>NZ_CP065232.1:152500-2477500 GCF_015767575.1 Thalassospira sp. B30-1 | reverse complement strand
GTCCCGCGTGGAAGGGCCATCGCTCAACGGATAAAAGGTACGCCGGGGATAACAGGCTGATACTCCCCAAGAGTCCACATCGACGGGAGTGTTTGGCACCTCGATGTCGGCTCATCACATCCTGGGGCTGGAGCAGGTCCCAAGGGTTTGGCTGTTCGCCAATTAAAGTGGTACGTGAGCTGGGTTTAGAACGTCGTGAGACAGTTCGGTCCCTATCTGCCGTGGGCGTAGGATACTTGAGAAGAGCTGTCCCTAGTACGAGAGGACCGGGATGGACGCACCTCTGGTGTACCGGTTGTTCCGCCAGGAGCATCGCCGGGTAGCTAAGTGCGGAAGGGATAACCGCTGAAAGCATCTAAGCGGGAAGCCCCCTTCAAGACTAGGTATCCCTATCAGATCCCTGGAAGACCACCAGGTTGATAGGCTGGGTGTGGAAGCGTGGCAACACGTGAAGCTAACCAGTACTAATTGATCGATCGGCTTGATTGATCCCTCTTGCTAATTGACTGTCCTGACTTCTTGCGCAGCGGTAAAACCCGCCAAAGCAAAATACAAAACAACCAATATCGCATCACAAAAACTCCGATCTCTTCGCTGTGTTTCGACGGCCCGGTGGCCATAGCGGCCGGGAACCACCTGATCCCATCCCGAACTCAGAAGTGAAACCTGCCTGCGCCGATGGTACTTTGTCTTAAGGCACGGGAGAGTAGGTCACCGCCGGGCCTTCCAAACACAGCTCCATATTCCCTGTTCAACGACTTCGCAAAACCCCTGGCCTTTACTGGTCAGGGGTTTTGTCGTTTCATGCCGGTCTGGTTGCGCGAAAGGCGGTTATATTTCCCGATGCCGTTCGATTTCACGTTCAAGAGCGCGAAGCCGGATCAGGTTTGATGCCGCATCGGCGGTTGTTGAGAGCGCATCGCGTTCCGGCTGGCTCAATGATCTGGGAATTTTATCTATGACGCAGACCGACCCAAGGGCAAAGCCGAGCGGGTCGCGCACGGGGGCCCCGGCATAAAAGCGAAATCCGAAGGGCTCGGACAAGGCCGGATTGGTCGAAAAATGAGGGTCTTTCGTCAGATCTTCGATAACTGTCAGGTCGTTCTCGTAAAGGGTTTTGTTGCAAAACGCCCATTCGCGCGGGGTAGAGTCCCCTTCGAAACCCGTGCGGGATTTGAACCACTGTTCCGTCTGGGTTACCAGCGTGAACATGGCAACCGGCGATCGGGTGGCGAATGCGGCCAGATTGACCAGGTTGTCAAAGCTTGCCTCCGGGCCGGAGCCGACAAGGCCGGACTGTCTTACGGCTTCGAGCCGGACGCGCTCGTTCCAGGGGAGCGGATAGCCCGTGGGGGCGGCTCTTTTTTTGGCTGACACAGTCAGATGTTTGAGGATTGCGGCACTGGTGGCCGCGACATCGGGATAGAGGGGCAATTGCAGCCGGTCATGGCCGATGGGATTGACTGCGTTTTCCGTGTTTTGCGTGTTTTCAGCCGATGAGATGATGATCGTCTGCCGGAAGCGCTGATCAGCTTGCAGCTCGGCCAGCAGTTTTCTGTTGTTACCTGACGTGGCATTTTCAATAAGAACAAGCATCGGGCAGGTAAAGGAGAGCCATTTCCGGGCTTCCAGCGCGTCTTCGGTGACGTCCAGTAAAAGACCCGATCCCTTCAGGCCATGTGTGCGCCAGTCAGGAGCCCGACCTTCGCCCGCAAGGATGATGGCCCGGGCGCTTAGCGGCAGGTATTGTTCGGGCGTGTTGTGTTCCACCAGATCCATGACCGCCTGGCGCGGTATGCGACGATGCCCGCCGGGGGTTTTCCATGAAGGGAGCTGGCCGCTTTCGACCCAGAGCTGGGCGGTGCGTATGGATACGCCCAGAATTTCCGCCGCCTTGGCTGTCGTCAGGATATCTTTCACATCAATCACCCATTTCTTATAAGCAATGAAATAGCAAAATTTGCCAAAAGTGCAAGAAATGGAAAGTTTGACGGCGCGGTTTGATCGTCGCGGGACTACTTTTGCGCCCTTCTGGCGAGGAAGCTTCCTTATGGCCGAAGGTTGCTGCCTGCGCGATCTTTCCCGGTGGCGTTGCCGTTGGCGCGAGTGTCGGTCATCAAAGGGCAGGTCATTAAGGGTGTGAGGCCGGAAAAGAAAATCTTTCCGGCCTCACGAAAAGCAACAGCGGGGGGCTATGAGGGATCAGGGCGCTGTTGCTTTATTCCGGCGGCAAGTTGCGTATCGTGTGCGGCAAGGATCATGTCCGCAGCACGTTCGCCGATGACAACGCAGGGCGCCATCGTGTTGCCGGTCGTGATGCGCGGCATGATCGAGGCATCGGCGATGCGGAGGTTTTCGATGCCATAGACTCTGAGCCGGGCGTCAACCACGGACATTCTGTCGAGACCCATTTTTGCGGTACAGGATTGATGCCAGTATGTGACGGCCGAGTTGCGGACAAATTCGACAAGGCCAGCATGATTGCGCGATCGTGGCGCGGTTTCGCCGCGAACCAGCGGAGTGAATGCCGAATGGTTGCCGATTTCGCGGCACAATTCGACCGCGGCAAGGGCTGCTGTCACGTCTTCGGGGGCGCTGAGCGCATTTGGTTCGATAAGCATATTATCGTACATGGTCGGACCGGATAGGCGCAGCCGTCCGCGGCTTTTGGGTTGGGCCAGTCCGGCAAACATTGTCCAGCCATGTTCAGGGGTTTCCAATTCTGCTTCGGCAGGTGAGGGAACGGGGAATTCAAGCTGGCATTGAAGGATGTCGGGTTGCTGGAGGCGGGAGTTGCTTTTCCAGTACACGGTTGCCTCGCACCCGCCGCCGCCGACGTCCTCGGGCTTGCGATATTCCCATGTGCAGCCAAAGGCGATGTGATCCTGATGGTTTTGACCGACGCCGGGCAGGTGTTGACGTACCTTGATGCCATGTCTGTTCAGCTCGTCCTCGGGACCGATGCCCGATTGCATCAGCACTTTGGGAGTGTTGACCGCACCAAGAGACAGGATCGTTTCGCAGGTGGCGCGGAACTGTCGGATTTTACCGTCGAGCATGACCTCGACACCGACGGCCTTGTTGCCGTCAAATATCAGGCTGGAAACAAGCGCGCCGGTCAGGACCGTCAGGTTTGGCTGGTGCATGGCCTTGTAGGTATAAGACCTGAAAACGGACTGGCGTTTGCCATCCTTGATACGCAGATCGGCAATCGCCGCCCCGCCGGTGCATTCCATCATCCGCCCGTTCGGGCTATCGAATACCGGTATGCCCAAAAGACCAGCGGCATCGACCATGGTCTGTGCAATGGGTTGCGGGGAAGAGGGTTGTGCGACATAGGCCGGGCCGCCTTTGCCGCGGCGCGCCGGATCCGGCGTGCCCTGCCAGTCTTCGATGCGGCGATAATATTCCAGAACCGATTTATAGCCCCATTCCGGATCACCGGATTTGGCGGCGAAATAGTCCCAGTCCTCTTTGTGGCCGCGCGACCAGACCATCACGTTGATGCTTGATCCGCCGCCCAGTCCCTTGCCCATGCTGAGCGGCAATCTGCGCCCGTTGAGCGATGGGGCGGGTTGCCCCATGAAGCTCCAGTCACGTTCACTGCCAAGGTTTACGGGCCATTGAGCAGGTTCCATGACGGAGGGGGCGGTATCGTCGCCACCGGCTTCGAGCAGCAGGACGCGGATGTTTTCGCGTTCGGCAAGCCGTGCGGCAATGACGCAGCCGCTTGATCCCGCGCCGCAGACGATGAAGTCGTAATGCGAGCGCAGATTGTTGCGCAGTTCATTCTGGTTTCTAAGCACGTCTGTGTGGATCTGTATGTCTTCGCTGATCTGGTTCATGTGAGCCTCTATGACACCGGGTTATGGCAAACAGGAATCTCCATAGGGTGCTGTGTAAAAAGAGGCAACATAAATTATCAATTTTATCAAAATTATCAAATTTGAACTAAAATTCCGTGTTTGATGATCTGTGGCGCGGGGGAGGTCTTTGTCCTATCTGATGCAGGCGTCCGGCAGGAGGGAGAAAGCCGTGAAATGTGGAGCTAATTAATTGTTTTAAAAAGATTGTTTCTTGAATGTGATTCGGCGCCATTTGACGGGTTCATGGTGGTCGTGTGAGGTTTTTGTTGCCAGTAATTGTGGCTTGGGAGGAAGAGTGGTGATCACCTGAAAGTGATAATAATGATGGAAATGAAATTGAGTTTTCGGGTTTTGGGGGCGGCTGACGAGGTCCGATTTCGGATTCCCGATATCGGAGTCCGCTTATCCGCGTTGGGGATTTTGCGGTGCGAGTCCGGTGTTTGTTCGACGCAAGTGAGGTGATGATTTCACGCATCCGTGATGAAATGCCGGGAAACTCTCACACTGACTTGATATTTCGTGTGCCGAAGTTGCAATGACGATGATCCGCCCGGCTGCTACCAGAAAGACATCGCCAACACCGGCGATCGGGTTTCACGCAAAAGGGATGACATCATGAAAAATGCATTGGTATTGGGCGCAGCGCTGACGGCGGCTGTTTCGCTTGCTTCTGTTCATTCTGCGCAGGCAGAGGGTGCCAAGGAGAAATGCTTTGGCGTATCGCTTGCCGGGCAGAATGACTGTGCCGCCGGGCCGGGCACCACATGTGCCGGGACATCGAAAGTTGATTATCAGGGCAATGCCTGGAAGCTGGTCCCGGCCGGGACATGCGCGGATATGAGCTTTACGACCGCCGATGGGCGCAAGGTTATGGGAAGCCTTGAGGCGCTTGAGCGCGATCTGCCGAAGTCCTGATGTGATCATGCCGATCCGCCAATGCGGGTCGGCATCCTTTTTTCGGGGGCTTGCCATGATCAATAGCCAAAGCAGCAACAGATTGCCAAATCGGGCCGGTGTCGGCTTCAAGGGCGAACACGCCGATGACGTGATCGGCCAGCCCAAGCAGGTCGGCTGGTTTGAAATCCATCCGGAAAATTACATGGTGGCCGGTGGGCCGCGCCTGGCGGTGCTCGAAGCCTTGTGCGCCGATTATCCATTATCGATGCACGGGGTTGGACTGTCCCTTGGCGGCGGGGAGAGGCTTGATCCCCACCATCTGGCCGATCTCAAGCGTCTGGTGGACCGGTTTGAGCCCGCCATGCTGTCGGAACATATTGCATGGTCAAGCCATGGCGGGCTTTATATGGCCGACCTTTTGCCGACACCGATGACGCAACAGTCGCTTAATCAACTGGTTGAGGCGATTGACGAGGTGCAGACGGCAACAGGGCGCAAAATCCTGATTGAAAATCCGACCTCGTATCTTGCATTGCCGCAAAATTCGATCCCGGAAATTGATTTTATCACCGAGGCCGCACGGCGTTCGGGTTGCGGATTGCTGATCGATGTAAACAACATTTACATTTCGGCCTGCAATCTGGGCTTTGACGCGGGGGATTATATCGATGCGATCCCCGGTGATCTGATCGGGGAAATCCATCTGGCCGGGCATGAGGTTGATGCCAATGCTGATGAGAAGGTTTTGATCGATACCCATTCCCGACCGGTGGCCGATCCGGTCTGGGCGCTGTTTGATCGCCTGATTGCGCGGATTGGCGCGCGACCGACCCTGATTGAATGGGATAATGATGTGCCCGATTGGGCGACGCTTCGGGCCGAGGCGGCGCTTGCAGATCGGCGCATTGAGCGGTTTTCGAAAGTTGGCCCGATGCGGGTGGCGTTATGATTGAGGCGCGGACTCTTCAGGGGGAATTTTCCCGTGCCCTGATGGCAGCAGACCCGTCTGCGCGGCCCGATGGCCTTGACCCGGCGATGGCGGAACGGTTTGCGATTTATCGCAACAATGTCCATCGCGGGCTTGGCGATGCGTTAATCGCGGCTTATCCGGTGGTGGCGAAGCTGGTGGGGGAGGAATTCTTTCGGGCGATGGCGCAGGTGTTTTTCCGGGGCGAGAAAGCACGCCCCGGGTCGCTTGCGCTTTATGGGGCCGGTTTTGCCGATTTCATTGATGGTTTCGATGTCGCGGCGTCAGTGCCGTATCTTTCCGATATGGCGCGGCTGGAACGCGCAAGGCTGGAAGCCCTGCATGCGGCCGATGATGCGGTGACCACGTCGGAAATGCTGCAAGGCATTGTGAATGATCTGGCGTCGGTTGCCTTTGTGCGTCATTCGGCCTGCTTTCTTGTGCGGTCCGGTTTTCCCATCCATGCGATCTGGCAATGCCAGCAGGAAGGGTCGGAAAAGCGGCCTATTGTGCAATGCGGGGAAAATATCCTGATCACCCGGCCTGACATGACGGTGCAGCAAATCCTGCTGGACGATGCCGGGGCTATTTTTGCAGGAAGGCTTTTGGATCAGGCACAGGTTGCCGATGCCTTTGCTGCCGCAATCGCCCGCGATCCGCAATTTGATGTGACATCCACCTTTGCCCAACTGATTGCCGCCGGGGCGTTTGCCGGTTTGAGGGAGACATAAAATGCAAACAGCGATCAAAAGAATGACCGGGCTGCATAGGTGCCTGTTTGGTGCACTTGAAGCGCGGACCGATGGCTGGTTCATCGGGCTTTCGGCACGTTTGTGGTTTGCCGCGATTTTGCTGCCTTATTACCTCAATAGCGCAATGACCAAGGTGGCGGGGGATAGTTTCCCCAGTGCCGGGGCGTTTGCGCAGATCGTGCCGTCGATTGCCGATCAGTATTTATATGACACGGCGGCCATTCCGTTTTTCCCGTGGCATATCATTGTGATTGCCGGGACTTTGGCGGAATTCGTTTTGCCGGTTCTGATCGTGCTGGGCCTGTTTACGCGTTTGGGGGCGCTTGGCATGATCGGGTTTGTGGCGGTGCAGACCGTGGTGGATATCACAGCCCACGGTGCGGCGGCGGGCGCGCTTTTTGACGGGCAGCCCGATCAGTTGATCGATCAGCGGATGTTATGGGTTTTTGTGTTGCTGATGCTGGTGATCACGGGGGCGGGTAAATTTTCGCTTGATCATGTTCTGGCGCGGCGGATGCGTGACCGGTGAGGTTTTTTATTTGGCGATCAGAAGCGCGCGATGGTCGCTTTCGGCGCGGAGTGTTGCCAGATATTCCTGACTGACGTCATGGACCGACATGATGTGGGCGTAAAGCAGTTCTTCGGCGGCCTTGTGATCGCCACGCAGGATGGCATCGACGATGCCCTGATGTTCCTCGTGCGAGGAGGCAAGGCGGGGCAGGCTGTTGAATTGTACCCGGCGGAAGGGGGCAACCCGCCGACGCACGGCCTGGGTGACTTCGACCAGCACGTCATTATGGGTTCCGGCATAGATCGCATTGTGAAATTCACGGTTCTGGCTTTCATAAGCCGGGCTGTCACCCGAGCGCATGGCATGGGCCAGTTCGTGATGGAGTTCTTCGAGCGCGTGGCGTTCGCCACTTGTCATGCGTTTGGCAGCCAACCGCCCGCAGGTGGCTTCGAGTTCGGCCATGCTTTCAAACATTGCGGTCAATCGTTCCGGCGTTGCCAGCGAGACATAAACCCCGCGATTGGGGATTTTTTCGGCAAGTTCGGTCGCGGTCAGCAATTGCAGGGCTTCGCGGACCGGGGTGCGTGACACGCCAAAGCGTTTTGCAAGCTGGGTTTCTTCAAGCCGGGCACCGGGAACAAGCACGCCGGTGACAATATCGTCTTCGAGAGACTGGCAGAGTTTTTGCGCAATGCCGACCGGTTCGGGTGAAGGTTGCGGGGCCTGCTGCAGATGGATCATGTGCCGTTTCGACCCTTTGATCTTGTTGTTGATTGATGCTTGGTGCTCTTTTCGTGCTTTTTGGGCACCCTATACAACCGACGTATACATGATATTTCCCGCAAAATCCAAGCGCAACTGTCGCGTGCGGGATTCCGTCCCCGGCGTCACCCTGCAATATGTTTAATTAATATGCATGTATGTAGTGCAGCAATTAAATATGATTAAAAAATAAACAGCAAAAGAGGGTCTGTTGAGGCTTGAAATAAGTTAACTTATTGAAATATAACAGATGGCACGTCGGTTGCACGGTGTATACACAATGCGGGCCAAGATCCGTTCGATGATATTATCCGCGTATTGCGCTTTCTCTATCAGGGAGACACCGATGACCAACCTTAAAAGACGCGACTTTCTGACGAAATCGGCACTCGGCACGGCGGTAGTCGGGGCGGCGGCCGGGGCGGCTGTTTTTGCGACGCCGCATATCGCGCGTGCCCAGGAGAGCTTTAACTGGAAGATGACCAACGCCTATGGTCCGGGTTCGCCGTTTTACGTGACCGGCCCGGGCAGCCCCGAGGATTTCTGCAAACGTGTGACGGAAATGTCGAGCGGGCGTCTGAACATCCAGCATTTTGCCGCTGGTGAACTGATCCCCGCCCTTGAAGGCTTTGACGCCGTTCAGGCCGGTACGGTCGAGATGAATGCGGCCAATGCCTATTTCTGGGCGGGCAAGATTTTTGCCGCACAGTATTTCACCACCGTTCCGTTTGGTTTGAATTTCCAGGGAATGAATGCGTGGCTGTATCATGCGGGCGGGCTTGAGCTTTGGCATGAACTGTATCAGCCCTATGGCCTGATTGCGTTCCCGATGGGCAATACCGGCGTTCAGATGACCGGCTGGTTCCGCGAACCGATTGAAAGCCTTGATGATTTCAATGGCCTGAAAATGCGTATTCCGGGTCTTGCCGGCAAGGTCTATCAGCAGATCGGGGTTGAGGTGAAGCTGCTTCCGGGCGGCGAGATTTTCCCGGCCCTTGAACGTGGCGTGATTGATGCCGCCGAGTTTGTCGGCCCGTATCAGGACCGGCGTCTGGGCCTTCAGAAGGCAGCGAAATATTACTACACCACCGGCTGGCACGAACCGTCCAACGTGACCGAGCTTCTGATCAACCAGAAAGCATGGGAAAGCCTTCCGGCCGATCTTCAGGCGATTGTCAAAAACGCCGCCCAGGCATGCAATCTTGACAGTCATTCCTGGTGCGAGGCCAACAATGCCGCGGCCCTTCGTGATCTGGTCGAGAACGAGGGCGTCATTGCCCAAACCCTTCCCGATGATGTGGTCAACAAGCTTAAAGGCATCACCAACGACACGCTGGAAGCCGAAGCCGCCAAGGACCCGCTGACCAAAAAGGTCCATGATGCGTTTATGGCGTTCCGCGATACGCACCGTGAATGGGCCGCGGTGAGTGAAAAGCCCTATCACGGCATCATTTCATCCAAAGACGGGATGAGCTGACATGAATTCGACCCGTACAGAACCGTTGTCAGAACCGCTTCCCGAACCATTTCCCGACCGTGTGTTGGGATATATCGTTGATTTTGCCGGATGGGCGGCCGCGTTAAGCGGTCTTGCGCTTGTTCTGGTGGTCGGCGGCAATGTTTTGCTGCGCTATGTGTTCAATACCGGCAGTGTCGCCATGCAGGAACTTGAATGGCATCTGGTATCACCGATTGCCCTTCTGGGGATGGCATATGGCATGCGGCATGGCGGCCATGTACGGGTCGATTTCCTTTATGACCGGCTAAGCGACCGGGCCCGCGCGATGATTGATCTGTTTTCGGCGGTGCTGATGGTCATTCTTGGTGCGGCGATCATCTGGTTTGCCATTCCCTATGTGAACCAGTCGATCATGATGGGCGAAGGTTCACCCGATCCGGGGGGATTGCCTTATCGTTTCCTGCTTAAGGCGTTTATCCCGGTCGGGTTCGGGTTGCTGTTCGTGCAGGCGATTGCGCAGGCCCTGATCAATTTCCGGCAGGTGGCCGGGGCGGGGCAAGCCGCCGATGAGCCCGATGATGCCGGATACGCCACCCATAAAACCGCCACCGAAGTGCCTGGGGAATAATCGAACATGACTGGTAATGAATGGCTGGCCATTGGCATGGTCGGCGGCTTTTTCGGCTTCCTCGTGCTTGGGGTGCCGGTGGCGATATCGCTTGCGATTTCGGGTTTTGCCTTTGGCATTCTGGGATTTGGCACCGGCCTTTTCAATTTATTGCCCGCGCGCATTTACGGGGTTGTGACCAACTATACGCTTCTGGCCCTGCCGCTTTTCATCTTCATGGGGGTGATGCTTGAAAAGTCGAAACTGGCCGAAGAACTGATTGATGTGATCGGCCATGCCATGGGCCGCCTTCGCGGCGGCATGGGGCTTGCGATTGTGATTGTCGGGGTTCTGATGGGGGCGTCTTCGGGCGTGGTCGGGGCGACGGTGGTGACGGTCGGCTTGCTGTCGTTACAACCATTGATCAATCGCGGTTATAACAAGGGGGTGGCGTGCGGTGTGATTTGCGCATCGGGCACGCTGGGGCAGATCATTCCGCCAAGTCTTGTTCTGATCCTGCTTGCCGATATTCTTGGTGAATCCGTCGGGACGCTGTTTGCCGCCGCGATGGTGCCGGGGCTTATCCTTGCCGGGATGCTGGCCCTTTATCTGGTGATACTCGGTATTTTCAAACCCGACATGGTGCCCGCGATCCCGCAGGACGAGCGCGATGCGCTCGCCACGCGCGATCTTATGCTCAAGATTGCCAAGGTCGTGCTACCGCCGCTGGCGCTTGTTTTTGCGGTTCTGGGGTCGATTGTTGGCGGGATTGCCGCCCCGACCGAGGCCGCATCAATGGGCGCGCTTGGCGCGCTGCTTCTGGCGCTGTTTACCAGGCGGCTTAATTTCGGGGTGATGCGCGATGTGTTGCGCGATACCCTGATCACCAGTGCGATGGTGTTTTTCATCCTGATCTGCGCGCAGCCCTTTGGTCTTGCGTTTCGGGGGCTTGGCGGCGAGGGACTGGTGCATGCCATGTTTGAATGGGTGCCGGGGGGCGATATGGGCAACCTTCTGTTCATGATGGCGGTGATCTTTGTTCTCGGGTTCTTCCTTGAATGGATCGAGATTTCCTATATCGCGCTGCCGATGTTTTTGCCGGTATTCATGAATAGCGGCATCGACATGGCGTGGCTTGCGATCCTTGTGGCGATGAACCTGCAGACCAGCTTCCTGACGCCGCCTTTTGGCTGGGCGCTGTTCTTCCTGAAAGGTGTCGCGCCAAAATCGGTGTCGACCATGGATATCTATCGCGGGGTCATTCCGTTTATCGGTATTCAGGCACTGGCCCTTGTGCTGCTGTTCATCTTCCCGGAACTGACAAGCTGGCTGCCGGATCTTATTGGCTGGTAGGCAACAGGTAGGTCCTGATCCGAAATATCAGGCGATTTGTCCACGATGTGAAAATCGCCTGATACCCGGATCATTTTCACGATAGATTTCAAAGAACAACAGGACATGCCGGACATACGGCATGCCAAAGATTTTTGCGCCATCAGGAGGCCCCGAAATGCTTAGAACCAGAACAAGCCTTGGCGGGATGGTCACAGCCCCGCATCATCTGGCTGCCCAGGCCGGGCGAGATGTTTTGCGCGATGGCGGCAACGCGGTCGAGGCGATGATTGCGGCGGCGGCCACCATTGCGGTTGTCTATCCGCATATGAATGCGATTGGCGGTGACGGGTTCTGGCTGATTGCCGAACCGGGCAAGGACCCGGTGGCGATCCGGGCGTGCGGCGGGGCGGCAGGGCTAGCGAGCCCTGAATTTTACCGTGACCTTGGCCATGACAAAATCCCGGCGCGCGGGCCGCTGGCAGCACTGACCGTGGGCGGGGCGATTGGTGGCTGGATGGAGGCGGCAAAAATCGCAAGGAAACTGGGCGGTACATTGCCCATCGCGCGCCTTGTCGCCGATGCGGTGCATCATGCGCGGGCCGGTGTGCCGATCACGAAATCGCAGCATGAACTGACGCGCGACAAGCTGCCGGAACTTCTGGGTGCGCCGGGTTATGTTGCAGCCTATGCCGCGAATGGTGTGCCCGAAATTGGCGATGTGTTGAAGCAACCTGCCCTTGGCGCAACGCTGGAGCAGCTTGGCACGGCGGGGCTTGATGATTTTTACCGGGGTGATATCGCGCGCGCCAATGCCAACGGGCTTGAGGCGGCGGGAAGTCCGCTTCGGTTATCCGATTTTGAAGCCTATCACGCCAAAACCACCACACCGCTTTCGGTGAAGCTATCAAGCGGCACCGTTTTCAATATGGTGCCACCAACGCAGGGGGCCGCGTCGCTGATGATCCTTGGCCTGTTTGACCGGCTGGGGGTGAAAGCTGGCGAGGGATTTGATCATATCCACGGCGTGATCGAGGCGACCAAGCGTGCCTTTATCAAACGCGATGCTTATATCGGCGATCCGGGCCGGATGGATATTGATCCGATGTCGCTTCTGAGCGATGCGATGCTGGATGCCGAGGCGGCAAAGATCGATATGAAAACCGCATTGCCATGGCCGCATATCGCCAAGCCGGGTGATACGATCTGGATGGGGACGACGGATAAAAACGGTACGGTCGTCAGTTACATCCAAAGCATTTTCTGGGAATTCGGATCGGGCGTTGTGGTTCCCGAAACCGGGGTGCTGTGGCAGAACCGCGGGGCGAGCTTTACACTGCGTGACGGCCCCAACCAGCTCGGCCCCGGCCGGTTACCGTTCCACACACTCAACCCGGCGATGGCGCGGCTGAACAATGGCGATGTGCTGACATACGGCACAATGGGGGGCGAGGGACAGCCGCAAACCCAGGCGGCGGTGTTTACCCGCAATGTCCTGTTCGGACAGGATTTGCAGGCGGCCATCACCGCGCCGCGCTGGCTGCTTGGCCGGACATGGGGGGCGGAAACCACGACGCTGAAACTTGAAAGCCGGTTTGATCCGGCCCTGATCACGCAGCTTGAAAAAGCCGGTCATGCGGTTGAGGTGGTGGGTGATTTCGAAGACATGATGGGCCATGCGGGCGGCATTTTGCTGCGCGCCAATGGCGTGATGGAAGGGGCCACCGATCCGCGGGCGGATGGGGTGGTTGCGGCGCTTTGAGTTTGTTGTACATGTGTTTGAATGGCGAAAAGGCCCCGCAATTGCGGGGCTTATGCTGTCAGGAAAACTCCCACTCGATCACATGCCGGTAAGTCTCGCCCGGATTGAGCCACGGGCTCGGGAAGTCCGGGCGGTTGGGGCTGTCGGGGAAGGTTTGGGGTTCAAGGGCGATGCCGCCGGATTTGTGAAGGCTTTTGCCGTCCGGCGTTTTCATAGCATTGGTGAAATGCTGGGAGAGGTAGAATTGCAATCCGGCCTCGGTTGAGAACAGTTTCATCGTCCGGCCGCTGTCGGGATCGGACAGGGTGGCGATGGGGCGCAGGGTGCCGCGTGTGCCATTGAGGCAGAAATTGTGATCAAAGCCCTGATCGGCATTCAGGAGGTTCTGCGCGATTACGGCGGGGTTTCGGAAATCATAGCCGGTTCCGGCAAGGTCGCAGCGACCGGGAAGGGGGATCAGGCGGTCGTCAATCGGAAGATAGGCATCGGCATCGATTTCAAGGATATGCAGGGCCGCGCATTTATCAAATCGGCCCGTCAGGTTCCAATAGGCGTGGCTGGTCATGTTGACCGGGCAGGTCTGATCGCAGGTCGCCTTGATTTCAAGGCGCAGGCGATTTTCAGCGACAATTGAATAGGTTGCGGTCGCCGCGAAATTCCCCGGATAGCCTTGATCCCCGTCCGGGCTTTCGAGGTGAAAGGCGATTTCGTGATCGGTGTTTTGTACGACCGACCAGTCGTGCCGGTCAAAGCCGGTAACGCCACCATGCAGGTGCGTCGGGCCTTCGTTCGCAGCCAGTGTCACCCGGTCACCATTCGGGGCGATATAGGCCGAATTGGCAATGCGGTTGGCATAGCGCCCGCACACCGCACCGATATAGCTGTCATGGGTGGCATAGGCATCATCATCGGGCAGGCCGACAGCGATATTGGTTTCCGTGCCGTCGTCATTTCTCAGCCAAAGCGCCCGGATGCGCGCCCCAAAGGGGGAGAGCAGGATTCGCATTTTTGCGGTCCTGATTTGCAGGGTTCCGGCCGGGGCCGGATGTATCGGGATTGCGGTCGGGTTTTTGGACATGTCGCCTCGTTTCATCTGGAAGTCCCTGTTTTATTTTGACTTTGCGGGTTTTTGGGCCGCTGTCAACCGCGCTTTATACGCGAAAGTGGGGAGGCGCATTTAGGCCGTTGAGTTCCTTCAAATCATATTGTATTACTATATGGCTTTTAGCAATAAAACAGCCTTTAGGGAGGAAATAATGAAAAGTCTCAAGCAGCTTGCGGTGTCGACGGCAGCCCTTGGTGTTGCACTTGGTCTGTCCTTTGCGGCACAGGCCGAAATGATGATCGGCTTCTCGCAGATCGGGTCGGAAAGCGGCTGGCGCACGTCCGAGACGGCATCGATCAAGGCCGAAGCGGAAAAGCGCGGCATTGATCTGAAATTCTCGGATGCGCAGCAGAAACAGGAAAACCAGATCAAGGCAGTCCGTTCCTTCATCGCCCAGGGCGTTGATGGCATTCTGCTGGCACCGGTTGTTGAAACCGGCTGGGATCAGGTGCTTCAGGAAGCCAAGGATGCCGGTATTCCCGTCGTTCTGGTCGACCGTGGCGTTGCGGCCGATGAAAGCCTGTATCTGACCAAGGTTGCATCCGACTTCGTGGTGGAAGGCGCACTTGCCGCCGCATGGCTGGCGGCGGAAACCAATGGTGTCTGCGATGTGGTCGAGCTTCAGGGCACGGTTGGCTCGTCGGCTGCCAATGACCGCAAGGAAGGTTTTGAGTCCGTTGTCGGCAATTTCCCGGGGATCAATATCATCCGGTCCCAGTCGGGCGATTTCACCCGTTCGGGCGGCAAGGAAGTCATGGAAAGCTTCCTGAAAGCCGAAGATGGCGGCAAAAACATCTGTGCGGTTTATGCGCATAATGATGACATGGCGCTGGGTGCGGTGCAGGCGATCAAGGAAGCCGGTCTGAACCCGGGGGATGATATCCTGATCGTATCAATCGATGCGGTTCCCGATATCTTCAAGGCGATGGCCGATGGCGACACCAACGCCACCATCGAGCTGAACCCGCATCTTGGCGGACCTTCCTTTGATGCGATTGCCGCAGCCAAAGAAGGCAAGGAAGTACCGAAATGGATCAAGGCCAATGGTCCGCTTTATCTGCCTGATACCGCTGCCGAAGAATACAAAATGCGCAGCAAGTAAGGCCGTTATCCACGACCGTGCGCCTTACCGTGCGGTTGGGGTGACGCAACTGGCGTGATGTCTGGGCGCATCCTTGTCGATGGCAAGGGTGCGTTCGGCCACATCCGGCCAGTGAACATAAAGGGAGAGGGGCTATCCATGTCTGAGAAGACGCAATCCGTGCTGTCAGTACGCGGGGCGGGAAAGTTTTTTCCCGGCGTCAAAGCCTTGCAGGATGTCGATTTCGATTTGCGATCCGGTGAAATTCACGCGCTTCTGGGTGAAAACGGTGCCGGGAAATCGACGCTGATCAAGGTGATTACCGGGGTTCATCCGCGCGATGCCGGAACCGTCCTGCTTGACGGGCAGGAAATCCATCCAAATCATCCGGGTGATGCGCAGGCGCTTGGCATTTCGACGGTTTATCAGGAAGTGAACCTGGTTCCCACGCTGTCGGTTGCCGAAAACCTGATGCTGGAACGCCAGACATTGAAATTCGGGTTTATTTCGTGGAAGAAAACCGAAAGTGATGCCAAGGCAGCCCTTGAAACGCTGGGGCTTGATATTGATGTCAACCGGCCGCTGGGGTCCTATTCGGTAGCGATCCAGCAATTGGTTGCGATTGCGCGTGCGGTGGCACTTGATGCGCGGGTTCTGATCCTTGACGAACCAACCGCAAGCCTTGATGCCGAGGAAATCCGCACCCTGTTTCGCATCATGGGCGAATTGCGTGCCAAGGGGCTTGGCATTGTGTTTGTTACCCATTTTCTGGATCAGGTTTATGCAATCACGGACCGCATCACGGTCCTGCGCAACGGGCGGCTTGTTGGCACGTTTGTCACCAAGGAACTGGCGCAGATTGACCTGATCAATCACATGCTGGGCCGGGAACTGGCAGAAGTCAGTTCGCACCGCCATCAGGATGAAAGCAATTTCACCGGCAAGGGCCGCCAGATCCAGATCAAGAATCTGGGCAAGAAGCGCGTGCTGGAGCCAGTGACGCTTGACCTTTCGGGCGGCGAGATTGTTGGTCTTGCCGGGCTTCTGGGATCAGGCAGGACGGAGCTTTCGGAGCTTATCTTCGGGGCGAAAAAGGCCGATAGCGGCCTTGTGTTCCTTGACGGGGAGCCGGTGATGCTGCGGTCCCCGCGCCATGCCATCCGGTCGGGTTTCGGGCTTTGCCCCGAGGACCGCAAACAGGATGGCATTGTTGCCGAGCTTAGCGTGCGTGAAAACATCATGCTGGCGCTTCAGGGGCGGCGGGGCTGGCTGCGCCCGATTGCACGCGCCGAGCAGCAGAAAACCGCCGATGAGATGATCAGGGCGCTGGGGATTGCGACACCTGATAGCGAAAAGCCTGTCGGGCAACTGAGCGGTGGCAATCAGCAGAAGGTCATTCTGGCGCGGTGGCTGGTGTCCAAGCCGATTTTCCTTATTCTTGACGAGCCGACACGCGGCATTGATGTGGGCGCGCATGCCGATATCATCAAGCTGATCAAGGAGCTTTGTGACGAGGGGCTGGCCCTGCTTGTGGCGTCATCCGAGCTTGAGGAAATCGTTGCCTTTGCCGACCGGGTGGCGGTGATGCGCGACCGCCAAAAGGTTTCCGAACTGACGGGTGCCGAAATCACGCAGGACAGGATCATCGAGGCGATTGCACGATGACCAGCTTGCAGGACAAAAAGAAATTACGGGAAAGCAGCACCATGTCTGCATCTTCTTTGCTGAGCCGGCAGTGGTTTGGCCCGGTGGCGGCCCTTGTGCTGATCATTCTGGGTATCGGCATCATATCGCCGGACTTTTTTGATATTCGCATTGTTGACGGGCATCTTTACGGGTCGCTTGTTGATGTGGTGCATCGCGGCGCGTCAACCGCCCTTGTGGCGGTCGGCATGGCGGTGGTCATCGGCACGCGGGGCATTGATCTTTCGGTGGGTTCGGTGATTGCGATTTCAGCCGCCGTCATGGCGGTCCTGATCCGTGATACCGATCTGCATCCGGCGGTCATCATCCTGGCAGCCCTTGGCGCCGGGGTGCTGTGTGGACTGTGGAACGGGATGCTGGTGGCCTATCTGGATATCCAGCCGATCATCGCGACCCTGATCCTGATGGTGGCCGGGCGCGGGATCGCGCAGATGATCACCGACGGGCAGATCGTGACCTTCCACGGGGCGTTTTTCGAAGGGATCGGCAGCGGGTATCTGCTGGGCATTCCGTGGCGGGTGATCATTGCCGCGGTGGTGATTGGGGCGCTTTACGCCGTGATGCGCAAAACCGCCCTTGGCCTGTTTGTTGAGTCCGTTGGCGGCAATGCGCGCGCCAGTCGGCTTGCGGGCATTGATGCGCGCGGGATCAAGCTTCTGGCTTATGCGATTTCGGGGCTGTGTGCGGCCTTTGCCGGGATCATCATTGCCGCCGACATTCGCGGGGCGGATGCCAATAATGCCGGTCTTTGGCTTGAACTGGATGCCATTCTGGCGGTTGTTATTGGCGGTGCGTCGCTGATGGGCGGGCGGTTCTTTATCGGCATGACGGTGATCGGGGTTCTGATCATTCAGTCGCTGACCACGGGCATTCTGTTATCGGGTTTGCCGTCGCAATATACCCTGATCGTCAAGGCGGCGGTGGTGATGGTGGTTCTGCTGGTGCAGGCACCGAAATCACGCGAACTGGCGGGCAAGGCGTGGGAAAAGATCGGCAGCCGGAAGGTGCGGGGGAATTCCGATGAAAATTAATGAACGTTATTACCCGTTGCTCGCCACGTTGGCGGTGCTGGCCCTGCTTTACGGTTACGGGATTGCCGAACATCGGGCGTTTTCAGATACTTATGTTCTGGGTGCGCTTCTGACCGATAATGCGTTTCTGATCATTACCGCGGTCGGCATGACATTCGTCATCCTGTCGGGCGGGATTGATCTTTCGGTCGGGTCGATGATTGCCTTTGTCGGCGTCCTGATGGCCGAACTGGTGACCGGGTTTGGCATGCATCCCTTGGTGGCGGTGGTGATTTCGATTGCGGTCGGCACGCTTTTCGGGGCCTTCATGGGGGTGATTATCGCCAAGTTCGATATCCAGCCCTTTATCATCACCCTGGCGGGGATGTTTTTCCTGCGCGGGATGTGCTTTTTGATCAACCTTGATTCCGTGCCGATTGATCATCCGTTTGTCGCCGATTTCAGCGGATTTAAAATCCCGCTGCCTGGTCGTGGCTGGATCAGTGCGGCGGCGCTTTTGATGTTATTGACGGTGATTGCCGGGGTGGTGATTGCGCATTACACCCGGTTCGGGCGCAATGTTTATGCCATTGGCGGGGATCGTCAGTCGGCAGAATTGCTGGGCATTCCGGTGCAGGGCACGATCATCCGGGTTTACACTTTATCGGGCTTTTTCAGTGCCTTGGCCGGTGTTGTTTTCGCGTTTTATACCGCGTCTGCCTATCCGTTGGCAGCCGTCGGGGTCGAGCTTGACGCGATTGCCGCGGTGGTGATTGGCGGGACGCTTCTGACCGGGGGCATGGGCTTTGTGGTGGGCACGTTCTTTGGCGGGATCATCATGGGGGTGATCCAGACCCTGATCGCGTTTGACGGGTCGCTCAATAGCTGGTGGACCAAGATCATGATCGGGGCGCTTCTGTTTGGCTTTATCGTGCTGCAACGCCTGATTACCCGGTCATTTTCGGGCATGCGTGCCGGGGCGGGGTGAGCCGGATTTAGCCTTTTCGGGTGGGGGAATTCGGGCCGGGGCGGCAGGGCTGCTTCGGCCCGAATTGTTTTCAGGGGCGTTTATTCCGGCGGTCAGAATGCGGGGTTTGGGGCCGGTTTTTTATGAAGTTATTTTTCATAATCGATCCGATTTTTCAATTTTGGTGAATAATGGATCGGTAAGGGGCGTGTCGAGGATCGCGCGCGGCCATTCCAGGCGCGAAAAACCGGCTTTTATTTATGTGAGGAATACGGGTTTTGGTCGTTATGAGGCGAAAAATGGCTTTTTATTTGTATGAGGAATGCAAAAGGGGCCGTCCTGATGACAGCCCCGTTTTTGTCTTTTGCCGCTGTTTGAGGGCGATGACATCGCCGGGGCCGTAAGACGGTGTCAAAGCGATATCACAGACCGGTCAAAGCAGTATCAAAGCCCGATCACGTCCCAGTCATGTTCGCTTTTCATGCCGAGCTGCTGGCGGAGTTGCAGCATGGTGCGGCTGAGCAGGTTGCGCATGGCTTCGCGGGCGTCGCCGGGTTCGCGGTGCGCGATGGCGCGGTAGACCGCGAAATGGTCGGGCAGGGATTTGACATGCGCCTTTGGCCCGCCCGATGACAGGCGGAACGATCCGATCAGGGCGGTTTCAATCAGCATGCCGAACGATTTCATAAAATCATTGCCCGACGCATCCAAAATCGCCTGATGGAAAATCAGGTCGGTGATATAGACGGCCTCGGTACCCAGTTCGGCATTTTCCATGCCGGTATAGGCGGCCTCGATCGTGGCCAATTGTTCCTCGGTCGCGCGTTCGGCGGCCATGGCGGCGGTGTTGGGTTCGATGATCATGCGGGTTTCAAACAGGCCATACAGAAACGCCGGATCGGGATCGGGGAAATGCCATGACAGAACATCGGGGTCGAGCAGGTTCCAGCTTTTGCGCGGTTTGACGCGCGTACCGGTTTTCGGACGGCTTTCGATCAGCCCCTTGGCCGAGAGGATCTTGATGGCTTCGCGCAATGCCGTGCGCGAGACATCGAGTGATTCACTCAAGGCTGCCTCGGTCGGGAGGACATCGCCCGGTGCCAGCTTGCCCGAGACGATCCGGGTTCCCAGATCATGGGCAACGATGCTGTGCAGGCTGCGCCTTGCATAGGTTCTTGACATGGACGATGGCATTCAAATTCCTCCGGTGCGGTCTTTTGATATCTGCGGACGGCGGTGGCTGGATCGGTGACCGCACTCTGACATTATTCATATAATATGAATTTATTTTAAGGGCAACTTCTGCGCGCCCGATAATGCCTTGTGCTGCAACGCATATAATTATTTCGGTGCGGTTTTTCGGGGACTGTTTGCACCACATCAGAGGTGTCATTTTTATAGACCACTTATCACCAAACAAGAAGCAATCAGTTGAGTGTTGTATCAGGCCTTGTTTTGCCGGTTTGCGGCTTGACAGCAAGCGACATCCTGATAATTAATGTTATTGTATGAAGAATAAAAGAACAAGACTGTCAGGAGGAAGCGGCCCATCGCGCGGGAACGGGTATTGTAAACGGGTATCATAATCCGGCCCGAAAGAGGTGCGATTGTGGATTTTTCGCATGCATCCATGCGGTGATCATCCCATGCGATGCCCCATCAAGTATCCCGTACAGTATTTTGGGCGGGGTGCAAACCTGCCAGTTTAATCCTGATCCCGATCATGGCGTGCCGGACGGACCGGTACCCGGAGGGGATCGGCACATAAAGACCAGATAACGGGAGAGCCGACGATCATGTCCGATCGCATGCCAACGAACTATACCAGCCTTGCCGATAAATCGGTTTTCATTACCGGCGGTGCCACGGGCATTGGCGAGGCGCTTGTCACCGCCTTTGTCGAGCAGGGCGCGAAAGTCGCCTTTGTCGACATTGCCGAGGAAGCAGGCCATGCGCTTGTTGAAAAGCTGGCTAAGACCGCGAAAAACAAGCCGCTTTTCATCACATGCGACATTACCGATATCAAGGCGCTTCAGGATGCGGTGGCAACGGCTGCCAAGGCCAACGGCCCGATCACGGCACTGCTTAATAATGCCGCCAATGACACCCGCCATAAATGGCAGGACGTAACGCCGGAATATTGGGATGAACGCCAGGCGATCAATATCCGCCCGTCGTTTTTTGCCATTCAGGCGGTCGCCCCGATGATGCAGAAGGCCGGGGGTGGCGCGATTGTCAATTTCGGGTCGGTGAGCTGGATGATGGGGCAGGGCGGCATGCCGGGCTATACCACGGCAAAGGCCGCAACCCATGGGCTTACACGCGGCATGGCGCGTGACCTTGGCAAGGATGGCATCCGGGTCAATACGCTGGTGCCCGGCTGGGTCATGACGCAGCGCCAGCTTGACCTTTGGGTCGATGAAGCCGCCGAGCGCGAAATTGACGAGCGCCAGTGCCTTAAAAACAGGGTGATGCCAAGCGACATCGCACGCATGGCGCTTTTCCTGACCTCGGATGAAAGCCGCATGGTCACGGCACAGAACTTTATCGTTGATGGCGGCTGGGTCTGATCCGGGCGGGGGATAAACGCCACCCCGGATTTTACACCGTTACGGATTATCAAGCAGATTATCAGGACAGATTTCATGAGACTGGTTCAATACAAGGATACGAGCGGCGCGCAGCATGTGGCCGTGGTCGAGGATGCCAAAACCCTGATCCCGCTTAAGGCGGTTGCCTCCACGCGCGAGCTTGCCAGCATCGCGATTTCGCAAGGGGTCACGATGATCGAGGCGGCAAAGGCCCGCCTGGGTGACACCAACGTTGATTATGACGAGGTCGCCAAATCGGGCCGTCTGTTGCCGCCGATCACCCATGCCGATCCGGCGCATTTCTTTGTCACCGGTACGGGGTTGACCCACCTTGGCTCTGCGTCGGCGCGCGCCAACATGCACAAGGCCGATAACAAGGCCGCCGACGAAACAGATTCCATGAAGATGTTTCGCATGGGGGTCGAGGGCGGCAAGCCCAACGCGGGCGAACAGGGCGTGCAGCCGGAATGGTTTTACAAGGGGGATGGATCGGTCGTTGCCAATCCGGGCGCGGATATCCCAAGCCCGTCCTTTGCCCTTGATGGCAGCGAGGAACCCGAAATTGCCGCGATTTACGTGATTGACCCCGAAGGCACCCCGGTGCGCATCGGCTTTGCGATTGGCAATGAATTTTCCGACCATGTGATGGAACGCCAGAATTACCTTTATCTGGCGCATTCGAAACTGCGTGCGTGCGCGATGGGGCCGGAACTGCTTCTGGGCGATCTGCCAAGCCATGTTGAGGGCACGTCGCGGCTTTATCGCGATGGCAAGGTGATCTGGGAAAAGCCGTTCCTGAGTGGCGAGGACAATATGTCTCACTCGCTTGCCAATCTTGAATATCATCACTTCAAATATGATCTGTTCTGCCGCCCCGGTGATGTGCATGCGCATTTCTTTGGCACGGCGACGCTTAGTTTTGCCGATGGCATCAAAACGCAGGATGGCGACGAGTTCGAGATCGAGGCCGCCCCGTTTGGCCGCGCATTGCGCAACCGGCTTAAAACGCAGGCGGAACGCAAGGTGACGATCAGGTCGATCTGATTGATTTGATTGGTCTAACGGCCAAAGGGATATCAGGGTTTTACCAAGGGGCCGCGATAAAAGCCCCGTCTCCCTCCAGAGCACTTCGTGCCCCGGCTCATGTTATTGGGCCGGGGTTTTGTTTGGGGGGAGTTATACAAAATGAGAGAAAATATGTTGCTACATTGTACGTCTCAAATATCGAAAGTCTTTACAGTGTGATCACAGTATGACAATAGTATCATTACACTATTGTCATACTGTGAGGATTCGATGATTGTTACATACAAGATTCCGTTTCGTGATGGTGAACTTCGTATTGGGTGGGCCTCTTGGGATAAGGGGAGATACGAGCATCGCTCCATTAAATATGCATATAAAGATAGCAGCGGTAAGATTTCGCGTGGCTCACCGGAAATTCCCCTCGATATGCTGGTAGAATTAATTGCCGCAGCTTACGAACAAAATGAAATTCCCCAGAATTTACCGAAGCTAGAACTGGAAAATGTTCGAGAAGTTGATTTGGAAAAATGCTCTATGGATGATCTGAAGCAAAAAAATGACATTTTGGTTTCCGTTCTAGCTACCATTCAGGGAATGATGACGAAGGTGAACTATCCTGAATGGGAAAAAATATATGATCGTGTGGCTTCTGAGAGAGAGGCTGTAAAGCAGGAGACCGAGCGGCGTCGATTGCTACGGCCATGAAATGGCAGTTTAGCTTTTCCAATAGCGTTGCAATACAGGGTGGCTAGCTGAATGAGATTGTCAGGCCTAGGCCTCTTGGCAGCTTGATGCGCAACCGCCTGAAAGTGCAGGTAGAAAACGCAAGGTGACGATCAAGCCGATCTGATCGGCAAGGGATATCAGGACGAGACAGGGCCACGATAAAGGCCCCGTCTTCCTCCAGAGCACTTCGTGCCCCGGCTCAGGTTATTGGGCCGGGGTTTTGTTTGGTTGGGTGAGCAAGAATCCTAATTTCCAAAGCGTGCCCGGTAATTTTCTCATTTGGAAAGAAAGCTATTTACCATCATAAGCTATCAATTTTTCTGCTCGGACCTGTGAACCCACTACTTTTGCCTAGGTGAACTACCCTTAGTGGATGTGGACCAGCACTCCAGTAGTTGTTTAGGATAAATTACTACTAGGGGGGGGGGCATATGAGAGTCTGTCGTATAGATATCAGTCATTTTCGAGGTATCAATACTGCCAAGGTGTTGTTGCCGAAGCACGCAGTTCTGATCGGTGACAACAATACGGGTAAGACAACCATTTTAGAGGCTTTAGACTTAGCTTTAGGGCCAGATCGACTTAATCGTTTTCCTCCTATTGATGAACACGATTTTCATCAAGGGAAATACCTTGTGAAAGCCTCGGATGACTCTGCCCAAGCCAAGGAGGTGTTAGTATCTGGTGTGCAACAAGCCGCAGCCGCTGTAGCCGTCGAAGGTCAAGAAGCAGAACGCGCCGAAGCACCTCTCATCGAAGTCGAAGTTTCTATTGTTGATCTCTCCGAAGAGCAGAAAGCGCGTTTTGGCGAATATGTCGAGTTCTGGGACACGAAAGAAGACAAATTCTACGACGATCCCGCCCCTGAGGGGATTGATCCCGGCCACATTACTGAAGCACTGCGAGTGACGTTCCACGGCTGGTATGATTCCGAAGAAGACGACTTTCAGGGCAAGACGTACTTTACGCGTAGTCTGAGTGAAAGCGGTAGCCCGGTTGAGTTCCGCAAGAAGGACAAACAGGTTTGCGGTTTTCTGTACCTTCGTTCCCTTCGCACGGGAAGTCGGGCCTTAAGCCTAGAACGCGGGAGCCTCTTGGACATTATCCTCCGGTTAAAGGAAGTTCGCCCGCAGATGTGGGAGGACACCATCGGTAAGCTGGCGGAGTTTACTGTCGCGGAAGACCCTCGGGTCGGTATCTCCGGTGTTTTGGAGAGCATCAACACAGCCCTGAAGAATTATGTCCCCAAAGAGTGGGGGGTCCAGCCGCACCTCAAGGTCTCGAACCTTACTCGCGAGCATCTACGAAAGGTCATTACTGCGTTCATTGCTACAGGTGAAGGCAACCATGCCGCGCCATTCTATCGACAGGGAACTGGTACAATCAACATGCTGGTTCTAGCCATGCTGTCACAGATTGCCGCTGGCAAGCAGAATGTGATTTTCGCGATGGAAGAGCCAGAGACTGCTATTCCACCCTATGCACAAAAACGTATTGTGCACGAAGTTCGCTCTCTCGCTTCGCAGGCCATTTTTACTTCACACTCGCCTTACGTTCTTGAGGAATTCGATTTGAGTGAGACTGTAGTGCTCGGTCGAGATGCAGCAGGTAATCTGACTCGTCAACCCATCAGTCTACCCGAGAACTTAAAGTTAAAGGCATATCGACAAGATTTTCGCACGAGGTTCTGCGAGGGGCTCCTGTCTCGCCGTGTGCTTATAGCTGAAGGAGAGACGGAAACCACAGCCTTTCCAGTTGTTTGTCGGCGCTTGGCTGAACTGAATCCAGCAGACTACAAGTCGCTTGAGGCCTTGGGGATATGTACGTTAAATGCAGGTAGTGATTCCAAGATTGCGAATATGGCCAAGCTTTTTCGGTCATTGGGAAAGCGGACTTTCGCCCTCTGTGATAAACAGAGCGCTGAGAGCGAGGCATTGATCAATGCTGAGGTCGAGCTTCTTCTCATGCATGAGAAGAAGCGGATTGAGGACCTTGTCCTCGAAGGCACTACGGATGAAGCCCTCAATAGATTTGCGGGTACGTTGGAATGGCCTCCTCACATTCAACAAAAATATCCAGACCCGATTGCAGAATCCCGCAAAGCACTTGCTGATTATTTCTCTTGGGCTAAAGGCAACTGGGGGTTAGCAGACTTCTTGGCGCAATGCGACGAGGCGGAGATTCCTCAATGGTTACGTGAAGCTTGCAAGAAATTGATGGAGGCCTGCGATCCTGTTCCAGCCGATGGAGATGTAGATTCTACTCCTGACGATGCCGAGCTAGAGGCTGCTGCTCATGAAGCTAACTGAGAAGCAGCACAAGGTCTTGGAGAGTGAAGGGCATTTACTCGTTACTGGCGGACCGGGTTCCGGTAAAACAACAATATCAATTCTGAAGGCTGCTCAGATTGCCGAGAATGACCTTAGACCTCAACAGAAGGTGCTATTTCTTAGCTTTGCTCGCGCCAGTGTCGCTCGCGTCGTTGAAGCGATTGAGGAAGAACAGAGTATTCCTCATGACGCCAAAGGGCGCATCGAGGTTGAAACCTATCATTCCTTTTTCTGGCGTATTCTCAAGGCGCATGGCTACCTCATAGGGTTGCCGCGCAGACTGGAAATTCTCACGCCACCGTCTGAAGCGATTGCCCTTTCGGCGATACGGAGTGGGTTCGACACAGACAGCAAACTTTCGGTACAGGAGAAAGAGGAGAAGATGGCCGCCGAAGCTGCGGAAAGGCTGCGGCTTGCGACGGAAGAAGGGCGAATTTGCTTTGATCTCTTCTCTCCGTTAGTTGGTAATCTTCTCCACGGAAGCGAGCGACTGCGGCGGCTCCTCGCTACGATGTACCCTGTCGTTATTCTCGACGAGTTTCAGGACACTAATGCCGAGCAATGGAATGTTGTCCAAGCGCTTGGAGCATTTGCACGTCTAATTGCGCTTGCTGATCCAGAGCAGCGCATCTTTGACTTTATTGGTGCGGACCCAGAGCGCCTTAATCACTTTCATCAGTCCTTCATTACTACCGACATTGATTTCAGCGGCACCAATCACCGCAGTGCAGGTACCGACATTGCCAAGTTTGGTAATGACATTTTGACCGGTAAATTTGATCAAGAAGGCTACAGAGGCGTCTACGTCGAGTGCTTCCCGCCGTTCGTGGATCAAGCGATATCTAAGCTGGTGGCATGCACTTATGCCGCTCGAAAGCGTCTCGTAGATAACGGAAAGTCAGACTGGTCATTGGCGATACTGGTTCCTACGAAGAAGATGACGCGCCTCGTGTCTGAGAGGCTTCGAGATCCGCCAGCCAGCATGCAGGCCATCGCACATACCGCTGTTGTCGAACTGGAAGCAGCCATCCTCGGCTCCGAAATTGTCGCACACTTATTGCAGCCCGACAGGAACGTGCGACTGAACTTTTTTTTAGACCTCTTATGCAATTACTATCAAGGGAAGGGTGGAAACCAACCTTCTAAAGGTGCTCTGAAGGAAGCGGAGAGTCTACGTAAAGCTTATAAGAAGTGGTGTTCAGCGATTGAAATGGGGAAGGAACCTCCAGCTAAAAGCATCTTGCGTGCGACCTTCGAAGTCTATGATGCGGCCTGCAAGACCGTGTTGACCGGAGACCCCGATACAGACTGGCGAGTGGTCAGAGCCGTATTGGAAAATGGAAAATGCACGCGTCTTAGGGAAGTCGGCATAGAAGTTCGAAATATTCGTCTGCTGGAACGCGGTACGCAGCTTCGCCAGGATCTTACGCAGGATTGGCGTGATAATAATGGGGCATACGCAAATGCATTAGCGATTGTTCAGCAGGCGTTTGTTCAGGAGCACTTTGCTGCAAGTGCGAAGCCGGAGAGCGGTGTTGTGGTCATGAACATGCACAAAGCCAAGGGCAAACAATTCGACGAGGTCATCATTTTCGAGGGATGGCCGCGTTTCGCAAACAAAAAGATTGTAGCGAATTTAGATCGTATTGTGCGCAACAACGACCGCGCCGAAGCTAGCGAAGGTAGTCGTCAGAATTTTCGTGTAAGTGTCACACGAGGACGACAACGAACAACGATCCTTACACCGGAAGGTGATCCATGTGTTTTATTGATTCCGACTGAGTGAGCTCGTGTATTGAAGACTAGATAGCTGATGGGCTCATATGATTGGTCTCTTAGCGATACGCTTAATGAATGCATCAAAAAGGAATAGAACAGATGGGAAGACGTTCTCGTTACCAGATCGAAAGAGATGAGCTGCGATCCGATTATGGACATGCTTACGCGGGAGTTGGGCTATGGTTTCCGGGAACTCCAGAGACCACGTCCGCAATTCGAATAGCCGAAATGCAGCAGCAGCATCTAAAAAATGCAATAGACTTTCTGGAACGTGAGATTGTCGCGATTGAGAGTGAGTTACTTTCGGGGGCGCTTAAAAGTAAGGAAGCAGTGGAAGGGCATATTTATGCAGTGAATTCGAAGATATCTGAAATGAAAAAACACATAACGAAATAATATTGGGTATCTGTTGGTAGTAATAATTTTGAGAAGTTAGTTGTGGTGGTGTGTCTATGCCAAGGGAGATAACGTTTGATTTGGCTATGACCGTCTCATGCGGCGAATGACTTGAGGGTTTGAACCACCCGGCTCGGGAGACTGGGCCGGGTTTTGTTTGGGGCCTCGCGTTTTGATAGATGGGTTCCCACCTAGCGCCGGAATGATGGGGGATTGGGAGGGGATGTTTCTGGTTCCGGCTTGCGGAATCGTCCGGTGAGGACTACAATAAGACTACGTCGTTTATAAGGAGATTTCCGATGTCCGCCACCGAAACCTATGTCCGGGCAAGAATTGACAGCGGCACGAAAATGCGGGCAACCAGCGCGCTTGATGCGATGGGGTTGACGGTTTCCGATGCCATCCGGTTGCTGATGCTGCGCATTGCCGACGAGCAGCGCCTGCCGTTTGATGTCAAGGTGCCCAACGCGGAAACGCGGGAGGCCATCGAAGAACTGGAAGCCGGTCGCGGCAAAAAATCCAAGAGTGTCCATGCCCTGATGGCAGGGCTGCATGAGGACGATTGAGTATTCGACCAGATTCAAGCGCGACTATAAACGTGAGGCAAAGGGCCGTTTTCGATCAGATATTGATGCGATCCTGATGCCGGTTCTTGAGGACCTTGTCGCGGACAAACCGCTGGATGCGCAATATCATGATCACGATCTTTCAGGGAACTGGCGCGGCTACCGGGAATGCCACCTGAAGCCCGATCTGCTGCTGATCCACCGGAAAGACGGGGCCGACATCCTCAGGCTTGCCCGCCTTGGATCGCATAGCGAATTGTTTAGCTGATTACCGGTTTCGGACAAGCGGCATACTATTTCCGTGTGCGTTGCGGTCTATTCAGACAGGGCATCATCATTATGAAAAGTGAAGTCAAACGCCGGGGCAACCTCGCCGCCGGGCAGCTTTCGGGCAAAACACCCCGAAAGGTCAAGCTGCCTTTTTCAGAAGCCGGGCTTTTGGCCGGGCTTGATGCGCATGGGGCGCATGCCGATGAACCTGGCCTGCCTTCTGCATCTGAAACGGGCGGGTGATGGTGGCAAGCCTGATCCAGCCCCAGCCCCAGCCCCAGACTTTGCCATGGAAAGGCCGGAAGGCCAAAGTCATCGCGCAATGTTACATTTCGCCGGTGCGGATGGTTTCGGCACCCTTGGCATGGTCAAGCTTGCCCAGCGTTGTCGCCAGAGCGTGCTGCATTTTCCTGGCCGCACCAGAATATGCGCCTTCAAGCGTGGCGGCCTGTTCGCTGACCACTTCGGGTTGGCGTCCTTCCAGGCGGGCCTCGATGAGGCAATGCTTGTCGGACCGGCCGGATTTGTCGCCATCTGCATCGGAAAGGTGGACTTCAATACGGGTGATGTGTCGACTGTAGCGATCCAGATGGTTGTGGATCCGGGTCGCAATGCGGGCGGAGAGTTCTTCTCCGCCCGCTATGTTATTGTCGGTATTGACCTGAATTTGCATGACGCATTTCCTTGCTCATTCTTGCGTTTTTTGGGCGGGTTTATTGCTTGATGCGGGAAATCTTGGTGCCTTCGATGCTGACGCTGAGCATCAGGCCTTCCTGATCGAAGATGAAGGCATAGGCATCATCCTTTAGGGTTGATGTGGACAGGTTCTTGGCCGCACCTTCGTCCATCACCACCACGGTCGGGCCAACGCCGATTTCCCAGCCGTTGGATTTGTCGAGATAGTCTATCGCCTTGTCGGTCATCAGAAACACGGCATAGCCAAAGGATTGCGCGCCGGCCTGAAGGCCCCAGGAGGCCGAAACGGAGTTGTAATACTTGTCGATCTTGCCGTCCTCAAGAAGGACGCCCTCGCCATAGGCACCGCCAAAGACCAGACCCGCCTTGATGATGCGCGGGAACACCAGGATCGCCTTGGCATCCTTGGAAAGCTGTTGGGCGACCGGGTGGGTGCCATAGAGCTTTTGCAGGGACTGATTTGATTCAGTGTTGAGTTCCTCGACCGAAGCCGCATGTGCGAGCGGGGCCGTGGTGATCGAGATTGGCAGGGCGGTCGCCCCTGTGAGGGCGAGCGCAACAAGCATGGTTCGGATATTTGTCATGGTGGCAGTCCTTATGAATGAGAGACGTTCTTAGGGTCACACGGCGCGGCCCCGGACGGCGCGGCCCCGGACGGCGCGGCCCCGGACGGCGCGGCCCCGGACGGCGCGGACAGGCCGGAACGCGATGAGTATCGTCAGAACCAGACCGGGAACACCGCCCGGTCCGTTGCCGTGCCAGTGATCGGCCAGTATCACGCCTTAGCGCGATCAGGCGGCGACCGAGGTGATGCCGTAATAGGCCCGGAATTTTTCTTCAAAGGCCGGATCAATCATTTCAGAGGCGTCGTAGGCCTCGCTGTCTTTTATCTTCTGGCGATTGACGCTGATATTCACCAGTTCGTCCTCCGAATTGATGTCCTTTACCGAGCGCGGGGAGATCAGCACCTTCTTGCCGGCCCACCAGTTTTTGGTATCGATGACGAGGTAATGAATGCCCCAATCGGCATCCTGGATGATGACGTCCTCGACGTGACCGATCTCGCCGTCGGTGGCATTGATGTGATAGCCGGTGACCTCTTCGACGCTGCGCAGATGCACGTCACCGCTGTTTTTGCGGGCAAGGATCATTTCCTCCTCGCGCTGCTTTGAGGCGGATGAAACCGGCATCGCGCCGCCCATTCCGCCCATGTAACCGTAACCACCGGCCATGCCCGCACCGCCGGTCATGCCATAGCCGCTATTCCAATACGGGCTGTATCCGTAGTAACCGTAAACGTCGGTTTCCATCTGTCGCGACACGGGCTTGTCCGTGTCTACCTTCGGGCTTTCCTCGATCTGCTTCTTTGTCAGTTTTATGGAGCATTCCTCTTTGTCGGTATCGAGGTGGTCCATTGCCGATGTCGGCAGCAGAACCTTGCGACTGGAGAGCCAATTGCCGGTATCGACAACCAGCCACCGGACGAGCCAGTTGGTGTCATCGAAGAAAAAGTCGCTGATCTTGCCGATTTTGCCGTCACTTGCCGAGATGGCGTAGCCAGTGATCTTCGATCCATTCCACAACATGTCAGACTCCTTTACGTTATCGGGGATTGTTGATAACGCAGTGATTCTTAAACTAGTTCAGGTGGAACGGAGCTGATGCATATTAACTTCCGCGTGCATTTATTTGATTGGTTGAAGGCAGCGTGATGGGGGGCTGCATAAAGAAAACCCCGGCAGTCAGGGGAACTGCCGGGGTGCTGGGTCTGCGCGTCAAGCATCAGGGTGGGGGTGGGGCGATGCTTAAGCCTGTTCGGTTGCGGGAACAGGGGCGGTCCGCAGACCCAGTGTCACGATGATCGAGGCCCCCACCAGCAACATGCCGGCGATGGTGAAGACGCCCAGCGCGCCGCTGGCGTCAAACAGAAGGCCGCCAACGCCAGAGCCCGTCGCAATGGCAAGCTGGAAACCCGCGACCAGAAGGCCGCCGCCGCTTTCGGCTTCGTCCGGCACGGTGCGCGTGATCCAGGTTGACCATGCAACCGGCACCCCGCCAAAGGCCATGCCCCAGATCGCGACAAGCACGGTGGTCGGGACAATCGCGCCCTGGATGGACACCATGCCGATCCCGGCCAAGCCCATGATCATCGGCATCAGGGCAATCGTCATGCGAAGCGACCGGGCAACCAGCGCGCCGCCGACATAGGTACCGATGAAATTGGCCAGACCAAAGCCCAGCAGAATGCCCGAAACGCCCGCCGTCGCAACGCCGGTGATGTTTTCAAGGAACGGCCGGACATAGGTGAAGAGCGCGAAATGGCCGGTAATGATCAGGACGAGCGAAAACAGGCCGAATTTCATGCGCGGGCGGCTGATGACCTCGACCAATGTCCGTAGTGTTGCACGGCCCCGCGGCGGCATTTTCGGCAGGGTGAGGAACTGCACGACAAGGGCGAGCACGCCGAGCAGGGAGGCGAGCAGGAACACATCGCGCCAGCCGATCACATCGCCAAGATAGCTTCCGAGCGGAGCGGCAAAGATGGTGGCAGCCGAAACACCGCTAAACAGGATGGAGAGCGCGCGCGGAATGCTTTTTTCCGGGACAAGGCGCATGACGGTGGCGGCCGACATGGTCCAGAAACCGCCAAGTGCGATCCCCAGCAGAACACGACCGGCCAGCAGCACCGCAAAGCTTGGCGCGGTGGCGACCATGATGTTCGAGATGGTCAGAAGCACCGAAAAGCCCAGCAGGACATAGCGGCGGTCAATGCTGCGGGTTACGGTTGCGGTCAGAAGGCTTGTGATCAGGGCGAGAATGGCGGTGGTTGACATCGCCTGACCCGCCAGACCCTCGGTAATTTGCAGGTCATCGGCCATCGGGGTCAGCAGGCTTACGGGCAGGAATTCGGCGGTGACCAGCCCGAAAACCCCCAATGTCATGGAAATAACCGCCCACCAGGCCGGCGCGCCTTGCGCAGCAGCAGCCGTGGGCTTATTTACTGTCTCAGTCATCGAATGTCCTCTCGGATAGAGTGTTTGTGCATTGCAAACAGAATAGAGTGGACGTGCCGGACGGGCTATGCCAGTTTCTCCTTGATTATTGATCAATCGTCCGAAAGATGCCGGAACTGATGACATGCAGATGCTTTCCAGTGACCTGATCAGCGAGCTTTTGCTCGGCATGCGGCTTGACGGGCTGCATTACAACCGCATCCAGATTTCCCCGCCATTCGGCGTGCGATTTGGCGAGGACCCGACGCGCGCACAGTTCCATTTCATCGCGCGCGGGCGGGTTTACCTGCGCACCGATAGCGGGGTTGTCCATACGCTTGAGGCCGGTGATGCGGTGCTTTTGCCGCGCGGGGGCATTCATGCGCTGCTGTCTGATCCATCCATCCCGTGCCTTGATGTCACCGATTACAGTGTCACGACGATCTGCCGCCGGGTGGATGATATTCATGCCTGCAAGGCGGAGCAGTGCCGCAGCACCGATACCCTGATTTTCAGCGGCTGCATGGAATTTGACCTTGGCGGGATGCATCCGCTGGTCAGCATGATGCCAGAGGTGATGCAGGTCGGCACCCTTATTGATCGAAACCCCGAACTTTTACCGGTGCTGGAAGCCATGGCGCGCGAAGTTTCGACCGAGCGCGCCGGTTTTGCCGGGATCCTGACGCGGCTTGCCGATGTGGTATCGGCATCAATCGTGCGTGACTGGGTCGAATGCGGATGCGGCGATGCGCAAGGCTGGGTCGAGGCATTGCGCGACCCGCGCATGGGGCGTGTGATTGCCGCCATCCATCGCGATCCGGGCCGGAACTGGACCGTCGAGATGATGGCATCGGAAATGGGCAGTTCACGCTCGGTCTTTGCCGAACGGTTCCTTGAGGTCGCCGGGGTGACGCCGCTTCGCTATGTCACCGAGCTTCGCATGCGCCTTGCCAGCCAGTGGATCACGCGTGATCGCATGGCGATTGACGTGGTGGCGGAGCGGCTTGGCTATGGCTCGCAGGCGGCATTCAGCCGCGCGTTCAAACGCACGACGGGCAAATCGCCGGGCACGATCCGCAGCACCAAACCAGCCCGTGACGGGGAGCCGGTTCAGGTTGCCTGAACCGGCCTGTGCGATTGTTCCTATGGCATCGACAGCAGGGCCATGGCGAGGGATGCGATCAGCAGGGCGGCAAACAGGATATTGATGATCCGCCCGAAACGCGGATCGGATAGCAGGCGCGCAAAGCCCGCCCCGAAAACCAGCCACAGACTATTGACCAGCACGATCACCAGCGCCAGAGCGGCGATTTTAAGGGTGTTATCCAGCCATAGGGAATGTGGCGCGATGGCATGGGCGGCATAGACCGCGCCGATGGCGGCGAAGGCCTTGGGATTGGCGATTGCCAGCATCACACCGCCGCGGAAATCGGGGGCTTTGGGTTCAGGAGTGGTTTCGGGCGATTTGCTGGCTGTTCCTTGGGCGGGCCTGATCGGGGCGGTGGCGATTTTCCATGCCAGATAAAGGATATAAAGCGCGGCAATCGCCGTCAGGACCTGACCGGCAATTGGATGGGCGAGAAGGGCGGTCGCAATGCCGGTGGCGACCAGCAGCAAAACGGCCGTGGTGCCGATGATGATCCCGCCGAGATAGCCAAGGCTTGGCCGAATGCCAAAGGCCGAGCCACTTGCGGCCAGGCTTATGGTGGCGGGGCCGGGGCTGCCCATCAGCGGCAGGGCCGCCAGCCAAAGCAGCAGCAGATTTTCAATCACCATGTTGCACGCCTTTCCGGTTTTGGGGCCACTGCCGGAAATGTTGCATGGTTTGCCGGATGTCGTCTTGAACGATTGTGACGATCAGAAATGCCCGTAAAGGGCGCGTGTGCCGTTTTCGGCAGCGTCGTGCAGGGCCGCCAGAACGTGATCGCGTTTCTGTTCGATCAGGGTCGGGGATGCGCCGAATACCGAAATGGCGGAAACCATGCGGCCATGCTGGGTCAGGATCGGGACGGCGACGGCGTAAATGTCGCTTTCGCGTTCGCCGTTATTTGTTGAAAAACCCTGTTCGCGGATGGTGCGAAGCTCCGATTTGAGCGCCGCCAGATCGGTGATGGTGCGTTCGGTCATGCCGGTCAGGCGGACCTGATCAAAATAACGATCCTGTTCATCGCTTCCCATGAAGGCCAGCCAGAGTTTGCCATGGGCGGTGCAAAAGGCATCAAGGCGCGATCCGATGCGGATATCGACATAAAGCGACCGATCCGGCAGGGCCTTGGCGATGCAGACCGCCATGTCGCGGTCAAATTCGGTGGCCATGCAGGCATCCCCCACGCGGCGCGCCAGATCGTCCAGCACCGGCTGGATCAGGTTGGGCAGGCTGCCATCGCGCAGTACACGATCCCCCAGATCGGCAAAGACATAGCCCAGCCGGAACACCCCGCGCGCGACCATGCGAAGTGCGCCTGCCTGTTCCAGCGTATGCAGGAACCGGTGGGCGGTGATCATGTTGATGCCAAGGGCCGCCGCCGTGTCGCTGGCGGTCAGTTCAGACCGTCCCTCGGCAAACAGTTCAAGAATGCGGAAGGCCTTGAGCACCGATCCGTTTAGCTGGCTTGTCATGATCCGTATCCTTTGCCCGGGTGGCATATGTTGCACGCGCATGATTTTGCGTCGCGGTGCCTTGACGGGAGCGCGATTTCAAGAATAAACTATATTATAAATCAAATTTCAAATATAGAAATATGGCAGGAACGTCAAATGAAAAATGACAAGGCGCACATCACGCTGACCGCGGGCGGGGCCGTTCTGGCGCGGATGAAAGCGATCGGGGTGGATTATATCTTTGCCAATTCCGGCACCGATTTTCCGCCGATCATCGAAGGGCTGGCCGAAGCCAATGCGAAGGATATCGAGCTTCCCAATGCGCTTGTCATGCCGCATGAAAATGCCGCGATGGGCATGGCGCATGGCTATTACCTTGCGACCGGCAAAACCCAGGCAGTGATGGCGCATACCAATGTCGGGTTGGCTAATTGCGCGATTGGCGCGATCAATGCCGCGACGGAGCATGTGCCGGTGATCCTGATGTCAGGACGCACGCCCGTGATGGAACAGGGGCGGCTTGGCGCGCGGACCGTGCCGATTGGCTGGGGCCAGGAAATGCGTGATCAGGCGGCGATGGTGCGCGAGGCATCGAAATGGGAATACGAGCTTAAATTCCCCGAACAGGTGCCCGATGTTGTTGATCGGGCCTATGCAATCGCGTCCTCGGTCCCCAAGGGGCCGGTTTATGTGTCCCTACCGCGCGAGGTTTTGTGCGAACCCTGTCCGGGGGATGCGATTGACGCGCCGCTTCGCATGCAGCCGGTCCGGGTGATGCCGCCCAAGGAAAGCCTTGAGGATGCGGCGCGCATCCTTGCCAATGCGAAAAATCCGGTGATCATCGCGCAGCGCGGCACGGGCACGGTCGAGGCGTTTGATCGCCTGTCGTCACTGGTGGATCAGTGGGGCATTCCGGTGGTGCAATATTGGGCGATCCAGCTTGCCCTTGGCACCGATCATCCGATGATGGCGGGGATGGACCCGGCACCGTGGCTCAAAGACGCTGATGCGGTTCTGGTGATTGATTGTCTGGCCCCGTGGTCGCCGGAGATCCATAAATTGCGCGATGATTGCAAGGTGATCCAGATCGGGCAGAACCCGCTTTTTTCGCGTTTTCCGGGGCGCAATTTTGCCGCCGATCTTTCGCTTGCCGGGGAAACCGGCGATGTGATCATGGCGCTGGCCGACGTGCTGGATCATCATCATGGCGATCATCGCCAAACCTGTGCGGACCGGCGCGAAAAGGTCGCGGCGATCAATGCGGGGACGCGCAAAAAGGTGCTGGCGGCGGCGGATGCCGGATCGGTTGACCCGATGAGCAAGGCGTTTGTTTCGCGGTGCCTTTCGGAGGCGATTGCCGGGCGGTCGGCAACGGTGTTTTCCGAGCTTGGCTGCCCGTTGGAGCCGCTTTCGCTTTCGGAACATGGTAGCTGGTATCAGGAACCGCATTCCGGCGGGCTTGGCTGGTCCTTCCCGGCGTCGATGGGCTATCAGTTGGCCGATAAAAACAAGCTGGTGATCGCGACCATGGGCGATGGATCATACATGTTTGCCAATCCGACGGCGTGCCACCAGATTGCCGAGGCGCTGGAGCTTCCGATCCTGATCCTTGTTCTGAACAACAATGAATGGGGGGCGGTGCGCCAGTCGGTGACCGGGATGTATCCCGATGGCTATGCCGCGAAAACCAACCAGATGCCCCTGACCGGGCTTAAACCGAGCCCCGATTTCACCAAGGTTGCGGAAGCCAGCCGGGCATGGACCGCCAAGGCCGAACGGGCGGCCGATTTGCCGGAAATCCTGCGCCGTGCGATTGCGCATATCGATACCAACCGCACCCATGCGCTGGTTGAGGTGACGATTGCGCCGTAAAGGTTGGCGATACTGAACCGTTGATGAAAACCGGGTGTCGTGGTGATGATGCCCGGTTTTTTATGATTTAGGCGCATCATCGGCCTATGATTTACCGATTACGGAATCAATCGACGCGGGAGCGTTCGCAGAACATGGAAAATCTGATGGAAAAACATCCGGAGAAAAGCGTGCCCGCCAAGGATGTTCATGACGGGGTGAAGCTGCTTGATAGCGGTGTGAATTTTGTCGGCGAGCAGGTGAGCTATCCCAAGGGAAAGGCCAGGATCAGATCGGTGCTGGCGACGATGGCGCCGGGGCAGAAAACCGGCTGGCACAAGCATGGCGTGCCGACCTATGGATATATCCTTGAAGGGCAGATCACGGTTGATTACGGCGACGGGGGAAAAACCACATATCGCGCCGGTGAAGGCGTGCTTGAGGCAATGGATTACTGGCATGAAGGGATCAATGACGGTGATGTGCCTGCACGTGTCGTTGTCGTCTTCATGGGGGGCGAGGGCGCGGAAAATGTAATCTATAGGCCCGAAGATCCATCTGACGGCGACTGATTTTGCAACTCGGCAGCAGGCGCGACGGGGTTGATTACTGCTGGGCTTCCTTCAATTGGTCAAAAATCCATTGTGCAACCGGGCCAAGCGGCCTGTCCTGACGGTGGGCGACGACAATATCGAGGGTCGGCATGTGATTTAGTCCATCCCAGCTTTCGGGATCGAGCAGGGCGAGGGTTCCGTTGCGGATATGGTCGGCGACCATATGTTCGGGCATGCCGCCCCAGCCAATCCCGCGTAAAATCATAGCAAGTTTGGTTTCAAGGTCATTGACCTTCCAGTAATTCAGGGCCTGAACGGCATGATTGCGTTGCAGGGTCGGGGCATCGCGCGCCGATGTGATGATCTGGGTGTGGGCGTGCATCGCATCGATATGGATTTTTCCCGGAAACCAGGCGAGCGGATGGTCCGGTCGTGCCACGGCGCACATTCTGACGCGACCGCAGGCGGCCCGGGCGTAGTCGGAGCCAAAGGGAATGAATTCCGGCAAAATCGCAAGATCGGACGCGCCGTTATCAAGGACTTCGGTTGTCTGGATCGTTACCGTTGACAGGCTTACGCGGACTGTCGGGAATTTCCGGGCGAGAACCGACAGAACCTCCATCAGCGGAGCGTTTGGCGCGTATTGACTGATTGTGATCGTGATCGCGGCTTCGAGCCCGTTCGCGATGCCTTTGGCGTGCTGGCGATAATTTGAAATATCCGCCATGACCTTGCGCGCGTGGGGCAGCAGGGAGTGTGCCGCCTTGGTCAGGGTCGGGCGATAGGCCGTCCGGTCAAACAGTTCAAGATTGGTCTGTTCTTCGAGTTTCTGGATCGTGTAGGTGACCGAAGATTGTGTCCGGTTCAGGTGCCGCGCGGTGGCGGCGAAGCTTCCGAGGTCGGCAATGGTGACGAAGACCCGCAATTGATCAAGGGTGATGCCGGACATGAAGCTTCAACTTTTTTGAATGAGATAATCATAAATATAGAATTTTTTTTATGGTCTGACACACGTAAATTTTGTGCAGGAGCGAAATAGGGGAGGGGCACAAGGAGTGTAAGATCGTGCTGGGCGTTGATCCCCATGAATTTTTAGTGCCGTTGATACGGCAGTCCGTTTTGATGATGCACCTGTTTGCATTCGCATTTGCGTTTGTTCTGGTGGCGCGGGCAGACATTGCGATGCTGCGTGGTCAGTATCAGGAAGGCAGGTATGACCTCGGCAGGGATGCCGTTTACACGGCTTGGCTGTTGGGGCTGCTTTGGGTGTCCGGGGTGGCATTGATCGGGCTTGGCATCGGGTTTGATGTTGCCGCCATCACTGCGAACGGCAAGGTATTTTCCAAGGTTACGGTCGTCACTATCCTGACGATCAATGGCTTTTTCCTTCACCTTTATGCTTTTCCTGTATTCGCCGACAAACAGGAAAAAGCGTCATCGGTCAGGCTTTTGATATGCACGATCCTTGGTGCGGTAAGTTCCGTGTCGTGGTTTTGTGCATCTGCGTTCGGGGCGGCACGCGTGGTTGCGCCGTGGCTGGGTTATCAGCACTTCATGCTGTTTTATGGCATCAGTCTGGCGGCCGGGCTGTTCGTTGCGATTTTGTTCGTGCGACCGGTGTTGCGGCGTCAGCTTGAGCGTCGGTCATCGGTTGTGCCGTCTGCCGGCTTTGTTGCAGGGGCGGTTGCCGAGTAGTCATGAACAGAACCCGGAATGCCTTCTGCCGGATGCGGATTTTCAGATTTCAATCACTACCCGGCCATGTGCCGGGTAGGTTTTTTGTTGCGTGATTGATTGTCTTTGGGCCGGGATCAGCTTTTGAAAGGTTCGGCTGCCTGCTTTGTTAGCACTTTGAAATCGTTGCTTGCATCATAGGCAAAATCATTATTTGATTAAGGTGAATTCCTGATTTGCCTGCCCAAAGGAGCCAGCATGGATCGCGTTATCGGAACCTCGGGGCGTATTGCGTTCGCAAGTGCAATGCGCAATCTGCTTGCGGATGTGTATCCGGAACATGATCACGCCGATCTGGTGCGCCGGGTGTTTGAAGTGCTGGGATTGCCGCTTGAGGGTGATGGGGCGGAGCCGTGCGAGGAATATCTTCGCAAATGGGATCAGCGCGATGCGTTTCTGATTACCTATGGTGATAGTATTTCGCGCGACGGGCATCATGGGCTTGAAAGTCTTGGCGATTTTTATCGCACGTGGCTTAAGGACTGGCTGACGGGCATTCATATCCTGCCGTTTCACCCCTTTACGTCCGATGATGGTTTTTCGGTCAGCGATTTCAGTACGTTGCGCCCGGAACTTGGCACGTGGGATGATGTGAAGGCATTATCCAAGGATGCGACCGTGATGGCCGATCTGGTGGCGAACCATATTTCGGCGTCCCATGTGTGGTTCAAACAGTTTCTTGCCGGGGAAAAGCCCGGTGTCGATTACATCAAAACCGCCAGTCCCGATGATGATCTTTCCGATGTGGTGCGCCCGCGCAGCCATCCGCTGTTAAGCAAGGTCACGACATCGGATGGTGAAAAGCATGTCTGGTGCACGTTCAGCTATGATCAGGTCGATCTGGATTACGGCAACCCGGATGTGTTTTTTGAAATCCTGAAGATCGTTCTGGAATATCTTAAACATGGCGTCCGGGTCGTGCGGCTGGATGCCATCGGCTTTATCTGGAAGGTGGCCGGGACCAGTTCGATCAATCTGGATCAGACGCACAAGATCATCAAGGCATTGCGACTGGCGACCACGGCGGTACATCCCGATGTTTTGTTCATTACCGAAACCAATCTGCCGCTGCTTGAAAACCTGTCCTATTTCGGTAATCAGGACGAGGCGCATCTGATTTATAATTTCAGCCTGCCGCCGGTGATCATTCATGCGCTGTTATCGGGGCGCAGCGATTATATCCGCAAATGCATCATGTCGATGCCACCAGCACCGGCGGGTTGCACGTTTTTCAATTTCACCGCCAGCCATGATGGTATTGGATTGCGCCCGGCCGAGAACCTGATCCCGGATGCGGATATCGAGGTGATGACCGACCATGCGCGCAAGATGGGCGGGCAGGTCAGTTACCGGTCGCTTAAGGGCGGCGGGCAGAAGGCCTATGAACTTAACGTCACGCTGTTTAGCATGCTGGCGGAGAGTTTTGGCGGGGATCGCACATACGGACTGGAACGGTTTGTGATGAGCCAGGCGATTGCCATGTCGCTTGAGGGCGTTCCGGCGATTTACGTGCAGACGATCTTTGCCACCGAAAATGATCAGACGGGATATGAGGAAACCGGCATTCCGCGCAGGCTTAACCGCAAAATCTGGCAGCTTGAGGAGGCCGAGGAACGGTTATCGGAAGAAGGCATCGCCAAGCGAGCGTTTGACCAGTTGCGTGCATTGATGTCGATCCGCATGGGGCAGCCGGCATTTCATCCCAATGCGACGCAATATACCCTGAACCTTGGCCCGGAATTGCTGGGCGTGTGGCGGCAAAGCCATCTGAACGATCAAAGCATTTTCTGTGTGTTCAACCTGACCGATCAGGTGCAGGACCTTGATCTTTCGAAGATCAACCTGATCATGACCGAGGGCTGGACCGACCTGCTGTCCCAGCAGGTGATCGAGGATTTCAACGGTATCCTTGCGCTAGCCCCCTATCAGATCGTGTGGATTTCAAATATCGACGGGCGCAATCGCATTGATAGCCGGTTGTTGCAACGTTATCGCGATGCGATGCCGGTTTGAGGTGGGTTTTCGGCCTGATTGCTGTGTTGCGTTACTTAAAATCAGAAAAAACTGATGTTTGCGCCTTGCATTGCAGCCTTATGCGTTCCTATGATCGATATCGATAGAATGGACGTGTCGGGGAGCTTGTTGCGCGATGGCCTATGCGCAGGAAATTCGGCTGGATGACTTGCCAGACGATGTGGACGGGCAGGTTTCCCGATTGCTTGCGCTTTGGCAGGATGCCTGCCGTGACGGGGATATTCCCGACCGGCGTGATCTGGATTCCGACATGCTGGCCCCATGGTGCGATGATATCGGCATTTACGAATATCAGCCCGATCGCAATGATTTCGTCATTCGCCGCGATGCGCCGAACATGATCGCGGCCAGTGGCGAGAATTATCAGGGATCAACCCCGCGCCAGATCGATCTGGATTTCGGAACAACGGTCTATCCGACCCTGTGCGAAGTGATCAAAACCGGACAGGCGCAAATCCACATGATCGGGGTCGAGCGCAAGCAATGGGAAAACTGGTTGCGGTTGATGTTGCCGGTGCGCACAAGATGCCGGAAGGGTGATCCGGTCATTCAGGTTCTGGTGGTGCATTTTCTGCACAAGGTATGAGGCGGCGGATTTAATCAGCCGCATCTTGTTATTTCACCTTGTATTCCCAATTTTACTAATGTGGGAGAAGCAGAAGGTCACGCAACAGAATGGCCGAGACGACAGATTTCGAACTTGATGAATTGCCCGAAAATATCGGACCGCATGTTGCGGATCTGGTCCGGCTCTGGCATGAGGCGCGTGCAGAAGACCCGGAGCAGATCGTGCCGTCGCGCGACATTCTGAGCGCAGAGCGGTTGCACCGCTGGCTCGACGATATCACCATCTATGAATATATGCCGATCAAGGAAGATTTCGTGGTGCGGATCGATGCCCCGTCGATTGTGTCCCTGAACCGGGAGAGTTTCCAGCGCGCCAGCCCGCGCGAGATCGACATGAAATACGGCACCTGCCTGACGGCGGCATTGTTCAACACGATGATGTGCGGGGAGCCGAAATTCTATCATGTCACCCTTGCCGTGCGCACCGATCAGCACTGGTTGCGCGTTTTGTTACCGGTGCGCACGCGCAATCGGGACAGGGACCTGATTGATCAGATACTTGGCATCCGGTTTGATTATGAATGCCAGTATCATATTTGACCTATTGCGATGGGCAGGTGCGCGTCAAGTGCCGATCCCTGCATCGTTCAGGTCGTCTTCGACAGCAGCCGAGAGCTGTTCGAAGATATCGCCCATCGCACTTTCAACGCGCTGCCAGCTTGGAATGAAGGGGCTTTCGAGCGGGTTATCAAGGTAATGCTGGCCGGCACTCATGATGACTTCGGCCAGCACCTCGACGCATTTTTCTTCTTCGTCGCGATTGATTTTAAGGCCGTTAAACAGCGCGTCCGCGCGGTATTGTTCAATCAGGTCAAGGGCGGTGCGATAATAGGTTGCCTTGAGGGTTCGGAAGGTTTCATGCGAGAAAACCGTGCCCTGGGTGGCGAGTTTGCGGAACAGGGATTTGGCGATATCGCTTGCCATGCGTGACAGGCCATCATCCTTTTCAGCCGGGTCAAATTCGCGGTGCTTGTGATCATAGATATCGGCGATATCGACCTGTGCCAGACGGTGAACCGTGTGGTTGCGATACATTTCCGACAGCATAGAAACTTCGAGGCCCCAGTCGGATGCCACACGCAGCCCATAGGCAACGTCAGTGCGGATCGCCATTTCCCCCGATAGCGAATAGCGGAAGCAATCAAGGTAATTGAGGAATTCGGTTTTGCCGACGACCTGTTTAAGTGCGCGGATCAGCGGGGTGACAAACAGGCGGCAGACGCGGCCCTTGAGCGTGCCATTGGCAACGCGGGCGTAATAACCCTTGGCAAAGGCGAAATTAAACGCCGGGTTGGCAATCGGATACATCAGACGGGCCGGCAGATCGGGCTTATAGGTTGCGATGTCGCAATCATGAATGCCGATGACCGAGCTTCGGCCCGATGCCAGCGTATAGCCAAGGCAGTACCAGACATTGCGGCCCTTGCCCGGTTCATAGCGGGCCAGATCATATTCCGCCAGACGATCATGGACGCTGCGCAGGCGCGGGCCGTCATTCCAGAGGATGCGGACATGTTGCGGCAGGTCTTTGAAAAATTCCCGCGCATAGGCGTATTGCGTGGCGTCCGCCCGGTCCAGCCCGACAACGATCTGATCGATATAGGTGGCCTGTTTCAATCCATTAAGGATGGTGGTCATGGCCGGGGTTTCAAGTTCGGAATACAGGCAGGGCAGGATCAGGGTTTGCCGACGCTGGCGGGCGAAGGCGGTCATTTCATAAGCGAGTTCTTCGGGGTTGCGGTCGATGATGCGGTGCAGGGTCGTGATCGGCCCGCCCTGATGAAAATCAGCCATGAAGTACCTCGCTTTTGTTATTGGTATTGGTCAATTGATCGAGAAGGGAGTTTACGCCTGCGTTCCAGCCCGAAGGGCCGGGTTCAGGCGCGATGATCAGTTTTGGATCCTGTATCAATGCGGTTGTTGTGATTGCGTGTTTTTGCGGTATCTGGATTGCGATATCGGCCGCGGCAAGCATGGTGGCGTCATTGGCGGAATCCCCCAAGGCGATTGTGCAAGGCGTTAAACCCGTTGAAGGCAGAACGCCGTTTTGCGCCAATAGTTCCAGCATGCGCGCCATGGCGGCCCCCTTGTCGGTCGGGCCGCAAAGGGTGTGAAAGCGCCCGCCCTTGACCAGTTTGAGGCCAAATGTTTCGGCAATGGCACGCGCGATGGTGACATCTTTGTCCATCGGTGCCCAGATCAGCGGATCGGAGCAGTGCCGAAGTCCGGCGCGCGCGGCATCATCGGGGGAAAGGCCGGTTTGGGCGGCGATGATTTCGGGCGATGTGCTGCGGAAACTGGTGACGGGAATGGAGAGGGCCGCCCGGATGGCATCGCGGGCGGCATCAATGGTTTCGGTGGCGGGGCCGGGTTGTTCGGTTTGATTGCCAAGGCGGATCACGCCGCCATTTTCGCCAATCAATCCATCAAACAGATGATCCGTGGCATTGAGATGGGAAAGTTCGGCCAGCGTTTTTGACGAGATCGCAATCAGCGGAATGCCGAGCTTTTTTATGCGTTCAATCGCCGGGGCTGCCGGGGCCCAGGAATAGGTGTCATGATCAAGCAGAGTGCCGTCAAGATCGGTGAAAATGGCGCAGTGGCTGTGTTCTGTCATTGTCCCGTTTGGTCGGTTTCAAAAGGCTTTTGACGGGGCCGGTGCAATAACCGGAACTTACCTTAGCATACAGGTCAAGACAGGGCGACAGTGGAAAGGTTAAACTTTATGCGTCGTTACATGTTGATGAAATTAAAGGCATTTTGATCCGGTATCGTGATCGCGCGTATGAAAAATAGCGAATTTGGCGTTTAATAATCCGTCAGGCTTATCAACATAAGATAAGTTCAGAAAAAACAATAAAGTGACCTATCGGGGTAAGGCGGCAGCATATGCCGGAACCATGCAGGAGTATGGTGTGGGGAAAAGACGAACGGGTATTGTTTTGCCGGTACTAGCATTGATGATGCAGATCGTGTGGGGGGCGGTTTGCGGCATGGTCCCGGGTTTGACAGGGGCGGTCGCGCAGGAAGTCGGCAAAACCACAGAAGCATCGGCGCAGAAGCCCGAAGTTCTGTTTGCGGTAGGCGAATGGCCGCCGATGATTACGGAAAATGCCGCCGGATACGGCATTCACACCAAGCGGGTGACCGAGGTATTCGAGGCGATGGGATACCGGGTGCGGTATGTTTTTGTGCCGTGGCGGCGTGCTTATGAGCAGACCATTGCGGGGCAATATGCCGCGACATTCAGCTGGATCTGGACCGACGAACGCGCGGCCGAGGTGCTTTATCCGCGCTATCCAATCGCAAGGGCGCGACAGATCGGATTTTATCGCAAGGACAGGTTTCCGGTCGGGCTTGATGTTAACGCAATCGCCGATATTGCCCCCCTGGGGCTGCGTCCGGTCGGGGTTGCCAGTTATTGGTACGAGGTTGAATTTCGCCGTCTGGGCATTCAGGCTGATATTGTCACGTCATCGGAAGCCGCATGGCGGTTTCTGGATGCCGGGCGGGCTGATATCTATTTTGACGAAAAGGATGTCGGCCTGATGGATATGGCGCGGGTTCTGGGCGAGGATGCGGTGAAACGCTATGGCATCACCGATCCGGTGCAGTCAGATACCATGTTCATCCTGTTTTCCCGGGATCACCCGCAAGGCAAAGTGTTGCGCGATGCGTTTGACGGGTTCCTTGATACCCCCGAAGGCCGGGCCATGTGCCGGGGTTGGGGAGTGTGCGAACAAACCGCAAGTGCCACGCCCGGACCGAAAATGACGGTTAACGGGCAGGGGCGCGTGCCGGGAAATCCGAGCGGGGCAGATCAGGTGGGGGCAGATCAGGTTGGCGGTTTTTGACCGCCTTTTGATGATCCCTTGACCATCAGCGTCCTGATCAAAACCATCGGGATATGTTGCGATAACCATTGCGGTATAGATGTTCGATTTGTCCTATCCTTTTCCCGGTTTGTCCATTCTTCCCATGTGAAATCAGACGTATTCTTTCCTTATTGGAACGGTTCTTGTTCCGCAAAACCAACAAGAATAGTCAAGTGAGGTTTACGTCATGCATGTCCCTGTTGCCATTATCGGCTGCGGTCCTTCGGGGTTGCTGCTTTCGCATCTGCTGCATGTGCAGGGAATTGACAGCATTATCCTTGAGCGCAAGGACCGCGCCTATGTCGAGGGGCGCATTCGGGCCGGTGTTCTTGAAATGGGGACGGTCGGCCTGATGGAGCGGGTCGGCGTTGATGCCCGCATGAAGCGCGAGGGCATCATTCATGGCGGCATCTATATCAGTGTCAATGGCAAGCGCCAGCATGTGAATATCGAAGAACTGACCGGTGGTTCGACCGTGATGATTTACGGCCAGACCGAGGTGACCAAGGATCTGATACAGGCGCGCCTTGATCATGGCGGCGAGATCGTGTTCGAGGCGGAGGATGTCAGCCTGCATGATATCGAAACCAGCAAGCCGCGTGTTCGATATGTCAAGGATGGCAATCCGGTTGAACTGAGCTGTGATTATATTGCGGCCTGTGATGGCTTCCACGGGGTCGGGCGGCAGACGATGCCGCAATCGAAACTCAAGACTTATGAAAAGGTGTATCCGTTTGGCTGGCTGGGCGTTCTGGCGAAGGCAAAGCCGGTGGCGGACGAGCTGATTTATGCGAGCCACGACCGGGGATTTGCGCTTTGTTCGATGCGATCCGAAAGTGTGGTGCGCCATTATGTGCAGGTGCCGAGCAGCGATAAGATCGAAGACTGGTCCGATGACCGGTTCTGGAGCGAGCTTCGGGTCCGCCTTGGCGAGGCGGACGGGGAGCTGGTCAATGAGGGCGAGGTGTTTGAAAAAAGCATTGCACCGCTTCGAAGCTTTGTTGCCGAGCCGTTGAGCCACGGGCGTCTGTTCCTGGCGGGGGATGCGGGGCATATCGTGCCGCCGACCGGGGCCAAGGGGCTTAACCTTGCGGCGAGTGATGTGCATTACCTGTCAGAAGCATTGATCGGTAAATTCAAGCAGAACCGTGATGATTTGCTTGAAACCTATTCCGATACAGCGCTTGCGCGCGTCTGGAAGGCGGAGCGGTTTAGCTGGTGGATGACAACGATGCTGCACACCTTTGATGATCATCACGATTTTGACGGTCGTATCCGTCGCGCCGAACTGGAATATATCCTGTCATCGAAGGCAGGTTTGACGACGCTTGCAGAAAACTATGTCGGTTTGCCTTACTGATTATCTTGCTGATCGGCATGGTTTGGAGCCCCACACTCCGTAATCCGCCCGGATATCTGCAAGGAATGAACGGCCCGTTCCCACGACGGGCCGTTCTTTTTTGTCAAAAGCGGATTTCTATTGGAAAAATATGTTGGCCCGGGGCGCAGAATGCCGCGGTTTGACGCGGGTGCCTCCAAATGATCACAATCTTGTGTGGAACTTCTTTGGGGTCCGGTTCGTTAAGCAAGTGTCGAATAAGTTAATGGATAACCACAGGAGTTTTATGATGGTGACCAAGACTGATACGGATAATGCAAAACTTCAGGCCGATGTCGAGGCTTTGCGCAAGGATCTTGCCGAAGTCACCAAGACGCTCAGAACGATGGGCAGTGACCGGGCCAATTCTGTTGCCCAGTCCGCCGCAGAGCGTGTTCGCGAGGTTTCGGGCCAGGTTCATGACCAGTTTGACCATGCCCGCGGCGTTGCCGTTGATCAGGTGCGCGAACGCCCGCTGACCTCGGTTGCGGTGACGTTCGGCATTGGCATGCTGGTTGGCGGTCTGCTTCGTAAATGATCGATCAGCTTGTTGAAGCGATCACTGAAATCGCAAAGGCCGCCGCCGTAAAGCTGGCGGTCTTTGCGGTTATCGGGGTGACGATCCTGATCGGGATCGGGTTCCTGCTGGCGGCGGTGTTTATCTATCTGGCCGCACAGTTCGGGACACTTGGTGCCGCCCTTGGTCTTGGGACGGTTCTGGTCGCACTTGGCTTGGTGGCGCTGGCGATTGTTCTGCAACGCGACACAAGTGACGGGATCGCACGCGAAGACAAGGCAGGTGCCAAACCGGCACGCGATGAAGATGCGGTTCTGTTTGATATGCTGATCCATGCGGCCCGCGCCGGTTACGCAACCGGGCAGGGCGACAAGCGGCACATGCAGGACGGTCTGGAGCGCCTGTTTGCCGATTTATCGGCCCTTGGCGTGTTTGACCGGCCGGTTGGAGCGACAACAAGCCCCGCCGCACAACCGGGGACGCCAGACCAGCCGGAAAACAGCAGCACGACATCAGAGTCAAAAATGGCGGGATAACCGGATGGTTCCCGCCATTTTCATTTCAGATTTCCGAAAGCTTATTCGCCGTGGAAATGCACCGTGCCGATAAAGGGCAGGTTGCGGTTGGCCTGGGCGTAATCGATGCCATAGCCGACGACAAATTCATCGGGAATGTCAAAGCCGCAATAATGGATCGGAATTTCGACTTCGCGACGCGATGGCTTGTTTAGCAGCGTGCAGATTTCAAGCCGGTTCGGATCGCGGGTTTTAAGCAGGCGGACGACTTCGGACAGGGTATAGCCGGTATCGATGATGTCTTCGACCAGCAGAACGTCCTTGCCGCGGATCTGGCCATCCAGGTCCTTGACGATGCGGACATTACGCGAGCTTTCGGTGGAATCGCCGTACGAAGACGCGACCATGAAATCGACTTCGACCGGAACGGTCAGCTTGCGGGCCAGATCGGCGATGAAAACGAACGATCCGCGCAGCAGACCGACAACGATCAGTTTTTCAGTATCTTTGAAGTTTTCATTGATCTTGGCGGCAAGCGCATCGATCTGCGTGGCAATTTCGTCCGCCGTTATCAGCGGCTTGACATCATAATCGGCCATCAATCTCGGTCCTGAAGCGTTGTGGGATGATTTCCCGCTTGCTATCACAAGCCGCCCCCCATGACCAGCCCGTGAATGGTAACAGAAGTATAATCCCGTAGAATTCATGCCCTGTTGCACGCCCTGATTGTGCAACAGTCACTCCATCTATACGACGGCTTTTTCATCAGATGGAAACAGGCAGGCGGCAACCGGTCAGGCTGCTTTGAATATCACCGGTTCATCGCCTTCGTACCATTGGTCATATCTGACCATCGCATCGGCAAACCAGCGGGAATTCAGGAAATCATCCAGCCAGCGTTGCAGATGGACAAAGGGCGCGGCATCAAAGGCGTCCCTGTCGGTATTGGCGAACTGGCGGATGAAGGGCGCAATGGCAAAATCGGCAAGGGCCGGGCGGGTGCCAAACAGGTATTTGCCAACCGCCAGACGGCCATCAAGCCGGTTGAGGATTTTTTCGGCATCGCGGCGATGTTCGGCCGGATCGGCATCCTCGTAGCGGTTGAAATATTTATAGCGGTCGAGATGATGTTTGAACGGGCCGTCATTTTGCGAAATCAGGGCGAGCATGTCTTCAAGCGTGCCGCTTTCGGGCTCCAGCCATTTTTCCGGGTCATTTTCGGCCAGTGCCCAGACCATGATTTCAAGGCTTTCGTCGATCACGCTGCCATCGGGCAGGATCAGGACGGGCACGGTGGCCTTGGGGGAGGCATCGATCATGGATTGCGGTTTGTCGCGCAGCACGACTTCGCGCAGTTCGACATCGGTGCCGCTTGCCAGCAGGGCCATGCGGGCGCGCATCGCATAGGGGCAGCGACGAAAACTGTATAAAACCGGGCGGGTATCGTGATCAGTCATATAAGTCGATTAGCGCCTGGGGAAATGCATTGCAACCGATTATCGGGCACAAAGCGGATTGTCATGCGTTAGACATTCACGTATCGACTTCCTATGTTCAAAAGACGGACAAGACGGGATCGCGCAAAAAATTGCGTCCTTTGGGGCCTTTTTTGCGCAAGCGGGGTTGATTTCATGGCACAGTTTGTGAAAGGACAATGCCCGTCATTCATTTAGCAAGACCCGTTCGGGGACGTGCGGGCGCAGAGGGTGCGCCATTTGTACGGAACGCGGTCGAAGACCAAAGCCGACCTGGCACAAGCAAGGGACCAGTTACATGACACCGACCGAAATCGCGCGCGTTACAGATTATCTGCGCCGTACTTTTGATAATCCGAAAATTGCCGTCGATGCGCCCAAGCGCAAAGGCCACCCGATTGAGATGCGCGTTGGCGACGAGTTTGTCGGTGTTGTGCACCGTGACGAGGACGAAGGCGAAGTCAGCTATTCGCTGAATATCGTCATCCTTGAAGAAGACCTGCCGCCAGCCGTTTAAGGTTGCGACATTGCCGATACAAACGCCCCGTGCCGATGGCCGGGGCGTTTTGCATTTGGGGATTGGTGTTTTGTGCGGGGGCCGTTCGCGGGAAACAAAAGCGGGTCGGGCACGTTGGAAAAGGGGCGCGTACCCGTTACCCGGTTTGTTTCATTTCAAAGGACAGGCATGATTGACTGGATCGAACAGCACAGCACATTGCTTCAGACCGCGGTCAGCCTTGCGACCTTGCTGGTGTGGATTTTCTATGCGCAATTGCTGTTTCAGAATTACCGCCGGGTGCGGCGGCCCAAAATCGTGATCAACCAGATGCTGGGGAATTCGGAAAATGCGCGGTTCCTGATCAGCAATATGAGTCAGGAAGCGATCCATATCGAAACGGTGGTGATGTGCCTTGGTGGCGGGCAAAACCGCGTTTGCCAGCTTGTGACCGATGCCGACCCGGATGATGGCACGCGCCAGAGTGAACAGAATGACCAGAATAAAAAGACGGCCCTTTCGGCACGGCTTGACGAGGTGACATTGCAGGGGCCGTTGCCATCAGGCCGGTGTATTGAACTGGGCGCGATGCAACGCCTGCTAAGGCGGTTTGATCACGCGACCCGGCGTGATTACGAAGATGCGGCGGCCAGCAATCCGGTCCGCAACGGCGAGGATTGCCGGGTCGAGATTATCGTGATCGGGGTTTATAGCTCGGAAAAAGGGGTGATCGGGGCCAGCCGGAGCTTTATTTACGACCGAAACGGCCAATTGCGCCCCGAAGAAGTCCAGACCACCCAGCATACCGGCTTTTTTGCCCGCCGCCGGATGGCGCGTCTGCATTCGCGCTATATCTGAGGCAGCATCCCGGCTATGGGGCCGCTTTAGCGCGATTGAAGCAACTGGCGGATTTCATCCGCCGTGGCGACCTTGCCTTCGACGATAATGCTTTCATCGACCATCAATGCCGGGGTGCGCATGATACCGGCATCAATGATGGCGTTGGTATCGGTGATTTTTTCAAGGTCATAGTCCAGTTCAAGCGCCTGTGCGGCGGCGGTGGCATTTTTGGCGAGTGTCTGGCATTTGGCGCAGCCGCTGCCGTAAATTTTCAATTTCATGGCGGGGTTCCTTTTTCGATCAGTTTGCGGGCCAGTAATTGCCATAGATGAAGCCGGTGATCGTCGCCATGACGATCACAAGCGCGCAATATACCATTGTTTTCTGTGTGCCGATGACGGTCCGGATCACCAGCATATTGGGGAGCGACAGGGCCGGACCGGCCAGAAGAAGCGAAAGGGCGGGGCCTTTGCCCATTCCGGCCCCCATCAATGCCTGTACAATCGGGACTTCGGTCAGGGTCGAGAAATACATGAATGCGCCAAGGACCGAGGCCAGGATTGTCGATTTCAGGGAATTGTCGCCGACGGCTGCATTGACCCAGCGGGCGGGGATCAGGCCGTCATGGCCGGGACGGCCCAGCAGCAGGCCCGCGACAAACACCCCGATCACCAGAAGCGGCAGGATCTGTTTGGTGAAATCCCAGCTTTGATCGGCCCATTCACGGTCTTTCGGGCGCGAAAGTGCGATCAGCATCATGCCGCCAATCCCGATGGCAAAGGCAAGTTGCGGCGCATCTGGGACAATCAGGGCGGCAAGGATGACCAGCCCGGCCAGTAGCAGCAGATGCGTTGCCGACCAGTTGAACTGCCAGATCAGCAACACCGCAAGCCCGGCCGAAAGCACAATGGTAATCAGCCATTTATGGTTGAAAACCGCCATCCAGATCGAATTTTCAACCGGCGCCCAATTGGCAAAGACCAGAACCGCAATCATCAGGGCGAAAAACGTGATGGTGGTGCCAAGCGGCTTTTCGGTATCCGTGGCGGCAAAGCCACGCGCCGATGTTTTGGCCCTTGCGGCTTCTTCGCGGCGATAGATCAGATGCATGATCATGCCGATCACAATGGCAAAAGCAATTGCGCCAACACCGCGTGCAATGCCGATTTCCGCACCAAGAATTTTGGCCGTGACCACAATGGCAATGATGTTGATCGCCGGGCCGGAATAGAGGAAAGCAATGGCCGGGCCCAGACCGGCCCCGCGTTTGTAAATGCCACCAAACAGGGGCAATACCGTGCAGGAACACACCGCCAGAAGCGTCCCCGAAATCGCGGCAACGCCCAGGGCAATCGGCCGGGATGCATCGGGGCCAAGATACTGCATGACCGATCCCTGACTGATATAAACCGCCATCGCACCGGCAATCACAAAGGCGGGCAGAAGACACAGGATGACATGTTCGCGCGCATACCAGTTGGTCAGGCGGACGGCTTCGAGGACGGCATTGTCAAAACGTTGGGTGCCAGCAGGGATAAAATAGATCGCAAGAAAGCCCGCCAGAACAAGGGCCGCCAGATGCGCCTCTTTCGGGTTGTCGCGATAAAGTGTCCGCAAAGAGTTGAGCATGCCATCCCCCAGACTGGATCAGTATTGCAATCTAGCGGGTTTCAAAGAGCAAAACCCTGATCTAGCGCAAGATCAGGGTTTTGTTTCGTGGCGTGTTTTTCAATCTTTTGGGGCGGAATTATGCGGCCTCGGCATCCTTGGCCTTGATGACCTTGTGGTTGTCTTCGTTCAGGCCAAGTTTCCAATAGCTTGAGATATAAAGATCATCCTTGCCCAAGCCCCGATCATTGCGGAAATGATCGCGCAGCATTTTCATCGCGGTAAATTCGCATGCGGCCCAGACCGACGGGCGGCCATCAGCCCAGGGCAGTTTTTTCACCACATCGGGCAGGGCATTGGCATTTTCGCCCGGATGTGGGTTGATCACCCATTCGATGGTGACGTTTTCGGGCTTTGCCAAATCCTGCATATCGGCCTCGGACGCGATTTCGATCACGGCGTAACCGCGTGCATCGGATGGCAGAATTTCCAGATTGACCGAAATGGCGGGCAGGGCCGTCATATCGCCGACGATCAGGAACCAGTCGGCGGTGATATCGACCAGCTTTTTCGGGCCGGGGCCGCCGATGGTGATCTGATCGCCGGGCTTGCAATTGACCGCCCAGTTAGAGGCCGGGCCGCCATGATCGTTATCATCGGAACCATCGCCATGCATGACGAAATCGATATCGATCTCGCGGCCCTGATCGGTGATGCGGTCATGTCGCACGGTATAGGTCCGGCGCAGAACGCGGTCCTTTTCATCGCCGTCAATCGGGAAGATCAGTTTGACATAGGCGCTTTCCTGATCGTCGGGGAAGGATGCGATGCCGTCACCGCCAAGCGTCACGCGCAGCATATTGGGCGTGACATAGGTTTTGCGGATGACGGTCAGATCGCGGGGTGCTGGTCTGTTCATTCCAAGCTCCTGTAGGAGTTATCTGTTTTCAGGATTCCAGATTGTCGGCCATCAGGCTGGCAATTTCGTTGAAATCCGTGATTTGTTTCTGGCTTAAACCGGTGGCCATGCGCGTGCGGATTTTGGCTTCTACGGCCCGGTATTCTTCCATCAGCGCATCGCCCTTTGGCGTCAAATGCAGGGTCTGGCTTCGCCCGTCTTCGGGATGGGGGCGGCGTTCGATCAATCCGTTTTCTTCGAGTTCCTTGACAAGCCGCGTGATGCGGCCCTTGTCCTGCCCGGTGCGGGCGGCGATTTGCTGTGCGGTGACGCCGGGGCTTTTGATGATCCATTTCAGCGTGCGCATCTGCGAAATCGGCAAGGGCATATCGGCATCCTGCAAACCTTCGCGCATGGCACGCTTGAAGGCATGGACAAGCCGGTGAAGGGTTTCGCCGGGGACATGCGCATTTGCGGGGTTGGTTGTTGGCGTTTCCGTTGGCGTTTCCATTGGCGTTTCCATGGGCTTACTCATCGATATGTTTCTGCCGCGCACAGGCGCAAGGTGTTGCGGGGGTTGTTATGATGGCTTTGCGTCGGCTTCATAGCCATGCGGGGCAATGATGCCGGTGCGGATCGCATATTTGCGGCCCTCGCAAATGGCGGCGGATATCAGGGCAAAGCCCGCCGCAACCCCCATGATTGCCGTCAGATCAAACGCGCCCCCCGTGCCGATCAGGATTGCGGCCAATGCCGCCCCGACCGATTGCCCGGTCAGGCGGGCGGTTGCCAGCATCCCGCCGGCACCGCCGCTTCGGTCCCGTGGGGCGCTTGTCATCATCAGGCGGTTGTTGGGCGACTGGAACAGGCCAAAACCAACGCCGCAGATCATCAGGCAGGCAATGATCGCAAGGGCGGTATGGGGGCTTCCGGCCGGGATCAGGGTGACGGAAAACAGGCCGATGGCAAAAATCCCCATGCCGATCCCGGTCAGATGGATCGGCGAATATTTATCGGCCAGCCGCCCGGCGATGGGGGCGATGATGGCGGTGGCGACGGGCCACGGCGTCATCAGAAGGCCGGTATCGACAGCACTATAGTGCAGCACGTCATGGAAATAGAATGGGAGTGCGACAAAGGCGATGAATTGCGCGCAAAAGCCCGCAATCGATGACCCGATGGAGCAGGCAAAGACCGGACGGGCCAGCAGATCAAGCGGCAGCATCGGCCGTTCGCGCGAAAACTGCCGACGGACAAGGAAGAACCCGGCGGTGATCGCAATCACGAACTGGCCCGCGATCAGCATCGGGTGGCTTTGGGTGCCGACATTGCCAAGCGCCGAAATCAGCCCGCCAAAGGCCAGCACGTTCAGGAATGCGCTTATGTAATCAAACCGGGTGCGGGTTGGTTTGGTATAGGGCAGGGCGAAGGTGCCAAGAATAATGGCGATGATCGAAATCGGAATATTGATCAGAAACAGCCAGTGCCATGTCGTGACCGCCAGAATGGCCGAGGCGATGGTCGGCCCGGCGGCGGCGGAGATCGACACCACCATGGCAATCAGCCCGATGGCCCGGCCAAGCTTTGCCTGCGGGACGCTGTGGCGCATCAGGGCTGCGTTGATGCTCATCAGTGCCGCACCCCCCAGACCCTGCAGCACGCGGGCGAAAGTCAGGAATTCGATATTGGGCGACCAGGCGCACAGGGCGGACGCAATGCCGAAAATCACCATTCCGGCCAGATAGACCTTGCGAAAGCCAATCGCTTCGCCAAGGGCGGATAACGGCAGCAGGGCCACAACGACCGCCAATTGATAGGCGGTGATGACCCAGATGGCGTGCGCCGGGCTGACATTCTGATCCTGTGCTATGGCGGGCAGGGCGACATTCATGATCGAGCCGTCAAGGACTGCCATCATGACGGTCAGTAACACGGCGATCATGGCGAAGGACCGCTGGGGCTGCGGCAATCCGTCGGCGTGGATGGTTTTTGATATCTTCATGTGGGGCAACATTCCGAAAACAAAGCGTGCGGTCGCAAGAGGCGGCGCGAGGAGCGGGCAAACGGGGCAAAATGCCACCCGATATTGCGGTTGCGGGCACGGTTATATGGTTGACTTTATCAACCAATATAAAATGTGGTTGATTTTGTCAACTTGTTTTCGGGGCTGTCCTTAGGGGTAGTGTTCGGGGGTATATTAGAGGTGTATCATTCGGGGTGAACGGAACTTAAATCGGTTCCATCGAACGTTGTGCACGCCCACTATCAAAGAAACTGCCGTGAAATTTGAACTTCGCTTCGTTATTTGCCTCAGGTTATGCGTGTCATAAGCTCTCGCCGTTGGGAGAATAACATGTCCAACGGCGAGGTTCGACCTAACCTGATTGCTTAGACAGTTTTATTTTTTGTAGACCTGAGATAACGCATGAAAAACAGCTATCTCCGGTAGAAGCTCGTCTATGTCAATTTGGTGGCCGTTTGATGTGTCAGGAACCACATTGATTGGTAGATTCGGATGGTTTTCGTGATAGCTCAAAGACGATGTTAGGATTCTTCCTTTGTGAAGAACGCGGCAGTTTATGTGGAATAATTTAGCGGTGAACGGAGACATTAGCTCCTCGAAGGAAAAAGCATTCTTCCTTCGTAGAAATGGCGAAATTGTCTCAATCACATCAATCTCAGAATTGTTTTTAGGAGTGTCTATACCTCTTAATTTAAGCATTCTTCTCGTCAGTAATTCAGTGTCTTTTTGAATCTGATGTACAAAAAAGTAATCTCCGTACCCGACTATCTTTCCATCGTCATCTGTATCAAAAGTCATGAATAAATGTAGCGTTGGTGGCGGATCCTGAAACGTCTTACCATTATAAACTTTGCTTGAGTAGTTTCCCCCAACGTTCACCATAAGTTGCTCGTTTGAGAAATAATGGTTCGCCATGAGTGCAGATACACGTGAATATACTACTTCAAGATCTTGATATGGGTTTTTGGAGTATATTGGTGACGACTCATTGAATTCCCGATAATACTCCTTGCCGGAGCCAATAGCATAGCCGCCCCCGTGTAAAAATTCTTTTGTTCCAAAGTCAAAGCAGAAGCATATAGGTCCTTCTACGGTTGCTATTACGCCAGTACAGGTAAGGTCTAACTGGTTTGATTTTGCAATATTTATTAGTCGACTTTCAACATCGGACACGCTTGCATCAGGCATATCATCTTGCAAAATATCGTGAAGCTTCAGTGAATCTATCATTGTGCCTGCACAGCCGAGTACAAGCTCTGGAGACAGGGACATTATTTTTGTCGCCATGTTACGATATATGCCATCCAAACCCAACTCGGACAGTCGCGCAGATGATTGCGGAATTAATGGAAAGTCGTGCTTTCTAGTTTGATCGCTGTGGGGAGATGTTAGTAAAGAGTCGGCGACTAGAGCTCCATATTTGGCCCACGTGAAGACAAGTGTCATATGTGTATTACCTCAAATTAAATTACCCTCATAAGTAGTATTTAGCATTAAGCATGCAGTCAACAAATACCCCCCCGTCGGTGCTTCCCAATCGACCATCTCGCCCAGGCAATAGGTGCCGGGGCGGTTTTTGAGTTGGAAATTTTCGTCGAGTTCTTCCCATGCCACACCGCCCGCCGTGCTGATCGCCTCGTCAATCGGGCGGGGTTTGGTGATTTTAAGCGGGAGGGCCTTGATCGCGCTTGCGAGTTTGGCGGGGTCGTTCAGGGTTTCGCGGGGGGTGGTTTCGAAAATCAGGGCGGTTTTGGTGGCGTCCAGACCGAGCGTTTTGCGCAGGTGATTGCCAAGCGAGTTTTTGCCGCGTGGTTTGGCAAGGCGCGCGGTGACGTCGGCCAGGTCGCGGTCGGGCGTCAGGTCGAGTGTGACGGTGGCATCGCCGGTTTCAAGCCATTGATCGCGAAGGGCCGCCGAGATGGCATAAACCGCACTGCCTTCGATCCCGGTTCTGGAAATCACGAATTCGCCGCGCACGGTTTGCGGGCCGGATTTGGTTGCGACCGTCAGCGTCACGGCCTTGACAGGCGACCCCGCACATTTATCGATCAGATGGTCGGTCCAGGCGACGTCAAAGCCGCAATTAGCCGGTTTGAACGGGTTGCATCTGATCCCGGCGGATTTCAGGATTTCCATCCATTTGCCATCCGACCCCAGCCGTTTCCAGCTTCCGCCACCCAATGCCAGAACGGTGATATCGGCCTTGGCGGTCACTTCGCCGTCCGGGGTTTTGAAAACGGCATTTTCGGTTTCATCCCAGCCGGTCCAGTAATGGCGGTAATGGATTTTGCAGCCCAAGCCATCCAGACGCCTAAGCCATGCGCGCAAAAGCGGGCTTGCCTTCATCGCGGTCGGAAAAACGCGGCCCGATGACCCGACAAAGGTTTCGATGCCAAGCCCGGCACACCAGTCGCGTATTTCGGTTGGGCCGAATTTGCGTAAGTGCGGTTCGAGCCGTGCACGTGAGGTGCCATAGCGCGACAAAAACGTTTCGAGGTCTTCGGCATGGGTAATGTTCAGCCCCGATTTCCCCGCCATCAGGAATTTGCGCCCCGCACTTGGCATGCCTTCATAGATCGTGACCGCATGACCGGACCCGGCGAGGCGTTCGGCCGCCATCAGCCCCGCCGGACCCGCGCCGATGATCATCGCGGTTTTGCCGTTTGGTTTTGGGGCTGGGGTATCCGGGTTTGATGACATTGGTGGCCTTTGGGTGCGGGGTTATGTCTGGCGGTTTTAGCCGGTTTGGCGGGGGATGGCAATTTGCGGGATTACAGGCGGCGGCGTGGGAGCGGGTGGCACGATGGACTCCCGCGTTCGCGGGAGTGACGGTAGAGGGGCGGGCGATGGTAAAGGAAGCGAGGCGGGGCAGGCACCGTGGCAGTGGCGATAGAGAGGCGGGGCGACGGTTGTTTTGCGCAAGGCAAGTATCGGGGGCTTGACCCATCCCCGTCATGCCCGCGAAGGCGGGCATCCAGTTTGCGGTGCGGGGTTTCTCCGATTTCGGTGATGGAGGTTGTGGCCCGATGGGTTCCCGTTTTCGCGGGAACGACCGTGGAGGGGTGCTAGAAAGATGGGAGAGCGTGGTACGGCAATGTCGGGAGAGCCGCGCAAATTCGACCTTGGCGGAAATAGGGGGCGGGGTGACTTGCGCATTAAGGGTGAAATCGACCCTTTTGGCGGAAAAATGCGGCAAAGATTGGCAATTTGTCGATAAATCGGCTAACAAAATTCCGAAGGTTATAACGCATTCAAAAATAATGATCCTGTGGAGGAAACATGGTTTCGATGAGGGGAATGGCGGGCGCGGCGCGGCTGGCGCGTGGATCGGTTGTCGCACTGGCGATGGGGGCGAGCGCGCTTGTGGCGTTTGGCGCACAGGCCGCACAAGCCAATGAGAAGGTCGAGATTGCCGCACTGGCGTTTGTTTCAAGCGCGCCGTTATTTATTGCCAAGGAAAAGGGTTACCTTGCCGACGAGGGCCTTGATGCCGAGATTTCGATCTTTCAGGCGGCCCAGCCCGTCGCGGTTGCGATTGCATCGGGCGATGCCGATTTTGGCGTGACGGCGTTCACGGGCGGTTTCTTTAACCTTGCGGCCAAGGGGGCGCTTAAGGTTATCGGTGCGCAGTTGCATGAAGATCCGGGTTATGACGGATCGGCCATTCTGGCATCCAATGCGGCGTTTGATGCCGGTCTGACATCGGTTGATAAATTGCCCGGTCATAGCTTTGCCCTGTCGCAGGTCGGATCAAGCTTCCATTACATGATTGGCAATGTCGCCGAGAAGGCCGGGTTTGACCCGGAAAGTGTTTCGCTTAAACCGTTGCAGTCCGTACCCAACATGATTGGCGCGCTTAAAAGCGGGCAGGTCGACAGCATGATCATCGTGCCGCATATCGCAAAGCCGCTGGCCAATGCGGGGGCGGCACATATTATCGGCTGGGTGAAGGATTACGTGCCTTATCAGGTCGGTGGCCTGTTTACATCGACCGAGAATGTCGAAGAAAACCGCGAGATGGTCGAAAAGTTCGTGCGCGCCTATCAGAAGGGTGTGGCGGATTACCGTGCGGCCCTTCTGGCGACGGATGCGGATGGCAAGCTTGTTGAAAGCGACACCACGCAGGAGATTTTGGAGATCGTGCATAAATATGTCTATGCCAACGATCCGGCGGACAAGGCCTATCCGAAAATTCGTGATGGCGCGATGTTCATCACCGAAGAAGCCAAGCTTGACGTTGCCGATGTGAAGGCGCAGGTCAAATGGTATCAGGATCGCGGCTTTGTTTCGGCTGATGCCGATCCGGCGAAATTCATCGATACCAGCTTTATCCCGGCCTTGACCGAGTAAGCCGATATTTTCCCGACCGGGCCGGTGTAGACTGGCCCGGTCGTTTCATTTTTAGATTTCAGATAAACGGATTGTGCCATGCGGCTGCAAATCAAGGGCATTTGCCATTCATATGATCAGGTCGAGGCGCTGCGCGATATCGATTTCGGGATCGAACCGGGCGAGGTCGTCGCCCTGATCGGGCCGTCGGGCTGCGGCAAATCGACATTATTGTCGATTATTGGCGGGTTGCTGGCCCCGACACGCGGCGAGATTCTGATTTGTGACAAGGCGACGCCGGAAGGGTGCCTTAACCCGCTGACTTATGTGTTTCAGGATTTCGCGCTTTTGCCGTGGCGGACGGTGGCGGGCAATATCAGCCTTGTGCTTGAAGATCATGGATTATCCAAGGCGGACCTTGAGGCGCGGGTGGCGGAGGTTCTGGCGCAGACCAATTTATCGGATTTCCGCGATGCGTATCCCAAACAGCTTTCGGGCGGGATGAAGCAGCGGGTCGGGATTGCGCGGGCATTGGCGGTCCGCCCGGCGGTTTTGTTGATGGACGAGCCGTTATCGGCGCTTGACGCGCAGACGCGGATTTTGCTGCTTGATGAATTTGCCGCGTTATTTGCGCGGACCGGCATGACGGCGGTTTATGTGACGCATAACCTGAACGAAGCGGTGCGGCTGGCCAACCGGGTGGTGGCATTGCGCCGTCGCCCCGGCACGATCAAGGAAATCCATACAATCGATATTCCGATAGCAGAGCGGCGCGAAGGCATGCCGGAACTGATCGCGCATGAGCAGGCCCTTTGGAACCTGATCCGGGATGAGGCGATTGCGGCCGATAAGGAGCTTGAAAATGTCGCATGATATCAGCGAAGTCCGGCCCGCCCCGCAAAGCACGGCATCGCCGGCAAGTCATGTGCGGTTTCGTGCCACGGGCTTTAACCCGAAGGCCAATCCGGTTGCAGCGTGGGGCTTTTTTGTTGCCGTGATTGCGCTTTGGCAATTGGGATCAAGCACGGGTGTGATCAGCGAACTTGCGATGCCAAGCCCGGTTGCGGTGGCCAAGGCGCTTTGGCAATTGATCGTCACGGGTGATCTTTGGCTGCATCTTGGCGCGTCGTTGCAGCGGCTTGTTGGCGGCTGGATCATGGGGACGGTGGCAGGGCTTTTTGTCGGTTTTCTGGTCGGGATGTTCAGCTGGGCGCGCTCGCCCGGTGTGGCGTTTGTATCGGCCCTTTTCCCGATCCCGAAGATTGCGCTTTTGCCGCTTTTCATCATCTGGTTTGGCATTGGTGAACCATCGAAATTTGCCACCATTGCCTTTGGCGTGTTCTTCCCGACCGTGATCAATACCTTTGGCGGGGTGGATAATGTGCAGCGCAACCTGATCCGCATGGGGCAAAGCTTTGATCTGCCGATGTGGTCGGTGATCCGCAAGATCATCCTGCCCGGTGCCTTGCCGACCATCCTGTCGGGGTTCCGTATTTCATCCTCGATCGCGATCATCCTTCTGATTGCGGCAGAGATGATCGGGGCGCAATACGGGATTGGCGCACTGATCCTGGCGGCGGGGAACCTGTATCAGACTGATCAGCTTATTGCCGGTGTGGTGGTTCTGTCGCTTTTGGGGTTGTGTGTTTCGTGGTTGCTTGGGCGGTTGGATCGCTGGTTGCTGGGCTGGCGATAATCGATTTCGGACTGTTTGATCTGCCTTGATATGGAACCAAAGCTGTCCCCGTAACGTTCCGGGGACAGTCCCAACAAAAAGGCAGGTTGAAATGCATAAGAACCAGTGGATTCTCGTGGCCGACGGTGGCAAGGCGCATGTGATTGCGGTTACGCGCGATGCCGAAGGCCGTCATCTGGAAACGGTCGAGGAAATGCGGGCCGACAATCGGTCCAGTCAGGAAATCGCCAGCGACAAACCGGGACGCGGTTTTGCCAATCCGGCAGGTAATCAGCAACGCCACGCCATGCCCCCGGCATCCGATCCGCATGAACATGCCCAGAAGGAATTTGTCGATGATGTCGTCAGATATCTTGCCGATGAGTGCAAGCAGGGCAGGTTTGACAATCTGATCGTCATTGCGCCGCCCAAGGTGATGGGTGAGGTCCGCACCAAAATGCCCAAGCCATTGGCCGAGGCACTTGATGGTGAAATCGTCAAGGACCTGACCAATGTGCCGCTTGGTGATTTGCCCAAGCATCTGAGCGGCACGGGTGGCTGGCTTTGACCGGTCCCGGATTTGGCCGGAGTTACCGGTGATCCTGCCGGAACTGAACCGGTGACATCGCGGCCTTTTTGGCGAAAAAGCGCGAAAAATATCCGGCATCGCGAAAGCCCAGTTCATCGGCGATCTGCTGAACCGCGATGTCGGTATAGATCAGGGTGCGTTTGGCCTCAAGGATCAGGCGGTGATGGAGGACTTCGATGGCGGTCATGCCATAGATGTCCTTGGCGATGCGGTTGAGCTGTGTGGTGGTGATGCCGATTTCGCGGGCGTAGAATTCCAGCGGCTTGTGCTGTTTGTAGAAGGTTTCGATCAGGGATTGGAATTTGCGGAACTTGGCGGTTTTCTGTTCCTTGCGGCTTAGCCGTGCCGGATCACCCGAGGGTGCATCGCGCCCGATGCCGAGCAACAGCAACCCCAATATATTGCGCAGGGCATATAACCGCCCGGTATTATGTCCGAAATATTCCGCGACCAGTTGACGGATCAGGAAATCGGTCGGGCTTGGCTGATCGGCGGTTGCCGATGCATCAACGCAAAGTGGTCGGTCAAGGCGTGCAAGCAATTTCGGGGCAGGGGCCAGAATTTCCTGCAAATGATAGTCGGTCAGTGAAATGACCCAGCCGTCGATATCGGGGCTGAAGCGAAAGCCGTGCACGGTGCCGGGCGGCAGGGTCAGCAGATGGCCGACCTGCATGGTGAATTGCCGGTCGTCAAATTCGATCCCGGCGTGGCCGTGCGTGATGTAAAGCAATTGAAACAGATTGGCGTGACGGTGCGGCTGAATGTGCAGGTCATGCAGTTTGGAGCGCGACGGGATGCTTTCGAGATGGAAGAATTCCGGTTCGGAAATGGCAATCTGTTCGGCGGTTCCGGGGACGGTATCGCCGGTTTCGCCGTAAAGTTTATAGACCGGAATGCTGTTTCGGGTTGCGACCATGATCATGTTTTGCTGTTTGCTTTGGGATAGTCTAGCGGTTTTCGGGTTTGACCAAAAGAAAAGCCCGCCACAGCGGGCGGGCTTTTCGCAAGCTTATGATGCGCGTTGCTAACCGCCGAGGAATGTTGGCACAAACAATGTCAGCACCGGGACAAAGATCAGCAACATGATGCGGACGATCTCGGCGGCAAAGAAGGGCATGACGCCGCGGAAGGTCTGGCTCATGGGGACGCCATCGGCAAGGGCGTTGATGATGAACACATTCAGCCCCACCGGGGGCGTTATCAGCCCCAGTTCCACGACAATCAGGGCAAGGATACCGAACCAGATTTTGAGGTCTTCGGCCCCCATGCCATAGGCCGCGGTTGCCGCCGTTGCCCAGTCACCGCCATTGATATCGACCAGGGCCGGCCAGAAGAACGGGATGATCACAACGATCATCGACAGGCTTTCCATGAAGCAGCCCAGAACGATCAGGGCGAGCAGCATCAGAACCATGATCAGCCAGGGATCAAGGCCGCTGGTGGCGGCGGCCTCGGCCATATAGGCCGGAAGGTTGGCACGGCTGAAGAAACCTTTAAGGATTTCGGCCCCCAGCAGGATGAAGAAGATCATCGAGGTGGTGACAGCCGTATCGCGCAGCGACTGTTTCAGGCCGGAAAATGTCAGGCCACCCTTGCCGCGCAGGCGCATATAGGCGCCGTAAACCAGAATGGCAAACACGCCCACACCGGCCGCCGGGGTCGGGGTGAACAGACCGGCCCCAAGGCCCAGAATGATTGATCCGAAAATCACTATCACCGGGATCAGGCGCAGCAATGCTTCGCGGCGTTCCGCCGGTGCCATCGGTTCGGGGATCGGGGCGAGGCTTGGGTTAAGGCGGACCTGAATGGCGATCACACCCATAAAGAACGCAACCGCGATCAGGCCGGGGATGATGGCGGCCTGAAACATCTGGATGATCGATGCCTCGACCGTGACGGCGTAAATCACCAGTGCGACAGACGGCGGGATCAGGATGCCAAGTGTCCCGCCCGCCGCCAGCGTACCGGTGGCAAGGCGCGGCGAATAATTCAGGCGGCGCAATTCGGGCAGGGCGACCTTGCCCATGGTCGAGGCGGTGGCAAGCGATGATCCGCAAACCGCGCCAAACCCGGCGCAGGCCCCGATGGCGGCCATGGCAACGCCACCCCGGAACCGGCCCAGAATGGCATTGACGCCCTGAAACAGATCGCGCGACAGGTTGGCCTGACTGGCGAGGTAGCCCATCAGGACGAATAACGGCACGACCGAGAGTTCATAGTTCGAGACAATCCCGTAAAACAGGGATTTGAACTGTTGCAGATAGGGTTCAAAGCGCAGGAAGGGGAAGAACAGGCTAAGCACATAGTTGCCGCCGATCCCGATCCCGATCATGGCAAGCCCGACCGGAACGCGCAGTGCGAGAATAAAGAACAGCAGTACAAGACCGCCAAGGCCGATTAATTCGCGTTCAGACATTGGCCGTGGCCTCGCTTTCGAAAATCTGGCTTGCGGCAATCAGCGCCCACAGGAACATCGATACGATGCCCGGCACATAGAACGGCCAGATCGGCCAACCCAGAATTGCCGACAGGGTATTGTCGCTGCGGACTTCGATCAGGCCGTTGATCATCATATAGCCAAGGAACAGGGCCAGCAGCGTCATCAGGATGCCCGATACGATATCGACACCGCGCGCGAACCAGTTGGGAAACATTTTGATAAACACGTCGACGGCGACATGGCCGTAACGGGTCTGGCAATAGGGGAAGAACATCAGGGCCGCCGAACTGACAACCATGCTGACGAAATCCTCGTAGCCGATAATTGCCGGGAAATTCGCACCAAACAGGCGCGCGAGTTTGTCCAGGCCGAATGCGGTAACGTTGACGATGGTCACCACCGCGATCAGCAGGGCCAAAAAACCACCCGCCACGGCAAGCCATGATGCGGCCTTGTTAAGCACGTGTTTCATCTGTCATTCATTCTCGCGGGCAATCTTGCGGGAAAACGGGGTTACGTAACGTGATGATACGTAACCCTGTCAGATTTGCCAGTAATCTGGAAAGATTACTGCTCGGTATGGGCGAGAACGGCAGCCTTGGCCTTTTCGACCAATGCAGCACCGTCGATGCCGTTCGATTTGGCTTCTTCGATCCAGCGATCAACAACCGATGCGGATGCATTGTCAAAGGTCGCTTTTTCTTCCGGGGTCAGTTGAACAACCTGACCCTTGCCATCGTTGATCATTTTCTTGCCGACTTCTTCGACATTGTTGAAAACATCACCGATCTGGGCGGCAAAATCGCGGCCGGAGTTACGGTCGATGATTTCTTTCAGGTCGTCGGGCAGGCTTTCGTAACGGTCCTTGTTCATGGCGAACAGGAAGACCGAGGTACCAAAGCGAGAATTAACGCCCTGGCCTTCGACGGAATAGGAAACCAGTTCAGCCAGTTTCAGCGGCGGAACGACTTCGAACGGAACCAAGCCGCCGTCAACCACGCCAAGCGACATGGCCTGCGGCAGGGCCGGGACCGGCATGCCAACCGGTTCTGCACCCCAGGATTCAATCACCCATGAACCGGTACGGGTCGGTGTGCGCAGTTTGAGGCCTTTGACATCGGCAACGGTGCGGACTTCTTTCTGGGTCAGGTGGATGGCCTGACCGGCATGGACGTGAACGGCGAGCGGATGGATGTCTTTAAGGTCCGGTGCCATGTCTTCCATCAGGTCCCAGATCGCGAGGTTGGTCGCGCGTGCATCCCCCAGATGAACACCCGGAAGTTCGAAAACTTCGGTATGCGGGAAGACGCCCGGGGTGTAACCCGGCAGGGTCCAGACGATATCGGCGACACCATCACGGACCTGACGATACAGTTCCGGCGGGTTGCCACCCAGCGACATGGACGGGAAAATTTCAAACTTGATGCGACCGTTGGATTCTTCTTCGATCTTTTTGGCCCACGGTTCGATCATCTGGGCCTGTGCCGGTGCTTTCGGGCCCAGGAAGTGCTGGATCGTCAGGGTGACTTCCTGTGCGTGGGCGCCAAACGACACCATGGTCGCAACGGCGGCACCTGTCAGCAGTTTCGTGATGTGTTTCATTCTTTCCTCCTTTGAACGTCCCGTGGCGTTGCCAAACGCCATCAAACGTCTCAGCCATGATGCGTTTTTTATCTGCAAAGTTTTCCTGAAGTTTTTTTCTTGTTGTTTTTGTTATTCTTTTTGTTCGCATGTTTGCCGTTTATGCACAGCTGCCATGCCAATTTGTAATCAATCTAATGGTCGTCGCATGGTTATGTATAATGATATTGGCGCTTGTTTTCATAACCATATGATTATGTATCGTGGCGGGCATGGGTTGCATGATGCCGGGCGGCTTCTTCGCGGACCGCATTGATCAGGATTTCGACCGGGGGGGGAATCGGGCTGTCGATACGGGTGGTCAGACCCACCGGGCCAAAGGTATCGCTGGTATCAATCGGCAGTTCGACAAGATGACCTTCGGCAATGTCGGATGCCACAGCCCCGTTCGAGATGATCCAGATCGCATCGGTTTCGCGGGTAAAGGCGCGGCCAAAAGATGTCGAAACGGTTTCGATCCGGTCGGGCAGGGCACCGATGCCATGCGCAATCAGCATTTTGTCGACAGTCGAGTGAATGATCGCCTGTTTGGGCGGCACCAGAACCGTAAATTCGCGAATGCGCGTAATGTCCGGGTTTTTATCGGCCAGCAATGGATGACCGGGCCGCGCAACCAGCGAGATATGTTCGGAATATAGATGTATGAAGGACAGGCCCGACATCTGATCGGGTTCGGCCAGACGACCGACCACCAGATCAAGTTCGCCGACACGCAATTGCCCCATCAGCATGACGTTTGGCCCGGCGACGACCTTGACCGTTGTGTCGGGGCTGAGTGCCTTGAACCGGCGGATGGCGTTTGGCATGACGCTGGCGGCGACGGTTGGCAGAACGCCAAGATTGATCGAAAGCCCGCCCTGCATGCGCACCTGACTGATGCTGTCGACACCCTGACGCAGGGCGGTGACGCTGGCCCCGGCATAACGCAGGAACACCTTACCGAAATCGGTCAGGGTGACGCCGCGTTTGGACCGGTCAAACAGGCGGGCGTCAAGATGTTCTTCAAGTTCGCGGATGGTTTTGGAAACCGCTGGCTGGGTGATCGATAATGTGTCGGCGGCCTTGACGACGCTGCGCTGGCGGGCGACCTCCAGAAAGCAGGTCAGATGGCGGAATTTAATGCGTTGATCAAGCATGGTTACCATTCCAGAAATCAAATATTCCTGTTTTATATAATTGTATAGTTATGCATTTAACGCAAATCCTCATTTTACATAACCAAAGTCGCCTGCCAGATTGGGCGTAACAAGTCAGGGTGGAAATGACATGAGTTTACAAGTCGCCCCGATCAACGGGACACATATCCATTATTGCCAGACCGGCCCGAAAGATGGCCCGGCTTTGGTGTTTTCAAATTCGCTGGGTACGGATCTGCGTATCTGGAACGATGTTGCCCCGGCCTTTGCCGACCGGTTTAACGTCATAACCTATGACAAGCGCGGGCATGGTTTATCGGGCATTGGCGGGGCGGATTACAATATCGACCTGCATGCCAATGACCTGATCGGGCTTCTGGATTATCTCGGCGTCAAAGACGTGATTATTTGCGGTTTGTCCGTCGGTGGACTGATTGCGCAGAAAGTCACCGAACTGGCGCCGGAGCGCGTTCGCGGCCTGATCTTGTGTGATACTGCGCCGAAACTTGGCGATGCGGATGGCTGGAACACGCGCATCAATGCCATCAAGGAAGGCGGTATCGAGGTTCTTGGCGATGCGATCATCGAACGGTGGTTGTCGCCGACATATCGCCGTGACCGTCCGGTTGAAACCGCGATGTATCGCGACATGCTGGTGCGCACCACGGTGGAGGGTTATGTCGGAACCTGTATCGCGCTTCGTGATGGGGACCTTCGCGATGCGGCAACCCGGATTTCGGTGCCGGTCCTTTGTATTTGCGGATCGGACGATCTGGCGACACCGCCCGATGTCGTGCGCGAGATGGCCGGGATGATCCCCGGTGCCCAATTCGAACTTATAAACGGGGTCGGGCATTTGCCGTGCCTTGAAACCCCGGAATTGCTTTCCCGGTTGATCGACCGATTTATCAAGGAGAAGAACCTTGTCTGAGAACCGGTATGAAGTCGGTATGAAAACCCGCCGTTCCGTTCTGGGCGATGCCCATGTGGATCGTGCATCGGCGAATGTCACGGAAATCGATGCCGGTTTTCAGCGTTACATCACCGAGAATGTCTGGAATGGTGTGTGGACCAGCGATGCGTTTACCAAGCGCGAACGCAGCATCGTGACCATCGCGCTTCTGGCCGGGCTTGGCCATGAAGAAGAACTGGCGATGCATATCCGTGCAACGCTTAATACCGGTGCCACGCGTGAAGATATCCGTGAAGTTCTGATGCATGTTGCGGTCTATGCCGGTGTTCCCACCGCCAATACGGCGTTCCGCATTGCCAAACAAACCTATGCCGAGATCGATGCGGCCGCCAAGGGAGAGTAACGCCATGTCCACATTCAAACCGCGTGACTGGGGTTCCCACGCCCCCTTTATCGCGCCCGGTTACAAATCCACCATTCTGCGCGGTCCGACGCGCGCCCCGCTTGCCATCAAATCCGGTCTGACCGAGGGCACTGGCCCGCGTTTTGCCCCGGCATCAGTTCGCAAGCTTGATTTCGATCTGACGAAAAACGGTATCACCAATGGCGAACCGCTGGGCGAACGCATTGTGGTGCATGGCAAGGTCATGGATACCGATGGCCGCCCGCAGCCCGATATTCTTGTGGAAGTCTGGCAGGCCAATGCAGCCGGGCGTTATGTGCATAAGGTGGATCAGCATGATGCGCCGCTTGACCCGAATTTTCGCGGGTCGGGCCGGTGCATGACGGATGCCAACGGCAATTATGTTTTCTATACGATCAAGCCGGGAGCCTATCCGTGGGGCAACCATTTCAATGCATGGCGTCCGAACCATATTCATCTGTCCCTGTTCGGGCCGGGTTTTGCCACGCGCCTTGTGACCCAGATGTATTTTCCCGGCGATCCGTTGCTGGAACTTGATCCGATTTTCCTGGGTACCGAGGACGCCGCGGCACGCGAACGCCTGATTGCGAAATTCTCGATCGAGAAGACCGAGGAAGGCTTTGCCCTTGGTTATCAGTTTGACGTCGTCCTGCGCGGACGCAATGCCACCCCGATGGAGAGTTAAGTCATGGCATATGGTGAAACCCCCTCGCAGACGGTTGGTCCGTATTTCGCCTATGGCCTGACCGCCGGGCAATATGCATACGACTTTACCGACATTGCCGACACGACCATCGCCGGACCGGACGCGGAAGGCGAACATATCCGCATCACTGGCCGTGTTCTTGATGGCAACGGCGATGTCGTCAATGACGCGATGATCGAAATCTGGCAGGCCGACGCCAAGGGAAACTATGCCGAAAATCCGGTTGATGTTGCGTCATCGGGTTTCCGGGGGCTTGGCCGTTGTGGCACCGGCACGGATGCGCAGAACCGCTTTTACTTTGACACCGTCAAACCGGGTGTTGTTGCCGACGGTACGGCCCCGTTTGTCAATGTCATCGTGTTCATGCGCGGCATGCTGGTTCATGCCTTTACCCGTTTCTATTTCGATGACGAGGCGGCATTGAACGCCAGGGATGATATCCTGCAATCGGTTCCCGCTGATCGCCGTGACACGCTGATTGCCAAGCGTGTCGAAACCCGTACCGGGGTTGAATACCGGATCGACATTCACATGCAGGGGGACGCGGAAACCGTGTTCTTCGACGTGTAAGTCGCTTCGGTCCGGATGGCTGTGTTCGCTGCTTTGGGGAAAGCCGGTAGGCGCAGCCATCCAAATCATTCCAACGCATCCGGCTGAGATATGCCGCGTTTTCTTGTTCTGGTTACCACAGGAGTTTTACCGTGGTTGCACGTTTCATGTCGCTTAAAGAGGCTGTCGCATCCTGCATCAAGGATGGCGATACCGTCTCGATGGAAGGTTTCACGCATCTGATCCCGCATGCCGCCGGGCACGAGGTCATTCGTCAGGGGATCAGGGATCTGACCCTGATCCGGATGACGCCCGACATGATCTATGATCAGCTGATCGGGGCCGGTTGTGCCAAGAAACTGGTGTTTTCGTGGGGCGGGAACCCCGGTGTCGGGTCTTTGCACCGGTTGCGCGATGCGGTTCAGGAAGGCTGGCCGCACAAGCTTGAGATCGAGGAACACAGCCACGCGGCAATGGCCAATGCCTATGACGCGGGGGCGGCAGGTTTGCCATGTGCGGTGTTCAAGGGATATCGCGGGGCGGAATTGCCGCGCGTGAACAAGAATATCAAATTCATCGAATGCCCGTTCACTGGTGAAAGCCTGGCCGCTGTTCCGGCCATTCGCCCGGATGTTGCCGTGGTCCATGCCCAGAAAGCCAATAAAAAGGGCGATGTCCTGTTTGAAGGCATTGTCGGGGTTCAGAAAGAAGCCGTTCTGGCGGCCAAAAAGTCGATCATTACGGTCGAGGAGATCGTCGATAACTTTGACGATGTTCCCTACAACGCCGTGATGCTGCCGAACTGGGCAGTGACCGCGATTGTCGAGGTGCCGGGTGGCGCACATCCGTCTTATGCCCAAGGCTATTACAAGCGCGACAACGCGTTTTACAAGGCGTGGGACAAGATCGCCAATGATCGTGACAGCTTTAGCGCGTGGATCGATGAGCATGTCATGAAGGGCGGCCCTGAAGATTTCGCCGCCAAGCGCGAAGCGAACAAAGGGTAAGCGGAGGAAAGATCATGGTTGACTATACCCCTACCGAAATGATGACGGTTTCTGCCTCGCGCGCACTCAAGAATGACGATGTGTGCTTTGTCGGCATTGGCATGCCGTCGGCAGCGTGCAACCTTGCACGTTTGACACATGCGCCGGAACTGACCCTTATTTATGAAAGCGGTACGATTGGCACGAAGCCGGACGTATTGCCGCTATCCATCGGCGATGGCGAGCTTTGCGAAACGGCCGTCAATACCGTGCCGGTGCCGGAAATGTTCCGTTACTGGTTGCAGGGCGGCAAGATTTCCGTGGGCTTCCTTGGCGCGGCACAGCTTGATAAATACGGCAATATCAATACCACCGTGATCGGCGATTATGATGATCCCAAGGTCCGCCTGCCGGGCGGTGGCGGGGCACCGGAAATCGCGACCAGCTGTGGCGAGGTGTTTCTGGTGATGAAACAAAGCAAGCGTGGCTTTGTTGAAAAGATCGATTTCGTGACCTCGCTTGGTCATGGCAAGGGCGGGGATGACCGCGCGTCTTATGGTGTCGATACCAAAGGCCCGTCGCGACTGATTACCGATCTTTGCATCATGGAACCGCATCCGGTTGGCAAGCATTTCATCGTGACATCGATCCATCCGGGCGTGACGCGCGAAGATATTATCGAAAACACCGGCTGGACTGTTGAATTTGCTGATGAAGTCGCCGAAACTCCGGTGCCCGACGCGCACGAGCTTCAGGTCCTGCGTGACCTGCATGCCCGCACCGCCAAGGCCCATGAAGGCCAGCAGTAAGGACCCCACATATGGCTGATGCTTATATCTGCGATTTTATCCGCACCCCGATTGGCCGTTTTGGCGGCAGCCTTTCATCGGTACGCACCGATGACCTTGGTGCCATTCCGCTGAAGGCACTGATCGAACGCAATCCGAATGTTGATTTCGGCGATGTCGATGACGTTATTTTCGGATGTGCCAATCAGGCCGGGGAAGACAATCGCAACGTGGCGCGCATGTCGTCGCTTTTGGCCGGATTGCCGGAAAATGTTACCGGCACGACGGTCAACCGTCTGTGCGGGTCGGGCATGGATGCGATCATCATGGCCGCACGCGCGATCAAATCGGGTGAAGCCGATCTGATGATTGCCGGCGGTGTCGAAAGCATGTCACGTGCACCGTTCGTGATGCCAAAGGCCGAAACGGCCTTTTCACGCAATGCGGAAATCCATGACACCACGATTGGCTGGCGTTTCATCAATCCGGTGATGAAAAAGCAGTACGGCGTTGATTCCATGCCTGAAACCGGTGAAAACGTGGCCGAGGATTTCAAGATCAGCCGTGCCGATCAGGATGCCTTTGCCGCCCGTTCGCAGGACAAGGCGGTGGCAGCACAGGAAAACGGCAATCTGGCCGCGGAAATCACGCCGGTCACCATTCCGCAGCGCAAGGCCGACCCGATCATCGTTGACAAGGATGAACATCCGCGTCCGGGCACCACGGTTGAAAAGCTGGGCAAGCTGCCGACCCCGTTCCGCGAAGGTGGTTCGGTAACGGCGGGGAATGCATCGGGGGTTAATGACGGCGCGGCGGCATTGATCATTGCATCGGAGGCGGCGGTCAAGAAATACGGCCTGAAACCGATTGCCAGGGTGGTTGGCGGTGCGACGGCGGGTGTTCCGCCACGCATCATGGGCTTTGGCCCGGCACCGGCCAGCAAGAAGCTTCTGGCGCGTCTTGGCCTTACGACCGATCAGCTTGACGTGATCGAACTGAACGAGGCCTTTGCATCGCAGGGGCTTGCGACATTGCGCGATCTTGGCATTGCCGATGACGATGCGCGTGTGAACCCGAATGGCGGGGCGATTGCGCTTGGTCATCCGCTTGGCATGTCGGGCGCACGTATCACCGGGACGGCTGCGATGCAGTTGAAACGTAGTGGCGGCAAATATGCGCTGGCGACCATGTGTATTGGCGTCGGGCAGGGCATTGCCATTGTGCTTGAAGCGGTCTGATTGATCGTTTGCTTTCAAGAAGGCCCCTGTACCGTTGGAAGAACGGGCAGGGGCTTCTTTTTGTGTTGTTGACCGAACGCAGTCGCAGCGCGACACTAACGACCTGAAATAACACCTGTTTAAACGGTGGACCAAACCAGATGACGATTTCGCCCTTTGATTCTGCGATGCTTGGCAATCTGTTTGCCGATGCGGAAATTGCCGCCCTGTTTACCGATGATGCACAGATTGCATCAATGGTGCTGTTCGAGGCGGCATTGGCATCGGCCGAAGCACGCGCGGGCGTGATCCCGGAAACAAGTGCGAACCGTATTGCCGATGTGTGCCGCGAATTTCGCCCCGATCCCGCGACATTGGCGGCAGGATCGGCAAGTGCCGGTGTGCCGGTTCCGGCATTGGTCAAGGCGCTTAAGGCCGAGGTCGGCGGGGATGATGCGCGCTATGTCCATTTTGGCGCAACCAGTCAGGATGTGGTTGATACCGGGCTTGTGTTGCGGCTTCGCGATGCGGTGGGGATTATTCGCCGCCGGACGCGCAAGCTGATCAAGGCATTGATTGCACAGGCCGAAACCCACCGGGCAACGGTCATGATCGGGCGGACCCGTTCACAACAGGCGGTGCCGACCACATTCGGGCTTAAGGCCGCCGGATGGCTGGCACCATTGGTGCGGATTGATCAGCGGATTGATACGTTATGTACCGATCTGTTCCGGTTAAGTTTTGGCGGGGCAGCGGGGACGCTGGCATCCATCGGGGATAAGGCGATTGAGGTTGAACGCAATCTGGCCGATGAACTTGAACTGCCCCCAACCGATATGCCGTGGCATAGCCAGCGCGATGTTCTGGTCGATTTTGCCGCACAGTTAACCGCGCTGAGCGGTGCGCTTGGCAAGATGGGGCAGGATTTGGTGTTGCTGGCGCAATCCGAAATTGCCGAAGTCCAGCCGGGCAAGGGCGGCGGATCATCGACCATGCCGCATAAATCCAACCCGGTGCAGGCCGAAATGCTGATCACATTGGCGCGGTTCAATGCAGGCCAGCTTGGCACATTTGCGCAAAGCCAGATACATGAACATGAACGATCCGGGGCAAGCTGGTTGCTGGAGTGGCTGACTTTGCCGCAGATGGTCATGGCGACGGCGGCGGGCTTGGCGCAGGCGGTTGATATGGTGCCGAGCCTTAAGGTCAATGCTGACCGGATGGCGGCCAATCTTGAACTGTCACGCGGGGCGATGCTGGCGGAGGCCGCGACCTTTGCGCTTGCCGAGCATCTTGGACGTGACGGGGCGGACAAGCTGGTCAAGGATGCGCTTTCGCGGTCTGCCGCCAATCAAAGCAATCTGTTTGATGAATTGCCCGGACTTACCGATGTCGGGATCGACTGGGCCAAGCTGCGCGACCCGGCGAATTATATCGGGCAGGCCGATGCCTTTGTCGAGCGGGTGGTGACAACCGCCCGTCGGGCGATCAAGGACAGTTGACATGAAAAGGCGGTCGGGAAATGACCGCCTTTTGATTTTGCCCGCGATCAGGTCACAGGACGCAGGCGTTTTTCAACGGCGTAGTTATGTATCGGGACCCCGGCGACTTCAAAATCGCGGCGTTCAACCACGTGAAAGCCCTGTTTTAACAGGAAGCCCTTGGCGAGTTCACTGGCTTCGGAATAGAGCTTTGCGATGTTGCGGTCACGTGCCGCTTTTTCAAGGGCGTCATAAAGTATCCTGACCGCACCGGTCCCGGCAAGTTCGGGCAGGGCATACAGAAAATGGAGATGCCCGTCGGCTTCGAGATCGCAAAAGGCGACGGCCCGGTCGTTTGCATCGGCCGCAATCAGGCGCAGCCGACCATCATCCATCAGTTCGGCAAACCGTTCTGCGGTTGGGGCGAGAGACGTCCAGATGCCGACCTGATCAGGGTTATAGGCACGTGATCCCAGTTCCATGACGGAACGGGTGTAAATTTCGGTCAGCACCGATGCATCGGTTGCGCGATACGGGCGGATGGTGATCAATTCTGTGAACCCCATGCCGCGTCAAAGAACCGGACTTCAAGTTCGGTTGCCTTGCGAAAACAGGAAAGACAGTTTGCACGGGCCATGTCATCGAGTGTCGGTCCGGTTTTATTGAGCTGATCATTGAGGAAGGCGACGACACTTTCGAAATAGGTCCCGATATGCAGATCAAGCCATTCGGCGTACCAGAATTCTTTGGGGTGGCTTTCGATTTCATTGTGAACCCGATCCGCCCAGCCAAGATAGGTGCCTTCGGCCACGGCCAGAACCGCCAGCATGCTGGCGTAGTCGTTGCTTTCCATGGCGGTGCGCATCAGATCCTTGAAGGCCGCGGTGACGTCCCAATCCGGCATTTCGCGGCGTTCCTGTTCGGTGACGCCCAGCGCATCAAGTGATCGTTCGAAATAGGTGTTTTCCGGTCCGGTCAGAAGGGCGAGAAACTGGCAGGCCGGGATGCGGTCCGGCAGCGTTGGCGCACGTGATACGGCACCGGCCAGAAGGGCAACAAACCGGTCGATGAAACGGTGGTCCTGAATCAGATAGTTTTTGAGATTGCGGTCGGGAACTGCGGCCTTGCCCCAGGCATCGGTAAAGGGATGGTGGGTGACCTTGTGCCAATCATCGGCAACACACGCCTTGAGCCACTGGGAAAATGTGCCCGCCGGATTTTGCGCCTGCCAGACTGGCCAATCAAATGTTGAGGCGTTTTCGGGTTGTGATGCAACGTTGTCGGCCATGATCCATCCCCAGAAATTTTGATTTGAGAGGGGCTTAGCACGCGCGGGAAAGGACCGCAACCGGGCGGTTTTGTGCATTGCATTGCGATGGATCATTTTTAACACAAAAAAATGATAAAATTACATTTGATTATTATAATGTTTAATTATAACCTTTGAGCCAGAGATTATTCATCCATTTAAAAAGCGGAGTTTCGCGATGAAAGCCAATGTTGGAACATTTGATCGTGTGGTACGGATCATCCTTGGTCTTGTCCTGATTGTATTGCCGTTCATCCTTGCGACCGAGGCCGGTCCGTTTGCCACCCTTGGCGGTTTTGGCTGGCTTGCGATGATTGTGGGCGCCGTCATCCTGTTGACCGGGGTTATGCGATTCTGCCTGCTGTATCGCATTTTGGGTATTTGCACCTGTCAGACATCCACGAACTAGCATTATCGGCGTCCGACAATACCGGAGGAGTGGCATGAGTATCGGATCAGGCAAACCGTCGCTTCGGGCGGACAAATCGAAAATGCCGGTGGTGAAGGCATTTTTTGACGAGGCGACCTTTACGATCAGCTATGTGGTGCGCGATCCGCAAAGCAGTTGTTGCGCGATTGTTGACTCGGTTCTGGATTATGACCCGGCAAGTGGCCGAACCAATACCGCTTCCGCCGATGCGATTGTTGCCTTTGTCCGCGAGGAAGGGCTTACGGTGCAATGGATACTTGAAACCCATGTCCATGCCGATCATCTGTCGGCGGCCCCGTATTTGAAGGACAAGTTGGGCGGGCGCATGGGTATCGGATCAAAGATCAGTGTGGTGCAGGAAACATTTGGCAAGGTGTTTAACGCCGGAACGGAATTCCAGCGCGACGGCAGTCAGTTCGACCATCTGTTCGAGGATGAGGAAACGTTTGAAATCGGCGGGCTTTCGGCGCGTGCGCTGCATACGCCAGGGCATACACCCGCCTGCATGTCCTATGTGATTGGTGATAGCGTTTTTGTCGGTGATACGTTGTTCATGCCCGATTTCGGCACCGCAAGATGTGATTTTCCGGGTGGGGATGCGGCGACACTTTATCGGTCGGTGCAAAAGATTCTGGCCCTTCCGGGAGAAACACGGATGTTTCTTTGCCATGATTACAAGGCACCGGGGCGCGATATTTATATCTGGGAAACCACGGTGGCCGAAGAACGCGCCCATAATGTCCATGTCCGCGAAGGTATCAGCGAGGATCAATTCACCAAAATGCGCAAGGCCAAGGACGCGACATTGGATATGCCGCGCCTGATCCTGCCATCGGTTCAGGTAAATATGCGCGCTGGGGAGTTGCCACCAGCCGAAGATAATGGCATCCGTTATCTCAAGATCCCGCTTAACAGCCTTTGAGGGCAAAGGCGGGACGTTTCCGACGCGAAAGAATGGATGCAAGGACGATGAAACGCCTGAATGACGATCTTACCGTATCGCCCCAGATGCCGATTGAGGCACTGGATCACATTGCCCAAGCCGGTTTCAAGACGATCATTTGCAACCGGCCGGACAATGAAGATCCTGGCCAGCCACCGTTTAGTGCGGTCAAGGCGCGGGCCGAGGAACTTGGCCTTACGGCGGTGTTTCAACCCGTGATGAGTGGCAATGTGCAGGACGGCGATGCCGATGCCTTTGCCAAGGCGTTAAACGAATCCCCCAAACCCGTCTTTGCCTATTGCCGGACCGGAACGCGTTGCGCGATTTTGTGGTCGCTTGCCAATGCCGGGAAGATGCCGGTCGAGGATATTGTCAAAACGGCCGCGGATGCGGGGTATGACATGTCTGGTCTGGCACCGCGGATTGCCGCACGGAGCTGATAATTCAGCGGTGCGGCCATTGGCGGAAACGGGCCGACGTGATTTGTGGCCTTGATGGCCCGGAGTGCCGAATGTGAAACGGTTGCACCGTTATTTTCCGATCCTTGACTGGGGACGGACCTATAACCGACACGACGCCGCCAACGATATGACGGCGGCGGTGATCGTGACGGTAATGTTGATCCCGCAAAGTCTGGCTTATGCGATGCTGGCGGGATTGCCGCCCGAAGTCGGGCTTTATGCCTCCATCCTGCCATTGATTGCCTATGCGGTGTTTGGCACGTCCCGTGCCCTGGCCGTCGGGCCGGTTGCGGTCATTTCATTGATGACGGCATCGACCATTGGGGCGGCCCAATTGCCCGAGGGCGTTAATGCCTTGATGGCGGCGGTGACATTGGCGGTGATGTCGGGTTTGATGTTGCTGGCGATGGGGATTTTCCGTTTGGGATTTCTGGCCAGCTTTTTGAGCCATCCGGTCATATCAGGTTTCATTACCGCATCGGGCATCCTGATCGCGTTGGGGCAGGTACGCCATATTCTGGGCCTTCAGATCCCGTCAGGAAATGCGGTGCAGACCGCGATTGCGATTGTGCGATCCGTTGCAGACAGCAACCTTTCGACGGTTTTGATCGGGATTGGCAGCCTGATTTTCCTGTTTTGGGTGCGGATGTCGATGGGGTCGCTTCTGGTGCGGTTGGGGATGGCCAGGGTTTGGGCGTCGTTCTTGACCAAGGCGGGGCCGGTTCTGGTGGTGATCGTCACAACATGGCTGGTCTGGCAGTTTGATCTGGCGGCGGTGGACGTGCGGATTGTTGGCGATGTTCCGGTCGGGTTTCCCGGGCTGTCGATCCCATCCTTTGATCCGGAACTTGTCGTGCAATTTGTGGTGCCGGCATTGCTGATCAGCGTGATCGGATTTGTTGAATCGGTTTCGGTTGCCCAGACATTGGCGGCCAAGCGCCGCCAGCGCATTGTTCCCGATCAGGAATTGATTGCCCTTGGCGCATCGAACATCGCCGCCGGTTTTTCGGGCGGATATCCGGTGACGGGCGGGTTTGCCCGGTCGGTGGTGAATTTCGATGCCGGGGCGCAAACACCCGCCGCCGGTTTGATAACCGCAATTGCGATTGGGGCGGCGACATTTTTCTTAACGCCGCTTTTGTATTTTCTGCCACATGCGACATTGGCCGCAACCATCATTGTCGCGGTATTAAGCCTTGTGGATATTGCGGCGATCCGGCGGGTCTGGGTTTATTCGAAACGCGATTTCAGCGCGATGATGGCAACCATTGCCGTAACGCTTTTGTTTGGTGTCGAGCCGGGGGTGATCAGCGGTGTGCTGCTGTCGATCATTTTGCATCTGCATCACACCAGCCGCCCGCATATTGCGGTGGTCGGTCTGGTGCCTGGAACCGAACATTTTCGCAATATCCATCGTCATCAGGTTTTGACCGGCACGCGGGTTTTGACAGTGCGCCCCGATGAAAGTCTTTATTTTGCCAATAGCCGTTATCTGGAAGACCGGATTTATGATCTGGTGGCGAAGAATCCGGGTTTGGCGCATGTGATTTTGATGTGTCCGGCGATTAATGAAATTGACGCCAGCGGTCTTGAAAGCCTTGAAGATATCAATCTGCGTCTGCGCGATGCCGGGGTTAAATTCCATCTATCTGAGGTCAAGGGACCGGTGATGGACCGGTTGGCGCGCACCGCGTTTTTATCGCATCTGAGCGGGCAGGTGTTTTTATCCCAATATGCCGCGATTGCCGCCCTTGACCCAATGATCATCAACCCGGATCAGGATGGCGACGGCATCGCGACCGTAGAGGCAGGATAGCGTTTTTGCGTGACACATCTGCCAAAATTGCACTTTAAGTTTCGAGAGATTAGAACGATATGGTCACGGCGCGCGACAATGGCGCGCATGCCATGTGTTTGAAGGTGCCGTTTTGAGCGACTTATCACTTCGTATGGCGGTCGAGGGCGATCTGGATGCCCTTTGTGCCATCGAAAACCAATCTTTTGCCATCGACCGTCTGTCACGCCGCGCGTTCAAGCGTTTCCTTGGTATCGAGACCGCGCGTCTGTGCGTTGCCGAGAAGGGCGGGTTGGTGATTGGCTATGCGCTGGTGATTTTCAGGTCCAACGTTGCGATGGCGCGGCTTTATTCCATGGCGGTGCTGGCCGAACATCGTGGGCTGGGTATTGGCCGCGCACTTTTGAACCGGGCCGAGGAGCTGAGCCTTGATTTCGGCGCGCCGATCCTGCGTCTTGAAGTCAATCTGGATAACGATACGGCGATCCGTCTGTTCAAGGCGGCAGGTTACCGCGAATTTGCGCTTTATCCGGATTATTATCCCGACCATTCCGACGCGTTGCGTATGGAACGGGTTCTGGTGCCGCAATCATTGCGTCGGCCATCACCGATCCATTTTTATCATCAGACATTGCCGTTTACCTGTGGTCCGGCGGCGTTGATGATGGCGATGAATGCGCTTGATCCCGATATTGAAATGGATCGCAATCAGGAGATTGCGCTTTGGCGCGAGGCGACGACGATTTTCATGACGTCGGGGCATGGCGGGTGCGGGCCACTTGGTCTTGGACTGGCGGCACATCGGCGCGGATTTGATGTCGAGGTTTTAAGCAGCCGGGACGGGCCGCTTTTTGTTGATACCGTGCGCAAACCCAAAAACCGCGAGGTCGTGGAGCTGGTGCATTATGATTTCGCCCGTCAGGCACGTGAAGCAGGCATTCCGGTAACCACCGGGCCCTTTAGCATTGCGGAAATCGAGGAACGGTCAAAACAGGGCAAGATCGCGCTTGTTCTGATCAGCCAGTATCGGATTTACGGCGATAAAATCCCGCATTGGGTCGTGGTTTCGGGATTTGATGACCGGTATGTCTATGTCACCGATCCTGATATTGGCGAGGATCACGAACCGTTTAGTGGCAGCGATTGCGTATCGACACCGATCCTGCGCAACGAGTTTGACCTTATGGCGCGCTATGGCCGGGACAAGCTTCAGGCGGCAGTGTTCATCGAAAAAAGGGCCGGATAAACCGATCCTTTGTTTGTCATTTCGAGTGTCCGAAGACCTTCAGGGGCGTGCGATCTTGCCCAGAAGATGGGCGATGATCCGGCGATACAAATCCATACCCAGCACCACATCCTCGACCCCGCCATCGATACTGGGGTTGTCATTGACCTCGATCACCATCGGGCCGCGCGGCGTTTCCTTCATATCGACACCATAAAGCCCATCGCCCATCAGGCGGGCTGCGGCAAGGGCGGTTGAAACAATATCGGCTGGGGCGTCTTCAACCGCGACGGTTTCAAAACCGCCTTGTTCAAACGATTTGCCATCATCTTCATGTTTGACGATCTGCCAATGGCCCGGCGCCATGAAATAGCGGCTGGCAAAGAGCGGCTCGCCCCCCAGAACGCCGATGCGCCAGTCAAAGGTGGTTTCGACATATTCCTGAATGACCAGAAGTTCCGAGTTTTTGAACATTTCGGTCGCGACTTCGGCCAGATGTTCGGGCGATTTCACCTTGCGCACCCCGCGCGAGAAGCAGCCATCGGGCACCTTCAGGACCGAGGGGAAGCTGAACAGCTTGCCGATTTCGGCAATGCGGCGTTTATCGAAAATCATGCTGCGCGGGGCCGGGATGCGGTGCGTGCGCAGCAATTCGGCAAGATAGACCTTGTTCGTGCAGCGCAGGATTGAGTCCGGATCGTCAATCACCGGAATGCCTTCCTTGCGCGCGCGCTTGGCAAAACGATAGGTATGATGATCAAGGGCGGTGGTTTCGCGGATCAGCAGCGCATCAAATTCCGACAGATGGTGGAAATCCTTGGCGGTGATCAGTTCGGCCTTGGCACCAAGGTCGGCTGCGGCCTGAACGAACAGGGCCAATGCGTCATTATCGGATGGCGGCAGAACCGCATCGGGATCATGGAGGATTGCCACCAGCGCACTTGGCGGATTGCCGCCAGATGCCGGTTTGCGCACGCGACCGCGCAGATAGGCACGAATGGCACTTTCAAAGGCGGGCAGGTCTTCGGCATCCAGTTGGCTTAGGGCTGGGGCTTCGATTTCGCGCAGGATTTTCTTATCCGACGGGTTCAGATGCAGGCGCAGGATCGGGCAGCGGAACTGATCGAAGGCGCGTTGCGCGATATCGCGAAAACGCTTATCGACGGTGCGGCCGAAAAAGACGTCAATTCTGGTCGGGTGATCGCCGGGTTTGGTCAATGCTTCGACGATTTGCGAGCTCATTTCCGCGCGGGCGGTTTTTTGCAGCCGTTTCCAGTTCAGATCCAGAAGCACGTCGGCTTCGGGGATCACGCGTTCGCTGCGTGCGGCGGCAAGCAAGCTGCAATAATAGCCGCGTGACAGATATTCATAGGACTGACACAGGTTGATCACACGCCGGTTGCGGACCCCGTGGTCAAGCGCAAGATATTCGCGCACCCGCATGATGCGCGCACCGGGCACCTGAAACGGCAGATCCTTGAGGCGGTCCACAAGGATCAGGGGGGCACCGGTTGCAACCGCAGGGGACCGTTCGGTCGGAATATCATAAAGATCATGTTGCAGGCGAATGCCATCGGCCCCGTCTTCGTAATAACCGGGCAGATCGGCAATCTGTTGATAGCCATGGCGATCATAAAGATTGCGGGCATTGCTGTTTTCAACACGGACTTCAAGGCGGATACGCACACATCCGGCATCAATCGCCAGGTTTTCAAGCCCGGCCAGAAGTTGGGTGCCAAGGCCCTTGCCGCGCCACTTATCGGAAATTGCCAGCGAATAAATCCGTGCCGTTGTCGTATTGGCGCGCAGCAAAAGCAGGCCATAACCGACGATATCGGGTGTTCCGCTTTCGCCGGCATCGGCGACCAGAAGACGGGCGGAAGATTGGCGCAGGAAGCGCGAAAAGCCCGATCGTGAAATCGCGTCGCTTGTGAAGCTGCCACTTTCAAGAGCGCAAAGGCCATCCAGATCGGACCGGGTCGCCGTACGGATGATAACGGGCAGGGAGGAATTTGATGTCGCGTTGGAGTTCACTTAGGGGCCTCCGGCTTTTTGGGTGGCAATGGCAAAAAAATAGCCTTCAACTTCGAGTAAGCCGGGCACATTTTTATGACAAGTGCGTTTAACGATCACAGCCATGCCATTATTTCATGCTTTCTGAGCCTTGGCGTCTTCGACCAGTGTATAGAATGAAAAGATGGCAGGCGCTTGGCAAGTGCCTTAAAACAATAAATGGATCGGACTGCGCGACGAATGCAGCCGACCGTTGCATAAGTCTATCGGGACCGAGTGAAAATATTGGGGACGTCTTTGGTGAACAGGGGTAAACGCTACAGCCGCAAATCCAGACTGCGTGGCATTGGTGTTGTGTCTGTTCTGCTGATGGGGTCAGCCGTTTCGGGATGTTCAGGGGATGGTGTCTTATCCGAATTTGGGTTCGGTAAGGACAGCGATAGTGCAGCACAGGATGTGTTGGGTGTCCAGATCCCCTATCAGGTCAAGATAGAAGGTATTGATCCGCAGGAGGAAAAGCTGATCAATGCGTTGCGCGAAGTCAGCACATCGATCCGGTTGCAATCGCGTCCCACGCCATCACTTGCCGGGCTTGAGCGCCGGGCGGAGGATGATGTGGAGCGGTTCGAGACCGTTTTGCGGGCCTTCGGGTTTTATGACGGGCAGGTCGCGTTCAATATCCGCAAGGCCGAACCCGATGATCCGACCATATCGGACGACGAAAATGGCGGCGATGGCGATGACGTTGTCAGCGCGACAAGCGAGCCGGCTGCTGGCGCTCCGGCGGGTGGGGAACAACCTGATCCGGTCGATCTGATTTATCAGGTCGACGTCAAGCAGCCCTATCTTCTGTCTGAAGTGAAATTTTCAATTGTCCGTCCGGACCATACGACCAAACGCGAGGCCACGGATGAGGAGCTTGAGCGGTCGAATTTGCACCTTGGACAGCGTGCAGCCGCAGATCCGATTATTCTGGCCGAACAATATGCCGTCGATATCATGCGTGATCGAGGTTATCCATTGGTGGAAGCGGGCAAGCGAACCGTGATCGCCAATACCACCGAAAAGACCATTTCGGTGACCTATGAACTGATCACCGGTGCGCAAGCCAATTTTGGCAAGGTCAATGTCAAAGGGGCTGAAAGTGTTGATGAGGATTTCATCGCCGGTTATCGCAGTTGGAAACCAGGGCAGAAATATTCCCCCGAAGAAGTCAAAACGACGCGCCGCGATCTGGCGCAATCCAACCTGTTTGACAGTGTGATCGTCAAACCGGTCGGGCCGGTTGCCGAAAATGGTGAAATCCCCATCGAGATCGAAGTGCACGAACGCAAACATCGCACGATTGGTGGCGGGGTTGATTTTTCAACTGCCGACGGGCCGGGGGCGAATGCATTCTGGGAAAACCGCAATCTGTTCGGGGCGGGCGAACGGCTCAGACTTGGTATCGAAGGGTCGGGGCAAAGCCAGGGCCTTGAAGCTGCATTCCGCAAGCCGCAGTTTCTTAAGCGGCGTCAGGCGCTGGTCGCGGATGCTTCGGCCAAGAGTTACAGCACGGATGCCTATGACGGCGAACTGGTCGAAAGCTTTGTCGGTATTGAACGCAAGTTTGGCGATTACTGGTCGGTTACGCTTGGCCCAACGGCGGAATATTCCGACCTGACGGGGGCAGATTCGCCCAATGAGCAATTCTATCTTGGCGGGTTACGGGGTGTTTTGCGGCGCGACAGCACCGATAATCCGCTTGATCCGACCGAGGGCAACCGGCTTGAATTCAACCTATCGCCCTATAGCAGTCTGAGCGGCCCGAGCGCGCAATTCACATCCGTTTCATTGAACGGGTCGCAATATTATGCCTTTGACGAAGAAGGCGATTATGTCATCGCGGGGCGGGGGCGTGCCGGGATGATCATCGGCGAAGACAGATCGGACCTTCCGGCCAACAAACGGTTTTATTCCGGTGGCGGCGGATCGGTGCGCGGTTACGAATATCAGAAAGTCGGGCCGATTGATGAGGATGGTGATCCGCTTGGCGGGCGTTCGGTGCTTGAAGCCGGGATCGAATTCCGCGCACGTCTGACGGAAAGCTTTGGCATCGTGCCATTCATCGAAGGCGGCAACGTGTTTGAGGCAAGTGACCCCGAAGACCTTGATCTGCTTTGGGCGGCAGGGCTTGGTTTTCGTTATTACACGGCGGTCGGGCCGCTTCGTTTTGATGTCGCCGTGCCGCTTGATAAGCGTGACAATGTTGATGACGATTTCCAGATTTATCTTAGCCTTGGACAAGCATTTTGACGTCGCCTGAAAATCCGAAACCATCGAGAGCCACCAAACGCGGAAAGGTCGCCAAATGGGTGCGGCGTGGCACGATTGCGTTCATATGCCTTTTGCTGACCGTGATCCTGATTGTCGGTATTGCGGGGACCGGGCCGGTATTGCGTGCGCTAACGCCGTGGTTAAACACTACGGTTGCAAAGACGATAGAGGGCGATTTCGAACTGGGCCGGATCGAGGGCAGCCTTTGGACGGGGCTTTCGCTTGATCGTTTGTCGATGTCGATGCCGTCATCCGGCTTGGCCGTGGATGTCAGTCAGTTCGGGTTTGACTGGTCCCCGCTGGCCCTTTTGGGTGGGACGCTTCGGATTGATCGGATTGAAAGTGTCGCGATTGATGTGGTCTTGCCCGATATGTCGGGCGTAGATGAAACGGCAGAGGACGAAGAGGCCGCATCAGGCGGTTTTGCGCCGCCATTGGCCATCGAGCTTGGCAAACTGGCGCTTGGCAATGTGCGTATTTCCGACCCTGCCAGCGGCAAAAGCTTTGAATATGGTCTAAGCGCCAGTGCGGCAATTCGCGAAAACCTTGAAGCGGTCTTGTCACTTGATCTGCAACCGCTTGATGACAGCATTGACCGGCTGCGTGTCGAGCTTGATCTTGACGCCGATGCGCAGCGATTAAAGGCCGATATCGAAGGCGAGCTTGATCGTGCAGGCTTGGTCATGACCCTTGCCGGGTTGGCACCCGAAGATGCGCCAAATATCACGATCAGCCTGAAGGGTGATGGCCCGGCGACAGGCTGGAAAGGGCGGATTGAACTTGCGGCAAGTGACCTTGTGACGCTTGGCGGTGATTTGGGCTTGCGGCTTGATGAAAGCCGGATCGGGTTTGACCTTGATGGTGTTCTGGCAACGCAGGGAGAACTGGCCGATCAGCTTCCCGACCCGTTGCAGGGTGATCTTGATTTGGGCATTGGCGGGCAGTTTGATGCGGATGCCAATATCCTTTCGGTCACGCGCGGCGATATCGCGAAATCCGGGCTTGCGACGATTGGCGCGACGGCGGAAATCGATTTTGATGAGAGTACTCTTCTGGCCGATCTGCACGGGGATATTGATCCGGCGACATCGGCCCTGATCGAGGATGCCGTGACATGGGGCGGGCTTGATGTGACCGCCCATGCCGAAGGGCCGCTTGAATTGCCTGATGTGACGGTGATGCTGCGTGGGGATAAGGTCGTAACGCCGGTATCAACCATCGCGACGCTGGCACTTGATGCCGATCTTCGTGGTGATGAGGACGGGTTTTCTGTTCAAAGCCGGGTCGATGTTTCGGGCAATGACTGGCAGGATGCCGATCTTGGTGCGATGCTGGGCAATGCGCAGCAGGTTGCCCTTGATGCGGCAATCGCACCGGATTTCAGCAATTTTGCACTTGGCAACATCAATATCACAACGCCGGGCATTTCGGTTGACGGCAAGACCGATATCAATGACGTGATGGCGGTGACGGATGGCGAATTGATTGCCGATATCCGTGATCTTGCGATTTTTGCACCGATCTCGGGGCTTGATCTGACCGGGACGGGGCAGGTTGCGATACGCGATCTGGCATGGTCGGTTGAGCAGGGCGGGACGGCGAATATTGCAATCAAGGCCGATCAGGCCGGGTTTGGCATTGCCGATCTTGATCGTATTGTCGGGGCTGCGCCGACCATTGACGGCAAGCTTGCGGTTAATGATGCATTTGATCTGTCGATCACGCTTGATCAGATTGCCGCGGCGATGGTTTCCGGCCCGGTGCAGATCGATATTTCAAATGAATTCAGTAATTTGTCGGTTAAATCTGAACTCTCGGTTCAGCCCGGCGTGGTGCCACCTGATATCGGTGTTTCCATCGCCCCGGCGACGGTTGCGATCAATCTTGATGGGGATATCGCGGCACCGGTCGGGACCATCAAACTTTCAACGCCATCGGTTTTGGCCGGTGGGCAGAAGTTTGAAAAACTTGATCTTGTGAGCGAAATGCGCTGGTCCGATCAGGCGGTATTATCGTTGATCAACAAGGCCGGGTTTGCCTTGATGGGGCGCAATTACGATCTGGCGGCAGATGTGGTTTTGCCCGCCGATGGGTTGCGGGTGGATAACATTGCCCTGAGCGGTGAGCGGCTTGAGCTTGTCGGTAGCCTGATGTTGCCAGATTACGCGGTGCCGATGCGTGGCAAGCTTTCGGTGCGTAAACTCGATGCGGTGATGCTGTCGGATTTCGGGGCGTCGGTGACGAATGGTGCGCTAACCGCCGATGTGGCGTTTGTGCCGAAATCGGGCCAGCAGCAGATTGATGTGAATGCGAACATCAAAGGCATTCGGCTTGCCGCCGAAGAAGGGACAGAGCCGCCCGCAATCGAAGAAATCGTTCTTGCCGGTTCGATCCTGAACGCGTTTGAAAAGCCCGGTTTTGATTTGACCCTGAACGGGCGTGATATTCGTTTTGCGCCGCTTGCGATTAATGAGTTGCAGACCGAGATTTCCGGCGATCTTTCGGCCATTGGAATTGCGACGAATGCCAATGGTCAGCTTCGCGACACTATTCCGATTAAACTCGATAGCACCGTCGAACTTGGGCTTTCGGATGGCATCAATGTTCGTGCCGATCAGCTTGATATCAATATCGGCAGCCAGAACATCGCCCTTCGTGAACCATTGCTGTTTAGTCAAACTGGCAAAGGGCAGCAGAAGCTTGATGCGGCATTGAATGTCGGCGCGGGGCAGGTGATTGCCAAGCTTGATCTGACGCCAAAGAAAAGCTTTGCGGCCGAAGCGCAGATTTCCGAGCTGGTACTAGGCCCGTGGGGAGAGATGTTTGGCCTGAGCGGGCTGGACGGCACAATGAATATCACCGCTGAGATGTCGGAACGTACCGGGGAACTGCCGGTGGCGACCGTTTCGGGCGGGATTGGCAAGATCACGACCGTCGCGGTCAAGGACCTGAAGCCATTTGAAATGGTGCTTGATCTGGCGTTGCGTGACGGTCAGTTCGATGGCAATGCGACCCTTGGCAATGATGAGGCCCAGATTGTAGAGGCGCGCGGCACCGTGCCGCTTGGTATTTCCATACTCAAACAGGATTACACCCTTGATCTGGTGGCTCCGATTGATGCGCTGGTCAAGGTTGATGGCGAAATCGCGCAATTCTGGCCTTATGTCCCAGCCCCTGATCATGTCATGTCTGGCAATCTCAAACTTGATGTGGTTGCCAAGGGTACACTCGATGCGCTTGACTGGAATGGCAACATCGCCCTTTCGGGTGGGGCGTATGAGCATCTGGAATATGGCACGCTGTTAAAGCAGATCACGATCAATGGCGATTTTGATCAGAACGGTTTGCGGGTTTCGGAAATCTCGGCAACCGATGGCGGCAATGGCCGGATTAGCGGGGCGGCCGAGGTGACGTTGGGTGGCGATCCGCTTGTCAGCTACAAGGCGGAGCTTAAGGTTGATAACGCAGCCCTGTCGCGTAAGGATGAACTGCAATTCTGGGCTGATGTGACGGCATCTGTTACCGGAACCGAACAGACTGCTGATATCCAAAGCAACGTGACGCTGCGCCGTGGCGAAGTCGACCTGACCCTTGCGCTGCCAGTGTCGGTCTCGACGCTTGATGTCGAGAATATCGAAGATTCCAGGCAGCGTGAGGAAGAAGAGGAAAAGAAAAACGCCGCATCGGGTTTTGTCGGCAATCTTGACGTGACGGTTGATATTCCGGGGCGTTTGTTTGTGCGCGGGCGGGGGCTTGATTCCGAATGGGGTGGCAAGCTTGATATCAGCGGGACAACTGCAGAGCCGATCATTGTCGGGCAATTGCAGGCGCTTCGCGGGCAGCTTGATATCATTGGCAAGACATTCGTGATCAAGGATTCCAAGATCACGTTTTCCGGTGCGACACCGCCCGATCCGTTACTCGATATCGCAGGGGTTTATACCACTGATGATCTGACCGTAACCGCCGGGTTCCAAGGCCCGGCAAGCGACCCGGAACTGGTTCTGACATCCAATCCGTCCCTACCGGAGGATGAAATCCTGTCGCAGGTCCTGTTTGGCAAGTCCCAAGGCAGCCTGAGTGCGATTGAGGCCGTGCAGCTTGCCAGTGCGGTGAACGAGCTTTCGGGTGGTGGCGGTGGCCTTGATATTGTTGGGTCGATCCGCCGCTTTATCGGGGCTGATGTTTTGCAGGTGGGCGGCGGCGAAGACGGCCCGAACGTCAAGGTGGGAAAATACCTGACGGACGGGGTCTATGTCGGGACCAAGACCGGAACGACCCCGGGGTCAAGCGGGGTCGAGGTTGAGATTGAATTGACACCAAATATCAGTGTCACCAGTGAAACCACCGAAATCGACAGCAAGGCTGGCGTTCAGTTCCGGCTGGATTACTGATCGAGTTTGATATCGCTGATATCAACAAGCGCACCGCGCCGTGAAATCACGCGGCCGGCAACCTTTTGCGCAACCGCAATCGCGGCGGGCACGTCACGCCCGGCATTGCGGGCAGCAAGGTATGATCCGTTAAACGAATCCCCGGCCGATGTCGTATCGATGATATCAGTGACCTTGGGCGGTGTGACGGTGCCGGTTTCACCATCCTTGATCGAATAAAAGGTTGGTTCGCCGCCGCATTTTACAACGACTTCTGTTGCGCCAAGCGCATGCCAGCGGTTGGCCGTGGCATCGGGGGTGGCGTCACCAAATAGCGCGCTGTCGTCATCAAATGTCGGCAGGACGGTGTGGCAATGGGGGGCCATCGCCAGATAGGTTGCCATTGCAATGTCCTGATCGGACCAAAGGCGCGGGCGATGATTGGTGTCAAAGCAGACCTTGCCGCCCTGTTTGGCGAAGTTTGCAGCGATATCGATCAGGGTTTTGCGATCCTTTTCCGACAGAATCGCAAGCGTGATCCCCGAAAGATAAAGGCAGTCAAACCCGCGAAGCGCATCGCGCAACACGGCATCGTGGCCGCCCTGAAGCATCTGTTTGGCCGCGGCATCATTGCGCCAGTAGGAAAAGCTGCGTTCGCCGGTTTCATCGGTCTGAATGGCATAAAGACCGGGCAGGGCGCCATCGATCCGGCGGACCAGTGATGTGTCGATATTGTCGTGCTGCCACGCGGCAATCATCGCATCGCTATAGGGGTCGGTCCCCAATGCCGTGATGAAGGCAACATCTGTATCAGGCGCTGCAAGCAGGCGGCTGGTGCGTGCCATATAGGTCGCACCATTTAGCGTATCCCCGGCAAAGCCAAGGTTCGCCGCGCCAAAAATGCTGCCGGGGGATGTTCCGGCAAGCTCGATCATGCATTCGCCGATAAAGGCAGTACGGGTCATTGGGGCCTCGATGGGATGGTGGCGTGATTAGTCGCCGATGGGCTGGCGACCTGTCGGCGGATTGAGAGTCAGCAAAGATGACCTGATCCGGCGAAGTTTTTCAAGCGTTCGGTCCGGCGTGCGCCGGGCAACCGCAGTGGCAATGATATCGATGGTTGCCAGAAAAACGTGCCGGGTGGCCGTTGGCTTATAAATATCAGGGTTTTCAGGCATATCAATGCCAATCACAAGGTCGCTTTCGGCGGCAAGCGGACTTTGCGGGTGGGTCATGGAGATGACCTTTGCGCCATATTGGCGGGCAATGGCGGCACTGTGGATCAGTTCGGTCGGTCGGCCGCTGGTGGAAATGGCAAAAAGCACATCTTCCTCGCCAAAGGTTGAGGCCAGCATGCGCTGAAGGTAACCATCACTTTGTGCCTGTGCGGGAATGCCAAGCCGGAAAAACCGGTTGGCGGCATCAAAGGCAACCGTGGTTGAGCCGCCGCCAACGCCCATAAAGGCGATCTGGCGGGCATTGGCCAGAATATCGGCGGCCTTGTCGATTTCAGTACTTGAAAGCTGTTCACGCAAAAGGCGCAGGTTATCGACAATCACGCCCAGCACGTGATTGGAAAGCACGTCGGCGGCTGTTGTGTCGTCGGCAAGGTCTTCGGGGGCCAGGTATTGCATGCTGACGGCAAGGTTCTGCGCCAGCCGTATTTTGAAATCACGAAACCCGTCGCACCCAAGGGTCCGGCAAAACCGGATCACGGTCGGTTCGCTGACGCCGACCTTTTGCGCAAGATCAGAAAGCGCGATGGTGGTGACGTCCTGCAAATGATCCTGAACGTAGTCGGCAACCCGTTGTTCGCGTGCGGGAAAGGTTCCGGCCTTTCGACGCAGGAGGCTGATGATATCGACAGTAGGTTGCATGCAAGCGTTCCGATCATTTTCGAATATGAGGTGTTGTTGCCAACACCCCGCTGATAAATATCACTTTTTCAGTTTGCAGGCGATAGCTGCGATCTTGATCCCGAGATTGCCCATCCTGCCGGATTTAACCGCAAAGCGGGTAGGGCGTTGATTGCCGAAATGCTTGATCGCCGTTGTTGTCTTACGGTGGTTTTGGGCAGGTGACCCAATAATATAGGTAAAAATGTAGTTTAACTACCTATAATATCATTCGTCTCGGAACATTTGGGGTGATATCTAAGATTATGGTGCAAAAATATGTAGACAAGCTACAAAAATATCCTCAATGTGTAGAAAAATTACACAAAACATTCATCAGCGGAGAGATTGAGTAAGATGGCGCTGCGCCGTGTTGAAACCACAGCCGCAATGATCAGCCGGTCGTTAAACTGGCTGGTCGAACGAGTGATTGCCGTCCTGATGCTGGCCCTTGTGCTGGATGTCTGGCTGGGCGTGATTGATCGATACATTTTTCACTGGCAACTGCCCTGGCCCGAGGAGCTTGCGCGCTATCTGATGATCTGGGCTGCGCTTTTGGCGGTATCGGCCGGGATTGCGCGGCGTGAACATATCGGCATCGGGATGTTTATCCTTAATACGCCAAAGCCGGTTCAGCGCACGGTTCTGTTCTGTGTCGATCTGATTGCGCTGTGTGCGTTTCTGTATCTGGCGATTTATGGCTTTGATTTTGCCGTGGGCGGTATGCGCCGTCAGGCGATGATTTTTGGCATGACGCTGGCACTGCCTTATGCGGCGGTGCCGGTTGCGTCACTTCTTGCTGCCATTCAGCTGTTGCTGGTCGCACTTCGCGATCAGGGACGTTTTGTTCCCATTGATCTGGCGGAGGGCGCAGAATGATCGTCGGTATTGCTTTTGTCGTTCTGATGGTTCTGGGCATGCCGATTGGTTTTGCCCTTGGCGTTGCCGGGGTGATTGGCCTTTATGACATGGGCGGGGGCATGTTCCTTGTTCAGGGGCCCAGCAAGGTCTTTAACGGTCTGAACGTATTCCCGTTTCTTGCCATGCCGTTCTTTATTCTGGCGGGCGAAATCATGAACCATATCGGCATCACCAGCCGCCTTGTCCTGTTTGCGCAGGCGCTTGTCGGGCATTTTCGTGGTGGGTTGGCGCATACCAATATGCTGGCGTCGGTTTTCTTTGCCGGGTTGACCGGGGCGGCGACCGCTGATGCGGCGGCCTTTGGCAAGACACTGGTACCAGCCATGGTGGAACGGGGGTATCGCCGCGATTATGCCTGTGCGGTGACGGCCGCCGGATCGATCATCGGCCCGACCATTCCGCCATCCGGTCTGATGGTGGTCTATGGATCGTTGATGGGGGTTTCCATTGGCGGGCTGTTTGCCGCCGGTATTCTGCCGGGGCTGATGATCTGTCTGATCTGCATGACGGTGATTGCGGTAACCGCCCGGTCCAAGAACCTGCCGAAAAACGAACGTCGGGCGAACCTTCTGGAAATCTGGAAGATTTTCAAATCATCTATCACGGCCCTGATCATGCCTTTGATCATTCTGGGCGGCATTCTGGGCGGGATTGTCACCCCGACGGAGGCGGCATCGGTCGCCGTCGCCTATGCCCTGTTTATCGGTATCTTTATTTACCGTGCGCTGACATTTGCCGATTTCTTCAAGATGTTGATCCGCACCGCGCGCGTTACGGGGGTGATTTTCATCATCATCGCCTTTGCGTCGATCCTTGGCTGGTGGCTGAGCTTCAATCGCATTCCGCAGGAAGTCGCAAGCCTTGTGCTGAGCCTGTCGTCTGATCCCTATATGGTCATTTTCATGATTGTCGCCCTGTTGCTGATGATCGGGATGGTCATGGATATCAATGCGATCCTGATCATTCTGGCCCCGGTACTGGTGCCGTTGACGGTTCAGATCGGCATGGACCCGATCCATGCCGGGATCATCTTTGTTCTTGCACTCAATATCTCGTTGATGACGCCGCCCGTGGGGGCCTGCCTTTTCGTGCTGTCGTCTGTCACGGGTGAAAAGCTTGAAAAAATTGCCGCCCAGCTTTGGCCGTTCCTTTTGGCGGAACTGGGTGTGCTGTTCCTGTTTGCCTTCTGGTCCGATCTTGCCCTCGCGATCCCGCGATTGCTGGGCTTCCGGTAACCGGCGGCAATGAAACGCCCCGATCAGGTCCGGATCGGGGCATCAAAACCAAGACCGTGGACAGAAATAAAAGGCCTTAATCAAGGAGAGGTAGAATGAATACGATGAAGCGTTTCGGGGCATTTGCCCTTGCGACGGCCATGCTGGCCAGCACCACGTCATTGGCTTATGCGGAACCCAAGGTTCTGAAATTTGCCCATGACAACAAGGAAGACCCGTTTGAAAACCCGGCGCATGCCTGCACCGCTGTTTTCGCCAACATTGTCGAAGCCGACACCAATGGCGAGATCAAGGTAGAGGTTTATCCGTCCAACCAGCTTGGTTCGGCGGCCGAACATGTGCAGATGGTCCGTGATGGCCTTATTCAGGCGACCCTGACCTCGACCGGGGCGATTGCATCCTATTATCCGCGTATCGACGTCCTGAACCTTGCATTCGCGTTTGACAGCAACGCATCGACTTATGACGTGTTTGATGGTCCGTTTGGTCAGAAACTGGCAAGCGATATCGAAAGCACCCTTGGCGATGTCAAGGTTCTTGGTTTCCCGGATACCGGCGGGTTCTTTGCCGTGACCAACTCCAAGCATCCGATTGCGACGCTTGAGGACTTCAAAGGCATTCGTGTTCGCACCATGTCGCTGCCGTCGCATCAGAAAATCATGCAGTCACTGGGTGCAGAAGCCTATCCGATGGCGTGGGGCGAAGTGTATGCCGGTCTTCAGACGGGCGTGATTGATGGTCAGATGAACCCGGTTCCGACCGTGACCTTTGCCAAGTTCAACGAAGTGCAGGGCTATCTGACCCTGACCAACCACCTGTTTTCGCCCTACACCTTTATGCTGTCGAAAGCATTCTGGGATGATCTGACTGCCGATCAGCAGAAGATTGTTCGTTATGCCGCACAGTCCTGCGTTGTTGCCAGCCGTGGTGTATCGCGCGTGATCGAGGCATCTGATCGTGGTCTTGCCGGTTTGACCGACAAAATGGAAATCACGGCATTGAGCGCGCAAGAGCGTCAGAAGCTTAAAGATGTGACCCAGCCGGTCGTGGTCAAACACGTTCAGGAATCTTTGGGCACGGAAGGCGTTGAACTTCTCGAACTGTTCCAGACGGAAGTCGATAAGGCCAACGCCCACCGCTACATGGAATAATCCATGCGCGTGCGGGTGGTGCTTCACCCGCACGCATTTTTCTTTTGCACATAAAATATGATGATTACAAAGAACAAAAAGGATGGGGTCATGAGGATTTTTTGCGCCTCTATTGCGACCGAAACCAATACATTCTCGCCGTTGCGCACCGATTTTTCCGATTTCAAGGAAAGCTTCTATGCACCGCCCGGACAGCATCCGGTGACCCCGACGCTGTGTAGTGCCGTCTTTACCGAGGCGCGCGTGCGGGCGGCAAAGGAAGGTTGGGACCTGATCGAGGGAACCGCCACCTGGGCCGAGCCGGGCGGTTTGGTTAATCGGGAAACCTATGAACAATTGCGCGACGAGGTTCTGGGCCAGTTGCGTGCGGCCATGCCGGTTGATGCGGTTATTCTGGGCCTGCACGGGGCGATGGTGGCGCAAGGATATCTGGATTGCGAAGGCGATCTGATTTCGCGTGTTCGCGACATTGTCGGGCCCGACGTTATTATCGGCACAAGTTATGACCCGCACAGCCACCTAACAGAGCAGCGCATTGCGAACGCTGATATTATCGTCGCGTTCAAGGAATTCCCCCATACCGATTTTGTCGATGCCGGGCGTTCGGTGGTTGATCTGGTATTGCGCACGCTTCGCGGCGAGATCAAGCCGACCAAGGCGGTTTTTGACTGCCATATGATCGAAGTTCTACCGACGTCACGCGAACCGATGCGATCCTTTATTGACCGCGCCAGGGCGATGGAGGGGGCCGGTGATGTTCTTTCGGTATCGTTTATTCACGGATTTATGGCCGGCGACGTGCCCGATCTTGGTGCCAAGGTGATTGTGACCACCAACAATAATCCGGCCAAGGCAAGCGAGCTCGCCCAAAAGCTGGGTCAGGAGCTTTTCGGGTTCCGTGGTACGACACGGCCAAGTTTTGTAACCCCGGATGTCGCCCTTGATCAGGCATTGGCAAGCGATGCACGGCCGATTGTTCTGACCGATGTGTGGGATAATCCGGGCGGCGGTGTGCCGGGTGACAGCACGATTTTGCTGCGTGCCGTAATGGCGCGCGGGCTTGGCGATTTTGCGGTTGGCACCATCTGGGATCCGATGGCGGTTCGGATTTGCATATCGGCCGGCGAGGGCGCGACATTGCCGTTACGCTTCGGCGGGAAAACCGGTGCACATGCGGGGGCACCGATTGATGCCGAAGTGCGGGTGAAAAAAATCCGCCGTGATTCATGGCAGTATTTTGGTGACAGCATCGTGCCGCTGGGCGATTGCGCGGTGATCGAGCTTCCGAACGGAGGCGAGGTGATCCTGAATTCCAACCGATCGCAAAGTTTCGATCCCAGCCTGTTTTCAAATATGGGCATTGATCCGACGGCGAAAAAATATCTGTTTATCAAATCGACCAATCACTTCTACGATGCGTTCGCCAAGATCGCGGGCGAGATCATTTATGTCGATGTCCACGGACCTTATCCGTCCGATCCGAAAACCAATGGATATCGTCATCTGACACGCCCGATATGGCCGATTGTTGATGACCCGTTTGCGGCAATTGCAAGCTGATTGCTGCCACCACCTGATTTGATAAGGACGCTGCCCCGATGACCGGAATGCCCCAATATCCCGAACTTGATACGCCGTGCGCGGTTGTTGATCTTGATATCGTTGACCGAAATATCGAAAGCTATCAGGCCTATTGCGACAAACACGGGATCGGGCTGCGTCCGCATATCAAAACCCATAAAATTCCGGCCTTCGCCGCCCAGCAGATGAAGGCCGGGGCGATTGGCATCACCTGCCAGAAAATCGGCGAGGCCGAGGTAATGGCAGATGCAGGGCTGGATGATATTCTTCTGACCTATAACGTATTGGGCGAACGCAAACTGGCCCGTCTGCGGGCCTTGTTTGACCGGATCAAAAGCCTGCGCGTGGTGGCCGACAATGCGGTTGTGGTCGAAGGATTGTCCAGGGCCTTTGCCGACAGTGCCAAGCCGCTTGAAATTCTGATCGAATGCGATACCGGTGGCGGACGTTGCGGGGTGCAAAACCCGGCAGAGGCCGTTGAACTGGCAAAGAAAATTCAATCGCTTCCGGGCGTGAAATTTATCGGTCTGATGACCTATCCGGCGACCGGTGGTGGTGCCAAGGTTGAGGCATTTTTCACCACGGCCATGAAGGAACTGGATGCGATTGGCCTTGAATGCCCAGTGCGCAGTTCCGGTGGGACGCCCGATATGTGGTTGGCCCATGAAGTGCCGTCTGTGACCGAACATCGCATCGGGACTTATATTTATAATGACCGATCCCTGATGGCGCGTGGGGTTTGCAAGGAAGATGATTGTGCGCTTCGGGTTTTGACGGAAATCGTATCCTTGCCAACGCCGGGCCGGGCGATCATTGATGCCGGGTCAAAGGTTCTGACATCCGATTTGCTGGGCCTTGACGGATACGGCTATGTCGTGGGGCATCCCGATGTTGCGGTCAAGGCTCTGTCCGAGGAACACGGCATTTTGCATTTCGATCCGGCGACAAAACCGTTTGAAATCGGCCAGCGGATCGAAATCATCCCGAATCATGTCTGCGTTGTCAGTAACATGCTGGATCAGGTGCATCTGGTGCGTAATGGCGATATCGAAACGGTTGATGTTGCCGCGCGTGGTTGCGTGCTGTAAGGCAAGCGTATCTATGCCGGGTCGTGATTGGGCAGATAGCCGGTGAAACCGGTAATCAGCCATTTTCCATCGATCTGTTTTTCGCAGTAATAATGGGTTTTCCAAAGCAGACGGTCGGTTGATCCGTCTGCTTTTTTTATGGTGCCGTTGAAATGTTTGCGCACCAGTGCACGATTGCCGGTGATATCGATTTTCGAAAGGTCGGTGGCACGAAAAACGCCGTCAAACAGGTCTTCGGCATAATCGATTTCCTGTGCGACAATCGCCTGACGCAGCCATTCGTCACGATAGGCTGCCAGATCGGGAAACATCATTTTCCAGTCATCCGGATCGTCGGATTTACAGGCATCAATCGCGTAAAAACCGTCTGCCTTGAAGTCATCTTGCACCATGGACCAGTCGGCCGCGACAAAGGCCGCGATGTCGCGTGGCACCAGCATTTCCCAAATCTGATTACGATCCGCATCATCGGCGGGGAACGGGCTTTGGATATTGCGGTTGCTCATGGTCTATCCGGCTGATTTTAAAATTGATTTTCGATATTCTGCCATTGCCTTTCAGGTCTTGCAATCACGACCGCATTTGTATCGCATTGCGTGATGGATTTGTGCGTAGCGTTTGCAAAAACCTGAAAAATAAAGAAAGATTATCGGACAGGTTTGATCTGCCGATAATAATTCCGGTCCGGGCAACGCAAACGAGGTTCAGATGAGTTGGGGTGGTTTTACCCTTGCCGAGCTTGAATGGCAGTATAATCCGCGCGAAACCGTGCCGGAATATATGACCTGTTTTGACCGGTTTGTGCGTCTGTCCGACGATACACGGGCAAGTGTCCACCACATGACCGATATCCGTTATGGGGGCGGGCCCCAGGAAACCATGGATGTTTATCCGGCAGCCGAGCCGGACGCACCGGTGCATGTGTTTTTCCATGGTGGGTATTGGCGAAGCCAGGACAAAAAGGACTATGCGTTTGTTGCCCGCGACCTCAACGCCGCGGGCTTTACTGTCATTTGTGCGAATTATGATCTGTGCCCGGATGTGACGGTGGCGGAAATCACCCGTCAGGCGATCCGTTGCATGACCTTCATTTACCAGAATATCGGCGACTTTAACGGGGATCGGGATCGTATCAGCATTTCCGGTCATTCGGCAGGCGGGCAGATTGTCGCGCGGCTCGCGGTTCATCATTGGGAAGATACCCTTAATGATGCCTATCCGTTTTGTGCGGTTGTTCCGGTTTCCGGGGTTTTTGATCTGGAACCGATCCGGTTCACCAGTATCAACAACGACCTGCAACTTAATGCCGCGACGGCAGCGGATAATTCACCGATGCTTGATGCCGTCCCACACGACATCAAAATGATGGTCGTGGTCGGCAGTAACGAAAGCCCGGAATTTGTCCGCCAAAGCGATGCTTATGCCGCCTATTGCAGTCGGGAAGGACTGCATGTTCCGGTTTATAAGGCATGGGGGGCGAACCATTTCACGGTGCTTGAAGAACTTTATCTTGGCACCGGTTCACTGTTTGGCCATTTCAAACGTTTTTTGCAGCGTTAATTTCACCCATTTCGGGAAGATTTTTCACCTGAAACAAAGTGAAAAACAGTGTGCGATCCTGTGACGCATGTCCTTTGACGTGGTATAAGATATCAACGCTACCACGCTGAAATCGAAAATAAATTTACAGGAAGGCCCATGCGTTTCGTATCCGCCCAAGAAATCGATAAATTCGTCTCGCCCCGCGATCTGGTTGAAGCGCTCCGTCAAGGATTTGCCGATGGCTGCGAAGCGCCGCTACGCAGCCATTTCAACATGGAACGCAGCAATGAGGATGACGCGACTTTCCTGATCATGCCTGCCTGGCAAAAGGATGGCGCGGCCGGGGTCAAGGTTGCGGCCGTTGTGCCGGGGAATTCAGCGCGTAACCTGCCGGCTGTTTCTGGGACTTATATCCTTTTGGATGCGGTGACCGGGCAACCATCGGCCGTGATTGATGGCACCAAGCTGACCACACGCCGGACGGCGGCGGCATCGGCATTGGCGGCGGACTACCTTGCGCGCCAAGATACGCGCGAAATGGTCATGGTCGGTTCCGGGGCGATGGCACCCAATCTGATCAATGCACATGCGTCGGTGCGTCCGATCAAAAAGGTCACGATCTGGAACCGCAATGGCGACAAGGCCCGCGCATTAGCCGCCGAAACCGCCACCCTTGGTTTTGAAGCGGTGGGCACGGATGATCTGGAAATGGCCTGCAAGACCGCCGATCTGATTTCATGCGCGACACTTTCGACCGAGCCGCTGGTGCGGGGCGAATGGCTTCGCGAGGGGACGCATGTTGATCTGGTCGGGGCGTTCAAGCCGACCATGCGCGAAACCGATGATGCCCTGATGCAGAAATGCCGGATTTATGTTGATAGTTTTGAAGGGGCCGCGGCCGAGGGCGGTGATGTGGTGCAGCCGCTAAATGCCGGATCGATTTCAAAATCCGATATTCTCGGCGATCTGTTCGGCCTGACGCGTGGTGAGGTCAAGGGACGCGAGACAGATACGGAATGTACGGTTTTCAAATCGGTTGGTCATTCGCTGGAAGATTTTGTTGCGGCAGTCGCGGTTGTCGATGCGGTGGGAAAGGCCGGTAAATGATCAGTACCGACCTTTTTGCCCCGGAGATGCTGGAAAGCTATCGCGGGACGGTGCCGCAGGACTGGATCGATTTTAACGGGCATGTGAATGTCGGGTATTACGTGGTTGGTTTTGATCTGGGATCTGTGGCGTTTCTGGACGGGGTCGGGATGGGGCGGACTTATCCCGAACGGCGCGGGTTTTCGACCTTTGCGCTTGAAATGCACATCACCTATGACCGGGAAATTCACCTTAACGACCCGTTCGTGATCCATACGCAAATTCTGGATTGCGATCACAAACGCATTCACATGTATCACGAATTGCGTCACGGGACCGAAGGGTGGCTGTCGGCGACCAATGAAATCATCACGATGCATATCGATATGGAAACGCGCCGTTCGGCGGCATTTCCCGATGACATTCAAAAGACGCTTGATCTGATCCGTGAGGCGCATCGCGATTTGCCGGTGCCAACGGGTGTCGGGCGCAAGATCGGTATTCGCCGCAAGGAATAACGATTTTCAATGCTCCGAAATGAGCAAACCCGCATCCAGTGATGCGGGTTTTTGCGTTCAGGCGACCTTTACAAACAGCTTGCAGATTTCACCGCTGTTGTTCACGTCCTGATCGCGTTCATAGGTCAGGCCCAGTTTGGCGAGAAGTTTAAGCGATACGGTATTTTCCGGCAGCGTATAGCCAAATATCCGATCAAAGCCCAGCGTATCGTGGCCATAGTCGATCAGGGCGGTACTGACTTCAAACGCATAACCCATGCCATGATGGCTTTCGGTAATGGCATAACCGATATCGGGTGCATCAAGCGTGTCGCGTTTGACAAATCCGCAAAGCCCGATACTGCATTCGGTTGCTTTTTCGTCCACGATGTAAAGCCCGAAACCGTGTTTCAGATAGCTGCTGAGAAGCCGGTCATCAATAAATTTTCGGGCGGCATCAAGATCATGGATGTTGCGATCCCCGACAAACCGTATCCAGCCCGGTTCGTTCAGCAGTTGCATGATAAAGGGGGCGTCGTTGTGGGTTCCGTGACGCACAAGCGTTCTTTTGGTTTCCAGTATTGTCATACTGTATTACCCTTGGTTTCGTGGTGGCGAAGACAGCATGCTAGCCTAGAATGCGCGTAAATGAACAATGAATTCGCCAAATACCGGCGGCGGAGGTCCGATATGGCTGTAAGGCCGATTAAGCTTAGCTTTGAAGGTGCACTGGGGGCACAGCTTTCGGCACGGTTGGATTTGCCAACGGGGCCGGTTCGGGCCTATGCGCTGTTTGCGCATTGTTTTACGTGCAGTAAGGACCTGACGGCGGCGCGCAAGATCGCGCAGTCGCTGACCATGCAGGGGATTGGCGTTTTGCGGTTCGATTTTACCGGGCTTGGCGGATCGGGCGGTGATTTTGCATCGACCAATTTCACATCCAATCTGGATGACCTGAAACGTGCGGCCGATTTCCTGCGGCATGAATTTGCCGCCCCCCGTTTGCTGATCGGGCATTCGTTGGGCGGGGCGGCGGTTTTGGCCGTGGCCGATAGCGTGCCCGAAGCAACCGCAGTTGCAACGATTGGTGCGCCCGCCGATGTCGAGCATGTGACCCATAATTTCGCCGATTACCTTGAAGATATCGAACGGGACGGGCAGGCCGAAGTTTCGTTAAGCGGGCGGCCATTTGTGATCAAGAAGCATTTCATTGACGATCTGCGTGCCCACAATATTGAAAAATCGGTCGGCAGATTGCACAAGGCGTTGCTGGTGCTGCATGCGCCGATGGATCAGACGGTGGGTATTGAAAATGCCGCACGGATTTTTGATGCCGCCAAGCATCCGAAAAGTTTTGTGTCGCTTGATAGTGCGGATCATTTGTTACGCGATCCCGATGATGCGACCTATGCCGCCGAGGTGATCAGCGCCTGGGCCAGGCGTTATATTACCGACGAAGACCCGGTAAATGACGAAGTGCCAGACGGTGCCGTCGTGGTGCGTGAAACCGGACTTGGCAAGTTTCAGGCGATGGTTCTGGCCGGGCATCATCGTATGTTGGCCGATGAGCCCGAAGATGTTGGCGGGTTTGACAGCGGACCGTCACCTTATGATTTTCTGGCGGCCGCCCTTGGGTCATGCACGGTGATGACGATGCGTATGTATGCCGATCAGAAACAGATACCGGTCGATGGCATTCGGGTCGAAGTCCGACATGATAAAATCCATGCAAGCGATTGTATGGAATGCGGGGCAGAGTTCGAACAAAAGGGCGGCAAGATCGACCGGTTCGAACGGATCATTACCCTGCATGGTGATTTTACCGAGGAAGTCCGGGAAAAGCTGATAGCGATTGCCAATAAATGCCCGGTACATCGGACATTGGAAGCCAAGTCATTGATCGTGACACGGGACGAGCGGGATCGGTAGAATTCATATTCCCGTGCAAATGGCCAAAATAAAAACGCCCGGCGAAATCAGCCGGGCGTTTTGCCTTCGAGTCGGAAGTGACCGGATTACGGTTTTGCCGCAACCACGATGAATTCAACCAGATAGTCCGGGGTGGCAAGTTTGGCTTCGCCGCATGCACGTGCCGGGGTGTGACCCTGCGGGACCCATGCATCCCAGATTTCGTTCATTTTGGCGAAGTCGGCCATATCGGCAAGCCAGATGGTGGTCGACAGGATGTTTTCCTTTGACGCGCCGCATTCGGCCAGAAGCGCATCAACCTTGGCAAGGCATTCCTTGGTCTGGTTGGTGACGTCGCTGCCCGGTTCGCCAACCTGGCCAGCAAGATAGATGGTGTTGCCATGAACAACGGCCTGGCTCATACGGGGGCCGGTGTGAAAACGCTGAACGGTCATCAAAGTCTCCTGATATCAAGATATGATTGGGTTTTGGTATGATTATGCGGCGTGATTATCACGTTTGGTAACGCCGCACCAGTCGGCAATGAACAGGGCAAGGACCTCGGTGACTTCCATCATGCTGGAAATCGAGACCCGTTCGTCAATGCCATGAATTCGTTCGGCTTTCGGGCCATAACAGGTCGCCGGGATATTGCCGTAAATCTGGAAGAACCGCGCATCCGTTGTTGCAGTGGAAGCATAGTTTTTGATCGTATTGCCGGTGACCTCGTGGTGAATGTCGCCGATCATGGTCATCATCGGATGGGTTTCGTCCATGACGCATCCCTCGGCCTGAAAACCGCGATAGGTGATGTCGAATTCTGCCCCCTTGCAGGCCGGGTGATTTTCCATCGCACTTTGTGCAACTTCTTCGATGGTTTCACGCACCTTGGCCAATTCCATGCCGGGATAGAACCCGACACGGATATCGGCCGAACAAACCGGCGGCACGGTTGATGCCCATTCACCGCCTTCGATCTTGCCCAGATTGAAGTTCACCGGATGGATATGCGCACCATAGGCCGCATGACGGTGGGTGGGGTGGTTCCAGATGTCTTCGACTTCTTTCAGGGTTTCGAAAAAGCCAAAGGCGGCCTCGATGGCGTTACTTCCGGCTGAGGTATCAAGAACATGCGCCGGACTTCCGGTGACATGAAGCTGGAACCACATCACGCCAAGCTGGGCGGTCATCAGCGTCTGATTGAACGGTTCGGGAATGATCGCACAATCGGCACGATATCCGGCATGCAGGCAGGCTAAGGCACCATTGCCGGTGCATTCTTCTTCGACAACCGATTGCAGGATCACCGGGGCGGCGGGCTCAAGCCCCAGATCGTGAAGGGCGGCAAGGGCGTTACAATAGGCAATGATGCCGGCCTTCATATCGCCAGCCCCGCGGCCATAAAGCCAGTCGCGTTCGACATAGGGATCAAACGGTCCGCGTCGCCATTGCGCCACTGGCCCGGTCGGCACGACATCAATATGCCCGTTTAAAATCAGGCTGCGTCCGGTTTGTTTGGCCGGTTGATGAATACCGACGATATTTTCCCGTCCGTTATATTCCGTCGTAACCGGTGGGGAAAAGCCCGGTAAATCACGCAATGCGTCAATATTGATCGCAACCCGTTCGACCGAAAGCCCCATATCGGCGAAACGATCCGCGACCCAGTTCTGGGCCGATGTTTCATTGCCCAGAAGGCTGTCATGGCGAACCAAAGCGCAAAGGTCGTCAATCGCACGATCCCGGCGATTGGCAACGGCACTGCGCAGTTCATTGCGATCAAAATGGGTCATGGCACGATTTCCGTTCAATCCTTAAGCGGTTTGGCCAAGGCCGGGACGGGTGGCGGCAAGGGCATCTTCGGTCACGCCAAGTTTCACCATCCGGTCCGGCACGCCATCGCCGCAAATCAGGCTGGCGGCATATTCGCCCATGGCTGGGGCGGTTTGAATGCCATAGCCGCCCTGACCGGCAAGCCAGTAAAAGCCATCCGCAACCGGGTCGAATGCCGATACCGGATCGCCATCGGCAAAGAAGCTGCGCAGGCCAGCCCAAGCTTCGCCGGGGCGATTGACCTTAAGCGTGGTTGCCGTCATCAGGCGGTCAATCGTGATGGCGATATCGAGTTCTTCGGGCTGGACATCATGGGGAACCGTCGGCGTCGCATCGGACGGCGACACCAGCAGGCGACCAGCATCTTCCTTGAAATACAGGCCTTCGCCGACATCAGATACCATGTGCCAGCCATGCGCATTGACATCAGATGGCAGATCAACCATCACCGCCGTGCGGCGTTTGGGGGTAATGCCCAGCGGGGTAACGCCCGCCAGTTTTGCGATTTCATCGGCCCATGCACCGGATGCGTTAACGAGGATTTGCGCCTCATAGGTTTCGCCGCCTGCCGTGACCTGCCAACCGGTTGCGGTTTTTGCAATTGCGGTGACATCGGCCTTGACCACCAGATCACCGCCAAGCTTTTTGAAATGGCGGATAAAGCCCCAATGCAGCGCATGAACATCAATATCCATCGCATCGGTTTCAAGGGCGCCACACGCGATCAGATCGGTATTAAGGATCGGGATCAGTTTTTTGATATCATCGGCTGTCAGGGCGACAACATTCGCGCCATTCGCGCGGCCTTCGGTAAGCAGTTCGTCAATCGCGCCTTCATTGCCGTGGGCGGCGGTCAGGATCACACCACGCGGAGTCAGGATCGGATTTTCGGTGAAACCTACGGGCGGGTTCAGGAAAAAGTCCCGGCTGGCGGTCGACATCTTGCGGATGATTTTCGGGCCATAGGTTTCGCTATAGAGTGCGGCGGACCGGCCGGTGCTGTGATAGCCGGGCTGATCTTCGCGTTCGAGAACCGTGACGGATTTTCCACGTTTGGCGAGAAAATAGGCTGCTGACATGCCGGCAATACCGCCGCCAATGATCAGGATATCGGATGTTTTCATTCGGGGCTCCCTGCGGTGGTGGCGTGAAAGGCGCTGATAAACTGAAAAAGGTTTTCAGCCAGTGTGTTACTGACATAACCACCTTCCTGCACTAGCACGGTTGGCAGATTGATGCCGCCAATTTTTTCGCCGATTTTGGCAAATCCGCCGGGTGTGACAGCCAGTCCGCCAAACGGATCATCCGATGATGCATCCAGACCCAGTGCGATGACAACCGCATCGGCGCTGAAATGATCGATCATGGCAAGCGCACGATCAAGGGCGGCCAGAAATGCGTCATCGCCGCTGCCAAGGGGCAGGGGATAATTGTGGTTGAAACCAAGCCCGGCATCACGGCCGCGTTCTTCGGCATGGCCCCAGAAAAACGGATAGAAATCGCGTGGATCGGCATGGATAGACAGCGTCATGACATCATCACGGGCATAGAAAATATGCTGTGTGCCGTTGCCATGATGCAGATCGACATCAAGGATCGCAACGCGGTCGTATTTGGCACGCAGTTCCTGTGCGGCAATCGCGCTGTTGTTCAGGTAACAGAAACCACCGGCGATATCGCGGCTGGCATGGTGGCCGGGGGGACGGCAAAGGGCATAGGCCGATCTGGCATTGCCATCGCGGACCTGGCGCGTGGCGGCAATGGCGGTTTGCGCACTGGCATAGGCCGATTGCCATGTGGTTGCCGATATCGGGCAGGATGTATCGCCCATATGAAAACCGGCCTTGCCCGCCGGTGATCTTGGATAGGGGCCAAGCCGGTCAAACGGATGAATACCGGGCACCACCAGATCAGACCCACCAACAGCCTTCCATTCGGCATGGATGGTTTGCAGGAATTTCAGATATTCCGGCGCATGAATGGCGGCAATCGGACCCATGCCGAAATCATCGGGGGTGCGCAAATCAAGGCCAAGCCGTTTGACGGCAGTGGTCAGTATTTCCGCCCGTTCGGGGACTTCGGGGATTGGCCGTGCTTCGCCCGCGACCATGAATGTCTGGCCGTGATGGCGAAGCTGATCGGCTGAGAAATAGGCATGCATCATGGGCGCCGCCTTTCGTTGGCTTTGCGTCGTGGTGTTGGTGGCAGTTTGTTGTTTCCTAAAAGGCGACCTGATTGGCACCTTTCAGACCCAGCATGGCGCGGGCTTCGTCCGGTGTTGCGATTTCAAGCGATAACCCGTCCAGAACGTCGCGGATTTTGCGAACTTGCGATGCGTTGTCCGGGGCGAGTTCGCCCTTGCGCAAATACAGATTATCTTCAAGACCGACCCGGACATGACCGCCCATGGTGGCCGACATGGTGGCAAGCGGCATCTGATGTCGCCCGGCACCCAGAACCGAAAACTGGTACTGATCGCCAAAAAGTTTGTCGGCGGTTCGTTTCAAATGGGCAAGATTGTCGGGATCGGCCCCGATACCACCCAGAACACCCAGAACGAACTGAATGAAAATCGGCCCTTTGATCAGGCCGCGATCAACAAAATGGGCCAGCGTATAAAGATGCCCGACGTCATAACATTCAAATTCAAACCTTGTGCCATTGGCATCGCCGAGATCTGCCAGAATGGTTTCGATATCGGCAAAGGTATTTTTGAAAACGAAATCACGACTGTCTTCGAGAAATTTCGGTTCCCAGTCATGTTGCCAGTCGCTGCGCCCGGCAAGGGCGGGGAACAGGCCGAAATTCATCGTCCCCATATTCAATGACGCCATTTCGGGTGCTGCCTGCTTTGCCGCACGAATACGGTCCTTGACCGTCATGGTCATGCCGCCGCCGGTCGAAATATTGATCACCGCATCGGTGGCCGATTTGATGCGCGGCAGGAATTGGTTGAAAATTGCGGGTTCCGGGCTTGGAAAGCCGGTTTCGGGATCGCGTGCATGCAGATGCAGGATGGCAGCCCCGGCATTTGCCGCCGCAATCGCCTGATCGGCAATCTGGTCGGGGGTGATTGGCAGGTGCGGGCTCATGGAAGGGGTGTGAACCGATCCGGTGATGGCGCAGGTGATGATGACTTTCCGGCTCATGCGAAGGCTCCGGCAAGGGTGAGTTCGTCCTGAAGCTCGCCAAGGGCGGCGCGCAACGGAATGAGGATGTCGTCAAACTGATCGTGTGTGATCGTCATGGGCGGGCAGACCATCACGTGATCGCCGCGATAACCGCCGCGGGTGCGACGCCAGTAAATGATCAGGCCCTTGTCATAGGCAATATCAACAAGGCGGGCAGCCGCAAGATGTTTAGGATCAATCGGTTCCATGGTTTCGCGGTCTTTGACCAGTTCGACCGCAAGAAGCAACCCAAGTCCGCGCACATCGCCGATGATCGGAAATTTATCGGCAAGTTTGCCAAGTTCGGCCTTTAATGCCGCCCCGCTTTGGGTCGCATTTTCCAGAAGGTTGTCTTCATCAATCACATCAAGGACCGCATTGCCCGCTGCACAGGCCATCGGATTGCCGGCATAGGTGTAACCATGGATAAAGCCACCATGATCAAGAACCGGGCCGACAATACGATCAGGCGCAATCATCGCCCCCAGCGGGGCATAACCCGCCGCCAGTCCCTTTGATACGGCCAGAATATCAGGCGTGATGCCCCAATGTTCGGCGGCAAAATATTTTCCGGTGCGTCCGGCACCTGTCATGACCTCGTCATAGATCAGAAGAATGCCGTATTGATCGCAGATCTCGCGAATGCGGGCATAGTAGCTGTCAGGCGCAACCAGTGCGCCGGTCGCAGCCCCGCCAACCGGTTCCATGATGAAACCAAGAACGGTTTCAGGGCCCTGTTTGAGTATTTCTGCCTCAAGCATGTTGGCGTATTTCAGGCCGCGTTCATGATCACTCAGATCATCGCGATCCAGATAGCAGGTCGGGGCCGGAATTTTGGGTTGGTCCACCATCATCGGGGCAAAGGGCGCATGCATCGGCGTATAGCCGGTGATGGCAAGCGCACCAAGGGTCGATCCATGATAGCTGGGGAAACGCGAAATGATCTTGGTCCGCTGGGCTTGCCCCTTTGCCAGGGCATATTGACGGGCAAGCTTGATGCAGCTTTCGACGGCTTCTGACCCGCCAGAGACAAAAAATACCCGTTCAAGATCGCCCGGTGCGCGTTCGGCAAGGCGGAATGCCAGATTTTCGGCCGCATCATTTTCAAAATGCAGGCGATAGGCGAAGCTGGCCTTTTCAAGCTGCGCATTCATCGCGGCAATCACGCGCGGGTCGCTATGGCCGATATTGCTGACCATCGCACCGCTGGAGGCGTCGATATAGCGTTTGCCATCGACATCCCACATATAGACGCCCTTGGCATGGTCGATCAGCGGCCGACGCGAACGGCTTTGATAAAACAGGCGGGATTCCCGGTTATGGCCGGTTTTGTTGGGGGTATCATGCGTCACTTCGGGTGGCACTCCAGATCCGGTCAGTCGTGATGACCGGGCAACAACACACAATTTCGGGCGGCAATGTGCATGAACACATCGGCACCTTCGTGATGGGGGCGGGCATCAATCGGGTTGATCACCTGCCAGTCACGACCATTGGCCGTGACGAAATAGCGGGCCTGCTGCCCCAGATAATCCACCGTTTTGATCCTGCCGGGGATGGCGATCACACCGTCCGTCGCACCGTTCTGATCTGACAGGCTGATTTTTTCAGCGCGGATAACGGCGCGGACGTCTTTTGAACCATTGGTTTTGGCGGTTTGTTCGGATGTGGTCAGCAATGTTTCACCACTTTGCAGGGCAACCTTGGTAAAGGCCGCATCCGGTGCGCCAACAAGGGCAGCAGGAATGATATTGGAATGACCAAGGAAATCGGCAACAAAGGCCGATGCGGGATTGTTATAGACGTCTTCAGGCGCGCCTTCCTGTTCGACGACACCGTTATTCATCACCACCAATTTATCGGACATGGCAAGGGCTTCGGATTGATCGTGGGTGACGAAAACGGTGGCAATACCCAGTTCGCGCTGAATACGTTTCAGTTCGACCCGCATTTCTTCACGCAGATTGGCATCAAGGGCAGATAGCGGTTCATCAAGTAACAGCACATCGGGTTCGATCACGATGGCGCGCGCAAGGGCAATGCGCTGCTGCTGCCCGCCGGAAAGCTGGTTGGGATACCGGTCGGCAACATGGGGCAGTTGCACCAGATCAAGGGCACGATTGACCTTTTCCCGGATGTCAGATTTGGACACCTTGCGATATTTCAGGCCAAAGGCGATATTGTCGTAAATCGATTTGTGCGGAAACAGGGCGTAGTTCTGAAACACCAGTCCCAGATTGCGTTTGTGGATCGGCAGGGCATTGACCCGTTTGCCACGGATCAGCAAATCGCCTTCGGTAATGTCGGTCAGCCCGGCAATCATGCGAAGTGTCGTGGTCTTGCCGCAGCCCGATGGACCCAGAAAGGTCACGAAGCTGTTGTCAGGCACGGTCAGATCCATGCGTTGCACGGCGGTAAATTCGCCGTAACGCTTGACGACATTTTGCAGTTCGACCGCATTTTCGATGTCAGCCATCACAAATAACCCTGTCAGAAAAAGGCGGTGGTGCCCCGGCCATTATTTAAAAACAACGACCGGGGTTCCGGTTTATGCGATCAGTCCGGCTTAGTAGCCGCGCTGAACCCGCGAGAAGGTTTTCGACCAGTCGGCTTCGTTTTCGTTCCAATAGGCCGGATCAAAGAAGCTGAGTTCCTTGAGCGTGCCGGATGGATCAAACGCGGGCAGGGTTGGGATGACTTTGCCGAGTTCGACTTTCTGCGGATCAAGAGCAGGCGGGTAACTTTGGCCTTCGGCAACCGCAATCGCGACTTCGGGTTCGAGCATGAAGTTCAGAAGTTCTTCACAGGCTGCCATCGGGCTTCCGCGCAGAACGAACAGGCATTCCTGCCAGCCAAGACCGCCTTTCGGGTCGTGATAGCCGATATCGTGGCCCTGATCCTGCAATGCCTTGATGCGCCCGGACCAGCCTTCGGTGACATAGATTTCTTCTTCGGCCAGAAGGCTCATCAGTTCGGCCCCTGAGCTCCAGTATTTCAGGGCCAGATCGCGATGGGCACGGATCATGTCCCAGACGGCGTCGATATCCTTGATCGCATTCGGGTCCTGATCGGATTGCAGGGCACCGTACCAGACGCGGGTTTTCCATTCGCCCCAGCCGCCGATCTTGCCTTTGTAAGCTTCATCGACCATCAGCTTGGCACCTTTGGCCTTGGCTTCATCGTCGCTGATATATTTGCGGTTATAGGCAATGCCGGTGGTGCCGTAATCATAGGGAACCGCCGAAATGGTACCGCCGGTGATTTTGCGCAGCGGTTCGATCAGGCCGGGAATGACGTTTTTGAGGTTCGGAATATTGGCTTCGTTCAGCTCGGACGTCAGTTCCAGACCATGATATCGGGCATAGTCAAACACACCCGACAGGTGGGCAAGGTTAAACTCGCCCGGCTGGCCCGCCTTGACGCGGGCGATATATTCGTCCGCACCGCCAAAGGTGCCCGATACGACCTTGATCCCGGTTTTTTCGGTATAGGGGGCAAATGCGTATTTTTCAAATGCCTCGGATACCACACCGCCCCAGCCGTCAAAGCGGACCTGTTCTGGTGTTGCGGCAATGGCGTTGCGGGTCAGCATGCCCATCGGGCCACCGGTGATCCCGGCGGTGACACCCGCAGCCCCCAGAACGGTTAGAAAAGTGCGACGGTTGATATCACCGTCTTTGAGGCGGGTTAGCAGGCGTTCATAGCGTTTCGTCTCGTCCATTTAAGGCCTCCTGATAAAGGTTTTTATCCGTTTTCTTGTCGGTCTTATGGTCTTCTTTTTTATGGTCTTGTTGTTGGTTTTGGCGGTTTCCCGCGGTATCTGTTGTTTGTTAGGCAGCGGCTTTTTGTGCCCGTATTTTTCGCGCTGATGCGATGCGTGCAATGGCGGTGGCAATCAATGGCAGCGCGATGGTGAAGATCACCATCACAGCGCCCAGTGCATTGATTTCCGGGCTGATGGAATTGCGCAGCATGGCAAAAATCTGGGTTGGGACGGTTTCAACCCCGCCTGGTTTCCAGAACAGGGTGCCGGTAATGTCGTCAAACGAAATGGTGAATGAAAACAGCATCCCGGCCATGACAGCCGGCATCATCAGCGGCAGGGTGATTTCAAAGAAAGTCTGGATCGGAGTTGCGCCAAGGCTCATGGCGGCTTCTTCGACGTCGCGCCGGATCGATACAAGGCGCGCCTGAACCACCAGAACCACAAAGGGCAGGGTGAAAACGACATGCCCCATCAGAAGCAGGCCAAAGCTTTTGGGCATGGAGAGGAATTGCAAAAACAGCAAAAGAGCCACAGCCAGGACGACCTCGGGGATCAGGATTGGAGCAACCAGAAGCGTTGATATTGAACGCTTCCCCGGAAAATCGTACCTGACCATGGCAAGTGCCGCGAGCGTGCCAAACGTCGTTGAAATTGCACTGGTCAGCGCGCCCAGCAACAGAGATGTTTTGAATGCACGGATAATGGCATCGTTGTTCCACAATGCTTCGAACCAGCGTGTTGAAAAGCCCTCGATCGGGAAACTGCCGAACTGGTTGGCGTTGAATGCCAACAGGATGACGACCGCGACCGGCGCGAACAGAAACAGATAAACAAGGATTGTGGCGATACGGATCAGGGACCAGCCGGACATCATTACATTCCCCTATTTGAAGCTTTTGGCGATCTGATCGACGCCAAGATAACGGGTGTAAATGACAACCAGCGCACCCAGCAGGGCCAGCAGAACAAGCGAAAGGGCGGAGCCCAGAGGCCAGTTAAGCTGTGTGACGATGGCCTCGAACACGAGATTGGCAAACATCGCGTCGCGTGGCCCGCCCAGAACGATCGGGGTGATATAGGTGCCTGCGGCCAGAACAAAACATAACAGCGATCCGGCGGCGAGACCGGGGAAGGACAGCGGCAGGGTGACTTCGCGGAAGGCCTGCCAGCCGGTGCAGCCAAGGCTTTTGGCTGCTTCAGTCAGGTTCTTGTCGATACCATCCAGGCTGACATAGACATTCAGGATCATGAAGGGCAGCAGATAGTGCACAAGGCCCAGAATAACTGTCGTCTGGTTATAGAGCATCTGGATCGGTTCATCGATGATGCCAAGCGAGATCATCAATGTGTTGAGCGCGCCCGACGTGCCAAGGATGTTGATCCACGACATGGTGCGGATGATGTAGCTGATCCAGAAGGGCAGCATCAGCATCAACAGCAGGAAAGTCTTCGATTTCATCGGGGTGTTGGCAACGAAATAGGCCGGGATATAGCCGACCAGCGCACAGATCACCGTGGTGTAAAAGGCAATGGCAAAGGTCTGAAACAGGATGTCGCGGTAAAACCTGTCGCCAAGGACTTCGACCCAGTTATCAAGATAAAATCCGACCTGATCAGCACCGGTCGCGGTGCGCAGCCAGAATGAATAAACCACGATGAACATCATCGGGATGATCAATAACAGCGATATCGTCGCCAGTGACGGCGATAGCAGGACCCAGGGCGTTCTGCGTGCCCCGGCTACATCTGCGGCCATTTTTGCCTCCCGTTATTGTGCTATGGCAATTGCTTGCCATGCGCGGTTATCTGGCCGTGAATGAATATGTCTGCTCATTTCACCCCAGACTTGCGCATAGCGCAAATAGATAAGTAGAATGGATTACATAGCCAATCGCTATGGGTGGGGAAATGAGCGACCTTTTAAAACGGCAATTCGACTGGAACCTGTTGCATACCTTTACGGTGATTGTCGAAGAAAGGTCGATCACAGGGGCGGCCAACCGGCTGCTTTTGCGCCAGCCCAGTGTCAGCAATGCGCTTAAACGGCTTGAAGATCAGATCGGCGCGCGCCTGATTGACCGGGAACGCGGCCGGTTTGAGGTCACCGAACAGGGATTGGCGCTTTATCACGAATGCCGCGAGATTTGCGGGGCGATTGGCCGACTTTCCGATGTGATGTCGGACAGTGGCAATCAGCTTAGCGGGCATTTGCATTTGTGGCTGGCAAGTCATGTGGTGTTTCCGCCGCTTGACGATGCGTTGTTTGAATTCAATCGCGAACATCCCGAAGTCACCTATGAAATCAACGTCGCGACATCCGCCCATGTCACAAGTCAGGTCCTGTCCCAGCAGGCAAGTTTCGGCATTTGTCTGGTGAATGAGCAGCATCCCCGGCTGGAATATCGCAAACTGTATCGCGAGCATTTCGGGTTCTTTTGCGGGCCGACACATCATTTGTTTGGCCGGGAAAACCTGACACTTGCCGATTTGCGCAGCGAGGCATTCGTGTCGTTTTCCACCGATCAGCTTTCCGATGCGCTGGCCCCGGTTGCGGTATTGCGCGCGCGCGAAGGCATGAAAGGCAAGGTGATCGCCACCAGCCCGCATCTGGAAGAAGTACGCCGCCTGATCAATGCCGGGCTTGGTATTGGTCCGTTGCCGATCCATGTGGTGCAAAACGCGATGGAACGCGGGCAGTTATGGCGCCTGCCACCCTATGATGCGCCGCCGGCAATTGATATCTATCTGGTGACCAATCCGCGCATGTCGCTTGGCCGGGCGGAGCGGTTTTTCATCGATAATCTGACCGGGCGGCTTGGCAATGCGCCGGGTGGTTATTTTGTTTATCCGTAAACAGGATGTGATCGGGGCTTGCGGATTGCGGGTGTTTGCGCAAGCATGTGGCCAAACACGGATTTCAAGCAAACGGGATAGAAGATGAAGCTGGTTTATTTTTCCTGGGTCAAAGACCGTATCGGCATGGCCGAGGAAGAGGTTGAACTGCCGGAAAATGTGAAAACCGTTGCCGACCTTCTGGCATGGATGCCGGGCAGGGGGGCGAATTTCGCTGATGCGCTGGCTGATCCGGCGATCATCCGGGTTGCGGTTGATCAGGAATATGCGCAAGGCGAACGTGATGTTCGTGGTGCCAGCGAAATCGCGCTGTTTCCGCCGGTAACCGGTGGATAAAAGACGAAATTGAAATGGTATTTAAAAGGCGCCCGGTTTGCGGGGCGCCTTTTTTGATGATCAGTCTGCGACGGTTGCTGTCTGCGTCAGGCTTTCAAAGAATTCCTTGCGGCCCAATGTGCCGGAAATGCGTCCCTCGCGGGTCAGAAGCACCGGATTCTGGGTGATGCTGCGCATTTCGATCAGGTCTTTGAGAAGTACGGTATCATCGGCAACGAAGATGACCGAATTGTCGGTCCCGTCCAGATCGTCCGGCAGGTTGCCGTCATACTGGATCAGCTTCAACTCGCCATGTTCGCCGCTATTGGCGGCACGAATGATGCCGTCCTGAAGCGTGATGCGGATATCTTCGTCTTCGACGGAAAGTTCGCCGGTCGTGTTGCGCTGATCGCGGTCAATGCGGTGCATGATGGCGCGACCGCGCAGGATATTGACCGGGTTCATATGGGCAACAAAATCGGCGACATATTCATTGGCGGGACGCAGGGCGATGTCTTCGGGCGTGCCATGCTGTACGACATAGCCACCTTCCATGATGGCAATTGAATTGCCAAGCTTCATGGCTTCGTCCAGATCATGACTGACAAACAGGATGGTTTTATTAAGCTTTTCCTGAAGATCAAGAAGCTCGTCCTGCAGGCGGTTACGGATCAGCGGATCAAGGGCCGAAAACGGTTCATCCATCAAAAGGATCGGTGCATCGGTGGCAAAGGCACGGGCAAGGCCGACACGCTGCTGCATGCCGCCTGAAAGTTCATGGGCATATTTTCCCGCCCACTGATCCAGCCCGACAAGGGCCAGCTTTTCCCGGACGATTTCACGGCGTTCCTTCAGACCCATGCCATCAAGCTCAAGACCAAATCCGACATTGTCTTCGACGGTGCGCCAAGGGAACAGGCCGAATTGCTGAAAGACCATGGCAACGCATTTACGACGCAGATCGCGTAGCGTATTGGCATCACAACTGGTGACATCGACCATCCAGTCTCCGTCATGTACCCGAAGCGATCCGCGTGAAACGCGGTTAAGCCCGTTTACACAGCGCAGCAACGAGGATTTACCCGAGCCCGAAAGCCCCATCAGAACGCAGATTTCACCCTGCGGGACATCAAAGCTGACATTGGCAACACCAAGGATATTGCCGGTTTCCTTGGCTATTTCGTCACGGTTTTTACCGGCGTCGAGGAGGGCAAGTGATTCAGCCTGCTTATCCCCGAAAATGACGTCGATATTATCAAATTCAACAGCATTGCTCATGATTACTGCCCCGTATTTTCTGATTTGTCGCGGCGGCAGATGCGGTCCAGCACAATGGCCAGGATCACAATTGCAAGGCCGGCCTCGAAGCCTTGGGCGATATTGACCGTGTTAAGGGCGCGAACAACCGGTTTGCCAAGTCCATCTGCCCCGACAAGAGCGGCAATCACCACCATGGACAGCGACAGCATGATGCATTGGGTAAGGCCCGCCATGATCGATGGCATGGCAGATGGCAGTTCGACCTTGAAAAGCAATTGCCGCGGCGTGCAGCCAAAGCTTCTACCAGCTTCAATCAGTGCCTTTGGCGTGCTGGCGATGCCAAGATGCGTCAGGCGGATCGGGGCGGCAATGGCAAAGATCACGGTCGAAATCAGTCCCGGAACCACACCAAGACCAAACAGGATCAGGGTCGGGATCAGATAGACAAAGGTCGGTATCGTCTGCATCAGGTCAAGAACCGGACGCAATGCCTGATAAAGCCATGGGCGATGTGCCGATGCTACGCCAAGCGGTACCCCGATCACCATACATAACAGCGTCGCATAGATCACAAGTGCGAGCGTTTCCATGGTGGCTTCCCAATAGCCAAGATTGACGATCAGAAGCAGGGAAAGAACCGTGAAGGCCGTCAGTTTCCATGATCTGTGCAGCCATGCAGCCAGCACGCCAAATAGCGCGATAATCAGAAACGGCGGTAACCAGACCAGCAGATCGACCGTGTTTTCGATAATGAATTCAAGAACGTCCGAGATGGTGTAAAACACGAAGTCGGCATGCTCGTTAAGCGCATCCATAAGGGATGCAATCCACCGTCCCAGCGGAATTTTAGTTTCCGTGAGCCATTCCATTGGATTTTTCCATTATTTGAACAAAGAAAATGTGCCGATACGCTGCCTGTGATGGGGGCAACGTACCGGCATTATGTATTTGAAGCTGGACCCTAGAGACCGAGTTCATCTTTAAGCGCTGCCTTGGCATCGCCACCGTCAAAGGTGGTGACACCGTCAAGCCAGGCCATCGCGGCATCCGGATTGGCTTTAAGCCATGCGGTTGCGGCATCTTCCGGATCGGTGCCTTCGTTCAGAATGGCATCCATGATCTGGTTTTCCATATCGAGGCTGAATTTCAGGTTGGTGACGAATTTACCGGCATTCGGGCATTCATCGGTGTAACCGGCACGCAGATTGGTATGAACCGTGGCACCACCGAAATTAGGACCAAATACGTCATCGCCACCATCAAGATAGGCCATGTCATATTTGGCATTCATCGGGTGCGGTTCCCAGCCAAGGAAAACGATGAATTTGTCACGTGCCGATTTGCGTTTGACTTCGGCCAGCATGCCCTGTTCGGAAGATTCAACAAGTTCAAAGTCCTTGAGGCCGAACTGGTCATTGTCGATCATGTCCTGGATCAGGCGGTTGCCATCATTGCCCGGCTCGATCCCGTAAATTTCACCATCAAGCTGATCCTTGAATTTGGCGATGTCGGCGAAATCCTTGAGGCCCGCATCATAAGCATTTTTCGAAACGGCCAGCGTATATTTAGCGCCTTCAAGGTTGGCACCGGTGCTGACGACGGTTTTCTTTTCCAGGTAAGGCGCAATGTCTGCTGCCATTGTCGGCATCCAGTTACCGAGGAAGACGTCCACGTCCCCGTTGGCAAGGCTGGTATAGGTGACAGGAACGGAAAGAAGTTCGGTTTCAGCGTCATAGCCAAGTGCTTCGAGAATAACCGATGCGGTTGCCGTGGTCGCGGTGATGTCGGTCCAGCCAACATCAGAAAATGTTACGGTTTTGCAAGCATCGCTATCAGCCGCCTGTGCACCGGCCGCCCCCAGAAGGGTGGTGGCAATGACAGTGGTGCCAAGAAGACGGCCAATGGTGGAACGTGTGGTCATGTTTATGGTTCTCCCTTGTGTGGACCTAGCGGTTACTGATGGTGGCAATATCGCCGCCATCAGACTTTCGGTTCCGGAGGCCAGACGCATGTTAAACGATGCGCATCTGGCACCGCCAACACCCGTCCAAAACCATGTGATCGGGTCCCCTGAACCCGGTCACATAGACCGGAATAATCATAAAAACAGCCATAAAGCCGCGCAACCAAGGCACTTTCCCTGTTAACGTCGCGCCACAAAAGACGGCGTTTTTTATTGATTGATTGTTCAATTAAAATACAGCATATTCCCCCGAGGTCAATTGCGAAGGGCGAAAAAGTCGCATTTGCGTCATCAAACAGGCCTAAGTCCTTCGGATCGCTTAGAATTGGATTAGTAATGCCCAAGGTTGGAATGCAGCCTGTACGCCGCAGGCAACTGATCGATGCCACGATCGAGACCATTCACCGCTTTGGTTTTGCCGATACCACGATCAGTCGGATTGCCGGGGCGGCGGGGATGTCGTCAGGAATTATTTCGCACTATTTCGGCGGTAAGAATGCGCTTCTGGAAGCAACGATGCGTTTCCTGATGCAGGAATTGCGTAGCGATTTTCTGGGCCGCGTTGCCAAGGCGAAAACACCCCACGAACGTCTTGAAGCGATTGTTGATACCAACTTCAACGAAGAACAATTCACGCCGCAGGTGATTGGTGCGTGGTTGTCATTCTGGTCGCAGGTGCCGTTTTCCGATCCGCTGCGCCGATTGAATGCGGTTTATTTCAAGCGACTGGCATCGAATTTACGCCATGAGTTGCGCCGGCTGACAACCGATCAGCGGGCCGAAGAAATTGCGGCGGTCACTGCTGCCATGATCGACGGCATCTGGGTGCGGTCCGGTTTGACACCGGGGCGCGCCAATGTCGCGGCGGCGCGGAAAATGGTGCTTGATACCATGCACCTGCATCTGGCGAGTTCGCCCGCGCGCTAGTCAAGAGACATACACTTAAAAAAAGGGCTGCCCGTTTCCGGTGTGGCCTGCAGGAGTTTCGACATGAGCCTTTATCAGATCCAGAACTTTATCAACGGCAAAAAAGTTGCCGGTTCGGGAGCGGAAATGGTCACGCTGAACCCCGCGACCAATAAGGTCCTTGCCAAGGGTAAGGAAAGCACCGCTGCCGATGTTGATGCCGCAGTGAAGGCCGCACGTGCCGGTTTTGAAATCTGGAAAAACACGCCCGCGGCTGAACGGGCGCGCGTTTTGTTCAAGGCGGCCCAAATCCTGCGGGACCGCAACGATGAATTGGCGCTGGTAGAAACCCGTGATACGGGCCGTGCCATTCAGGAAACTGAAATCGTGGATGTGATTTCCGGTGTCGAATGTCTTGAATATTTTGCCGGTGTGGCCGGAAGCCTATCGGGCGAGCATATCGATCTTGGCGGCAATTTTGCCTATACCCGGCGCGAGGCGGTTGGCGTTTGCGGTGCCATTGGTGCATGGAACTATCCGATCCAGATTGCCTGCTGGAAAGCCGCACCGGCATTGGCGTGCGGAAACGCGGTTGTTTACAAACCCTCCGAAGTCACCCCGCTTTCGGCGATTGCGGTGGCCGAGGCATTGCAGCAAGCAGGCCTTCCGGATGGTGTTTACAACGTCGTCCAAGGCGCGCGTACCTGTGGTGCGGCGCTGACTGAACATCCCGATGTTGATAAAATCTCATTGACCGGCTCTGCCGAAACCGGTGCCAAGGTTGCCGCGGTTGCAGCGGGCGGCATGAAGGCCGTTACCATGGAGCTTGGCGGCAAATCGCCGATGATCGTGTTTGAAGATGCCGATCTGGATAACGCGGTATCGGGCGCGCAGATGGCGAATTTTTATTCATCGGGGCAGATTTGTTCGAACGGTACGCGCGTTTTCGTCCATGAAAGCGTTGCCGAGGCGTTCATTGAAAAGCTGATTGTGCGGAGCAAAAACCTTGTTCTTGGTGATCCGGAAAAACCGGAAACCCAAGTCGGCCCGATCGTGACCAAGGCCCAGTTCGACAAGATCATGTCCTATATTGAAGCTGGCAAGGGCGAGGGCGCGAAATGCGTTCTGGGCGGTCATGCAGTTAGTGAAAATATGCCTAAAGGTGGGCTGTTCGTTGCCCCGACCATTTTTACCAACTGTACCGATGACATGACCATCGTGCACGAGGAAATCTTTGGGCCGGTGATGTCGGTCCTGACCTTCAAGGATGAGGATGAGGTCATTAAACGCGCCAATGATACCCAATATGGATTAGCCGCCGGCGTGTTTACCCGCGATCTCTCGCGCGGGCATCGGGTTGTTGCCCGTCTTGAGGCGGGGACCTGCTGGATCAATACCTACAATATCACGCCGATTGAAATGCCGTTTGGCGGGGTCAAGAAATCCGGGGTGGGTCGTGAAAATGGCCGCGCCGCGATTGAGCATTATACCCGGATTAAATCCGTCTATGTCGAAACCGGTGACGTCGAGGCGCCTTATTGATCATGGTTCCTGACTGTGAATGGCTGCCTGCAACCTGTTGAAGATAAGGAAAAAGCATGAATACGCCGACTACCACGGAAAAATACGATTACGTTATTGTCGGTTCCGGTTCTGCCGGTGCCGTTCTGGCCAGTCGCCTGACCGAGGACCCGGAAGTCAGGGTTCTGGTGGTTGAAGCCGGACCGGTTGATCATTGGTGGGATTGGCGCATCCATATGCCAACCGCACTTTCCTATCCGATGCAGTCGGAAACCTATAACTGGGCCTATTGGACGACGCCGCAGGCGAACCTTAACAATCGCCGTATGGAAACACCGCGCGGGCGTGTTTTCGGTGGTTCCAGTTCGATCAACGGCATGGCCTATGTTCGTGGTCATGCGCTTGATTACAATCGCTGGGCGGAACAGGATGCGGCGCTGAAAGAATGGGATTATGCGCGGTGCCTGCCGTATTTCCGCAAGGCCGATACGCGCAATGAAGACACCAATGGTGACGAATATCATGGCGGAGATGGCCCGCTGCATGTCACCACGGGGGCTTGCAAAAACCCGTTGCACAAGGCGTGGATCAAGGCCGGGCAGGAAGCGGGTTATGAATTTACTCCCGACCAGAATGGCTATCGCCAGGAAGGTCTGGGGACGATGGATATGACGGTTTACAAGGGCCGCCGCTGGTCAACCGCGCGGGCCTATTTGCATCCGGCAATGAAACGTCCGAATTTGACAGTTCATGGCAAGGCACTGGCGCAGCGCGTTGTTTTTGATGGAAAACGCGCCATCGGACTTGATTTCACCCACCGTGGTGAACTCAAACGCGCGACGGTCGAGCGCGAGGTGATTGTTTCGGCAGGATCAATCAATTCACCGAAGCTTTTGATGTTGTCGGGTGTTGGTCCGGCCGCACATCTGCGCGAACACGGGATTGATGTGGTGGCAGATATTCCCGGTGTTGGGGAGAACCTTCAGGACCATCTGGAACTTTACGTTCAGATGGAATGCACCCAGCCGATCAGTCTGAACAGCAAGCTTGATCCGTGGAACAAATTCAAGATCGGCTTGGAATGGTATCTTTTCAAAACCGGGCTTGGTGCGACCAACCATTTTGAAGCCGGTGGGTTTATCCGGTCAAAAGCGGGTGTTCAGCATCCTGACCTTCAATATCACTTTATACCGGCTGCGATTAACTATAACGGATCCAAAGCCGCCGAAAAGGATGGCTTCCAGGCGCATGTTGGTCCAATGCGGTCCAAATCGCGCGGCACGGTCCGGTTGGCATCAAACGATCCGGCAAAGCGCCCGATTGTTGATCCGAACTATATGAGCCATCCGGAAGACTGGGAAGAAATGCGCGCATCCGTGCGTCTGACCCGCGAGATTTTCGCACAGGATGCCTTCAAGGACCTGCGCGGTATTGAAATTTCGCCGGGCAGGGGCATCCAGACCGATGATGAAATCAATGCATGGGTCGCCGATCACGCCGAAAGTGCCTATCACCCGTCCTGTTCGTGCAAGATGGGCAGCGACGATATGGCAGTGGTGGATGAAAAAACGCGCGTGCATGGTATCGAAGGTCTACGCGTGGTGGACAGTTCGATCATGCCGACCATTGCATCGGGCAATTTGAATGCTCCGACCATCATGATCGGGGAAAAGGCCGCAGATATCATTCGCGGACGCGATCCGTTGCCACCATCAAATGCGCCATATTTCGTCCATCCTGAATGGGAAACCAAACAGCGCTGATACTGCTTATCCCCGGTCTTTGATCTTTCAGGACCGGGGATTTTTCGTTTCGGTCATTGCTTTCGTCCATCTTGCGCGCGATCATCTGGGAAAATCACATGCAATTTTCCCGGATTGCCCCGCCATGCAAGAAATCAGTCTGCTTAATTCCGTGATCGGCCCCGTGATGCGCGGCCCATCAAGTTCCCATTGCGCAGCACCTTATATGATGGCGAAGGTCGCGCGCGAATTATCGTGCAGCAATGGGGAGGTTTTGAAAAAGGCGATTGTCCGTTTCGATCCGCGCGGGTCGTTTGCGCCCGTGTATCAGGCACAAAGTTCGGATGAAAATTTTGCCGCCGGTTTTGCCGGGGCGGCGCTGACGGATACAGATTACCGTGACATTTTACCGCGTGTGACGCGGGGCGAGGGATTTCTCTTCGCTGTCGAAATCGTCGAACTTGAAAACAACAACCATCCCAACCGGGTTGACCTTGAACTGACCGTAACCGAGCGGAATGGCGCGGATCGTGCCGATCTGTATGCCGGTGCATCGGTTGGTGGCGGGATGTATTACATCGATGCGATGAATGGCGAACCGGTCTTTCTGACTGGCAAAACCGCAAGCGTGTTTGTCTGGGGCCCTGATATCGGTGCGCGGTCGGATGATATTGCCGCCGGGCTTGCTTTGAATGGCAACAGGTTGCTCGGAATATCGGTCGACCCGGATCATGACCGCTGCGAAATTGCCTTGCAGGCCTTGCCTGATACAAAGCTGATAGCCTCTTTGCGTGATCAGGACGATATCAAAGACGTTCGTTTCGCCGCGGCCTCGCAATATCCGGTGTGTGCGACTGACGATCTGTTTTCGACCAGCGATGCGGTGATTGCCGTGGCCGAACAGCAGGGCGGATCGCTTGCCGAGGCGGGACTTGTTCTGGAATCCAGGCGTCTTGGACTGTCACGTGATGCAACGCGCGAACTTTTCCGTGAACGGTGTGAACTGATGTTGCGCGTGGTGGCCGAAGGATTTGATGCCAAACCCGAAGACAATGTGATGCGGTTTTTAACCCTTCGGGCGCGCAAGGTTCGCGACGCCAATTTGCCCGCAGGGCTGGGCGGGGCGGTTTTGCAGGATGCGATTGCAGGTGCCCTTTCGGCGATGGAACGGGATTCCAATCGCGGGCTGGTCTGTGCCGCACCGACGGCCGGCAGCGCGGGGGTTGTTCCCGGCACGCTTTATGGCCTTATCCGGCATGGCATTGATCTGGATGGGGCGACCGATGCGTTGCAGGTGATGGCGCTGGTGGGTGCCGTGTTTGCCGCGCGCGGAACCTTTGCCGCCGAATGCGGGGGCTGTTCGGTGGAAACCGGTGCGTCGGCGGCAATGGCGGCCGCGGGTGTGGCGCAGGCATTTGGCGGAACACCTGTACAATGTTTTGATGCTGCCAGCATGTGTTTGATGAATACCCTGGGCCTTGTATGTGATCCGGTTGGCGGGGATGTTGAAATCCCGTGCCATGCGCGCAATGTCGCCGGGGTATCACACGCCTTTTCATCGGCAATGGCGGTTATGGCCGGGTTTGATGCGGTGTTGGGATATGACGAACTGGTCGATCAGACGGTTAAAATTGGCGCAATGATGCATCCGGATTTGCGTTGCACGGCACGTGGTGGATGTGCGGCCACCAAGACAGCCCTTAGGATGGTTGAAGCGGTAACGCAGGTGCGCTGAATTACCCTTATAAACCGGTTTTTGCGCAATCCTTTGTTCCGGTTGTTGCCTGTTTTGACATAATCGGTGAAAAGCATGTGCGAAGGCTGGTTCTAGCCAGTTTTCCCTTGATGGTCCGATCAATTCCGGCACCATGAGAGGATTATAAATCTCAAGACAACCAATCCGAGGCATCGCGTGTTTACCCCAAGCTTCCTAACCGCAAATGACAAGTCCGGTGCATATCCGTCGTCCTATTACGCCGCGACGGCCAACAAGACCGAACCCTTTGTCGAACTGGATGGGGATCAGGTTTGCGATGTTGTTGTTGTCGGCGGCGGGTTTACCGGACTGTCCTCGGCACTTCATCTGGCGGAACGCGGGTATAGTGTGGTGTTGCTCGAAGCGCATCGGGTCGGTTGGGGGGCATCAGGACGCAATGGCGGGCAGGTCGGATCGGGACAGCGCCGTGAACAGGACGATCTTGAAAAGATGGTCGGTCGCGACGATGCCAGAAAGCTATGGGATATTGCCGAGCAATCCAAGGATATCGTCAAAAGCCTGATTACCAGGCATGACATCAAGTGTGACTGGAAACCGGGCATTCTGCATGCCGATCATCGCGAACGATTTGTTGCAGGCACGCATGAATATACCGAAAAACTCCGGACCGAATATGGCTACCACGCCATTCGTGCCGTTGGCCGGGATGAAATCCGCAACATGCTGGGGTCGGATTTTTATCATGGCGGGTCGCTTGATATGGAGGCGGGGCATCTTCATCCGCTGAACTTCGCGCTTGGACTTGCGGATGCGGCACGTGCCGCCGGGGCGCGGATTTTTGAAAACGCGACGGTTACCGGCTATGAAAATGTTGAAAAGGTCGTTGTCACAACGGCGGGCGGGCATCGTATTACTGCCGACATGATGGTGCTGGGCTGCAACGGGTATCTTGACGGGCTGGAAGACCGGGTTGCCAGACGGGTGATGCCGATCAACAATTTCGTTATTGCGACCGAGCCATTGGGCGATGATCTGGCGCGCGAACTGATCCGCGATGATGTGGCGGTGGCGGATTCAAAATTCGTGATCAATTATTATCGCCTGTCGGCTGATAAACGCATGTTGTTTGGCGGTGGCGAGACATACAGCTATCACTTCCCCAAGGATATAAAATCCTTTGTTGCGCCGTATATGCTGGAAGTCTATCCGCAGCTTAAGGATGTGAAAATCGATTATGGCTGGGGCGGGACGCTTGCGATTACGATGAACCGCATGCCGTTTTTCCGCAAGGTAGAGGGCCGCGTCTATACCGCGACGGGCTATTCCGGGCATGGGGTTGCCATGGCGACACTGGCCGGGCAGATCATGGCCGATGCGATATCGGGCACGATGGAGCGGTTTGATGTGATGTCAAACATCAAAATTCCAAGCTTCCCGGGCGGGAAGGCGTTGCGCTATCCGTTTTTGGTTCTTGCCATGACCTGGTATTCAATCCGCGACAGACTGTAAAGTTTCAGAATGCCTTGGCGGGGGCTTGTGTGCTGGTGCCTTTGGCACCACTCGCCGCGAGGCGGGCCTTAGTTTTTTGCCAAATTCCTGGGTTGACCGCCAAAATGCCAGCATCGGTGAATGAAACATCATATCCGCGGTCGATTGCGGCCTGCATTGTTGCTTGGACGCAGTAATTTCCATCCAGACCGACGATTTGCAGCTTGCCGACTTTCTGGCGTTCAAGAACGCGTTCAAGTTCAGGCGCGCTGAAGGCATCGGCGCGGGCTTTGGTAATGTCATGATCGATATCGCCGTTCAGGCGGGCATCAAGATCAAGGCCCGGTGATTTCTGGCAGCCGCGCCCCTTATTGAACAGACTAACCAGAAGATTGATGTACCAGCCTTTGAATATCTGACGGACAGAGATCACCGATTGACCGGTTTTGTTGGCAATTTCAACAAGTTCATTGATCGCGGAAATCGTTTTTTCGACCGCGGCAGGTTCATAGGCGTTTTTGCCGGTGGCCAGCGTAAAGTCTTCTTGCAGATCAATGATTAGAAGCGCGCTGTTTGGGCGTTGAGAAAGATCGATTTTCTTACCCTTTGTCGGGCTGAGATGACGTTTGTGACCATAAATCGTATAGGTAATCAGGGCTAGAATGATGACTGCGCTGACGCCAATCCAAGACCACATATCGTCTTTCTCCGCTCTCGTCCGTCGTACTCTGCAATCGGTCTGGCACATAGCAATCTTGCAGGGCTGCCAATATAAGCCCTTTGATTTGCCAGTTCAGTGCGCGCGAAGATTGCCCCCGTCTAGTAATAACACGTAAAAATATTTTGTTCAGAGCAGGACAATGTTGTCAACATGTCGGTCTTAAGAAAGCTGACAAAAAGTTTTGCAGTGTGCTGATTACTATGAGTTCTGGCCTATTTCGGGGACCATGCCGAAACCGGATCGTAACGTTCGCCTTTACCCAGAATGACGCCGTTATGCGCAGCAATCCCGATTTCGAAACTGGATGCAATCCGAAGGGCGCGTTCCATGAAGTGACGCGCGGCAGCTGTTTCGCAATGCTCTGCCAGTGTTTCGGCAAATAATTCAAGCCAGCGATCAAAATGGGTGCGGTCGATCCTGAGTGTCAGGTGCTTTTGCATCGGGCGACCGTCATAGGCGCCACTGGCAAGTGCGACAGATGCCCAAAACATGCACATCCTTTCCAGATGGTGATCCCAATCCGTGATCTTCTCGGCAAATACCGGGCCCAGCATCGCGTCGTCGCGTACCTTGGCATAAAAGCCATGCACGATATCTTTGATCATTTGGTGATCAATACCGGTTTCCTCGCGGATTTTGCGGGTCGCGATTTCACGCCGTTCTTTGATTTCGGCAAGGGTCGGTTGATCTGACATGCTCGTCTCGTGCTCGATAAGGATTAATCCGGGCAATAGCGCAAAGGCCATATCCGCGACATGACATAGGTCAGTTTTACTGATTACGCAAACTCGTCACGCAGACCATAATAGCGATAGGCAAGACTGCGGCCGATCCGGCGAAACTTTGATAACGGGAAACGATCCGGCGGTGTCCCCATGATGGCACCGACGTCATCCGGGCCCTTGGTGCCCAGAATTTGCTGACCCAGCATTTTCCCGGCCAGACTTCCAAGTGCGACGCCGTTGCCATGCCATGCAAGTCCCGTCCAGACGTCCCGATGCCCCGGAACCCGACCAAGATAGGGGCGGAACGACTGCGAAAGGCAGGCAAGACCGTTCCAGTGATGGGTGATTTCGACATCCTGCCATGCGGGGAACATCCGGCGGAAATGCGCCAACAGATGCTGTTTTGCATCATCAAATGCGGCGGGGATTGCCGTGATGCCGCCGCGGCCGCCAAACATGAACCGATTATCAGGGAGTTTACGGAAATAGTGCAGCAAGATGCGGGTATCAAACGCCATCAGGTCGCTGGTCCAGCCTTGCACTGCAAGCTCATGATCTGACATCGGTCGGGTGACAAGAATACCCGAAAAGACCGGCATCAATCGCCCGCCGATCCAGTCTGGCAGGTTTTCGGCACTGTATCCATTCGTTGCGATGACGACCTTGTTCGCCGAAATTCGCACATTTTTGCAGGTCAGGATGTAACCGTCCCCGGTGTCTTGGAGGTCTTCAATGGTCGCCTGTTCAAATATCCGAACACCTTTGGTCACACAGGCACGATGCAGTCCGGCCAGATATTTCAACGGATGCAGGCCAAACCCTTTTTTGACGTGCAATCCTGCATGGGTTTCCTGCGCGCAAAGACCGCGTTCGCGAAGCTCGTCCTTGGTCAGGAATTCGCTTTCGATACCGGTAAAATGATTATTTTCCTCGGCCTCTTTGCGCAATTCCGCCACCCGATTGGCTTTGTGCGCCAGTATGACTTCCCCGTCCGAATGACGATCAGCATCAATATTCCACTCTTCAAGCCGCGATGCGACAAGGTCAATCGCACTGTGTTGAAGTTTGGCAAAATGGCGTGTTTGGTCATCACCAAACTTCTTTGAAAGCTGGGCATAGCTTTTGCCGCTTCCGCCCATGCAGCAAAATCCACCATTGCGCCCTGATGCGCCCCATCCGGAACGCCCGGCATCGAATACCGCAACATCAATGCCGCTTTCTGCCAGTTCCAGTGCAGCTGACAGGCCGCAATAACCACCACCAATGATCGCGACATCGGCCGTGATGGTGCCCTCATCGGGCATTTGATCACATTCGGGCAGATTTCCAGCACTGGCAACCCAATAGCTGTCGGGCAGGGTGGCGGTTTGATAGGCGGGGGATTGATAAAGGCGTTTGAGCATGGCGGACTCTTTTGAGATGGGGCATTTCAGCAGTGTTTCGAGGCAAAATCACAAACACCCGGCGAATGATATATCCCGCCGGGTGTTTGTGTAATGTCTTGATTTAAATCGGAACCTACATTTTGCCGATTTTCCTGGCTGTTGCATCAAACGCGGCACGTGCGCGTTTGACCAGCTCATCGACTTCGCCGTGCGTGATGCAAAGCGGAGGTGATGCCACCATGCGATCACCGCAGGCTCGCATGATAACGCCATTTTCAACACAGGCATCCCGGCAGATCGTGCCAACCGTGCCCGGTTTATCGAACGGTTTGCGGGTCGCCTTGTTATCGACCAGCGGAATACCGGCAATCAGGCCGACGGTTTCAACCGCCCCGACCAGCGGATGATCGGCAAGGGTTTTAAGTTTTTCGGCAAAGTACGGACCGATATCATCGCGGACACGTTCAACAAGCTTTTCATCGCGAATGATCCTGATGTTTTCCAAGGCTACGGCGGCGGCTGCCGGGTGGCCGGAATAGGTGAAGCCGTGGGTAAATTCGCCGCATTCGTTGATCAGGACGTCAGCAACCCGTTCACCGACCATAACGGCCGAAATCGGAAGGTAACCCGACGACATGCCCTTTGCCATTGGCATCAGGTCCGGCTTGATATCGAACGTGTCGGAGCCAAACCAGTTGCCGGTACGGCCAAATCCGCAAATGACTTCATCTGCAATCAGAAGAATGTCGTATTTTTTGCAGATGCGTTGAATTTCCGGCCAGTAGGTTGATGGCGGAATGATCACGCCACCGGCACCCTGGATCGGTTCGCCGATGAAGGCGCCGACGCGGTCGGCACCAAGTTCTTCGATTTTTTCTTCAAGCTTGCGTGCGGCAATCAGGCCGAATTCTTCGGGGTTATGATCGCCGCCTTCGCCGTACCAGTACGGTTGATCGATATGCACAACATCAGGCAGCATCGGCCCGCCCTGTGAATGCATCCCGGCCATCCCGCCAAGCGATGCCCCGGCAATGGTCGAGCCGTGATAGGCGTTCTTGCGGCTGATGATGTAGGTGCGTTCCGGCTGGCCTTTAAGCTTCCAGTACTGGCGCACCATGCGCACGACCGTGTCGTTCGCTTCCGACCCGGAGTTGGCATAAAATACGTGGTTCAAACCATCGGGCGTGATTTCTGCAAGAACTTTGGAAAGCTCGATCGCAGGCGTGTTCGCGCACTGGAAGAAGTTGTTGTAGTAGGGCAATTCCAGCATCTGGTTATAGGCGGCTTCGGCAAGTTCCTTGCGGCCATAACCGACATTGACGCACCACAGGCCAGCCATGCCGTCCAGATACTGTTTACCATGCGAATCTTCGATGAAGACGCCTTTGGCGCGTGTAATCACGCGTGTGCCACGATTGTTAAGGTCGGCCGTATCGGTAAACGGATGAATGTGGTGCTGCTGATCGATATCCTGCCAATAGGCGGTTTTGTCGAAATTATTCATAACGTCTCCTGACAGCGATGGTCGCCTGCTTTGTGCGATATGTTGAACATCTGAGACAAGTGTTCGTTTTTTTGAACACCTTTGCAAGGGGAAATTTTATGAAACAATTTTGTCGTCTTGGCGCCAAATTTGATATGCACTGGTTGTTTCAAACCATTATTAATATCCAATGCAATGATGTCGTGCGTTTATTTTGCAGTGCATTATTTGCACGATATATCGAACGAGGGGCTTGACCGCAATCATTGGGCGGGGCACGATGAAAAGTGAAATAAACAGGCTTTTCTGGGAGTATTAGACGATGAACAAGTCGTTCGTCGAAGACAGTAGGGCGGAAGCTCAACGATTCTTTGAAGCAAATCCGGATATAGAACTTGTCGAATTACTCATTCCTGATGTGAACGGGGTGTTCCGGGGCAAGCGAATCAGCAAGCAGAAGTTTCTTAAAAGCTTCCATGAAGGCATCAACATGCCGGGTTCTGTGTGTCTGGTGGATATCACCGGCGACAACCCGGAAGGTACCGGCATGCTTTGGTCCAGTGGTGATCAGGACAATATCGCCAAGCCAATCCCGGGAACCCTGCATGCGGTTCCCTATGGTGAGCTACCGTTGGCACAGGTCATGATGAGCCTGTATAACTTGGACGGTACAAAATTCTTTGCCGATCCGCGCAACGTTTTGCAGGCGGTTGTGGATCGTCTGGCAGCGGATGGTTTCTATCCGACCGTGGCGCTGGAACTTGAATTCTATCTTGCCGATCAGAACGAACAAACTGCCGCACCCTTGCCACCCGCACCGCTTGGCGGCGGGATCGCGTCGGATGGTGTGCAGGTCTATGGCCTCCAGCAGATCGAGGATTTCGAAAAAGTCCTTCATGACGCGGTTGCCGAACTGAACCGTCAGGGCATTCCGGCCGATACAATCGTTGCCGAAGCTGGCCCCGGCCAGTTCGAGATCAATCTGGGTCATGTCAATGATCCGATGCAGGCGGCAGACCACGCGATGCAGCTTAAGCGCGTTGTCAAAGGTATTGCCTGGGATCATGGTGTAACCGCGACATTCATGGCAAAACCCTATTCCGATCAGGCGGGTAACGGATTGCACGTTCATGTGTCGCTGCGTGACGAGGAAGGAAACAACGCCCTGTCGCCCAAGGGCGACGAGGATGTTTCGGACCTCCTGTTGAACGCTATTGGCGGCTTGCAGGCGTCGATGTTTGAAAGCATGGCGATTTTTGCGCCAAATCCGAATTCCTACCGCCGGTTCCAGAACAAGGCCTATGCGCCGATGTCTCCAAACTGGGGGCTTAACAACCGTACGGTTGCCCTGCGTATCCCAGCCGGTAGCCCGCAAGCCGCGCGTATCGAACATCGTGTGTCGGGCGCGGATGCCAACCCGTATCTGGTTCTGGCCTGCGTTCTTGCAGGGATGCATTACGGCATCAAGAACAAGCTTGATCCAGGTGATCCGATTGTTGGTAACGGCTATGAACAGCATGGCGGCAAGATCGTCCCGCGCAGCATGATTTCTGCACTTGATCGTTTTGTCGAGGGTGACATCGTCAAGGAATATCTGGGGGAACGGTTTGTCGAGGTGTTCGATATCTGCCGACGTTCCGAATATGACGAATTCTTCTCGGAGGTCACGCCGCTTGAATACCGCTGGTATCTTGACGCGGTATAACGCCACTTTTGCAAAATGGTCGCCGATAAGAGCGACCGACAGGGAAGAGACCGGATGTCACAAAAGGTTGGGGATCGCCTGAAAGCAGTACGTACCATGTACGGGCTATCCCAGCGTGAACTGGCGCGCCGCGCCGGTGTCACCAACAGCACGATATCGACGATTGAACAGAACCGGGTCAGCCCGTCGGTCGACAGTCTGGCCAAGGTTCTGGCAGGCATCCCTATGAGCCTGATCAACTTCTTTACGATTGATCTGGAAAACGGCGAGGAGATTTTCTTTCGCAAGGAAGAACTCGTCGAGCTTTCCGATGGCACCATGTCGATGCGTCTTGTCGGCGCAACACGCAAGGACCGCAATCTGCGCGTCCTTCATGAAATTTATCCGCCCGGCGGCGATACCGGCGACAATCTGATCGTCCAGAAGGGTGAGGAGGCCGGTGTTGTCGTCCGTGGCAAGCTTGAGGTCACGGTGGGCGAACGGGTTCAGGTTCTTGGACCAGGTGACGCCTATTACTTCAATGCGGAAATCCCGCACCGGTTTCGTAACGCGGGCGACATTGAATGCGAAGTCGTCAGTGCCGCGACACCACCGTCATACTGATTGCACAATCATCATGTTTGAATATCGCGCGGAACAAACAGCACGCGCGATCCGTCAGGAGGATTTCCGATGACAAACCAGTTGAATTTCGAACAGCTTAGAGCACAGGCCGCCAGCCTGACGATCCGCAACAAGGCCTTTATCAATGGCGTTTATGTCGATGCGGCATCGGGTAAAACGTTTGATTGCATCAGCCCGCGCGACGGCAAGATTTTGACCCAAGTCGCCGAATGCGATGTTGAAGACGTCAATCGCGCGGTGCAGTCCGCGCGTGCGGTCTTTGAAAAAGGCAGTTGGTCGGAAGCATCACCGGGCAAGCGCAAGGCCGTCATGATGAAATTTGCCGATCTGATGGAAAAGCATGCAGCCGAACTGGCGCTACTTGAAAGTCTTGATATGGGCAAACCGATCAGCCTTGCGGCGGGTGATGACATTCCGTTGTCCTATAAATGCATTCGCTGGTACGCAGAGGCGATTGACAAGATTTATGACGAGATTTCACCGGGCGAAGCACGCGCAATCGGTATGATCACGCGTGAACCGCTGGGCGTGGTGGCGGCAGTCGTGCCATGGAACTTCCCGCTGATGATGGCGGTCTGGAAACTGGGCCCGGCACTGGCGATGGGGAACTCGATCATTCTCAAACCTGCTGAACAGTCGCCATTAACCGCGATCCGTGTTGCGGAGCTGGCGGTCGAAGCCGGTCTTCCGGCTGGGGTTCTGAACGTTCTGCCCGGCTTTGGCCCGACAGCGGGCAAGGCGCTTGGTCTGCATCCTGATGTCGATTGCGTGACTTTTACCGGTTCGGGCGAAGTTGGAAAACTGTTCTTGCAATATTCCGGTCAGTCGAACATGAAACGCGTCTGGCTGGAATGTGGTGGAAAAAGCCCGAATATCGTTCTGGCCGATTGTCCGGATATGGACGCGGCGGCCGAAGCGGCAGCAGGCGGAATTTTCTATAATCAGGGCGAGGTTTGCACGGCCGGTTCGCGCCTGATTGTCGAAGAAAGCATCAAGGATGAGTTCATCGAGAAAGTGGTTGCAGCAGGGCGCAAAATGCAGCCGGGTGACCCCCTGGACCCGAACAGTCAGATGGGCGCGATTGTCGATGAAAATCAGATGAACCGCGTTCTGGGCTATATCGAGAAGGGGGCGGCAGAGGGTGCAAAACTTTGCACCGGCGGCAAGCGTGCACGCACCGAGTCCGGTGGCTATTATGTCGAACCAACCGTTTTTGATGCGGTCAAAAACGACATGACAATCGCCAAGGAAGAAATCTTTGGCCCGGTTTTGTCGGTGATTTCGGTCAAGGATTGGAAAGAGGCTGTTCAGACGGCAAATGATACGCCATATGGACTTGCCGCAGCCGTATGGACGCGCGATATCAACAAGGCGCATCTGGCCGCGAAAAAACTGCGTGCCGGTCTTGTCTGGGTCAATTGCTGGGACGGTGGATCCATCACCATGCCGTTTGGCGGTTACAAGCAATCGGGCACCGGTCGTGACCGTTCGCTGCATGCGATGGACAAATATTGTGAAATCAAGTCGACCTGGATTGCACTGGGCGACGCCTGAGGTTCGGAAAGGACAAGGGGACGAATTATGAGCAGTACCGGGGTTATTGATACCAAAGGCGGCGACAACGCTTTTACTGCGAAATCCGTGCATCAGAATACCAGCGAGCCGATGTATTCCGGCGCGCTGTCATTCATGCGCCGCAAATATACCCGTGATCTTACGGGCATTGATGTTGCGGTAACCGGTATTCCCTTTGATCTTGCAACGTCGAGCCGCCCTGGTACGCGCCTTGGCCCGCAGGGGGTGCGCCGTGCGTCGGTCAATCTTGCATGGGCACCACATTTTCCGTCCGGGCGCGATATCTTTGGGGAACTGGCCGTGATCGACTATGGCGATATGGTCATCGATCCCGGTTATCCGCATAAAATCCCGGAAATGATCGAGGATCACGCACGCGATATCGTCAGTTCCGGGGCAAAGATGTTGACGATCGGCGGTGATCATTTCATCAGCTATCCGATCCTGAAGGCCCATGCTGAAAAGTACGGCAAGGGGATTTCGCTTATTCAGTTCGACGCCCATTCCGACACTTGGGAAGACGATGGTGATCGGATCGATCACGGGACCATGTTCTGGCATGCGGCGAAGAACGGCATTGTCGATGCGTCGAAATCCATTCAGGTCGGTATCCGTACGCACAATGAATCGACCCACGGATACAACATCCTTTACGGGCCAGATGTGCAGGCGATGTCGATTGATCAGATCGTGGCCAAAATCAAGGACGTGGTGGGTGATAATCACGCCTATATCACCTTTGATATCGACGGGCTTGACCCGTGCTATGCACCGGGTACCGGCACGCCGGTTCTGGGCGGCCTGACCAGCCATCAGGCGGTTTCGATCCTGCGCGGTCTTGCGGGGGGTATCAATCTGATCGGCTCGGACGTGGTGGAAGTTTCCCCGCCTTATGATGTATCGGACATCACATCGCTTGCCGGTGCGACGATTGCTTGGGAAATGCTGAATATCCATGCGGTGAACCGAAAGCCGTAATAGCAAGATCACAAAGATTTCAAAGCGGGCCGGTATTTTAACAGTACCGGCCCTTTGCTTTTTACGGCTGCTGTGATGTTATTGCGCTTAATCAGTGTATTGGAGGAAAGACATGAAACCGGTTTCTATTTCGCTTTTGACGATTTGTGGCATTGATGAACTGCCAACCCATCAAACCCGGTCGGTTTCGCATGTGCTTTCGGTCCTTGATCCGGAAAGACCGGACCCCGATGCATTCGCGGCTTATGCCCCCCATGAACGTACCATTTTGCGGTTCCACGATATCATTGATGAACTGCCCGGTCAGATGGCTCCGATGGTCGCCCATGTCGAAGAGGTTCTCGCCTTTGGTGAGGGACTCAAAAACACCGTCGATGCCCGTAAGGACGGCCATTTGCTGGTGCATTGCCATATGGGCGTTTCACGTTCGACAGCAGCGATGCTGACGCTAATGGCGCAAACCCAGCCCGATGCAAACGAAGATGAACTTTTTGCAACCCTTCGTGCCATGCGTCCGATTGCCTGGCCAAATTCGCGGATGATTGCCTTTGCTGATAATCTGCTTGGTCGGGACGGTAAGCTGACGGCTGCCCTTAACCGGCATTATCGCTATCAGCTTGAACATGATGATCATTTCGAGGAATGGATGACATCACTTGGTCGTGCGCGTGAAGTGGCATTTGGAAGAGCTGCCTGAAGTTGCAGTATAATGCCCGGAAATCAGCCACTTTGTTCGCGAAGTGGCTTTTCCTTTGCCTGATGAATTGAATCGATTTAAAAACGTCGCGTCCCACAGCAAATGATAATGCCCGCAACCCGATTGCCGGGCGATATAAACGGAGAAACGCTATGAGCGCAAAAGCAGTTTGCCTTGGGGAATTGCTGATCGATTTTGTTCCGACCGTAACTGGCACCGGCCTTGCCGATGCGCCGGCATTTGCCAAGGCCGCAGGCGGTGCGCCGGGCAATGTGGCTGTGGGATTGCAGCGGCTTGGAATTGAAACGGGTTTTATCGGCAAGCTTGGCGATGATGCATTCGGTCATTTTCTGGTCGATACGCTCAAAGCCGACAATGTCGATACATCGGGCATTGTCCTGACCAAGGAAGCCCTGACGGGCCTTGCGTTTGTTTCATTGCGGGCCGATGGCGAACGTGAATTTTCTTTCTATCGCAGCCCGTCGGCCGACATGCTGTTGTCGCCGTCCGATCTGGATCAGGACATGCTGAGGGGATGCGCGCTGTTTCACTATGGCACGCTTTGCATGATCGACGATGATCCGCGCGCGGCGACGCTTGCTGCCATCGACATTGCACGTGAAAACGGCGCGATCATTTCATGTGATCCGAACCTGCGCCTGCCGCTTTGGCCCAGTGCGGATGCCGCCCGTGATATGCTGCGTCTTGCGATTACCAAGGCGGATATTGTGAAAATTTCTGACGACGAAGTCGCCTTTATCACCGGCAAGGATGATCTTGAAGCAGGCGTTCGTGAATTGTGGTGCGATCACTGGAAACTGATGATCGTGACGTCGGGCCCGAAAGGCAGCCGGTTCTTTACACCTGATTTCGAAGGTTCGGCCGATCCGTTCAAGGTCACGGCTGTCGACGCGACCGGAGCAGGGGACGGTTTTACTGCCGGCTTCCTGTCGCGTTTGTTGAAAGATCCGCAATTGCTGGAATCTGCGGAAAAGGTCGAGGCAGCATGCCGTTTTGCCAATGCGGTCGGGGCAATAACGGCCACCAAACGCGGTGCGATTGCTGCCCTCCCGACCGAAGCGCAGGTTTCGGAGTTTCTTTCTGCAAACGGATTAACCGGTTAATATCCGTGGTGATGGCAATCCTGTTCCCGCCGGATTGCCATCAAAATGTCCCACAAACTGTCCCACAAATGGTCGCATCGGCGTGTTAGTGTTTTGACATGACGTCGATATTGTTTGCTATCTGTTTGAAGCCGAGGGTGGAATGTCCACAGAAAATCTGACGATCTGTTGGGAAAAGCTTGATCGACTGGGCGCGGAAGTTTCCAAGAACCTTAATTTACGCAAAGCCTTTGCCGATGATCCGGCGCGGTTTGCGCGTTTCCAGGTCACGCAGGACGATCTGTTTATCGATTATTCGAAAAATCTGATCACCGATGATGTGATGGCCGCATTACGTGAATTGGCGGAAACTGCCAATGTTGAAAACTGGCGCGAACGGATGTTTGCCGGTGATCGGATCAATATCACCGAAAATCGCGCTGTTCTTCATACGGCACTTCGCAATCTGGATGGCAATCCGGTAATGGTCGATGGCAAGGACGTTATGCCCGATGTCAAGGACGTCTTGGTACGCATGAAACGCTTTGCCGCGCGTGTGCATACCGGCGACTGGAAAGGCCATACCGGCAAGGCGATCACCGATGTCGTTAATATCGGGATTGGCGGTTCCGACCTTGGCCCGGTCATGGTGAACGAGGCACTCCGTCCGTATCATATCGACGGTATTCGCTGCCATTTCGTTTCCAACGTCGATGGCGCGCATATCGTTGATACGCTCAAAGACCTTGATGCGGAAACGACGCTTTTCATCATTGCATCCAAGACCTTCACAACCGACGAAACCCTGACCAATGCCTATTCGGCGCGCGACTGGCTTGTTGGTTTGCTGAAAGACGAGGGCGCGGTTGCCAAGCATTTTGTCGCGGTATCGACTGCCTTGGACAAGGTTGCTGAATTCGGTATTGATACAAACAATGCGTTCGGTTTCTGGGACTGGGTCGGTGGGCGGTACAGCCTTTGGTCGGCTATCGGCTTGCCGATCATTCTGGCGGTTGGTTACGAGAAATTCGAAGAATTGCTGCGCGGTGCGCAGGCGATGGATAATCATTTTCGTTCAGCCCCGCTTGACCGGAATATTCCAGTGACGCTGGCATTGATCGGCGTCTGGTATCGCAATGTTCTGGGAGCCTCCAGTCAGGCAATCCTGCCTTATGACCAGCATCTTTCACGCCTGCCAGCCTATTTGCAGCAGGCCGATATGGAAAGTAATGGCAAGTCGGTTACCCGCGATGGCAAGCCGATCTATTACGAAACCGGCCCGATCATCTGGGGTGAACCGGGTACCAATGGCCAGCATGCCTTTTATCAGCTGATCCATCAGGGCACGGAACTGATCCCGGTTGATTTCATCGTTGCGGCGAATGCCCTGAATCCATTGGCAAACCATCATGACAAGTTGGTGGCGAATTGCTTTGCACAGGCCGAAGCCCTGATGCGCGGCAAGACCGAGGCCGAAGTACGTGACGAACTTGCCGGTGGCAATCTGACCCCGGCCGAGATTGATGTGCTGGCACCGCAAAAGATCTTTGCCGGGAACAAACCCAGCACAATGATCCTTTACAAGCAGCTTGATCCCTTTACGCTGGGACGTCTGGTTGCAATGTATGAACATAAAATCTTTGTTCAGGGGATTATCTGGAACGTCAATTCCTATGACCAGTGGGGTGTTGAGCTTGGCAAACAGCTTGCCAAGGAATTGCTGCCAATGGTTCAGGGGAATGAAACTGCCGATAGCCGTGACGCTTCAACCGCCGGTCTGATCCATCAGTTGCATGCCCTTCGGGGTTAATTTTGATCCGACAAATCTGTGGATTTATGGGGCGGTGTCAGCCTGACTGGCACCGCCCCTGATATTTGCTCGATGATCCCGACAACGGGCAGAGCAATATTTGACATCGTCCCAGCAATTACGCCATTTGCGCCTCCAGGCAAACGGTCGATTACAGGTCAGGCAGGTTTTGTGTGGCAGGTCTGATTTTGTCGGCCTTTGACCATTGGCATTTCGGCGCATCCCAAATTACCCGATCAGTGTCTCGATCATGGCATGGGCCGCGCATTTTCCGCTGCGCCATGCGGCTTCCACCCTTGCACCAAGACACCAATCGCCCGCGGCAATGACGCGCCCGTTCATGCCGCTAAGATGACTTTTTCCAAGCGATTTGATCGTGCGGGCATATCGCCAGCGATGCGTGTTTACGGACACCACATCGGGAAGTTTTGCACCGCTAGCTTTATGCAGTTTTTCAAGCAGAAGGAATGCGATGCGTTCCTTGTCTTCTTCCAGGTGATCACGTGACCATTCCGGACTTGCGTGCAGAACCCAAAGATCAGGTGAAGGTCGATGGATCAGATCACGGTGATCGCCATTGCGTGCCGCCCAGCTGATCGCAGGATCGGGATGGATCATGGCATCAAATGCCGTGGGCAACGGTTTGGCAAATGCAATCATTGCTGCCCAGCACGGTGCCATTTCCACATCCGCAATGGGATCAAATCTTGGGGCAAGTGGTTGCAGAAGCTCTGCGGTTTGCGGGGCAGGGGCGGTAACAATCACACCGTCAAATGGCCCGAATTCACCATCCAGATCGTCATGCAGGATAAAGCTGCGTGGTCCGGCGGTTTCGATACAGGTAATACGGTGTTCTTTGCGGATTTCAAACGGATCAAGCAGCGGGGTGATCAGTTTGTTCATTTGCGGTGACCCCTGATACCAGATATCTGCGGCCGTATTTGTACGTTTCAAAGCCGATGCCGGTGCCCCTGCGGTTGCGTTTTCACCACGAAGGAGATGTGGTTGCCATTTCCGAACGGATTTTTGATGTTCGGCCTGTTGCAGGAATGATTGAAATTCCGGATGCAGCGCCGTGACATATTGGGCGCCATGATTGAAATTGCCCAATTCGGTACGACGTGTTGCAAGTCGCCCTCCGGCACCACGGCTTTTTTCAAAAACCGTTACGCAAAAGCCGACTGCATGAAGTGTGGCCGCCGCCCGAAGGCCGGCCATTCCCGCACCGATCACGGCAATATTCATTGGGGCCATTTTGTTGTTCCTGTTCGAACCTTGTGAACCTTTTCCTCCTTACGTCAGAAGTCGTTGTTTGGAGCATCAACACCCCGAAGATATTTATGAAACTGTCATCGTCAGGTCATTAAACCGTTACGCATTGTCCGCAGTTTGTCTGCCACGGTTCATCCAGTTTTCAGGGGGAAATATGCGTTATTCTTTGATGGCCACGGTGGCATTTTCGGTTATGCTCGGTGCCTGCGGCACCACGACAACGTCAAAAAACATGGTAATGGCCGTTGATACGGCGTCGCCTGCCGCCAAGCCGCTTTCAATCGTGCCGATGGGCGACTATCGCACCGGCATGTTTGACGAAGGGGCCGCGGAAATTCCGGCTTTTGACCCGGTGACCAAACGCATATTCGTGGTCAATGGTGGCGACAAGTCGATTGATATTCTTGATATGTCGGACCCTGAAACACTTGCAAAAATCGGTTCGGTCAAGCTTTCGACATGGGGTAAGGCGGCAAACAGCGTTGCCGTTCATGGCAATATTGTCGCAGCGGCTGTCGAGAATGACGACAAACAGGCACCGGGCAAGGCCGTGTTCTTTAACACGGATGGTGATTTCATTGCGGCTGTAACTGTCGGTGCATTGCCCGACATGATCAAATTTACTCCGGATGGCAAGCACGTTCTGGTCGCGAACGAAGGCGAGCCGAACGATGCATTTGACAACGACCCGGAAGGCAGTGTTTCGATTATCCCGGTATCGGGAAATCTCACCGATCTGTCAGATGCCGATGTTCGCACGGTAAACTTTGGCTTCCTGAATGATGTGGACCTGCCTTATGGCATGCGGACATCAAACCCGGGAACGTCGACTGTGGCACAGGATGTCGAGCCGGAATATATCGCCGTCTCGAAAGACAGCAAAACGGCTTATGTTTCACTTCAGGAAAACAATGCGGTGGCGATCATTGATATTGAAACCGCAAACGTTGTCCGGGTTGCCGGTCTTGGTTTCAAGGACCATTCGGTCAACGCATTTGATGCCAGCGACAAGGACGGCAAAATCAACATCCGTACATGGCCTGTGATGGGCATGTATATGCCAGACACGATCGATGCTATCGAAATCGGCGGCAAAACCTGGGTCCTGACGGCAAACGAAGGCGACTCACGCGACTATGACGGCTACAGCGAAGAAACCCGCGTCGGAAAACTGACCCTTGATCCGGTCGCCTTCCCGAATGCCGCAACCCTGCAAAAAGATGAAAACCTCGGTCGCTTGAAAACGACCACTGCGCAGGGCGATACGGATGGTGATGGCGATTTCGATGTGATCTACAGCTATGGGGCACGTTCGTTTTCGGTCCTGAATGCGAATGGCGACATGGTCTTTGACAGTGGCGACAAGTTCGAACAGTTCATGGCGGCCAATTACGAGAGAGTTTTCAACGCATCGAACACTGAAAACTATAGCCGCGATAACCGTTCGGATGACAAGGGTCCGGAACCCGAAGGTCTGGCAACCGGCTACGTTAATGGCACACCTTATGCCTTTATCGGTCTGGAACGTCAGGGCGGATTTATGGTCTATGATCTGACCAATCCGACTAATCCGCAATTTGTCACCTATCATTCAGATCGTCGTTTTTCCGGCAATCCGGAAGCAGACACCGCAGGTGAACTTGCCCCGGAAGGTATGCTGTTTGTCGAAGCAAAGGATAGCCCCACCGGCAATGCCATGCTGATCGTGGCAAGCGAAGTATCGGGCAGTACAAAAGTTTATGACCTGAAATAGGTTTTTAAGCTGCTGTATATAAAGAGATTTCACCTGAAAAGCCGGGGATTTTGTCCTCGGCTTTTTCAATTATGTCCGGTGCTTGGTAAAATGGTTCAATCCTGTAACGTTATGCACTAAACTCCGCGCCACGGTCCGGTTCCGGGCTTGTCGACCGAAGGGAGGCGGAGACTGAGTACGCGACGTGAACCCCATATTCTGGTTGTCGATGACGATCAGGAAATCCAGAAGCTCCTGAAAAAATTCCTGCTCCAGCACGGGTTTCGTATCACCACCGTTTCCGACGGGGCGGAGATGCATCGTGCGCTTCGTGACTGGAATATCGATCTGGTGATCCTTGATATCATGTTGCCCGGCGAGGATGGTTTTGCGCTCTGCCGTGATGTGCGCCGCAATTCCAAGGTGCCGATTGTCATGCTGACTGCGGTGGGCGAGGATACAGATCGTATTCTTGGTCTTGAACTGGGTGCAGATGACTATCTGACCAAGCCGTTCAATCCGCGTGAATTGCTGGCCCGTATTCGTGCCGTTTTCCGCCGTTTTGAAACTGGTACCGTGACACAGGTCCATCACGAAGAAACCAAAACCCAGAAAATCCTGTTTGCCGACTGGACGCTCGATATCGGATCACGTGAATTGCGCGATATTGATGATGTGGCGGTGCATTTGTCGACCGGGGAATTTTCGCTGTTGCTGGCGCTGGTCAAGCATAACAAGCGTGCGCTTTCGCGTGAACAGCTTGTTGATATAGTACGCGGGCAAAGCTCTATCCCGTTTGACCGCAGTATCGATATCCAGATCAGTCGCCTGCGCCGGAAAATTGAAAAAGATGCCAAAAACCCCAAACTGATTAAAACGGTGCGCGGGATCGGCTATCAGTTCTGTGCCGATACGAGGACCGTCTAGGAATTCGATCCATGACAGATCAGATTGGTGCGTTTTCCGAATATATGCGGCGGTTCAAGCCCCGCACGCTGGGCGGACGCATCTTTATGATCATGATGGTCGGCGGTGTCATCATCGCGGGCATCAGTTCAATCGCATCGAAATACATCATCGAACGGAGCGAGCGGATCAGCCGAGCCTATACTCTGGGCTTTACCATTCGCGAATTGATCCTGATTGCCGAAAGTCCGGAGTTACAGGGAAATATCGTTGATATAGCCGCGCGTGATGGGCTTTCTGTTCGTGTTCTGCCATCTGACGATATCGGTACCATTCTTCTGTTTTCGCGCCCGGCACAACATATCGCAATGCCCGCACGTCTGGCCGATACGGGCTGGCCGACATCGGTAAAGGTCCATTTTCGGCGCGGGCGTCTTGGCGCGGAACAGCGCCACCTGATTGAAACCGCCGAAAATCCCAGTCTGTTTTTTGCCGGCCTATCGCGCGAAATAGCGCGTCAGGGACTTGAGGCTCGCGTTGAAATCATGTTGCCATCCGGCATGCGAATGCTGTTGTCTCATCCGGTGCTGTGGTCCGACTATGCATCGCCATCCATGGTTTTTCTGATCTTTCTGGTCGGGGTTGTTGCCGTGTTGGCGGTGTTTGCCGCTTTGGCCGATCTTCTGGCCGGTCCCTTCAAGAATTTGACCGAGGCGATCATTCGCCAGGGGGATGAAGTTGAAGGCCCCCCGGTGGAGGAGCGCGGCCCGACCGAAGCCCGGTCAATGGCCGCAGCATATAATGGATTGCGAGAACGGATTTCACGGATGCTGGGTGACAGAACCCGTATGCTGGCCGCAATTTCACACGATTTGCGCACGCCCAGCACGCGCCTGCGTCTGCGTGCAGAATTTATCGAAAATGAAGAATTGCGTGAAACCGTGTTGCGCGATCTTGACGAAATGGACGGGCTTCTCAACGATGCACTCGATTTCCTTGGTGACTGGATTAGCAAGGAAGAAGAGCGCACAGTTGACTTCACATCGGTTCTCGAAGCGATTTGTGACGATTATGCCGATCTTGGCCGTCCGGTAAGTTTCGAGGGACCGCAGCCGCTTCGTTTCAGTTCGGTTCACACCGTATTTGGCGGCGGGGACGAGGCGCATTCGTTTGGTGACAAGCGCAGCATCCGTCTGACCTGCCGGCCCGGAACATTAAAACGTGCCTTCACCAATCTGATCGAGAATGCGCTGAAATACGGTTACCGTGCCTATGTCAGTCTGGATGCGACGGCCGATACGGTGCTGGTGTCCATTCGGGACGAAGGACCGGGCATCGCCGCGGAACATCAGGAGGATGTCTTTCTGCCGTTCTTCCGTGTCGAAGGATCACGCGCACGCACCACCGGTGGCAGCGGCCTTGGTCTGTCGATTGTGAAAACGGTCATCGATGCCCATGATGGGACGATACGATTACGCAATTTGCCCCGACGCGGGTTGGAAGTCACGATTGCTTTGCCGCGGCGCGTCGACAAAGGTTGAAAGCAAAACGACCCGGGAATTCCGGGCCGTTTTGTTCGAAGGTCGTACCATATACAAGAACGGCGGGCGGCCCCCAGAACCGCCCGCCGATCAGATCAGATCCGAAGTTCCGTTACCGGATCAAACAGACTGATCTGAGACATGTCGGCCGAGAATGTCATCATCTCGCCCGGTTGCGGTGAACGGTCAGGCCGGACACGTGCAACAATTTCCTTCCCGCCGATTTCGACAACGGTCATGGTGTCAGCACCGGTCGGTTCAATAACTTCGACCTTGCAGTCAAAATTGACATACTGGCTGCCCGGTTCATCAGAACCGGTACGCTTGTGCGTCAAGCCTTCCGGACGGATGCCGAAAACGACATCTTTCCCGACATAGCTCTGATAGCTTTCCGGCGCATCTTTCAGCGGCAGAATGATCGGGTCGTTATCGCGTTTGATCGATACGGCCAGATTGCGATTGTCATTGATCAGGGTTGCGTTGATGAAGTTCATCGACGGCGAACCGATAAAGCCAGCAACAAAGATGTTGTTTGGGCGTTCATAGATGTTCTGCGGCGTATCGAACTGCTGCAGGATGCCGTCTTTCATGACAGCAATGCGCGAGGCAAGGGTCATGGCTTCGATCTGGTCGTGGGTGACGTAAACGATGGTGGCACCCAGACGCTGATGCAGTTTCTTGATCTCGGTGCGCATATCGACGCGCAGCTTGGCATCAAGGTTCGACAGCGGTTCGTCAAACAGGAAGATGTCCGGATCGCGAACCAGTGCACGGCCCATCGCAACGCGCTGACGCTGTCCCCCCGAAAGCTGGGATGGTTTGCGATCCAGCAGGGCTTCGATCTGTAGCAGTTTGGCGACATCTGCAACCGCCTTGTCGCGTTCTGCTGCCGAAACACCACGGATTTCAAGGCCGAAGGTGATGTTCTTGCGAACGGTCATATTCGGGTAAAGCGCATAGGACTGGAACACCATGGCGATGTTTCGGTCCTTGGGGTGGACATCGTTGATCACGCGATCACCGATGCGGATTTCCCCGTCGCTGGAACCTTCAAGACCTGCGATCAGGTTAAGAAGGGTCGATTTGCCGCAACCCGACGGGCCGACCAGAACCAGGAACTCGCCGTCTTCAATAGCAATATTGATTTCTTTGAGAACCTCGACAGGACCGAAGGCCTTGCGAACTTTATCAAGGGTGAGTGATGCCATTTGCTTATCCCTTCACCGAACCGGCGGTCAGGCCGCGTACGAAGTATTTTCCGGCCAGAATATAAACAAGCAGGGTCGGCAGGCCGGTCAGCAGGGCTGTGGCCATATCGACATTGTACTGTTTCACGCCGGTCGTGGTGTTGACGATATTGTTGAGTGCGACAGTCATCGGCGCATTATCGCCAGAGGCGAAGGAAGCACCGAAAAGGAAGTCATTCCAGATCTGGGTAAACTGCCAGATGACCGACACGACGATGATCGGTGTCGAAATCGGCAGAATGATACGCCAGAAAATGGTGAAGAAACCTGCGCCGTCGATGGTGGCTGCCTTCACCAGTTCATCCGGGATCGAAACATAGTAATTGCGGAAGAACAGGGTGGTGAAGCACAGGCCGTAAACGACATGCACAAGAACAAGACCGGTGGTCGAGCTGGCAAGGCCAAGTGACCCCAGAACCTGTGACATCGGCAGCAGCACAACCTGGAACGGAATGAAGCAACCAAACAGCAGCAGGGCAAAGACGATATTAGCCCCTTTAAAACGCCATTTGGTCAGGGCATATCCGTTGATCGCACCAAGGAAGGTCGAAATCAGAACCGCCGGAACCGCCATTTTGACCGAATTCCAGAAGTAAATTTTGATGCCTGAACATTCAACGCCGACACAGGCTTCATTCCACGCATAGTTCCAGGCATCGAACGTGATGACGCGCGGCAGCGAAATGAGTGAGCCTTCCCGGATTTCATCGAGCGACTTCAACGAGGTCGAAATCATCACGAAAAGCGGGAACAGATAGTAGGCTGCGAACAGGATCAGAACGAGATATAGCAACCCGCGCAGTATGGTATGTTTCCAGCCTGCGTCGTGGCTGTAATGCTGAATATCAGCCATTTTTCTTGCCTCCGCGCAGTTCGGAATACAGATACGGCACAATGATCGCCATCACGGTCGCCAGCATCATCATGGCACTTGCTGCACCAACGCCCAGCTGGTTGCGCTGGAAGGCCATTGTGTACATGAAGGTTGCCGGAAGATCGGACGAATAACCGGGGCCGCCGCCAGTAAGTGCAATGACAAGGTCGAAACTTTTAACGGCCAGATGGGCCAGAACGACAATCGCACTTAGGAAAACCGGACGGATCGACGGAATGATAATCCCGAAATAGATGCGGGGCAGGCTGGCACCATCCATATAGGCTGCGCGAATGATGTCCTGATCGACGCCGCGCAATGCCGCAAGGAACATTGCCATAACAAAACCCGATGCCTGCCAGACGGCTGCGATCACGACCGTGTAGATCGCCATGTCCGAATTGACCAGCCAGTCGAATTTGAAACTGGTCCAGCCAAGGTCATGCATCATGCTTTCCAGGCCAAGGCCCGGATTGAGAAGCCATTTCCAGACGGTACCCGTCACGATGAAGGACAGGGCCATCGGATACAGGAAAATTGTGCGAAGGACGCCTTCGGCGCGGATGCGCTGATCAAGAAGAACTGCAAGCAGGCAGCCAAGAAACAGGCAGATAACAATAAAGAGACCGCCGAAAATCAGCAGGTTCTCGATGGCAACATGCCAGCGTTCCATTTGCCACAGACGTTCGTATTGCCGCAGACCGGCCCAATCCCAGACCGGAAGCATGCGCGATTTCGAAAACGCCATATAGCCTGTCCACAGGATGAACCCGTAGACGAAAAACAGGGACGCAGCAAAGGACGGTGCAACAACGATCTTGGAAAGATGACGCTGGATGCTGGCCGTCAGGTTGCTTTCGGTGCTTGAAGAAGCCCCCATACCCTTTGCCTCAAACAATTAAAGTAGCGGGAATCCGGCCCCGGAAATGTCCGGGGCCGGTGCGTCGTCAGTCAATGTGACTGTACAGGTCAGATGAGATTAGTCTTTGGCCAGTTCAACAGCTTCGACCAGCCGCGAGACGGCTTCATCAGACGACATGTCGGAGTTGAAATGTGCGGTTACGACGTCAATGATCGCACCCGAAAGATGACCGCGAAGAGCCATGCCGTGTGCCATCGACGGAAGGAACCCGCCTGCGTCCTGGGCAGCCAGAAGGTCAGCCTCGGATTTCTTTGCACAATCGTCAAATTTGTCGAGCGGAACGCCAAGACGTGCCGGGATCGAGCCTTTGAGAAGGTTGAAGGTTTCCTGGAATTTCTGGCCAACGATCAGTTCTGCAAGCAGTTTCTGGCCTTCTACCTTGTCATCGCCCGAAACATTGAACATCGCAAAGCTGTCAACGTTGAACAGGTAACCGTGTTCGGACGGGGTTGCCGAACAGATGAAGTCTTTGCCCGGGACTTTGCCAGCAGCAAGGAATTCGCCTTTTGCCCAGTCCCCCATGATCTGCATGGCGGCATTGCCATTCATGACCATAGCTGTTGCAAGGTTCCAGTCACGACCCGGGAAGTCGGCATCGACATAACCGCGGATTTTACGCATCTGGTCGAACACGGCTTTCATCGTGTCGGATTTCAGCGCGTCTTCGTCGAGATCAACCAGGGCTTGCTGATAGAATTCCGGGCCGCCAAGCCCAAGAACGACGGTTTCAAAGACGGTTGCATCCTGCCACGGCTGACCACCATGGGCGACAGGCGTGATGCCGGCCGCTTTGAGCTTGTCAGCAAGGGCGTTGAATTCGTCCCAGGTTTTCGGCGCTTCGGTGGCACCAACTTTGGCCAGCAATTCCGGGTTTGCCCAGATCCAGTCAACACGGTGAATGTTTACAGGAACGGCAACATAATCGCCTTCATACTTCATGACGCTCTGAATAGCTGGCGGAATGACTTTGTCCCAGCCTTCTGCTTCGGCAACGTCATTCAGATCGGCAAGTGCACCCTGTTCTGCCCAGTCCTGGATAGCCGGGCCTTTAAGCTGAACAGCGGCCGGGGCATCGCCCGACAGAACGCGCGAACGCAGTACGGTCATGGCTGCGTCACCGCCACCACCGGCAACCGGGCTATCAACCCATTTGCCACCACGTGCTTCGAAATCTTCTTTCAGGGCAGAGACCGCTTTGGCTTCACCGCCCGAGGTCCACCAATGCAGGACTTCGGCAGTCGGTTCGGCATGTGCAAAGCTTGCAGTCGCGAGAGCAGAGAACGCCACACCGGTGGCGAGAATGGTTTTGCGCAGATTCATTTAGGTTTCCTCCCTGGCTTTAAACCAATTGCAGCGACAACATGCTGCCAAGGGGGACCCTTTGCACTCACAAAACTGTAACAGGGCGTTTCCAGAATGCGAACTGAAACAAACTGTTACAAAAATAGCATGACAGTCCTGAATTATATTGCATGGCAGCAAGAAAAATTAGCGTATTTCGCCGCAAGACAGTTATTCCAATGATGCACAACTGAATGAAATGTGTCCGTATTTGTAACAGCTTGGAAAAGGTGTGCCGGTGCAATTTGAATTCAGCATGCGTCCTCCGGAGAAGGCGTGAAAAGCTCTGCGAGAGGGTGAGGGACTTTAGTATTGATACTGTGCTGCTCTTGGCATCGTGCCAGAGATGCCAAGATGCCTTGACATGGAACGGTTTGGCATTATTAATCGCCGCCATGAAAAACGTTATTTGCCTGTTTGCTGATTTCTATTACGGCCCTGCCACATAAGGCGGGAGCGTTTTTCTATGTTCAACCGCTGCGTCGTCGGCGGTTGATTTATAAGGCAGGCACCGGCATCGCAGCTCTTCGGAGACAGACGATGCCTTTTTTATTTCCAGATCACCCGACCATCGGGATTTTCGGGTTCGGCGCCTTTGGGCGTTTGACAGCCCGGCATCTGATGGATCATTTCGCGCTTTTTGTACATGACATCAATGCAGATGCCGTATCTGCGTCTGCTTCGGAATTAAATTTGCGGGCGGCGGATGTTGTGACGGTTGCACAATGCGACATCGTCATTTTGGCCGTCCCGGTAACGGCAATGAGATCGGTAATCGCGACCATTTCACCGCATGTGCGTGCGGGAGCCATTATTCTGGATGTGGGGTCCGTTAAAATGGAACCGGCGCGCATGATGCTCGAAGGGCTTCCCGATCATGTCGATATTATTGGAACTCATCCGTTATTTGGGCCGCAAAGTGCACGGGCTGGCATTTCAGGACTCAAGATCGCGATATGCCCGGTTCGGGGACGTCAATTCTGCCGGGTTGGTGCATTTCTACGCCACGTTCTGGGCCTTAAGGTATTTGTTGTCACCCCGGAGGCACATGACCGCGAGGCGGCGGTCGTGCAGGGCGTGACACACTTGATTGCCAAGGTTCTGGTGCAGATGGGCCCATTGCCAGCACGCATGACAACAGCAAGTTTTGATCTACTGGTCCAAGCTACTGAAATGGTCCGTTATGACGCGCCTAGTGTTTTCTGGGCGATTGAAAATGCCAATCCGTATGCTGGTGCTGTAAGGGAACAGTTCTTTGAATTGGCAACAGGCGTGCGCGACCAATTGGCAGACAATCCATGCGCAAAGGAGGCGTTTTAGGTCGAATGATCAGATATGTCTTATGTGATTATATTGCATCGCCGCATGAATGTCTGGACCTGAAATATATGATTTGGTTCGATTTTAACGTTTACTGACTCCATAAGTTTGGGAGTTGAACCCATTCAATTGTGACGTTTTGGAATAGATGATATGCATTCTTTGGTGGTTGAGAGATGTGGTACTAACAGGCATATTGCATTGCAGAAAGTGAAGTGCTGAACGCGCCGGATAAAAGCGGAAGCCCCGCAGGCTAGCGTTCTTTTTCTTAACCCAAGGAGGTTCAACATGTTCTTGTCCAGTATTCTCGTTGCTGTTCGCCGTTGGGCCTATGCACGCTCTGTTGCGAATGAACTCTACAATCTCGACAAGCGTGACCTGGATGATGTCGGAATTTCTCACTGGCAGATTAAAGATGTCGCGCGCAAAGCCGCTCGTGACGCGATCGCCTAAGCCAGAATAAATTTCGACAGCGCCAGTTTATAGGCCGCTGTGTAAGCAGAAGCCGGGCAAATCGTCCGGCTTTTTGTTTTTCTGTCTTCTGAATACGCCGCTGTATTTCAGATGATCCCGGCTACCACAGGCTTGCCTGATGTGATGGCTTTGGGATTTTTCCGGTATCGATCTGTGTCAGGAAATGTTCGGCCTGTTCGATTAGTGCCGTTTTACAGTCCCCATTCATACGCGACCAATTGCGATATGGCATAGCAAGGCGCGGATTTTTGCCGAGTTTATCGACGTTACGATCCAGGAAGTGCCAGTAAAGTGCGTTAAAGGGGCATGCATCGGGCCCTGTGTTCTTATTGGGACTGTACTGGCAAGCCGTACAGTAATCAGACATCCGGTTGATGTATTTTCCACTCGCAGCGTAGGGCTTGGACGCCATTTTTCCCCCGTCGGCATAAAGTGCCATGCCAAAGGTGTTGGGAAGTTCCACCCACTCAAATGCGTCGATATAAACTGCCAGATACCATTCACAGACTTCCTTTGGATCCAGACCGGATAGAAGCGCAAAGTTGCCAATCACCATCAATCGCTGAATGTGATGCGCGTAGGCATTGTCCAGCGTTTCGGTGATGGCGTGATGCAGGCAGTTCATCCCAACATTCCCATCCCAGAAAAAGGCGGGTAGGGGGCGTCTGGCATCGAAATAACTGCCTTTTCCGTAATCGGGCCCCATCTGCCAGTAAAGCCCGCGCACATATTCGCGCCAGCCAAGGATCTGACGAATAAAGCCCTCGGCAGCGTTGATTGGTATCTTGCCGACGCGATAGGCATTTTCAGCGGCACGGCATACTTCATCGGGGAGCAAAAGGCCGACATTGATATAGCCGCTTAGAAGAGAGTGATAAACAGTGCTGCTTTTTACAGTCATCGCATCCTGATAGTCACCAAATAGCGGCAATCGATGTTCTATAAAGTGATCAAGGACTGTAAGCGCATCGCGTCGGGTAACCGCCCAGCCGAAACTTTCGTGATCCCCGCAGGCATTCGGGAAATCCTGTTTAACCCGGTTGAGCAATGCCTGCGTGATGCTATCCGGTTTGAAAGTCAGGGGGCTTGGCGGCCTGTGATCATCGGGAAGGCGTTTGCGATTATCGTGATCAAAATTCCACTGACCGCCAACCGGTTTGCCATCCGGTTCCATCAGGATACCGGTTGTGCGTCGCAGTTGCCGATAGAAATACTCCATACGGAGTTCCTTGCGGTTTTCAGCAAATTCCGCAAATACCGAAAGTGGGGCAAAGAAACGATCATCGTCGCGAACATCAAGGACGATACCGAACTTGTCCGCCCATGTTTCGATTTCCGTGCGTATCCGCCATTCGCCGGGCTCTGTAATGATTACCTGTTTTACCGGATGATTTTTCAATGCCAGTTTCAGGGCATCGCTAAAGCTATTGGTCGGCTGGTTCTCATAATCGAAATAACAAACCGCGAAACCCTTTTCACGTAATTCATGAGCGAAATGACGCATCGCAGACAGAATGAAGACAATTTTCTGCCTGTGATGGGCGACATAGTTTGCCTCGCTGTTCGGTTCCGCCATTACAATCAAGTCGTGATCAGGATCGGCATCCCTTAAACTTGCCAGTGAAACAGACAGCTGATCACCAAGTATGAAACGGATTGATTTGATGGCAGACATTTAACGGGCGACCTCCGGCAGCGAAAATCATATTTCCGACTCGTACGTGAAAAAAGGTCCCAGAGATTGGTTGAAGCAAACAAAAACAACCGAAAACGGGCGGACCGATTTTCATTCGCAATGGTTGCTGCGCGAATGATTTTTACTTGTGTGCCATGATCTGAAAATTTGCAAAAAAATCGGCTAAATTATTGATAATGGTAATCAAAGGCGCGGTTTTCCCTTGAAAAGGGGAATGGTCGATCCCACTATTTGGACAGCCCAATCATCAGGAGTGCCACCATGAAGGGTGATCCCAAGATCATCAGTTATCTTAATCGCGTGCTGACCAACCAGTTAACGGCGATTAACCAGTATTTCCTGCATGCCCGTATGCTCCGCGACTGGGGCGTGGAAGAAATGGGCGAGTACGAATACAAACTTTCGATCAAGGAAATGAAACGTGCCGATGACACCATCGAGCGCATTCTGTTCCTTGAAGGTCTGCCCAATCTTCAGAATTTGAACAAGCTTATGATCGGCGAGAATGTCGAGGAAATCGTTTCCTGCGACATGAAGTTCGAGTTGGCAAGCCTGCCGCTTCTGCGCGAGGCGATTAGCGCCTGCGAAAAGGCCGAAGACTTTGTAACCCGCGATCTGCTGGTCAAATTCCTTGAAGATCAGGAAGAACATGTCGACTGGCTGGAAACGGAGCAGTGGCAGATCGAAAATGTCGGTATGCAGAATTATATTCAAAGCCGTTCTGGCGACGGCGACTAACACATCAGGAGCTTAAACGCCATGAAGGGTAACAAGAAGGTTATCGACGCGCTGAACAAGCAGCTTACGGCTGAATTGTCCGCCGCCGACCAGTACAACACCCATGCCGAGATGTATCTCGATTGGGGTTTGCATGCACTTTATGCTCGTATGCATCATGAAAAGGACGAAGAACTCGAACATGCGAAACGCCTGATCGAACGTATTCTGTTCCTTGAAGGTGTGCCCGATACCGCGTCGCGCAGTCCGATCAAGATCGGCAAAACCGTGCCTGAGATGATGAAAAACGATCTCGAACACGAATATCATGTGATCGATCTTCTGAAAAAGGCGATTAAACTTGCCGAGAAGGAAGAAGATTATCAGACGCGCAATATGCTGACCACGCTGCTGGATGACAGCGAAGAGGACCATGCATATTGGCTTGAACAGCAGATCCGTCTGATCGATATGATGGGCTTGCCGAACTATATCCAGTTCCGCGCAGTTGGTGAGCCGAACCCGCACGGTTAAGGTTGCCAAATGTCATTTGAAAACCCCGGTATTGTCCGGGGTTTTTTTATTTTTATCAGATATTTGCGGGTGAATTGATAACGCAAAATCAATCCGCCCGTTTTATGCTTGACCTTCCAGTTGCTGGAACCTCTATGGTCACCCATATCAAGTTATTGATCATGGAATGGTGACCTAAATGGACAGGCGATCAGAACCCGACATCCCTGAAATTCGTGGCAATGGTGCCCCCGGTTTGAAAAAACCGACGGACGAAGGGGCGCGTGGCGAAGTGACCCTGCAAATCGGCGGGATGACTTGTTCATCCTGTGCCGGTCGGATTGAAAAGGCATTGGGCAAGCTGCCCGGTGTATCGTCCGAGGTGAACCTTGCGCTGAATTCTGCCCATGTCACCTTTGATCGTGATCAGACATCAGTTAGCAAACTGGCCGATACCATCCGTTCTGCGGGCTATTCTGTTGCCGATGAAAGCCGGTCTTTTGATATTGATGGCATGACCTGCGCCAATTGCGCGCTTCGCGTCGAAAAGGCATTGAGCAAACTGCCCGGCGTTACGGAAGCCAGTGTCAATTTCGCACTGGAGCGGGCCGATATTCATACCTTACCGGGACAGGTTGGTGACGCCGATGTCATCGCGGCTGTTGAAAAGGCCGGTTATCACGCTGTTTCACGAGGCAAATCGGGTCAGGAAAACGGGCAGGATCCCGCAGACCAAAAGAATTCCGACAAGTCGCTTTGGTGGCTGGCGGCTTCGATTGTCCTGACCGCGCCGCTGGTGGCCCAGATGATCTGGATGTATCTGGGGGTCGATTTTTATTTGAGCCCGTGGGTAGAACTGGCGCTGGCGACCCCGGTGCAGTTCCTGATCGGTTGGCGGTTTTATCGCGGCGCCTGGATGGCGTTGCGTAACGCCAGTGCCAATATGGACGTGCTGGTCGCACTTGGCACGTCGGCCGCCTATTTCCTGAGCCTTTATAACATGATTGTGGCTGGTCATGACGGGCAGACGCATCTTTATTTCGAGGCATCCGCCGCGATCATCACCCTGATCCTTGCCGGTAAAATCATGGAAGAACGCGCCAAACGCGGTGCGTCGGCGGCTATTCGTGAACTGATGGCGCTACGTCCGCGCCGTGCGCGTAAACTTGACGAAACCAAAGGCGAAATTGAAATCGATATCGCCCAGCTTGTTATCGGTGACACCGTCAGGGTTTTGCCAGGTGAACGTGTTCCCGTTGATGGCAAGGTTTCAGCAGGTGAAAGTGAGCTTGATGAAAGCCTGATCACCGGAGAAACACGCCCGATCGCGCGTGTGGCAGGGGATATGGTCGTTGGTGGTGCTGTCAATGGTACCGGGCGGCTTGATGTCGAAGTCACAGCAATCGGCGAAGATACAACGCTGTCGCGGATCATTCGGCTGGTTGAACATGCCCAGACCGGAAAGGCACCGGTTCAGAAACTGGTCGATAAAGTTTCCGGGATTTTTGTGCCCGTAGTCGTCTTGATTGCCTTGGTTACCTTTGGCGGATGGCTTTTATTCGGTGCCACGATGGAAGTATCGATTGTGGCCGCTGTTTCGGTTCTTGTTATTGCCTGCCCCTGTGCATTGGGGCTTGCGACACCAACCGCACTGGTGGCGGGCACGGGGGCCGCGGCGAAAAGCGGTATCCTGATCCGGAACTTCGATGCGCTGGAACAGGCACACAATGTTGATACCGTCATTTTTGATAAAACCGGTACCCTGACCGAAGGCAAGCCAACAGTTCGAGACATCAAACCCGCAGAGGGCACAGATGAAGCCGAACTGCTGCGTATGGCTGCCGCCGTGCAGGCCGCAAGCGAACATCCGCTGGCGCGTGCAATCGTCAATGCCGCACGCAAACAGGAAATTAAAATTCCTGACATCACTGATTTTAGCAGCAAAACCGGTGCCGGTGTTCAGGCAAAGGTTGAAGACCACAATGTCGTTATAGGCAATGAGGCAATGCTTGCCGATCTTGGTATTGGATTGCCAGATGGTGATCTTGGCAGCCAGATTGCCGATTACGAAGGGCGCGGCCAGACCGTCATTCTGGTTGCGATTGACGGCAGGTTCGCCGGGTTCATCACGCTGGAAGATCGGATTCGTGCGTCGGCAAAGCAGGCGATAGCCGATCTGAAAGCGCGTGGGATCAACAGCATCATGTTGTCTGGAGACGGTGAAGATGTTGCTTCCTATGTTGCAGAGCAGCTTGGCCTTGAAGAAGGCCGCGGTCGTATCCGGCCGCAGGACAAGGCGCGCGAGGTCGAAAAACTGCGCAAGGCTGGCCGTCATGTTGCCATGGTCGGCGATGGTATCAATGATGCGCCAGCCTTGGCTGCGGCGGATGTCGGTATTGCGATGGGGGGCGGTACCGATGTGGCCATGGAGACGGCGGGCATTACCCTGATGCGGTCCGACCCGGCACTTGTCGAGGGGGCAATTGATGTGTCGATCGCAACACGGCGCAAGATCGCACAAAACCTGTTCTGGGCGTTTGGTTATAACGTGATCGGCGTGCCGTTGGCGGCGTTCGGTATCCTGAGCCCCGCGATTGCGGGGGCTGCGATGGCGTTGAGTTCGGTTTCGGTCGTCAGCAACTCGCTGTTGCTGCGAGGTTGGAAAGTCCGCGGAGAAAAACCATGAATATTTCCGATGCATCCCGCGATAGCGGTCTTCCGGCGAAAACCATCCGTTATTACGAGGATATCGGACTGGTAAAGCCCGGTCGGCTTGAAAACGGCTACCGGGACTACAGCGACGATGACTTGCACAAATTGCGCTTTTTGCAGCGTTCCCGGGGGCTTGGCTTTTCGGTAGAGGAATTGCCGGGTGTTACTGTCGCTCTACGAGGACCGCAACCGTGCTTCGGCAGATGTGAAGCAGATTGCCAAAACACATCTGATCGAAATCGAACGCAAGATCGCAGAACTGCAAAGTCTGCAAAAGACCTTGTCGCATCTGGTTGACGAATGCCAAGGCGATCATCGTCCTCATTGTCCTATCATCAACGATCTCGCGGGATAGCCTGCTTAAATCTGAAGAAGGAAGGAAGACATTCGTTGAAGAAGAAAACGATTTTTGCCCTCGGCGGAGCTGTGGCCGTGTCCGCAATCGTGGTGATTGCTGTTGTCTTTTCAGGTGCCTACCCTAAAAAAGATGCGGCGCAGGTTCGCTTGCAACCCGATAATTTGCAACTGGTTGCAATGGGCAAGAAAATCTATGACGCCAATTGTGCGTCCTGCCACGGTCGTGATTTTAAAGGGGAAGCAAACTGGCGCGAACGACGCGACGATGGTTTGCTGCCTGCACCTCCCCATGATGAAACCGGCCATACCTGGCATCACCCGGATGATTTGCTGTTTGCATTGACCAAATATGGTCCGGCGAAAATGATCGGTGATGGTTATCAGTCTGCGATGCCCGGCTTTGAAAAAGTTCTGACGGATGAGGAAATCATAGCATCCCTGTCCTATATCAAAAGCCGCTGGCCCAAAGAAATCCAGATGCGTCACGATCAGATGAACAAGTCGGCCGCCCAATAAAGCACAAGGCCTGGCAATATTCTGCCGGGCCTTCATGTTTTTACGACATAAAACCTAAACGCGGGGCAGGGTGATTCGTACTGTTGTGCCCTTGCCAAGGTCGCTTTCGATGCTTAGTCGTCCACCGTGCAATTCAACCAAAAGCTTGGCCAGCGGCAAACCAAGTCCCGTTCCGGCACTTTCCTTGACCCCTGATGGGTGCAATTGGGAGAACCGGGCAAGCGCACGTGGAATGTCGTTCGGACTCATGCCGACACCATTATCCTGAATGGCAAAACAGATTTCGTCGTCCAAGACCGTCAATGTTACGGAAATCTCTCCCTTGTCGGGGGTGAACTTGGCGGCGTTGCTGAGTATGTTTATCAGGATTTGCTTAAGTTTCAGGCGATCACATGGCATCATCAATGGTTTTTGCGGCAAATTCAGGATCAGTTTGTGATGCCGTTTCTTGATGTCGTCGCTGACTAGTTTTGTTGCTTCCTGCGTTACAGAAACAATATCGTCTTCTGCCAGTTGCAAAGCCATCGAGCCATTCGAAAGCTTCGAGACATCAAGAACATTGTTCACGAGTTCAAGCAGATGCGTTCCGGCCTCGTAGACGTCGCGTGCGCAGTCACGATAGCTGTCGGAAATATCGCCCAGCACGCCTTCGGCGATCAATTCGGAATTGCCGATAATCGCATTAAGCGGGGTGCGCAGTTCATGCCCCATATTGGCAATGAAGTCGGATTTTGAAGCATTGGCGTCCGAGCGTTCGCGATTCTGTTCCATCAAGGTGCGCTCGGCCTGTTGCTGCCTGTCATTTTCAAGCAGCGTCATCAGGACAGCTGTGCGTGTTTCGTTTTCGCGGAAATATTCCAGCGGGGCGATGGATAGATCGCACATGTGGCTTTCATCGCTGGCATTGACCAGCACGATATCGCCGCGCCATGTCCGACCGGATGCAAAGACATCATCAATGTCATTGAGAAGTCCGGCAGACAGAAAGCCCGCCTTGCGCCCGATCATGCGGTCGCGGGCAACACCGATCAGGTTCGCCATGGCGTCATTGCACTGCAAAACCTTGCCGCTACGCTCGCAGATGACGGCGGCATAGGGCAGTGCGTTCAGAACGACTTGATCTGCCAATGGCGCGGTTTCCGCGTCAATCGGGGAGTCTGTGGTCATGTCGGCCCCTGGTCCCATCGTTATCCAGCAATCAATCGTTTAAAAACGGTCGATACCCAGTCCAAGAAGCGAGATATCGGGTTTGCGTCCGTCAATGAGATCGGCAACAGCCTTTCCAGAACCACAACTCATCGTCCACCCCAAAGTCCCGTGCCCCGTATTAAGATACAGATTATCATATTTGGTATCACTAATAACAGGGGCAGAATCAGGTGTTACAGGACGAAGTCCCGACCAGAACTCGATTGTTGAACGATCACCGGAATTTGGAAACAATTCGAATGCCTTGTCGGCAATTATTTTTTGGCGTCGTTCCGACATTCTAAGATTATAGCCGTCCAGTTCCGCCGTTCCCGCGACGCGGAGCCGGTTTCCAAGCCGCGAATAGACCATCTTCACGCTGTCATCAATCAGGGCCACCCGGGGGGCGCCGTTATGGCCAGTGGTATCGATGCTGATCGAATATCCCTTGCACGGGTAAACCGGCAAATGGATGCCAAGCGGCTTTAACAGAAGCGGGCTGTAACTGCCCAGACACATCAGGTAACGATCACCGGAAATATCGCCCTGATCGGTGCTGACGGCGGCAATGCGGCCCTGATCCTGTTTAAGTCCGGTGATGGTGGTGTCGAGCCTGAAGATGGCACCGCGTGCACGGCAGCGGTCTGCCAGAAGTTCGGTAAATTTTCGCGCATCCCCGCTTTCATCATCGGGGGTAAAGCTGCCACCGATGATTTTGGCATTGCTGTCGCGCAAGGCTGGTTCGATTTCAAGGCATTCGGTGGCACTGACCATGCGACGGTTCAGGCCAAATTCCTGCATCTGGCGGGTTGCCTTTTCGACCGTTGCCAGTTCGTCTTCGTTTCGACAGACGTGAAGAATACCCTGTTCGAGATGGTCATATTCAAGGCCAAGGCTGCTGCGCAGGTCTTTTAGGCAGGCGCGGCTGTATGTCGCAACGCGCAGTGCCTTTTCAAGGTTCACGCGTGCCCGTTTATCGGTGCAGTTACGCAGGAAACGGAGGCCCCATGAAAACAGTTGCGGATCCCAGCGCATCCGGAACAACAGCGGCGCTTCTTCGCGGCCAAGCCATTTCAGTATCTGTGCGGGGGTATGTTCATTTGCCCACGGTGTGGCATGGCAGGCGGAAATCTGGCCACCATTGGCAAAGCTGGTTTCCTGACCTGCGGCGTGCTGTCGGTCAATGACCGTAACCTGATGGCCGTTTTCCAAAAGATACCAGGCCGCCGTCGTCCCAATGACGCCAGCGCCCATCACGACAACATGCATACCGGAAAAGCCTCGTTACGGATCGTTAAGTACGCGTTAGTCTCTGACTCGCGATTGCGTTTGCAATATACTGATCGGGAAAACAAATAGCTACCGGTGTCTGTTCGTTTTCCGGATGATCCGGCAAGCACGCCAATGTACCGAATGTGACAGGTGAAAATGTTCGAAGTCCTCACTACTGAACAGATGTACGAAGCCGACCGCAGAACCATTGAAGCTGGCACATCTGGCGACGTTTTGATGGAAAATGCCGGTGCGTCTGTTGTTGCCGAAATCGTGTCGCGGTGGACGACGCGTGCCGCAACGGTGTTATGCGGGCCGGGGAACAATGGCGGCGATGGCTTTGTTATTGCCCGCCTTTTACGCAATGCCGGGTGGTCGGTACGGTTGGGGCTGCTTGGCGATGTTGAAAAGCTGACCGGGGATGCCGCCCTGAATGCGGGACGCTGGGAAGGGGCGGTCGAGCGGCTTTCGCCTGCATTGCTGGTCGGGGCCGATCTGGTGGTTGATTGTCTGTTTGGCGCGGGGCTTGCGCGGCCAATTGAGGGTGATCTTGCCAGTCTGGTGCAGGCTGTAAACGATTCCGGCGTGCCGGTTGTTGCGGTTGATGTGCCAAGCGGGGTTGATGGCAATTCCGGCGAAGTTCGCGGTATTTCCGTCAAGGCGAACGTCACCGTGACATTCTGCCGTCCGAAACCGGGGCACTATCTTTTGCCCGGTCGCATTCTGTGCGGTCAGGTGATTGTGCGTGACATCGGTATCGCCGATCAGACGATCCGCGATATCCGTCCGATGCTTGTATGTAATGAGCCCGGTGTGTGGCGGGCGGGCATCAACTGGCCAGGTGTGGATGGGCATAAATATCATCGGGGGCATTTGCTGGTGATTGGCGGGGCGACCATGACAGGGGCAGGCCGGCTGGTGGCAAGGGCTGCGCGCCGTGCCGGGGCAGGGTTGCTTACAGTTGTGGCAGAACCCGCAAGCCTTTCGGTTTATGCCGCGGATAGCCCCGGCATCATGACGGCACCGATTGCGACCCTTGATGACCTGTTAAAGGATTGTCGTCACAACGCGTTGGTGATCGGGCCGGGATTCGGCGTTGGGGATGAAACATGCAGCCGGATCATTACGTTGCTGCATTATTGTCGGTGCACGGTTCTGGATGCCGATGCGCTGACCAGTTTCGCCGAACAGCCCAGCACGCTGTTTTTTGCCATTCAGGGGCCAACGGTGTTAACGCCGCATGAAGGCGAATTTGCCCGTCTGTTTCCTGATATCGAAGGCGACAAGCTAAGCCGGGCGCGGGCCGCAGCCAAGCGAAGCGGTGCGACCGTCCTGATCAAGGGGGCGGATACGGTTGTTGCCGCCCCAGATGGCCGGGCGGCAATCAACACGATCGATGCGCCGTGGCTGGCAACAGCCGGATCTGGGGATGTACTGGCCGGAATTATCGGCGGGTTAATGGCACAGGGGATGGAAATGTTTGATGCTGCCTGCATGGGGGCGTGGCTTCATGCGCGTGCCGGGGGGGATATTGGTCCCGGTCTGATTGCCGAGGATATTCCGCATCATCTGCCGGTTCTGCTGGGGCAGCTTTGGCGTGGCGTGCCCAAGTGATGTCTGGATGAGGCGCTAGTTCTATCGCAAATCGGCTGCGTTCGGCCCCCTGAAGCCGATGTTTGATGGGCGAAGATGCTTTTTCGGGCAGTTTTTTGAACCTTCCAACAATCTTGTAGAACGCAGAAAACCGGCCCGTTTCAAATTAATTTTCCACCTGAATGCATCTGTCTAAAAGGCGATGCTTGCATGACATGATCGAAGTTTGTATTAAGGCGCACCCACACCGGTACTTCCGGTGTGTTTGGTATGCTTGTGTGCGGGCGTGGCGGAACTGGTAGACGCGCTGGATTTAGGTTCCAGTGGAGCAATCCGTGGGGGTTCGAGTCCCTTCGCCCGTACCATAAGCTGACCATAAATTAAGACCAGGATGCATATTCGTTTAGTCATATTGACTTTCTGAGGTCCGGACTGCGTCGCGTAACGGACATTATTCGAACCAAGCAAAAGAGTTATCTATGCAGGTTACTGAAACCAAAAACGAAGGCCTGGCGCGCGAGTTCAAAGTCGTTGTGCCCGCCGCTCAGATCGAAGAAAAAGTCGTCGCCAAACTCGACGAGATCAAAGACCAGGTTCGCCTGCCGGGCTTCCGTCCGGGCAAGATTCCGGCGAAACTGCTGCGCCAGCGCTATGGCCAGGCTGTCATGGGCGAAGTTCTCGAAGCCGCTGTAAATGAAAACACCGGCAAGGTTCTTAACGATAATGACCTGCGCCCGGCCGTTCAGCCGAAAATCGAAGTGACCTCGTTTGACGAAGGCAAGGACCTTGAGTTCGCCATTGCTGTCGAAGTCATTCCGGCCATCGAACCGATGGACTTCAAAAAGCTGAAACTGACCCGCGAAGTCGTTGAACTTGACGATGTGAAAGTCAACGAAACGCTTGACCGTATTGCAGCAGCGCAAGGCACCACCGAGCCGCTCGCACGCAAGCGCAAGTCGAAAGCCGGTGACGTTGTCGTCATCGATTTCCTTGGCAAAATCGGCGGCGAAGCTTTCGAAGGCGGTAAAGCCGAAGATTACGAACTTGAACTTGGTTCGGGTTCGTTCATCGAAGGTTTCGAAGACCAGCTTACCGGCGTTAATGCCGGTGACGAAGTTGTCGTCAAAGTGAAATTCCCGGAAGCCTACGGTGCGGCTGAACTTGCAGGCAAAGATGCCGAGTTCGACGTAACCGTCAAGGAAATCAAAGAAAAGAAACCGGCTGCTCTTGACGATGAACTCGCCAAGAAACTCGGCCAGGAAAGCTTTGACGCCCTCAAAGACGCGATCCGCAAGGATTTCGGTCGCGAGTACGAATCGGTTGCCCGTCAGAAACTGAAACGCCAGCTGCTTGATGCATTGGCCGAAAACCACAGCTTCGAACTGCCGACCAGCTTGGTCGAGAACGAGCTGGAAGGCATCATTGCCCAGATCAAACAGGCACGTGATGCGGGTCAGGAAGATGACGAGACCAAAGGCAAGTCCGAAGAAGAACTGACCGACGAGTTCCGCGAAATTGCAGAACGCCGTGTTCTTCTTGGTCTGCTTCTGGCAGAAGTCGGCCGTAAAAACGAAATCCAGGTTACCCAGGAAGACGTGAACAAGGTCCTTGTTGCCGAGGCCCAGAAATATCCGGGTCAGGAACAGCAGGTTATTGAATTCTACAAAAATAACCCGCAGGCCTTGCAGGCGCTTCAGGGCCCTGTATATGAAGACAAGGTCGTGGATTACATCGTCGAACTCGCCAAGGTAGAAGACAAGACCGTTTCGGTCGAAGACCTTCTGAAACCGGAAGAGGAAGACGAAGCTCCGAAGAAGAAATCGGCTGCCAAGAAGGCATCGGCTAAAAAAGATGCAGACAAAGAGGCTCCGGCCAAGAAATCTGCTGACAAGAAGCCGGCTGCCAAGAAAAAAGCCGATAAATCGGAAGAGAAGTAATCCGTCCGACATACCGGTTTAGGATGCAGCAAGGAGATTGCAGTCGATGATTGAAGCACAGATGAACTCGCTCGTACCGATGGTGGTTGAACAGACCAGCCGTGGTGAACGGGCCTATGACATCTTTTCCCGTCTTCTCAAGGAGCGGATCGTCTTCATCAACGGCCAGGTCCATGACGGCATGTCGTCACTGATCTGCGCGCAGTTGCTGCATCTCGAATCGGAAAACCCGGACAAGGATATCTCGCTTTATATCAACTCCCCGGGCGGGGTTGTGACGTCGGGTCTGGCGATCTATGACACCATGCAATACATCCGTTGCGATGTTTCCACGGTGTGCATGGGGCAGGCGGCTTCCATGGGGTCGCTGTTGCTGATGGCCGGTGCAAAGGGCAAGCGTTACTGCCTGCCGAATGCGCGCGTCATGATTCACCAGCCGTCCGGCGGGTTCCAGGGGCAGGCATCGGATATCGAAATCCATGCCCGCGAAATTCTGGCATTGCGTCAGCGTCTTAACGAGATTTATGTCGAACATACCGGCCGTGATCTCAAGACGATTGAAGACGCGATGGAGCGTGATAACTTCCTTACCCCGGATCAGGCCAAGGAATTCGGCCTGATTGACGAGGTGGTAACGTCGCGTCCGAAGCCGGAGTCTGATGCGAAAAAAGATTGATCGTTGCATAACGATCCGATGAAAACGCCCCGGTGTTTTGCCGGGGCGTTTTTTTTATGGCTTGCGCACATTCATCCTCTGGTCATAGACAGGACGTATAAGTAGGTTCTGTGACATTGTTTGGAACATGCGAAATTCCATAACGTTCAGGTGATAATGAACAGGGGTTTCGCATCCTTGGGTGCGCTCCCATATCAAACATGTGGCCATATGGCCGATAAGCGTAGATTAAACGTTGAGATCGGTATCGTTTACCGGCTAACATGGCGATAAAAGATAACGTCAAACGTAATTGGGGTTTGTATGAGCAAATCGAATAGCGGGGACTCCAAGAACACTCTGTATTGTTCTTTCTGTGGAAAGAGCCAGCACGAGGTTCGCAAGCTCATCGCCGGTCCAACCGTATTCATCTGTGATGAATGCGTAGAGCTTTGCATGGACATCATCCGCGAAGAGCACAAAACCCATCTCGTCAAATCGGCTGACGGGGTGCCTTCTCCGCAAGAGATTTGCAAGGTTCTTGACGATTATGTGATCGGTCAGGGCCATGCGAAGAAAGTTCTCTCTGTCGCGGTTCACAACCACTACAAACGCCTGCATCATGCCAGCAAGAACGAAGACATCGAACTTGCCAAGTCGAACATCATGCTGGTCGGTCCGACCGGTTGTGGTAAGACGCTTCTGGCGCAGACGCTTGCGCGCATCCTTGATGTGCCGTTTACTATGGCAGATGCCACGACCCTTACCGAAGCAGGTTATGTCGGTGAGGACGTCGAGAATATCATCCTCAAGCTGCTTCAGGCGGCTGACTACAATGTCGAGCGTGCACAGCGTGGCATCGTCTATATCGACGAGGTCGACAAGATTTCGCGCAAGTCCGACAACCCGTCGATCACGCGTGACGTGTCGGGCGAGGGTGTTCAGCAGGCCCTTCTGAAGATCATGGAAGGTACGGTTGCATCGGTTCCGCCGCAGGGCGGCCGTAAACACCCGCAGCAGGAATTCCTGCAGGTCGACACCACCAATATCCTGTTCATCGTGGGCGGTGCCTTCGCTGGTCTGGATAAGGTGATTTCGCAGCGTGGCAAGGGCAGTGCTATCGGGTTTGGTGCGGATGTCCGCAGCCCCGAAGACCGTCGTACAGGCGAAGTCCTGCGCGAAGTCGAACCCGAGGATCTGTTGAAATTCGGCCTTATTCCGGAATTCATCGGTCGTCTGCCGGTTCTGGCAACGCTTGAAGACCTCGACGAGGATGCGCTGGTCAAGATTCTGACCGAGCCGAAAAACGCACTTATCAAGCAGTATCAGCGTCTGTTCGATATGGAAGACGTGAAACTGACCTTCCAGCCTGATGCGCTGGTGGGAATCGCCAAAAAGGCGATCGAGCGTAAAACCGGTGCGCGTGGCCTGCGGTCAATCATGGAAGGTATCCTGCTTGATACCATGTTTGATCTGCCGACCCTTGAAAGCGTCGAGGAAATCGTGATCAACCGTGATGTCGTCGAAGGAAAGGCAAAACCTTTGCTGATCCATGCAGAACGACGTGAAGGTGTCGAACACAGTGCCTGATTTCTGATCCCGCACCGGCATCCTATTGCGGTGCGGGAATTTCAGATTATCTTTTGAATGTTCGCGTTACTGGCGGGGCCTATGGCAGGACCCCAGCAACGTTTTGGCTCAGAATAGGGAATAGAACATAATGGTTGAATTGGCGCGTGGCGAAATTTACCCGGTACTGCCGTTGCGCGACATCGTAGTGTTCCCGCACATGATTGTTCCGCTGTTTGTCGGGCGTGAAAAATCAGTGCGCGCACTTGAAGATGTAATGCGCGAAGACAAGCAGATTCTGCTTGTTACCCAGAAAGACGCGGGTCTTGATGATCCGTCGGTCAAGGATCTGTACGAAATCGGTACTGTCGCAACCGTGTTGCAGCTTCTGAAGCTGCCCGACGGGACGGTCAAGGTGCTTGTTGAAGGTGGCAAGCGCGCAGAGATTTCCGGTTTCGTCGACAATCCTGAATTTTTCCAGGCTTATGCCGCTGTTCGTGAGGAAGCGGATGAGGACGATAGCGAGCTTGAAGCGCTTGCGCGTTCCGTCGTGACCCAGTTCGAACAGTATATCAAGCTGAACAAGAAGATACCGCCGGAAGTTCTGGTATCGGTTAATCAGATCGAAGAGCCTGCGAAGCTTGCCGATACGGTGGCGTCGCATCTGTCGCTCAAGATTTCCGAGAAACAGGAACTTCTGGAAACCACCCTTGTCGGGGATCGTCTGGAACGCATTTTCGGTTTCATGGAATCGGAAATCGGCGTCTTGCAGGTCGAGAAAAAAATCCGCAACCGCGTCAAGCGCCAGATGGAAAAAACCCAACGCGAGTACTATCTGAACGAGCAGCTTAAAGCCATTCAGAAGGAATTGGGCGAGGGTGAAGATGGCAAGGATGAAGCTTCTGAAATCGAAGAGAAGCTGAACAAGGCCAAGATGCCGAAGGAAGCCAAGGAAAAAGCCCAGGCCGAGCTTAAGAAACTGCGCAATATGAGCCCGATGTCCGCCGAGGCCACCGTGGTGCGCAACTACCTTGACTGGATGGTGTCTATTCCGTGGAACAAACGTTCGCGGGTTTCGCTTGACCTGAAAAAGGCCAAGAAGGTGCTCGACAAGGAGCATTACGGTCTTGAAAAGGTCAAGGAACACATCCTTGAATATCTTGCCGTTCAGGCGCGCGTCAAAAAAGTCAAAGGCCCGATTCTCTGCCTTGTCGGTCCTCCGGGTGTTGGTAAAACCTCGCTTGGGAAATCGATTGCCAATGCGACCGGTCGTACCTTCGTGCGCATGTCGCTTGGCGGGGTGCGTGACGAGTCTGAAATTCGGGGTCATCGCCGGACCTATATCGGTTCCATGCCGGGCAAAATCATCCAGGGCATGAAAAAGGCGAAATATTCCAACCCGCTTTTCCTTCTCGACGAGATTGAAAAAATGGGTTCGGATTTCCGCGGCGATCCGGCTTCGGCGTTGCTTGAAGTTCTTGATCCGGAACAGAATTCGACCTTTAACGACCACTATCTTGAGGTCGATTACGATCTTTCGGATGTGATGTTCGTTACGACCGCCAACAGCCTGCGCATGCAGCAGCCGTTGCTCGACCGTATGGAGATCATCCGGATTTCGGGTTACACCGAAGATGAAAAGGTTGAAATCGCCAAGCGCCACCTGATCCCGAAACAGGTCAAGGAAAGCGGTCTGAGAAAAGGCGAGTGGAGCATTTCGGACGACGCATTGCGGGATCTGATCCGGTACTACACCCGAGAGGCCGGTGTGCGTAGCCTTGAGCGTGAGCTGGCAAAGCTTGCCCGTAAGGCGACCAAGCGCATCATGCTTGAGAACCTGAAAACCGTTCGCGTAACGCCGCGCACGCTTGGCAAATATGCCGGGATTCGCAAGTTCCGTTATGGCGAAACCGAAGGCGAAGATCAGGTCGGTGTTGTTACTGGTCTGGCCTATACCGAATTCGGCGGCGATCTGTTGCAGATTGAATCGGTCACCGTACCGGGCAAGGGCAACATGAAAACCACCGGCAAGCTCGGTGAAGTCATGACAGAATCGATTCAGGCGGCAACCTCGTTTGTCCGGTCGCGCGCCACCCAGTTCGGGATCAAGCCGACCCTGTTCCAGAAACGTGACATTCACGTTCACGTTCCGGAAGGGGCGACACCAAAAGACGGTCCGTCGGCTGGTGTTGGCATGGTGACGTCGGTGGTTTCGGTTCTGACGGGCAATCCGGTTCGCCGGGATGTCGCGATGACGGGCGAAATCACGCTTCGCGGTCGTGTGCTTGCGATTGGTGGTTTGAAAGAAAAGCTTCTTGCGGCATTGCGCGGCGGTGTCAAAACCGTCCTGATCCCGCAGGAAAATGAAAAGGACCTGGAAGACATTCCGGACAACGTCAAACGTGGCATGGAAATCATTCCGGTTTCCCATGTTGACGAGGTTCTCAGCCATGCGCTGGTCAATCCGCTGGTTCCCATCGAGTGGGAAGAAGAAGTGGATGACGTCGCTGTCAAAACCAAGGACGGCGAAGAATCGGAAGTCGGTGGTGTTACCACGCACTGATTGACGTCAAAAAGGTCTGAATTCAAGGGGGGATGGCGCTGTCATCCCCCCTTTTCTGTGGATAACTTTGGCCCAGAATCGGCAATGATCCACAGCCGTGTTGCTGTAAAGGCGAAAAAAATCAAAAAAACGTTCGAAACCGCAGAAAACTGCGACTGTCGCATTGACGGGATGTTGGCTACCTGCTTACACTGCCGATGCAACAGGTTTGGGGCAAACCAAATTTCCTCATAACTCCGAACGTCCAATAAGGGGGCCAGGAAGTGAATAAAAACGATCTCGTTGGAAGTGTAGCTGCTAAAGCCGATCTGTCCAAAGCAGACGCTGCTAAAGCCGTTGACGCTGTTTTCGATTCCATTACCGAATCTCTCAAAGGCGGTGACGAAGTTCGTCTCGTCGGTTTCGGTACCTTCGCTGTCGCTGCTCGCGCTGCTTCAAAAGGTCGCAACCCGCGCACCGGTGAAGAAATCGACATTCCGGCATCGAAACAGCCTAAATTCAAGGCTGGCAAGGGTCTTAAGGACGCCGTCAACTAAGTTTGACGATGTTCTGAAAAAAAATGCCGGTGACGAGCGTCACCGGCATTGCTTTTTCAAAAAAGCATGTTATGTTCCGCCCGCTTCCGCAAAACGGGGCATCAAAATACGGGTGATTAGCTCAGCTGGTTAGAGCATCTCGTTTACACCGAGAGGGTCGGGAGTTCGAATCTCTCATCACCCACCATTCTTGCAAAAGTCGGTTTCGTGCCGGCTTTTTGCGTTTCTGGGCAATTCGATTTTCTTTTTGCGAATCAGCGTCCTATCGCAGTGCACCCCCGAATCCTTTTGAAGAATCGGAACGTGATGCAACGGTTGACGCCATTGCGCCTGACAGGCAAGCTTGATCAAGCCCCCCAAAGTCAGGATGACGCTGCGATGACCATGATTTCCAAAATCCCGTTTTCCGTGCTTGTAGCGTCGTTGCGCAGGGTTGCTGCCCATCGGGGCCAATTAATCGCCCGTGGGGCTCTGGTGGCGATTATAGCGCACCTGATGCTGGTTAGCTGTTATCTTCCCGAAGCCTTCACCATTGATCTTAATGTCGAACAGAATGGCGATTACCGGTTCAGCTATCGCGGGCTTCTGGTTCAGCCGACAATTACCGAGGCCCTTCTGAACGAAGAAATTGATGCCGACGAGGAAGAGGAACGGGTTGCCAAGGTTCTGGCCGACCTGAAACGCGATTCCGGCGTCAAGCAGCTGACCTATCAGGGCAAGGGGATATTTAATATCGTCTATGAACGGCGCAGCAACATCATGCGCGATAAAAGCTTTGTGTTTGTCCGGCGCAATTCGCGAATCCTTGAAATGTTTTTCCGCGCAGATTCGAACACTGTTGAAATACGCGGCGGCTTTGTTCCCGATCAGTATGAAGAACGTCTGACCGCACTGGGCTACCAGATGACCGGCAAGATCGAACTGCGCACCACGGCCGGAATTCGCAGCCATAACGCCGCCGAGTTCATTGAGACAGGCGGGCAGAACAGGCTGCGCTGGGAAATCAGATCGATTACTGATCCGGTGCCGAATGTGATCATCGGATAGGGCTGCCGACTAGAGTATCGGGCAGGGTGATTGGATCCGAAAGGCCGGAAATTTTCATCGCCTGGGATGCGGCGGGCTACATTTTTCAATGGCCCTGTTTTCCTGATAGAAATCGATCATCGGACCTGCACACTACAATGGCTTTGTATCCTGCCTTTATCATTGCCCCTCAATTTTGTTCTTGATTTGTTCCTTTTGTTGTGGCAAAGATATTTTATCAACTTGATAATTGCGCCTGAATCGCGGGCGAGAGAGGCCGGAATTTTCTGATTTCAGGCTTCTGAATAATTTCCCAGACAATTCCGGCATGACGCCGTCACAGGATGTTTGCAGTGCAAACGGAACGGACGGCGCATGTGTTGTTCCAAAAGGAAAGAGGGCCATGATCACGAATGTCGATGACGAAGGGCCGTGATGCCGTCAGGGCAATGGCCGAGGCGCGGGGCTGGCGGGGTGTTTGTTGAACCCGCGTTCCGAACCCGGCGGGCATGAAGATTTCATGCAGCGGTATATTGGACTGTCATGTGAGCGGAGGAAGATAAAGTCACGGCGCGATGCCAGCCGTTATTCAAGGCATCCGAAACAGGGGCCGCAAGCCCGAAAATGGCAAAAGTCATTACGGAAGTAGTTTGTCAAATTCGCAAAATGAAAGACAAAAAAAGGGACGACAAGCTGCCGTCCCGTTTCGGGGGAAATCTGGCTCGCGGTTCAGGCCGGATGCCGGAGGTCAGTAGACCATTTCGTCCTCGCCACCCCCTTCGGTGATGACGATCTGACCCTGTGCGGCGAGTTCCTTGGCGAGCTGGACGATCATCATCTGGGATTCTTCGACATCCGACAGGCGGACGGGGCCCAGTGCATCCATGTCTTCGCGCATCATCTTGCCGGCACGTTCGGACATGTTTTTGAAGAACAGGTCGCGCATCGCATCGGTCGAGCCTTTGAGGGCCAGTGCGAGTTTGTCTTTTTCGACCTGACGCAGCAGCGTCTGAACGCCGTTGTTGTCGAGACGGGCCAGGTCTTCGAAGGTGAACATGAGCGCCTTGATCTTTTCCGCAGAGTCGCGGTTGCGTTCCTCGAGGGCGGTGAGGAAGCGATCCTGGCTTTGGCGATCCAGGCTGTTGAAGATATCGGCCATCAGTTCGTGGTTGTCGCCGCGCGAGCCGCGCGCAAGGTTCGACATGAATTCTGTGCGCAGGGTTTTCTCGATATTGTCGAGGACCTCTTTCTGGACGGCCTCCATGCGCAGCATACGCATGATGACCTCCATCGAGAAGTTTTCCGGCAATAGCGACAAAACGGCCGCAGAGTGAGACGATTTCAGTTTCGAGAGCACCACGCCAACGGTCTGCGGATATTCGTTTTTCAGATAGTTGGCGAGAACGGCTTCGTTCACGTTGTTGAGCTTGTCCCACATGGTGCGGCCGGCGGGGCCGCGAATCTCTTCCATGATGCCGTTAACGCGGTCTTCGGGCAGTACTTTGGACAGCAGGCGTTCGGTCGTATCGAACGACCCGACAAGCGAACCGGTCGAGGAAAGCTGATCGGCGAATTCGACAAACAGACGTTCAACGATATTGGAGCTGATGGTGCCAAGGCCCGACATGGTCTGGGAAATCTCTTTGATTTCCTCGTCATCCATCATGCTGAACATTTTGGTGGCGTGTTCTTCACCAAGTGCCAACATCAGAATCGCGGCTTTTTCCGGCCCGGCCAGCGACCTGTATTCTTCTTTAACGCGCCCCACTGGTGGTCTTCTCCGTCACTGCGTTTATTCGTCTGGTTTGTGCGCTTGCGCGAACATGCCTGTCTTCAGGCTCCTGTCCCTACGGCAAAGAATATATTCTATTTATCAACAATTCTATAAAACCCGTGCACAGGATGCAAAGGTAACCGGCGAAACCATGCATGGAAGTGATTGGAAAAACGATATTTGTCGAAAATCCGGGGGCTGTGACATGTTTCACAGGGTGATGATCTCTGGCGCAATTGACGAGATGGTTGAAAACGCTGGTATCAGCTTGACTTGGCATAGGTGCTGGTCTAACAAAGGCGCGCCAATAGCTGGTCATTTGGGGGCGTAGCTCAGTTGGTTAGAGCGCCGGCCTGTCACGCCGGAGGCCGCGGGTTCAAGTCCCGTCGCTCCCGCCATGATCACCTATCTGTTGTCTTTCGTCGGGCGTTTCGTCCTTTCCGCGATCGCTTTTTCCTGCGCAGCCGATGTTGCTTTGCAGGAAAGGGACTTGATCATGGCGTTGCGCGGTCCGATATCGGAGAGCAGGGAATGGCAAAAAGATTAGGAAGTTTCCGGCCTTAGGCGGTGTTAAAACCGCTTACGGGGCTGGAACTTGTGCGGTGCATACGTTATGGTGCGCCGGTATAGGCCGGGTGGGGACCTGGTCGGGTCAAAAGAGGCCTGTTCTTGAGAGGTCAGAGAGATGCAAGAGCTTCTTTCGGAATATCTTCCGATCCTGATTTTCATCGGGATCGCCGTCGGTCTCTCGGCGGTTATCGTCATCGCGTCGCTGGTTCTGGCCAAGCAGGCTCCTGATGTTGAAAAGCTGTCCGCATACGAATGCGGATTTGCGCCGTTTGAGGACGCGCGCATCAAGTTTGACGTCAGGTTCTATCTGGTCGCCATCTTGTTCATCATTTTCGATCTCGAAGTTGCGTTCCTGTTCCCGTGGGCTGTGACCCTTGGTGACATCGGCACCTTCGGTTTCTTTTCTATGGTGATTTTCCTGGCTGTGCTGACGGTCGGATTTGTCTATGAATGGAAGAAGGGAGCTTTGGAATGGGAGTGAGCACCAATACAGGCGCACCCCTGGCACCCGGTCAGGATCAGGATACCCTGCTTAAAGGCGTGTTCGACGAGATGAATGACAAGGGCTTTGTCCTTGCCAATCTCGACAAGCTGGCAAGCTGGGCGAGCACCGGTTCGCTGTGGCCGATGACGTTCGGTCTGGCCTGCTGTGCTGTGGAAATGATGCATGCCGCCGCATCGCGTTACGACCTTGACCGTTATGGTCTTGTGTTCCGTCCGAGCCCGCGTCAGTCCGACGTGATGATCGTTGCCGGGACGCTGACCAACAAAATGGCCCCCGCATTGCGCAAGGTTTACGACCAGATGGCCGAGCCGCGCTGGGTGATTTCGATGGGTTCGTGCGCGAATGGTGGTGGGTATTATCACTATTCCTATTCGGTGGTGCGCGGTTGTGATCGCGTTGTGCCGGTGGACGTATATGTTCCCGGGTGCCCGCCGACAGCCGAAGCGCTGATTTACGGCGTGATGCAGTTGCAAAAGAAAATCCGCCGTACCGGTGTCCTGACACGCTGATCCTTATAGGGGGCTTGCATGAGCGAAGTGCTCAGCGATAACAGCGCCGCGCTGAAAGATCTTAAAGATCTAGTGGTGTCCCAGTTTGCCGACAAGGTTCTGGAAACCCAGTACCGTTATGGCGAACTGACCATCGCGGTCAAACGCGATGCTATTCTTAAAGTTCTGACATTCCTTCGCGATGATGCGGGCTGTCTGTTCAAGCAGCTTGTTGACATTTGCGGGGTTGATTATCCCGAACGCGCCCAGCGTTTCGACGTCGTGTATCACCTGCTGTCGCTCAAGCATAACCTGCGTGTGCGCGTCAAGGTCAGCACCGACGAAGAAACCCCGGTGCCAAGTGCCGTTTCCGTTTACAGCGCCGCCAACTGGTTCGAGCGCGAAACGTGGGATCTGTTCGGCATCTTCTTTGATAATCACCCGGACCCGCGCCGTATCCTGACGGATTACGGTTTCGAAGGTCATCCGCTTCGCAAGGATTTCCCGCTGACCGGTTATGTCGAGGTTCGCTATGACGACGAGCAGAAGCGCGTTGTCTACGAACCGGTAAAACTGGTTCAGGATTTCCGTAACTTTGATTTCGAAAGCCCGTGGGAAGGCATCCAGCATGTTCTCCCCGGCGATGAAAAGGCGGAGGGCAAGGCCTGATGTCGGAACAGAAAATCAAAAACATGACCATGAACTTCGGCCCGCAGCACCCTGCGGCGCACGGCGTTCTGCGTCTGGTTCTTGAAATGGACGGCGAGGTTATCGAACGCGCCGATCCGCATATCGGCCTTCTGCACCGCGGTACGGAAAAGCTGATCGAATATAAAACCTATATTCAGGCGACGCCGTATTTCGACCGTCTCGACTATGTCGCGCCGATGAACCAGGAACATGCCTATTGCCTGGCCATCGAGAAGCTGATGGGTGTCGAGGTGCCGAAACGCGCCCAGTATATCCGCGTCCTGTACGCGGAAATGGGTCGTATACTGAACCATCTTCTGAACCTGACCGCCTTTGCGCTTGACGTTGGTGCGATGACCCCGCTGCTGTGGGGCTTCGAGGAACGTGAAAAGCTCATGGAATTCTATGAGCGTGCGTGCGGTGCCCGTCTTCATGCCAACTATTTCCGTCCGGGCGGCGTTGCTGCCGATCTTCCGGCCGGGTTGCTGGCCGATATTGATGCCTGGTGCGATCAGTTCCCGAAATTCGTCAAGGATTTCGACCGCATCCTGACCGGCAACCGTATCTTCAAACAGCGTACTGTTGATATCGGGATCGTTTCGCCCGAGGAGGCCCTTGACTGGGCCTTTACCGGGCCGAACATCCGCGCATCGGGGATGGCGTGGGATCTGCGGAAATCGCAGCCCTATGATTCGTACGAAGATTTCGATTTCGATATTCCCATCGGCAAAAACGGCGACTGCTATGATCGCTTCCTGGTGCGTTTCGAAGAAATGAACCAGTCGCTTCGGATCATGAAGCAGGCCATTAAAGAAATGCCTGATGGTGCTGTTATCGTTGAAAATAACAAAGTGGCGCCGCCGTCGCGTTCAGAAATGAAACGCTCGATGGAAGCCCTGATCCATCACTTCAAACTCTTTACCGAAGGGTTCCACGTTCCGGTGGGCGAATGCTATGCCGCGGTCGAGGCCCCGAAGGGCGAGTTTGGCGTGTATCTCATTTCGGATGGCTCGAACCGTCCGTATCGCTGCAAAATTCGCGCACCCGGGTTCCCGCACCTTCAGGGCATCGACTTCATGTCCAAAGGCCACATGCTGGCCGACGTCGTTGCCAATATCGGGTCGCTTGATATCGTGTTCGGTGAGATTGACCGATGAGCCATTTGAGAAGACCAGCTCCGAGAGAGCTTCAGCCTGTCAGCTTTGCGTTTTCTCCGGAAAACATGGAGCGGGCAAAAAAGATTATCGCCAAGTATCCGGAAGGCCGCCAGCAGAGCGCGGTCATGCCGCTGCTTGATCTGGCACAGCGTCAGACCGAGGGGAACTGGGTTCCGACTGTTGCAATGGATTACATTGCCGACATGCTCGAAATGCCGGCCATTCGCGTCTATGAGGTGGCGACCTTCTATACGATGTATAACCTTGCCCCGGTGGGCAAGAATTTCATCCAGGTATGCACCACGACGCCGTGCTGGTTGCGCGGTTCGGCCGATGTTGTCGATACCTGCAAGAAGGAACTGGGCATCGGAATCGGTGAAACCACCGAAGACGGCCAGTTTACCCTGATCGAGGTTGAATGCCTTGGCGCGTGCGTTAACGCACCGATGATGCAGATTAACGACGATTATTACGAAGACCTGACTGCCGATAGCACCAAGTCGATCCTTGATGCCCTGAAAAAGGGTGAAAAGCCGAAAGCCGGTCCGCAGATCGGTCGTCGCGGCTGCGAGCCGATTGGTGGACCCAAGGTTCTGAAGGCATTCTGTGGCTGCGGCGCTGCCGATCAGTCTGCTGATGCAAGCGAAGGGGAGGCCTGAGATGTTGCAGGATAAGGATCGTATCTTTACCAACCTGTACGGTTTTCAGGACTTCGGTCTTAAGGCGGCACAGGCACGTGGCAACTGGGACGGCACCAAGGCCCTGATTGAAAAAGGGCGCGACTGGATCATCAACGAGATGAAGGCATCCGGTCTGCGTGGTCGCGGGGGCGCAGGCTTCCCGACCGGCCTGAAATGGTCGTTCATGCCCAAGGAATCTGATGGTCGCCCGAGCTATCTTGTGGTCAATGCCGACGAGGGCGAGCCTGGCACCTGCAAAGACCGCGAGATCATGCGCAATGATCCGCACACTCTGATTGAAGGCTGCCTTCTGGCCAGCTTCGCGATGAATGCCCATGCCGGATATATCTATATTCGTGGGGAATTCTATCACGAGGCATCGAACCTTCAGCGTGCAATCGACGAAGCCTATGAAGCCGGTCTGCTTGGCAAGAATGCCTGCGGTTCCGGCTGGGATTACGACCTTTATCTGCATCTTGGTGCAGGGGCGTATATCTGTGGCGAGGAAACCGCGCTGATCGAAAGCCTTGAGGGCAAGAAAGGCCAGCCGCGTCTGAAGCCGCCATTCCCGGCCAATGCCGGTCTGTATGGCTGCCCGACGACGGTGAACAATGTCGAATCGATTGCCGTGGTGCCGGAAATCCTGCGCCGTGGCGGTTCATGGTTCACCAGCTTTGGCCGTGAAAACAACCACGGCACCAAGCTGTTTGCGATTTCCGGTCACGTCGAAAAGCCGTGCACGGTCGAAGAAGCCATGAGCATCCCGCTGCGTGAGCTGATCGAAAAACATTGCGGCGGTGTTCGTGGCGGCTGGGACAATCTTTTGGCGGTCATTCCGGGCGGTTCGTCCGTTCCGCTGATGACCAAAGACATTTGCGACGATGTGCTGATGGATTTCGATGCCCTGCGTGAAGTGGGATCGGGCCTTGGTACGGCAGCGGTGATTGTGATGGATAAGTCCACCGACATCGTTTACGCCATCGCGCGTCTGTCGGAATTCTATCAGCATGAAAGCTGTGGCCAGTGTACGCCGTGCCGTGAAGGCACGGGCTGGATGGCGCGCATCATGGCGCGCATGGTCCGGGGACAGGCCACGCTTGATGAAATTGATCTGTTGTGGGATGTGACCAAACAGGTCGAAGGCCACACCATTTGTGCGCTTGGCGATGCAGCTGCATGGCCGATCCAGGGTCTGATCCGTCGCTTCCGTCCCGAAATGGAACGGCGGATCAAGGAATATCGCGCACGGATCGCGGCCTGAGAGGGGCCTGTTGAGAGGGATTGAGACATGCCGAAACTGACAGTTGACGGTATAGAAGTTGAAGTAGAAGCCGGGGCGACAGTCCTTCAGGCCTGTGAAGAGGCCGGGAAGGAGATTCCGCGTTTCTGCTATCACGAGCGCCTGTCAATCGCCGGCAACTGCCGTATGTGTCTGGTTGAAATGGAGCGCGCACCCAAGCCGGTCGCGTCCTGTGCCATGCCTGCGGCAGATGGAATGGTGATCAAGACGGATTCCGATCTGGTCAAGAAAGCCCGCAATGGCGTGATGGAATTCCTGCTGATCAACCATCCGCTGGATTGCCCGATCTGTGACCAGGGCGGTGAATGTGACCTTCAGGATCAGGCGATGGCCTATGGTTTTGACGCGTCGCGCTATGCCGAGAAAAAGCGTGCGGTGAAGGACAAGGAACTGGGTCCGATTGTCAAAACGATCATGACCCGTTGCATTCATTGCACCCGTTGCGTCCGTTTTTCCGAGGAAGTCGCCGGTGTCGGCACCATGGGTGCGGTTTACCGCGGCGAGGATACCGAGGTCGGGCCGTATATCGAAGCATCGATCAATTCCGAACTTTCGGGGAACCTGGTCGATCTTTGCCCGGTTGGTGCACTGACATCCAAACCCTATGCGTTTACCGCGCGTCCGTGGGAATTGAAAAAAACCGACAGCATCGACGTGATGGATGCGGTCGGATCGAACATCCGTATCGATTCCCGCAGTGCCGAAGTCATGCGCGTTCTGCCGCGTACCAATGACGATGTGAACGAAGAATGGATATCGGACAAAACCCGTTATGCGATTGACGGTCTGAAACGCCAGCGTCTGGATCGTCCGTATGTGCGTGTTGATGGCAAGCTCAAAGCCGCCAGCTGGGACGAGGCGTTTGCCGCGATCAAGGCAAAGGTTTCCGGGCTTGATGGCAAGAAGATTGCCGCAATCGCCGGTGATACGGTCGATTGTGAATCGATGACTGCGTTAAAGGATCTGATGGGGACCCTTGGGTCGCCGAACCTTGATTGCCGTCAGGACGGATCGAAAATTGGCGGTCCGCGTGCGTCCTATATCTTTAACACCACGATTTCGGGCATTGATGATGCCGACGCCTGCCTGATCGTTGGTGCGAATATCCGTGCCGAAGCGCCGATCATCAATTCGCGTCTGCGCAAGCGCTGGCGTGCGACGGCCGGTGATTTCAAAGTTGGCATCATTGGCGAAAGCTGGGACCCGACCTATAAGCACGACTATCTTGGCGCCGGTGCAGAAACGCTTTCGGCGGTGCTGGATGGCAAAAGCGATTTCGCCAAGGTGCTGAAAGCCGCCGAAAAGCCGATGATCATCGTTGGCATGGGCGCGCTTAACCGTGAGGACAGCGATGCGGTTCTGGCGACCGTCCGGGCGATTGCCGAAAAATACGGCATGGTTTCTGGCGACTGGAACGGTTTCAACGTTCTGCACACCGCCGCATCGCGCGTCGGTGGCCTTGATCTGGGCTTTGTCCCGGGCGAGGGCGGTCTTGCGACCAATGACATCCTTGATGCCGCGGCAAAAGGCGATGTCGAGGTTGTTTACCTTCTGGGTGCCGATGAAATCGACATGTCGAAACTTGAGAAGGCCTTTGTGGTCTATCAGGGGGCGATGGGCGATGCCGGTGCGCAGGCTGCCGACGTGATCCTGCCCGGTGCTGCCTATACCGAAAAGAACGGTACCTACGTCAATACCGAAGGCCGCGCCCAGCAGGGCTGGCGCGCTGTTTTCCCGGTTGGCGAGGCCAAGGAAGACTGGGCGATTGTCCGTGCGCTTTCAGGCGCACTTGGTCAGGCCCTGCCGTATGACAACATTGATGCCGTGCGTTCGCGCATGGTTGAACTCAGCGCGACTTTCGCCTCGCTGAATGCTGTCACCAAGGCAGAGTGGACCGATTTCGGCAAGGCAGGCGATATGAAGTCTGATGGCTTTACCTCGCCGGTTCGCAATTTCTATATGACCGACCCGATCAGCCGTGCATCGGTGACGATGGCCAAATGTACAGAGGCCTTTGTCAAGGATGCGGCTGCCGAGAAGGTTGCCTGAGTTTGGGGGCGGCGATGACATCGTCGCCCGTCCCGCAAGGGGGTGTCCCAATTCAGGGACGAAACGCAAAAGATACGGTTTGACCGATGGAACTTCTTTGGGACGGATATATTGAACCGCTGGTCTGGATCGTCGCCAAGATTTTGGCGATTGTTGTCCCGCTGCTGGTTGCTGTCGCCTATCTGACCTATGCCGAGCGCAAGGTCATCGGTGCGATGCAGTTGCGCAAAGGCCCGAACGTTGTGGGGCCGTTTGGTCTTCTGCAACCGCTGGCCGATGGTCTGAAACTGTTTCTGAAAGAAACGATTGTTCCGACCAGTGCCAACAAGGGCGTGTTTATCATTGCCCCGATGCTGACCTTCATTCTGGCGATCATTGCCTGGGCGGTTATCCCGTTCGACGAGGGCATGGTTCTGGCCGATCTGAATGTCGGCATTCTGTACCTGTTCGCGATTTCATCGCTGGGTGTTTACGGTATCGTGATGGCCGGTTGGGCGTCGAACTCGAAATACGCCTTCCTTGGTGCGCTGCGTTCCGGCGCACAGATGGTGTCCTACGAGATTTCGATTGGCCTGATCATCATTTCGGTTCTGCTGACCACCGGGTCGCTTAACCTTAGCGATATCGTTCGCGGTCAGGTTGGCGGCATCTGGGAATGGAACTTCATCTATCACCTGCCGATGTTTGTGGTCTTCATCGTGTCGATCCTGGCCGAAACGAACCGTGCGCCGTTTGACCTTCCGGAAGCGGAAGCCGAACTGGTGTCGGGTTATAACGTCGATTATTCGGCAATGACCTTTGCGCTGTTCTTCCTGGGTGAATACGCGAACATGATCCTGATGAGCGGTCTTTGCGCCGTTCTGTTCCTGGGCGGCTGGACCGCGCCGCTGCCGGTGCTGGAATTCATCCCTGGCGCGATCTGGTTCATTCTGAAGATCTGCTTCGTTCTGTTCATTTTCCTCTGGGTGCGTGCGACATTCCCGCGTTACCGCTATGACCAGCTGATGCGTCTGGGTTGGAAAGTCTTCCTGCCGCTGTCATTTGCCTGGGTCATGCTGGTCGCCACGTTCCTGGTTGCTTTTGACAAGGTCCCGGCCTGATCGCCGCGCATCGGAGAGAGAGAGGTAAACGATGTCATTTATTGATCGGACGGCCCGGAGCTTCCTGCTGGTGGAACTCGTTTCCGGTATGGCGCTCACCCTGAAATACATGTTCAAGCCCAAGGTGACGCTGAACTATCCGTATGAAAAGGGTCCGCTGAGCCCGCGTTTCCGTGGCGAACATGCGCTGCGCCGTTATCCCAACGGGGAAGAGCGTTGCATTGCGTGCAAACTTTGCGAGGCGATCTGTCCCGCGCAGGCCATCACCATCGAGGTTGAGCCGCGCGACGACGGTTCGCGGCGTACGACGCGCTACGATATCGATATGACGAAATGCATCTATTGCGGTTTCTGCGAGGAAGCCTGTCCGGTGGATGCAATCGTTGAAGGTCCGAACTTCGAGTTCGCAACCGAAAACCGCGAGGAGCTTCTCTATGACAAGGATAAGCTTCTGGCAAATGGCGAGCGTTGGGAAGCCGAGCTTGCTGCACGATTGGAGGCAGACGCACCTTATCGGTAAGTGTCGCGTCTGATCGTATAAAGAGAGTTCATGGGCCGCTTTCTGCTGTTGGGGCAGGGCGGCTCGCCAAGGGGGTACCTTATGGTCGTACAGGCTTTGGCTTTTTACCTGTTTGCTACTGTCGCGGTTCTGTCCGCGACTGCGGTTGTGACCGTTCGCAACCCGGTGCATTCGGTACTGCTGCTGATTTTGACATTTTTTAACGCAGCCGGGCTTTTCGTCCTGCTGGGTGCTGAGTTTCTCGCCATGCTGCTCGTCGTCGTCTATGTCGGCGCGGTCGCGGTTCTGTTCCTGTTCGTCGTCATGATGCTCGACATCAACTTTGTCGAGATGCGCGAAGGTTTCCTCAACTATCTGCCGATCGGGGTTCTGATCGCGCTGGTGCTGTTTGTGGAACTGGCCTTTGTCGGCGCGGGCTGGGCTTTGTCAGATGACAAGATCGCCGTTCTGGCGCATCCGACGCCCGCCGGACTGACCAATGTCGAGGCGCTTGGCCAACTGATCTACACCGATTACGCATACATCTTCCAGGCTGCTGGTCTGGTGCTGCTTGTTGCGATGATTGGCGCAATTGTCCTGACGCTGCGTACCCGCGAGGGTGTCCGCCGTCAGAAAATCTCCGAGCAGGTCAAACGCGATCGCGCTGACACGCTTGAAGTCAAAAAAGTTCCGGTCGGTAGGGGGATCTGATGGAAATCGGTCTTGCACATTATTTGACCGTCGCGGCGATCCTTTTCACACTCGGGATCTTTGGCATCTTCATGAACCGCAAGAACGTCATCATCATCATGATGTCGATCGAGCTGATGCTGCTGGCAGTCAATATCAACCTTGTCGCGTTCTCGTCGTTCCTTGGCGACCTCGTCGGACAGGTCTTCACCATCTTCGTCCTGACCGTTGCCGCCGCCGAGGCAGCGATCGGTCTTGCGATCCTGGTGGTCTATTTCCGTAACCGCGGCACGATTGCGGTTGAAGACATCAACATGATGAAGGGGTAAGGCAGATATGTATCCTCTGATTGTATTCCTGCCCCTGATCGCTGCCACGATTGCCGGCATCATTACGCTGGCCGGTGCCATGTCGTCCGCGTCCGGTGCCGAGCATGACAGCAGCCATCATCATGGTGTTTCGACGTCTGATCGCATTTCCCAGCTGATTACGGTGGGCGGTGTCGTTACGGCCTTCATCATTTCGATTTTCGCCTTTGTCGATGTTGCGATTGGCGGCAACCCGGTGACGGTTCAGCTGTTTACCTGGATTTCTTCGGGTAACTTCACGGCTGAATGGGCGCTTCGTTTTGATACGCTGACCTGTGTCATGCTGATTGTTGTGACCGGTGTATCGTCGATGGTGCATATCTATTCCATCGGTTACATGTCGCACGATCCCGACAAGCCGCGTTTCATGGCGTATCTGTCGCTGTTTACCTTTGCCATGCTGATGCTGGTGACTGCCGACAACCTGATCCAGCTGTTCTTTGGCTGGGAAGGGGTGGGGCTTGCGTCCTATCTTCTGATCGGTTTCTGGTATTCCAAGCCGTCGGCATCGGCCGCCGCGATCAAGGCGTTTGTCGTTAACCGTGTCGGTGACTTTGGCTTTGCGCTGGGTATCTTTGCGGTTTATGTCCTGTTCGATAGCGTTCAGTTCGACGTGATCTTTGGCAATGCCGAAGAAGTTGCCGGAACGACGCTTTTGTTCCTTGGTCATGAATTCTCGGCCCTTGAGATCACCTGTTTCCTTCTGTTCATCGGTGCGATGGGCAAATCGGCACAGCTTGGCCTGCATACGTGGTTGCCTGATGCGATGGAAGGCCCGACACCGGTTTCCGCCCTTATTCACGCGGCAACCATGGTGACGGCCGGTGTGTTCATGGTTGCGCGCCTGTCGCCGATCTTTGAATATGCCGAAACCACGCTTGCGATCATTACCGTTGTCGGCGCATCGACTGCGTTCTTTGCAGCGACCATTGGTTGCGTTCAGAACGACATCAAGCGCGTGATCGCCTATTCGACCTGTTCGCAGCTTGGTTACATGTTCTTTGCGTGTGGCGTGTCGGCCTATTCGGCGGGCGTGTTCCACCTGATGACGCACGGCTTCTTCAAGGCGCTTTTGTTCCTTGGTGCCGGTTCGGTCATCCATGCGATGTCCGACGAGCAGGACATGCGCAAGATGGGCGGCATCTATAAGATGGTTCCGCTGACCTTTGCGGTGATGATGGTTGGCACGCTTGCGATTACCGGTTTCCCCGGTCTTGCGGGCTTCTATTCCAAGGACCTTGTCATCGAAAGCGCGTTTGCGGCTCATACCGCGGTCGGGACTTATGCCTTCTGGGCCGGTATCCTGGCGGCACTGATGACGTCGTTCTATAGCTGGCGTCTGATCTTCATGACCTTCTTTGGCACCCCGCGTGCGGACGAGCGGACCATGGCCCATGTCCATGAAAGCCCGGCCGTCATGACGCTGCCGCTTCTGTTCCTGACCATCGGTGCGATCTTTGCCGGCTGGTACGCCAAGGACTGGTTCGGTGGTGGTGACTATGAAGAGATGCTGGCATTCTGGAACGGCGCGATCTTCATGGCCGAAGGTCATCAGGCTCTTGAACATGCACACCATGTTCCGGGCTGGGTCAAACTGGCACCGTTTGTTGCCATGGTATCGGGCTTTGTCATCGCACTTGTGATGTACAAGCTGGTTCCGTCGCTGCCGCGGCAGTTGGCCAATACCTTCAACGGTCTGTATCGCTTTGCGCTGAACAAATGGTACTTCGACGAGCTTTACGACAAGATTTTCGTCAAGCCGGCCTTCTATCTTGGCTATGGCTTCTGGAAATCGGGCGATGGCGCGCTGATCGACGGTGTCGGTCCGGACGGTGTCGCCGCAGCATGCCGTAACATTGCACGTCGCGTCAGCGCCCTTCAGAGCGGTTTCGTCTATCACTATGCGTTTGCGATGCTGATCGGTATTGCCGCCTTGGTGTCTTACACAATTTGGAAGATGGGTTAACGGGCGATGAGCGATTATCCAATTCTTTCGATCGTCACCTTTTTACCGCTGATCGGCGCACTGTTCGTGCTGCTGATCCGCGGGGAAGAGGCGAATGTCGCCCGCAACTCCCGATGGGTTGCTTTGTGGACGTCGGGTTTCACCTTCCTCGCATCGTTGATGCTGTGGGTGAATTTCGATAGCACCACGGCCGATTTCCAGTTCGTTGAAAAAGCCGACTGGATGCCGGGCCTGAACATTTCCTATCACATGGGCGTGGATGGCATTTCGATGCTGTTCGTGCTTCTGGCGACCTTCCTGACGCCGATCTGCATTCTGTCGGCATGGGAAGCAATCCAGAAACGTGTCAAGGAATACATGATCGCGTTCCTGATCCTGGAAACGATGATGGTCGGTATGTTCAGCGCGCTTGACGGTCTGCTGTTCTATCTGTTCTTCGAAGGCGTTCTGATCCCGATGTTCATCATCATCGGTGTCTGGGGCGGTCAGCGTCGTGTTTATGCAGCCTTCAAGCTGTTCCTTTACACGCTGCTGGGTTCCGTTCTGATGCTGGTGGCGCTGCTTGCGATGTATTTCGAAGCAGGCACCACCGACATCCCGACACTGATGGCGCACGGGTTCAGCTATAATATGCAGCTTTGGCTGTGGCTGGCGTTCTTTGCATCCTTTGCCGTCAAGGTGCCGATGTGGCCGGTTCATACCTGGTTGCCCGATGCCCACGTTGAGGCACCGACGGCAGGTTCGGTGATCCTTGCCGGTGTGCTTCTGAAAATGGGTGGTTACGGGTTCCTGCGGTTCTCGTTGCCGATGATGCCGCTGGCGTCGGAAACCTTTGCCCCGCTGGTGTTTACGCTGTCGATTGTGGCGATCATCTATACGTCGCTGGTCGCATTGGCACAGCAGGACATGAAAAAGCTGATTGCCTATTCGTCGGTGGCCCATATGGGGATTGTCACGATTGGTGCCTTCACCTTTAACCAGCATGGTATCGAAGGTTCGATCTTCCAGATGCTGAGCCATGGTGTGGTATCGGGCGCGTTGTTCCTGTGTGTTGGTGTGGTTTATGACCGCATGCATACCCGCGAGATCGATGCGTATGGCGGTCTTGTGCACCGTATGCCTGGTTATGCCGTTATCTTCATGTTCTTTACGATGGCGTCTGTCGGTCTTCCGGGGACGGGTGGTTTCGTTGGCGAAATCCTGGCATTGCTGGGCGCGTTCGAAGCCAATACCTGGGTGGCATTCTTTGCCGCAACCGGTCTGATCCTTGGTGCGGCTTATGCGCTGTATCTCTATCGCCGCATCGTGTTCGGGGCCCTTACCAAGGAAAACCTTAAGTCGATCCTTGATATGAGCCCGCGTGAATGGCTGATCTTTGCACCGCTTGTGATCATCGTTCTGTGGATGGGGGTCTATCCGGTCTCCTTCCTCGACATCATGCATGTTTCGGTTGAACACCTCGTCAACCAGGTCGAAACGGCGCAGGCTGCCGCAGCTCAGGCTGCGCAGCTGGCGGCGAATTGAGGGGAATGAACATGGGAGTTTCTATGCTCAACCTCGGGGCGGCATTGCCCGAAATCTTTATGGCCGTTTCGGCCCTAGCCCTTCTGATGCTTGGCGTGTTTGCCGGCAAGGACAAGGCTTTCCGCACCGTTTCATGGCTTGCGGTTGCAGCCCAGATCATCGCCCTTGTGCTGGTGGTTCTGGGTGACGGCGGGGTGGCGTTCTATGGCCAGTTCACGGCAGATGCCTTTGCCAAATTCACCAAGGTGATGATCCTGATCGGTTCGTCGATTGGTATCGTGATGGCGATGAATTACGCCGAACGCGAAAACATGTCGCGGTTCGAATTCCCGATCCTGATCCTGCTTGCCACACTTGGCATGATGGCGATGGTATCGGCGACCGACATGCTGTCGCTGTATCTTGGCCTTGAGCTTCAGTCGCTCGCACTTTACGTGATTGCGGCGATCCGCCGCGACACCGTTCGCGCCACGGAATCGGGCCTGAAATACTTCGTTCTGGGGTCGATTGCATCGGGTATGCTGCTGTATGGCATGTCGATGGTCTATGGCTTTACCGGTTCGACCAACTTCGTCGTTCTGGGCGATGTGATCAGCAATGGCGGCCTTTCGGTCGGAACGCTGGTTGGTCTGGCCTTCATGTTTGCCGGTCTGTGCTTCAAGGTTTCCGCGGTTCCGTTCCATATGTGGACCCCGGACGTCTATGAAGGAGCACCGACCCCGGTTACGGCGTTCTTTGCGGTTGCGCCGAAGATTGCCGGTCTGGCGCTGTTTGTGCGTGTTGCGGTTGGCCCGTTTGCCGGTGTTGTCGAAGACTGGCAGCAGATCATCGTTCTGGTGTCGATCCTGTCGATGGCATGGGGTTCGTTCGCGGCGCTTCGCCAGGACAATATCAAACGTCTGATGGCCTATTCATCCATCGGTCACGTTGGTTTCGCACTGGTTGGCCTTGCGGCCGGTACGGCAGAGGGCGTGCAGGGTATTCTGGTTTATCTGGGGATTTACCTTGTGATGAACCTTGGCACCTTTGCCGTGATCCTGTCGATGCGTCGCAATGACCGCATGGTCGAGGAAATCACCGATCTGGCCGGTCTGGCCAAGACCAAGCCGCTGATGGCGGCGGTGGCCGCGATCCTGATGTTCTCGATGGCCGGTATTCCGCCGCTTGCAGGGTTCTTTGGCAAGTTCTATGTGTTCAAGGCAGCGGTTGATGCCGGTCTTGTGACGCTGGCGGTGATCGGTCTGGTGACCTCGGTCGTCAGTGCCTATTACTATCTGCGGATCATCAAGGTGATGTATTTCGACGAGCCGGTCGAAGCGTTCGACAAGAACGGCACCGAGATGAATGTGATCATGGCTGTTGCGACGGTCATTCTTCTGGCTTTCGTCTTCTTCCCGAACCCGTTGATGGATAGTGCCGGCGTTGCCGCGACGGCCTTGCTCGGGCAGTAAGGATGACCAAGCCGACGATCCGGCTTCCTGAAGGTTTTTATCTTCATGAACTGGAAGTGATCGACAGCACGAATGAAGAGGCGAAACGCCTTGCTGATAAGGGCGCCCCAAGTGGCGCCCTTATTTGGGCCCGCCAACAGACATCGGGCAGGGGACGGCGCGGCCGCGCATGGACATCCCCGGTTGGCAATCTTTATTCTTCCCTTTTGCTGCGTCCGGATTGCCCGCTTTTTGAAGCGGCAAAACTGACATTCCTGATTGCGGTTGCCCTGGCCGAGGCGATTGAGCTGGTGACAGGCAATCGGGTCAGGCCGGATTGCAAATGGCCCAATGACCTGATGGTCAATGGTCGCAAGATTTCGGGTATTCTTCTGGAAAGTGCATCGAATAACGGTTCGGAAACCGATTATCTGGTGATCGGAGCCGGGGTGAATGTTGCGTTTTATCCCGATGATGCCGAACGCCCGGCGACGTCGCTTTCAGCGCTTGGCGCGCCGGTTTCGGTGGGCGAACTGATTTCGGCCTATGTCGGGAGGGTGGCAGACTGGTTGCCCGTATGGGAAGCGCAGGGTTTTGCCCCGGTGCGTGACGCCTGGCTTCGGCGGGCATACGGGATTGGTGCGCCGGTGATTGCGCGCCTGACCGAAAGGACGCTTGAGGGCATGTTTGTCGGGCTTGATGACGACGGATCGCTTGTTTTAAGAGAAACGGGCGGGATGGAACATCGCATCGGCGCTGGCGAAGTGTTTTTTAAAGCATAAATAACACGGGACGATAACGGGGAGACGAAACATCATGTTGCTGGCGATTGATGCCGGGAATACCAACATCGTTTTCGCGGTGTTTGACGGCGATACGATCAAGGGGCAGTGGCGCTGTTCGACGACGGTTGAACGCACGGCTGATGAACTTGGCGTGTGGCTGCATCATCTGTTTACCCTGTCGGATGTGCCGAAAGATGCGATTACGGGCGCAATCATCGCAACCGTGGTTCCGGCGGCGGAATTCAGCCTTAAAACCCTGTGCCGACGTTATTTCAATGTCGAGCCGATGCTGGTGGGCGACCCGGCGGTTGATCTGGATATGAAGATCATCATGGACCGGCCAAGCGAGGTCGGGGCCGACCGGCTTGTCAATGCGGTTGCAGCCCACAAGCTTTTTGGCGGGCCGCTTGTGGTTCTGGATTTCGGGACGGCGACCACGTTTGACGTGATCGATGAAGAAGGCAATTATCTTGGCGGTGTGATTGCGCCAGGTGTTAACCTTTCGATCAAGGCGCTGCATATGGCAGCAGCCCAGTTGCCGATGGTCGCCATCGAGGCCCCGCGCAATGTGATTGGCAAGAACACGATCGAGGCGATGCAGTCCGGGGTTTACTGGGGCTATGTTGCGATGATCGAGGGGCTTCTGGCGCGCATTCGCATGCAGCAGGGCGTTGATAACATGAAAGTTGTCGCGACCGGTGGTCTGGCACCGTTATTTACCAAGGCGGTTGACGAGATCGAACATCTGCATGGCGATCTGACCATGCTGGGGCTTTTGATGATTTATCGCCGCAACAGCGAAAAATCGAACTAGACTGTTAACCGACATTGACTGTGAAGTGACGCGGGTGCGCCCCGTGATCGTGTTTCTCACCGCTGAAAGACAAGGGTGATCATCCGTGGATTTGTATTTGCCGAAAGACGAATTGCTGTTTGTGCCGCTGGGGGGATCTGGCGAAATTGGCATGAACCTCAATTTGTACGGATATGACGATCAGTGGCTGATGGTCGATATGGGCGTTTCCTTTGGCGAGGAAGGTCTGCCCGGTGTCGATGTTGTCATGCCCGATCCGACCTTTATCGAGGAACGCAAAGACAAACTTCTTGGCCTTGTACTGACCCATGCGCATGAGGATCACCTTGGCGCGGTGCCGTATCTTTGGCCACGGTTGAAATGCCCGATCTATGCCACCCCGTTTGCCGCCGAGTTCCTGAAGGCCAAACTGGCGGAAACCGATTTTGCCGATCAGGTGCCGATCCATGTGATCGAGCTTGGCGGGCGGTTCAAAAAGGGGCCGTTTGACATCGAATTCGTCACCATGACCCATTCGATCCTTGAACCCAACGCGCTTGCGATCCGCACCCCCAAGGGGCTTGTGGTGCATACCGGCGACTGGAAATTTGACCCCGAGCCACAGATTGGCGAGGCATCCGACGTCAAGAAGCTTGAGGCGCTGGGCGATGAAGGGGTCATGGCGCTGATTTGTGATTCCACCAACGTCTTTTCCGAAGGCAAAGCCGGATCGGAAGGCGATGTAGCCAAGAACCTGTCAAAACTGTTTGCCGAAACGCCGCAGGGCCGGATTGCGGTTGCGTGCTTTGCGACCAACGTTGCGCGGTTGCAGTCGATTGTTGAAGCGGCACATGAAAACAACCGCTGTGTCGGGTTGGCCGGGCGGTCATTGAACCGTGTGACCGAAGCCGCACGAGCGGTTGGCTATCTGACATCCTATCCGAACCTTCTGACCGATGAAGACGCGATGGAGGTCCCCAAGGATCAGGTATTGCTGATCTGTACAGGGTCGCAGGGCGAACCGCGTGCGGCAATGTCGCGTATTGCCAAGGGCGATCATCCGACCGTGCAGCTTGATCCGGGCGATACGGTGGTGTTTTCGGCGCGCGAAATTCCGGGCAATGAAAAATCCATCGGTTATATCCAGAACCTTTTGATCAGGCGCGGTATCCGCGTGATTACCGCGCGTGATGAGCCGATCCATGTTTCGGGCCATCCGGGCAGGCAGGATCTGGCGCGGATGTATCAGTTGACACGTCCGAAAATCCTTGTGCCGGTGCACGGCGAAACCCGCCATCTGTGTGAACAGGCGGCCCTTGGCGCGGAATGCCAGATCCCTGAGCAGGTGATCCCGCATGACGGGACGGTCATTCGCCTGTCGCCGGGCAGTGCGCACGTGATTGGCGTTGCCGAAAGCGGCGTGCTTTGCCTTGATGGCGGGCGGTTGCTGAAACGGGATTCCGAAACCATCCGCAACCGTAATCGCATTGTGTGGAACGGTGTGATGTTTGTGACCGTGGTGCTGAACCAGTTTGGCGAGATGGTCGGCGAGCCGATGATTACGGCACCGAGCCTGTTTGACGAGGTCGGCGATGATGTCCGCCTTGATCATTTTGCAGCCGAGATCGGCAACCGGGTTGATCAGTTGAATGATGACGAGGTGCTTGACGATGCGGCGGTGATCCTTGCGATCCGGCAATCCCTGCGTCGTCCGGTGCGTCAGCGGCTTGGCAAGCGGCCAATGATCGAGGTGCATCTTGTGCGGGTGAACGAGCAGGGCTAGGCAGTTTGGGAAGGCGGCATGCGACCAAATGGGCGGTTGTCTTTGTCGTGATGTGCATCCTAGATTGTCGGTGATCGGGCAGATCACATTGCAGGAGTAGAACATGATTGGACGGCTGAACCATGTGGCGATTGCGGTGCCGGACCTTGCGGAAGGTATCCGGCTTTATCGTGATGTACTGGGGGCGAAGGTTTCCGACCCGCAGGACGAACCAGATCATGGGGTGACTGTGGTTTTTGTCGAACTGCCCAACACCAAGATCGAATTGCTCTATCCGCTGGGTGAGGGATCGCCGATACAGGGGTTCCTTGATAAAAACACATCGGGCGGCATTCATCATGTCTGCTATGAGGTTGAGGATATTCTGGCGGCGCGTGATCAGCTTCTGAAAAACGGTGCGCGCGTGCTGGGCACGGGGGAGCCGAAGATCGGGGCGCATGGCAAGCCGGTTCTGTTCCTGCATCCCAAGGATTTTAACGGGACGCTTGTTGAGCTTGAACAGGTTTAAGTTTCTTTCCCGCCGTATCGGCCCTTCTTCCCGCAACCAAGAAAAGAGTGCAGCATGAACTGGTTTTCCGCGATCCTTGTTTACATCGTGATCTGGTGGCTGGTGCTGTTCATGGTGTTGCCGTTCGGCGTGAAGCGCGAAGAGAATGTTCAGCCCGGCCATGATAGTGGCGCGCCGCAAAAGCCGCATATGTGGAAGAAGGTTCTGGCAACCAGCCTGATCTCGGCGATTTTGTGGCTGGTGGCGTATTTCGTGATTACCAGTGGCATGATCGAAGTCCGCCCGCCGCAATGATCGGGCGACGGCATTCAGAAACAAACCCCGCACATTTTTGTTGCGGGGTTTTTGTTTGGCCGGACTGCACAAAATATCGGGGAAGGGGGGGCGGAAAAGGCATCAATCGGGAAAAGCCAAAAAAAAAGCAAGATCACAAGGATCTTGCTAAGATGCTATTTTTATAGCTGTTTTCCCGTAATCTTTTTTTGCTTCCTCCTAAGACCTGGGCACTTGGCACAGGTTTTATTTCGACGTCGCGCCTGCTTCTTGTATGCTTATTGGCAACAAAGCCTCCCGCAATTTTATGAGCGGCTGCGATACGTCTTCCGCAACGATCTTGCGCCGTTAGCGGAGGATCAAAAAGCCACATATTTCACTTTTGTGCAAGATGTTTTGACCAAAATTCACAGATGAATCGATGCTGCACCGCACATAAATAGGATGGACCGGCGATATGAAGAGTTTTGTAATGACCCGCCCTATGAAAATCGGGAATTATCCTGTGAATCTCATGCTTTCGATGCTTGTTGCTGGCGTGATCATGACCGGTGCGGGGGGCGTTTGGGCACAAAGCGACTCCCCCTTGCCGGGGCCGAAGGCAGGGGAAAATGCCGCGCCGGATGGGGCAGGTGCTGCGGATGCTGAGAAGGCAAAGCCAACCATCACGGTCACGCGGTCGGCCTGTCAGCAACTGGTCAGCCATGTGCCCGATGACGATGTGGCCTATAAGCCCGGTGTGGATGTTTATGGGCGCAAGGTCGCCCCGGCCGATCTGGATGGCGGCAGCCCGATCCTGGATGCGCTGCCCAAGGAAATCGAATTTCCGGTGACGATTGATTTCTTTGAATATGCCGGTATTTCCGTGCCGGACGGGATCAGCGGCGAGTCCAATATCGGCAGGATCACCTACCGCAACGGGCGGGTGTATTTCAATGATATCCCGCTTGGCAACGAGGCGGGGCAGGATGAATTGGCCGCGGCGTGCCGGGCGGCAGGGTTCCGTTAAGGTTGTACCTGAAAAAGCCCGTGTGTCTTCGCAAACCTGCCACGATTGGCAGTTAGATCACCCGTTGCCGATATAAAGCAAGTTCCGGCTTGCGTTTCGGGCTGTGCTGTCGCATTTTCCGGGCAAGGTCTTTTGTATACCTGATATTTTTCAGCTTTGATCATCACGAGGCATTGATGCGTCTTTCCCAGTTCTTTCTGCCAACCCTCAAGGAAACGCCGGCAGAAGCACAGATCGCTTCCCATCGACTGATGCTGCGTGCCGGTATGGTGCGCCAGCTTTCGGCAGGGATTTATTCCTGGCTGCCGCTTGGCTATCGCGTGCTTAAAAAGATCGAACAGATCGTGCGCGAAGAGCAGGACGCGATTGGCTTTAACGAATTGCTGATGCCGACCATCCAGCCAGCCGAGCTTTGGCAGGAAAGCGGACGGTATGAGGATTACGGCCTTGAGATGCTGCGCATTACCGACCGTCATGATCGCAACATGCTGTTCGGGCCGACCAACGAGGAAGCGATCACCGATATCTTCCGCAAGGATGTCCGGTCCTATAAGCAGCTTCCGCAGATGCTCTATCACATTCAGTGGAAATTCCGCGACGAGATCCGCCCGCGCTTTGGCGTGATGCGGGGGCGCGAATTCCTGATGAAGGATGCCTATTCGTTCGATATCGATTACGAAAGTTCGCGGCACGCCTATAACAAGATTTTCCTGGCTTATTGCCGGACCTTTGCACGACTTGGCGTCAAGGCGATCCCGATGGTGGCCGATACCGGCCCGATTGGCGGCGACCTTAGCCATGAATTCATCATTCTGGCGGAAACCGGCGAAAGCGAAGTGTTCTGCGACAAGAAGTGGCTGGACAAGGACCTGACGGGCAAGGGTGTTGATCTGAATGATCGTACCGGGCTTGAAAACTGGGTCCAGACGACGCTTGAAGATTATGCCGCGACCGAAGACAAGCATGATCCGGCCAACAGCCCGATTTCCGGTGACGACATGATCGCGACGCGCGGGATCGAAGTTGGCCATATCTTCCATTTCGGGACCAAATATTCCGAACCGATGGGTGCGACCGTGCTTGGCCCGGATGGCAAGGAAGTACCGGTACAGATGGGGTCCTACGGCATCGGCGTTTCGCGCCTTGTTGGTGCGCTGATCGAGGCATCGCACGACGAAAACGGCATCATCTGGCCGGAATCGGTTGCACCCTACAAGGTTGGCCTGATCAACCTTCGGACCGGGGATGATGAATGCGATGCGGCGTGCGAAGATGTTTACGCCAAGCTGCATAATGCCGGTATCGAAGTGCTTTATGATGACCGCGACATTCGCGCGGGCGGCAAGTTTGCCGATATGGACCTGATCGGTCTGCCGTGGCAGATCGTGATTGGCCCGAAAGGCATCAAGGCCGGTGTGGTCGAGCTTAAAAACCGCAAATCGGGCGAGCGGACGGAAGTCACGCTTGAGGCGGCACTTAACCAGATTGGCGCCTGATTACGACTTTGCAAACGGGGCAGTCTTGGCTGCCCCGTCCTGATTTCCGGAATTCTTTCCGACACGCTTCCACGAGGATCTTTTGCGCATGTTCAGTCCGTTCGAACGTCTGGTGGCTTTCCGCTACCTACGTCCCCGTCGGCAAGAGGGCTTTGTTTCCGTCATCGCCATCTTTTCGCTGCTTGGCATCATGCTGGGCGTTGCGACCCTGATTATCGTCATGTCGGTCATGAACGGGTTCCGGGCCGAATTACTTGGACGTATTCTGGGGCTGAACGGACATATATCGGTTTACGCGCAAAGCCCCGATGGCCTGCCCAATTATGATGCGATTGAAAAGAAGATCGCGGAAACCGGCAATGTGACCCTTGTGACCCCGGTGGTCGAGGGGCAGGTGCTGGCATCGAATAACGGCCGGTCAACCGGGGCCATCGTGCGCGGGGTCCGTGCCGAAGACATCGCCAAGCGCAAGACGATTGCCGATAACATCGTTTTCGGATCGCTTGATGATTTCAAGGGGGACGATAGCGTGATCATGGGCGCGCGTCTTGCCATGAAACTTGGCGTCGGGGTGGGGGATAATGTCAATCTGATCTCGCCCAAGGGCAACGTGACGGCGTTCGGGTCCGTGCCGCGCGTGCGGGCCTATAAGGTGGTCGGGCTGTTTGATATCGGCATGTATGAATATGACAGCGGCTTTATCTTCATGCCGCTTCAGGCCGCACAGATTTATTTCCGCCTGCCGGAAAAAATCAGCCATTTTGAAGTGATGCTTGAAGACCCGTCACGCCTGTCATCAAGCATGAACGACCTGTTGTCGAACCTTTCGGGAGAGCAGCTTCGGCTGGTCAATTGGCAGCAGTCAAATTCCGGGTTTTTCAATGCATTACAGGTCGAACGTAATGTGATGTTCCTGATCCTGACACTGATTATTCTGGTGGCGGCATTCAACATCATTTCGGGCATGGTGATGCTGGTGAAGGACAAGGGACGCGATATCGCGATCCTGCGGACCATGGGGGCGACACGGTCATCGGTGATGCGCATCTTTTTCCTGGCAGGGGCATCCATCGGGGTGCTTGGCACGTTAAGCGGCCTGATCCTTGGCGTTTTGTTCTGCCTGAATATCGAAAATATCCGCCAGTTCATCCAGACCCTGACGGGGACCGATCTGTTTAATGCGGAAATCTATTTCCTGTCGCAGCTCCCGGCAGACATGGATATCAGCGAAGTGGTGCTGGTTTGTGTGATGTCGCTTAGTCTGTCGTTCCTGGCGACGGTTTATCCGGCATGGCGTGCATCGCGCCTCGATCCGGTGGAGGCCCTTCGTTATGAGTGACATGATCAAGACAACCGCCAAGGAGCGGGCGCAGAAAGTCGTGTTGCGGCTTGAAAAGATTGATCGGGTGTTCAATCAGGGCCCCGATCAGCTTGAAATCCTGAAATCCGTCGATCTGGAAATCCATCAGGGCGAGATCGTCGCCCTTGTCGGGCCGTCGGGGGCGGGTAAATCAACCCTGCTTCAGATTGCGGGGCTGCTTGAAAAGCCCGATGGCGGCATGGTTTCGATTGGCGGAAAACGCAGCACGGATCTTTCCGATCTGGCGCGCACCGAAATGCGCCGCAAGCATATCGGGTTCGTGTATCAGTATCATCATCTGCTGCCGGAATTTTCGGCGATTGAAAATGTCGTCATTCCGCAGATGATCAATGGCCTGAAACGGGCGGATGCGACCGAACGCGGGCTTGAACTGCTGCGCTGTCTTGGGCTGGAGAAACGGGCAGAACATCGCCCGGCACGGCTTTCGGGCGGGGAACAGCAGCGGGTGGCGATTGCGCGTGCGCTTGCCAATGTGCCCGATGTGCTGTTTGCCGACGAGCCGACCGGCAACCTTGATCCGCATACGGCGGAAACGGTGTTCGGGATGTTGATGACACTGGTGCGGGAAACCGGTCTGGCGTCGCTGATTGCGACCCATAACCCGGAACTGGCGCGGCAGATGGACCGGGTTGTGACCCTGCGTGACGGGCATCTGGTCGAACTTGATCCCGATACTCTTTCGTAATCCGTCGAAATTCTTTAAGTTGGCAGAGCACCGCGCCCCGGAGTGATCCGGGGTGGCCGGTTTCCTGCCTTTGCCATTTATCGTCCGGGATTTTCTGCAATGGAAAACGGTTTCGTCCATCTTCGTGTTCACACCAACTATTCGCTTGCCGAAGGTGCCATCACGACGAAGGAACTGGCAAAGCTGTGCGAGGCGGATGGCCAGCCCGCGGTTGCGATGACCGATACCAACAACATGTTCGGCGCGCTCGATTTTTCAGGGGTGATGAGCGGGTCGGGTATCCAGCCGATCCTTGGCGTGCAGATCGGGGTGGAACGGTTTGGCGATCAGCCGGTGATCGGCAAGATTTCACGCGAACCGGACCCGGACAATCTGGTCCTGATTGCGAAGAATGACCGCGGGTATTTCAACCTTCTGAAGATCGTTTCGCGCGCGCATATGACCAGTGAAGCGGGAAGTGAGCCCAAGGCGCTTTATGATCATATCGAAAAATACAGTTCCGACATCATCTGCCTGACCGGCGGGCCGACCGGGCCGTTGGCACGATTGATTGCCGAGGAGCAGCACGAGGCGGCGAACGATTGCCTGAACAAGCTTTCGGGGATATTTGGCAACCGGCTTTATATCGAATTGCAGCGCCATGGCGAACCGATCGAGGAAAAGGTCGAGCCGGGGCTGATCCGGCTGGCCTATGAGCATAATATCCCGATGGTCGCGACCAATGACTGCTTTTTCCCCAAGGCGGAAATGTATGAAGCCCACGATGTGTTCATCTGCATCGGGCAGGGCGCGGTTGTGGGGCAGGAAGACCGGTGGCGTTTAACGCCCGAACACCGGTTTAAAACCGCCGCCGAGATGCGCGATCTTTTCGCCGACATTCCCGAGGCCTGCGACAATACGCTGGCGATTGCCAAGCGGTGTTCGTGGCATGTCGAAAAGATCGACCCGATCCTGCCGCCGTTTGATTGTGGTGAAGGCCGCACCGAGGTCGATGAGCTGCGCCATATGTCCGAGGAGGGCCTTAAGGGCCGCCTTGCGAAATATGTCTTTACCGAGGACATGACGGATGCGCAGAAGGAAGAAATCGCCAAACCCTATTGGGAGCGCCTTGAATACGAGCTTGGCATCATCAATCAGATGGGGTTTCCGGGCTACTTCCTGATCGTTGCGGACTTTATCCAGTGGGCGAAGGACCATGAAATCCCGGTGGGGCCGGGGCGTGGTTCGGGTGCGGGGTCGCTTGTTGCCTATGCGCTTCTGATTACTGATCTTGATCCGTTGCATTTCTCGTTGCTGTTTGAACGCTTCCTGAACCCGGAACGTGTTTCCATGCCCGACTTTGACGTCGATTTCTGTCAGGACCGGCGCGGCGAGGTGATTGAATATGTTCAGCGCAAATACGGACATGACCGTGTGGCGCAGATCATCACATTCGGTAAGTTGCAGGCAAAGGCCGCAGTGCGCGACGTCGGCCGCGTGTTGAGCATCCCGTATGGCTATGTCGATAAAATCTGTAAAATGATTCCGGGTGATCCGGCCAAGCCGATCCCGCTTAAGGAAGCCATCGACATGGAGCCGGACCTGCGCCGGATTGCGCGCGAAGACCCGGATATTGACCGGCTGCTTTCCATCGCGATGCAGATCGAGGGGCTTTATCGTAACTCGTCCACCCACGCCGCCGGGGTTGTGATCGGCGACCGTGACCTTGACGAACTTGTGCCGCTTTATCGTGATCCGCGGTCCGATATGCCGGTGACCCAGTTCAACATGAAATATGTTGAAAATGCCGGTCTGGTGAAGTTCGACTTCCTTGGTCTTAAGACTTTGACGGTGATTATCGAGGCCGTCAATCTAATGCGTCTTCGAAAAGACGTCCCGCAAGACTTTGATATCAGTGCCATTCCCCTTGATGATCGGGTGGCGTTCAAGCTGCTTTCGGCGGCCGAGACGGTCGGTGTGTTCCAGCTTGAATCCCAGGGCATGCAGGATGTTTTGCGCGGGCTTAAGCCCGATACGATTGAAGATATCATCGCGGTCGTGGCGCTGTATCGTCCGGGGCCGATGGACAATATCCCGCATTACATCGCACGTAAGCATGGTCTGGAAGAGCCGGATTACATGCACCCGATGTTGCAGCCGATCCTCGAAGAAACCTATGGCATCATGATCTATCAGGAACAGGTCATGCAGCTTGCCCAGACGATGTCGGGCTATTCGCTTGGCGGTGCAGACCTTTTGCGTCGTGCGATGGGTAAAAAGATCGCCGAGGAAATGGAATTGCAGCGCTCGCTGTTTGTTGACGGGGCGGAAAAGAACGGGGTGCCACGCGGGCAGGCGTCCGACATCTTTGATCAGGTCGCCAAGTTCGCATCCTATGGCTTTAACAAATCGCACGCGGCGGCCTATGCGCTGGTGGCGTATCAGACAGCGTATCTCAAGGCGAATTATCCGGTCGAATTCATGGCCGCGCTGATGACGCTTGATATGCACAACACCGAAAAACTTGCGATTTTCAAGCAGGAGGTCGAACGCCTTGGCATCGAAATCCTGCCGCCCTGCATCAATAATTCGCAAGTGGCGTTTTCGGTCGAAAATCATGATGGGGTGCGCAAAATCCGTTATGCACTGGCGGCCGTGCGCAACGTTGGTGATGCGGCAATGGAAAGCCTTGTGGCGGAGCGCGAGGCCAATGGTCCGTTCCGGGACCTGACCGATTTTGCATCGCGCATCGATAGCCGTGCGGTCAATAAACGGTTGCTTGAAAACCTTGTGCGGGCAGGCGCGCTTGATTGCCTGACGACAAACCGCAAGGTCATGTTCGAGCATGTCGACCGGGTGATGGCGGTTGCCCAGCGCGAAATGCAGGCGCGCAACAATGACCAGATTTCGATGTTTGGCGAGGATACCGGATTTGGCAAGGATGCCATCCGGTTGCCCGATGAACGCGATTGGGTGCCGATGGAAAAACTGACCGAGGAATTTTCGGCGGTTGGTTTTTACCTGTCGGCGCATCCGCTTGATACCTTTGGCAAAAGTCTTCAGCGGATCGGTATTGCACCTATCAAGGAGCTTCCGGCCCGTATGCGTGCCCAGAACAAGGGATCGATCAAGCTTGCCGGGACCCTGATCAATGCGCGTGAAATGATTTCGAAAAAGAACGGATCGAAATTCGCCTTCGTGATGTTTTCCGATCCGACGGGCAGCTTTGAAGTCGCCTTCTGGGCCGAGGCATGGGCGGCCTATAAGGAAATCATCAATGCCGGGCGTCCGGTATTGCTTGTGGTGGCGGCCGAAATGCGCGAAGGGCAGCTTCGCATTCAGGGGCAGAAGGTTGAAGACCTTGAGCATGCCGTTTCCGGGGCAGCCGAGGGCATTCGCATTCGCCTGAACCGTCCTGATCCGGTGGTGGAAATCCGAGAACTGCTTGAAAAAGCGGGGAAAGGGCGCGGTCTGGTCAGTCTTTCGACGGTATGTGCCGATGGCCGTATTGCCGAGGTCGAGCTTGAAGATACCTATAAGGTCGGACCGTCGCTTATCGGGGCGGTCGGGGCCATTCCGGGTGTCGAACTGGCCGAGGAAATCTGATTGGTGCGTGTGCTGTGAAATTGTGATCGTGCTTCGGGTTCACTTTCACGCGGTTTGAGCGTACTTTAAGGCTTGCATTCTTTGCAGGAGGGGGCTAAAACCCGCCCCGAACATCGCACGCGGGAGCGTGGCGAATAATGCGTTATGCAGAAATTCGTCCATCCGGTGTTTCACGCAAGACGGCGTGAAATTCCCTTCCGCGGAGGTATTAACCGGAAAAAGGTAGGAATTTATCATGGCTTTGCCAACCTTTACCATGCGTCAGCTGATGGAAGCTGGCGTCCACTTTGGTCACCACACCCGCCGTTGGAACCCGAAGATGAAGCAGTTCATCTTTGGCGCACGCAACGACATTCACATCCTGAACCTTCAGGAAACCGTTCCGATGCTGCATCGTGCGATGCAGGCGGTTCGTGACGTCACCGCTGGTGGTGGTCGCGTTCTGTTCGTCGGTACCAAGCGTCAGGCTTCGCCGGTCATCGCAGAAGCTGCAAAGCGTTGCGGTCAGTACTATGTGAACCATCGCTGGCTCGGCGGTATGCTGACCAACTGGAACACCGTTTCCAACTCGATCAAACGCCTGAAAGAACAGGAAGAAATCCTGTCTGCCGGTGCAGAAGGTCTGACCAAAAAAGAAATCCTGAACCTGACCCGTTCGCGCGACAAGCTTGAACGCGCGCTTGGCGGGATCAAGGACATGGGTGGTCTTCCCGACATCATCGTCGTGGTCGACACCAACAAGGAAGCGCTTGCTGTTCACGAAGCCAAGAACCTGAACATTCCGGTTGTTGCTATTCTGGACACCAACTCGGATCCGGCAAACGTTGCATACCCGATCCCGGGTAACGACGATGCGATCCGTGCGATCCAGCTGTATTGCGACCTGTTCGTTGGCGCAGTTCTGGACGGCATCCAGCAGGAAATGACTGCTTCTGGCGCGGACCTCGGTGAAGCCGAAGAAGTCCCGGCTGAAGCCGCTGCTGTTGAAGAAGCCGCACAGGAAGCAGCTTCCGCATAAGTTTCACTTTGTACCTGATGAAACGGCGGCTAGCATGCCGCCGTTTCTTTAGGTGTTCACTGATCGCGTAATAGGGGCTTTAAAAATGGCTATTACCGCTGCTCTGGTTAAAGAGCTTCGCGAAACCACCGGCGCTGGCATGATGGATTGCAAAAAGGCGCTGTCCGAAACCGAAGGTAATCTTGAAGCTGCTGTTGACTGGCTTCGTACCAAAGGTCTTGCTGCTGCTGCCAAGAAAGCAGGCCGTGTTGCTGCTGAGGGTCTGGTGGGTGTTGCTGTTAACGGTACTTCCGGTGCCGTTGTCGAACTCAACTCCGAAACCGACTTCGTTTCGCGTAACGAAGACTTCCAGAAATTCGTCGCAGAAATCGCAAACCAGGCCGTTTCGGCCAATGGTGATATCGATGCGCTGAAAGCAACCCCGTTCCCGGGTACGTCGCGCAACGTAGAAGAACAGGTTACCCACATGATCGCCACCATCGGCGAAAACATGAACCTGCGTCGTTCGGCTGGTATCTCGGTCGAGAAGGGCGCTGTTGCGTCCTACATCCATTCCGCGATTGCACCGAACCTCGGCAAAATCGGCGTTCTGGTTGCGCTTGAATCCGAAGCGGATGCGAGCGTTCTTGAAGGCCTTGGCAAACAGATCGCAATGCATATTGCTGCAACCAACCCGGCTTCGGCCACGGTTGACGATCTGGATCCGGAACTGGTCGAGCGCGAGAAATCCGTTCTGACCGAACAGGCCAAAGAATCGGGCCGCCCGATTGAAATCATCGAAAAGATGATCGAAGGTCGTATCCGTAAATATTACGAGCAGGTCGTTCTGGTTGAACAGACCTTCGTGATTGACGGCGAAAGCAAAGTCAAAGACGTGATTGCAAATGCTGCTAAAGACGCTGGCAAGCCGATCACCCTTAAGGGCTTTGTGCGCTTCGAACTCGGTGAAGGCATTGAGCGCGAAGAAAAAGACTTTGCTGCAGAAGTTGCTGAGCAGCTTAAGAAATAAACATCTGATCGAAATGGTGCGTCGCGTGCCATTTCGTGTATGATCCCAGACCGGCGAGGTCGGCAGCGCATAATCGCCCTGTTACTCGCCGGTCTTTTTATATCTGAATTTTGCTGAACCGGGTTTCGGGACAGTTTGAAATATCGGCAGTAAGAGGCAATCCAACATGGCAGAAAACGGCCAACTGAAATTTCGTCGTGTCCTTCTGAAACTTTCGGGTGAGGGGCTTCTGGGAAAACAGCAATACGGGATTGATCCCGAGACGGTTGACCGGATCGCAAGCGAAATCAAAGCCGTTCATGACATGGGTGCCGAGGTTTGCATGGTGATTGGCGGAGGGAACATCTTCCGCGGGGTCAAGGGTGCCTCCCAGGGCATGGAACGTGCCACGGCCGACTATATGGGCATGTTGGCCACCATCATGAACGCACTGGCCGTTCAGAACGCGCTTGAGCGGCACGGGGTCCAGACCCGTGTGCAGTCGGCCATTCCGATGTCATCGGTTTGTGAGCCTTATATCCGCCGTCGTGCGGTGCGCCACATGGAAAAGGGCCGGGTGGTGATTTTTGCGGCCGGGACCGGCAACCCGTTCTTTACCACCGATACGGCAGCAGCACTTCGCGCGGTTGAAATGGGCTGTGACGCGTTGCTTAAGGGGACGCAGGTTGACGGCGTTTACACCGCCGATCCTAAGATCGACCCGACCGCGGAACGCTATGATTCCCTGACCTATATGGACGTTCTTGCCAAAGATTTGCGTGTCATGGATGCATCGGCTATTTCTCTGGCACGCGAAAATGATATTCCGGTTATTGTATTTTCTTTGCATAATCCCGGCGCCTTTGCCGATGTGGTTTGTGCAAAAGGTAAGTTTACGATTATTTCGAATGGAGACTAAAGGTGTCTGACGTTGCTGGCCTAAAAAAGGACCTTGCCCGCCGTATGGAAGGGGCTGTTGAAGTTTTGCACAAGGAATTTACCGGACTTCGGACCGGGCGTGCCAGTGCAAGCCTTCTAGAACCGGTCATGGTTGAAGCCTACGGCGTGCCGACCCCGCTTAACCAGGTTGCGTCTGTCAGTGTTCCGGAATCGCGGATGCTTTCGGTACAGGTCTGGGACAAGAGCATGGTTAAATCGGTCGAAAAAGCGATCCGTGACTCGGGCCTTGGCCTGAACCCGGCGGCCGACGGGACGCTTGTTCGGGTGCCGATCCCGGCATTGAACGAGGAACGTCGTGCGGAGCTGTCCAAGGTTGCCGGAAAATATGCCGAGCAGGCCAAGATTTCGGTTCGTAACGTCCGCCGTGACGGTATTGACCAGATCAAAAAATGGGAAAAAGACAGCGTGATCTCGAAAGATGACCTCCATAACGAGGAAAAAGAGATCCAGAAGCTGACCGACAAGGTTATCAGCGAGATCGACGAAGTGCTTGCCCATAAAGAACAGGAAATCATGCAAGTCTGATCATGACGGTGCTGGCATCTCAACCCAACCCTTCAGATCTGCGAGCTGTGCCGCGTCATGTTGCCATCATTATGGATGGCAACGGGCGCTGGGCAAAGTTGCGCGGAAAGCCCCGTACGATGGGTCATCGTTCGGGGGTAGAGGCCGTGCGTCGCACCGTCGAAGCCGCAGCCGAAATCGGTATCGAGTATCTGACACTTTACGGATTTTCGACCGAGAACTGGAAACGGCCGGAAAGTGAAGTCAGCGACCTGATGGGGTTGCTTCGCCTGTTCATCAAGCGTGAACTGGCGACCCTGCACAAAAATGGGGTCCGTATCCGTATCATCGGTGACCGGACCCGTTTTGACGATGATATTCGCGTGCTTCTGGCCAACGCCGAGGAACGCACGCAGGGCAATACCCGTTTGAACCTGACCATTGCGCTAAGCTATGGTGCGCGGGCCGAGATTGCCGATGCCATGCGCCAGATCGCGCAAAAAGTCGCGGCTGGAGAAATTCAGGCCGATGCCATTGATGAAAGCGTGGTTGAAGCGCATCTGATGACGGTCGGGATGCCCGATCCGGATCTGCTGATCCGGACCAGTGGCGAGCAGCGCATCAGCAATTTCCTGCTTTGGCAGTCGGCCTATACCGAGTTTGTGTTCGATGACGTCCTTTGGCCGGATTTCGGACGCGAACATCTTGAAAAAGCGATAGAAAACTTTGCCGGACGGGAGCGGCGTTTTGGTGCAGTCATCTGAAGCCCGACGCCAGGAAGATACAAATTCAGGATTGAAGCCACGGGTTGTTTCCGCGCTGGTGATGACACCGGTCGCGGTTGCGGCGGTATGGTTCGGGTCACCGTATTTCGAGATTCTCGTTTTTCTGTTTTCGGTTGGCATGATGTGGGAATGGACGCGGATGTGCGTTCCGGGGCATGTCAATTCGGTTTCGGTTGTTGCCGCGGTATCCCTTGCCGTTTCGATGCTGTTCATGACGACCGGGGAATATCTTCTTATCATTCCGGCGGTGTTGGTCGGGGCGGTAACCGCGGCATTGCGGCCGGGCAAGGATCGGTTTCTCGCGGCATTTGGCATTATCTATATCTCGCTTGCGGCACTGGCGGCGCACTGGCTGCGCAGCATGCATGGGGATGGTCTGCTGTTGATCATGTGGCTGTTCTTTCTTGTGTGGGCGACCGATACGGGGGCCTATGCCTTTGGCAAGGCGATTGGCGGCCCGAAACTGGCGCCGCGTTTCAGCCCCAAGAAAACCTGGGCGGGGCTTATTGGCGGCATGTTGTGTGCGATGCTGATCGGCGGGCTGATCACCTATTTCAGCGGCAATGCCATTCAGGTTTCCATCGTGCTGGCAAGCGGGGTTCTGGCGATTGTGGCACAGATCGGGGATCTTGGAGAATCAGCGCTTAAGCGCCATTTCAAGGTCAAGGACAGCAGCCACCTGATCCCGGGGCATGGCGGGGTGCTTGACCGTGCTGATGGGATGTTGTCGGTTTTTCCTGTCGCGTTTGTTATTGTGTATTTCATTGGATTGTCGTTGCGCTAGGGCAGGGTCCCTGGTTGCAGAAATCCGCTATGCTGGTGTTTGATGACAATTAAGAAATCAGTCTGCGTGCTTGGCGTGACCGGATCGGTCGGCAGCAGCACCGTAGACATCCTGAAAGCACATTCAGACAAATATGCCGTGGATGCCGTTACGGCCCATCGAAATGTTCAAGGGTTGGCCAAGGCCGCCATTGAACTTGGTGCTGCGATGGCGGTTATCGCCGATGAAAGCCTTTATGAAGACCTGAAATCCGCCCTGTCTGGCACGGACATTCTGGTCGCGGCCGGTGATGAAGCATTGGTCGAAGCGGCATCGCGCCCGTCTGATATCGTCATTGCCGCGATCATTGGTGCAGCAGGCCTTAAGGCGACGCTGGCGGCCATTCGCCGCGGGGCGCGGGTTGGCCTTGCCAACAAGGAAACGCTGGTTTGTGCCGGTGATCTGATGATGGCGGAAGTCGCGAAATACAAGGCGACGCTGATCCCGGTTGATTCCGAACATAGTGCGATTTTCCAGGTGCTTGAACAGAAGTCGGTCGACAAGGTTGACCGTATTCTTCTGACGGCATCTGGCGGGCCATTCCGGGAATGGTCGCTTGACGATATGAAATCGGTGTCACCAAAGCAGGCGCTGGCCCATCCCAACTGGGATATGGGGGCCAAGATTTCGATTGATTCGGCAACCATGATGAACAAGGGCCTTGAATTGATCGAGGCCTGTCGTCTGTTTCCGGTGCCTGAAGAACGCATCGAGGTTGTCGTGCATCCGCAATCTGTCGTGCATAGCATGGTGGAATATTCCGACGGATCGGTACTGGCGCAATTGGGATCGCCCGATATGCGGACCCCGATTGCCTATGCGCTTTCATGGCCGGAAAGAATACGTGTCGATGTAGCGCGTCTTGATTTTGCCACGATCGGACAGTTGAACTTTACCGCGCCGGATATGAAACGGTTCCCGGCTCTTCGTCTGGCGCGCGAAGCGCTGCGTGCGGGGGGGACGGTGCCGACGGTATTGAATGCTGCAAACGAGATTGCCGTGGGGGCGTTTCTGGGCGGAAAGCTTACCTTCCTGCAAATTGCCGAAACGGTCGAGCGCATGATGAACAGGATTGCGGCATCACCGTTACGAGATCTCGACCAGATGTTTGATCTTGATGATATGATCCGTCGTGAAACGCTGGGTCTGATCAAAACCGGTCTTTGAATACCAAAAATGCGGGGTTCGCCCCGAAAAAGGAACGTCTTTCATGGAAACCCTTCTTGCTTTTCTGTTTGTTCTTTCGGTCCTGGTGTTTGTTCATGAATATGGGCATTACTGGGTTGCGATCCGCAATGGTGTAAAGGTTGAAGCGTTTTCAATCGGATTCGGTCCGGAGCTTTTTGGCTGGTACGACAAAAAGGGCACGCGCTGGAAAGTCAGCCTTTTGCCGCTTGGCGGGTATGTCAAAATGTTTGGCGACATGAACCCGGCCAGTGCGGGGCAGCGCGACGACCTTAATGAAGAAGAACGCCAGCATGCGTTTCATCACAAAAGCCTGATGTCGCGTGCGGCCATCGTTTTTGCCGGTCCGTTGGCCAATTTCCTGTTTGCGATTGTGGTTTTCACCGTTCTGTTTGCCGCCGTTGGCCAGCAGCGCGCCCTGCCGGTGGTGGGCGAGGCGGTTGACGGCAGCCCGGCGGCGGTTGCCGGATTGCAGCCCCATGACCGGATCAATGCGATCAATGGGCAGCCGATTGCGTGGTTCAGCGAGCTTTCGGACGTGATCCGGGGCAATGCCGGTGCGCCGGTTTCGCTTTCGGTAATGCGTGACGGGCAGGAAATCGACATTCAGGTGACGCCGGAAGCCGTAACGACTGGTGAAGGTGACGACGTACAGACATTCGGTCGTCTGGGCGTGACCGCCGGTGCGTTTGAAACCCAGCGCGATGGAATTATCGATGCGACCGGCAAGGCGTTTTCATCGACCTGGAATCTGATTTCGCAGACATTGTCGGCATTGGGTGAGATGATTTCGGGCGAACGTGACAGTTCCGAACTTGGCGGTCCGATCCGCATCGCGCAGATGTCGGGCGAGGTTGCCGAGGGGGGGATTGGACCGCTTCTGTTCTTTATGGCGTATCTTTCGATCAGCCTTGGGTTGATTAACCTGATGCCTGTTCCGGTTCTGGATGGTGGTCATCTGGTGTTTTATGCGATTGAGGCCATTCGCGGTAAGCCCTTGGGCGCAAAAGCACAAGAATATGGTTTCCGTCTTGGGGCAGGTTTGGTATTCAGCTTAATCATCTTTGCAACTTGGAACGACCTGACGCAGTTGGGCGTCTGGAATTTCTTCAAAGGCCTGGTAGGCTGATGATATACGGCATCAGGGGGTTGAATTTGCTGCGTAATGTAAAAGCGGCTGCGTTAGCAGCAGTCTTGCTTGGTGGAACCGCGCCAACCATAATTCCGATAGTGGCCTACGCGCAGGGATCAAGCGTTATTCGCGAGATCCGTGTTGACGGCAATAACCGTATCGAAAGCGAGACGGTTAACGCATACCTGTCGGTAAAAGAGGGCGATCCCTACGATCCGCAAAAAATCAACGAATCGCTGAAGTCGCTGTTTTCAACCGGCCTGTTTGCCGACGTGTCGATCGGATTTGATCAGGGCGTTCTGAAAATCAATGTGGTTGAAAACCCGATCATCAACCGGATCGCCTTTGAGGGCAACACGCGCCTGAAGGACGACGTGCTTGGTACGGAACTTCAGTTGCGCCCTCGTGTCGTTTACACCCGCACCAAGGTTCAGGCTGATGTGCAGCGTATTCTTGAGCTGTACCGTCGCTCCGGCCGGTTTGCCGCGACCGTTGAGCCCAAAGTCATTCAGCTTGAACAGAATCGTGTCGACCTTGTCTTTGAAATTGACGAGGGCGAGGCCACCGGGGTGCGCAAGGTCAACTTCGTTGGAAACAAGGCATTTGACGATGGTGAATTGTCCGAAGTTATCCGGACAACCGAAAGCGCCTGGTGGAAAATCCTGACTTCTGACGATAACTATGACCCGGATCGCGTCACGTTCGACCGCGAACTTCTGCGTCGTTACTATCTTTCAGCCGGTTATGCCGATTTCCAGGTTCTGTCTTCCGTGGCCGAACTGACGCCTGATCGGTCTGATTTCTTTATCACCTACACGGTCAGCGAAGGTCAGCGTTACAAGTTTGGCGATATCAATATCGTATCGCAGATCGACAAGATCGATCCGGCGACATTGACGCCCCTGATCGAGATTGAAAAAGGCGACTGGTACAATGCCGACCTTGTTGATGATGCGATTGATGCCCTGACCAACAGCATCGGTGACCAGGGTTATGCATTCATTGATATTCGCCCGAATATCCAGCGTGACCGCGAGACCGGCGTTATCAATATCACCTTCACCATCGCCGAAGGTCCGAAGGTTTATGTCGAACGCATCGACGTGGTTGGCAACGTCCGCACGCTTGACGAAGTTGTCCGTCGTGAATTCCGCCTTGTTGAAGGTGACGCGTTCAGCAGTTCGAAACTCAAACGTTCGCGCCAGCGTGTTGAAAACCTGAACTTCTTTAAATCGGTTGACGTCAAGACCCTGCCGGGCAGTTCGCCCGACCAGACGGTTCTTGAGGTTGATGTTGAAGAAAAGTCGACCGGCGAGTTTTCGATTGGTGCCGGGTACGGCACGGATGATGGTGCCTTCGGTCAGGCCGGTATCCGCGAACGCAACCTGCTTGGCAAAGGGCAGGACCTGCGTCTTGGCTTTACGATTGGGTCATCCAGCCAGCAGGTCGATCTGTCCTTTACCGAGCCGTACTTCCTTGATCGGGATGTCAGTGCGGGCTTTGATATCTATCGCCGCGAAGAAGACAATCAGGACGAAAGTTCATATGACGAAAAGCAGACCGGTATCGGTTTGCGGTCCGGTTTCCGTTATTCCGAAGCATTGTCGCAGTCGGTGCGTTACGGGTATGCGGTTAACGAATATTCCGACATCGATAGCGACGCATCGCGTCTGCTTCGTGAAGAAGACCCCGAGTTTTCCGAGTCAACGATTGGTCAGACGCTTACCTATGATCAGCGCGACAGCACGCTTACGCCGAAAGAAGGCTATTTCGTTCAGGTTTCCAACGATTTCGCCGGGCTTGGCGGTTCGGAAACCTATCTTCGTACACGCGTGAATGGCGGGTACTACTATCCGCTTGATCGCGAAAAGACGTGGGTGCTGTCGACCAAGGCGTCGACCGGTTACATCTTTGGTATTGGCGACGATACGCGTATTTCGCAGCGCTTCTTTACAGGTGGTGCAAACCTTCGTGGTTTTGAATCGGCCGGTGTCGGGCCGCGCGATATTGCAACGAAAGATGCGGTTGGCGGCAAATTCTTCTATACCGGTACCGTGCAGATGGACTTCCCGTTAGGGTTGCCGTCCGAATTTGCACTTACCGGTCGTGTATTCAGTGATTTCGGTGCTTCCGAGGGGGTTGATGGCGCACGGCCTGGTGAAATCTATGATGAAGGTTCGCTCAGGGCGTCTGTTGGTTTTGGGGTAGGCTGGGAATCTCCGTTTGGCCCGATTGGTGTTGACCTTTCGCAGGCTGTTCTCAAAGAAGACTTCGACAAAGAGGAAGTGTTCCGACTGAGTTTCGGAACCAGATTCTGATGAAAATGATGAAATCTATCCAGACCGCCTTCCTTGCGATTGTTCTGGCATTCGCATCAGTAACAATGGCGTCGGCGCAGGAAAATGCTGCCGGAAATACAGAGGCCGTTGTGATGATTGTCGATTTTGAAGGCATTATGCGTGAAGCATCTGCCATGCAGGATATGACAAAGCAGATCAAAACGCGTCAGGAAGCCTATCAGCAGGAAATCGAAAAGCGCCAGCAGGGTCTGCGGAAGGAAGAGCAGGAAATCGCCCAGCAGCGAACCCTTCTGTCTGCCGATGTTATTCAGCAGAAACAGAAAGAATTTCAGCAGAAAGTTGCCGATTTTCAGAAGTTTGCACAGGGGCGCAACCGTATTCTGGATCAGGCGCTTAATGAATCGCGCGTGAAATTCCAGAAAACGCTGATTGAAGTAATTGCCGATGTTGCCGAGCAGCGCAAGGCAACGCTGGTACTGCACAAAAGTCAGGTGATCCTGCATGCCAACGCCATGGATGCGTCCAAGGAAGTATTTGACCTTGTGAACAAGGCCATGCCGACCCTTACCGTCGAGTTCAAGGAAGCCTCCTGATGGCTGATTCCCGGTTTTTCAAACGCAAGGGACCGTTCAGCGTTCAGGAAATTGCCGAACTGACCGGAGCGGAACTGGTGAATGCACCTGATCCGTCACGCCGCTTTGATGATGTGTCACCGCTTCAGAATGCGGATGCATCGATCCTGAGCTTCTTTGACAATCGCAAATATCTTGATGCCTTTGTCAGCAGTTCTGCCGGCGGGTGTTTTGTCCGGCCAGAGTTCGTTGATCGTGCGCCTGCCGATATGGTGCTGTTCACGACCAGCGATCCGTACCGGGCATATGCCAAGGCGGCAACGGCATATTATCCGTTTGACGCCGCCAATGGTGTTGTTTCACCGCACGCGATTGTCGCCGATACCGCCATGATCGGCAAAGGTGTTCAGATCGACGCCGGGGCCGTGATTGGCGAGAATTGCGAAATTGGCGATGGCGTCATCATTTCCAGCAATGCGGTGATCGGTGAAGGTGTCGTGATCGGGGCCGGAAGCAGGATCGGTGCCGGGGCGACAATCAGCCATTGCCTGATTGGCAATCTGTGCCTGATTTATCCGGGGGCTCGCATCGGGCAGGATGGTTTCGGATTTGCCATGGGCGCACAGGGGCACCTTAAAGTGCCGCAGCTTGGCCGTGTCGTGATTGGCAATGATGTCGAAGTCGGGGCCAATTCGACAATCGACCGGGGGGCGGGGCCTGATACGGTGATTGGCAATGGTTGCCGTATCGACAACCTTGTTCAGATCGGCCATAACGTCGAACTTGGCATGGGATGTGTTATCGTTTCCCAGGTCGGGATTTCAGGATCGACCAAGCTTGGCAATTTTGTTGTTGCCGCGGGTCAGGCCGGGATTACCGGACATCTTGAAATTGGTGATGGCGCGAAAATTGCCGCGCAATCTGGTGTCATGAAAAATATCGGCGCGGGCGAAACCGTTGGCGGCAGCCCCGCTGTGCCGGTAATGGAATATCATAAACAGACCGTGGCCTTATCGCGGCTGATACGGAAAAAGAAGTAAGGGCAATACCTATGACCGAATTGGTAAGTGTTGATATTCAGCGCATTCTGGAAATGATTCCGCATCGTTATCCGTTCCTGCTGATCGACAAGGTTGTTGATATTGCTGTCGACGATTCCGCCGTTGGCATCAAAAACGTGACGATGAACGAGCCGCAATTTACAGGCCATTTCCCGGAACAGCCGATCATGCCTGGCGTTCTGATCATCGAAAGCATGGCGCAGACGGCGGCCATTCTTGTGGTTCAGACCCTTGGTGAGGATGCCGAAGGCAAGCTGGTTTATTTCATGAGTATTGATAACGCTCGGTTCCGCAAGCCGGTTGTGCCGGGTGACGTCATGCATATTCATGTGAAGAAAAAACAGAGCCGTGGCCCGGTCTGGAAGTTTGAAAGTGAAGTCCGCGTTAACGATCAGGTCGTTGCAGAAGCCACCATCGCCGCGATGATCCGGGGCAACTGATAATGTCAAAAGTGCATCCAACCGCCATTGTCGAAGACGGCGCCCAGATTGGCCAGGATGTAGAAATCGGTCCGTACTGTGTTGTCGGACCGCAGGCGGTTCTGGGTGATCGCGTCAAGCTGCACAGCCATGTCGTGGTCGCCGGAATTACGTCAATTGGTGAAGACAGTACGATCTTTCCGTTTGCGTCAGTTGGTCATGCGCCGCAGGATTTGAAATTCAAGAACGAACCCTCGCGTCTGATCATTGGCAAACGCAACAAGATCCGAGAAGGGGCGACCCTTAATCCCGGCACAGAAGGCGGCGGGATGGAGACCACGATTGGCGATGACTGCCTGTTTATGGCAGGCGCGCATGTCGGGCATGACTGCCATATTGGCAATCATTGCATTCTGGTCAATAACGGGACCCTTGCTGGCCATGTCATGGTCGACGATTTTGCGATTGTCGGCGGTCTTTCGGCGGTGCATCAGTTTGTCCGCATTGGCAAACATGCGATGATCGGCGGCATGACCGGTGTTGAAAGCGATATCATTCCTTATGGTTCGGTGATTGGTAACCGTGCTTATCTTTCGGGGCTTAACCTTGTCGGGTTGAAGCGCCGCGGATTTGATCGCGAGACCATTCATGCGCTTCGCAAGGCGTATCGTCTTTTGTTTGCGCAGGAAGGTACGCTTGCCGAGCGGGTTGAGGAAGTCTCGAAAGATTTCGAGGATGTCGGGCCGGTCATGGAAATCATCACCTTCCTGAAAGCGGAAAGCATGCGTTCCGTATGTACGCCGAAATATGACAGCTCCGCAGGATAACCCCGCAGCAAAGCTTGGTATCATTGCCGGGGGTGGTGCGCTTCCCGCCCGTTTGGCGGCTGCGGCGACGGCTGCCGGGCGGGATGTTTTTATCGTGAAGCTTGATGCCCATGCCGATGATCCGGCATTGGATGCATATCCCCATACGTCGCTTCGCATCGGGGCGGCGGCGAAAATCCTTGATCGTCTGAAATCCGAAGAATGCCGTGATGTTGTCCTTGCGGGCAAGGTTGCGCGTCCATCATTTGCATCGATCCGGCCCGATTGGCGGGCGGCGAAATTGCTGATGAAAGTCGGGATGAAGTCGCTTGGCGATGATGGTTTGCTGCGTCTGGTTGCCGGTGAGCTTGAACGTGACGGTTTCCGTCTGGTCGGCGCACACGAGATTTTGAGCGACCTCGCGGTTGAGGAAGGTGTTCTGGGCAAGGTGAAGCCCGATGCACAGGCGATGGCCGATGCACAGCACGGTCTGAAGGTTGCCCGGGTTTTGGGTGCCGCCGATGTCGGACAGGGCTGTGTCGTGCAGCAGGGGCTTGTTCTGGCACTTGAAGCCATCGAAGGCACGGATGAAATGATCCGGCGGTCTGCCGGCTATCGCCGCGAAGGTGTTGGCGGTGTTCTGGTGAAGTCGGCAAAGCCGCAGCAGGACAGGCGTCTTGACCTTCCGGCGATTGGTGTTTCGACCGTGGAAAATGCGCATGATGCCGGATTGCGCGGCATTGCGTTGCTTGCGGGTGGCACGATGATCATTGATCGCAAGAAAACCGTCAAACGTGCCGATGAACTTGGATTGTTCATTGTCGGGATTTCGGTGCAGGAACCGGCACAGGATGAATAAACCAAAAATCCAGACCGCGAAAATCATGCTGGTGGCCGGCGAGGCATCCGGGGATCAGTTGGGTGGTCGGTTGATGTCGGCCATAAAGGCGCGTCATCCCGAAATCCGTTTCATCGGTGTTGGTGGCCCGCGCATGACGGGTGAGGGGCTTGAGAGCCTGTTTCCTATGGATGAGATGTCGGTTATGGGCCTTGCCGAGGTTCTGCCGCATATTCCGCATTTGTTAAAACGTATCCGCCAGACGGCGGAATATGCCCTTGAGCAGCAGCCTGATGTGGTCATCACCATTGATGCCCCGGATTTCAGTTTTCGCGTTGGCAAGAAGCTGAAAGGCAGGGGGATTCCGCTGGTGCATTATGTTGCGCCGTCGGTCTGGGCATGGCGGCCGGGGCGGGCAAAGAAGATTGCGGGTTTCCTCGATCATTTGTTGGCGTTGCTGCCGTTCGAGCCGCCCTATTTCGAGCGGGTCGGGCTTCCGACCAGCTTTATCGGGCATTCCGCGGTCGAGGAACGGCATGGCGGCGATGCGGACCGATTCCGTGAACAGCACGGTATCGCAGCGGACTGCAAAATCCTGACGGTTCTTCCGGGCAGTCGCAATTCGGAAGTCACCCGTCTGTTGCCGGTTTTCCGAGATGTCTGCGAACGATTGGATGAGGATTTCCCCGATGCAAGAATTGTTGTGCCGACGGTGAGCAAGGTTGCACAGGTTGTCGGTGATGCGGTTGCCGACTGGCCGCTGCGCCCGATTGTCGTGACCGGGGATCAGGACAGGCGCGATGCGTTTGCCGCGTCCCATGCGGCCCTTGCGGCATCCGGGACCGTGTCGCTTGAACTGGCGATAACGGGGGTGCCGCATGTGATCGGCTATAAATTAAGCCCGATTACGGCATGGATTGCGCGGCGATTGTTGCGGATTGATACGGTGACCATCGTCAATCTGGTGCTTGGCAAAAAGCTTGTGCCGGAATTCCTGCAACAGGATTGCAGGCCGAACCGTATCGTGCCGGTTCTGAAATCGCTTATGGCCGACGGCGAAGGTCGGGCGGCGCAACTGGACGGGTTCGACGCGGCCACAACCATGCTTGGCTTTGGCGACCGGCCGCCGAGCGAGAAGGCCGCGGACGTCATCCTTGAAATCATAGAGAAAAATTCATCTGCCAAGACTGGCATTAGCGGGCAATAACGCATAGTTTGGCGTCATTGACCAATCAATGACGGAGGCTTTTCCAATGCGTTATTTGCACACCATGGTGCGTGTCGAGGATGTGGATGCATCCATGCGTTTCTACTGCGAACTGCTTGGCATGAAAGAAACCCGGCGCATTGAAAGCGAGAAGGGGCGTTTCACCCTGATTTATCTTGCGCCGCCTGCCGATGAAGCCAGTGCCAAGGTCAACAAGGCCCCGGAACTTGAACTGACTTATAACTGGGACCCGGAAAGCTATTCCGGCGGGCGCAATTTCGGCCATCTTGCCTATGAGGTCGACGATATTTATGCGCTTTGCCAGAAGCTGATGGATGCGGGTGTCACCATTAACCGTCCGCCGCGTGACGGCCATATGGCGTTTGTCCGTTCGCCGGACGGGATTTCGATTGAATTCCTGCAAAAGGGCGAAAGCCTTGCCCCGGCCGAGCCATGGGCCAGCATGGAAAACACCGGCTCCTGGTAACGCAGCACCCAATTGATCAAAACGCAAAAAGGCCCGGAATGATCCGGGCCTTTTCTGTATCAATCGTGGCGCAGATTAACGCTTGTTGACCGGAACGAACGGACGTTCGGAAACACCGGTGAACAACTGGCGCGGACGGCCGATTTTCTGCGACGGATCTTCGATCATTTCTTTCCACTGGGCGATCCAGCCGACGGTACGGGCAACTGCGAACAGCACGGTGAACATGCTTTCCGGGATGCCCATCGCCTTGAAGATGATGCCCGAATAGAAATCGACGTTCGGATAGAGTTTCTTCTCGATGAAGTACTCGTCTTCGCGTGCGATGCGTTCGAGTTCCTGTGCAACGTCAAGCAGCGGGTCCTGTACATTGAGTTCCTTGAGAACTTCGTGGCAGGTTTCCTGCATGACCTTGGCGCGCGGGTCGTAGTTTTTGTAAACCCGGTGACCAAAGCCCATCAGACGGAACGGATCGTTCTTGTCTTTTGCCTTGTTGACGAATTCCGGAATGTTTTTCACATCGCCGATTTCGTTGAGCATTTTCAGAACGGCTTCGTTCGCACCGCCATGTGCCGGACCCCAGAGGGAGGCAATACCGGCAGCGATACATGCAAACGGATTTGCCCCAGAAGAACCGGCCAGACGGACGGTCGAGGTCGATGCGTTCTGTTCGTGGTCGGCATGAAGGATCAGGATACGATCCATTGCGCGCGCAAGGACCGGGTTGACTTCATAGTCTTCGCACGGGTTGCCGAACATCATCTGCAGGAAGTTTTCTGCATAGCCGAGTTTGTTGTTCGGATAACGGAACGGCTGACCGATCGAGTATTTATACGCCATCGCAGCGATGGTCGGCATTTTCGCGATCAGGCGATAGGCCGAGATCAGGCGCTGGTTCGGGTCGTTGATGTCGGTGCTGTCATGATAGAAAGCAGACATCGCGCCAACCACACCGCACATAATGGCCATCGGGTGGGCGTCGCGGCGGAAACCGTTATAGAAATTGCGCATCTGCTCATGCACCATGGTGTGCATGGTGATGTCATTTTCAAATTGCGCCTTGTCTTTTGCATTCGGCAGATCGCCGTAAATCAGCAAATAGCAAACTTCGAGGAAATCGGATTGTTCGGCAAGCTCATCAATGGCATAGCCGCGGTGACGCAGGATGCCGACATCGCCGTCAATATAGGTCAGCTCGGACTGGCAGGAGCCGGTCGAGGTGAAGCCCGGGTCATAGGTGAAATATCCGGTTTCGGAGTAGAGTTTCCGAATGTCGATTACAGACGGACCAACGCTACCCTCGATCACCGGCAATTCGATCGACTTGCCAGTGGCATTGTCGGTCAGTGTCACGGTGTGGGAAGTCTTGGAATTCTGAGCCATGACTATTTTTCCTTCCCTGTTTGAACGAACACGGTTTTCAAGTTGTGTGCAGCATAGTGCTGCGGCGCACAAAGCGCAAATTCAGTGTTTAAGTTTTTTATTTTACGCTGTTATTGGGCATCGAATTTGCGGATGCGTTTCAGCGTTTGGGATTTGCCAAGCACGATCATTACTTCGAAGATGCCAGGCGATGAGTTGGAACCGGTGAGCACGGCCCGCAAGGGCTGCGCGACTTTGCCGAGTTTCTGATCGAGTTTTTCGGCAATGTTGCGAACGCTTGCGTCAACGTTCTCTTCTGTCCAGTTTTCAAGCGCGTCGAGTTCCTTTGCCAGTTCGGCAAACAGGCCTTCGGGGGCGCTATCAATCAGGGACTGAGCTTTCTCGTTAAACGACATGACGCCGTCCGTAACATAGAAGGCCGAAGAGTCGGCGAGCTCGATGAGTGTCTTGGCTCTTTCTTTAAGCCCTGACATGCCTTTGATCAAGATTTCTTTTTGCGCTGCGTCAATTGCATCGACGCCAATCTGTTTTGCGATCAGCGGTGCAATGTCGTTTGCAAGGCGGGTATCATCCGCTTGGCGCAGATAAACGCCATTGAGGTTGGTCAGTTTGGCGAAGTCGAAACGCGCCGCACCCTTGCCAACATCTTTGATGTCAAACCATTCAATGGCCTGTTCCTGGGAAATGATTTCCTCGTCCCCGTGACCCCAGCCAAGACGCAGCAGGTAGTTGTTTACCGCTTCGGGCAGGAAACCCATTTCATCGCGATAGGCATCAACACCCAGCGCACCATGACGTTTGGACAGCTTGGCGCCGTCCGGGCCGTGGATCAGCGGAATATGGGCAAAGGTCGGGACATCCCATCCCATCGCGTCGTAAAGCGCCTTCTGGCGAAACGCATTGGTCAGATGGTCATCGCCACGGATCACGTGAGTAATGCCCATATCGTGGTCATCGACAACGACCGACAGCATATAGGTCGGGGTGCCATCGCCACGCAGAATAACGTAATCGTCAAGCTGTTCATTGGCAACGCGGACATCGCCCTGTACCTGATCGGAAATCACGGCATCGCCGTCCTGCGGTGCCTTCAGACGCACGACAGGTTTGACGCCAGCCGGGGCGTCGGATGCATCGCGGTCGCGCCAGGTGCCGTCATATTTCATCGGGCGGCCTTCGGCGCGGGCCTTTTCGCGCATTTCCTGAAGTTCTTGCTGCGAGCAATAGCAATAATAGGCTTTCCCGGCCTTGATCAGTTCATGGGCGACTTCGGCGTGGCGGTCGCGACGGGCGAACTGGAAGGTCGGTTCTTCGTCTGCGGTCAGGCCAAGCCAGCTTAGCCCATCAAAGATGGCATCGACGGCTTCGGGGGTGGACCGTTCCCGGTCGGTGTCTTCGATGCGCAGCAGGAATTTGCCGCCGGTGTGTTTGGCATAAAGCCAGTTATAAAGGGCGGTGCGTGCGCCGCCGATATGTAGAAACCCGGTCGGAGACGGGGCAAAACGGGTAACAACCGTCATTCACTCTATCCGTTGGCTGGATGTTGTTGCTTGTCGTAATGACTTTTGGCGTGCACGCTATAACACATATGCGGCGGTGTTGCACCACAGCCGATGATAGATAGAAACTGTGCGCCGGGCAGGCTATTGTACATTCGTCGAATAAGTCGTGATGGAATTAATAAAAATCAATATGTTGCGAGAATATTTTCGCAAACAGGATTGTTGTTGGCCGCGCGCAGAAATTCCTGGATCCTGTGCACGGTTATATTCTTCGGGTTGGGATGTGCGGCGTATTTTTCACTTCCTGCGCGCCTGACGGTACAGCAAGCCGGCCTTGCGGTGATTCTTTTGCTGTCCGGATTGTGGATTTCGCGACGCTGGGTTTTGCCATTCTTTGGCATTCTGCTGCTGGCGGGTTTTTGTGGCGGGTTGCTGATTGCATCCATCCATCTTGAAAGGGCGCCATCCGGGCTTCTGACCAAGACGCTTTACATGACAGAGATCGAGGGCGACATCACGCTTCTGGAACCACGGGGCGGGCGGATGCGCATGACCGTGGCACCAATGCGGATCGCGGGGCTTGAGGACCGGGCATTTGACTGGAAGGTGCGATTGAGCCTTCCGGGTGGGGATGAGCTTTCCGTTGGGGATCATATCGTGGCAACGGCACGGCTGTTTCCGTTGCGCGCGGCCTCCGCGCCGGGCGACCCGGATTTTTCACGCGGATTATATCTGGACGGGATCGGGGCGACCGGGTTTGTTTTCGGCCATAAATATAGTGTGACCAAGAAGGCCGAAACAGGAATGATGCAGCCGGTTTCGGACCGGATCGAAAGTCTGCGCCTGACGATCATGACGGCAATCGATCAGAGCCTTACCGGCGCAGAGGCCGGGATTGCCAAGGCACTGATTGTCGGCGAACGCGGCGATGTCAGTGCGAAAATTGCCGATGATCTTCGCAAATCGGGATTGGCGCATCTTCTGGCGATTTCCGGGCTGCATATGGGGCTTTTAAGCGGGACGGTTTTCTTTTTCCTGCGGTTTGGCATGGCGGCCATTCCCGCCCTTGCGCTGCGGTTTCCGATCAAGAAATGGGCGGCTATCGGGGCGATGGGAGCAGCCGTGATCTATCTTGGCCTGTCAGGGGCCAGTGTGCCGACGCAGCGTGCCTTTGTGACGTTGACGATTGTCTGGATTGCGTTGCTGCTGGATCGGCGGGCGATATCGTTGCGGTTGGTGGCGTTTGCGGCGCTGGTTGTTCTGATCCTGCGGCCCGATGCGGTATTGGGGCCAAGCTTTCAGCTTTCCTTTGCGGCGGTGTCGGTTCTGGTGGCGTTTTATGATGGTCCGGGCAGGCGATGGTTTGACAAGTCGGGGGATCGGTCATGGCTATTCCGGCTTTGGCTGTTTTTTGCCGGGCTGGTGATGACCGGGTTGCTGGTTACGGCGGTGACCGCGCCGATCATCGGGTTTCATTTCGGGCGGATTTCGATGATCGGGATCGTGTCCAACCTGATTGCCATTCCGGTGATGGCGTTCTGGGTGATGCCGCTGATTGTGGCGACGCTTGTTCTGATGCCGTTCGGAGCCGGGGGACTGGCATTGTGGTTGATGAAGCCGGGACTGACATTGTTGATTGAAACCGCAAGCCTTGCCGCCGATCAGGCCTGGGGGCTTTGGCATGTCGAGCAGTTTAGTGCCGTATTTGCCATCGGCATCATGATGGCGATGGCCTGGTGGCTGGTCTGGCGGGGGAACGCGATTGCCCGGTTGGCTGTCATTCCGTTATGCGTGGCGATTGCGGCGCAAATCCTGTATCGCCCGGCGGATATTCTGGTTTCGGGGGATCAGGAAAGCTGGGCAATTCGCGACAGGGTGCGCGACAAACTTGTCCTGCCCGAAGGCATTTCGGATTTTCAGCAGTCGGTCTGGATGGCGCGATTTGGTATCGCCGATCATGATGCCGGCAATGTCATCGAAAAATGCGACGCAACGGTTTGTTCCGTCAGGATCGCCGGACGGCAGGTGATCATTGCCAATGATCTTGCCAATCCGTTCTATGCATGCCGCCATGGCGATATGATCATCAGCCTGAAACGCGATATGCCGCGTGATATCTGTGCGCCGGATGTGACTGTCATCGATGATGACCTGTTGTGGTGGCAGGGGGGCGTCTCGGTTGCGTTGCGGCCCGATGCTGCCCCGGTGATCGAAACCGTGCGTGAAACGTCCGGCATCTGGCCGTGGATTATCATCGGGGGCAGGGTGGTCAAATAAAAAACGCCGCCAGGCAAGGCCGACGGCGTTTCTTTCGGTTTGTTCGGTTTATTCGGTATTCTATCAGTATTGGCGGAGCAAACCGATCAGACGTCCCTGAATGCGGACACGATCAGGCGACAGCGCGCGCGTTTCATAACGCGCATTGGCCGGTTCCAGCAGAACTTCGCCACGGCCACGTTTCAGGCGTTTCAGAGTGGCTTCGGCGTCGTCGACCAGTGCGACAACGATGGAGCCATCATTGGCCTGTTCGCAACGCTGGATCAGGACGGTGTCGCCATCGAGAATACCGGCATCGATCATCGAATCACCGGAAACTTCAAGCGCATAGTGATCGCCGGTTCCCAGAAGCGCTGCCGGGACCTGCACCATTGTGGTCTGATCGCGAAGGGCTTCGATCGGGGTACCCGCCGCAATCCGGCCAAACAGCGGCAGGGAAACGGATTCACCCGATTCCGAAAAGGCCGAAGGCACGGTTGCCGGCCGATGCGCAGCCTTTCGCGCGGAGGCGATAGAGGTAACATTGTTGGGCGTTTCCGCGGCGTCGTCATCATTATTATCCGGAAGACGCAGGACTTCGAGCGCGCGGGCCCGATGGGCGAGACGGCGAATAAAACCGCGTTCCTCAAGCCCGGTGATCAGGCGATGAATGCCGGATTTGGATTTCAGGCTCAGGGCTTCTTTCATCTCGTCAAAAGAGGGCGAGATGCCATGATCGCGAAGGTAATTATCGATATAGACCAGCAATTCGTATTGCTTGCGCGTCAGCATGATTTTTTCCGAACCAGTAATAAGAACAAACCGAATACATAAATGTTCTACTTTGGTTCTGCTTGTTCGTCAAGCACCACAACCCGAAAAATCACCGTTTAAGGGCATTCTTTCGGTCAAGAAACGAAATTTGGGTATTTCCAGGGATCAGTCGGCGGTGAAAGTACCCGACTTTCCGCCTTCCTTGTGGACAACGCGAATATCGGTAATCCGCATGGCTTTATCGACCGCCTTGCACATATCGAACACGGTAAGTGCGGTAACGGAAACGGCGGTCAGGGCTTCCATTTCCACCCCGGTTTTGCCGGTGGTTTTGCATGTCGCGACAATATCTACCGCATCGGTGTCAGTTGCGAGTTCCAGCGTGACTTCGGCCGAGGTTAGAGGCAGGGGATGGCAAAGCGGGATCAGGTCAGCGGTTTTCTTGGCCCCCATAATCCCGGCAAGCTGGGCGATGCCAAGAACGTCGCCCTTTTTATGGCCGCGTTCGGCAATCAGCCGGGCCGTTTCCGCCGACATCAGGACACGGCCCTTTGCGATGGCGACGCGCGCGGTATCGGTCTTGGCCGAAATATCGACCATGACGGCATTACCAGCAGCGTCGATATGCGAAAGTTTGTCTGCCATGCCTGTATCCTGTAACGGTATCAGGCCGCGAGGCCAAGAATATTGCGGGTGGCGGCGGTTACGTCGTCCTGACGCATCAGGCTTTCGCCGATCAGGAAGCATTGCGCGCCGACCTTTGCCATGCGGGCGAGGTCATCGTGTGTGAACAGGCCGCTTTCGGCGACCAGCATCCGGCTGTCATCGACCATACCAGCGAGTTCTTCGGTCGTGGTCAGGGAGACTTCGAGCGTTTTCAGATTGCGGTTGTTCACGCCGAGAAGCTTTGATTTCAGTTTCAGGGCGCGTTCGAGTTCCGGGGCGTTGTGCACCTCGATCAGGACATCCATGCCAAGGCTGTTTGCTGCGTCTTCAAGCTCGGCGGCCTGAGCGTCTTCGAGGGCTGCCATGATCAGAAGGATGCAATCGGCACCCAACGCCCGGGCTTCGGTCACCTGATAGGGGTCAAGCATGAAATCCTTGCGCAGGACCGGCAGGTCAACGGCGGCACGTGCCGCGATCAGATAGCTGTCATCGCCCTGGAAATAGGGGATGTCGGTCAGGACCGACAGGCAACTTGCCCCACCGGCCTTATAGGCCTGTGCTAGAACGGGCGGATTGAAATCCGGGCGGATCAGGCCCTTGGACGGGGATGCCTTTTTAATCTCGGCAATCAGGCCGTAACGACCATCCGCAACCGATGTTTCAAGCGCCCTAATGAAGCCGCGTGGGGCGGATTGCGATCTGGCGGCGGTTTCGAGGTCGGCAAGTGACTTTCGCGCCTTGCAGGCAGCGATATGATCGCGTTTGTCGTTACAGATACGTTCGAGTACGTCGCTCACGCTGCGGTCCCCTGATTGGAAATGCGGACAAGTGCCTGCAGGGTTTCTGCGGCTTTGCCGGAATCGATTGCGGTGCGGGCCTTTGCGATGCCATCGGCAAGATCGGTTGCGATGTCGGTCACCACAAGGGCGGCTGCGGCATTCAGCAGAACGATATCGCGATAGGCGCTTTTTTTACCGGCAAGAAGATCGAGAATGGCCTGCGCGTTTGTCTGGGCGTCGCCGCCTTTAAGCGCATCAAGGGTGACGATTTCAAGGCCGTAATCTTCGGGGTTGATTTCAAAGGTCGTAACCGTGCCGTTTTTGACTTCGGCGACAAAGGTCGGGCCGGTTGTTGAAATTTCATCAAGGCCGCTATGACCATAGACAACCCATGCATGTTCGGAACCAAGGCGGTTCAGCACATGGGCAATCGGTTCGACCCATTCACGGGCGAAAACACCCATGACCTGGCGTTTGGTTTTGGCCGGGTTGGCCAGCGGTCCCAGCAGGTTGAAGATCGTGCGCGTGCCCATTTCAACGCGGGTCGGCATCACGTGACGCACGGCCGAGTGATGGCGCGTTGCCATCATGAAGCACAGATTGATTTCCTTTAGCGCCTTTTCAAGAAGCGCCATATCGGCATCGAGATTGACGCCAAGCGCCATCAGAACATCGGCCGATCCCGATTTTGACGACGCCGCGCGGTTGCCGTGCTTGGCAACGATGGCGCCGCAGGCCGCCGCAACGATTGCCGCCCCGGTCGAGATATTGAAGGTGCCGCTGCCATCGCCACCAGTACCACAGGTATCAACCGCATTGGGCGGGGCGATAATGCCGGTCGCCTTGGAGCGCATGACACGCGCCGCCCCGGTGATTTCATCGACCGTTTCACCGCGCAGGCGCAGCGCCATCAGGAAAGCCCCCATCTGCGACGGCGTTGCCTGACCGGACATCAGAACGTCGAAGGCCTGTTCGGCCTGTTCTTCGTTCAGTTTTTCGCCATTTGCGACTTTGGCCAGGATCGGCTTCAGGTCATATTCAGTCGACATGCGGGTTTCCTCGGTTAGCGGTCCGGTGCGGTTTCATGCGCCGGGGAAGTCTATAAAATTCTTCAAAAGGGCATGGCCATGTTCGGATGCGATGCTTTCGGGATGGAACTGGACACCATGAATCTGATGCTGTTTGTGACGCAGCCCCATGATCAGACCATCCCCGTTTTCCGCCGTGATTTCAAGGCAATCGGGCAGGGTTGCGCGATCAACAACCAATGAATGGTAACGGGTCGCTTCAAACGGGCTGGGCAGGCCGTTAAACACGCTTTTGCCTTCGTGCACCATCGCATCGGTTTTGCCATGCATGCATTCGGGCGCGCGCACGACATTGCCGCCAAAGGCCTGACCGATGCCCTGATGACCAAGGCAGACGCCAAGCAGCTTAACCTTGCCCGCCGATGCCCTGATCAGATCAAGACAGATACCCGCGCGATCCGGATCGCAGGGACCGGGCGAGATCACGATGCCTTCGGGCTTTAAAGCCAGCGCATCATCAACCGAGATTTCATCATTGCGGCGGACGTCGACCTCGGGACCGAGTTCGCGCAGATAGTGCCACAGATTGAATGTGAAGCTGTCGTAATTATCGATGAGGAGATACATCGTGGCGCCGGGCTGTGAATATCAGATCGGGCAGAGAATAAACGGCATTGCCGCTACGTCAAGCGATTGCAAAAACCATTTTCCTGCCATTGTTTGCGGTCTTTGTTTGCGGCTTTAACAGGGTGCTAACCTGATCGGGTTTAAAAGCTTCCAAACACAAGCCGCGATAATTGGCGTATAATCACCATATGGGTAACACGACCCAGCAAACGAGACTGGAGACCAGAGCGTGGCACGCCGGGCACAACCCGCCAAAAAGAAAAAAGCGGCACCGCGAAAAACAGGCCGTAGCAAGGCTGCACCGAAGAGGAAATCGGGCGGCATTGGCCGTTTCATGCTGGGCGGTGCGATTGTGGCGGGCACCATTTCGGCATTCATTGCAGCAGGCAGTATGCTTGAGCTGGATCGCGCGTCGCGTGATCTTGGCGAACGGGCCGCCAATTCAGAACCGGAATATACGCCAGCACCGGCCCCGGTACCGGAAAGCCGCAATTATGATTTCAGCGAAAGCAACGGCAATCGCGACCGGACCGGATATATGGTCGGTGAACGTGTGCCGGGTGAAAAAACTGCGCCCGAAACCAGACAACCGCAGAAGGCACCGGTCACAAAGTCGCCTGAACCTGCCGTGTCGCCCGATACCGGCGGGATCAGCGGGGGCGCGCATAGTGATGGTCCGCCGCCATGGCAGAAATTCGCAGCCCTTACCCCTGATACGGGAACCGCACCGGTTATCGCGATTGTGATTGATGATGCGGGCCTTGATCAGCCGCGCACCGCACGCACCATCGAGTTGCCGGGACCGGTGACGATTTCCTATCTGCCCTATGCGCGCGACCTTCAGCGTCAGGTGAATGATGCGCGCGGGCGGGGGCATGAAGTGATGCTTCATATGCCGATGGAGCCGTCGTCGGCATTGGTCGATCCAGGTCCGCATGCGTTGCGCACCGGATTTGACCGCGACAAGATATTGGGCGAGATGACCTGGATGCTGGACCGGTTTTATGGCTATGTCGGTGTGAATAATCACATGGGCAGCAAATTCACATCCGACCCGGAACGCATGCAGGTGGTGATGGAGGTGATGAAATCACGCGGGCTTCTGTTCCTTGATTCCAAAACCAGTGCCAAGTCGGTCGGATTTTCGATGGCACGCCAATATGATGTCCCGGCGCTTGAGCGCGACGTGTTCATTGATGACGCCGATGATGCCACCAAAATTGCCGAAATGCTGGCGCGGACGGAAAAGGTTGCAATCAATCAGGGATTTGCGATTGCGATTGGCCATCCGCGTGACCTGACGCTGGAGGCCCTGCAAAAATGGATTCCCGCCATTCAGGCGAAGGGATTTGTTCTGGTGCCGGTGACCGACATCCTGCGACGAACAAGTCCGAGTGCGACAGGTTGATAAAGAACAAGGCCCGCAGATGAAGCGGGCCTTGTTCTTTTGTTCCAAAATGCAGGAAATCAGGCGAAGCGATGGGCTTCGCGGGCGGCGGCCATAAGCGCGCCTGCCTTGTTCTGGCATTCCTTGTGTTCGAGTTCCGGTTTGCTGTCTACGACAATCCCGGCACCGGCCTGGATATGAATCTGTTCGTCCTTGATGACCGCAGTGCGCAGCGCGATGCAGGTATCCATCGATCCATCGGCGGAGATATAGCCGATACAACCTGCATAAATGCCGCGTCGGACCGATTCCAGTTCATCGATGATTTCCATGGCGCGGACCTTTGGCGCGCCCGATACCGTTCCGGCAGGGAAACCGGCCTTGAGCGCGTCCATCGCATCATATTTGTCGTCGATCTGACCAACGACGTTCGAGACGATATGCATGACATGGGAATAGTATTCGATCTGTTCGCGGTCGGTGACGCGCACCGTACCGGGCTTGGACACACGGCCGACATCATTGCGCCCAAGGTCAAGCAGCATCAGATGTTCCGAACGTTCCTTGGGATCATCAAGCAGGTCCTGGGCCATGACCTTGTCGTCATCGGGTGTCTTGCCGCGCCGACGCGTTCCGGCAATCGGGCGAATGGTGACTTCGCCGTCGCGCAGGCGGACAAGGATTTCCGGGCTGGCGCCGACAACCTGAAACCCGCCGATATCAAGATAAAACATAAAAGGTGACGGATTGATCCGGCGAAGGGCGCGGTAAAAGGCGAAGGGCGGCAATTGATAGGGCAGCGTGTAGCGTTGCGAGAGCACGACCTGAAAGATATCGCCCGCGCGGATATATTCCTTGGCCTGATCGACCATTTTGTGAAAACCGGCCTCGTCGACGCTGACCTTTGGGTCGGGCAGGGTATCGGGGGCGGATTTGGACCGGCGATCAAGGAACAGGTTGCGCTGGAACTGCTGGACGACATCATTGAGGCGCGCACAGGCCAGATCATAGGCCGCATCGGCATCTATGCCTGTTTCGGGGCGGACCGGGGTTACGACGGTAACGGTATCGGCGATGGTATCGAAGCTTGCGGTGACCGTCGGGCGGATAAAGATGCCGTCAGGGACGCCGAGTTCATCCGGGTTGCTATCGGGCAGCTTTTCCATCAGGCGTACGGTGTCATAACCCATATAGCCGACAAGACCGGCGCTCATGGGTGGCAGATTGTCGGGCAGGGCGATGTGGCTTTCGGCGATCAGCTTTTTGAGGCTTTCAAGCGGTGCATCGGGTTCATCTTCGAACGCATCGGCATCGGCAAGGGCGCGACGATTCAGTTCTGCCTTTTGGCCAAAGCAGCGCCAGATCAGATCGGGGCGCAGGCCAAGGAATGAATAGCGTCCGCGCACGGCACCGCCTTCGACAGATTCAAGCAGATAGGTGTTGGGCATGCCTTCGGCGATCTTGAGAAACGCCGAGACGGGCGTATCAAGATCAGCGGTCAGCGAGGTCCAGAGAACCTGTGAAATGCCGTTATTGTAGTTCTGCTTGAAACTGTTGAAATCCGGTTTGATTTCCATGGTCTGTCCAATTTTGGTCGATTAGGGGTGGGCGGTATGAGGCAGCGCAGAGTTTAACGAAAAAGGGCGGCCCGATGAAAGGCCGCCCCCATTTCTGATCGGGATCAGTTGGCCGCGGTTTGCGGATAAAGACCGTTGATCACGCTGTTATTGACGCTGACCGAAATCTCGTCCTGCAGGTAATCAAGATATTCTGCAAGGATGTCTTCGTTCAGGCCCTGTTTGAGTTCGGTCACGACAGGGTCGGCAGCGCCTTCGGCAATGGTGCCAGCTTTGATCTGATCAAGTTTCAGAACCAGAACATTGTCGCCGGACTGAACGGCCTTTGCCTTGCCTTCTTCAAGGGTGAAGAGGGCTGCGGCTACCGCCGGGCTGACATTGCCTTGGAGGCCCTGACCGGTACGTTTGGTCAGGCCGCTTTGTTCGAGTTCGGCACTGTCGCTAGTAGCGAGCGTTGCGATATCGGCATTCTGGTCATTGATCGATGCGGCAAGCTGATCGGCTTTTTCAAGCATCAGACGGTTGCGTTCATCGGTTTTCCATGCGGTAACAACGTCATCACGCACGTCTTCAAACGGACGCAGTGCCGACGGGGTGACGTCATCAACGCGTGCGACATAACGAACACCGGTCGAGGTTTCTTCGAGGAAGCTTTCCTCGCCCTTGCCGAGTTCGAAAATCTTGGCATTGATCTCACCGCTGTCGGTGATTTCAGTACCCAGACCTTCGCCACGCACAACGTCGTTCAGTTTATAGGTTTTTGCGCCAACCGCGTTTGCGGCTTCTTCAAGCGGGGTCCCGGCACCAAGTTCATCATCAAGCTTGGCGGCAAGATCATAGATCGCGTCTTCGGCCTTGAACTGCCGGACACCGGCCTCGACATCGTCGCGAACCTGATCAAGGGTTTCGGTCTGTTCCGGCGTAATGCCGGTCACGCGAATGATATGCCAGCCAAGGGCTGTTTCGACCGGTTCGGAAAATGCGCCTTCTTCAAGGCCAAACGTCGCATCGCGCAGATCGGGAAGGATGTTGTCGGCGGTGAATTCACCAAGTTTGACAATCGACGGATCCATACCGGCATCGTCGGTTGCGACCTGCATGAAATCGGCACCACCCTGAAGCGCCTTATAGGCCTCCTGGGCACTTTCCTTTTCATTGGGGGCAAACAGGATCTGTTCGACAACGCGTTTTTCCGGAGTCTGGAATTCCGGCAGGCGATGGTTATATGCCTCGAGAATTTCTTCTTCGGTGACATCCATATTTGCCGCCAGATCCTTCGCCGAAAGGGTGACCAGGGTCACATCGCGGCTTTCGGGGGCGGTGAATTGCGGTGCGTTGTCTTCGTGATATTTACGAAGGGTCGCGTCATCGGGCGTTTCGATCGTGTCGAATTCCGAAGCATTCAGGGCAAAGAAGCTGCCGCTGCGCTGTTCGTTGCGGTAGGCGGCAATCTGTTGTGCCATGACGTCAGGGACGCTGACGGCACCGGCGAGGCTGCCGACAACCTGCTGGCCCATCATGTCCCCACGAACACCTTCGATGAATTCCGGTTCGGTATATCCGCTGGAATACAGCGCCTGAAGGAAACGTTCGCGGTCGAACTGGCCGGTGGTTTCATTCTGGAAGCCCGGAGAGGCGAAAATCGTCTCGCGCACTTTTTCGTTGCTGATGCCGATGCCCATTTCCTTGGCGTTTTCACGCAGGATTTTCTGGGAAACCAGATTTTGAACCGTATTGTTCAAAAGGCCCATCTGGATGGCTTGCTGACGGTCGAAATTCGGACCGAAAACGCTGCGCATGTTCTGGATACTGCGCTGGAAGGCGCGATCCAGTTCGGCGGGGCTGATATTTTGGCTGCCGATTTCAGCAACCTGACGCGATGTTCCAAGATCGAGCATCGACGCATTCAGGCCCCATCCGACGAAGCTGATTGCAATCACGCCGAGGATGATCTTGGCAAAGATTGATTTCGAAAAAGAGCGAATGCCAGCAAGCATATGATAAGCCTAACAATTCGTGGTTGGTGCCGATGACAATGCAGATGACAATGTACCGGCAGCGTTTCTTTTATCTGCCGGAACATAACGAAAATCCCGGCGCAATTGCCGCGCATCTTAATGGCGAGAGGTAAGGGCGGCAACATCCGATTGCATTGACCGTGCCCGAAGTTCGGTTGACAGTGTTTTCCGGGGCTTGGCCGGGGCCTGAGCGCGTGCTAAAACCCGCATCGAACCGTGTTTGTAACAATACTTGTCGGATCGGTTCCCGCATGGCCCAGCCATTGCCTGATCCAAAACCCGTCGCAGCAAGAGGTAGATATACATATGTCACAGCGCCGTCCCCTGATCGCCGGAAACTGGAAAATGAATTGCCTGCGCACCGACGGGCTTGCACTTGCGCGCGGACTGTCTGACCGCGCAAAGGCAAAAGGTGATCTGGCATGTGATATTCTGGTCTGTCCGCCAGCAACCCTGATTTCCGATGTTGCCGGTGTTACGGCCAAGAGTGCCGTCAAGGTTGGCGGTCAGGATTGCCATGTTGCCGTTTCGGGCGCGCATACCGGGGATATTGCGGCCCCGATGCTGGCCGATATCGGCGCGACCCATGTTCTTGTCGGGCATTCCGAACGTCGGGCCGACCACGGTGAAAGTTCGACCGTTATTCGCCAGAAAACAATGGCAGCCCATGATGCCGGTCTGATTGCGGTGGTCTGTGTTGGCGAGACCGAGCTGGAACGCGATCTTGGTGCGACGCTTGCGGTGGTCAATGGCCAGATTGCGGTTTCGGTTCCTGATGAGGCGACAGCGGAAAATACCGTCATTGCCTATGAGCCGGTCTGGGCGATTGGCACGGGGCGCACGGCAAGCGTTGATGAAGTTGCCGAAGTTCATGCTGCAATTCGTGCAGGGCTGACGGCACGATTTGATGATGGTGACAAATTCAGAATTCTGTATGGTGGTTCGGTAAAGCCGTCCAATGCGGCTGAATTGCTGTCTGTGCCCGATGTTGACGGTGCACTGGTTGGCGGGGCGAGCCTCAAGGTTGACGATTTTTGGAAAATTATTGAAAGTTGCGCCTAGCCAACTGTCATAAAACACGTTAAATACGCATCAAATTTTTGCCCGATCCGGCCATAATAATGTTCGGATCGGAAGTTTTAGGACAAGAGTTTCGAGACCATGCAAACTGTTATTCTGGTAATTCACCTTCTTCTTGCGCTTGGCATGATTGCCGTCATTCTCGTACAGCGCAGCGAGGGCGGTGGGCTTGGTATCGGCGGAAGCGGCGGCGGTGGCGGCGGCGGTAATTTCGGCGTCATGAGCTCGCGCAGCGCAGCAAACCTTCTGACACGTACGACCGCTATTCTTGCCGGGGCATTCATGATTACAAGCCTTGCCCTGGCATTGTTGTCCAACACTCATACCCAGCCGACATCCATACTGGATCAGGCTCCGGCCCCGGCAGCTGAACAACAGCCCGCCGAGGACACCGGACCGGCGGCTCCGACCCGCTAAAAAACAAACCGACGACCAGAGGCGGCAAAATTGCCGCCTCAATTTTTGATTGTTGTATTCCCCGGTTCGTGATGCACTGAGCGGCATCGAACTGCGGCGTTTTGCTTTGAGATGAGGCAAAGACATGACCCGTTATATCTTTATCACCGGTGGCGTTGTTTCTTCGCTGGGCAAGGGCCTGGCATCTGCTGCTTTGGGGGCCTCGCTTCAGGCACGTGGTTTCACTGTTCGCCTGCGCAAGCTTGATCCGTATATCAACGTTGATCCGGGCACCATGAGCCCGTATCAGCATGGCGAATGTTATGTGACCGAAGACGGGGCGGAGACCGACCTTGATCTTGGTCACTATGAACGTTTCACCGGTGTTTCGTCGCGTCGTTCCGACAACGTGACCACCGGTCGCATCTATTCCAACGTGATTGCGCGCGAACGTCGCGGCGATTATCTGGGCGGGACCGTTCAGGTGATCCCGCATATTACCGATGCGATCAAGGAATTCGTTCAGTCCGATGCGACCGAGGATTTTGTCCTTGTCGAGATCGGCGGTACGGTTGGCGATATCGAAAGTCTGCCGTTCCTTGAAGCGATCCGCCAGATGGGCAACGAGCTTGGCGATGGCCGCACGCTGTTCATGCATCTGACGCTGGTGCCTTATATTTCGTCGGCGGGCGAGCTTAAAACCAAACCGACCCAGCATTCCGTCAAGGAACTGCAAAGCGTTGGTATTCAGCCCGATATCCTGCTGTGCCGTTGTGACCGTGAAATTCCGGTCAATGAGCGCCGCAAGATTGCACGTTTCTGTAACGTGCGCGAAGCCGCTGTTATTCCGGCCTATGACGTCGACAATATCTATCAGGTGCCGATCAGCTATCACCAGTATGGTCTTGATAACGAAGTGCTTCATCACTTCGGCCTGCAGGCACAGGACCCGGATCTGGGGCCGTGGGAAGAAATCTGCAACATCATCCGTAATCCGGAAGGTGAGGTTACTATCGGGATCGTTGGCAAATATATTCAGTTGCCCGATGCCTATAAGTCGCTCACCGAAGCACTGACCCATGGCGGCATCGCCAACAAGGTCCGTGTCAAACTGGAATGGATTGCGTCTGACGCGCTTGAAAAAGAAGGCGATGTTAGCGAAATCCTGTCCAAACTGGACGCGATCATGGTGCCGGGCGGATTTGGCGAGCGTGGCACGGAAGGCAAGATTGCCGCTGCGCGCTATGCCCGTGAAAACAAGGTGCCGTATTTCGGGATTTGCTTTGGTATGCAGATGGCGGTTCTTGAAGCGGCCCGCAATCTTGCGGACCTTAAGGATGCATCTTCATCGGAATTCGGTCCGACGAAAACACCGCTTGTGGGCTTGATGACCGAATGGGCCAAAGATGGTGGCTCGGTTGAGCGTCGTAGCGGCGAAGATGATCTTGGTGGCACCATGCGCCTTGGCAACTACGAGTGCAAACTGGTCGACGGTACGCGTGCGCGTGATATCTATGGCAGTGAGACCGTTCTTGAGCGCCATCGCCATCGTTACGAAGTTAACGTAAACTTCATGGCGCAGCTTGAGGAAAAAGGGCTTAAATTCTCGGGTCTGTCGCCGGACGGGCGTTTGCCGGAAATCGTCGAATACCCGGATCACCCGTGGTTCATCGGCGTTCAGTTCCACCCGGAACTGCGTTCGCGTCCGCTTGATCCGCATCCGCTGTTTGTGTCCTATATCAAGGCCGCCAAAGAGCGCAGCCGTCTGGTTTGATCAAACAGCCTGAATGAAAGACTTCGAAATGACGGAAATCAAAACTGTCAAAGTCGGCAATATCGAATTCGCCAATGACAGGCCCTTTGCGCTTCTGGCGGGGCCATGCGCGATCGAAAGCCGTCAGCACGCACTGGAAATGTCCGCAGCGCTTAAGGAATTGTCCGAGGGGCTCGGGATCGGGCTTGTTTACAAAAGCTCGTTTGACAAGGCAAACCGCACCAGCAGCACGTCGAGGCGCGGGGTTGGACTGGTCGAGGGTCTCGACATTCTGGCAGAGGTCAAGGAAAAGACCGGCCTTCCGATTGTCACCGACGTTCATCTGCCAGATCAGTGTGCGTCGGTCGCCGAAGTTGCCGATATTCTGCAAATTCCGGCGTTCCTGTGCCGTCAGGCCGATCTTTTGCAGGCCGCGGGTAAAACCGGGCGCGCGGTGAATGTCAAAAAGGGCCAGTTCCTGGCACCCTGGGACATGGCGAATGTTGCGAACAACATTGCGTCAACCGGCAACGAAAACATCATGCTTTGTGATCGCGGGACCAGCTTTGGCTATAACACGCTGGTAACCGATTTCCGTGGACTTCCCACCATGGCCCGTCAGGGCTATCCGGTCGTATTTGATGCGACCCATTCTGTTCAGCAGCCGGGTGGGCAGGGGACAACGTCAGGTGGACAGCGCGAATTTGCGCCGGTTTTGGCGCGTGCGGCTGTATCTGTCGGCATTGCCGCCCTGTTTATCGAAACCCACGATAACCCGGATGCGGCCATCAGCGATGGCCCGAACCAGATTCCCTTGAACAAGCTTCCGGAAGTTTTGTCGGTTCTGATGGAACTGGACAAAGTGGCAAAAGCCAATCCGGTTCGTCTGGACATGTTCAAGGATTGATATGCAAATGCCGCCATCAGACATGATGGCGGCATTTCTTTTATGCTGTAACCAAAGCACCCGATTGGGGTGCAGATAATCTCAGTGAGGAGAATGTTTCCGTCATGACCGCTATTATCGATATCCGCGGCCGCGAAATCCTCGATAGCCGTGGCAACCCGACTGTCGAAGTTGATGTAACTCTGGAAAGTGGCGCCTTTGGTCGTGCAGCCGTTCCGTCGGGTGCATCCACCGGTGCGCATGAAGCCGTCGAGCTGCGTGACAAGGAAGACCGTTATCTTGGCAAGGGCGTGACCAAAGCGGTTGCCGCCGTCAATGGCGAGATTTTCGAAGCCCTGGCCGGTATGGATGCCGAAGACCAGGTCGAGGTCGATGGCATCATGATCGATCTTGACGGGACGCCGAACAAGAGCCGTCTTGGCGCGAATGCCATTCTGGGTGTTTCGCTGGCGGTTGCCAAGGCTGCGGCTGAAGAAGCGGGCCTTCCGCTTTATCGTTATGTTGGTGGGGCTTTCGCCCGCACCTTGCCGGTGCCGATGATGAACATCATCAATGGCGGTGAACATGCCGACAACGCGATTGACGTTCAGGAATTCATGGTGATGCCGGTTTCGGCAGAAACCGGATCGGACGCAATCCGCATGGGTGCGGAAATCTTCCATAACCTGAAAAAGGCCCTGTCAGCAGATGGTCTGAGCACTTCTGTTGGTGACGAAGGTGGTTTTGCCCCGAATATCGGGTCGAGCGAAGAAGCCATCAGCTACATCATGAAGTCGATCGAAGCTGCCGGTTATCGTCCGGAAGAAGACGTTGTCCTTGCCCTTGATGCGGCATCGACCGAATTCTACAAAGGTGGCAAATACGTTCTGGCGGGCGAGAACAAGACCCTTGATGCAGACGGCATGGTCAAATACTGGGCCGATCTGGTCAGCAAGTATCCGATTTTCTCGATCGAAGACGGCATGTCTGAAGATGACTGGGACGGTTGGGCGGCATTGACGTCGGAAATCGGCAAAAAGGTTCAGCTGGTCGGGGACGATCTGTTCGTAACCAATCCGAAGCGCCTTGCCGATGGCATCAAGAAGGGCGTTGCCAACTCGATCCTCGTGAAGGTCAACCAGATCGGTTCGCTGACCGAAACGCTTGAGGCCGTCGAAATGGCCCATCGTGCTGGCTATACTGCGGTTATGTCACACCGTTCGGGCGAAACCGAAGATTCGACCATCGCCGATCTTGCGGTTGCCACCAATTGCGGGCAGATCAAAACCGGTTCGCTGTCACGTTCTGACCGTCTGGCGAAATACAACCAGTTGATCCGCATCGAAGAGATGCTGGGGGCCGGTGCCTATTATCCGGGGCGTTCGATCCTGAAATAAGGTTCGATTGCAGGACTGAACCTGAAAAACCGTCCCGTCATTCCGGGACGGTTTTTTTTGTTGTTCAGGATCAGCTAATTGAGCGTAACTGCCCTGTATTAGCATTGCTGTTTTAAGCTTATTTTTACCCTGTTGTGATTAGCTGTGAGAGTATTTTTGCGAGAGTTCTGTCTGCTGCGAGATTTATGCCTTTGGGTTCAAAGGGAAATAACGCACGCAGTTTTTCCGTTCCGGTTTCGGAATGGTGTTTTTCTGTTGTTCGTCTCGTATCCGCAAAGGGCAGGGGTAAATGTCTTCAACGTCACCGGTTATTCGCCGACTAGGTCAGGCTATTGCACCGGTTATTGCATTTACCATTATGGTCTATTTCATCTTCCACAGTGTCGAAGGTAATCGTGGTTTGCTGGCTTATTGGTCGATGCAGGACCGCGTGGCCGATATCGCAAAAGTGCGTGACGAAATCATCGACAAGCGCAAGCATCTCGAGCAGCGCGTGATTGCGATGCGCCCGAAGCATCTTGATCCTGATCTGCTCGATGAACGTGCGCGCGCGATGCTGAATGCCGCGCACCCGGATGATCTGATTATCTTCCATCACAATGGCTACCCGGCCGACGAAACGGTTGCTGCCAGCCAGTAATCGGTCGCGGCAGATTTGTGCTTAGAATCCGGCTGGGTTTTTATGCGCGCGATCAACTTCCAAAATTGAAAATGCGCGCGTCCGGGGCTGTATTTCCCATGATTTTACAGCCCGGGCTGCTTGGCGAGAGTTTGACATCCTCTCATACAGCGTTGTTTCAACTGTCTTTTGGTTGATTTGTGACCTGCAATAGTTTGTGATCAGGGCAACGCAACCTTTTGTTTCTTCTGGCAGTTGCGAAATAAACGTGTCGGATCTGTGATATTCTTTTCAGGAAAGCATAGCATTTGTGACCTGATGGAATGAACGGGAATGAAGCCGGTTCCTCAAGTCACTGGAAACGCTTGAATTATGTATATATGCAAAAAAACATGAATTAACCATTATTTGGTTTATTTGTGATTGTGCGTTGCAAAACAACAGTTTACGGGTGGTTAGATTGCTTGCTTCGACACGTAGTTTTGGGTAGTCATTTCGGTGGTCCAGTACCGAATTAAGCGCTCATACATGATGCTTAAGCGACAGCCATCCACCGGGAGGAAACATGGCGACCACAAAACGCAAACGCGCCACGACGCGCGCCGACAATCAGGCGAGCAGTGACGATCTCCTCAAATATTACCGTGAAATGCTGCTGATCCGTCGCTTTGAAGAAAAAGCCGGTCAGCTTTATGGCATGGGGCTTATTGGTGGCTTCTGCCATCTTTACATCGGGCAGGAAGCTGTCGTTGTCGGCATGCAGGCTGCCATTACCGGCGATGATGGTGTGATCACCAGTTACCGCGACCACGGCCATATGCTGGCCTGTGGCATGGACCCAGCAGGGGTCATGGCAGAGCTGACCGGCCGTGAAGGCGGTTATTCGCACGGCAAGGGCGGCTCGATGCACATGTTCTCCAAGGAAAAGAACTTCTATGGCGGGCATGGTATCGTCGGCGGGCAGGTTTCGCTCGGCACCGGTATTGCCTTCAATTACAAATATCGCGGTCAGGACCGTGTCTGCCTGACCTATCTTGGGGACGGTGCCGTCAACCAGGGGCAGGTATACGAATCCTTCAACATGGCAGCGCTCTGGAAGCTTCCGGTGATCTATTGCATCGAGAACAACCAGTATGCCATGGGAACGTCGGCACAGCGCCATTCGGCCAGCCCGGACCTTTACGAGCGCGGTTCTGCCTATGGTATCCCGGGTGAACAGGTTGATGGCATGGACGTTCTGGCGGTCAAGGATGCCGGTGAACGTGCCGTTGCGCATTGCCGCGAAGGCAAAGGGCCCTATATCCTTGAGCTCAAGACCTATCGCTATCGCGGGCATTCCATGTCCGACCCGGCGAAATATCGTACCAAGGACGAGCTCGACAAAATGCGTAAAGAGCACGATCCGATCGATATGGTCAAAAAGCTGCTGATCGATGGCAATATCATCGACGAGGCTGGCCTCAAGGACATCGACAAGGATGTGAAAGCGGAAGTCGCCAAAGCGGCGGAGTTTGCGCAAAACAGCCCGGAACCGGATGTTTCCGAACTGTTCACAGATATTCTGATCGACGCGTGATCGCGACACCCGCGAACCGCTTTTGACCGATATTTCCCGGGAGAGAGGGAACAATGCCGATTGAAGTTTTGATGCCGGCGCTGTCGCCGACCATGACAGAAGGCACTCTTGCCAAATGGACCGTCAAGGAAGGCGACACTGTTGCCTCCGGTGACGTGATTGCAGAAATTGAAACCGACAAGGCCACGATGGAAGTCGAGGCCGTTGACGAAGGGACCATCGGCAAGATCGTGATTGCCGAAGGGACTGAAAACGTCGCGGTGAATGCTGTGATCGCCTATATCCTCGAAGAAGACGAGGATGCTTCTGCCCTTGATAATGTTTCGGCGTCTTCTGCACCGAAAGCCGACGCCGCGCCGGCCGAAGCCAAGGAAGAAGAAAAGGCACCGGCCAGTTCGTCCAATGCAGCACCTGTTGCTGCAAGCGGTGCGATTGAACGCGCCGAACAGGACCCGCGTGCCATGAGCGTCATGAACGCGACCAAGGACGAGAAAACCTATACCTCGTTCAAGACCCAGACCGTTCGTGAAGCCCTGCGCGATGCCATGGCCGAAGAAATGCGGGTCGATGAGAACGTTTATGTCATGGGGGAAGAAGTCGCGCAGTATCAGGGGGCTTATAAAGTCACCCAGGGCCTGCTTGATGAATTCGGTGACAAGCGTGTTGTCGATACCCCGATTACCGAGCATGGCTTTACCGGCCTTGCAACCGGTTCGGCATTCATGGGCCTGAAACCGGTTCTTGAGTTCATGACCTTTAACTTCGCCATGCAGGCGATTGACCAGATCATCAACTCTGCTGCGAAGACCTTGTATATGTCCGGTGGCCAGCTTGGCTGCCCGATCGTGTTCCGTGGCCCGAACGGTGCCGCGTCGCGTGTGGGCGCACAGCATTCGCAGTGCTATGCATCCTGGTATGCACATTGCCCGGGGCTTAAGGTTGTAGCACCTTGGTCGGCGGCCGATGCGAAGGGGCTGCTCAAGGCCGCTATTCGTGATCCGAACCCGATTGTCTTCCTTGAAAACGAAATCCTTTACGGACAGAGCTTCGAAGTGCCGGACGACGAAGATTTCGTTCTTCCGATTGGTCAGGCAAAGATCGAACGCGAAGGGACGGACGTCACCATCGTTGCGTTTTCAATCATGGTCGGCAAGGCGCTGAAAGCGGCAGAACAGCTTGCAGAGCAGGGCATTTCCGCCGAAGTCATCAACCTTCGGACCATCCGTCCGCTTGATGTGAACACCATCGTTCGCTCGGTCATGAAAACCAACCGTCTCGTGACCTGCGAAGAAGGCTGGCACTTTGCCGGTATCGGTGCCGAGATCGCATCGGTCATCATGGAACATGCGTTTGATTACCTTGATGCGCCGGTTGCGCGCGTTACCGGTGAAGATGTTCCGATGCCATATGCTGCCAACCTCGAAGTGCTTGCACTTCCGCAGGAGCAACACATCGTCGATGCGGCCAAGGCCGTTTGCTATCGCTAAGTAAAACGGACAGGGGCAGGGCGCGGCAAACCCGCGCCGCCCCGTTACCGGGAGATTGCGTTCATGCCTGTTAAGATATTGATGCCGGCCCTGTCGCCGACCATGACCGAAGGCACCTTGGCGAAATGGCTTGTCAAGGAAGGCGACACCGTTGAGTCAGGTGACGTCATTGCCGAAATCGAAACCGATAAAGCCACGATGGAAGTTGAAGCCGTCGACGAAGGCAAAATCGGTAAAATCCTTGTTTCCGAAGGCAGCGAAGGCGTTGCCGTGAACGAGGTTATCGCACTTCTTCTGGAAGAAGGCGAAGATGCCAGCGCCCTTGACGGGGCGGATACGTCTTCGGCGTCTGTTGGCGGCGGCGATGCCGAACCAGCAGCCGAGGCACCGAAACAGGAAGCGTCCAAGCCAGAAGCCGCCCCGGCAAAAGGCCTGGCACCTGCGGCACCTGTTTCCGGTGGGGATCGTATCAAGGCAAGCCCATTGGCGCGTCGTATTGCAGCCAATGAAGGCGTTGATCTTGGCAAGGTCGAAGGTTCGGGCCCGCGTGGTCGTGTTGTGAAACGCGATGTCGAAGCCGCGATGTCGTCCAAACCGGCCGATAAAGCTGCTTCTGCTGCTGCTTCTTCGGCTCCTGCTGGCGAGAAACCGGCGGCAGCCCCGCAGGCACCGGCGGCGTCTGGCTGGAACCCGGATCTGACCGGTTTGCCGGAATACGAAGAAATCCCGAACAGCTCGATGCGCAAGGTTATTGCCCGTCGTCTGACCCAGTCCAAACAGCAGGTTCCGCATTTCTACCTGACGGTCGATTGCGAACTCGACAATCTGCTTGCCACCCGCAAGCAGCTTAACGAGAAGGCCGGCGAGGGTGTGAAGGTATCGGTCAATGATTTCGTCATTCGTGCCGCATCCATTGCGCTTAAACGCGTACCGGCAGCCAATGCGGTTTGGACCGATGCGGCCATCCTGCAGTGCAAGCAGCAGGATATTTCGGTGGCGGTTGCCATCGAGGGCGGCCTGATCACCCCGGTTATCCGCAATGCGGGTGGCAAGGGGCTTGCCGAAATCTCGACCGAGATGAAGGCACTGGCTGGCAAGGCACGCGAAGGCAAGCTGAAACCAGAAGAATTCCAGGGCGGGACTTTCTCTGTCTCTAACCTTGGCATGTTTGGCATCAAGGAATTCTCTGCCATCATCAACCCGCCGCAGGGCTGCATTCTGGCCGTTGGTGCCGGTGAACAGCGCGCGGTTGTCAAGGACGGTGCCTTGGCTATTGCCACCGTCATGAGCTGCACGCTTTCGGTCGACCATCGTGTGGTCGATGGTGCGGTCGGTGCTGAATTCATGGCTGAATTCAAAAAGCTGATCGAAGATCCGCTGAGCATGTTGCTCTGAGGTTCGGAAATTGCGCGGGGACTTTAAATAGTCCCCGCAAGCATTTGAATTTCAAGACCTGTGACCGGTGACGGGCAGGCGAAGGAGATCTTACGATGGCGGATAACAATTTCGACTTAATCGTTGTTGGCGCGGGCCCCGGTGGCTATGTCACGGCCATTCGTGCCGCACAGCTTGGCCTGAAAACCGCGGTTGTTGAACGCGAACATCTTGGCGGCATCTGCCTGAACTGGGGCTGTATTCCGACCAAGGCCCTGCTGCGTTCGGCAGAAGTCTATCGCAACATGCAGCATGCCAAGTCATTCGGTCTGTCATGCGAAAAGCCTTCCTTTGATCTGGATGCAGTCATTCAGCGTTCGCGCGGTGTTTCCAAGCAGCTTTCGGGTGGTGTTGGCCATCTTCTGAAGAAGAACAAGGTCACCGTGATCAACGGCGAAGCCAAATTCGACGGTCCGAAAAAGATCAAGGTCGAAGGCAAGGATGCCGGTACCTATACCGCAAAGAATTACATTATCGCGACCGGTGCACGGGCGCGCTCCCTGCCGGGGCTGGAAGCCGATGGCAAGGTGGTCTGGGACTATAAAAAGGCGATGACGCCTGATAAGATGCCCAAAAGCCTTGTGGTTGTCGGTTCAGGCGCGATTGGTATCGAATTTGCCAGCTTCTATCACACCATGGGTGCGGAAGTGACGGTGGTCGAAATCATGTCGCAGATCATGCCGGTCGAAGACAAGGAAGTGGCCGCCCTTGCGCAGAAGATGATGACCAAGGACGGGATGAAAATCCTGACAGAAGCCAAGGTCGCAAACCTTAAGCGCAACGCCGACAATGTTGTCGTCACGATTGAAACCAAGGACGGCAAGAAACAGGAATTGACCGTTGATCGCGTGATTTCCGCGGTTGGTGTGATCGGCAATACCGAAAATCTCGGTCTGGAAACCACCAAGGTCAAGGTTGATCGCAACGTCATTGATACGAACGAGTATTCGGCAACGGCAGAACCGGGCATTTATGCCATTGGTGACGTCGCAGGCCCGCCGATGCTGGCGCACAAGGCCGAGCATGAAGGCGTGATCTGCGTTGAAAAGATTGCCGGGGTCAAAGGGGTTCACCCGCTTGATCCGCGCAAGATTCCGGGTTGCACCTATTGCCATCCGCAGGTGGCAAGTGTCGGTCTGACCGAAGCCAAAGCGAAGGAAGCCGGTTACGACGTCAAGGTCGGCAAATTCCCGTTCATCGGGAACGGCAAGGCGGTTGCACTGGGCGAGGCCGAAGGTCTGGTCAAGACGGTGTTTGATGCCAAGACCGGTGAATTGCTTGGTGCGCACATGGTTGGTGCCGAAGTGACCGAGCTGATCCAGGGCTTTGTCGTGGCCATGGGCCTCGAAACGACCGAAGAAGATCTGATGCATACGGTATTCCCGCATCCGACCCTTTCGGAAATGATGCATGAGTCGGTCCTTGACGCCTATGGGCGTGCGATCCACTTCTAGAATATAGCGTTGTACCGGGCAAACATGCCCGGTATGACCGCTTTGGACGATTGTCGGTTTGACAAATGCGTGACGTGGCGGCACATTGCCGCCCGTCCAATCCTTCGGAGGTAACTCTATGTCGACGGCGCGCAACGAAGCACAGGCACTTCGTCACCCGGAAAAGCAGAAACGCCCGGATCGTCCGTCCGGACGCAAACCGGAATGGATTCGTGTCAAGGCGCCAACCTCGAAGGGGTATCAGGAAACGCGCGAACTTGCGCGCGGCCTGAATTTGCATACCGTCTGCGAAGAAGCGGCGTGCCCGAACATTGGTGAATGCTGGCAGAAGAAACACGCATCCTTCATGATCATGGGGGATACCTGCACGCGTGCCTGTTCGTTCTGTAACGTCAAGACCGGCATGCCCGGTGCGCTTGACCCGTTCGAGCCGGAAAACCTTGCGATGGCGGTTGCCGACATGGCGCTTAAACATGTCGTGATCACCTCGGTCGACCGTGATGATCTGGCCGATGGTGGGGCCGCACATTTTGCCCGCGTGATCGAGGCGATCCGCCATAAATCGCCGGAAACTACGATTGAAATTCTGACCCCCGATTTCCGCGATAAGCCAGGTGCCGTTGAAATCGTTGCCCGTGCACGTCCGGACGTTTTCAACCATAACCTTGAAACCGTTCCCAGACTCTATACCTCGATCCGGCCGGGCGCGCGCTATTACCAGTCGCTGCGCATTCTTGATCGCGTCAAACAGATTGATCCGACGATCTTTACCAAATCGGGTCTGATGGTCGGGTTTGGTGAAGAACGCCATGAACTGGCACAGGTCATGGATGATCTGCGGGTTGCGGATGTCGACTTCCTGACGATTGGCCAGTATTTGCAGCCGACGCTCAAGCACGAACCGGTTAACCGGTTCGTGACGCCGGACGAGTTCAAGGATTACGCCTCGATGGCGCGCGGCAAGGGCTTCCTGATGGTGTCGGCAACGCCGCTGACGCGTTCAAGCTATCATGCAGACCGTGACTTCGAGGAACTGCGCAAGGCACGCGAAAGAAAGCTTGCGGCTGCTGACGAAGCCAAAGCCAGAATGCAGGCAACAACAGCGGCGCAGTAAGTGCGCCGCATTTCAAACCGATAAACGCGACGACAAAGGAGATCAGGGTGCCGACGCATGCGGAGCGCAGGAAACTGCCCTATACGCCGGAACAGCTGTTTGACCTCGTCGCGGATATCGATTCCTATTCGGAATTTCTGCCATGGTGTGTGGCATCCCGTGTGCGCAAGCGCGATGGCGATGTTTTGCATGCCGATCTGGTGATCGGTTTCAAAATGTTTCGCGAAAAATACACATCAAAAGTCACGCTACAGCGCCCGGATCGGGTCGATGTCGAATATCTGCAGGGGCCGTTCAAGTACCTTAACAATCACTGGGTGTTTGAACCGGCGGAAGACGGGGGAACGTGGCTCGACTTCTTTGTCGATTTCGAATTCCGTTCTGCCCTGTTGCAGAAGATGATCGGGGTCGTGTTCAACGAGGCCGTCAAATTGATGGTCGGTGCATTTGAAACCCGCGCCCATCAGGTTTATGGCGCGCCGGACAAGGCCCTGTCAGATCAGTGAGTGCATGTTGCATTCACGCTGCAGGGGCGATGACGCGCCAACCTGATTAACCGGTTTTGCCAACCATTTCCGAAAGCATTTCATAGGCGTCGATGATGGTTGCCTTGCGTACCGCGTGGCGATCACCGTCATAGACCCGGCGACGGTGCAGGGTAGGCCGACCTTTTCCGGCGCACGCAAGATGGACAAGTCCAACCGGTTTTTCATCTGACCCGCCGCCCGGTCCGGCGATGCCGGTAACCGCGACAGCCAGTGTTGCCAGTGGTGCGCGGATCAGTGCGCCTTCGGCCATTGCGCGCGCGACCGGTTCTGAGACGGCACCATAGGTATCAAGCAATTCCTGCGGTACGCCGATCAGGCCGTGTTTTGCTTCGTTGGAATAAGTCACAAAGCCGCAATCGACAACGGACGAACTGCCATCAACGGCCGTTAGCCCGCCAGCTATAAGCCCGCCGGTACAGGATTCTGCGGTTGCGATCATTTCGCCTTTGGATTTGCATAGGGCAATCAGGTTTTCTGCGCGCGCAAGAATATCCGGTTCGATGTTCATGGGCGGTCAAACTCCTGCAAAGTAGCGGGCGGCGATCAATACAAACATGCCAAATATGCCCGCAAGGATGTCATCAAGCATGATGCCAAAACCGCCGCTGATCCGGCGGTCGATCCAGCGGATCGGCCAGGGTTTCAGGATATCGAAAAACCGGAACATGACAAATGCCGCCGCCAGCCAGCCGAGATCGGCAAGCCCGTTGCCCAGCGGAACGACAAGTATGCAAAGCCATTGCCCTGCAACTTCGTCGATGACGATTTCACCGGGATCGTGAACCCCGATCATCTCGCTGTATTTATGGGAAATCGGAATTCCGACAAGGAACACAATGACAATTCCGGCCAACAGAGCCGGGTATCCCAGCAAAACGGCGATTGCCCAGCCCACAGGAACAGCGGCCAGCGATCCCATCGTGCCAGGTGCCTTGGTGGTTCGTCCGCTGTAAAACCATGTTGCAGCACAGGTCAGCATGAATTGGGATAAACGCATGTTTTGAACGCTGTTGAATTCATCGGGAGATCATTGAGTAACATATTGAAGTGCAAAGCAGATGATTTTTTTACCCTTAAGGATGTGTTAACGTGCTTGCCTGTCTTCGCGCTAACAGGTAGCGTAAAGAAAATAGATATTCAGCCGGGGTCTGAAAAAAACGGTTGTGCGTCGATTTCGTATCGAACGGGCAATGTTGGGTAAATAGGGGTTAGACACTGAGTATGTCGGCGTTCGAACGTGGCCGTCGCCTGATTGAAAAATGGTTTCCGGACCGGCACATCCTTGTGCGGTCAAATGATTCCGTTTCTCAAGTGCGGATTGGCAAATACGCTCAACTGACATTGGCATCGGTCGGGGTCCTTGCGATCACCTGGACGGTCGGGGTATCGGGTTATTCCTGGTATCTTGATCAACGGCTTGCCGCGCGTGAAGAACAGCTGTTTCGCAGCGAGCTTTCCTACAATCAGTTGATCGCACGTGTCACCGAAAGCCAGCGCCGTTTTGGTGAAATCACCTCACAGATGGAAGATACCCACCGTAATCTTCTATCGATGGCTGAAAAGAATTTGATGCTGCAGGCCCGGGTTCAGGATTACACCTCGAAACTGGCGGTCAGTGAAAAGGAAAAAGTCCAGATTTCCGCCTTGCGGACATCCATGGATAATCAGATGAACGCGCTACAGACCCAGATTGACGGGATTACCAACCGCAATCTTGCGTTGCGCGACGAACTGGAAACTGTCGAAACCGTCATGTCGCGGGTTATGCGTGAACGTGATCAGGCAATGCAGCGTTCGAAAAAACTGCAATCGGAACTTGGTGAAGCACGTCAGCGGATTGCCGATCTGCATACCATCCAGAAGCAGGCGATGCAGCGCGTGGCGGAAACCGCCGACAGCACCATTCTGGAGCTGGAATCGGTGCTGGAAATGACCGGTCTTACGATGGACGAGGTTATTACGCCGCCCATGAAGCCGCAGGCGTCTGGAAGCGGCGAAGTTGCCGGTGGTGTGGGGGGACCGTTTGTGGCGTTCGAGCCCGAGAACCTCGAGGACGAACAGTTTGTAAATGTGGCACTTGCCGTTGGTGATCGTATGGATCAACTGGTAAGTCTGCATGAAAGAATAAAAAGAACCCCGTTGGGGGAGCCTGCGGATTCCTATTACCTGTCCAGTTCTTTCGGGAAGCGCAAGGATCCTATCAACGGCAAGTGGGCTTTTCATTCCGGCGTTGATCTTGCCGGGCCCATGAAAACACCAATCTATGCGACGGCCCCCGGAAAGGTGGTGTTCGCCGGATGGAGCGGAAAATACGGGAAGATGGTCGAAATTGACCATGGTAACGGCCTTCGAACCCGTTTCGGACATCTATACAAGGTCCTCGTCAAGAAGGGCGACGAAGTGAATTTAAAGGGCAAAATCGCATTGATGGGAAGTACCGGCCGTAGTACCGGCAGCCACGTGCACTATGAAGTTCTGGTTCACGACAAGCAGGTAGACCCCATCAAGTTTATTGAGGCGGGACATTATGTTTTCAAAAACGAGCAAGAGACAGCAGACAACGACTAATTCCCATAATTCGGCGACCGAAAAAAGAGGCGGTCTGTCGATTATCAATTCCGATCTTCGGGTTACCGGTGATCTGATCTCTGAATCAGATGTTCAGGTGGACGGTTTTGTGAATGGCGACATTCGCACGCGTACCCTGACAATTGGTCAGAACGGCGAAGTCCGCGGCGAGATTGTCGCCGAAAAGGTTCGCATTTGTGGTTCTGTCACCGGTCAGGTTCGCGCCCGGGACGTTTCACTGGCGGAAACGGCCCGTATGCTGGGCGATATCCTTCATGAAAGCCTGTCGATCGAACCGGGTGCCCACATCGAAGGCCATTGCCGTCGCATTGAAGGTGCCGTCGAAGAGGGCGGTCTTACCGTCATTCAGGCCGGTCAGATCGTTGCCGCGAACGTGAAGAAAGAACACAAACAATAAAAGGTTTGTGTTGGCAATCTTTCCCGCAGGCCAGCAAAGAATATAAAACCCGGAAAAGCGGCAAATCGCTTTTCCGGGTTTTCTTTATTCGGTCTGATCGGAATTGGCGTGCTTCGCGGGCCCGGTTTTCAGGTTTTTTCCGGCTGCGCGACCAGCGGCAGCAGCTCGTCCAGACCTTTTAAAACCACGTCTGCGCTATGAGACAGGCGTTCTGTTGGCTGCTGTGTCCGGTTGATCCAGGCCGTGCGGAACCCGAAATGCCCGGCACCGGCAATATCCCATCCGTTAGACGACTGGAATGATATTTCGGCGGGCGTCAATTCGAGCTGGTCAACCGCAAGCTGATAGACATCGGGGTGCGGTTTATACGTTTTGATATCATCCACACAGATGATCTGGTCAAACAGTGACAGAATCCCGGATGCCTTTGCGGCTGAAATCAGCATATGTTTGGCGCCGTTCGACAGGATCGCCAGCCTGTGCCCTTGGGATTTAAGTGTTTTCAGGGTTTCAACAACTTCGGGGAAAGTATCAAGCGACAGATAGGTTTCCATGAGTTTTGCGCGAAGGGCGGGGTCTTTTTTTCCGGTTGCTGCCATGGCGTAATCAAGAGCGTCACCGGTGACATTCCAGAAATCAGTGAAGTCGCCCATCAGACTGCGCAGCCATGTATATTCAAGCTGCTTTTGGCGCCAGATACTTGAAAGCCGGTCTGCTTCATCCCCGATGGTTTCCTTGAACCGGTCAACGGCCGATCCAACGTCGAACAGGGTACCATAGGCATCGAAAACGAATGCGCGGCAGGAAGTAAGTGCATTTTCTGACATTTGCTCTGGCCTCATCTGTCGGACTTGGTTTGATCGAATATGGTGTTCGCTTTGGCAAACCGCAAACGGTTCAACTGTCTCTAACGGATCGCTGTTGCTGGATCAGATCACTGGGAATTTGAGGGTGTTTCATCCTGCTGACCCATTGCGATTTCGTCGCGTGCGAAGCGGCGGCGATAGACATAGGTCCCTTCCATAACGCGCTGGACGTAATTGCGTGTCTCGCTATAGGGGATCATTTCGATCCAGTCGACCGGGTCAACATCGGCGTCTCGTGGATCACCATATTCTGCAATCCACTGTCTTACGCGGCTTGGACCGGCGTTATAGCTGGCGATGGTCAGTATTTCTTCACCATCCCAGCGATCCAGAAGTTTCGAAAGATATTCGCGCCCCAGCGAGATATTGAAGCCCGGATCGGCCGTCAGACGCGCGGTTTCGTATTCAAGATCAAGGTCCTTGGCCATGCGTTCGGCGGTTGCAGGCATCAACTGCATCAGGCCGCGTGCACCGGCCGACGAAACGGCTTCGGGGTTAAACAGGCTTTCCTGACGCATGATTGCGTGGACCAGTGCGGGGTCGGGATTGTGACCAAGCGGTACCTGTTCATGAATGGGATAGGCGGCATCCAGATATCCGCTACCGGTCCGGATGCTGCGTTTGGCGGCAATGATTGCAAGGTCGGCACGGCCATATTCGCGCGCAAGATCGGTTGCCATGGCGAGATATTCCGGCTCGTCATGCGCATAAACAAGCGCCATGACAAACGGACGAATGATGTTGCCAAGGCCCATCTCGCCAAGTTTGCGGGTAACCTGTGTCAGTTCCTGCGATTCGAAATCGGCGCGTTGCTGTTCCGTCGGGACGGGTTGTTCAACAGAGTAGGTGGGCTTGGCACCCAGTGCATCAATGGCAAGCTGGCCATAGAAGGTATGGGCATGATCGGCTGCCAGCCTGTACCATTCGCGCGCCTTTTCCTTGTCCCCAATCGCATCGTTGGCCCGGCCGGCCCAATAGGCCCCGCGTGCACGGCTGATCGGGTATTGCACGACGTCATACTGGTTCTGGAAATGGGTCAGCGCGATGCGGGCATCGCCCAGGAATTCAAGAGCGATCCATCCGGCAAACCATTCTGCCTCGGCGATATCGCCTGCATCACTTTGGCCATGATTGGCAACCAGACGATAGGCATCGGTAATATGCCCCTTCTGAAGGGCGCGGCGCGCAAGAATCGCCTTTTCAATCCACCAGTATTGCGGCCGGATTGAAATATAGGCGAGATCATTGGCCTGCGAGAGCAGCAGGTCACGCGCTTCCTGATCGCGATCCTTTATCCGGCGCCAGCGAACGCGTTCATAGATAAGGCCCGGATCGTTCTGGTATTTCTTGGGGACACGGTTGATTGCGCCGTCAACACCGGGGTCGAGCGACCGCAAGGCTGCGCGTGCCTTGGCCAGCAAAAGATAATCTTTGCTGACATATTTTTCAGTGCGGCTTGCCGGTCCAAGACGCCCCTCCCACAGAAGGCGGTCAAGGCGCTGTTGATGGGTTTCCTGATCGATATATTTGCCGTATCGATCCAGAAAACGCTTCTCCTGACCGGTGCCGAAGTTTTCATTCACCCAGCTGTTGCGTATGAGGGTGGTTGCGGCTTCAATTTCGCCGGTCACCAGAAGCGCCTTTATCTGGCGGGTGGCACCGTCTGCCGTAACCGGTGCGGACCGCTTGAACCATGCCAGTACGACATCGTCTGGAACGGCATCAGTCATGGCTTCTTCGGCGCGCTGACGCAGCAGTGACTGACTGGGCCATTTCGGATTGGCATCAATGAAATTTGTGATTTCTTCGAAACTGCGGCCGGAATTCGGGCTGATCAGCCACATCCACTCGCTGGCTTTCTGAAGCAGCGGGTCGTCAAAGTTGGGAAGAAGTTTTTCGAATGTTTTTGTGCGGCCGTCTTCCAGCGCATCAAGAAAAACATTCAGCCGCGCACGGCTAACCGACGAAAACGCCGGTGATGGCGGCAGTTCGGTCAGGATATTTTTATCCTGACTTGCGGCCAATGCCTTATCGCCAATCGGCGTCAGCAAAGTGAACATACCGAGTGCCAATGCGCAGATCGAAACACCGCGGAAAGACGCATGCGCCATTTAAAATTCCCCTTTTGCCTTACGGCAGGTAATGCGCTCCAGACACCCTTATTATGGCAGTGAAACAGCCAATTGCCAATCGGTCGTAAGACGAAAGAGTAACCTTGATCAAACAAGGCGCGCTTTAATGTATACAGACGCTTGCCGGATGCCTTAACAGCCGCTATTTTCGCGTCGCTTTCAATCCACGATAAGATTTGGAGATATCGATGTTTAAGGGTTCGATTACCGCTTTGATTACACCGTTCACACAGGATGGTGCAATCGATGAGAAAGCGTTCCAGTCGTTTGTGGATTGGCAGCTTAAACAGGGCACGACCGGTGTTGTGCCGGTCGGAACCACGGGTGAATCGCCGACTTTGAGCCATGCGGAACACCACCGCGTTGTCGAACTGGCACTTGAAGTTGCCAAGGGCCGCGGCCCGGTTATTGCCGGAACGGGTTCAAATTCGACCGCCGAAGCGATTTCGCTGACCCGTCATGCCCAGAATGCCGGTGCGGATGCGGCACTTGTTGTAACACCGTATTACAATAAACCCGGTCAGCGTGGCCTGTATGCGCATTACAAGGCTATTCATGACGCGACCGATATTCCGATCGTGATCTACAACATTCCGGGCCGGTCGGTCGTGGACATGTCGGTTGATACGATGGCACAGCTTTCGAAACTGCCGCGTATCGTCGGTGTGAAGGACGCGACCAGCGATCTGGAACGTCCGGCATTGACGCGTTTGGCGGCAGGGGCGGATTTCTGCCAGTTGTCGGGCGAAGACGGCACCATTGTTCCGTTCCTGGCGCAGGGCGGGCATGGCTGCATTTCGGTCACATCCAACATCGCGCCGAAGCTTTGCGCGGAATTGCACGCTGCATGGGCGGCCGGGAACATTGCCAAGGTTCAGGAGTTGAATTATCGACTTCTGCCGGTTCACAAGGCGATGTTCTGCGAAACCAGCCCGGGACCGGTCAAATATGCAGCCGAGCTTCTTGGCCTTTGCGGCAGCCACATGCGTCTGCCGATGGTCGAGATTACCGAAGAATCCAAGCAGCGCGTTGAATCCGCGCTGCGCACTGCCGGAATTTTGTCCTAAGGGATTAATTTCGGCCTACAAGTTGTTGTAATGGCACCGAAAAAAGAAGACAGCAATAATAAGGTTGTCGCGCAAAACAGGCGGGCCCGGTTTGATTTTTTCCTGACGGAAACTTTTGAAGCCGGGGTCGCCCTGCGCGGGACCGAGGTCAAGTCGCTTCGTGACGGCAAGGGGAACATTCAGGAATCCTATGCCGAAGAAAAGAACGGCGAGATCTGGCTGATTAATGCCTATATTCCAGAATATCAAAGCAAGATGCCGTTCGGCCATGAAGAACGCCGTCCGCGCAAACTGCTTCTGCATAAACGCGAAATCACGAAAATGAGCGACGCCCTGAACAAAAAGGGGTTCACCCTTGTTCCGGTGAAGCTTTATTTCAATGATCGCGGCATCGCCAAGCTTGAACTGGCGATAGCGGAAGGCAAGAAAAAGGCTGATAAGCGCGAGGCGGTCAAGGAACGTGACTGGCAGCGTGACAAGGCCCGGATCATGCGGGATTTCGGATAATAGTCCTGCCTCGCAAGCATGTGTATTGCTTGCCAATGGCGATAGAATGCATAAATGGCGCAGACATGGTGAACATGACTGCGCCATTTTTCGTATGATGTGGTCAGGGAGGATGATGAATGGCTGATGGTTTCAGTGGCAAGATCAAGGAAAAGCTGATCGAAGCGAAACAGAAATGGGCAGAAAACGGCCGTCTTTTGACGGGGCAGGCCGATCATGCACATGAAAATCGCCTGCCACCCGGCCAGCGCGAGGTAAAGGACTGGCCGGTGCTTGATCTTGGCATTACGCCGCATGTCGGAACGGATGACTTTCGCCTGACGATTGATGGTGCGGTTGAAAACCCCGTCACGCTTGATTTCGGACAATTGCTTGATCTGCCGCCCTTTATGGCCAAAAACGATATTCATTGCGTGACCAGCTGGTCGCGCTACGACAATCACTGGCAGGGTGTGTCAGCCTTATCGCTTGCCGATCTGGTAAAGCCGACATCAGATGCCCGCCACGTGCTTTTCACCGCCCATGACGGCTATACGACCAATGTTCGGATTGATCAGTTTATCGATGATGACGTGTTGCTGGCCCATCATTGGGAAGACGCACCACTGACCGAGGAACATGGCGGCCCGGTTCGGGTGATCATCCCCAAGCTGTATTTCTGGAAAAGTGCAAAATGGGTGAAGCAGATAACATTTTCCAAAACCGACAAACCCGGATTTTGGGAAGTACGTGGCTATCACAATAATGCCGATCCATGGACGGAAGAGCGATATGGCTAGGAAAACCAGAACTTTCGGAAACGGAATGCGGAATCTGTTGAATACCGGTTTGTGCGGCTTCATTTGCCTGATGATTGGAAATTCTGCCATGGCCAGCGATAAAGCGACCAACGCCTATGATTTTTCATTCCCGTCGATTGACGGGGGCGAAATCGACCTTGCGGATTATCGCGGCAAGGCGGTTCTGGTCGTCAATACGGCGTCGATGTGTGGTTACACCCCGCAATATACCGGGCTTCAGGCGCTATGGTCGGACTATCGGGCCGACGGACTGGTTGTTCTGGGGGTTCCTTCGGGCGATTTCGGCGGGCAGGAATACGCCGATGACAGCGAAATCAAGGATTTCTGTACCGTCAATTTTGATGTCGATTTCCCGATGACCACCAAACAGTCGGTTCGCGGAGAAGATGCGCATCCGTTCTTTAAATGGGCGGAGGCCGAACTTGGCAGCGATCAGGCCCCGAAATGGAATTTCCACAAATATCTGGTCGATCCGAACGGCAATCTGGTTGCCAGTTTTGCCACCCGGATCAAGCCGGAAGATGATGTGGTTGTGAGTGCAATCAAGGAAGCACTGTCAGGGTCTTGATGCCGGTCCCGATCAGCGCCGACCATCCATGACATCAAGGAAAACAAGACCGTACTGGTCGAGTTTCTTGACGCCAACCCCGTTGATTGATGCCATATCCTGCAATGTCCGTGGTTTGAAGCGGACCATTTCCCAAAGGGTTCTGTCACTGAAAATGACATAAGGCGGAACATTCTGGCTGGTGGCAAGCTCGCGCCGCAGGGTGCGCAGGCGCTCCCAAAGATCACGATCTTCCTCGTTCTCGAACTCGGTATCGAAATCACGCAGCCGTTTGGTCATGGTGCGTTTGCTTTCGCCCGGGTCCTTGCGCATTTCAACGACTTTTTCGCCGCGCAGGACGGGGCGGGATTCTTCGGTCAGGTAAACGCCACCGTGTCCCTCGACATCGACCTGAAGATATCCCATGGCAAGCAACTGGCGGAAAACCGACCGCCATTGCGGCTGTGAGACATCCTTGCCAATACCGTAGACGGACAGATCGTCATGGTTGTTCTGACGGATTTTTTCGGTCTTGCGTCCCATCAGGACTTCGATGATGTGGGCTGGTCCGAACCGCTGTCCGGTACGATAGACCGCCGAAAGTGCCTTACGCGATGCCTCGGTCGCATCCCAGGTATCGACCGGTTCAAGGCAGGTATCGCAATTGCCACAGGGTTTTGTGTCTTCTTCGCCGAAATAGGACAAAATCACCTGTCGGCGGCATCTGGTGGTTTCGGCAAGGCCAACCAGCGCATCGAGTTTGCGGCTTTCGATGCGTTTCTGACTGTCGGGCGCATCGGATGATGCCAGCATGGAACGAATGGAAACGATATCGGACAGATCGTAATTCATCCATGCATTGGCTGGCAGACCATCGCGGCCCGCACGGCCGGTTTCCTGATAATAGGCTTCCATGCTCTTGGGCAGGTTCAGATGGGCGACAAAACGGACATTCGGCTTGTCGATCCCCATGCCAAAGGCGACCGTAGCGCAAATGATCAGACCGTCTTCGCGCAGGAACCTGTCCTGATGAAGCTGTCTTGTTTCCTGTGTCAGACCTGCGTGATAAGGCAAGGCCGGGCGACCGTTATCGGTAAGCCATTGCGCGACATCCTCGGTCTTGCGACGCGACAGGCAATAGACAATCCCGGCATCTTCGGGATGCTCACGGTTCAGAAACGACAGAAGGCGCTGCTTTGAATTTCCCTTTGTCTCGATCCGATAGGTAATGTTCGGGCGGTCAAAGCCGGTCAGGAAGCATTGCGCATTTGTCAGATGCAGGTTTTCGGCAATGTCCTTGCGGGTTGGCGTGTCCGCGGTTGCGGTCAAGGCAACCCGCGGTACATGCGGGAAACGCGTTGGCAGAAGGTCAAGCCGACGGTATTCCGGGCGGAAATCATGCCCCCATTGCGAAACACAGTGTGCTTCGTCAATGGCAAACAGCGATATGCTGATCCGGTCAAGCAGGTTCAGAAAACGATCCGTCGCAAACCGTTCTGGGGCGACATAAAGCAGATCGATATCGCCATCAATTGCGCGGGTTTCGATTTCGCGCGCCGCGTCCGGGGAAAGTGTTGAATTGATAAAGGCCGCCTTGACCCCAAGCTGGCTTAGCGCATCGACCTGATCCTTCATCAAGGCAATCAGGGGCGATACAACAATTGCCGTTCCCGAACGACAAAGGGCAGGGATCTGATAACACAAAGATTTGCCGCCACCGGTCGGCATCAGGACCAGTGCATCGTTTCCGGCAATCACATGATCGATGATTTCGGCCTGCTGACCGCGAAAACTGTCATAGCCAAAAACTTCCCGCAGAACGTCAATCGGCAGACGTTGCGCAGGTCGGTCGAGCAAGCCGGTTAGGGGTATTGTATCGGGCAATTTAACGGTCCAGATGTGCGCGGATATCGACAAAGACGTTTTCAAACATCTCTGGCGTCAGGCGATAGGTCTGGGTGTTGTAGCGCGAACAGTGATAGCTATCAAACAGTGTAATCCCGTTTTCCATTTGATGGGATGCCCCATGACCGAATTTCAGGGATGAAAGTTTCAGGCCAAAGGTGCGCAGCATTGCCTGATGGGCCACCTGTCCAAGGCACAGAATGGCCGAAAGGTTTTTCATCGCGGCAAATTCACTGATCAGGAAGGGGCGGCAGGTATTGGCTTCGGGGCCTGTCGGCTTGTTTTCAGGCGGTACGCATTTGACGGCATTGGTGATCCGGCAATCAACCAGTTCAAGCCCGTCGTCGGGGCGCTTTGCATAGGTGCCCGTGGCGAAGCCGAATTTCTTGAGCGTGCCGTAAAGCAGATCACCGGCATAATCACCGGTGAAAGGACGGCCGGTTGCATTCGCCCCCTTTAACCCCGGGGCAAGACCGACGACAAGCAGACGTGCGTCAAGGGGGCCGAACGGGCGGACGGGACCGTTATAAAAATCGGGAAACTTTGCCTGATTGGCACGGCGGAACTCAACAAGGCGCGGGCAAAGTACGCAGTCCCTGTCGGGTTGCAGATAGGTGGTCATGACGTGTCCGACAGTTTGCCGGGCGCAATGCGTGCTGCGCCCGGTCGTTTGGTTGAAAAAGGTGATTAATCGAAATCAATTTCATTCAGATCAGGATGTTCCGGATGATCGTCAAAATCCGGATGATCGTCTTCGCGACGCTGCTGAATCTTGCGGGCGATTGTGCCTTCCAGTTCCGTCAGCTCGATAAAGTTGTCGGCCTGACGACGCAATTCATCGGCAACCATTGGCGGATTTGATTTCACGGTCGACACAACAGTGACACGAACGCCTTTGCGCTGAACAGCGTCAACAAGGCGGCGGAAATCGCCATCGCCGGAGAAAATGACAACATGATCAAGATGTTGTGCCATTTCCATCACGTCGATTGCCAGCTCGATATCCATGTTGCCTTTGATCTTGCGGCGACCTGCGGCATCGGTGAATTCCTTGGTCGGTTTGGTGACCATGGTATAGCCGTTATAGTCAAGCCAGTCGACGAGCGGACGGATGGGGGAATATTCCTGATCTTCGATCAGTGCGGTGTAATAAAAGGCCCGGATCAGTTGACCTTTTTGTGCAAAAAGATCAAGTAAGCGTTTGTAATCTATGTCGAAACCAAGGGCCCTGGCCGCGGCATAGAGGTTCGAGCCGTCAATGAACAGCCCGATGCGTTCCTGCGGGTAAAAAATCATCTGAAAATTCCTCAAACATAGCTTTTTAATAATGCCGTTTCCAAAATTCGGGAAACGCCGACTTTTTTACCGTGCAACTGCACACAAAGAAAGGGCGAAAATATCGTGGACACAACGGGATCGCTTCCTTAGTTATGCGCCAGCATCCCCGCAAATGATGTGCAACAGCCAGTTTCGTGAGCAAGTCGACCATGAACAACGATACTGCCCGTAATGACAGGGTGATTCTGATCGCCTTTGGAGCCAATCTTCCTACGGAGGAATATGGGGCACCAGCCGATACATTGAAAGCAGCCCTTAGACGATTGACCGAGGATGGCGACATTTCTGTGGCAAACGTATCTCCGTTCTACGAGACGGCACCGGTTCCGGTTTCGGATCAGCCTTGGTATGTCAACGGCGTTGCGCGGCTTGAAACCGCTTTGGGTGCGCATGATCTCCTGGCACGTCTTCACCATGTCGAGGCGGAATTTGGCCGCGTTCGACGCGAAAGAAACGAAGCACGGGTGATTGATCTTGATCTGATTGCCTATGGGGATGATCTGCTGATCGAGGAGGGCGGCATTCAGGTGCCCCATCCCCGCATGCACCAACGGGCGTTCGTTCTGCTGCCGCTGCGCGATATCGTGCCCGAATGGCATCATCCGCAACTTCATCGGTCGATTAACGATCTGATATCGGACCTTCCGACGGATCAGGAAATCCGAAAACAATCCTGATATGCAAAAAATCCGCTAAAAACCTGTTCATCCCGATGGCTTCGCTGTTGCAACAAAGCAAATGCGACGCTATAAAGTCCGGTCTGGACACCCCAAAAGTATTTCTGGAGACATTTATGGCGCGCGTTACCGTCGAAGATTGCGTTGAAAAGATTCCGAACCGCTTCGAGCTCGTGATGCTGGCAGCTCAGCGTGCACGCAACATCTCGGCCGGTGCCGAACTGACCATTGATCGTGACAACGACAAGAACCCGGTTGTCGCTTTGCGTGAAATCGCAGAACAGACCGTTGATTATGACGATCTGCGCAATGGCATGGTTTCCGGCCTGCAGCGGCATGTTGAAGTCGATGAACCCGAAGAATCCGAAGACGATTTTGGTCCGAAACTGATGGCAGAAGCAATTCAGGATGCCTCGGTTGGTGTGACCATTCCGTCTGCTGACGAAGACGAATAAGGCCAAAGAAACCTTGTTCTGAGGCAAAGTTCAAAAGAAAAGCCACGGTGATTATCTTCCGTGGCTTTTTTTTATCCAAATCGTACTATCTTATGAAAGGGCCGGATTTCGGCCTTTGGATGAATACGGAGAAGCCACTGAATGATGCGCCAATACGAACTTGTGGAACGGGTTAAGGCCTATGATCCGGATGCATGCGAAACATCGCTGAACCGGGCATATGTCTATGCGACCCAGAAACATGGTTCGCAAAAGCGTGCCAATGGCGACCCGTACTTTTCCCATCCGATCGAAGTTGCAGGTATCCTGACGAACTACAAGCTGGATTGCGACACGATCATCACGGCGCTGCTGCACGACACCATCGAAGACACCGACGCAACGCCGCAGGAAATTACCAAGCTGTTTGGCAGCAACATCATGAAGCTGGTCGATGGTGTGACCAAGCTGACACAGATTGAACTGAAATCTGCCGATTCAAAGCAGGCGGAGAATTTCCGCAAGCTGTTGCTTGCGATGTCCGAGGACATCCGTGTTCTTCTGGTGAAGCTTGCGGACCGTTTGCATAACATGCGCACGCTGCATTACATCCCGAAGCCGGAAAAACGGGTGCGGATTGCGGCAGAAACGCTTGAGATTTATGCCCCGCTTGCCGAACGCATCGGTATGCATGACATCAAGGAAGAACTTGAAGATCTTGCCTTTCAGCATATCAATCCCGAAGCACGTGATTCGATCCGCGCCCGGCTGGAATTCCTGCGCGAGAAGGACGACAATGTCGTCAACCGCATCGTTACCGAGCTAAAAGACGTCATCAGCCGCCAGGGGCTGTCGGTCGATATTTACGGACGTGAAAAACGGCCATATTCGATCTGGCAGAAGATGCAGCGCAAGAACATCACGTTTGGCGAGCTGTCAGACATCATGGCGTTCCGCGTTCTGGTCGATGACATGCCGCAATGCTATGAGGTTCTTGGCTATCTGCATGCCAATTACAAGGTCATTCCGGGCCGGTTCAAGGATTACATATCAACGCCCAAGCCCAACGGTTACCGGTCGATACATACCACCGTCCTTGGCCCTGAAAACCATCGCATCGAAGTGCAAATCCGCACGCGACAGATGCACGAGGTCAACGAGAACGGTGTTGCCGCGCACTGGGCCTATAAACAGGGCAGCGGGGATGAAAACAAGGAAGGCGTTCAGTATCGCTGGCTGCGCGATCTGCTTGATATCCTTGAACACGCATCCGAGCCCGAAGAGTTTCTGGAACATACCAAGCTGGCGATGTTCCAGGATCAGGTATTCTGTTTCAGCCCCAAGGGCGATGTGATTGCCCTGCCTGCTGGTGCGACGCCGGTTGATTTCGCATACATGATCCACACCCATATCGGCGACACCTGTGTCGGGGCGAAGGTCAACGGCGCGATGGTGCCGTTGCGCACGACGCTGAACAATGGCGATCAGATCGAAATTGTCACCTCGAAGGCGCAGACCCCGAATCCGACATGGGAGCGCTTCGTTGTTACAGGCAAGGCGCGCGCGCGTATTCGCCGCTTTATCCGGCAACAACAGGACGATCAATACAAGGACCTTGGGAAAGCCATCCTGCAGAAGGCATTCCGCCAGGAAGGGTATGACTATTCCGACAAGGCTATTGATGGCGTATTGAAAATCTTCAAAATGCCGAGTGTTGATACGCTTCTGGCATCTGTTGGTGCGGGACATCATACCGGTCGGGAAGTCGTGCATGCGGTGTTCCCGGGCTCAAAGGACGTCGAAACCGCCCGGAAAGTGATCCCGCATGAGCGTGCGCGAAACCGCAAGCATGATCACGCCATACCGCTTAAGGGGCTGATACCGGGAATGGCCGTGCATTATGCCGGTTGCTGCCATCCGCTGCCGGGGGACCGCATTGTCGGGATCGTCACGACCGGCAAGGGCGTTACCATTCACACGATTGATTGCGATACGCTTGAAACCTTTACCGAACAGCCGGAACGCTGGCTTGATGTCGGCTGGGATAATGACGGTGAACCAGAACATTTCATCGGCCGCCTTGGCCTTACGGTTGGCCATGAACAGGGGGCATTAAGTTCCATTACCAGTGTGATTGCCAAGAACCACGGCAACATCACCAACCTTCGCTTCACCAACCGCACGCAGGATTTCTTTGAAATGCTGATCGATATTGATGTGGTTGACGTCAAACATCTGACCAACATTATCGCGGCATTGCGCGCGACACCTGTGGTCAACACCGTCGAGCGTGCACGCGGATGAAACAGGATTGTGAAGGAGTTCGCCTTTTGGTCAAATCGGGCGCAAAACCCTTGCCATTCGGGCGGCTAACACTTACGCATATGCCACACCTGTTTTATGCCTGTCCCGTTTGGCCTATGAATTGATCCTGCATGTTCCGGCGCCGTATCAAACCGACATCTTTTCAACGCATAAGAAATGTGCTTTGGCCGCGCGGCGGCTGGCGTAGGTCTTCGCGATATTTCGCCCATCGGGTCGCGCGACTTCCCGGGACGCCCTATAGCATTGCTTCGGGCTTTGCCATTGGGGCGGCAATATCCTTTACTCCGTTTATCGGCTTCCATTTTGTCCTTTCGGCATTGTTCAGCATGCTGACGCGCAGCAATCTGGTGGCGTCATTGCTTGGCACCATTGTCGGCAATCCCTGGACATTCCCCTTCATATGGCTGTGGTTATATACGTGCGGGAACTGGATCCTTGGCGTTGATCGTGCCGCGGATACCGTGCATTTCAACATGGCGGTCCTTTGGGATTTTGTGGTCATGGGATTAAGCTATATCGGTGGTGGCCTGATTTTCGGTCACTGGGATACGGTCGATCAGGCCCGGCTTGGCCAGTTGTGGGACAGTATCGTCGATATTATCTGGCCGATGATGGTCGGGTGTGTTCCCACTTCACTTGTCGTCTGGATGCTGTTTTACTTCCCGGTACGTCGGGCAGTGGTCATCTATCGTCACAATCGCATTCTGCGCCGGATGAAAACATCCGAACGCCACGGTCTTGGACCGATGCTTGAAAGTGCCAAAAAGAAAATCGGTTCGGCAGCGGCCAGTGCCACCAAAAAGCAGGACGAAACGCAATGAGTGCGAAATTAAGACTGGGTGTGAATATCGATCACGTTGCCACGATCCGTAACGCACGGGGTGGGGCGCATCCCGATCCGGTCCGGGCTGCCAAACTGGCCGCAAAGGCCGGCGCTGACGGTATTACGGCCCATTTGCGCGAAGATCGTCGCCATATATCCGATAATGATATCAAGCGGTTGCGTGCGGAAATTGATCTTCCGCTGAATTTCGAAATGGCGGCAACCGATGAAATGCTGGCCATTGCGATTGCGGCAAAACCCCATGCCGCCTGCATTGTTCCGGAGAAGCGTGAAGAACGCACGACGGAAGGCGGGCTGGATGCGGCGGGTGGTCACAATCACCTGAAAAGATATGTTGCCGAACTGGGGGCTGCCGGTATTCGGGTATCGCTGTTTATCGAAGCATCGAAGGCGCAGCTCGATGCGGCCAGACATCTTGGCGCGCCTGTTGTTGAAATCCATACGGGTGCCTATTGCGAAGCAACCGGTGCCGCACAGGCGCGCGAACTGGACCGCATTAGGGATGCCGTGCGTTATGGCGCAAGTATCGGCCTTGAAGTTCATGCCGGGCATGGGCTTGGCTTTGATACCGTTTCACCAATTGCGGCGATGCCCGAGATTGCCGAACTCAATATCGGGCATTTTCTGATCGGCGAGGCCGTCTTCACCGGGCTTGAAAACAGTATCGCGGAAATGCGCCGGTTGATGGACGAGGCACGTCAGGAAAGTGGCGACCAATAATGATTATTGGCATTGGCACCGATCTGTGTGATATCCGGCGGATTGAAACCGCGCTGGAACGCCATGGCGAGCGTTTCATGAACCGTGTTTTCACCGACGTCGAGATCGCGCGTGCCAAACGTCGCCCGCACCGCACGGCGTCGTCACTGGCGATGTCCTTTGCGGCAAAGGAAGCCTGTTCCAAGGCGCTGGGTACGGGGTTTCGTCGTGGTGTGTATCACAGCACGATGGGTGTTGTGCACCAGCCGAGCGGCAAACCCGACATGGTCCTGATTGACGGGGCGCTGAAAAGACTTGAAGAATTGACGCCAGAGGGAAAAGTTGCATCAGTTTATGTAACGCTGACAGACGAATACCCGCTGGCGAATGCGGTCGTTGTAATTTCGGCCGATTGATTGGCAAAAAGTGATTGGTTTAAATACTGAATGGAAAAGCTAGTGCAAAAGAAGAAAACGGGTGGACTTCTGGACACCTTCAAAACCGTTTTCTGGGCCATTGTGATCGCGCTTCTGGTTCGGACATTCGCCTTCGAACCGTTTAATATTCCATCCGGTTCGATGATCCCGACCTTGCTGGTTGGTGACTATTTGTTTGTGTCGAAATTTTCCTATGGATATTCAAAGCACAGCCTGCCGTTCAGCGTGCCGCTGATTCCCGGTCGCATCATGTCGTCCGAACCGGAACGCGGCGATGTGGTGGTTTTCAAACTGCCTGCTGATCCGTCGCAGGATTATATCAAACGCGTGATCGGCCTGCCGGGCGATACGGTTCAGGTCACCAATGGCCGTTTGCTGATTAATGGCCAGACGGTAGAACGTGACCGGATCGAAGACTATATCCTGACCGATGGCAGCGGGCAGGCGATTGCCGTTCCGCAATATATCGAAACACTTCCGAATGGTAAGGTTCATCGTATCCTCGAGATCTTTGGCGATCAGGGGCCAAGCGATAACACCGAACCGTTTACCGTCCCCGAAGGGCATTTCTTCATGATGGGCGATAACCGCGACAATTCGGCCGATAGCCGGGCCTTCCCGTCGCGCTTCCGGTTTGTCCCGATCGAAAACCTCGTGGGACGTGCTGAATTCCTGTTCTATTCCAAAGACAGTTCACAGCCGATCTATGACTTGGGCAGCATCCGGTTTGACCGGCTGTTCCAGGGGGTCAACTGATGGCCGAAACGGTGCCATTGATTGCCGAGATTGATCACGAGTTTGCGCAACCCGATTTGCTTCGGGTTGCGTTGACGCATCGCAGTGCCGCAAAAGGCAAGGATGCGTTAAGCGGCGGCAATGAACGGCTGGAGTTTCTGGGCGACAGGGTTCTGGGGCTGGTTGTTGCCGAAATGCTTTATACGCGTTTCGGGCGCGAGCGCGAAGGCGCGATGGCCAAGCGTTTTGTCGCGCTGGTGCGTCGTGAAACGCTTGCCAGACTGGCACAGCAGATCGGCCTTGGCAGCCATATCCAGATGGCAAAAGGCGAACGTGCCGCCGGTGCGGATACCAATCCCGCCATTTTATCTGATTGCATGGAGGCGGTGATTGCCGCACTCTATCTTGACGGTGGTCTGGAACCGGCAAGAGAATTTATCGAACGGCTTTGGCTGCCGCTTCTCGATGAAGCGCCCAAGCCGCCGCAAGATGCAAAAACCCGATTGCAGGAACTTTTGCAGGGACGTGGCAAGCCATTGCCAAAATATGAAATGGTCGGTCGTCAGGGCCCCGCGCATGCACCTGTCTTTACCATTGAACTGAGCACCGGAGACGGTGAAAGTGTAAAGGCCGAGGGCAAATCGAAACGCGAGGCAGAACAACTGGCTGCTCAATTGATGTTGGATACACTGAACCATGAATGAGGTTCCCACTCCGGTGAACGAAGACAGATTACCTTATCAGCAGCGTTGCGGCTTTGTCGCACTTGTCGGGGCGCCAAACGCCGGAAAATCGACATTGCTCAATCAGCTTGTTGGCACAAAAGTATCCATCGTTTCGCCCAAGGTGCAAACAACACGCACGCGCGTGCGCGGCATTGTCATGACCGATGACGCGCAGCTGGTGTTTATCGACACGCCGGGCATCTTTGCGCCGAAGCGCCGTCTGGACCGTGCAATGGTCAAAGCCGCCTGGAACGGTGCGGATGATGCCGATCTTGTTGTTCTGGTGATTGATGCCGGGGCAGGGATCACCGACGAGGTGCGCGCGATCATTGATCAGCTCAAATCCCAGAATCGCAAAGCCATTCTGGCGATGAACAAAGTCGATAAGGTGGCCGACAAGGAAAAGCTGCTGCGTCTGTCGCAGGAATTCTTTGCCGAGGAAGTTTTCACCGATGTCTTCATGATTTCGGCCAAAAAGGGTTCTGGTACGCAGGATCTGGTGAATTTCCTTGCGGCCAAGATGCCCGATGGTCCGTGGATGTTCCCCGAAGACGACGTTTCGGATATGCCGTTGCGGTTGCTGGCGGCAGAAATAACGCGCGAAAAACTTTACTATCAGCTGCAGCAGGAATTGCCGTATTCCGCAACGGTCGAAACCGAATTGTGGGAAGAACGCAAGGATGGTTCCGTCAAGCTGGAGCAGACGATTTTCGTCGAGCGCGAAGGCCAGAAAGCCATCATCCTTGGCAAGGGTGGTAAGCGTATCAAGGCCCTTGGCAGTGATGCCAGAAAGGAACTTGAAGCGATTTTCGAACGTCGGGTTCATCTGTTCCTGTTCGTCAAGGTGCGCGAAAATTGGGGCGATGATCCCAATCGCTTTGCGATGTGGGGACTTGATCCCAACGCTTGATACATGGCGCGTAAGTTTCGCGCACATTTGCCCTGCCTGCAGGTTTGGATATGGAAAACGGATCTTTATGGGGAATAGTGTTGATCGTCGTTGGCGCCGTTGCCGCGATGATCGTTGCACGTGTCGCCCGGCGACCGTTTCGTTACCGGCATGATGGTAAAAATATCGAGCGCGACAAATCATTCCTTTCGCGCCCGGTTAATCTGCTGGCGTTGTTGGCGGCTATTGCCACCTTCGTTCTTGGGTTGCTTTGGCGTTTGAATGGAAATGGACCGTCGTAATGACCAGGCACGAAAATGACCCGATTAATGATGCAATTGATCACGTTTCAAGCAGCAACACATTGAAACGTATTGTTTTTATTGTTGCGTTCATCTGTCTTGCATCCAGCCTTGTCGGGCTTTTCTTCCTTGTTACCCGTCTGATCGTGCCGCGCGGTTTTTTCTAGAGGTGCAGGATGGACTGGCGTGATGATGCGATCGTCCTTTCCACGCGCAAGCTCGGTGAGAACTCGGTCCGTTTGTCGGTGCTGACGCGCGACTATGGTCGATATGCAGGCATGGTGCGCGGTGCCACCAGCAAATCAATGCGCGGTACGCTGGAGCCGGGGAATGAAGTTCGTGTCGGATGGTCTGCCAGATTATCAGAACATCTGGGGCAGTTCCGTTGCGAACTGACGGGCGCGCATGTTGCCGATTTGCTGCTATCCCCCGGGCCCTTGATGGCGTTGAGTTCGGCCTGTGCGATGCTGGAAGTCACATTGCCCGAACGCGAAGCGCACACCACATTGTATCAGGGGACGGTTGCACTGCTTTCCGCCCTTAAGACGGAGCAATGGCTGGCGTCTTACATCCGATGGGAAGTCGGGTTGCTTGACGAGCTTGGCTATGGGCTCAGCCTTGATCGTTGTGCAGCAACAGATGTTGCCGATGACCTCTGCTTTGTATCCCCCAAAAGCGGTCGGGCTGTTTCCGAGGCCGCAGGAACGGCATATCGTGATCGCCTGTTGCCGTTACCGGCATTCCTTGCCGCAGGCAGGGCCGCACAAAGCAGCCGCGATCAGGGATTGAATGAACAGTTTCGCCAAGGGATCAAACTGACCGGATTTTTCATTCATCGCGATATTTTTGAGGCAAAGGGTGTGAAGCCCGTTGCCGCGCGCGACCGGCTGGTGAGCCATATCTGGCGCGCAGTAGACGCCGATGAAAAATAAATACCGTACTTTGATGCGGACTTGTGTTGACCATAACCGTACCCACCGTAGTATGTTGCCAAAATGGTGATTGAGCGCCGGACACCGGACTGAATTGCCGAATTGATTGCAACCTGCCAAACAACAAGAAAAATCGTTCATGAGCACCAAGACTTCCGATCCGGCCAATGCCGGCCAAATCAGGGAAACGCGCCTTGCCGACGCGTTGAGCGAACGTTATCTCGCTTATGCCATGTCGACGATCATGTCGCGTTCTCTTCCCGATGTACGCGATGGTCTGAAACCCGTGCATCGGCGTCTGCTGTATGCCATGCGCCAGCTAAAACTTGATCCGGCGCAGGGGTTCAAGAAATGCGCCCGTGTTGTCGGTGACGTGATCGGTAAATATCACCCGCATGGTGATCAGTCTGTCTATGATGCGCTTGTGCGTTTGGCACAGGATTTTGCCGTCCGTTATCCGCTGGTCGACGGGCAGGGGAACTTTGGCAACATTGACGGCGATAACGCAGCGGCAATGCGTTATACCGAGGCCCGCATGACAGCCGTTGCCGCGGCACTGATGAATGGCCTTGACGAAGATGCGGTTGATTTCCGCCCGACATATGACGGCGAGGATCACGAACCGATTGTCATGCCGGCAGCGTTTCCGAACCTGCTGGCCAATGGTGCGGCCGGTATTGCGGTTGGTATGGCAACCAACATTCCGCCGCACAATGCTGGCGAACTATGTGCCGGCCTGATCAAGCTGATCGATAATCCTGATACCTCGATTGCGGAACTCGTGCGCTGTGTGCCGGGTCCGGACTTCCCGACCGGTGGGGTTCTGGTTGAGCCGCGCGAAAACATTCTTGAGGCCTATGCCACCGGGCGCGGTTCATTCCGTCTGCGCGCCAGATGGGAAGTCGAGAAGCTCAGTCATGGACTGTTCCAGGTCGTTGTGACCGAAATTCCCTATCAGGTTCAGAAAGCCAAACTGGTCGAACGTATTGCAGACCTTATGGTGCTGAAAAAGCTTCCGCTTCTGGCCGATGTCCGTGATGAGTCGACCGACCTGATCCGTCTGGTGTTCGAACCGCGCACCCGTGCTGTCGAGCCGGAACATCTGATGGAAATGTTGTTCAAGAATACCGAACTGGAAATCCGGTTTGGTCTGAACATGAACGTGCTGGACGGGGACAATACGCCGCGCGTGATGAACCTGCGCGAAGTGCTGCGTGCGTTTCTGGCGCATCGGCAGGATGTTCTTATCCGTCGTTCCAACCATCGACTGGCCAAGATCAATCATCGCCTTGAAGTTCTTGATGGTTATCTTGTTGCCTATCTGAACCTGGACGAGGTGATCCGGATCATTCGGTTCGAGGATGAGCCGAAGGTTTCCTTGATGACGACCTTCAATCTCACCGAAGTTCAGGCGGATGCGATCCTTAATATGCGTCTGCGGTCGTTGCGCAAGCTCGAAGAGATGGAAATCAAAAACGAGCATGCCAAACTGACCGAAGAGAAAGAAGGCCTCGAAGCGCTTCTTGCCAGCGAAACGCTGCGTTGGGAAAAAATCCGCGACGAAGTCGAGGAAATGCGCGAGAAATTCGGCAAGAAGACAGCCCTTGGCAAGCGTCGTACCGAAATCGGTGATGCGCCGGAAGAAATCGAAGTGCCCCTTGAAGCCTTGATCGAGCGTGAGCCGATCATGGTGATCTGTTCGAAAATGGGGTGGATCAGAGCCCTTAAAGGGCATACCGCCGATACGAGTGATCTGAAGTTCAAGGATGGTGACGAGGGGCGCTTTGCCCTTAAAGCCTTCACCACTGACAAGCTTCTGATCATGAGCACCGAAGGCCGTTGTTACACGATGTCATGTGACAAGCTTCCGGGCGGGCGTGGCCATGGTGAGCCGATCCGGCTGACAATTGATCTGCCACAGGAACATGACATTGTCGCAATGGTCATCCATAAGCCGGGCCGGAACCTGCTTGTTGCAAGCTCGGCCGGCCGCGGCTTCCAGGTGGCAGAGGCCGACGTGGTTGCCCAGACCAAGAACGGCAAGCAGATTTTGAACCTTGGCAAGGATGAAGAGGCCAAAATCTGCCTTTCGGTCGACAAGGATCATGTCGCTGTTCTGGGCGAAAACCGTAAACTTCTGATCTATCCGGTTTCCGAAGTCCCTGAAATGACCCGCGGGCGCGGTGTTATCCTGCAGAAATACCGTCAGGGTGGCATGGCTGATTTGGTCCTGTTCAATCTTGAAGAAGGACTGAGCTGGACCATGGGCGGCAGCGAGGGCCGTACACGTACCGTTACCGAGCTTGCAGAATGGATTGGCAAGCGCGCCGGTGCCGGGCGTATGCCGCCAACCGGGTTCCCGCGGTCAAACAGGTTCGAATAACGCATCCTTCGCAGAATGGATGAGATTCCAAAGGGATAAGGGCAGGGATGTTCTTATCCCTTTTCTCGTTTCCGGGCGAAATTTGTCAATCACGGGTGAAAACGCGGTTTGATTTTATTCAGGATGCTGAACAAGGCGGGAAACGGGCAAAATATATAGCGTTTTAAGGCGTAAATATGTAACTTCGCATCCTGATTGGCAGGGAGCCCGCAATTTCCCTGTGAGTTCCAAAAGGGCGTGGGAGTGAAAACGTGAATTTTCTAGGGAGTTTCGTCCGTTTCGTTGACGGTCTGAATGACTGGATCGGACGTGGCGTGGCCTGGCTGGTAATCCCGATGGTCGTGATCACATTCCTGGTCGCGACATTACGGTACGGTTTTTCCATTGGCTGGGTTTCGATGCAGGAAAGCTATATGTGGCTGCATGGTATCGTCTTTATGGTCGGTGCCGGTTACACGCTGCTACATGGCGGTCATGTGCGAGTGGACGTCTTCTATCGTCCGGCTTCGGCGCGCTACAAGGCATGGGTTGATCTCTTTGGTTCCCTGCTGCTGCTGCTGCCGGTGATCATTATGGTCTATATCTATAGTTACCCCTATGTGATGACCAGCTGGCTTCGTCTTGAAGGGTCACATGAAACCGGCGGCTTGCCGGGGCTGTTCCTTTATAAATCGGTTATTCTCGTTTTCTGCGTGTTGATTGCTTTGCAGGGGCTGTCACTCGCCGCGCGCAGCATTCTCGTGCTGACCGGGCATAAAGAATTTGAAATCAAAGAAGAAGAGCACGAGGGCGTTTGATGTCGGGGGAAATTCTTAGCCTTGTAATGTTCGCAGTAGCCTGCGGCGTTCTTCTTCTCGGTTTCCCGGTTGCGTTTTCCCTGGCAGGAACGGGGCTTGTCTTTGCGCTGATCGGTAATTCGATGGGCGTGTTTGACATGCCGCTTCTGGGGTCGTTGCCGTCACGCTATTTCGGTGTGATGACCAACGAGCTTTATGTCGCGATCCCGCTTTTCGTTTTCATGGGCGTCATGCTTGAACGTGCCCGGATTGCCGAAAAGCTGCTGACGACCATGGGGCTTCTGTTTGGCACCATGCGGGCGGGGCTTGGCATTTCGGTTGTGCTGGTCGGGATGCTGCTGGCGGCTTCGACCGGTATCGTTGGGGCAACCGTTGTAACCATGGGGCTTCTCAGCCTTCCGGCGATGCAAAAGGCCGGATACAGTCCGCGTCTTTCGACCGGGGTAATCTGTGCATCCGGCACATTGGGGCAGATCATACCGCCGTCGATCGTGCTGGTTTTGCTCGGTGATATCCTGCAAGGCGCTTACGCCGAAGCACAACGTTCGCTGGGCAATTGGGCCCCGGAGCCGGTTTCGGTTATCGACCTGTTTGCCGGTGCATTCATTCCCGGCATGCTTCTGGTCGGGCTTTATATCTGCTGGATCATCATTCAGGCCTTTATTGACCCCAAATCGGCACCGCCGCTGGTGACCGACAAACGGCCGGATGGCCTTTGGGGTGAAGTTCTGCGCGCGCTGATGCCTCCGGGGTTGCTGATCGTTGCCGTGCTGGGCTCGATCCTTACAGGTATTGCAACACCGACTGAGTCCGCCGCATTTGGCGGTGTTGGTGCGGTCATTCTGGCGGCGTTCTATAAACGCCTGTCATGGGACGTGTTGCGCCATGTGACACGCCAGACGGTTCAGATCAGTGCCATGGTCTTCGTGATCCTGCTGGGCGCATCGGTGTTCTCGCTGGTCTTCCGTGGCCTTGGCGGGGATCATCTGGTCGAAGAACTGCTGCATAACCTTCCTGGCGGTGTTTTCAGCGCCATGCTGGTCGTCATGCTGCTGATGTTTGTCATGGGCTTCTTCCTTGATTTCATTGAAATCGTGTTTGTGGTTGTGCCAATCGTTGGCCCGATCCTGCTCAAGATGGATATCGATCCGGTCTGGCTTGGTGTGATGATTGCCATCAACCTGCAGACCAGCTTCCTGACGCCGCCGTTCGGCTTTGCGCTGTTCTATCTGCGCGGGGTGGCCCCAGCGGCAATCAAGACCTGGGACATTTATCGCGGGATTGTCCCGTTTGTCCTGATCCAGGTCCTGGGCTTGGGGCTTGTTGCGGCGTTCCCGGCACTGGCGACATGGCTTCCGGACTTGCTGTTCAAGTAACCGCAGGCCCGCCAAAACCTGTCATGCAAAAAGGGTCGGCAAATGCCGACCCTTTTCGGTTTCTATATCTGAAAACTTAGTATTTGAACGGCAGGATACGTGCCTGGGCAAAAGCCGATTCCGAGAATTTCGACCAGCCAATCGACTGGGTACGGAACGCGATCAGGCTTTCGAACACTTCCTGCGACAGCGGATTTGATGCAACGAGGTCACGCAGAACCGTGCCCGACAATGCGCCAAGATTGGTCAGAATGTCGTCCGAGAACGGGCGAACATCGACATTGTGTTTGTCGCGCAGGGTCTGGAGCGCCTGATTGTTCCGCGCGGTGAATTCCGACAGAACCATCTGGTTCACAGCACGGTTGGCCTGCTCGACGATTGCCTTGAGATCGTCGGGAAGGGCATTCCACGCATCAAGGTTGATGAAGTTGTCCAGAACGGTCGCCGGTTCATGCCAGCCCGGATAGTAATAAAACTTGGCTGATTTATAGAGACCAAACGCCAGGTCGTTATACGGACCAACCCATTCGGTCGCATCAATTGCACCGGACTGAAGGGCAGGCGGAATTTCGCCACCCGGAAGGTTCACAACGTTACCTCCCGCAGCTTTGACGACTTCACCGCCAAGGCCCGGAATACGCATTTTCAGACCTTTATAGTCATCAATCGTATTCATTTCCTTGTTGAACCAGCCGCCCATCTGGGTGCCGGTATTGCCGGACGGGAAGAATTTGCAGTTCAGTTCGGAATAGACTTTGTCCGCAAGTTCCTGACCGCCGCCCCACTGGAACCATGCGTTCTGTTCCTGAGCGTTCAGTCCGAATGGCATCGCTGCGATATACTGGGTGGCATCGACTTTACCCTTCCAGTAATAAGGCGCGCCATGGCCCATTTCGACGGTACCATTACCGACAGCATCAATGGCTTCAAAGGCGGGAACGATTTCGCCCGCGCCAAAAACGGTCACCTTCATGCGGCCGTTTGATGCCTTGTTTATATATTCAGCCAAAAGGTTCGCCCCGGTCCCCAAACCCGGGAAGTTTTTTGGCCAGGTCGTGACCATGCGCCACTCACGGACTTCCTGTGCGATTGCCGGTTTGGCAAAGGTAGACGCGACCGCCGCGGTCGCACCGGCTACCGCAGCGCCGGAAAGAAATTGGCGACGTTTCATAGATTACAGCCTCCCAAAGATGCAAGCTCATGATTTATTGCCTCAAAGCCGTCATGCGGCTTTGGAGCAAAGCTTATATGCGTCTGTAGAATGTGGCAACCGGGGATCGATGGGGGAACTACTACTTTGGTCTAGTAGTTGCGGCGGGGTATCGCGAGCCAAAGATCAACCGTCAATACCGTCACTGGCCGGAAGGCTAACCCAGTTTCCGCCCCGAAAACCTTCCAGAGGCTGAAAGCGCATCTTGTAGGACATCTTTCGGCACTCTCCGATCCAGTAACCAAGATAAACATGGGGTAAACCAAGGGTTTGGGACTCTTTTATCAGATCAAGAATGATAAAGGTTCCAAGTCCGCGGCGCTGTTCGGAGGGATCAAAGAAGCTGTATACGGCAGACAGGCCATCAGAGAGGTTATCGACCAGTGCAACCGCGATCAGGCTGCCATTCTGGCGCCGATATTCAAAAATGGAGGTGTCGACAGTGCTGTCTTCGATCATGGCCCGATAGTCGCGGGCATCCATCCGCGCCATATCGCCATTGCCGTGACGGGCGTCCTGATACTGACTGAAAAGCTGAAACTGTTCCTGTGTGGCGACGGATGGCGAGACGGCCCGGATCAGATCATTGTTTTTTGCCGCGATACGACGAAACGATCTGGTCGTGCGGAAATCTTCGGAACGTACCCGGACGGGAACACACGCGTCACATTCGCTGCAGGCAGGCAAATAGGCAATAGAATGGCTGCGGCGGAAACCGGCGCGAGACAGCAGATCATGAACGTTATTTGCTTCGGGACCGCGCAGTTCTGTCACCAGCTTACGCTCGAACCTGCCAGGCAGATAGGGGCATGGCATGGGAGCGGTCATGAAGTAATGCTGTGTCAGTCGCCTTTGATTGACTGTCATTTACCGTTTTGCCCCGGCTTCAGAGGTTCTTCTGATAATATGAGATTAGGTATGAATCATGACGGTTTAAAGGGCGAACCCGACGATTGTCTGAGCTCGCCATAAAATTCCCTAGCGGTTTGAAGGGACAGAGAAGCTGGGGCGCCGGTTTGAAGGCGCTGAATTGCCCGATTCTTGTCCTGATCCCTGTTCGGTGGATGGGGTGCCAGACTGCGCAGGGGCGGAGGTTTCGCCATCAACGGCCGGGCGTTCACCGGTTCCGCGCAGAAGCGTGATGCTGATGCGTCTGTTGCGTTCGTTTTCCGGCGTTTCGGGAAGCAGCGGGTCCGTATCGGCAAGGCCGGCAACTTTGGCGAAGCGGCCGGATGCAAGGCCCTGCGTTTCAAGTTCCCGGCGGGTTGCCAGGGCGCGGTCCGAGGACAGTTCCCAGTTGCTGTAACCAGTGACTGTCGAGAAGGGCACGGCATCGGTATGGCCTTCAATCGAAATATCCTGCGGCATACCCTGGATAGCTTCGACAACCTTTGACAGCAGAAGTTTGGTGTGGTCGGCCATGACGGCACTACCGCTTGGGAACATTGCGGTGCCGTCTTCATCCAAAATCTGAATGCGAAGACCTTCGTCGGTTTCTTCGATCCGGATATTCTTGGCAAGTTCCTGCAAATCAGGTGAACTTTCAAGCGCCTTGCGAAGTTCTTCTTCCGCTTCCTTGAATTCCTTGTCTTCCTGTTCGGCAAGACGTTGCTCGGCCATTTCTTCCGGTGTTTTCACCGGGGGAATATCAATGCTGACCGTCGGCGCGCCCGTTTCAGAGCGTAAGGCACCTTGTTCTGCAAGGCTTTGGCCACCCAGAATGCCGCCGGAACCGGACTCGCTTTGAGAAATCGTTTCCGGGGTGAAATAGTTCGACACGCCCTGTAGCTGTTCTTCAGTGGCACTGCTAAGCAGCCAAAGCAGCAGGAAGAACGCCATCATTGCTGTCACAAAGTCGGCATACGCAACCTTCCATGCACCACCATGGTGGCCGTGACCGCCTTTCTTGATTTTCTTTATAACGATATCAGGCATGCGTCGCGTTTTTCTCTAAACCGGAAATGGATTATTCAAAAATCAAGCGGTTGGTGCATTTTGCAAAGCTTCGTCAAGTTCCTTGAAGCTTGGCCGAAGATCATGTGGCAGGGTTTTTCGTGCAAATTCTACCGAAACCTGCGGCGCATAACCCTGCATGTGTCCGATAAGTGCCGCCTTTATACAGCTGTAGTATTTCGCGTCGGCATCAACGGTTTTCTTGATGATGGATGCCGTCGGCGCGACAAAACCATAAGCGCCAAGAATACCAAGGAATGTCCCGACCAGTGCTGCCGCAATCAGGCCGCCCAGAATTTCAGGCGGTTCCGTCACGGAGCTCATGGTGACAATAACCCCCAGAACGGCCGCGACAATACCCAGCGCGGGAAGACCGTCGCCAACTGTTTGAACCGCATCGGAAACCGCGTGTTCTTCCTCGTGATGGGTTTCCAGTTCCTGATCTATCACGGCTTCGAGTTCGTACGCATTGGTGGTGCCAAGGGTCAGCAACCGAAGATAATCACACATGAACTCAAGGGCGTGATGGTCTTTGGTGACGCCGGGAAAGTTTGCGAAAAGGCTTGAGCTTTCGGGGTTTTCCACATGGCTTTCAAGCGCCAGATCGCCCTTTGATTTGGCGAGACGAAAAACAGCATAAAGGCAGGTCAAAAGCTCAAGATAGGAAGCTTTCTTCTTGGGGCCTTTCATGGCACGCAGGGTATAGCTGAAGGATCGTTTGACAACGCTTAGCGGATTGGCTGTCAGAAAGGCACCAAACGCAGCCCCGAAAATAATCAGAACTTCAAGAGGTTGAACGAGAATGCTAAATGACCCGTGTGGTAAATACCCGCCAAGTACCGAGCCAAGTACTATGACGTAACCGATAATCAGAAACATTATGCAGTCCCCATTAACCCCAAAATACGCCGCAACCGTAAATTCCTCATTATGGACAGCCTTCCGGTAAGCCGGAGTTTCAGGGTCGCAGCGCTTGTATTTATATGATTCATATTAACTTTTAATCTTATTAATATAGCGTTTAAAACGCTGACGCGTGGGGTTTGACAGCACAAGTTTTTCCCGCCATTTTCCCTGATCCTGTACGCAGGGCATGTCCAATAGGTTTTATCAGCAAGAGCATTCTTCAATATGTCATTTTCATCGCGCGATTTTCGGGACTGTCTGGGACAATTCGCAACCGGTGTTGCGGTTGTTACGGCACGGGCGAATAATGGCGCAAAAGCAGGCATTACGATCAATTCGTTTGCGTCGGTGTCGCTCGATCCGGCTCTGGTACTTTTTTCAGTAGACCAGCGCGCGGCCACACATTCATTGTTTGCAGGTGAGTGTGACCGTTTTTGCATCAATATCCTTAATCGGGATCAACGTGACCTGTCTGACCTGTTTTCATCACCGGTTCACGACCGTTGGGAAGACCTTGTTTTCGAAGATGATTGCCATGGTGTGCCAAAGCTGATCGGTAATCTTGCGACATTTTCCTGCAAACGACATGCAATTCACGATGGCGGAGATCACAGCATCATTGTGGGGCATGTGCAGGATATCTCGCTGGGGAATACCGGTGATCCTCTGCTTTATTATGGTGGCCGTTATCGCTCCCTTGGCAAATGAGCAAAGGGCCAACGGCATTGTCGCTGGCCCTTGTAATTTCAGTCGAGCGATGTGTTGCCCAGAAGGCGGCTGCCAAATCCGGCACCGGTCAGTTTTGTAATCACCTGTTCCGCGTGCGAGGTGTCTCTGACTTCCAGCACCATGTCGACGTCGGTCTGCTTTGCCGGCACATCATAGAAGTGACGCTGGTGATACACTTCGATGATGTTGGCTTCGGCGTCGCCGATCAGCGCGCTGATGGTTGCAAGTGCGCCCGGAACATCGGGAATTTCGATACGCACACGCACAAGGCGGCCTTCGCGCGCCATACCACGCATCAGAACCTGTGCCAGAAGGCGTGTATCGATGTTGCCGCCACTGACAATCATGCAGACCTTCTTGCCCTTGAAACGGTCATGATGGTCAAGTAGAGCCGCAAGAGGGGCCGCACCCGCACCCTCGACAACCGTCTTCTCGATCTCGATCAGCATCTGGATGGCACGCTCGATAGAGCTTTCCTCGACCAGCAGCACATCATCAAGCTTTTCCTTGCAGATTTCGAGGGTCAGGCCACCCGGTTGCTTGACCGCAATGCCTTCGGCAATCGTCACACCACCGCCCGAAAGCGGCAGGCCTTTGATGCCTTCATACATCGAAGGATAAAGCTTGGTCTCGACACCAATCACCTCGATATCCGGGCGTCGGGCCTTGATGGCCGTAACAATACCGGCCGCAAGACCGCCGCCGCCAATGGGGACGATAATGGTGTCGATGTCCGCCCCATCATTAAGGATTTCAAGCCCGACAGTCCCCTGACCGGCAATGATATGCGGATCATCAAACGGATGCACAAAGGTCAGGCCGCGTTCTTTCTGAATTTTCGATGCGGCTTCAAGGCTTTCGGCGAAAACACTGCCTTCAAGGACAACTTCCGCCCCGTGTGAACGGGTGTGACGGACTTTGGTAAAGGGTGTGTTTTTCGGCATGACAATGGTTGCCGGAATGCCAAGTCGTTTGGCGTTATAGGCAACACCTTGCGCATGGTTTCCGGCCGATACGGCAATGACACCCTTCGCGCGTTCTTCAGGCGTCAGGCTGGCCAGTTTGATATAAGCGCCGCGTTCCTTGAAGGAGGCCGTATATTGCAGGTTTTCAAGTTTCAGGTGAACTTCGGCCTCGCAAATATTTGAAAGTGTTTGCGATTTTACCAATGGCGTTTTGCTGACGATGCCTTCAAGCAAGCCGGATGCGCGTACGATGTCGTGATAGGAAACGGTCATTTCCATACTCCTGCGGCCAGCCGCACTTTACGTGATGTGCTGGCATTTTATCATGTGTGGGCAAAATTCGGATGTTTAACCAAGCCTGTCATCCGCGGATGACAGGGATCACATTCGCAGGGCGGAAATCCCGATAACCATGGCCATCGCACCGGCACGAAGCGTCGGACGGGGATGCGATGCGAGGATGTCAAGGCAAGCAGACATAGCCATGTTCTTTCCGGGTTATGGGTCGGTAATCGTGATGCAGCTTTGCGGATTAGGCGCGCAAGGTCAAGTTTGCAAACAAAAAGGCCGGGTTGCAACATTTGCAACCCGGCCGGTTTGGGAACGCAGGCAGGGTTATTCCATATTCATGATGATGGTTTTCTTGTGCGTGAAATGTTCAAGCATGCTTTCAAGCGATGCCTCCTTGCCAAGACCCGAAAGCTTGACGCCGCCATATGACAGGTTTGGCTGCACGACAAGGTTCTGATTGACCTGAACAAAGCCCGCTTCAAGCCGTTTGGTGGCCGTCAGCGCGGTTTTAAGGTCCTTGGTCCAGACGGTTGCGGCAAGGCCAAAGTCGCTGTCATTGGCAAGCTCAATCGCCTCGTCAAAGGTTTTGAACCTGAACACACACGCAACAGGGCCAAAGATTTCTTCGCGGGCAATCCGCGCATCGGGTTTGACATTGGTAAAGACAACCGGACGGACAAACATGCCGTCCGCAAGTGCCGGATCGGTCGGAAGGGCGCTGAGTTCATTTTTGGTCGCACCTTCTTCCTCGCCGATCTCGATATAACCGCACACCTTGTCGCGCTGTTTGCGATTGATGATGGTGCCGATATCGGTTTCCTCGTCCAGCGGATCACCCATTTTAAGGGTGTTGACCTTGGCCAGAAGACGGCTGACGAATTCGTCATGCAGGCTTTCATGTACCAGAATGCGCGACGACGCCGTGCAGCTCTGGCCCTGACGGGTAAAGCGCATGCCGCCAATTGCCCCGGCAATGGCCTTGTCCAGATCGGCGTCATCCATCACGATCATCGGCGATTTGCCACCCAGTTCCAGCGTGACCGGGATCAGTTTTTCCGCCGCTGCGCGGTAAACCGTACGACCGGTTTCGACCGATCCGGTAAAGGATACCTTTTTGACATCCTTGTGCGCCACCAGCGGGCCGCCACATCCCGGACCAAAACCGGAAAGGATGTTCAAAACACCCTTTGGCAAGACCTGCTGCATGATCTGGCAAACGCGAAGGACGGTAAAGGGGGTGTCTTCTGCCGATTTAACGACAACGGTATTGCCCGCGACCAAGGCCGGGGCGACCTTGATCGCCATCAGAAGCAGCGGCACGTTCCACGGAATGATCGCACCGACAACGCCAACCGGTTCACGCGTTGTCAGGGTCATCATGTTCGGGTTGAACGGAATGGTTTCACCCTTCAGTTCCGAAGCAAGGCCGCCAAAGAAGGTGAACATGTCGGCCAGGACCGATGCCTCGACCCGGCTTTCCGTCCGCAACGCCTTGCCGGACTCAAGGGCCACCATCCGGCCGAGTTCCTCGACATGCTGGGTCAGGATACGCCCGCATTCCGCCACCAGCTTACCGCGTTCGCGGGCAGGGCGGTTTGCCCAATCCTTTTGGGCCTTCTTTGCCACCGAAACCGCGAAATCGACGTCATCGGCGTCACCTTCGGCAGCCTGCGCAATAACCTTGCCGGTTGCCGGGTTCAGCACGTCAAAATTTCTGCCATTTCTGGCCGGTACAAGTTCCCCGTCGATCAGGTGACGGCCATCAAGTTCCTTGACCAGTTTGTGGGGATCAAGCACGGGTTCGATAGACATTTCAGGCTCCCTGTCATATAGCTGCGCGCCCGTTTTCCGGCTGCGTCGCAAAATAAACGGTTATTCGGTATTGGTTTACCAATTTATCGATCCGATACCGGAAAGGCAAGGTCCTTTCACCATGTTAGGCATGACAGTCAGGGGCAGGGTTGATAGGGTTACTTAAACGCGGGCTGCATTTCGAATTGTGAATGCGCCACAGATACAATTCCGTAAGGACAAGGGGATACCCATGCCGCGCCATTTCGATACGACGTTTGATGTTGTTCGTGAACTTAAGCCTTCTTACCCGGTTTATTGCCTGCGCCCTGACATCCTGCGTGAATCGGCCAAACGGTTTGTCGATATGTTTCCCGGCAATGTCCTTTATGCGGTCAAATGCAATCCGCATCCGGAAATCATGCGCTACCTTCATGAAGGCGGTGTTCGTCATTTCGATACCGCATCGCCCGAGGAAATTGCCCTTGTCCGCCGCCAGTTTCCCGGCATGAACGTCTATTTCATGCATCCTGTCAAAAGCCGGGATGCCATTCGCAGCGCGCACCGTGTTTTCGGCGTAAAGCATTACGTGATCGATACCGAGGATGAACTTGAAAAAGTCCGCGCCGAAACCGACGGCGAGACCGATCTGGTCATTCATGTCCGCCTGGCAACCCCGCCGGCAGGGGCGGCCTATAACCTTTCGGCAAAGTTCGGTGCCCGTCCGATGACGGCATCGGAACTTTTGAAGAAAGTTGATGGCTATGGCTATACCGCCGGGCTTTGCTTCCATGTCGGGTCGCAATGCACGACACCCAACGGGTATCGCATTGCCGTCGAACTGATCCGGCAGGTTGTTGATTTTTCCGGGGTAAAAGTCCGTTATATCGATGTTGGCGGCGGGTTCCCCGGCCAATATATGAACCAGCGCGCACCGGGGCTTGAGGTCTTCATGGAGGAAATCAAGGACTGCATTCGCTGGCTTGGCCTGCCTGATACCACCTTTATGTGCGAGCCGGGCCGCGCACTGGTGTCGAGTGGCGTGTCGCTGATCACGCAGGTGCATCTGCGTAAAGAGGACCAGCTCTTCATCAATGACGGAGTCTATGGCAGCCTTTCCGAGGCGGTCACCGGGCAGTTGCGTTTCCCGGTACGACCGATGCGGATCGGCGGTGATTTCAACGACACCGATACCCTTGATTTTACGATCTATGGCCCGACCTGCGACAATATGGATGTGCTTCCGGCAACGGTAACCTTGCCCGCCGACATCCGCGAAGGGGACTGGATCGAGTTTGGTCATATCGGTGCCTACAGCAACGCGCTGGCCACCCATTTCAACGGTTTTTACCCGGAATTACTGGTGACGGTTGGCGAAACATTCCCGTTCATTGATGGCGAATTTCCGCAGGTCGGCTGACCACAATCGGTCATAGCGGTAAAACAGTACTTGTTTGCGGATATTCTTGTGTGCACTATGCTGCCCGGTATGACACCGGGCAGCATGAATGCCCGGCACAAGATCTGAAACAGGGAAGATACGCCGTGACCAACAGCCTTTTCATGCGCATACGAAGCCGATTTCCATCCGACCTGTCCAAGGTCCTGATCGAAACGGCAGAGGGCACAACATACAGCTACGGTGATGCCGATGCGGCGTCCGCACGTATTGCCGGGCTGTTAACAGCCCTTGGTGCCAAAAAAGGTGATCGCGTCGCGGTTCAGGTCGATAAATCCCCCGAAGCCCTGTTCCTTTATCTCGGCTGTATCCGCGCAGGTCTGGTCTATCTGCCGCTGAATACCGCGTATCAGGCAGGTGAACTTGCCTATTTCATGGGGAACGCGGCACCTATTGTTTTTGTCTGCCAGCCACACCGCGAAGATGAAGTAACTGCAATTGCCGACGCACAGGGTGTTGAAAAGGTTTTGACACTTGGCACGACGGGCGAGGGGACGTTGATCCATCAGGCGGCGGATTTCCCCGCCGAATTTACCCCGGTTGCCTGTGCAGATGATGAACTTGCGGCCATTCTTTACACCTCTGGGACGACGGGCAAGCCAAAGGGGGCCATGATGACCCAGACCAATTTATGGTCAAATGCCGCGACCCTGGAAAAGCTGTGGGGCTTTGGTCCGGACGATGTTCTTTTACATGCGCTCCCGATTTTCCATACGCACGGGCTTTTCATTGCGTGTCATTGCGTGATGCTGTCGGGATCGAAAATGTTCTTCCTGCCGAAGTTTGATCGCGATCAGGTCATGGCGCTGTTGCCGCGCAGTACCGTCATGATGGGCGTGCCGACATTTTATGTCCGGCTGTTATCCGGTGATGATTTCAATGCCGATGTGACCTCGGGCATGCGGCTGTTCATTTCAGGATCGGCACCCTTGTTGCCCGAAACATTTGTCGCCTTCAGGGAACGGACCGGCAAGGCGTTGCTGGAACGTTACGGCATGACTGAAATGGGAATGGCTACGTCCAATCCGCTCAATGGGGAACGGATCGTGCATACGGTCGGCCCGGCCCTGCCGGATGTGGAAGTCCGGGTCTGTGACGATAAAGGGAATGTGCTTGGAACCGACGAGATCGGCGTTCTGGAAGCACGCGGGCCGAACGTTTTTGCCGGATACTGGCAAATGCCGGAAAAAACGGCCGAGGAATTCCGCGAAGACGGGTTCTTCATTACCGGTGACATCGCGAAAATCGATGCCAAGGGATATGTCCATATCGTTGGTCGCGCCAAGGATCTTGTGATTTCCGGCGGGTTTAACGTTTATCCCAAAGAAATCGAAACGGTCATCGACAAGATGGATGGTGTTGTCGAAAGTGCCGTGATCGGCGTTGCGCATCCGGATTTTGGCGAGGCCGTCGTGGCCGTGATCGTCCGCAGCAGCGATAAACTGTCCGAAGATGACGTGGTCAATGCGATCAAGGGGCAGCTTGCCAATTTCAAAGTACCCAAGCGCGTTTTCTTCGTGTCCGAACTTCCGCGTAATGCGATGGGAAAAGTACAGAAGAATATCCTGCGAGAGGATTATAGCGCGGTATTTGCCAACTAGAACGGGGCGCTACAACGGGGCGAGGGACAGCTTGCCCCGTCAGCACATTATCCCGAAAACAAGAAAAGCCCCGGCAATCAATGCCGGGGCTTTTCTTTTGGACGGCTACGGTCTGGCTTAGCGACCGAAAGCAACGCGATGTGCGACATCGTCAATCATGTCACGGTTCAGGCCGATATCTGCCAGCTCACGTGCATCAAGTTTACGGAGCGCAGTCTGGGTCTGGTACTGAACACGAAGGGCGCGCAGGAAAGCAAAAATCTTGGTTACGATCATTTCATCACCTATTTCAAACCGGCCAATTTCAAATTGGCACTGTCATTCAGATAACCGGCATGTGCTCACCGAAGATATTCCATGAAGGAATAGTTAACTGGTTTGACGTGTCGGTCTGCTTGATATGTACCGAATGATCATCTGCATTTTTTCGCATCAGCCAGTCGATACATCGTTTTTATTTCGTGAGTGCAAACTACGCCCGGTTGATTGTGAAATCCAATGCGTTTTTTGCATGGCTGGAGGCTGGAAAGCGCAGAAAGTCATGTTTTTGCAACGAAAACGCTTAAATAACGTCATAATACAGATTTACTTCGTTGTTTATTGCTATGTTTTCAGCGCATAGCTAATTAAATTACCAATCGCTTTCCAATTGAAAGCGGAACCGCTACAACAGCAATCGCGATTTTCATACGAACATATCCGGATTGATGCCTTCAGGCGAATTCACGGATGGCTTTCTATCGGACAGGAGACACGGACAGATGAGTATCAACCGCCCGAAGCTCAGCTTTGAGCAGGCAATCGCCGCTTATCTGCAATATGCGCCGCGTTTGCCGCAGGTTGATCCGGCATCTGTTCCTGCAAAAACACAGTATGTTGGAAACCTTCTGGAAATCGCGGACCAATTTGATCTGATCGTGTTCGATGCTTTTGGTGTGCTCAACAGCGGGGCGCAAGCCATTCCCGGCGCGGTCGAAACCGTTTCTGCACTTCAGAAATCGGGAAAGAAACTTGCCGTTGTCACCAATGATGCATCGAGTTCAGCCGAGGCGATCCTTGCACGGCATCGCGGGCGCGGGTTCGATTTCAACACGACAAACCTGATCAGCAGCCAGCAATTCGTGGCCCCGATGATGGAAACCTACAGGGATCTGTCCCATTGGGGAGCCATGGCACCGGTTCACTGGCCATTTGACATTCTGCCGGGCAGGGTGGAACCGCTTGGTGCGGATCGCGCGCTTTATGATGCGGTTGACGGCTTTGTTCTTATTGATTCTGAAAACTGGTCCGATATCCAGCAGAATCATCTGGAAGAAAGCCTTGCCGCCAATCCGCGCCCCATTCTGGTCGGCAATCCCGACATCTGCGCGCCGATGGGGGCATTCCTGTCGGTTGAGTCCGGATATTTCGCCCATAAGGCAGCGGATCGTTGCAATGTAATACCGGATTGCGTTGGCAAACCCTATGGCCATGTGTTTGATGAAGTCCTGCACCGTCATCCCGATATCAGCCGGGATCGGGTCCTGATGGTAGGCGATACAATCCATACCGATGTGCTGGGCGGGCTGGCAGCCGGCATCAAGACACTTCTGGTGCATCAGGGGGGATTCCTTGACGGCCAGGACGATATCGAAAGCCTGTTTGAAAAGTCGGGTCTGCGTCCGCATTTTTGTGCGCGCGCCATCGGTCATGGTCTTGCCGTGCCAGGTGCAGAAAGTGAAGCCTGTTGCGCCTGATGATGGATCAAACGGCCCGGTAAGAAGGGCCGCAGACAAGGTACTCCCGACCTGATCGTCATTCCCGTAACGGCGGGAATCCAGCCTCTTTCAACAGGGCATGGATTCCGGGTCTGCGCTGCGCTTCGCCCGGAATGACGATTTGATCAACCAACAAACCAATCCAGCCAAGCCAACCCCGCTGCCCTTTGCATCGCCAAACGCCACCGACCGGAAGACCGGACAAACGCCCGTCGCTCTCGGTTGCGCCAAAACGCACCTCACTCCACGGGCAACAGCGTTGTCGCACGGCAGGCACACCTCCCGCCATCGATGACCAGCCTTTCGGCATCTTCGAACGCTCCTTCGGCCCACTGGCAATCGATCCCGCTACCCCTCGGCATAGCCAAACGCTACCGACCGGGTAGGCTGGACAGAACTGGATTGCACCAGACCGACCACGCCCAGTCCCTGCTGCCCCGAACAAACGCCTCGGGCTTTCGATGGACACTACAAGCGCACCTCGCCCCAAGGACGAAGGCGTTGTCGCAGGGCAGGCACAAATCCCGCCATTGATGACCAGCCGATCCAATGCAGACGCAATTCGGGCCTGCTGATCCTCGGCATTGCCAGACTTCATCGACCGGTTGGGTAGCGGCGGGATGGGCTGACATCTGCCCGGCTCTCGCCGTCCCGAACAAACACCCTTGCCCCAAGGGCACATCTCTCCCGTCATGATAAACACAGTTTTCGTAAATTTCCCCCGGCCTCACGGCCCAAACGCACCACCGCCGTAATGACTTTTCCATGCGCCAGTGATGCCCATTTGGCGATACCGCCGTCGTCCTTTCAGACGATCAGATAGCTGCTTCATCATCATCCCATTCCCATTTTTGCCGCCTGAAACGCAAAAACCCGCAAAAGCGAATCACGCTTTGCGGGTTTTGTCTCCGGACCCATTTGTCCTGTTGACTTTATCTTTATGCCACAACACAAAGAACAAATCAAGAACTTTCTTCCAGAAAAACGGAAAAAGTTCCCTTGTTAAATTGCCTCGGCTACGTCAATCGCACTGTATGTCAGGATTCCTGACGCGCCGGCACGTTTGAAACAGGATAGCGTTTCAATGGCGCAGCCAAGATAATCAAGCCAGCCATTCTGGGCCGCAGCCCGCAACATGGCGTATTCGCCCGATACCTGATAGGCGAAAACAGGGACGCCGAATTCTTCGCGCACCCGATACAGAACGTCGAGATATGGCAAGCCCGGTTTCACGATGACGGAGTCGGCACCTTCCTCAAGATCATAGGCGACTTCGCGCATCGCTTCGCTGCTATTGGCGGGGTCAAGCTGGTAGGTTTTCTTGTCCGCCTTGCCCAGGGCAGAAGCCGATCCGATTGCATCGCGGAACGGGCCATAGAAGGACGATGCGTACTTTGCCGCATAGGCCATGATCTGGACCTTTTTAAGCCCTTCGGATTCCAGAACATCACGAATGGCACCGATACGGCCATCCATCATGTCGGACGGGGCGACGACATCGCATCCGGCCTGTGCCTGAACCAGTGCCTGGCGCACAAGGGCCTCGGTCGTTTCGTCATTAAGGATTTCACCGTTAATCACGATCCCGTCCTGACCATCCGCATTGAACGGATCAAGGGCAACGTCGGTAATGACACCAAGATTGGGGCAGGCGTCTTTGATCGCCTTTGTCGCACGGCAAACCACATTGTCGGGATTATATGCTTCGCGCGCATCCTTGGTTTTGAGGCTGGCATCAATATACGGGAAAAGCGCAAGGGCAGGGATGCCAAGCTTTTGCGCATGTTTTGCCGTTTCAACAAGCACGTCAACGCTTTGTCGTTCGACACCGGGCATTGATGGGATCGGTGTCCGTTCGTTTTTGCCGTCAATCACAAACACCGGCAGGATCAGATCATGTGCGGTCAATCGGGTTTCCGCCACCATGCGACGCGACCAGTCGCTCATGCGGGTCCGGCGAAGGCGGGTGCGCGGGAAAGTGCCATAGGTGACTGTTTTGGCCATGATCTGTTCTCTTGTCAGTGGGGCGGCATTCTGAATTCAGAAATGAGGTGCCCAATTTATGGGGCAGAATTGACGGCGGATCAACTGTTGCTGGTGCGATAAAGGCGTTTACGCATGGTCAGCAGATAGACCGGGATGATTAAAGACAGAAAACTTGCCGTCAGGACAAAAGCCGTAACCAGACCAACCTGTTGGCCGATTGCCCCGATTACCGGTGGCCCGGCCATCAGGGCCGTGTAACCGGTTGCTGCAATGGTTGAAACGACCGCACCGCCGCTTCTGCCACTTGCCTCCGCCGCCGCAGAAATCAGAAGCGGCAGGATGACAGCCAGCCCAATCCCGGCGATGGCACACCCGATCCAGGCAACGACGTAATGCGGCGCAAGTGCCAGAACAAACAGGCCAAAGGATGCGCATGCCGAACTGGACAGCAGGATTTGCGGGCGGCCAAATTTCGTAACCAGCCAGTCGCCCGAAAGGCGCGTGATTGCCATGGTCGCCGAATAGCAGGCAAAACCGACGGCCGCCATTGTCGGGCCGGAATTGAGTTCCGTATTCATCAGAACCGTTGCCCAGTCGGTAATCACACCCTCACCAAACTGGCCGATGAAGGCGCAGGCCCCAAATGGCAGCAGGGTCAGAAACATCGCGCGCTGTTTGGCAGATGATCCGTCATGCGTTTGGACTGGATGGGGAACGGCGGCATCAGGCATCAACTGGCGTTGAAGGACCAGATGCAGAATCAGGAAAAGGGTCAGCATGACCGGAAGATGCCATTCAACCGACAGGGGCAGGGCAAACCAGGCCGCCGTCGTGCCCGCACCGGCAAAACCCCCGAGGCTCCAGAAACCGTGCAAGCCGGACATGACGCTGCGTTTTTTGGCCCGCTCAACATTCAGGCCATTGGCATTCATCGATATATCAAGGAACGCGCCACAAAAACCGAGTGCGAACATGGCAATCGCAATCGACATGAAGCTTGGCATGAAGACCGGAATACCAACGGAAATGAAATAAGCCACCCCGGAATAGCGTGCGACCCGTTCGCTGCCAAACTTGTCCGATAGACGACCGGCAACAGGCATAACGGCAAGAACACCAACTGCGGCCGCCAGCAATATGGCACCAAGATCATCGTGACCAAATCCAAGGCGCTCCTGCACCAGCGGAATATGCGGGACCCAGCTTGAAAAGGCCGCACCATGCAAAAAGAAAATGGCACGGATCCGGTTGTGGGCAATCTGGTTGGAGATGGGCATGTGGGGCTCCGCATCCGTCAGGCAAGGATCACATTGATCCCGCGTTCGGTGTAATTGCTCAGATAACCGCTCGACAGCTTCCGTCCGGTTACAAGATGTGAAATCGCATCAAGGTCACAGACCCTGAATGGCAAGCTGGTTTCGAGTTTGTCGGCAGTGGTGACGGCAATCGCTTCGGCAGATTGCGCCAGCATCGCTGCCTTGGTGGCGCGTTCTTCGGCTGTGCTGGTGGTCAAACCCAGTTCTGGATGAAGGGCACAGGTGCCCAGCAGCACAAGATCGGCATTGTAGTTGCGTATTTCATCAATGGCCGTCGGTCCGCAGATCGCCAGATCACGTTTTAGAACCATGCCGCCAATCATGATGATATTCGCATTCGGGTGATTGGCCAGTTCAATGGCAATCAGGGGATTGACCGTGATCACGGTGCCGGAAAATGTCGGTTTCAGGTTCCTGGCGACTTCATAGATGGTTGTACCACTATCAAAAAAGATCACACCATGATCCGGAACAAGGTCATGGGCGACCTTGCGGGCGATTTCGGATCGTTCCGGCTTTAAATCCTGTGCGCGGTCATGGAATCCTTCGCGGGCAGTACTTGGTAATGTGGCACCCCCATGAATACGCCTGAGACTTCCGGCATCTTCCATCTGACGCAGGTCGCGCCGAATGGTATCAAGGGACGCATGAAAAAGTGCAGACAGGTCATGAATATGAACTGTGCCCTGGCTGTGAAGCAGTTTTTCGATTTCACGCTGGCGCGAATTGACACTCGACATTGATTTGCCTGTTTTGCATGTTTTGCCGATAATGCGCGTTTACCTTTGATCGGAAAAATGGTCAACAAAAAACCGGCCCCGTAAAAACAGGGCCGGTTTCATATTCAACGATATGATGGATCAGGCTTTATCGAGTGCCTGTTTCAAATCGGCAAGAATGTCATCAATATGTTCGATACCGATCGACAGGCGGACATAACCGTCCGTCACGCCAGATGAAAGGCGATCCTGTTCGGAAAGCTGGCTGTGCGTTGTCGTGGCCGGATGGATGGCAAGTGATCTTGTGTCACCGATATTGGCGACATGGTAAAACAGGCCAAGGCTGTTGATGAATTTCTCGCCGGCTTCTTTGCCACCTGCAAGCTCAAACCCCATCAGCGATCCATATCCGCCCTTAAGATAGGTATCGGCACGGCGGCGGCTTTCGCCATCCTGTTTGCCCGGATAGATCACCTTGGAAACCTTGGGATGGGACGACAGGAAGTCGGCAACTTTGGCGCTGTTTTCGCAATGGCGTTCCATGCGCAGCGGCAGCGTTTCCATGCCCTGAATGGTCTGGAACGAGTTGAAAGGCGAGGCGGCCGCGCCAACGTCGCGTAGCAATGTGCAGCGCAGTTTGATCGCATAAGCAACCGGGCCGATGGGTTTGACGGCCTGCGTCCAGACCGCACCGTGATAGCTGGGATCCGGTTCATTCAGTAACGGGAAGCGTTTGGCATGCTTTTCCCAGTCAAACTTGCCGGAATCGACGACAATCCCGCCGACAGACGTACCGTGGCCAGCGATAAACTTGGTGGTCGAATACATGACAATCGTCGCGCCATGATCGATGGGGCGGCACAGCACCGGTGCGGCGGTGTTGTCCATAATCAACGGGATGCCAAGCTCGTCACCAATATTGGCGACTTCCCTGATCGGAAAGACCTGAAGTTTAGGGTTTGGCAGGGTTTCGGCGTAATAGGCGCGCGTTTTGTCATCCGTCAGACGCCGGAAGTTTTCCGGGTCAGATGGATCTGCAAAGCGAACTTCGATACCCATCTGTTTGAATGTATTGGCAAAAAGGTTCCAAGTACCGCCGTAAAGGTCTGTGGAACTTACAATATTGTCACCCGCCTGGGCGATATTGAGAACGGAAAAGGTTGATGCAGCCTGACCAGAGCCGACGGCAACGGCTGCTGCGCCACCCTCAAGTGCAGCAATTCGCTGTTCCAGCACATCGTTGGTCGGGTTCATCAGGCGGGTATAGATGTTACCCAGTTCTTTCAGCGCGAAAAGATCGGCCGCGTGTTGGGTATCGCGGAACTGGTAGCTCGTTGTCTGATAAAGCGGCACGGCAACCGATCCGGTTGCCGGGTCTGCGCGGTATCCGGCGTGTAGAACAATAGTTTCCGGTTTTGTGGAACCTGACATGTCGTTTCCCCTGATTTTTAAGTTGCATTGGTTTCACCGGAGTAATGCATATTCGCTGCGAGCCGACAAGAAATTGGAACAAAAATTCGCAAATTCGCCCCTGAAACTGTCGGAGGCGAAATTATTCACATAATTCGGTACTGTTATACCGAATGAATTGACAAAGAACCGAATTCACGTTTACGTAAAGGGAAAATACCAAAACATTCAGAGGTGGCGATCCAATGGAATTCAACCTGTCTGAAGACCAGCAGGCATTTGCACAGGCAGCCCGCGATTTCGCACAAAACGAAATGGCACCGCATGCGGGCGAGTGGGATGCAAAGCATATTTTCCCTGAAGAAACCCTGCGCAAGGCAGCCGAACTTGGCTTTGCTGCGATATACACGCGCGAAGATGTCGGGGGATCGGGCCTTGGTCGCTTGGATGCCGCGGTGATTTTCGAAGAACTGGCAAGCGCGTGCCCGTCAACGGCGGCATATATCTCGATCCACAATATGGCATGCTGGATGATTGACCGTTTCGGCAATGAAGACCAGCGGCAAAAATATCTTCCAAAACTCGTTACCATGGAACACTTCGCCAGCTATTGCCTGACGGAACCGGGAGCGGGATCAGATGCAGGTTCGTTACGTACGCGTGCTGCGCGCGACGGTGCGCATTACATCCTTAATGGCGAAAAGGCTTTTATTTCCGGGGGATCGCGCAGTGATGTTTACATTGTCATGGCGCGAACCGGCGATGACAGCCCGAAGGGAATATCGACCTTTATCGTTCCAAAAGATGCCGAAGGCCTGTCATTTGGCAAGCTTGAAGAAAAGATGGGATGGAACAGTCAGCCGACATCAGCCGTCATTTTCAGTAATTGCAAAATTCCGGTGGAAAACCGGTTGGGAGAAGAGGGCGAAGGTTTCAAGTTTGCCATGATGGGTCTTGATGGCGGCAGACTTAATATCTCGGCATGCTCCATCGGTGGTGCACGGGCCGCAATGGAGCATGCGCGCGACCATATCAAGGTTCGCAAGCAATTTGGCAAAACCCTTGATCAGTTTCAGGCATTGCAGTTCAAATATGCCGACATGGTGACAGAGCTCGAAGCGGCACGGCTGATGCTGCACAAAGCGGCCTGGAAACTGGATCACAAGACACCGGACGCCACACAGTTTTGTGCAATGGCGAAACGTTTCGGTACGGATATCGGGTTCAGGGTATGTAATGAAGCGCTACAGCTTCATGGTGGATATGGTTATATCCGCGAATACCCGGTCGAAAGGCTTCTGCGCGACCTTCGGGTTCACCAGATTCTGGAAGGTACCAACGAAATCATGCGCCTGATCATCTCTCGTGCCGCGTTGAAGGATTGATTTATGAGCAGTGAAAACGCGACCAGTTCACCGCATGACAATGAAGCATCCGTCGTTTTCTCGAAAGACGGGGCCATCGGTCATATCCTGTTAAACCGGCCCAAGGCATTGAATGCGCTTGATCTGCCGATGGTTGATGCGATCACAGGCAAACTTCGCGCGTGGGAGACGGACCCGACGGTTGCTGTCGTTGTAATTGAGGGCGCTGGCGAAAAGGCATTCTGTGCCGGGGGCGATATACGGGGGCTTTATGACGCGCGGCAGCGCGACGACGAAGAACTTCTTGATGCCTTTTATCGGCGGGAATATCGCCTTAACCATTACATTGCAAATTATCCCAAGCCGTATGTTGCCTTGATGGACGGCATTACGATGGGGGGAGGTGTCGGCGTTTCCGTGCACGGACGTTTCCGTGTGGTGACCGAGCGCACCCTGTTTGCAATGCCCGAGACTGGGATCGGGTTCTTTCCCGATGTTGGCGGCGGGTACTTCCTTTCTCGCTGTCCCGGCGAAGTCGGAATGTATCTTGGCCTGACGGGCGCGCGGATCAAAGCGGCAGATTGCATTTATGCGGGTTTGGCTACGCATCGAACACAAAGTGAAAATATCGCGTCCTTGAAAGGTGAACTGGCAAAGATTTCGGAAGGCGGCGATGGCTTCGTGGCCGTTCAACGGATTCTGGATGAACATCATTCTGATGATGGTGTCGGCATTCTTGGATCGGTTCGGGGTGAAGTCGATGACTTGTTTGGCAGCGAGACGGTTAGCGACGTTTTTGCCCGACTTGATACATCTCCGTCAGACTTCGCCCGGGAAACGGCCAAGATATTGCGCACCAAATCACCGATAGCAGTTGCTGTTGCCTTTGATCAAATCCGTCAAGCGCGCGATATGACACTTGCGCAGGACCTGATGATGGAGTTCCGTCTGTCGCAACGGACCGTTCGCAAACCAGATTTGTTTGAAGGGGTTCGTGCCGTGATCGTCGACAAGGATCACAGTCCAAGATGGCAACATGCCGATATCGGGCAAGTCGATCCTCGTGAGGTCGCCGCATATTTTGACCTTTTACCCGAAGACAAAGAGCTAAAACTGCAGTTCTGAACAGCTCTGTAACATCAACAAATCAAAAGATAATCTCGCAATCGAGAGATCAGAGGAGACTCCAAATGGCGAAAATCGGTTTCATTGGTCTGGGTAACATGGGAGGGCCGATGGCGGCCAACCTGATTAAGGCTGGGCATGCACTCAAGGTCTTTGATTTGTCCGAAGCCGCGGTCAGCAAGGCGGTTGCAGAGGGTGCCACCAAGGCATCGACGGTTGCCGATGCGGCAAAGGATGTCGAGTTCGTTGTCACGGTTCTTCCTGCTGGAAAGCACGTGCTGTCGGTTTATGACGGACCAGACGGCGTGATTGCCAACGCCAGGGCGGGCACACTTTTGATTGATAGCTCCACCATCGAAGTTGATGCCGCACGCAAAGCTGCCGATCTGGCGAAGGCCAAAGGTCTTGGCTCTGTTGACGCGCCGATCTCTGGCGGGGTTGCGGGGGCTACTGCCGGAACACTGACCTTTATGGTTGGTGGCGATGATGGTGATTTTGATCGTGCGAAACCGGTTCTTGAGGGAATGGGTAGCAATATCATTCACGCAGGCACAAGCGGGGCCGGGCAGGCGGCAAAGATTTGCAACAATATGGTGCTTGGCGTCAGTATGATTGCCGTATCCGAGGCCTTCATGCTTGCAAAGCGTTTGGGGCTGGATGCGCAGAAGCTGTTTGATATTTCATCGAAGGCGTCCGGCCAGTGCTGGTCGCTTACAAGTTATTGTCCCGTGCCGGGACCGGTTCCGACGTCTCCGGCAAATCGTGACTATCAACCGGGATTTGCGGTGGACATGATGCTGAAAGACTTGAAACTGGCGCAACAGGCGGCGGCATCCGCCGGGGCAACAACGCCAATGGGGGCATTGGCTGAAAGCCTGTATGCGCTTTATTCAAATAGCGGAAATGGCGGGATGGATTTCTCGGCTATTGTCAAAATGCTGGATGGCGACAAGTAACGCTACGGCATTATGAGGTGTATCATTCAGGCCCGGCAAATACCGGGCCTGTTTTTTTATGAATACCGTGGCCTGCATTAATGTTAGATTTGTGCTGTCTAACGGGCAAAGTGCTGAACAGAATTTTCCGGATTGATGAATGACAACCAGAAGCAATGCGCCGCGCGAGGTTTATTTCGAATTGCGACAGATTGGCAGCTATCTGCGCTGCACGGCAATTGATGGCAAAACGGGAATCGAGGTGACCGTGGCAGGGCCGGTTTCAAGGAATCCGGAGCAACTAAAGCGCGTCGCGGTACAAAAACTTGAATACGTCCTTAATAAGGGATAAAATATACAATATAAGGGCCGGTGCATTCGGTGGCGTTGGTGTTTTATTCTAAGAATGAAATACGATTTGGTGTTTTTGACCAATTTATCAAAGCCGCTTGCAGCCTTCGACCTCATGTGTCTAAGGTTTGTGCTCTAATCGCGCTTTTGGATAAAGAACCACAATAAGAATGGTCGTGTCCAAAGGCTAGAACCGGGGAAAACCCGATAACAAAAAGACGGAGGCTTCGGAGGTTTGCTAGGGGGCAATGGGGAGACTTGGTCTCATCCAATCAATACAACTGTATCTTGTTTTGCACCTTCAGCCAGTCGGTCGAAGACCTCGTTTGTCTGTGCCAAATCTAAGGTTGTGCAATGGATTGGGCTTATTTTTTACAACAATTGATCAACGGTCTGACGCTGGGAGCCATCTACGGTTTGATCGCCATCGGCTACACGATGGTTTACGGCATCATCGGTATGATCAACTTTGCGCACGGCGAAATCTATATGCTGGGCGCGTTTCATTCCCTGATCACCTTCCTGATCTGTCAGGCAGCAGGGATTAGCGGTATCCTTCCGCTTACACTTCTTTTGATGCTGTTTGTGTCAATGGTGCTCACTTCGATCTACGGGTGGGGCGTTGAACGGATTGCATACAGGCCGCTGCGCGGGTCATTCCGGCTCGCAGCGCTGATTTCGGCCATCGGCATGTCGATCTTCCTGCAGAACTTTGTTCAGATTTCGCAGGGTGCGCGCGTGAAACCGATGCAGCCATTGATCGAGGGCGGCATCATCCTGATGGAAAGCCCGAATTTCAATGTTCAGCTCAGCTACATGCAGATCGTCATTATCCTTTTGACGTTTGTTCTGATGGCTGTGTTTTCGACACTGATTGCGAAAACGTCGCTTGGTCGTGCTCAGCGCGCCTGTGAGCAGGACCGTACCATGGCTGGCCTGCTTGGCGTTAACGTTGACCGCACCATCTCCACGACCTTTGTCATGGGGGCAGCTCTTGCCGCAGTCGCGGGGATGATGGTGACCCTGTATTACGGTGTGATCGACTTCTATATCGGCTTCCTTGCCGGTGTTAAGGCGTTCACCGCTGCCGTTCTGGGAGGCATCGGATCGCTTCCGGGTGCAATGCTTGGTGGTCTTCTGATTGGTCTGATCGAAGCATTCTGGTCGGGTTATCTCACGATCGAATACAAGGACGTCGCAACGTTCAGTATTCTGGTTCTCGTGCTGATTTTCCGTCCGTGGGGTCTGCTTGGTAAGCCGGAGGTCGAGAAAGTCTGATGTCCGCTCTTATCACTTCTTCACGGATTTCCGGTGCGGAAATTGTCAAGGAACTCGCGTTCTTTGCTGTTATTGCACTGTTGATGTCGGTCATGATCCTTGGTGTCGAGACGGTTGACCGTCCGACCGGGCTTGAACTGGCTGTTCGTTGGGATCTGGTGGTTACCGCCATCATCTCGACAATCATTGGTCGATTGGCATTGATCCTTCGCCGCGAACACATTTCGCGTGTGGGACAGGCTTTGCTGATTACCGCCGCCGCAGTGGCGGTATTCGAGATGTTCGTCCGCTTCCGCGACATGGATGATCGCTGGGCTTCGCCAGTCTTCCTTGATATGGCGTTTGGCAGTGCAACGAGCGTGATTGTGGCTGTTGCCTTCGTCACGATCGTTTTCGCAATTGCCTATTTCAGCATAAAAAAGCCAGGTGCCGAAGAGGAAGAAAGCGGCTCCAGGCTTTCGTCAAAAATCCAGATGGCATATCGGACCAACACCAAGAAGATCGGGGCATTGGGGATTGTATTCTTCATTATCTTCCCGTTCCTGTTTGGTGAAAACCGCTCCGCTATCGACCTCGCGACCCTGGTCATGATCTACATCATGCTGGGTTGGGGGCTGAATATCGTGGTCGGTCTGGCCGGTTTGCTTGATCTGGGTTACGTCGCATTTTATGCGGTCGGCGCCTATTCCTATGCACTGTTGTCCCAGCATTTCGATCTGAGCTTCTGGTTGTGCCTGCCGCTGGCCGGTATTTTTGCCGCAAGTTTCGGTATTGTGCTTGGTTTCCCGGTATTGCGACTGCGTGGCGATTATCTGGCGATTGTGACGCTTGGTTTCGGTGAAATCATCCGTGTTGTCCTGATCAACTGGTATGATCTGACCCGTGGACCAGACGGTATTTCGTCGATTGCCCGGCCCAGCTTCTTTGGCTTTGCCGAGTTTGATCGACGCTTGCCGGAAGGGGTTATGGGATTCAACGAATTGTTCGGTCTGGACTATTCGACGATGCATCGCCTGATCTTCCTGTATTACCTGATCCTTGTGCTGGCACTGGTAACCGCATTTGTTACCGTACGCCTTCGCAAACTACCGATTGGTCGTGCATGGGAAGCGTTGCGCGAAGACGAAATCGCCTGCCGCTCGCTGGGGATCAACCCGACGAATACCAAACTTTCGGCATTTGCGATTGGTGCAATGTTCGGTGGTTTTGCTGGCGCGTTCTTTGCGACACGTCAGGGCTTCATAAGCCCGGAAAGTTTTACCTTCCTTGAATCTGCCGTGATCCTGGCCATCGTTGTTCTGGGTGGTATGGGCAGTCAGATCGGGGTGGTTCTTGCCGCGATTGTCATGATCGGTTTCCCGGAAATGTTCCGCGAACTGGCCGAATATCGCATGCTGATTTTCGGAGCTGGTATGGTTGCCATCATGTTGTGGCGTCCGCGCGGTCTTCTGTCTTTCCGTGACCCGACCATTTTGCTGAATATGAGCAAGAAAGAAAAAGTTGCCGGAGAAGTCAAATGACCGACAACGTACAGCTTGAAGTCGAACATCTAACCATGCGCTTTGGCGGTCTGGTCGCGATTGATAATCTTTCGTTCACCGCAAGAAAGCGTGAGATCACGGCAATTATCGGCCCGAACGGGGCAGGGAAGACCACGGTCTTCAACTGTCTTACCGGGTTCTATGTGCCGACCGAGGGACGTCTGACGCTTTATGCCAATGACGGACCGCGTTTGCTGGAGCGTATGGAAGGTTTCCGTATTCCACGCAACAACGGTGTGGCACGTACTTTCCAGAATATCCGCCTGTTCACGGGCATGACCGTTCTGGAAAACCTGGTTGTCGCCCAGCATAACCAGCTTATGGAGGCATCCGCCTTTTCGCTGGCAGGGCTTTTCAATCTTGGTCGCTATACCAGTGCCGAGAAAGAAGCGCTTGAAACCGCCAAGTTCTGGCTTAACAAGGTTGGCCTGTATGAACAGGCTGACTGGAATGCCGGGAACCTGCCTTATGGCTCCCAGCGTCGCCTCGAGATTGCGCGTGCAATGTGCGTCAATCCTTCCTTGCTGTGTCTTGACGAGCCGGCAGCAGGCCTTAACCCTCGTGAGTCCGCGGAGCTTAACGTTCTGTTACAGAGCATCCGCGATGATCAGGGAATCGGCCTTCTGTTGATCGAACATGATATGAGCGTCGTCATGAAGATTTCCGATCATGTGATCGTCCTTGATTACGGAAAGAAGATTGCTGATGGCAATCCGGAAGCCGTCAAGAATGATCCGGCTGTTATTCGTGCTTACCTCGGTGAGGATGAAGACGATGAACTGCCGCCGGAAGTCGCCGCCGACCTTCATCTAGATCCGAATGCGTAGCGAGGGAGCAGATCGATATGTCCATGCTGAAGATTGAAGGTGTTCACACCTTCTATGGCAATATCGAAGCCCTCAAGGGCATTGATATGGAAGTCAACGAGGGCGAGATTGTCACCTTGATCGGGGCCAATGGTGCCGGCAAGACGACCTTGCTGATGACATGCTGCGGATCACCGCAGGCGTCAAAAGGGCGCATTCTGTTTGAAGGTCAGGATATCAGTCGCATGCCAACGCATGAGATTTGTCGTCTTGGTATTCAGCAATCCCCTGAAGGGCGTCGGATTTTCCCGCGCATGTCTGTCTATGAAAACCTGCAGATGGGGGCAAGCACCCAGGATCCGAAATATTTCGAAGAGGATCTGGAGATGGTGTTTGATCTGTTCCCCCGCCTGAAAGAACGCATCAACCAGCGTGCGGGAACAATGTCCGGGGGCGAGCAGCAGATGCTGGCAATCGGTCGTGCCCTTATGGGGCGTCCCCGTTTGCTTTTGCTTGATGAGCCTTCTCTCGGGATTGCGCCACTTGTCGTCAAGCAGATTTTCGAGACGATCAAGAAGATCAACCGCGAGAAGAAGGTCACGGTCTTCCTGGTCGAGCAGAACGCGTTCCACGCACTCAAGCTTGCCCATCGCGGTTATGTGATGGTCAATGGCAATATTACTCTCTCGGGTACGGGGGCTGAACTTCTGGCAAATCCGGAAGTTCGTGCCGCCTATCTCGAGGGTGGCCACTAGGAGGACGGATATGGAAGCGATTACAGGTACCAGCATTGGTGTCACAATCGGAATTACCGTCATCCTGATGGGGTTCTGTGCATTTATGACAGGGCAGGCGATCGCCAATACATGGCGGCCGTTCTACCAGCTTTATCCGTATGCCTTGTTGCTGGGGGCGACGGACCGTTTCATGACGTTTGCGCTGTTCGAGGGTGAGCTTCTTTCGCTTACAGGATATATTTTCGATACGGTTATCCTGTTTGTGATTATGGCGGCCGCCTTCCGCGTAACGCGGGTCAACAAGATGCTGTCGCAATATCCGTGGCTTTATGAACGTGTCGGACCCTTCGGATTTCGCGCACGTGACGGGGCGGACGTCTGATCTTTTCGGTGGTGATGGGCAACTGTCACCACCACATTGCTAAATTGTTGGCAATGCAATGTTTAGTACTATTGCACACCAATTCTGGGGTGTTAAAGTACAGGGAGCCAAAACCGGTAATCGAAAAAAAAGCGAGCCGGTTTAGGGTCCGAAAAAGATGGTTCTGTCATGGTGACGGAACCAACCTTTGGAACAGGGAGACTTCTCTTATGTCGAAAACCAAGCTCGGCCTTCTGGCAACTGCTTCCGCGCTTGTCCTCTCGATGGGTGCAGCAAAAGCAGACATCGTTATCGCGACCGTCGGTCCGATGACCGGCCCGTACGCCGCCTTTGGCGAACAGATGACCCAGGGCGCCCAGAAAGCGGTTGCAGACCTCAATGCTGCTGGTGGCGTTAACGGCGAAAAAGTCGTTCTCGAAATCGGTGATGATGCTTGCGATCCGAAACAGGCTGTTGCTGTTGCAAACCAGCTCGTTAGCAAGGGTGTTGCTCTTGTCGCTGGTCACTTCTGCTCGGGTTCCTCGATCCCGGCTTCGGAAGTTTACTTCGAAGAGGGTATCGTGCAGATTTCCCCGGCTTCGACCAACCCGCAGCTGACCGAACGTGACATGGACAACGTTTTCCGTGTTTGCGGTCGTGATGACCAGCAGGGCGAAGTTGCCGGCAAGTATCTTGCTGAAAACTATGGCGACAAGAAAATCGCCATTGTTCATGACAAACAGGCTTATTCCAAAGGTCTTGCAGACGAGACCAAGAAAAACCTGAACGCTGCTGGCGTTGAAGAAGTCATGTACGAAGCCATCACCCCGGGCGAGAAAGATTACTCGGCTCTGGTGACCAAACTGAAATCCGAAGGCGTTGACGTCCTTTATTATGGCGGTTACCACACCGAGCTGGGCCTGATCGTTCGTCAGATGCGCAGTCAGGGTCTTGAGACCGTTGCGATTTCTGGTGATGCGCTCAACTCGCTCGAATACTGGTCGATCACGGGCGATGCCGGTGCCGGAACACTTTTCACCGCCGGTCCGGCGCTTGAAAAAGACCCGCGTAACGCTGAACTCGTAAAATACTTCGAAGGTCAGGGCTACAAGCCGGAAGGTTACACCCTTTACACCTATGGTGCGGTTCAGGCTTGGGCACAGGCAGTTGAAAAGGCCGGTACCACCGACTCTGAAGCTGTTATCGAAGCACTGCATAGCGGTGATACATTCGACACCGTTCTTGGTTCGATTGCGTTCGATGCCAAGGGTGACGTCGCAGCACCGGGTTACGTCTTCTATGAATGGAAAGACGGTGGCTACGATTACGCCAACTAATCAGATATTCTGATCAGCGGAAAGCCCGGCAGCAATGCCGGGCTTTTTTGTTGCCGACCACATAAAAGAAAAGCGTCTTCAGAAAATTGCTGAAAACGCTTTTTCTTTTAGGTCAAAGGGCAGGCGATTACTTCGCCTTGCGACCCAGGCCGATTTTCTTGGCAAACTGCGAACGCTGTTTTGCATAGTTCGGCGCAACCATCGGGTAATCTGACGGCAGGCCCCATTTCGCCCGGTATTCTTCCGGGGTCAAATTGTATGTTGTCCGAAGGTGGCGTTTGAGCATTTTGAGCTTCTTGCCGTCTTCAAGGCAGATGATGTAATCATCGCCAATTGATTTGCGGATCGGAACAGCCGGTTTGAGCGGTTCTTCTTCTTCAATGGTTTCGTCTTCACGCAGAACGTCAAGCGAATTGAAAATTGTCGAAATCAATTCCGGAATCTGTGCAGATGCAATTGCATTGTTACTGACATAAGCAGAAACGATATCAACAGTCATCTGTAGCAGTTCGTCGCGGTCCAGAACGCTGTTTTCAGCATCGGTCATCTTAAAATATTTCCTTCGCTATTATGAATAGGCAATGCTTTTTGCATTATTTTACGAATATAGTCAAACAAGACTGTTATTCAATATATCGATTCTACTTAAATTTTCAAAACGAGGGAAACCTATGCGAGATGAGAAACAAATAAAATCTGCAAAGGCATGACCGGTAATGCGGTTTAATTGATAAAGATTCCACACCTTTTGTTTCGTCGATTTTGTTCGACAGCGTATGGTGGGGTTTATATCAATGTATATGTGTCGTTGCTTTTCTTTAGTTGATGATTTTCTAACGCAATGGGGGTGAATGTCTTTTTTAAGTGTAGTCAAGTGTTGTTCTGTACGCTTAAAAGTTGCTGACTTAAAACTTTGGCAACATAGGCCGCTGTGCGTTGGCAGTTGCAAAGCTATGTGCTAAAAGGCGCTCCAAATTACTGTTTGGCGCATTTACCAAGGGCTCGCATATGACAGCCAAGACCATTGCCATCGCTGCCGATCACGGTGGTGTTGAACTTAAATCCCAAATCATCAAGTCGCTTGCCGGAAATGGCTGGGAGGTTCTCGACCTTGGAACCGACGGTTCTACGTCAGTTGATTACCCGGATTATGCGAAAGCCGTTGCCAAATCGATTATCGATGGCAAGGCTGAACGCGGTATTCTTGTATGCGGTTCCGGGATCGGTATGAGCATCGCTGCCAACCGATATCCTCAAATTCGTGCTGCCTTAGTACATGATCGCCTGTCAGCCGAACTATGCCGTCAGCACAACAACGCCAATGTTCTGTGCCTCGGCGCACGCCTTTTGGGTGATGCGACGGCGCTTGATTGCGTTAACGCGTTTATGATGACTGAATTCGAAGGCGGTCGTCACGAACGGCGTGTTGAAAAACTTTCTTCACTTACCGACTGATTTTCGCCACCTGGCAATAACCCGGTACGGGTTTCGAACTTTGCTGCGTTCGGCCCCGCCACATTGTATCGAGAGGCCCCATAATGTCATTCAAAGGCTTTTTCTCTACCAGCTTGTCAGAAGCAGATCCGGCACTGTTCAAATCGATCACCGATGAACTGGATCGCCAGCAGAACCAGATCGAAATGATTGCTTCGGAAAACATTGTTTCCAAGGCTGTGATCGAGGCACAGGGAACGGTTCTGACCAACAAATACGCCGAAGGCTATCCTTCGCGCCGGTATTATGGTGGCTGCGAGTTTGTCGACGTTGCAGAAGAACTTGCGATCAATCGTGCAAAAGAACTGTTTGGGTGTGAATTTGTCAACGTGCAGCCGCATTCTGGCGCGCAGGCAAATGGTGCGGTCATGCTTGCCCTTTGCAAGCCGGGGGATACCATCCTTGGCATGTCGCTGGACGCTGGCGGGCATCTTACCCACGGAGCACGCCCGGCACTTTCTGGCAAATGGTTTAATGCCATCCAGTATGGTGTGCGTGAAGACGATCTGACGCTTGATTACGATCAGGTCGAAGCTCTTGCTGTGGAACACAAGCCGACACTGATCATTGCAGGTGGTTCAGCCATTCCGCGCCAGATCGATTTCAAACGCTTCCGTGAAATCGCCGACAAGGTCGGTGCGTTGTTGATGGTTGATATGGCGCATTTCGCCGGTCTTGTCGCCGGTGGCGTTCATCCGAGCCCGCTTCCTTACGCCGATGTCGTGACAACCACGACGCATAAAACCCTTCGCGGTCCGCGTGGCGGTATGATCCTGTCGAACAATGTTGAAATCGGCAAAAAGATCAATTCGGCAGTCTTCCCTGGCTTGCAGGGCGGCCCATTGATGCATGTTATCGCTGCCAAGGCGGTTGCCTTTGGCGAAGCATTGCGCCCCGAATTCAAGGAATATGCGCAGCAGGTTGTCGATAACGCCAAGGCATTGGCCGAAGTTCTGGTCAAGCGTGGTTTCGATATCGTGACCGGAGGCACCGATACGCATCTGATGCTGGTTGACCTGCGTCCAAAAGGCCTCAAAGGCAACAATGCAGAAGTTGCGCTTGAGCGTGCAGGAATCACCTGCAACAAAAACGGCATTCCGTTCGATACCGAGAAACCGACCATCACGTCCGGCGTTCGTTTGGGGACACCGGCAGGCACCACGCGTGGTTTTGGTGTTGAGGAGTTCAGGCAGATCGGGGAACTGATTGGCGATGTGCTTGATGCTCTTGTTGATAATCCTGATGGCAATGCCCAGGTCGAAACGGCAGTTCGCACCAAGGTCGAAGACCTTTGCAAACGCTTCCCGATTTATGCCTGATTATATCGGGAGAGAGTAAAAACAATGCGTTGTCCGTTCTGCGGCCATACAGACACCCAGGTCAAGGACTCCCGTCCGACCGAGGAACATCACGCTATTCGCAGACGCCGGTTTTGTCCGGCCTGCGGGTCGCGATTCACGACATTTGAACGTGTTCAGCTGCGTGAATTGATGGTGGTGAAAAAGGACGGGCAACGCGAATTGTTTGATCGTGACAAACTGGCGCGATCAATCTTTCTTGCCTGCCGGAAGCGCCCGATTGAGGACGAACGTGTCGAAAAGGCGTTAAACGGCATTCAACGACGCCTTGAAAGCAGTGGTGAAAGCGACATTTCCACCGACACAATCGGTGAAATGGTCATGGGAGCTTTGATCGCTCTCGATCAGGTTGCTTATGTCCGTTATGCTTCGGTGTATAAAAATTTCCGAGAAGCCCGCGACTTTGAGCAGTTCGTGGAAAACATGCATGATGGGGAAGAAGAGGCGGACACAGAGTAATGACAGCCACCGCGTTTTCAGATGACGACCGGCATTTCATGCGGGTTGCGCTAAGCCTGTCAAAACGTGGTCTGGGAAATGTCTGGCCCAACCCGTCAGTTGGGTGTGTTCTGGTTTCTTCTGAAGGGGCAATCGTCGGTCGTGGTTTTACCAAGCCGGGCGGTCGCCCACATGCAGAACGTGTCGCACTTGACGAGGCAGGCGATAAAGCACGCAACTCTACTGCCTATGTAACGCTCGAACCCTGTAGTCATTTTGGTAAATCGCCGCCTTGTGCGTTGGGACTGATCGAATCCGGTGTAAAGCGTGTCGTCAGCGCCCTCGAAGACCCTGATCGTCGTGTTTCAGGAAAAGGGTACAAAATGTTGCGTGATGCGGGCATCACGGTTGAAACAGGGCTTTATGGCGACGAAGCCCATCGCATCAATGCCGGGTTCCTATCGCGCATTGTTTCCGGTCGGCCGATCATTACATTAAAACTGGCATCCACCATCGATGCCAGATCCGCGACGCGCTCTGGTCAGAGCCAGTGGATAACGGGGGATATTGCGCGTGAGTATGGTCACCTGTTGAGAGCCAATCACGATGCGATCCTTGTTGGTGCCAAGACTGTCATTGTTGATAACCCCACTCTCACATGCCGTATCCCCGGACGAGAAGCCCAATCACCTGTTCGTGTTGTCCTTGATCGCAATGGCGATGTACCTGTATTGGCGGAATTGGTCCGTGGTGCCCAAAAAGTTCCTACCTGGATCATTACATCCCAAGACAAACTTGACGAAGTTTTTGAAAAATTTGGAAAAACCGGGGTCAAAGTACTTACTGCCGGGTGCGAGAATGATCATTTCGACCTAAATGACGTGATGAAACGTTTGGGCGAGCAGGGTCTGACGCGTGTTTTGGTTGAAAGTGGCGGCAATCTGGCTGCCGACTTGGTGCATCGAGATTTGATTGATAGGGTGGTTCATTTCATTGCACCATCCCTGATCGGGGCCGAAGGCAAGGCGATGATCGCTGAGCTCGGGCTTTATCACCTTTCAGACATGCCACGTTTTCAGCGCACATCTATTCGTCCAGTTGGTAAAGATATTGCGATAACTTACGAAAAAATAACGGAATAGATAAATGTTCACTGGCATCATTACGGATATAGGATTTGTTCGGAAAATCGAAAAACGCGGCGACACCCGTTTCGAATTCTCGACCGCTTTTGATACCTCTAAAATCGCTCTTGGGGCGTCGATTGCCTGTAATGGTGCGTGCATGACCGTTATCGAAACTGGTTCGGACTGGTTTGCCATCGAGGCATCTGCCGAAAGTCTTGATAAGACGACTTTGGGCGATCTTGACGTCGGATCGCGCATAAACCTGGAACAGGCCACACGGATCGGGGACGAGTTGGGCGGGCATATCGTATCCGGTCATGTGGACGGTGTTGCGACGCTGATAAAACGCATTCCCGAAGGTGATTCCCTTCGTTTGACATTCGAGGTTCCTGAAGCTTTTGCGAAATACATTGCGTCAAAAGGCTCGGTAACGCTTGAAGGTGTTTCATTGACTGTCAATGAGGTTGACGGAAACACTTTTGGTATCAATATGATACCCCATACCCAGACTCACACGACGCTGGGATCGAAACAACCAGGTGACCGGATCAATTTCGAGATTGATATGCTGGCGCGTTATGTCGCGCGCATGCTGGGTAAGGATTGAACGACCATGCCGCATCGTTATCTGTCACCAATTGAAGATGTTATTGAAGAAGCCCGAAATGGCCGGATGTTTATTCTTGTCGATGACGAGGACCGGGAAAACGAGGGTGATCTGGTTATTCCCGCCCAAATGGCAACACCGGATGCCGTAAACTTTATGGCAACTCATGGCCGTGGGCTTATTTGTCTGACGCTGGAATCCGAACGTTGCGATCATCTTGGGCTGCCGTTGATGAGCGCGCGAAATGGTACGCGGCATGAAACGGCGTTTACAGTTTCGATCGAAGCGGCAACAGGTGTGACAACCGGTATTTCCGCCCCGGACAGGGCGCGAACAATTTCCGTGGCGATTGATACAAAATCAACTTCCGACGATATAGTGACCCCGGGGCATGTCTTTCCTTTGCGCGCGCGTCCAGGTGGCGTTCTTGTGAGGGCGGGGCACACCGAAGCATCGGTTGATATTTCGCGCCTTGCGGGCCTCAATCCATCTGGCGTTATTTGCGAGATCATGAGCGAAAGCGGCGAAATGGCGCGTTTGCCGGAACTTGTTGAGTTCGCCAAAAAGCATAATCTCAAAATCGCCCAGATTGCCGATTTGATCCGCTATCGCCGGAAGCATGAAAGAGTTGTTCAGCGTAAGGCGACAACAAAAATCAATTCGGTGCATGGCGGCGAGTTTGAGCTCAATCTGTATGTCAACAATGTCACATATGCCGAACATATTGCTTTGGTGAAGGGCGACATTTCTGATGCAAAGCCGGTTCTGACGCGTGTCCACGCATTAAATGTGCTTGAAGATGTGCTTGGCGACCGGCAAGGAGCGCATGGCGGCGAGTTGCAGGCCGCAATGCGGCAGATTGGCGAGGAGGGGCGTGGCGTTATTGTTCTCATCCGTGAACCGCGCCCCAATACGCTTTCATCGTCTATTGCAAAGCTTATCGAGGTCAATGGTGGGGACGGAGATGCTCTGCGTCACGAAATCGCAAAATCTGCTGACGACTCTGATTTGCGTGACTATGGTGTTGGCGCACAGATCCTGCTTGATCTTGGCGTTCGCGATATGATTTTGCTTTCAAATACCAAAAGACACATCGTAGGACTTGACGGGTTCGGTCTAAATCTGGTTGATCAGCGTCCGCTTGTTGTCTCGGAGGAATAAACATGAGTAACGGTCCGCACATTCTGATCGTTGATGCGCCTTATTACACCCATATCGTCGAAGATCTGGTCAAAGGGGCTGCGTCGACGCTCGAAGCTGGCGGTGCAACCTGGGACCGGATTTCTGTTTCAGGTGCCTTCGAGGTTCCTATAGCAATCCGCTACGCTGTTCAGTCCATGGCTGATCTTGCGACTGGTCCGCGCTATGATGGCTACTTGGCACTTGGCTGCGTTATTCGCGGTGAAACCACGCATTACGAGCATATCTGTGAAGAAGCAAATCGCGCATTGATGCAGCTTTGCCTTGATTACCGTCTGGCGATCGGCAATGGCATCCTGACCGTTGAAAATGAAGCCCAGGCACTTGCACGCGCCAAGGCAGATCAGAAGAATAAAGGTGGCGAGGCCGCCCGTGCTGTTCTTCGTATGATTGAAGTTCAAAACCATTTTGGAATACATCACAAGTAATGACTGATAAACCCAAGGCATCAGCCGCCCAACGACGCAGTGCTGCGCGTTTTGCCGCCATTCAGGCGCTTTACCAGGCAGAGCTTTCCCAGCTTTCGGCAGGTGACGTCGTGCGCGAATATTCGGATTTCCGCCTTGATGGCGAAGGTATTCGCGACCTTGATGAGCCCAATGACAATCTGATTGATCCGGATCGCGGATTTTTTGCCGACCTGGTTCAGGGGGTTACTGCGCGCACGGTCGATCTTGACGGGCTGATCGACTCAGCTCTGGAAAAGGGTTGGACAACCAAACGTCTTGAAACTGTTTTGCGCTGTATTCTGCGTGCAGGAACCTATGAGTTGATGATGCGCGAAGATGTACCGATGCGCGTTGTCATCACTGAATATGTGGATGCTGCCCATTCGTTCTTTGACGAAACCGAGCCGAAGCTTGTAAACGCTGTCCTTGACCGGATCGGCAAAACGCTTCGTGCGGGTGAAGCCGGTAAGAATTGATATGGTCGCGCGATCAGGAGAATTCGATCTGATCGCACGTCATTTTGCGCCAATCGCGCAAAAGTCAAAAGCCGCATTGTCCCTGCTGGACGATGCGGCTCTTTTGTCACCACCTGATGGGCACGAAATTGTTGTTACGGTCGATGCACTTGTGGCCGATGTACATTTTCGCAGTCAGGATGATCCGGCCGACATCGCGCGCAAGGTTATGCGTGTCAATCTGTCTGACCTTGCAGCTATGGGGGCTTATCCTTTGGGGGTGCTGCTAACGGCTGGTTATAATCGCGACCTTTCCGAAGACTGGATCGCTTCCTTTGCGAACGGTTTGGGGCAGGATTGCGCTACCTATGATACACCGCTTCTGGGGGGCGATACTGTTGGAACACCAGGTCCCACATTTTTCAGCCTGACGGCGTTCGGTGCCGTGCCAATTGGGCGCGCCATACGCCGGGATGCGGCCAAACCGGGTGATTTGATTGCGGTTACCGGTACATTGGGCGATGGCGCACTCGGCTTAAAGGTCTTACAGGGCGACCTTATAGGGCTGGACGTCGCCGATAGTGCCTATCTTTCGTCGCGATACCTGTTACCGCAACCACGCCTGACGATTGGCAGAAAATGCGCTGATGCTTATGGCCGCTATGCTGCGATGGATATTTCGGACGGATTGGCCGGGGATTGTCGCAAGATTTGTTTGGCGTCTGGTGTCGGCATGGTTTTTGACAAGGATCTTATTCCATTATCAAAGGCAGCGATGAATGCGGTAAATACCGATCCCGCCCTATGGGCGTCTGTGCTGGGGGGCGGGGATGATTACGAACTTCTGATTTGCGCCGATCAAGCAGATATCAAAACGTTGGGTAACGATGTCACGGTCATTGGCAAGGTGACGGACCAGCCCGGACAGGTCGACCTCATCGGAGCCGACAAAAAAATAGTCGAACTCGCCAATGACGGGTTCGACCATTTCAAAGCCTGAAAACGAATTTGGAATTTATTTGGTTTCGCTGAAGCGACCAAGATTGCCAAACAGCTGCTGCAGAACTGTAATTTCCTTGCCTGCGGTTGGCGTGATCCGATCCGTCGGAATGACCGGTTTACCGTCTTCAAGGTCATATTCGCTTAGGATATCGACCCGGTTTGCCGCATCAAAACTGACGAGAATGACCTTTTGCTCAACGACATCCGGTGCCAGAAACGCAATTGTTTCGGTTCTGCGCGAAATATAAAGCCAGACATTTTCGTCAAAGGCGGCAACGCTTGATGGCGATCCCAAAAGATCGGTCACATCACCCTTTGTGGATTGCCCGACGATGATTTGTTCGAGAACTTCGGGTTCAGGAGCATTACCGCGCGTTGCGATACGCGGGCTGCAGGCAGCAACAAATGCCACTGCCAATCCGGCCAGCATCATAAGGGAAAGGCGTGTTGTTCTTGTATGCATGGAACTCACCAAAGCGATCAGCCAGTTAAAGTCATTAAGGAATTGCCTTGAGTTTCAGCGCTGGGCGCATGATATTGCCGGGCAATGTTGGGGCGATGCCGCCCCGGGAAATTTACGGCATTCTGCGTGCCATGGCTGGAATGTCAACGAAGGAGTGTTACTGTTGTTCGGCTGGTTGAAGAAAAAAGACCGCAAACAAAGTGCTGCCTTTGCGCTTTACACTGGAATGGTGGGGCAGTCGCGCAAGCCTGAATTCTATACACGCCTTGGCGTCGCAGATACCATGGAAGGGCGATTTGACCTGATTCTGGTGCATGCCTTTGTTCTGTTTCGGCGTCTGAAAAAAGACAATGAAAGTCGTGAACTGGCGCAGGAAATCTTTGACGTGATGTTTTCCGATCTTGACCAGAATATGCGTGAGATGGGAATTGGTGATGTCGGAATCCTTAAGCGCATCCGGAAAATGTCGGAGTCCTATCACGGTCGCATTGTCGCCTACGAAGAGGGTGTTCAATCCGGTGCCATAGAACTTGCCGCCGCACTCAACCGCAATCTTTATGCCGACAACGAGGCTAGTGATGCGCAATTGATGGCCATGGTCGGTTATATCAATGATGCCCTTGCACACCTTGACCGTCAGAAAACCGAAGAATTACACAACGGCGTTATCCATTTTCCGGCTGTGCCGGAAGTCGCCGTTGCACCAACCGAATAGAAAGAGGCCCCAATGCCTGAACAGATTACACCCGAATTTTCCCGCATCGTTAATACGGACGAACAGGTCGGGAAAAAAAGCAAGATCGAGATCGAAGCAAATGAAAAGGAGCGCGAGGCGCTTGCTGAACGCTTCGAACTGATTGCTATTAATAGTTTGAAAGCAACCCTGACGACTACGACGGCAGGCAATGGCGAAGTCACCCTTCGTGGTCCCATGCATGCCGATATTGTTCAGCGTTGTGTTGCGACACTCGAGCCGGTCCCCGAAACCATCGAAGACGAGGTGGAGGTTCTGTTTTCTCCGCACGTATCCGAAGATGACCTTCCTTCGAATCCCGATGATCTGGATGATCTTTCCGAAGAAGAGCTTATGGCGCTTCTGGATCAGCCAGAGCCATTGGTAGATGGCAAAATTGATGTTGGTGAAGTTGTCGCACAGTTTCTTGCTGTCGCCATGAACCCTTATCCGCGCAAGGACGGCGCGAAAGTTGCGGACGTGGTCAAATCGGAAGACGAAGAAGAGCGTCCCAACCCGTTTGCAAAACTCGCAGGTCTTAAGGACAAGCTAGAGAAGAAAAACTAAATTACCATTCTGGTTGCGTTTTTCGTCACGTAAAATGTCAGGAAAATGCCGGTAACGACCGGCATTTTACGCTTTTGACCGAAAAGACGAAGAGCAAGCCGGACACTGGTCGCTTTTGATTGCATATCGGCTTTACCTTGTATCTGGCTGAGAATTCCGGTAATTACGGGCTTTCCGGCATGCCGAAGACAAGTTTAGCCGATAGGCAAGCCTGCCGGTAAATTCCGGTTCAGATGTTTTAGAACAACCATAAGAGAATACATTGCCTGAACAGGTCTGCATATCACTTGACGCGATGGGAGGAGACCACGCGCCTGAGATGGTCGTGGCGGGTGCAGAAATTGCCCTGAAACGGTTGCCTCATCTTAAATTTTTGATGTTTGGGGATGAAGCGCGGCTCAAACCGCTGCTCGCCAAATATCCGGGGCTCGAAACCGTCAGTCAAATTCGTCATGCCTCTCAAGAAGTGACGATGGATGACAAACCGTCTGTTGCCTTGCGGCAGCGTCGGGATTCCAGCATGCGACTGGCCATCAATGCTGTTAAAGAGGGGGACGCACAAGGCGTCGTATCTGCCGGAAATACCGGTGCTCTGATGGCTATGGCCAAATTCGTCCTTAAAACCGTACGTGGTATCGACCGGCCTGCAATTGCGACCTATATGCCAACCCAGCGCGGCGAGACTGTCATGCTCGATCTTGGCGCCAACATTGAATGTGATGAGAACAACCTGGTGCAGTTCGCGCTTATGGGCGAGGTTTTCGCACGCATTCTGTTTGGTATTGAAAGGCCTTCTGTGGGCTTGCTCAATGTCGGGATTGAAGAACTAAAAGGCAATGAGTCGGTCAAGAAAGCCGCAGCGATACTTCGTGAAATCGACCTTCCGATCCGCTTCGAAGGATTTGTTGAAGGCGATGACCTTGCCAAGGGTACCGTGGACGTGATTGTGACCGACGGCTTTACCGGTAACGTTGCACTTAAAACCGCCGAAGGAACGGCGCGACTGCTGGTGCACTTTCTGCGTGAAACTTTCAAAAGTTCATTCTGGGCGAAGGTCGGCTATCTGTTGGCCCGTCGTTCATTGCAGCGTTTCCGGGAACGTATGGACCCGCGTCGTTACAATGGTGCGATGCTGCTGGGGCTGAACGGGATTGCCGTCAAAAGCCACGGTGGCACCGATGCGCTGGGGTTCTCGAATGCCATTGGCGTTTGTCACGACCTTATTGCGAACCGGCTGAACGAAACGATCAAGGGTGAACTTGCCGCCTTCGAAGAAGCGATTTCCAAAGCTCCGATCGATGAGGAAACCATCGCCCTCGCAGCTGGCCAGGTCGACTGATACTGTCCCAACTATTCCCACTAAAACTGGCGGTTCTTAAATCATGACTGTTCGTTCTCGCATTATTGGTTGCGGTTCTTATCTTCCTTCGAATGTTGTAACCAATGATGAACTGGCAAAGCGCGTCGATACATCTGATGAATGGATCGTTGCGCGGACGGGAATACGACAGCGTCATATCGCTGCCGAAGGGGAAACCACCAGTGATCTTGCGGTTGCTGCTGCAACACGTGCAATGGAACATGCCGGTGTAACTGCCGCGGACATTGACATGATTATCGTTGCGACCGCGACACCCGATAATACCTTTCCGGCAACGGCAACAAAGGTTCAGCATCGACTGGGCGTTGTCGGTTTTGCCTTCGACGTTCAGGCGGTTTGCTCGGGCTTCGTTTACGCCCTTACCACTGCAGACATGTATATCCGGAACGGTCAGGCAAAAACGGTTCTCGTGATCGGGGCAGAAACATTTTCGCGTATTCTGGATTGGGAAGACCGCCGGACATGCGTTTTGTTCGGGGACGGAGCAGGGGCGGTTGTTGTTCAGGCCGTTGAAGGCAAGGGCACCGTCGAGGATCAGGGTATTCTCGCAAGTCGATTGCATTCGGATGGTGGTAAATACGAACTGCTGTATGTCAATGGCGGTCCATCAACGACCCAGACTGTTGGTTTTCTTCAGATGGAAGGCAAGGAAGTTTTCCGCCACGCAGTGACCAACCTTGCAGGCGTTATTCGCGAAGTCCTTGCCGATACCGGGCTTGAAGCCGCGGATATTGATTGGCTCGTGCCACATCAGGCCAATCGTCGCATTCTTGACAGCACTGCCAGAAAGTTTGGCATTTCCGAAGACAAGGTGGTCATCACGGTTGATCGTCACGCGAACACGTCCGCGGCGTCGATTCCCCTGGCACTTGCCGAAGCCGTTCATGATGGCCGGATCAAGCGTGGTGATATTGTAATTCTGGAAGCGATGGGCGGCGGTTTCACTTGGGGCGCAGCACTGGTTCGCTGGTAAGCTCTGGATTCTGTGGGATATCTGACAAAAACAAAGCATTTGCTTAAAAAACACAACATTCTGCCGCAAAGCGATGTATCCTGTTGATATTGACTGATTTCGCCACCAGATATAGCCTTGTGTATAAAGTCCCGTTTTAAGGAGGCGGCCTGTTATGTCGGAAGCTACGATTACCCGCGCTGATCTTGCCGAAGCCGTTTATCAGGAAGTCGGTTTGTCGCGTAACGAGTCCGCCCAGTTGCTGGAAACGGTTCTCGACGAAATTTCATCTGCCTTGATCAAGGATGAAGTCGTAAAGATTTCCTCGTTTGGCAGTTTTTCCGTTCGCCAGAAGGGACAGCGCATTGGTCGCAATCCCAAGACAGGTGAAGAAGTGCCAATCCTGCCGCGCAAAGTGCTTGTGTTCCGGCCGTCGCAGGTGTTGAAAGCACGCATTAACGCTTAAGAACTGAACTCATGAAAAATAACTTGGGGGCTGAGGCGGAAAACCGCCGCACAGCAAAGTCTGACTCTGCGTTTCGTACAATTAGCGAAGCAGCAAAAGAGCTGGGGCTGCAGCAGCATGTCCTGCGTTTTTGGGAATCCAAGTTTCCTCAGATCAAACCAATGAAACGTGCTGGCGGGCGACGTTATTATCGTCCGGAAGATCTGGTGCTGCTGGCTGATATTCGTTCACTGCTCCATGATCAGGGCTACACCATTAAGGGTGTGCAAAAGTTGCTTGATCAGAACAAGGGGCAGTTGCCTTCGGAAGTCGCGGTGGCGTCGCTGGCTGAAACCGTCGATGGTCCATCGGATGAAGCATCAGATATGGCTTATTCGACAGGCACAGCAGGAACACCAGATAAGACTGTTCTTGCAAACCTGTTAGGTGAATTGGAAGAGCTTCAAGGTATCCTCAGGTCGGCACTGCAACAGTCGGAAAAAAATACGTAAAAACCATTTGCGTCTTTGGGCTTGCGCGGCTATTTATCGAGCCGCGTCAAACGACGCATTCTTTACGGTCGGAGCGTGGCGCAGCCTGGTAGCGCACCTGCATGGGGTGCAGGGGGTCGGAGGTTCGAATCCTCTCGCTCCGACCAATTTATTCTCCATCAAAATCTGATATACGATCATTGGTACTGGTGAGGCTACGGCATCAGTCGGGCAAGCATTTCCACGGTGTTATTTTCGTCAACACGGATCAGAATGATTTCGCCTGATCTCGGATAGATGCCGGTTAATGCGGTGATATTCACCTGATGGGTAATCAACAGGGCCTTGATTCCTTCAGGGAGTGCACCAAGTCGGTCAATGATTTGGTCTGTTTGAGTTTTCTTGGTACCGCTATCACGGAAAAACGAATTAAGTGCCAGTTCTTCTGTCACGGGGCCAAGGCCAAGCAAGCTGGCGGTTTCCAAACAGCGACACCACTGACTGCTGAGAATTACATCCAACTCAATGCCCGCTTCACGGACGCGTTCGCCGATGGCACGCGCCTGATTGCGACCGGTCTCGTCAAGATTCCGTTGGGTGCTGCAATCGCCAATGGTGAAGTTTTCCGGATCGCCAGTACCCGGCGCAATGGCATGACGCATTAGCGCATGCACACCTGGCCGATGCCATATATCCCACGCGTGCTCGGTATCTGACGCTTTGGCGCTGTGTGCGACAAAGGAGCATGCGAGGGTGAGAACAGCAACCGTATTTCTGACAAATGAACACATGATTGGGCACAGTCATTGGCAAAAGGTAATTAACCTTGATACCCGTGGATATGCTGATTAGATCAGTGGAGCGGTTCGGGATCGCGACCGGATGTCCTTATGCGTTTTTATCAGCAACGGAGGTCGCAACCCTACGACCTTCATCGGTCAGTTTGCAAATAAGCCAGTCCGGTTTGATCGGGTTGTCGAACCATGGGGCAGCCCATCCATGATCAATGCAGCTTTTGACTGTTTTTTCACTGATTTGCTTGCCATTGGTGTCAAAGAGCGGCAACTTTCCACCCGGCTGGCTAAGGCCACGGCGCAACCAATCGAGTTGTGTTTGTGTCGGTTTCACCTGCTTTTTCCCCGTCATGGCATCCCTGAATTGATAGAATAGGTTTGTGTGTGGCGCGATGTGATGATGAAGCTATATATTGCAGGTAAGTGTGACGGATAATCAACCGAGGGGCAATCACCATGACATCGAAGTCCTTTGATCGTAGTGACATGGTCTTTCTTTATGTGACCGCGCCGGACATGGAAGTCGCCCGCTTGATTGCGGGCGGTGCCGTTCGAGAAAGATTGGCGGCCTGCGCGAACATCATGCCCCAAATGACGGCAATCTATGAATGGGATGGTGATATCGAAGAAGAAAACGAGATAATTGTTATTCTGAAATCGACCAGCGCAGCGGCAACGGCGCTTTCGGAATGGATCACAGATCATCACCCCTATGATGTTCCCTGTATTCTGGAAATTCCATTAGGCAGGGGAAATGAACCATATGTCGATTGGTTGCGCGGTCAGGTCGCAGGGGCAACAATCCCGAATTGATTGCATCAATGGCCTTTGGCCCCTAGGATGGCCGAAATTTTACATTTAACGAAGTGACCAATGAACCAGCTTACAAAACTTGCCCTTGAAATGGGGCCGCTGATCCTGTTTTTCGCAGTCAATGCGACAACCAATCTTATGACTGCAACAGCGGTTTTTGTAACGGCAACAGTGGTTGCGCTGGTAGTATCGTATGCTATTGCCCGAACCATTCCGGTGATGCCGTTGATTGGCGGCGCTTTCGTGATCGTGTTTGGCGGCTTAACGCTTTATCTCGACAATGATCTGTTCATTAAAATCAAGCCGACGATTGTCAATCTGCTTTTTGCAGCGATCCTGTTTGGCGGTTTGATTGCTGGAAAGCTGTTTTTGAAATTGGTTTTGGAAAGTGCATTTAAGGCGACGGACGAAGGATGGCGCATCCTGACCTGGCGCTGGAGCATTTTCTTCGTCGTTCTTGCCGTGATCAATGAAATTGTCTGGCGCAATTTTTCGACTGATACATGGGTCGCGTTCAAGGTATGGGGGATTATGCCGCTGACCATGGTGTTTGGCATGGCCCAGGTTCCAGTCCTGATGAAACATCAATTGCCAGAAAAAGAGAACGGTTCATCTCCGGCATAAGGTCTGAACGAAAATAAGAAAGGCGGGATTTTCACCCTGCCTTTCTTATTGAATGGAAGAACACGCTATTTGACGGGTAGGGCGACGCTGACCGCAGCCTGAGCCGCGATACCTTCCTCGCGTCCGGTGAAGCCCAGGCGCTCTGTCGTTGTCGCCTTCACATTGACGCGATCAACTTCAATACCAAGAATTTCAGCAACCTTTTCGCGCATGGCCTGTGTATGCGGTCCTATTTTGGGCCGCTCACAAATCAGGGTGATATCCGCATTGACGATGCGTCCGCCGCGTTCGCGGATCAGATTGACTGCGTGAAGAACAAACTGATCCGATGCTGCCCCCTTCCATTTCATGTCAGAAGGCGGGAAATGTTGGCCGATATCGCCGGCACCAATGGAACCCAACAATGCGTCTGTTAACGTATGCAGGCCGACATCCGCATCTGAATGGCCTTCAAGGCGTGCAGAGTGGGGGACTTTGACACCGCAAAGGATACAATGGTCACCTGGGGCAAATCGATGAACGTCAAAACCGGTACCGGCCCGGAACTCTTCGTGGGTCATATCGCTGTCTTTCTCTGAGGCTGGAACAGGGTTAATCCAGTCACGGGCGCGTTCGATATCGTCGGGGCGCGTAATCTTGTCGTTTGAACCAGCCCCCTCTACGCACACCACATCCAGGCCAAGTTGTTCCAGCAGGGCGGCATCATCAGTGAATTCGTGCCCCTCAAACCGTTGGTGAGCATCAAGGATTGTTTTGAAATGAAACCCCTGAGGTGTCTGGGCGCGATGAAGCTGTTCTCGTGGAATGGTTCGTCTAATTATCCCGGTGGATTCCGTCTGCTTGATGGTGTCGAGAACGGGAAGGGTGGGAATGGCACCCTGATATGTCGCTAGAGCTGAGATGACGCGGTCGATAACATCGTCTGAAATGCCCGGCCTTGCCGCATCATGAATAAGCACGTGGTCAGGGTTTTCATTTTCCAGTGAACGTAATCCGTTCAGGACAGATTGTTGTCTTGTCACTCCGCCGGGCACCGGGGCGTCCAAGGATAGGCCTTTAACCGAATTATCGTACAAATCCTGATGGTCAGGATTATAAATGACCCTGATCAGTTCGGACGGCACATACTTAGCGAAGCTCTCAATGCAGTGACGCAGCAATGTCTTTGCGCCAAGCAGATGATATTGTTTTGGTATCGGATCACCAAATCTGCTACCGCTGCCTGCTGCAACGATGACAACTGCGATTTTTTTGGTCATAAACGTGATGCCGTGACTTGTCTGAATTGCGCCGCAGGCTATCTTTCTGCGATGACTTTGCCAAGTCGCCATTTGCCTGATGTTATGATGTAAACGCCTTTAGGCCGGATCCGAACATGATTGCTGCCGCCTTACATATCTTATGTTTGCTACCGCTAACCACGCAAATCATGCGGCGCAACCCGCAGCGCGACATATGGCTGTTTTTGTCCATATTTGTTGCCGCGGCTGGTACGGTGATCGTGCTTGGCCTGACGGGCGAGGAAGTGCAATCGCGCGGATTTACAGCGGCTTTGCATTGGTCGGAACTTTCCGTGATCCTGATCTTTGGCGGGCTTGTCATATGCAACGGGCCGAAACAAATCTGGCGTCTTGCCGGTTATATCGGTGGATATCTTTTGGCATTCGGCGGAGTTGCAGCTGTTTTTAACGTATTTGAACCTGTTGCTGACCCGTCGGTTGCAGAACCGGTTCTTTATTCTGGCTGGCTTTGGGTTCATATCGGAACGTCACTTGTAACCTATGCGCTTGTGACACTGTCTGCAATTGCGGCCATGGGCTATGTTGTTCAGGAAGATGCACTTAAAAACCGCCGTCCAAACCGCTGGAGCCGTCGCCTGCCGCCGTTGCGCGACAGCGAACACATGCTTGTGAGTTTTCTGAAATGGTCGGCATGGGTCCTTGTGATCGGAATTATTACCGGTTTTGCATTGCGTCAGGTCGAGGGGCAGTCGCTGCTCTATCTTGATCACAAGATGCTTCTTACCCTGCTTGGTTTTGCCGTGATTTGCGGCCTGATATTCATTCATGAAAAATCCACTCTGCGCGGGCGTATGGCTGTTCGGTTTGTGCTGGGGGCATGGCTGCTGCTTACCCTGGCATTCCCGGGCGTTCGATTTGTTTCGGGATATCTGATCGGATGAATATTCCGGGCCTTGTTTAAAGGTGGCGGCCGTGTTGGTTGGCTTATATTCGCCAATTCGCTTAGAGTTGTTGCAACGCCGAGCCAGTTTCATTAATCTGCCCAAGTTTTAGGCAATCGGATTTCCTTCATGTCTTTGCAGATCGGTTCTGTAAATGTGCCAGAGAATGTCATCTTGGCACCAATGTCAGGTGTGACTGACCTTCCTTTTCGGCAACAGGTGCGCCAGTTTGGCGGGCATCTGGTTGTCTCGGAAATGATTGCGTCTGATGCCATGACACGTATCCAGCGCCATCAAAAAGAAGTGCGCAAAATGCACGGCGATTGTGCAGCCGAAAGCCCGCTTTCCGTTCAGCTTGCCGGAACTGAACCCGATGAGATGGCGCTTGCCGCAAAGATGAACGAAGATCGCGGTGCTATGATCATTGACATCAATATGGGCTGTCCTGCCAAAAAGGTCACAAAGGGCTATGCCGGATCGGCCCTGATGCGTGATGAGAATCTTGCTGCCGATATCATTGAGGCAACCGTCAATGCCGTTTCCGTACCCGTGACGCTTAAGATGCGTTTGGGATGGGACGATGACAATCGTAATGCGCCGCGTCTGGCAAAAATCGCCGAGGATCTGGGAATTGCGATGTTGACCATCCATGGTCGGACACGCTGCCAGTTTTATAAAGGCGATGCGGACTGGGACGCAATTGCACTGGTCAAACAGGCTGTATCGATCCCGGTTATCGGCAATGGGGACGTCAATAGCGAGGAAGATGCGGCAGAGCTTCTGAAACGTTCCGGTGCTGATGGTGTAATGGTGGGGCGTGGCGCGCAGGGACGACCGTGGTTTCTGGCACAGGTATCACATTATTTGAAAACCGGTCAGAAACTGTCAGCGCCGTCGCTTTCTGTGCAACTGCAAACGATCCTTAGTCATTATGATGCGATGATTGATCATCACGGTCAGCAAGGTGTCCGTATCGCAAGAAAACATTTGGCGTGGTATTGCAACAGCTTACGCAACGCGACTGAATTCCGTCGTATTGTGAATGAGTTAAGTGACCCATTTGAAGTCAAGGATCAGATAAGGGCATTCTACGAGCCATTGATCGAAAATGCGGACAAACAGGCCGCGGCCTGAGAAAAACAAGAATTAAATAGCGATATTATCGGGGAAACTTTGAATGAGACTTGGATTTGGCAAAGGAAACGGGGTGGACCCGACTGGCGTGCTTAATGCAATTGCTAGTGCGGTCGTCGTTTCTGATCGGGATGGCAAAATCCGCTTCGTCAATCAGGCGACGGAACAGCTGTTCAATACCAGCGCCGCCGTTTTGTGCCGCAGCAACCTCAAGGACTTCATTCCCGGTGACAGCCCGGTTTTCTCGCTGATCAGTCAGGCTATCGACGAAGCAACCTTGGTGGCGGATCATAATCTTCTGATCGAAAGCCCGAAGATTGGCAAACATACCGTCAATCTGACAGTGGGCTCGATGCCAGATGAACCTGATTGCGCTGTTCTGACGTTCGAGCCGCGCTCTATCGCTCAGAAGATTGATAATCAGTTGTTAAGCCGGAACTCGGCACGTTCGGTAAGTGCGATGGCAGCGATCCTTGCGCACGAGATTAAAAATCCGCTATCGGGTATTCGTGGCGCGGCACAGTTGCTTGAACAAACATCGAATGAAGACGACCGGGTACTAACGCGGTTGATCTGTGATGAGGCCGACCGGATCGTTGACCTTGTTGACCGCATGGAAATCTTTTCCGACAAGCCGATGGAACGCGGTGCGGTTAACATTCATACCGTGCTTGAACATGTCCGCAGGCTTGCTGAAAACGGTTTTGGCAAACACCTTGCATTTGAAGAAATCTATGACCCGTCGTTGCCACCGGTATTTGGCAACCGCGATCAGCTGATTCAGGTATTTCTGAACCTTCTTAAAAATGCCGGCGAGGCTGTCGACCATGACAGCGGTCATATTGTGATTTCAACGCGTTACCAGCATGGGATCCGTCTGGCTGTGGCTGGCGGCGATGCACGTGTGCATTTGCCACTGGTTGTGTCGGTGCGCGACAATGGACCGGGTATTGCGCCCGATATGCGCGAAAGCCTGTTTGATCCGTTTGTGACCACCAAACCAACCGGTTCCGGACTGGGGTTGGCGTTGGTGGCAAAAATTATCAATGATCATGGTGGTGTTATCGAAGTGAAAGACGCACCGGGGGGCGGTGCCGAATTTCAGATCATGCTGCCGATCTATAACCGCACGTTGGCCGAAGACGTCAGTGCGGATAATATAATGAAAAACAAGGAAGAAACCGTATGAGCCCGAGCCCGGCCAGAATTCTTGTTGCTGATGATGACCGTGCGATCCGTACTGTTCTGACGCAGGCTCTGTCGCGTCAGGGGCACGAGGTCCGCAGTACCGGTCACGGACGTACCTTGTGGGACTGGATTGCCGATGGGGACGGCGATCTGGTGATTACGGATGTCATGATGCCAGATGAAAACGGGCTTGATATGGTGCCGCGTATCCGCAAGCTTCGACCGGATTTACGCGTTATCGTCATGAGCGCGCAGAACACCCTGATGACAGCCGTAAAAGCAGCACAGCGCGGTGCCTTTGAATATCTTCCAAAACCTTTTGATTTAAACGAGTTGATCAGCATTGTTGATCGTGCGCTTGAAACACCACAAGCCGCCGACAATGCCAAATCATCAGATGATGAAGGTGATGACCGTCTGCCATTGATCGGTCGTTCCGCGGCAATGCAGGAAATCTATCGTGCGCTGGCCCGGTTGATGAACACCGACCTGACAGTGATGGTGACTGGTGAAAGTGGTACCGGCAAGGAGCTGGTAGCGCGTGCACTTCATGAATATGGCGGTCGTCGTCATGGGCCGTTCGTTGCCATTAACATGGCAGCAATCCCGCGTGAACTGATCGAAAGCGAGTTGTTCGGTCATGAAAAGGGTGCTTTCACCGGTGCCAACGAGCGCAAGGTTGGCCGCTTTGAGCAGGCCGAGGGCGGTACGCTGTTTCTCGATGAAATCGGTGATATGCCGCTTGAAGCGCAAACCCGTTTGCTTCGCGTCCTTCAGGAAGGCGAATATACCCGTGTTGGCGGGCGCACGCCAATCCGCGTTAATGTTCGTATTGTTGCGGCAACACATCGCGATCTGCGCAAACTGATCCGCGAAGGAACTTTCCGCGAGGATTTATTCTATCGCCTGAATGTCGTGCCGATCCGTTTGCCATCCCTTCGGGAGCGGCTTGAAGATATCCCGGAACTGGTCAATCACTTCCTGATGCAGGCAAGCGAAGAGGGACTTCCTCGCAAGACGCTTTCTTCCGATGCGATGGCGCGTTTGAAGGTACATCGCTGGCCGGGCAACATCCGCGAACTGGAAAACATGGTTCGCCGTCTGACGGCTCTATATTCGCATGATGTGATTGGTGTCGATGTTATCGAAACCGAGTTTTCCGAAAATAACATCAGCGAGTCAGCCCCAGTCGGAGAGCCCCAGTCACTTGCTGAATCGATCGAACGTCATGTTCGCGAGTATTACGATGCCCATGACGAGGATTTGCCATCAAGTGGTCTCTATGATCGTATTCTGCGTGAAATGGAACGCCCGCTTTTGACTGTTACACTGGAAGCGACCAGGGGCAATCAGGTGAAGGCAGCCGAGGTTCTTGGGCTTAATCGCAATACCCTGCGCAAGAAAATTCGTGATCTCGGACTGGAAGTTGTCAGGGGCGCAAAATGACCGAAGCCGGACGACCCGTCACCAGTCGTCTTATGCAGTCGTGGTTTGTCAGGTTCCTGGGGCGACTTAGCCAATCGCGAAAGTTTGCGATAGGTTTGGTCTGTGCCGCGCTTGTATCTGTTCTTGCGACCTATCTCGCGATGACCGGTACCGCGCCGCTACGGCCTGAACCCCGTCTGATCATCCTTTTGCTGAATATTGACCTTGTTCTTGTTCTTGCTCTTGCCACGCTGGTTGCCCGCAAGCTCGTCCAGATATGGGCAGAGCGACGTCGTGGTACGGCCGGCGCCAAACTGCATACAAGAATGGTTCTGCTGTTTTCGCTGGTCGCGGTAACGCCAGCGATTATCGTTGCCGTATTTTCCGCGTTGTTCCTGCATTTCGGTATTCAGGGATGGTTCAGTGATCGCATCCGAACCGCCGTCGAAGAAAGTATGGTGATTGCCGAAGCATATCTGAAAGAACATCAGGAACTTATTCGGGCAGACGTTCTGGCAACGGCCAATGACCTTCAACGTCTTGGCGTCAACTTTGCAACTGACCGGGAGCGGATCAACAGAATTCTGACGGCGCAGGCAGATGCACGTGGTTTGCCCGAAGCCGTCATTATTGATGGAAGCGGAGCCGTTCTGGCGCAATCCGATTACAGTTTCTCATACGATCCGGTTTTGTCGCCAATCCCGCAGGAAGTATATGATCGCGCCCGAAATAATGATGTGGTTCTGATTTTGGGCAATACCGATAATCGCATCCGCGCAATGACACATCTTGATAGCTTCATTGACGGGTATCTTCTTGTTGGCCGGTTCGTCGATCCCAATGTGCTGGAACGTATCGATAAGGCCCGCAAAGCGGTTACCGCATACGAAAACCTTGAAGGCGAACGGTCAGGGATCGTGATCACCTTTGTCATGATCTTTGTTCTGATCGCGGTTGTTCTGCTTTTGGCGGCGGTTACGCTAGGGCTGATGGTCGCAACGCGATTGGTTGAACCGATTTCTCAGTTGATCATCGGTGCCGAAAAAGTCAGCGATGGCGATTTAACCTTCCGCGTTCCACTTGCGGGGCAGGAGGACGAGCTTGAGGCATTAACCCGTGCCTTCAACCGCATGACGTCCCAGCTTGACACGCAGCGGACGGAACTGGTGGCAGCCAACCGCCTGAATGATGAACGTCGGCGCTTTACAGAAGCCATTTTGGGTGGTGTGACGGCAGGCGTTATCGGACTGGATGCAGAGTGTCACATCAATCTTCCAAACCGCAGTGCATCGGACCTGATGGGAATTGATCTGGATGGGGCTATCGGGCAGTCGATCTGCGAGGTTATCCCGGAATTTTCCGTGCTGTTCGAAGATCTCAGCAAGGAAGGGGATCGCAGTAAATCACGGCAGATCGAAATACGGCGCGATGGTTTGAACCTTATGCTTTTGGCGCGCGTCACGATCGAGCGTGCGGAAGACCGGTCTATTTTCGGATATGTCGTAACTTTTGACGATGTCACTGAACTTCAAACCGCGCAACGGATGGCCGCATGGGCCGATGTTGCTCGCCGTATCGCCCACGAGATCAAGAACCCGCTAACACCGATACAGCTTTCAGCAGAACGTCTTAAACGTCGATACCTGAAGGAAATTCAAAGCGATACCGAGGTATTTAAAACCTGTACCGACACGATTATTCGTCAGGTTGGAGATATCGGACGCATGGTTGACGAATTTTCAAGCTTTGCCCGAATGCCATCGCCAAAGATGAAATCGGAAAAGATTGTTGATCTGGTGAAAGGTGCCGTGTTCCTGCAAAAACAGGCCTACACCAAAATCATCTATGACTTCGACGCAAAGGCAGGTCGAGAAATTGAGGTATCCTGTGATGCGCGTCAAGTTAACCAATGTCTGACCAACACCCTTAAAAACGCCGCAGAGGCGATCGAGGGGCGGGAAGGTGATGTTACCGAACTTCCACAAGGACGTATCGAAATTTCTGTGACACGTTCTGATGAAAATCAACGTATCTATGTGACAGTTTCGGATAATGGCAAAGGTCTACCGGTTGAAAACCGTGAAAGGCTGACCGAACCCTACGTGACCACACGATCAAAAGGTACTGGTCTTGGTCTTGCAATCGTCAAGAAAATCATGGAAGACCATGGCGGAGAGCTTATACTTGCCGACGGTGTCGAGAGCGGTGCAACCATTACGCTGGCGTTTCCGACCGCAGGCAAACACATAACTGCTGAATATACTGCGGACAGCAATTCTTTGAACAACTGATCTGGTTGTTTCATCAGCAATAATTTAAATACGGGCATATTGGTCAAGACATGGCGCACGATATTCTGATCGTCGATGATGAAGAAGATATCCGGGCTCTGATTGCCGGAATTCTGGAAGACGAAGGACACAAGACCCGTCAGGCAGGCTCCAGCCAGGAAGCGCTTTCCGAGGTTGCTGCACGCCGTCCGAGCCTTGTTATCCTCGATATCTGGATGGATGAAAGCGATCACGATGGTATCGAGACTCTCAAGCTGATCAAACGTGAGCATAGCGAAGTCCCTGTAGTCATGATTTCCGGCCACGGAAATATTGAAACCGCGCTCGAAGCTTCACGCAACGGGGCATATGATTTCATCGAAAAACCGTTCAATACGGATCGGCTTTTGCTGGTGGTTGAGCGTGCCATCGATGATGCGCGCCTGCGCCGCGAAAACCGCGAACTAACCATGCGGGCAGGGGGCGATACCGAACTTGTAGGTAGCTCAAGTGCCATCAACGGATTGCGCCAGGCCATTGATCGGGTTGCCCGCACAGGAAGCCGTATCCTGATTTCAGGCCCTGCTGGTTCGGGAAAAGAGGTTGTCGCGCGCCTGATCCACAAAAATTCCGCCCGTTCAGATGCACCATTCGTTGTGCTGAACTGCGCAAATATTTCGCCGGAAACGATGGAGGAATCCCTGTTTGGTGCGGTTGCGGCTGCCAATCGGGAAGCCCGCACCGGGGTGCTCGAACTCGCACATGGCGGTACGCTTTTGCTTGATGAAGTGGCTGATATGCCACTGGAAACGCAAGGAAAAATCGTTCGTGTGCTGCAAGAACAAACCTTTGAACGTGTTGGTGGTTCTGTTCCGGTCAGTGTTGATGTTCGTGTCGTTGCGACGACTGCGCGCGACCTGGAAGAGCGTATTGCTGAACAGCGTTTCCGTCAGGATTTATACTACCGTCTGAATGTTGTACCCTTGCAGGTGCCGTCATTGCAGCAACGTCGCGATGATATCCCGGATCTTGCCGAATGGTTCCTTGTGCGTTACGCCGAAGCGACCGGCCTGCCAAAGCGTAAACTGTCGGGGGAAGCATTGGCTGCGTTGCATTCCTATGACTGGCCGGGAAACGTTCGTCAGCTGCGAAATGTGATTGAACGATTGATGATCATGGCGCCGGATGACAGTACGGATATTATCAGCGGTAAAATGCTGCCAGCCGAGCTGTTTGAAGATGTTCCTGTATCTTTGAATTTTGATAAAACCAGTGAAATCATGGCATTGCCACTGCGTGAAGCCCGCGAGATGTTCGAAAAGGAATATCTTCAGACACAGGTAGAGCGCTTTGGCGGGAATATTTCCAAAACCGCAAGTTTTGTAGGAATGGAACGTTCGGCCTTGCATCGAAAACTCAAAAGTCTGGGCGTGAATGGAGAACGTGCTGAATAAGCCGCCTCATACGATCCGGAACTTTTGAACGGGAGACGAAACAATGAAGGTCATCATTTGCGGCGCCGGGCAGGTGGGCTTCCACATTGCCAAATACCTTGCTGCCGAAAACAATGATGTGACGGTTATCGACCAGTCGGAAGAATTGGTTCGCAAGATTTCCGATACACTGGAAGTCAAGGGTATCATCGGCTTTGGATCACATCCTGATGTCTTGCAGCAGGCTGGGGCCGATGAAGCAGATATGCTGATCGCGGTGACCTTTGCCGACGAAGTCAACATGACGGCCTGTCAGGTTGCGCATTCGCTGTTTAATGTGCCGACGAAAATCGCCCGTATTCGCAGCCAGACCTATCTGCAACCGGAATGGGCCAGCCTGTTTGGTCGCGAAAAACTTCCGATTGATGTTGTGATTTCCCCGGAAATGGAAGTAGCCCGCGCCGTCGCACGGCGTTTACGGGCGCCCGGTGCATTCGACATGATCCCGTTTGCGGATGACAAGGTCAAAATCCTTGGTCTTCGCTGCAACGAAGATTGTCCGGTGATCAATACACCGCTTCGGCAGTTGCACCAGTTGTTCCCGGACCTAAATATTTCGATCCTGGGTATGATCCGTAATGATAAACCGGTTTATCCCAAGGGCGATGATCAGATGCTGGCTGGCGATCTGGTCTATCTGGCGGTGTCCAGTGACCAGGTGGATCGCGCCATGTCGGCCTTTGGTCACGAAGACCCGGAAGCACGACGGATCGTTATTTTCGGGGGGGGGAACATCGCACTTTTCCTGGCCGAGGAAATCAATCAGAACTTCCCAGGTGTCACCACCCGCCTGATCGAGGCGGATCCGGAACGTGCCCGTTTCGTAGCTCAGAAACTGCCAAAGAAAAGCGTGGTTCTGCGGGGGGATGTGCTTGATCCCGAACTGCTGGAAGAGGCCAATGTCGGCAATGCCGAGGCGGTTGTCGCGCTGACAAACGATGATGAAACCAACATTCTGTCATCGCTTCTGGCGAAACGGTATGGCTGCCCGCGCGCGCTGACGCTAATTAACAAAAGCACCTATACATCCTTGGTCTCCGAGCTTGGGATTGACGTTGTCATCAGCCCGCGCATGACGACGGTGTCGACCATTCTGCACCATGTTCGTCGTGGGCGAATTCGTGCGGTGCACAGTCTTTCCGAAGGATTTGGAGAAGTTCTGGAAGCAGAAGCACTTGAGACAGCACCTATTGTCGGTAAGGCGATCAAGGATATTGCCATGCCGGCAGGCGTCGTGTTTGGTGCAATCCTGCGCGATGGCGAAGTCGTGATGCCACGCGCCAATACGGTAATCGAAGCCAATGACCGGATTGTGGTCTTTGCGGGCTCCGAGCAAATCAAAAAGGTCGAAAAGATGTTTGCTGTACGGCTGGAATATTTCTAAAAATTCAAAGGCTTGCAGAATTATTATTGTAAATCAGATTAACGTGCGTTCCGGATATATTCATGTCAGAAAAAATGCTATTGCCGCCCAAAGCCGTTATTTTCGACTGGGACAACACGCTGGTCGATAGCTGGGAAACCATTCAGGCGGCTCTTAATCTGACATTTGATGATTTTGGAAAGGATCGGTGGGACCTTGCCGAGACAAAAACACGGGTCGCGCGTTCATTGCGGGACAGTTTCCCAACACTGTTTGGCGACGACCGCTGGGAAGAAGCCAAAGACCGTTTCTATACCCATTTCAAGGCGATACACTTGGAAACCCTTACGCCACTCGCGGGCGCGCATGATCTTTTGGGTGCGCTTCGTGATACTGGTGCCTATATGGGGGTGGTTAGCAACAAGAACGGTGATTTTCTGCGCTCGGAAGTTGCCTATCTTGGTTGGGGGCATTTTTTCGGTGGTGTGGTCGGGGCTACAGATGCAAAAAAAGACAAACCGGCGGCTGATCCGGTGCATCTGGCGATGGGCGACTCTGCTGCGGCGCAATATGAGAATCTGTGGTTTGTGGGTGATAGCGTGGTCGATATTCAGTGCGCGCGCAATGTTGGTGCAACCGCGATACTGATCGGCGACGAAGTTACCGGCCACGGGGACACCACGAATTCCGCGAATCTTGGACCAGATTGGCATTTCCCCGATTGCGAAGCGCTTGTAAGGCTTGTAAAAAGCTTTGCGAAAGTCTTATAGTTCAATCAGGTCATAAAAATGGGGCCGGAGCCGTAATTGACAGAAAAGTCGTCGGTTCTGCATTTTCCTTGACCGCCCGAAACGATAAAAACGCTCATAAAAGAAGGCTAGGTCTAACCAATGGCGGAAAAATCACAAAATGTTCAGGACGTATTCCTGAATTATTGCCGTAAAAACAAAACGCCGGTTACCGTGTTTCTGGTCAACGGAGTCAAATTGCAGGGCATTATTACCTGGTTTGACAATTTCTCTGTTTTGCTGCGGCGCGATGCTCACACCCAGCTCGTTTACAAACACGCGATTTCGACGGTAATGCCGACGACACCGATTAAACTGTTTGATCCGAGCCAGCCTGCGACGGACGAAGAAAATAGCTGATGAATCTCTGACTGCGGGGGCTAACGGCGACGATGACAGCCCCCGGGTCCTCGTTTTCCATCCGGAACTGAAACGTGCGGATCAAGCTGGATCCTGGCGCGACGCGTCGTCGCGACTGGAAGAAGCCGTCAGCCTGACCGGCGCACTGGATTTTGAAGTTGTGGGCGCAGAGGTTGTGCCCATAGCAAAGACACGTCCGGCCACCCTGTTTGGGACCGGTGTCGTTGAGCGCCTTGGAAATCAGATCAAAGCCGAAGAAGCCGACATTGTCATGATCAATGGCCAGCTTTCCCCGATCCAGCAACGTAATCTGGAACGGGAATGGAAATGCAAGGTTATTGATCGGACCGGTCTTATTCTTGAAATCTTTGCTGATCGTGCGCGCACTCGTGAAGGGCGCCTGCAAGTCCAACTGGCGTTGCTGAGCTATCAAAAGTCCCGTCTGGTTCGCACATGGACGCACCTTGAACGCCAGCGTGGCGGTCGCGGATTCCTTGCCGGTCCTGGGGAACGCCAGATCGAGATAGACCGTCGTTTGATTGGCGACAAGCTGGCCAAACTTCGCCGTGAGCTTGAGGAAGTCAAGCGGACACGCGAACTTCATCGCGAGGCACGTCGACGTGTTCCTTATCCGATTGTGGCACTTGTCGGCTATACCAACGCTGGCAAATCAACGCTGTTCAACCAGTTGACCGTTTCGGACGTCTTTGCCGAGGATATGCTGTTTGCAACCCTCGATCCGACCATGCGCGGTCTTGAACTGCCAAGTGGTCGCAAGGTGATCCTGTCCGATACTGTCGGATTTGTTTCAGACCTGCCGCACGATCTTGTGGCAGCGTTCAGGGCGACACTTGAAGAAGTTCTCGAAGCTGACTTGATCGTGCATGTGCGTGATGCCTCCTCGCACGAGGCGGAAGCCCAGAAGCTTGACGTGCTGGAAGTTCTAAAAGCGCTTGGTCTGCAAAAGGCAATTGACGGCGAAGAGCTGGTCGAGGCGCTGAACAAATGCGATCAGCTTGAAGGCGAAGATTTGACCGCTGTGCAGGAATATTCGGCACGTAATGCCAATACGATTGCAATATCAGCGATCAAAGGCACCAACTGCGATGCGTTGCTGGCTCTGATCGAGGATAGGCTGACCGAAGACATGCCTGTTTTCGAGCTCCTTGTCCCTTATTCGGATGGCAAGGCGTTGGCTCGGCTCTATGAACAGGGCGAAGTGCTAAAACGGATTGACGGTGAGGACGGCATTTCGGTGCAGGTCAGAATTGATGACAGTCGCGTCGGTCGTTTCGAAGATTGGTGCGCCAAATCCGGGTTTGATCTGCATTTGGTCTAGAATTGCCTGTTAGAACTCAGACTGGAAAGGAACAAGGTGTGCTTAGTGTCGATATGGATAAGGTGACTGAGATTATCCGCGAAGTATCGGCAGAAGAGATCGCACCGCGTTTTGGGCAGCTGGAAAAAGGCGATATCGATACCAAAACCCATGCAATGGATCTGGTAACGATTGCGGATACCGAGGCAGAACGTGTTCTAACAAAGAGGTTTTGCGATCTTTTGCCCGGCAGTGTCGCACTGGGTGAAGAGGCCGCGCATGCAGACCCGAAACTGCCGGAACGTGTGTTTGGTGAAGATGCCACGATCTGGATCATCGATCCTGTAGACGGCACCAAAAACTTCGCCCACCACAAACAGCCGTTTCGCTGCATGGTTGCCCTTTATCACGGTGGCGAGACTATTGCTGCGTGGATCGTTGACCCTATTGAGGGTTCGGCAACGGTCGCGGAAAAAGGGGCGGGGACGTATCATAATGCCGCCCCCGTCCGGGTTCGCTCAGACATTCAGGCAGCCAAAGATGCCAAGGGATTTCTGATCTCGTTCGCGCGTGATCGTATTCGCAATCATTATGGTCATATCGATTTCTTTGACGAGATTGCCCACTATTCCTGTTGTGGGGCCGAATATCAGGAAATTGCCCGGGGACTTTTTGATTTCTGCGCCTATCGCAACCTGAAACCCTGGGACCATGCGCCCGGCACGTTGCTTGTGCGGGAGGCTGGTGGTGTTGCCAAATATATCACCGCTGACAGATCGAATGAATATCACGCCAATGGCAATGCGCCAGGTTTACTGTGTGCATCCTCACCTGAACTTTGGGCGGAAATGAACGAGTTATTGCTGCCTTTGTTCGAGTAGTTTTCGCTCTTTATCCTTCAACCGCTATTGCGCTCCGCCTGTTTGGCGGCATTCCAAAGCGCATCCATTTCTTCCAGATCGGATTGCCCTGCACTTCGCCCATCGCGTGCCAATTCGTTTTCGATGAAATGAAAACGTCGTGTGAATTTGTGGTTTGCGCGACGCAAGGCAACTTCGGGATCAACACCCAGCTTGCGCGACAGGTTGGCCATGACGAACAGCATGTCACCGAGTTCGTCCTCAATCCGATCCTGATCAGGGTTTTCAGTCAGTTCGGCCTGCAGCTCGCCGATTTCTTCATGCAGTTTATCAAAAACTTCATCCGTGGATGGCCAGTCAAACCCGACACGCGCAGCCCGTTTCGTCAGTTTCTCGGCACGCATCAGCGCGGGCAGGGCGCTTGCCACACCGTCAAGGGCGCTATGGCGTTGCTGCCCTTTTGTTTTAGCCTTTTGCGCACGTTCTTCGGCCTTGATCTTTTCCCATGTCTGATTGACACCATCCGTGGTTATGGCATCACCATCGCCAAAGACATGCGGATGACGATCAATCATTTTCGAAACAATGCTGTTTGCGACATCTTCAAAGGTGAAATGACCTTCTTCGGTGGCCATCTGCGAATGAAAAACGACCTGAAGCAACAGATCGCCAAGTTCCTCGCGCAGTTCGCTCATATCATTCTGGGCAATCGCATCGGCAACTTCATATGCCTCCTCGATTGTGTAGGGGGCGATGGTCGCAAAATTCTGTTCCAGGTCCCAAGGGCAGCCGCCATCGGGATCACGTAATCTGGCCATGACATCCAGTAATGCATTGATTGCCTTGCTGTTATGGTTCGCCATGTCCGTAATGTCCTGCTTATTCGTTGTGACTTGTTCATTCTGTCGTAACGCGACATACCCTGCATGGCAAGCTCGCGGAAAAGCAAGGCAAAACAAAACCCGCCAGAAGATGACTGGCGGGTTTCGATTTGTAATTGCCGCTTGATTTAATCAGGCTGCGGCACGCTCTTCGGGTTTGGCAGCGCTTTTATCGTCAGCTTTGCTACGCTTGCCTTCGACAAGACCCCGATGCAACGCCTTGATTGCCTTGTTGAAGTCGCCTTCGGCAACCACGAACTGAAGATCAACACGGCGACTTGGATAGTGGCTGGCGACCAGTTCAATGCCGTCGGCGTCAAGAATGCCAACCGCACGGGCAAAGAGGCCCGGCTGATCAATATTGGCACCGATCACAGAAACAATTGCAACCTTGCGGGTTTTCACACTCGCTTCGGGTTGTTTCTCTTCGATCTCATCTACACAGCGGCGGATTTGCTTAAGCGGTGCGGATACATAATGCGTGATCGTGTTTGCATTCAGGTTCTTGGTGACGGTTGGAACCTTGAAGCGTTTCAGGACACTCAGAATTGTCTCTTCACCACCGGCAACACCAACCATGTCCTGATTGAACACTTCGATCTCGAATGCTGTCGGTACGCCAGTCACGATTTCGACACGGCTGTCATCCGGGTCCCAATGATCGTCAATGACGGTCCCCGGATGTTCCGGCTCAAATGTATTTGCAATACGAAGCGGGATATCATTCTGACGCAGCCCCTTTGCTGCGCGCGGATGAATGGCTTCCATACCCATATTTGACAACTGATCGGCGACATCATAGCTGGTGCGACCAATCGGACGCACGGCATCCTCACCGACGATGCGCGGATCAGCACTCGACAGGTGGAATTCCTTGTGAATGATCGCTTCGCGGGCCTGTGTCAGGCAGGCGATACGAGAAAACGTCACTTCGCTGTATCCGCGGCCATAGATGCTCATCAAACCTTCGCTGCACTGGGCATAGCCGGTAGCAATCGGAAGCTGTTTGGCGATATCGATATCGGAAAACACCTTTTCGATACGACCATCAAGCGTTGATGCTTCCGGCTCACGCCAGCCAGAAAGGTCGGCAAAAACAGCATTAACACCCTTGGCACGGAGCAACAGCATGGTGTTGTGGGCACTATGCGATTCACCAATCGCGCTGAGCATTTCGCGAACAGTTAGCAAATGCTTTTCAAGTTTGAAATGCCCAAAGCTGCACAGGCGATGCAGGTCCATCAGACAACTGCGCGTGCCTTCAATGCGCTCTTGAACGAATGCATTTGCCAGCTTGAGCTCCGGCGCATCGCCAAAGATTTCTTCGTTAATCGCACACATCTTTTCAGAAACCTTGGTCAGGGAATCGCCCCATGCCCAATCGGTTTCCGAACCCGCATAAAGCTGATAAACGCCGGCTTCACCGGTCTTTTTGTTTTCCAGCAGCATGTCAGTGAAACCGCCATAAGCCGAAACCACAAAAACGCGGTTATAAAGTTCTTCATCGCTACGATTGCCGACAAGGATGTTGTCCATCACGGCATTGACCTGCGACATCGATGTTCCGCCGATCTTGTGAACGCTATGCCCAGCGTCCGTTTTTGCGACTGTCTTTTTCTGGGCTGAAAGCATGGTGCCTCCTTTGGGGGCGTTTCCTTGAAAAGTCTATTCATTCAAAGCTTGGGGCGGTCCGTGATGGCCGCCCCAAAGCAAAAGCCCTAGCTGGCGAGTGCATCACCATCAAGCGGGTAAACCCCATTTTCATCGTGGGTTTCGCGCCCGTTAAGCGGCGGGTTGAAAGCACAGGCAACCACCATATCCTCGGTGCCGCCACGCAGATAATGACGATCGTGCTTATTGAGTATGTAAACTGTGCCAGGCACGATCTTGTACTTCTTGCCATCCGCGATGGTTTCGACTTCGCCATTACCAGAAATGCAATAGACGGTCTCGAAATGGTTGGCGTAGCAAATTTCGGTCTCGGTGCCGGCATAGATCGTGGTGATGTGGAACGAGAAACCCATGCCATCATCAGCAAGCGACAGACGAGTGCTTTCCCAGTTATCGGCAACGATACGGCGACCGGATGCTTCACATTCTTTCAGTGTACGAACAATCATGTATAACTCTTTGATTTAATTAGAACCGTGGGACAGGGCGACACCGTGATGTCGCCCAGTTAAAATCATTCAGCAGCAGCCTTCGGTGCAACAATTTCCTTGTCCATTGCCTTGGCGGTCGCCATTTCCAGAATATCAAGGCCGTGGGCCAGATCTTCTTTGGAAATGATCAAGGGCACCAGGCATTTGACGACTTCGTCTTCCGGGCCACTGGTTTCGATAACCAGATTGTGCGCGAAACATTCCTTGGTAACCTTGGATGCGACCTCGCCACTTTCAAAGCAGATACCCTGCATCAAGCCGCGACCTTTGCGATAGATTTTCCCATCGCCATAGCGTTCGGCAATCTGTTCAAGGCGCTTGCCAAGGAAGTCGGCCTTGTCTCGGATATCGCTAGCGAACTTGTCATCCGACCAGAAATGATCAAGTGCAGCCGCCGCCGTCACAAATGCATGGTTATTGCCGCGGAACGTGCCATTGTGTTCACCCGGATGCCATACATCATATTCCGGTTTGATTAGAACAACGGCCAGCGGCAAACCATAAGCCGAAAGCGATTTAGACAGCGTCACCATATCGGGTTTGATCCCGGCTGGCTCAAAGCTGAAGAAGGTGCCTGTTCGGCCACAACCCGCCTGAATATCATCAACGATCAGCAGGATATCGTGCTTACGGCAGACCTGTTCCAGCTTTCTCAGCCAGTCAAAATCAGCAGCGTTCAGCCCGCCTTCGCCCTGAACGGTCTCAACGATGATGGCAGCGGGCAGGGCGATACCACTTGAATTGTCGCCCAGAACACGGTCCAGATATTCAGTCGTGTCGGCACCGTCACCCATGTAACCATCGAAGGGGACCGCCACGGCATTATCAAGAGATACCCCGGCAGCACCACGATGATGCTCGTTACCAGTAATTGCCAGTGCACCAAGTGTTACACCGTGGAAACCATTGGTGAATGAAATCACGGTTTCGCGTCCTTTTACACGGCGCGCAAGCTTAAGGGCCGCCTCAACCGCGTTGGTACCGGTTGGGCCGGTAAACTGGATTTTATAATCCATGTTGCGTGGTTTCAGCACTTTTCTTTCCATCGCATTCAGGAAAGCAGCCTTGGCCTTGGTGTGCATATCCAAGCCATGAGTAATGCCGTTCGATTTGATATAATCGATCAGTTTTTCCTGCAACACAGGATGATTATGCCCATAGTTAAGGCTACCTGCACCAGCAAGGAAGTCGAGATAACGTTTGCCATCGGTATCGGTCAGCCAAGCACCTTCCGCTTTTTCAAAGGTAACAGGAAAGGAGCGAGCATAGCTCTGGACTTCCGATTCAAGACGATCAAATACAGTCATAATTCCCTCTTTTGATTGGGAAAATAAAAAATGGTCCTGTCATAGCAAACGTCCGGGCAGGCCGGTTTGTTCCAACTAAATGACAGCAGAAAGCAGGAAAATGATGATCTGGCGATCAGGCTGCTACGCGCGCAACGTCCTCACGCTCGAACGGGCCGATCTGCCAAAGTATTTCACTTGCGGATGCGCCATCGAAATGCGTTTCGCGTTCGAACAGGACCTTGCGTTTGACCTCGGCCTCCAGTTCGCGTGCCACGGAACGGAAAACACCCTGTGACGGTGCATTCGACGACGTGATGGTCGTCTGCAGCTCGGTCACGTCATGGCAAATCGGGCGATCAAGGATTTCAAGAATCATGGACTTCGCAAGCTTCAGGCCGCGCGCCTTTGGTGAAACGGCAACCTGCCAGATAAACAGACGTTCCGGATTTTCCGGAACAATGTAGCCGGAAACGAACCCTACGGGCGCGCCGTTAAGTTCTGCGATCACGCAGGTATCTGCGAAATGCGAACATTGCAAAAGGTTGCAATAAACAGAATTTTCGTCCAGCGGCTTGCATTCAGCAATCAATTCATTGACTGCTGCACCGTCTGTGGCCTTGGGTTTCCGGATCATCAAATTGGCTTTACGGTCGTTATTGCCGTTTGTGGTGGCAATTTTCATCGATCTATCTGCTCTATTATTTCGATACACGATCTTTCATGTCGCGATAAATATATAGAATATCGATGCAAAAAGGTCAACATGCTCTCTGTGACGAAATCGTGATATCTCTCAATATATTGATATTATTTGATATTCTATTTTTAGTGGACTCATTCGCCTTATGGGGAAATCAAAGAAATTTTCATAGATGATACAACGGATTTCGATTGAAATATATTTCGATCATCTATGCAAAGAGTCCGGAAAACGTTGCAGAGTATCAGTTTTATGGGGTATTAGTTGGTCAAATCAGAACAACAAATTCCGGAAATTGCCGCATGGACAAGTTGCACGAAGCGCTCATTTCAATTCGACGCATTTTACGTGCCAGCGACATTCACGCCAAAAAGCTTGGAAAAGTCACCGGCCTCAAGACATCGCAACTTATTGTCCTCCAGTCTCTTGAAGAATTCGGGGAAATGACCGTTGGGGAAATCGCGGGAAAGGTCAACCTTGCCCAGGCTTCCGCAACGGCGCTTGTCGATAGGCTTCAGGCGATAAACCTCGTGATGCGTGCGCGCGGAAATACAGACAAACGAAAGGTCTTTGTGCAATTGACCGAGCATGGTCGAAATGTTCTGGGTCGTGCACCAATGGCACTTCATGATCGGTTTTCTGATAAGTTCAAGGCGCTTGACGAGTGGGAGCAAAGCTTCCTCGTCGCAGCCCTGCAGCGTGTTTCCGGTATGATGGACGCCAGCGACTATGACGTCGCACCACTGCTTGATCATGAGGTAATCGTAGAGAAGGGTGGTGAACCACCCAGATCCGCTCATTAATTGGTCTGCAGCCAAGAGGTTCGCGTACGAAAATACAGACGACAGGCGCAAAAAGAAAAGCTTGGAATGTGTCGTGATGATAGTCGAGCAGAAATTTAACAACGCCGATCATGAAAAGGCATTATGTTTTATAACAACATCTTGACTGAACTTTCTTATTAAACAGATAACGTTTAATTTGTCATAATATATATTATAGAACTTTAGCCGCTCTCCGTTTCCCAGCATTCCCAACGGATTGAGCGTTAACAGAATGTTAAACCCATCGGCTAAAGGCTTCACTCTCCCGCTAGACAGAGTGAAGCACATGGACACTATTCTTTTAGAACAGCTTGACCCGAAATCGCTTCTCTCACTGGCACGAGCATATGAAGAATTTGCCAAAAAAGCCCGATCAAGAGCGGCAGAGATCGAAATGAGGGAACAAAGCCTGATTGATATCAATCACAGGCTAAAAAGCTTACACGGCATCGGTCCCGATATGGCCGACCTTCTCAATCAATACGAGTATAAGTATGTTCAAAAAAAATTGGCTCACCACTACAAAACACCACCGGAAACGATTGATTACTACTGGAAAAAGTACCTCAGGCGACGCGACGCGGCAGCAATTGACCGGCGCAAGCGGTTGGTGGCGTCCCTCGCCCGGCGCGGCCTGACCAACCGGGAAATCGCGCAAAGGACCGGATTACATGAGGTTTCTGTTTGCCGGATACTGAAACCGATCCTTCGGCCATAAGAAAACCCCGGACGCGGCAACGTCCGGGGTTAGTTGATGCACGGAGCCAGCTAGCGCAGACCTTAACGACCGCCCTTTTCACGCATGAAAATCGACAGCAGGCCAAACAGGCCCATGCCAACCGCCGTAACGTAGTCGCCTGTCACCGCCGCCTGACCAGCCTGCCCGATCAATTCGGCCACCTGAGGCGCTTCATTGATCTTTGCGACCTGACCCACGCCGACCGTCACAGCGGCCAGCCCTGCATAGGTAGACGGTTCTGCAAACCGCTGTTTGATTTTATCCCACATTGGATTACCCCTCTAATTTCAATTCAACAGCCAGCAATCGGCGGTCGATTTTCCACATCAAGTAGAGGGTCGGCAACGATTCTGACGAAATCCTCCAAAAAGCGCATTAACCATCTGTTTTACAAGCCTTAAATTAACTATTTCATCACGTGCAGACGATGCGTTACCTGCTGTATTCCCACACCCAGTAGCCAAAAGCCGTGGCACATAAAAGCCATGTGCCAATAACGACTGCGGCCGCAACGTGGCTGATCGGCTTGATTGCCACTTTAGCTGCTTTCGAGCGACTTGCTTCTATCACATTCGATGGCGTCAGCTTGATGACAAGGACGATGCCCAGCGGGACCAAGATAATGTCGTCAAGATAGCCCAGGATCGGCATGAAGTCCGGAATGAGATCAATTGGACTCATGGCGTACGCTGCGATTGCGAGCAGCCGAACGACTATGGGGGGTATTCGGGTCTCGCGCCACAAAATAACCGTCAGCGCATCATGCTGAATGCGTTTTGCCGCAGCTCGCAGCCTGCCAAAGATCACGGTAGACATCTAACTACTCCTTGCGCGATTGGCATCACTCGCAACTCTCAGGGATGATCAGGCCGAGACAATAGCGGGCTATTTAGCCAGGCTTGTTTGTAGTTGTTTCAACTGACCCTGGAGGACAGCTTTTTCCTGCAGTAATTCGCGATTCTGATCGTTGAGGAACTGGTTTCGGTCGTCAGCCGCTGCCACGCGCTCTCTGAGGTCGGAGATCCGCTGCTGGCAGGCCGCGAGATGTTTTTCAGAATCCGTTAGGGCCGCACCAAGCTTCTCCCTGTGTTCGGCGTCGCTATCTCGCTCCAGCTGGAGGCGGTCGACTGTCGCTTCCAGCGTTTCTGTTCGCGTTGCCCATTGTGTTATGACGGCCTGGCTCGCGTGCAATTTTTCTTTCAAGTTTTCAGCGTGATCCTGACTGGCCTCATAGCGCTGGTTTATTTGGTCGCGATGTTGTCTCAGCGTGTCGCGGTCCTGTTCGCTGGAACGGAGCTGCTGCGTCAGCTGATCCACCTGACCCTCCAGCCCTGACTGGGTCCTGTGGAACTGGTCCCGTTCATGACGGCGATCCTCGGCAATCTCCTGCTGGTAGTGCTCGAAATGGCTGCGGATATCGCGGTTTTCCTGCTTCATCTCTTGGACGGTTGCAGTGGTCTCACTGAGTTTCTCCTGACTTGCCTCCAGTTTGGACGTGAGTGAGGCCGCCCGGAGCTGTTCCTGTTGAAGAGCGTGGGCCTGGGCATCGCTTTCGTTGCGAAGCGCTTCATTGGCCTTCTCCAGCCCGCAGCGTTGCTCTTCCAGTGACTCGCACCGCTGCCGCACCTCTTCCAGCTCGGTGCGCCATTGCTGTTCCAGCGTCTGGTGCGCTTCGCGCTCCTGCGTAATACGTTCATCGGCCGCGTATTGAGCTCGCTCATGCAGGGCTTTCACGGCGGCCACCAAGTCAGCCGGGAGTCCGTTCAGATCCGCTGCGGCTTCGCTGCCTGATTTCCAACGTTTCAGCATTGGCCCGAGAGTGCTGCGACTGCCGGTACCGAGTTCCGATCGCACCCGGTCGACAGTGGGCTCGTCACCGCGTTGGCGGACGCGTTGCGCAGCGTTGGCGACATCCTGGTAAGTAATTCCGGCGCGGGCCATGACATGCCTCATTTTATCATATAACGTGATATGTAATATTACATTATTTATTCGATAATTAACAAAATTTATTTAAGATGCCTAACGCACGTTAAAGCGCGTTAACGTGCGTTAGTGTGTGGTCTGTTCTATCCTGCTCCTGTAACGCCGGTACATCAGCGGCTCTTGAAAGCACGCCTCGAATTGGAGCGGTCATGGATCCAAAACCCACCGTCAAGTCCACATTACGTAACGCGGAAAAGACCGTATTAGCCGATACGGCTAATCGGTACATCCACATGGCCACCACCGACAACACGCGGCGGACCTACCGTGCGGCCATTCGCAGCTTTGAGCGCTGGGGTGGACGTCTCCCGACACAGCCGGCGACCCTTGCGGCCTATCTGTCCGATCAGGCAGACGCGCTTAATCCTCGCACGCTGGATGTTTACCTGACGGCCCTGGGGCGCTGGCACCAGACTCAGGGATTGCGTGATCCCGCTCGAGACCCCGGCGTGCGCAAAACGTTGGAAGGGATTCGTCGCGCCCATGGTCGGCCGAAACGGCAAGCCCGGGCGCTGCGCCTCGAACACATTGCGGCCTTCCTGGAAACACTCCAGCAACAGCCTGACTCGCTCAAGAAGCATCGTGACTGGGCCCTGCTGCAGGTCGGTTTTTTTGGGGCGTTTCGCCGCAGTGAATTGGTAGCGATTGAGGTGAAGCACTTGTCGTGGGAGCCGGAAGGGCTGGTGGTGACCCTGCCGCGCTCTAAAACAGACCCTCACGGTGAAGGCCTGAAGCGGGCCCTGCCTCGGGGCAACGAGCTGGTCTGCCCGGTCAGCGCCCTCGAAACCTGGCTAGAGCATGCCGGCATTCACGAAGGCCCCGTCTTCCGCGCCGTCAACCGCTGGGATCGGTTGCAATCCCAGGCCCTTTCAGGCGGGTCGGTGAACCGAATCCTGAAAGCGCTTGGGGAAACCTGCGGCCTGGACTTCGTGCCGACCCTGAGCAGTCACAGCTTCCGGCGCGGTCTATCCACCGCCGCCGCGCGGGAAAAGGTCGACTTTGCGCAGATCAAGCGCCAGGGTGGCTGGAAGCATGACGGGACGGTGCGGGGCTACATCGAGGAAGGACAGCAATTTACGGACAACGCCGCAAACACCTTACTGACCAAAGTCGCCAGGTTGATCCGGGACACCGACTAATGGTGAGTGTGGTCGCGGCTGGCTACGCTGCCCGGAAGCACTCAGAATACGATGAACAGGTATCTGTAGTGGCTCACAAAGCTAATCTGTTGGGCCCGCAATTATCCTGAGCAGTGGGACCACATTGGGTGAGAAAGGGCGCCCGGTTGGGCCCAGATTAGCTACGAACCGACCAACCCCTGACCGTCATACTCGACGGTTCCGCAAGGCAGCTGTTCCCGCACCTGCACCACCTGGTCCGTCGTCCAGTTGAGCGACGCTGCAAGCCGCTTAAGAGTGACAGGACGACCCTGGACCAGCTCACGCAATAGCGCCACATGAAGCGTGGCCTCCGCTTCTCCGGTCAGGCCCAGCCGATTCACGATTTCTCGCATATCATTCACGGGGCCTTGCCTTATCCCGCGCAGCAGGATAGTTGTTTGACATCCTTTATAGTCGCCGGTCAGGTTGATGTGCTCCCAGCCCAAGGGAGAAAGATGCCGCAGAAGCGTCTCGTCGATATCCCGGCCGTCTTCGCGCAGTGCTTGAACCGCCCGCTCCATATAAACCGTATTCCAAAGGATAATAGCGCTGACGACGAGATTGAGTCCGCTTGCACGGTAGCGTTGATTCTCGTAACTGCGATCGCGGAGTTCACCGAGCCGGTTCAGGAAGACGGCACGAGCCAGCGCGTTCTTAGCCTCGCCCTTATTCAAACCAACCTGCACGCGGCGACGCAGTTCGACGTTTTGCATCCAGTCGAGTGCGAATAATGTTCGCTCAATGCGGCCCAGCTCGCGCAATGCGATCGCGAGGCCATTCTGACGCGGATAGCTCCCGAGCTTGCGCAGCATCAGTGATGCGGTGACAGTGCCCTGCTTACTTTATTTCGAATTAGTAAGTGCAAGGCTGTCCTTGCCCACCCTTAAGGCCACACCTTGAATTGCTGCCCGTTTCCAGATCCACCCCACCATAGTCAGCACCTGGAAGCGCGACCTATTGGAGAGCGCGTCCGACCTCCTCGAAGGCAAGAGTATAGTCGGTAAGCAATTCGATGAACTCAGCACGGACGAACTGTACCGTGAGATTCGCCGACTGACGGTGGAACGCAATTTTTGTTGCTTAAGCTCCTGGGTGGCTCGTTCCACTTTGGCTGAGCTCCATGTATTTCACAGAGCCCTTCGGAAAATCCTTGCGAACCAAAAGCACTTCATCAACCTGTCACGTCAGTGACACGACAGTGTCATCTCTCAGCTTTACCGTTCAATTGTAACTCGCAATACGGCGAGCTTATTTATTGCAAAAGGTGATCCTATGGCGCCAACTCAATCAACCAATGTGATGCTTCGAGTCGAGAGTATGGGCGTAACCTACCCGGGAAACGTCCTCGCGCTCAAACCCACCAACGTTCACTTTCACAAGGGCGAATTCACCGTGCTACTGGGACTTTCAGGCGCGGGTAAATCCACTCTGCTTCGTTCACTGAATCACCTGGTTAAGCCCACAACCGGGAAGGTTGTGTCTGGCGAGTTTGGTGAACTGACCAACCGTAGAATCCTGCGACAGCACCGCAGCCGCACCGCCATGGTGTTCCAGCATCACCAGCTGATCGAACGATACACCGCGTTACAGAATGTGCTGACAGGCAGACTTGCGTATCACGGTACTTGGCGAAGCCTGCTTCCCCTGCCCCGGCAGGACCTGGAGTTGGCTCTGCAATGCCTCGACCGCGTAGGTCTGGCTGACAAAGCGCTTTCCCGAGTAGATCAGTTGTCCGGCGGCCAGCAGCAGCGGGTTGGAATCGCCAGAGCATTGGTGCAGCAACCATCCATGATTCTTGCCGATGAGCCCGTTGCCAGCCTGGATCCGGCCACTTCTGAAAAGGTACTCGGCCTACTGCGCGATATTTGTCAGGAAGATGGAATCACCGCGGTTATTTCCTTGCACCAATTGGAATACGCCCAGCGTTTTGCAGACCGGATCATCGGCCTTTCGAACGCTCATATCGTTTTTGACGATGCTCCTGAAAACCTGAAATCGAAACACCTGGACGAGATTTACCACCGTTCACCCAGCGTGGTAGCTGCGGAAGGCAAACCAGCCATCCATAAACCTAAGACCACCCCGATAACGACAGACGTACTGGAGATAGCACAATGAAGACAATGATTCACTCTTTGCTGGCTCTGATAATGATGCTCGGCATCCATTGGTCAGCCCATGCCGCAGATACAGACCCTGATCTTTTGAAAGTTGCCTTGCTGCCGGATGAGAACGCGTCAGAACTGATCAAGCGAAACCAACCTTTGAAGGATTACCTGGAAACCACTCTTGGTAAGGAAGTAGAACTGATTGTTACCACCGATTACTCCTCCATGATCGAAGCCATGCGTTTTGGCCGAATTGACCTGGCTTACTTTGGTCCGTTGTCCTATGTGATGGCCAAGAGTAAGAGTGACATTGAACCCTTTGCCGCCATGGTGGTAGACGGGAAGCCGACTTATCGCTCCATCATTATTGCCAATGCGGACTCTGGCGTTGGCTCCTTCGCGGATATCAAAGGCAAGAAAATGGCCTACGGTGACCGCGCATCCACTTCCAGCCACCTGATCCCCAAGACCGTACTCCTTGAGAAGGCAGGGCTCGAAGCCGGAAAGGACTATGAGGCTCATTTCGTCGGTAGCCATGACGCTGTTGCGGTTAACGTCGCCAATGGCAATGCCGACGCCGGAGGGTTGTCCGAAGTTATCTTCGAGCATGTGATGGACCGCGGTTTGATTGATCGGAGCAAGGTCAAAGTGCTGGGCTACAGCGGTGACTTTCCTCAATACCCCTGGGCCATGCGTTCGAACCTGGCCCCTGAGCTGAAGAGCAACATTCAGAAAGCCTTTCTGCAGATCGATGACCCGGAGATTCTCGACAACCTGAAGGCTGAGGGATTCGCGGCAATTACCGACGAAGATTACGATGTCATCCGCGCTATGGGTGGCCTGCTCAATCTTGATTTCGCAAAAATGTGAGGAGTGCCCCATGAACTATACAACGACGGAACCGGCGACTCTGTCGCCGGCCCCGTCGGCCTCCGTGCTGGATGAGCACGCGAAAGGCTGGCGGAAAAAACTCGGACAGTCGCTGTTAGTGCTGCTCATCATTTTTGTCGCAAGTTGGTACGTAGGGCTGCTCAATTTCAATACACTTGCCAATGGCGTGCCAGCCATAGGCACACTCATTGGCGAATCTCTTCCACCTGACTTCACCAATGTGGCCAGCTGGGTGTCGCCGTTAATCGACACGCTTGCGATGAGCATTGCCGGTACTGCCATTGCAGTAACCTTGTCTGTGCCACTGGCATTCCTGGCTGCGCGCAACACCTCTCCACATCCGGTGGTGTTCCAAGTAACTCGAACCCTTTTAAACGGTTTGCGTTCAGTCCCGGAACTGATCATGGGCATCATCTTCGTGGCTGCTGTTGGTTTTGGGGCGTTGCCTGGCGTACTGGCGCTCGGTCTTCACTCCATTGGCATGGTTGGAAAGTTTTTTGCCGAAGCGATTGAGCATGTAGATGAGGCGCCAGTGGAAGCGGCCGATGCTGCCGGCGCTACTCGCTTGCAGGTGCTCTATCACGCCGTGCTGCCACAAGCACTTCCTCAATTCGCGGACGTGTCCATTTATCGCTGGGAATACAATTTCCGTGCCTCGACCGTAATGGGCATGGTGGGTGCCGGTGGTATTGGCTTCGAATTGATGGGCTCGCTGAGAATCATGCAGTATCAGGAAGTCAGCGCCATTCTCATTGTCATCTTGTTGATGGTCACCGTCGTGGACAGTCTCAGTGGCCGCCTTCGTAAGAAATTCAAATAAGGAACGTCGATGAAACCCAAGGTTGTGATAACCCATAAGATCCATGACAGTGTTCTGGATGAACTTGCCCAAGATTGCGAGCTGGTCACCAACCAATCCGGCGCCACGTTGCCCCAGGAGGAAGTGGCTGCGCGCGTTGCAGACGCTGATGCGATGATGGCGTTCATGCCAGACCGAGTTGGAGTGGAGTTCCTACAGGGGTGTCCGCGCTTGAAGGTGATTGGTGCAGCCCTGAAAGGCTATGACAACTTTGATGTGGATGCCTGCACGCGTCATGGGGTTTGGCTGACATTTGTACCGGATTTGCTAACCGTGCCTACTGCAGAGCTAACGGTCGGGCTGACGATCAGTCTCACCCGACAAGTCAAGGCGGCGGACCACTTCGTTCGATCCGGTGAATTTACTGGCTGGACACCACGCTTCTATGGGCAGGGGATCGAAGGCTCACGGATTGGTATTGTGGGTATGGGGGCCATCGGCCAAGCGGTGGCGCAGCGCCTGAACGGATGGGGAGCGGATTTAATCTATTCCCAGCCGGAACGTTTACCCGTGCAGCATGAGCAGGCACTGGGTTTGTCCCATACTCCCCTCAAGATGCTGCTGGCCCAGTCAGATATTGTGATCCTGGCACTGGCGCTCAATGAGCAAACCCTCCACACCATTAATCGCGAAACGCTAACAGGAATGAAACCGGGCGCATTCCTTATCAATCCCTGCCGTGGATCTGTGGTGGATGAGGGTAGTGTTCTGCAAGCGCTTCAATCCGGTCAGTTGGGGGGGTACGCCGCTGATGTGTTTGAGATGGAAGATTGGGCGAGAGAAGATCGTCCGAGGGAGATCGCCCAGGGGCTCAGGGCCCACCCCAACACGCTGTTTACTGCTCACATCGGATCGGCAGTCAGCCAGGTGCGTCTGGCTATCGAGCAACGCGCTGCTCGGAACATTCTGCAAGTGCTTCGGGGTGAGCGGCCGGGTGATGCGATCAATGATCCCAGTGGCCGCGAGAGCGGCCCATGCTGAATCTTGTCTGGCTGAAGAGTTTCGTGGCGGTGCTGGACCACAACGGGTTTCAGGCCGCAGCCCGCCAGTTGGACATCGCACAACCCACACTGTCCCAGCACCTTCAAAAACTCGAAAACCAACTTGGCGTTTTATTGGTCCACAGGGGGCGCTCTGGCTGTGAGCCAACCCGGGCTGCCTTAACCTTGTTGCCTTTTGCCCGAAGTCTGCTCCGGCTGGAGGAGCAGGCGAGATCTTCCATTATGGAGGCTCGACTTCGCGTTGGGGCGAGCTCCAATATTGGGATTTATATGCTCCAGCCCTACATCCGTCGTTACAAGGAGCTGGGCGTAGGGCCCGAGGTGGATGTGGTAATAGATTCCAATCCGACTATTGCACGGCATTTATCGGACGGTGAGCTGGACGTGGCGATTATGGAGTGGTGGCATGATCTACCCGGATTCCATGCTCAGGCGTGGCGTAACGAGCCCGTTGTTCTAATCGTTCCGCCTGGTCACCCGTTAGCCCGTCGAACCGATATCGACCGCGATACGCTGTCTAACATGGCTCTGATCGGCGGCGAACCCGGCACCGGCACTGGCCGGCTTTTGGCGACCTACTTCGGTGAGCATGGGCCATTTCCGACGGTATCTATGCAGCTGGGTAGCACCGAAGCCGTCAAGCAAGCGGTTAAGGTCGGACTTGGCGCATCGTTGGTGCTTGAAAGTTCTGTACGGGAGGAGGTCCAAAATGGAAGTCTGGTGGCTATTCCCGTGAGTGAGCCTGGCCTTAGCAAGGAGCTGATGGTGATTTATCCGAGCAGCCTGGACAAACACAGGCCAGTATACTCGTTTGTTGGGCATCTCTGTGAATAGCTATTGGGTCCACCTCACGCATATCTAGCTGGGAATGCAGATACTGAGCCTCACGCTCACTTCGACAACGCAGTATTCCGTCATCTGCATATCGGCAGAATGGGATATCCGGATGACGAACGGTCAGCCAACGATCCAATGCATAATGCAGAAACAGGTTTGCCAGAACTGGCGATAACGGATATTCATTCGCGTACCCGCTATTGGAATTAACGGCGGATTTCTCGCTCTGTTCGCCCAATGAGTGTAGTTGCAGAATTGAATTTTTAAAGCACAACTCATGCTGAAATGAAAATTATTTAGCAAGGGCCAGTCGTCGACTAATTACTGCGCAACTTTATGAATTGTGGAAAAAATGGTGTCGATATCATTGATGCCAAAGGCTTAGCGTACAATTTTTTCCGTTTCGTGAACTGACCCCTGCTTGGTGGTGTAGAGCATCCGGGCCCGCATCACCTCGAATGAGTAGCCCCGGCCATCGCGGTTCTTGTCCTTGGCCAGCCGGTTGATCGACTCCGTGAAGGCATTGGTGACTGGGATGTCGTCAATCCAGGCAGCCAGCGCCTGCTCAGCATCTCGCCGGCTGGCACAGTCCCAGATGTGGTAGAACCGCTCCTTGTGCTCGTAGGCTGCCAGGAGCTGGGGGAAGGCCCCCATTCAGGTTTCCATGATGAGACGTTCGCGGTCGGAGACGTCGTGAGCCCGCTTCAGCAAGGTCTTCCGGTCACCCTTGAGGGTTCGGCGTTGGTTGGCCTTCAGCTCCTTCCTGAGCCCCTTGCGGACCTTCTCCAGGGCTTCGTTGGCCATACGCACAACATGGAACTTATCGACCACGATGCGGGCCTGTGGCAGCGCCGCCTGGACGGCACGGCGATATGGCTTCCACATGTCCATGCTGACGATCTCGATCTTGTCGCGCTCGGTCATGCTCATGAGCCGCTTCGTCACTGCCTCCTGCTGACGACCGGGCAGCAGGTCTAACAAGGTACGCTCCTCCAGGTTGGTCAGGATGCAGAGGTAGCGGCGGTTCAGGTACAGCTCGTCGATACCTAGGTAGCGGGGTGTCTCGAAGCGGTGCGCACTTGCGGTACCTCGCAGACTTCGCCAGGTTGCCGATCCAGGCACCGGAACCCCCCAGGGCGATCAGGGCCAAGGTGCCCAGACAGCAGGCCGACGCGAGCAGGCTGCAACCCCGCCTGCGATTAACGACTCGCGACCGGATTGTGACTCGGAATTCAACTCTGATATTGCAATTACACCTTCTACGGCCTTGTTCGATAGGTTAAGCTTGAGGCCGTAGTCAACTACGGAGTCAAGGCAAATGCCGGATGAAATGAACTCATTGACCATCGGGGGGCTGGCTAAGGCGGCGAACGTCTCAGTTGAGACCATCCGCTACTACCAGCGACGTGGGTTAATACCTGAGCCCCAGCGTCCTCTCGGGGGTATTCGACGCTACGGTCCCAGCGATATCGGCAGGTTGAGCTTTGTGAAAACATCGCAGCAGTTAGGCTTCAGTCTCGATGAGGTCAGCGACCTGCTCCGACTCGAAGACGGCACCCACTGCCAGGAAGCCAGCACTCTCGCGGAGCGCAAGTTGCACGACGTACGTGGGAAGATCGAAAAGCTACAGCAAATTGAGGTTTTACTGAGCGCCATGGTTGATCGGTGCTGCGCCCAAGAGGGCAATATCTCGTGCCCCTTAATTGCGTCATTACATGAAGGGGTTGGGCGAAAATTTTGTACCTACCCTAGCCAGAGTGGGCCCCCTGCCAAACCTCAGTGACAAAGGGCAACCCCGCAGGCCCTCAGAATGTCCAGTGTGACCAGCAGAGTACGGCGGGGAAGTTTTTGGGCAACAGCCCCAAACAGAGGTGCTATTAGGGCGTAGGCAATCATCTTCAGGGCCAGCGCAATGCCGAGCACCTGGCCCGCACTGCCGCCCGTCAGTCATGGGCCAGCGGCGCCAGCGCCACCGTCGTTAGCCCGGTCCCTGCCAGAGCGATTAGCTGGGCACTAGAAAGGCGTTGGTAGGTGTGAATGATCAGTGGGGGGGGAAAGATGCTCAATGGCCATAGCTCGAATCAGTCTGCGGTGTGGTGTAACGATTCAATAAATCGGGGAACCGGCGATCGATGACCGAATAATCCCGTAACGTAAAGCGAGCGTGGCGTTCACAAAATAACGGGCGGTTCCTTTGGTCTTGACGAATTGCTGCCTACTATAAGCAATGCCCCCCTCAAGAGCGAAAGTACTGTGGGCTAATGCCTTTCACTGGAACCCCATAGCGAAGAACTGCGTATGAGTAGCCTCCATGAAACCGCCTATCCGCGATTGAAGGCGGTGGTCTCGGATCAAGAACTGGCAGAAATTTATACACCCTCTACCCAGGAACGATCCTTTGCCCGAAAGCACGGTCGAACTCCGGCTGCTCGTGGCGCCCTACTCATTCTCCTGAAAACAGTGCAGCGTCTGGGCTACTTTGTCCATCTCAAAGCCGTTCCCCAATCCATTACAACGCACATTCTGGCGTGCGACGACCTTTCACATCTCGCATTGAGCCAGCTCAGGGTCTACGACCGCAATGGCGGCGCCCGTCAGCGGATGCTGGAGACGGTTCGTCAACAGGTGGGCATCAAGGCGTTCACCGTTGAAGGCAAGGCAATTGTACGGGAACTAGCGCGTGAAGCGGCCACCACCAAGCAGGACCTGGCGGACATCATCAATGTGGTGATTGAAGAGCTGGTGCGCCAGCGTTTTGAGTTACCGGGTTTTTCAACGTTGCAACGGACCGCGCGTCAGGCTCGCAGCACGGTCAATACCGGTTACTTTCGGACGCTCAATGTGGGTTTGACAGCGCATCAAAAAAACGAATTTGACCAGTTGCTGCAAGTGCCGGATGATTCCCCTCATACCAGTTGGCATAAGTTGAAACAGGAACCCAAAAAGCCGACCAATACGGAAGTGAAGAAGTATCTTCAGCACCTGGAATGGCTTCAGGGTTGGTGTCAACAATTGCCCGCTGTTGATCACATTCCCGCCGCCAAATATCACCACTTCATACTGGAAGCACGAGCGCTGGGCGCGGCCAACATCAAGGCCATGCAAAGCACCAAACGCTACGCTTTGATGGTTCTGCTGGTCCATGCCCAATTGCGTCGCGCGATGGACGATGCGGTCGACATCTTTGTTCGCAAGATGCGCAACATCAAAACCAAGGCAGAAGCCAACCTGAACCAGTATCACCTGGATCACATGAAACGCATGGACAGGCTGGTGGCTCAACTGCGTGACGTACTGACCGCCGTCCAGGAAGCGCCAACGGACTCCGAGCGAGGTGCCCGAGTGGCGGCTGCCATCCAGAGCGATCCTGATGAATTACTGGCAGAGTGTGAGGAACACATGGCCTATGCTGGCAATAACTTCATCCCGTTCATGCTGCAACCCTACCGCCCGTTACGCCCCCTGTTATTCAATTGCCTTGAACTACTGGATCTGGCGGCAACCAGCCACGATCAATCTTTGATTGAGGCGATTGCGACTCTGAAAAAGCACCGGCACAGCCGTAAGGAATGCCTTGTCCTCAGTAGTCAACCCGTCGACGTGTCCTGGCTACCGGAGCGTTGGCGCCGTTTGGTATTGGGGACCGGGCCAAGCCAGCTGCCCCCCGGGATGGTCTACCGGAAGTATTTCGAGCTGGGCGTACTGACACAGGTGAAGCGTGAACTGATTTCCGGCGATCTCGCGGTCGCGAATAGCGACCAGTACAGTGACTACCGCGATCAGCTGGTGGATTGGAGTGTCTATGATGCCCAGATAGCGGACTACAGTGCGATGATTGATATCGAATCCGACCCAGCCGCTTTTGTGGTACAAGCCCACTCCCGGTTGAGCGAAACGGCCGACCGCATTGACCGTGGCTTCCCGGAGAATGAATACGCCGTCTTCCATGGTGAAGATCTGGTGATCCGGAAGCACCGCCGTAGAGCGCCTCCGGATGGGTTAGCTGAGATTGATAAGCAGTTATCCCAAAATATGCCCGAAAAGAACATTCTCGACATCCTGGTGGAAGCCGAAAAATGGCTGGGCCTCCACAAACGCTTTGGGCCACTTTCCGGATTTGAGGGCAAGCTGGACGACCCCCGTACCCGCTTTGTTTCGACCTTATTTTGCTATGGCTGCAATCTCGGGCCAACTCAGACCGCGCGATCCATCACGACGCTTAATCGCCGGCAGGTGTCCTGGCTCAACCTGCGGCACGTCACCGAAGAGCGCCTGGAGCAGGCGATTGTACAGGTTATCAATGCCTACAACCGCTACCGGCTGCCGCGACACTGGGGAACTGGCCAGCGGGCCGCCGCCGATGGCACAAAATGGAACCTGTACGAACAGAATCTGCTATCGGAATACCACATACGGTACGGTGGCTATGGCGGGGTGGGCTACTACCACGTCTCGGACAAATACATCGCGCTGTTCAGCCACTTCATTCCTTGCGGCGTTTATGAGGCCATTTACATCCTTGATGGACTGATCAAAAACGACTCCGATATCCAGCCTGACACCTTGCATGGCGATACTCAGGCGCAAAGTGCGCCCGTCTTCGGGTTGGCTTACCTGCTGGGTATCAACCTGATGCCCCGCATCCGGAATCTGAAGCAGCTGGTGTTCTACAAGTCTGACAAACGCCAACGGTATGAGCACATCAATGCTTTGTTCAGCGAGACTATCAACTGGAAACTGATTGAAACCCATGTGCCGGACATGCTCCGGGTGGCGCTATCGATTAAGGCTGGAAAAATCGCACCGTCTACGGTACTGCGACGTTTAGGTACCGCAAGCCTCAAGAACAAACTCTACTTTGCTTTCCGGGAACTGGGGAGGGTCGTTCGGACAACCTTTCTTCTGGACTACATTGGCAGCGTGGAGTTGCGGCGAACCATTCATGCGGAGACGAACAAAACGGAAGAGTTCAACCAGTTCGTGAAATGGCTGTTCTTCGGCGGCGAGGGGGTGATCGCCGAGAATATCCGTCACGAGCAACGGAAGGTGATCAAATATAACCACTTGGTGGCCAACCTGGTCATTCTTCACAATGTGGAGTCGATGACGTTAACCCTTAAAGATCTCAAAGAGCGCGGTCATCATATTGATCACGATATTCTCAAAGGGCTGGCCCCATACCGCACGGACCATATCAACCGATTTGGCGATTATACGCTTGATTTTGATCGGCAGGTTTCACCCATGAGCTACAACGCCAAAATAATTTAAATACAATAGGTTAAGGCAAATTTTGGAGGATTGCGTCAGAATCGTTGCCGACCCTCAAGTACAGAAAACCGATTGTCGCCAGATCGCCGCCCCCGGATAGAACCTGCCATAGCGTGATATCAGCCATTCACCACGCTTTCAGGTATTTGCCGCCGAGATAGACGCCGCCGACGATCAGGGCGGCATTGCCGACCTTTTTGGCAGCATCCCCGGCAAGCCAGACGCCCCCGCCGCCAAACAGCACGCCGACGCCAAAATAAATCAGCGGCAACGGCATTACTTACGGCCTTTCGCTTTGACCACGCGCCCGCCCTTGGCGTAGCGATAGCCCTTTTTCAGCCGACCATTGGCTTTTTTACCTTTTGCCATGTCGTCATCACCCTCCTGTTTGTTGATCATCTGCAATCGCAAGCCCAGACGCACGATTACCCCCTTTCCAAAGCCGCCATGAACAGCACCGCGCCGCACATGAGCGCAATCACGCCCCAATCAATCGTTTCGTATTCAAGGGGCATACCAATTACCAACCCGGTATCATCTTCGAACGGATCGCCCACCGGATCGCCTTCACCTTCAATTGTCGCCGCATCAAGCGCCAAATTCATGCATGCATGCTGATCCAGCACACCGCACGTCATCCAGCGCCCGTCCATGTATTCCACGGAATGCAATGCGCTATCGTAATGCGGTTCGAAGGTCGCCATGCGTCACCTAAACGTAAAAGCGATGGTTGCCGATATCGGTAAGGCGCGTTAGCGCACTGGCCCAAGACGGCAAGACCACATTCGGATTGAAATAGTGCGTTGCACCCCCGGTGATATCGTCCAGGGTGCCCGCAATCGCCCTGCCAGCAATCTGCAAGGCCAGACGGAACTGCGGGTCCTGCGTAGTCACCTTGCGGGCAAGGTCAAAATTCGGATCATTGCGGTTCCAAGCGGAGAACTGAGCAGGCTTCAGGCAGACTTCCACCGGGCTATTGCCCCACCATCCGCCAACCCGCGCACGGTTCATAATGACGTTGGCAACGGCATGCATGCCGCGTTCACCCTCGCCCCGCGCCTCGCCCCAGATCGTCCGGGCGATGGTGTCGACTTCCTGACTGATTTGTCCGGCATTGGTCAGATCGATCGTTGTGACCGATTTGCCCTTGGCAACCTGAAACGCTGCAAAAGCAAGCCCACCAGCCCCGACCAGAAGGAGTGCATCTTTCATCATGACGTCACCTCGACCATAGAGCCATCACCCATGATCTTGTATTCAGTGCGAACACCCTTGATCACTTCGGACTTGAAACCGATTTCATCCGTTGGCCCCGGCGCGGGCGATTGCATGGTGGCAAGATCTGCCCGGATATCCGCTATGATAACCGATAGATCACGAGTGTCTCCCTGCGCCTGACGCTGATAGGCAAGGCTTAAAACTTCCATATCACTCATGGCAAATAATCCCAGCTAACGGTGTAATATCCATTCACAACAGTGGATAACGCCCACAGCCCCAAACCGGCAGACAACAAAAACTGACCATCATGGACCGGCACAGCGTTCGAACTTCGTATTAACGCATGATTTGAAACCATGCTTCCCGGTGCAGACGCCCCATAAAAAAGCCCAGCAGCATAAGACGCCGCTGTCAAAATCGAAGCATGACGAACAATCACCCCGTTTGTGTTTAGCAATGGGCTTATGATTTCCACAGAGGACGCTATAAAACCTGCCGTTGCAGCATTCTCCCCTAACACCTTTACCGGGTGCCCTTGATCCGTGTCGCTCTGCATCATCGCCAGAATTTCGGCATTCTTGGCGATCACGTTGGCGAAGCTGTCCCCCGTGTTCGGATCAATCACATTCAGATCGCCCGAAGCGGTCAGGCGGTTGTCATCAACCCGGCCCATGGCGGTCCATAGTTCGAAGGTCGCCGCCGTTGCGTTCGGGTTGAAAATCTGGATTTTCTCGAACTCGACATCAAAGCTCAGGGACGCACCGGCAAAGAACCGGGAACGCGACCCGTCATTGATCACGATTTCCAGATCATCGGACGCAGCAACCATGGCAACGGAGCGGCCCCGGCGATGGATCGTGAACAAATCCCCCGGCTGAACCGATCCTTTGTAGCTTTGGAAAAATGAACTATCGGCCATGCTGCCCCTATTTCTTAAAGATCGCTGGAAGGATGAAGGCCGCGCCAAGCACCGGAACGCCGATCTTGATCAACATTTCCAGCGTGTTTGCGGTGTCAGACGTATTCGCCTTGCGCAATTCCGTAAGTGCGGTGCCAACCGTCTGATTGGACTTTTCCAGTGCGCTAAAGGCCGATCCGACCGTGATAGCCGCTAGATCAAGCGCGTCTGCATTCACATCGGCGGCAAAATCCCAAGCCTCTGGCGTGGTCGCGTCGATATTGACCTGTCCACCACCCGAAACCGCGATAGAACCATCTTCGGCCCCTGCCCGCTGGTCATAGTTGTTGCTGGTCGTTGTGCTGCTACTTTTGCTACTGGAATTGCTTAGTGCGGAACTCATGCAATCGCCTTTCGCATCACGGTTTGAACCACTTGGTAATCGCGCCGTTTCATCTTGAAAACCAATCCGGGACGATGCGTTGGTACATCGACCGCGACACATCCGAGTTTTGCGGCCCAGCCCTCAAGGGCGGGCATGCAGGTTTCGACCAGATCAAACCCCGGCAGATCGGCATTGGCGCATTCAATCACGAAATGCAGACCATCCCCGCCCGCCAGAAGCCGGACCAAAACCGACCCGATACGCTCCCCATCGGCCATAACGGCCAGCACAGAAGCCGCCCCCGCTTCCACGTCGTTTTGCAGCCCCTCAAGGCCGGTTGGGCTGTCTGGCAGGACAACGGGGCGGAAATGTTCCGCCGCCGTGTCATCCCACGCCACAACCCCCAACGTCACCGTTTCAATACCAGCCATGCCATCACCCCAGCGGCCACAAACGGAACGGCCATCTTGATCATTGAAACCGCGTTGTCATCGTCACCTCCGACGATAAACGGCGCAGTGTTGTAGCTGTAAATCTGCCCGGATGTTGCGCGGGCGTTGGACATGGCAGTTGCTTCGCTGGACGTTTCCAGCCAGCTACCGCCGCCACCCCCGCCGCCCATCATTCCGGTAAGACCAGAAAGCGCAGGAAACATATGCGCCCCCTATTTTTTGCGCGTGAGAACGATCATTCCGGCCAGCAAAGCCACACCGACACCGATATAGAGCCCGGTATTTGCCGAGCCACTTGCAGGCGGTGACGGATTTGGGTTTGACCAGCTACCGGCATTTTCACCCGTTGCATAATCCCCCCCGCCATCCATGGCGTTCTCGCTGCCAAAGGTCGCTTGCCATTGGGAATAGGTTTCAAAAACGGCATTCTTGGTTTTGTTCAGATACCCAAAAATACTGTCAAGAATTTCCAGCCCACCGGCACTTTGCGTCGTTTCAGCCATATTACCCCCTTAAGGCCAGCCGGGACGCGCTAGCGCCCCGGTTTACATCCACCTGTCAGGCGGCAACGCGCCCGCGAATTTCCTCGGTATACAGGTTGAAGTTGCCTGTAGCGGTCATATCCAGACGCACCCGGAAATCTTCAAGCAGCATCGGCAGGAAGTCGGAAAGACGATCACTGATCGTGAAATCAATGTGCGTCCAGCCGGTCTGCCAGACCTTGCCGGTCTGAATTGCCGCCGCCGCACCAACAACCCGGTCAAAGTCACGCAAAATTCGCTGGTTTGCCTCGACCTGAACGCTATCAATATCATCCGTGCTGATATGCATTTTCGTGATGTGATAGTCAGAGCGCGGCAAATCCTGCAATTCGCGGATGCCGGTATTACCGACGTTGAACGGATATTTCTTGATCGCGTAGAACTGACCAAGCGGTGTGTTTGGACCCAGCAGGCCATAAACGACCAGTGACGGCGACGTAACACCTGCCTTGATATCAACCTCAAGGGAAAGTGACTGAATATCGGCGGTGCCGATAGCCGGCGCATCTTCACCCATCGGGGTGCGCTGTGCCGGATCAGAGAACATGAGCGGCAACGCCCCGTCCTTAACTGTCTGGCCCTTGTAGGTCAGAATTGCCGCCAGATCGGCAGCGTCAATGCGAATGGTTTCCTGCCCGTCGATATAGAGCCGGATTTCACCAAGCACGGTGCCAAGGCTGGCTTTCGGCACATCAACCACGCCCGCGCCCAGATCGGCCTGAATGCGGAACAAAAGCTGATGATAGGTTACGCCGTTCGGCAGGTTGAACGTTGCGGTTTGTCCCGCACCGATACCGGAGCCGTTCGGCATTTTTTTGGAAATGCGATTGGTCAACGCGCCGCCCCCTTACTTATCGAAGCCGTCAGAGGCCTGTTTCACAATCGCCACGTCGTACATCATGTTCATGACGTAACCGGCAACCATGACGCCCAACGCGGTCAGAACGACCGTTTTGATATCACCCTTCAAATTGACCCCCTAAGCCATGTTCGGCTTGATGAATTTGTCATAAATGACCGTCGCGACCAGCGCGGTAGCAACGCCCACTGCAAAACTCTTTGCACTCACGGAAAACCCCTTTTTCCTGTGTGACAGCCGGGGAAACAAAAAACCCGGTCGCCTGTCTGACAACCGGGTTACGCCGCAATTTCGGGGGCGGCAAATCTAGGTAACGTTACATTACCTTACGTAGGAAAATTCACGATTTTTCAGTTTTTCCCTTTGGTAATGGTCCCGTTTTTCTCGTGAATGTAATGGTGCGGCTGTAACGCTTGGATTTCTGCGGTTGACACGCCGCCCAACTCGTCACTTGCCGCCTTAAGATCACGCGGCCCTTTTTGCCGGAAAACATAAGTTTCGGTGCAATTACCTCGAAACCGGGTATTGACTTCTGCAATTCGCTGTGAAACGCCGATCAATTCAATCCCCGAATGCCGCCCCCGCGAACAGAGATCACCAAACCCACCGAATGCGCGTGGTATCCCTGTCACGGGGAAACATTCGTTCATTTCCTCGACCAGCAAACAGATTTGCCGTTCGTCGTGCCCGTCGAAAAATGGCCGTTGGGCGACTTTCAACAACTTTGATAGCCGATCAAGCGCGGCCATTTCCTGCCCGGCTGGCGGCACATAAGCCACCCGGAAATTGCGCCGCCAGTTTCGCGCCATATAGGCCCGGACCTGATCAATCGTTGTTACCCGGAAAAAGCCGCGCTCGTGCTGGTATTCGTCCTGAGGATCAAAGACAACGGCCCGCTTTCGTTTCGCAATCAAACGCTTTGCCCGCGTCGATTTGCCGGACCCGGATCGACCCCAGATGCCAATCCGGCCCGCTTCTGAAAACGCCGCCATTACGTCGGAGCCCAGTCATATTGACCACCATTTGCAGGCGGTTCTTTGGCTGGTTCCGGCTTGGCCCTTTCGGCTTTTTTATCTTGTCCAGGGGATTGATTGACCGGCCTTGCCTTCTTCGCCTTGATTTCCGAAACAACCCCCATTGCCTTAGGCAAGGCAAAGGCCGAAATCGCGGCAACGCGCTGAAACCACACACCACCGGGCTTAACAAGGAAATGCATGGAAGGTGTATCAAGACAGATATCATACAGCGCATCGGACGCGGCGCGCGCCTGATCCATTTCGCTGTCATCAATCTTGAGGCTGGTCAGATATGGCGGCACACATGCGCCGATCTGGAAGGCGGTACAGAAGGACGAAAAGAACACGTCCGAACTGATAAATTCGCCGCTGTCATCGGCCAGATTTGACAGGCCATCCAGCCCGCCAAATTCGTCGGCCTCGCCTTCTAGCGGATCAACCGTGAACGACGCCAGATGTTCAGCACCCGCATCAATATCGTCATGATCGGATGTATTCGGCAAATCCGGCGAGGATGGCCCGTTGAGGCTCGTGGACTGGTTCAGGCTGGCTTTCGTCGGCCCGGCTTTCGGCTTCGTCTGGCTGGCTCCCGGTAGCCAATCGGTCTTTTCGGTCATCATCAACCCCCTTACGCTCGTGGGCGCGTCTGGCTTCCCAATACGCCCTCAATTTCTGGTTTGATGCGACCCGTCCCCATTTTTCATGATGCGAACACCCTTGACCGTTGTTGTCGTCGTTAGGTGTGCAAAAGTAATATGCAATCTGATTTTTGTTCGCCTTGACGTAGACCGGGTTCCCACACCCTGAACAAGCGCGAACTTCAATCACAGTGCCCGGATCAACGGTTGCCATTTTCCAGCCGCTCGATCCGCTCGACCATTTCGTTCAACAGCCCGCCCAATTCGACTAATGCTTTGTCGATCAGATGGGCCTTGTTAAACAAAGGCGCTTTCTGTGCAGCTTCCTGTGCCGCCACCAATTTGTCCAATCGTTCTTTCATCTAGGATCACTCCATCTTCGTCATAGATTTCATATCGGCGATAGACCTTCTTCATTTTCGATTTGAACTCTTTTCCGCTTTCCTCCCCGTGGATGTTGCTGGCAATCATTTTTGAAATCAGGGGCGGCAATTCCCATAGCTGGTCTTTGTCCACCCCGGACAGAACTGCAAGGTTTGCTGACAAGCCGATCATCATCGCGGCGATGGTCTGGCGCTGTTGTTCCTGCATGACCTGTTTGACGACACCCGGCCCGCAATTGCTCGTGTACTCAAACAGGCTTCCACCCGTTACAGCCCGGCAGCGTTCCCACATATGATCGTCCTCAATGCGGGTGATATTTTCGTCTTCATCCCATGTCCGGGCCTTGTAACGTATACGTAGGAGCGCATGCGCATAGATATCGCCCAATTTGGCGCGAAGATCGGCCCATGACGTAACGCCCCATTGTTCCTTTAAATGCTTCTTTCCGGCCCGCAATTCGATGCGCCACATCTGATCCCCGGACCTCTCAAATTCGTCCCGGTCAATCCCCCAGATTTTCCACCATTCGTCTTTGCGTTTGGCGACGATATCGCGGCGCTTGTCATAGATGCAGATTTGCCGCCCCGGCATTTTACCGATTGTCAAGCCGGTGCATTGACGTTTCTGCCAGTGCTGCCCGATTTCCTCGCCGTGCATGTCGGCCTTGGTTGTCCCATGGAGCGCGAAGCGGTGCGGATCAAGCCGGAAATCACCGGGCATGCGCCAATCCATCGCGAAATCGACCCTTGCAATGGCCTCTTGCAGGACCGTCGCCCCCACGGCCTCAAGATCGGCATACATAAGCCCTATGGCCCCCTCAAAGCCGTATGTCGCAAGGGTTGCCGACTTGCAGGAAACCCGGATATTCCAGCCTTCGCGCTTCTGGGATTTGGAAAAGAACCACGTAAAGCCAAGATTGCCGGTATCAACCCGATACGTATAGCCGCCACGCGCCCCGGTTTCGGCAACATGACCCTTGAATTTGCCGACCTGTGCAAAGGTTTCCTGTTTGGTTTCCTGTGCTGCCACCTTGGCCGCTTCGAAAGCATCAACCGCCCGAAGCGGGATGACTCCCTGAAACGTCACATCAAGACCGTCAAACCCTGCGTAGATTAAATCCATTTTCCCTACCCTGTAATCAGAAGGGGGCGTGATACAAAAATGCCCCCTTCGCCCGTCAATCAACCAGTTTCCTCAAATCGGCAATATCAACGGTGTGCCCTGACATCTTGACCGCTTCTGCCAAAAATCCCGCGCCAGTCAAAACCTTTTCAAGCGCCTCTGCGCCTTGCCGCGCAACCGGCCCGTAAACAACGACAACACCCCAGCCCCAACTGGTTTTGGACCGAGAAACCATTACGCACCAACATTCAGGAAAGCGATTACCGCGCATTTCTTCGCGTTCTTCCCGGCTCAGTGCATCCATTCCGTTACCCATGTTTCACCTCAGTTGTTAAACCAGCCATCAATGATGCCCGCGAACACGGCAGCAACAACCGCCGCACCGATCACAACACCAACGAAAAAGGCAATTATCGTTACGCCGCTCATCGTTCGCATCCTTTCCGCATTTCGTCGTATGGTGATGTCACGGAAAAAATCCGCGTCTTATGCGTCCGACGGAAGGACCGCACCTGAGCACGTTGCCGGTCAAAATTATCCGCCTCAAATTCAGAGAAAAACGGCCCCACAACCCCGGCGACATCGCCAGTTTTCAAGTCAATATCAACAAGCACCCACGCGGACGGGTAAACAATTTTCGCGCTGTTTTGACTTCCTGCCGGACCTGTAAAAAGACAACCACCCATTATCGTTCAAACCCTCCGCCATACCCGAACCGGGCAAACTCGATTGACCATGTTTTCTGATTTCCCGGCTCACGCAGCCGCCGCACCTGCTTCCAAAGGCGGTCAAGGTTTCCTTTGGTGACAGACCGGCACATAGGCCAGATTTCCGCGCTCTCTATCGGCGGGTTCTTAGCCTTCATCATGGCTTCACATGCCGCCAGACAGTCGAAAGCGCGATCAGTCGGCAGAAAAGCCGCGTATTCCTCGCCATCTTCTGACCATTCCACGAAACAGTGTTTCGCATGAGAGAACGCACCGCCAAAAATCGGCATTGTCTCATGCGAAAAACCGTCTGGAATACGAAAGGCCGGGGCGTTAACCCCGGCTTGCTCGTTGCCCTTATGCGGCATCTTGGGTCGCCTGACGCGGGCGCTCCCATTTCAGATTATAGATACCCGGCGCGTCACCTTCGAACGCCGACAGGTTCAACGCTGATGGGAAGCTGGGATCATCAAGTGACATGGTAAGGAACTGCTTCCCTGTGTTCGGGCCGTTCTGAATGGTTTTGAGCCATGCCGCGCCCAGCTTGACCGCGCCACCCCGGCCAGCGCCGAACACATCATAGGCCGGACGCCCCGGCTCTTTGCCGGTGCCGACTGGCGGCTTGCCTTTATCCCAATTGCCATCAATGGCATGAATTTCAATATCAAGGCCGAAATGCAGCGTCGAGAACTGCCCGGATGCATGCTTGCGATCATCGGAAAATTTAAGCTGGTTCATCGTTCGTCATCCTCGTGGAATGTGGAAATTGGCGCTTCGCGCAGAGGGTTTTCTTGAGGTTTAGAAGGGGAAGGCAGAATTTTGACAAAAACCACCTTCCCCACTTGTGGAGAGGCAGAAGCCCCTTCCAAACCCCCGTGAATTTTGGCTCCCCAGCCTCACACGGGCGAAACTGCTATCGCTGCCGGAAATACTTGCAGCTTGCCGAACCCGACTTTATCGGCCCCGACTTGTACCGGCCCGGAAAGGCCGCAACCATATTGCAGGTCGGCTTCTTTTCGGGATCGCGGCAATACATGCAGTCGGCGCAACGCTTGTCCTTTGGGCCAGTGCCCGGAAAGAACGCATACGCGCCGAACTGGTTTTTTTTGAAGGGGATATGCACGGCCCGGACGTAATGCCCTGATCTTGCTCTAATTGCGTCATCTTCGTTTCCCTTTGTCCGGCGATCCTCTGTACCGGACGGGGCACCGAGCTTTGGGAAACGGGGTGCCCCTATGGGTACGGATCGCACATTGCACAGTATCACTATGCAACTTGCAAATAGAACTCCACAACTCCCCGTATGTTGTCAAATGGGTTTTTTTGGAGATACAATCTTTGCGGGAAACGGAGATATGAGCGATGAAATCAATCAGCGGTTACATTGACGACGCCAGACGGCATTCAAACCTGCATTCGAACAATGCGGTCGCCCGCGAACTTGGCATCAATAGCATCAACATGACGCGTTATCATCGCGGGCATGGCCTGCCCGGTGATGAAATAATGATCAAGTTAGCCTTGCTTGGCGGCAATGATCCATTTGAGGCTTTACTAGACCTCAATTACTGGCGCACCAAAGGAACGGACGCCGAGACTTATTATATTAAGATGCATGACAATATTCACAAAGCAATGGACGGGATTGCGGCCTGATCGCAATCCTACCTTTGTGTATATCCTACGTGATTTTGCGCCCTACCCTAGAGTAGCGAACAGGATAGCAACGGATTAACACATGATTTGCGGCTAATATATATTATAGAACTTTGTGATATAGGAGAACGAACAACCTTTCCGACCTTCAATCCAGATCAATAACCAGCCCATCATACGCTGGCGCGACATGATCCGGCGTATCTGCCATTGCTTCATCGTAATCAAAAAGAATGCTCATGTGCGTGAAGTAAGTTTGTTTGGGTTTGAATTCCTCAACCCACTGCAACGCTTTTTCAAGATGTGCGTGCGTCGCATGCGGTTTATGACGAAGGCAATCAACAACCCAGACATCCAGCCCGTAAAGATGTTCTCGAGATTCTTCCGGGAAATTGACCACGTCCGTTGAATAGGCAAATTTCCCAACTTTGAAGCCAAGTGTTTCACCGTAACCGTGATCCTGAAGGAAAACGGTTATCGGAACCCCTGCCGCTTCAAACGGCCCGGATATTACATGCGGGATCAGCACAGGTTTGTAATAAAAGTCTGTGCCGTTGGCCAATGGTTCAAACACATAGGCAAAACGATGATCAATGTCGGAGATGGTTTCGGCAGACGCGTAAATATTGATCGGTCGATGCATCGCGACATTGATCCAGCGAAGCTCATCTATGCCATGGACATGATCAGCATGTGCATGTGTGAACAGCACCGCATCAACATGATTGATGTCATGGCGCAATGCCTGTTCACGAAAATCCGGTGTCACATCGACAAGGATTTTTTTACCTGCCTGCTCGATCAGGATTGAACTTCTCAGACGACGGTTTTTCGGATTTTTCGGATTGCATTTTCCCCATCCCAAGCCAACGGATGGGACACCGTTTGATGATCCGCAGCCCAGAATGGTGATTTTTGTCACTGTTCGCCCGCCTCCGGGGACAGAAGATTCTTGCGATCAGCTTTCTTGAATAGTGTGAAGAAATTATCGCTGGTTATCCGGGCTATTTCATGAACATCAACGCCCTTGATCTGAGCAAGTTTTGCCGCTGTATGTGCGACATAGCTTGGTTCGTTTGGTTTACCGCGCTTCGGGACTGGTGCCAGATATGGCGCATCGGTTTCCACAAGCAAACGGTCAAGCGGAACATCAGCGACCGCTGCCTGGATTTCTTTTGCGGAATTGAAGGTAATAATCCCGGAGCACGAGATATAAAAACCAATCTTCAAGGCACGTTGCGCCAGTGTCGCCGAACTTGAAAAGCAATGAATGACACCAGTAAACGGCCCCTTTTCATATTCCTCTTCAAGGATATCCATCGTGTCGTCGTCTGCGTCACGTGTGTGGACAATCAATGGCAGACCGGTTTCGCGACATGCGGCAATATGGGCGCGAAAGCTTTGGCGCTGTGCTTCGCGGGGGGCATGATCGTAATAATAATCAAGGCCGCTTTCGCCGATACCGATAATCTTCGGATCGGATGCCATTTCGATCAGGCGATCAGGTGATGAAAGCCCCTCCTCGCCCGCCTCGTGCGGGTGGACACCTACCGTGCAGTAAATGTGGTCAGCTTTGGCAGCGACGGCGCGAACATTTTCGAAAGTCGAAAGCTTGACGCCGATACTAACCATCATACCGACACCAGCATTCCGGGCACGTTCAATTGTGCCCGGAAGGTCTTCGGAAAACTGGGGATAGTCCAGATGGCAGTGGCTGTCGACAAGTGCGACATTCATGCCTTCTCTCCTTCGTCTTCGGCTTCGACATAGCGCGGGAATACGCCTTCCGGCTTTGGCAGTTTGGCGCCTGCGACCAGGGCGTGATCTGCGCCAAGCTGTTCAAATCCGCGCTGATCAAGCGGTAGAACAAGCTGGTCAAGGATTTTGGCAGCAGATGCGGGCATCAACGGCTGTACCAGAATACCGACATGACGAATGACTTCGGCCAGGACATACAGGACAGTTTCCATACGCGCCGGGTTGGTCTTCTTCAAGCCCCAAGGAGCCATTTCATCGACGTAGCGGTTCGCGTCACCAACCAATTCCCAAATTGCTTCGATGCCTTTATGAAATGCCTGTGCATCAAATAGTGGGCGAACGTTATCAAGCATGCCATAGGCCTTGCCAAGGATGGCCAGATCAGCCTCGGTAAAGTCACCTGCGGTCGGGACAGAAGCGTTGCAATTCTTGTGGATCATCGAAAGGACGCGCTGGCACATATTGCCAAGATCGTTGGCCAGCTCGCTATTCATGCGGTTGACCATCGAACGATGCGAGAAGTCACCGTCGTTACCGAAAGGAACTTCGCGCAGCAGGAAATAACGTGTCTGATCCAAACCATACCGATCTGTAAGGTCGTAGGGATCAATCACATTTCCAAGCGATTTAGAGATTTTCTGCCCCTCATTGGTCCACCAGCCATGCGCAAAGACCCGTTTCGGCGGATTGATCCCGGCGGCCAAAAGGAATGCTGGCCAGTAAACCGCATGGAACCTAAGGATATCCTTGCCAACCATATGCAGATCTGCAGGCCAGAACTTTGCAAGTTTCGCCGGATCCGCATCCGGATAACCGATCGCGGTCAGATAGTTGGTCAACGCGTCAAGCCAGACATACATGACATGATCTTCGTCGCCCGGTACCGGTACGCCCCATTTAAAGCTGGTCCGCGATACCGACAAATCATGCATGCCACCCTTTACAAAGCTGATCACCTCGTTACGGCGTGACTGTGGCGCAATGAAATCGGGATTGTCGTCATAGAATTTCAGCAAGCGATCGCCCCAGGCGGACAGCTTGAAGAAATAGCTGGGCTCGGAAACCCACTCGACGGGGGCACCGGTTGGTGCAACCTTTTCCCCATCCTTTTCAATCAGTTCCTTCTCGCCGTAGAACGCCTCATCGCGAACGGAATACCAACCGTCATAAGAGCCAAGATAAATTTCGCCCTTTTCAAGCAATGTGTTCCAGAGTGCCTGACAGGCTTTCTTGTGGCGTTCTTCGGTCGTGCGAATGAAATCGTCATTTGAATAATTCATATGAACGGCAAGATCGCGAAAATTCTGCGAGACCTGATCGGTAAAGGTTTGCGGATCGATCCCCTTGGCCGCAGCCGATTTGTCGACCTTCTGGCCATGTTCATCGGTGCCGGTCAGGAACATCACGTCATAACCGTCCAGGCGCTTGAAGCGGGCCAGAACGTCGCAGGCAAGCGTGGTATAGGCATGTCCTATATGCGGCTTGTCATTAACGTAATAGATCGGTGTTGTGATGTAATAGGGCTGTTTGTGCCCGGTCATGATCGCAAATCCTTCGCGCAAGTCGTGAAACAAAACGGCCCGAAATGGGCCGTTATGGTCATAATTCCGGTTGATTGGTGCTTTTTTCAGTTTCGCATGGTTTCTTCAAGCATGAAGAACGCATTGAGCAGAGCCTGTTTGCGATCAAGATGCAAACCACGCGTGGCACTCATCAGTTCGCTGATCTTTTCCCACACCTCAATCCATTGATCAAGCGGTTGCGCAGCGGCCATGCGCTGCATCGCGGGCAATTCCCCTGCAATCACTTCGCGCGGCGCCTGCCCTGTTGCCGCAAAGCGTATCAGACGACCGAGCCACCAATGCAGGAGGTTCGTCACCGTGGCAAAGGCGGCATCACGATCCGCCGGGGAAAACCGTTCTGAAAATTTATGCTGTGCCAGCACGTCCGCATCCGGCAATGCCGCGAGTAAACGGACCATTTCGGTATAAAACTCAAGCCCGCCAACATCGTGCAGTTGCAATGCCCGGCCAATACTGCCTTCTGCCAAACCAGACAACGCATCCCGGTCATCAAGATCAAGGTCCGGGCAATAGCGCCCCAGAAGATCGATCACCTGATGGTCTTCAAGAACACCAAGATTAAGACGGCGACAGCGCGATCGGATCGTCGGCAAAAGCTTGCCGGGTTGATGCGCAACCAGGATCATCATTGCGTTCGCAGGCGGTTCTTCAAGAACCTTGAGAATCGCATTGGCCGCGTTCCGGTTCAATTCATCGGCAGCATCGACAATGACAATCCGCCAGCCGCCTTCGGCAGCGGTTTTTGACATGAAATTGCCAACCGTACGAACGCTATCAACGGTAATTTCCCCCTGCAGACGCTTTTTCTTTTCGTCATACTGGCGTTCAATAACCTTGAGATCGCCATGCCCACCCCCTGCAATGCGACGGAAAACAGGGTTTTCAGGATCAACATGTAGTCCTTCGGGAGCATCTCCAAACAACCCACCGCCCTGTTCATTACCATCAGAAAGAACGAAACGCGCCATACGATAGGCGAGTGTTGCCTTGCCGACCCCGCGGGGGCCGCATAACAACCATGCATGATGCATGCGTTTACTGTTCCAAGCGTCCAGAATGGTCTTTTCAGCGTCGTCATGACCTACGAAATGGCCATTGCGGCGGGGCGTTGGGAAAGTACCATTTTCTTCCTGATCATCAACAGCCATTATCCGGTCCCCTGCGCGGATAATCTGGAAGAAACCGCCGAAATCATGCGTTCGGAAACGGTATCGATGTCACTGTCGGCGTCGATAATTTTACAGCGTTCCGGATTTTCACGGGCAATATCGATAAAGCCCTGTCTAAGCCGTTGATGGAAATCTGATCCCATACGCTCAAAGCGGTCTTCTGCCGCACTAACATTGGCAAATCTAGCCCCCGCCCGTTTCAGACCGACATCAACCGGTAGATCAAAAATCAGTGTCAGATCAGGTTTGAAATCGCCAATCGCGACGTGCCAAAGATTGCGGATATATTCTGCGCCAAGACCATGACCATATCCCTGATAGGCGACTGAGGAATCGGCAAAGCGATCACACAGCACTACCTTGCCTTCGCCAAGTGCAGGGCGAATGGTGCGTTCAACATGGTCGCGACGCGATGCAAACATCAGCAACGCCTCCGTCACGGCATCCCAACGTCCCGGGTCGCCGGTGAGCAAAAGATTTCTGATTTCCTCAGCTCCCGGTGAACCGCCGGGTTCTCGGGTTACGACAACGGCGCGTCCGCGCTGACTGAACCAGCTCTCAAGCCGACGTATCTGGGTTGTTTTGCCACTGCCTTCACCACCTTCAAAGCTGATGAATAAACCGGGCATCACACTCACCCGTTTGCTCCCCAAAGCAGGTATTTGATTGCCGCACCGATGCGACCAATAAAGCCAAGGCGATCAACTTCGGTTGCCGCGTAAAGCGGGAATTCATGCGGCTCTCCGCCCGGAAGTTCGACCTTAAGCGTTGCAACCTGCTGTCCTGCAGCAATCGGAGCCGGAATTGGGCCTTCGTAAACGACCGAAACTTTCATGTCGTCACGATTGGTGCGCGGCAGAGTCAAAAGAATGTCCTGATCGGTGACCAGATCGACTTTTGCTTCAGAACCAAGCCAGACGTTGGCTGAGCTGACAACTTCACCGGAATCAAACAGGTCGTAATTGTCAAATTCACGGAAGCCCCAATCGAGCAATTTTTGGGACTCTGTCCGGCGTTCACGTACGGAACCCAGACCATTCACCACAAGAATAAGGCGTCGACCATCACGTTCTGCTGTCGCGGTCAAGCCATAGCCAGCCGTTTCAGTGTGACCGGTTTTCATGCCATCCACGCCGGCACTGGTGCCCAAAAGCGGATTCCTGTTTGGCTGGCGAATACCGTTATACGTGAATTCCTTGACGGCATAGAGCTCATAAAGCTCGGGAAAATTCCGGATGGTGTCGCGTGCAAGAATAGCGAGATCGTGCACCGTGACCAGATGGCTTTCATCTGGCCAGCCGGTTGCGTTTTTAAACACGGATTTTGTCATACCGATTTTGCGGGCTTCGGCAGTCATTTCCTCAGCAAAGGCTTCTTCGGTTCCAGCCAGTCCTTCGGCGACGACAATGGCGGCATCATTTCCCGATTGAACAATAATGCCATGCAGCAAATCGTTGATCGAAACATCGGAGTTTACCTCGACGAACATTTTCGATCCGCCCTTGCGCCATGCTTTTTCGCTAACATGAAACGTGTCATCAAGCGATACGCTGCCACTTTTGATGCGATCAAACAGCATATGAACTGTCATCATTTTGGTCATTGATGCCGGTTCGGTAAGCGCGTCACCATTCTTGTCAAGCAAGACCGTACCGGTGTCGTAATCCATCAGATAGGCTTCGCGTGCAGTTGTTTCGAGTGCCTGCACACTGGTCAGGGATATCGCCATGGCCGAGCCGAATATTGCGGCCCCGGCCACTACCCGGTTCAGTTTTGTCTTGAACGGAATTGGCGGCATCAAACTCATAACGTCCTAACCTTATTCTTTAAATTCAAAAATCGTACCGCCGTTGCTGCGGCGGACAAAGATCGGTCTCTATGTCGCAAATCCGGCAAAATTGTGCAACCGCTTCGACTTTTCGACAAATTCCTAGCAACCTGAAACGCTGCTTTGCAAAGCGCCATCGGCGCATTCGACGACAACTTTTGCACCATTTTGCCCCGTGGCAATGACCCGCTCGAGCAAAATGTCTGCTTCCGGAACGGTATTTAACGGTCCAAGGCGAACGCGGTAAAAGGTGGTTCCCTTTACGTCAACCGGCTCTATTTTGCTTGGTGCCATGTCATACAGGCGGTTACGAAGGTTAAGGGCATTGTCATAAACAGAAAACGCACCCGCCTGCACATAGATTGAAGACGGTGAAACAGGCTCAACCCTGACGACTGCACCCTCATCAACCGTACCGTCAAGTGCGGTTTGCTCAACAGATTGTGTGGTTGCTCTCTTCTCAACTGGTGGCGTTAACCTGATGGTCGACTTCGTTGGTTCCCCGCTGTCCGTAATCGGCCCGTCATTATCAAGCTGAACCGTCTCCACCGTATCGCGGGGGGCTGCGGAAACAGTCTGCTGTTCTGCGACTGTCACAGCAGGCGCAGCCTTACCCTGCGCAATTGCAGCCATCTGCCGGCTCTCATCTTCGATCACTTCAACCAGAACCTTGGCCGTTCCTTTTTGCTCGAACCCAAGAAGCTGGGCGGCGCGGCGTGACATATCAATGATACGGCTATGCGCAAACGGTCCGCGATCGTTGATGCGCACCTTAAGCGAGCGTCCGTTTTCAAGATTGGTCACACGCACCACACTTGGCATTGGAAGTGTACGGTGGGCTGCAGATACCTCGTACTGGTCAAAGATTTCGCCATTCGCGGTCTTCTTGCCATGGAATTTCGGGCCATACCAGGACGCAATACCGGTTTCCTTGTACTCGTAATCGGCCGCCGGGTAATACCATTGCCCTGCTATCTCGTAAGGATTGCCAATTTTGTAAGAGCCAACTTGCACTGGTGCCTGCTGTTGGGAGCCTCCAATACGTTTGACGCCATGGACAGCAAGTTGCGTTTCAGCACAACCGGCCAATAAAACGGTCATGGCAAGTGCACCAGCAGCCCAACGGCCTTTGTTCCAGCCCTGTACAAGCGCCTTGCGCGCGTTTCTCGGCATTCAGTTGTCCCCGTCCAGATATTGAACCTGTATTTGATAAATCCAGAATAATTAGCGACCCGCAATCGCATCAGCAAGTGTGCCAACTGCAATTGCAAAATAGGTAGATCGGTTCCAATGCATAATGGTGTGGAAATTGTTATAAACCATATAAGCAGGTCCGACACCGTCATTTACAATGACAATTGCGGCTTCCATATCGGCTGATGGCAGGCTGGAACCGTCGGGCATCCGCACACCAATCTTCTGCCATTCGCTGATCGGTTTGCGAATTTCGCGCCCTGTCATTGATTTATCAAGATTTTCGGGAATGCTGACCTTGCGGCCCCAGCGTTCATCCGTTTTCCAGCCAACGGTAGACAGATAATTCGCAGCAGAGGCAAACACGTCTTCCTTGGCGCCCCAAAGATCAATCTTTCCATCGCCATTTCCATCGCGCGCATAATTCAGGAAGGTAGAGGGCATAAATTGCGCCTGCCCCATGGCACCGGCCCAGGACCCTTCCATCTTTTCAGCCGCGATATGTCCTGCATCAATGATTTTAAGTGCATTGATCAGTTCCGTGCGGAAATATTCTGCGCGCCGACCTTCAAATGCGAGGGTCGCGAGCGAGTCAACAACCGAATATCCGCCAGTATGACGTCCAAACCCGGTTTCAATTCCCCAGAACGCCGTCAGGTAATGCCCCGGAACACCGTATTTCTTGGCAGCAGCATCAATGACGGTACGGTTCTCTTCATATTTGCGGCGTCCCTCGTCTATTCGAGACTGCGGGACCACACGCTGTAAATACTGTTCGAAGGTCAGTTTGAATTCCGGCTGGCTGCGATCATACTCGATAACTTTCGGGATCGGCTGTGTGTTTGCAAAGGCAACATCCAATGTAGATTGGGAAATGCCCTTTGACGCGGCATCCTTTTTGAAATCAGCCAGCCACGCATCAAAACCCTCGGTCGTAAAGGCCGGTAATTCATCGGTATTGGCTTGAGCAAGAACAGGTGAAGCCGTCACGAGCATGCTAATAATTGACGCTACAGTCCCGATGGTCCGATAATTCATTTTGCTCGCCTCGTGCCGGTTCAATTTAAAATTCCCAATCAATTTGACAGGGGATCCAGTCATCTTTGTATCTGCACTCATTTTGTGCGCTTCATAATGCTGATACCGTCTTACACGTTAAGACTTGTTAAATGTCTCGAGTATGCCTGAACGTAAATTACCCCCCTAAGAAATTTAACAAAGCCGACACTGGCATATTGACAGGTGCATCCCGGCAATTTATTGAGAGCTCGCAGGGCGATAACCGCCACCACAATGCGGAGAGATGGCAGAGTGGTTGAATGCACCGGTCTTGAAAACCGGCGTGCCTTTACGGGTACCCAGGGTTCGAATCCCTGTCTCTCCGCCACCTCCCTTATTATTAGCCGAATTTTGAACAGCGCTAAGACAAGTGTTTGTCATCGCGTTTGTTCGCACGCATGAGTCGGTTCAGTTCAATCACACGATTAAGCCAGATAAAATCACGCGCCTTTTACTAATGTTTGGGGTGCTTAAGTTCTCTTGTAACCGGGGTACATGATGCCAACCTGATAAAACAGGGTGGAGCGTATCAGCGGAGAAAACCTGATGTCACTGAATATTGGCAGCCGTATTCTTTTGGCAGCGGCACTGATTGTTGTGACCACATTTGTGGCATTCATTCTGTATTTCGACCTTCAACAAAGATCTGCAATTCAGGATTCACTTCAATCCAAGCTGATTGAAACGGGTTCTCTGGCAACAACCGGGATCGCAAATTGGATTGAGGGCCGAAAGTTGCTGGTAGAGAGCCTTGGGCAAAATATTGCCCGGAAGAATGACAGTGACAGTGTGAAGGATCTGGTCAGCGGCCCTGCCCTCGCCAATACATTCATGTTCTCGTATTTTGGCAGTGCATCTGGAGAAATGCTGATGTTTCCACCGGACGAACTGCCTGCCGATTACGATCCACGTAAACGACCATGGTATTCGGACGCAGTTACCGCAGGTGGCAGTACGCTTACCGAACCTTATACGGATGCCTCAACTGGAAAGCTGATTGTGACAGCGACTACACCGGTTTCTTCTGATGGGAAAATCGTTGGCGTCGTAGGGGGAGATATTGACATCACCACCTTGGGGGAACTGGTGCGGAGCGTTGATCTGGGCAGGATCGGGTACGGATTTCTGGTTAACGATCAGGGAACTATCCTGATCCATCCTGATACCAATTTAACCCTCAAACCAATTGCAGAAGCCTTTCCGGAGAGTACCCCGACTGTTCAGGAAGGCATGGATGACGTCCTGAATGGAAGTGGTGATCAAATTTTCACTTTCTTCAAGGTTGAAGGTCTGCCTGCCGTAAGCTGGTACCTTGGCTTTGCCATCGACCGTGACCTTGCTTACCTGTCACTGACAAACTTCCGGCAGACATCCGCTATCACAGCCATTATCGCGGTCCTTGCCATAATGGGACTTCTGGGGATTTTGGTACGCCAATGGGTATCGAGACCCGTTCTGAGCATGACAGATGCCATGACACGCCTTGCAAGTGGTGATCGCAGCGTAGAAGTACCGGGTACCGAACTCAAGGATGAAATCGGTTCAATGGCTGCTGCTGTTGTTGTATTCAAGGACAATGCTATCGAAATGGAACGCCTTGCCAAAGAGAACGAGACCGCCACAAAACGGCTGGCGGAGGAACGCAGACGCGCACTCAACCAAATGGCAGACAGTTTCGAGAAAAATGTCCTTTCGATCGTTGAAACTGTCGCACATGCGTCCGAGCAGACCCAGCATGTTGCCAAACAGCTGACAGCAAGTGCCGATGAATCCAATATGCGGGCAGCTGCCGTTTCCAAAGCCGCAGCCGAGACGACTGAAAGCGTTCAGACCGTCGCATCCGCTACCGAGGAATTATCTGCTGCCATCAGGGAAATCGCAGCGCAAGTTACGCAATCGATCCAGGTTGCGAGCATGGCAGTTAACGGTGTGAAGAATACCAGCCAGACGATTACGGAGCTTGCCGATGCAGCAGAACGGATTGGAAAGGTTGTCGGCCTAATTCAAGATATTGCAGGGCAGACAAACCTTTTGGCCCTGAACGCCACCATCGAAGCTGCCCGCGCCGGAGATGCTGGCAAAGGTTTTGCCGTTGTCGCCGGCGAGGTCAAATCTCTTGCCAATCAGACAGACAAGGCGACCGGCGACATTCAGACGCAGGTCCATGGCATACAGTCCTCGTCTACCCGCTCGGTAACAGAGATCGGCGATATCACCACAACAATCGAACGGATTAACGAGTTCTGCAATGCGATCGCCGCGGCTGTTGAGCAACAGGGAGCTGCGACACAGGAAATTGCAGATAGCGTGCAACGAGCCGCATCGGGAACGCAGGATGTTTCGCGGAACGTATTGGCGGTTTCCGATGCTTCTACCATGGTCAGTGACGAGGCCCGTGCCCTTTTGCAGTCGTCAAATGAAATGCAGGCTTTGGCTGGAAAGCTTCGCCAGGAAGTGATTGGCTTCCTTAAAACGGTTCGCGATAATTGACCCTTCGTCATAATTGGTCCCGGCATCGTGTGTTGATCATCGTGCAGGCTTTTAATTTGCCATTTGGCTGCCGTAAAAATGGTCGAAAATCAAATCGCCAAGATTTAGGTGCAAAAATTTACAGCAGATCCATGGGTGATTCGGTGGCCTTGGCAATGGCGGGAATTTTTATTGCGTAAAACCACTTGGCACAGCAGTATATTTGCCAAGCTTTCCAAAGCCCGACCAAATATAATGCCGTGACGACCGTTTTCTTCATATAACTGCAAAAAATCAGTAGAATTACGGTGCCCAGACAGGCAATTATTCAGGGGAAAATGTGATTGGGATTGTCCAAAGGGGTGAAGCATCGATTTGATGCGGATCGGACTGGCCCGACACAACAAGAACTTTCAACAGGGGACTTTTTATCTCGATATGAGCACAAACATACCCGCCCTAAAGGTCGAAGGGATGTTCAAAAGCTTTGGGGAGCATGAAGTCCTCAAAGGTATTGATCTGACCGCGAATACCGGTGACGTGATTTCGATCATCGGTTCGTCCGGTTCTGGCAAAAGTACCTTTTTGCGTTGTATCAACCTTCTTGAAACACCGAATTCCGGTGCCGTGCATGTCCACGGCGAACTGATCAAAATGCGCGGCCTGAAAGACGGAAGTCAGGAGCCCGCCGATAAGAAACAGCTTCAACGCATTCGCACCAAATTGGCCATGGTCTTTCAAAGCTTCAATCTTTGGAGCCATCTGACCATTCTTGAAAACGTGATCGAAGCACCGGTGCATGTTCTTGGCATTCCCAAAAAAGAAGCAATAGAACGTGCTGATGCACTGCTTCACAAAGTAGGGATGTATGAACGCCGCGACTATTATCCCGGCCATATTTCCGGCGGACAGCAACAACGCGCTGCCATTGCCCGTGCTTTGGCGATAGAGCCCGAAGTTCTGCTGTTTGACGAACCGACATCGGCTCTTGACCCCGAATTGGTTGGCGAGGTTCTGCACGTTATGACGGGCCTTGCCGAAGAAGGCCGAACCATGCTCGTTGTAACCCACGAGATGGGATTTGCCAAAGGCGTATCAAGCCACGTTATGTATCTTCATCAGGGACGGGTCGAAGAGTTTGGTGCCCCGAAAGAAGTTTTCGAAAATCCAAAATCAGAGCGCATGAAGCAATTCCTTCAGCGAGATTTCTGATCTGGAAAGGACGGTTCCCTTAAAGAACCTTCCGACAAGGACAGTGTCGACACGGCCTGTTCTCAACAACAAGGGAGACTATGAATGAAAAACTGGATCAAGGTTGCAACCGCTGCAGCCGTGGGTGTCGCACTGAGTGCATCGGCAGCAAGTGCAGCCTGGGAAAAAGTCGTCATCGCAACCGAAGGTGCATACCCTCCGTTCAACTATGTCGACAAAGACGGCAACCTGCAGGGATTTGATGTCGATTTCGCTGTAAAACTTTGCGAAACCGCTGGCATCGAATGCGAGATCGTAGCTCAGGATTGGGACGGGATCATTCCGGGGCTGCTGGCGAAAAAATATGATGCAATCATCGCCCAGATGTCGATCACCGAAGAGCGCAAACGTTCGATCGATTTCACCAACTATTACAGCACCACACCGGCTGTGTTTGTTGGCAAGGAAGGAATGTCTGTCACGGCATGGAAAGACGATGCTGTAGTTGAAGATGCGCTGGATGGTCTGGTCATTGGCGTTCAGCGTTCGACCACCCATTCGGCCTTCCTTGAAGACAATTTCCCGAATGCGGAAATTCGCATGTACGACACGCAGGACAACGCGCTGCTCGATCTGACAGCAGGTCGTATTGATGCGACGCTTGCTGATTCCGGCGTGCTGGTTGAATGGGTCAAATCGGATGCGGGCAAAGGCTATGCGTTTATTTCCGATACCTTTGCGCCTAAAGAATTCTTTGGCGAAGGTACTGGTATCGGTATCCGTAAAGAAGACCAGGAGCTGAAAGAGATCCTGAACAAGGCACTGGCAGAAATGCTTGCCAACGGTTCGTATCAGGAAATCAACAAAAAATACTTCGAAGAAATCAACCTGCACCCGAATTGATCGGAAGGCAGTTTAGGGCGGCACTTAATGTGCCGCCCTTCCTTATTGCCCCCATATTGGCGCGGCATGAAGGTTTGCAGGAGATAGCATGTTTGATTTATACGGCCGCGGTTGGCAGATGCTTGAAGGTGGACTTGTGACGGTCCAGCTTTGCCTGACCGTGCTACCATTCATGATTATTCTGGGTTTGCTGGGCGCATCGGCAAAGCTGTCGCGTTACAAGGCCCTTCGGATCATCGGGGAAAGTTATACCGTTATTATTCGCGGTATTCCCGAACTTCTGGTTATTTTATTGATCTATTTTGGCGGTACTATTGCCATTCAGAACCTCGCCGAACTGATCGGCGGTGAGGCGGTTCGCGTTGACATTCCTGCATTTTGGTCGGGGGTTGCTGCCCTTGCGCTTGTTCAGGGGGCCTTTGCATCCGAGGTATTCCGGGCTGCAATGCAGTCCATTCCACTTGGCCAGATAGAAGCGGCAACCGCATGCGGCATGACTCCTACGCAGATATTCATTCGCATCAAATTGCCGCAGCTCTGGCGTTTTGCCCTGCCCGGCCTTAACAATCTGTTTCAGGTTCTGATCAAGGATACGGCATTGATATCCGTCGTGGGCGTCGAGGAAATTCTGCGCAAGGCCGCGGTCGGTGCAGGTACAGAAAAAGCGCCCTTTACGTTTTATCTGGTCGCCATGGCAATGTTTCTGGCCTTTACCACCGTATCGCTATTTGTCTTCAATCGACTTGAAAAGCGGGCTTCCCGCGGCATTGCGAGGGCGTGATCGATGTTTGAAGATCTGATATACGTCCTTACCAAGTACGATGCATGGCTTTGGCAGGGCTTCCTTCTGACCCTGCAATTGCTTGTCGTTTCGGTTGTTTTTGGCACCTTGCTTGCCATTCCGCTTGCGATTGCGCGGGTGTCAAAGCTGATCTGGGTTCAGGCTCTTCCGTTTGCCTTTATTTATGTGTTTCGCGGCACGCCGCTAATTGCACAGCTGTTCATGATGTATTATGGCTGCGGGCAGTTGATCGCCAGCATTGATGGTATTCAGGATCACTGGTCCTGGACGTATCTGCGTGATCCTTACTGGTACTGTCTGTTGACGTTTGTTCTTAACACGGCGGCTTATATGGCCGAGATCATGCGTGGCGGCATCCAGAACGTTCCGAATGGCGAGATTGAGGCGGCGCGCGCGTGCGGAATGGCCCCCGCCACCATTTATCGCCGGATCATCTTCCCGCGTATGTGGCAGATTATCTGGCCCGCCTACACCAACGATGTAATTTTCACGCTTAAGGCAACGTCACTGGCGTCAACGGTGACAATGATGGAACTAACCGGAGCCGCGCGCAAAATTGTTGCTCGCACTGCATTGCCATATGAAGCCTTTATTTCGGCCGGTGTGATCTACCTGATCATTGTTTACGTTCTCACCTTTGGCTTCAAGGGGATCGAGAAGCACCTTCGCCGAAACGAAAAACGGAAAGAAAACAAATCCCTTCCGGCCAAAGCTGGCGGACATATTTGATCCAGCCTTTTGTGCCTGCCCCTCGAGCGAAGATAAGCATCGCTCGGGGCTACGCGCCCCAGCCAGCCAAGCAACCCAGTAGTTTGCAAGTGCTGTTGATAATGCCACCACCAACTCCCACAGGAATATCATGCAACAAGAACGCATTGAACTGATTCGCCCCCAAATGGGTACTGCCCGCGCGCTTACCGTCCGTCGCTACGGCACCCAAGGCAAAGGACCGAAAGCTTATCTTCAGGCAGCACTACATGCCGATGAACTACCCGGTGTTATCGCCCTGCACCATTTGGAAATTCTTCTGAAAACGGCCGAAGAAAACAACCAGATCAAGGGGGAAATCGTTGTTGTGCCATTCGCCAACCCGATCGGTTTCACCCAATATGTTGACATGAAGCCGCTTGGTCGCTTTGAAATGCGCACCGGCCAGAACTTCAACCGGCACTATCCTGACCTGTGCAAGGAACTTATTGCGGTTGTTGATGGGAAACTTGGTCAGGATCCCGATGCCAACGTCGAATGTGTGCGTGTCGAACTTCGCCGACTGATCAAAGAGCATCGCGTTAATGCCGGGCCCTTGACCGATCTTGAGGATTTGCGTCTGACGCTGGCGGAACTGGCAATTGATGCGGACTATGTTCTTGACCTGCATTGCGACTGGGAAGCTGCAATACACCTTTACACGAGCGATTCCAGCTGGCCTGATGCAGCAGACCTCTCTGCCCAAATTGGTGCGGAAGCATGTCTGATCGCCGAGGAAAGCGGTGCGAACCCGTTCGACGAAGCTTTCAGCCGCCCGTGGGTCGAACTGCGTCGTGTCTATGGTGACAAGTTCCCTATCCCAATGGCAACGCTCTCAACAACAATTGAATTGCGCGGCGAACAGGACGTTTATGATCACCTTGCCAGTCAGGATGCAAAGAACCTGTTTGCATTCCTGCAACGTCGTGGCGTTATCGCAGGTGATCCCGGCCCCCTGCCCCAGGCAAAATGCACGGCCACACCGCTTGCAGGTGTTGATCGCGTAACGGCAACCCATGGCGGGATGATCGTGTTTTCCGTCGATGCCGGTGTCCATGTAAAAGCAGGTCAGGAACTGGGCTATGTTCTTGATTGCGAAACAGGTGACAAAACACCGTTTTCCAGTCGTACAGACGGTTTCATGTACGCACGTGTCGGTGGGCGTCTTGTGGTCCCCGGCGGTTTGCTTTGCTCTGTCGCAGGGCCCAAAGCATTGCCTGGTCGCGAAGGGCTTCTTTTGACCGCACGTTGACCTTCTTTACGGGACGCGATAGCAAGAGTTCGGTATAATCCGTGCCGAATTCAACACTTCGCGTCCCGCGCGTTTTAAGGATATCGACATGTTCGACCCGAATTCCGTTTCAGAAGTCATTACATCTGCCAAAGCAGCAGCAAGAAGCGATGCGGAAACCGCGCGACTGGCCATTTCCGTTCTTGATCTGACCAGCCTGAATGACGATGACACGGTCGAAAAGATCGAAGTACTGTGTGACCGCGGACAAAGCCCGGCAGGGAATACCGCCGCTGTTTGTGTGTATGCCCCATTTATCGAAACCGCATGGCGGGCGCTGGGCCAAAGCGGTGTTAAAACTGCTACTGTTGTCAATTTCCCGGACGGTGGCACCAATGCGCAGCGCGTGGGCGACGAAACAGCAGACGCCGTTGCCAAGGGTGCGGACGAGGTTGATCTGGTTTTGCCTTACAAGGCTTTTCTCGCCGGGGATATCCAGACTGTCGTTGATGTTATTGAAGCAACCCGCATGGCTTGCGGTCCGATGACCACGATGAAGGTCATTCTTGAAAGCGGCGAATTTGACGATCTTTCCAAGGTCTATGATGCCGCCCGCCTTGCGATCAAACATGGTGCGAATTTCGTCAAAACCTCGACCGGGAAAGTGCCAGTTGGCGCGACGCCCGAGGCGGCGGTAGCAATGATTTCGGCCATTCGCGATGCCCGGGAGGAAGATGGTCTTGCTTGTGGTTTCAAGGCATCTGGCGGCGTCAAAACGACCGATGACGCAGCACTCTTTCTTGCCATAGCGGACGAGATCATGGGTGAAGGCTGGGCAGAGCCTGCAACGTTCCGCTTCGGTGCAAGCGGCGTCCTGACAGCCTTGTTGGAAACTTGCGGTATTGATCAGGCATCGGTACCCAGAACGACTGGCAACTACTGAGCATAATGACTATCTGCCAATCAATCCAAATGGCAGACACAGCTGAAGGAAGACGGAATGGCCCGCGCCATCATCATTGTTGCAGACAGTTTCGGTATCGGCGCAGCCCCAGATGCAGCCAAGTTTGGTGATCAGGGCTCAGACACCTTGGGTCACATTGCAGAAAACTGTGCTAATGGTCTGGCAGACAATGATATTCGTAAGGGAAAACTGAATATTCCCAACATGACCGCGTTAGGTCTCGGCGAAGCCGCCAGGGATGCAACCGGTCGTGTCCCACCGGGACTTGAACATGGTGGCGCGATGATTGGCGCCTATGGCCATGCCCAGGAACTGTCACGCGGTAAGGATACGCCAAGCGGCCATTGGGAAATTGCGGGTGTGCCCGTTGATTTTGATTGGGGCTATTTCCCGCTTGAAGTGCCGACCTTCCCCAGAGAATTGACCGATACGCTGATCAAGCAGGCAAAGTTGCCCGGTATTCTTGGCAATTGTCACGCATCTGGTACAACAATCATTGCCGAACTCGGGGAAGAACACATCAAAACCGGCATGCCGATTTGCTATACTTCGGCCGATAGCGTGTTTCAGATTGCCGCCCACGAAGAGCATTTTGGTCTGGATCGGTTGTACGAGGTTTGCGAGATCGCCTTTAAACTCGTTGAACCATATAATATTGGCCGTGTCATCGCCCGCCCGTTTGTCGGCTGCAGTCCGGCTGATTTCAAGCGAACGGCAAATCGTCGTGATATAGCGATCCCGCCGCATAGACCGACCCTACTGGATAAGTTTAGCGAGGCTGGCGGCACGGTCATCTCGGTGGGCAAAATTGCCGATATCTATGCGCAGCGCGGCATTTCAAAGAAGGTAAAGGCATCGGGTAATGTGGCCCTTTTTGATGCCATGATGACTGAAATTGATCAGGCGCCTGATAACAGCATCGTTTTCACCAATCTTGTCGATTTTGATATGGAGTTTGGTCATCGTCGCGATGTGCCGGGTTATGCCAATGCCCTTGAAGAGTTTGATACCCGCATTCCCGAACTGCGCGCGATTTTAAAGCCGGGCGACCTTGTCATCATCACCGCGGATCATGGCTGCGATCCAACTTGGCGCGGCAATGACCACACACGCGAATTCGTGCCGATTCTGGCATTCGGTCCAGCCATTCAACCCGGGCCGATTGGCATGCGTGACAGTTTTGCCGATATTGGCCAAACCGTTGCGGATCACCTTGGCATCGCGCCGCTGGCCGCGGGTACTTCGTTCCTGAATGGATAAAACATGAACTGGCAACCCGGTCATAGCAAAGCACCGATGGCGCCGATCCGTATCGAGGCGATCATCGATACCGTGTGTCCATGGTGTTACATCGGCAAGAAACGTTTGGAAAAGGCACTTGTCCGGGAAAAACTTGACCATATGCCAATTACCTGGCGTCCATTCCTTTTGAACCCCGATATGCCAACGGGCGGGATAGACCGGAAATTATATCTGTCGGCCAAATTTGGCGGCACTGAAAGTGCAACTCGGGTTTACAAGGCGATTGAGGCTGCGGGTGCGGCTGTCGGGATCGATTTCAATTTCGATGCCATTCGTCTGACGCCGGATTCAACAGATTCCCATCGCCTGATCTATAAAGTTTGCGCCGAACGCTCTGCTGTCGGGAATGATCTGGTTGAAGACCTGTTTACGGCTTACTTCCTTGATGGACGCGACATTGGTGATCTTGATGTTCTGGTTGAGATTGCCGTCACCCATGGTGAAGACAGAAACGAAATCCTTGATTACCTTGGGGGTGACATGGATCGCGAATTCGTATCGCAGGAAAACCGGGTTGCCCATCAAATGGGCGTAACCGGGGTCCCATGCTTCCTGTTTAATGGCCGCCATGCTCTTTCGGGCGCGCAGGAACCCGAAATCCTGCAACGCATGATCCGTCTGGCGCGTCAGGAAGAAACACCCATCTGACATGTATTCCGTCTGGGAATAAAAAAGGCAGGTCCTGAACGGGTACCTGCCTTTTTCGTTATGCTTTTGCAGCAATGTCGGCCAAGCGACGCATCAGGCGCTTTAAACCTTCCAATCGATCTGTCGGACCATCCCACCCCGCAGCATAAACGATCTTGTGATCCGGGCGCAAACGGGCCACGCCAACCTGTTGCTGGATAAAACCAACCAGACCGGCCGGGTTCGGGAATTCATTATTCCGAAGCGTGATAAGCGCCCCTTTGGGGCCGGCATCAAGTTTTTCAACATTGGATGTACGGCACCATTGTTTGATCGTGACCACGTCCAAAAGGTTTTCGACCTCTTTTGGCAGCTTGCCAAACCGGTCGATCATCTCTGCCGCAAATTGATCGACTTCCTCGCGGGAACGCAGTTCCGAAATACGACGATACAGGCCAAGCCGCACGCCAAGATCGGGCACATAACGATCCGGTATCAGCACCGGCATTCCGACATTGATCTGCGGAACGAAGGATGCCGCATCATCTGCCTCGATTTCGCCCTTGGCCTCGGCCACGGCTTCTTCGATCATCTGCTGATAAAGTTCGATCCCGACTTCCTTGATATGACCGGATTGTTCCTCGCCAAGCAGGTTCCCTGCCCCGCGTATATCAAGGTCATGGCTGGCAAGATTGAAACCGGCACCAAGACTGTCAAGCGTCTGCATGACTTCAAGTCGCTTTAATGCAGTTGCTGTAAGCTTCTTGCCATTTGGCAATGTCAGATAGGCATAGGCACGCTGTTTTGATCGACCGATACGCCCGCGCAACTGATAAAGCTGCGCCAAACCAAACATGTCGGCGCGATGTATGATCATGGTATTGGCGTTCGGAACATCGATGCCGGACTCGATAATATTGGTCGCAAGCAACAGATCAAATTTGCGATCAGTGAAATCGGTCATCACCTGTTCAAGGTCACGAGGCCCCATCTGGCCATGTGCAACGTCAAACTTGATTTCAGGCACAAGTGTTTCAAGTTCCTTGGCAACCCGTCCAAGTTCATTGACCCGTGGGCAGACATAGAAGATTTGCCCGCCACGATGACGTTCACGCAATATCGCTTCGCGCACGACAACCGGATCATATGGCGTGATATAAGTCCGAACAGCAAGACGGTCGACCGGCGGGGTTGCAATAATCGAAAGTTCTTTTACCCCGGTCAGTGCAAGCTGCAATGTGCGTGGGATCGGCGTCGCTGTTAATGTCAGCACATGGACATCGGTTTTAAGCTCTTTCAGGCGTTCCTTATGCTTGACGCCGAAATGCTGCTCTTCATCGATGATCAGAAGCCCAAGATCTTTGAACTTTACACCGTTACCCAAAAGCGCGTGTGTCCCACACACGATGTCTACATGCCCGCTTTCAAGGTTGTCCTTGACCAGCTTGGCATTCTTGCCGGTCACCAGACGCGACAGTTGCTCTACCCGCACCGGAAGCCCGTCAAAGCGCTGCTTGAAGGTCAGGTAATGCTGACGGCATAGCAATGTGGTCGGTGCAACAATCGCAACCTGTTTGCCCGACATTACGGCGGCAAAGGCTGCGCGCAATGCGACCTCTGTTTTGCCAAAGCCAACGTCCCCGCATACAAGACGATCCATCGGCTTTCCTGCGGCCAGATCGTCAAGCGTATCGCGAATGGCACGTGCCTGATCTTCGGTTTCAGCAAACGGGAAGCTTGCACAGAATTCGTCATAACTTCCCTCGGGGGCGGTCAAGGCCGCCCCTTTGCGCAGATGGCGTTCGGCGGCAACCTTTATCAGCTTGCCTGCCATATCGCGAATGCGCTCGCGCAATTTGGCCTTGCGGGCCTGCCAGGCGACGCCGCCAAGTTTATCAAGGATCGACAGCCCCTCGTCCGAGCCATAGCGCGATAGAACTTCGATATTCTCAACCGGAACAAAAAGCTTGTCGCCGCCATCATATTCCAGTTCCAGACAATCGTGAGGCGCACCACCCGCCGTAACGGTCCGAAGACCAAGATAACGACCGATCCCGTGGTCAAGATGGACGACAAGGTCCCCCTCTGAAATCTCGGATGCCTCACGCAGGAAGTTTTCAGCCTTGCGACGTCGTCCGCCTGGACGGCTCATACGATCGCCAAGAATATCCTGTTCCGAAAGTATCCAAAGACCTTCACGGCGGAACCCGTGTTCAAGATCGAGAATAACAACAGCAAGCTGTTCTGGCGTCAGATCGTCCGTAACATCTTCCCAGCATTCTGCCGTAACAACCTTTGCAACACCATGTTCGCGCAGAACCGAAACCATACGGTCACGTGATCCATCGGAATAAGCTGCGATAACAACCTGTTGATTCTTTCCACGTTGGGCGACGATGAAATCACGCAATTCATCATAAAGATTGGTATCGGCCCGTGCCCGAACATCACCAAAGTCGCGCCCAGGACGCGCCCCCATGTCAAAAACGGCACGCTCAGCACTTTCTTCTTCGTAGTAAGGTGAAAGTTCTAGAACCGTGCGATCATTCAGCATCCGGTCAAATTCGGCCTGATCAAGGTAAAGCCGCTCGGGCGGCACAGGTTTATAAACATTGTCCCCCGAAAGCCCGCCGCCCTTTATATTCAGGCGTGCCTGATAATAATCGTCAATCATCTCAAGGCGGTTTTCGATGACCTCGCCATATTGATGATCAAGGCTGACCATTACACCCGGAAGATAGGCAAATACAGTGTCCATACCGTCGTGGAACAACGGCAGCCAATGCTCCATGCCACCATATTTCAAGCCGTTACTGATCGATTCATAAAGTGGATCAGTTTGCGATACGACGCCAAAAAGTTCGCGATATCCGCTGCGGAACCGGGAAATGCTTTCGTGATCCAGAAACACTTCGCCAACGGGCAGAAGGGCGATTTCGTTGATCCGTCCGACCGTGCGCTGGGTTTCAACGTCAAACCGGCGAATGCTTTCGATCTCGTCACCAAAGAAATCAAGTCGCACAGGCTCTTTCATACCCGGCGCAAAGATATCAACAATATCGCCGCGAACCGCGTAATCACCGGGCTCCATAACCTGTTCGGCACGGTTATAGCCCATCCGATCAAAATAGCCGGTCAGATCGGCGCGCGAATGCTCCTGTCCTGATTTAAAGGTCAGTTTGCCATCGCGCATAACATCTACCCGCGGGACGCGCTGCATGACTGCCGCTGCTGTTGCCAGAACGATACGTCCCTGCCCGCTGGCCGGTTTGATATCCTCAGCCAGTGTCGTCAATGTTTCAACCCTGCGTGCCGTTACTTCGGCAATCGGTGAAACCCGGTCATAGGGCAAGCAATCCCACGCCGGCAAGGTTAAGACTTCGACCTCGCCCGCAAAGAAAGCAAGTGCCTCGGCAAGCTGGGCCATGCGTTTGTCATCGCGCACGATATGCAGGATTGTGGCGTCGTTTGCCAATGCATCCAGCAATTCGCGCAACAATAAAGCGTCGGCACCCTCGGGAACGCCACACAGCCGCTTGCGACCTTTTGTTGAAATGATTTCTTTTAATTTATTCAATTTCTTATCTGGCGTTGCTAAGTTCCTGAATCATGTGCAGCACGTCGGTATCATATTCCTCCGGTGCCTGCTCTTTGCCCGTTGCCCACTTAAAGAAATCGGCATCGGGAACATCATTCATCAGGATTTCAAAACGTTCGAGCTGTTCTTCTGACAGGGTGGCAAGGTGCGCCTCCATGAAACGACCGATCAGGATATCGTTTTCCTTGGTACCGCGATGGCCGCCGCGAAACAGCAATTTCTTGCGTCGGACTTCAAGTTCTTTGCTGTCGATACTCACGTTCATCTCCTGTCTTTTCTGATCACTGTGCATCGGCATAAAACCAAAGGCACAGTTTGTCTTTTGTGGCATGGTTTGTACGGTAAATTCGCCAATTGGTCCATGCTGTCATCCATCCAATTTGCATTGGCTCGTGACTTGTCGGTTGTCGCACGATAATTTTGTTGTATACCCAGCACCTAAACCGATTTGTTCTATTAACGTTCTTATCCGAAAACACAACGAAACCGTCATGCGCCCGGAAATATTGTTCCCGCTTTTTGCTGAAATCGACAGCCTGCCCGGCATTGGTCCGCGCCTGAAGCCTTTGCTTGCGCGGTTGATCGGCGGCGAACATGTGGTCGATTTGCTGTGGCATCTGCCATCGGGGCTGATTGATCGACGTTTTTCTCCGCCTCTAACAGAAACAATTGATGGATCGATTGTTACGCTGGATGTCTGGATCGAACGCCATGATGCACCGCCAAATCGGCGCCGCCCGTATCGGGTCATTTGCAAAACTCAAAGTGGCCCTCTGGTTTTGGCATTTTTCAATGCCAGGGCCAAATATCTGAACGAAGTTCTGCCGGTTGGTGAAAAGCGTATCATCTCGGGCAAAATTGATCATTATCGCGGTGAATACCAGATCACCCATCCTGACCGAATTGGTACCGAGGCCGAGCGTGATGAAATTCAAACCGTGGAGCCTGTGTACCCGATGTCAGCTGGTGTCACGGGTAAAACTCTTACCAAATCAACTCGTGCGGCTCTTGCGATGGTACCGGAGCTCCCGGAATGGCATGACCCCGCCCTACAGGCACGGCACAAATGGCCTGATCTGAAGTCCGCCCTGCATCAGGTTCATAACCCTGAAAATGATGGCGACCTGTCACCTGACCACCCTGCCCGCAAACGACTTGCCTATGACGAACTGCTGGCAAACCAGCTTGCCCTTGCGCTTATTCGAGCAAAGATGCGGAAGCTGGGCGGACGAGCAACAAACGGTGATGGCCGTTTGCGCAAGGCACTTGAAGCAGAACTTCCCTTTGCCATGACAGGTGCGCAGCAACGCGCACTGAAAGACATTTACGAAGACATGGGTGGCAACGGACGCATGCTACGCCTGCTTCAGGGGGATGTTGGCTCGGGAAAAACGGTTGTCGCCCTGATGGCCATGCTGAATGCAATCGAAACAGGCAGTCAGGCTGCTTTGATGGCGCCGACTGAAATTCTTGCCCGTCAGCATTTTGAAACGATCACCCCGCTTCTTGAAAAGATCGGTGTGACCTGCGCAATCCTGACGGGTCGTAATAAAGGCAAAAGTCGTAAAGCTGCGCTCGAAGGTTTTGCAGATGGCACTTTTCAGATTGCCGTTGGTACACATGCACTGTTTCAGGAAGACGTGAAATTCCGCAATCTGGCTTTCGCCGTTGTCGATGAACAACATCGATTTGGCGTCCATCAACGTTTGATGCTGGCTGGCAAGGGACAGGCTGTCGACGTCCTGGTCATGACGGCAACACCTATCCCCAGAACCCTGACCCTAACGGCCTTTGGAGATATGGAAGTATCGCGATTGGATGAAAAACCACCAGGAAGAAAGCCCGTTGATACACGTGTCCTACCCGCTGACAAAGCGGATGACGTGATATCAGGCATCGGGCGCGCCATGCGCACCGGGACCAAGATTTACTGGGTGTGCCCGTTGGTCGAGGATTCCGAAATCCTTGACCTGCAGGCAGCAGAAGAACGTTATCGCATTCTGGTCGAACTTTTTGGCGAAAGTCGTGTCGGGCTTATCCACGGCAAAATGAAAGCCAAGGACAAGGACACCGTGATGGAACGCTTCGCCCACGGTGATCTGTCAATTCTTGTCGCAACCACCGTGATTGAGGTTGGTGTCAACGTCCCGGAAGCGACAATCATGGTCATAGAACATGCTGAACGTTTTGGGTTGGCACAGCTGCATCAGCTACGCGGACGGATCGGACGTGGAGACGCGGCATCAACCTGTCTGCTGCTTTACGGTTCACCATTAGGCGAAATTTCAAAAGCTCGCCTGAAAATCATGCGCGAAACCGAAGACGGTTTTATCATTGCCGAAGAAGACCTTCGTTTGAGAGGCGCTGGCGAAGTATTGGGCACCCGGCAAAGCGGTTTGCAAGCCTATCGCCTAGCCAGTCTCGAGATGCATGGGGATTTGCTTGCAATTGCACGTGATGATGCCCGACTGATTGTCGAACTTGATCCCGATCTGCAAAAGCCGCGCGGCGAGGCATTGCGGTTGTTGCTGTATCTTTTCGAGCGCGACGAAGCCGTTCGCTATTTCCGGTCCGGCTAAAAAACAAGGGCGCTTGCAAATTGCGGTGCCCTTGTTTTTTGTTTTCCATTAAACCGCTTTACGCATCCTCGCGGCTTTTGTCATCGGTATTCTCGTTCCCCGGTTCGGGATGTTTGGAAACCAGAACCGGTATGTTTTCTTTTTCACGCAAAACATCTACGTCTTCGTATGTCTTTGCGGAAACACGCGGCTTGGCCTGAAGTTCAGCACTGCGACGATCAGTTGGTGTAACAATCCCGCCTGACATAACCATTTTGATCGCCTCTTCGACCGTCATATCAAGGATCACGATATCCCGGCGTGGCACGAACAAAAGGAACCCCGATGTCGGGTTTGGTGTGGTTGGCAAAAAGATATTGATAACCGTATCTTCCGTCAGGTTCTGCACTTCACCCTTTGTCTCGCCGGTAATAAAGCCAATAGCCCACATGCCGCGGCGCGGATATTCCAGCAAAACAGCCTGACGGAATGCATTTGACTGATTGGCCAGCACCGTTTCAAGTATCTGTTTGACCGCGCCATAAATGCTGCGAACCGCAGGAATACGCGCCAGAATACGTTCATAAAGCTTGATCAGCGCGCGTCCGGCAAAGTTGGTGGTGAACCAGCCGACAACCGTAATGAAAATCAGGATCACCAACAAACCAAATCCCGGGATACCGTATTCCTGATAACCTTCGGGCAGGTAATAGACCGGGTTGTAATGCCCCGGAATTAGCGGCATGACCTTACTGTCGACGAATTCTATAAACCACCATGCCAGACCAAATGTTATAACAAGTGGCGCACTGACGAGAACGCCTGTCAGAAAATAGGCACGCACACGGGCAAAAAAGCCCGGACTGGGAAGGGCATGTCCGGCGTTTTCGCTATCCGAATCATGTTGGTTATCGTGATTGGCGGTCATTGATCACCTGTGAAGAGACATCGCATTACATCTTTTGACCTGTAATACATATTTGCATTCACCATTTGTCATTAACAGTATGGCAATGCTGCGACTATTAAGCTGGAAAGTTCCTATTTATAGAGTGATAGCAGCATTCAAGTTTGTGGCGCAACCAAACAAAACAGGCGGCATCAACCGCCATTGAAAAGGAGTTGTTTTGCAGGTCTGGATTGTTGAATACATATACGATGATAATGGCTCTGTCGGTATCCGCACAGCGAAGGTAACAGCGCCCGATTATAAAACTGCACGTCAATTTGCCCTGGGTGACGCGCCAGCAGTCGATTTCGTGATGTCTTTGCGTCCGGAATCCGAAGATCAGTTTCTTGGCCGACCTGCCATAAGGGCGCGGGAAATGACAGGAAAAGTCGCCCATGACGTTCCTGATCCGGATGAAGACATAGAAGATGAGGATGATGTCTGATATAGACGATAAGCGAGATTACCTTGCCAGACCGATCATCGGAGTTGGTGCTGTTATTTGGAATGACGAAAATGTTTTACTGATCAAACGGGGCAAGGCGCCAAGTAAAGGCAGTTGGAGCATTCCCGGCGGCGCACAGGAGCTTGGTGAAACATTGCGTGATGCGGTTCGGCGGGAAGTCCTGGAGGAAGCCGGTATCATCGTATCAACCCCGGTTCTGATTGATACAGTCGACCTGATCACGCCAGATGGCAATGGGCAGGTTCAATATCACTATACCCTGATCGACTTTGTCGCCGAAGCACAAGAAACCGATTTAAAGACTGGCGGCGATGCTGCCGATGCCCGCTGGGTGCCTTTCGTGCAGCTTGATGACTACAGGCTTTGGGACAAAACCAAAGACATCATTACCCGCTCGCGCGCTTTACGTAGGTAAATTCAACCCTCACGAAAACAAAAAGGCGACATCAGAAGATGCCGCCTTTTGATCGATTAGTGGAAATCTGATCACGCTGCAGCATGCTGCGTCAGAACAGATTCCTGAATTTTTTTGAATGCGCGCGCCTCAAGCTGACGAACACGTTCGCGACTTACGCCAAAGCGTTCGCCAAGTTTTTCAAGCGTAATCGGATCATCACTCAGGAAACGGGCTTCGATAATCTCACGCTCACGCTCTGGCAACTCACCCATCGCGCTTTTCAGCATGTCGTTATGTAAAACACGCTCCTCGGCATCTGCAACGATGCTTTCCGGGCTTGGTGCATCAGACGACAGAGTATCAAGATACTCCATGCCTTCGTCTTTCGGCATTGGTGTGTTAAGCGAGAAATCACGCGCTGCAAGGCGACGGTTCATTTCAAGCGCTTCTTTACCGGTCACGCCAAGCTTCTCGGCAACGGCATCTGCCTGTTCGGGTGACAGTTCGCCATTGTCATAGATGTTAAGCTGCTTTTTGGCTTTACGAAGGCTGAAGAACAGCTTTTTCTGCGCTGCCATGGTGCCAAGTTTCACCATCGACCAACTGTGAAGGATATATTCGGTCACTGCCGCCTTGATCCACCACATTGCATAGGTCGACAGACGGAAACCACGTTCCGGATCGAATTTTTGAACAGCCCGCATAAGGCCAGTATTGCCCTCGGCCACCAGATCAGCCATTGGAAGGCCATAGCCCCGATAGCCGAACGCAATTTTCGCAACAAGACGCAAGTGACTTGTGACCAGCTTGTGAGCTGCATCCGTGTCGTCATGCTCGTGATAGCGGCGTGCAAGCATATATTCTTCGTCTACGCTGAGCATCGGAAACTTCCAGACCTGTCTCAGGTAACCGGAGAAACCGTCGTCCTGCGGTACTGCAGGTAATTTAATCGTGCTCATATCATGTCCTCCAGAGAGGTTTACGCACCACGCCTGACAATTCTTCCTACGAATTCAAACAGACTTTAGATGACGCGCAAACACTGTCAGTTGTGACTTAAATCACGTGGACGACCGGCATTCATTTTGGGAAATGGTTTCGTCCGGTCGCAATTTCATCCCATAGGCCCTATGGGAGAGGACAGCAGACGCAAAGATAACGTATATTCATCGTGTCTCTTCCTTCCTCGAAGCAAATCGACAATTTACATGTCCGCCATTAGGCCGGAACATCATCCGGCGGTGCCATTGGGCCCCCACCCGCAAAAGTTAATATACCTAAATCCGACTAAATTCGTCAAGATAAACCTGACTGGATTTCAGCTATATTTAACTTTCAATATCAGTATTTTACATAATTTACCCGATAAACGCAGTCGGGAATTATCAATACCAATATCTTCACGCTAAAATCGATATACGGCAAAAAGAAGGCATACTGATTGTTTTTTGCAGCGTTTTAAGGCATCCCATAAAATGTGATAATGGGACGGGTCGATATCCGCTCCTGTTGGGGCTGGTATGACACGACATTAACAATGCGTTTGAGCGACAATGATTTATGTGACCAATGGACAGTTGTGAAGTGCGATGCATAAACCTGCAGCCATAGGCCCCTGCCCTTGTGGAAAAGGCGAAAGTTTCAACAATTGCTGCGGGGCAATCCTGGCTGGAAAGCGAAAAGCCTCAACTGCCGAACAATTGATGCGCGCTCGTTACAGCGCATTTGTTTGCCGAGACGCGGATTACCTTCTGGCAACACTGGCTCCGGAAAAGGCATCAGGATTTGATCAGGATCAGATCAGGTCGGACAGATGCGAATGGACTGGACTGGAAATCATTGCGACGGATAAAGGCGGTATTCTTGATCAGAATGGCATTGTCGAATTCGTTGCCCGGTTTCGCGATAGAGGTACCGATCATGTCTTGCACGAAATATCCCGATTTGAACGCCGCAACGGGAACTGGCTTTATATAGATGGTAAATTTCCCGAACAAGGAAACCTAAAAACTGTTCTTAACTCCGTCAACATTGGTCGCAATGATCCCTGCCCTTGTGGTTCGGGCAAGAAATATAAAAAGTGTTGCGGTTAAGGCGATGCCTGCTCTCCCGCAAATCCTACTTCAAGCGCCCAACGATGAAATGGCCGGATCAATTTTTGATGCGCATCATCATAGGCAAGCCAGATCAGTTCATGATCCGGTTCAACTGGCGGCCCAAGTCGTTCAGTGAACTCGCACAGGAAGAACACACCACGCTTGAGCCGAAACCGGCCTTTGGTAAAATTGCTGACATATTGTGAAGCAATTCCAAGACGATTGCGAATATCTATCCTGTAACCGGATTCTTCATATGCTTCGCGATGCAAGGCATCACGCTCACTTTCGCCACGCTCGACCCCGCCCCCGATGAGAACCACGCCTTTGGGAGTGCGCGCAACCGCAACCTCACCGGCATCGTTGCGGATGACGGCATAGACACAGTCCTGCACGATGTAGTTTCTACCCATGTCCGGGTTACCAAAGATCGGTCCGACCAAATTTATATTCCCGGATTTGAATACCGCGCAAATGTTCAAACGAACACATTATATGTTTGAAGTTACAACAATTTCAAATTGCTCGCGCCTGATCAAGCAGCAATTGACAACGAACAGCATCCAGCCGTAATTCGCTTTGCCGGGCGGCGGCGAAGTGTCTTTTAAGGTCATCATTTGATACCGGCATTTCAAGACCGCCGAACTCGGATATCAGGCGTTTGGCATGGTTTTCAGGCAATACCCGATCTTGAAACCTGCCCTTGGTCAGAAACCTCTCCGCTAACGCGAAATCGAGTTGCATATTGCGATACAGGATCGTCTGGTAATTCGCATGCGCTTCGAGCTTCCCGTCCGCCGAAACAAAGAAAATCGGGAACAAAACAGCCAATTCAGGCAAAAGCCGGTTTGGATAGATATTACCCTTCCAGTATTTCTCTGCGAGCCCGGCATAGATGTCATAGTCCGAGATCGAATAGAAGCGGGCTTTGGCCAGCGGAAGGATTTCCACCTTTGGCTTGGTGATCGTCACTGTGTCATTGGAAACATCGACATAAAGATCGCCGAACTGGAAAGCATTCTGAAAATATTCGTGTCGAAGATTGCCCCAAACACGTTTGGCTAGTCCACCATTCAGACAAAAGTCTCGTAACGCGCCAATCCCCAAGGTCTTTGGTGCCTGCAACTCATGCACCAAAAGCTCTTTGACGCCTTTGGTGATTTCATAGCAGTATCCCTTGGGATATTCGCCTTTTTTCGGGTGCCGGGCCTGCTCAAACTCACGATCAAACTGCAATCTCAGACTTAGCATGTCGTCTTGCAATTCCCGGATGTGCGGCAACAGAAACTTCTTTGTCAGCTTCACCTGCTTGAAGTTCGTCGGTATTAGTTGTTCTTCTTCTGCCTGCTGCTTTATGAAATCAAGGGTCAACTTGCCATTCGATGTCATGGGAATGCTACTTTTCTCAGATGCGAGGCTGGGAACCGGAAGATCGGCTGGGTGGCTTATTCAGATGCACTCTTCTGGCATGAACAAAAATGCCCCCGAAAAAGCAGGTTCCCGAGGGCATCAACAAGTCTTGCAACCAACCGCGTCTTAGAACGGAATTTCGTCATCAAGATCCGGTGCTCCGGCAGGCGCAGAACCGCCGCCTGACGAGCTACCATTGCCCCAACCGGCATCCGATCCGCCGCCATAACCGCCACCATTGTCCGATCCATAGCTGCCGCCAGAGCTTGCGCCGCCGCCACCCATGCCGCCGCCTTCGCCGCGGTTGTCGAGCATGGTCAGGTTCGAATTGAAGCCTTCAAGCACGATTTCAGTGGTGTAATTGTCCTTGCCGTCCTGCCCCTGCCATTTGCGGGTGCGAAGCTGGCCTTCGATATAAAGCTTGCTGCCTTTTTTCACAAAGCGTTCGACCACATCGGCCAAACCTTCGTTGAAAACGACGATGCGATGCCATTCGGTGCGCTCGCGACGCTCGCCCGACTGGCGGTCTCGCCACTGTTCCGAGGTCGCAATGCTGAAATTGGCAATCTTTTTGCCAGCCTGGGTGAAACGAATTTCAGGATCGCGGCCGAGGTTCCCGACGAGAATGACTTTATTGACACTGCCAGCCATGGGTTATCTTCCAAAGTTTGTGTTGTCCGCCGTTTCGTATGAACGAAACTGGTGAGTTATCATTGCGCAAAAATGCGCTGCATTAAAGTTTCAAGTGCGATGCGATCAGTATCGTCGAACGAACCAGTCTCGACACTATCGACGTCGAGCACCGCAATCAACTGTCCTTGCGCATTAAGCACTGGCACGACAATCTCGGAGTTCGACCGGCTGTCACAGGCGATATGCCCCGGAAAAGCGTGAACATCTTCAACAACCTGGGTTTTGAGCGTCGCAGCAGCTGTGCCGCAAACACCGCGACCAAACGGAATGCGCAGGCACCCCAAAGTCCCCTGATAAGGCCCGACGACCAGTTCATTTTCTTTCGCTGGATCAACGATATAAAAGCCAGTCCAGAAATAATAGTCGAACTTTTGTGCAAGAATACAGCTGATTGTCGCCATCAACGCGGTGACATTGGTTTCACCCTGAGTGATGCTGATCAGTTCTTTTTCAGCTTCCTGATAAAGAACCTGTTTCTGTTCGGCGTTCACATGATGCTCCTGCGTTGTATGGCCAAGGAACTACCTGCTTGGCTGTATCGAAACAAGGACAAAATTAACCCGGTTACGCATTCCTTCCGTCTAAAAAACAGCCCCGGCACGATCGACGCACCGGGGCCGCTGCAGACCGTCTTGCGACGAACCAGAGATCAAATCAAGATCAGAGACGCTTGCCACTGTCCCTGTCAAACAGATGCACCTGATCGGTTGTGGTCGAAAGTGCCAGTTCCTGTCCTTTGGCAAACTGATGCGTGCCCTGCATGCGCAACGTTACACTCTCATTCTTTTCACCGAATTCAAGATAGACCAGCGTTTCCGCACCAAGCGACTCAATCATTCGAACCCTGGCCTTCAATGCACCACTGCCATCGACAGTCAGGGTAAAGTGTTCTGGACGGACACCGACCACCAGTTCGCGACCGGCCTCGATCTGATGATCAAGATCAATCTTGCTGCCATCGCCGATAACGACGTGGCTTTTGTCATCCGAAACCGTCCCGTTCAGGAAGTTCATTGACGGCGATCCGATGAAGCTCGCGACGAAGAGGCTGGCCGGTTTTTCATATATTTCAATCGGCGTACCAATCTGTTCGGCAACGCCAGCATTCATGACAATCAGGCGATCTGCCAGTGTCATGGCTTCGACCTGATCATGCGTCACATAAACTGACGTAATTCCAAGACGTTGCTGAAGGTTCTTGATCTCAAGCCTCATATCGACACGAAGCTTTGCATCAAGGTTCGACAGCGGCTCATCAAACAGAAAAACCTTTGGTTCGCGCACAATTGCACGCCCCATTGCCACACGCTGGCGCTGCCCGCCCGAAAGCTGCTGCGGTTTGCGTTCCAGATAATCGTCAAGCTGAAGAATCTTGGCGGCATCTCGAACGCGGGTGTCGATTTCCACCTTGCTGTATCCGCGATTTTTAAGACCATATGCCATGTTGGCATAGTTGGTCATATGCGGATAAAGCGCATAGTTCTGAAACACCATCGCGATGTCACGATCAGCTGGCGCAACATTGTTGACAACCCGGTCATCGATTTTGATCTCGCCACCTGTAATGCTTTCAAGGCCCGCGATCATTCGCAGAAGTGTTGATTTGCCACAGCCCGACGGGCCGACCAGAACGGTGAATTCCCCGTCACCAATATGAAGATCGATACCATGCAAAGCCTTGAAGCCGTTGTCATAGGTTTTTTCAGCCCGATTAAGGGTAACAGTTGCCATTTTCGTATCCTGTATGCGGATCTGTGTATCTTTAAATCACTGATATCAAATGGTTGATCGAGCCTATTTTTCGGTTTCGACCAGACCTTTTACGAACATTCGCTGGAAAATCACCACCACCAGTACCGGCGGGATGGTTGCCATGATTGTCAGTGCAAATGCCTTGGGGAACTGCGGAATCTGGCCGCCTTCATAAAGCGAATTATAAACCTGCTTGATCCCGATCACGATGGTGTAAAGCTGATCATCAGTAGTCATCAGCAACGGCCAAAGATACTGGTTCCAGCCAACCACAAACATGATGATAAAGATCGCAGCAATCATGGTGACCGAAAGCGGCACCAGGATATCGATGAAGAAACGAAGCGGCCCTGCCCCATCCAGACGCGCGGCTTCCAAAAGCTCATCCGGAACAGACCGGAAAAACTGACGGAAGAAAAACGTACCTGTTGCCGACGCAATCAGCGGTAGGATCAAGCCGGTATAGGTATTGAGTAGCCCAAGGCTTGATACCACCTCGTAGGATGGCACAATTCGCACTTCAAGAGGCAGCAAAAGGGTCGAGAAAATGACCCAGAATATCGGCACCGCAAGCCGGAAGCGGAAATAGACGATCGCATATGCCGCCATCATTGAAATGATGACTTTGCCAATCGCAAAGCCAAGTCCAAGAACCATGCTGTTAAACAGCATTTCAAGCGCCGTAACACGGCCTTTTGTTGCTGCCGTGTCAAACAGGATCGCGCCATAATTTTCAAGGAAATGTCCGCCAAACCAGAACTGCAAGCCGTTCTGGAACAGAAATTCACGCGTATGGGTCGATGAAACGAACGCAATCCATACCGGCAAGATCATAAAGAGCGATCCAAGAATAAGGATCACATGATTGGTAATAGAACGCCATTTTGACTGATACATGACGCGTCCCCCCTAATAATGCACTTTGCGTTCGATAAATCGGAACTGGAACACAGTCAGCACGCTGACCATGATCATAAGCAGCACGGATTGCGCCGAACTACCGCCCATATCCGCTCCAAGGAATCCGTCGACATAAACCTTGTAAACAAGGGTTGCTGTCGCACCGCCCGGTGATCCCTTGGTGGAAACATCGATGATCCCGAACGTTTCAAAGAACGCATAGGTCAGGTTGATCACCATCAGGAAGAATGTGGTTGGCGCCAGCAGAGGGAAGGTAATCGTCCAGAAACGACGTTCCGCACTTTTGCAATCCAGCGTGGCGGCTTCAGTTACCGATTTCGGAATTCCCTGCAAACCTGACAGGAAGAAAATGAAATTCACACTGACCTGTTTCCACACGGCAATCAGTGTCACGACAAATGCCGCATCATTGGCATTCTGGATGTGATTGAACTCAAACCCGAAGCTGTTGAACAGCTTGTATAGATCGCCCATCAAAGGGTTGAACAACATATTGCCCAGCAAGCCCGCCACGGGCGGCGCAACGGCATATCCCCACATCAAAAGCGTTTTATATGATTTGGCTCCACGGATCACTTCATCGGCCCGAACGGCAAGAAACAGCGAAATCGCGATGGAAATGAATGCCACAAGGAAGGAAAAGACAGCTGTGAAAATGGCTGACTTCAGCCAGCTGCTGCTCGAAAGCACATCCTCAAAATTTCGGAACCAAACAAATTGCGAGGACATGCCAAAGGCGTCCTCAAGCAGGAAAGACTGATAAACTGCCTGTGCGGCAGGCCACAGGAAAAATATCGCAATAATCAGAATTTGTGGTGCCACAAAAAAGTATGGCACCGGGCTGTGCCCGAATTGTACGCGTTTCATTGCTGACGCAACCCCAAGACCGGTCCAGGAATCGAAAAACAGGGCGGCCGGTAAAAGCCGCCCTGTCAGCGAGATAATGCTTAGTTCGAATAGGTATCGTGGAAGCGTTTCAGAAGCGCATTGCCTTCTTCCTCGATCGTAACAAAAGCTTGATCGATGGTTGCTTCACCATTCATCATCTTGTCGACTTCGCGATAGATGACTTCACGGATCTGAACGTAGAAACCAAGGCGATAACCTTTGGTCCACTCTCCACCTTCTTCGGAAAGCTGCTGAATGCCGACTTCGGCGTCCGGGCTTTCGTTATAGTAGCCTTCTTTCTTGGCAAGTTCGTAGGCCGCGGTGGTGATCGGAACATAACCGGTTTCTTTGTGCCAGTAGAACTGGGTTTCCGGTTTGGTCAGGAACTCGAAGAATTTGGCAACGCCGGCATCTTCTTCTGCACTGTGGCCAGAGAATGCGAACAGCGAGGCACCACCGATGAAGGTCGATTTCGGCGCGTCACCAACGCCTTCCCAATATGGAAGGGTCGAAGTGCCAAATTCAAACTGTGCAGATTTTTTCAGACCACCGAACGAGCCGGAAGAACCGAGCCACATTGCGGCTTTCTGCTGCAGGAAGGCGTCCTGGTTGGCGCCCCATGCGCGGCCATAGTAACCGAAATAACCGGCATCTTTCCATTCTTTGACGTGCTTCCAGTGATCTTTGAGCGCGTCATTGTTGTATAGAAGTTCAACATCCGTGCTATCATAACCATTGTTGGCGGTTGCCATCTGAAGGTTGTGACGCGACATGAAGTTTTCAAAGAAGATCCACGGGCTGTGTGACTCGGCAAGGCCTTCGAAACCGGCTTCTTTCAGCTTCGGTGCGATTTCTTCGAATTCCTGCCAGGTTTTCGGCACCTCAACACCGGCTTTGGCCAACGCATCTTTGTTGAAATAAAGCAGCGGGGTCGAGCTGTTGAACGGCATGCCAATCATCTTGCCGTCGGAATCGGCATAGAAGTAGCGAACCCCCGGGATGTAATCATTGATGTCAAACTTGACACCATTTGACTGCATAAGGTCCTGAACCGGTTTAACAGCGCCTTTGGCGTTAATGATGGTTGCAGCACCGGCATCGAAGATCTGGATGATGTTCGGCTGGTTTTTCGCGCGGAAAGCAGCAATACCGGCCGTCATCGTGTCTTCGTAACCGCCTTTGTTCACAGCAACCAGTTGATATTCGTCTTGGCTGGCGTTGAAGTCGGCAGTGATCTGATTGACGACATCGCCCAGTGCGCCGTCCATGGCATGCCACCAGGTGATCTCGGTCGCAGCATTCGCTGTGCCGCCCAGTGCGAACACAGCTGCTGCTGCCATCAGGGTTTTGCGAAACATGATCTTCTATCTCCCAAATAAAAACTCGTTCGCGCCAACCGCCTGTTGATCGGTCGACACAACGCATTCGTTTTCATTCGAGGGGGACGTTTCCTCAAGTGACAGTTTTCGGAAATTTACTTTTGATGCGCGAAATGACCTTAAAAACTGTCAGTTTTTGATTTTTATTGTGTATTCGACCCCTTCAAATGTTCATATGAACATCTCATAAATCGAACAGCTTGCAAAGGCTTTCAATCCTGATGAATGGCATTAATGTCTTTCACATGCGCACATTTAACATTTCCCCAGATTTTTCGGCACTTTCACAAATATTACAAAGTCATGCACTTGCAACAACGCATTGCAACAACTCCATTTGCATATGCAAAACGGGTACCCAAAGGATACCCGTTCAATGTTCATTTGCGAACATGGATCGCTGCATCTTGACGCTGTAATCTCAGGTGGAATTCCTGTCACGCTGAACAAAAACGGAAAGCAATGCCAAGCCGCCAGAAACCACCATAAGCAGCAGGGACAGCGCGTTCAGAACCGGTGTTGATCCCTGTTTGAGGCGGTCAAACATGGCAATGGTCAACGGCGCATCAGATCCGACTAGCATCAGTGTTGTGTTGAAATTTTCAAACGACATCAGGAATGCAACGATCCCCGCCCCGATCAATGCCGGTTTCAGGAATGGGATGGTAACCGTCCAAAGAGCTGCCTGTCGTGTTGCACCAAGATTAAGTGCGGCTTCTTCCAGGCTGATGTCAAATTTGCGAAGACGCGCAGAAATCACCAGCGTCGTTATCGTAGTGATAAAGGCAAATTGTCCGATAATCACCAGAAACAGCCCCGGTCGCAGGAAATCAAGATCCCATCCAATCGCTTCTTCAATTCCGTTTGCAATGGCATTGGAAAAGACCAGAATCGATATGCCCAATATGACCCCGGGAATAACCAAGGGCGACAACGCCACCACATAAAGCAGATTTTTTCCCGGAAACTGCGCACGTTCAAACAGGAACGCATTGCAGGTTCCGACAGTAACCGACAGCAAGGTCACCCAAAATGCGACAAAGGCTGAAACCCCAACGCTTTCCAGCAACTTGCCGTCATTGAATATTCCGATATACGGACCGTCGCTGCCAAAGAACCATTTGAGTGTGCCTCCCTCCCATGGCATGGACGGGAACAAGCTATCATTGAAGGCAAACACACCAACAACAATCAACGGCGCACTAAGGTAGATGAAAAATAGAGCGATATACCCTGCGTAAATGCCTTTGTAAAAGCGCGGCTGCGGAATGCTCGGAATCATGGCGGTTTCCTCCCTCAGCTCACGGTTTCTGAAAGTGTCTGGCGGCTCAGCTTCAGACCGATCCAAACAATCATCGATGACAGAACCAGCAGCAGGAACCCGAATGCCGATCCGGATTCCCAGTTAAACCGCGTGATGAACTGTGTATAGATTTGCTCGGTAAACCAAAGGCTATCCTTGCCGCCCAAAAGGTTCGGGGTCAGATAGTTACCAAGTGTCAGCATGAAAACAACGATGCAGCCTGACGCGATTCCGGGCATGGCATGCGGAATGACGATATCGCGTGTCACCGTGAATGCATTTCCGCCAAGGTCATAGCCTGCCTCAATCAAACTGTCGTCAAGGCTGTCAAGTACTGACACAAGAGGCACGACCATGAACAACATCGACGTATATACAAGCCCCACCATGATGGTGGCATCATTATAAAGCATCTCAACAGGCCCATCGGCGATCCCGGCCCATTGCAGGAAATTGCTGATCACACCGCTTTCGCGCAGCAAAATCATCCAGCCAAACGTCCGCACCAGCTCTGATACCCAGAACGGGATCAGACATAGCAGGAACAAAACATTCTTGCCTTTGCCCCGCATGACTTTGGCGATGTAATAGGAAACAGGAAAACCGATCAAAAGCGTAAGTACGGTCGCCATGATCGACATCACCGCCGTTCGAACATAGGTGTTCCAATAAAGCGGCTCGACAAAAAACTCGGTGTAATTGATCAGGCTGAATTCGTACTTGCCATATGAAATCCGTTCACGCAGCGACACAAGCAACAAGTCGACATGCGGCAGGATCACCAGCAAAAACAGCCAAAGCAACAAGGGCATAGCCAGCAATAGCGCGCCAAAGCGAACAGCCCCGCCAGTGCCCGAGGATGCAGGATTTGTCATGCTGTCGCCTCTTGATTTTGTGCTGCGACAAAGCATCGGGTCTGTTCAGCCCCCCAGGTCAAATTGACCAGATCACCGGATTTCAGATTGGCAAAAACACCCGTTTGCGGTAACGCAACCGTCATTTCATGGCCCGTTGCCTTATCGCGGACCTGAACACTGCTGGCGGCACCATTAAACAGAACATTGTCAACTTTTGCGGCAATCGCATTGTCAGTCTTGCCCTGCCCGTCAATCGCGATGGCTTCCGGACGGACAAAAACATCAACAGGTTGCCCTTCAGCCAGTGTTGGATGAGTCTTGCGAGATGCCAGAACGGCCCCACCGGTCGGTAGATTGATAACGATATGATCGTCATGCGTCATGCCAACCGTCCCCTTCCAGCGATTGCTTTCTCCAACAAATCCGGCAACGAAAGCCGTATGCGGGTTGTAATAAAGATCCTGCGGAGCCCCAACCTGCTCAAACCGGCCTGCATTCATGACGGCCACCTGATCGGACATTACCAAGGCTTCGGATTGGTCGTGCGTGATGTAAACAAAGGTCGTGCCGATCTCGTGCTGCAATTGCTTGAGCTCCACCTTCATATGCTCACGCAACTTGAGATCAAGAGCGCCGAGCGGCTCATCAAGCAGCAGCACCGCTGGTTCCAGCACAAGGCAGCGAGCAATTGCGATACGCTGTTTCTGCCCTCCAGAAAGCTGACTGATCTGTTTGGGGCCGGAATCCGGCAACCCGACACGTGCCAGTGTATCAATGACCTTTTTCTCGATTGTAGCCCGATCAGCACCACGGCGTTTCAGTCCGTATGCCACGTTCTCCGAAACATTCATCATCGGAAACAGCGCCAGATGCTGAAATACCATATTCACCGGTCGACGGTTTGGCGGGACACCCAGCACCGATGATCCCTTGATAAGGATATCGCCCGATGTCGGTGCCTGAAACCCGGCCAGCATGCGCAACAGCGTGGTTTTACCGCAACCACTTGGCCCCAGAATAGAAAAGAAGGACCCTTTGGGAATCGTAAGTGAAATCGAATCTACCGCGGTAAAAGCGTCAAACTTTTTGACCACGTCACGACATTCAAGGTCGAATTGATCTGCCATAGGAGCCTGCTTGAAATGAATTACCGATGCCAGCTTGAACCCGGCTATCGCAGAAATGAAAAAATGCAATGTCCCCGGCAACATATGCCGGGGACATTATCATCCGATCCAAACAGGATCAGAGCAACTTGGCTTACGACTGTGCTGCTTTCACACGATCAAGCGTTTTGCCTTCAAGGGTTTCCAGGCCAGCCGGAACCGTCGGATACCATTTAATGTTATCAAGGGCTTCGGCTGGGAAGCTTCCCTGGAACTGCGCCTTCAGCTTGTCATCCGCAAACTCGTCCGCACCTTTGGATGCGGTAAAGTTACCGGCACTTGCGGTGATTTTGGCAGCAATCTCAGGCTGCATGACGAAATTGATCCACTTGTAAGCAGCATCTTCGTTATCGGATTTGCGCGGCAAGACGAAGGTATCGATCCAGCCCAATGCACCTGATGCAGGGGCAACAAACGTGATATCGGCGTTGTCGTTATTGAGTTTCCAGCCACCGGTATCCCATGCCATTGCGGCAACAACTTCGCCCGACCGCACAAGGTTAAGCAGTGCATCGCCGCCTTCCCAATAGGTTTTGACGTTTGGCTTGCACTCAACCAGCTTTTTCTCAACCGCATCAAGAATTTCCTGATACTTGGCTTCATCGCCATATGCCGCAAACGGGTCCATACCCATTGCAAAAGCAAATCCGATCAGGGTTGGACGTTTCAGGCGATAGGAAACCTTGCCCGAAATATCGGCATTGCAAAGATCGGTATAATCTTTGACGTCACCAGCTTTGGTCGTGTCAACGATCAGGCCGCTGGTCCCCCAGACATGTGGGACACCATAAACCTCGCCATCAAGCGTGGTATTTTTCTTGGTTGCTTCCAGCATCGAAGGAATGAACTTCGCAGCATCAATCTTGGAAAGATCAATCGGCTTGTAAATGCCATATTCGAGCTGTGCACCAGAAATGCGGTCCTGGGACGGCTGGGCAAGATCGAAACCGCCACCACCGGTAGCACGCAGTTTGGAAATCATGTCTTCGTTGTTCGAAAGCGTGACTTCAACGTCGATTCCGGTCTCTTTCTCAAACATCTCGACGACGTCATCCGGGGCATATCCACCCCAGGTCAGCAAACGAAGCTCTTCAGCCTGTGCGTTTGCACCAAGCATCGCCATTCCGGCAAGAGCAGTAAGCCCCAGCAAAGAACCGCGCAGTGCGCCATGCTTTTTCGACATTATTTTACCTCTCTGTTGACGTGACGGCACTTCCCCTGTCCGGCGTCAATGCATTCTAGGGCATTGCTAACGTTCCGGGACAGCACCAGTATCGCAAGAAACTCTGTTGAAACGAAAGCAAAATCGATCATTTTGCGTTCTTTTGAACAATTCGTTTCAATTCTCGCCGTGAAACCGGACTTTCTGCAAGTTAAACTTCTGCAACAATTTTTCGGAATTTCGGGCCCCAAACGCATCTGCTTGCAAATAAAAAAGGGGCAGCCAAACCGGCTACCCCTTCATGTCTAAATATCTGGAAGCTAAACTCTATTCGGCGGCACTATATTCCGGTGGGCATTGAAGCTTGTCATAGGCCTTTCCGTTGGCATCAAACAGATGAGAAGCCCCGGCTTCGGCTGCGGCACTGAGAGTTTCGCCAATTTTAATACGGCTGTGGCCAGGCGCGCGAACTGTGAAGCGGTCCCCATTCGCCAGCTTGAGGTACAGATAGGTAGAGTCGCCGAGCTTCTCGACAACATCGACCTCGCCGGAAATCGACAAATCCCCCTGCTCACCCGGTGAAAGATGCTCCGGCCGGACTCCCAGTTCGACATCCTTGCCGACATCACCTGCGGGCACGTCAAACGGCAGAACAGCCTTGGCGCCTCCCGGCACGGTAACGGTTACCTTGCCCTGTTCGACGGCATCAATATGAACCGTTGTGAAATTCATTGCAGGCGATCCGATAAAACCGGCAACAAAGCGTGTTTGCGGATGATGATAAAGCTGCATCGGTGATCCGACCTGCTCGACATTGCCGGCATTCATCACAACGATCTTGTCGGCAAGCGTCATCGCTTCGACCTGATCATGTGTGACGTAGACAATCGTTGATTTTAGTTCCTGATGCAGCTTGGCGATCTCGATACGGGTTTGAACGCGCAACGCCGCATCCAGGTTCGACAGTGGTTCATCAAACAGGAAAACTTTCGGCTGACGCACAATGGCGCGACCAATTGCGACACGCTGACGTTGCCCGCCCGACAATTCAGAAGGACGACGATCCAGCAGCTTGTCCAGTTGCAGAATGCGGGCGGCTTCTCGCACCCGCTGGTCAATCGCGCTTTTGTCGTGATTGGCAAGCTTCAAGCCGAACGCCATATTTTTATAGACCGTCATATGCGGATAAAGCGCATAGGACTGGAATACCATCGCAATCCCGCGGTCGCGCGGGCTTTTGGTATTGACGATATCCCCGTCGATCATCAGATCACCACCGGTGATATCTTCCAGACCGGCAATGATACGCAGTAACGTCGATTTGCCGCAGCCCGACGGCCCAACAAATACGACGAACTCTCCGTCCTTCACATCCAGATCAATGCCATGCAGCACGTCAACAGCGCCATAGCTTTTGCGGATCTGGTCCAGTTTCAAATCAGCCATTTAGGTAAGCTCCTGTCACAATCATACTCATTTCACCGCGCCAGATGTCAGGCCGCGAATGAGTTGTCGGGAGAAAATCAGATAAAGAATCAGGATCGGAATGATCGCGAGGCTCAACGATGCCAGAACCGCGTTCCAGTCGGTAACGTACTGTCCAATGAATTGCTGGATACCAAGCGTAATGGTCTGCTTGCCATCCCCCGGGGCAAGGATCAGCGGGAACCAAAGATCATTCCAGATCGGGATCATGGTAAACACGGCGACCGTTGCCACGGCCGGTCGGATCAGCGGCAGGATAACTGCAAAGAAAATCTTGAATTCACCGACCCCGTCGCAACGGGCGGCTTCTTTCAAATCCTTGGGTATCTGGTGCATGAATTCTGTCAGGATAAAGATCGCCAAAGGCAACCCCTGCGCCACATAGACCAACACAAGTGCGGTCAACGTATTGATCAATCCCAACTCCACAATCAGGTTCAGGATTGAAACCGATCCCAGACGGATCGGAACCATGATGCCAACAGCCAGATACAGCGCAAGCCACGTATTGCCCGGAAACTTGTATTCCGAAAGCGCCCAGGCGGCCATCGATGCAAGCAGCAGAACAATAACGATGGTAACGACGGTTACGGTAAAGCTGTTAAAGAAAAACAGCTCGAAATTCGACTTGGCCAGGACTTTGGTAAAACCGTCAAGACTAAAGGTTTCCGCATTCGGCAACCCCATCGGGTCTTTAAAAATACCTTTGCGGGATTTGAATGCGTTGATGATCACGAGAAAGATCGGATACAGCGCCACCAACGTGTAGGTCAGCAGGATCGCATGCACGATCACGGCACGCGACATGTCTTCCCTGCGAATATTTTTATTCATCATCATCTGGCCGCCTCCTTACAACTGGTAGCGCGCCAGACGGCGCTGCACGGCGAACAGATAGAACAGAACACCAGCAAGAATGATCAGGAACATCAGTGACGCGACCGTCGCCCCCAGGCTCGGATCGCCAAGCTGCAACTGGTAGCCAAAGAATGTGCGATAGAACAGTGTGCCCATGATATCGGTCGAGAAATTCGGACCGGCCAACGCACCCTTTACGGCATAAATCAGGTCGAACGCATTGAAGTTACCCACAAATGTCAGGATCGACACCATCGCAACCGTCGGCAGAACCAGCGGCAGCTTGATATGCAGAAACACCTCGAAATGGGTCGCGCCATCGACAATCGCCGCATCGACCAGATCATCGGGGATAGCCAGAAGGGCCGCATAAATCAGCATCAGCGGGATGCCGACCCACTGCCAGACCGAGATAAAGGAAAGCGTGATCAGGGCCGAACCTTCCTTGCCAAGCCACGGACCAAACAGTGATTTCAGGCCGAAAATATCAAGGATATCGACGCCCACACCCCAGACAGGGCTCAGGATCAGTTGCCAGATGAAACCGACAATCACCACCGACAGCATGGTTGGCATGATCATCATCGTGCGATAGGTGTTGCGGAACCTCAGTTGCGGAAGGCTTAAAATACCCGCAAGCGCGATCCCGATCGGGTTCTGCACCAGCATGTGAACCGCAAAGAATTTCATGTTGTTCCAGAAACTGTTCCAGAAGGTCGCCGACCAGTCCGGATCTCCCAGAATGGTTCGATAGTTATCGAAACCGACAAAGGCCATCTCCCCGCCGCTTGGCGTGGAATAAAAACTGAGACGTATGGAATCGATCAGCGGATAGATCATGAACAATGTGTAGATGATCGTCGCAGGTGCCAGAAAGGCAAACACAGGCAATTTTGCCTTGCGCCAATCGGTCATGGGCCCGGAATGCGCCATACCTTATCCTGTCTTTCTGAGATTAAGCGTAAGGGGAACGCGCCCCCGGTCGAAAGCGTTCATCTAAGCGCCTGATTGCAGTCCTGTCCGCCGCATTTGTCAATCAGCGTGATCTGCGGAACTGCAACATATTACTGCGGATACAAGGATGGCAGGCGCAAGAAGTCACCTGCCATCTGTATTCAGGCCTTACTGATGCGGCGCATACCACTTCGCAAGTCCGGCTTCGGTAGCTTTGCCTGCCTCTTCCGGGGTAACGGTGCCGTTGATAACCTGTGCGGAAATGTTCCACAGTTCGTTTTCAAGGTTCGGCGTGCCGCGTGACAGAATCTGATACGAGTTACGAATGGTTGACTCGCATTTCTGGCGCCAGCTGACGAACTCGTTGGCAACCGGATCGCTGATTTCAACCTTGTGGTTCGACAACGAGAAGAAACCCGGCAGCGCGTTCGAATAAAGCGACGCAAATTCCGAACCGGTCATCCATTCGAGAAAGATCTTTGCTTCGGCGGCATTCGGCGATTTGGCATTCAGACCCAGCGCGATATCGGTATGATCACTGATATAGCAGGTATCCGAACCCGCAGCCGGTGGCGGTGGGAAGGCACCGAATTCAAAATCGGCTTGGCTGTTAAACAGGGAAATATCCCACGAACCGGCCGGATAAACTGCCGCGCGACCAAGCGAGAACAGGTTCTGCGCATCCGGATAGGAAATGGCTTCATAACCGTCCGGCAGATAGTTCGACCAGCTCGCCATTTCAGTAAAGGTATCAATATACTGCTTGTCGGTGAATTTCTGGCTACCATCGATCAGGGCTTTACGGCCCTCTTCGCCTTTCCAGTAATTCGGACCAATGTTCTGGAAGCCCATGGTGGCGGCTTCCCACTGATCAGCAGTCCCCATTGCCATCGGGATATAGCTGCCTTCTTCCTTGATTTTATCAAGGGCGGCATAGAACTCTTCGCGGGTTTTCGGCACTTCTACACCGGCCGCCTCGAAGGCTTCCTTGTTATAGATGAAGCCATGAATAACCGATGCCAGTGGCAGACAGAAGGTGGCGGAACCATCATCGGTCTGCCATGCGGATTTCGCAACGTCCGAGAAATTGTCCATCCCCTTGATATCATCAAGCGGTGCAAGATTTCCCTGCTTGTAAAGTTCAAGCGACGCATCGAACGGACGGCAGGTAATCAGATCGCCAGCAGTACCGCCTGCGAATTTCGCATTGATCAGCGCGTTATAATCGGTCGGCGGGGTCGGCGAGAAAGTCACTTTGATTTCAGGATATTCCTTGTTAAAGGCCGGGATAATCTGGTCATTCCAGATATCGATATCGTCGTTACGCCAGCTCTCGATCACGAGTTCGCCGGCAGATGCCATCAACGGAACCAGGGCGACACTTGCCGCCAGGGCCGCTGCCAGGCCTTTTGCAAACACTTTATTCGACATTTATGCCTCCTCTGATCAATGTCGGGGACTGCTATCCCTGCAGATGTCAGTCCTTATACTCAAGCGCTGCCCGGAGATTTCCGTTAAACATCGCAAGAATTTCTTTGGCTTTCGCGGTCTCGTGCCCTTTGGCAATCAGGACCGCGATGCGGATATCAAACTGTGCTTTTTCAAGGGCGCTTTCGGCATTCCGCGCATCGCAACCAGCAATATGCCCCGTAATGCGGATGGCGCGATCATGCAACTTGATGTTTTCGGCACGCATGCCGACCATCAGATTATCAAAAAGTCGCCCCAGCTTGCTCATGACAAGCGATGAAAGGATATTTATGGCAGCCTTCTGCGCGGTCCCTGCCCCCATCCGGGTTGAGCCAGCGATAACTTCGGGCGCGCTATCAAGAAAAATACCGCACTCTGCCGTCGTCAAAAGTTTGCCATCAGGGTTATTGCAAAGACCAACGGTGTAAGCACCGCGCTCACGCGCCAGTTTAACGGCGCGCAATGTATAAGGCGTAGAGCCGCTAGCAGCGACGGCGATAACCGCGTCACCTTCACCTATGCGATGTCGGGTAATTTCGTCTTCTGCGGCTTTGGTATCGTCTTCAGCGGAATTGAATACACCCGGCTCGCTTTGCAAGCCGCCTGCCAACATGACAATGGTCATGTCTTCGGGCCAGCCAAACGTTCCGCCAAGTTCCTTGGCATCCTGCCAGGCCACCGTGCCGGAAGTTCCAGCACCAACATAAACGAGACGACCGCCGCCGCCCAGGCGACGTGCTATCCCGTTTGCGGCTGTTGCCATATCCGACAGGAACCGGCCCCAGCGATGCGACCGCGCGCATCTGGCCTTCCCACAAAGCCATAAGGAAATCGGCGTCGGACCACTGATCCAACCCGGCAAAGCGCATATCAAATTCTTCAGTGCGTGATGCCATTTTCCAATCTCCCTCCATCAATTAAATACCATTATGATACCAGCAAGGCAAGGTGCTTCCTGAACGCACCCCGAAATTTACTCAGATCCACCTCATGTTTCACTTATTTTCAGATAGATAATAGGTGATTTCAATTTATCACCGGCAGCGCCATTCTTATCTACATAATGCCAAAATGGGACCGAGAACAGCATTAGTGGATTTATATTGGTATTGCTTTTTAAGATACCACTCTGCTATGATCCAGCCAGTTAGGGATGGTCAAAATGCAGAAGACACAAAAAGAAAAGCTCTACCTTGGCATTGATGGTGGCGGTACGCGCTGCCGGGCGCGCATTGTCAATAGCGCGGGCGAGACCCTCGGTGAAGCCATGCGCGGCGGGGCAAATACCCGCCTTGGCATAAACCACGTCTTTGGCGAAATCATTGCCGCTGCGACCATGGCACTCAAGGAAGCAGGCCTTTCCGACAGCCGCATTTCGGATTTGCACGCAGGACTTGGACTGGCCGGTTTGCCGTTGGAGCGCGAACGCAAACTTGCCGAATCCTATAAACATCCGTTCGCCAGTGCCTGTTTTGCGACCGATGCCTACACTGCATGCCTTGGCGCACATGATGGTGCTGATGGTGCCATATTGATTGTTGGAACCGGTACCTGCGGACAGGCGATTGTCGAGGGTCGTGAATTGGCACTTGCCGGTTGGGGCTTCGAGATTTCTGATATCGGAAGCGGCGCCCGTATTGGCCGGACGGCGATTGAAACCGCCCTGCTTGCCCACGAAGGTTTGGCGGTGTCATCCGAACTGACTCGCGCCGTCATGAAACATTTTAACGACAATCCAGAAGAAATCGTCGCTTTTGCCGAGAAAGCCCGACCAGCTGATTATGGCGCATTCTGCCCAATGGTATTCGATGCCGACAGCCATGGTGACTCGACTGCTGCCGCCATCATTGATGTTGCTGTAACCGCAAATCGCAATATTCTGCACAAGCTTCAGGAATTCGGCGCGAAACGGCTGAGTTTGATGGGCGGCCTTGCCGAGCAGATGGCCAAACGCATGCCTGACGATATCCGGTCCGATCTGGTTCCGGCACAAAACGATGCCCTGCATGGGGCAATCCTGATGGCCAGGAAATATCAAAAGGTGCATGCATGATCAGTACAGCAGACGTCATCGCAAGCCTGCGTGCCCGGGACATCGAAAATATCGGTCATGGCCCGCTGTATCGCCGCCTGCAAACGGCAATCAAGGCCGTTATCGATGATGGTATCCTGAAAGTCGATGACGCCCTGCCAAGCGAACGCGATCTAGCTAATGAACTTGGTATTTCACGCGTTACCGTACGAAATGCCATGCGTGCCCTTGTAGAAGAAGGCGTCCTTGTACAGCGTCACGGCGCAGGCACATTTGTCGCCCCGCGCGTTGAACAGGCCCTTTCGCGCCTGACATCCTTTACCGAGGATATGATCACGCGTGGTATGAAGCCCGGTGCAGTCTGGATTGAAAAAACCCTCGGTCATGCCTCGCCCGAAGAAGCCATGGCGCTTAATCTTTCGCCGGGTACCGAAGTAACAAGGTTACGGCGTTTGCGTACAGCCAATGACAAACCGATGGCTCTCGAATACGCAGTCGTGCCACGCGCCTTCCTGCCAAGCCCGGATGAAGTCGAAAAGTCGCTTTATGATGCGCTGGCAAAATACGGCAAAAAGCCTGAACGCGCTCTTCAACGTCTTCGGGCTGAATTGTTTGATGGCGAAACGGCAAAAATCCTTGGCGTACCTGATGGCAGCGCAGCCCTTTACATCGAACGCCGTTCTTTCCTTGCCAACGGTACACCGGTCGAATTCACCCGTTCCTATTATCGTGGCGACAGTTACGACTTCATCGCCGAAATGCAAGTTGATGCGCGCTGAAAATGATCGCGTCGCACGTCGCCCCAAAAGTTTGAGGAAACACTCGATATGAGCACGCGCTGGACACCCAAAACCCAGATGGGTCGCGAACTGGCCGAAGCCCCGGCCATCGTTGCCAAGCAGCTTGATCATAACAAGGCTGCAATTGATGCTCTGGTCGCAAACCTGCGTGCCAACCCGCCAAAATTCGTTGTGACGTGCGGGCGCGGCAGCTCTGATCATGCAACGCTTTACGCAAAATATCTGATTGAAAGCCAGCTTGGCATTCCGGTCGTATCTGCGGCCCCATCGATCGTCTCGATATATAACCGGTCTATCGCCAGCAAGGACGCCTTGTTTATTGCCGTCTCCCAGTCGGGCAAAAGCCCGGATCTGGTCAAGAATGCCGAGGCCGCCCGTGATGCCGGTGCCCGCACCGTAGCATTGGTCAATGTCGTTGATTCCCCGTTGGCCAATACGGTTGACCATGTCATTCCGCTGATGGCAGGCCCTGAAATCAGTGTTGCCGCGACCAAATCCTATATCGCAACATTGTCTGCCATCGCACAGATCGTTGGGGGATGGACCCGGGATCCGGCCTTTAACAAGGCACTTTCCACCCTGCCCGTGTCACTGGAAAAGGCACTTGGCAAGGATTGGCTTGATGCTGCTGACGCGATTGCGAAATCAAACGGTCTTTATGTGATCGGCCGAGGTCCGGCCTTTGCCATCGCACAGGAAGCAGCCCTTAAATTCAAGGAAACCAGTAGCTTGCATGCCGAAGCTTTCAGCGCAGCCGAAGTGAAGCATGGCCCGATGGCACTGGTAACCAAGGATTTCCCGTTGCTGGTCTTTTCCCAACAAGATGCTTCGCGCGAAAGTGTCGAGGGATTCCTCGAAGAAATGCGGGCGAAAACCAATAATCTGTTCGCCGCCGAAACCGGTCACGCTGATATCAAGGGCCATCTTCCGGTGGTCGAGGATATCCACCCGCTTCTGGCCCCCATCGCAATGATCCAGACATTCTATACGCTCGCAGAACATGTTGCGCTGGAACGTGGTTGCAATCCAGATGCGCCACCACACCTGTCCAAAGTAACGGAGACGCACTGATGACCGATTTTGCCATTACCAATGCACGTGTCTTTGACGGTACAGATTTCCATAACGGCAAAGCTGTCATTGTCCGGAACGGCAAGGTCGATGCAATTGTCGAAAGCTGCGATATTACTGAAAACATCAACGTGATTGATGCAAAAAATCAGACACTTGCACCGGGCCTTATCGATGTTCAGGTCAATGGTGGCGGCGGTGTGTTGCTGAATGACGAACCAAATATCGACGGTATTCGCGCGATCATGGCGGGTCATCGTAAATATGGCACCACGGCCATGCTGCCGACCCTGATCACCGATCACCGCGATAAAATGGAAGCCGCGATAACGGCCGTCACCGATGCGATCAGTCAGGATGTGCCGGGCATTGTCGGCATCCATCTGGAAGGCCCGTATCTGAATGCCGAACGCAAAGGCGTGCATGACGCGAACATCATCCGCCCGATGGAAGATGACGCGATTGATCTTCTGACCCGCCTTCCCAATGGCCGTATCCTGGTGACCATGGCCCCGGAAAAGGCCGCCAAAGGCACAATTAAAAAGCTGGCTGATCGTGGCGTTCTGGTTTGCGCCGGTCACACTGCGGGCACTTATAACCACGTACAGGCTGCCATTGCCGAAGGCATGCGCGGCTTCACGCATTTGTTTAATGCCATGAGCCCGATGACCCACCGTGAACCCGGTGTTGCCGGTGCGGCGATGGCCGATGACAGCACCTGGTGCGGATTGATCGCTGATGGCTATCATGTGCATCCAGCCGTTCTGAAGGTTGCCATTCACGCCAAGGCCAAAGGCAAGATCATGCTGGTGACCGACGCCATGCCAACAGTCGGGGCTGACGAAAAACGCTTTGTTCTGGGTGGCGAGGAGATCATGGCCACCGATGGTCGCTGCGCGCTGGCTGATGGTACATTGGCCGGATCGGACCTCGACATGATCGCCGCGGTTAAGAATTGCGTCGAAATGGTCGGCATCGATCTTGGCGAAGCGCTTCGCATGGCGTCCCTGTATCCGGCCGCGTTCCTGAAACTTGACGATGTCATGGGACACATCGCACCGGGCTATCAGGCCGACATGATCCTGTTTGATGACGATTACAACGTCACACGGAGCTGGATCAAAGGCGTAGAATAATCTCAATACAACAAAGCATTAGAAACTTATCAGGAGGCACAACATGAAGCCTGTTCGTATTCTTGTCGTCGGTCTTGGCAATATGGGATTATCGCATGCCAAGGCCTATCACGCGCTTGACGGGTACGAAATCGTCGGACTGTGTGCCCGTTCCGAAATCCCGGCAGAAAACCTTCCGGATGGTTTTGCCGCCTACCCGCAATTTACCGATTTTCATACTGCGCTGGCGGCAACAAAACCTGATGCAGTTTCGATCAACACATATACCGAAACCCATGCTGATTTTGCCATCGCCGCATTCGAAGCCGGGGCGCATGTCTTTATTGAAAAGCCATTGGCAGCTACTGCCGAGGATGCCGAACGTGTGGTCAATGCAGCCAAAAAGCACGGTCGCAAACTGGTGATCGGCTATATCCTGCGCCATCATCCGTCTTGGGCAAAGTTCGTTGAAGTTGCAAAGACACTAGGCAAGCCGCTCGTCATGCGCATGAACCTGAACCAACAAAGCAGCGGTGCTTTCTGGGAAACCCATAAACGGTTGCTCAACAGTGTTTCACCGATTGTCGATTGTGGTGTGCATTATCTTGACATGATGTGTCTGATGACCGGCGCAAAACCGGTATCGGTCAGCGCCATCGGCGTACGCCTGTCTGATGAAGTTGCACCTGAAATGTATAACTATGGTCAGTTGCAGGTGCGCTTTGATGACGGATCAGTTGGCTGGTACGAGGCCGGTTGGGGACCAATGATCAGCGAAACCGCCTTTTTCGTCAAAGATGTGATCGGACCGAAAGGCTGTGTTTCCATCACCGATGTTGAAGAAAAAGGTGCCGGTTCAGCCGATATCGACACCCACACAAAAACGAATGCCTTAAAGCTTCACCATGCTGCCACAGATGCTGCCGGAAAATTTACACAATCTGACGAAATCATCCGCACAGACGACGAGCCCGATCATGACGGCCTGTGTCTGCGTGAACAGCAATTTTTCCGAAAGTCTATAACGGAAAACCTTGACCTTACGCAGCATATGGAAGATGCATTGGGCTCCTTACGGATTGCCCTCGCTGCGGATCAGTCGGTACGCACGGGGGAAACAATAATACTCTGACCCCCAGGAGGAGTACCCACATGCCTTCCGTTAAACCCGGTGTTGTTACCGGTTCTGCCTATCGTGACCTTGTCGCTGCCTGTAAGCAGGACGGTTACGCCCTTCCCGCCGTCAATATCACATCGTCCAGCACGATGAATGCCGCCCTTGAAGCCGCTGCAAATGCCGGTTCTGACATCATCATTCAGCTTTCGAATGGCGGTGCACAGTTCTTTGCCGGCAAGGGCATCAAGGACGCAGCAGCTGCACGTGTTGTGGGCGCTGTTTCGGCTGCACGCCATGCCCAGCTGATGGCTGAGTATTATGGTGTTGCTGTCGTCATGCATACCGACCACGCAAACCGGAAATTCGTTCCGTGGGTCGATGAAATGCTGAAATGGAGCGAAAAGGCCTATGCCGAGACCGGCAAGGCGCTTTATAGCTCCCACATGCTGGACCTGTCCGAGGAACCGCTCGAAGACAACCTGTCGACCTGCGAAGAGTTCCTCAAACGCATGTCAAAAATCGAAATGAGCCTGGAAATCGAACTGGGCGTGACCGGCGGCGAAGAAGACGGTATCGGCCATGACCTTGACACCAGTGTCGAGGAAATTGATCCGCGCCTTTATACCCGCCCAGAAGAAGTCGAAGAAGCCTATCGCCGTCTTGCTCCGCTAGGCCATTTCTCGGTCGCGGCGGCATTCGGTAACGTTCACGGTGTTTATAAGCCTGGCAACGTCAAACTTCGTCCGGAAATCCTTCTGGAATCCCAGAAATACGTTTCGGAAAAGCATAATCTTGGCGACCGTCCGCTGGACTTCGTGTTCCATGGCGGTTCGGGTTCGGAAAAAGAAAAAATCGAAGAAGCAGTCGGCTATGGCGTCTTCAAGATGAATATCGATACCGATACCCAGTTCGCCTATTCGCGCCCGGTTGGCGAATATGTCGAAGCCAATGCACGTGCTTTCAAATATCAGGTCGATCCGGATACCGATCAGCCCTACAAAAAACAGTACGACCCGCGCGTATGGGTCCGCGAAGCCGAACTCTCGATGGCGGCCCGCCTCGAAGAAGCTTTCAAGGATCTTGGCGCAACCGGCCGGTCGGTTACCAAAGGGTGATCCTTTAGGATTGCAAAAGCATGTTCAACCCGCCGGTTTTTCCGGCGGGTTTTTTCGTGTGCAATCTTGCGCCACTGCAAAAATAAACTACTCCTGACAGATACTGACAGGAACTGTCAGGGGTGCGCTTGCGTATCAGGTTTGGCTCCTCTATACCTTTTCCGAACATTACAGGAACAAAAGGCCCGACATGCTGACGAAAATTTCGGTTCGCGGTGCGAAAGAACATAATCTGCAAAATATCGATGTTGAACTGCCCCGCGATGCTCTGGTGGTCATCACTGGTCTGTCAGGGTCAGGCAAAAGTTCGCTGGCGTTCGATACGATTTATGCCGAAGGACAGCGTCGTTATGTCGAAAGCCTGTCAGCGTATGCACGTCAATTCCTTGAATTGATGCAAAAACCCGATGTGGAATATATCGATGGCCTGTCTCCTGCCATTTCCATCGAACAGAAAACAACATCGCGCAACCCGCGCTCGACTGTGGGAACGGTTACCGAAATTTATGACTATATGCGTCTTCTCTGGGCGCGCGTTGGCATCCCGTATTCTCCGGCAACCGGCCTTCCGATTGTCAGCCAGACCGTATCGCAGATGGTTGACCGCGTTATGGAAATGCCCGAAGGCACGCGGCTTTATCTGCTGGCACCGTTCGTTCGGGGGCGTAAGGGTGAATACAAAAAGGAACTGCGTGACCTTCGCACACGCGGGTTCCAGCGCGTCAAGATTGATGGCGAAATGTATGACATCGACGAAGCACCTGAACTGAACAAAAAACTCAAGCACGATATCTCGGTCGTGGTTGACCGTCTGATCGTCAAGGAAGGGATTGCAACCCGCCTTGCCGACAGTTTTGAAACCGCCCTTGAACTGACAGACGGTATCGTCCTGACCGAAGATGCCAAAACCGGCGAAACAACCGTGTTCTCGGCAAAGTTCGCCTGCCCGGTTTCCGGCTTTACGATAGAAGAAATCGAGCCACGCCTGTTTTCGTTCAACAACCCGTTTGGCGCCTGCCCGGCTTGCGATGGTCTTGGCACCCAGATGGAATTCGACCCGGAACTGGTCGTCCCGGATGAAGGCAAAAGCCTTGACGACGGCGCTGTTGCGCCGTGGGCCAGCACCACATCGAAATATTATCTTCAAACCCTACGGGCGGTCGCCAAGCATTTCGGCTTCAAGACCAATGTCGCATGGGAAAAGCTTCCGAAAACAGCGCAGGACATCATTCTGTATGGTTCAGGTGATGAAGACGTCACGGTGACCTACGATGACGGTTCGCGCAGCTACAAGGTTGCCCGACCGTTCGAAGGCGTCATTCCCAACATGTCGCGTCGTTGGCGTGAAACCGACAGCCAGTGGGCACGCGATGAACTTTCGAAATACCAGACGGTTTCAAGCTGCCCGACCTGCGAAGGCCATCGCCTGAAACCCGAGGCACTGGCCGTAAAGATCGACAAATGTACGATTTCGGAAATTACCGACCTTTCGATTGGCAAAGCCGCCGATTGGTTCCAGGCGCTTGAAGGCAAACTGAACGAAAAAGAAACCGAAATCGCGCGACGCATCCTGCGCGAAATCAATGATCGCCTGCGTTTCCTGCGGGATGTCGGGCTGGATTATCTGTCGATGTCGCGTACATCTGGCACACTTTCAGGTGGCGAAAGCCAGCGTATCCGGCTGGCGTCGCAAATCGGATCCGGCCTGACCGGGGTCTTGTATGTTCTGGATGAACCTTCCATTGGCCTGCATCAGCGTGACAATGACCGCTTGCTTGAGACCCTGAAACGTCTCCGCGATCTGGGCAACACCGTGCTTGTTGTTGAACATGACGAAGACGCCATTCGTGCCGCCGATTACGTCGTTGATATGGGCCCTGGTGCCGGTATCCATGGCGGTCGTATTGTTGCCGAAGGCACACCCGAACAGATCCAGCAGAACCCGAACAGCCTGACCGGAAAGTATCTTGTCGGGGTTGAACAGATCGCCGTTCCCAAGGAACGCCGCAAGGGTAATGGCAAATCGATTGCGATCAAGGGTGCACGCGCCAACAACCTGCAAAATGTCGATGCCAAATTCCCGCTTGGTAAATTCATCTGCGTTACAGGTGTCTCGGGGGGCGGAAAATCCAGCCTTGTCATTGAAACGCTGTATAAGGCGCTTGCCAAGCGGATGCATAATGCGCGCAATCATCCCGGTGCCCATGACACCATCACCGGCATTGAACATATCGACAAAATCATCGATATCGACCAAAGCCCGATTGGCCGCACCCCACGTTCGAACCCGGTCACCTATACCGGGGCCTTCACCCCGATCCGTGACTGGTTCGCGCAACTGCCCGAAGCCAAAACACGTGGCTATAAGCCCGGCCGTTTCTCGTTCAACGTCAAGGGTGGGCGTTGTGAAGCCTGTCAGGGCGATGGCGTGATCAAGATCGAAATGCACTTCCTGCCTGATGTTTACGTTACCTGTGATCAGTGCAAGGGTAAGCGATACAATCGTGAAACTCTGGAAATATCATTTAAAGGCAAATCGATATCTGACATTCTTGATATGACAGTCGAAGAAGGTGCCGATTTCTTCAAGGCCGTTCCATCCATTCGCGACAAGATGGAAACCTTAAAACAGGTCGGATTGAGCTACATCCATCTCGGTCAGCAGGCAACGACCCTTTCGGGTGGTGAAGCGCAGCGCGTGAAGCTTGCCAAGGAACTGTCAAAGCGGGCCACTGGCCGCACGCTTTACATCCTTGATGAACCAACCACCGGGCTTCATTTCCATGATATCCGCAAGCTTCTGGAAGTGTTGCACACCATTGTCGATCAGGGCAACACGGTGGTTGTGATCGAACATAACCTTGATGTCATAAAAACTGCCGACTGGATCATTGATATCGGTCCCGAGGGTGGTGATGGCGGCGGCAAGCTGGTTGGTTGCGGCACACCAGAGGCCATCATGGCCAACGAGGAAAGCTATACCGGTAAATACCTTAAACGCCATCTCGGCCTGAAGTAATGCCTTAAAGCGAAGCGGGCACCTAGCCCGCTTCGACCCGATCTTCGACCCGTTTGACAAGAGCAGAGCTTAGCCGCTCGCTAAAGCCTGACAGGAATGCCAGCACCAGCACGATGGAAATCTGTTGCCCAGCACCAGAAATCGTTCCGATCTGATCCATGTCGGAAATATTGTGTAACTGATCCAGCGGGATCGGCAGAATACCGGCGCGCAGTGCCAGTAATACTATCAGGGCGAAGCAAAAACCAAGGCAGGGTCGAAACAGAAAATTGAAAAAAACCGACGCCGGTTCCATTTCCGCCCAGTCGACATCCTTACCCAACCGCATCATCATGCTTACCAGTGCCCCGATCGCACCGAAACTGCCGACAAAGAACAACAAATCATAACTGAACCCGAACAGTTTGCCGTGCCCAGCGCTGACGATCTGGTCGACGTGCAAAAACAGTATCACCGACACGACCAGCAATATCGGCGAAAGCGCCAGCGCAATTGCTGCCACCCGAAGCGAACGGAAAAAAGCCCGCTGTGTGTTATCAAGCTGTTCGTGCCCGCCCGCCAGATCAGACAGATAACCATGCACAAATCCGTCCCGCCCTTGATTGAGCGCCAGCAACATGACGATTGCATCTGACGTTTTGCGCATTTGGGCATCGGCATCGAGCCCTTCATCCTTGCGCCACCAGCGCAAAAACGACCGCATGACAAGCGATGCGCGCCATCCCTGGCGGGTGGCGACAACATAATCAATCATGTTTTCAACATCACTGCTGCCAAACTTGTTGGCGCCGATATCACCAAATGGAAAGGCAATCCGTCCGATGGTAGAGGCGGCAGTTTTGCGCGCAGATATGTTATCATCTCCGTCTGTCGCACCATCACCGCCATTTCCATCAGGCAAACAATCAATCGTCGTGCTCTGTCTGGATCGCCGGATTGGAACAAGCCCCATCACAGGGCAATGGGCCGGATCGTAACCATAGGGTCGATGCGGATAGCTCATGATGCCGTCCTTGTGATGGATGTGTCTGGTATCAGCGACGCAGCAACAGGTGGTTTGTGAATAATTTACGGTCACATAAGTGATATGCAGCAGCGAAATGGCGCAATTCACTTGAAATCAGGCCTCCTGCACCGCTATGTGTGTGCCAGAAAGTTTAATTCTGTTTTTGCTGAGGAGTTCGCAACCGTGAGCACGGTCAAACCTGTTCATATTATCGGCGCCGGTCTTGCCGGTAGCGAAGCCGCATGGCAACTGGCAGAGGCCGGCATTCCGGTTATCCTGCACGAAATGCGCCCTACCCGACCGACCGACGCACATCACACGGACAAATGTGCCGAACTGGTCTGTTCCAACTCGTTTCGGTCTGACGACAAGGAATATAACGCGGTCGGCCTGATCCATGATGAAATGCGCCGTGCCGGGTCACTGATCATTCGCTGTGCGGACGCGCACAAGGTTCCCGCCGGTGCCGCTCTTGCTGTTGATCGCGAAGGTTTCTCGCAGGCGGTAACCGATGCGCTGATGAATCATCCTCTGGTCACCATGGAGCGTGGCGAAATCGATGGCCTGCCACCGGTCGAATGGGAAAGCACAATCATCGCAACCGGCCCGCTGACCTCAAGCGCACTGGCCGAAGACATTCGCAAGACCACCGGCGAGGAAAGCCTTGCCTTCTTCGATGCGATTGCCCCGATCATCTATAAGGAAAGCATCGACTTTGACAAGGCATGGTTCCAGTCGCGTTACGACAAGGGCGATGGTAAGGACTATATCAATTGTCCGATGAATGAAGAGCAATACAACGCCTTCATCGACGCCCTGATCGAAGGTGATAAAACCGAATTCAAGGAATGGGAAAAAGATACTCCCTATTTCGATGGTTGCCTGCCGATTGAAGTCATGGCTGAACGTGGCCGCGAAACCCTTCGTCACGGCCCGATGAAGCCGGTTGGTCTGACCAATCCGCATGATCCGACCCGTAAGCCACGCGCCATCGTGCAACTGCGCCAGGACAATGCTTTGGGCACGCTATACAACATGGTCGGTTTCCAGACGAAACTGAAATACGGTGCGCAGGCCGACGTCTTCCGCATGATCCCGGGGCTTGAAAATGCCGAATTCGCCCGTCTAGGCGGTATTCATCGCAACACCTTCCTGAATTCCCCACGTCTTCTGGATGCCACGCTTCGTCTGAAAGCCCGGACCGATATCCGATTTGCCGGGCAGATCACCGGCTGTGAGGGATATGTGGAAAGTGCCGCTGTAGGCCTGATGGTTGGGCGTTTTGCTGCGGCTGAAAAGCAAGGCAAAACAATCCCGACACCGCCGCTTGCAACCGCCATGGGAGCCCTTTTAAACCACATCACTGGCGGCGCTGACGAAAGCACCTTCCAGCCGATGAATGTCAATTTCGGGCTTTTCCCGGAACTTGACCTGACCAAACGGGTAAAAGGCCGCGACCGCAAGAAGCTTTATAGCGACCGCGCTATTCCCTTGTTTGACACATGGCTTTCAGACATCAACGCCGCATGAAACAAAGGCCGCATCATCCGATGTGGCCTTTTAAATTTCAATATTTGTTTTGGCGTTTGAGCTTTCCGGTGACATCGCGGATAGGTTCGCCATTTCGGAACCGTTTGAACACGAGATCCATATTGCCATCTGCATCCAGGCTGCGTTCATAGACCTGCATTTCGTAACCACCGTCATCCGTGATGTAAAGCGCATGAACGGTCAGGGTTTTTCCGACGATACGCGCCCAGACAAACGGTTCACCCTGTAACGGGTCATTGGGAACACGTTTGCCAAACAGGCCTGTGCGCATCGCACTTCCATAAATGTCGGGCCGATCCGTGGCATAGAACTCGATACTCAGCGATACGTTTTTTTCGCGACCATCAGCCTTGTGAATTACCGTTGACCAATCAATGGTAAAGCCACGACCGGTTTCCGTGATCTTCACGTCAAGATCGCGCGCTTTAAGTTCTTCCTCGGCGTTATAGATCGATGTCCCGTGATACTCGCCAACAAACGTGCCGATATTTCCCGCATGACAAGGCGCTGGCACAACAAGCCACATGATCAAAAGCATGCCAAACAGCCCCAAAGCTTTGATCGGCGCATGCAAATTCATCATGTTGGACCTCGTTATGTTCATTTCGTCCGCCCCGTTTGCCATCAGGCCACCAGCGTCAAATAACGCTACCACAAGACTTTACGAAAATATTGTATCCATTACATCTATTTAGATGAGGTTTCGCCAATATCCAGCGTAGTGCTCAGTATCGATTTAAAAATGCCTTTACCGTCAGCCGGAAACTGGCCGGGCGGGCAAGACCAAACTCGGCACTGAATGGATCAAAACCGGCCTTTTCAAGCTTGCGTAAATATCCATCAGCCAGAACCACAGGCAATGCCGCGGCCAATGCATTTGACGGCAGATATTTACGATACTTTCTGGCTTCCCTGATCCGGTTTTGCGCCAGTTCGGCGATCTCGCGCGTCAGTGCTTTGACTGTGTCTGTTTTGCGGAATTCAAAAATGTCGCCCTGCCCGACCCCATAATGTTCCATCCGATCATGAGGCAGGTAAAGCCGTTTTGCCCGGCCATGGAAAACCATCGCGCGCAGAATTCCCACCAAACCATATGCATTACCGGCCAGTCGGGCGACGTGTCTGGCATCAGCATCATCCACACCAAGCAGTTCGGTCGCCATCACCGCCAGATGCCCGGACGTCTGATCGATATAGTGATCGAGTTCAGCCTGATTTGCCGGCGCCTTATCGGCAAGGTCAAATTCACGCGCAGCTATCAGGTTTTCCAGATCACGCGCATCAAGCCGCCCGGACTGGATCACGACCGAGAGAGGTTCAACAACTTCATGCTTGCGGATTTTACCCTGCTCAATCTCAGCAAGGGTGTCACGCCACCATTGCAACCGGATATGGCCCAGCATAGTGTCGCTAACCATTTCGCGCGTTTTCGATACTTCCTGATTAAAGGCATAAAGCGTGAAAAGGCTTTCACGTTTGTCCGGACTTGCGAAAAGCGAACATAAAAACCGGTCCTTGTCATTTCGACGCACGTAATCGGCACAATAGGAAAGTTTTGGCGTGTCAGTCATCGCACGTTATCCGATCTTGCGCGATGTTTCAGCGCGATCATCATTGGTGTTATCGGTCATTTTTTCCGGCAGGGTTTCGACATAAAGCGACTGCGACGGGAAGGCAAACGCCGCATCGTTATCCTCGACAATACGTTTGAATGCAATGATATGCCGGTTGCGGATATCGCGCCATGTCACCCAATCGGTAGTGGTCGTAAAGTAATACAGATCGATGTTGATCGAACTTGCCCCGAAATCAGACAAATGCACCATCTGCGCCACATCGGTTTGCGCGACATCATCATCGTTTTTCAGGAAGGATCGGATATCGTCGACGATCTTTTCAATCTGATCGGCTGTGGTGCGATATTCGACCCCAATCACCATCTTGATGCGGCGATGGGTCATGCGGGACCAGTTGATTACCGGGGAATCGACGATTTGCGCATTGGGCATCGTCACCAAGGCCTTGGCAAACGTTCGAACCTTGGTCGCGCGAAGGCCGACGACCTCGACCGTTCCTTCAAACTGCGGTGTTTCGATCCAGTCGCCCCGCTTGTAAAGGTTATCTGCCAGAATGGTCAGGCCGCCGAAAACATTGGCGACAGAATCCTTTGCGGCCAATGCCACGGCCATACCGGCAAGACCAAGACCGCCCAGAAATGCAGAAACATCAAGGCCCCAGTTTTCCAACAGAACGACAACGCCGATCACAACAATCAGCGTCTTGACAGCCCGAATAAAGAACTGTCGCAAATCATCACCAAGACCGCCCCCAAAACGCCATGCCAGATTGTTAAATGACATTGCCAGCGGTTCAATCGACCTGAATAGCGCCCAGAAGACCGAGAAGGTCGCAAAAATGCCGATCAGCTCAAAAAGAACGGCGTCAAAGTTTTCCGGAAGATCAAGGATCTCGATCGCAAAATACACGCCCCCCAGAATCACCAGAAGCTGAATCGGCGCCTCGAAGGCGTCCAGAACATGGGCGGCTGTACTATGTTTGTGCTGATGCGCCAGCTTGCGCAGGCTACCAATGACACCAAGTGCCAGAACACGTTTCAGGACGAACACAAACAGCAGGACCGCCCCTGCGACGACATATTTGCCGATTTCTCCGCCGCCCAGCATCTCGACCCAATTGGTCATCTGATCGATGACTTCGCTATTCAGGCTATCAATTTCGGATGTAATTTCGTCCATGACTTCACATGTAATCTGCTGTTAAGGTTTTAAATCAAACAATGACTTAACGGTTACCGCTACGGATTGTTTCTTGCGGCCCCTGTATAACAACTAAAACAGGACAGGCATATGGCATCCTTTGCTGCACCAAGACTTCATGTCATTGGCGCCGGACTTGCTGGCTCAGCACTTGCAACTCAAATGGCGCAGGATGGTGTATCCGTAACGTTGTACGATTCCGGCGAACCTTTCGCCAGCCGCTGGACACGCGGCATGAAAACTTCCCCCAAAAACCACAAGGTTGCCGAACCCGAAATTTTCTATGATCCCGAGGATCTGGTTCGGCATTTTTTCTCGCAATGGCCGGAAATTCCGCGAAAACTGATCCGACCGGCACATGCGGTTATCGGCCTTAAACACCCCGGACGAAGCCCCGCCATCATTGATCTTGATCACGGTATTGCCGCGGCTTTGATTGCACGTCGCCCGACAATTTTCGCACGGCTGTTTACGGCATGGAATTTATGGTTCTCCCGTTACGCCAGTGAAGACCGGCGTGTCAGTCAACGAATGCGGGTCGCTGCTGATTTGGGTGAAGATATGGAAACACCGACAGCAACCTATCATCAGGGTGCACTTGCGACACTGGCCGAGGTACTGTTTTCAATGCCAGCCCACAATTGCTCGGCCGCTTTGCTGGGGCGCGTTTTAATGCCGACATTGCGTGAAATACGCCGCCATAATGCAAGCCACGCCTTCGCGGCGATTGACCCTATCATCCTAAACGATATCGCGCTGCCCACTATGCGCGATCATTTTATCGCAGCTGGCGGCGACATCATAAGCGGTATGGAACTTGGTGATATCGACAGTACGACGGATTTCGCCACCGACCTGTTTTTCGGCGATGATCAGATCGAGGTGCGCCCGCAAGATGCCGTGGTGCTTGCACTTCATCCAAGGCCACTTTGCGATGCGGTACCTGATATCGGCATTCCGCCAGCCCCGGCGCATCGACGAACTTTTGTGTTTCAGGCCAGCAAAAGCTTTGCCGAACCATGCTGTGTCCTAGCCGATGATGATCTGGTACGTGCGATTTATTGCAACCGTCGTCACATACAGGTCAGCATGAACAGCAGTCTGATTCTGCCAAGCGACGGCACAGCGGTTCAGTTGGCCGCAACGATCTGGCAGCGCGTCACAGAGCTTTGCGATCAGCATTTGAATCTTGATCTGTCGGAAAGGACAAAAATTGAAACCGGCGATGAGCATCCGGCTTTCAGTTATGTTGACTGTGAAGCCCCTTTTCCGGAACTCAGTCCGGGGGTTGCAGCACTTCGCCACCGGATTACGCCACCTTGGCGGAACCTGTTTTTATGCGGGGATGCCTTTCCGCCGGATTATCCGCCCGGACCGGCAGCGGTTATCGCAAGTGTGATGAAGGTCCGTGCGCAGTTGCATGAATATCTGAAACTGCGCGACTTATAACACGGGTCAAACCGAAATCAGGGCTGCGGCAACCCGACGGGCTTCCGATACCAGAACATTATAGGTGCGACACGCAGCACCGGTATCCATCGGCTCGACGACAATGCCATGTTTGCGAAGTGCAATGCGCCATTCAGCAGGCAATGGTTTCATGCCACTTCCCATTCCCAGCAGCAGGATATCGATCTCGTCGGATGCTTCAATCACCCGACCAAAGGCATCGACATCAACCTGATCAATATTCTCATACGGCCAGGAATAGACATTCTTGGGAAACAGTAAAACCGAACCAGTGACAACTTCTTCGCCAAAACGAAACAGGCCATCCCCATAGCTGGTAACGATCTTTCGGCCTTCTGCGATCAGCGGACTTACTTCCAAAGACATATCATTCCCTCTTGACGCAACCTTGAAAAGTTCTTCCGGCGTTGTCGGCCTCAAAGCGCAGCTGCAGGTGCCTTTGCTTTTTTCCCGCGCCACAAAATAAACAACCCGGAAACAACAACGATACTACACCCGATCAACATGGGCATGTCGAGTTCCTCACCAAACAGGAACACGCCCAAGGCAATACCGAACAACAACCGAGTATACCTGAACGGTGTAACCGACGAAACATCACCGCTGCGCATCGCTTTCATCAGGGCGGCATAAGCAGAAATCCCCATCAGGACCGCACCGGAAAAATAGAAAAGGCTATGGCCGTCGGGTAGCGTAAATGCTTTGCCTTCCCAAACCGAAAACACGATACCGGCAATAATAATGGCAATAAAACCATAGAATCCCAGAATAGACGTCCCCAACGATATCGGGGCTGCCCGGCTGGCTAGATCACGACCGGCAAAACCGATTGTTCCGATCACCGCCAGCAACGACAGGGCTGAAAAGCCATCGGCGCTCGGACGAAGAATGATCAAAACACCGATCAGACCAACAAAAATTGCCAACCATCTGCGCCATCCCACTTTTTCACCAAAAATGAGCGCCGCGCCAAGAACCACAATAAGCGGCGTTGCCTGTAAAATGGCCGTGGTCGAAGACAAAGGTGTTAAAGCAAGCGCAAGCACATAAAACAGTCGCCCGATAACCTCGAACACGATCCTTACACACATAGGACGCGACAGAACCGCCGGGTCAAGCAGTCGTTTATTCTGGGCTTTGGCAATCGCGGCAAATAAAACCGCCCCTCCGACACCAAACAGGATCAAAACCTGTCCCACTGGATGCGTCGCCGAAACGGCCTTCACAAATGCGTCTTCAACGGCGAATGCTGCCATTGCCGCCATCATCCACAGACTACCGAGCAAGTTTGCCCGATGACCATCTCTTGCGTCCATATTAAGCGCCACAGGCAAGAACCAGTTTTGAAAATGGTTTAAATCAGCTCGCAAAGGTCATACGCCACTGCGCTCTAAAGGAAAAGGCCGGGTTGTTTTCGCACAAACCCGGCCTTTCTGTAAATCCATGTCTTGCGGCTGAGGAATCAGGCACCGGCCTTCTGGGTCTCTTCGCCTTCGGGAATCTTGCGGTTAAGCCGCAGAACCATCAGCAACGGAGACGCCACACAGATTGACGAATAAGTCCCTATGACAATGCCGAAAATCAGCGCCATCGTGAAACCACGGATCGCTTCACCACCAAATACGAACAACGCAATCAGCGCCAGTAATGTGGTAAATGATGTCATGGTCGTACGTGACAGGGTAGAATTGATCGACAGATCAAGAAGATCGGGTATTTCCATCTTGCGGAATTTGCGCAGATATTCGCGAATACGGTCAAATACAACCACCGTATCGTTGATCGAATAACCGGCAACGGTCAGAACCGCTGCCAGCGTCGCCAGATCGAACTGAACACCGGTGATCACAAAGAAACCGATGGTAATCAGAACATCATGCAGAAGTGCCACAACCGATGCCACGGCAAACTGCCATTCGAACCGGAACCAGATATAGACCATGATCAGCAAAAGCGAGATGGCAACCGAATAGACTCCAGCTTCCTTCAGCTCGTCACCGACCTTCGGACCGACCAGTTCGCTACGGCGAATGGTAACATTGTCACCAAGTGCCTCGGTCACAGTAGCAAGCGCTGCCATCTGGGCTTTTTCATCACCGTCCTGGCGCTGCAACTGGATCAGGACATCATCGGGTTCGCCGAATTCCTGAATTGATACATCCCCCAGTCCAAGAGAACCAAGATTATCACGCAGCGCACCAATATCGGCCGGACCGTCGGTTTTGATTTCAAGGAGAATACCACCCCGGAAATCGATCCCGAAATTCAGCCCCTTGGTTACAAATAAGCCAACAGATGCCAGCACCATGACCAGCGAGACAATATAAAAGATTTTCCGGAATTTGAGGAACGGGACGTTCACGTCATCCGGAACAAGATGCAATGGTTTCATAATTTTCCTGCTCCCTTCCTCAAAGTACCAGTTCCGTCGGACGACGGCGTTTAACCCACACCGAAATCAACAGTCGGGTCACCCAGATTGCCGAGAACATCGACGTGATAATGCCGATGGCAAGCGTGACGGCAAAGCCCTTGATCGGCCCGGAACCAAAGCTGAATAGCACAAGAGCCGCAATCAGCGTGGTCAGGTTGGCGTCAAGGATGGTCGACATCGCACTGCGATAACCGGCATCAATTGCGTTGATGATCGTACGGCCATTATTACGTTCTTCACGGATACGTTCGAAAATCAGTACGTTGGCGTCAACCGCCATACCGACCGTCAAAACGATACCGGCGATACCCGGCAGTGTCAGCGTTGCCTGCAATACCGACATCACTGCCAGCACGAGGATAAGGTTCATCAGAAGTGCGATATCGGCATAAATCCCGAACCGCCCATAACTGATCACCATAAAGGCAATAACGAAGACAAGACCAAGAACGGCTGCAATTTCACCGGCCTCGACAGAATCCTGTCCTAGCCCGGGGCCGACTGAACGTTCTTCAAGGATCTGCATTGGTGCGGGTAATGCACCGGCACGCAACAGCAACGAAAGATCGTTGGCCTCCTGAACACTGAACTGGCCGGTAATGATACCGTTACCACCAAGGATCGGTTCATTGATCCGCGGGGCTGAAATCACTTCGCCATCCAGAACGATAGCCAGACGACGACCGGCATTTTTCGACGTCATGTCGCCAAACCGCGCACCACCTGCCGCGTCAAAGCGGAATGAAACAACGGGGCGACCATCGTTAAAGGTGGGTTGGGAATCGATAAGGTTATCACCCGAAACAACCACACGACGGTCAATCAGATATTCGTTGATACCGGCCGCACGGTCACCGGCATCAGCCGATGGCAGGATAATGGTTCCCGGCGGCATGCCGGTGGCACGCGCCTGGGAAGCCGTTTTTTCCTCGTTCACGAGGTGGAAGTTCATTTTCGCGGTACGGCCAAGAATCGCGCGCAAACGCGACGGGTCATCAAGTCCAGGTACCTGAACAACAATACGGTCTTCACCTTGGCGCTGGATCGACGGTTCGGTCGTTCCCAGTTCGTCAACACGACGGCGCACCACTTCAAGTGACTGGCTGATCGCGCGATCAACAAGCTCTTTGCGGGCCTGTTCGGTGTAGGAAACGATAATGTTGTTGCCGTCACCACTCATGACGGTATTAGGTTCGACATCACGGATCAGATCGCGGGCTTTTTCGACCTCGTCGGCATTGACGATGGTGACTTCCGCACCGTCCAATCCGGCATCGCGCGGACGGTAACGAATGCGTTCCTCGCGCAGTGTCGAACGGATCGTATCGCCAAGCGCTTCATAACGCTCGCGGATCACGCTGTTAATGTCTACCTCAAGCAGCATGTGCGATCCGCCGCGCAGATCAAGACCAAGGCTGATCTGTTTACCCGGAAGATAGCTGGCTTCAGTCGCCAACGTGCCCTTGGGCAGGAAATTCGGTGCAGCGTATATAACGCCCAAAGCGCACACCAGCAAAACCAGTGCTGCTTTCCATTTCGTAAAATAAAGCATGTGTCCTTTAACCAGATTTGTCTGGAAAACCTTGGTCTGGTTCTATCGAACATCGGGAGAGTTACACCCCGCAGGCCACCGGCTGTAAACAAGAAGGCGGAGCATTTTGCCCCGCCTTGCAAGTCATCAAAGAGATCAGTCTTTTTTGGTCTCTTCAGCTTCTTTTTCGTCTTCGTCTTTGTCGTCGCCTTTGGCTGGCTCGGTTTTCGACAGAACTGTCGAAACCATGCCGCGTGCAACCTTGACTTTGACCCCTTCAGCAATCTCGACCGAAAGTTCATCGTCACCAATAACCTTGGCAACGGTACCGATCAGACCACCGGCGGTAACGATTTTGTCACCACGACGAACAGCAGCGAGCATCGCTTTATGCTCTTTCTGTTTTTTCTGCTGCGGACGGATAAGCAGGAAATAAAAAACAACAAAAATCAGGATCAGCGGCAGGAAGCTGGTAAGCATATCTGCACCACCTGCGCCACCTGCGCCCTGCGCGAAAGCCGGCGAAATCAACATTAGGAACTCCTAATCCCATACAACAAAACAAATCAACTGCCGGAATATAACGGTGTGTCCCGTCAACGCAAGAAAGAACAGGATTTTTATCGGTTAAATCCCGTATTCTGTGGTTCTGTTCACGTCACCAAAAGCGCGCTAAATCATATGGCACTGTTATTGCCAGATCGCCTTGTGATAGCGTTTTGAGCATATCTGTCGCCACCACGATAAAAAGAAACATCCAAGAGGCTTTAATGACCAACGATTTCAATCAATTGCTGCCCACCCTTGAACGCATTGCCGACGCGCTGGAACGCATGGCCCCACCTGCGCATAAAACCAATGACCTTGCCGCGGCTGATGCCTTTGTCTGGCAGGCCGAAAGCGGTTATCTGCAACCGGTGCGCAATGTGAACCGGATTGATATCGATCTTTTGCAGGGAATCGAACAGCAAAAGACGATTCTTTATAACAATACCAAACGGTTCGCCAATGGACTTCCGGCCAACAATGCGTTGCTTTGGGGCGCACGTGGCACCGGCAAAAGTTCGATCGTCAAGGCGATGCACGCCAAAATCAACACGGAAAAGGCTGGCGCATTAGCATTGGTCGAAATCCATCGCGAAGACATCCCGACCCTGCCCCATCTTCTGCATATTCTCGAAGAAAGCGGTCGCAAGACGGTTCTGTTCTGTGATGACCTCTCATTCGATTTGCAGGATGAATCCTACAAGTCGCTTAAGGCTGTGCTTGAAGGCGGCATCGAAGGCCGCCCCAACAATGTGATTTTCTATGCGACATCGAACCGTCGTCATTTGATGGCGCGCGATATGATCGAAAACGAACGATCAACCGCGATCAATCCGTCCGAGGCCGTCGAGGAAAAGGTATCCCTATCCGACCGCTTCGGCCTGTGGCTTGGCTTCCACAACATTTCACAGGATGTCTATTTCGAAATCATCGAAGGGTACGCCAAGGAATTCGGGCTTGATGTTCCGATTGAAGACCTACGTGCCCGAGCCAAGGAATGGACGGTCACACGTGGCAGTCGTTCAGGCCGCGTTGCATGGCAATTCATTCAGGAATTAGCCGGCGAAATGGGGAAAAAGCTTGGCTGACTGCCCAGGACAGCAGCGTATAAACAAAACGCCCGGAACATCAAGGTCCGGGCGTTTTGTTTATCGCGATACCATCATCTGTGGCAGGTATTTCATCGGGTCCGTGGATTTTCGTCCACGACGAATTTCAAAATGAAGTTGCGGCTGGTTAACGGCACCCGTGCTGCCGACACTTGAAATCTTCTGACCGCGCTCGACAACGTCGCCGCGTGCCACCATCGGATTTTCCGTATGGGCATAGGCTGTCACATAATCATCAGCATGCTTGATCAGGATCAGATTGCCAAAGCCGCGCAACTCATTCCCGACATAGGTCACAACGCCATTATCCGCAGCAAGGATCGGCGTACCACGCGCAGCCTTGATGTTGATTCCGTCATTGTAAAGACCGCCCGTGCTGGCACCGTATTTAAGAACAATGTCACCGCGAACCGGCCAGACAAAGCCCTTGCGATTGTCGGGTTCGGCAATAACGACATTCTTACGAACTGCACTGCCTTGCCCCGCAACCGGTGTTGCTTCGGGCATCTGGCGGGTATCGTTATTCCAGCTATTGGCAGATGCGTAACGCTGTTCGGCGCGCGCGGCGAAATCCTGTGGCTTCAGGCCAGGCGTCGGGATGCTGCCGCCGTTATTCGGACTAATACGCGCGGTTTGAACCGTTGACGAGCGTTCGGGTACGGCCGCCGTTTCAGATGTACCAAGCGGCACACTGACAACTTCGCGCTTGCCGCCGATGGTGACGGTCTTACGCGGCGCGGAGCTTGTTGAACTTGGTGTCGTCGATGATGACCGGCTTGCAATTGCAGTCTGGCTGTTACTGTCATAAGACGGATCCCAAGGCGGCAGCACAAGCCGCTGTCCCGGATAGATCACATAAGGCTTCGCCAATTTGTTTCGCTCGGTAAAACGGCCAAAATCGCTGCGATACCGGTTGGCAAGCCCCGAAACAGTATCACCCGGTTCGACCGTAATAACCCGCTCACCATTTTTGAGATTTGGCATGCTATAGGGGCTGTAAGTCGCACCTTCGCCGTAAACTACTGGCACAGGGACGGAATTAAGCAAACAGCCGCCAAGCGCTGCGGTTGTCCCACAGACAAGCGCCAGCGTCCGTATTCTTCGAACTGCCTGTTTGACACTATTTTCCATCATAGAAAACATTGTCTGCGATCAGCCGTTAACAATCCGTAATCAGATGCAGCAATCGGCTCAGAATTCTTCGGTACCCGGCAACATCGGAACGAAACGTACCGGCATCAGTTCGGTTACATCAATCCCGGTGGGGGTCCGCAAAACCCGCAAAAGCAGTTGCGTGTGGGATACCTCGCCCACCGGCACGACCATGATCCCGCCAATCGCCAACTGATCGACCAGCACCGGCGGTACATCTTGTGCTGCCGCAGTCACGATAATACGATCAAACGGTGCCTGCGCCTTCCAGCCAAGCCCGCCATCACCATGCAGGGTCGAAATCGTATGCAACCCCAATTCGCGGAATTTGTCTTCCGCCTCACGCAGAAGCGGCTTGTGCCGTTCAAGCGTGTAAACCCGGCGTGCCAGCTTGGCGAGGATAGCGGCCTGATAGCCCGACCCGGTACCGACCTCAAGCACCTTCATCCGGTCATTCAGCTCAAGCGCCTGCGTCATCAGGGCGACGATATAGGGCTGTGAAATCGTCTGGCCCTTGCTGATCGGAAGGGCGACATTTTCCCATGCCCGGCTAACAAACGGCTCGGCGACGAAAATTTCGCGCGGGATGCTGGCCAGCGCACGTAAAACGTCCTCGTCATGGATCCCGTCATTGCGCAGGATCGCAAGCAGATGTTCGATTTCAGCTTCTCGGGCAATGACAGGCTCGTTCACGGAAATGCCTTCGTCAGTTTTGCGTGCGTCTCGTAATGCGTGAAATCGAGACTGATCGGAGTTACCGAAATATCGCCCCTCTCAATGACCCGCAAGTCCGCATTTTCATCCTTGGGCAATTCCGACTTGATCGCACCGATCCAATAATAAGGCTCTCCGCGCGGATCAAGGCGTTCGGCAATATGATCGCCAATCTTGCGCTGCCCCTGCCGGGAAACTTCGATCCGGGCACCGCCGTCACGTTCGGCTTCCGGGAAATTGACGTTAATCAGAACGCCACGTGGCCAAGTCGTGTGAATAAGGGTTTCCGCAACCGGTAAAAGGTGCTTTTCCGCAACCGACCAGTCGATCAGATTGCCGGAAAAAAACTGGGAAAAGGCAATTGCAGGCACATTCAGCAACGTTGCTTCCATCGCGGCCGCAACCGTACCGGAATAGGTCACATCCTCGCCAAGGTTGCCACCCCGGTTGATCCCCGAAAGAACAATATCGGGCGGACTGTCACGCATGATTTGCTGAAGAGCCAGCAGAACACAATCGGTTGGCGTTCCGTCGACAGAAAAATGTCGCTCGTCACGTTTGCGGATCCGCAACGGATGGCGCAGGGTAAGCGAATGCCCAGCCCCGCTTTTCTCGGTCGTCGGTGCGACAACCCAAACATCATCGGAAAGCGAACAGGCAAGCTTTTCCAAAAGCCGAATCCCCGGCGCATCAATCCCGTCATCGTTGCTGATCAGGATGCGGGCATTTTTCAGATCGACCATATCGCCCCCTATCCGCGCGGTGAAATCACCTCGACACCGCCCATATAGGGCTTCAATGCATCCGGCACACGAATTGAACCATCTGCCTGCTGATAGTTTTCCATCACCGCAATCAGGCAACGCCCAACAGCAAGCCCCGATCCATTCAGGGTATGAACAAAACTGGTTTTCTTGTCGCCAGCGGCACGATAACGCGCATTCATGCGCCGTGCCTGGAAATCACCGGTGTTAGAACAGGATGAAATTTCACGATATTTACCCTGCCCCGGAAGCCAGACTTCAATATCAAATGTTTTGCGCGCGGCAAAACCTATATCGCCTGAACACAGAACCACCGTCCTGTAGGGAAGACCGAGACGTTCAAGAACGGTCTCCGCACAGCGGGTTTTTCGATCAAGTTCCTCGTTCGATTTTTCGGCGGCCACAACCGACACCATTTCAACCTTTGAAAACTGATGCTGGCGGATCATGCCGCGCGTATCACGCCCGGCCGAACCGGCTTCCGAGCGGAAACACTGGGTCAATGCGGTATAGCGCAGCGGCAATGCGGCTTCGTCGATAATCTCGCCCGCGACCTGATTGGTAAGCGTCACTTCCGACGTCGGGATCAGCCACATGTCATTGGTGGTTCTGAACGAATCTTCGGCAAACTTCGGTAACTGACCGGTGCCAAACATCGCATCATCGCGTACCAGCATCGGCGTGATGGTTTCTTCATAACCATGCTCGTTTACATGCAGGTCCAGCATGAACTGACCCAATGCCCGTTCAAGCTTTGCCAAGCCACCACGCAAAATAACAAAACGCGAACCCGAAAGTTTAGCCGCAGTTTCGAAATCCATCATGCCAAGCTTGTCGCCGATCTCGAAATGTTCAAGCGGCTTGAAGTCAAATTCGCCGGGAATTCCCCATTTGCGAACTTCAACATTGTCTTCTTCGCTTTCGCCTGCCGGAACTTCCTCATCGATAACGTTCGGAAGCGACGACAGCAAAAGATCAAGCTGCTCGTTTAAACCGGCCTGCCCGTCTTCGGCATCCTTGATCCGGTCTTTGAGTTTACCCATCTCGGCCATCAGTTCGTCAGCATCGCCGCCACTCTGGCGCAATTTGCCAATTTCACCGGAAATGGATTTGCGGCGCGCCAGCATTTCCTGATGTTCAGTCATCAGGCGACGACGGTCTGCATCGATATCGATCAGACGCTGGGCGGTCATTTCGACCTTGCGCGCGGTCATCGCCGCGTCAAAGGCCTCGGGGTTGTCACGAATCCATTTAATGTCGTGCATGAAACGGCACCTTGTTATTCAGCTATGCGGGCAATTATTCGGGCTTTTATACGATGGGGTGGACGCTTGGTCCACCCCGTCAGATCGGTCATTCGAGAACCGGACAATTCAATCAGCGCGCGCTGTTGAAATCATCCTCGTCATCGTCGCCTTTCGCGGATCCCAAAGATCGGGATGACGAAGGCGTATCAGATTTTGGCGCAGAACCTGCAAGCGCTTTGAAATCGGTCTTGTCATCTGCTTTGCCATCATCGTCCCCGTAATCAGCAGCTGCCGCAGCCGAACTCTGGGTATCGACGTCGTCTTTATTGTGATCGGTATCCTCATCGTCATCGTCAAGCTCGGCATCTTCTTCCGCTTCGCGCTTGGCACGTTTACGTTCCGACATCCGCGCCATCAGGATCGAAATTTCATAAAGAATGATGATGGGGATTGCCAGGCCAACCTGCGAAATCAGATCCGGCGGCGTCAGCACTGCGGCAAACACAAAGGCGATCACAACCGCATATTTGCGCCGCTTGGCAAGCGAAGATGCGGTTACGATACCAGCGCGCGCCATTAGTGTCAGCAATACCGGCAGTTGGAAACACAGGCCAAACGCAAAAATAAGCTTCATCACCAGCGCAAGATATTCGCCGACCTTGGCTTCAAGCTGAATGGCAAGTCCCGATGCCCCGCCTGCACTTTCGAAACTAAGGAAGAATTTCCACGCCAGCGGCATGATCAGGTAGTAAACCAGTGCCCCGCCCGCAAGGAACAGGATCGGCGTCGCAAACAGGAACGGCATGAATGCCGAACGTTCATTCTTGTATAGTCCCGGCGCGACAAAGGCCCATAACTGGCCAAGAAAGACCGGTGCGGAAACAAAACAGGCCGCAAAGAACGAGACCTTCACATAGGTGAAGAACACCTCGGTCAATGCGGTATAGATCATGCGCCGGTCCGGCCCCATGACGTCAGCAAGGGGCTTTACGAGGAACCCGTAAATATCTTCGACGAAATAATAACAAATACCGAAAGTGATAAAGAGTGCCAGAACCGCCCATGTCAGACGGTTCCGAAGCTCGATCAGATGCTCCATGATCGGCATCTGCTTGTCATCCGACTGCATGTTCACGCCTGGCTCTCCGGATGATCAGTCTTCTTATCCGCAGCAGCAGGTTTTGCCGATGCCGCGGCATCGGTCTTCGGTGCTGTGGTTTTGGTTTCCGATTTGCTGTCGGTTTCGCTTTCGGCAGTTTTATCTGCCGGTTTTGCCTGTTTTGGCTTGGTTTTCGGCTCGGCAATCTTGTTTTCGATGAAGTCTGATGTGCTCGAACGTGCATCGGTGACCTGCTTGCGCAGATCATCAAGTTCGGCTTCACGAATCAGATTATCGATACCGCCCTGAAATTCGCGCGCCATACCGCGCACTTTTTTCCAGTACCCGGCAAGCTTGTAAAGCACATGGGGCAAGTCCTTGGGGCCGACGACGAACAACGCGACGACGGCCACAAGTGCCATTTCGGTCCAGCCGATATCAAACATGGAACACGCCTATCTGAAGGAAATCCGACAGACGATCAGGATTTCACGGAATCCTTGTCTTTGCTTTCAGCAGAAACCGAAGCAGACGTGTTGTTTTCGATGGTTTTGGCCGAAGCAGCACTGTCTTCGTCTTTTTCGTTTATGCCTGCTTTGAAGCTCTTGATCCCTTTACCCATGTCACCCATGACTTTCGGCAGTTTGCCGGCACCAAAGATGATCAGGACAATCGCCAGAATCAGAACGATTTGCCAAACGCCAATACCCATAACTTCTATCTCCAAAGATCCAATCTGCCATCCGGCGAGAATGCCCGGATAATGGCAGAAAGCCCCCCACTGTGCAATGCAACGATTGTGAATATACCGTGCACCGCTACGAACCTGTATGTTTGTTTCTTAGTCTCATCGGACCTGTTTCGCGTTGAAATTGGCCTAATTCATAGGAAACACAAAGGTCATGTCAGGATCAAGCGTAATAGCGACCGACCCCTGATTTACTGACGAAAGTCTGCGTGGCACGCGCGCATGGACATGCCCGCCCGCATGAAGCGATAAATGCATCAGACTGATTTCACCAAGTGACCGCACAGCATCGACCCGCGCCAGAATATCATGTCCATTCATGGCATCGGCAATCTGCAATCCTTCCGGGCGCACCAGAACTTCAACCGGTGTTCCGTCATCAAGATCACCCTGCGCCACATCACCAAGCGGCGTCGTCACAATCCCACCCTGCACAGTTCCGGGGAAACGGTTAACCTCGCCAAAGAAAGATGCAACAAAACGATTTTGCGGATTGAAATAAAGGTCTTCTGGGGTGCCATCCTGCATCACCTGCCCTTCATTCATGATGATAATCCGATCCGCCATATACATCGCTTCTTCCGGATCATGGGTCACCATGATGGTTGCGATCCCGGCATTTTTCAAAACATGCAGCGTGGTATCACGAAGTTCGGCCCGGCGTGCGACATCAAGCCCCGAAAACGGCTCGTCTAGCAGCATCACGCGCGGTGTTGGCGCCAGAGCTCGGGCAAGTGCAATCCGCTGTTGCTGCCCGCCGGATAATTCGTGGGGATAGGCATTGTAATAATCTGCCATACCGACCTGCCGAAGCGCACGTTGGACCGCTTCCTTGCGTTCAATCTCATTTGATGAACGCAGACCGAACCCGATATTCTTGGCAACGCTCAGATGCGGAAACAGGGCGTAATCCTGAAACACCATACCGACACCGCGTTTTTCGGGTTCAAGATATTCCCCGGGCCGCGCTACAAGCTGATCATTAATGGAAACGCTGCCTTGCTGAAGCTTTTCAAGCCCTGCGGCAATACGCAATGCAGTAGTCTTGCCACATCCCGAGGGCCCCAAAAGGCAAACCAGTTCGCCGGGCGCAACGTCAAAGCTTATGTCTTTGAGAACCTTGGTACTACCGAAATCATGGCTGACATTGGACATTCTCAAGCCGTCGGGCATCAGATCTCTCTTTATTCTTTTGCCGGGAAACCCTGCAATTAAGTTGCAAAATCTTTCCCAGATTTAATCCTACCCAACAGCGCATGCAAGAAGCTGGATCAAAGAAGCATGATAAAAGATGTGAATGGGTCCGATTTAACGGTTCTCCGCGTCGTATTCTTCTTCCAGATTGGGATTATCGCTGTAGATGGTTTCATCAAGATCGGCCAGATTACGGGTCGTAAGAGCTTCTTCGACAACAGCATCGGTAACTTCGCCATCATCAACCAGATCGGGCAATGCTTCCTCGTCGGAACTAGCACCGTATCGGCCCATGCCAGGACGGCTATCAAGCAATCCAGCGGCCTTCAAATCGGCAAGTCCCGGCAGATCGTCACGATGTTCAAGCCCGAAATGATCCAGAAAATCATCCGTCGTCGCCCAAAGAACCGGACGGCCCGGCACACGTTTGCGCCCCTTCGGACGGATCCATTTCGCTTCCAGCAGAATATCAAGCGTCCCCTTGGACAGAGCCACACCACGAATTTCTTCAATTTCGGAACGTGTAACCGGCTCGTGATAGGCAATGATCGCCAGCGTTTCGAGCGTTGCACGCGTCATTTTCTTTGCTTTTTCGACCTCGATATGAAGATCACCTGCCAAATCAGCCGCAGTGCGAAATGCCCATTTTTCACCTACACGATTCAGATTTATCCCACGCTCTGAATAGTTTGCCTGCAGTTCTTCAAGCAAAAGGGAAACATCTGAACCTTCGGGCAAACGCGCAGCAAGAACCCGTTCACTGACCGGTTCCGCAGACGCAAACAGCACAGCTTCAACAATTCGAAGGTGCTGAAAGTCGATTTGAGGACCGTGTTCGATACCATCGATTTCAAACTGCGGGTCGGTTACTGTCTCATTCACCATTATTATCCATCCCTGCCCCGGATTTGGCTCTTAGCTTGTCCATATCGCTGTAATCCCCGGATGTGATGTCCAATTCAGGATCGCGTCTTTTTTGCGGTGACCTTAGCATGATCGGGCCAAACACCTGCTCTTGCGAGATTTCCAATTCGCCATCGCGGCACATTTCAAGGCTGGCAACAAAATGCGCAGCCAGTGCCGACCGTGCCTTCAAAGGCGTGCCAAGACCATGTGGCATGAATTCCAGAAGCTTTGTCCATGTCGGTACAACCCGTCGCCCGAACAGATCGCGCAACCTCCGGATTGCATCGTCCATCGCATAAAGATCGAATGCCTCAATCTCCAATGTCTTGGATTCAGATGTCAGCATGATCTGCGCATAGGCTTTCAACAGGTCATAAAGCGACGCATCATAAACCGACGCCGTCGTGACCCGGACTTCCTCCGGATCACCCCGGCCAAAGAAATCACGCCCGAGGTTGGGCCGCTCCAGCAGTTTCTCACCGGCAGCTTTCATCGCTTCCAGCCGCTTCAGCTGGAAGGCCAGAAGCTCTGCCATTTCCTCTGCACTGAGCTCTTCCTCGTCGGACTCCTGCTTTGGTAGCAACAACCGAGATTTCAGATAAGCCAGCCACGCCGCCATCACCAGATAATCGGCCGCCAGTTCCAATCGCAATTCACGCGCGGTATTAATGAAAGTCAGATACTGCTCGGCAAGCTCCAGGATCGAAATCCTGATGATGTCGACTTTCTGGTCGCGTGCCAGCTCCAGCAAAAGGTCAAGCGGCCCTTCAAACCCGTCCAGATCCAGCATAAGGCGTTCAGCAAGACTTGGCCCATCATCAACGGGTGCCTTGTCAAATACCTCGTCCGGAATATCGAGTTCGAACTGTTTGGCCATAATCCCCCCGGACCGTCCGCCTCATATCAGGCGAAAATACCGGCCAGAAAATCAACAAGTGCAGATGCAGGCTCAATCACCAGCCAGTGGAATATCGGCAGATTAACGCCAAGAAGCCCCGTGACGTAGGGCAACAGGAAGATCAGCGCAATCAGAAGGATCATGCCGGTTTTTTCCATGCGCGCCAAGACCCGCGCAATTGGCATTGGCGATATCGCCGTCAGAACCCGCCCACCATCCAATGGCGGAATTGGCAGCATGTTAAACACCGCCAGAATGCAGTTCAGCCAGATCGACTGCTGTAACGTCGTTGCCAGCCAGTCATTGACCGCCGGCGAAAATGACGGCAACCCAACCAGTAATAGAATTGATGCAATTGCCAATGCGACATTGGTTGCGGGCCCGGCAACCGCCACCCCGATTACACCAAGACGTTGCGGATGCAAACGATGGAACGCGACCGGGACCGGCTTGGCATAACCAAACAGGAACGGCGCACCGGTCAGCAACAGCAAACCGGGAATCAGAATAGTCCCCACCGGATCAATATGGCGGATCGGGTTCAGGCTAAGCCGCCCGGCGCGTTGCGCTGTATCATCCCCGAACAGCTTGGCTGCAAAGCCGTGCGCGGCTTCGTGCAAAGTCACCGCCAGCAATACCGGCAACACCCACGTAGACGCGGAAATGATAATCTCGATAATGTCGTTCACCTATTCAGCTTCCCTTACGCCTGCTCGCCAGCCGACCAGACCGGTGATAGCAATTCAGCCAGTCGGGCCTGCCAATCGGCAATCTGCGCCGAGGGTGGCTGTGTAATATTAAAACCTGCGATCTGATTGCTCAGCAATTGCGAACGTGTCAGCGCCTCACCGGCAAGTTTCGGGGCCATGGATACGACTTCCTCCATTTCCGTGCGCTTGCCATTGCAATGAAGGGCAATGTCGCACCCGGCGGCAAGGCATTCGTGAGTCCGACTGGCAATCGATCCACCAAGCGCTTCCATTGATAGATCATCACTGATCAGAAGGTTTTCAAACCCGATATCACCGCGGACAATTTCGGAAATGACCTTGGCCGATACGGTTCCCGGCCGTTGATCATCAATCGCGGTAAACAGCAAATGGGCCGACATCGCTGCAACCACATCCTTCATCTGACGGAACGGTTCGAAATCAAGGCGACTCAGTTCTTCGCGCGACGCGGTCACGATCGGCAAATCCTTGTGACTGTCGACCGATGCACGCCCGTGACCTGGAATATGTTTGATGACCGGTGCGATCCCGCCGTCCAGCAACCCGGCGGCAACCGCACTTGCCAATGGCACAATCTGTTCCACCGTCGAACCATAGGAACGGTCGCCAACCACGTCGCTCATACCAGGGAATCGGATATCAAGTACCGGCGCACAGGTGATGTTAAACCCCGCATCACGCAAATCTGCCGCCATCAGGCGCGCATTGATATATGCGGCTTCGCGGGCATTTTCAGGTGCTGTTTCAAACAATTGACCAAACACACCAGCCGCAGGGATTTTGCGCCAGTGCGGCGGCTTGAGGCGCATGACGCGCCCACCTTCCTGATCAACAAAAATCGGCACATTGATATTGCCAACAACTTCGCGCAGTTGATTGTTCAACGCCTTGACATGCTTCAGATCCGTGACATTACGGGCAAACAGGATAAAGCCATAGGGATCAGCTTCACGAAAGAAGCCCTTTTCCCAATTGCTTAGTTCTGTACCTTCAACACCCAGAATACAGGCACGCGGTTTTCTTACCTCAAGGCCGGACAATCAGACACCCCACATTGCGTTGTTTCAAGTTGCCACAAAGCGTTTCAGCCGCAGCAGCGTCCGGCAAAGGACCGGCTTGCAAACGATAGAACACACCCTTTTCACCAAGGTCTGCACGTTTCAGATACATCTGAAGACTACCAAGCAAGTCCTTGTTTTTAGAAGACAATCTTTTCCATTCCGCTTCGGCCCCCGACGTATCGCGAACTGACGCCAACTGAATGCGGAAGTCTTTCTCCGATACGCCGCTGGCGTTGGTGGCAGCCGGTGCTGCGGCCTGTTCCTTGACCTTGGCAACAGCGATTGCTTTTTCTGCATCGCTTGGTGCGGCAATTGCTGTTTCAGCTGGAGTTTTCGCAGACGCATTTACATCTTTGCCCGAACCGATCTGCGCTGCATTTGCGACAATCTCGGCCTCCGGTGTCTGTTCGATCACCGCTGGTTCTCCCGTATTATCGGGGGATGGTATGACATCGGGCACCTTTGGCATATCAGGCAGTTCCTGAAGAACCACCTGATCCTCGGGCTGGTTACTATCAAGCTGTTCATAAATCGTTGTATCCCGGTGGGGAACTTCCATTCCGCCGGGATCATCCGGTCGCAACTTGATCGGCAGTGGATCTGGCAAAAGGATTGGCAATTTGCCTTCTTCCTGTGCTGGCTGCCCCTGATTATATAACCAGTAACCGGCCCCGCCCAGACCACCACCAATAATCACAAGACCAAGAACGATGGTTCCCACCCCTTTCGCCAAGCCGCCGCCTAGGGCTTTTTTGCCAGCCCCTTGATAACGCTGCTCCGCTCTAAGGCCGAAACCCTGTTCTTCGTTCATCGTGATTACATCTCCTCGAGCGGGGCAACGCCCAAGACATCAAGACCGGACGCAATAACCAATGCGGCAGCACGGATCATGGCAAGGCGCGCCTGCGTCACCGCCAGATCATCGGCAACGATGAAACGCAATGCGGTATTGTCACGCCCCTTGTTCCACAAGGCGTGGAATTCGGCAGCAATTTCGCTCAGGAAGAATGCGATACGATGTGGCTCATGTGCAACGGCGGCCTGTTCAACAATGCGCGGCCATTCAGCCATCCGACGCACCAGCATCTTTTCATCTTCCGACACCAAAGCCGATAGATCGGCCCCGACCAGTGCCGCATCCGAGAAATCCTGATTAGGGAACGCTTCGCGCGCCTGACGGAATACCGAATTAACGCGGGCATGGGCGTATTGAACGTAAAATACCGGGTTGTCTTTGGACTGTTCGGTCACTTTGGCAAAGTCAAAATCAAGCGTCGCGTCGTTCTTGCGCGTCAACATGATGAACCGCACGACATCCTTACCAACGCGTTCAACCACATCACGCAGGGTCACGAACGTTCCGGCACGTTTGGACATTTTAACCGGCTCACCATTGTCAAATAGGCTGACCAATTGGCAAAGCTTGACATCAAGGTCGCCCTCGCCGCCCGTAATCGCCTTGGTCGCGGCTTTCATACGTTTGACGTAACCGCCATGATCAGCACCGAAAATATCGATCATGTGGTTGAAACCACGTTCGTATTTGTCAAAGTGATAGGCAATATCGGACGCAAAATAGGTCCAACTGCCATCCGACTTTTTCAGAGGGCGGTCAACATCATCACCAAATTCAGTCGCCCGGAACAGCGTCTGCGGGCGCGGTTCCCAATCATCGGGCGTTTTGCCTTTTGGCGGTTCCAGAACGCCGACATAAATGTCGCCCTTTTTCTCCAGATGCTCGAACGCGGCCTGCACCTTGCCTGCGGCAACAAGTCCGGCTTCAGACGTAAAGACGTCGTGATCAACGCCCAGAAGACGCAAGTCTTCCTTGATCAATGCCATCATCTCGACAATGGCAAAACCTCGGAACTCTTCCAGCCAATTTTCCTCGGGGGCTTCGACCCATTTGTTGCCGTCACGCGCCGCAAGCTTTTTGCCCGGTGCCACCAGATAATCGCCCGGATAAAGACCAGCCGGAATTTCATCGATGGTTTCGCCAAGTGCTTCGCGGTAACGCAGATGCAGGGATCGCGCCAGAACATCGACCTGCGCACCGGCATCGTTGATGTAATATTCCTTGGTCACGTCGTAACCGGCCTTGGCCAGCAGATTTGCCAGAACATCACCGACAACCGCCCCGCGGCAATGGCCGACATGCATCGGGCCGGTCGGATTGGCCGATACATATTCGACATTCATCTTGGTGTTTGCACCAAGATTGCTGTTGCCATAGGTCTTGCCGTTTTCAAGCACTTCGGTGATCTGCGACAACCAGAAATCATCGGCCATTCGCAGATTGATGAAACCGGGCCCGGCGATCTCGACCTGTTCGATATGATCTAGCGTGCTGAGTTTTTCAGCAAGTTTTTCTGCCAGATCACGTGGCTTCATCCCCGCAGCCTTGGAAAGCAGCATCGCGGCATTGGTCGCGGCATCGCCATGCGCGGCATCGCGCGGCGGTTCGACCGTGATACGTGCGGTATCGCTGCCAGCGGGCAGAACGCCGTCTTTTTCAAGGGCGAGAATCTGGTTCTCGATGTCGCTTTTCAACAGGCTGAAAACATTCATCACTTTTGGTCTTTGCAAATTTCGTTCATGGTCTATCACAACCATTTTGATGTGGCTGTTTTGGGACATTTCGCATCAAAACGCAAGCAACCGCTTGGTTGCCGTGCTCTCAGGTTTTGACATTTCTGCCATGCACGCTAAATAGACCCTTAAGGAACGCGATCAGGCTGTGTTAAAGTTGCCACCATGATCGTCAATATACCCGTTGGGTTGCCCGTGAATATCCAGTAACTGGAATATTTCGGGATAGCACAATCAAGGAGTGTCGAATGACGGAAACTGCCCGGCAGGTCCAGATGACCGAAAGTGCCGCAAAACGTATTCAGGAACTGATTGCTAGCGATGGCAAGTCGGGCCTGATGTTGCGTCTTCAGGTTTCCGGTGGCGGGTGTAGCGGTTTTCAGTATGAATTCTCGCTCGATTCCGACAAGACCGATGAAGACCACATTTTCGAAAATCACGGCGCGAAAATGGTGATTGATGACGTATCGCTCGATCTTCTCGGTGGTGCGGAAATCGATTTTGTCCGCGAATTGGTTGGTGCTGCGTTTCGTGTGAATAATCCAAACGCAACATCATCTTGCGGTTGCGGATCCAGTTTCTCAGTTTGATCCGCATCGGAAAAACGATTTATAAAACGGGGTTCGTGTTTCACGGACCCCGTTTTTGTTTGGACATAATGCTGTTATGTCTGTGCATAAAGCCGCAAAATTCATCCTGAACATCGAGGCCCGCATGAAAATCGCCACCTGGAACGTCAACTCGATCAAGGCTCGCCTGCCCAATATCCTTGAATGGCTTGGCGACGCAAAGCCCGATGTTGTCCTGCTTCAGGAAACCAAAACTGTCGATGACGGCTTCCCAGCCATGGAAATCGAGGATCTTGGCTATAACATCGCCCTGCACGGCCAGAAGACCTATAATGGGGTGGCGATCCTGTCAAAATTCCCGATTGAAGATGTCGAACGCGGCCTGCCGGGCAATGACAACGACGAACAGGCACGCTATATCGAAGCCACTATATCGGGAAATCGTCCGATTCGTGTGGCATCGATCTACGTCCCGATGGGAAGCGAGGTCGGATCGGAGAAATTCGAATATAAGCTGAACTTCCTGGATCGCCTGATCAAGCGTTTTGAGAAAATCCGTGAAAGTGGCGACGCCGCCGTTATGGGCGGTGACTACAACATCGCGCCGGATGACTCGGATGTTTACGACCCGATCAAGCTGCACGAAACCGTTCTATGTTCGACCGTGGAACGCAAAAAACTGCGAACCATGATGAATATGGGCTACACCGACGCATTCCGGACCTTCAATCCGCAGGGCCACCAATATAGCTGGTGGGATTACCGTGCGGGGGCGTGGAACAAGGATAACGGGCTTCGCATTGATCACCTGCTGTTGACTCCGGCCGCAGCCGACCGGCTCAGCGCATCGGATATTGATCGCGACCCGCGCGCCAAGGAAAAGGCATCGGATCACACCCCGGTCTGGTGCATGATCGACGACTGATCAAGGATCGTTCGCGGCCCGGCGAGACAAAGTCATCGAACGCAAAAGGCAGCAGAAAAACTCTGCTGCCTTTCAGCTTGAGCAAAGCATAAAGCAAGCCTTGCCAAGTGCGCAAATTTGTCGGGCTACTCGCTCGCCAAGGGCCCAAGAAGCGCAAAGTCAGATTAAACTCTCACCCCCAGACGGTCCCTGTCTGACATATTTATTCCGCTGCAAGCTGTAAAACGCCGCGATAGGCAACGATATCTTCGATGCTGATCACAACAATGTCGTGCTGCTGTGCGTAGGCAATCAGTTCCGGTAAACGCGCCATTGTGCCGTCCGGATTGGTGACTTCGCAAAGAACACCTGCCGGTTTAAAGCCCGCCAGACGCATCAGATCAACCGTTCCTTCGGTATGACCGCGGCGTTCCAGAACCCCCCCTGCACGCGCACGTAACGGGAATACATGCCCCGGACGGGCAAGGTCATCCGGCTTTGCTCCATCGGCAATTGCGGTTTTGACCGTGGTCACGCGATCAGCAGCGGAAACACCGGTGGTCACGCCAACCTTTGCCTCGATGGAAACGGTAAAACCGGTTCCCATGCTCGACGTGTTGTTTGCAACCATCGGCGGTAAATCAAGTGCAGTTGCCATTTCATCGGTCAGACACAGGCAGACAATGCCGCTGCAATCGCGGATCAGCATCGCCATCTGTTCATTGGTCAGATTTTCTGCGGAAAAAATAAGATCGCCTTCATTTTCGCGATCTTCATCATCGACAACCAGAACCCCCTTGCCATTGCGCAAATCCGAAAGTGCACGTTCCATACGTGCAATCGGATCGCCAAATATCGAAAGTTCCGGTTCCTGATGAACACTCTGATTCATAACGGTTCTCCGTTTAAGGAGCTTACGAATCAAGGCATCAAAAGAAAGGCCTGCACGCACGACAAAGCCGCACGCCAGTCATAGGCTGACGACAACAGGTTCCCCCGTTATCCGCCACGCTTTATCCTCTCCCATCCGGACTGTTACCGTCGGCTCCGGAATCTCACCGGATCTGCTGACCCTGCCAAATTGCTTTGGCAGGCGCTCGCGGGCTTCCCTGAAATCAGGATTACCGCCGGTCAGGAATTTCACCCTGCCCTGAGAATAAGCGCCGTGTTTCAACGACATGCCTGACCACCATGATCAGGCTTGTTCACTTTAGAAAATGGAAAGATTGTTGTCAAACCCCCTATACAGGGTGTCAGTGGAAACACTGTGTTGCCGGGTAGTAGGGCGACAAGGTCAAATCTCGGCCAGAATTTTCCCAGCCCTGAAATGAAATTCGCAACCATTTTTGCGTAATTCGCGCGGTGCCCACTGACATACAGCACATTTACGATCCGAAGTGGTATTACGCGATTTACATTCCTTATGCAGGTATTTACCCAAAAGCGCGTCGATGTAGCTTCCCTGAAACGCATCCACACCAAGGCTTCGGCCCATGCGCAGTGCCGTGCGACTGTCACACCGGGTCAGAATCAGGTTGCGGTCGGCAAAAACAGAAGCAAATTCGCGAAGCCTGTCTGTCGCGTCAGCCCGTTTGGAGCCGATAATGTTCTGATCCCAGATCACCTTGACGAAATCGACATTGATCTTTTGAGGCGACAGGAATTCAAGCGATGGCAAGGTGATACGATCAAGCCCCACACGCACGCCAGCAGAATGCAGCAGATTGCAGGCATCTTCGAATTCCCACCAATCTGAAATCGCATTTTCAAGCGAGATTTCAATCGCCAGATTTTCAGCAAAACGACTGTCTTCCGAGCCCAGAAACTCGGCAAAGCGATCACTGAATACCGTTTGCACCATCATATTCAGATGCAAGGTATCCGGCAGCATTTGAGGGGCCAGACTTTTGGTGACATCCATCACCTTCTCATCAAGCACGCGCGACAGGATTTCAACCTCGCCCGGGCCTTCCAGAAGGAAACTGGCAAGATGGTGGTGACGCAGATAATCCAGCGAACAATAAAGTTCATGGCCAAGGATTTCGCGACGGCTGTCGTGAAATTCCAGAATAGCCTGACGGCGACAGGAATCGAAAACCGCTTCATCAGTGATGGCAGAACGCAGCATTTCGGCCATATCAAAGCGTTGCAGGCTTTCGTTTGGAAAATGGTTTTCTTCAGGAAGCCCCAACAAACCAAACATTGCCTTGCGGTCTTCTGGCCAGGAAAATTCGTTCCAAAGCTTTTGCGGGATGTCGCCCAAACCCTGTCGATGGATAACGTCCTTGAGCGTTTCGGTCACACTGGTCAAAAACGTATCGGTTTCACCAAACGATTTGGATGGACGAATAAAAGCGACCATACCGTTTTCAAGACGATATTCTTGGGTCTTTTCAGGCAGATGATGAAATGCATCACGCGAAATATCCTGATAATCCTGCGGTTCAAGGCGCAAGGATACGGGGATATTCAAAATTGCAACAATCGACCGCTTGCCATTGGCCCCGTGTTTGCGCAGGTTTTCAACGAACCTTGCTAAGGTCAGTTCCGATTTTGTTGAAGACGCGGTCATGTGCATTCCCGTCAAAAGGCGTGGGAAACGAAAATGCCCGATTGAAGTTAATTTTAGTTAAACATCTATACCAAGGCATAGTGATTTTTCAAAATCACTCACCAATTGCATAGCGTGATCGTGTTTCGCCTGATCAAAGTCAAAAGCAACGCCATCAATCGAGCGAACAAACCTTATTCCCTGCAATGCGTTACAGACAAAAACCAAATCCATTGACAGCAGGTCTTTCAGATCGATAGACGCCTCGTGGACGGCAACCGCCTGATCTCGACACCAATCAATGACGAATTTCCGTGCCAACCCGGCAAGAATTCCGCAATTGGCAGGTGCAGTATAAAACGTGTTGTCACGAATCCCGAACAGGTTGGCGATTGTTGTTTCCGCGACAGAACCATCAACAGAAAGAACGAGTGCCTCTTCCGCGCCACAAGCGGCGACTTCCTGTCGCGCCGCTATATTGTCGAGATAGTTAAGGCTTTTGACCTTGCCTGCAATCGACCACGGATTGCGCCGAACCCGTTTTGACGTCGCAAGGATCAATCCCTCATCCTTTGCCGCTTTGGCAAAGGGAGACGCCGTTATCAGAACCGTGGGGTGGCAATCCTGGGGTGGTAACAACCCGCGCGGGCCGCTACCACGCGTAACGGTCAGGCGGATAACCGCTTCATTCCCACCGAGTTCCATACAAAGCGATGCGATAGCCTGGGCAATTGTTTGGGCATTTGGCAATAATATCGGATCAAGCCCGATTAATTCGGCATGGCTGGTCAGACGATCAAGATGCCGATCAAGCCAGGCAACCCTGCCTTTATGGGCCCGCATGGTTTCAAAAAAACCATCTCCCAACAGCAATCCCCGATCCGTGACGGCAATATGCGCATCCGTCTGACCAATGATATTGCCATTAAGCCAGACTTTCGTCACGACGCAGCCTTTCGCGGAACGGTCGCACCGGCAATGGCAAGGAAGTTAGACAACAAATCATGTCCCTGCTCGGTCAAGACGGCTTCGGGATGGAATTGGACACCAAAGATCGGCAGATCCCGATGTGCAAAAGCCATGATTTCGCCGTCCGGTCCCGTCGCGGTCTGAACCAAAGTGCCATCCAGCGGAAGATCAACAACCAGAGAGTGATAGCGCGTTACCATCAGCGGAGATTTGATACCGTTAAACAGTGCCGAACCATTGTGATCAATTGCCGATGTCATGCCATGTACCGGCCGGTTTGCGCGCTTTACGACGCCACCAAATGCCCGCGCAATCGACTGATGCCCCAGGCAGACCCCCAGCATCGGGTAATCGCCGGATAATTTGGTAATCAGGTCGATACTGTTTCCCGCTTCATCCGGGCCGCATGGTCCGGGGGAAAAGACGATGGCATCGGGATTCAACCGACGTACTTCATCAACATCAATCCGATCATTGCGCACGACATCAACCTTCTGTCCAAGCTCCACGAAATAGCGCGCCAGATTGAAAACAAAGGAATCGTAATTGTCGATCAGCAGGATCATTTCAACCCGATCCGTCCATGAGTGCGTTGATGATAATGCATAAGGTCAACCATCTTACACCGCATAGGGCCGGATCCCCAATGCTTCGAATATCTTGGCGGCCTTGACCAGCGTCTCATCATATTCAGCAGCGGGAATGCTATCGGCGACGATTCCACCACCTACATTGAACGCCATGCGACCGCCATTTACACAAATGCTTCGGATCGCAATATTGGTATCCATGCTGCCATTAAAGCCGATAAAGCCGATTGCTCCGCAATACGCACCACGCGTCGATCCTTCAAGTTCGGTAATGATTTCCATTGCGCGGATTTTTGGTGCGCCTGTAATCGAACCGCCCGGGAAACAGGCTGCTAGCAAATCGACAGCAGACTTGCCATCCAGCAATTCCCCGGTCACAGTCGAAACCAAATGATGGACATTTGCATAACTCTCAAGCGTACAAATCTGCGGCGTCTTTACGCTATGCGGCTTGCATACTTTCGATAAATCGTTACGCAGAAGATCAACAATCATAATATTTTCTGCGCGATCTTTCGCAGATAACATCAATTCCTGTGCGAGTTCGGCATCCTCTACAGGCATGGCCCCGCGCCTGCGTGTGCCCTTGATCGGTCTGGTTTCCACCTGCCCATCCGCGACCTTCAGAAACCGCTCGGGCGAATTGGACAGGACTGCCACATCGCCAAAATTCAGGAAGGCCCCGAATGGTGCCGGACTGGCAAGGCTGAGGCGGCGATAAAGGTCAAACCGTTTGGGAATGACATCATAAGCATATTCGGCCCGGAAACTTTGCGACAGGTTAGCCTGAAAAATATCCCCGGCATGGATGTAATCAACGACGGTCTGCACGGCACCTTCGTAGCCGACACGATCAAAATTCGACTGCCACGGCATGATATCTGGCGTATGAGGAATTTCGGGCGTTTCAAGCATTGGCCGTGCAAACCGAAGGTACTTACGAATAATCCCGATGCGATCAGCCGCACGTTTTTTCCGTGCAGTCGGCGATGTTTCGGGAATCCCCGTCGAAATAAGCCACATGCGGCGATCAAGTTGATCGAATGCGATGACAAGGTCATAGATGCCAACCGCCATGTCGGGCATGTTGAGCCAATCCTGCGGAGCTTGGGGAAGCGTTTCGAGCTGTTGGGCAAGCTCATAACCGAAATAACCGACAGCCCCTCCCTGAAACGGGGGTAAATCCGGACCGGCTTCCACGCGATAGCGCTCCATCAGATCGGCAAGAACCGCGAAGGGATCACCGGGAACGGGAAAACCGTCAAGCTTCACCTGCCCATTCTTGGCAGTCAGTTTATGCAACGGCGATGCAACAACATAAGCAAAGCGGTCCCGGTCACCGGAATCAAGAAAATGACTGTCTGCGAACCCGGCAAAGGCACCGTAGGCATCAAGCGGTTCGATATAAGGGCATTCTTCAATCAGCATTTTACGGTTCGGCCCATCATCGGGATAAAGTTGCGTCAGATCGCGAGATAACGGTTGGTCGCCAATTTATGCGATTCTATAACTCTGGCGAGGATGAATTTCAAAATTCGTCAAAGATCAGAGTGAATGAAACGCAAAAGGGCCAATCCGATGGACTGGCCCTTTGACGTGATCACAACAACCGGAATTACATCGCCGCGATGCGGGCGTGAGCTTCCTGAAGTTTGGCAAGGGTATCGCGCGCTTCTTCAAGCTTGGCTTTTTCGGTCGCGACAATATGTTCAGGCGCACGGCTGACGAAACTTTCGTTCGACAATTTGCCTTCCTGACCCTTGATATATTTGGTTTTGCCGTCGATTTCCTTCTCAAGGCGCGACTTTTCGGCCACGACATCGATGAAATCGGCAACCGAAACGAAGACGGTTACACCGTCAACGACGGTCTGAATGGCCCCTTTGGCGATGGCTTCAACATCGCCCTGCCCTTTGAATTCAACCACAGCCACACGTGCCAGACGTTTAACCTGGGCTTCCTGCGCGGATACGGCTGCCTTCATTGCATCGGATGCATCGACCAGATAGATCGGAACCTCAGCCGCAGGCGGTACGTTCATTTCGGAACGAACACCACGAATATTACCGATCAGGCGGATGGCAAGATCGATTTCATCTTCGGCGGCACGGTCAATCAGTGCATCGTCGAATTTCGGATAAGCCTGCGACATCAGAAGCGTCGCACGATTATCAGCCGACTTTTCCCAAAGTTCTTCGGTGATATAGGGCATGATCGGGTGCAGGATCAAAAGAATCTGATCCAGAACCCATGCAGTCACAGCCCGGATTTCGGCTTTGGCGTCTTCGTCCTGGCCCATAAGGACCGGTTTTGCAAGTTCCAGATACCAGTCGCAGAAAGTGCCCCAGACAAACTGATAAGCACCGTTCGCGGCATCATTGAAACGATAGCTTTCGATGCCCGATGAAACGGTTTTTGCCGCCTCGGCGGTCTTACCGACAATCCAGCGCGCCAGTGTCGAACTGACATTGGCAGGATTGAACCCGTCGACCGGTTTGCATTCGTTCATTTCAGCGAAACGTGCCGCATTCCAAAGCTTGGTCGCGAAGTTGCGGTAACCTTCAACGCGGGACGCTGCAAGCTTGATATCGCGGCCCTGAGCCGCCAGTGCCGTCAGGGTCAGACGCAGCGCGTCACAGCCATATTCGTCAATCAGTTCCAGCGGATCAATTACGTTGCCCTTGGATTTCGACATCTTCTGACCATGTTCGTCACGGACCAGCGCATGGATATAGACATCCTTGAACGGAACTTTACCGTCCATGAAATGCATGCCCATCATGATCATGCGGGCAACCCAGAAGAAGATGATGTCAAAACCGGTAACCAGCACATCGCCCGGATAATATTTATCAAGTTCCGGCGTTTTATCCGGCCAGCCAAGGGTCGAGAATGGCCATAATGCCGATGAGAACCACGTATCAAGAACGTCGGTTTCCTGGGTAAGTTCAACATCCTTGCCGAAATGCGCTTTGGCTGCGGCCAATGCTTCTTCTTCGGTTTCCTCGACAAATATTTCACCGTCCGGACCGAACCATGCCGGAATGCGATGTCCCCACCAAAGCTGACGCGATATGCACCATGGCTGGATATTGCGCATCCATTCAAAATAGGTGTTTTCCCAGTTTTTGGGCACAAATTTGATACGACCGTCTTCAACTGCCTCGGTCGCCGGTTTGGCCAGAACTTCGGCATTCACGAACCACTGATCGGTCAGGTACGGCTCGATCACGACGTTTGACCGGTCACCATATGGCACCATGTGAACGGTGTCTTCGATCTTTTCCAGCAGACCGAGTTCTTCCATTTTGGCAACGATCAGTTCGCGTGCCTTGAACCGATCCAGACCACGATATTCTTCCGGCGCGTCATCATTGATGCGCGCATGATCATCCATGATGTTGATTTTTTCGAGATCATTGCGTTTGCCGACTTCAAAGTCGTTGAAATCATGCGCTGGGGTGATTTTAACGGCGCCCGATCCCTTTTCAGGATCGGCATATTCATCGGCAACGATTTTGATGCGGCGTCCCACGATTGGCAGAATGCAGTACTGACCAATCAGATCCTTGTAACGTTCATCATCAGGATGAACCGCAACACCGGTATCACCCAGCATGGTTTCCGGACGCGTGGTCGCAACGGTGATGAACTCGCCTTCCTTGCCCTCAATCGGGTATTTGAAGTGCCAGTAATGGCCTTTGACTTCTTTCTGAACGACTTCAAGATCGGAAATCGCGGTCAGAAGTTTCGGGTCCCAGTTGACCAGACGCTTGTCACGGTAAATAAGTCCCTGTTTGTGCAGGGTAACGAATACCTTGCGAACAGCAGCCGACAGACCATCGTCCATGGTAAAGCGTTCACGTGGCCAATCGGGCGATGCGCCAAGACGGCGAAGCTGATTGGTGATCGTGCCGCCGGATTTTTCTTTCCATTCCCAAACTTTTTCTATGAACTTTTCGCGGCCAAGGTCATGACGCGTCACGTTTTGTTCGCCAAGCTGGCGTTCAACGACCATCTGTGTCGCGATACCGGCATGGTCGGTACCGGGCTGCCACAGCGTATCCTTGCCCGACATCCGGTTATAGCGCACCAGAATATCCTGAAGCGTAAAGGTCAGTGCATGCCCCATATGGAGGCTGCCGGTTACGTTGGGCGGCGGCATCATGATGACATAGGGATTTGCACCTGATGCCGGATCGGCGGCAAACGCCCCCGATTTTTCCCATTTATCGTAAAGTCTGCCTTCAACGTCGGCCGGGCTGTATGTCTTCTCCAACATGGTCTTTTGATCCGCTGCGGGTTTTATCACTGTACAAAGAAAAAGCGGCGCACCGTTGGCGCGCCGCTGTAAATCATATTTCGGCTCGCCTACAGGTCTTCGGCGCGGTTCACAATCCGCTCGATTTCCTTTTTCACAAGGCGTTCGATCATATAGGGAAGGTTTTCGTCAAGCCATTCCTTAAGCAACGGACGCAGCATATCGCGCACAAGGTCTTCAAGCGTGATATGACCAGCGTTAAGGCCAAGGGCGACGGCACGTTTCTTTGCAACGGCTTGCGCCAAATCCGAGATGGTTCCGGTTGCCGTGTTTTCGGTAGCACGGGAAATCAGCGGCTCGTCATCTTCGTCGTCCTCGTAGACCGTAGGCATTGCCGGTTCGGGTTCCGGTTCGTCGAAGTCATCCATCAGATCGGGTTCAGGTTCTTCGAATTCGTCTTCTTCCGGGGTTTCATCGAAATCGAGCATATCGTCGAGTTCGAGCTCTTCCTCGGGCTCGTCAAGCTCAAGCTCTTCCGGTTCTTCATCGAATTCAAGTTCTTCGGGCTCTTCATCAAGTTCGAGCTCGTCGATCTCTTCTTCAATTTCCGGTTCGGGCTCTGGTTCCGGCATCGGTTCTGGTTCAGGAGCGGCCTGTTTCTTGTCATCATCCCCTTCATCAGCAAGAATCTTGCGGATGGACTGGAGGATGTCCTCCATTGAAGGTTCTTGTTGCCCGTCACTCATTTTTTATCTTCCGCACTAGATTTCATTACCGAACCGACCCTTCCCCAAGGCCTGACAGGGCCTAAAGGCCCTGTCAGCAATCAGGTCAATCCGTTCCCCACCACTGATCCTTGACTTTGTTATAGTTGGATTCAGTGTCATAAATTTCGACCGGAAGGCCGAGAACCTGCGCATTCAAGGCTCCCATCGCCGCCTTGACCTGGAATTCGGCAACCGCTGCGTCACGGCGCGAACCAACAAGGTTCACACGTGCCTGAAGCAGTTCCTGTTCCTGATCAAGAACGTCAAGGACAGTACGCGAACCAACAGAAGCTTCGCGCTGCACACCATCAAGGGCGACCTCGGCAGATGATACCTGCGCCTGCTGGGATTCGATGCTCGCACGTGCCGTCACGAGGGTTTCCCAAGAACTGGTCGCATTTTCAATCACGGCGCGACGGGCCTCATCAACCTGAACCCGGGCCTGACCGGCTGTTTGCTTGGCCGCACGAACAGATGAATAAACCGCACCTTTCTGATAAAGCGGAACGGTGACCTGTGCGAGTATTTCTGCACTGTCCGAGGTCAGATCCTCCTGCGAGGCTTCGTAAGCGCGCTGCACACCGGCACTCAGATTGACCTCCGGATAAAGCGACCCTTCGCTCAGCCGGATGTCAGACTTTGCCGCATCTTCGGTATACTGGGCCTGAACCACATCAGGATGCTGATCCTGGGCAATCGCCAGAACATCCGTAACACTGGTCGGAAGCCCCGACAGCGGATTCGGAATTTCAAGATTATCAGGCTTGTTACCCACCAGACGCTCGTACTGGGCACGGGTATTGGCAAGGTTACCCTGGGCTGAGATCAGGTCTGCCTTGGAACCGGCAAGACGGGCTTCGGCCTGTGAGACGTCGGTACGTGTCACTTCACCAACCGAGAAACGGTCACGCGTTGCTTCAAGCTGACGTTCAAGAACGCGGACGTTATTCTGATTAAGTTCGACAACTGCCGTATCACGCAAAACGTTGAAATAGGCCGTTGCAACCTGCAGCAGCACATCCTGTTCTGAAGAACGCAGGGCCGCACGTGCCGCACGGATACGCGCTTCCGCCCGATCAGTTTCAGCAACGGTACGACCACCACGATAGAGAGGCTGAACAACTTCTGCACCGACAGTATAAGGCGTCAGGCTATTGTCCGTTTCGGTACCATTTTGATCGGTATCCAAGTCCCGGAAGCCAGCTTCGCCCGAAAGCGAAACGTTCGGGCGCCAGTTTGACAGCGCCTGCGAAACCTGTTCATCCGTTGCACGAAGCGACGCACGACCGGCTTCCAGCGTCGGGTTGCTTTGATATGCCTTGATCAAAGCTTCTTCAAGGCTCTCTGCAGAGGCCCCATTGGCAACGATACCACCAGTGGCCAGAATACTGCAGGTCAGCAAGAACCGTTTTAACATTTATCTACCCTTGTAAGATCCTACACCAAGTCCCGACCCCGGCGCAGTTTCGCATATGGTAACGACGGAACGAATATTTTCCAACAAAAGAGGCATTTGTTTGAGAAAAAATAAAAATGCCGACCTTTTCGCCATCAAATTATCAATTGTAACGTGTCATATCCGGGTCGATTTCCAACGCCCAGACATCTATACCGCCAGCAACATTAAAAACATCTTTAAATCCGCGATCCTCAAGCAGCATTGCGGCATGGCGACTGCGAACGCCATGATGGCAAAGAAGTGCAACCGGTTTTTCGGGGGCAAGTTCCCCTGCCCGATCCGCCAATTCGCCCAAAGGTATATGGATCGCGCCCGCGATTGCGCAAATCTCCAATTCCCAATCTTCGCGCACATCAACAAGTACGAGGGGATTGTTTCCTTCAAGACTTGATGCCAGTTCGCTGCATCGAAGATCGCGCACCATTTACCTGCCTACCTGCTCTATTTTCCTGATCGGGTTGCTGAACCGGTTTACATAAAATTTTGCCCGGAGTTTTCCCCGGGCAAAACAAAATCATATCAGAACACGAAACTTTCTGCCGGTTCGAACCCGGGAAGATAGGGAATGTTGGCATCGAACAGATCACGATGCCCAACGACCCCGTTTTCACGTTCGTAAAGACGCGCAACACCAACCTTGCCAGGTGCCCGAACGACAACCAGCAAACGACCACCCTCGGAAAGCTGATCAAGAATGTTGGCAGGAACTTCGGCAACCGCACCGTCAAAGACGATCACATTATACGGCGACTGCTTGGCATAACCCTCGGCAAGATCGCCTTCCACCACGATGACATTGTCATAGCTGTGCGCCTGGAATGTCTTTTCAGCGATGGATGCCATTTCCTTGTCGCTTTCAACCGCAACTACGGTTTCGGCAACGCGCGAAAGAACTGCACCCGTATAGCCATAGCCTGCGCCAATCACCAGCGCGACGTCGCTACGTGCAATCTCGGCAGACTGCATCATGCGTGCGATTACCATCGGCTCCATCGCATATCGGCCATTTCCGACAGGAATATCTTCATCGACATAGGCAATGCCACGCTTGCCTTCCGGCAGGAACAGCTCGCGTGGAACCTCCTCCATCGCAGCGATGACCAAGGGATCGGTAACCTTGTTGGTCCGAACCTGATTTTCCACCATGTTATGGCGCGCGATTTGGTAATCCATGTTTATCTGACCTGAAAATTCTCGCGAGAAAAAGCCTGCAACCGGTCTTTGTCCCCAAAACCACGTCACAGATGTTGCCCTGTTTATAGTCAGCACATGGGCAACTGACAACAACGGATCAACGGCAGAGCGGCAATTATTCGCGAAAACATATTGAAAACATATCCAGAATGGATTTATCCGCGCACAAATTGTTTGTTGGCGATCTTCAGATTGTTTTCTGTTTAAAAATCTAAAATTGGGTGCTTGACGGCCTGTATTCGATAGGGCTATACACCGGCCAGCCAACGCGAAGGCGCGATGGCGGAGTGGTTACGCAGAGGACTGCAAATCCTTGCACGCCGGTTCGATTCCGGCTCGCGCCTCCACTAATCCGGCATAGCTCAGTTGGTAGAGCAAATGACTGTTAATCATTGGGTCGCAGGTTCGAGTCCTGCTGCCGGAGCCACAAACCCCTGGAACTCTGTTCCGGGGGTTTTTGCTTTTGTGCCCTGCCATGCAAATTGCTACCAATAGCGCATCATCCGCCCTGAACTTCGATTAGGATCAATATATGTCACCCCCTGTTTCGCGCCGTCACATGGCCAAGGATTTGAGTTTCTCGCAATTGGCGTGGGGCGCATGGCGATTGCGCGACAGCACGGACATCAAAAATGTCGGTGATATTCTGGCATTGATCCACGCCTGCCTTGATGCTGGGATTACCACATTTGATCATGCCGACATTTATGGAGGCTACGGATGCGAAACCTATTTTGGCGAGGCGCTGGCAAAAGCACCAGAACTGCGCGAGAGAATGGAAATCGTGACCAAGTGCGATGTCGCACTGGTCAAGGATGCGCGGCCTGACAACCGGATCAATCATTACAACACCAGCAAGGCGCATATTCTGGCATCGGTTGAAAATTCGCTTCGTAACCTGACAACCGACAGTATCGACATGCTTTTGATCCACCGTCCCGATCCACTGATGATCGCCGACGAGGTTGCGGATGCATTCAACACACTCCGCCAGTCCGGTAAGGTTCGTCATTTCGGTGTTTCAAACTTTACGCCGTCACAATTCAATCTGTTACAAAGCCGACTTGATACACCGCTCGCCACCAATCAGGTGGAATGTTCGGTTCTGGAACTTGCCCCGATCTTTGATGGCACGTTTGATCAGATGCAGCAAAAGCGGATCCATCCGATGATCTGGTCACCACTTGGTGGCGCACGACTGTTCAACGCGCAAAATGATGTGACAGCCGACCGCTTGCGCCCCGTTCTAGAACGAATGCGTGACAAATATAACCTGCCCGGCATCGCCGAAGTTGCAATTGCATGGTTGTTGCGCCTGCCCTGTCAGCCGGTGCCGGTCCTTGGCACCATGAAGACACACCGCATTATTGATGCAACAACATCCTGCAGCGTTCAATTTGATCGGCAGGACTGGTTTGAAATTCTGGTCGCGGCACAGGGGCATCCGGTCCCCTAAGCATTTACAGGCACAGGAAACAGGCGTTCAATTAACCGGAAGGCGACGGGCGATACGATACCGTGAAAAAAGATGGATTTCGGATCATTTTTTCTCAAAAAGGTCTTGCGGGATCAAAGCTGTTTTATTATACCCCTGCCACGCGCTTCGAACGGAGTGCCAACCCTGATCCGGCATAGCTCAGTTGGTAGAGCAAATGACTGTTAATCATTGGGTCGCAGGTTCGAGTCCTGCTGCCGGAGCCAATTAAAAAGGGACCGAACAATTTGTTCGGTCCCTTTTTCTTTTGATATTGCTTTATCCGCCCCAAAACCGGACCTATCGACCATGAAAACAGCCAAAATCGAATTGAAACAAGTGAAACTTGGCACGCTTTCCGGTGCGACTGAGGGCTGGATGATTGTCTGCGAAGATGATGTCATTCATGGCCTTGTGCACCAGATAGATGGTGATCTGTTTACAATTTCCTCTACGACCGATGAACGTATCCAGGCATTTGGCTGGTGCCCGATGTTTGACAGCCTTGCCCATGTTCAAAATGATCTGGAAATAGCGCTGGCCATGCAAAGTGCCGGCGAAGTCGAGGAATGGATTGAACAGTCCGAGCGTTTCGATGACGAAAGTCATAATGGGCATCTGCATTAATTAAAGCCGATTAAATAAACTTGCCGATCAGCAGATGTTTGGATGGCATATGACGGTTGTGCGAAACCGTCATGTCCACAATGCTTTATTGATCCACAGCAAAACAATATACTCTTTGACGAAATATGATCTCGCATCTGCGAAAGCGGATTTTGACAGGTGGCCGGAACAAATATGATGGCCATTCAATTGCCACCGGCCGCGTCATCGCGTGCCCCATGAAAAAAGCGGGAATTCGGTCATGAGCACGATTAACCTGGACCATCTTTTCAAACCACAATCGGTCGCAGTCATCGGCGCATCCAATCGGTCCCATTCCGTTGGACAGGTGATCATGCGCAATCTGCTGGCAGGCGGTTTTGACGGACCGATCATGCCGGTTAATCCGCACAGCCAGTCAATTGGTGGTGTTCTGGCCTATCCTGATGTTGAAAACCTGCCGGTTGTTCCCGAACTTGCCGTTATTTGCGTTCCTCCCAAAGCCGTTGTGCCAACCATGGAATGCCTTGCCGCCAAAGGCTGCATGGCAGCCATTGTGCTGACCGCGGGTCTTGGCGCCGAACAATATGACGATGACCGCAGCGTGAAACAGGCGATGCTTGAAGTTGCCGCAAGCCATAAAATGCGCCTGCTGGGCCCAAACTGTCTTGGCCTGATGGTGCCGGGTATCGGACTCAATGCCAGTTTCAGTCATCAAAGCATCGGCAGTGGCAAAATCGCTTTTGTGTCGCAGTCGGGCGCGCTTTGCACCGCTGTTCTCGACTGGGCGGCGGCACGCGGCATCGGTTTTTCGCACTTTATATCGTTAGGCGAATGCGACGATGTCGATTTCGGCGACGTGATCGATTATCTGGGGTCGGATCCGAATACGCGTGCGATCATGCTTTATATCGAATCCATTCAGGAACGCCGCGGTTTCATTTCAGCAGCACGCGCCGCATCGCGCAACAAGCCGATCCTTTGTATCAAGTCAGGCCGCTTTGCCGAGGGTGCAGCCGCAGCCGCATCGCATACCGGCGCGCTGGCCGGAGCCGATGACGTGTTTGATGCCGCCATCAAACGTGCGGGCGTTCTGCGCGTTTATACAGTTTCGGAAATGTTCTCCGCCGCAGAAACCTTGTCACGTATGCGCCCGTTCCGGGGCGACAAACTTGGCATTATCACCAATGGGGGCGGTATTGGCGTTTTGGCCGTTGATGCCCTGATTGAACGCCAAGGCCATCTTGCCAAGCTTGAAGACAGCACGATCGAGGCCCTTAACGGTGTCTTGCCATCGACCTGGTCACATGCAAACCCGATCGACATTATCGGCGATGCCCCGGGCGAACGATATGCAAAGTCGATTGATGCGGTCCTGAAAGATCCCAATATCGACAGCCTTCTGGTCATGCATGCCCCAACCGCTATCACCGATCCGGTGGAAGTTGCCCAAGGCGTGATTGATGCGATCAAGGACAGTCGCAAAAACATCCTGACCAACTGGGTTGGCGAGGCAACCGTCGCCAAGGCACGCAATCTGTTTTATGCCGCTGGGATCCCGACATATCGTACCCCGGAAAATGCCGTTGCCGCCTTCCAGCATATGGTGAATTACCGCAAATTGCAGGAAGTCCTGATGGAAACGCCGCCATCAGTTCCGCAGGATTTCACGCCGGAAACCGACAAGGCGCGCCAGATAATCCACACAGCCATTCATTCGGGGCGCGATATGTTGACCGAGCCAGAGGCAAAAGCCGTTCTGGAATGCTATGGCATCAATACGGTCAAAACCGTAGCCGCAGAATCGGTTGATGACGCCATCGAAACGGCGAATGCCATCGGTTATCCGGTCGCGCTCAAGATTCTCTCGGATGATATCAGCCACAAGTCCGACGTTGGCGGTGTGGTTCTGAATATCGACAGTGACGAAGAGCTCCGAGCTGCCGGCAACAAGATGCTGCGGACCGTCAAACAGAAATTCCCAAATGCGCGGGTACGAGGCTTTACCGTTCAGGAAATGATCAAACGTGCCGGTGCACGTGAATTGATCGTTGGCATGACCACCGATCCGATTTTTGGCCCGGTGATCCTGTTTGGTCATGGCGGGGTCGAAGTTGAAGTAGTCCGTGACCGGGCCATGGCGCTACCACCGCTGAATATGAAGCTGGCGCGCGAGCTTGTGGAAGGAACGCGTATCTATAATCTGCTGCGCGGTTATCGCGATGTGCCGCCGGTCAACTTGGAACAGCTTTACGTCACGCTGGTGCGGCTGTCACAGTTGGTTGTGCATCTTGGCGAGGTGCTTGAACTCGACATGAACCCGCTTCTGATTGATCAGACCGGGGTGATAGCACTGGACGCACGGATCAAGGTGACACCAAAAGTGGTTAGCGATGATCAACGTCTGGCAATTCATCCCTATCCGCGCCACCTGAAACAGGAACTGATCCTTGAAGACGGGACAAAATACCTTCTGCGTCCGATCAAGCCGGAAGACGAGCCGAAGCACTATGAATTCATGTCGAAACTGACACCGGAAGACATTCATTTCCGGTTCTTTGGCTCGGTCCGTGAATTGCCGCATTCGGAAATGGCCCGCCAGACACAACTTGATTACGATAGGGATATGGCATTCCTTGCCATCGTGCCAGAGGGGCCAGAAGCAGGCGATATCCATGGCATTGTTCAGGTCGTAATCGATCCGAACAACGAGCATGCCGAATATGCGATTATGGTTCGCTCAGACATCAAAGGGCGCGGGCTTGGCCGCATATTAATGGAAAAGATGATCGAATTCTGCCGCCAGAAAGGGACAGAAACCTTTATCGGGCAGGTTCTACCAGATAACCGCCGTATGCTGACGCTTTGCGAAAAACTGGGCTTCTCGCGCAAATATCTTGCCGATGAGGAAGTGTTTGAAGTCACCCTGCCCTTGCAACGCGACGTCGCCTGATATCGGGTTGATAAATCATGAAAAAAGCCCGGTCACATTGAATTGGCCGGGTTTTTATTTTGCCATCAGACGACATCCAAAAATTACGCGGTTTCAGGCGTCAGTTTGGATTTGATGTGTGCCAATGCCTTTTCTGGATCAATCCCCTTTTCGCGCAAAGCGTCGGCGGCCTCGCTTTCGATCTTGCGAAGTTCGCCCAAGGTTGTCTGAACGTCTTCAAGCTGTTGTTCCAGTTCGGAAATGCGACGACGCCCGACCAGCATCAGATGCGCCAGTTGATCTGCACCCGACCGTTCAGCGTCATAAAGATCAATATATTCCTTGATGTCTTCAAGCGAAAAACCAAGACGTTTGCCACGCAGCACCAGCATAAGGCGCGCGCGATCACGATAGTTATATACACGCGTCGCACCTGCCCGCTGGGGTGATAGCAGGCATTTGGTTTCATAAAATCGGATAGCGCGCGGCGTGATGTCGAACTCTTCGGCAAGCTCGGTAATGCTGTACAGCTTATCGTTCATGGTTTTTCTTATTGAATGAATGCAATGGTGCAACATCGCAACATTGGGACTTACAAGTCAATATATTTACGCTTACGTCACTTCGCTTCAGGCCATTCCCAAGATTACGACAACGTCGCCAATCCCCTAGTCCCCTGCATTCGAGTTACTTTCGTTCGTCTTGGTACGAATAAATGCCAAATCAACCGGCACATAGTCCGGACCGTTGAATAGCTTTTTGCCGGTCAATGCCCCCGGCCAGCTTTGGGGATCGGATTTCCAGACGGTGCCATCGGGCATTGGGACTTCAAGCGGATTACGGAAACCCTCGGCATATTCGGGCACCAGTTCCAGGTCACCACAAATACCCGCCTTGAATATCGGCCCTGCTGCCGGCCGTGGATTGCTCAGCACACCGGACCAAGCATCAAATATTGCGGGATAAGTCGCGTGATTGCACACATCACCGGAAAACCGCACACCGCGATCTTCATCCCTGCCAAGATCAAGTTCGTCAGTAGGACCAAACAATGTCTGATCAAGCGGCATCAGGTTGATGGGCAAAGTCGCCGGATTGGCATACCCAATGGCATTACGCCGATTTTGCCACATCCTGGTTGCGCCCTTTTTGACGTATTTCTGACGCAGGAAGAAGCTGTTGTGGAAGCATTCAAAAGGCATACTTGGCTGCGCATGGCTTGACTTGCCGAATTTGAAAACGGCACCACCGTTGTTTTCATCACCCTCCGGCCCCGGGCGGCTATCAAACCAGCCGCGATTGCCGAAATAATACCAGTACCCGCCAGCCAGATTATCCTGCGAGAAAAGCTTATGACAGTTATAGAACTGGTTATATGCCACCCACCAGCCCACGGCAGTTGCTTCGGGTTCAATCGGATTGTCGCGCACGAAACTGAATCGGTTATCAATGATGCGGACATTGCGGTTAAAGCTGCCGATCGGCTTTTGCAGATTGGTCGCGGATACATCCATTCGAACGGCGTTATAGCAGTGGCGCACATCGTTTCCACGGATTACGATATCGCCCGCAATGTCATCCGCCCCAAAAAATGCACCGTTCAGGTATCGATATGGTGCTTCCTTGCCCGGAGTGATTTCGCCGTCATGGATCATCGCCCAGTTAAGGTACCGCCAGATCACATCATCCTGAATCCAGTCGCAATTTTCGATGATGATGCGTGATGTGTGCTCGCCCGTCGCATAAAAAGCATATGTTCCGCCGCGGATTTGAAGGTTTTTGAATATCAGATCATTGCTGTCGCGGATATAGACGGCACTCGGCCATGCACGTTCGATACGGATATTATCAAGACGAATATGGCGCTTTCCAATGATGCGAAACGCCGCGTATTTGGCGCATCCGGGATCGATTGCCGAAACTTCGGGATCGGGCGGACGGCGACCCTCAAGAATGGCACCATATTCACCGCGAATGATGATCGGCTGATCTTCAAGGCCGCTTATCGGGATATCAACCGGTTCCGGCAGGAAATAGTTTCCCGGCATCAAACGGATCAAATCACCAGGTGCACAATTGGCCACCGCATTATGAAGTGTTGAGGTTTCGCGCCAGGTAGAATCGACCCAATGACGCCCGCCATCCGGCGTGACATAAACCATCCTGAGCATTTCATGTTCCCCTTGTTACCCCGATGCCCGATTAGATTTTATTGCCGGGCTTGTGTTTTATCAGACGTCACGCCATATCTGTCGCTGTTTCACCGCTGCCGGACCAATATGAACCAACCACCGAGCCAAGCCGCAAAGGCAATAGATCATCGTGATCGTAGTCAATCCCTGTCGGGTTTGTTGCGCCATGCTGCATTTTGCCTGATTGCTTGCGCGCTTATCCTGTTTGGTGGCGGCACATCCGTTACTGACACGCCAATTTCCGACGGGTCGACTTTCCCCTATCCGTTTAATACCGTCAATCATGATAGCGGCCCGTCGCAGGCAGTCCTTCCGGTGGCACCGGATCGTGCCATTGCCGGTCCCCGCCAAACCCCGGACGATTTACCAGACCATAAGCCAACCTTCCCCGATGATGCCGTTGTTGTACCGTCGGTCACACAGCATACAGCCGCCCAACGGGCAAAATGCATCTTTGTGGCAAGTGCAATCGCCACTCATGGCGCTGAAATTCTTCCATTTTCCCCGCGCGCTCCGCCCTTTCGGGTCTGATTTCTCCTACTCATAATCGCGGCACGATATGCGCCGTGTTTCCAGAAATATCAGATGACAGCATAACCGGGTATCAGGTTGGCCCGGTCTGACTGCTGTGCGGAGTTTATTTTTCATGCGTACATCAAGATGGCGCGTGGTTGTCTATAGCCTTGTCCTTCTGACAGGTTTTCTGACAGCCCTGCCAAACCTTTTCACCCCGGCTCAGCTTGCAGACTGGCCCTCATTTTTACCAACACGCCAGGTTGCCCTTGGCCTTGATCTGCGCGGCGGATCGCACCTTGTGCTTGAAATCGATACTGCGGCAATGATCGCCGAACGCCTTGAAATCACACGCGATGATGTCACAACCGCCCTTCGCAAAGCCCATATCGACGTCAACAGCATTCAGATCAGTAATGATCAGGTGATTGTAAGCCTGTCTGATACCAAGGACCACGACGGTGCCCTTGATGCCCTGGAATACCTTGCCAATGCGCAGGTTGAAACACCACGACACGGATCAACGGCAGAATTTGTCATTACCGCGCCATCCGATAACAGCATCCATATCGCACTTAGCGAACAGGGCATTCGCAACCGGGTCGACGCCAGCGCCCAGCAAAGCCTTGAGATCATTCGAAGCCGCATTGACCAGATAGGCGTATCGGAACCAACGATCCAGCGGATTGGCAGTGATCGTGTTCTGGTTCAGTTGCCCGGCGTTCAGGACCCGTCACAGGTCCGAAAACTTCTGGGCAGCACCGCAAAGCTTGGCTTCTATATGCTCGCGGATCGCAGCAGGACCGATAAACGCGACAGCAGCGTACTAACTTTGCAGGACAAGGACGGGCAAAGCTATCACTTGCATCGTACTCCAGCCCTTTCGGGCGATCATCTGACAGATGCCCATGCCGGATTTGATCCGCAAAGCCATCAACCAGTTGTCAATTTCCGGTTTGATACGGCCGGTGCGGCAAAGTTCGCCGATATCACACGCGCCAATGTTGGAAAACCCTTTGCCATTGTTCTGGACAACGAAGTCCTTAGCGCACCAGTCATCCGGGAAGCGATAACCGGTGGCTCGGGCCAGATCAGCGGCAGCTTTACGGTTGGTGAAACGGTAACACTTTCTGCACTTCTTCGTGCCGGGTCCCTGCCTGCACCAATGACCGTGATCGAAGAACGAACCGTCGGCCCCGACCTTGGTGCAGATGCCATCGAGATGGGCCTTTATACCGGCCTGATCGGGTTGGGACTGGTCACCGGATTGATGTTTTTCCTGTATGGGCGATGGGGCATGATCGCCAATCTGGCACTTGGCCTTAACGTCATGCTGACATTCGGCGCACTGAGCCTGATGGGAGCAACACTGACCCTGCCCGGTATTGCCGGGATTGTTTTGGGGATCGGGCTTGCAGTTGATGCCAACGTTCTGATCAACGAACGTATCAGGGAAGAAACCAAAAGGGGCCTTTCGGCGTTCATGGCGCTCGATTCCGGGTTCAAGCGTGCTTATGCCACGATTGTTGATTCCAACATAACAACCCTTATCGCAACCGCCCTTTTGTTTGAGTTCGGGTCCGGCCCGGTGCGTGGCTTTGCCATCACCATGGGTCTTGGCATCGTGATTTCGATGTTTACCGCGGTTGCCGTGGTTCGGGTCATCATGACCGAAATCGTCTGGCGCACCCGTATGAAAAAGCTCGTCATTGAACCGCTTTGGCGTTTCATGCCCGAAAAAACCAGCATTTCTTTCATGCGGGCACGTTTTCTCGGCATCGGAATGTCGCTTTTGCTGTCTGCTATTTCAATCGGATTGTTCTTCAAACCCGGTCTTGATTACGGGGTTGATTTCAAGGGCGGCATTCAGGTTGAAGTTGCCAGTAGCAGTGCGAATGACGGTAACAGCCCGCTTGACCTTGGAGCCTTGCGACAGGAACTTTCGACATTGGGGCTTGGCGATGTCAGCCTTCAGGATATCGGCAAGGATGGCCATATCCTGATCCGGGTTGAACGTCAGCCGGGCGGCGAACAGGCACAGACAGCAGCCGTCGAGACAGTTAAGAAAGCCGTACAATCAATTGATCCGGCAGCAGATTTTGAACGCACAGAAGTCGTTGGTCCCAAAGTCAGCGGTGAATTGGCCCAATCTGGTGTCAGCGCTGTCATCTTCGCAAGCCTCGCGATGCTGTGCTATATCTGGTGGCGGTTTGAATGGCCATTTGCCGTTGGCGCGATTGTGACATTGATCCTTGATGTGACCAAGACCATCGGCTTTTTCGCGATTATGGGGCTCGACTTCAACCTGACGGCCATTGCAGCCCTGCTCACCCTGATCGGCTATTCGGTCAATGATAAGGTGGTGGTTTATGACCGGATGCGCGAAAACCTGAGGCTTTATCGAAAAATGCCGATGCGTGAAATCATCGACATGTCGATCAACCAGTCACTTGCCCGGTGCCTTTTCACATCTCTTACAACCCTTTTTGCGATGGTGCCAATGGCGATCTGGGGCGGGTCTGCCGTTGAAAGTTTTGCCGTTCCGATGGTGTTCGGCGTTGTGATTGCCACGACATCGTCGATCTATATCGCGGCACCAATCCTGCTGTTCCTCGACACATGGCGACAGAAACAACGCCAGAAGCATGCACGGCTGGCATCAGAAACCGACATTGATGACAATCCCCTGATAAAAAAGGCATCCAGTTAACAAGAGCATATGCCATATCGAAACCGGCTTTCATCGTCGGTTTCGATAAATCCCAGATAATCATACGTTTTAAAATATTTTATGAAATATCTTATTTCAATGGATTGACCCGGCAAATCGGTCACCATAGGGTACGGCATCATTCCAGTTTCACAGGACAGAAAGATGTCGATTCCTTTCCGGTTTATCGTGACCGCGGGCTTTTCATTTGGGTTGCTGATCATTGCCCAGCATGCTGCACAGGCCCACTTCCAGAAGATGATCCCGTCAACCAACGTGGTCACTCAGGAAACCGGTCGCGATATCGAGGTCGACCTGACCTTTACCCATCCAATGACCAATGGCCCGGCAATGGAAATGGCACGGCCGGTTCGGTTTGGCATTCAGACCGACGGCAATAAAACCGATCTTCGCGACAGTCTGGTGGCAAAGACGGTCGATGGCAAAGCAGCCTTCGACGCCACAGTCCGCATTGATCGTCCCGGCGGATACGCGCTTTATGTCGAACCGATTCCCTATTTCGAACCGTCCGAGGGTAAATACATCGTCCAGTACACCAAAACGATCATTGATGCGTTTGGTGCCGGTGAAGAATGGGACCAGATGGTCGGCTTCCCGGTCGAGATAGAGCCCCTGACCCGCCCCTATGGCATCTGGACAGGTAATGTATTCAGCGCGATTGTCCGTCATAACGGCGAGCCGGTACCGTTTGCCGAGGTCGAGGTTGAATATGCCAATGACGGTAGCGTCACACTACCAAACGAAAGTTTTTCAACGCAGGTCATCAAAGCCGATGGCAATGGTGTTTTCAACTATGCCATGCCCCATGATGGTTGGTGGGCGTTTGCCGCCTTGGTCGAAGATGGCACGATGACGGCTCCAGGATCGGATAATCAGGTCCCAGTCGAACGCGGCGGTGTTATCTGGGTTAAAACCGACCCAATGGACTGACTTTCGAGCAACACGCGAAGCCTGTCATACTTATTTGTAAAAAATATGAAACCCGCTTGACTTCGCGACTGCGAAATCGCTACGATTTTCAGGTAGGATTTATGACCTGCCTGCCCCACCAGAACAAAATGCACACGTAAATTGATCCGTTTGCAGGCCAGTCCTGTAGACCTCAGAATTGCAAATGCACTAAACAGGGATTTGACCATGCACATCGTCGATGGAGCCCTATCGAGTGAAGTCGTTGTAACCGGCGCCGTTTTTGCGGTTGCAGGTATCGGTTACGGACTTCGTAAAATCGATATTGATGCGATGCCCCGTGTGGCGATGATGAGTGCGGTTTTCTTTATTGCCTCCCTGATCCATGTTCCTGTCGGGCCAAGCAGCGCACATCTTATCGTAAATGGCTTGGCAGGTTTGATGCTGGGCTGGGCTGTTTTCCCGGCAATATTCATCGGACTGTTATTGCAGGCCGTTTTCTTTGGTTTCGGCGGCATCACCGTTCTCGGTGTAAATACAATCAACATCGCCCTGCCTGCGGTTTTGATGTGGTGGCTGGTTTCACCGTTTCTGGTACGTGCCGAAGGTAAATCGATCTTGCTGGCAGGTTTTGTCGCCGGGTGCGGTGCCATTGCCCTTTCAAGCATAATGGTTGGCCTGTCACTTGCTGCTAGCGGGCAGGAATTTGTTCCAACCGCAAAGCTTGTGGTCATGAGCCATATACCGGTCATGGTGGTTGAAGGTATCCTGACCGCAGCAGCCGTGCATCTTGTCAAAAAAGTCCGTCCGGTCATGCTGGCACCCGTCGGCTCGCTTCGAAGTGCTGCCTGATCGATGCCGCGATTTCCCGTTTTATACGTATTTTCTGTTCTGATCGGCACGCTGTTCATATCCGTCAATGCCCAGGCACATAGCCTGCATGTTTTTGCGATGGGAAACGGCGACGTCATCGACGGCTATGCCTATTTCGGGGGCGGTGCCCGGCCACATGCTGCAGAAATCCAGCTTCTCGATGATACAGGTCGCGTTATTTTTGCCGGAAAGACCGATGGTCAGGGTGAATTCAAACTTCGCGTCAGCCACCAACAGGATTATGTCATCGAAGCCAATTCCGGTGATGGCCATATCGCCAGCTTCGAAATCAATGGTGATGAGCTTTCCAGTCAATTGCCCTCAGGAAATGAAGGTATCGACGTTCAGGTTAGCCAGATTGACGCAGCATCCTCGTCTCAAAGCAAAAAAAAAGATCCCCCATCGACAATCATTGCCACGGATAGTTCCAACACAACGGTCACCCTTTCGCGGGACGAGTTGGACAACCTGATTGATGCGGCTGTATCCCGTCATGTTCGGCCCTTGCGCGAACAGCTGGTTGCCTATGAGGACAAAGTCCGACTCTCCGATCTTCTGGGTGGGATTGGTGTCATCGTCGGAATATTCGGGGCCTTTGCATGGTTCAGGGCCGGAAAATCAAGGCCCGATCAGCAGAATGAAAAACCATGATCGGCGCGACAAATGTCCTTGTACCGTCACGATCCAATTCAGTTCTGTCACGGATTGATCCACGCTGTCGTTTGCTGGCAGCTCTCGCACTGATCGTAACAGCCGTCAGTTTTTCAAGCTGGCAACCATTAGCAATGCTGGTTCTGGTCGCTGCGATCATTACCGGCTTTGCCAAACCCGACTGGTCCAGAACACTTAAAATGGTTTTGACCATGGATGGCTTCATCCTTGTGATGCTGACCATGTTGCCCTTTACCGTGCCCGGTGATGTGATATTCACCCTTTGGAGTTTTGACGCCAGCTATCAGGGCCTCTTTCAGGCCGTGCTGATCGCGCTTAAGGCAAATGCTGCGATCCTTGTTCTGATTGCACTGGTGGGCGGAATGGATGCAATCCTTCTGGGGCGGGGTTTGCAGGGGATATACGTTCCGGCAAAGCTGGTGACGCTTTTCATGTTTACCATTCGCTATATCGATCTTTTGCGGCGGGAATATCTGCGCCTGCGTGTTGCCATGCGGGCACGCGCCTTTGTCGCGCGTAACAATCGTCATAGCTGGCGCAGTTTTGGATATTTACTTGGGATGCTGCTGGTGCGCAGCCATGATCGTTCAGAACGCATTCTTTGGGCGATGAAATGTCGTGCCTATCACGGTCATATGCATTTCGGCTCCCTGCCCCGGTTCAGTCCTCAGGATTATCTGTTTGCCAGTGCCTTCATCCTTTTCACCGCTGCCCTGATCGGGTTGGAGGTCGCATGTCCGCCGCTGATCTGATCACAGTCAAAAACCTGCATTTCACCTTCCCCACCGGGCGCAAGGTCTTGAATGGTGTGGACCTGTACCTGCGGACCGGTGAAAGATTGGCCCTGATCGGGGCGAATGGCGCTGGAAAAAGCAGCCTGTTGCATTGTCTGATGGGTTTGGTCACAGCAGAGAATGGCGAGATCGCCATTCTTGGGTCAAGATGCGAAACAGAATCAGAATTTCGCGCCGTTCGCGGCCGGGTTGGGTTGCTGTTTCAAGATTCCGATGATCAGCTTTTCTGCCCGACCGTTCTTGAAGACGTGATCTTTGGCCCGCTTAACCTTGGTCAATCGCGCGATGATGCGCGAAAAATAGCGATGCAAACGCTAGCTGATCTTGGACTGGATGGATTTGAAACCCGGATCACTTATCAGCTTTCCGGTGGTGAAAAGCGACTGGTTGCACTTGCAACAGTTCTGGCGATGTCGCCCGAAATCCTTCTGCTTGACGAACCAACCAATGGGCTTGATGCCGATGTAGAGCAACGTCTGATCGCAATTTTGCGCTCTTTACCACAAGCGATGGTGATCATTTCCCATGATCATCTGTTTCTTGATCAGGTCGCAACACGTTCCGTTCGCCTTCAGGATGGCGTTATATCCAAAGCCTGACTTGCCTAGCATTTGCAAGCTCGCCTATGCTGCAGCAACATTAAAAGAACGGGAAATGCCCCATGAAACCTGAATCCATTCTTGTGTTCTGGTTCAAGGAACTTGAGCCTAAACAATGGTTTGAAAAAGACACTGCAATTGACCGTCATATCGCGGAACGATTTGCCGATTTTCATGCCGCAGCAGCAGCCGGGGAATTGTATGGCTGGCGCAAAACCGCATATGGCCGACTGGCTGAAATCATTATTCTGGATCAGTTTTCTCGCAACATCTATCGCGACAAACCGGAATCATTTGCCGCCGACCCTATGGCACTCGCTCTGGCACAGGAAGCCGTTGCACATGGCTTTGATACCAAACTGACCAAGCCTGCCGAAAAATCCTTCCTGTATATGCCCTACATGCATTCGGAATCAGAAGCCATTCACGAGATCGCACTGGATTTGTTTAACCAGCCGGGCCTTGAAAACAATCATGGCTACGAAATCAAACACAAACGGATCATTGATCGTTTCGGTCGCTATCCGCACCGTAATGACATTCTGGGGCGGACATCAACGCCAGATGAAATTGCGTTCCTGAAAGAACCAAACTCTTCATTCTGAAAATAACAAAAGGGGATGGCTCGTCTCACCATCCCGTGATTTGATTTCGCAGTCACTCATAACTGCGATTTTTAACCGATCTTGCGGTCACGTTTTTCCCACCAGCCATCAACCAGTGCTTCGGCTTCGTCCATGTAGTCGGCCTTGCCTGCAAGGAACGCCCCCATTGCCGCACTGCCTTTGATGCGCGCAATCGCGGCACTGTCTTCGACCTCGCCGCGCCATACGGCCATAAAATGCTGCAAGGTCATCGGGCTGTTGTCTTCATCGTCCTTTTCAGTCCGCGCCAGAAGTGCCGGCCAGCGAACGTCGCTAAGCTCGCCATTGTCAAGCATACGAAGATCGACATGCTTGAACGGTGTGCGTTCCGCCTCACCGCCGCCGCCCTTGATGACGCCAATACGCGGTAATTCCAGAAGCTTTCCCGTTTCCCGGTGAACATCAAGAAACGCCGGATGGAATACGCCAAGAAACGCCGCACGCGCCTGCAACGGATTAAGCAGACGCAGCAGGGTATTGACCGGACTGCGCAACCCCAATAAAGGCCGCAGACCAATCAGCTCCTGCAATTTCGGATGGATGTGGCGCAGCGGCAAATAGGCAAAGCCCTTCGACGCAATATCGGAACGTGCTTCGTCGGCCGACATCGCCAAGGGCAATTTTAGCGTCTTGACCGCAACCTCCGTGCTCACACCGTTGGTCAGGTGCGAATTATAGCCATGCATCAGAACCGGAATACCATTCCGCGACAGCAACATCGCCGACAGCACGAACCACGGCAAACCGCGCGAACGCCCTGCCGCATAGGATGGCCAATCCAGCATCGGATGACATTTTTCCGGAATCAGGCTTTCATCGTCCAGCTCAAGCCGCGCGGCCTTGCGAACGGCTTCGATCATGCCTGCCAGTTCTTCGGGCGTTTCGGCACGATAACGCAGCATCAAAAGAAACGCGCCCAGTTGGATCGGTTCCACCTCGTCACGCAGGATCATTGAAAAGGCTTCAAATGCCTCTTCGCGCGTCAGGCTGCGTGAACGCCCCGGTCCACGGAAGAAAGTCCGCAGATATCCGGAAAACGGATGAGCTTCCGGCAGATGGTTGTCATCTTCAAGCTGCTCAAGATGGTCGTCGGTCATACGATCGCACCACTTCTGTTATCAGTTATGTTCGCGTGTAAATATCCACTCGTTATCATTCGACTGATCTTTTTGATAGCGATAACCGTCCATATCGAACGATTTAAGGTCCTCGGGCTTTTCCAGACGATTGTCGATCATGTAACGCGCCATCATGCCACGTGCACGTTTGGCCGAGAAACCAATGACCTTGCCAACACCGGCTTTGACTTCCTTGAAGACCGGCGTGATCACCGGACCGTCAAGCACATCTTCTTTCACCGACTTGAAGTATTCATGCGATGCCAGATTGATCAGGCTGCGGTTCTTGTGATCAGCGATAATAGTATTGATCTGTCTGGCAATCTTATCACCCCAGAATGCATAAAGATCCTTGCCACGTGGGTTCGAAAGTCGGGTTCCCATTTCAAGACGATAGGGCTGCATCAAATCACGCGGTTTCAAAAGACCATAAAGGCCCGAAAGCATCCGGAAATGGTTTTCGGCCCAGGCGATATCTTTTTGATCCATCGTGTCGGCATCAAGACCGACATAGGTATCACCACGGAACGCGTAAATTGCCGGCTTGGCGTTTGTGCGATCAAAAGGCCGTGAAAAATGCGCAAAGCGCTGATAATTCAGATCAGCAAGATTTTCACTGATCCCCATCAGCTTCATCAAATCGCTGCGGCTTTTTTTACGCGCAACTTCAATAAGTTCTTCAGTATCGTCGAGAAATTGCGGTTCTGAAACGGCCATTTCAGGTGCATCCGTTTCGAAATCAAGTTTCTTTGCCGGAGAAACGACAGCAAGCATTAAAACGCCTCTTCTCTTTCATCTCTGATCATTTTGTCGTAACAAGCCACAAGGCATGGAGAAAGTCTAGGGCCCAAGCCCATGTACACGCGTATATACGCTTGTGCATCGGTTTGGACCCTTTGCATTCCCCATAGATTTCTAATCTTGCAGAAAATCCGCAGGGTGCAACCCACCTGTGGAAGAAAGGACGAGTTATGAGTGAACAAGTTCGCGCGTCGCACATTCTTCTGATGTATGCTGGTTCGGCACGCTCCAGTGCAACCCGCACCAAAGAAGAAGCGCTTACCGAAATCAACGCGCTCAAAGACCAGATCGCCAATGGTGCTGACTTCGGTGAAGTCGCCAAAGCAAACTCTGACTGTCCTTCCGGTCAACAGGGCGGCGACCTTGGCTTCTTTGGACGTGGCATGATGGTTCCGGAATTCGATGCCGCTGCTTTCAACATGGAAGTCGGCACCACGTCCGACGTGGTGGAAACCGATTTCGGTTACCACCTGCTGCAGCGCACCGCCTGATTGGCCCTCGCCAAAACACCAAAGGGCTCGCAACATCTTGCGAGCCCTTCTTGATTTAGCACTTCGGAAATCTCATCCATCAAAAATCGACCAGTGGCGCATCAAGCTCGTATTCGCCCTTGTGATCCTCGATCTCCAGCACCCAGACATCGCGATCAAATTTCACCTGTTTGCGCCAGTATTCGTCGCAGGCGAACTCGGTCTCGCGTCCACCATCCGCGCCACCGGCCACCTGCATCCAGCCCATATCGCCATCAAGTGTCGTCACCCGCGAAAAGACATAGCATCCGGCCGCAAAACGATTGAGCTTCAGCAGCACCGCACCGGCATCTTCATTGCCCATGTGCACCACCATCGCCGTAATCAGTTTTGATTGGCAGATCGCAATCTGCCCGCGAACCCAGATGCCAGCCTTAAGCCGTGGCTGCATTACTGGTCCCCCCGCTTTGCCGTCACATTTTCAGGCATTTGAAGGATCAGATTGGCATTTGGACAGATGCTTTCCCAGATGTCCCATTCCGATGGCTTTGCCGCCCCAAAATAATCTCCCTTTTTACCCAGCATATCGAAAATAATCTGAAAATGAAGATGCGGAATCCAGTCGCCATTAATCGGGAAATCGCCAAAAGCACACAGCAGATGGTCTTTTTCCACGGGCTGTCCGATATAAAGACCTTCAAGCGATTCACGGCTGAGGTGACCATACAATGTATAGAAAGTCACATCCGGTTCCGGATTGTGTTCAAGGATGATGGTCGGCCCATAATCAAGATGCAGATTGTTATCGGCAAAGCTGTGGACGACGCCATCAAGTGGCACATAAACGGGCGTACCCGCCGGGGCAAAAAGATCAATGCCAAGATGCTGGCTGCGCGCCTCGCCATCATTTTTGAATTGATCGGATTGATAACATATCCGGTCTTCGCGATAACGACCGACACCTACCGGCGCATTGGCATCCGCCATCTGCTGCCACATGATTTCGGTCTGACGCGCCGGATCGCTGGTACCACCAATCACCACATCGCCATTGCTTGAAAAGTCATAAACGATTTTAGCACAGCTTTTCAGATCGCAATCCAGGACCGACGCGAAATCAGCCTGATGATCAATGATCCATTGGCGAAGTCGCGGTGCATCCGCCAAAGGTTCCTGCCCCTTTGCGTAACGATCAAGATAACACTGAAAACGTACAGACGCGTCATCAAGAATGGCTGTGGTCACAATGGTGGCTCCGGCAAAGAAAAAGGCAGGATGAAAACACCCTGCCTTTGCCTACATGATATTTTGCCATAAGGGCAAGTCCCAAGACTTACCAGTTGGTGACTTCGTACTCGCACGCGACATCGTCATCATCGGTATCGGTCAGTGCCACCGTCAGGCGACGCATCTGCGGATTAAAGCGTTTAACGAAATTCAAAAGCACCAGCGCTTCTTCGGAAAGATCGCCGGCATCTTCATCGTCTTCATCAAGTTCGCACAGCTCTAACAATTCAAGGAACAGAGCCGCAAGCGCACGTTTGACGTCTTCGCCGCCTTTAAGACCACCGGTCAATTCACCAAGCGGGCCCAGATCAACATCAAGCTTGCGAAGCGTCTTGCTCATCTGGTCGATGGCATCTTCGTCCAGAACCATCTCGGCCGCGATCATGTGCGTGCCGACTTCATTGATGTTCAGGAAACCGATAAATTCGAACAGATCGTCCTTATTGCGGCCTTCGGCCAGAAGCTTTTCGGTATGCGCTTCGAATTCTTCGAAGTCGATGTCTTCGCCAAGATCGTTTTCGAGGTCGCTCATGTCGCTCTCCAGTGAAAATTTGCGCCGCTCATACTCTGTATCGGTGAAAAACACAACCCGCACCGGGTCAATAGGGATCAGACATGCATGGATCACAGATCGGAATGAATACAGGAAACATTAAACCCAATTGCGAAGAAACATGTATCCTCAGTAGGATGACGTTACAGGCTGCCGTGTTTTACGGTCGAAACGAATTTAAAGACGGATCACATTATGCCCGAATTTACGTTACTCGACATTGCCGCTGTTAGTTGGGCATTACTCTGGTGGGTGGGCTATACCATCTTTGCCGATGCGAGTTCGCGACGGCGTAATTCGATTTCGGCACATATGGCGCGCAATCGGCATCGCTGGATGGAACAGATGCTTCAACGCAATCTGCGCATGGTTGATACCTCCATCGCGGGTAACCTGATCACCGGCATCAGTTTCTTTTCATCGACCACCATTCTGGTCCTGATTGGTTTGATCGCACTTCTTGGCTACACCGAAAAAGCAATCCAAACGGTATCCGCCCTGCCCTTTGCCGTCGAAACAACGGCAGCAGTCTGGGAATGCAAGGTCGTGCTGCTGATTCTGATCTTTATCTATGCGTTCTTCAAGTTCACATGGGCATTCCGTCTGTCGAACTATTGTTCGATCCTGATCGGTGCCGCCCCGGACCCAAGCGCACCGGATGCGGCCCGGGCAGCCGCCCGGGCATCACGCATGAGCATGATGTCAGCGCACAATTTCAATCGCGGCATTCGCGCCTATTTCTTCGCGCTGTCAGCACTTGCGTGGTTCTATCATCCGGTAGCGTTCATCATCGGCGCCGCATGGGTTACTCTGGTTTTATACAATCGGGAATTTCGGTCCCACGCACTTGATATTCTTGCCGGGCATCACTGACACGAAAAAGGCCGCATCAAGTGGCCTTTTTGCATTTTTCAAGCTGGTTGACAACGGCGGCGCAACGCGTATCCGGCAAGCACCAACATCACCAACCCAACCGGCAAGGCCGCCGAATACAGCAAGGTTGACCATCCCGCCCCAGCATATATCGAGCCAGCTGACAATGATGCAATGGCAACAGTACCAAACACCACAAATTCATTGATCGCCTGTACGCGGGCCTGCTCCGCCGGACGATAGTTTTCGGTCAGGAAGGTGGTCGCGCCAACGAACATAAAATTCCATCCAACCCCAAGCAGCACAAGAGACGGCCAGAAATTGCCTATCAAATCCTCTCCGCCCAGACCAAATGCCAGACAGATCAGGTTCAGCACCGCCCCCGCCTGAATGATGCCAAGGGCACCAAACCGGCGGATCAGGTTGCCGGTAAAGAAACCTGGCGCATACATACCCACCACATGCCACTGAATGATGAAGGCGGCATCGCCGAACTCGTAATTGCAATCAAGGATCGCAAGTGGTGTTGCCGTCATGACAAAGCTCATGACCGCATAGCCAAGTGCCCCGGCAATCATTGCAACGATCACGGCAGGTTGCCCTATCACCACTCTGAGCGGACGCGCCGGTTCATCATGCTTGGTGCCGCGCATATCAGGAAGGCGCAACTGGCTGATCGCCAGAACCAGCAGAAATTGAATCCCGATCAGTGCCAGGAAAGTTCCGAGAAATGGCACCGTATCAAACCAGTTGCGTGCAAAACTTGCCAGGTTTGGTCCGACGAAGGCAGCAGCAAGCCCGCCCAGCATGGTCAGTGAAATCGCACGAGAACGGAATTCCGGCGGCGCGGCCTCGGCTGCGGCGAAACGATATTGCATGGCGATGGCATTGGCAGACCCGATGCAGGCGCAAGCTACACACAGCAACCAGAAATTCCCCCAATAGACCGTCCCCATGCCTGCCACGGCACCGACCATGCCGATACCAGATCCGATCCAGAACCCGACACGGCGACCGAACCTGCTCATCATCAATGCCGACGGAGCGGTCGTTGCCATCATTGCAATCATGGTGAATGCAACCGGTAACGTAGAAAGTGATTTATCCGGCGCCAGCGAATAACCGATTACGGCTGCAACCGTAAACAGCAGTGACATCGCGCTCGCCGACAGGGCAACACATAAACTTAAAAACAGAACATTTCGGCGCACTTCGGGACTGGACATATGGGGCGTACTTTCATCAGGCTCTGGCGTGGTGGCGCCGTTTCAATCTGGTGTTTTTGCAAACTACAAGAACAAGGAACTGCTGTAAAATATTAACCGGGTTACGGCTTGCCCTGCTCTCTTTTGATGCTATATTGGCTTTTCAATTAACGGGATAGCATCAATGCACGGCATGGCCGACGATAAATTGATGGAATGCACAATCACCGCATGTCTTTCGGGCAACGCGGCTTTTTGTGTTGTTTCCCCGGTCGCTTTTTTCAAAGAGCGAACTTGACCTCATCCTGAAATTCCTTTTCTTGTGCCTAAAGCCCGCGTAAATATGCGGGTTTGAAAAATGCGCACATGACATTTATGCCCGCAGATAAAGCAGAGTTGAGCCAGACATGATTGCCCTGACCCTTCCGGACGGCGCCGTACGCGAATTTGACGGTCCTGTATCGGGTTTCGATGTTGCCAAAAGCATCAGTCCCTCGCTGGCAAAGAAATCCTTTGCCATCATCGTTAACGGCGAATTGCGCGACCTGTCGCGCGAAATCGATACTGATGCCGCCATCGAAATCGTGACCAAGGGGCACAAGGAAGTTCTGCCGCTGATCCGGCATGACTGCGCCCATGTCATGGCCGAAGCGGTTCAGGAACTCTATCCGGACACGCAGGTCACGATCGGCCCGTCCATCGAAAACGGTTTCTACTATGACTTTGCCCGCAAGACGCCCTTTACGCCGGACGATCTGATCAAGATCGAAAAGCAGATGCACAAGATCGTCGAGCGGAACGAGAAAATCGAACGCGAAGTATGGGATCGTAACGAAGCGATCAAATTCTTCCTCGACAAGGGTGAAGACTATAAGGCCGAGATCATCCGCGATCTTCCGGAAACCGAAACCATCACCTGCTATCGCCAGGGCAATTTCATTGACCTGTGCCGTGGCCCGCATGCCCCGTCGACCGGCAAGATCGGCAAAGCCTTCAAACTGATGAAGGTCGCCGGTGCCTATTGGCGTGGCAACTCGGATAACGAGATGCTGCAACGTATCTATGGTACCTGTTGGGAAACGCAGGAAGACCTTGATGCCTATCTGCACATGCTTGAAGAAGCCGAAAAGCGTGATCATCGCCGCCTTGGCCGCGAAATGGACCTCTTCCACATGCAGGAAGAAGCACAGGGTTCGGTTTTCTGGCACGACAAGGGCCTGAAGCTGTATCGCAAGGTAGAAACATATATCCGTGAACGTCTTGATGCCGAAGGTTATCAGGAAGTGCGCACACCGCAGCTTGTTGACCGTATCCTTTGGGAAAAATCCGGCCACTGGGAAAAGTTCCGCGAGAACATGTTCACCACGACCCCGGATGAAGACGACCCGGAAAAGGTTCTGGCTCTCAAGCCGATGAACTGCCCGTGCCACGTGCAGATTTTCCGTATGGGCAGCAAATCCTATCGTGATCTTCCGCTGCGTATGGCTGAATTTGGCTGCTGCCACCGTAATGAACCGTCCGGCGGCCTGCATGGCATCATGCGTGTGCGTCAGTTCATTCAGGATGACGCGCATATCTTCTGCACCGAAGACCAGATTGTCTCGGAAACCAAGATTTTCTGTGACCTTCTAAAATCGGTTTACAAGGATTTCGGCTTTACCGACATCCTCGTCAAATTCTCGGACCGTCCGGAAGTCCGTGCCGGTTCTGATGAAATCTGGGACAAGGCAGAAGCCGCCCTTCGCGAAGCCGCCGAAGAAGCTGGTCTGACGCTTGAAATTAACCCGGGCGAAGGCGCGTTCTATGGGCCGAAGCTTGAGTTTGTTCTGCGTGATGCGATTGGTCGTGACTGGCAGTGTGGCACGCTTCAGGCCGACTTCGTACTACCTGAACGCCTTGACGCGTCCTATATGGGCGAAGATGGTGAAAAGCACCGTCCGGTCATGCTGCATCGCGCGATCCTTGGCTCGCTCGAACGCTTCATTGGCATTCTGATCGAAAACTATGCCGGCCGCCTGCCGCTTTGGCTGTCACCTGTTCATGCCGTGATCTGCTCGATCACCAACGAAGCCGATAGCTACGCAGAAGACGTCAAAAAAGCACTTCAGGCCAAAGGTTTGAATGTTGAGCTTGACCTTCGAAATGAGAAGATCAGCTACAAGGTTCGCGAACACAGCCACGCGAAAATCCCGCTGATCCTTGCTCTTGGCAAACGCGAAGCAGAGGAAAAAACAGCGTCGGTCCGTCGTCTCGGTTTTCAGCATCAGAAAACCATGGGGATTGATGAGCTGGCCGAAAACATGGCGACCGAAATCCGTGATCGCGTAATCGAAGCCAATTTCTGATCGCCTGCCCACTTCAAGGCAAAACCACAAAGGCCCGCATGTTTTATTGCGGGCCTTTGCATTTTGCGTATTTCAGGACGGCACAGCAGAACCAAAGGTTTCAATACTCGTTTGACAATCGCCAGATAATCCAGGGCTTTGGAATATAGTTCTTTCACCAACTCGTGACTGCACTTAACGCAAAGTTGTGCTAAATCCGAAACTGATCCCAAGCCCCCAACGTATCTGGTGCATATGTTTTTTAAGGAAAAGGTAGCGACAATGAATTCCAAAGGTAAAACCCGTTATTTTATTGCATCGCTGGCAATGACGCTTGCATTGGGTACTGTATCCTCCGCAGCTTTGGCGATGGGCAGCGGCAGCAGTTGGGGCAGCGATACACCCGATCTGTCCGAAGTCGTCGAAATGATTGATGCTGGCAAATACGACACGGCTATCGCAAGCCTTGAAGGCATGCTCGAAGATGATCCGAAAAATGCCGATATCCTTAACTATCTTGCTTATAGTCAGCGGAAATCAGGCGATCTTGAAAGTGCGTCCCAAAACTACGAACGCGCATTGATGATTGATCCGGAACACAAGGGTGCTTTGGAATATCAGGGCGAACTGTTCCTTCAGACCGGAAAGCCCGACATGGCGCTTGAAAACCTTGCGCGACTGGAGAAAGTCTGCGGTATGGATTGCGACGAATACAAAGAGCTGTCAGCAAAAATTCCGCAATAGATTTGCACCGCAAAAAAACCTTCCGAAACTATTCGTTAGGATAGCTTTGCAACACACACATTTATCGCCATGTATTACCCCTCTTGTGGGTAATACATGGAACTGGACTTGGGCATGCCTGACGCTGTGCTGCGGAAAAGTTATACTGTTGTTGTCGTGCGCAGCACAGGACAGCAAATGGACCTGGAAACGCTTTCGGATTATCAAAGCGCGATCAATTCTGCGAAAAACGCATTGACCAACAATAACAATTCCGAAGTTCGCGTTGTCGAAAACAAATATGACGACGCCACAAAACGCGACAAAAAACAGGTTGTGAAAATCCTGACCCGTCAGGAAAGTGGTGCAGGAAATGGCAGCGCGGCAAAATCACGCGCAAAGGATTCCGGCGTCAGCCACGAAGTAGCCAACCAGTTTAGCAAGGGGATCGTCAACATCGTTCTGGCGATTACCGTTCTGGTGCTTCTTGCCGGGATTGTCATCCCATTGATGAACCGCTGATAGTGCATAACACCGCTAATCGTATCGAAACGACGATATCCCGCGAAACGCTGAGATAAATCGATCATCTGTTTTCTCTGACTGCTTGACAGTGTGCCGCCCGGTTGCAAAATTGGTGAAGTCCATGCAATGGACCTTCGGGGGCTCAAAGGGAAATCAGGTGCCAATTGATCAATAAAAGCGCCAAATCCGTCATATCGTCGCGCTGGAAATACGGCTGCCTGACGATTGCACTGTTCGTCCCCCTGCTCTCCGGATGCTCTTCTGACGATATGATGTCGCTGTTTGGCAACGAAACTGGGTCCAAACAAATCAAAATCAGCGATACGGACAGCCAATCGCAAACGGCAATAGCATCTGGCATCGATAGTGCTGCCTGCGGTCTTTTCTTTGATAATGCATCTGCCGGGACAGTTTCGAACCAAGCCCTGAATGACAATGCAGCAGAACCGATATCGCTGCAGGGCAATCCGGCCGATGACCTGCGTCATGCCATGGCACTTGATCTTGCCAACGAACATGCAAAGGCGCGGCGCCTTTATCTCTGGTTGACCGCAGCCGATCCGAATGCCTCAATCTCGATCAATTGCGGTAACGGCATTATGCTAATCGGTACGATCACAAGCCTTGCACAAAAGCGCATTAAGGCGATGGATATCAGCAATCCGGATCTTGCCCGCTCGCGCGAAATTGATGCGGTGGTTGCTTCGGCAATCGTTGCGCCCGGCCCGGAACTTCCCGATCCGCCGACGGTGCAAAGAAATCGCGACTTTTACAAAAACACTGTCGCGCTCGACATTCCGCCCGAGGATTCAACGGCTGCGCGTCCCGCAATGGAAATGGATGTTAGCAGCAATACAGCACGCCTGACCTCTGTTGACCGACCAGCAAGGAAAATTGCTGCACCGTCTGTTGTCCCCCAAACAGAGCAACTAACCGCGGCAACGACACCACCTACGATCAAAGGCGATGCGGTTACGCCAAGCACGTCAAACAAGGCTCTGCTCTCGACAACGCGTCCCATTGAAAGCGGCACGCTGGAACTGGAAGATGAAACACCTGCATCGCAAAGCACCTTGATCGAAGTTCCAATGATGGATGCATTAAATAAAGCCCAAGCTGAAGAGAGCACTGCGGAAATTCCAACCGAGCCAGCAAAGATTGCTGAGGCCCCTGCACCTTCGATCCGTGAACCGGAACCCAAGCCAGAAGCGTCTCAACCGGTTCAAACAAGCAGTTCTTCTTATTACGCGGTGCAATTGGCGGCCTATCGTTCGCGTGAAATGGCTGAATCCCGTTGGTTAAAATTTGAAACCATGGGCAACGGCATCCTTCGTGGCACAAGCCACGAGGTCCAAAGCATTGCGATTGAAGGTCAAGGTCTGTTTTTCCGTCTTATGACCGGACAGTACTCCAGCCAGTCCGAAGCACAATCAGCGTGTAGCGGCCTGAAACGCGCCGGAATTGACTGTCTGATCCGTCACATAAAACTCTGAAATCACATCTTCGGAAAAAGCTTCAGGGTTTTGACTTATCGTCGGGTGGCATACCCACCCCGGATGCTTTACCTGCCCAGTGACCGAATGACCGGTGCCTATGAAGCGCTTCCGGCCTTGTCTTGCGGCCATGCCTGCGAAGAAACCCCGGCAGGCGCTTCAGAACCGCCTCGATTCTGGTGTTATGCCGGTAATATCGCCAACGCAAATACTGGATGAAACGCCTTGTGCGTTTTGACCCAGCCGCCAGCATCGGGATGCCAATCGCAATAAAAACCATCCCGAAAAATGGTGGCGGCAGAGGCAGGAATACGAACCCGATGAACAGGTTGATTACACCGCCACCAATCAGCAAGGATGATTTCAAATGTCTTGCGCGTCGCAAATCAGCGGCTTCCAGCGATAATGACATGCAGTATTCTTATTATCGCGTCCCGCACGGCCCTTACCAAAAGAATGTTCAAAGACAATTTACCGTGAAGGCAATTGCCAAAGTGTCGATCTGGGTTAAATTGCAGGTCAGTCCATCAACACAAGTCAGGTTTTGACATGTTCTCTTCGATCGCCCCAGAAAAAGTCTCTATCCCGTCTGCCGAAACCGCCCTGCCCGGTCGCGCCGAGAAATTACAGGTCGCAGACCGTCACGCGGTTACCGGAAATCCGATGACCGGCCCGTTTCCCGACAACCTTGAAACAGCTGTCTTTGGCATGGGCTGCTTCTGGGGGGCGGAGCGTCTTTTCTGGAAACAGGATGGCGTCTTTACCACAGCAGCAGGTTACGCGGGTGGCCACACTGAAAACCCCACATATCGCGAGGTTTGCAGCGGCATGACGGGCCATGCGGAAGTTGTGCAGATCGTCTTTGATCCGACAGTGATATCCTATCAGGCATTGCTGCGCCTGTTCTGGGAAAATCATGACCCGACCCAGGGAATGCGCCAAGGGAATGATATCGGCACACAGTACCGGTCGGTAATCTATACCCTGAACGACACACAGAAAGAAGCCGCCGAGACGTCGAGAAAACAATATCTTGATGCGCTCAAATCCGCCGGGCGCAATGCCATCACAACCGAAATCAAAGACGCCCCGCCATTCTTCTATGCAGAAGACTTCCATCAGCAGTATCTGCACAAGAACCCGGATGGTTACTGCGGCCTTGGCGGAACCGGCATTTCGTGCCCGGGATTATAAAACGCAATACAAAGTTTAATGATCAGCCTGCATGAACATCAATGCGGGCTGATCATCTTACACCGGTTTGCCGCCATATTCACGGCTAAGATCTGCACAAACCCGCCGGACTTTCAATCCGAACTGTTCAATCCGTTCGTTCGGTATGCGGGCAGCGGGGCCCGACAAGGATAGTGCCGCAATCGGCAGTCCTGTCTCATCACGTACAACGCCAGCAACACAGCGCAGGCCAATGGCATGTTCTTCATCGTCAAGTGCGTATCCACGCTGCCTTGACCGGTTCAGATCACTTTTCAGCGTATCGGCACTGATCAGTGTACGTTCGGTGATTTTTGGCAGACCATGCTGCGTGATTACCGCATTCACCTCTTCATCAGGCAGAAATGCAAGCAGCGCCTTCCCCACACCCGAGCAATGCATCAGCGCCCGGCGGCCTGGCGTTACCAATGCCCGCATCATCTTGCGACATTCCACCTGCGACAGGAAAATAACTTCGCCGCCATCAGCCACAGCCAGATTGACCGTTTCGCCACTGTCTTCCATCAAGGCGCGCATATAGGGGCGCGCGATCTGGCTAAGATTACGGTTTTTCGTAAAGGCATTACCCACACTGAACGCCTGCACACCAATCGACCACAGCGTTCGTTCACCATCGAATGTGACATAGCGTTCATGCTGCATCGTCGTCAATAACCGGTGCACGGTAGAGGGCGGCAAATGCACCTGATGGGCGATTTCGGTCAAGGTCATCCCGTACTCGCTATCCGCAAGCGTGTTCAGAATGCTGATTGCCCTTACCAATGACTGAACCTGCTGCATGCAGATCATCCTTCCGGTCACAGGCTTTGAAGCCTTGGGAACTGATATATTGTAATATTATGGGATCGGCTTCAGACACGCACGGACTTTTCGCGCATCCAGACCAAAGTGGAATAAGCGATCAAATAAACTGTCGCTGCCGCGAAGCTAAGCAATGTACCAACATTAATACCCCAAACCGGATACGTGAACGTCACCGCAAGAATATAAATCCAAAGCGATCCCATACCTCTTGGGAAGTTACGGATTACCGTGTGCAATGGACCAATGCCATAAGATGCATGCAGGATCAGCATCATCGGATAAAGCGTCACCGGGAACCCTGAAAAAAGCCCGGCCCATTTCGGTCCGATCCATGCCGCAATACCGCTGATGCCAAGAACAATCAGTGCGGCAAGAACAGCTCTAAACAGCACGATGCGTCGGGTCAATCGCACCCGGTTCAATATGCGAACATTCTCGATCCCCCGAAACAGTATCAGAGCGACGATCATGGCAGCCAACAGGGTAACGGCACCTGAAATCCGGGTAAACTGGATCTGCTGGCAAATCCATGAAACGAACATGAATGCGCCAAAGGCCGCGACGGAACTTGCCGGTATCTGCAATATCATCCGGCGGTCTGACAACAACCGTGACGTCAGGTAATAGGCATATAGAAAGGCAAGTGTTGCGATCAGCCCCGGCAGGGCATAGACGGCGCTTTCTGTCGCAAACACAACGCCCTGCTCCAGCCCGATGAAATACAGCAGGATCGCCGTTCCAAGCGGGTATCCGGAAAGCACCCCGGCGGCACGCGGGCCTGTACGCTCCGCAAGGATGGATAACCCCAGCACAACAGAAATTGATACTGCAAGCTTGGCAAACAGCAACGTCAAGGTAACCTCCCGCGGCTTATTTTAACAATTCATCGATGAATTGTCGTGATATTATATTTTACCGCTATCTCCTTTTTCCAGCCTGCGCAAGCAGGAACCAATTTTAGGATGTTTCACGAACACCAGGCGCATAAGCAAAAAAGCGAGCCCCGACGGTGCCCGCTTTTCTGGTTGCTATGCTTTACTTGGTCTGGCTTTGCTGCCGACCGCCCCTATGACGCCATTGAAAGCTTTGCCCCCGGCTTATCAACTGCTTTGGTGGCATTTCGGGGCTGTTGAACAATCACCCCGCGCCAACCAAGCCCCTTATATGTCTCATAACCGGGCGTTAGCGCATAAGCGACCAGTGACCCATCCGCCAACAGATAGGAACCACGATTGGGGTCCTTGACCTCCAACCGGATCTGCTCGCTCAAGACGCCCTGATTATCGGACGCCGCGATGATGCGATTTTGCGAGTCAATCAGCATTACACGCGTGCGTGCACGCTCTTCGTCGCTGAAGTTCAATGCCTTTACCACCATCGGTGCCTGGTTTTCCCAATCAAAGAAAACCCCCATAACACCGATAACGTCGCCTTTTGCCTTACCGCCCCGTCGAACAGCCGTCGCATAGGTCGCCGTAGCCGCGTTATTTAGCAGCTCATTGTGCGCGATATCCGCAACCGCATACGCCCCGCCATCCCGGCATCGCATGGCTTCGCGGAACCACGGCATGTGACCGATATCTGTACCGACAAGACGGTATTTATCCGGACGCCCGGTGGCAATGATCCGGCCGTTACAATCCGCAATCCAAAGGTCAAGATAGACGGTATAGGAATCAAGGATCACGCCAAGGCGCTGCGATGTCTGGCTGGCGATTTCACCGTTGTCCGGGTTCTCGCAAACATCAACAACCGCGGCGTCTGTGGCCCACCATCGAACATCACAAGACCGCTCAAACAGGTTTCGGTCCATAAGCTCGACAACATATCGTGACAGGTCGGCAAAGCGGTCGCCACGCGCCGTTTGCGCCGTTCGCTCAAGATCAAGCGCCAGACTTTCAAACATATGTTCGAGTTCTTCGGTAATGACGGTTACGCGCTGCGAGATTTCCTTAACCTCGTTGGCAACGACACCAAACCCGCGGCCTACTTCCCCCGCACGTGCTGCTTCGATCAACGCATTCAGCGCCAATGTCCGCGTCGCCCGGGTTACACCTTTTATTTCTGTGATCTTCTCATTGGCAAGTTGCGACATCTCTGTCGCCACCTGCAAAATTCGTTCGGGCATTCCCGCAAGCTCCCCTTGCAAAATTTGGTTTCACCCCGTGTTGATGCTTTTTTTTTATGCATCATTCTTAAGCGTGCAATTTATATGCAATTCATGCCCGATTGGTTAATGAAAAAATGCTTACATAGTGCGTTTGAGATAATTTTCCCGATTAAATCACGCCAAAAGAAAAAGGGCAGGAAATTTCCCGCCCTAAAATTCAACCTGATGAACACAAAATTACCGCATCAATCACACCAGAACGTCATTCAAATCTTGGCAAAGTGGATAACGGCATCAGACAGCAGTTTTAAACCGGTAATAAACAGCAAGGTGTAGCACACCCGATAAAACAGCTTTTCATTGACCTTGTCATGCGCCCAAAGCCCCAGCCACGTCCCGAAAAGCGCCACCGGAACCAGAACAAGCGCGGTTCCGAAATTGGCACCACCGAATTGCCCCAGATACCAGTACGGAATCAGCTTCACATAATTGACAACGATGAAGAACATGACGGTCGTACCGACGAAAACCGTTTTGTCCATTCGCTGCGGCAACAGGAATACAGAAACCGGCGGACCACCAGCATGCGCGACAAAGCTCGTAAAACCGGCAATGGTCCCCCAAAACGATCCCATGCCCCAATTGGCAGGCTTGACTTCATCACCACGCTTCTTTCCACGAAACCAGTGATCAAGTGTAAAGCCGATGGCAATGAGGGCGATAATCAGCTTCACTGCATATTCATTCAGATAGCTGAACGATAATGTACCGACCAGGATACCAAGAAGTGCGGCAGGTATCAGGATCATCATATTGCGACGATCCCAGTTCTTCTGGTATGCCCAGACATTGGCAATATCCATCAGACACAATATCGGCAACATAATTGCCGCCGCCGCCTGCGGCGATAACGCCAATGCCATCAGTGGCACTGCCATAACACCAAGCCCACCCCCAAACCCGCTTTTTGACACACCAGCAATCAAAACTGCCGGAATTGCGACAAGGTAAAAGAAGGGATCGGTGATAATTTCCATAAAATCGTCCTACGGAAGGTGATCGTCTCGTGTAAAACCTGAGCGGTAGATTACTTTTCGGTCAAACGCGGCATCAGTTCGACGAAGTTGCATGGACGGTGACGAATGTCGAGTTGATAGAACAGGATATCATCCCAGGCATCCTTGCACGCACCATTCGACCCAGGCAGGGCAAACATGTAAGTTCCACAAGATACGCCAGCGGTTGCACGCGATTGAACAGTCGATGTGCCAATCTTGGCATATGACAGCCAGCGAAACAGCTCGCCAAACCCGGGGATCTCCTTGTCATAAACCTTCTGATGGGCCTCTGTCGTAACATCGCGCCCGGTCACACCAGTCCCGCCCGTACTGATGATCACGTCAACCTTCGGATCATCGCACCACTGCCGGAGCTGCGAGACAATCGTGTCGAAATCATCCTTTACGATAGTCCGCGCCGCGACCTTGTGACCTTTGGCTTCGATCCGATCAGCAAGAATCTGGCCAGAGGTATCATTCCCCAGCGTTCTGGTATCGCTCACCGTCAGAACAGCAATATTTACAGATACAAACGGGCGATTTTCATCGATTCTGGACATGCTATCAACTCCGGATGGTGGCTTCATTTCCGACAGAGTAGTCAGCATGCAGACAAGCGCAAGCCGTTTCGAAATACCGCACCGCACAACACACCCTCAGCACATCACAATCGAACAAAAGATCGCAAATTTTGGTTATTTAATTACCGAAAAACGCTTGAATTTCCCGGACCCGATCACCCTCCATTCAAAAAACTGGCAACAAACCCAATAAAATTAATGTTAATTTTCATAACACTAAGAAGAAAACCTGAAACTCTTAAACTTGACTTTCAGCAAGATAGTTCACACTTCGCCCACTCTGCCCCATGACTTTTCTTGCCGTGCAACATAATTCACCGTAAAAAAGTGGTAGGGAGATACCGATTTGAGCCTTAAAAATGGTCGGTAATTGCAAGAAAACAGGCAGGAAACAAAGGATCCATCATGAGCGATTTGCTTTGGCAGCCCAGTCCAGCGCGCGTTGAAAACGCCAATGTCACCCGGTTCCGCAACTGGGTGAACGAAAAGCACAGCCTGAAACTGGACAGCTTCCACGCGCTCTATGACTGGTCGGTTGCCAGCAAGGAAGATTTCTGGCCCGCAATTATCGACTATGTCGGTCTGAAGGCAGAAAGCTGGGGTGACTCAGTACTTGTTGACGGCTACAAAATGCCCGGTGCAAAGTTCTTCCCGAATGCCCGACTGAATTTTTCAGAAAACCTGCTGGTCCGTGATGACGACACCGACGCGCTCGTTTTCTGGGGGGAAGACAAGGTCAAAACCCGTATCTCATGGTGCGACCTGAATATCGCGGTATCGAAATTCTCGCAGGCACTTCGCGCCGAAGGCATCAAAAAGGGTGATCGCGTATGCGGATACATGCCCAACATGGTCGAAACCGTGATCGCAATGCTGGGTACAGCCGCAATCGGTGCCACTTGGTCATCGGCCTCCCCCGACTTCGGGGTTCAGGGCGTCGTTGACAGGTTCGGCCAGATCGAACCCAAATTGATGATTACGGTTGACGGCTATCACTATAATGGCAAAAGCCACGACATTCGCGAAAAAGTCCGCGATGTTGTCGACAGGATCACGACGATCCAGAAAGTTGTCATCGTCAAATATGCCTTTGATGGCACCAACACGACCGGCATTCGCAATGGCGTTTCCTACGATAATTTCCTAGCCCCCTTCAGTCCGGAAAAGATCGTATTTGAACAGGTCGAATTCAATCACCCGCTTTATGTGATGTTTTCGTCCGGCACGACAGGCAAACCGAAATGCATTGTGCATGGCGCTGGCGGAACGCTTCTTAAACAGGTTTCCGAACATGTCCTGCATTGCGATGTGGTGCCCGGCGATCGGGTATTCTACTTCACCACGTGTGGCTGGATGATGTGGAACTGGTTGATGGGCGGCCTTGCGGCTGGGGCGACACTGCTGCTTTACGATGGATCGCCGTTCTACCCCAGCGGAAATATATTGTTTGACTATGCCGATGCCGAGGGCATGACCCTGTTCGGGACATCGGCCAAATATATCGATGCATTGGCAAAGGCCGAACTTAAACCACGGGAAACCCATGATCTATCGACGGTGCGTGCCATGACATCCACCGGATCGCCTCTGGCCCCCGAAAGTTTCGATTATGTCTATCGCGATATAAAATCCGATATCCATCTGGCCTCCATCTCTGGCGGGACCGACATTCTGGGCTGCTTTGTTCTTGCTTGTCCGGTCTTACCGGTGAAGCGCGGCATCATTCAGACCCGCGCACTGGGTCTTGCCGTTGATGTTTTTGACGATGACGGCAAATCAATCCGCAATCAAAAGGGCGAACTGGTCTGCACCGCCCCCTTCCCCTCCATGCCGATCGGTTTCTGGAATGACCCCGATGGCGCACGCTATAAAGAAGCCTATTTCAACCGTTTCGATAACATCTGGTGCCACGGCGACTATGTAGAGCTTGACGATGACGGCGGTATGGTCATCTACGGCCGATCAGACGCGACGCTTAACCCGGGCGGTGTCCGGATCGGCACCGCCGAGATTTATCGTCAGGTCGAAAAGCTCCCCGAAATTCAAGAATCCATCGTTATCGGTCAGGAATGGGATAACGATGTTCGGGTCATCCTTTTCGTTGTGCTGCGCGAAAAATATCAGCTGGACGAACTTCTGATCGACCGTATACGCAAACAGATCAGGAACAATTGTACGCCCCGTCACGTCCCGGCAAAGATCATTGCCGTGGCCGATATTCCCCGCACAAAGTCCGGAAAAATCACCGAACTGGCCGTCCGGGATGTTGTGCATGGGCGCCCGGTGAAGAATCAGGAAGCACTCGCAAACCCTACAGCACTTGAACTTTTTTCCAATTTACCGGAACTGCGCAGCTAGGCCGAGACGTCCGGCTCAAAACATCAAACCCCCGTCGCGTGATCGACGGGGCTTTCGTTTTTGCAAAAGATTAATCAGAACCATAAAGCGTGCCGATTTGATTTCAGCGCACATCGCAAGTCGATTCCGCGCCGCAACAGAGTTTATTTTTTGAGCAACAGTTACATTTGGTCAAAAAATACTCATTTCATTGCTGACAACAAAAAAATTTTGAGATTTGTTGCTTTTCAGAACCTGACCATTCGAACAGGTTTTTAACCTTTTGAAATATGGCGTTTTTTAACAGCAAAAAGGCTCTGTAGTCGTCAAAACAACGTTTTTCAGTACATCACCAAAGCGAGGAAATGGCGTAAATTTGAAGAACAAGCCCCCAGCGTAAAATTTTTCAGGCTTGACACATACCAGCCGAAAATTTCTTAATTTGGTGGTCCGATAAAAACAGGACAGTAGGATATGCTGCTCTGGCATATCCAGGGTGGCATAAAAGTTACCAAAGCCATAAAGAATGCTTTGCTAATGAGGGAGCTCATCTAATGAAAATCAAAACGATCCTGGCCGCTGGCGCAATGTCTGTTGCAGCCATCGCCGCAAACAATGCCCACGCGGGCGCTGTGCTTGACGGCATCAAGGCTAAAGGTTTCGTTCAGTGTGGCGTGAACACCGGTCTTCCGGGTTTCTCCGCTGCCAACGCCGAAGGCAAATGGGAAGGTATTGACGTTGACGTTTGCCGTGGCATTGCTGCTGCACTTCTGGGCGACGCTAATAAAGTTCAGTACACCCCGTTGACCGCTGCGCAGCGTTTCACCGCTCTGCAGTCTGGCGAAATCGACATCCTTTCGCGTAACACCACAGCGACCCTGACGCGCGACGTCAAGCTTGGCCTGACCTTCCTTGGTATCAACTACTATGATGGCCAGGGCTTCCTGATTCCGAAAGCCCTGGGCGTATCCAGCGCAACGGAACTTGACGGCGCAACCGTTTGCGTCGAGCCGGGCACCACCACCGAACTCAACCTGGCTGATTACTTCCGTGCCAAAGGCATGAGCTTCGAGCCGGTCGTTATCGAAAACATCAACGAAGCAACCGCTGCCTTCTTCTCTGGCCGTTGCGACGTTTACACCACTGACGCATCGGGCCTTGCCTCGATCCGTACCACCATGGCGCCGAACCCGGACGACTATATGATTCTTCCGGAAATCATTTCCAAAGAACCGCTTGGACCGGCTGTCGCACAGGGTGACGAACAGTGGGCTGATATCGGTCGCTGGGCTCTTGCCGCCATGATCGAAGCCGAAGAGTACGGCGTCACGATGGCAAATGTTGACGAAATGAAGAGCAGCACCAACCCCGGCATCCAGCGTCTTCTAGGCGTTTCCCCGGGCATGGGTGAAGCTCTTGGTCTTGACGAAGAGTGGGCATACCGCATCATCAAGCAGGTTGGTAACTATGGCGAAAGCTATGAGAAAAACGTTACCGCGAAACTGGGTGTCGAGCGCGGCCTGAACGCTCTCTGGACCGATGGTGGTCTGCAATATGCTTGGCCGGTTCGCTAATATCTAGCGTCGGCTGAAAATCGCCTAACGAAGCTCCGCCCCACTGCCTGAACGCATGGGCGGAGCTTTTCGTTAAGGCCACTTACATTGGATACAATCTACACCTGAGGGTCAGATGAGTAAGACTCAAAATGCCCCGGGGGGTGTTCGTTCCAAGACCGTCGTCGATTACCTGAATGACGAGAATGTTCGCGCAATACTGTATCAAATCATTGCGATCGGACTTGTCATATTGGCGGGCTGGTATCTGGTTTCCAATACGCTGGTAAACCTGGAACGACAAAACATCTCAACCGGTTATGGCTTCCTTGATCTCGAAGCTTCGTTCGAAATCAGTGAAAGCATGGTCCAGTACAGTGCACAAAGCAGCTATGCAACCGCACTGTTGGTTGGCCTTCTGAACACCGTAAAGGTGTCTTTACTCGGAATTATCCTGTGTACCATTATTGGTACCATTTTCGGGATTGCGCGCCTGTCGTCGAACTGGATCGTTCGGAAACTGGCGACTGTTTACGTGGAAATTTTCCGGAATATCCCGGTCCTGTTGCAACTTTTCTTCTGGTATGCCGTCATTCCGAACGCGTTCCCGCATCCGCGCGACGCATTCGAACCCCTGCCCGGCGTCCTGCTGACGTCACGTGGCATGTATATGCCGGTTCCGGTTGCCGATAATGCCTATACTCTGATGGGGATAGCTGCGATTATCGCCTTCGTTGCCATCTTTCTTATCAAAAAATGGGCCAAAAAACGCCAGGATGAAACCGGTCAGCCATTCCCGGTATTTCTTGTCGGAACGGGCATTTTTGTCGGCCTGGTCTTTATTGCCTATCTGATCGGCGGTGCGCCGACCGATATGGACATACCGGAACTCAAAGGCTTCAACATCCGTGGTGGCACAAATGTTTCACCCGAATTCCTTGCCGTGCTCATTGGCCTGACGGTTTACACGTCAACCTATGTTGCCGAAGTTGTCCGGTCCGGTATTCAGGCCGTCCCTCACGGCCAGTGGGAAGCTGCCGATAGTCTTGGCATCAAGCGTTCGGTTGCCCTTCGCAAGGTGATCCTGCCGCAATCCATGCGCGTCGCCATTCCGCCACTGACCAACCAGTATCTGAACCTGACCAAAAACAGCTCGCTTGCTGTCGCGGTCGGCTATCCCGATCTGGTGTCGGTATCAAATACGACCATGAACCAGACCGGTCAGGCGATCGAGGCAATCTCGATCTTCATGTCGATCTATCTTGGTCTGTCCTTGTTGACCTCGCTCTTTATGAACTGGTTCAACAAGAAAATGGCACTGGTGGAGAGGTAAGATGGCAGATAAGGCAAAATTACCTCCGCTTCCTACAGGCACTTTTTCTGCCCGTGCAGTTACATGGTCAAAAAAGAACCTGTTTGACGGTTGGTTCAACACCCTCCTGACACTAGGCTCCATCGCATTCCTTGTGTGGCTTATTCCGCCACTCGTGAACTGGGGGATCATCAATGCAACGCTGACGCCCTCCATCGAAGGTTGTGCCGAAGTCACCGGCGCATGCTGGGGCTTTGTAAACGCCAACTTGCGTCTCATTCTGTTTGGAACCTATCCGTACGACGAACAATGGCGTCCGCTTTTGGCAATGATTGTCCTGATGGGCATCATTTGCTTCAGCCTTGGCGGGGTTAAATATCCTTCCTTCCGCAAGGCAATCATCCCGATGTGGGTGATCGGAGTTCCGATCATTGCCATCCTGATGTGGGGCGGTGCACTTGGCCTGACCTATGTGCAGAACAGCTATTGGGGCGGACTTCCGCTGACTCTGATCCTGTCGGCGATCGGCATCATCTTTGCCTTCCCGCTGGGCTTGCTTCTGGCACTGGGACGTCAGTCGAATATGCCTGCGATCAAGACGATCTCGGTTGTCTATATTGAAGTGATCCGTGGTGTGCCGCTGATTACGGTTCTGTTCATGGCATCTGTCATGTTCCCGCTGTTTCTTCCGGACGGTGTGACCATCGACAAACTGCTGCGCGCGCAGATCGGTATCATTCTGTTTACCGCGGCCTATCTTGCCGAGGTGTTCCGTGGCGGTCTCCAGGCTGTGCCGCGGGGCCAGTTCGAAGCCGGCGACAGCCTTGGCCTGTCCTATTGGCAGTCCATGCGCCTGATCATCCTGCCGCAGGCTTTGCGTCTGGTAATCCCACCGACCGTGAACAGCTTCATTTCGATGCTCAAGGATACGACACTGGTGGTCATCATCGGTCTGTTCGACTTCCTTGGCACCGTCAAGCTGGCACTGCGTAGCGACCCGGCATGGACGAAATACTACGTCGAGGGTTATGCCTTCGCCTCGGCAATTTTCTTCCTGATCTGTTTCTCCATGGCCAAATATTCGGCCTATCTTGAAAAAGAGCTCCGCAAGGGCGAGCAACGGTAAGGAGAGAGGAAAAAACAATGACAGCTACAGAAGCACAAACCACCAATGGCGTTGTCCCTCCTCCGTCGAACGAGGAAGTGATCACCGTCAGCAAGGCCAACAAATGGTATGGCAACTTCCATGTCCTCAAGGATATCGACCTGCATGTCCGCAAGGGCGAGCGCATCGTTATCTGCGGGCCGTCCGGTTCGGGTAAATCGACCCTGATCCGCACACTCAACCGTCTTGAGACCTATCAGAGCGGCGAAATCACCGTTGATGGCATTCTGCTTGGCGACGATGTCAAAAACATCGAAGCCGTGCGCCGCGAAGTCTGCATGGTGTTCCAGCACTTCAACCTTTTCCCGCACATGACCGTGCTGGAAAACCTTACGCTGGCCCCGATCTGGGTTCGCAAGATGCCCAAGAAAGAAGCCATTGATCTGGCGATGCACTATCTGGAACGTGTCAGGATTGCAGAGCAGGCCCATAAATTCCCCGGCCAGCTCTCCGGCGGTCAGCAACAGCGTGTGGCAATCGCCCGCTCGCTCTGCATGCAGCCGAAAATCATGCTGTTCGATGAACCGACTTCGGCCCTTGACCCGGAAATGGTCAAGGAAGTGCTCGACGTTATGGTCGAACTCGCCAAGGAAGGCATGACCATGCTTTGCGTGACCCACGAAATGGGCTTCGCCAAAGAAGTCGCCGACCGTGTCGTATTCATGGATGCCGGTGAAATCGTTGAAATGGCAGGTCCGCAGGAATTCTTTGCGAACCCCAAAAGCGAACGGACGAAGCTGTTTCTCAGCCAGATCCTGTCTCACTAGGCAAAACGCGCGGTGGACTTCCACAGATTGCGTATCGGAAACGGCCCCCCGAAACGGGGCCGTTTTCTTTTTTGCAAATTTCGGGCTTGCCCCCTGCCCGTCAAATGCCGAAGATCGGCGGGCAAACAGTAATGGATAAACATCTTCATGACCACGCCTTCCACACCTGCTACCGCTGCGTCAACATCGGGCTTCATCACGGTTCAGTCACTGACCAAAAAGTTCGGTCCGAATACTGCGCTTGATGATGTCAGCCTGTCGCTCGGCAAGGGTGAAACCATGGCGATCATCGGCCCATCGGCGGCGGGTAAAAGCGTGCTTTTGAAATGTATCGTCGGTCTTCACGGAGCAGACAGCGGTAAGATCATGCTGGGCGGTGACGATGTCAGCCAGGTCAGTTCGCCTGCGCGAAAACATTGGGCCGAACGGATTGGCATGCTGTTTCAGCAAAACGCCCTGTTTGACAGCATGAAGGTTTGGGAAAATATCTGTTTTCGCCAGATAGAGCGCGGAACCATGACCCGCAAAGAAGCCAAGGATCATGCAGTAGATCTGCTTGGTCATGTTGGCCTGTCCGAAGACAGTGCCTTTCTTTCCCCGGGTGATCTTTCCGGCGGCATGCAAAAGCGCGTTGGCATTGCGCGTGCCATTTCAACCGATCCGGAAATTCTGCTGCTTGATAATCCGACCGCGGGTCTTGATCCGGTTCTGTCGAACCATATCGAACTGATGATCAGCAAGATCGCGACCCAGCGCGGTACCACCGTCATTACCATCACCAATGACATGCAGATCGCACGCACGCGCTACGCTAACCTTGTGATGATGCACGCGGGCAAAGTTTACTGGTCGGGTTCGACAAACGATATTGATGACGCCCATAACGAACATCTGACCCAGATGCTCAATGGTTCGTCACAAGGTCCGATCACCATGCGGATGGGCAAGCGCGGCGACCATATGGTTGCCTGATCGCAAATCGTTGTTGCCGGTCAATTTGCGGTATAAACCGACAAATCCGCTTCACGGATGACATCGGCCCAAACCGGGCCGGGATGACGGTCGGTAAACAGGGCGTCAATTTCCGAAAGATGCCCCAACCGCACCATCGCGCGCCGCCCGAATTTCGATGCATCGGTACACAGGAACGTCTGGCGGGCATTGGAAATGATCGCACGCGCCACCCGGACTTCGCGATAGTCGAAATCCATCAGACTACCATCTTCGTCAACGCCGGAAATCCCGACAATCGCGTAATCGACCTTGAACTGGTTGATAAAATCGATGGTCGCCTCACCAATCACGCCAAAGTCACGCTGACGAACAACGCCACCGGCAATAATCACCTCAAAGCCCGGGTTGGCGGCACAAATCTGGGCGACATGCAGGTTATTGGTGATGATTTTCAGGCTCTTGTGTGACGATAACGCGCGCGCAACCTCTTCATTCGTGGTGCCAATATTGATGAATATCGACGCCCCTTCGGGGATATGCTGCGCCACCAGCTTGGCAATCTCGCGCTTGCTGCCTAGGTTAAGAACCTGACGATCAGTATATGCCGTGTTTTCCGTGGTCGAAAGGCTGGCCGCCCCGCCATGATAACGCGCAACAAGCCCTTCTTCGGCCATCTCGTTGATATCACGTCGAATGGTCTGGGGGGTAACGGCAAAATGATCGGCCAATGTATCAATCGTCATGAAACTGTTCGCCGCGACCAGTTCAAGAATTTCGCGACGCCGCCGATCAAGCTTGCCCATATTGTTTCCTTCCGCCCTGAATTTTCGTCTTTGATTGTTAATTTTCGTTACCGATCAAAATGCTTTCTAATGAACGGCAATGCAAGCCCTGCGCACAAAGAAGTTGTTATTTAAACAGAATGGGCACCAGAATCATGGAAAACACCACCAGCAGAGCAAGCCCGGCAAGGTTCACAACCGCACCGGCGCGAACCATATCGCCAATTTTCAGATAGCCGCTGGCAAAAACAATAGCATTCGGGGGCGTTGCCACCGGCAACATGAAGGCACAGCTTGCGGCAATCGCCACCGGCACGGCAAGCAATAGCGGGTCGATGCCCTCGCCCAACGCATAAGTTGCCACCAGAGGCAAAAAGGTTGCAGCCGTCGCCGTATTGGATGTCAGATGGCTGATCAGGATCACCATCAAGGCAATCAGACCGATCTGCACGAACACCGGCAGGTCTGGTAAAGCACCAGCATTTCCGGCAATCCAGGCCGCAAGGCCGCTGTCATTGATCAGCGCCCCTAACGCCAGTCCGCCGCCCACCAAAAGCAAAACGCCCCAGGGCAACCGCAATGTTGCCTTCCAATCCAGGACATAAAGATTTTCACGTGCCTTGACCGGGATCGCAAACAAGGCAATCGCAGCAAACATCGCAATCGATGCATCGCTGATCGGGACATCGGGCAAAGCCACCTCGATCAGCGGTCGGAAAAGCCACAGGCAGGCCGTCGCCACAAAGACGATGGCAACCGACTTCTCCCCGCGTGACATCGGTCCCAGTGCGGCAATATCACGCGCCAAAGCATGTCGTGCATTTTCCGGAAGATCATCCGCCTGCTGATAGACAACAGATGTCAGTATCCACCAGCAGAATAGCAAAAGGACCGCAGCAAACGGAACCCCCAGCATCATCCATTGCCCGAACCCTATGCTGACATCAAAGTTACTGGCAAGATAACCGGCAAGCAACGCATTCGGCGGCGTCCCGATCAGGGTCCCGATCCCGCCGATGCTCGCACCAAAGGCAATCCCGAATAGAAGCGCCAGCGCAAAATTGCGCGTCAGCGGAGCAAGCTTTTCCGTCACACTTTCATCGTCGTCCTCAATGCCTCTGGACGGTTCCGTTTCATTGTCGCGAAGCAAATTCACAATCGAAAGCGCAATCGGCAACATCATCGTCGCGGTTGCGGTATTACTGACCCACATCGAAAGGAATGCCGTGGCGGTTATGAAGCCCCCGACAAGAGCACGCGGCCTAAACCCTACCGTTTTCAGGATCATCAGCGCAATGCGTCGATGCAGGTTCCAGCGCTCCATGGCGATCGCAATGATGAATCCCCCCAAAAACATGAATATCAGGGGATTGGCATAGTGCGGCGTTACCTGTGCAACCGATGCCAAACCAAATACCGGCGCCAGGGCGACCGGCACCAGTGCTGTTGCCGCTATCGGGATCGCTTCCGACAACCACCAAACGGCCATCAAGGCGGCAAGGGATGCCGCGTACCAGGCAATCGAACTCATGCCACTTGGTGGCTCCATCAGCACCATGGCAACAAACAGGATCATCCCGCCCCAAAGCCCGGCCTGCCGCCGTAATGCTCCGGGTCGGCGGGGCGATGCCGGGTTGGCACCCGTCGACGAGATCGGAAGCCTGTCAATCAGAGGAAATCGGATCATCGGATGCTCCGGCCATAAGGCAGCATATGTGCTGTGAAACGCTGTGATATGCCATCAACTTACGACATCACAATCTCTTCGCAACAGTTTGATTTTTATATAATTATTCCAATTTTCAATTACTTTCGGAGTTTTCCGTATCGCGGAACGCATCCCACCATCGATTATATTTCCGATCCCGGCGATCAATGATAGCGTTACAGCTAAAATCAAATGCAGCCAATTGTGCTGCCAAAACAACGATACCACTGGGAGGATAGAAAACATGATCACACGACCTTACCCTGTCCGGAATGATCCCCGCGTCACGCAACGGAGTTCGATCATTGGATAGCTTCGATTACATTATCATTGGCGCCGGTTCTGCCGGATGCACATTGGCCAATCGCCTCTCGGAAATGGGCGATGCCAGCATTCTTCTGCTAGAGGCCGGCGGCAAGGATACCAATCCATGGATTCATATTCCCGTGGGTTACCTTTATTGCATTGGCAATCCGAATGTCGACTGGTGCTTCAAAACCGAGGCCGAGAACGGCCTGAATGGCCGATCACTGGGATATCCGCGCGGCAAGGTTCTGGGCGGATGTTCGTCGATCAACGGCATGATCTATATGCGTGGTCAGGCTGCCGATTATGATCACTGGCGGCAATCTGGATGTAACGATTGGGGCTGGGATGATGTCTTGCCGCATTTCAGAAAATCCGAAGATTACTATCTCGGCTCAGATGATATGCACGGGTCAGGCGGCGAATGGCGGGTTGAACAGGCGCGCGTGCGCTGGGAAATCCTTGATGCGTTTCAGGATGCCGCCGAACAGGCAGGCATCCCGAAGATCGCCGACTTCAACCGCGGCAATAACGAAGGGTCGGGCTATTTCGCCGTCAACCAGAAACGCGGCATTCGCTGGAATACCTCGAAGGCATTTCTGAAACCTGCCCTGTCGCGCAAGAACCTGGAACTGCGCACGCATGCGCAAGTTCGTCGCCTGATCATTGAAAACGGTCGCGTCACGGGCGTTGAATATGACCGCAGTAGCCAGATTGAAACCGTCACGGCACGTCGTGAAATCGTTCTGTCGGCCGGTGCCGTCGGATCGCCCCATATTCTGGAATTGTCGGGTATTGGTCGCGGCGATGTTTTGCAAAAACATGGCATCCAGACTATCCATGAAAGCGCACAGGTCGGTGAAAACCTTCAGGATCACCTTCAATTGCGCTGCGCCTTCAAGGTCTCTGGCATTCGGACCTTGAACGAACAGGCCAGCAGCCTTGTCGGAAAGGCCGGGATCGCGCTGGAATACCTGTTCAATCAATCAGGGCCGATGTCGATGGCCCCAAGCCAGCTTGGCATCTTCACCAAATCGGACGCGTCATTTGAAACACCAAACCTGCAATATCATGTGCAGCCGCTATCGCTTGAAAAGTTCGGTGATCCTGTTCATCCCTTTCCGGCCTTTACGGCAAGTGTCTGTAACCTGCGGCCACAAAGTCGCGGTAGCATCCATCTGAAATCACCCGATTTCCGCAATCAACCGGCCATTGCACCCAATTATCTGAGCGCGGATGCCGATAAAAAGGTTGCGGCCGATTCAATCCGACTGACCCGCAAAATTGCCAATCAGCCCGCCCTTGCCCCCTACCAGCCCGAAGAATTCAAACCTGGCCCGTCATACGAGACCGAGGATGATCTGGTCAAAGCCGCAGGCAATATCGGCACGACAATTTTCCATCCCGTTGGCACATGTCGCATGGGTGCGGACCCGGCATCGGTGGTTGACCCGCAATTGCGCCTGCGCGGGCTTGACGGGCTTCGGATTGCGGATGCCTCAATCATGCCCACCATTACATCGGGCAACACCAATTCACCGACCATCATGATCGCGGAAAAAGCCGCGGCCATGATCATGGAAAGCACACGAAACTAGCCACACAGATCAAACAAAAAGGCCGGGCAGTCACCCTACCCGGCCTTTTGCATTCTCAGTTGTGTGATCACCCTTTGGTGCGGGCAACGATCCGTTCGCGCACTGCCGCGGCAGAACCGGTTCTGGCGACCTCGCCATCACCAATTACGATTGCCTCGCGCAACAGCGCCGTCGCCTCGTCAAGCTGTGCCTGATCGCGGATATGGGCGATACAAAGCGGCGTTTCGGTCGAAACGGTCTGCCCGACCTTGATGAAATCGGTAAAGCCAACAGCAAAGTCGATCTTCTGATCGGCACGTGTCCGGCCACCTTTCAACGCAACCAGCGCAAGCCCCACCTTGCGCGCATCCATTGATACCACCCGCCCGGTCTTTGCGGCACGTACCGGCTTGATCATCGGTGCCATCTCAAGATGGGCCGATGTGTTTTCAACAAAATCGACCGGTCCGCCAAGGGCCGACACCATTTTACCAAATACCTCGGCTGCCTTGCCCGATGTCAGGGCGTCGCTGGCTTTTTGCAGCCCATCGGCAACATCGGTTGCAACACCGGTCAGTGCCAGCATTTCCGCTGCCAACGCCATCGTGACATCATAAACACGCTGTTCCTGATGTTTGCCCGTCAGGAAATCAACCGCTTCGTGCATTTCAAGCGCGTTACCGACCGTATCGCCCAGAACCTGCTCCATATCGGTCAAAAGGGCCGTTGTCGGCACACCATTGCGGGTCGCGACTTCGGTGATGCTTTCGGCCAGTTCGCGCGCACGATCATATTCATTCATGAACGCACCCGATCCGAATTTGACATCCATCACCAGCGCATCCAGACCCGCTGCCAGCTTTTTCGACAGGATTGATGCGGTGATCAACGGAATGCTTTCGACCGTCGCGGTAACATCGCGGATGCCATAAAAACGCTTGTCCGCAGGGGCAAGATCGGCGGTCTGTCCGATGATGGCACAACCGACTTCACGTGTGACCTTGGCAAATTCATCCAGGGTCGGCGCGGTGCGATAACCCGGAATGGAATCAAATTTGTCCAGCGTCCCACCCGTATGACCAAGGCCCCGTCCCGAAATCATCGGAACAAATGCGCCGCACGCACCAACAATCGGCCCCAGCATTAGACTGACCTTGTCGCCAACCCCACCGGTGGAATGCTTGTCAACGACCGGGCCCTCAAGGCCAAGCGCCTTCCAATCAAGAACGGTCCCGGAATCACGCATATTGCGCGTAAGGGCCGCACGTTCATCCATGGTCATGCCGTTAAAGAATACCGCCATGGCAAGGGCGGCAACCTGCCCCTCGCTGATGCTTTCATCCGCAATGCCTTTGACGAAAAAGGCGATTTCGGCGTCTGTCAGAACTTCGCCTTCACGTTTCCGGCGAATGATTTCCTGCGGCAGCATATGCTGTCTCCTGCGCGCTTATTATTGAATTACGTTTCCAAACCCGATCAAAACATCTTCACGCATCACTTGAAAAATAACGCAGCAGGATCTTGATCAGATTGGCAGATCCTTCTTTTGCCATTTCAAGGGTCTGTTCATGACTAAGGGCCGTCGGGCTCATGCCCGCGGCCAGATTGGTGATGTTTGAAACAGCCGCCACCCGGAATCCCAGACGCCGGGCAAGAATGTTTTCCGGCACCGTCGACATGCCCACCGCATCCGCCCCCAGAACCTTAAGCGCGCGAATTTCGGCCGGCGTTTCGAAACTCGGTCCGGTGCACCAGCAATAAGTGCCTTCAAACAGATTAATGCCAAGCTCCGCCGCAGTATTTTTCAAACCCGATCCGATTTCCGGATCATAAGGCACATCCATTCCGACAAAACGATCATTGCCATGATATCCGATCAACGGATTGGGCCCAAACAGGCTGATATGATCCGTAATCAGCATCAGGTTCCCCGGTGATGCCTCGGGAATAAGCGACCCTGCCGCATTGGTCAGAATAAGCCGGTCTGCACCCAATTCACGCAATGTCTCAAGCGGCTCGCTCATCAAATCCGAACGGCCATGTTCATAATAATGCGCCCGGCCCTGCATGACGGCAACGGAAACGCCCGCGATACGGCCCAGAACCAGTTGCCCGCCGTGGCCCACTACCGTCGGCTTGGGAAATCCCGGCAGGTCGGTATAGGAAATTTTGATTGCATCACTGACGGCGTCAACAACGCCCCCCAGCCCACTGCCAAGAACAAGTGCGACCTCGGCCTTAAAGCCAGGTGCCTTGGCGGCAATGATGTCCAATGCGGCTTTGATGTTGCTCATTTCAAATTCTCCGGCCCGAAGGAATGGGGAATAAGTTCTTCACGTGTCAGGGTCAAAAGCGTTTTGCCTGCATCATTGATGATATAAATCGTCGCATCCGATCCGGTGAATTCCCGGATTTTCTGACGACACCCGCCACATGGCGTACAGGCAACATCGCCAAGCCCGACAACGACGATTTCGTCAAACTTGGTTTCACCCGACAAAACCATGGCCGAAATCGCCCCGGCTTCGGCACAAACACCTTCGGGATAGGCCGCGTTTTCAACATTGCATCCGGCAATGATCTGCCCGCGCTCCGTCCGAAGGGCTGCGCCGACGTGGAATTTCGAATAGGGCGCATATGCCCTGTCACGCGCGGCAAGTGCCGCATCAATCAAATCGCGCGGGGCGTCGGTTACAGTTTGCGATGTCATGTGTCTTGATCCTGTTTTTCCTACCGCTTATCGCGGGCAGGTTCCATCCTGCATATAGTCGTGAACCGTAATCCTGCCGTTGATGATATCGTTGCGCGGCGCATCGGCCGCATCCTTCATCGCAGGCGTGATCAGGTCCCTGTTAAAATCGTCTAACGTCCAGTCAACCCCGTCTTCGGCAAGGCCAAGACTGAGAATACCCGGTTTCCAGTCCCCATCTCGCGCCGCCGCGAATGCCTCGAAAACGGCGACCTCGACATGCTTAACCATCGATGTCAGAATCGATTACGAATGCAGTCCGTTCTGGTTTACATCCGATACAACCCCAAGCTTTCCGGCATCCGCTGTTATCTGCAAAATGCCAATTCCCGTGCTAACGGCCAGCTGCAAAGCAACATCCGCACCAAGACCGATCTGTGTGGCTGCCAGTTCGGCACCACGGGTCGTGTTCGTTCCACGCTGCACTGGTCGAATAAACAACTGTCGGCGTAATTTCGGCGGCCTGCACGGCACAAACCGTGGCAGGCAGCGAAACAGCCAGAACGGCAATGATGAAAAAGACCTGTTTGCAATTCATCACAGCCTCGTTTGCCAGATATGCCGGACCAGAAAGCTGACCGCAACGCGATCAGCGTTCCTTCACATACGGACGACCAAGAGATTTGGGCGGAATGGCGCGGCCAATAAAGCCCGCCAGCAGGATCACCGTCAAAATATAGGGCAATGCCTGCACCAGTTGCACCGGCACCTCGCCAATCCCCGGCAGGATAACGCCCTGCATCCTAGTTGCCGCGGCATCAAGGAAACCAAACAGCAGGCACGCAAACAGTGCCGGGAAAGGCCGCCATTTACCAAACACCATCGCCGCCAGCGCAATATAGCCCTTGCCCGCCGTCATATCCTGCAGGAACGACGCCCCCTGCGCGGTCGACAGATACGCACCCGACATACCGACAAGAACGCCACTGCAAATTACCGCGCGATACCGCATGGCGACCACGCCAATACCGGCGGTATCAACGGCCCCCGGATTTTCACCAACCGCACGCAGACGCAAACCGAAACGGGTGCGATACATCACCCACCACGCGGCTGGAACCGCCAGAAATGCGACATATACAAGAATGTTATGACCGCTCAGCAATTCTGAATAAATCGATCCCAGAACCGGGACATCGGCAACGGCATCCGCGACGGGCAATGTAATCGGCTGGAACCGCGATCCATGATCAAGCGACGGAGTCTTACCGCCCTGCGCAAACAGGGCAATCCCGACAAGTGCCGTCAGACCGGACATCAGGATATTGATCGCCATGCCCGATACGACCTGATTTCCCTTATGCGTGATGCAGGCAAAACCATGCAGAAGCGAAAGGCAGATCGTCGTTGCGATTGCCGCCAGCAAGCCGGCCCAGGGATTTCCGACATAATAAGCCACGGCAGCAGCCGAAAACGCCCCGCCCAGCATCATGCCTTCAAGTGCCAGGTTGATCGTACCCGACCGTTCCGAAAACATCCCGGCCAGTGCGGCAAGAATAAGCGGGGTCGATGTCCGAAGTGTCGCATCCAGAAGCAGAATAACCAGTTCAAAATTATCCATTATGCAGCCTCCTGCGCACGGCGGCGCAAATGCCACGCTGTATAAATCCGGGTCACGCGCGGACGGAACATATGTTCCATCGCACCGGTAAACAGGATCACAAGCCCCTGAATAACCACGACCATATCGTTCGAAATCGTCGGGATTTCAAAGCTGAGCTCCGCCCCGCCCTGATACAGCATCCCAAACAGCAACGCCGCCAGGAAAATACCAAACGGATGATTGCGCCCCATCAGGGCAACCGCAATCCCGACAAAGCCGTAACCGGCCGTAAAATCGATCAGTAACCGGTGCTGAACACCCATTACTTCGTTAAGCGCCATGAAGGCCGAAAGCGCACCTGAAATCATCATCGCCATGATGATATATCGCCCCGGCTCGATCCCGGCATAGGTCGCGGCAACCGCATTGGCCCCCACAGTGCGGATCGCATAACCCCATCTTGTATGCCAGATGAACAGCCAGACCAAAATACTGCAGACAAGCGCATAAACAAACGACAGGTTCAGCGGGCTGCTTGCCATCTCCAGACCAAGGCCCGCGGCGATGTCATGAATGAACGGTAAACGCAGATGTTCAGCGATCTGTTCGCTTTCCGGGGTCATGGACCCTTGCGGGCGCAGAACATTGACCAGAAGATAAACCATCAGCGACGACGCAATGAAATTGAACATGATCGTGGTAATCACGACATGCGACCCGCGACGTGCCTGCAAATAAGCAGGTATATAGGACCACGCCGCACCGAAAATTGCCGCGGCCAGAACTACAACGATCAGCATGATCGGGAATGGCAGGAAATCAAGGTAAAGGGTCGTCAGAATAACACCAAGCCCCCCGACATAGGCCTGGCCTTCGGCACCGATATTGAACAGACCGCAATGGAATGCCACCGCAAAAGCCAGACCGGTAAAAATGAAGTTGGTGGTGTAATAAAGCGTATAACCCCACGCCTCTTCATAGCCGAACGCACCATAAAGCAGGATTTCAACGACTTTCGTCGGACTTTCACCAATCGCCAGAACAACAAGCCCCGAAACAACGAGTGCCAGCAAAAGATTAAGCAGCGGCAACGCGCCGACATCAATCCAGCGCGGCAGTTGAACACTGTCACTCATGCCTGCCCCTCCGCAGCTTTGGCTTCATGGGGATCAACCCCGGCCATCATCAGGCCAAGCACCCGTTCATTGGCATCAGCAGCACAAACTTCGCCGATGATGGCTCCATCACACATCACCAGTATGCGGTCGGCAAGAGACATGATTTCGTCCAGTTCGACGGATACCAGCAAAACGGCCTTGCCAGCATCACGCATCGCAACAATACGTTTGTGAATGAATTCGATGGCACCGATATCGACACCGCGCGTCGGCTGTCCGACCAGAAGAAGCTCCGGATCGCGCATTATTTCACGCGCCAGAACCAGCTTCTGCTGGTTGCCGCCGGAAAAATTGGCTGCTTTCAGATCAGGATCATTTGGCCGCACGTCGAATTCCGACATCAAATGCTTCGTCGCATCGGAAATTGCATGCCAGTTCAGGAAAATGCCCTTCTGATAGGCCGCGTCATCCTCATAACCGAGAATGGCGGCTTCCTTGGCAGAAAATGACGTCACCATTGCCATGCGATGGCGATCTTCAGGCACATGGGCGACACCACGCTTTCGCAGTTCGGCCGTATCCACACCACGACCCGGCGTCACATCCTGCCCGTTTAACAGGACCTGGCCTTCGGTTACCGCACGTATCCCGCCAAGCGCTTCAAGAAGTTCGCTTTGCCCATTGCCGGAAACCCCGGCAATGCCGACGATCTCGCCGGCGCGCACCTTAAAGCTTGCATTCTTGACCTTGCGCACACCCTGCGATGTTTCAATGCACAGATTATCGACCTCAAGAACCGTTGCCGCCGGTGCGGCTTCACCCTTTTCAAGGCGCAAAAGCACCTTGCGGCCAACCATCAGTTCGGAAAGTTCTTCGGGGCTGGTTTCGGCCGTTTTGCGATGGGCCACCATTTCACCCTGGCGCATCACGGAAACATTGTCCGTTGCCGCCATGATTTCGCGCAGTTTATGCGTGATCAGAACAACCGTTTTGCCCTGCTGTTTCAGGGTTTCCAGAATGCGGAACAGATGATCGGCTTCCTGCGGGGTCAGAACCCCGGTCGGCTCGTCCAGAATTAGAATTTCGGCCCCCCGATAAAGGGCCTTCAAAATTTCAACGCGCTGCTGCAAGCCAACAGACAGATCACCCACAATGGCATCGGGATTAACGTCGAGCGCATATTCACGCTCCAGACGTTTAAGCTCCTCGCGGGCTTTGTCAACGCCCTCGCGCAGGATCGCCCCCCCCTCGACACCCAGAATAACGTTTTCAAGAACCGTGAAGGGCTCAACCAGCATGAAGTGCTGATGAACCATGCCGATCCCGACCGCAATAGCGTCTTCGGATCCCTTGATATCGCAAAGCCTGCCATCGACATGGATGGTGCCCCCATCGGCCTGATAAAAACCGTATAGAATGCTCATCAAGGTCGATTTCCCTGCACCGTTTTCCCCGACGATGCCGTGAATCGTGCCTTTTTCGACTTTAAGATCGATTGATTTATTCGCGTGTACCGCACCGAACCGCTTGTCTATACCGCGCAGTTCAATAGCGGGTTGCACGGCACCGGTCTCCCCGGCGCCGTGCATTTGATGCATCGTATCCGACACTACAAATCCCCGGTTTGTTCGTCCTGCCTTACATCGGGCAGGCGCTGTCGCTCATGTAATCGTGGACTTCAAGGTTGCCGGAAATGATTTCTTCCTTGGCTTTGGCCACAGCCGCTTTCATGTCGTCGGTGATAAGCTTTTCGTTGTTCTCGTCAAGCGCCCAGTCAACGCCGCCTTCTGCAAGACCAAGAACGGTGACGCCCGGCTTCCATGTATCGTTGGCTGCCGCGTCGAACGCTTCGTAAACAGCAACGTCAACACGTTTGAGCATTGAGGTCAGAACCGAACCCGGATGCAGGGCATTCTGGTTGGAGTCAACACCAATGCCAAGTTTGCCGGCATCCGCCGCCGCCTGCAGAACACCGACACCGGTGCCGCCTGCTGCGTGATAGACAACGTCAGCCCCTCGGTCGAACTGCGATTTCGCAAGCTCGCCACCTTTAACCGGGTCATTCCAAGCCGCACCGGTGGTACCGGTCATGTTCTGGAAAACTTCGGCATCGCCATTGGCGTGTTTAACGCCCTGTGCATAACCGCAGGCAAATTTGCGGATCAGCGGAATGTCCATGCCACCGATGAAGCCGACCTTGCCGGTTTCCGATGCCATGGCTGCCAGAACACCAACCAGGAACGAACCTTCATGTTCCTTGAAAACCACCGACTGAACGTTCGGCAGGTCAACAACCATATCAACGATCGTGAACTTGGTGTCGGGAAATTCGGTTGCAACTTTCTCAAGGGCGGACGCCTGCGAGAAGCCGATTGCAACAATCGGGTTCATGCCACGGCGTGCAAAGTTGCGCATTGCCTGTTCGCGCTGCGAATCGTTCTGGATCTCGAAATCGCGATACTCGACGCCTTTGTCGGCCTTGTATTTTTCGGCACCGTTATATGCGCCCTGGTTAAACGAACGGTCAAAACGGCCACCCATGTCGTAAACGACTGCCGGTTTGATTTCTGCTGCGCTCGCTACACCTGCATAGCATGCAACAGCCGCGACCATGGAGGTCAGAAGCTTTTTCATTCCGATGCCCTTCTATTGCTTGATTCTCTTTTATATCCCGCCAGCGCCCTTAACCGGCAGGACTCCCTCATCGAAAAAGTGTTTCATGCAGCAGCACCGCTTTTTTTGCCCCGGATACCGGTGCCTCTTGTGCGTATCTGCTACAGAACGCCTATGGTAACTACAAAATACGGTACTCTGTAAATAGCAGAGCACGGACCATTGACACAAAACCTGTCCATTCGGTCAGAATTCATTCTACCCCAGCTTGTCATTATACCGTCTATCTGCGGGGTTTCCCTTAGTTTTTACCGAATTAGCAAACGCTGACATTTCAGCCGCTGCCGATACTATTTCTCAAAGAATTTCACAATCGCACCGCGCGCCAATTCTGCAATACGGCCTGCTGGTCCGAAAACAGCGCCGTCCGATTCTGCATTGAAATGAAAATACAACGCCCCGCCCAGACAAATTCAGATCGACAATTTAACCGTCACGTCATCAACCGGACGTACCCCCAAAAGAATTTTAATGCTAGGATCACGTGCGTTCAGGGATTTGACTTTTCATGCCACACCGGGTCGAGGGATGCCGGTGCAACGGCTTGTTCGGAGATAAAAAATGAAACGGAAAATTGCCGGGCTTCTTTCGGCCTGCACGATGCTGACTTTTGGTGCCGGTTCGGCACTTGCGGATTATGATCTTCGTATCCTGCATACCAACGACGTTCATGATCGCGTTGAATCAGTTACCAAATACAACAACAGCTGCAGCGCAGAAGACGAAACCGAAGGTAAATGCTTTGGCGGTTACGCGCGCCTTGCAACCGCCATTCGCGACAATCGCGCCATGGGCGGCAATGTCCTTGTTCTGGACGGCGGTGATCAGTTCCAGGGGTCGCTTTATTATTCGACCTACAAGGGCAAACTGACCGCCGAACTGATGGCAATGGCGGGTTATGATGCCATGACGATTGGCAACCACGAATTCGACGATGGTCCCGATGTTCTTGCCGCCTTCATCAAAACCAGCAAAATTCCGGTTCTGTCGGCCAACGTCAAGCCGCTTGGCGGTTCCGGCCTTGAAGGCTTCATCAAGCCCGACACCATCGTCGAAGTCGGGGGCGAGAAAATCGGCCTGATCGGTATCACGACCGAAGAAACCCCGGATATTTCAAGCCCGGGTGATCATGTCAGCATCACCGATTCCGAAATGGCGTTGCGCTATTCCGTTGCCCGCCTGCGCCTGAAGGGCATCAACAAAATTATCGTTATGAGCCATTCCGGGTCCTACAAGGATTTTGAACTGGCAAAAACCGTCAGCGGCATCGATGTCATCGTTGGCGGACATGACAACCAGCTCTTCTCGAACACCAATGAAAAGGCCGACTATCCCTACCCGGTCGTTGAAACCGCACCGGATGGCAAACCAGTTCTGGTCGTTCAGGCCTACGCCTATAGCCGCTATCTCGGCGCGCTTGAGGTCACCTTTGACGATGACGGCGTTGCAAAGGCATGGTCGGGCGAACCGATCACCCTTGATGCCAGTATCAAACCGGCCGAAGACGTTCTGGCGAAAATAGCCGAAGTCAGCGGTGCGGTCGATGCCATTCGCACGGTTGAGGTCGGAAGCTTCACCACGGCCGCCGATGGATCGCGTGAAAGCTGCCGCGCGATGGAATGCGCCATGGGTTCCCTGATTGCCGATGCCATGCTGTGGAAAGCTGGCGAAGGGTATCAGATCGCCATCCAGAATGGTGGCGGTATCCGTGCCAGCATTGACGAAGGTACCGTGACAATGGGCGAAGTCCTGACGGTTCTGCCGTTCCAGAATGCTCTGGCAACCTTCAAACTGACCGGTGCCGATGTCGTGGCGTCCCTTGAACATGGCGTATCAATGGTGTCCGAGGGCAAAGGCCAGTTCCCGCAGGTTTCCGGTCTGAAATTCGATCTGGACCTTAACGCACCGGTCGGATCGCGCATATCCAACGTTATGGTCGATGAAGGCGGTACTTTCGTTCCGATTGATCCGGCCAAAACGTATGGCGTTGTTTCGAACGACTTCATGCGCAATGGCGGGGATGGTTATGCCCTGTTCCGCGATAACGCAACCGATGTCTATGATTTCGGTCCGAACCTTGAACAGGCAGTGGCGGAATATATCGGCATGAATTCGCCGATGATCCCGGCAACCCATGATCGTATCATGATGAAATAAACCCGAACTAACCAGGTTAGCCAAAGGGCGGCGCACGATGATCCCGTACGCCGCCCTTCTTGTTTTGCTTGCGTTGAATTGACCCCGCAGCTTATGACTTTGCGCCAGCCATCAAAGACCGTTTAACAATAAACAGAGCATCATCTTGATCAACCCTGCCAGCAACATCCTTTGCCTTGGCGCAGCCCATTTTGACCGAACCCTGCAATGCACGGAAACATTCGTGCCTGCGGCGTCAAACCCTGTCCGGACCCTGCACCGAAAACCCGGTGGCGTCAGTCGCAATATCGCGGTTCACCTGCGGTTGCTGGGATGTAATGTCGGTATGCTGGGTGCGGTCGGCGACGATGGCGACGGCGATCAGATCATCCGCTCCTTATCGGAAATCGGTATCGATACCCGGCAAATCCGCAAAATCCCCGGCGGCCATACCGCGGGTTACACCGCCATCCTTGACGAAACCGGCGAACTGGCCCTCGGCCTGATGGATGCCGAAATCTATGACCGCCTGACATACGATCTTCTGGCTGATCAACTGGCAAATATTCAAAACTGGCCCTGGTGGATGGTCGATGCCAATCTGCCGACCGAAACGCTGATCTGGCTAGCCGACCAGAAAGGCACATCACGCTTTTGTGCCGCGACCGTATCCCCGTCAAAATCGGCACGCTTCAAGCCACTTCTGGACAAACTTGATGTCCTGATCGCCAACCGGGCCGAAGCAAAAGTTTTATCCGGTATTGAAATCAACGACATTGATGATGCCAAAAACGCAATCACGGTTCTACGCGATCATGGCATTCCCCATATTGTCATAACGCTGGGTGCCAAGGGTGTCGTATCTGCCGATGGCCGTGAAACTGCCTTCTGGCGTCCTTTGCCCACCAAGGTCGTTGACGTCAATGGAGCCGGGGATGCGTTTTATTCGGGCTTCCTGTCGGCGTTCAGCAAACTGGAAACCGGCTTTGACGCCGCGATTGGTACCGGCCTTGCCATGGCAAGTCTGACGGCGAAAACCCACGGCACAACTGTCTGGAACCTTGATAGCAAAACGGTTCAGGAACGCGCGTTAAACGCCTACAAAGAAACGATCTAACTGCGAATTTTACCGACTGAATACTTCAACCAGTTGCCAAGTTCCAGCAATCTGCGTTCATAGCGCAGCGCATCATTATCAATCCCGTATTGCCACGCAAGATCGCGCCGATCCGGGTCCTGATGCAGCGTCATCCAGTTGGTCGCCATGGTTTCAAGCGCCCCCTGATCGGCGAACAATCCGGCATCAATCAGGCGCTGCCCGTACCGCCGGAAAATGGCGGCAAGTTCCGCCAGCGTATATTCGGGATGATATTGCACGCCCCAGAATTTCAGGCCGTCATTTTCCATCACAAACGCCTGAATATGGCTGTGTTCGTTCCCGGCAAGGATCACCGCCCCCTTGGGCGGAACCGATACTTCGTCCATATGCACGGTCAGTGCAGAAAAACAGACCGATTTCCCGCGATACATCGGATGCGCAACCCCTGCCCGGTTCAGGCGGATCATGCGGCCCACGCCAATCTCGCGCCCATTGGGCGATGCGCGCACTTCACCGCCAAACGCACGGGCAACAATCTGCATGCCCCAGCAACTGCCAAATACCGGCACACCGGATTCAACCGTTGCCCTTGCCAATGGCAACTGGTTTAAAACCGCGTCTTCATCGATATAGGCATTCAGCGCCGAACCGGTCCACGCAATGCCGTCAAAATCGGTAAGCTTCACACCGTCGGGAAGACAGTCCGGCCCATCATCCGCAGGCCGGACAATCGTGATATCAAGTTCAGGATCAAGGCGTCTCAGGGCCGCTTCATATCCCTCGCCCGATGGCGATCCCCCCAGTGAACGGTTCAATTCATTCACTTCGTGGCGATTGCCATCTACAATCAGGATTTTTCTGACGTTTTCCATGATAACACCCTGATCCCGTGATTGTTCCGGTTATCGTTTCTTGAACTTAGCCAAGCTCGCCGACACAGGCCCGACGGAAGATTTCGGCATAATCAGCCACCGAAAGTTCAATCGGGTTGCCTCCATCGGACGGATCACCCTTGGCTTTGGTCGCGACTTCGTCGGCTCGGTTTACGTCGACACCGATTTCCGCCAGCGTATTGACGATGCCAAGACGGGTACGGAACGCCAGAACCCATTCAAACAGGGTGTCAAAGCCCGGTGCGGCAAGGCCCAGCAAACGGCAAATCGTTTCACAATTGCCTTCAATCGCACGGCGGTTGGCCCGCATGACATACGGCAAAAGGATGGCATTGGTCAGGCCGTGGTGGGTATCGAAAATCGCCCCGATCGGATGGGCCAGTGCGTGAACACCGCCAAGCCCCTTCTGGAAGGCTGTCGCCCCCATCGACGCTGCCGAAAGCATATCGGCACGCGCCTCGATATCCTTGCCATTGTCATAGGCACGCGGCAGCGCATCGGCAATCAGGCGCATACCTTCAAGGGCCACACCATCCGCCATCGGATGATAACCCGGCGCACAATGGGCTTCGAAACAATGAACAAACGCATCGACACCAGTGGCCGCCGTCACATGCGGCGGCAGGCCAATGGTCAGTTCCGGATCGGAAATCACGATGGCTGGCAACATCTTCGGATGGAAGATGATTTTCTTTTCATGCGTGTCTTCTTTGGTAATCACGCTGGCACGGCCCACTTCGGAACCGGTCCCTGATGTGGTCGGAACCGCAACAATCGGGGCGATACCAGCCGGATCGGCGCGGGTCCACCAATCACCTATATCTTCGAAATCCCACATCGGGCGGATCTGCCCTGCCATCAGGGCCACGGCCTTGGCCGCATCAAGGCCCGAACCGCCACCAAAGGCAATCACACCGTCATGACCGCCGGCACGATAGACCGCCAGACCGTCTTCAACGTTTTTGCCTGTCGGGTTGCCTTTGACCCCGGCAAACAGCCCGGTCGGAAGTCCTGCGGCTTCGTTTGCGGCAATCGCATCACGTACCATCGGCAGATCCTTAAGACCCTCGTCGGTGATCAGCAACGGCTTTTTCATGCCGGTTGCCTTGCAGGCATCTGCCAGTTCTGAAATACGGCCCGGACCAAAACGCACGGAGGTCGGGAAGTTCCAGTTTCCAACAATCTTCTTGGTCATTTCTGTATCCTTTGCGCGCAAACGCGACGTTAAATCTTGGTCCGCAGGTGGAAGCTTTTCGGCCGGGTCAGGGATTCGTAACCCAGTTTCGAAAGCGTGCATCCACGTCCCGAATTTTTCACACCCGTCCAGGCCAGTGCCGGATCAAGGTAATCTGCACGGTTCATGAAAACCGTTCCGGTCTGAAGCCGGTCCCCAATCGAAAGGGCGGCATCCTCATCCGCTGTCCAGATCGATGCCGTCAGCCCGAATTCACTGTCATTTATCAGGGCAATGGCTTCCTCGTCGGATGTCACCTTCATAATGCCGACAACCGGGCCAAAGCTTTCCTCGCTCATGACGCGCATCGAATGATCGACATTGATCAAGACCTGCGGCGCAAGATACGGGGTGCCTTCCTTGTTGGCGGTAAATTTCGACGGATCGATCAATGCCTTTGCCCCGTCACGGATGGCATCGGCAATCTGGCCCCGTACGAAGGCCGCTGATGACGCACGCACCATCGGGCCAAGGTTGGTTTCCGTATCAATCGGGCTGCCAAGGCGGTATTGCGATACAAGATCGGCAGCCTTCTCTACAAAGGCATCAAAAACGCTTTCATGGGCGTAAATCCGTTCAATCCCGCAGCACGACTGTCCGCTGTTAAAGAACGCGCCATCAATGACGTTTTCCACCGCATGATCGATATTGACGTCCGAACGCAAATAGGCCGGGTCCTTGCCGCCAAGCTCCATACCGGTCGCGATGAACTTGCCTCCAACCGCTTTCTGAACAGCATGGCCGCCAGGCACCGAACCGGTGAAATTGACGAAATCAACACGGATATCGCCCATCAGTTTTTCCGCATCCGCATGGCTCAGATGCAGATACTGGAACAATCCCTTGGGCAGACCGGCGGCTTCAAACGCCTCGGCAAAGCGTTCTGCACAAAGCGGGGTCTGGTGCGAATGTTTCAACACCACCGCATTCCCCGCCATAAGGGCCGGAACAACGCCGTTCACCGCCGTCAGATACGGGAAGTTCCACGGTGCGATGATCGCAACGACGCCCAATGGCTCGCGACGGATGAAACGGTTAAAACCGGCCTTCTCGCCCGGATTGTAATCGCCAAGTGCCTCAGGCGCGATGTTGATCATGTAATCGGCGCGTTCCTTAAAACCGTTAACCTCGCCACCGGCTTGCGAAATCGGTCGGCCCATCTGCCAGCTGATCTCAGCGGCAATTTCATCCTTTTTCGCAACAAAGGCGGCAACCGCCTTGCGCAGGATTTCCTGACGGGTCGCAACCGGCACATTGCGCCATTCGGCCTGTGCGGCGCGGGCAACATCAAGTGCCTTGTTGATCTCGGCGGCACCGGCAAGCGGACGCTCGACATAAACGGATCCATCAACGGGCGAGATGGTGCGTAAACTCTCAGACATGATGCCTCACAATTGGAGAATGAGTTAGGGCGCTAAGATATGTGACCAGGCGCGAAGCGACGATGCGTCGCCGCATGCAACAGATCAAATGATTTCGAAGTAACGCTGCATTTCCCAGTCGGTAATCGCCTTGCGGAATTCGCGTTCTTCCCATTCCCGCGACTGGGCGTAATGGGTCACGAATTCTTCACCAAACAGCGATTTTGCCGCCTCGGATTTGCGCAAACGTCCGGCTGCCTCGTAAAGCGTTGCAGGCAAGCTCGTATCTTCGGGGAATTCCTGCGCATAGGCGTTGCCGACGACCATTTCGCCCGGCTCCACCTTGTTTTCAATGCCCCAAAGCCCCGAACCGATGGCCGCCGAAAGCGCGATATAGGGGTTAATATCCGCCGCCGCAATGCGATATTCAATACGCTGCGACTTGGCACTACCCGGAATGACACGAAGGGCCGTGGTACGGTTTTCAACACCCCACGTTGCCGTCGTCGGTGCCCAGAAACCCGGGATCAGTCGCGAATAACTGTTCACCGTGCAGGCCACCATCGACAGCAGTTCCGGCATCAATTTCTGTTGCCCGCCAAGGAACCACCGCATTTCATCGGACATATTGTGCGGCTTGTTGGCGTCATAAAATGCCGCCCGGCCATCCTTGCCCTTGATCGAAACATGCATATGCCCCGACTGCCCCGGCCAATCAGGTGACCATTTCGCCATAAATGTTGCCATCCATCCGGCACGCTGGGCCAGAACCTTGGTGAATGTTTTAAAAAGTGCGGCTTTGTCGGCGGCTTTCATCGCCTCATCATGGGTAAGGGCAGCTTCCAAAACCCCAGGGCCGGTTTCGGTATGAAGTCCCTCAATCGGGAAATCCATGCTTTCACCCAGTTCAAGCAGGTCATGATAGAATTCCGAATGCACGGAATTGCGCAGCATCGAATAACCGTAAAAGCCCGGTGTGATGTTCTTCAGATTGCGATAGTTCTTCTCGCGCACGGAATGCGGGTCTTCCTCGAACAGGAAAAACTCGAACTCGCAGGCGGCCGAAACGTCATATCCCATCTTATCGGCTTTATCGAGGACACGGCGCAATGTGCCACGCGGGCACACGGTTTCCGCCCGTCCCTCGAACTCGCCAAGGAACAGAACGGTATCGTCTTCCATCGGCAATTCGCGGCAGCTTTCGGGGATCACGCGCACCGGTGCATCCGGATATGCCGTGTGCCATCCTGTAAACTCGGATTTGTCATAGAGCTGGTCATTTGAATCCCAACCCAGAACCACATCACAAAAGGCAAAACCGGAATCGAGTGCCGACAGGAATTTTTCGCGATGCATGTATTTGCCGCGCATGATTCCGTCGACGTCGAAAATACCGATTTTGACGAATTTGATGTCTCGTTCCTTAATCAGTTTTCGTGCGTCATCGGCGGTTTTGACATCCTTCGCCTGCATCGGCGGCCTCCTGTGATTTGGGCTTTGTTTTTGTATCGGACTGACCGGTTCCTGCCCGTTTTTGGTCATCGCGTCTTGTGACGTCTTGTTGCGTAATATAAATTACACTATGCAACAAATAAACATAAATTTTGCTTATTTGTATTATTTGTTACAAACTGGAACATCAACTAAACCCTAGGGAATGCAAGGAACACAGACACAAATGATGCGCCTGCGCCCCCTGCCCGGTCAAATGTGACCATTCCCGATTGGCTTAGCTGTAACGATACGGCTTGCCCGCTTTTTCCATCACGGCAGCATACTGTTTGAAGATGTCCACAACTCTGGCGCAACGCGGGCTGGTCTGTGCAATCTCGTCCCAGAATTTATGTGCTTCGGCTTCAACCGTCGCCCATTCCGCATCGGGGATCGAAGTCAGCTTCAGCTTCGTACCCTGGGTCCGAAGCTTGGCTTCACCACCCCAGTACCAATGCTGGCGATAATAGTGCGAGCTATCCATGCACAGCTTGAACAGAACTTTCAGATGTTCCGGAAGTTCGTTCCAACGTTCTTCGTTGGCAAAGAAAGAACCACACCATGCACCGGAAATGTTGTTGGTCAGGAAGTAGTTGGTCACATCGGCCCAACCGACCGTGTAATCCTCGGTGATGCCCGACCATGCAATCCCGTCAAGCTCGCCAGTCTGGACGGCAACCTCGATGTCTTCCCACGGCAGGGTAACCGGAACAACGCCAAAGCGCGACAGGAACTTGCCTGCCGTCGGGAAGGTAAAGACGCGCTTGCCTTTAAGGTCTTCCAGACTGTTGATCGGATCAACGGTTGCAAAATGGCACGGATCCCATGAACCGGCCGAAAGCCATTTAACACCTTCGACTTCACCATACGCCTCGTCCCAGATTTCATTCAGACCGTATTCTTCAAACAGGACCGGAACGTCAAGGCTGTAACGGGTCGCAAACGGGAAATAGCCGCCAAAGACCGAAATATCGACCGGAGCCGCAATCGAGTCATCATCGGACTGAACCGCATCAATGGTACCGCGCTGCATGGCACGGAACAGCTCGCCGGTCGGAACCAACTGATCGGCGTAATAAAGTTCGATTTCCATTTCACCGTTGGCGACCTTGTTAAAGGCATCAATCGCTGGCTTGATAACATGCTCGCCCAGTGCCGGACCGGCATAGGTCTGCAAACGCCAGGTGATCTTGGCATTCTGCGCCTTGACATAAGGTGCGGCAAAGGCGGTCGTACCCGCTGCTGCGGTTGCAACACCGGCTTTTTTCATAAAGTCGCGTCTCGTCGTCATTGTATCATCTCCCTGATCGATGAAGTTCGTTAACGCATTCATTAACTGCCCTGCCCGCCTAACGGGTCTGGCAGCGCCTCCTGTTGTTGGAAATTCAAACCTCCCCTGAATTGATTTTGTTTTGAACGGCGGGGCCTGTTGCGACCCCGCCGGTATCGGGTTCGTTTTGCTTACCGCGCGTAATGCCATTCTGGCAGCCACAGCGCGATTTGCGGGAACACCATCACGATGCCAAGCGCCATCGCCATGATGATCACAAACGGTGTGATGGATTTATAGATGTCCTTTAACGTCACCTCTGGCGGTGCCATGGCACGCATCAGGAACAGGTTGTAGCCGAACGGCGGCGTCATATAGGCGATCTGGCAGGTGATGGTATAAAGCACGCCATACCAGACCAGATCGAAACCAAGGGCGCCGACCAGCGGCACATAAAGCGGTGCGACAATCACCAGCATCGCCGTGTCATCAAGGAACATGCCCATCAGGATGAAGGAAATCTGCATCATGATCAGGATCTGCCACGGGCCAAGTCCAAGCTGATCGACAAAGAAACTTTCAATCGCCTTGACCGCACCCAGCCCGTCAAACACCGCACCAAATGCCAGTGCTGCCAGAATAATCCACATAAACATGCAGCTGATCGAAAGCGTCTTGCGAAGGGTTTCTTCCATGACCCCACGGGTCAGGCGACGCTTGGCAAAGGCGGCAATGGTCGCGGCAAGTGCCCCCACCGCCGAACTTTCCACAAGCGACGTAATCCCCATCAGGAACAGACCGGTCATCGAGAAAAAGATGAACAGCGGAACAATCCCCGCCTTCAGCAATCCGATCTTGTCACCCCAGGTGATTTCCGCGCGTTCTTCCTTGCTCAGTGCCGGGCCCATATCGGGCTGCAGCCAGCAGCGAATGGCGATATAAACGATGAACATCCCGGCCATCAGCAGCCCGGGGAACACCCCCGCCAGCCAAAGCTGTCCGACAGGCTGACGCGCGATCATGCCATACAGCACCAGAACCACACTTGGCGGCACAAGAATACCAAGCGAACTACCCGCCTGAATAACCCCGGTCACCATGATCTTGTCATAGCCGCGTCGCAAAAGTTCCGGCAGCGCGATACTCGCCCCGATCGCCATGCCCGCAACGCTCAGCCCGTTCATGGCCGAGACCGCCACCATCAAAACAATCGTCCCGATGGCAAGGCCACCGCGGACCGGCCCCATCCAGACATGAAACATCCGGTAAAGGTCGTCTGCCAGACCGGATTCGGAAAGCATGTAACCCATATAAACAAACAGCGGCAGCGTGAGAAGCGGATACCACTTCATCAGCTTCATCGCGGCACTGAACGCCATTTCAGAACCGCCATCCCCCCACATGCCAAGCGCGAAGACAACGGCAACAAAACCAATGGCACCAAAAACCCGTTTCCCAGTCAGAAGCATCAGCATCATCGTGGAAAACATCAGAAGAGCGATCATCTCATAACTCATGAAAGGCTCTCCCCGCAGGCGGCTGCCACATCTTTGAAGAAGGTCGCAATCGCCTGCAGCAACATCATGAACACGCCAAAGGTCATGATCGCCTTGATCGGCGACATCGGCGGCGACCACGCGGAATAACTGGTTTCACCATACTCGAACGCATAGGCGGTCGATGAAACGCCGCCATACAGCAGAAACGCCAGATAAAAGATCAGAAACAGGATGGTGATCGCATCAAGCCCGGCCTGTTTGCGCGGCGACAATGCGCCATACAGCAAATCCATCCGAACGTGCGAGTCCAGCTGCATGGAATATCCCCCACCCAGTAGGAAATATGAGACCATCAGGAACTGCGCGGTTTCCAGCGTCCAAAGGGCCGGAAATTCCATAAGCTTGGTCGCAGCCGAATATAAAAGCACCGCAAGCATCGCAAAGATCAGATACATCGCAAACCGGCCGATGATCCGGTTAACGCAATCGACCCATCTGACGTAGGTCTTGATAAATTCAGGCATCTAACGCCACCCCAACATCTCCCTGTTCTATGGGTCGCAACAGCGGCTGGCCTGTCATCTGCAAATACGATCCTCTCCGTTCGCATCCGGTGGACACGAACGGTGATCCGAAATGCCTTACCGCCCGGAAAAACCCGACAGGTCGAACATCGACACCAAATCTGGATGGAAGTATCCGCAGCCCTGACAACCCATATTGCATCCCCTTGTCTGCACTACCTTTTGCAAGGCCGTACCGTGTGATGAACCGCCTCTCGGGCGACCGACTTTTGCCAAGCCGTTGAATTGTTGCACCGCTTTTTGCGGCACGGGTTTCATCCCCTCTGTAACGAACGTTACATGATTTCAATTTTGATGACAAGAATATCAAATATTGTAAAATTCATTACAATCATTGTATTTGTATGTCAGACAAGGTAAACCGCGCCCGAACAATGCATAAGCGCACTTTGCGGGTGTTTGGCCATTCCATGCGGATGGCATAACCGGGGAAATCTCGCCTTTGAATGTGAAGCAGCAGGCTACAAAGCCAACGGTCGCCGAACAGATCACGCAAAAAGCCGATACACTGACCGCATCGGAACGCAAGCTCGCCCAGGCTCTGCTTGGTAACTATCCGATGGCCGGCCTTGAAACGGTGGCGACCTTCGCCGAACGGTGTGGCGTTTCTGCCCCAACGGTGCTGCGTTTTGCCAGCAAGATCGGCTTTGACAGCTATCCCGACATGCAGGCGCGCCTGCGCGGCGAACTCGAAGCCCGCCTGCAATCGCCTTTAACGCGAAGCAGCCTGCCCCGCTCGCGCAATCATTCCGGTCATCCGATGGGGGAATTGCTTCATGAAATGACTGAGGCCACCATCAGCAACATCCGCACAAGCCTTGCCAATATCAATCCGGCCGAACTGCAAAGTGCCATCGAACTGATCGGCAACTGCAAGGGATCGGTCTATATCCTTGGCGGGCGGTTCACCTCCGCCCTTGCGGTCTATGCCTATGAACATCTGCGCACCATGCGAAGCCACGTTAGGCGCGTTTCGGGCCAAAGTGCCAAATGGGCCGAAGACCTTCTCGATATCGGCAAACGCGATGTGCTTCTGGTCTTCGACGTCCGGCGTTATCAGGCCGATGTCATTGCCTTTTCCGAAGCCGCTGCCAAACAGGACGCCAAAATCATCCTGTTTACCGATCAGTGGCTCAGTCCAATTGCGCAATTCGCCCGGCATGTCTTTCCGGTGCGCATCGAAACCGGCACGACATGGGATAGCTCGGCGGCCAGCATGGTGATGCTTGAAACCCTGCTTGAAGGGGTCGGGCAGCATAACCCGGAACAGGTGCGTGCGCGCATCAAACATCTCGAAATGCTGCGCCGCCCGCCGCAATCGTAATACGTAGCGTATATTCGCCGCAGTAATGATTGAAACCACCGCCGCACCGCGATAGCTTGGGGTATAATTTTTATCCCCAAATACCGGAGCCGCACCGATGCATCCCTTTTTCATTTTCGTGAAATGCGATCTGGGCAAAGCCTATGACGTTGCCACAGCACTGGTCGAGGAAATCGAAGGGGTCTCGGAAGTCTATTCGATCTCCGGCCCGTTCGAACTGCTGGTCAAGGTCTATATCGAGGATGGGCAGGATATCGGGCGCTATGTAAACGAAAAAATCCATCTGCTGCCCCATATCAAGGACACCCAGACAATCATTACCTTCAACGCTTTCACCTGATTTTCTGCAAAGATAAAAGATATACTAACAAAAAACGCGGTGAGATTTTCGCCGCGTTTTTTGTCGGTACCGCATCTGATGCTAGTTGCGCACCACATCGCGGATCACATCAAGGATGATATCGGTCCCCTTTTCAATCAGGACCACATCATTGCCGACAATCTGGCGAATGGCATCCGAACGATATGGCAGACGCGACTGCAAATCCGCAGGAAGATCGCGCTTGGCAATCCCCGGGGGTAAGGTGCCGCCGCGCTCAAGCTTCATGGCAATGCCTGGTGGCAATCCGTCTTGGCCGTTGCCGTTGTCCTTGCTCTTGCCACCTTTGCCTCGATTTTCGTCATCGCCAATATTGCGGTCAACCGCATCAAGCACGTCATAAATGATGCGCCGTTCTTCTTGGCTAAAACCACCTGATTGCGCGATTTCGTAAACTGGCGCGGCAGCCGGCTTGCTCGCAGCCGCCGTTGCCGTCAGAACCATCACTGCCAGCAAGGTCGAACCCGCAAGTAACAATGGTTTGGCGATGGACTTGAACTGATCGAAATACATCATCGCAACCTCGTCGGATTATTAAAGCTGATCCATCATAGATGATGTTCGAGAACGCCATTAGCGAGCCCGCCTGTTACGATAACGTTTGAAATGATTGTTTTATTCCCGGCTCAAAAGAAAAAAGCACCCTTTTGGGGTGCTTTGATCAATGGCGGACAAGGAGGGATTGGGACCGATCTTACACTTATCATCAAGTGTTTGTTTTTGCTTGTTTATTAAACTTATTGATTTTGCGTTGTGTACCAAAATGTGTACCAAAATGTGTACCAGTTTCGGTGCGATGACGACGGCCTAGAAATCGGGGATGATAATAGAACAAAACAGGAACAATCAGGATAAATAAAAATGCCCGATTGGGATGGTTACATCACGCTGCGCGATGCGGCCCGGCATGATGATCACATGTTCGTCTATTGCGCGAACCATCTATGCGATCATGGCGGGGTTTTACGCCTTGGCCCACTGATCGAACGGCATGGCCCTGATATCGGACTGGGCGATATCCTGCGCAGGATGCGCTGTCAGGTATGCGGACATCTGGGCGCATACCCGCGCGCAACGACACACAGTGCTGATCACATCGCCAAGCCACTTTATTGCCCGCTACAAGGGCGCGGGCACCGGCGGTGCCTGCCCCTGACCGAATGCGTCAAAAGCTGCCGCCTCGGCCCCACACGGGCCGGGCGGCAACAGCATTAGGAACGGCATGCCCGCAATTCCGACCGCACCCGGCCATAATCGATCATGGCACGTTCCAACGCCGAACCATCCGGCAGGGCTTCCAGTTCATCGGCAAGACGCCCCTGAAATTCCACACTATATTCGATCACCGGCGGACAGACGGCAGAATCAGAATTTGCCGTTGCGCAGCCGGTCAACAACACCGGCACGATCAGAAGGGGCAGCAGCAGCCGCTTTGCGTTGTGCATTGACGTTCTCCAGGTTGCGCGCCATGGTTTCGACCCGTTCGGCCTGCCGCCCCGCATGCCTGGCGGAAAACAGCACCAGCAGGACGGCAAGAACCGCCCCGCCAATGATCGCGATGCGCATCCACGCACCCGACAGGAACGCACCGACAGCCGCTATCATACCAGCCCCTTTGCACGGTCATTCAGCCGGGCATAAATAGCCCAGCCCGCGCCAATCGCGCCCAAAACGACACACCCCCATTTGATCACGTCAGACAGGTATGCGTATTGCTCAAGCGTGGATGAAACATCCGCCGCCACCGGGCCGACAACCGCCATGACACCGGCAACAGACGCGCCCTTGATCGTGCGCGATTGCGACAGCGGGCGTTGCTGATCCAACGCATCCTTGGCACTGATCGGCGCAGGCGTATCGATATCATTAAAGAACAGGTGTCCTGCGGTTTCAAAGCAAGGCACCTTGCCCTTGGCCCAGAATGTCTTTGAACGCACCGCGCGGGTCAGGTAATGCGTTGCCGTGCTGGTCTGATCTTCAAGCCGTCCCTCGACCGCAAGCTTGGCAATTGCACAGCATTTGTCAAACCACGCACCGGATGCACTCATGATCCGCGACAGGTTCGGGTCGTTCTGATTCCAGCAGGAAAACTGCCACGCCTGTTTGCACACCGCAGCCGGGGTTGATGGCCAGTTGCGATACCCAACCCGGTTCATCACAACACAGGCAATCGCCTGTGCATCCGCAACGTCATTTGCCTTGGCCTCGCCATAAATCGTGCGGGCCAGCGTATCAATCTGCAAATCCATATTAACCCCCACTTGCCAACGCAATCATCAGCAGGATCACAAAGACAATGACGCCAGTCACAGCCCCACCGGCAACCCCGGCAATCGTCAACCAGACACCACCGATCAGGAAGAACGCACCAACCCCGCCAATCACGGCACCGGCAACGGCAAACACCCAGATCACCGGATCACGCATAAGATCACGCAGCAGTTTCATTTTTCCGTGCCTTTCGGCGCATAGCGCATCAGGAATTTATCCAGAAGGACCTCGCCACCCCGCGGCCCGAGCCACGAACAGACGCCGATGCAGGCAATCTGCTGGCTGCCGACAAGGTCAAGATAGCTGGCAACACCCACCCCGACCGCACAGCACAGAACCGCCATCGGCAGTTCCCACAAAAGATCCCATGACCAGAACCGGCGTTGGCCGACCCGTACCAGCCGCTGATGCCACAGAAGCCGCACCATCAGCGAAAAGGCCAGCAACGGCGCATTCAGCTTAAGCACATTGGCCCAATCGAAATCCGGCGGAATGTTTTCCTGCACCTTGTCACCCCCTGATGCATGAAGTCGAAACGGCAGGTTTGTTAAGCCGGGTCGCCGGGATCACCGCGCGATGCCGGAACCGGCGCGATGTGCTGCCACGCTTCACCGCTTGCCAGAAGGCACGTCACCTGATCGGGCCGGGTAAACAGGATTGTCCATGTCTGACCATCCGGTGCGCTCAGCACCTCGATCACCCCGCCGTTTGGCGTGACACCGACAGCAACAGGTTCCTCGGCATACTTTGCCGCAAGACTATCGATCACCTTGGCGCGATCGCCACAGACGGGGCTTGCGGATATGGCGGGCGATAGCGATAAAAAAAAAGACCGCAGCAAGTGCGATCCATAATGTGCGGTTCATGGTGAATCCTGCTTACGAGGTTGACGGCCAATAGCTGTCGGCGGTGTAATCGTATGGCAGTATGACCTCAAGCCCGTCAGATGCCGTCCGTATAGATTCTGCTTGCTCTTTCAGTTCTTGTGGCACCGGATCCCCGCCAAGAATCTCACGATCAATCATCCAACGCGGGACAATTTCATCAATCCGCCGACGCGCCTCGTCTTTGATATCCTGAATTGCTGTCGGGGGGTTGAAATACGCAACGATCAAAGGATCGTCATCGGTATAAGGTTCTTCTGCTTTTCCCGGCTGCGGGGAGTAATAAACTCCCCGAACCTCGCCGTTTTCAATGTGAGGATAGCAGGTCATTGGTCCACAACCTCAATCTTGCAGTACCAGCCGAAAACCGCCGTATTCGCTGTACCGTTTTGCAATCGTATGTTGAGCGTTTCACCTTCGTCAACTTCCCATTCTCCGCCCAAAACTTCATTGCTTCCGCTGTCTGCTGCGCATGAATGCAGGCACTGATTGTTCGATGTGATCGTACTGCCGATCCACGGGAAAATTACCGAAATCCCAGCAAAGTCATATCCCTCGATGCCGTAAGATTTGACCACAGCTTTTTTGCCTGCGGGAACCGTGAAAGGCAAACTTCCAGCGTTCAAAACACCGGCATTAGAACATGCAGGGTTATCAACAGAATTGTTGCCGGGAACGTTCTCTTGTCCGTAAAAAATAGTATGCATATCTAATCTCCTATATTTGATAGCCGACAATAGCCATTGCGTGCGTTGCCGTGCCAACGTTGACGCTAGCCCAATAGATCGTCTGGGACGGGCACTTTAAATCAATGAATGTCATGCGGATTGCGTAGCCGTCATACACAACCCCAGATGATTGAGCCGCAAGAGCCTGCGCACCAAGACCAGCCGTATCAGACGCAACTCGAACGCCTGCTGTAATGTTGATTGAAGCATGGCCGAACCAGCCGTCACAGGATTTGGCAATCGGCGGGACATGCGAAGAAAGACTGACGGATGTAAAAGATGAGACACCCGCGACACCAGCAAAAACAGAGTGAGGCTGAACGCTGATCTGTCGGTCGTTTTGCAAAAACGGAAAGAAGCCCCCGCTGCTATCATTCCTAATAACGCCGATCAGAGCGGAATAGGTGTAACCGCTCGGTAAGGTCGGTGCTGTTGCGCTGGTTGAAATAAGACCGTTGGTGCTTGTGCCGTTGTAAATGGCGTGAATGTAGTACCATGTGTCAGATGCTTCTGATCCAGCATCCAGGCCATTAACGCCAGACGCCGTGATATCAACCGTGAACGAAACGTTACTTGCGAGATAAGCGGAACCTAACGAGTTTTTCAAAACCAACTCGTCGGCGGTATAGGTTGCTGTTGATGCGGTCGCGTAGGCCCCGACAAGGTTTTTAGAAGCCGCAGATACTGTTGATGAAAATATACCTGTCAGTTGCGACCCATCCCCATCCGCCCGAAGCAATCCTGCACTACCACCTGCTGCAATATCCGACGCCTGCAAAAATGCAGATGTCAGATCGCCCCGATCAATCCATGCGGTGTTTGCCGCATTGCGCTGCTTAAGCCGACTGTTGCCGGTATCCCCCCACCACATAAGCGGCCATGTCGGGCTGGGCGCGGTTGCCCCCATCTGGCATGTAGCAAGCGCCTCGATCGCACCATTCACATCCGACCGGACAACAGCACCCGAACCATCGGCAATATTCATGTCATGCTGTGCCATCAGTCGTCACTCCCCGCCTTGCGCTTGTTGCGGAAATCGCGCCAGTCGGTGGCGACTGGAGCCATAGAGATGCCTGCATTTTCCAGCGCATCGATGATCGCGATCATCGCATCTTCGGCGCAGGGCATTTTATCGCGGATCGGTTTGAACTGACCGGTCTTTGCGATGTAGCGAAACAGGCTTTTCTGTTCCAGAAGGTCACAGCCTGCCGGAAGGTCAACACCTGGTTCGTCAAGGGCAACTTCCCTGATTCCGCGCAGGATGTTTTGATCATCCAGAACGGCAACCCATTTGGTCGCCGCACCGGAAGTGCGCCGTTTTTTAGCCATGTGATTATCCTTGATTATGCAAGGCTTTCCGCGCGCACGCGCAGATCGCTGATCAGAACGTTATAGGATCCGTCCGACACCGTGATTTCGGTGCGGTACTGCGCTGCCAGGCAATATACCTCTGCCCGGTCAAGCCGCTGCCACGCCGACCATTGCGGTTCCGGCACGATGTCCGGATCATCATCTGTGGTGCGATACCAGGTGATGGCATCACCTTCACCGCCACTTTCGCCGTCAAAGCTGGCCCAGCTATCAACCGTGCCCTCGCGCTGATCAAACAGGTCAATGACATTGACAGTCTGCAGACTGACCGATGCGCTTAACACCCGTCGGCTTTTGGTGCCGAAATGATGGCCCGCCGCATGGGTATAAAGCCCGCTTGCGACGATACCGCCATAGGCATCAAGCGAGGCGATTTCATCAAAGGCCGGAATATCGTCAAACATCCCCGACCCGGTCAGTTTCAGGTCTCCGCCATCGACCGCAAGGTTTTCAAGCGTGCCGGACCATGCCGGACTTTCGACCAGATCAATGACATCGCCATATTCCTGCACTGTTGCACCATCGGTCGAAACCCATACCGCATCGGAAATCGAACCGGACGCATCAACAAATTGCAGAAGATAGCAACCTGGTTTCAGCGGCAGGACCGCCACCGTATCCCCGCCCGGAACCGGCGCGCCAATCGTGGAACTTTCCGACACCAGCGGGTCGCTGCTTGCCGGGGACCAACGGAACCGCACCTGCCCGCCCATCCGAACATCAAGTTCCGTGGATCGATCCCAACGCAGAACCGCAAGCCCGCCAAGCGCCGAAATCGTCAGCCCGGTTGCCGCCAAAGGCTTGCCCGGCAGTCCATAGATTTCGCGACGTATCGTGACATATTCCGAACTTGCGCCAACCCGGTTGACCGCCTTGACCCGGAAGTCATAGACACCGGCCGGCATATCGAATATTTCAAGTTCCGGTGCCGGGACAGGTGCATATTCCGTCCAGTCCAAAGCGCCGATTTCGCGGCTTTCAAACCGGTAGGACACGACAAACCCGTCATCGGCCTCTCCCGCCGACAGCACCGCCTTGATCTTGACACCGCCCCCTTCGCGGGTTTCATACTGGACCTCCGTCACATCCAGCCCGTCAGGCGGCGCTACATCACCCGGCCCCGGCAGGGTATTGGCCGACGATGCCGCGACGATGGTTTCATCATCGGCGGTCCAGTCATAGACCGCCGCCGCCGTCTCGCGCAGCGTGATATCCACACCCAGCCGGATCACATCACCATCATCGCGCGGTGCCAGACGCCAGGTCACCACCTCGAACGGTTTGTTATCCCAGCCATAGGCAGACCGGGTAAAGCCGACGACATCGCCGACCTGCACCGCAAATGCCTTTAGGTTGCATTTAAGTTCAACCTCGGCCTGCAGACGGTTCTTGAACAGCGCCTGCTTCTGCAACCGCTGCCCGCAGGCCGGTGACGTGGTGAACAGGAATTCACGGTCAACCGCGATTTCGCGGCCCTGATCCTCGGCAATGAAGGTTGCCGATTTCAGAACCGGTAGGTCGGTCGGCTGCCACAGACTTTCGGGGGATGAATACACCCCGCGCACCACGTTAAACAGATCGCGTTTTGACTGCCGGGTCCGCACACGGATCGGGCCGTCAAGCCAGCTTTCATCGATTTCGATTTCCGGCGTGCGGTAATAGCCCGGCAGGATCGACCATTTTCCGCCCGCACGGGTCGCAATACCGCCGCCCGGATTAAGCAATTCGCGCAGATTGTCACCGACCGGATTGCCGGTATCAATCACCCCGGAAACGACATAACGTTTTTCCGTGCCGCCCGCCGCCAGCGTGACATCTTCATCACACACATTGGCCGACGCGATAAGGGTATCTTCCTCTATCGCCTCATAGCCCGAACCGACACCGTCGGAAATCTTGACATAGTCGGCGGTTACCAGCGCCCAGTTATCGGTGTAACCGGTCGTATCGCTGCGCGGGTCATAGATATCTTTCTTGCCCTTGACCAGGCATTTGATCTGCGGGATGCCGCCCGCATAAATGTCCTGGTCATAGGTCAGTTCACAATACAGCTTGGCGCATCCGCGCTGCCGATGATCAACCGTCCATTCGCTGTTGCGTGCCCGCATCGCGGCCAGCAGGTCGGCATCGCCTGCATCCGTGCCGTCACCCTTCCAGAACCATGCAAACCCGGCATATTTGCCGATGGCATTGCCTGTGCCCGATCCGGAAAACACCTTGGTATCGCCAAACCAGATATCGCCGATTTCCTCGACCGGATGACCGGTCAGGGTGATCAGCCATTGCAGCTTGCGCTTGCCGTCGGTGACATTCATGTATGTCACCGGGCCGGATGCCTGCACCTCGCCATAAATGATCGGGCGGGTCGCCAAAGGCTGGCGCACCATCTGGGTCCGGATTGAAAGGGCAGAGGCCGCCGTGATACCCGCAGCCTTCGATTTCGCAGATGCGCCGAACGCAGACGCAGCCGCAACCGAAACAACCGCACCCACCACAGCACCGGCAAGACTTGCGATCCAGCCCGCCGCAAAGGCCGCAACCGCCGCCTTGGTCCCGGCCGCCGCCGCTGCTGCTGCAATGACCGGGATCACCTGTGGCATTCGTCAGACCCTCCAGGCACGCAGGCCCGATTTGATGGATAGATAAACCAGACCGGCGGCACCCTGTGTCGCCCAGCGCGCCCCGATGCAGATCGCAAGCGCCTCGCCCTCATCGGTATTGACAAGGCCAACATCACCGCGCCGCGCCATCAGAACCGGGATTTCCGGCCAGCCAAGCCCGGCGGTGATCTTTTCCGCTGTCGCTGCAAGCCCACCCCCGGCAAAGCGTTTCAGCGCGCCATAGGCCCCGGTTTTCGTCTTGTATTTGCCGCGAAAGGCGCGGGCCGGATCGATCCCGGTGATTGCCTGCAACCCGTCACACACGGTCAGGCAGCAATCGGCAGAACCCCACGAAAAAGACCGCCTTGCGGCGGCCTGTTGCCAGTCTGACAGTTTGCTTTCCCAAAGTGGCAATCGCGTCACTTGATCTGCCCCCATGTGATTTCGGTATCCTGCAGGCGGTTGACGAACTCGAACCCGCGATCATCCGGGTAAATCGCCTTCTGATCTTCATCGGTAAACCGCCGGACTTTCGACCGTTCCAAATCGACCAGATCGCTTTCGACCGTCACCGATATCGTGATCGTGGTGGCGTCATCATCGATCACCGGCACGTCGGTCAGGCCGGAAAACGCTTTGTAAGGCGTGCCGATCAGAACACCGGTATCGGACATCGCGCCGACATGAAGATCACCCGAAAGGCCCTGCCGCATTTCGGTCAGCGTCAGTGACAGGTATTCAATCGGAATCCCGGACAACTGGAAGGTCAGGCCGTTGGCCTGGATTTCCTCGGTTTCCTCGATTTCCGATATACCGACGAATTCACCGCCGCCCAGCCATTCAAACCCGCCCCACGAAATCGGCCCGATCCCGGTCCACATCCGCACATCATCAGACGCCGCACCGATGCGACCGAACAGAACCGGCATCAGCCGGTCGCCCGACAATTGCGCCAGCAAATCCGGATCAATGTCGGTTCTCATGTGATGTACTCCATCGCCCCGAAGGTGATGCCGTCGTAATAATCACCGGGATTACCCCGCCACTGCCCGGTCTCACCGGGTTTGAGGCGAAACACCCCCTTGGGATCGCGATAAACCACCGTCGCCCCATCGACATAGGCCGCACGGGTGGCGGGCCAGATATCGATATCGGCCGCACCGGTCATTTCATCGGTGATTTCAACATCGTTCAGAACCATGTGCAGGCGCGATGCGCTGCCACTGCCAAGCTGGATATAATCCCCCTTCCGCAGGGCAAAGCCGTCCGGGTCGTCGGTTGTCCAGTTGATCGTCGATATGGTGCGGATCCGCGCGGCATGCGCCCCCGCAAGCTGCACGGTCACCACGTCGGTGTTATTCTGCGGGAACCGCGCCAAAGGATCATTGGCCAGAAACGGGTTAAGCGGCCCGCGACATTGCAAAATAAACACCTGCATCGCCGTGACATCCGCCCGCCGTTCCGGTGCGAACGTCATGGCGATATCCCAACGCTCCCCCTGATTGGCCTGCGCCTGCCCCTGAAAGGTAAAATTGGAAATCGCCAGCCCGACGGAATTGACCGGGGTGACGGTTATTTCCATCGGTACAGTTGGCAAGGCAATCGGATCGGTCATGTTTTAACGCCCCCTGATTGCCCGCCCGGCACTACCGCCGCGTCGTGCCTGATCAGACACGGCATTTACGGCCCGTTTGTTGAATGTGCTGTCAATGCGCCGAACCTCGCCGCCAATCGCCGTGATGGCGGTTTCAAGCCGTGCCATTCCCGCCTGATCAGCACCGCGCGCATCGATATTGAATATCGCCGAAGGGCCGCCGGAATTGGCGGCGGGCATTTTCGGCATCCGGATATCAACCGGAATCTTGCCCGACGGAACCGGCACATAGGCTTCTGGCACCGAACCCTCGCCGAACATCGCAAGCTGCGGCGAATTGGCGATGCCACCCTCGGAATACTGCCGCAATGGCAGTTTGCCGCGTGATGTCATCACCCCGCCATCGGCGAAGGCAAACATTGATCCCCAGTCAATACCACCGATGGCACCGCCAATCGCATCCGCCGCTGGCTGGGCGATTTGCTGCTGCCAGACCATTTCGGCAATCGACATCGCAAGCTGATCAACCTTGCCCCGCGCGTCATCCGCCCAGCCGCCAAGATCGGAAAAGGCATTACCCAACACACGACCGACTTCCTTGCCGGTTTTGTTCAGCTTTTCGTTGGCCTTGGTCAGATCATCCGCTGCCGCCGATGCCGCCCGGCCATAGGTTTCCTGACTGATCGCGCCTTCCGCCAGCAATTCGCGAAGCCGCTCGATTTCGTCGTTGTATTTTTCCTGTGCGGTGCGGTTGGCTTCGGTTACCCGTGCGCCTTCCTCCATGACCTTGGCTTCACGATCAAGGGCATCGTTCAAATCGTCCAGACGCTGCTTGTAATCGTAAACATCGCCCGCCAACTGCCTGATCAGGATGCCTTGCGCACTTGCACCATCAACACCGGCACGGCGCAGCGCGTTATTTACCTCAAGCTCGCGATTGGTCAGCTCAAATGCGGAAAGCTCGTACTGCAGAGCTTCGATCACAGCACCGATTTTCTCCGCCTGCCGTTCCGCATCATCCGCAGCCTTTTTGCGCGATTTGTCGGCCTCTTGCGACGCCTTGAATTCCTCGCTGGAATCAATCGCTGCGGTCATACTGTCATTCAGATCGTCGAATTTTGCCTGCAATTCGGCAATTTCGTTGATCTGATTCTGATAGACACCCGCATCAATCGGTTCATCACCAATACCGAACATCGGATCGTTCGACATGGCGTTGATGCGCTCGATTTCTGCCTTTCTGATTTCCAGCGCAGCCTTGGCAGCTTCCAATCGCGCCTTGGCGGTTTTCAGGATTTCGTCGCGCTCATCGCGCAGGAGTTCGGCACTTTCTTTCTGCTGATCGTTCAGCTTTTTAATGAATTCCTCGGCCTTCTTCACCGACTTTTCATAAGCTTCAAGGCTGGTTGCGGCTTCATCGGCTGATTCGCTGGTATCCCAGAACGCAATCGCCAAAGCCCCGGCAATGGCTGCCGCAGCGCCAATAACAGCACCCCACGGACCGAAAGCCCCAAGCAACTGCGATGCCTGCTGCGTTAGGGCCACAAGCACATTCTGTCCGCTGGCAACCTGCACCGCAAAGTCACCGACCTGATAACCTGCCTGCTGTGCGATAGCACCAAACCGGCGGTAATTCGGTGCTGCCTTGACAACCGCATTGTCGTTTGCCGCGACCGCAACACCCGCCTGATTGAGTTTTGCGACATAGGCATCAAAACGGTCATTCAATCGACGATATGCCGCCCCGGCCTGTTCAGCCGTAATAATTCCCTTTTCCTGCGCAATGCGAACCTTGTCCGACTGGCGCTCTAGGTTCTGGCCCGCCCGCGCGACCGGGTCCATTGATGCCTCAAGCTGATTAAACGCCTTGGCGGCCCGTTTGGTGCTGCGGTCCATATTGGTTGATGTGGTATCAACCAGTCGCCCGGCCCGTTTGAAGTTCGCTTCAAGCCGTTCAAGTTCCGCATCAATCGAAACGGACATACCGACTTTTTGCAGTTCGCCCGCCATCACACACCCTCGCGCAAAGCTTCGCGGATCGCCTGGACGATCAGCCGTTCGATTTCATCACGGTTGCCGTCCATCGCACGTTCAAGGATGCGAAGGGCCGGGCGTTTCGGCACGCGCATCGTGAAACGCTTGCCATTGCGACGATAGGAAACCTCGCCGCCCTTGGTCCCGCCATCGAGAAACCGGAACCAGAAATGATCTTCCGCAAGGTCACGGGTCGGCAGGCCGATATCGTAAGAAAGCCCACCATCCCCAGCCAGAATCGTCAAACCGTCTCGTGCATGCGGGCCGGGATTATCCCCGTCAATCGGCGTCAGCGCCTCCATATCGACCAGCACAAGCTGTGCTGCCTTATGAAGGACTTCCTCGACATTCTCGCGTATCCGCGACGGAATGCCGTGCTGCAGCGCCGCCACCAGTTCCTTTGTTCCGGTGACGGGCATGGCGGCTATCTCCGTGACGGTTTCCAACCCCGAAGGGCCGCCCGCAATTTGTCGGCGACTTCATCTTTCGATGGCTGCCGTGTTTCCGGTTCGTCATCGACGCCATTGCTTTTGCGCAGGAAATCGATCTTGCCATCAAGGGCCAGAAGAATGCGCGGGACCGGCGTTTCCATCGCCTGTTCATCCGACCAGCCAAGCCAGCCGGTCGCATAGCGATAAACAAGGTCCCACCATTCATCGAGACTTACGGCTTTCCCGGCGCTGCATCCGCATCGCCCGCATCATCAGCAACATCGTTGCCATCAATGATCGGGCGGCCGCCGTTCAGAAGAACGGTGATGTAATTGATCAGATCCGAACCAAGCTTCGCCTTGTCCGGCTCCTGCCAGATGGTCGTGACCAGATCGTCATATTCCGACGGCTTGAGCTTCAAGCCAGCCCCGGCAACGATGATCTGGGCCATCGCGTCGAAATCAAGATCACGCACCTTGCGATAGGCCGGGTTAAGGCCACCGGCAAAGCTGTTAATCATCCGCACTGCGGATAGTTTCGGCGCAAGATAATGAACAGTGCCCGCGACCGTAACGGTCAGTTCCGGGGCCGTCGCAACGGCCTGCTTAGTCTTGGTCATGTGAATACCTTTCGGGGATCGGGGGAAAGATGGCGGGCGCGAACCCCCGTCACGCGCCCGCCTGCCGCGGCAATCTGTTAAACGGCGGCGACTTCAATCGGTCGGGTATTGATCCCGATATTACAGGTGGCACCGACAACACTTTCAGGACTGCCAATCTGACGACGGAAAGACATCACACGCCCGCGGAAAAAGAATGTCGTCGGGCTGGAAGGCGAACCGGTCCCGGCATCATTCAATGTCACCTTGAACGCCCATTCGTTGTCCGACGCCAACGCAGCCTTGCATTGGTTCTGCCCAGTATCATCCGGGTCATAACCAAGCTGCAAAGGCAGTGACCCCGGATCCTCGGTGCCCTTGAACTTGCGCACCAAACGATCCGCAAGCGAGACATGGGTAATCGTCGAAAATTCCGCCCCGAATTCACCCAGATCGGTAATTTCAGCAACTTCAAGGTATGTTTCCGCCTCGAACGCCGACTGCGTTGCCGCGACAGATGATCCGTCGGAAATAGAAAGTGTACACCCGGCCGCTGTTTGCACGGTCATGGCAATGGCTCCTTAGTTTTGCATGAAATGGCCGTCACGGCCGGGTTAAGGCCGGATGATCGCGCGCAGCGTCACCCGCCCGGTATAGGTCGTTCCGTCAACATCCTTTGACGTTGTCACCCGCTCGAACCGCAGGTTTTCACACACCCCGGCATCCATTGCCGGTCGCGTGTTTTCCGTGGTGGTGCGGATGGTATCGGCAATCTGCTTGACTTCCTTGCGACCGGCATAATCAGACCAGATCGACAGATAGACCATTACCGTTTCGCGGTACTGGCCCAGCGCCCGGCTGTTGGACACCAGATCGGCATCAACCGCCACATACGGGTATTGCGCATCATCGGGCACATCGTCGTAAACAGGACAGGACAACACCCCATCCAGCATGCTGACGATGGCCTTTTGCAGGTCAAGACTGCTCATTGCACCGCCCCCGTTTCCGCCTCGATCACGCGATCAAGGGCGCGCGCCACATCCGGCGCATGACGGATATCAAACACCATCCCGCCCCACGAAAGCCGGTCACTAGCGGTCAAACCCGCCCAGATACCGGCATTTCGCGACGTAAACCGGTATCGCGACATCGCCCGCTTGGCATCGCCAACCGCACTTTCATCGCCGCTGATCTGCAAACATTCCGCCCATACCGTGCCGATATCGGCCCATGTTTCCGTCGCACCGCCATAGCCATCCGGCGTGCGCGTGACGCGCCGCACCGTGACCCGCTGATCAAATGCGCCGGAACCGGCATTTCGCATTTTACGCCGCATCAGAACACCTGCCGGAACGGGCTTAACAGCCAGTCCACCGTTTTGTTTTGATGGATTTCGAAATCAACCGATTGCGCCTCGCGATGCTCATACAGATCACCGATCAGAAGCAGCCCCGCATTGCGGATTGCCGCCGGCACATCATCAGCCGCATTGCCGTAGCCCGCCACAAAGGTCACCGTCACCGCATCGGGAACATCGCGGGTTGATGGCCATGTCTGACTGTATGCCGGCACAATGTGCGACGGATATTTTCCCCGGTTCACGACCTGGTAAAGGCCGCTATCCAGGGTGATTTCATCGCCGTCATCGTCGATATATTCAATCGCCGATACCGTTTGCAAGGGCGGCAACGGCAGACGGATGGCGCAGGATCGCTGCGGAAAACGCGGCAATTTCATTTGCCATGTCTGCGTGATCAGGGCGCGGCCCAAAATGCCGTCAATCCCGTCAAGATGGCTTTGAACCCCGTCGCGATAGATCGCAATCAGGTCCTTGTCTTCTGGCGCTGCCGGGCTACCCGAAACGGGAACGCGCAAATGTTCATACACCCGCGCATCTTCCATGAAATCCGTCGCGGGCGCGACGGTCTGCACCAAACTGTAATCCATCGCCGCCCCGATCAGATGAAAGACATAAAATTCTATCCCGCCAAATCCCATGGCTTAGGATCGCCGTGATAGGCAACAATCGCCGCGTGATCTGGCAAGCCCCTACGGCAATGCACCTTGTAACTGACAATTTCGCGCCCGAAGCGTGCCGGGGCCTCTTTTAGCGTGGCGGCGATAAATCCCTGATCGCCCCAGCAATCGCGATGACGACACCGCACCATTGCGCCGTGCGGATCCGCACAAAACGCGTCATAGACCTCGCAAGGCGCATCATCGCACCAGCCCATCACACCGGATGCCGGAAGATCGGGGCGGTAGAAATCCGACAGCATGGTAAATTCGCGCACCGACAGCGGCGCGATATCACCGACCACATCGGTATCAAGATCAAGATAGATCACCGGCCCGGCAAAAAGGCCGGGACGAAACAGCTCTATCTTGGCAAACCATCCCGGCCAATCATGCAAAAAATCGATACGATCACAATCAACCGCAACATCAGACAGGCATACAAACCGCGCCGCAGGCGTCGCCGCTTTCACCTGACCCTGCAGGCGCGATACATGCCAAGCCTGGTATTGCCCGCCGCTTCGCAAAACGCTGACAACGGTCAATCCCATGCGAAAACATAATCCTTGTTAAACCGCGCCACGCATCTTGCGCCCCATTCTTCCATCAGCCGGTTGGCAGCAAAAGGCGCAACGCCGTATCGCTGGCAAAGCCCGTTTTCCTCGATCATGACAACCGGCCGGTCGCGCAGGATCGTCCGCATTGCGCCCAGCAAGGCGAACCATTCGTAGCCTTCGACATCCAGCTTGATAAAATCGACATCGGCAATATCGAACTGGTCGAGCCGCACGATTTCAGTGCCATCACCCAATGCAACATGGGTTTGACCGGTATTTTCCGCGCCCGATTGCATCGAACAACGGCCGCGCAACGCGCCAAGAGCGGATTGGCAGACAATGGCGCGCGGGTCGATCTTCTGGCAAAGGTCAGTCGGCTCGAACGCATGGACCGTATCGAACCTGTCACACAAAACAGATGTAAAAATCCCGCGATGTGCCCCGCCATCAACCGCCGTGCGCCAGTTTTTCACGAATTTGATCGCACCTTGCAGATGCGTCATATCGTGATGATCCGGAAGGTCTTTCAGGGTCATGTCACCAACGCCCTTTCAAGCGGAACCCGGTCAAAACATTCAAGCCGGGTCTGCCGTGATGCATTGATCACCTGCACCCCGGCCCGGTCCAGATCGGGCAGCATGGTTTCGAAATTGGCCCGCCAGCGGGCAAAATCGCGATCCTGCGGGTTGTTCAGACCCGTCGGATGATCCCCAAACCAGTGACGGCGTCCGTCATCGGAAATGCCCATGTCATAGCCCAGCAGAATGAGGCGTTTGGCCCCAAACAGCACCGCCAGATTGATCGCCTGATAGCCGCCATTGGCCCCGCGATGGATCACCGGCGGATTTAACGATATTCCCGGTTCATCAACGCTTGGCACATGGTGAAGACCATGTATCAGGCTGGCTTGCCTGTCTTGGGTCCATTTTTCGCCGTCGAAGGCTTTGACGCCGTCGTGGTGGTCCCACCATTTTCCGTCGCAGGCGTAGAGAACGTCTGCGCCGCCGGTTCCGTCCGCTCCGCTGGCGAGGTGCCAGGCATTGTTGACGGCGATGATCCGGCATTCAGCAGATCGGGCGTATTCGATGTCTGATCGGTCAAGGCTGGGTCCGTTTGCGGCGATGCAGACTGTTTGTCCGCGCCAGCGTCCGGCCCATTCGACTTTTTTGTCGGTTTGCACCGCCCGGTTTCCTCGGCAATGTCGGCAACACGCTGCGGCACCTGCCCGTCACCAACCGCCGCGCCATCGGCCACGACTTCATAGATGCCAGGCTGCACATCGCGCGGATGCATTTCACCGTTAAAGCACGCCTTGAATGCACGGGTAATCTGTATTTTTGCGAGTTTTGCCATATTAAAACAGGGTGCCCGATTTAACGGACACCCCGCCTTTCACTTCAAATTACGTCAGATCGGCGATCAGTCCGAAGTCGGTGCCAGCGCCGGATCGCCCAGCACGGCAACGAATGCCATCGGCGTTGCACCAGGCGTGTTTGCCGCAGTAGCGACCACACGGACATAGCGTTTCGTACCAATATAGCCGACGCGATAAACCGTATCGTCCTCGGCGGCGTCATCAACCGTCAGGAACACACCGGTCGAGGAATTCGGCGCAGTAACCGGCGATTTGGCCGAACCGACCAGCACATCATTGGCGTCGGTTACATCGGTAAAATCGGATGACTGGCTGTCACTGTGCTGCAGCTTGAACGCCCAGGACGGCTGCGGCGAGTTGGCGATATTGGCGACCGCGCCAACGCTGATGATGAATTCAGACGACGAAAAACCGGCAAGATCAACGCCACTGGCGGGCGTTACGGTTGCGGTTGGTGCCCCGACATAGTGCGACACCGCCTTGATATTGGAATGAAGATCACGACGGATCATATCCATTCTCCTTTGATGAAAGATAAAAAGGCAATGACCGGCTGATCAACAGCCGGTCACGTGTCACAAATCAGGAAGCTGCGGCCTTCATCAGCTTGATCGCATCGAAGTTACGAACATCACCGCCAACGCCTTTGGTGATGTAGTAACCAACATACGGCTTGTTGGTGTACGGATCACGCAGCAGGCGGAAGCCCATGCGGTCGATCAGGAAATAACCGCGCCGGAAGTTGCCATAGGCGATCGGGAAGGAATCCGCGCCAAGATCCGGCATGTCTTCCATATTCACGATCGGATAACCGTGAATGTCGAATTCAAGCGAACCTTCGATCTGACTCATACCGATCAGGTAACGGCCTTCCGCGTCCTTCAGCTTGCGAACGGCGGCTTCGACCGTGCTGTTCATCGTCCAGACCGAACCGGCACGATAAGCCTGGTTAAGCGCATAGATAGTGTCGATAAAGCAATCGGCTTTATCGGCACCGCTTGACAGGGACGGGAACGCGCCCGCATCGCCGATGGGGATATATTGCAGTTTGCCCCATGGACGATCATTCTTGTCGCTGGTCGTGACGGCTGTGTCCTTGTAGGACATATAGCCCTTCGGCTTCATGACACCATCACCGGTCACACAACCAGCGTTTTCGACACGGATCATTTCATCTTCGGTATCTTCGATAACGAAGCTTTCGACATCCATGCTTGCATCGTCAAGCATCGACTGCGTGACTTCGGGATAGGCATACTGTTCGTGGGTTTCGATGCGCTGAATACCAACCTTTCCAGTGTCGGTATTGTTACGCTGCGTACGCTCACCAACCCAGCCACCAGACGTGCCCTTGCTCGACTTGTAAGGCGCTTCCCATGCCGACGTGCCAATGCGGATCACGCGGGCAATCTGGCGGATCGGCGAGGTTTCAAACAGGCGGCGCTCCATTTCGCTCGACATTTCAGTCGGCACCATGTACCCGCCATCACGGTCGGAACCCACCGAAAGGGCGGCACGGATATCAGGACCCAGCATGTCGGCATTAAGCCCGCCACGGACCAGATCACCAAAGGCAGAAACATAGTTCTGATAGGCTTCGATATCAGCCGGATCACCAACCTTTGCCTTTTTGCCCCGCGCACGGGTCATAAAGCTTGCGGCATGTCCCGCGACAACTGCCGCATTATCACCACCAAGACCACCAACCATGGAACGTGCCGCCTGCTTGGTCGCGGTATCCAGCGCGGCCTTAAGATCGGTAATTTCCTTGTTGATGTTGTCGACGGTATCGCTGTTAGCCTTGCCTTTCAAGGCCGCGTCATTTTCCGCCTGGAATTTGGCGAAGGTATCCTGCAGCTTGTTGACGATAGCCTTCGGATCGCTCACGTCCGGGTTCGGCGTCGGCTCCGGACCGTTGAAAGCGGTGATCTTCGCCGTTGGTTTACAAATCGCGTTCATCGCGCAATGCTCCGTTCAAGTTTATCGGAAAAGGCCGACAGTGCGGCCCAGAATTCTGCGTTTTCGGCGTCATCACCAGCATCCCGCTGGTCATCGGCTTGGTTTCCGCGTGCGGCCATTGCCTTGGCCTGCGCACGGGAATGCCCGGCATCCCGCAGGGCACGTTCGGTATCGCGAATGGTCGGACCGGCTGCCTGCGCGGCAAATCCGCGCAACCCGTCCGGCACTTTCGCAAAACAGGAAAGATCGAATTTGGCTTTCGCTTCCTCGGCCTTGCCAACCACATCAGCAAAGCCGTTTTCACGGGCATCTGCCGCCGAAAGCCAGGTTTCATCGTCCATCATTTCGACGATTTCAGCACGATCCATGCCGGTGCGCGCTGCATATGTGTCGGCAAGCGCACCGTCGATCTGTTCCAGAACCGCTGCAACATCGGAAATCGCGTTGCGATCCCCGACGGCCAGCGTCCATGCATTGTGGATCATGAAGAATGCGTTATCGGCGATGGTGATCTTGTCACCTGCCATCGCGATCAGGGATGCCGCAGATGCTGCAAAACCCGTTACCTCGACCTCGACCCGCGCCTTATGCGCGACCAGATCGTTGAACATCGCAATGCCGTCGAAAACATCCCCGCCCGGCGAATTGATCCGAATCCGGATCGTGCCGCCGGTCACATTCCGAAGCTGCTGGCGGAAATCCTTGGCCGAAACGCCCCAAAAACCGATTTCGTCATAAAGATCGATTTCGGTGACATCCCCGGCGTTCTGCACGTCGAACACCCGGCCACTTGCCCGGTTAAAAAACGGGCGAGCGGTCGATTGTGTCAACCCGTCCGGCATTGCGATGGGCGCAGGCCCGTTAAAGAACCGCTGGCCGTTATTCAGTCGCCGCATTGTTCGCCTCCGCCTTACGGTTCATGCCTTTGAACGTGCCATCATCAGGCTGCATGTTGCTTTCGATAATGTAACCGTCACCACCCGCATCATCGCGGTTGTTCATTTCTTCCAATCCGCGCCACTCGTTCGGGTTGATCACGCCGTTGCGGCGCTGAATTGCCAGACCTTCCTGCCGTGACTTGAAATCACCACGCAGCAATGCATTGGTGTTGAACTTGCAGTAAAGGTCAGGATCGCCCATAAGATCGCGCTGTGCGGCCTGTTCCCACGCCACCAGGTGCGGCATCAGACTGGAATTCACATATTCCAGCGATTGATGTTCGATGTTGCTGAATGTTGCCCGGTCCAGATCGCCGATCTTGTGCGGCGGAACGCCAAAAATGCCGCAAATTTCGGTGCGGTTGAATTTACGGCTATCAAGATACTGCGCATCTTCCATAGTCAGGCTCATGGGGTTGTATTTCACCCCCTGATCCAGAACAGCAATCCGCCCGGTATTTTCGACGCCGCTATAAAGCGTTTCAAAGTCGGATCGCATCGCTTTTTTGTCTTCGGGTCCGATTTTGCCACCGGCTTCCAGCGTGCCGCTTGGCCGCGCCCCATTAGCAAAAAACCGGCTGCCATGTTCTCGGAGCGCAAGCCCATCGCCGATGGTTTCACGGTAATGCGCCACCGTATTAAGCCCGGTAACACCATCATCCGACGGCCCGCGCAGGTGAAACACCTCTTTTTGCTCAAGGACAACGCGCCGTCCGTCCTTGCGGGTATATTCGTAGGTGATCGCAAGGGTTCGATCATCCTGCTTTGGCACCACCCGATCAGGATGCAGGGGAATAAGCTCCTGTATCCGGCTGCCAAATCCACGGACAATAAGAGCATAACCATTGCCGCGAAGCAGCTTCGCACGCTGCTGAAACTGCTTGAACTCGAACGCGGTCTGCCATTCGTTCGCGCGCACCTTCAACAGGCTGTAAAGCGGATCATCCTTTGCCGCTTCACGGCGATCCCCCGTTTTCCGATACACAACAAGCGGTAGCGCCGCAATATCATCCTGAAGAACACGAACACACGAACCGACAGCAGCGAGTCGCGCCGCCGTGGTGTTATTGACCACCACACCGGATGACGAACGGGAATCGCCGACCAGTTCCCGAATGGCTTTTTCAAGCTCCATCGGGTCGGTAATGCGGTTTTCATTGCGGGGACGACCGCCAAGCCCGGTCAGTTGTCCAAGCTTACTAAACAGGCCCATCGGCTGCCCCCGTCAACCGAACATGCTGCCCGGCTCATATGAAATAACGTTGCTGTCTTCTTCTGCCGAAATCATCCGGCCCAGCGCCATCAGCATCGCGACCACGCCATCGATCTTGCGCATGTCCTTGCGGGTATCTGGCTTGATCGGGCGCATATTACCGCTGTCATCCATCTTGACGGCGGTGTTGGCGATCATCCAGTCCATGACAGGATTGCCGTCATGCGCAATAGAACCCTCAAGTACCAGCCGTTCCAACTCGCGGCACGGTGCCGCCATGCTGAAATAACCCTGCCCGAAGGCAACACACAGCACGCCACGTTCCTCAAGATGCTGGATCAACTGACCGGCGAAATACCGGTCATAATCTACTTCCATCACCTCGAATTCGTTGATCAGGCCGGTATTGCCTGCATCATCCCCGATAATGAAATGCTCTATGGCGGTATAGTTCGTCGCCGTGCCTTCGGTCTGAAAAATCAAACCGTCGCGCAGCCAGACATCGTATGGCACCGCCTGATCTACCCGGCGTTTCTCAATCGTGCCTAACGGCACCCAGAAAAACGGCATGATCTTGACCGGTTCACCGGAATCAACAGGCGGAAACACCAGAACAAGGGCCGTAATGTCGCTAACCGCGCCGAAATCAAGCCCGATATAGCACCGACGCCCCCGCATTGATGCGCGGTCATAGACCGTTTCGCAGGCGCGCCATTTCTCGATATCGAGCCAGATTTCTGCCGTCTGGCTCCATACATTCAGATAAAGCCGCATTTTTGACGCCAAGGCAGACGGGTTATCTTCCGCCTCCTTGAATTCGGCTTTAAGGCCATCGGCAAACACCGAAATCCCATAATTCGGGTTGGCTTTTTTCCAGCTTAGTTCGTCAAACGGGTCATCGCCAGGATCGATCGAACAGATAAAGCCGAACCAGCCATCGTTTTCGAACAGCCCTTTCAGGACATTGACCGTGTAATCATGATGTTCGCGGCAGATCGAATGCGGATCCGCACCAGCCGTGGTGATTTCCACTGTTAATGGCTGTTCGCGGGCACCCGTCCCGGTACGCAGAACGTCAATCAGCAACCGGTTGGGATGCGCATGCACCTCATCAATGATGTTGCAATGGCTGTTAAGACCATCCAGACGCTTTCCGTCCGCCGAAATATACTTGAACACCGAAAATGATTTCGGATGCTCCATGTGATGCGCCCGTTCCCGTACGCGCTTGCGCAAAACCGGGCTGGTGCGCGCCATTTTGGCCGCTTCATCAAAAACAATCTTCGCCTGGTCGGCCTTGGTGGCGGCGGCATAGACCTGTGCGCCCGGCTCACCATCGGCGACCATCATGTAAAGCCCGATTGGCGACAGGAACGTCGACTTGCCGTTTTTTCGCGGCACCTCGATATATGCCATGCGAAACCGGCGCTTTTGGGTCGATTCCCACAGCCAGCCAAACATTACGGCTGTGCAAAACGCCTGCCAGTTTGCCAGTTCAAAGACCTGACCGCCCCATTTGCCCGTGGAATGCCGCAGATATCCGAAAAACCGGATCGCATGATCGGCACGCGGGATCGAGAAATAAAGCCCGCGCTTCGGACCATAGACCAGATCGTCAAGCTGGCGCTGGCATGCCGCGATGCGCAGCTTGCAAGCCGGTATCTTTCCCTCGACAACATCCAGCGCATAGATCGTGCTGACATGGCCCAGCACCGCTTCTGGCACCTTCTTTGCCAGCATGGCACGGGTAATCTTGCGGGCTTTGCGTTTACGTGACCCGGTTGCTTGCGAAGTCGTCGAAGTCATCGAACAAATCACCCTGCCCTACGGCACTGTTCAACGCCCGCGCGGCACTCGGCGTCATGCCGAATTCGGCAAAAAGACGCAGTGCGGTGCGCCGGGTTTCGTTGAATTGCGCGACCTCCGGCCGTGATTTCATCTGCGTTCCGTTGCGGCCCGTGACCTCGTAGGTCTCTCCAACCGGCTTCGTGACGACTTTGTCGCCAAATTCTATGCGCTCATGGCTTTTGAAATACGCCCGATATTCCGCCATCTTCGCCAGGCAGTGGCACAACTCGACCACCGACCACACGAACAACGGGTCAAGCCGGTTCTTTTCCGCCAACGCGACCGCCACATCATCCCAGAATCGCGCCACATCGTCCGGCATGCCGGACGGTTTCAGCGACGCTGCCAGTTCAACAGCTTCGCGCTTGCGGGCTTCCGGCCCAACATCACGGCCATCAACCGTCAGCGGAATAACGTTGCTTTTGTCCGTCGGCCTTCGTCCGCGCGCCATGTCATCACCTCATCAATGGAAATCACCCTGCTCCCAAGGCTGCCCTGCTCAATGACCAAGGGCTTTTCCTGATGGGTTTTTCCTTTTCAATTTCCCACGCACAAACACGTGACCACCCAGTCGGTCGTGGGTGGTTGGGGGCTAGGGATTTGACCCTCCCCCACCCTGGGCGACGCTGCGCCCGAAAGCGCCATCCTCGGTCGCCGTCTTGACATCATGGTGATGCTTGCAAAGCGGCTGCCAGTTCGACCGCCGCCAGAACAGCTTCTGATCACCCTTGTGCGGCACGATATGGTCAACGACCGATGCCGCCGTCACCATGCCATCCGCCTCGCAGCGACAGCACAGTGGATGTTCTTTCAGGAATGCTTCACGCGCCTTGCGCCATTTCGAAGTGTATCCCCGATCATTGGATGACCCGCGCCGCTGATCATCGCGCTTGCGATGTTCCTGCTTATGCGCGGCGCAGTATCGCTCCCCCGGTTGCGCCAGCCGACCACACCGGGCCAAGGCACAGGGCTTGGTCGGTAGTGCAGGCATGGACACCTCGCAAAAGACTGCGGCGGCGTCCCGAAGGATCACCGCCGCCAAGTCTGAGACATTCAGGGAGAAAACATCCAATGTGCATAGGCCATCATCAACCGGATACACTGGGAGACATCAACCACCAAAGACAAAACGCCCGCTGGATTTCTCCGGCGGGCGCTTCTATGGCGGTCTGAAAAGTCAATACAGCATCAGCCGCATTTGTCAAACATCTTTTTTCGACTGTTCCACGGAAGTCGCGCAATTGCGGGCAATTCAATGACAATGCCCAGCCTTGTGCTTTGCCCCAACCTCGTGGCAAGCAGGCTGAGCATGTCCCAGATCATGATATATTCCAGCCGCGATTCTTCGACCTCGCGCCGCGTCGCTGCCGAATGCACCCGAACCCCGCCCGGATACCAGAACGGCATATCACCCGACCGCGCCGCGTTGACCATATCGCGCACCGGCTCGACCCGGCAGGCCGCCATATAGCCCGCCATCCGCCCCGGCAGATCATTGCCGATCATCCCGGCCAACGCCCCATTGCGCCATTCATGATCCAGCATCAGCACATTCATCCAGATCAGTTCGGCATCCGCATCAAGATCCGCCCCGCGAATAATCCCGCCGCCATCGATCCGCGCACGCAACTCACCGATCCGGGCCATCGCACCCGTGACCGAACCACCGGGCGACAGCATCCGCGTTTCGTCATTGGCGGCAAAAGCCTTGTCCGCCTTCTGGTCGCGCACCACCCATTGCAGGGCCGACCAGACATCCATTACATCGCGCTTTGCCATTTCTCTGCCTCCACCCATTTCCCATACCTGTCAGACCATCTTTTCAATGTGCCAGGCGACGTTGACGTGTCTAACCATGCCTGCCCATCTTCGACAAAGCGCGGAGTTACTCCGCTCAATACCGATTCCGGGGTAAGTTTTTTGCCGACCGCTTCATCCTGTTTTGCCATGTGTAACGCTCCGATTTTAGGCGTTACATTTTTTGTTACGCCTAAGTTATTGATATATATATCTTGTAACAATGTAACAGGTGTAACAGTGATTATATACGTATGCGCACGCGCGCACACATGGAGGCTTATAACGGTGTTACATGCGTTACATTGTTACAGGTATTGTTTTTCAAGGGGTTATCCGTAACAAAAAATGTAACACCAATCCGGTACAGCGTTACATTCCACCATTCAGACCCTGCCACAGCATGAACAATTGCGAAGCACCGCTTAATCACAGGGGTGCGGGGTGGTGGTGTTGGATTACGGATCACCATCCTGACCGCCCCCCTTGAGAATGTCCAGCGGGATTTTGACGAAACGTGAAATACCCCCGCCAAATCGCCCGGACTTATCCCCGTTGATCGCGCCGGGTATGCGCGATAGCGCCTGCCGGTGCACCCCACCCTGCCAGCGTGTATCACGGAACAGCTTGGCAAGGGCCGTGTGCTTGTTCGCCACCAGAAGCCACTTGAATTCACCGGGCGCGTTGTCATTGTCCTTGGCAAGCCGCAGTCCATAGGCCGGCAGTATCCTTTCGGCCATGCGCTTGCCATCATCGTATTCGTGGACAGCGCCATTCATGCTGGCAAGAATATCCTCGATCATCTGCCCGACCGTCGGTCGATCCCCGCCGCGCCAGGTATCCACCTGACAGGACATCAGATGGTTCAGGCATTCATCTGATTCGCTGTCATTGACCTCCGGCGTATCAAGCCCCCATTCCGAAAGCTGATCGGCGGCAACCGCCGGGTCGATCACTTCATCATGCAAAAGCGTCTCGACCGCCGCCAGAACCGGCGCAAACTTGTCCGTCATGCGCCGGGAATAGGACGACGCACCCAGAACCCCGCGATAGACCAGCATGTTCGACAGAAACCGGGAATAGCCCAAAATCATGCGTGACCAGATGCGCGGGCCAAGGTCACGAATGGCGGCTTCCCGCGCCTCGAATTCCGCGATCTGCTGCGCATTTGGCGTCAGGCGGGTCATTTCGACAAAGTGAATGCGGGTCTGATCCTGCGGTTTGGGTTCGGGATGCAGGATCGATCCGAAGACAAACTGCGCGGTGATGCGCTGCAAAATCGCTTTCTGATCGGCACTGGCACGGCCAACGCCTGCCTGATCGGATGAAAAGCCAAGCCTTGCCAGTTCCATTGCCGCCGCTGCGCGTGGCCCCGGCTCCATTTCATCAAGGAAGATCGGCCTTGCCGCGCCCTTGAGTGCGGCGCGCGCCCACGCTGCCGATGCATCCGATGACCGCAATGTGTAATCAAGCCCGCCAATCGGCTGCGTCAGAAGCTTCAACAACTCCGTCTTGCCCATGCCCGCATCACCCGTAAGCCACAGCGTCGGACGACGATCCAGCGCCCCGCAAACACAGATCAGGCCCATGATGCCAAGGCAGATTTGCGCCCCCGAAGGCTCAAGGAAGTTCCAGCTTTTGATATGGTCATAGACCATCTTCATCTGGGCGGTATTGGCCGGTTCGAACATCGCCGGGCGCAACTGCGCGGGCAAGGGCGGCTGTGCCGGATAGACCCAGCCATCGTCAAGGGCCGCACCCGCATCAATCGATTTCGCCCCACTTGACAGCATCAGCTTGTCACCGCAATGCACGATCAAACCGCCGCGCACGTCTTTCCACACGCCAAGCCCGCGCACCTTGTCCGGGCTGAAAATCCCCTTTTTGGCGCATTCCATGATCAGCCATTCACCGGTGCGCGGATAATCCGGCCCGACATAGTCACCATCCTTGTTAAACTTCGGAAAGGCCCGCCCGGCCCATTTGGCCTTTTGCTCCATAAGCGCGGTGATTTCCTGCCGGTTGCCAAGGCTTTTCGCCACCAGATCGCGCAATTGCCCGGATGGCGTGACAAAATAAAACCGCCCGTCATTATGGCCCAGGCACTGCACCGGGCACGGCCCGGCATCGGCCAGCATCGATGCATTATCCGTATCCGGGTCGATAAACGGCGTATCGGCATCGGTATCGTCAATCGGGTCGAATGCGTCATTTTCGTTGGCGGCATCAAGCTTCTTTTTCATGCATTTCACCCCCTGATCACGTCATTCCAGTCTTTTCCGGCAGGCGGGAAAATCACCCGCGACCGGTATCCGATATTTGAAAATTTGCGCCGTGCGCGCTCGAACAGGCACCGGGCGGCAACCGGATCCTTGCTGTCATTATCGGCCAGAACCGATATGTCGCGCACTTCCCTCCCGCCATGCCAGCATTTCATCACCCCATGGCGGGCGATATCCCGGCTGCGACATCATCGGCTCTTTCGATGGATAGCGCCGCTTTGGCACGTCGCGCCGCGGCTTGCCCTCGCCCAGCCCGTGACCGGCAAGATTGTCAAGACTGTAGGCCGCAACAAACCCCCAATCAGGCCGCCGGATCATCCATGTCAGGGCATTTTCAATGCCCTCCGCCACCCCCATATGTGCCCGCAATGGGGTCAGGTAAATGCCGCACCCGCTGATATGCCCGATGGCGGTGCGCACCTTTTTGGATGGCAACACCTCGCCCGTATCCGGGCAGATAACCTCCGCCTTGCCGCTGCCATCCGCGCGCAAATAGGTCATATGCAGCCCGGCAAAGCTGCGATCAGGCATCAGCATCACCGCCACCATCACCGGGAAATGACCGATGATCTTGCCGTCATGCCAGTACGGATAATCATTCAGGCACCCGATTGTCGGGATTTCCACCCCCGGCCAGCATTTGCGCGACCGCAGATAGGTTTCGACGGCACTGCCCCCCATCGGGGTGCGGGCGGCAAAGATATTGCGCAATTTCACCGCATCGCTTTGCTTGGCCCTGGCCTGTTCCCGGTCACGGTGTTCCGCCTGTTCGCGCGATTGCCGGGCCAACCTTTCGCGGGCAATCGGGTCATCGATCCCGGCATCGGCCGCCAGAATCCGGATCGCCTCGACCGGCTTGATATTGCGGATTTCGGCATAAAACCCGATCAGATCACCCGACCAGCCACACCCGAAACAATGGATAATCCCCTTGCGGTCATTGACCGTAAAGCTGCCCGATTTTTCGGTATGGAACGGGCACAAACCGACCCGCTCCACCCCATGACGTTTCAGCTTGACAAACGGCTCCACCACCTCGGACGGCCGATACCGCGCCTTGATCGCATCGGCCATATCCGAAAGGGTGTGTTTGATATCATTTGCCATGCCGCGCCCACCAATGACGCCACATTTCAACAATCTGCATCCACCCAAGCATTAACGATATGCGGATCGACCAAAACAGGACGATCAGAAGCGGAACCGCCAAGGCAAACAAGATGATGTCTGGCATCACATCCGCTCCGATGCTTCGCGTCCGGTCAGGGCACAGATATACAGAAGACCAATCGACGCAACGACCGGCCGCAAATCGCCCGAAATCAGGCCCGCCCAGAACAGCATTATTCCCATAATGCCACCCATGAAACAGAAGCCGAAAACGACGAACCAGAAAGCCTCAATTAGGCGCTTTGCCATCACGCACCCCCAAACAACGCTTCAATGAAGGGCGCGGCATGGACCACGCGAATGCGTGCCCGTGCCGCCAGACAAAGCGCGCTGCAATCCCCGCTGATGAAAAGTCCATCGCCGTCAAGCCATTCCTGCGCCTTTTCATCCTCGCCCGCCATCGCCAGCAAGGTGCCGATCTGCGGATGATTGAAAAGCGCGCGTTCGGTGTCGCTATGCGTCTCGCAATAGCTGATAAACACCGATGCCGTTTCGAACCCGATGGACTGCGCCATCATGTCGAAATCTGCCTGATCAAGATTTGCCATCACGCACCCCCTTTCACAACCTTGGCTGTTGACCATTCAACCGTATAGGTCGTTACGACCTTCATCGGCAGATCGCAATGCGGGCAATTGGTTTCGTATTCATCGCCTTCACCCCGATAATCTTCCATTTCCGGGTGACTTTCCTTGCCGCAATTCGGGCATTTCAGGCAATCGCGCCACTCGCTATCGTCATGGTCGTCGCTGTCATAACCGGCAATAAGTTCCGCCTTGTTTTTCAGGTCGCACGGCTCGCACAGGAACCCGCCATGCGTGCCCCATGGGATTTCCGCAAGCTGGCTGCGCGGCGTGCCGCATTGATCACAAACATCGTGCTTTTCGCATCGGTGAGAAAAGATACCGGGCGGTGTGTCATCGCATACCCAGCACTCTGATTTTTTGGCAGTATCAACCACGATAATCACCCTCCCAAACAACGCGCCCGATGACGACCCCGACGGGGATCAGCCATTTGACGCCGGAATCATAAATCTTGCAGCGGTCAAACCATGTCTTGATCGGCGGATCGCCAAGGATGGTCACAACCTGCGGGCCTTCGCCATCCTCGACCCGGATCACGACCGCACGTTCACCGCGCCGGGGCTCGGCATCGCGTGTGTCGACAATCACCTGCCGCCCCTCGATCACAAACAATGCCTGCCCCTCGGTCAGGCGCGGCATTTCGCCCCGTGCCGATGGCAGGGCGGGCGGCGCGGCATGTGCAGACGGCAGATGCGGCGTGATCGATGCCATGACCTGCCGCGTGACCTCCGCCACGATCCGGCGGCGCTGATCGGCGTCATCCACCTTCGCACCGGGTGCGGGCGCAAGCCCTTCCAGCACATCCAGAACCCAGCGCCGGAAATCCTTCGCCCGTGGCGTCTTGGCCAGCATGGCAATCAATTGCGCCCCGCGCGGGCTGTAAATTCGGTGATTGGTCGGGGCGATATGTCCCCTCCCGGTCAATTTGACCGTGAGGGACATGGCATCGGTAAATTCGTCTTTATGGCGACGGTAAAGCTTGCCGATTTCATCGGCAGAGGCATACCCCAAAGCCCGCGCAATGTCGGGGCCGGTCAGCCACGGCACCCCGTCACGGTCGATAATTGAAAGTTCGGTATTCTGGAAAGTCAGTGTCGCGGGCAGATCGCGCGCGGAATCATGCTTGGTCATGTCAAAGCCCTCTGGTCGGCGTTTCACAACACCACCAACGAGGCTTTTCAGGACCGCGCTGGTGGCGGGAGGCTGAAAACCTGTCCAGAGGCAGGCGCGGATACTTTCCCCTTTCGGGTCTTGTATGGCACCGCCCTCCCGCCCTAAGCGAGAAGCTGCGCCCGGAATCCGGGCACAAAAATAGCCGTAACTGACGTGACGGCTAACCGTCTGGAACAGGGAGATTTCAGGCCCCCACAACGGATTTTTCCCGTTGATGGGCGTTACCTTACGCCCCCTGCCCGCGACAGTCAATATTGATGGCTGGGTCATGCCGCACCCGCCAAAGGGTCGCTGACCGTTACATTGGAAAACAACCGCGCATCACCTTCTATCCGCTTGCGGGCAATTTCGGCATATTCCGGGTTCAGTTCGATCATGATGGCATTGCGTTTGAGACGGTCCGCCACAAGGCCGGTGGTGCCTGCCCCGCCAAACGGGTCCAGCACAGTGCCCCCTTCGGGGCATCCGGCAAGGATGCAGGGCTCGATCAGGGCCGGTGGATAGGTCGCGAAATGCGCCTCTTTGAACCCCTGCGTTGCCACGGTCCACACACTGCGTTTGTTGCGCTTGGCGATATCCCACTGCCCGTCATCACGATCCGGGCGATGGGTGCCCATATTCTGCCCGACATGGGAAACACCGCGCTTTGAGCCTTCGCGCTTGAAACTGTCACGAGATCCGCGCGGCTGCACATTGCCCGACACATTGCGCTTTCCACCATTGGTATTGTCAAAGGTTGCGCCGCCAACATAGGCACCACCCCGGAAACTGGCGGCGTTACCCTTGCCGGTCAGGTTTGCGTCATCCTTGATCGCCTCGTGATCAAAGTGATATCGATCCTGCTTGGTCAGCAGAAAGATATATTCATGCGACTTTGTGCAGCGATCCGTTACCGATTCCGGCATCGGGTTCGGCTTTGACCAGATGATGTCCTGGCGCAGATACCAGCCATCATCCTGCAGGGCTAAAGCGAGACGCCAAGGGATACCCATCAGGTCCTTTGGCTTGAAATTTTCGGCGTCGCGCTTGACGCCACGGACCGACAATGACCCCGAGTTGGATTTTTGCTTGATATGCGGCGAATGGCCCGGACTTCCACCCCTGCCGCCGCCAGCGTAACTATCGCCGATATTGATCCAGACGGTGCCGTCATCTCGCAAAACGCGGCGGACATCGCGGAATACCTCGACCATCGCGGCAAGGAATTCTGCCGGCGTCGCTTCCAGACCGATCTGCCCGTCACAGCCATAATCACGCAGACCGAAATAAGGCGGGCTGGTGACACAGGTATGCACCGACTGATCAGGCAGTTCCGCCAGCAGGGCGCGACAATCACCAATCAGGATTTCAACCGTCATCACCAACCCCCGACCCTGCGCAGCAACAGGATACGAACCCCTGTTGACCGGACCGTCACCGTGGCGACATGCGCGAAATCGGGACGGCCGGAGAAATCCAGCAGCGGACCGAACAGGACCGGCATCAGGATGCAGCCGCCAAAATCACCGGGCAGATGCAGCACACGCGGGCTATAGGCAATCGGATATCTGGACATCACACCCTCACCGCCCGGTCATGGGCTTCATTGAGTTTACCAGTATAAGCGCGCAGATCCGGCATCGTGCAGGCGGTTTCGCCCGGCCTGAATTCTGCCGTATCGACCGCGCAAAGCGGGCAGCACAGAACGCTGTAGCCCTGCGTGGAAACATGCATGACCCGCGCCATGTCATGTTCCGCACAGTGATAGGGATTGGCGGTCTTAACGGGGATCGGCATCGCATCCATCCTCGTCAATCGGGCGCGACAGCGGCGCACAGACCGCAATCACGCACCACAGACCCGCCAGCGCCAAAAGGGCAAATGCGCGTTTCATTGGACCCACCCGAACGTAAAAGCCAGAAGGAACAGAACCGACAGCACCACAGCGATATTGCCAAGGCGCTCAAACCGGGCGCGCCAACGGCGGCGGGCAAAGCGGGCATGATCATATTTCATTTGCCCCGTCCCCTGCCTTGGCCGCCAGACGGTCCAGCCGCTCGATCTCTGCCACGATCAGCGCACCAGCCTTGACAAGATCGCGGCGGCGGTTGGTGGGTTTGAACCATTCCGGTGACCATGGCCAGTCGAAAGGCGGAAGGAAACTGGCGCCCTGTGAACGCGCCACTTCGGGACTAACCGCATCGGCGGCACAGAACGCGTAAACAGAAGCAGCCCGCGCCAATTCACCCATTTTATGGGTATCATCATGCTCAGGCGTCCACCCTTCGCCACTGATCTGGCGCTGGCGTTCTGCGGCGATTTCTTCAAGTGCTTGATTGCTCATGATTTTAATCCTTCCTGTTCGGCAAGCCATTGCTTGGCCAGTTCGTTGTCAAGCGCGGCGGCGTGATCGTCCCCGTCATACGGGGCGACGACCGCAAAGCAGATGATATCGATCAGACGTTCGAAATCATGCGCGACGATATCTCGATTGCAGCGTTGCGCCATTTCGACAGCCGCCTCATATGACGGCATCGCCATCACATCATCGGGGCCGATCACATGGACGCACCATTTGATCTGATTGGCCTTGGCGCTGATGCGCTCAGTCCATTTTTCGGGGATGGCAGGCACCGACTCACTGGTGTTGTGCTGCATATATTTTGCAAGCTGTTCGCGCTTGCTTGCATTACCAACATCAACATCCGTAATACGGATCATCCCGGCTTCGAGCAGCTTACTGACCATGCACTTGAAATCACCGATTTCGTGCGCCAGCCGCTGTGCATTGTCGAACGGCTGGCCCGGCTGCGTTTCATCCAGACCAAACCGCAACGCCTTGGAAGCCCGCTGCGCAACCTCGCAGCATTCCTCCATCAGGATCACCAGCAATTCACGCTGGTAATTAGTCAAAGGCGCGCCAGGGGATATGAACTGATCAGGCTTTGCCATCACGCAACCCTCAATTTCTGCCCGTCGGGCAGGGGGACAAAGGCACCGGCGACCGGCGTGCGCGGGTTGGCAACCCGGTAATCGGTCAGGATCGGGCTTTTGCCCTCGGCATCGAACCAGGCGGAACGCTTGCGCCCCCGTTCCGACCACACCACCAGCCAGCCATGTTCACCGCGCAGATCGACCGCGCTGCCCGCTTCCAGCACCATCATCGCATCATGATGGCTGGCCCCGGAAATGCCGGTCTGCCCCGGTTCATACAGAACGATGATGTCCCTGTGATAAGCGACGCGCTCGTAAGTCCGGCGCACCGCGAAGCCCGCAACCGTCAGGTCATAGACGATGGCATTGACGATATCGGCGGGCCGGCGGTTTTCGTTGGCGACCTCGCCAAGTGTGACCGCCATGATTTCGGCGAATGTTTCAGCACGCCCCATCACACACCCCCGACCGTATCAAACGATGAGCGGGTGCGGCGGTTGTCATTTGCCGCCTGGCAATGCTCCGCCAGCGAGAATTTGGCACCGGGATAAGGCAGCCGCAAATCATGCAACTCCGCCTTTTCCAGCACCGCATTGGCAAGATCAACCATCGCGGGCACGGATATCACCGCGCCGGAAACCCGGCAGGCATGACGGTCATTGAGATATTCCGCCCGCCGGTCGATTGCGGTGCGCAGCACATTCAATGCCTTTTCGTGCGGCGGCTGGGCGGAATGCCTGCTTGCCGCAATCCGCAACAGCCCGATCAGGTCAAGCGGGCTGGTCACCGGACGCGGTGCGGATCCGCGCGCGGCGGCTGATTCGATATCGGTCACGGGATTTGTCATGTCGTCACCCTCGCATGAACAGAAATGGATCGAAGACCGGACAGCACACCAAGCGGACAACAAGGTTTTGACACATCAAACGCCGCCCGGCCTTCTATTGCCGCAAGCCCCACCCGGAACCGGGTAAGGGGCTTTTGGCTGTAAAAGTGTTCCGGACTGCTACACGATGGCCTCCTTTGGCTGGGGTACTTGTGCTTTCAAAATAATGCCCGACTTACTGGCACCCTCTTGGCCTGCAGGCTTTCACCCCAAAACCCCGACCCTGCCGTCAGGCGCGGGTAACGGGGTTGGGTCCGGTCGCGAGTGCGGAGAGCTTGGAGGCGGCACTCCACCGGATGACGGGGTTATTTCTGCATCAGGGTACTGTCCGTCTGATCCCTGTCGGGTCCTGTTGATGGCACTACCAAACCACCAACGCCCCACCCGCCGGGCCTTACAAAAGTGTCGTTTCCGCCTGATTATCGTTGCGGCAATTCACCACCCGCGAACCAGGGGCGGGCAGGAACAGATCAAGGTTATCCATCGAAGGTTTCGCCAGCAGATCATGCAGGGTTTCCGCACGCGTCCAGTCCCGATCCCAGCCGAACCACGCGCATTCCATCGTCGGGCGCCCCAGCCCAAGGAAATCGGGCCGCCAGGTCAGTTCAAGCTTCCATTTCGGGCGATGACGGCGATACAGCCCCTGCCGGTTTTCCGCGTGCCAGTATGTCGATTTCAGCAAAAGCCACATTTCCCCGACATGCATGCGCATCGCATGTTCGATGAACTGCGCGGGATGGTTCGCGTCATAGGCCGGATTGGTGATGATGATCGATCCGCGCGGCCGCATGACCGACAGGAAATTGACCCCTCCCGTGCCATAACCCCGATCAATCAGATCCGTCCCGATCACCTTGCAGCCATGGCTTTCCATCACCCGCGCCGGAACGCCATCACCGCATTCCGGGTCCCAGATGCGTTTGCCCTTAAGGTGCGGCATCCGGCGAAACAGCGCCTCGAATACTTCGGGCGGCGTCGGATAGAAATCATCCTGCTGGCGCAACCGGTCGCCCGTGATCCCCGTCCGTCCACCAACCATCGCCGCACCAAGGGATGTCATGCCTCAATCCCCCGATAATCCGGCAGCCACTGAAACAGGCCGCATTGCTTGACCCGCGCGATCACCTTGCCCAGCATCTTGTGGGCCGATGGCTCGACCGCATCGCATTCATCGCCATGCAACCGGTCAAGATGGGCGGCGATATCGGCCAGAACGCGGGCGAAATCCGTGGTGAACATCGGCTGGTCGGCATGGGTATCGACCCATTTGACCAGCAGCAGAAACACCATCATAACCTTGATCGATTGCCAGCCGCCCGCATTCCTGTCGAACATCGGTTCAAGGGCGGCCATGACCGCATTGTTGGCTTCGCGCTTGAAGTCCGACCACTGACCGGGCAGCATCAGATCGGCCCAAAGATCAAGATCGCGCTTCATCGCATCGATCACCGCGCGATTATCCGCATCGTCCTGGTCATAGGAACAATAGATCGACCACACCAGCCACGGGAAAAACGCCTTTTCGGCGCAATCCATGACATTGATGCGCTGCGGCCGCTTGGCCTCCACCACCACCGGCAGGTCACGCCGACGGCCGCCAAAACCGATCTGTTGCGATATCCCCGGCAACGCCTTGGTCGCGCGCGGCAGCGCATCATTGGCCGGAACCGGCACATGCGGCACATGCGCCAGGGGAAGGACGGGTTTCTTGATGGCGGTCATGGCTTTGCCCTTTCCGCCCGCTTGATGGCCTGCACCAGTCGAATGCTGGGCGCGCCATCCGGGTTGGCCTTGGCATTGCGGGCCGCCGCCGACGGCGACATGCTGTAAAGCGCCTGAAACAGCCCGTCCGGCGTCATGCCGCACATCGCCTCTTTCGGGGCCTTGCCATATACATCCAGAAGGAAAGCCCGCGCGGCATCGACCAGTTCTGTCTGCGGATCGGTTTTGACGCGCTGGCTCATGACCGGTCCTCCGCTTTGGCGATGGCGGCACGTGCCACCCTTATCGCCGCATAGAGCAGCCCTCGGATTGCCGGGTCACTGGCGCCGATCAAATCTGCTTCATCGGCAGCACCGATTGCTTTAAACGCATCCAGCAATTCATCCCGCTGTGCGCGTAGCTGACTTGGCGTAAGACCGGTTTCATTGGCGACATTGAAGGCTTCTGCGATCAGATACAGATTTTCAGTTGCTTCAAGCGCCGGCATCCATGCCTGCTTTGATATCTTGCAAATGATCTTTGGATGCCCGCCGCCGACATAGTTATCGTTTGATTTGTGACCGGATGAGTCACGGAAATTTGTAATTACTTTGGTCAGGCATGCGCCTACCTGGACGGGTGCCTTGGTAAAGTTCCCGTTGCTCATGCCGCACCCCCGGCCCGCTTGGATCGCGACGCAGGGAATGCGTGAACATTGCTGATGACCGCGACGGCATTCTGCAGGGTTTCCAGCAAGTGGATCATCGCCTCAAGGTCCTGTTTGGCCTCGCGATGGTCAAGGATGCCATCGGCCATATGCTGCGAATGTTGTGCAAGAACCTCCGCGGCATGCGCCATCGCCTGATGAATGGTGACAGCACCGGGCGAAAGCTTTTCCGCCTTGCCAAGCCCGGCCAGCGCAAGGATTTCATTGGAAAACGTGGCGGGCAGAAAATTTGCAATCGTCAGGAAATTGACCATGCCCGGCAGGCTTTCACCATCGCGATAACATTCAAGCGTCCGGGGCTTGATCACACCACCCTTTGACAAAGCCTTAAGCGTGATCGCCTTGTTTTCCGCATCATAGGTGCCGACATGGCGGCGGAACGCGCCGGTAAAAACCGACTGTACCGCTTCATGGGCAATTGGGGGTGTATTCGCCATAAAACAATTTCCCGTTGTATGAGAACTTAAATGCTGTCGGTAGCCCGCTAGGCCGCCTTGGTCTGATCGTCACCCCGGTCGGCCTTGGCGGCCGACGGGGCACCGGTATCATTCGCCGCCATCATGAAATCGGCGGGGATAACGGCCTCAAATTTGCGAATTGTATTGGCGGTCGGGTTCCATTCCGGGCTGTCAATCTTGCGAATTGCGGCCTCATTGACACCAGCCATCGTGGCCAGTCGATAAATCGCAAAGCCCTTGTGATGCCGCCATGCCCGGATACGGTTCAGATTTGCATCAATCGACATTGTTCACTGCCTTTTCTTCTGATGATGAACCCAACATATTCGGCATTTATAACTATTGTCAACGATAATTCGTACTATTTGCCGATAACAATGCGAACCTGTTGCGCGCACAATGCCGAAAACCAAGAAACAGCAGGACATTTGGAGCAGGAGAAAATGACAGATCCGATTGAAGACCAGCGCCAAAGCTTCAACAGATGGCTGGAAAGAACCGGGCAAAGCACACTGGCGGTAGCCAAACGCGCGGGCATTAATGAATCGGCATTGCGACATTACAAGAACGGCAAAACCCGTGACCTGCGCATGGAAAACAAACTCAAAATCGCGCAGACGCAGCACGCCAAACTGTCTGATATTTTCGGGGAAACCGCGCAACGATTTTCGTCGCCGCCGCCCGCAAGCATTGCCGCATCATCGGGCGTACCATCGGCAGAACCGCCAATGTTTGGCGGTGCGGTTCCCGTGGTCGGCAGGGCGCAAAACGGGCGGGTGATCGCCACAATCTTTCCGATTGCCTATGTCGAGGCACCGCAGAACATGACACTGTCCGGCAATGTCTATGCCGTAAGGGTCGCCAACACACTTAACATGCCCCGACTGAGAATGCGCGAAACCGTTTTATGTTCGCCCGATGACCCCGTAGCACCGGGCGACGATGCAGCCATCCATGACACCGACGGCGAAATACACCTGATGCGGTGCCTTGAAAACAGCCACGAACACGGTTTCACCGGCACGATTTACAGCAACGAAGGCAAAAAGATCACAATACCAGCCGACGCCATCGTCAACGTCGCCCGCATTGTCGCCATCTATCCGGCGTAAAAGGTCGGATTCCCCGACCTTTTACTAGCTCAACAGATAGTCAAGATCGGATATTCCGACACTGAGCGCAGTTTTCTGCCGTTATTATTCGTTATTTTATCCTAATTAATCGTTGACAATTACGAATATTAACGACACCCTTTGCCCGTTCAATACAGCAAAGGGCGCTTTTGCGATGAATGCACAACTTCAAGCCTTCAATGACAACTCCGCTACCACACTGTCTTACAACGGGGCGGCGATTCGGGTTAATGACGACAAACTGAACCTGACAGATATGTGGCGCGCTGCGGACAGCGACCCATCCCGTAAACCGGCGGAATGGCTTCGTTCGGCAGATGCGCAAAAATTCTGCTTGTTCTTGGCTGACAGTTTAAATGTGGAAATTTCCCACCTTTTAGAGATCGGCAAGGGCAGAACCGGAACGACGGCAGCCCACTGGCAGGTCGGCATGGCCTATGCCAAGTACCTGTCGCCGGAATTCCATATGTGGTGCAACACCGTTGTTCGCGAACGGATGGAAGGCACCACCACCAGCCCGACCGACATCCACCAGCAGCTTAATGATCCGACCGCATTGCGCGGCCTGCTTCTGACCTATTCCGAAAAGGTCATCGCACTCGAACATCAGATCGAGGAAGCCAAACCAAAGCTGGATGCACTCGACCGCATCGCGCAGGCCGATGGCACCATGTGCATCACCAACGCCGCCAAGGTCCTGCAAATGCGGCCCAAGGACCTGTTTGCATGGCTGGCGCAGAATGGCTGGACCTATAAGCGGCCCGGCTCCGCCACATGGCTTGGCTATCAGTCCAAAACCGCGCAGGGCCTTCTGGAACACAAGACGACAACGGTCTGGCGCGGCGACGGTTCGGAAAAGGTGACCGAACAGGTACGCATCACGGCCAAGGGCCTGACCCGCCTTGCCACCATCATCAAACCCGCCATTGCGGAGGTCAAATGACCCGCACTCCCTTCAATTTTGAGGGGAGCACCGGCTCAAAATTGCGCCGGTGGTGATCTTCGACACACCCATATCACTCGGCTCAATTTTGAGCTCAGTGACATTTGCCCATAAGGCAAAAGGAACCAACCATGAAACTCTCAAACGAAATCCGTAACGACATCATTGAAGCCCTGATCAAGCACCGCTTCACTGCCGATCAGGAAGCCATCGACCAGATGGAAACGACCCTCGCCGACAAACTCTATTGTGACTATTACGGCAAGGCGACGCGCAAACAGATGGAAAGCATGCCGGACGGCGCATTGCCGGTCACGCGCGACACCTTTGTCAACTTCGCCGGGTGCCGGGACACGTTGAAATTTTCCAGCGAACGGCGCTGCTTCTATATCGACCGCTATAGCGGATCGACCATGCGCAGCACAGCGTACGACGCGCAACACGCCTTTACCCTTGAATGGACCGCACTGGAAAACGCCCGCAAGGATTTGAAGGAACGCAAAGCGCAGGCAGCAGCCAAGGCCGAAGCCGTTTTGAAAAGCGTTGGCAGCACCAAACGCCTGCTTGAAATCTGGCCAGAGGTCGAACCCTTCCTGCCGCCGGAACCGGCCAAGGCTCAACTCCCCGCGACCATCACCCAGGACCTTAACAAGGCGCTGGACCTGCCGGTCGCCAAAGCCGCCTGACCTGAAAGGAACCCCCATGTTCAAACCAAGTGAAACCGCCTATCAGGTCGCGCGCCAGAACTTTCTGGCCTACGCGGCGGCCCATGAACAGGGTTGCGCATCCGATGAAGACCGCGCAACCGCCCGCGAACAGCTTGCCAGAACCGACTGGCTGGCCGCCGTGATCGATCAGCTTGATTGCCTGCGCAATCATCAGGATCAAGTGTCTGATCGCAACGCGCATACCCGTGCGCTGCGCGATTTCTTTGCCATGGTGGATGCAAAGCCTGCAGATGAGTATCGCGGCAGGCTGATAACCCACAACGCCACCCGCTGGCGCAAACAGATCGCCGAATGCGGCGCTGGCTTCAACCCGCTTCTGATCGCGTCAGATATCATCGTACTGCAGAAGAAGATCGATCACCTGCTGTTCGATCACGAGATATTCAGGGCCCATCAGATCCGCGATTGCACGCTGTCGCGCATCGCCTTCTGTGTCGAAACTGCGCGCAGCGTTGGCGGCTGTGAGCCAGCCGAAACCGTGCATATCGCCTGGTGCGCCGAACACAAACCGGGATCAACCCGCATGGATGCCCTGATCGGCCCCTATGCCACCCTGTTTTACGCCACCCGCATCGCCAACGCGATGAACCGCGCCATTGGCATCACCCAGCCCCACGCAACCGAACTGACCGGCAACAGCCTCCGCATGGCCCGGCTGATTGCGGCGGCGTGAAAGGAACCATCATGACCAAAATAGAATGGACCCAGCGACCCGACACCAAGGGCGAGACGTGGAACCCTATCCGGGCGCAGAACAAGTCAACCGGTGGAACCGGACATTTCTGCACCAAAGTCAGCGCAGGCTGCCAGAACTGTTACGCCGCCGACTTCCAGAAGCGGTTCAAAAACCCGGTGCGCTATGCCGCACAGGATGCCGATCAGGTCGAAATCTTCCTTGACGCTATCGTGGTCCGGCAGCCTTTGATGTGGAAAAAACCGCGCACGATCTTTGTGTGCAGCATGACGGACCTGTTTTACGAGGGACACGAGGAATCGTGGATAGATGATATCTTTGCCATCGCCGCACTGTGCCCGCAGCACACATTCATCGTCCTCACGAAACGGATCGAAGCAGCCCGGCAATACATGACATCCATCGGTAATGGCCCCGGCCATGATCGGCTTGAATGGGATGGTTTCCGTGATGCCATGATAGAAGGTGCAGCCCAACGTATCCACTTTGACAGAACCGGCGAAGATCCTTCCGTGTGGCTGGCGGTGCATCTTCCACTGCCCAACGTCTGGATCGGCACCAGTGTCGAGGATCAGGCAACAGCCATTGAACGCATTCCTACCCTGCTGAAAACACCGGCAGCGGTGCGGTTCATCAGCGCGGAACCGCTCCTTGGCCCGGTGGAACTGGATAACCTTATCATTGCCGATCTCCCGACCGGCGAATGGAGTTTCAATTGCCTCGATAACGAAGGTCTCGATATCGAAGATGACGAAGCCTTCAGGGGCGCAACCATCGACTGGGTCATCTGCGGCGGCGAAAGCGGACACAACGCCCGACCGATGCACCCGGTCTGGGCACGATCTTTGCGCGATCAGTGCAAGGCGGCAAGCGTGCCGTTCTTCTTTAAGCAGTGGGGCGCATGGAAAGACTGTTCGCACCTTGAATTTCCGGGCGTCAAAGGTGCTTCCGCTGACCATATCTTTCTGCCTTCCGGCGAGGTGCTCGGCGTTGGCGTTCGGAAGCATGGCTTGGGCTATGTCGAAACAGACTGGAAAGAGCGCGGCGGCGCATGGATGTGTAACGTCGGCAAAAAAGCCGCCGGACGCCTGCTTGACGGCGTCGAGCACAACGCCTTTCCAACTGTATCCGCCAACGAAAACCGGACCGCCGAAAGCGCACTGGTGAAATCCGGCACCTTCGCCGCATGAACCCGATACTGCCCCTTGCCAAATTCACCGCCTGCGCCCTGATCGCCGTCGTGATCGGGCAGCAGGCCGCAAGGATCAGCCAGTCAGAAAAGGAACCGACCCCATGGTTACCAAGCTTGAACCATTCACCGTCCACGCATCGGCCTTTAGCGCCGATCAGCTTGCCGCCCTTCAACAAGCCGCCAACGACACCACCCCCGGCCCGATCAGCTTCCGCACCCCCGATGATGTCCTGCTTTGCGCGGGCCGCGCCCGTGCGGCAAAAATCCTTGCCGACCATGCCGACCACACCCTGCCGACCATTGGCGAACGGCTTAACGTCGTGGTGATGGACCCGGCGGGCCACCCGCACCAGCATCGCGGCATGATCCGACCGGCCACCTGCGTTGCCGCCCTTCCCGGCGGTCGCATCCTGGTCGATTTCCAGTTCCACGCCACCACCAAAGACCGCGAAAGCGCATGGGTCGAACTCTCCCAATGCACTTTCCCGGACCGGCTTGAACGGGGGAATGCGTGATGGCCTATGCATCGATTAGCGATAGAACGGATGGCGGAAAAATCCGTATATCCGCACACAAATATAAAACTGAAACAAAGGTTTTTATAAATGTTCCGGCAACGGTAGATATCCATTTCGATAGCAGGATTTACCTGTCTATCACAGCGGAAGAAGCCGAAGAACTCGTTTCCAGACTACCCGCCGCGATAGCCGAAGCCCGCGAACTTGACGCGGCGGCGACTGCCCCGGAGGAAGCAGCATGACAACCCTGCGCGTACTCGTGGGATGCGAGTTTACCGGCACCGTGCGCCGGGCGTTTGCCGCCCGCGGGCACGACGCATGGTCATGCGACCTGCTACCGGCCGAGGATCGGTCGAACAAACATATCACCGGCGACATTCGCGATATCCTGGCAGACGGATGGGACTTGCTGATTGTCGCCCACCCGCCTTGCACACGCCTTTGCCGCGCCGGGCGGCGCTGGCTGTCAGGCGAGGGTTTCATGACCCCACCCAAAAAACTCCCTGCCGGGCGCACATGGGACAGCATGAAACAGGAATTCAAGGACGGGGTTGACCTGTTCACGGCCTGCTGGCGCGCGCCGGTTGATCGCATCGCGATCGAGAACCCGGAAATGCACGACATAGCAAAGGCCCACATGCCCAATGACCTGCCCGCCCCGCAGATGGTGCAGCCCCACCATTTCGGGCACCCGGAATATAAAAACACCGGCTGGTATCTCAAAAACCTGCCGTGCCTGACACCGACCCACAAACTGCCCGAACCCCAACGCGGCAGCGACGAATGGAAAAAATGGTGCCGGGTCCACCGGATGCCACCCGGCCCGGAACGGGCAAAGGAACGCAGCCGGTTCTTCCCCGGCATGGCCGACGCCTGCGCCGACCAATGGGGCGGCTGGGCACTTGAAAGCATTGCGGCATGACTCCGCGGGCCAATCATTAAGGAGCACTGAGGAATGAAAACCGAAACGAAAATACTGTATCACAGCCTGGAAGCCGCAAGCCTGCGGCAGGTCACCGGCTGGGTCAGTTCCACCGGCCGCTTTTATGGCAATGACGAACGAACCGCCCGATACGACGGCTGCACCCACAAGCTTTGCGAGGAATGCGGCGAACACGAGCACCAGCGCAACTGGACATGCTGCGATGAATGCCGGGCAAAGCACGCGGAACAACGCTACAACGCGATGCCTTTTGCCGAATGGGACGGCGGCATGGTCTATTCCCAAACGCTCGATCGGTTCTTTAATGATGAAGAGGAACTGCGCGAACATCTGGCCGACAATGACGACCTGCAGGCCGAAGCCCTGCGGCTGGTCATCTGTGAACCGGAATATGCACCCATCATTGATATCGATGAAATGTGGCAAGATTACCTGCCCGAAGACATGTATCTGTCGGATGTCGCACCGGAACTGGCCGACGCGATCGCCAAGGTCAATGACATTCTGACCGAAACAAAACCGGTCCTGTCTTGGCGACCGGGCAGCTACCGCACGGCACTTGCGGCCAGCGTTGAAGAAAGCAGCGCCGCATGACATTCTTGACCGCGCAAATCGATGGGCGTAACATTCCCGCCGTCATGGACGCATCCATGGCCGGGATTGGCGTCCCGTCTGTCACAAGGCGCTCGAACCGCGCCACACTTGCGCGGTTTTCTTATGGTCGGGCGTGTGGGAGCACCTTCGGGTGCGCCATTCCTTGTGATGGTAACGCCAATCCTGCACGTCCGATCACCAGAGATTGGCGTCTCTGTGATCGGGTTAACCCGACACACAAGGAGGTCGCCATGAGCGGACCAACCAACGCCCGGACTCTGTCCATATCCGATCTTGATACATCAATCACCAAGGACGAACCGCGCATCTGTGCCCGACATCTGGGCGAGTCACTCGGCTTTGACCGACCGCGTAAAATCCGCGATCTGATCGAACGAAACCTTGAAGAATTAAACACTTACGGACCAACGCCCCACCGTGGGGCGATGGTTCGCATCGGGTCGGGCGCACAACGAAACGTGCAGGAATACTGGCTGAATGAAGAACAGGCCCTGCTGATCTGCATGTTCGCCAGAACCACCCGTGCGCAAGCCGTCCGACGCGAAGTGATCACCGTCTTTACCGCATGGCGGCAAAACCGCATGCCAATCGTGATCCCGGCACGGCACAATCGCCCATGGCACCCGACGCGGGCGGAAATGCAGCAGATCAATTCCCGCGCCAGCGAACTGTTGCAGGTCCATTTCCACCCGGTGCGCGACATGATCATCGCCCAGATGAAACAGGACCGCGACAACGGCATCATCCGCGCCCCGCGCGATTACGGCATCCGCCACCTGCCTGCCGCCAATGACCAGCCTGATCCGGATCATGCGGTTTTCGTGATCGATGGGCAGACGATCACCGCCGATTGCACCGCCACCACATACCAGCCCGGCGACCGCGTGGTTGCCATCAATACCGAGGATGGCAGCGGCCCCGACATTTTCACCATCGCCGAAACCGCCATCCCCAAAATCTGGTTTGACAGATGCCACCTTGCCAATCCGTTAAATTCGCGTGACCTTATACGACCGGTCGTTGTTGTGATCGGCACAATTGTCAAGGAAGGTTGCAATGAAAAAACACGGATGGATGGCGATCACCGCAGTGATCATCGGGGGATTGACCATGACGGCATGTGAAAGCACGGACCGCCACAACCACACCCGTTTCACCCCGGTCAGCGATACCGAATTTGTTTGGGATGGCACCGTTCTTCTTGGTTACTCCGATGAAGATCGGGAACGGTGGATGCGCGAAGATGTTGCCCGCTATGGCATGTGCCCGAACGGGTTTGATGAAATTGACCGGCGCGTCTATTCACAAAGCGACAGCGTCCTGTCCCCGGATCGTCTCCTGATCCGCGGGCGATGCAAACAAGGGGGATAATGTGACCATCGCGATCACCATGAAAGGTGCGCGGCGCATTGATACGGGCGAGCCGATAACGCTTGCCCGTATCGACAATGCGTTGGCTATACTCGCCCGCATCATGCGTGATCAGGGCGATCTGTTTGACGACGGGCAATTGATGGCGCTGGCCAAGAAGCTCTATGACGAACGCAACCGCATCAGCCAGCCCGCTGCACTGGAAAGCCTGATGTCCGATCTGATGAAGTCGGCATAAGCGATATCTTCAAAAGCCAGTCGCGCTTTTGCGCCAGTGACGGCCCCGCCCCGTATTTCTCACGATGAAACTTGTGCCCCATCAGGGCTGCGGCAATTTTGTCCGGGGCCTCGACCGCGGTTAACCGATCCTCGAAGCAATGCCGCAGCGAATACAGGCTTTGCCTGCCATGCTCAAACGCATGATGATCGCGCAGGAACTTGTTCACCGCATTGGAAAACCCGGTATTGTTGCCAAGATATCGCACGATCCCGCCCGCATTGATCAATGCCGCCGCCGCGGGCAATGCCCCGCCAACCAGCGGTATCTGCCGTTCTGATGGTTCGTTCTTAAGCTGCCGGATCCGGTTCGGGCTGATCTGGATATAGGGCACCTTGCCATCAAGCCGGATATCTTCGGGCAGCAATCCGCATATCTCGCTGGGCCGCGCCCCGGTTTCGGCAAGGATCGCAGTAATCAGCCGCGCCTCATCATTAATCCCGGCCATGATTGCAATCGGCGACAACACCACATCATAGGCCCATTGCGCCGATACGGTCGCGCCGCGCTTTTTGCCGCCGGCCTTTTTGGTGGCAAAGGAAATATTGACGAACGGATTCGCACGCCCGCCCAGATAGGCATCGCCAATCGTGCGGAACATGGCGCGCAGGCTGTTGAATTCCTTGTTGGCCGATTTGGCCGAAAGCCCTTCCTCGGTCATCCGCTGCGACCACCTGGCGCGAAATGCCAGCGCGTCGGCCCGCTCGATCTCCGACACCACCTTGTCGCCGATTTCATCGATCAGGCTGGCGACGGATCGCCTGTACGGACCCAGCGCCACCTTGATCTGCCGGTCGGACTTGCCAACCCGCTGATCGCGCGTCAGGCTTTCATATTCGGCAAACAGCCCCGACAGGCGCAATTGCGGCTCGGGGGCAGCGCCCAGAACGGCCGTCGTGATCCGCCGGTCATCGACCCCGTCAAGGGCTTCAAGGCGTTCGATCACCTCGCCCGCCGTCGCGTTCACTGCCAGGTCATCAGCGGTGCGATATCGCCAGCCCAGCCGCCCGGCCAGCGCACGGGCATTGGCATAACGTTCGGCAATCAGGGTCGCCTTTCCGGTCGCGCGCAGGTCATCCCAATAGGCCATGACCCGGTCATTGACCGCGCCGACACGGTCACACGCCATGTCATAACTATCGGTCTTAAGCGATATCTTGACCTCGCGCCCCAGCACGTCCTCAAGATCCGATGGCACGCGGCGACGATAGGAATATTTCACCCCGCGCCGGGTGATATATCTGCGCGCATTCTCGCCCATGAATCCCGCCCCGTGTACCAAAGTGTGTACCAAAATGTGTACCAAAACCGAAGGCGCGAGGGTATTCATACCGCGATCATACGTCAAGCGCGACGAATGCCAACCACATAAACCATTGTTTTTGTTTTGTTATTTGGTGCGGAAGAGAAAAAAGCGCCCGTCTTGGGCGCTTGTTTCACTGGCGGACAAGGAGGGATTCGAACCCTCGATGGGGCTTTTGACCCCATACTCCCTTAGCAGGGGAGCGCCTTCAGCCACTCGGCCACTTGCCCTTATCTCTCTGCTGTTCCGTGCGGAACGACGCCTTTCTTAAACATCGCATCATCCCATGTCAATGCCGGAAACAGGCGATCTGGTCGTTTTCTTTTATCAAATCGGGCGAATGAAACCACCAGCTTTTTGAAGGGCTTTGCCATTGCCTTTTGCGGTTGAGGATCAAAAGAGTCTTCAAACCATCATATTGCTGTCATCGCAGCGAAAAACTTGGCTGTCATAAGGGCACTGTAAGCTTCTTTTTCCGGTTTGAACCCGTCAGAGACAGAAAGCAGGTTAAAGCACCATGCGCACCATCTATCAGAGCACGGATGACAACGGTCATACCCTTCGCGCCCTGAAACTCAGCAAGGAAGGCCACACAAGCCCGGTCTATCTCGGTCTTGTCATTCATGATCGCGAAGTGCTGTTTCGCACCCGTGAAAACTCATCTCGTGAATTTGTCCTGCAAAAGATCAAGGAATTCGTCGCGGCCCACAGCCCGACAATGAATGCACAACCGGCCTGAGGGCCGGTTTTTTATTGCCCGGATACAGCGGCGCGGTCATTCCCGCCGGTGACACCACGCGATACGAGATCGCGCCGGGGCGACACTCCCCGTTCGCCCTGCAACTCGAACCGCCGGTCGTTTGACCGGCGGTTTCTTTATGTACGTCATGCGCCTTGCGTCAACGGTTTGCGGCCCCCCGCCCACATCAGGAAAATGGCAACCAGAAGCACCGGCAAAACACCGAAATTGATGATGTTCCACCCCGCCCCGGCAATCAGCGCACCTGCCACCAGCGATGCCACGGTTCCGGTAATGCTGTTGCCAAGCTCCATCAGGCTTTGCGCATGACCGCGTTCCGATGCGTCATGCCCCTCGCCCAAAAGCGTCGTCCCCGCCAGAAGCATCAGGTTCCAACCGATCCCAAGCAAGAACGAACTGATGAGAAACGCCGAAAAACTGATCCCCGACACGGCAAAAGCCACACTGAACAACAGCGCCAGCGCGCCGACCATCGCCATCAAACGCGCGCCAAAGTGATCAATCATCGGGCCGGCGGCAAAGGCTGGTAAAAACATGCCGATAATGTGCCAGCGAATGACATTCGCCGCCGTATCGACATCAAACCCGCAAAACTTCATGGCAAGCGGTGTTGCCGTCATCACAAGGATCATGATGCCATGGCCCGCGGCACTGATGGCAATCGCCCCGCGCAACCTTGGACGGCGCAACAGTTCCAGCATGACCGCACCACCGGTGCGCGTTTTTGCCGGAACCCCGCCATCACGCAACATCAACATGATCAGGGCTGCGATGGTCGCCAACCCGGCCAATGCCAGATACGATCCGGCAAACGGAATCGCGACCATGTTACGCGTATAGCTGGCAATTTCCGGCGCGATCAGCGCCGCCAGAACACCGCCACCAACCACAAGTGCCGCCGCACGACCTTTCTGATCATCGCGGACCGCCTCAAGGGCGGCATAACGGTAATACATTGCCGATGCCTGATATCCGCCAATCAAAAACGTGCCCAGACACACCAGCAAAAATTCCGCCTGATACACACCACCCGCCACGACAGCACCGCCAACCACGCCGCTTGCGGCTCCCAGAAACAATCCCGTGCGCCTGCCATAATGCTGCATGATCATCGACAGCGGATGCACACAAACCAGATTGCCCACAACCAGCAAGGCCAATGGCAGGGTCGCCAGTTCCGCCATCGGTGCCAGATCAATTCCGATCAGTGATGTCAGGGTTATCCCGATCAGCGAACAGGACCAGTAAAGCGCCTGGGCAATAAATAGCAGACGCACTGATCCATTGGTCAGTAACAGCATGTTGCCAACTCCAATAAAAACAGATGATTACGAAAATATCTTCGCCGTTCACCTAAATCGGAACGGCCACCGGCCTTCGTCCGAAACGATCAGCATATTCCTGCGGACTGACAGATAAATGGCGTTGAAAGGCCCGGCGCAGGGTTTCCGGATGGCCAAAACCGCAAAGCCGCGCCACACGCGTCACCGTCATGCCATCATCCTGCAAAAGGACGCGCGCGGCTTCGACCCGCACCCGTTCAACATAACGTGCCGGTGTCATGCCCAGATCACGGGTGAATACCCGTGAAAATGTCCGTGCCGACATTCCCGCACGATTTGCCAGAACTTCCAGCGACAGATCACCATCCAGATTGGCCGGTATCCATTCCAGCAATCCGACAAGCTGTGCCGTGGTTCCGATGGCGGGTGTCAGATAGGCAGAAAACTGTGCCTGCCCGCCCGGCCGTTTTAAGAACATCACCAGACGTCGTGCTACGGCAAGGGCAATTACCCGCCCGTGATCCGCCTCCACCAGTGCTAGCGCCAGATCAATACCCGCCGTCACCCCGGCCGACGTAAAGATATGCGGATCACCATCCAGACCGTGCGCATCATAACTGTACAAACGATCTTCGATCACATCGACCTTGGGGAAACATTTGCGCATCTCATCACATCGCGACCAATGCGTGGTTGCCAGACGCCCGTCCAGCAATCCTGCCTCGGCAAGGATCAACGCTCCGGAACAAACCGAACCAAGCCTTGGCACGCACATTTCGACCTGCACCAGCCAATCCAGTATATCCCGCCGCTCGCGCACCCGATTGACACCATCGCCCCCCGCAATCAGCACCGTATCGGTCGCTTGCAGCTCCAACTCCCGCCAATCCAGATCGGCATACAGCCTGAAACCGCCCGATGTCGGCACAGGCCCTGCCGCATCGGCAATCACCAGCACCTCATAGTCGCGTTCACGCCCCTGCCGCTCCAGCTCGGCATTGGCGGATGCAAAAACCTGTAAGGGCCCGACAACATCAAGACTCATGACATCGTCAAAGGCAAAACAGGCAATCATTCTGATGCTTGTGGTGTTGGTAATGCGCTCTGGCATGGCGATCCCCTTTAATCAGGAATGCAGCATGCCTCACGAAACGAATGGCAACAATGACAAACACCCCACGAATCTTGCCACAGCATATGCTGCAACAATCTTCGCGGGGTGTGTCGCTTCGCAGTTTTTACTGCGTCTCCCCACCAACCCCGGGTTCAGCCACCCTAAAAACCGCTTCGCTGCAGCAGGGCATAGAAGTCACGAATCGTGCCTTCCTTGGCCGTCATGTCCTTGATGTCATCAACCAGCTTGTCGGTGAAATTGGGCTGCTTCAAATATCCGACGACCCTTTTTCGCGCCATCGATGCCGATTTGCCTTCGATCAGAACGCCACTCGAACAGAATTGCACCAGCATATAGGCGCGCTTGCGCAGATGAAGCGACGGATTGTCGATCCGCTCGATCACCTTTTCACGCACCAGATAATCGGCCAGTCCCTCGTCCAGCTTGTCACCAATGCGTTGTTTCTGCTCGTCGGAAAGGTTCGATGCCTGAAGCGCATCATTCATCACCGTGACCGTCGCCATCTTGTCGCGCGGTTTGGCTTCACTGTCGCAGAAAGCGCGCAATGCCCGCATATCCTTGACCGTATCCATCAGCATGTCGAAAACTTCTTCGCCAAAATCCTCGACAATCCCCGAATTAACAACCGCCAGAAGCCAGGCCATCTTGCGGCAATTCGGCCCCATGCGGCCGTTGATTTCTGCAACACCGTCAATCAATGCCCGTGGGCCGCCAACATTTCGCAGACGTGCGCCACGCTCGGCAATGGCCGTTACCATCGGTGCGCCGTAAACGACCCCCTTCTCACTAATCAGACGATCCAGAATACCGACCAGCGGATCATGATCCCCTTCATGACGGGTCAGGCTGTTTGCACTGCGCAACTCGCGAACGATATAGTCAAACAGCGCATCCTGCGATGTCGAAAGCAATCCCGACCCGAACAGCGGGTTAAGCAGTTCAAGAATATCATCCGCCGCCCCGCGATTGCCGTGTGCACGCCCCATCGCCAGATCAATATGCAGGATAACCGCGTCGCCAAAGCTTCGCGAACTGCCAAGCAGTTCTTTCAGCGCCACCGGCGATCCAAGGATATCGGCAATAACATCGTCAAGCAGCTTACGCGCTGCCTCGTCTTTCTCGTCCCCCTTGACCTTCAGCGCCAGATCAAGCTTACCCACCCAGTTGCGGCTTGATGATAGAACGCGCGTAAGCGCAACCATCGTCAGGAAGTCGGTATCCTCCGCAAGGTTCAGACGGCGAATTTCGTCACGAACTTCGGAAATGGTCGCATCTTCAAACGCCGGCAGGTCGACCTTTTCAACCTCGCGCGCACGGGCAGCCAACTGTTCAATCGCGCCATGCAGCTTGTTCATGGCCTCAATATGGTCGCCGTCGGTCGCCTTGGCATGAATGCCAGCCACCTTGTCCACTGCGGTCGGCATTAATGTATCGTGGAACATCAATTTGCGCAGGTTCTGGTAATTATACATTACCTCGCAAGGTGTCAGGATTTCCTGTTCGAAATATTTGCGCAGCAGACGATTGATCGTCGCGCGGCTTTCCGACTGCAACAGGTCGTTATCGGAATCACAAAGCGGTGCATCTTCAATGGCTGAGACACGAACATCCTTGTCGTCGTCTTCACCAGCACCCTGTTTTTCCAGAAGGACCTTTTCAATATGACGACCGTCGGCGCGTTCCCAATCACGAACAACCCGAACCGCAGAGATCTTGGTCTTTAAAAGCTTCTCAGCTTCGTTAACCGCCTCTTTCTCGACATCAAAGGTCGAATGAATGATCCAGCGTTCCCCACGCTGGACTCGTACTTCAAACGTCGTATCCGACATAACGCGCACTGGCTCCCTAACTTCCTGTTTGGGGCGGCATTTGCATGCCATTTCTCAGTCAGGCGCGTGTCCCGTTTTTTTTATATTTATACTTCTTTATAAGGCAATTCTGATGCTGAAAACAATAGGGCGAATTCGAACTTCTCAAATGAGCCCAAAAATCCCCGTATTGCGCGACAGAAAACGCAATCCAAAACACATGCGACGCCATTAATACAACCATAGATGCATACACGTTGATTTAAGGACCCTATCCAAGTTCTGCTTTGACGAGAACTCAGCGATACGACCGGGCAATAGAATCACTAAGCCGCCCCAAAAGGACACTCATGGCAGCGACAGTTGCCTCGGTTGTTGTATCCTTGGGAACCACGGAATCGGTAAACCGTTCGGATACGGCGGTTTCACCCGAATTGAAATTGACAATTTTCCAGCGCGCTGCGATCTGCACCGAACCGTCCGGCTGACGTTCGAACTGTCCCAGATCGACCACGATCTGCCAGACAACCCCGTCGCGCGAGTTCCACGGGAATGTCTCGATCCGCTGCGGGCTCAACCGATGGTCAAGGTTTTCGATCAACACCCGCTGAATGTTTTCATCCAGCGGCTCGGCCCAGCGATCAAACTGGTTGATCACCAGCCGGTTGTCACTACTGCGCGTCACAATCTGGCTGCGATCAAGATGGCTTGGGATGGTTATCGGTCCCACCCCCATCACCGCCGTTCGGGTGGCCCCCGACGGGGCTGCAACATCGTCGGGGGATAACAGATAATAACGTTCCTGAACCGGTGTGCTGCACGCGGACAGGAAGCCAAGCGATGCCAATAACACCCCCGCGATCAGTCGCTTGCGAATTGTCGCCGTTGTTTTCGGTTTCATTTGCATTTCCCGCATCATTCTTCCTCCCGGCGGCCCGGTTTGCCCAGGATCAGAGCATTCGGATTTTGTTCAAGGAAATCGGCCAGATCCCGCAACGACCTGGCTGCCGCCGAAAGCTCTTTCAGAGTTTCCTCAAAATTATAGCGGATCGGCGAATTCGGCGATGTCACGTCACGTACACCGCCAAGTGCAACCTGCGCGGATTCCAGCGCCTTCTGAGTGGCTGGCAACACGCTGGTATCAAGGTTCGTCACAAGCTGGTTCACCCCGGCAGCTGCCTGTTTCAGGCTATCCATGCTCTCAATGATCGCAGGCGATGTAACAATGTTCTCCATCCCCTCGACAGTCCCCAACAGTCGAATGCCGATTTCCTCAATCGGGAATGTTTCAACCTTTTCAAGCAACGAGGACAGGGAATTGCTGATCTCATCGATCTTTTGCGGCAATGTCGGCAATTCTGGAATTTTCCCCTGCGCATCGCCCAGATAGCGGGGCGGCGTCACCGGATACATGCCCAGATCAACAAACAGCTGGCCGGTTATAAAGCTCCCGGTTTTCAGACGTGCCCGCAAACCACGTTCGACCAGAACATCCATGATCTTCGCATAATCGACATCGGCGGTGTCCTGATTGCCGACCATTTGCACCCGTTCGGGCTCCAGCGTCACTTCAACAGGCACCCGGAACGATTGATTGGGAACGACATATTCCAGATTGACGCTGTTGACCGTGCCGACGCGAATGCCATTGAATTCAACCGGCGCGCCGGGCGAAAGCCCGCGTACAGAGGAATCGAAATACAGCATGTATTTCTGCGTGATGCCATACGCCAGAATTTCCGCCTGTTTACGGCTGTCGTTTAACCGGAACACCGTATCGGGTTTCGCTGTTTCCGAATTCAGGCTTTCGTCAGGCGTATAGAAATTGATGCCACCGGCCAAAACTGATCGAACAGATTGGGCACGCACCGATACGCCTTCCGCATTCAGATCAAGACTGATGCCGCTGGAATTCCAGAAACGCGTATCGCGCTTGACCAATCCATCAAACGGCTTGCGGACATAGATCGGGATCGACACCTTTTCGGCCGCGGAATCCAGATTGGTATCAAGGACCTCGCCAACCTCTACCCCGCGCAGAAGAACCGGCGTTCCCGACGCGACTGAACCAAGTTCCTCCGCCATCAGGATAAACCGTGTTCCGTCCGATCCATCAGGCACATATTCCGGTTCTTCCGATCCGGTAAACTCGCGGGCCTCTTGGCCAGACCTGTCTGGAACCGCTTCGATATAAGCCCCTGAAACGATGGTCTGAAGGCCGGAAATCCCCTGTGCGGAAACGCGCGGGCGTACCACCCAGAATTTGGTTTTATCGGTCAGATAGGGTTCAAAATCCGAATTCATCCGCATCGTCAGAACCACATGCCCGAAATCCTCGCTCAGATTGATTTCGGTAACCTGTCCGACATCAACATCACGATACCGCACGGCGGTTTTGCCCGCGGTCAGTCCCTCGGCCGTTTCGAACGTCACGGTAACTTCTGGTCCTTTGGCTGCCGCATCGCGCCATAAAAGCCAACCGCCGATGATTAACGCGACAATCGGCACGATCCAGATGACCGGCAGGTTCTGAAATGCCTTTTTCACATCGGGCCTGCCTGGCTGCCCCTGACCGGCATTCCGGCTGGTGTCGTCCGTCATGATGACATCCCCTGTTCCTTTTGCATTCCCGCCCGATCCCAGATCAGCCGCGGATCAAATGCCATTGCCGACAGCATGGTCATAATGACCACGGCACAGAAGGCCACAGCACCAAAACCCGGTGCGACGGTTGCAATATTACCCAATTTCACAAGTGCTGCCAGTATCGACACCATAAACACATCAATCATCGACCAGCGCCCGATCAGTTCGGTCACGCGATAGATCAATGTCCGTTCGCGAAGCGGCCCGGCAAGCCCCAAACCCGTTGCGGCATAAACCCAGCCAAGCAGGACAATCTTCATGATCGGCACCACGATGCTGGCGGTGAAGACAACAATCGCAATCGGCCATTGCCCGGATTGCAACAGCACCACCACCCCGGAAAGGATCGTATCGGATTCCGCCCGCCCCAGATAGGTGATCGTCATGATCGGAAAAATGTTGGCCGGGATATAAAAAACGACCGCTGTCACCAGCAGTGCCCAGGCCCGCGACAGGCTGCCCGACTTGCGATGATGCAGATGCGTCCCGCAACGCGGGCATTTGCCTCCGGTTTCCCGTGCGGCACTGTCCGTTACGACAAACGCACAGATCTCGCAGGTCATCCAGCCTGTTGCCTTCTCCTGCCCGGTACCGACACGCAATTCTTCCAGATCCTCTAACGTCGCATAGCGCAAATTTTCCGGCGCCAGTCGCCGCCAGATCGTCCTTGGATCCAGCGTCGTGCTCATCAGCAATGTCGTCGGGATCAGAAAGCAAACTGCATAAAAGGCAGGCCCGGCAATGACATCGGCAAAATCCGTAAGCTTGGTCAGCGCGACCAGAAGTCCGATCAGAAACACATCAAGCATCGACCAAGGCCGAATAACAGCCAAAACACGCCAGACTGCCCGCAAGCCCGGCACCACGAACCCGAAATAAAGCGGCGCGAGCACATAGATATAAGCCCCGATCAGCATCAGCGGGGCAGCAATCGACGTCAACGCGACCATAAAGGCCAGAAACGGGAACCCCTCCTGCCAGAAGGTCACAACCCCGCTCAGCAACGTATTGCTTTCGGTGCGTCCTTCCATGGCAAAGGTCAGGATCGGAAATGAATTGGCAATCAGAAACAGGACAAATGCTGTAATGGCAAAGGCCAGAGGCCGTTCAACCGTACCCTTCTGCGCCTCATACAAGGGCGACCCGCACCGGATGCAACGTGCCACAAAGCCCGGTGGAATGTCGTCTTCGACATGCAGGTAATCGCAATGTTCACAGGCAACAAGGCGATGCGGCATTCAATCTTCCTGTTTCCATAAGGCATTAGCGCACAATCTGGAAGTCATATGAGTAAGCGGCAGAATTCATCCCCTGTCAAATCCGATTGGCAAAGCCAATGGGTGGGCATGCCATATCGCCAAACCCGAAAACAAACGCGATCCCAACCCTTTAGTTCCCGATTTGGGGCAAATAATGGCGCGCTTCACCCAGAACGATCTCATTAACCTGCGACAGCAATCCACTTTGCATATTCCAGTGATGCCAATAAAGCGGCCGTTCGATTACATGCGGGCATGGCTGCACCAACCGTCCGCTCTGTAAACCCTCCGCCGCCTGATGCTCCTCAACCACGGCATAGGCGATACCCTGCTCGGCCACGGTAACGAAACCTTGTGAACTTGGCATCGTATGGGCCGGGAACTCGCCCGGCACCAATCCGAAATACCGGTTTAAAAACTGGTTTTGCAATTCGTCATAGCGTGAAAAATTCACCGCCGGGCAGGATCGCAAAGCATCCGCCGTTACACCATCGGCAAAGTACCGGTCGCGGAATTCCGGCGACACCACCATGATATAGCGCATCGCGCCCAGTGGCCGCACCCGGCACCCCTGTATCGGATCGGGCCGCAAACTGACCGCACCCAGCACGGTGCCGGCCTGAAGTGCCTCGTGATTAAGTGCCTCGTCCTCGACCGTCAGATGCACCAGCAGGTCAAGCTCATCAAACAGCGTCTTGGGCACATTGACAAACCATGTCGCCAGACTGTCGGCATTGACCGCAATCGCGATCTGGCCGAAACGGCTGACCGAATGCAGCTTTGGCAGTTCATCATATAATTCCTGCTCAAGCAGGCTGACCCGCTGATAATGCTGCAAAAGCCGCTTTCCGGCATCGGTCGCGGCAATCGGTTTGGACCGGATGATCAAAGGCTGCCCCAGCCGGTCTTCCAGCAACTTGACCCGCTGCGATATCGCCGACTGCGTCAGACCAAGATCACGCGCCGCCTTCTCAAAACTGCCATGACGGATCACCTCGGCGCTGGCTTGTAACAGCTTGTAATCGATCATTTTATTGTCACTGCCTCATCCACCAGCCGCACACCTATTCATAGATGCATCATCAACATCCAAGGATGCATCACCCCTATCAGGACAGCAGCACCTGTCGGCACAACTAACTACTGTATTGCTGAGCTGCTTAAACAGAGCCGAATGGTAACGGGGCTGGCCATACGCTGCCTCGCGCATTCTAATCATAAAATTTACTAATACTATATCATGATAATTCGATTTTCTTATTTCTTAAAACTGCTATCCCTGCCCCATCAACAGCGATTTTGCGGGATGAAAAATGCTTCTGACTTTTGCGACCGGATTTGGCCTTGGCGGCGGACTGATCATTGCCATTGGCGCGCAGAATGCCTTTGTTCTCGGGCAAGGGTTGCGTCGCAACCATCCGGTGATGGTGGCATTTGTCTGCGCGCTATGTGATACCATCCTGATCGCAGCCGGTGTTGCCGGTCTGGGAACGTTGGTTGCCACCTACCCGATCCTGACCAAAATCGCGACGTGGGGCGGTGCGGCCTTCCTGATCTGGTACGGGTTTGCAGCGCTCAGGCGTCTGTTTGAAACCGAAACCCTGTCAGAAAGCGATGTCAGGCAGGCGGGCTGGAAGGCAGTTCTGTCGACGGCGCTTGCCGTGACCCTCCTGAACCCGCATGTATATCTTGATACCGTTGTCATGCTGGGCGGGATTGGCGGGCAATTCCCCGCCGACGAACGGCTGACCTTTGCGCTTGGCGCGATGAGCGCAAGCTTCGTCTGGTTCTTTGCCATCGCGCTGGGCGCGGCGTGGCTGGCCCCCTATGTGGCGCGGCCGATCACGTGGAAAATCATTGATGGGGTCACCTGTGCGGTGATGTGGCTGGTGGCTTACACGCTGATCGCACCGGAAATCACGTCCCTGATTTATTCCTGAGTAAAAATGAATAATCGATGTGATTAAACATTTTTTGTGAAAAATAGGGATTCGGGCGGCTTATTTGCCCATCGCTTCCTTGAAATGCTGTCGGCAGACCGAGACATAGCGATCATTGCCACCGATTTCGACCTGGGCCCCCTCGCGCACCGTATTGCCGTTTTCATCAACGCGCAGAACCATCCCGGCCTTGCGTCCGCAATGACAGATTGTCTTAAGTTCGCTTAGCTTGTCCGCCCAGGCCAGAAGCCATTTCGAGCCTTCGAAAAGCTGCCCCTGAAAATCGGTACGGATGCCATAACACAGCACCGGCACGCCAAGCTTGTCGGCGACATCGGAAAGCTGCCAGACCTGATCCTTGGTCAGAAACTGTGCCTCGTCCACCAGCACGCAATCAATCCGGCCTTCATCAAGCTTTTCCCCAATCAGGGCGCAAAGATCGGTATTGCCGTCAAACAAGACGGCCGGGGCTTCAAGGCCAATGCGCGATGCGATCTTGCCGACACCGAAACGATCATCAAACGCCACGGTCAGCAGAAGCGTCTGCATGCCGCGTTCCTGATAGTTGAAGCTCGATTGCAAAAGCGTCGTCGATTTGCCCGCATTCATCGACGAATAATAAAAGAACAGCTTGGCCATGGTTTCCCCCGAAAATCGTTATTGGGGAATAGCCGATCAATCGGGATTGATCAATATGACAACGGCAGCCAAAAACGGTTATCCGCCATTGCGACCCATATCGATATCGCGCAGTTCGCGGCGCATGAAATCAAGCAGCGACTGGATTTTGGCACTGCGCGTCACACCGGCCGGAAAGACGGCAAAAACTTCAAGATCGGGCAATTTGCAGTTCGGCAGAACATGCACGACATCGCCGCGCTCAATTTCATCGGCAATATCGCAAAACGGCACAACCGCAAGCCCGTGCCCGCCACGCAGGAATTGCAGACGGGCGGTTGCATTATCAACCCGGACACTACCCGATACCCGAATGGATTTTTCCTGATCATCGCAGATCAGGCGCAGGGTTTCGGGAACCCGGCTATACATCACCCAGTCATGATCGGCGAGCTGTTCGGGGGTTTCGGGCAAGCCCACCCGTGCAACATACCCCGACGACGCCGCAATGATCCGGTGGGTCTGATAGAGCTTGAAGCTTTTAAGCTCCGAGCTTTTAAGCGGCCCGGACCGGATGCCAATATCAATCCCCCGCCCGATCAGATCGACAACCTCGTCAGACAGATGAACATCAATCGCCACCCCCGGATAGGTCTGGCGAAACCGGTCAAGGATCGGCACGATCCGAAGTGTGCCCAGATGCACCGATGAAGTAATCGATATCTTGCCGACCGGCTCGTCACGCATGACTTCGACCCGCTTGCGGGCGGCCTCAGCCTCCAGCGCAATCGTCCGGCAACTGTCGTAATAACGCGTTCCGGCATCGGTCAGGCTGAAATTGCGGGTGCTGCGCCGAAGCAGCGGCACGCCAAGTTTGGCTTCAAGCTGCCTGATCTGATGAGACACCGCAGCACGGCTCAGCCCCATCTTGCGCGCTGCGGCAGAAAACCCGCCATCCTCGACCACACGGGCGAAAATCATCATTGCCCGAACTTCATCCAGTGCCGACATTTTATATGCTCATTTAATTTGACAATCTGTCCAATTCTTCGATCTTCCGCAAATTAGATCAGCATTCTATCCTTGGTGCAAATCCTATTCACATATCAAGGACCAAAACGATGCGTATTCTGATGATTGTGACGTCCCACGACAAAATGGGCGATACCGGCCATAAAACCGGTATCTGGCTGGAAGAACTTGCCGCCCCCTATTTCCGGTTCCGCGATGCCGGTGCCGATATCACGCTGGCATCCCCCAAGGGTGGTCAGCCGCCGCTTGATCCCAACAGCCAGGTTCCCGATGCCCTGACCGAGGCGACCAAACGGTTTGAAGGTGATGCCGACGCCCAGAAGGCATTCGCCAACACCGTGAAGCTTGATGGCCTGAAAGCCAATGATTACGACGCGCTGTTTTATCCCGGCGGTCACGGGCCGCTTTGGGATCTGGCAATTGATGCCAAATCCATCGCATTGATCGAGGCATTCGTCGCACAGGACAAACCGGTGGCCGCTGTCTGCCACGGCCCGGCAGCATTCGTGAATGCCAAAACCAAAGACGGCAAGCCGCTGGTGGCGGGCAAAAAAGTCACCGGCTTCACCAATGACGAAGAAAAGGCCGTCGGCCTTGAAAAGGTCGTCCCGCTTCTGATTGAGGACGAATTCACCAAACAGGGCGGCCTTTATGAACGCGCTGACATGTGGGCGTCCCATGCGGTTGTCGATGGCAAACTGGTAACTGGCCAGAACCCTGCATCCAGCGATGCGGCCGCAGATGAGGTTATCAAACTGCTTGGTAAATAATCGCTTGACCTTCCAGCAACTGGAAGCCCCATAGTCGGATTATCGAATCCAACCTGACGGAGCAACCGGAATGCTGAAACTGAAAGTCGATGAAATGAGCTGCGGCCATTGCGCTGCCACTGTTACCAAAGCTGTCGAGGGCGTTTCGGGGGTTGAAAAAGCCGATATCGACCTTGCAAAGGGCGAAGTAACCGTGACCGGCAATCCCGATGTCGCAGCCCTGATCGCCGCCATTGACGATGCCGGTTATCCGGCCCGCGAACTGGCCTGATCGATCAAGATATCCACGCGGAAGGCCGCCCCGATGGGCGGTCTTTTGCGTTTCGGTTTCCCGCATTCAGGCTTTGTCGACATGTTCGATATCAGGCAGGAAAATCGCAAGGAAACCAATGGCCGGTAACCATGCGCAAACCTGATAGACCAGCCCCAGCCCGAAATGATCAGCCATCACGCCAAGAATGGCCGCACCAATCCCGCCAAGCCCAAAGGCCAGGCCAAAGAACAGACCGGAAATCATGCCAATACGTCCCGGCACAAGTTCCTGCGCATAGACAACAATCGCCGAAAATGCCGATGACAGGATCAGACCGATGGCAATCGAGAGCATCACGGTTGCCCCCAACCCGACATAGGGCAGGATCATTGCAAAGGGCAGTGCTCCAAGGATCGATCCCCAGATCACCTTTTTGCGGCCAATCCGGTCGCCGACCGATCCGCCGATCAGGGTTCCCGCCGCAACCGAGGCCAGGAAAATGAACAGATAAATCTGCGCATCGCCTTCGGAGAGCGGGAATTTTTCCATGAGGTAAAACACGTAATAGCTGGTGAAGCTGGCGAGATAGAACCATTTCGACAGCATCAGACAGAACAGAACCAGAAGGCCGCCAATCACCTGGCGTCGGGCCGGAAGATTTGCCGCCAGATGAACAACACGCGGGCGCCGCACGGCATGGCCGTTGCGTTTATACCAACGCCCGAGCAGCGTCAGGATCACAACACCGGCCAATGCAGCAAAGGCAAACCATGCCAGACTGCCCTGTCCGTGCGGCAAAACCACTGCGACCACCAGCAACGGCCCGATGGCTGAACCGACATTGCCGCCCACCTGAAACAGCGACTGCGCAAAGCCATGCGCCCCGCCCGATGCCAGACGCGCCAGACGCGAGGATTCCGGGTGAAAGATCGACGATCCCACACCCAGCATCGCACTGCCCATAAGCAGCACCGCAAAACTGGTTGCCGAGGACAGAACCAAAAGCCCCGCCATCGACATCCCCATGCCGAATGGCAAGGAATAAGGTTGCGGTCGACGGTCCGTGAAATGGCCGATAAAGGGCTGCAGCAACGATGCCGTCACCTGATAGGTCAGGGTCAATAGACCGAGCTGCGCAAACGATAGATCAAAGCCGCCCCTGAACACCGGATAAGCCGCGACAAATAGCGACTGGATCATATCGTTCAGCAAATGGCAGAAACTGGCCGCACCCAGAACCGGCAAAACGGTTCGGGAGACTTGCGGTCGGTTGAGAACGGCTTCGTTCATCGGGGACCTCGTTGAAATGACATTAAACGCACGCCTTGGTGCGTTGATCATCATTATAAAAATTGCAAAACGGCCCACCACCGCGTTAGGGTCAATTTATTACGAGACTGGGCCAATCACGCAAGACAGGCATCGATGTCATCATTTCGCGAAGTTCCAAGACCGATTATCGCATTGGGGACGGATTATCCCGATGGTCATGTGATTGCCGCCCATCGCCATGATCGCGATCAGTTGCTATATGGCATGACCGGGGTTTTGATGGCATCAACCCCGCACGGCGCATGGATGATGCCGCCCCAGCGCGGCATGTTGATCCCCGCCGGGGTCATCCACGAGGTCCGCCTGTTTGGCGATGTCAAAATGCGCTCGCTTTATCTGCGCCCGGACCGGCTGGGCGCGACAGACAACCAGTGCAAGGTGGTCGGCATTTCATCGCTGATGCGTCATTTACTGATCGAAGCGGTTGCCGTCCCGGCGGAATATGATATGGCGGGTCGTGATGGGGCGCTGATGGCGCTGATCGAACATGAAATCAAACGGTTGCCGGTCCTGCCACTGTCGCTTCCGCTACCGGAACAGGCCGCATTACGGGAAAAATGCCGTGCCTTTCTGGCATCGCCAACCCCGCATGAAACCATCGATGACTGGTGCCATCATCTGGGCATGAGCCGCCGAAGCTTTACCCGGCAGTTTCGCAAGGAAACCGGATCAAGCTTTGTCGAATGGCGTCAACAGGCCTGCATCCTAGCCGCCCTGCCAAGACTGGCCGCCGGCGAAGCCGTGACAACGATTGCGATGGACCTTGGCTATGACAATCCCGCCGCGTTCAGCAACATGTTCAAACGCATCCTTGGCGCATCACCGCGCGATTACCGGACTGCGGGCACATAGGAAAATATTTCGCCTCTGAGCTTACAAAAAAATGGAACATCAGGATCACTTCATCGGGCACCAAGCAAATTGCACATAGAAAAATGGTTAAGCCCGCATGCTAAATCAGGCTTAACCATTGAAAGATAACGCCGAAACAAGATCGGTGGCATTCATAATACCATATCAGCGCCGAGCCTTGGCGAAACGCAGCAGACAGCCTAAGCAGCCTTTACCGCCGACAAGAAAGCTTCGACTTTCTGAAGCAGGATATCTGCCTGCTGAGACATATTATTTGAGGCAGAAAGAACTTGCTCGGCCGCAGCCCCGGTTGATGCCGCGGCTTGGTTGACACCGTGAATATTGGCCGTTACTTCGCCGGTACCCGCAGAAGCCTCCTGGACGTTCCGATTGATTTCATCGGTTGCGGCACCTTGCTGTTCAACCGCACTGGCTATTGCCGATGCAATTTCACTGATTTCGGTGATGGTTGTTCCGATGGAATCAATGGCAACAACAGCGCCCTCTGTTTCGCTTTGGATTGCGGTTATCTGATTGGTAATTTCCTCGGTGGCCTTGGAGGTCGCATTAGCAAGGTTTTTCACCTCGGCCGCGACAACGGCAAAACCTTTGCCTGCTTCACCTGCGCGGGCAGCCTCGATCGTGGCATTCAGAGCCAAAAGATTGGTCTGTGCCGCAATATCACTGATCAAACCGACGACATCACCAATTTTCTGAGCCGCTTCTGCAAGTCCACGAACCTGTGCATTCGTACTTTGCGCTTCCACAACAGCCTTATCCGCCACACGGGATGACTGTGTAACCTGATGGCTGATTTCAGAGATCGATGCACTTAGTTCTTCGGACGCGCTGGCAACGGTTTGAACATTATTTGATGCCTGCTCGGCCGCCGCAGCAACAACCGTTGACTGACGACTGGTTTCTTCCGCGGTTGCCGTCATTGACGTTGCAGTATGCTGCATTTCGGTCGCTGCATCCGAGACCGTTTTCAGAACGACCGATACATCACCTTCAAAATCACCGGTCAGTTTTTCGATCAACCTGGCGCGGGATTCACGCTGTTTCTGGGCTTCGACTTCCTGGGCGGCCAGTTCCTCTGCCTTGATCATGTTTTCTTTAAACACGAGCACCGCCTTGGCCATATCACCAATTTCATCCTTGTGATCCTGTCCGGGGATATCGACGGTTTTGTCGCCTCCGGCAAGAACCCGCATCGCGTTTGTAATGGTAATAATCGGACGCGAAATACCAACACCGATCAGCCACGCTGCTGCCAAACCGACCACCACAGCAATTGCAGAAATAATTGCGGCAAGCGAAATGGCAAAAGCGTTTTCTGCTTTTGCTCTAGGACCAATCTCATCCTGTTTGGCTTTGAAGGACAGTTTGAGTTCTTCGATGTCGCTTGCGACCTTTGGCCCCAGAACGTTCAGGGTCTTTTCAGCGATACGTTGTTGTTCCGCAGTATCCTTGGTTGCACTTAACGCGCGAACCGCCGCAGCATACTCCGCAATATCCTGATCCACAGCTTTCGCACTTTCGAGATAGTCAGGGTCTTTAACAAGAGACAAAAATTCGGCGTTAAGCTTTTTGGTTGTTTCCAATCTTTGATTTGCGTTTTCAAGTGCTTCAGGAGACTGCCTCATCTGAAAATTCAAAACCGAGACACGAGCTTCAAGCATATTGGCCTGAACACGTGAAGCTTGGTTTGATTGCAGTGCAATCTGCCGGTACTCGTTGAAATTACTGTCTGCATCCATCAATGCAATAACGCAGATCGCCGACACCGTGATCATCAAAACCAACATCACGCCAAAACCGCCAGCAACTTTGATGGCAATTTTAATTCGCTTTAGAAGCCCCATATTACTACCCCACACCCCAATAACTATCCTTTAGTATTGTTCCCCCAAAAAAGAACCACACATCTAGAGGGAGCCTTGATACAAAAGAATGAATTCATTTCACGCCGCAATCAGAGGAAACTGTTTCGCTCTGAGCAAAATTGTCCCATGCAATCAATGGCTTTGAATGAACATGACCTGCCCGCACGCAACCTGAGATGAAATATGCGACATTGCCTCAAGTCATCACGAAGGTTTTCTAAGGTTTCAGAATGCTTACAGGAAATAAACACTGTGCGACGATCATCCTGAGCACTTCGCCAAGCTGCGTATAATCACGTCTCACACTTTGCTTGAGATTAACCAACACCCCAGTCGGAAAGTTAACAGTCAAGCGCAGATAGATCGCGAATGCCAAATATCGCCCGGGCAAAACATCGCTTATGCACGGATACAGGCGATCATTTCAGTTTGGCACTGAAGTTCACTCTGCACACACCATCAAAGACAGAGAAACAGTGGTACAAAAATGAACCAAAATCAAGAAAAAACACCTTTAGTGGTATTTTTTTAGACCATTAAACCCAAAAGTATCAATTTTGAGAATCTAAATAAATCAAAGGTTCATGTTTTTTTGATTCTTCACACTCCAATTCCATACAGGAACAGCAGTTATGATAACCAACCTTAGTGAGCGAATAAGAGAGGCAAGAAAGCATCTAGGGCTTAGTGCATCGGAAGCAGCAAACCTTGCCGGACTTACACGCAAATCGTGGGAACGTTACGAGCTGGACAAAAATGAACCAAAAGCATCATCTTTGGCTGTACTGGTTGATAAGGGCATAGACGCAAGCTGGCTGCTGACAGGAAGGGGCAGCATGCTGAGAAGCGAAGTGCTGGATCAAGCGCGCGTGATTGACCCCGATTTAATACGCATGATTCTCGAGGAAATTGAATCCTATCGCTCACAAAACAATAGGACATGGAGCATATCGGAGGCGGCTCGCGTTATTGTTCTAAGCTATGAAATGCTGCAAGCAGAAAGAGATCGGGGTATTGAGCCATCTCCAAGAAACCTGAACCTACTCTTACAGGCAGCAAATCTGTGATTTAACGACAAAAAGCTCAGGTGCCTCCCAATTCTACAAAAAATATGTTTTATGAAATCTTCAGGCAACATTTGGCTCATTAACGTTGAAGATGATTAGCGACACATAGAACCCAACAAAAAGCCGCCTGTTTCAGATCGAAACGGGCGGCTTTTGCACATCTTCTGATGATTGAAATCAGCCGAGGATTTTGTCGCGGAGCATCTGGTTGACCATGCCCGGGTTGGCTTTGCCACCCGTGGATTTCATGACCTGGCCAACGAACCAGCCCAGCATGCGGTCCTTGCCGTCGCGGATTTCCTGAACCTTGTCCGGGTTGGCCGCAATGACTTCGTCGATTGCTGTTTCAATCGCACCGGTATCTGTGATCTGCTTCAGACCTTTTTCTTCGACGATCTTTTCCGGATCATTGCCGGTTTCGATCATGATTTCAAAGACGTCCTTGGCGATACGGCCCGAAATGGTGTCATCCGAAATCAGGTCCAGAAGTTTGCCGAGATTTTCGGCCGTAACCGGGCTTTCGGTGACGGGAACTTCCAGCTTGTTGAGCGCACCAAACAGGTTGGTGATCACCCAGTTCGCGGCAAGTTTGCCATCGCGGCCCTTGGCAACAACTTCGTAATAGGCGGCCTTTTCCTGATCGGCAACGAGAACACCGGCATCATAAGCCGACAGACCGTTTTCACGCATGAAGCGGGCTTTTTTCTCGTCCGGGAGTTCCGGCAGGGTCTTTTCGATTTCGGAAACGAATGCCTGATCGAATACTAGCGGCAGCAGATCCGGGTCCGGGAAATAGCGGTAATCATGTGCCATTTCCTTGGACCGCATCGAACGGGTTTCACCCAGACGCGGATCGTAAAGACGGGTTTCCTGAACGATTTCGCCACCGGCTTCGATGACTTCGACCTGACGCTTTGCTTCGATCTCGATCGCCTGCATCACATAACGGATGGAGTTGACGTTCTTGATTTCGCAACGCGTGCCAAATTCGGCACCCGGACGACGGACCGAAACGTTGGCATCGCAACGCATCGAACCCTCGTTCATATTGCCATCGCATGTGCCAAGGTAACGCACAATCGCGCGCAACTTGGTCAGGTATGCGCCGGCTTCTTCCGGGGTGCGGATATCAGGCTTGGACACGATTTCCATCAGGGCAACGCCCGAACGGTTCAAATCGATATGCGAATATTTCGGGTCCTGATCGTGCATCGATTTACCGGCATCCTGTTCAAGATGCAGGCGTTCAATGCCAACCGATTTGGTCGAGCCATCAGGCATGTCGAGAATAATGGTCCCCTCGCCGACAATCGGTTTGTCGAACTGTGAAATCTGATAGCCCTGCGGCAGATCGGCATAGAAGTAGTTCTTGCGTGCAAAGACGCTTTCAAGATTGATCCTGGCTTTAAGGCCAAGACCGGTCTTGACGGCTTGCCGCACGCATTCCTCGTTGATCACGGGCAACATGCCCGGCATGGCCGCGTCAACAAGGCTGACATTGGTGTTCGGATCGTTACCGAATGTGGTCGATGCACCGGAAAACAGTTTGGATTTGGAAACCACCTGACAGTGGACTTCCAGACCGACAACGATTTCCCAAGGGCCGGTTGAACCTTCGATGATATAGGTCATGGATCAGCCCTCCTGCCCGGCCGGTTTCGCGGTAAAGTTGGCGGCAGTTTCAAGCACGCCACCGACACGCAGAACGGTTTCTTCGTCAAACGGCTTACCAATCAGCTGCAGACCAAGCGGCAGACCTTCGGCAGACAGACCCGTCGGAACGGACAGACCCGGAAGACCCGCAAGACTTGCCGGAACGGTAAAGACATCGTTCAGATACATTTTGACCGGATCGTCTTCGTTTTCACCAATCGCAAAGGCCGCCGACGGAGCGGTCGGTGCCAGAATGGCATCAACGGTGCCAAATGCGGTTGCGAAATCCTCGTAAATGCGACGACGGACTTTGAGCGCCTTGTTGTAGTAGGCGTCATAGTAGCCAGCCGACAGCACATAGGTGCCGATCATGATGCGGCGCTGGACTTCCTTGCCGAAACCGGCCGCACGGGACTTCATATACATGTCGTCCAGGCTGTCGCCTTCGTCCATGACGCGCTGGCCGTAACGCAGGCCGTCATAACGCGCAAGGTTCGAGGATGCCTCGGCCGGGGCAACGATATAATAGGTGCCGAGCGCGTATTTGGTGTGCGGCAGGGTCACATCGACCACTTCGGCACCCGCATCACGCAGCATCGCAATACCGTTATCCCAAAGCTTGTTGATTTCTTCGGGCATGTTATCGACACGGTATTCTTTGGGAATACCGATTTTCATGCCGCGAATATCCCCCGTAAGAGCAGCTTCGAAATCAGGAACCGCTACCGGGGCGGATGTGCTGTCCTTGGCATCGTGTCCGGCCATTGCGCCCAGCATGATCGCAGCGTCGCGAACGGTCTTGGTCATCGGACCAGCCTGATCAAGCGAGCTTGCAAAGGCGACAATGCCCCAGCGCGAGCAACGGCCATAGGTTGGCTTCAGGCCGACAATACCGCAATAGGATGCCGGTTGACGGATCGAGCCACCGGTATCGGTACCGGTCGCCGCCAGCGCCATGCCCGCAGCAACAGCAGCCGCCGAACCACCGGACGAGCCCCCCGGAACCAGATCCTTGCCATCCTTGCCCTTCCACGGGTTGATGACATTGCCATAGTAGGACGACGTATTGGACGACCCCATGGCGAATTCATCAAGGTTGGCCTTGCCCAGCATCACCGCACCGTTACCAAACAGGTTGGTGGTGACGGTGGATTCATATTCCGGTTTGAACCCCTCAAGAATGTGCGAGGCTGCGGTCGTCTGGACACCTTCGGTGCAGAAAAGATCCTTGATCGCAATCGGCAGGCCTTCCATTTTGCCCGCGTCACCCTTGGCGCGCTTGGCATCGGAAGCCTTGGCCATGTCGATGGCCTTGTCCGGGGTTTCGGTGATGTAAGCGTTCAGATTACGGTGCGCTTCCATCGATTTGATGTGGGCTTCGGTCAGTTCGACCGACGTGTAATCGCCCTTTGCCAGCCCGTCACGGGCTTCGGCAAGCGTCAGATTTGTCAGATCAGTCATTATTCAACCACCTTCGGCACAACAAAACAGCCAGCATCGGTCATCGGTGCGTTTGACAGCACTTTTTGCTGGATATTGCCATCGGTGACTTCGTCCTTGCGCATCGGCAGGGTCAGATCGGCAACCGACGTCAGGGGATCACAACCCTCGACATCAACTTCTTGCAGTTCCTCGACGAAATCGAGGATACGGGTCAAATCTCCCGCCAGTTCGCCAAGCCCTTCTTCGGACACGTTGATACGCGACAGAAAGGCGATCCTGCGAACTGTTTCCTTATCCAAAGACGACATGGATGAAAGTCTCTCTTAAGGAATGACAAAACACCCGGCAAGCAGTCAGCCTGCCGGAACCTGAAATTACAGCGCGGAAACTAGCACCCCGCCGCCCCCGCCGCAAGGGCCGGAGACAGCCAATTTCGGCAACTTTTCCAACTGTTGGGAAAGATGCCGCCCGATCATGGCTGGCATCAGGGGCAAAGCCATGCTTTCACCGACGTTTCAGGCATGTCAGTATTGCGTTTCGCCGGTTGAAATGCGCTGGCGTTTTTTGGGCAACGCACCTATAAGGTCGCCATGATTTGCAATGACACACAGGAATTGCTGCGGTTTCTAACACCGGCAGCACGCGTTTTGGGGCTGGATCTCGGCACCAAAACCATTGGCGTGGCCCTTTCGGATGTCGGGCTACAGATCGCGTCCCCCTATTCGCTGATTTCGCGCAAGAAATTCACGCGTGATATTGCCGAACTTTCGGCAATCGTCACCAAGCAGAATGTCGGCGGCATCATCATCGGTTTTCCGCGTGAACTTGACGGCACGGTCGGCAAGGCATGCCACCGGGTTTATGCCTTTGTGGACGAAATGCAGAATTATATCGATCTGCCGATCCTGCTTTGGGATGAACGTCTTTCGACCAATGCGGTTGAACGCATCCTGATTGAAGATGTCGACATGACGCGCAAACGCCGGGCGCAGGTCGTCGATAAAACGGCTGCGGCCTATATCCTGCAAGGTGCGCTTGATAACCTTAATCTTCATACCGATCCGGGCGCAAACCCTGATGACGACGATGATGAAGATGAATTTGGTGACGAAGAAGCCTGATTTTCAGCCAAACGAAACCACTTGGTTTCAGAGTTTTCGATCAGCCGCCTGTTTGTTCAGGCGGCTTTTCCTTTGGCCGTAAAAACAATCAGTGTTCCGAAAAATTTCGAGGGCGGCAGGATCAGACGGCCCTTTTTATGGATTGCCCCCATGGACTGGGCGGCTTGGGCAATCGTGTCGAGCGTGTTGACGATGATTTCATAACCGGCAAAGCCATCGGTAGGGAAAGCCGGGTCGTCAATTCCGAACCGGGTGACCATTTCATCACTATGCAGAGCTGTGACGATCTTCTCGGTTCCGATTTCTTCGACGAAATCCGTAACCGCGTCCGCCGCCCAATGCGTGAGGAATACCTTGCCAATCGCATAGGCACCGTTGGCGTGGTTTTGATATTCCGGATAATAGAAATTCTGAGGCGGATGTCGATGCTGGCAGACAAAGGTCACCGCATGGCGCAACAGCGGATGATTGGCAAAGGCCAGCGAAAAGGCCAGATCGGTAAGCGAACCATCCGGGCGGGTTGCTTCGCGTTCGAACTTGAAAACACGGGGCACGGCGGCACCCGCGGCAATGAAATCCTCCCGGTCTTTTTCCGCATCGCGCGATTGCAGCGCCAGCATCGACATGCCTTCGCGCTGACGCAGATAATCGCGGTTATAAATCGGGAAGGAGAACGGCGCGGCAAGATCGGTTTCAGCGATTTTTTCCGGCTCGATCACGGCAAGCAATTCGATATACATGCCATCAAGCTGGATCAGGGCATTGCCGGTGCCAAACGGATGATTGGCACGCGGGGTGACGGTAAAACCCAGCTTGCGATAGGCATCGCAGGCCGCATCAAGATCATTGACACACAGAACCAGATGATCGATTGCGCGACTCATGGGCTTTCCCCTGATTGCATTCCTGTTTGGCGCGGCAGGTCACAGCGCAGGAATTTCTTTCAATTGATAAATCAGTGCGTTGAACGCATTATCTGAGCGACATCCATTATCACAGGATGTCCGTGCAATGAAACAGGCAGTCTTGTCAATACGACGTCAGGCCGGACTGTTACAATGCAAACCATCACAGCAAATCACATAACAACCGATTAATAACTGCCCCATCGTGCGGCAAGATATTTTCGAAAGCGCCCCATGTTAGCCATCCTGTCCGCCCTGATACCGACCTTTGCCCTGATCGTGCTGGGCTTCATCCTGCGGCAACGCAAATTCCTGCCTGATGCGTTCTGGCCAGGGGCGGAAAAGCTGACCTATTATGTGACATTCCCGGCATTGCTGTTTTCCAATACAGCGCGCGCCGATCTGGGCAGCCTGCCACTAGCGGGAATTGCGACTGCGATGCTGGGCACGGTTTTCATATGTACCGTTCTTATCCTGATCGCCAAGCCGGTTCTGAAAGTCGGCAATCCGGCGTTTTCATCTCTGTTTCAGGGCGCCATCCGGCCCAATACCTATATCGGACTTGCCGTTGCCGCGGCCCTTCTGGGCGAAGCCGGATTGACGGTAACGGCCCTTTGCGTTGCCCTTGTCGTGCCGACGGTCAATGTGCTTTCGGTTCTGGCCTGCGCACATTGGGGGGATAATGACCGCACGCCCGGCGCGGTATCGCTTTTGCGCGATGTTCTGCGCAATCCGTTGCTGATGGCGTGTGTTCTTGGCATTGGGATCAATATGACGGGATTTGGCCTGCCGCCAGTGCTTGGACCGTTTCTGGAAGTTCTGGGGCGTGCGGCATTGCCGATCGGGCTTCTGGCGGTTGGTGCGGGGCTTGATCTTTCGGCGGCACGACGCGCCGGGGGGTCGGTCGGATTTTCCACGCTGGGCAAACTTGTCATCAGCCCGGCAATTGCAGCGGGGCTTTGCCTTTTGCTCGGCCTGCCGCAGGTCGAACTGGCGGCGGTTGTGCTGTATGCCGGATTGCCCTGTTCGGCGAGTGCGTTTGTGCTGGCGCGCCTGATGGGTGGTGACGCCCAGATGATGGCCAGCATCATTACGGTTCACACGCTTGTCGCGATTGTCAGCATCCCGATCCTTGCGGTTTTGCTGCATGTGGTGTGATTTAAACCAAGCGAAATATTGACCATTCGGTCAGGATGTTGGGGCAATATTTTAACTTTCCGTGGCAGGGGCAATTGGGTATGCTCCGCGCGAAATTCTGCCCATACCATTTAAGGAATATGTGCAACGCCATGAGTGTCATGGGACCAGCGGCGGATCACTATCCGCACCCTCACCTCCTCGGTATCGAAGGTCTTACCCCGGGGGAAATCACCCTTATTCTTGATCGTGCCCAGCATTATGCGGAAAAGAACCGCACCGCAGACAAGACCAGTAACATTCTTGCCGGGGCCACGGTCGTCAATCTGTTCTATGAAAATTCGACCAGAACGCTGACATCGTTTGAACTTGCCGCCAAGCGGTTGGGGGCGATGGTCATCAACATGACGGTCGGCACCAGTTCGGTCAAAAAGGGTGAAACCCTGATTGATACGGCAATGACGCTGAATGCCATGAACCCCGATGCACTTGTGGTCCGTCACGGTGACAGCGGTGCGGTCAAGCTTCTGAGCGAAAAGGTCAATTGTGCGGTTCTCAATGCCGGGGATGGCCGCCACGAGCACCCGACACAGGCGTTGCTTGATGCGCTGACCATCCGCCGCCACAAGGGCCGCCTGCATCGGCTTAATGTCGCGATCTGCGGCGATATCGCGCATTCGCGCGTCGCCCGGTCCAATATCCTGCTGCTTAATACCATGGGATCGCGCGTGCGCCTTGTCGCGCCGCCGACCCTGATCCCGTCAAAGATCGACCGGATGGGGGTCGAGATTTTCCATGACATGGAAGAAGGTCTTAAGGATTGCGACATCGTCATGATGCTGCGCCTTCAGCTTGAACGCATGGAAGGAAGCTTTATCCCGTCGGTCCGCGAATATTTCCATTTCCATGGCCTTGATCGCGCCAAGCTTGCCAATGCCAAGCCCGACGCGCTGATCATGCATCCCGGCCCGATGAATCGCGGGGTCGAAATCGACAGCGAAGTCGCCGACGACGTCGAACGATCCGTCATCCGCGAACAGGTTGAAATGGGGGTTGCGGTGCGCATGGCCGCCCTTGAATTGCTGGTCCAGAACCACAGACAGGCAGGAGGCCAGGCATGACCCCAGCCATTCGCGTAAAGGGTACGGGCCGTAAGGCCATCATCAATGCCCGTTTGCTTGACCCGGAGGCACAGACCGACAGTACGGGCGGCATCCTGATTGAAAACAGCAAGATCATCGATTGCGGTGCGCAGGTCACCCGCGAAAACCTGCCCAAGGATTGCGAGATTGTTGATGCTGCGGGTGCGTGTCTTGCGCCCGGGCTTGTCGATATGCGCGCGCAATTGCGCGATCCGGGGTTCGAACATCAGGAAACCATCGAAACCGCCGGTCGTTCGGCGGCAGCTGGCGGGATCACCACAATCATCGCCCTGCCCAATACCGATCCGGTAATTGACGATGTGGCCGGTGTCGAATTTATCGCACGCCGGGCACGCAAGGTTGGCTTGGCCAAAGTTTTTGCCTATGGCGCGGTATCAAAGGGCATTGAGGGTGGCGAAATCACCGAGATGGGCCTTTTGCATCAGGCCGGCGCGGTAGCGTTTTGCGATGGCGTGAAAACCATCGCCAGTGCCCGGTTGCTGCGACAGGCGCTATCTTATTCGACTTTCTTTGACGGCATGATTGTCCAGCATCCCGAGGAACCGGAACTTTCCAGGGGGGCGTCGATGAATAGTGGCGAACTTGCCACGCGCCTTGGTCTTAGCGGTGTATCACCCCTTGCGGAAGTCATGCAGATAGAGCGCGATTTGCGGCTGGTTGAAATGACGGGCGGACGTTTGCATTTTGCCCATATCTCGACAGGAGAGTCCGTCGAGGTGATCCGCAAGGCCAAGAAACGCGGCCTTAAGGTCACGTGCGATACCGCCCCGTTCTATTTTGCGCTTAACGAAAATGCGGTTTCGGATTACCGGACCTTTGCCAAGCTGTCGCCCCCACTTCGGTCCGAAGACGACCGTCAGGCGATTGTGGCAGGCCTTGCCGATGGCACGATTGATGCCATCGCCTCCGATCATAATCCGCAGGATGTTGACTCCAAACGCCTGCCCTTTGCACAAGCAGCCGCCGGTGGTGTTGGTTTTGAAACACTTCTGCCGATCACGCTGGAGCTTTATCATAACGGGCACATGTCGATGCTTGATGTGATTACCAAGCTGACAACCGCCCCTTCAGGACTGGTACGCATCAAGGGTGCCGGTACGCTTGAAATCGGGACGGCAGCCGATCTGGTGCTGTTTGATCCGGATCGCCCGTGGAAGATCGATCCTTATCAGTTCGAGTCAAAATCGAAAAACTCGCCATTTGACGGCCGTCTTACCCAAGGCCGTGTCCTGCGCACCATCATTGATGGTCGCGAGGTTTTTGCCGATCCCTCTGTCGCGGAAGGCGCGTGAATATGGAACTTGATGCCACTTACAAGGCAACCCTGATGTCGCTGCAGATTGCGACCGTTTGCGGTTATCTGCTGGGCTCGATCCCGTTTGGTCTGGTTCTGACGCGGATGGCCGGACTTGGCGATATCCGCAAGATCGGATCGGGCAATATTGGTGCGACCAACGTACTGCGTACCGGCAACAAATTTCTGGCATTCCTGACACTTGTCGGCGATGTCGGCAAGGGTGCGGCAGCAGCCCTGCTATTTACCCATTTTGTCAATGCCGAGGCCGGTATTTTTGCTGGTGGTGCCGCGGTTGTCGGGCACATGTTCCCCGTATGGCTGCGTTTCAAGGGCGGCAAGGGTGTTGCCACCACCCTTGGGACCCTTGTTGCGGTCAACTGGATCATGGGGGTTGTCGCGGCAGCGACGTGGCTTGTCATGGCGCTGATTTTCCGCATTTCATCGCTTTCGGCCCTGATTGCGATGATTGCCGCCCCGATTGCGGCCTTCCTGATCGCCAATGATCCCGGTGCCGGATGGCTTGCAATCTTCCTTGCGGTGATTGTCTGGGCTGCACATCACAGCAATATCCGCCGCCTTCTTAAAGGCGAAGAGCCGAAAATCGGCCAGAAGAAAAAAGAAGCCACGACTGCCAGCGAAGAATAAATTCAGGTTACTGGACGAAAGAAAACCCGTTCTGAATTATCAGGACGGGTTTTCTTTGTTCATATCCTTATCCGATTATTTTGATATCGGATTCTACTTGGTTGTATTGGTATCGGGTTTCTCTTTCGATAGTGTTTCAGTCGGGTCCAAATCGGGAATGATGGATGCAATGCTGTTAATGTCGCCACCTGTGATCCCCACCTCTTTTAGCAATGAGTCAAGCAACGGGGCCTGCGCCCGATATCTTAGCGCGCTGTTCACCACGTTGTCGGCAAGACTTCCGCCACCCGAGTTTTTTCCATTGTCGCCCCCGGAAGACGTACCGTTCAAACCATCGATCTGAATGATTTTGATGCCTTCGATATTTTCCATCGGCTTGACACTTTCGCGAATGATCTGATCAAGGTTTTCGATAAGCTTGATCTTGATCTGCATCGCAATCTGTTCTGCGGACAGGACATTCTGTGCTTCGTTGATTGCTCTCGCGCCCTCTGCATCAACGCGATAGCGAATTTCAGCGGCCTCAGCTCGCAGTTTCTCGGCTGCGGCTTCACCCTCTGCCTCTTCGCGAAGCGCTTCTGCACGATCTGCTGCCGCGAGTTTTTCGGCCTCGGCGGCAACCTTAATGCCAATTGCCTGACGCTCGGCTTCCTTGGCAGCTTCGATCAGCTCAATTGCCTTGAGACGTTCGGCAATCTCGTTTTCACGCGCCGTTGTGACTTTCTCTTCGGCTTGAACAGCTTTGGCACGCGCAATATCTGCATTTGACTGCGCCTCCGACTGTTCTTTCGATTTCTCGGCAATGGCAATGGCACGAACCTGTTCGGCAAGTTCGATAGCCTTTTGCTTTTCGATTTCCCTTTCGCGGATCAAGCGCTCCATTTCGATCCGCTCTTCTGCGACGCCCTTATCAGCCGTAATTTTTGACTTTTCGACATTCTGAACAGACGTAATTTCGGCCTGTTTAGCAGCCTGTTCCTGCTCTGCTCGATGTCGTGCAATTTCGGCCATCTGCGTTGACTTGCGAACTTCAACTTCACGCTGTTGTTCAAGTTTGGCGTATTCTTCATCGCGCATCAACGCAAGGTGTATCTTTTCGCTTTCCAGATTCTTGGTTTTGATCTGGACTTGCGTTTCCTGCTCGATATCGTTCCGTATCTTTTTACGGCGCTCAATCTCTTCGGTCAGGCGCGTAAGACCTTCAGCATCAAAAGCATTGTTTGGATTGAAGAATTCCATTCCCGTCTGGTCAAGACCTGTAAGAGACACGGATTCCAGTTCCAAACCGTTCTTCAAAAGGTCTTCTGTAACCGCCTGCTGAACCTTCTGGACAAAATCCGTTCTTTTCTCGTGGAGTTCTTCCATCGTCATTTCAGCAGCAACAGAACGCAAGGCATCGACGAATTTGCCTTCAACAAGTTCTTTGAGCTGCGACGGCTGCATGGTGCGCTGTCCAAGCGTTTGGGCCGCAGCAGCAATGGATTCTTCGGTTGGTTGCGCCCGAACGTAAAATTCTGCCACGACATCGACGCGCATTCTGTCACGCGTGATCAATGCCTGATCATTATCGCGCCGCACCTCGAGCCGGAGGGTATTCATATTGACCGGAATAGTTTCATGAAGAATAGGGAAAACCAGTGCCCCGCCATTCATAATGACCTTCTGTCCGCCAAAACCCGTTCGAACAAAAGAGATTTCCTTAGACGCCCGAACATACAATCGCATCAAAATCATGCCAATTGCCAGCAGGGCAACAACAATAATTATTGCGGTCGTTCCAACACCTATCAGACCGTCAAACATACCTGTTCTTCCATACATCTAAAATACTCCACCAGTATTTTTTGAATAAAACACGTTCAATCCATCAAACCATTCGAATTAGCGCGAATAGCAAAGTAGATGGAATTATTTCGACGGACCAGAAGCACTGTTTCACCTTGCGAATACACATCAGATTCCATGTCCGGTTCGATAAGAATGTAATGTGTTTGACCGTGCTGATCTTTCACCTTGCCCTGCGCGGGATAGCGTGCTTTAGCCTCTCCGCCGGTGATCGTACAGAGCTTTCCAATCAGGCTGTTTTTTGAAACCGCAGTTGTCTCATCCTTCGGTACGACAACCGACAAAACATAATTTCCAACACGAAGGATCGGCATAGAAACCACGAAAGCCGGAATGATGGCAATCAAAGCAGGCAAAGGAGCCCCAAGAATCGTGTTGCTCAATCCCTGAATGAGCAAACCGGTCAAACCGAAAGCCACGAGAAAGACAATCAGTGAAAAGATTGCAGGAACCCGACCGATCCTGAGCCAAGTCATAAACTGGCCGCTGATCGATGACGTCGTCATGTCTGGCGCATCAACATCAAGGTCAATGTTCGGAAGCAAGCCATCAAGAAAGCCGAATAGTCCTGCCCCGATCAAAAGGCCGACACCTTCAATCGCAGCCAGTATGGCGACGATCACCAATGCTACTGAAAAAGGAAAGTTTGGAGTTTCATTCACATAGGATAGGAACATCACTAAGCCATCTATTTGTTCATGCGGGTTTTAATCGCAGCCAAGCGCTCACTGACCCGGTTTTGGCGAGCAAGCGCTTCGAGTTCCTGAAGCTGTGCCGCTGTCTTCGGAGCGGTCATAGCGCCAGAAGTCACACCGGTTTGGCGTTCCATGACCCGTTCAAATGCACGGGCTGCCTTGGAAACTCCGTGGCCTAAAGACGCCTCAGCCCCATTTTCAGAGGTATCAATCCGGGCTGCATCACGTACCTCGCGGAACCTAGCCAGCTCTTCTTTCATTTCGCGCTTTCTGGCCTGAAGAGCGGCAACATAGCCTTCCAATTCCCGTTCTTTCTCGGCAGCATCGGCAATACTTTGTTCGAGAACCGGAATTTGCGCCTCAATATCGAGCTGATGAGAAACTGCTGTTTCGGCAAGGTCTTCCCGACCTTCGGCAAGGGCAATTTCGATTTTGTTAGACAGGTCTTCATGTTCGGAATTCTTGTCCGACAACGTCTTGCTTGACAAATGTTTAGCCGCAAGAACCCTGCCCAGCTCATTACGAACTTCATCAATCGCATCGTCGATTTCGCGAATGGACTGCTCCATGATCGCATCAGGTGCAGCATCTTCGACAGCATCAAGAATGGCATTCAGACCACCACTGATGATGCGCCCTACTCGGCTTGACAATCCTTCAGACACTGGCGTTCTCCTTTTGGTTTCGCGCTTCGATCAGGCGCGACAGTTCAATGATACGTCGGGTTGCATTAGCCATGAGATTCGGGTTGAAGCACGGAGCATCTTCAGTAATGGCCAGCCGCAGAACGTATTCCATCAACTTGACCGCCCTCTGCATCATCCTGGCCTCATATTTCACAAGATCATTTTCACTTTCAGGCCCAGCAATGAACTCTGCCTGGGTTTCTCCGAGCCAGTCCGCAAAGAAATGCAGTAACTCGGATTCAATATCACCCTCGCGTTCAAGATCGCGGAGATATTCCACTGAAGGCCGAATATCTTCCTGAACTGATTTCAGAACTTCATTGAAATTCTGACCCGTTTCCTTCCGCAATCGCGCTTCAGAAATGATTTGCCGGATTTTGTCACTTGGTGTGACAGCCCCGGGAATACTGAGGGAGGCGATAAACTCGGCATCCTCAGCAGCCAAACGGACACTGAACGGTACTGACTTATTAGACAATATCGTCCTCCCTATCTTTTGGATCACCCATCTCGAACAACCCACCTAAAATGCAATTTCACTCTAGGTTATACATCTAAAACGCCAAGTCAATACATTTGAATTCATTTGTAAACAAATCACTACAAACGTCATGTATCACGACTTTAAGGCGAGAGAATGTTGACAATAATATGCGAAGCTGCTGGCTGGCGGTGTGATTGCCATCACACCACAACTGATCCTCTTGACGAAACAACGCCCGGATGATCACAATCCGGGCGTTATGGTTTCAGACATGCAACAACCGATACGATTACCGCAATCTGAACGCCTCGCACGTATGCGACTGGCGCGCAGTACCAATGTTGGCCCGGTCACATTCCGCAAGCTGGTCGAGCGGTTCGGATCGGCACGCAATGCCATTGATGTCCTGCCCGATATCATCGCGCGCACAGGTGGCAAACGACAGATTGTTCTGGCAACGCGCGAAGACACGATTGCCGAAATTGAACAAGCGCGCGCCTTCGATGCCAAGCCGGTGATTGTCGGTGATCCGGAATATCCGATTATGCTGGCCGCGATCGAGGATGCCCCACCCTATTTTTATGCGCTGGGTCGTGTTGAACTTTTGACCAGGCCAACCATCGGGATCGTCGGTGCTCGCAATGCATCGGCCAATGGGTGCGGTTTTGCACGGCGGTTATCCGCCGCCCTGTGCGACGCGGGATATGTTGTCGCATCGGGCATGGCACGCGGGATTGATGGCGCGGTTCATGATGCCTGCCTGCAAGTCGCAAATACGGATGGCGGCACCGTCGCGGTTCTGGGCGGGGGTGTGGATGTGATCTATCCGCGTGAACATGCCGATCTGTATCGCAAGCTTTGCGAAAATGGCTGCGTGATTTCGGAAATGCCACCGGGACTTAATCCGCAGGCACGGCATTTTCCAAGGCGCAACCGGATCATTTCCGGCCTGTCGCATGGCGTTGTCGTGGTCGAGGCCGGACGCAATTCCGGATCGCTGATTACCGCCCGATTTGCAGGAGAACAGGGACGTGATGTTTTTGCCGTTCCAGGCAGTCCGACCGATCCGCGTGCGGCAGGCCCCAACAGCCTGATCCGTGACGGGGCGATCCTGTGCGACTCCGTTGATGTGATTTTGGATGCCTTGCGTGTTTCCGAACAAAACAACCATCTGCGTGAAGGAATTCATCATTTTGCCATCGACGGCCGTGCGACAACCACAACCAGTTCATCAGATGATTTCAGCGACATCACCAAATCCATCGAACGCGATGCCCAAAGCGTGATCATCGTCGACACCCCGGAAAGCATTGATAACCAAGAAGAAACAGGGGTCCCTGCCCCGACCCGAAACGGAGACCGTGAAACGGACCATATACTTGAATTATTGTCGTCCAGTCCGCTTCTGATTGACCAGCTTATCCGGGCTTCTGGCATGCCTGCCGATGTGATTTCGACCATGCTGATTGAGCTTGAGCTTGCAGGAAGGGTTGAACGTCACCCCGGAAATAGGGTATCGCGTATCGCCGAATGAGTGTCGCAGACATCTGTGCTGCGACAATATTGTTGTGATTTGCCGCAATTTGCGCAATCTGATCTGAAATACGATCACACTATATATATGTGTCGGACATTCGGATCATTCGCAGCACGACATACATTTTCGCCCCAGGGCGCAAGAACCGGACACGAAAAACGTAATGAATCTTGTCATCGTCGAATCCCCGGCCAAAGCCAAGACGATCAATAAATATCTAGGTGACGATTACAAGGTGCTGGCCTCGTTTGGTCACATCCGCGATCTTCCGTCAAAAGATGGATCAGTTGATCCCGACAACGAATTTGCGATGGTCTGGGAAACCGATGGCCGTTCCGAAAAACAGATCCGCGAGATCGCATCGGCTGCACGCGATGCCGATACCATCTATCTCGCGACTGACCCGGATCGCGAAGGGGAAGCGATTTCATGGCATATTCTGGAAGTTCTGGAACAGAAAAAGCTTTTGCGCGGTCGCGATATTCATCGCGTTGTGTTCCACGAGATCACGAAAAAAGCGGTTACCGACGCGATTGCCAATCCGCGCGAGCTTAATCAGGAACTGGTCGATGCCTATCTGGCGCGCCGTGCCCTTGATTATCTGGTGGGCTTTAACCTGTCGCCGGTTCTGTGGCGCAAATTGCCCGGATCACGGTCGGCCGGTCGTGTTCAGTCGGTCGCCCTTCGCCTGATTTGCGAGCGCGAGATTGAGATCGAAGCATTCCGCCCCGACGAATACTGGTCACTCGAAGCCGGTTTCAAGGTGCCTGAGGGCAACTTCACCGCGCGTCTGACTCATCTGAACGGTGAGAAGCTTGATAAGCTGGCACTGGGCAATGAGGGTGCAGCGACGATTGCCAAGGAAAAGGTCGAAAGCCGCAGCTATACGGTTTCAAAGGTCGAGCGCAAAGACGTCAAACGTCGTCCGCAGCCGCCTTTCACCACCTCGACCCTGCAACAGGAAGCGTCACGCAAGCTGGGCTTTGGCGCGAAACGCACCATGCAGTTGGCACAGCGCCTTTATGAAGGGGTTGATATCGGTGGCGAGACAGTTGGCCTGATCACCTATATGCGTACCGATGCGGTCGTGCTGTCGGGCGAGGCACTGGCAGCAGCACGCCGCCTGATTTCCAAGGATTACGGTGAAAATTACCTGCCACCAAGTGCGCGCAGCTTTGCCAACAAGGCCAAGAACGCGCAGGAAGCCCACGAAGCCATACGCCCGACGGACCTGTTCCGTCGCCCTGATCAGGTTGCGCGTCACCTGGATAAGGATCAGCTTGCGCTTTATACCCTGATCTGGAAACGCACCGTCGCCTGCCAGATGGAAGATGCCAAATTCGATCAGGTCGCGGTTGATCTGTCATCGAATGACAATCACGTGGTTCTGCGCGCCAATGGTTCGGTCGTGAAATTCGACGGTTTCCTGAAACTGTATCAGGAAGGCAAGGATGACGAGGCAGAAGACGAAAATGATCGTCGTCTGCCACCTTTGAACGAAGGCCAGAAGCCCGATCTTGGCAAAGTCAGTATCGACCAGCATTTCACACAGCCCCCGCCCCGTTATACCGAGGCGAGCCTGGTCAAGAAAATGGAAGAACTGGGAATTGGCCGTCCGTCGACCTACGCATCGATCATTTCGGTGTTGCAGGATCGCGATTATGTGACGCTGGACAAGCGCCGCTTTATCGCACAGGACCGCGGTCGTCTGGTCACGGCGTTCCTGTCGAAATTCTTCGAACGTTACGTGCAGTACAACTTTACGGCCGATCTGGAAAACCAGCTTGATGACGTTTCAAACGGAAGCCTTGCCTGGCGTGATGTGCTGAACCAGTTCTGGTCGGCCTTCAAGGGCAATGTTGACGAAGCCAAGGAACTGAAAATCACCGATGTGCTTGATGCGCTTCAGGTGATGCTGGAAAACTATCTGTTCCCGACGCGCGAAGATGGTACGGACCCGCATAAATGCCCGAAATGTTCCGAAGGGACGCTGAGCCTCAAGCTTGGTAAATTCGGCGCATTCCTTGGCTGTTCGAATTATCCGGAATGCAACTTTACCCGTCCGCTGGTTGCCAATGAAAATGGCGGTGATTCCGAACTTGATTCCGGGCCCAAGGTGCTTGGCATCGACAAAGAAACCGGCAAGGAAATCACGCTGCGCAAAGGGCCGTATGGCGTTTATGTGCAACTGGGTGAAGAAGAAGAAGTTGAAGGCAAGAACGGCAAACCCAAAAAGGTCAAGCCGAAGCGGACGTCGCTTCCGAAAGGTCTGGAGCCATCGGTTGTCGATCTGACCAAGGCGGAAGAATTGCTGACATTGCCGCGTCTGGTGGGCGTATTCCCCGATACGGGCGAGGAAATTAAAGCCAATGTCGGCCGTTTTGGCCCCTATGTTCAGGCGGGCAGCATTTTTGCATCGCTTAAGGCCGAGGATGACGTTCTGACGGTTGGAGAAAACCGTGCCATTGCCCTGATTGCGGATAAGCGCGAAAAAGCAGGCAAGGAAATCGGCAAACATCCCGATGACGGCGAACCAATATTCCTAGCCGATGGCCGCTGGGGTCCGTTTGTCAAACACAAGAAAACCAATGCCAATCTGCCGCGTGACACCAACAAGGAAGATGTCACGCTGGAAATGGCCATTGCGGCACTGAAGGAAAAGGAAGCCAAATCGGGAAAACCGGCCAAGGCAACCAAAACCGCAGCAAAGAAAACAACGACGAAAAAAGCGGCAGCCAAGAAGCCAGCCGCCAAAAAGACCGCTGCAAAGAAAACCGCAGCGAAAAAAACAATCAGGAAAGAGGCGGCGAACTAATCGCCGCCTTCCTTTTCTTGACGATATATTTGAAAGGACGCCGCGAAGTTGGCGAACGACACAGAAAATAAAACCCCGTTCCCCACACGGGAACAGATCATGGAATTCATCGATATGAGCCCCACCCCGGTGGGCAAGCGCGAAATTGCGCGCGCCTTCAACATCAAGGGTGCAGCGAAGATCGAGCTTAAAAAGATCCTGAGGGATCTGAAAATCGGTGGTGACGTGGTCAAGGGCCGCAGACGGTTTGACAAACCCGACCGCCTGCCGCCGGTTGAAGTACTGGAAATCATCGGCATTGATGATGATGGCGAGGTAATTGCCCGTCCCAATGTCTGGAAAGAAGATTACGAACCACCGGTCATTTACGTGAAAACGATCCGGCGTGGCGGACCAAGCGCACCGGGAATTGGCGATAAAATCCTTGCCAAACTGCGCTATACCGGCAAGCAGACCTATGAAGCCAGCATCATGCGGGTTCTGGGCAGCGGCCCGCAACGCGTTCTGGGCATTTTCCGCCCCAATGAACGCGAAGGCCGGGTTGTGCCGACAGACCGCAAGGATAGCGGCGAGATCGCCGTGCCGCTGGATGACCATCCCGATCTTGAAGGTGGTTCGCTGGTTCTGACCGAAATTCTCCCAGGCAAGCATTTTGGCCTGCGCAAAGGCCGGATTACAGAGGTTCTGGGCAATATCAACGAACCGAAATCGATCAGTCTGGTATCGATCCATGCGCGCGGTATTCCGTTTGAATTCCCGCCCGAGGTCGAATTGCAGGCGCGTGAGTCCAAGGCAACACCAATGGGCAAGCGCACCGATCTGCGCGATATTCCGCTGGTGACGATTGACGGTGCGGATGCGCGCGACTTTGACGATGCCGTCTGGGCCGAACCCGATCCTGATCCGGAAAACGAGGGCGGCTGGCACATCATGGTCGCGATTGCCGACGTGTCCTGGTATGTGCGTCCTCATGATGCGCTCGACCGTGAAGCGGTAAAGCGCGGCAACAGTTGTTATTTCCCGGACCGCGTGGTGCCGATGTTGCCGTTTGAATTGTCAAACGGCTGGTGTTCGCTGGTACCGCATGAAGATCGCGGCTGTATGGCCGTCGAGATGTGGTTGAACCGGCACGGCACCAAACTGCGACACAAATTCTGTCGCGGAATGATGCGATCAGCAGCACGCCTGACTTATGATCAGGTTCAGCGCGCAATGGATGGTTATCCCGACGACACAACGGGGCCATTGCTTGAAACCATTATCAAGCCGCTTTACGGCGCGTATGAAGCGTTTCTAGAGGCGCGCAAAGGACGTGGTGTTCTGGAACTTGATCTTCCGGAACGCAAGATCGAGCTGAATGACAAGGGCAAGATCATTGCCATTGCCCCACGGGCACGCTTTGACAGCCACAAGCTGATCGAGGAATTCATGGTCGCGGCCAATGTCTGTGCGGCCGAGGAACTTGAACGGATCAAGCAACCCTGCATGTATCGTATTCACGATGCGCCAAGCGAGGAAAAGCTTGAGGCCCTTCATGAATTCCTTGAAGGGGCTGGATACAAGCTGAACAAGGGGGCGGTCCTGCGCCCGCGCGATTTCAACCGCATCCTTGAACAGGCCAAAGACACCCCGGAAGCCGAGCTGATCAACACGGTCGTACTGCGTAGTCAGTCACAGGCCATGTATAGCCCGGACAATATCGGGCACTTTGGTCTGGCCCTTAAGAAATATGCCCATTTCACATCCCCGATCCGACGTTATGCCGATCTTCTGGTGCATCGCGCACTGATTGCGGGCCTGAAACTCGGCGAAGGCGGATTACCGCCCGAAGATGGCGAACGGTTCGAGCAGATCGGCGAAGACATTTCCGGCACCGAACGACGGGCGGCCATGGCCGAACGTGATGCGGTTGACCGGTATGTCGCGGCCTATATGGCCGACAAGGTCGGCGCGGAATTCCCCGGACGTGTTTCGGGGGTCACGCATTTTGGCCTGTTCGTATCGCTTCAGGAAACCGGTGCCGATGGTCTCGTCCCGATTTCCACCCTGCCCGATGATTATTATGTGCATGATGCCATCGGACATGCATTGGTCGGGCAAAATCGCGGCAAGACATTCCGTCTGGGAGATGATGTTGTTGTCCGCATTGCCGAGGCGGATGCAGCAACCGGATCGCTTGCGCTGCGTCTGGCGGGACATGCCGATATCACCGACCGTGACCTGATCGAACGGCCGCGTGGACGCGGCAAGCGCCGTGGCAGCCCCGGTGATCGCAGCCACCGTCACGGCACCAAACCGGGTTTCCGCGCCAATCCAAAGGATAAAAGCGGTGCATCTGGTGGTGGCCCCCGTGGGGGAAACCCGGGCAGCAAGCCTGGTGCCAAGGCTGCAGGCAAGAAGAAAACCACACCCAAAAAACAGCGCAAGCTGGTGGCATCAAGCCGGGTCGCACGCAACACGACCAAACGCGATAGTTAAAGAAAAAGGGCGGCCGCGATGGTCGCCCTTTTTCGTTGATATCGGATGTTGCAATCAGTCAAGCGTTTCAATGAACTTTGCCAGATGCTCGGCTGTCTGCTTGCCCCGGTTTGAAATGATCACGACATTTGATGGCAGACCTTCCAGATCGGGGTGGGATGCCTCGAAGCTGGTCAGAAGGCCAAGCGCCTTGTCCTTCATGGTTTTCATTGCGGCAAGGGCGCGGATCAGTTCGATCCCGCTTAGACCATCAAGGACCGCCGCAGTGATGATTGCATCCGGGCGCGATTGCACGACGGTCTCGAATGCTTCGACTGCGTTACGTGCGGTGATGGTCCGGAACCCCTTTTCGCGCAATTCGCGTTGCAGAAAGTGCGCCTGAACCGTGGTTGCAGTGACAATCAGAACTTCCTTGTCATGCGCTGTTGGCGTGTTCGAGACGCTATCCTCATCCCCCTTTTTTGCACTTCGGGTCGGCAATGAGCGCAGAATGCGGGTTTCTTCCTCCGCCGGGGGATTGGTCCCGCTTTCGATGATTTCGCGGATCCATGTCGTGAAATCGACAAGCGATGCGGCTTCGAGATCATCAATTTCAGTCAGTTCGGCGATGTAATCTTCCATGCGGTGCGCAATCGCGCCGACAAGCGGGAAACCGAACGATCCGGCCAGGCCTTTGACTGTGTGGGCTTCGCGCCGCAGTTCGGCGATGCCAACATCAGCCTTGTCCATACCGCCGGCAACACGATCAATGGTGGTTTCAATGCGGTCTGCGCGTTCCAGAGTGTCTTCAATGAAATCCTGTTTCAGTCGGGCGACGATATCGTCTGCATTCCCCATCTGGGCGCTCCTGTACCGGGTTGAAGACATCAGTATCAAAGAGTCGGCATTATAACGGCGTTTCGCAGGGTTTTCAGCCATGCCAGAAAAGCACTTGCCCGATCACTTCAACTTCATGATGATAGATATCCGTTTCAATGCCCCTTTTTTTCGGCCCGATCAAGGGGCTGGATCAAAAAACAGGAACGAATGCCACCATGCAGCCAGAATATAGCGAACAAAGCAGCGGGTCGCGCCTGCTAACCGGTCTTAGCCGTGGTTTCCGCCGGAAATGCCCCAATTGCGGGCATGGACTTGCGTTTGGCGGGTATCTGAAGCTGCGTCAGGAATGTGATTGCTGTGCGCATCCGATCGGCGAATATCGCTGTGATGATGCACCGCCCTATTTCACGATTTTCATTGTCGGCCATATCGTTGTTGGCGGGGCGCTTACGATGGAGCAATCCATGCAGCCATCCATGGCGCTGCAACTGTCGGTCTGGCTACCGATCACTGTTTTGCTTTGCCTCGGCTTCCTGCCCTTTATCAAGGGGGCGGTGCTTGGAACCCAGTGGGCGATGAAGATCAAGGGATAGTCATTGTCGACTGCACATCATTCGCAGTAGAATGACTTTCACATTGATCCATCTCCTTTCGGATTGAGCACATTTTGGCATCAGCCACGCAGGACTTCGATACTGTTTCTTTCCGTCCGGCTTTACGCCCGATAAGGCGTGTTGCCGGGACGGTTGGTATTTGCCTTTTGCTGGCCGGGTGTGTGACCCAGCGTGCGGATGTGATCATTTCAAGTGATGACGCGCAGACCCGCGATGTGATGTCACAAACCATTGAACTGGTCGCGACCCGATATATTGATCCAATTGGCCGTGAACAGATCGTTGTCAATGCGCTTGACGGGCTTTCGACCATTGATCCGAACATTCGCATCGGCATGACACCTGACGAAATCATCCTTGGATATAACGGTAAAACCGTTCGCAATCTTGCCCTGCCTGCTGCCGATAGCGAAGAACAGGACACCCTTTTGTGGACGGAGCTGACGCTTAAGGGCGTTGGCATTTACCGGGTTTATTCACCAGACTTGCGCCATGCCGATCCGCTTTCGGTACAATCGGCCCTTGTCAGTGGATCAATCAAGAATCTTGATCGATACAGCCGTTACGAGGGTCCCAGCCAGGCCGAAACGGCGCGGACACGGCGCGATGGTTATATCGGGGTTGGCGTGCGACTGATCGGTGGCGATGGATATCCGGTCATCAAGAAAGTGCACGAAGACAGCCCGGCGGCCAAGGCAGGCCTTAATATCGGCGATCAACTGATTTCGGTGAACGGGATCAACCTTTATAACCGGACCGCGACCTACGCCAGCGACCTTTTGCATGGCGAGGAAGGCACACGTGTTTCAATCGAGATCAATGGGGCCGATAGCCCGGTCGTCACACCGGTTGAAATCATGCGAGAACGCGTTATCGGCCGGACCGTTTTTGCCGAAATTCGCGACAATATTCTGATTGCGCGGATCGCCAGTTTTAACAGCGCGACGGCACAGGCGCTTGGCGATGAAATCCTGAAGGCCGATCTTTATCCCGGTGGTTTGCGCGGGGTGATCCTTGACCTTCGCGGTAATCGTGGCGGGCTTTTGCAGCAGGGTGTGGAGGTTGCCGATCTGTTTATTGCCGGTGGCCCGATTGCCAATACCCGATCACGCGTGATGGCCGCGCGCCATATCTTCAAAGCCGATGCCGAGGACCTGACCCGCGGTGCCCCGCTTGTGGTTCTGATTGATGGAAGAACGGCATCATCGGCCGAACTGGTCGCCGCGGCCCTTCAGGACCGCAATCGCGCCGTCCTGATCGGGTCGACCAGTTTTGGCAAGGGATCGGTTCAGGCGATCAATGATCTTTCGAACAAGGGTACCCTGACCTTTACATGGTCACAGATGACGGCTCCATCCGGTTACACATTTGATCGTATCGGACTTTTCCCGTCGATCTGCACAACCGCCGACGGAGTTGGTCCGGATGAACAGATCAAATCTGCATTGGCCCATCGCGATGACATGGTCGCCGTGATGACAAAATGGCGCAAGCTTGATTATCAGAACGAACAGGCACGACAGGACCTTAGAAAGGTGTGCCCGGCCCGTCAGGGCATTGATGAAAACGACATTGATATCGCGCTTGAATTGATCAAAAACCTCCCGGGTTACAAGGATTTGGCTCAGTTGCCGATCAATGAGATTGCCGATACCTTTGCCTCGCAATAAAAATGGCATTATTTTTGCCAAAATGGCTTGACACCCGGCGCATAACCTTTATGTTCCGCGGCCTGAGATACACCTGAACACAGGAAGCTGAGATATGGCGAAGCCCGCTTCGATCCTCGTAAAGTTGGTAAGCACCGCTGACACCGGTTACTTCTACGTCGTTAAGAAGAACCCGCGGAATACCACCGAGAAATTCTCGTTTCGCAAGTACGACCCGGTCGTGCGCAAGCACGTCGAGTTCAAAGAAGCGAAAATGAAGTAATCTTTCAGCCTCGGCTGATTAGGTTACCGGAATTTTAAAAAGACGTGACCTTCGGGTCGCGTCTTTTTTTATTGTCTGGTGGACCTGGTGAAACGCCCCAACTCCCGTCAGGCTGAAAATCTTTTCCACCCTGCCCCCGCCAGCATCAGCCAGCCGGTAATGAAAGACAGCCCGCCAATTGGGGCCACCATGCCAAAGGCGCTTATCCCGGCAAAGGCAATGACATAAAGCGCTCCGCAGAAGAATAAAATACCCGCCAGCATTGCATATGCCGCCCAGCGCAAAAGCCGTTCATCGGGCACCTGATGGGCAAGGGCTGCGATGGCAGCAACCCCCACAGCATGAACCAGCTGATAATGTGCGGCAGTTTCGACAAGATCACGGGCGTGGCTCATTTCTTCGCCTGCCATGCCGTGGGTTGCGAACGCACCAAGTGCGACGGCAATTGCCCCATTGAGCCCCACCAAAACAACAGATAACCGCATGAAGATGTTTCCTGATTTTATAAAGCCTTAAACTGGCGATACTTTATAGACCGGTAGCTGGGCGCGCCATGATCAAACGCAAAAAAAATGGCCGTACAAAAAATTGTACGGCCAGTAAACTCTCTTGGGGGAGATGTTCCGGACCATTTAAATGCCCGTCACCCTGTTTTTCTATCCTGTACGGTCAAAGGTTTCTGTGACACCCGTCACAATTGACGAAACAATTTCGACTTTCTGTCGACATTTCATCATTTCGCAACCGACCTAATTAAATCAATGGATCGACTCACTCAGGAATTCTTCCAGACGTCGTACATCGGGAACGTAAAGACCGGTATCGTTTTTGGTCACCAGTCCCTTGCGCGCCAGACTGCCCATAACGCGCGCAACAGTTTCGCGCGATGTGCTGACACGCCCGGCAATGTCGGAATGAACCGGCACCGGGTTTAACGTTGCCGATCCGTCCCCTGCAATCGCGATCTGTGCGCAGCGCAGAATTTCCGCCACGACACGTTCGTTCGCGCCAAGGGTACTCACATCAACAATCCGCCGGGTCGACGTCCGCACGATACGCGCGAGTTCATGAATGACATTCCAGGCGACAGATGGGTGGTTCTTGACGACTTTTTCGAAATTGGCCGGACTGACAATGGCAACATCGGTATTGGTAACGGCCAGCACACAAGCCGAACGGGGTTCTCCATCGATGGCCGAAAGATGGCCGACACAGCCGCCGGCCCCGATTTCCTCCAGCGTGATTTCACGCCCCGATAGCGAATAATTCACGATTCTGACCTTACCCGACAGGATCAGATAGACATCCGAACTGTCCGATTCCGGTTCAATGATCTGCGCACCGGCCGAAAATGTTTTTCGGTTGATGTGCCGTTCGACATCCGCAAGTGCGGCTTGATCAAGCCCCGCAAGAATACCGACCACCGATAATTCTACCATCTACCCCAGCTTTTCCATGCTCTCGTTTTCATCGTTTTACCGGTTCATCGCGAATGTGACCGATACCGACTATCCCCTTAGGATCATATGCAAAGCAGTCGGCACTGACAATCACCGGCAATCAATTTCGGGGCTATTTTCAATACAATTGTATGACCATACTCTATCCAAACGAATGCTGCGGATGTGAATTGTCGATTTTCATGTTAGATTATATGGATCCCTACACAATTCGCATGCAGGAGGCCTGCCATGAGTCCCGAATTGGAAATTTTTCGCCGTAACCCAAGCAGCAAGCCCAAATCTAAAACCCCGATTGTTTTCGTCCATGGTGCGTTTACCGGTGCCTGGTGCTGGAACGAGCATTTCCTGACCTGGTTTGCCGATCAGGGGTTTGAAACCATCTCGTTTTCACTTCGCGGCCATGGTGGCAGCGGCGGACGCGACCTTCGCAGTCTGGCGTCAATTGATGATTATGTCGAAGACCTTGAAACCGTTGTCGATACGCTGGGACAGAAGCCGATCCTGATCGGGCATTCGATGGGTGGCTACATCATACAGAAATATCTTGAAAAACATAAGGTCACCGCTGCGGTACTGATGGCATCCGTCCCGCCGGAAGGCCTTCTTGCCAGCAACACCATGATGGCGATGGCAAAGCCCGATCTTTATCTTCAGATGTTCTGGCTTCAGGCAATAGGACCGCACACCCTGCTGCGAGACAGACTTGGGCGTGCCATGCTGTCGCCCGACATCGCCGAGGACGAAGGCATGATTTATTTCGGTCGCCTTGAAACGGAAAGCCACCGCGCCCTGATGGATATGATGGGCGCCAATCCTGTGTTTCTATCGCAAACAGATCTGCCGCCGATACTGGCCATCGGGGCACGCAATGATGAGATCATTCAAAGCGAGCTGGTCAATCATACCGCGAAGCGTTTGGGTGCGGATTGCATTCTGCTTGATGATATCGCACACGCGATGATGCTTGACGCAAAATGGGAAAAAGCAGCATCCCAAATTGCCAAATGGCTTGAAAAAAACGTAATCGAAAAACAGGACAGTACCTCAAAGAAGACCGCAGCCTGATTGATTACAAAAAACGAATTCAGTTTTAAAGGCAGGATGTTAGCGCATTCTGCCTTTTGTTTTTCTGAACGTCCCCAACTGTTTTCTTTTCAATCACCACCATTTCTGGAAGCATGGGCCATCAGAACCACAACAAAAAGGTTGGTGACATGCCCCACATGATCAAAGGTTTTCGTCTGCGGTCCTTTCTGCTGAGCAGTGCAACGGCGATATTGCTGACACTGTCGGCCAACGCACAACAGGCCACGGATGCGATTGCACCCGAAAGTGCGACATCGCCGGTCTCACATCGCGACGCTGTTCGCGCGCCGAACTGGATGGTTACGGCGGCCAACCCGCTGGCGGTTGAAGCTGGTGCAAATGTGCTTCGTCGCGGCGGCAATGCTATTGATGCCATGGTCGCCGTTCAGACGATGCTTGGACTAGTTGAGCCACAGTCGTCGGGACTGGGGGGCGGTGCCTTTCTGGTTTATTTTGATGCACGCAGCGGCAAGCTGACAACCATGGATGGCCGCGAAACGGCGCCGATGGCCGCCACACCGCCCCTGTTTCAGACCGAAACAGGCGAACCAATGGAATTTTATGATGCTGTTGTCGGCGGTCGGTCCGTCGGGACACCGGGAACACCAGCATTACTGAAAGTAGCCCACGAAAAATGGGGTCAACTGGAATGGCCCTCATTGCTGTCCCCTGCCATAGAACGCGCCGAAATCGGTTTTAATGTCTCCCCTCGCCTTGCCGGACTGATCGCCGAGGATGCCGAAAAGCTCTCACGCGATGATACCGCAAAGGGCTATTTCTTTGACAGCAATGGTGCGCCGCTTGAAGAAGGTGCGCTTCTGAAAAACCCGGAATATGCCAATACCCTTAAAGCGTTGGCACAAAACGGTACTGACGGGTTCTATTTTGGGCCGATTGCCAATGACATCATTAACAAGGTTCAGGGGGCAAGCTGGAACCCCGGTGTTCTGTCCCTGAAAGACCTTGCCAATTATACTGTCAAGGAACGTGATCCGGTTTGCGCCGATTATCGCGGATACGAAATATGTGGAATGGGCCCGCCATCATCCGGTGCCCTGACGGTCGGGCAGATACTTGGGCTGATCGAACCGTTTGATATTGGTGATTTTGGCCCCAAATCGCCGGAAAGCTGGCGATTGATTGGTGATGCATCACGTTTGGCCTTTGCTGATCGCGGGCGATATATGGCTGATATCGATTTTGTGCCGATGCCTTTGACCGGATTACTGGACAAGGATTATCTGGCACAAAGATCGAAGCTTCTGGAAAGCGACCAGGCGCTGGAAAGTGTGGAACCGGGCATGCCCGCGTTCAGTCACGCCATGCGGCTTGCCGATGATGAAGCAATCGAATTCCCCAGCACCAGCCATTTTTCAATTGTCGATGCCATGGGTAACGTTGTGTCGATGACCACCACCATTGAAAACGGCTTTGGGTCGCGCCTGATGGTGCGCGGCTTTATGTTGAACAATGAACTGACCGATTTTTCGTTCAAGACACACAGCAACGGTGTGCCGATTGCCAATCGGCTGGAACCGGGCAAACGCCCGCGTTCTTCCATGGCACCGACAATCGTCATGCAGGAAGGCAAACCGGTTATCGCCGCCGGGTCACCTGGCGGATCGCGGATTATCGGGTATGTCGCACAGGCGCTAGTCGGGATGATTGACTGGGGCATGGACCCGCAGCAGGCCATCAACATGCCCCATCTGATCAACCGGTTCGGAACCTTTGATATCGAGGCAGGAACAGAGGCCGAGGCTCTTGAGCCATACCTTCAGCAACGCGGTTTCAAAACCGAGATCCGCGATCTTAATTCCGGTTTGCACATCATCCGGATTACCGATCAGGGTCTGATTGGCGGGGCAGATCCACGACGCGAAGGCATCGTTATCGGCGAGTAAAGATAGATTTCGATGATTTGAGGACGGGCGGCATCGATTGCGATGCCGCCTTTTTTTGTCAAGCAAGCCAATCAGCCAGAAAGTCGCGTAATGCCAGATGATTTTCTACGACATAATGCGCCCCTGCCCCGCGCAGAGCATCCGCCGATGTCAGATCGACCAGACCGATTGTCGTGGCCCCCGATGCAACACCGGCGCGCACGCCGCTAATGCTGTCGTCAATAACCACGCATTCGGTGATGTCGATACCGATTTTTTCAGCAGCCAGCAAATAAACATCGGGGGCCGGTTTTGCATGTTGCACATCATGGGCGGAGCATATCCGACCACGAAAACGATCCAGCAACCCGACCTTGCCAAGCGATACATCCATTTTGTCATGCGGGCCGTTGCTACCGATTGCCATCGGGATCCCCTTCGCATCCAGAAGGTCGAGAACAGGATCAAGGTCTGGATATGGCTTCAAATCTTTTTCAAATGATTTGAAGGTTCTGGCATAACATTCCTTAATCCAGTCGTCAGGCAAGGTCACACCAAAAGATTCGGCCATTTTGGGTGCAACAGCCGCCAGCGTGCCACCTATAAAGAATTGGTGGCTTTGCGCCGGGGTCATGTCACAGCCATATTCGCACAGCAGATCGGTCAGAACCCTGTTTGCCAGGTTTTCGGTATCAACCAGAACACCATCACAATCAAAGATCACGCCGCGCAAGACAGGTTTAGTCACAATCGCGTCCATCATCCTGTCACTCATGCCTCAGCCAGTTCGGACCAGCATCCTTCGTCATAGGCAACCGTGCGGGTTGTGCCGAAATCGACAACCGGCCGTTTGATCACGGTCGGATTGGCCGCAAGGATGACGGCGGCGGCCGCATCGTCATTTTCAAGCACAGCTTTGTCACCATCGGAAAGATTACGATAGCTTGGCCCGCGTTTATTGATCAGGGTTTTACCGCCGACTTCGGCAAGCCATCCTTCGATGGTTTTGGCATCAATTCCGTCAATGCGGAAATCATGAAACTTGTGATTAATCCCCTTGGCATCGAACCATCTAAGGGATTTTTTGACTGTGTCGCAGTTTTTGATGCCATAGACCGTAATCATGAATGCTTCCTGTATGTCGCGCAATGTGCGATGCAGCCATGCATCGCCGAATGGGTTTTGACCCTAAATCCCGGAACATATATAAAGACCGCGCCCGGAAATCGGCAACCCCATTCACGTGCTCAGGTTCAGGAACAACTCGGTATGACTGTCAATCGGCGTATTTCCGTCGCCCCGATGATGGATTGGACAGATCGGCATGATCGCTATTTCTTGCGGCAGATCAGTCGGCATGCGCTGCTTTATACCGAAATGGTTACCACGGGTGCGATCATCCATGGTGGGGCGGCCCGGCATTTGCGCTATAACACGGCAGAGCATCCCGTTGCCCTGCAACTGGGCGGCAGCAACCCCGATGATCTGGCGCGTGCCTGCGAGATTGCCAATGATTATGCCTATGACGAGATCAACCTGAATTGCGGTTGTCCGTCGGATCGCGTCCAGAACGGGGCATTTGGTGCCTGTCTGATGGCGACCCCCGATGTGGTGGCAAATTGCGTCAAAGCGATGATTGGCACCAGTGACGCACCGGTAACGGTTAAAAACCGTATCGGTATCGACGATCAGGAAGATTACCCATCGCTTAAACGGTTTGTGGAAACCGTGGCGGATGCCGGGTGCAGAACTTTCATCGTGCATGCCCGCAAGGCATGGCTGAACGGGCTTAGTCCCAAGGAAAACCGCGAAGTCCCGCCGCTTAAATATGAACTGGTTTACCAGTTGAAACAGGAATTGCCGGAACTTGAAATCCTGATCAATGGCGGCATCAAGACACTGGATGAAACCGAAGAACATCTGAAACAGGTGGACGGCGTGATGATCGGGCGGGAAGCCTATCAGAACCCCTATGTGCTTTCGGATGTGGATCGGCGTTTTTATGGCGATGATACAAAGCCCTTAAGCCGTCATCAGGTGGCAGAGGCGATGTTGCCCTATATCGACGAACATCTGAAATCGAACAACGGGACGCTTGGCCACGTGACGCGGCATATGCTTGGCCTGTTTCAGCAGATGCGCGGAGCCAAACAATGGCGCCGGTATTTAAGCGAAAATGCCCATCGCAAGGGCGCGGGTGTTGATACGGTGCGCGGGGCACTGGCACTGGTTTCCAAAGAAGATGCCGAGGCATTGTCTGCATGAGCGCAGATGAACAATCACCCGAAGCCGCGAGACAAACCGGCGGCATTACATGGCGGGAAGGCAACGTCCCCTTTTCCCCGCAATTTGGTGATATCTATTACAATCCAAAAAACGGATTGGCCGAAACGCAATATGTGTTTGTTGCGGGCAATAACCTGCCCGAGGCATGGCAAAACCGCGAGAATTTCACGATTGGTGAAACCGGCTTTGGCACAGGACTAAATTTCCTTGCCGCGTGGGATTGCGGGCAAAAGGACCCGTCGCGGTCCAAACGGCTTCATTTCGTATCGGTCGAGAAATTCCCGCTGACGCGTGATGCGATGGCACGCGCGCATCAGAACTGGCCGGAATTGGCCGAAATTTCAGACCAACTGGTCACGCAGTGGCCAACCGGAACGATGTTGCCCGGTGTGCACCGGTTTGATCTGGGCGATGGTTCGGTCACGCTGACACTCCTGATCGGGGATGCGATTGACTGTTATCGCGATTATCACGGAATGGTCGATTGCTGGTTCCTTGACGGTTTTGCCCCGTCGCGCAATCCCGATATGTGGCGACCGGAATTGTTCACCGCCCTTGCCGCGGCATCAAGCCGTGATGGCGCGACCCTTTCGACATTCAGTGCAGCACGTATCGTGCGTGACGGGCTGGAACAGGCCGGGTTTGAAGTCGCCAAGCGCAAGGGATATGCCTATAAGCGCGATATGATCACGGCCCGCCTTGCCCCGAAAGGGACCGATGAAAGCGCAGATCGCGGCAAAGGAATGGACGAAAACCCTTGGTTTGTATTGCCAAAAGTGACGGATAACAAACGTGTCGCGATCATTGGCGGCGGCATGGCCGGGGCCGCCTGTGCACGGGCGCTTCAAAATCGCAGATGCGCGGTTACGCTTTTTGAAAAATCCGAACGCTTGGCAAATGCGGCATCAGGCAATCCCGTCGGGATGCTTGAACCCTATTTCACCGCTGATAACGCCATAACAGGACGCTTTTACGAAGCGGGCTTTCGATACAGCCAACGACTGGTGCGCCGCCTGTCCGATGCAGGGAAGATCGAAGCCGATTTTTGCGGCGTACTGGATTTGATTTGCAGTCAGCGCGACGAAGAGCGTCAGGCAGGCATGATGCAGCGCCTGCCGGACAGCCCCGATCTGGTTCATGTTCTGGACCGTGAAGCTGCGAGTAGCGCCTTTGGGTTGCCGCTGCCCCATGGTGGTTTGTTTTATCCTGGTGCTGGCTGGGTCAATCCACCATCGCTGGTGACCTGTCTTGCCAGCGGGATCGAGTGCCACACCAACACACCGATTGCTGCAATTTCCGAAGATGGTACGGACAAGGTCCTGCATTCGGTTGGGGGGCAGGAATTTGGCCCCTTTGACGCTGTGATCATTGCCGGTGCGACCGAAACAACGGGGCTTGATCAAACCGCATGGCTTTCAGACTATCTGCGCCCGGTACGTGGACAGATCAGTTACTTTGACGACAGCGCATTGCGCGAATGCTATGGCGACGACAAAATTCGCTGCGTGCTCAGTCATAAAGGCTACCTGACCCCGGCGCGTGCGGGTATCCATGTTTTTGGTGCGACATTTGATCGCAATGATGATCAGACAGACCTGCGCGAAACTGACCATGCCCATAACCGCCAACAGTTGAGCCGCGTCCTGCCCGAGCTTGCCGACAGGCTGGAAGCGATAAAACTTGACGGTCGGGCGGCATTGCGGACCACAACCCCGGATCACCTGCCAATGATCGGTCCAGCACCGGATTACGATGCCTATCTTTCGGCCTATCACGATATAGACAAAGGGAAAAAGGCGGCGCGATATATCGATGCGCCTTACCATAAAGACGTGTATATCTGTACCGGATTTGGCGCGCGTGGGCTGATCGCAGCCCCTCTTGCCGCCGAAATAATTGCCAGCGAGATTTGCAATATGCCCCTGCCGCTCGAAAAGTCCCTGATGGATGCGATCCATCCCGCACGGTTCATCGTGCGTGGTCTTAAACGGCGGCAAATCACGGCATGATCAACAAGCACGTCCTTCCGTCATTTGACGACCCGCATATGAAAACCGCAACCGTGCTTGCGCTGTTTTTCGTGGGGCTTTTCCTTATTCAGGGTGTGTTTCTGCCCTATTGGCCGGTCTGGTTGAAAAGTCAGGGATTATCGGCGGGCGAGATCGGTATTTTGCTGTCCCTGCCCAACTGGGTTCGGGTTTTTGCCGACCCATTGATTGCGCAGCGCGCAGATCGCACCGGCAATCGTAAGACACCTATGTTATGGCTGGCGGGGATTTATGTCGTTACGGTTCTTGCCTTTCCGGTATCGAGCAATTTCTGGTGGCTGGCCGGATTATCCGTGATCATCGGCTTTAGCTTTGCACCGTTATTGCCACTGGGCACAACGATTACGGTTCATGAATGCAAGGCCAAGGAACTTGACTACGGCCGGGTTCGGCTTTGGGGATCGCTTGCCTTTATCGCGGCATCCTATGGCGCGGGATGGGTTCTTGATGGCACATCTACGGCCTGGATTGTCTGGATGCTGTTTATTGCCGGGATTGTAAATTTTGCCATCGTCACTCGCATGCCCGATCCACAAACCGACCGTCCGTTGCGGTCCGGTTCGTCAATCATTTATCTGCTGCGCAAACCCGTTTTCCTGATTTATCTCGGCTGCATCGGTTTTGCGCAAGGGTCGCACGGCACCTATTATAGCTTTGCGTCTGTCCATTGGGAAAATGTCGGCTATCCCCATGATGTGATCGGGGCGTTCTGGTCCATCGGGGTGATTGCCGAAATAGCCCTGTTTGCCTTTGCCGGGAAATATGTGCGCGGTCGGCATCCGGGGATTTTGTTTGCCATCGGAGCGGCGTCAGGCGTGCTGCGCTGGACTGTTCTGGGCATGACCGATAATTTCTGGCTGATTGTTCTGGTGCAACCCTTGCATGCCATGACATTTGGCATTACCCATCTGGCGGCTGTCAGCTTTATTGCACGCGCGGTACCGACCCAGCTTGCAACATCGGCTCAAAGCCTGATGGCGACATTATCCATGGGTGTTTTCCTTGGCAGTGCGATCTGGGCATCGGGACCGCTTTATGATCATTTCGGATCGCATGCCTATTACGCCATGAGCGGACTTTCGATTGTTGCGTTCTTCTTTGCGCTTTGGCTAATCAAGCGTTGGCGCGGCGAAGACAACACGTTTTGTGAATGACCGGGACATGCCGGGGGGAAATCTGATGAGCAATCTTCCGCTTTCACGGAAATGGCGCCGTTTGAAACTGGGGCTTAGGACGCTTTTGACGGCGTCGCCAGCCGGTTATTTCATTCCGTATCGCTATGCCGCCGAAACGGCCAGTACCGTTGGCCGACCGCATTATCCGGCAATAGAGGCCATGATGGATCACGCGGCACCGACCATGAAGGCGTGGCTGACCAAGGCCAACAAATATCAGGACGCATTTGCCAGTTTCGGCAATGCCACCCCACCCGATCCACGTTGGCAACAAAGCTGGTTCCCGCGACTAGACGGGATGATGGCCTATGTCCTGACGCGTGAATTTCGCCCGGAACGGATTATTGAAATTGGATCGGGCCATTCAACACGGTTTTACTATCGCGCCATTCTTGATGGTGAACTCGACACCATCTTTCACGCAATTGATCCGGTACCACGCGCCGATATTGCCGCCTTGCCGATTACGGTCGAACGAACCATCGTGCAAAAGGCCGATCCGGCTGTGTTCAAGACATTGTCGGGTGCGGATATTCTTTCGATAGATTCAAGCCATATCCTGATGCCCGGCACGGATGTTGATCTGCTGTTTTCAACGGTCATACCGGCATTGCCCAGTGGGGCGATCATTCATATCCATGACATCACCCTGCCCGATGATTATCCGGAAATCTGGCAATGGCGCGGATACAATGAACAGCAGGGTGTTGCAGCGTTGCTGGCAGGTAACGGGTTTGAAATCCTGTGGTCGAGTGCCTATGCCAGTACACGCCTGAATAACATTATTGCAAACTCCATCGCCAATGGCATTCATCTGCCTGATGGGGCACATGAAACCAGCTTGTGGTTGCGTAAAAAGTAGTTCAAACAGGATCAGGATCCATTCAAACCGTATTGACGGAAATGACGGGGCAAAAGCCCCGCAAGCCTGCCGGGAAAACGTCTTTCCATCCGAACCACGGTTAATCAGGATTAAATCGATGTCGCGAACAGATGCTCCGGGTCTTGGCCGGGGACTGGCCTTTGTCATGGCGGTTGCTGCCGGTCTTGCAGTTGCCAATATTTATTATAACCAACCGATGCTTGGCATCATCATGGCCGAGTTCAATCAAAGCGGCACTGCGGCCCTGATCCCGACCGCAACGCAGTTGGGATATGCAGTTGGTCTGTTTTTACTCGTCCCGCTTGGCGATCTGTTTGACCGGCGCAAACTGATTGTTATCCTGTTCCTGTTGCTGGCACTGGTTCTTGTAGTCGAAGGATCGGCACCAACGGATTATGTTCTGTTTATTTCGTCAATATTGCTTGGTGCCTGTTCGACGGTGGCCCAGCAAATCATTCCTTATGCAACCGCACTGACCCCTCCCGAAAACCGCGGAAAAACCATTGGCACGGTCATGGCGGGTTTGCTGTGCGGTATTCTTCTGAGCCGGACACTGGCGGGGTTTGTGTCGACCCATCTTGGCTGGCGCGAGATGTTCTGGCTTGCCGCCCCGGTGGCCGTTCTTGCCGCCATCGTGATGGCCGTGATGTTGCCAAAGGACAAGGCGCGGACCTCCATCGGCTATGGCGAGGCGCTTTTATCCGTGCTGTTCCTGTGTAAACAGCTGCCTGCCCTTCGCCGGGCGACATTGACGCAAGCCGCCCTGTTCGGATCATTTTCGGCCTTCTGGACCATATTGGCCCTGCATCTTCAGGAACCCGACTATCAGCTGGGTGCCGATATCGCCGGGCTATTCGGGGTTTTGGGCGCGATTGGCGTTCTGGCAGCCCCCCTTTCGGGCCGGTTGGCAGACCGATATGGTCCTGCGCGCGTCATTGCCGCTGGTGTCATCATTTGCGTGATTTCGTGGCTGGCATTCGGGCTTTGGACAGCTCTTGCAGGGTTGATCGTCGGGGTGATCATTCTGGATTTCGGCGTGCAAAGTGCGATGATTTCCAACCAACATGTGATCTTCGGCCTGCTGCCAGAGGCCCGCGGCCGGATCAACACCGTTTATATGACCGGTATGTTCCTTGGCGGTTCATTCGGCTCGGCCGGGGCGACCTATGCATGGGGACTGGGCGGTTGGCCTGCGGTTTGCGGTTTCGGGCTCGCACTTTCGGTGATTGCGATGGTGCCCTCGATGGCGCAACTGCGATCAAAACCGATTGTGCATTAAAGCAGAACAGCCCGCCATTAGATGGCGGGCTGCTTGATTTGGCAGGACAGTTAATTCTTGTAGGGATCGGCCGCATCGCGCAGGCCATCGCCAAGGAAGTTGAACGCCAGAACAACGATCACCACCGGCACCACCGGCAACATCAGCCACGGATAGACAGCAACGGCGTTGATGTTCTGTGCCTCGTTTAACAGCACGCCCCAACTGGTGACAGGTGCCCGGAGGCCAAGACCAAGGAAACTGAGCGCGGTTTCGCCAAGGATCATGTTCGGGATCGAGAGGGTTACCGACGCGATCAGGTGACTGGCAAAGTTTGGCAGCAGATGACGGGCAATGATGCGTTTTGGCTTGGCCCCCATCAGACGGGCGGCAAGGGCATAGTCTTCTTCACGCAGTGCAAGAAGTTTCGAACGTACCGCGCGGGCAAGCCCCGTCCAGTCGATCAAGCCCAGAATGATCGTGATCCCGAAATAGATCAAAACCGGGCTCCAGGTCACCGGCAATGCTGCTGAAAGTGCCATCCATAACGGAATTTCCGGCATCGAGCGGATGACTTCGATCAGGCGCTGCGCGCTTGCATCGACCCAGCCGCCGTAATATCCCGCCGCCCCGCCGATCAGGATGCCCAGAATGAAGCTTACGGCGATACCGACCAAACCGATGGTCAGCGACACACGCGCGCCGTAAATCATGCGCGACAACATGTCGCGTCCCAGACGATCCGTACCCAACAAGAACAGGGTTCCGTCCTCGGCCGGGCACATGACATGAAAATCGGCCTCGAACAGGCCCCAGAATTCATAGGGATCGCCGGAACAGAAGAAGCGGATTTTTTCAACGCGGCTGTCGCTTGGCGTATAGATCGGTTTCAGCGTTTCCATGTCAATCGAGAAATCGGTGCCATAGGTAAACGGCCCGACAAATTTCCCGTCGTGAAACAGGTGGATCGCTTGCGGTTGATGATGGATGTATTCGGAATTCCGGGTTTCCTGTGCATAGGGTGCCAGGATTTCGACAATGAAAACGGATGCATACATTATCGCCAGAATGATCAGCGAAACATACGCCAGCCGATGGCGTTTAAGCCGCCACCAGATCAGCTTCCACTGCGATGCGAGATAGTATTTTTCCTGCGCGCGTGTCAGTTCCTCACGATCCCAGGGATCGAAGGGCGCGGTATCAACGAAATGCTCGTTACGTTTATCGTCGCTGCGGCTCATTGCGATACCCCTCCTTGCAGACGAATTCGGGGATCAAGCCATGCAAGAAGCAGATCGGACACAAACATGCCGATCACCGTCAGCAATGCCAGAAACATCAGGAACGACCCGGCCAGATACATGTCCTGACTTTGTAGGGCGGCAAGCAACATCGGCCCGGTTGTTGGCAGCGACATCACAACAGATACCAGAACAGAACCCGATACGACCTGAGGCAGGATATTGCCAATATCGGCGATAAACGGATTCAATGCCATGCGCAGCGGGTATTTGAACAAAACGCGCGTTGGCGACAAGCCCTTGGCATGGGCCGTGACAACATATTGTTTGCCGAGTTCATCAAGAAGATTGGCCCGCAGGCGCCGGATCATCGACGCGGTCCCGGATGTCCCGATCACCAGCACCGGCGCCCAAAGATGTTCGGCAACCGACATGATCTTGGCAAAAGACCAACCCTGATTGATGAATTCCGGGTCCATCAGACCACCGATGGAAGTCCCAAACACAACATTGGCGTAATAAAGCAGGATGAGCGCAAACAGGAAGTTCGGCATGGCAAGGCCGAGGAAACCGAGCAAGGTAAAGCCGTAGTCTCCCCAGCTATATTGGCGGGTTGCAGAATAAATCCCGATTGGGAAGCTGACGACATAGATGAACAGAACCGTGCTGAAATTCAGAACGACCGATAACCACAGACGATCCCCAACCACCTCGGTAACCGGCAGGTTATATTCAAACGAGAAACCAAGATCGCCGTGCAACAGCCCCCACGCCCAATCGAAATATTGCTGCCAGAGCGGTTGATCAAGACCGTATTGCTGTTTGAGGAAAGCAATTTTGGCAGGATCGACCGCCTCGCCCTGCGCCTGCAATTCATTCAGATAGGTGGACAGGAAGTCGCCCGGCGGCAATTGAATGATAATAAACACCAGCACGCTGATGAAAAACAGCGTGGGCATCATGACAAAAAGCCGTCTTGCCAAGAAAGTCAGCATCGGCGGTTAAGCTCCCCCTGTCGCATCGGCTCCGGTTTCCCTATCCGGAATGATGCGTTCGTTTTCAGATCATTGCGATCAACGGTCCCACCAGAATGTATCGGGACGGTAAATGCCAAAGAATGCACCTGGTTCCCAGCTATGTATGCCCTTTTCCGGCACGTTGCGCAGATCGTTGCGAACCACGACCGGCTGCGGCACATTACCGATCAGACCGATAGAGAACATGTTTTCCGCATTGATATCGAGAATACGCTGCCATGCGTCCTTTCGGGCCGCGTCATTGCCATTGGCCCATTTACCATAAAGGTCCATGAGTTCCTTGGCGGCGGGCATATCCGGTGCTTCGCCCGCCTCGCCATTGGTCTGGAAATACTGTCCCCATTTCGGCCATTGCAGGCTGTCCTGCTGGATCGGAACGAATTCCGCCGGAACTGTACCCGGCGTTGCAAGGCCGCTATCGACACCATTAAAGATCGACATTATGGTTTCGCCGCTATAGGCCCGATTGCGCAGAACTTCGCGCTGCAATCCCTTGACGAACAGCTTTACACCAATCTGTTTCCAGCTATCCCCGATCAGTTCAAGCATGTCGTCATGTTCGGGGTTTTCGCCCATGGTTTCGACAATGATTTCAAGCGGTCGACCATCGGGCATCAAACGAATACCATCGCCATTGCGCTTGGTCAGGCCCATTTCATCAAGCAGCGCATTGGCCTTCTTGACATCGAACTCAATATAGCTGTCGCGGTATTCCTGTTTGAAAAGCGGGCTTTTGGGCAGGACCGTATTGTTGGTTGGTGCCGCCAGACCAAAGAACATCACCCGGTTGATCTCTGTTCGGTTGATGGCAAGCGACAATGCCCGGCGGAATTTCACATCGCGCAATAATTTCCGCCAGACCGGATCAGAACAGGTCAGGTTCGGATAAAGTGCCGCATAGGCACCGTAACCGACATCCCAAAGGTTCACCTTGAAGTTTTGCTGCGGCTCGGACTGTTTAAGGAAGGTGTAATCCTGCAAGGACAGAATCCGGCTTTGCAGATCAACCTCGCCCGCGCCGACCTTGGCCGGAACCAGTTTGGCATTCGAGATATTGAAGATCATCCGATCAATATAAGGCAGCTGATTGCCATCCGGATCAACGCGATGATAGTACGGGTTACGTTCAAAGATGAAGCGATCAGACGGTTCTTCGGTCCTGATCAGCCATGGTTCCAGCGATGGACGTTCGACATTTTCAAGCCGGTAAGGACGGTCCTTATCTGTATGAAGCACCGCCCAGCTGCGTAAGCCCCGTTCTTTGACAATCGCATCCAACTCGGCCGCATCGCGATATTTCGCGTGAAACTGTTTCAGATAATGTGCAGGCCGATAAATGAAGGGCGGCCGGGTTGCAGCCAGTTCCGTTACGAAAAACGGGTTGGGTTTGGACCAACTGTAACGAACGGTATATTCGTCGAGAATCTCGAATGTTGCCGGTTCATCGCCAACAAACAGGAAACGCGGCGGACCGACCGGAAACAGTTCATCGTTATTGACGACGTCTTCCCAAAAATAGCGGAAATCCTCGGCGGTAAAGGGTTCACCATCGGACCATTTATGGCCTTTGCGAAGATGCAGGGTGAATACATTACCGGTATCGTTGACATCAAGGCTTTCGAGAATATCGGGTTGCAGGTTCAGGTTCTCGTCATATCCGATCAACCGGGCATAGCCATAAACCACCGCCATGCGAATATCGCGCGAACGGCCCATGATGGTCACCAGATCACCGCCATATTTGCCGATTTCCTTATTCTCGGCAGTGAAGTCGATGACGTTGGGATGTTCAGGCAGACGTGCCGCCATCGGGGGCAATTCCCCCTTTGATACGGCATCCTCGAAATACGGAATTTCAGCCTTTGCCGGGCCGACCGCCGATATCATCCCCGCAAACATTGCCGCCGAGAACCCCACACATACGAACGCCATGCGCGATTTGTTAAACCAACCCGCAGAGAACGCAGGAACGATAGTCGGCTTCATATGGCCATCTCCTGATAATCGGCACGTGCGGCACGGACAAAGTGATCCTCGGCAAACTGGACCATCCGCGGATCAGATTGGGGATCAATGGTAAAGGGCGCAGGCCAGCGGCGCGGATCGGAAGCCTTGCCGTCGACAATCTTGGTAAAATCCAGAAGATGGTCGAGATCGGCAAACGGCACGGCGTTAAGCAATGCCTGGGTATAGGGATGGACCGGATTTCTGAACAATTGTTCGCGTGGTGCGGATTCAACAATACGCCCCGCACACATCACAGCAATCCGGTCCGCAATATAGTCAACCACCGCCAGATTGTGCGAAATAAACAGGTATGTCAGTTTAAGTTCACGCTGCAAATCTTTGAGAAGGTTTAAAATTTGCGCCTGAACCGATACATCAAGTGCCGATGTCGGTTCATCAAAAATCAGAAGGTCGGGTTTAAGCGTCAGCGCGCGTGCAATGCCGATACGCTGGCGCTGGCCGCCCGAAAAGCTGTGCGGATACCGGTTCAGGAACCGGGGATCAAGCCCGACCAGTTCCATCAGTTCCAGCACCATTTTCTTACGGTAGGATGCATCACCGATACCATGAATAATCAACGGTTCGGTAATTATGTCCTGCACGGTCATCCGTGGATTAAGGGACCCGAACGGGTCCTGGAAAACGAACTGGATACGTTTGCGATACGGGTTGAGCTGATCTTCGTTCAAGCCGGTCAATTCGGTCATCTGACCACTTTCCCCCCGGAACAGGATCGATCCGCTATCGGGTGCCATCGCCCGCATGATCAGTTTGGAAAGCGTGGTTTTGCCACATCCACTTTCGCCAACCAGACCGACACATTCGCCGCGATTAACCGTCAGAGACACATCCGCCACAGCGGCAATTTCTTGTTCCTCGGTCTTTAGCCAGTTGCCTTTGCGCACCGCAAAACTTTTGTAAAGGTGGCGCACAGCCAGAACCGGCTCGCTTGCCATTGTCGGATGCAATGCCAGCGACGGTGGAACATCCCCGCCTTGCTCAGATGTGTCTTTGTCGCCGCAAAAAGTCAGCAGACTATCGACCTTCGGCTTGATTTCACGCAGGGGACGCAAACGTTCGTCAGGTCCCATATCGAAATGCGGAACCGCAGCCAGCAACGACTGTGTATAGAGGTGACCGGGATTGACGAACACATCATGGGTCAGACCGCTTTCGACAACACGGCCATCATAAACCACGACCATGCGGTCCGCCATGTTGGCCACCACCCCAAGATCATGGGTGATCAGCAGTACGGACATTTGCAATTCGGCCTGCATATCCTTGATCAAACGAAGTGTCTGGGCCTGTATCGTCACATCAAGTGCCGTTGTCGGTTCGTCCGCAACCAGCAGTGCCGGCCGGCAAACCATTGCCATGGCAATCATCGCACGTTGGCGCAAACCACCTGAAAGCTCGAACGGATATGTCTTTAAGGATCTTTTTGGATTGGGAAAACCGACAAGTCCCAGCATGTCACTGGCAAGCTCTTTGGCCTCGCTGGAGCCGACCTTGCGATGGAGGCGCACGGCCTCGCAAATCTGATCACCGATGGTATGAAGAGGTGATAGGGAGCTCATCGGCTCCTGAAAAATCATGGAAATACGGCCACCGCGAATGGAACGCATTTCAGCACCCGAGCGATCCAGCATCGCGATATCAACGCGGGTTCCCGGCTTTTTCGGATCGGCAAAAACAATTGATCCGTTGGTGATCTGTGCCGATTTGGGCAACAACCCCATGATCGCCTGTGAAATGGTGGTTTTGCCAGAACCGGATTCTCCGACAAGGGCGACGGTTTCCTGCGCACCAATGCGAAAACTGACATTTTCGACCGCCTTGACCCGCATATGCGGCAAAACGAATTCGACTTTCAAATCGCGGATACGCAGAATATCGGTCATCTTCCCTCGCCAATGCCGCCTGCCCGACTTGATGCGGCTGCCTGGACCATTGTTTCGGCCTCGTCCATACGCATCAGATTGGTTCTTGTTATATCGTCGACCAGTAACTGGTTATCTTTGGCCCAATCCCGCGCAATTTCAAGCAGATCATCAAAACCGTCCAATGTTGATTCTGTGACGATTTTCGCATCCCCGGCCTGGAGGGTCAGTTCAAACCAGCCTTTCCTGCCATCGCGACGGGTAGAGAAATAACGCAAACGGAATTTGGAAAGTTCCGACCACGCAAATGCGGTTCCGCCGCGCAAGTTGCTGATCCGGATACCATATTCCGAAACATAAATCTTTGACTGAAACCGCATTAATGTGCGGGCAAAATAAAGAATGAACAAAAGCGCCAGCCCGGCTGCCGTCCACTGAATAATCGGCAGCATTTCGGGAATCAGGGCAATGACACCGCAAATCAGCAATCCGGCAACCGATTTCGCCATATCAGGTGCCATAAGCCGCGGCGGATATCCCATGATCTGAACATCACGATCACGCACACCGGCAGGCTTGACCGGATCGACTGTTTCGACACCGCCGGTTTCTTCGATAGGGCTTATTGCCATGGGAAAACTCCGGGAATTCGCAACCATTTGAGCGCTGCGTGCTCAAACGAAAACAGGTTTTCAAGAAATCGTGTTGTGGCGTCGTCATGAACCAGATGATGCGTCAGAAGCCCTGTGGGCTCGGCGGCGTCAACCAGCCCGGTTCGGCGGGCCGACAAATGCGCAATCATCGCCGTAATGCATTGGTCTTCGCCCGCAAACCCACGGGTACCGCGCCAGTCAATAACATCAACATGGGTATTGACCATCAGAAGGCCGGAAACGGGATATGCATCCGGTCTCGCATTAAACGTGCTGATGCCGCGCAGGCCAAGCGATGGCAAAGCCCGCATGACGTCATCGGCAATGCGGTTCCATGGCGGCACCATCACCGGCAGGAAACGATTGCCAAACTGGGATGACAGGATATCAAAGCCGCGGCGGATATCGGCAACGACCGTACCAATATCGCGAACATCGTCGAGTTCCTGCTTTTTTCGGCCAGCAGGCATATGATTGGTATGGGACCAGCCATGCTGGAAAACACGGGTATCAAGTGTTTCTGCCAGACGCAGCACCAGATCATGTTCAAGATCAGCCGGAATCACCGCAAGGGCCAAGGGAACGCGATAATCCTGTTCGAAGGCAAGCAACGTTTCAAGTGCCGATGTAACGGCAACTGCGTCATCGTCGCGCCACCACATCGTGGCAATCCATTCTTCGGACTGCCACAAATCCAGCTCTGCGCGAAGTTGATCCCAGCTACTCATGCCTTCCCTCTTATTCTTTCTGCGAGTTTAGCCGCAGTTATCCCTGCCCCGTCCAGAGATATATCTAATTTAACAGGATTTTTCGCCCGATCTATTTGATTTGCCAAGGATTGTGGACTTAAATCATCGGGATCAAGCAACGACAGCACTTTCTTTCCCGCTAAAATAGCAGCGCGCTCAGTCTGTTCGCTTTCACCGCCATCGGCGAATGGAACCATTACCGACGCGGTCCCCGTCGCCAGAACATCCATCAAGGTATTATAGCCTGCCTGCGAGACGGAAACACAGGCATGTGCCATCCGTTCGCGGAAATCAGGCAAAAAGCGATGCAACGTGACCCCGGCCGGCAGGTTTTGCGCAAGGCGATGGAATGTGTTGGTCGGGAAATGCGGCCCTGTGACAATATCCCATGGCTGATCGGCAAACCGGCTTGAAAGCGGACGCGCAGCAATTGCAGCTTCAATCAGCGCAGCCCCGACCGCACCACCGCCAGCAGAAACAAGAACACCTTGTCGTTCGCCGCCCAAGAACTCAGCTTTGGGCGCAACATAACCAGTATATTCGATCATATCAGCAATATCGCTGGCAAACGGGAAGCTACGCCCGAAACCAAAAAGCATCGGATCACCGTGAACCAGCACGTGGTCAAAATGACTGCGCGCAATATCGCGCATCCAGACTTCTTTTGACGGGTCAGATTTGCGAACCAGAAGGTCACGAACGGAACAGATACGGGGAATCCCCGCCTGCCCAGCCCGTTCCAGCAGCGGCAGTAATTCGAACCGGAAGGCCCGGCGGCCAAACGGGAACATTTCGATCATCAAAAGCTTGGGTGCCACGGATTTGAACGCATCAAGTAATGCCTGTTTTCGCGCCTGCTTCCATGCCTCATTGACCGGATTTCCCGCCGCGTCGACCAATCCGGAAAAACCGCTATCTGCGGTTCGGCAAGGCGGCAGTTGGATCACATCATCGCTTCCGAAATCCAGTGCGGCATCGGGGATACCACCGGTGATAACGGTTGCCTTGATGCCGAGCTTTTTCAGTTCCGCATTGATCAGGGCGATACGGCGCACATGACCGATACCAAGCAAATGCTGAACATATATCAGGATGTCGGTCATGAGGTTGTTCCGTCCCGTTCAAGCAGACGGCAATTAAGATCAACGACGCCAAGCCCGTCATCCGAAGACCATGAAAAGACATGAATGCTTTTCCAATCAAGCCTGTCAGGGATTTTCCCCATCATGTCCCAGCCTCTTGCCGCAGCATAGACCGCACGAATAACACCCTTGTGGGTTACGACGCCAAAATCACCGTCACGATGCCCGGCCAAGGCGGCCTCGACCCGGGAAAGAACTTCACGCGGGCTTTCGCCGCCTTCCGGGCGGAAGTCCCAACCACGGCCTTCATTTTCCTGCATTCTGGGGCCGAGTTGGCGGCGCAAGTCGGAAAGTTTTTTACCTTCCCAATCCCCCCAGTTCATTTCAATCCAATGTTCGTCAGGTGAAACACCCTCAATCGAAAGGCTAACGGCTGTTTGAATTGTCCGGATCAGCGGGCTGACACGCCAAGGAACTTTGCGCCATTTTTCCGGTAATTGCAGGCGGCCATACTCATCAATGGTTTCGGGAAGCAACGATATGTCGCTTTGGCCCTGGATACGTTTTTCCGTGTTCCACGCGGTAATCCCATGTCGCAACAGGGCAAAATGAAAGTTTCTCATCCCTGTTTCCGTTTCATGTGACTTTCCATCACGCCACCCAGGACAGTATCAAGCTTTTGGGCGGCGGCGGTGACGGTATGCATCTGTTCGGCTTTCTGCGCGGCCGACTGCCCGATATCGCGCAATATGCTGTACCGATCCGATGCCAAGCATTCGGCAAGTTTGTCGGCAAAGGCATCAACATCCCCAACCGGCACCAGCCATCCGGTTTTGCCATCCGCTACAATGCCTGAAACACCGCCACAGTCGCCTGCCAGAACAGGTAATGCTGCCGCCTGTGCTTCAAGTATTGCCATACCATAGGCCTCGTTGATCGCCGGCCATACAAACATGTCAGATCGCGCCAAAAGAATGCGCGTATGATCGGCATCGCAAAGACCGGCGAAATCAAGTTGATCGTATTTGATTGCGTGGCGTTCAAAGGCTGCCTCGACATCCGCGCGTGCGGGACCATCGCCGATCACCGTCAGATGCCAGTTCGTCACATTCCGTGCATTGAGCCTGCCGAGTGCGTTTGCCAGCAATTCGTAAGATTTCAGCTTGTCGCCCGGTCGCATCATGGCGGTTGTTACCAACTGAACCGGTTTATCCAGATCAATTTGGCCACGATCAGCAGCATGCCAGTTTTCGGTATGGGTAAAGGGTGGCAGATAATGCAGCCGATCCTGACCGCATATTGGCGCAAGACATTCCATATCCGCATGATTAAGTGAAAACACCGCACCGGCACATCGCAAGGCATGTTCAACGGCTATATGGCTTTGCGCCCAGGGACCGGTTGCGCGTTTGGGGGCAAAGGATGCCTCGGCCACGACATAGGGAATGCCAAGAACATTCGCGATCACCGGGCCAATCCAGTCCGGGGCCTTGTAATAGAGATGATAGGTAAACCAGATATCGGGGCGCTTGCGTTTGCCATTCTGATACTGCCGCAACAGCCGCGCGGTCAGCTTTGACGCCAGTTCGGCAATTTGCGCCTGACGCAGGACATTGCCATCGCCAACCCTGCTGCGCAGACGAGATGCGATATCAACTTTATGTCCGGCTTGCGAAAGCGCGTCACACAGAAGGCGCGCCATCAGGCGATCCCCCGATGGTGTCGGATGATCAATCGGCTTTAACGGTGCATAAAAGGCGATCTGCACGTTTGCCGTCCCCCTACTCCGCCGCCGGTTGTTCTAATGTGCTTGTATCGAAAGCCCGATCAGCGCCAAATCGACGCGCCAGTTCCTTCATCCCGGTATAGAACGAAAAATCGCGTCGGACGATTTCATTGCCCTTGCGCCCCATCTGGTCGCGCAGAGCCGGATCAACGATCAGTTCAGCCATTGCCAACGACAATGATTTTGGATCACGTTCGGGAACAAGTTTGCCATTCAGGCCATCCGTGATCAGTTCCGGTATCGCTGAAATTGCGGTCGAAACCGCTGCAAGCCCGCAAAGCTGGGCTTCCATCAGGACATTGGGCAATCCGTCACGATCACCATCCTTTTCCACCCGGCTTGCCAGCACGAACAGATCAGCAGACTGACAGGCTGCAATCACTTCCTTCTGGTCACGCGGCCCTTGCCAATCGCAATTATCGGCAATTCCAAGGTCCGCTGCGAGCGATTTATATTTATCGCCATTACCGCCACCAATATGGACAAACCGCCAGTGCAGATCTTTTGGCAAGTCGGCAAGTGCTCGTAAAAGGTCATCATAACCCTTTTTGCCAACCAGCCGACCAACCGACAGGATTGTCACCCGGTTATTGTCATCACGCCCGTCACGGGGGGACCGATCGGGCAGTTCTTCGGGGAACCGTGAAAAATCCAATCCATGATAAAGCAAATTCACTTTGGCCGGATCATCGGCAAGCTTTTGCAGATGATCGACATTTGCCTTCGTGCAGGTCACCAGCCAATCCATATCTGCCAGCTTTTCACGCATGTCCCAATCTTCGCTGGTGTAGATATCCTTGGCATGCGCCGAACAACACCATGGAAGACCGCGAATGATCGCGGCATATCGTGCAACCGATGCCGGGGTGTGCAGGAAATGCGCATAGATGCGTGTGATATCGTTCGGCAGCTCCGCCGCCATTACCAATGCCTGGGCGAAACGACGGGCACGGTTCGGCGTGCGATCCCGGCGATAGTCCTGCCACCAGATGTTTCTGGCCCGACGATATCCCGGCATTTTGCGCGCCTTTAACCAGCCGCGAAACACGCGCATCGGTTCCTGATAAACATATTCTGGCAGGTAATCGATTTCAGCCATGATCCGTTCGTGGATCGGATGGCGTTTTTTATCGGTCGGATGACGCAGGGATACAATGCGATAAGGAATACCTGCCTGCTGAATACCAAGTATTTCCTGGGCAATAAAGGTTTCCGACAATCGTGGATAACCTTTCACCACGATTGCAAGCTTGTCGCATGACATCTGTTGTTATCCCGGAAAATCTTACTCGGCAGCAAGCTGCGGCGGCAGCCAGCGTTCAACCTGATCGCCAACACTATCAAGGCCGCCCATCAGGTTTGGCACGGTCACATGCGACGGCTTTGGCTGATCAATCAGACTGCGAAGGGCCTCGGCCATTTGCATCGGCGGACGACCACCGTCCTCGGTCAGCATCTTGACCAGACCAAGCTTTTCGGCCGCCGATGCGCGGACATATTGTTCAAGCCGCGGAACGGTTCGCGGCACAATAATTGCCGGTTTGTCAAAAGACAGAATTTCGCAGAAGGTATTGTATCCGCCCATCGCAATCACGCCAGCGGACCGATCCATCAACATTTCAACATTGGCATCAAAGGTGATGACCGAGAGCTTATCGATCTTTTCGGCGCGTTCCATGAACGCCTGCTGATCATTTGGTGCCATGAACGGGCCCAGCACAACAAGCGACGGAACCGGAATGTCAGGATCGGCTTCATAGGCACTGATAACCCAATCGACCAGATTAACCCCATCTCCACCGCCACCGGTGGTGACAAGGTAATAGGGTTCCTCAAGACCAAGCGCGCCATGTTCCGGGGTTGGTTTGCGGGTGGCTGTACGCGGCAGATAGCCGGTATAGGTCATTTTTTCTTCGACACCCGGTGGCAAATCAATACCTTCAAGCGGATTGCAGATGTCCTTGAGGCCATAGACCCAGATTTCATCGTAAAGATCGGCAAGGGCCGGAACGCATTTTTTGCGGTCCCATTCTTCGCGCAGATTAACCGGGTCATCCATCACATCGCGCAAGCCCATGACAAGGCGCGTGCGGCGATGGCGAAGCATTTGAAGTGTCGATTCAACTTCCCCGCGCAAACCAAGCGGCTCCTTGTCGACGATGAACAGATCAGGGTTAAACACGTCGGCGGTATGCTGAATAATGGATTCACGCATCGCCAGAGTCTGATCAACATCAATATTCAGATTAAGTGACGTGTATTCACCATTCGAGAGCTTGATCACGCCCGGAATGCGCACAAAGTCGACTCGTGAACGGAATTCGAAACTGCCAATGATCGGCGATCCAGAAAGGATCAGCACAGATACATCGTCCCGACGTGAAACAAGCGCATGCGCAATGGTTCGGCAGCGGCGCAGATGGCCCAAGCCGAATGTATCGTGGCTATAGATCAGAACACGATAGCCGGTATTCCCCACGATCGACATATATCCGCCCGCTCTCGTAGTGTCCTTCGATACCTTCTCAACCCGATATAGGGTGACACGATATCGCCCGTTGGCAAGTATTTCCGTATTTTACGGTATTTAAAACCTGCCATCGGGCTATTGCTCTCATGCCGATGCGATATCTTGCAAGACTTTTTCGAGCAGGGCCTCGCGTTTTTCGTTGCTGTCGAGTGCGCGAAGTTTTTCAGAAAGCTCTGTAACACTATGGGCATAGCGGTTATGCCAGTCGTCCCGGGACATTTCGCCAGCCGGCAGGCGCGGTTTGAATTCGGCCTGTTTTGCCTGCCCGCGTTTGAGCATAACGGTGTCATCAAGCATCGGAAGGGCGATTTTGCTTTCTTCGATACCGGCATTAATCATCGCCTGCTGCAAACCGGCACGTGCGCCATCTTCACCATGGGTCAGGAAAATACGCCGCGATACCGGCATACGTTCTTTTGTCCAGCGCAGAAGCATGTCCTGATCGGCATGACCGGAATAGATATCAAGCGTTCTGATCCGGGCACGGACATCAATCTCGTCACCGTGAATGCGGACGTGCTTTGCCCCGCCCTGCAACACACGACCAAGCGAGCCGGCAGCCTGGAAACCAACCATCAACACCGTAGATTCAGGACGCCACAGATTGTTTTTCAGATGATACCGAATACGCCCGGCATCGCACATGCCGCTTGCTGATAAAATGATCGCCCCGCTTTTAACCCGTGCCAGTTGCATGCTGGCTTCGGCATCGGGCACCATATGGAAATTGGGATGCGCCAAGCCACGAGCATCGTCATGAGACAGATGTTTGGCAAAAACCTCGGTTGCGCGCTGAGCCAGCGGGCTATCGACGAAAACATCCGCCTTGGGCAGCTTTCCAAGGTTAAACAGGGTTGCCAGATCAACCAGCAATTCCTGCGTTCGGGCAACAGCAAAGCTTGGTATGACAAGGTTGCCGCCAGCCTGAATGGCAGCGCGAACTTCCACGGCAAGCATTTCACGACGTTCGGCGTCGCTGACTTCAGGACGGTTACGATCACCATAGGTCGATTCAACAAACAGATAATCGATGTTTTTCGGGCCTTCGGGGGCATCGTTAAACACCGCCTCTCCCGTGCCGATATCACCTGAAAACAGCAACCGCAAGGTGCGCGGTTCGCCGTCCGGTGCCTCGTCATCCACTTCGACCTCGATCGAGGCCGATCCCAAAAGATGCCCTGCATCCCAGTAGCGTGCCCGCAAACCCGGTAAAACTTCGCGCCACTCATGATAATCGACAGGCTGCAAACGTTTGAGGGTCTTTTCCGCGTCTTCGCGGGTATAGATCGGGGTGACTTCCGGGCGGCCACGCCGAACATTGCGGCGATTAAGACGTTCGACCTCGGTTTCCTGAATATAGCCGGAATCAGGCAGCATGTAGGTCAGAAGATCGCAGGTGGGTTCGGTCGCGTAGATCGGCCCGTTAAAACCGGCCTTCACCAGTTTGGGAAGCAACCCGGAATGATCAATATGCGCATGGGTCAGAAGCACGCTACGAATATCCGCAGCCTTGAACGGAAAAGCTCCATAGTTCAGTTCGCGAACCGTCTTGCTGCCCTGAAACATGCCGCAATCGACAATGATATCACCACCGTCGGTACGCAGCAGATAACACGAACCGGTAACGCCACCCGCAGCCCCGCAAAAAGTAACTGATACAGTCATCTGCTTTCCACCCTTAATCCGTTGTTTTGTTATACATCTGCGAAAAAAGGCAGCAAATCCATGATCTGGATCAGTTTTTAAAACGCCTGCAAACCACCGAAGGGCAAATAAAGCACGCGATCACCCTTTTTAACCTGTCCGCAATCCTCGGCGATTTCAATCAGGCCTTCTGCCCACACCATCGAGGATAACATACCGGAACTTGCCGAATGATAAGGCCTGGCAACCCATTGACCATCATCCTCCACAAGACGGGCGCGCAACCATTCACGGCGCCCGGTACCTCGCCTGAAATCAAATCCGGCGGTTGCGGGCAATCGCACGGGGGCACAAACCTGATCAGCAGCCCCCATCATATGCAAAAGCAATGGCACGGCATAAAGCAGGCCTGACACCATCACCGAAACAGGATTGCCAGGCAAACCAATAACCACACAATCCCCGATACGGCCTCGCATCAAGGGCTTTCCGGGTTTGATTGCCAGTTTCCACGCCTGAATTTCGCCAAGGCTATCCACGACGGGTTTAAGCAGATCGGCCTTGCCAACCGAAACCCCACCCGACGTCAAGATGACATCATGGGTTTGAGCCGCATCCTTCAAGGCCGTTTTCAGAACGTCGAAATCATCAGCCAGAAGACCGAGATCGGTTACCCTGCACCCGCAAGCGCGCAGCATACCGATCATGGCAAACCGGTTGGAATCGTAGACGCCACCGGCTGGAAGTGGATCACCCGGCCTTGCCAGCTCATCCCCGGTCGAGAAAACGGCAACTGATAATGGTCTGGCAACCGGCAGGGACTGATACCCCTGCCCGGCCGCGACTGCGATATCCTGTGGGCGCAGACGTTTACCGGCTGGCAGGACAACCATACCGGTTGCAACATCTTCACCGCGCCGACGGATATGTTGATGCAGACGGGTTTTGGCGATCACGTCCTGCGGGATGGTCAAAAGCGTTTCATCGGCATTGGCCGTGATATTTTCCTGAATGATGATGCAATCCGCACCATCAGGAATGGAGGCCCCGGTCGCAATGCGGATTGCCTGCCCGCGCGGGATTTCTCCAGCAAAAGGATGACCTGCCAGTGATACGCCGCCCACAATGATTTGTGCATCCGACGCCCCGACAAATTCCTGCAAATCGGCATGACAAAATGCATATCCGTCCATCGCCGAATTATCAGCAGACGGAACATCGACCCTGGCAACGATATCCTTGCGCAGGATTGCGCCATAACAATCAGAAAGTGGTGCCTCAATCACCGGGGCGCGAACAGCCACGTCGTTAAACGCAATACGCAGTGCATCTTCCAACCGGGTCAGGCCCGGTTGATGGCAAAGGTCGGTCTTGGCAGGATTTTTTTGCGACGTGGTCATCGGCAGCCTGTCGAATTTATCGGGATCATATAGCAGCGATAGTGGTCCGCCGGAACAGGAACGTCAATGGGGCGAAGATGCACTGCCATGCCCGGGGCGGGACCGAGAAATTGCACGGCTGAGCATAACCACCGGCACGACGCCGACAATGACGATGGTCAAGGCACCTAGTGCGGCCTGCTCGATCATTTCGTCCTTGGCAAACTGATAGACATGCGTTGCCAGCGTTTCAAAATTGAACGGCCGCAGGATCAGTGTCGCCGGAAGTTCTTTCATCGCATCAACAAAGACCAGAACCGCGGCGGCAAGAATACCGCCACGCACCATCGGGAAATGAATACGTTTCAACGTACCCCACGGGCTTTCCCCCAATGTCCGGGCGGCGTCATCCATACTTGGCCGGACCTTGCCAAGGGCGGCCTCGATCGATCCATAAGAAACAGCCATAAACCGCACGGCATAGGCAAACACGATGGCAAAGACCGTACCGCTTAGAAGCAGACCGGTTGAAATCCCGAATGTTTCGCGCATCACGGCGTCAACCGCATTATCAAACCTTGCGAATGGAATCAGAACCCCGATTGCAAGAACTGCCCCCGGCACGGCATAGCCAACCGACGCCATGCGGATGCAGAACCGCAAAAGCGGCTGCGGGAAAAGCCGCAGGGCATATCCCAGAAACACAGCACATCCGACCGCAACAAAGGTTGCAAGACCAGCAACCAGAAGGCTGTTGCCCGCATATTCAAAGAAGTCCGATGTCCAGCTTTGGTCAAAATAGCCAACGGAATAATAGATCAGCACCAGCGACGGGATCACGAAACCCAGCACAATCGGCAGAACACAAACCGCAAGTGCAAAGAACTTGGCGACCGGGCCAAGCTCGTAACCCGGTAATTCCTGAAAACGATTGGTTGTGTCGTGGAAGCGCTGGCGACGACGCGAATAGCGTTCGGCCACAATCAGGACAATCACAACCGCAAGCATGGTCAGCGCAATCTGCGCCGCCCCACCGGCATTTCCCATACCAAGCCAGACGTTGAAAATACCGGCAGTCAGGGTATGAACCGCAAAGAAATCGATGGTGCCGAAATCATTCAGCGTTTCCATCAATGCAATGACCACCCCAACCACGATGGCAGGCCGCGCCAATGGCAAGGCAACGGTCACAAACGAATTCCACGCCGAACGCCCAAGAACGCGCGCAGCTTCAAGGACACAGACCGATTGCGCCAAAAAGGCAGCCCGGGCCAGCATGTAAACATAAGGATACAGCGTCAGGCTGAGCACCAGAATTGCCCCGCCCTTGGTCCGGATATCGGGGAACCAGTAATCGCGCGCCGATTGCCAGCCAAAAATTTCGCGCAACAGACGCTGAAACGGCCCGGCATATTCCAGAAGATCGGTATAAACATAAGCAACGATGTAGGCCGGAACCGCCATCGGCAGCAGCATTGCCCATTCAAAGAACCGTTTGCCGGGCAGGCGGCACATCGTTACGACCCATGCCGCCGACACACCGATCAATGTTACACCAACACCGACGCCCAGCATCAGAATGCCGGTATTTTTAAGGTATCGGGGCAACATGGTTGATGCCAGATGCGGCCAGATATTTTCGGTGGGGAACAGTGCCAGATAGACAACCGCAATCAACGGCGTCGCCACAAGAAGCGCTATAATGAACGCCCCGGCCAACCAAAGACCTGATTGGCCACGTGGCAACCACCGCATCGAGGTTCCAAGCGACCGTTCGCGCAACGGATCAAGCGTTTCGGTCACGGCCGACGGCCGGATATCGCGATCATCTTTGGTCTGACAGGAATTGTTCACGCGAAGAATGCCCTATTCGTTAAAGCCGACTTCGTCGATCAGACGAATGGCGGCGCCACGATTGTTGGCAACTTCGTTAAGCGGCAGCGTGTCGGATTTGAAAGTTCCCCAGGAACGAACCATTTCCGACCATGCCACCCCCGGCTTGACCGGGTATTCAAAATTGACGTCAGCATACATATGCTGCGCTTCGTCCCCCGATAGGAATTCGACCAGCTTGATCGCATTTTCCTTGTTGGGTGCATTCTTGATCAGCGCAACGCCCGAAATATTCACATGCGTACCACGGTCACCCTGATTGGGGAAAACAATCCGAACATCCTTGGCGGCATCGGCTTTGTTCGGATCATCAAGCATCTTGCCGTAATAATAGGAATTGCCGATTGCCAGGTCACAAACACCCTGCGATACGGCCTCGATCTGGTCGATATCGGCCCCTTGCGGTTTGCGAGCAAGATTGTCTTTCAGTCCCTGAAGCCAGGTTTTTGTGTATTCCTCGCCATGATGGGCAATCATCGAGGCCACCAGTGCGATATTGTAAACATGCATTCCAGAACGGAGACAAATGCGCCCCTTCCATTCCGGATCGGCAAGTTCTTCGTATGTCGAAATGGCGTCGGGCTTCACACGATCAAGCGACGTATAAAGAACACGTGCACGAGTTGTCAGACCAACCCACAGATGGTCCTGATCACGGAATTGTTCGGGGATATTGGCATCGATCACATCGCTTTGAAGCGGTGTTGCGATATCGGCATCAACAGCATCCTGGATGCGCCCGATATCAACCGTCAGCAAAAGATCGGCCGGACTGTTGCGGCCTTCATGTTTGATACGTTCGACCAGACCGCTTTGCGAAAACAGCGTATTGACCCGGATGCCGGTTTCCTGAGTGAATTGTTTGAACATCGGTTCAATCAGGAAAGGCTGGCGAAGCGAATATACATTCACCTCCTCGGCAGCATTCGCTTGAAATGCCGTCAATCCGACCACCGCGCCCATAATGCCAAAGACCTTGTTGCGCAGTGAAGTCATCTTGAATCTCCTGAAATGGTCGCAAAGCGATGGGGCAAGTAAGAATGATTTGTACTCGCTGTCGGGGAAATTAAAGGGCTGCTACCCTGTTTTGCAAGAGCCAATAGAACATAACCGCCTTGTCCATGTCGGTTTGCGCCGCGGAATTGCCGGGTTTACAGACATAAAAAAAGGGACGGTAATGGTTACCGCCCCTTTCCGGAATGATTCGAAAAACGAAAATTCGTTTATTCGTTGTATCCCACTTCATCGATCATGCGTACGGCATCCGCACGCAGACGCGCAATTTCAGACAACGGCAGCTCATCAGCCTTGAACGTGCCCCACGACTTCACATAGTCGGACCATTCAACACCCGGCTTGACCGGATATTCGTAATTCACTTCGGCATAGATTTTCTGTGCCTCGTCACCCGAAAGGAATTCCATCAACTTGACGGCGTTTTCCTTGTTCGGGGCACCTTTGATCAGGGTCATGCCGGAAATGTTCATCGACATGCCGCGGTCATTCTGATTGGGGAAGATAATATTTACCGATTCCGCCCATGCGCGCTGTTCCGGATCATCAAGCATCTTGCCATAGTAATAGGTATTGGCAATCGCGACATCGCATTCGCCTTCCTTGATCGCCTTGACCTGACCACGATCGTTGCCCTGTGGCTTGCGTGCAAGGTTTGCTTTCAGCCCTTCGAGCCATGTTTTGGCTTCTTCTGTGCCGTGATGCGCAATCATCGAAGAAACCAGCGCGATATTGTAATCATGCGTACCAGAACGGGTACAAACGCGGCCCTTCCATTTCGGATCGGCAAGATCTTCGTATGTGGCAATTTCGCCCTCGGTCACACGGTCTTTCGATGCATAAAGAGCGCGACCACGCTGGGTCAGCGCGAACCACTGATCGTTTTCATCGCGCAAGTGGGCCGGAATATTTGCTTCCAGAACATCACTATTGACGGCGTCGGTGACACCGGCATCGACGGCTTCCTTGATGCGGCTGATATCGACGGTCATCAGGACATCCGCCGGGCTGTTTGCACCTTCCTGCTTGATCCGCTCGACCAGACCTTTTTCCGCGAAGATCACATTGACCTTAACTCCGGTTTCCTTGGTGAAGCTCTCGAACAGGGGCTCAACAAGGAAAGGCTGGCGCAGGGAGTAGACATTCACTTCCTGTGCAGAGGCGGCCGAAGCCGTAACGGCGGCAGCACCCAACACCGTGCCACAGATGATTCTCCTGATATCCATCGAAACGTTTCCCTTGAAATCTTTTCACCACGACATGCGTTTGCAAGTCACTTGCAACCAAACACCAGCACTAATCGCAAATGATTCGCAATTCAATACAGATCACACAGAACGATCCCGTCGGTGTGAAACGTTTCACTTTACCGAAACCGGGATATCTTAAAGCAGATTGAATGATCCGGCGCTTGAAGCCCGCCAGGCGTCGAGGAATTCCTGATAAGCCGGAATATCCCCTGCCCGTTCCTCAAGCCATGCGACGGTCAGATTGATGGCGTGATTATAACCGTCATGATCGCTTAATCCGGTGTGGAGAACATAGCGAAGATAAAGAAGATAGGTGTTGAGAACATCCGTTTCGCAGTAACGACGAATGCCTTCAATCTCGCCATTGTCATACATGTCCGAAACTTTGCTACCATCAACGCCGGTCTTGCCCGGAAGATCAAGGGCGGCACAGACCTCGTTCATTTTGGTTCTTGCGGATGCACCATAGTCGGAAAGAACTTCGCCAAGGTCACAATGCCAGTTTGGCGCATAACGCGACGTATAATTTTCCCACTTGTTGGCAGATTGGTGTAACCACCGCGCACTCACCCCATGCTTCATCGCGCGATATTTTAAAACCGGCAGATCGAACCCACGACCATTGAAACTAACAAGCCTGGGATAAAGTTTACCGCAATAGGCAAAGAAACCATTCACAAGGTCCTTTTCCTCGCTGGTCAGATCACCACCGGAACGCAGTTCTTCGATCTCGTAAGTTTCAAGATTTCCGTCGCGCTGGATCGTGGCGCGCAGGAAACTGATCGCGACAACCTTGTGAAACGGCTGGCGCGGGAACCCGTTTCGACCATCGGTGATATCAAGATGATATTTTTCGAGCATCTCGCGACCTGTTGCCGGATCAGGTGCGGTTTCGCCGGTCAATTGTGGCAGAACATCGATATCGGGAACGGTTTCGATATCAAAAACAAACAGACTGTCATGCGTCATGGTGCCCCCGGCGAAAATGCGTTTGGCGCAGCATAAACATGCCACAGGAAAGTTTCACGAACTTCCGGTCAAAATTCCACCCCCGCAATCGTAAATACACTGACATCTCCTGACATCGTTGTCAGGAGGAGCGTTTTAGACTGCAACCCATCATGGCACATCACAAGTCCGACAAATGTCGGCAAGCAGGGTTGCGTCATCTTTGGGCCCGAGGTTAAACTTTGACCTACCTGTATCAGGGGCAAAGTCCAGTCAGGGGACCAAATGAACAACCACTGGTGACATGACGGCATCCAACCGTCGGACATTGCATTTGATGCGCTTCCGGACCGTAGAAGATAATCAAAGGGAAAAATGATGAACATCCTGCCTACCGGAGCCGCAATGCTTATGGCCGCTGGCCTTGCATTTTCCACGCACACAAGCGCACAGGCACAAGATGCCAGTTGCGAGATTGATCGCCCGGTGATGTTCGCCGGGCTGAATTATGACAGCGCGCTTTTCCACAATGCTGTCGCGCGCTTTATCATTGAAAAGGGTTATGGCTGCCAGACCGACGCCCTGCCCGGTGATGTGATTCCGCTTTTGACCGGTGCGGGTAAAGGCGACATCGACGTTGTCATGGAAATCTGGCGCGATAACGTGGCGGACGCATGGAAAAAGGCAGAGGCCGCCGGAAATGTTACCCAAATCGGGGTGAATTTCGATGATGCGGTCGAAGGCTGGTTCGTGCCGCGTTATGTGATCGAAGGCGATAAGGAACGCGGGATCGAGCCGATGGCGCCCGATCTGAAGTCGGTCGATGATCTGCCCAAATACGCCAAACTGTTCGAAGATGCCGAAGAACCGAACAAAGGCCGCTTTTACAATTGCCCGGCGGGCTGGGTTTGCGAAAAGGTCAATTCGGCGAAACTCGTGGCCTATGGCCTTGATGACAGCTTCACCAACTTCCGCCCGGGCACCGGTGCGGCGCTTTCTGCGGCAATCGCCTCTGCGCACAAGCGTGGCGAGCCGGCACTTTATTACTATTGGGGGCCGACATGGGTGATGGGTCTTTATGACAGCTATCGCCTTGAAGAACCGGCCTATGATCAGTCGATTTTCGACAAGCTGAAAACAGATACAAACCCGAAAAAAGCCACGGCCTATCCCGAAAGCACGGTTACGGTCGGGGTTAATACGGAATTCATGAAATCAGCGCCCAGACTGATCGAATTCCTGACGCATTATGAAACCAGCAACGCCATGGTTTCGGAAATGCTGGCCTATATGCAGGAAAACGAAGAAAAGCCCGAAGATGCAGCACTTTATTTCCTGAAAGAAAAGCCGGACGTTTGGAAAGCCTGGGTGCCGGAGAAAGTGGCAGAGCGGGTTGAGGCCGCGCTTTAAAAACAGGTAGCAACCTGATCGCAATGCGGTCTTGCAAATATTGATCACGGGGCAGATTTCGATCTGCCCCTTTTTGCTGCGCCTGCAAAATTGGTTAGGGGTGGAAACAATCGAGGCAATCCGGATTGCCCCATTCTAGTCCACGGAAAACCGGTCGTATCCGGTCGGCGGCCTAGGGTCGACTTCTTCGGTATCCATCAGGCGGGCAACATGCTGCAATGAGGTCAGGATACGGCTGCGTTCGTTCATATCAAGCATTTCATAGCGCTGCATGAATTCACCGTCCATCAGCGGTGGCGTATCGCTCAGTACGGCAAGCCCCTTGTCGGTAAGGCGACTATTGACCACCCTCTTGTCATCCGCGTTGCGGGCCCGCTCGATAAAACCGCGATCTTCAAGCCGGTTCAGGATCGTCGTAACGGTTGCCTGACTAAGCGAGACGTGCCGCGAGATTTCCTTGACCGTCACCGCCCCCAATTCTTCGATTGCCAGAAGCACGACAAGCTGCGGAACAGTAAGACCACAAACCTTCATCACATGTTTTGAATGCAGATCGGTTGCACGAATGATCTGCCTCAGCGCGACCAGAACATCGAGAAACTCTCTTCTTTTCTGCTGATCCGTGATCATACGCGCCGTTCTCCCTGTCATGTTATCGGGCCAACTTAGCGCCATTATAATTTGACATCAAATGTTTTGATCTGTAACTATCAAAACACAGAATGTGACGAAATTGGGGGAGCAGGCGCGATCCGGCGCAAAGATCACACCTGTCTCGACATGACATTTTCAATGGATGACATCGCGCGGTTTCCGCACCCCGGGATCGACGACGCTTGTTGTCCGACAACAACAAATGACAAGGGCCAATGACCGATAAAATCGTTGTAAAGGACCTTTATAAAGTCTTTGGCGACCGTCCTGATCAGGCAATGCAGATGATCAATGACGGGATCGACAAAGCCGAAATTTTTGACAAAACCGGACAAACCGTCGGGGTTTGCGGCGCCAGCTTCACCGTCCGTCAGGGCGAGATTTTCGTTGTGATGGGGCTTTCGGGATCCGGAAAATCGACACTTGTTCGCCTGCTGAACCGTTTGATCGAGCCGACGTCGGGCCAGGTTCTTTATGACGGCACCGACATTGCCGCCATGAATGACGAGGAATTGCGCGAATTACGCCGAAGGGACATGTCCATGGTATTCCAGTCCTTTGCACTGATGCCCCATATGAGCGTCGTCGAAAATGCAGCATTTGGCCTAGAATTGGCGGGTGTTGCCGAAAACGAACGCCATGAGCGCGCCCTGAATGCGCTTGATCAGGTCGGACTGAAAGCACAGGCCAATTCATACCCCGATGAACTTTCGGGTGGCATGCAGCAGCGCGTCGGCCTTGCCCGTGCCCTTGCCAACGACCCATCCGTTATGTTGATGGACGAAGCATTTTCCGCCCTTGATCCGCTGATCCGTACAGAAATGCAGGACGAACTTCTAACCCTGCAACGTGAACACAAGCGCACCATCATCTTCATCTCGCACGATCTGGATGAAGCGATGCGCATCGGTGACCGTATCGCGATCATGGAGGGCGGCATTGTCGTTCAGGTCGGAACGCCTGAGGAAATCCTCAACAATCCGGCCAATGACTATGTCAAATCGTTCTTCCGCGGTGTTGATGTCTCAACAATTCTTACGGCCAAGGATATCGTCGTAAAACGCCAGGTTACTGTGATCGAACGCGAAGGCGTTGGCCTTAAAACAGCCCTTAACCGCCTGCGTAACGAAGACCGCGAATATGGCTATATCGTTGGTGACAAGCTTGATTTCCACGGGATCATTTCCGTCGACAGCGTCGATCAGGCGATCAAATCAGGTGCCGACAAACTTTCAGCAGCTTTCCTGCCTGATATCGAAGCCGTTTCCCATGACACCCAGCTTTCTGACCTGATCGGAACCGTGGCACATACACCGTGCGGCGTGCCGGTCGTCAATGAAAACGGCAAATATCTTGGCGTAATCAACAGAGCCAATCTTTTGGCGACTCTCGACCGCGAAGGAGATGGCGCAAATGGCTGATAACAGCAATCCGTGGGGTGCTGCCACCGATACCGGCGCGGCAGATGCAGCAAAAGACGCAACCACATCAGGTGCCGCTGATGCAGCCCGGAACGGCGCGTCCAATCCATGGGGTGGCGGTGACGCTTCTGACACGGCAGGAGACTGGCTTTCGAATGCCGCCCCTGCCCCGGAACATCATTTTGATATCCTTCATCCGTTTCAGGATGCGGTCATTCCACTTGATATCTGGGTCAATCATGGGCTGGAATGGGTCGTCGATAACTTTCGCAGCGTCTTTCAGGCGATCCGCTGGCCGATTGATGCGGTCCTATCGGGTGTCGAAACTGGGTTGCAGGCAACACCAGCCATCGTTGTCATTCTGATCCTGTCATTGATTGCGTGGCAGTTGGCCGGTCGTCGCCTTGCGATTGGTACTTTGATTTCGATGATTGCCGTTGGTCTGATCGGTGCCTGGTCAGAAGCCATGGTGACATTATCATTGGTTATAACATCGGTTCTGTTCTGCGTGGTCCTGGGCCTGCCGACCGGTATCTGGCTGGCACGCAATGAACGGGCAGCAAATACGGCACGCCCCGTCCTTGACGCAATGCAGACAACACCTGCGTTTGTTTACCTTGTGCCTATCGTGATGCTGTTTGGTATTGGCAACGTTCCGGGCGTGGTGGTGACCATCATCTTTGCCCTGCCGCCACTGATCCGCCTGACCATTCTGGGTATCCGTCAGGTGCCCGGCGATCTGGTCGAAGCGGCTCGTTCCTTTGGCGCCAGCCCGAAACAGCTTCTGTTCCGTGTTCAGCTTCCGCTTGCCATGCCGACAATCATGGCAGGCGTGAACCAGACCCTGATGCTTGCCCTTTCGATGGTGGTGATCGCCTCGATGATCGCTGTTGGTGGCCTTGGTCAGATGGTTTTGCGCGGCATTGGTCGCCTTGACATGGGCCTTGCCACAGTTGGCGGTGTTGGGATTGTCCTTCTGGCCATCGTGCTTGACCGCATGACGCAGGCGCTTGGTCAGGATAGCCGCAGCAAAGGCACCCGCCACTGGTACGAAAGCGGCCCGGCCGCAGCTATCCGTTCCCTTATGGGCAAGAAATAGCCGGCACGCCGGTTTGAAAACAAGGGCAGAAAACTGCCCCAATCAACCAACAAGGAGAAGCTAATGACGATCCTGAAGAAACTTTCCACCGGTGCAGCCATTGCTGTGACCAGCTCGTTTCTGATCAGCGGCACTGCTTTTGCCGACAACATGAAACCGGGCGAAGGCGTTGAAGTTCAGCCGCTTAAAAGCTCGATCGCCGAAGAAACATTCCAGACCGTTCTGGTGAACAAGGCGCTTGAAGAACTTGGCTATGACGTCCAGGATATCCAGGAAATCGAATATGCTGCGGGCCACGTTGCCATCGGCAATGGCGATGCGACCTTCTTGGCCGATCACTGGAACCCGCTGCATGCCGATTTTTACAAGGCTGCTGGCGGTGACAAGAAAATCTATCGCGAAGGTGTATATTCACCGGGCGCGTTGCAGGGTTACCTGATCGACAAGAAAACAGCTGATGAATACAACATCACCAATATCAGCCAGTTGTCCGATCCGGAAATCGCCAAGATTTTTGACAATAACGGCGACGGCAAAGCTGATCTTGCGGGCTGCAACCCGGGTTGGGGCTGTGAAGGTGTGATCGAACATCACCTTGATGCCTATGACCTGCGCGACACGGTGGCCCACAATCAGGGTTCCTATTCGGCGATCATCGCCGATACCATCACCCGTTATAAGGCTGGCGAGCCGATCCTGTATTACACCTGGACCCCTTATTGGGTTTCGGGCGTTCTCGTACCGGGCAAAGACGTTACCTGGCTTCAGGTTCCGTTCTCGTCGCTTCCGGGTGAAAACAAGGAAGCCGATACCGCCCTTCCGGACGGTTCGAACTATGGCTTCCAGGTGAACAACCAGCAGATCATCGCCAACAAGGCATGGGCCGAAGAAAACCCGGCTGCGGCAAAACTGTTTGCGATCATGGAACTGTCAGCCAACGACATCTCGGCCCAGAACCTTCGCATGCGCGATGGCGAAAAATCGGCCGAGGATATCGACCGTCATGCCGATGCCTGGATCAAGGCAAATCAGGCGAAATTCGACGGCTGGCTTGAAGAAGCACGTAAAGCTGCGATGTAATCGCGTTAAGGCTTTTAAGCTCTGACGTCTTTGACGTGTAAAGCAGCCCGCCTGAATGGGGCGGGCTGTTTTATTATCAGTTCCTGACGCAAAAAACTGTCAGGAGATGTCAGTCCCTCAAGCAATTAATCGTGCGCAGGCGGGATCATATTGCTAGGCTCCTACGTTCATTGGTTTTCTGAACACAACCGGCCGGACGCACACGATGTTTCCAGAACAATTGAATGTGCCCTTGGGCAAATGGGTCAATCGCTTTGTCGACTGGCTGGTGGTGAATTATGGCGATGCCTTTGAAGCGTTTGCCGACAGCCTGCTGACAATTCTGGTCTGGCTTGAACAAATCCTGCGCGGAACGCCTTGGTGGATCGTGGTGATCGCGGTTGCGGTCATCGGATTTCATGCCAGCCGCAACTGGAAAATTGCCGCCGGACTGGCAATTGCCATGGTTGCCATCGGATCGCTGGGGCTTTGGGACAAGGCGATGCAGACCCTTGCCCTGATGATCGTGGCAACGTCATTTTCGGTGATCATCGGCGTTCCGGTCGGCATTGCGATGGCGATGTCCAACCGGCTACGCGCCGTAATGCTGCCGATCCTTGATACCATGCAGACAATGCCAAGCTTTGTGTATCTGATTCCAGCTTTGATGCTGTTTGGTCTGGGCAAGGTACCAGCTATCCTTGCAACTGTGATTTACGCGGCCCCGCCGGTAATCCGTCTGACCGATCTGGGAATCAGGCTGGTCGATGCCGAAGTTCTTGAAGCATCCCGGTCATTCGGAGCCAGCCGCAAGCAAATCCTCTGGAAAGTGCAACTCCCCCTCGCCCTACCCAACATCATGGCCGGGATCAATCAGACGACAATGATGTCGATCTCGATGGTGGTGATTGCGTCCATGATCGGTGCGCGCGGCCTTGGTGAACAGGTATTGATGGGCATCCAGCGCCTTGATGTTGGTGCGGGTATGGAAGCCGGCATTGCGATTGTGCTTCTGGCGGTGGTGTTTGACCGGATCGGTCAGGCTTATGGCAGACGGTCCCAACGCAGTCACAAGGCGGAGGAAAAGCCATGAGTTATATTGAAATCCGCAATATTTTCAAAATCTTCGGCCCGGATCCGCAAACAGCACTTAAACTGGCGCAGGACGGTGCCGATAAGGATGAAATCCTTGCCAAGACCGGCCATACGGTCGGCCTGCATGATGTATCACTCTCTGTCGAACGGGGTGAAACATTTGTGGTTATGGGGCTTTCAGGGTCAGGAAAATCAACCCTGATCCGGCATCTGAACCGTCTGATTGATCCGACGTCAGGCGAAGTCCTTTTTGACGGCACTGATATCCTTGCCATGAGCATCAGTGAATTGAATGCATTTCGGCGCAAAAGGCTTGGCATGGTGTTTCAGCGCTTCGGGCTTTTGCCCCACCGCAGTGTGATCGACAATGTCGGCTATGGTTTGGAAATTCAGGGGATTGATCGCAAACCACGCGACGATGCGGCTCGCAACTGGATCGAACGGGTCGGCCTTGCCGGATACGAAGATAAATTCCCCGATCAGCTTTCAGGCGGCATGCAGCAGCGCGTGGGCCTTGCCCGTGCTTTAACAACCGATCCCGAAGTCCTTCTGATGGACGAGGCATTTTCAGCCCTTGATCCACTCATCCGCAATGACATGCAGGATGAGTTGATGAAACTTCAGGGCGAGCTTCATAAAACCATCGTGTTCATTACCCATGATCTGGACGAAGCACTTAAACTGGGCGACCGGATTGCGATCCTGAAGGATGGCAAACTCATTCAGGTCGGTCGACCCGAAGAAATCATCATGCAGCCCGCTGATGCGTATGTACGTGCCTTCACCCGCGATGTGAACAGATCACGGGTACTGCGTGCCCGTACCTTGATGCAGCCCGTTGCAAATGGCAGCGACGTCAATGCGGGTTGGCCCAGGATTGCCGGGGACATGCGCCTTGAAGATATCCTGCCCGTCGCACTGGCGACCGAGGGATCAATGGCCGTGATTAACGACAGGCAAGAAACGGTCGGCATCTTAAGCAAACAACAGGTGATTGCAGCACTGGCCGCATAATTTTTTGATTAGAGGCTTCTAATTGCTTGATAAAATCTTATATTCATACGAATAAAAGCGATAATATCGGGCAGGAATTCAGTCTCATGGCACTTCGTTGACCACCGGAACCCAAAACATATTGCATGTCGTGTGCGAAAGCGACCGCACGGCTTTGATGCCGGTATCCCTGCTTGGTTTTGACATTCGGGTCTCGTCCATTGCTGATAAAATTCCGCTGGATGCGCAAACCATCGTTCTGGATATCGATCTTGCGAAGGCCGATAATATCACCAAGCTGACAGCGTTTCGCAAAACGGCTCCTGCCCGCTGCAAACAGATTTTCGCGATCACCAAAGGCAACCTGCAGGAAGAATTGCAGGCGACCACTCTTGGCGCGCGCAAGACAACGCACAAACCGTTAAACGATGTCGGGCTGGCAAAGATTATCGAAGACATTCGCGAGGCGGAGGGCATATTTACCCCGACAGCGACCAAAGCGATAAACGCAGCAGCAAAGACACTGGAAAACACCTTTACCCAGTTCGGAGCAAACAGGCCCGTCGACCTTGACGAAGTTGCGGCAACCGGCGAGGAAGTTGCAAAAACCATTGGCGATGTCGGTGTAAATGAATGGCTATCGACGGTGCGGGCATATCACCAGACAACCTTCCAGCACATCCTGATCGTAACCGGTCTTGCCTGCTCGTTTGCTACTGCAATGGGAATGCGGCGCGGCGATATCGAAAAGCTGACCATCGCCGGATTGCTGCATGATATCGGCAAGGTCGATATCCCGGCTGCAATCCTTGATAAGCCGGGAAAATTAACCCCCGAAGAGTTTGACGTCATCCGTACCCATCCCTTGGCGGGTTACCGGTTCCTTTCCCGGCAAGGCGGCATTGACGAAGACGTTCTGGATGCCATCCTGCATCATCATGAATTCCTGAACGGCACTGGCTACCCTGATGGCCTGTCAGGTGACCAAATTCGCGATCTGACCCGTATTCTGACCGTTTGCGATATCATGGGTGCGCTGCTTGAACGGCGATCCTACAAAGAACCCTTCAGCGTCACAGAATCTTTATCCATCCTTTTGCAAATGGCCAATGACGGCAAAGTGGAAAAGGTCCTGGTGCACGCCCTGGGCAGGACGCTTGAAAAGAACATCAACGCAATCAACGATAAAATCCCGGACGAAAGCCTGATTGCGCTGGCCCCGCTATATCAATCACCCGTCGACGCGTGATAACGCCCGATATCCCTGGCAAGAGCATGATGCGCCGCCGCCGCACGCGCAACATCAACTGAAAACAGTTCGATCAATGCGGGCTGCGCTCTGTCTTTTTCCGATAGTACGGGCTGCTGACCAAATAATTCCCAATCGATCTGAAGATCAGGGTCATTCCACGCGATCCCACGGTCATTTTCAGGGCTGTAATAATCCGACACCTTGTAAATCACGGTGGTGTCGGGCCGCATGGTACGGAAACCATGGGCAAATCCCGGCGGTATCCATAGCTGATACCAGTTTTCCGCCGACAGTTTGATCTTGATATGCTGCCCGAAAGTCGGTGAATGCGGGCGGATATCAACGGCGATATCCATGATCTCCCCCGTTGTCACCCGGACCAGCTTACCCTGAACATGGGGTTCAGATTGGTAATGCAAACCACGAATGGTGTTGATCGGTTTGCTGATGGACTGGTTTTCCTGCACGAGTGTTACATCGCCAATTGCCGCACGAAATTCATCCTCGCGGAAGGTTTCGGCAAATGTTCCACGCGGGTCACGATGACGGTTGGGGACAAAAAGCACCGGCCCGTCAATGTCAAAACGATCAAATTCCATGGCCTTATCCTTTTACTTCCTGATGGAAACGGGAAAACGTACCAACTGTCGCGGCACCCGCCACTTCCCGTTATGAGGCTTTGGGATCAAACGCACGAACACGAGGCTGGCCTCGTCATCCACAGTGCTAAAAAGCCGATCCTGACTGTCTTCATCAATCATGGTGGCATAGGCGGCAAACGGATCCCCCGGTCCGGCATCGGGGTCCAGATCCTCATCCAGAAGGAACTGCGGATCCGACCAGTTTTTCATATCTGCCGACGTCGAATAAAAGATTCCGTGACGATCTGTACCGTCCTTGTTGCGTTGCCGGTGCTGATAGATCGCAATAAAGTTATTGGTGCCTTCGTGTCGCACCAGCCCCCGGATCGAGGTAATGCCTCTTGGACCAACTCGGGCGCAATCAGTCTGTTTGACATGCCATACGTTTTCAGTCAGGCGGGCAGCGTCGATGAAATCCTCGCCATCCCAAACCTGCCAGCTTGACGGGTCATTGGCGGGGGCGCGGACCAGACAATTGCGCGAATTTTTCCATTCCTCTTCCCGTCGCCAGACAATGGCATAAAGATAATTCTGCCAATTGATGATGTTGGTCACGGTTACGTAGCTTGGCGCACGTTTGCGGTCATCGCGATAAGGTTCGGGTGGCGGAAAGGGTGCGTGATGAGGCGGTTTTCCCAGATAATCAAATGTCTTGCCACCATCGGTCGATTTCAGCGTTACCAATCCGTTGATCCAGCAATCAATCCGCTTTGTCCGTCCCTTGCAGGGCATTTCGTGCCGATACGGCATGAAGCTGGCACTGCCCAGTGCATAAACATTTCTGCCATCATTGGTGTAAATGGCGTGGATCCAGGTGCGGTCATCGAGAAGATCGGGCCGCGCCTTGCCTGCCGCCATAAACCGGCTGTCGCAATCGGGTTTCAGGCTATCGAAACCATACCCGACAAATGCCCGGTTCTGAAAATTCGGCGCAAACAGGATCATGCGCCCCTTATCATCGCGAAAGGCACGTGCTGGCGCATCGGGCAAATGATGTGAATCACAACCCGCAACGTCACTGTCAAAAATGACTTTTTCCGGTCCCTTGACGGTCAATTCAAGCGCCGAGGAATTCGGAGATGAGAAAGCAAGTATGCTGCCGCCGGAAAAGACGGTCGCAATCAATACTGCCGCGTAGCGGAAATGCGATCTGGTTAACACGTCGCCATCCATTACCGTTTGAAACGAAAAGAAACACAGGCATGACCGGCACTAGGAAAACCGGCCACGCCCGCGCAGCATTGATCACGCCGCCTCGACCACGTATGGGGTCGGAGTTGCACCAAGGCGGTGCGCCATGCCGTTCTCTTCAAGGAAGGTTTTAAGTTCGCCAAACCGCATCTGGTAGGTTTCCTCGAAATGGCCGAAATCTGCCTGATCCCAGGCTTCTTCGAAGGAAAACTTGTCGATATAGCGACCGTCGACATGCGGAATGCCCAGCGTTTTGACAAATTCGCGAGTTCGCGTGTCGTAGGTGATGTAAAGCGCTGGCACTTCGTTGGCGAGCGCCAGAAGATTACCATGCAGACGGAAGCCGGTTACGGCATCAAGATGCTGTTCTGCTTCCTCGAAATCTGCCACCGTTTCGAAAACCGCCAGTGACGATTTATACAGTTGCAAGATCGGGTCGTTTTCACCATAAAGCCAGCGTTCCTTGATAAGCTGGTTGACGGCCTTTGCCATCACTTCGTCCGCGTTGGCAATCTGGTTGCAGCGGGCATAGAAAATGGCCTTTTCTTCCAGTTCACCCGCACACAGGAATTCGGTCTGATATCGTTCCGCAAGTGTGCGCATCAAATAGCGTTGCAGCGTCCCAAAACCATGTGTTTTGCGCCTTAGGGTAAAACCAAGCCTTTTAATTTCGTTGGCCTTGATGCGGGGGAGACTGAGTTTCGGTTTGCAGTGGCGGAACGCCGTCGGACACCCAAAAACGCGGACATTCTTGATCCCAATCGAGTTCAGCGCCTTTTTCGAAAGATTCCCGCGCACCCCCAGCGTTGCCGACCGATGAGATACGATTTGAAGGAAACGCTTGGTCGACTCATTGACGTAGTCTTCCGAATTGTCAGGTGTTTGCACACCAATACCAAATGCAATTACCGGAACTTTGGTTCGCTCCAACACCCGAATGATCGGATCCCATTGACCGTTGGTATGGATGTAATTCGATCCGCGCAGAAACAGATAATCAAGCAGGTTGATTTTTTCGATCTGGGCTTCTGAAATATCGCCATTGGCCGAAGCATAAATAGGATAGAGTTCAGCGTAATCAAGAATTCTCAGGGATGAGTCATAGACGAAGCAGTCACCGATATTGGTAAATAGCCGAGTGGCTTTTTCCGGGGATCCAAAAGTATGCGTTACCACTCCGACATTTTCGACAACTCTGCCTGCCGGCATGAGAACGCCGATACGGGGCCTCTGGCCAGTGGAGGGGGTTATCTGGCTCATTTCTGGTACTCCTGCTATTGCGGTTCGGGCCATTTTGATCCTTCTGAACCGCTTGCTCGTAATGGACGTTTCCTCCCTTCTTGGCGCTCGGGTGTTATGCGGCGTCGACCACCTGACGGTTTTTCAGGCTTTCCTCCCAGTCAAGGGCATGACGCACGATCATTTCAAGATCATCATGTTTCGGCACCCAACCGAGTTTTTCACGAACACGGTCTGCTCCGGCAATCAGCGCCGCAGGATCACCCGGCCGGCGTTCGGCCAGTTTGACCGGGAAATCAACGCCTGATACTTCCTTGACCGCCGAAATCACTTCCTTGACGGAGAAACCGCGACCGTAACCACAATTCATCACGTCGCTTTCGCCACCATTTTCCAGATATTCCAATGCAAGAACATGCGCATTGGCAAGGTCGGAAACATGGATGTAATCGCGAATACAGGTGCCATCGGGGGTTTCGTAATCTTCGCCATAGATTTCCAGATGCGAGCGGACACCGGTCGCGGCCTGGCTTGCGATCTTGATCAGATGGGTCGCCTTGCGTGACGTCTGCCCTGCCCGACCTTTGGGATCCGCACCGGCAACATTGAAATAGCGCAATGCGACATAATTCATGTCATGGGCAACCGAGGCATCGGCCAGCATCTTTTCCGTCATCATTTTCGACGTGCCATAAGGCGAAATCGGTTTTGACGGGAAATCTTCAAGGATCGGGGTTTTGGCCGGTTCACCATAAACACCTGCGGTCGAGGAAAAGATGAAATGCCGGATACCGGCATCAACAGTGGCCTGTGCAAGCGCACGGGAATTCACCGTGTTGTTGTAGTAATAATCAAGCGGATAAACGACCGATTCCGGCACGATGATCGAGCCCGCAAAATGCATGATTGCCGTCACATCGTGATCGGTGATGAGTTTGCCAACCAGCTCATAATCGCCGCAGTCACCTTCGACAAAGGCAGCCCCGGCCGGAACAGCCCAGCGGTGCCCCTGACTAAGGTTATCGAGGACGACGACATGTCGCCCGGCATCCAGAAGTGCAAGCGCTGCGTGGCTACCGATATAACCTGCGCCACCCGTTACAAGTACAGTCATTGCCGTGTCTCCTTGTTATCGCTGCCCGTTTGCGGACATGCTTGTGGTGGCACAGCCATCCCGCCCGATAGTACGGTGCGAAATGGCTGCACCGGGTTTAATCAGGCGACCTTGCGCTCGGGCTGAGCGTCTCGGGCCATCACATCGACCATCTTGTGATCGATATTGTTTTCCGTAAGGAACGTTGCCATCTCGCGATAGGTTTGGAACCAGGCGCGATTGAATTTGTCGAACAGATCCTGATTCCAGTAATCCTCAAGCACGAATTCCTTTTTCGAGAACACGTCGTAGGAAGGAATCTGATAGGTTTCGGCAAATTCCACCGTGCGGCTGTCATAGGTGAAATAGATCGATGGAACACCGTTCGACAACGCCATCAGATTGCCGTGCAGGCGATAGCCCAGAACACAATCCTTGGTGCGGACCAGATGTTCGTAATCGGCCACGACATCGGAATAGAATAGCTTTTCGCGATACAGCTTTTCCATCGTCGGATCGAGATACCAGTTCTTGACCCAATCGTTGTTTTTAAGGGCCTGCATTGCCTCTTCTTTCTGGGCATTGGTCCCGAAAACCAGTTTCTTTTCTTCGGGTTCGCCCTGGGCCATCAGGGTGATGTCATCGAACCGATGTGCCAGTTCCTTGACCAGATCGCGATGGAAAGTCAGATACCGTTCAATGTTCTGTGCGTAGGCTGGGGAAACTTCGCGCCGCAGGGTGATACCGACATTGCGTACAGCGTCAAGCGACGGGAGCTTGATGCGCATGTCCGGATTATTGGACCGGAAGGCCGTCGGACACCCGACAATGCGAACATTGGTAATTCCCAGATCCCAAAGAACCTGGGCAGTGTAAGCCCCGCGCACACCGATTGAAGTCGTGGAATCGGCCATCATCCGCAAGACGCGTTTGGTCTGGTCGGACAATTCCAGCTTGCCCTTGACCGGAGCCTGCGCACCGATACCAAAACCCAGAACAGGCAAGCGCAGCCGTTCGAGGACTTCGATGGTATTGCGCCAATCCATATCAGAATGGATATAGTTCGACCCACGCAGGAAGACGTAATCGTATTCTTCACGCAGACGATCAATATCTTCCATTTTGGGCTCTGCAATCGGCAGAACGCCGAGCTTGTCATAATTCATCAATTTCAGTGATGAATCGTATACGAACGCATCGCCAATATTGTGATAGTGGTCGATACTACGTTGAATATCCTGATAATTGTACCAGCGGACACAATCATGGTCGTAGACTTCGCCCGATGGAATCATTACGAGAACGCGCGCCATAGTATTTCTCCTTGGCTAGGTGACTTCTGATTATCGTTATGCCGTGCTGGCGACGGAGTGCTGCGACACAGGAGTCACAGACATCGGGCGGGTCTCGAGAACCTCCCGGTACTGCGCGAGATGTTGCTCGGCGCAATCGATATAGGTCGGCGGGCGGGGAATTCCTTCGCGCATCCGATCCCAGATTTTATTGTCGGTAAGGGCATCAACAAGACGGTCGGCAAGGTCTTCGGCACTGCCGACACGGAAATGCAGACCATTGACGCCATCAGTAATTTTTTCGGCCATGCCACCGATATTCGAACAGATCATTGGACGCCCATGGAAGAAGGCTTCCTGAATGACGATCGGTGAATTTTCCCACCAGATCGACGGAATGATCGTCCAGTCGGCGAGCTCCATCAGTTTGGGCATTTCGCTGTTCTGATAAGCGCCATAGAACCGGACACGTTCACCGGCTTTTTCGATCAGGTCGTGGACTTTTTCCTGATATTCAATGGGTTGCCGCTCAAGATTGCCACCAAAGATCATCATCCGGGCATCATCCCCCCAGATTTCATCAGGCACACGGCCCACCGCATCCAGCAGGATATCAGCACCCTTGAACATGGTTAGCTGACCAAAGAACGCGAAACGCGACCGGCGTGGTTGCGCCTTGGAAAGTGCCCGGGTATTTGCCGCCTCCTTGACGTCCAGACCGTTTTCGATCACCGACATCTTGTCACGATCCAATCCCCAGTCGACAAACCGGTCCGCCAGAAAATCGCTGGGGGACACATAATGATCGGCCAGATTAAGCATCGCCTTGATGAACCGCTCGCGACGCAGGAAGGATGCCGGCGAGATGTTCTGGAAACAGCCGTTGCATTCGATGGGGCTTGCCCGGTTGCAAAGCTTCGTCCCGCCGCTTTTTACCATCTGTCCGTGGTTGTGACAGATCGTCAGGAATTCGTGGAAGGTAAAGAAGATCGCCGCATCCGGCATGGCTTCACGGATCGCATAGATAGTTTCCAAACCGAGGCCGAGATAGTGGTGAAAATGCACAACATCCGGCTCATAATCGCGCACAAAGCGCAACAGATCGCGATCAATTTCGTCAGTATTCCCGTTCGACAGCAGAAAATGATCATAGTTTTCTGCATGATACAGGATTTCGTTATCTTTCTGGCGCAGACTCATAAGTGCAGACGCACCGTGACGCGGCACCGGATGACCGACACGGGCCAGATAGAAGCTTTCCACCCCGTCCAGTTCGTTCAAGCCTTTATGCAGGTTGTAGGAGGCCACTTCGGCCCCGCCCAGCGACATGCTGGGATGTCCGTGCGAAATGATGAGGACACGCAGGTCAGTCGACGGCATGATTGTGGCTCCGCAAATTTGAGACGACCAATGACCAGCGGCGATCAAACGCCCAGCGGTCAAGACGATGCGAAAGTTCCTCCCAGGCGGGGGCGCTTGTTATCGATTGTTCGCTCCCCAGGACTTCGATTTCCGGAATCCACCATGACGCCGTCCCGCCCATGCGCAGTTTCAGCGCAAGGTCGAGCCCCTTTTCCGACGGGCCAATATAGCCACGAGTAAAACCGTTTATGTCTTCGAATGCCTTGCGCGGCATGACGCAACATTCCGGGGTTCCGGCACTGACTTCGGTCGGTTCGGCATCGGCCAGAACGGCACGCGGATAACCGACATAACGATCCGACAAATACTGCCCGTCGACATCGCCCTCGATCCAGGTGCCTGCCCAACGGACGGAATCATCTTCAAACAGGATCGTCGGACAGACGACGCATTTGCTGCCGCGTTTGCGATAAGCCGCCAGCAATGGCTCGAACCAGCCTGTGTCGTGTGGCAGGATGTGTGCTGACACCAACGCGATTGTTTCGGAATTCGTTGCAGCAACGCCAACCTCAAGCGCGTCGCAGAAATCCTCGACGCCCTCGGCAAAAACGATGCGGACATTAAGTTTATAAAAGGCCGCCAGCCTCATCATGTCGCTGCCGACCTGATCAAAACTTTCGGCGGGGCCTGCTATCACAATCGGCAGATGGCGCGTGACCTCATCAAGGCCAAGCAAGGCAATAGTCACACCGATATCGCTAATCGTGTCGTCAACACCAACGATCAGGGTAACTGGCGCGTCTTCATCGAAATTGCCGATATCATGGGTATCGATGGCAAACGGGCTTTGCGCCGTCATGTTCTGCAACATCGGGCCAAACTGTCGTTCGATGCTGTTTGATGCCGTAACCGAACGCGGATCAAGGGACGGCAGAACCCGCGACAATGCCTGTCGCGCCGACGCACGGGTCGGGTTTAGCGGGCAATAGGCCGGGAACGCGTCGGATATGGCCAGTTCCAGATAAACCGGCTGATCGGATGACGGTGTATCTTCCAGCGGACAGAACACCAGAAAACCATGGCTGTTACGTGCCGGGTTAAGCCCCGAAAACATCGGATCGTTCAGAAATGCATTGGTAACGTCGGGCCGTGACTGCCGGGTCCAGCGATCATCAATCCGAACCGCTTCACCGCCAACGCGCAACATGACGGTTTCAACCGCACGATCAGGGTCAAGCATCCAGCCCGATACCAGAATGCCACTGCCTTCTATCACCAGCGAAAAGTCGATCCCGATCCGCACCGGACGATCCAGTTCGGAAACAGTATCGCGACCGTCAAAGCGATGGGCTGCCATCCGGATTTGCGCAAGGATGTTATCGGGCGCCTTTACCCGATCCAGAACAGAACGGATATGCGCAGGCACATCTTGCAAGGCAACCAGCACGCGCTGCTGATAAACCTCGATCGAGAACCAGCCATCACGACCACGGAAATAAACGCGCTGCAACTTGCTCGGATTGATCCTGGTGTCGCCAGCCATAAGCCCGGTAACGCCCGATGCATGTTCACCAAGATCATCGCGTTGAAATTCAGCACTGGTCAGTTCGGCAAGAACCGGGCCTTCGTCTATCGCGATCACGCGGGTGCGGCCGGTCGGGAAATTGCTCGACCAGCCCTGAATGTAAATATCGCCTTCTTCCAGACCGCCCAGAACTTCGATAAAGCCGTTGCTTCGTGCAGCAATCCGGACAAGGGCAGCCACAGTGCGCAAACGCTTCTTGTTCGGGTTGCCGGCCAGAAGCGCCTCGATAACGCCGTCAATCACGGTCGCGAATGCCGACCCGGATTGCTCGGCCACGGCAGATAGAATGGATTCAAGTCCCTGCGAGCGGCTTTCAATCCGATATTCGCCGGGCTGTCCCGGTGCCTTGAACAGGGCCGTTTTCAATCGGCGTTGCGATACATTCTGCATCGGCAGAAGTGCGACAAAACCAAAAGCAGCCTCGGGTGGGCCATCGGCACGACGCCAACTGATGATTGATGCCTGAACCTTGGCATCAGATTGACCGTTCAGGAATACATCGATTGTCGCGGGCATCGCAGCACCGACACCCGCCATAAGCGCAAGCCCGTCATCGACCAAAGCGGCCACAACGGTCCTGCCGTCCAGCGGCATTCCAGACGGTTCAGTCATGCCCTGCCCTCCTTGTCATTTCTTGTGATTGTGAATTGAAAAACAGTTCAGCCAGACCGAACGGCACCGTCATTACAAATGACGGCGCCGAAAAATCCGCGCTGCCGGTACTTTCGAGCAATTCGCGATGATTGTTGGCCTTTGTCATGACGCCCTGCCTCACCAAACCATTGCGCCGATGGAAAGTCCGACCGTCACACCAATCAGGCAGGACAGCACCAAAAGCGGCGTTTTCAGATCGTTGCGATGCCGCTCGGTCAATACGGAAAGACGTTCGTCAAATCCGCCAAGTGACTTGTCGAAGCGAACCAGGAAAACTTCGAGTTCCTCAACACGACGGGTCAGTTCGTCCTGCCCGGTACGAACAAGCTTCACACCGGCCTCGATCCCGTCATCGGCGGACGCCAGTTCATCCATGCGCTTGGATGCATCAACAAGGCGCTTGGCGGCTTCACGCTGACCATTTTGTAAAATGTGCTGAGCCGCCAGCAAACGATCAAGCCGGTCCAGAATTTTCGAAAGCGGCGCGTTGACGGCCGATTGCGCCTGCTGTTCGCTTTGCGACGGAATGCGCAACTCGATCTGATCGCCGGTTTCAGGCGCAATCGCGAAAACGCTAACATTTTCAACACTTGCCAAGGCGGCTTCGGGAAGCTCCACCTCGAATGCGTGGGCACCGTCGCCTATGCCATTACGGCGCAGGTCGACACGCTCGTTTTCGGCCTTCATCCGCAACAAGGTATGCCCGTTCAGACGAACGATAACTTCGATGCGCGCATCCGGGCGCTCCGGGCACCAGACCCAGCCAAACAACCGTTGACGATCAATCGCATCAACGCGTCCCTCGATTGTCGGGATCGCCGGTTCGACATCGTTTTTTGCCGCATCATTGGCAACGGGCTTTGCAGATGTTTCTGATAGGTCTTTCTGGGCAATCGCCATGAATGCCTCCTTTTATCTGTGTCAGGCCGCGACGAAATCGGGACGGATCATCTTGCGAAACAGCACAAGGTGCTTTTGCGCAACTTCATCGATACCGGCTGGCGGACGCACATGCCCCGACAGCTTCTTCCAGAGTTTCGGATTGGTGGCACAGTCCTTCATCACACGGGCAAGATCGGCCGGATCATCGGCGCGCACGTGAATACCGTCATGACCATCGCGGACCATTTCAGCCATGCCGCCGATGCCGCTTGTGATCACAGGACGGCCATGCTGGAACGCTTCCTGAATGACTAGCGGGGCATTTTCCCACCAGATCGACGGTACGACGACCCAATCGATGCGTGCCATCAGTTCGGGGATATCGGCTCGTTCATAGGCCCCCATACGGTGAACTTTCGAACCGGTTGCATCGAAAAGACCATCAATCTTTTCATTAAAGGCAACAGTCTGGAACGGTGCCCCGCCGTGAATACGCAATTCAAAATCAACATCATCGGCTGCCAGTTTCTGACTGGCTTCAAGCAGAACATCCGCCCCCTTCCATGGGTTCAGATTGCCGAAATAACCAAACACATTTGGCATCCCGGCCCCCATATCGCGTTTGGGTGCGGCCGGTACGGACGGGCGACCATTGTGCATGACTTCGATCTTTGCCGGGTCAATTCCCCAATCGACATAGCGATCACGCAGGAACGCGCTTGGAGACAGAAAGCGATCAACAACGCGAAGATGATTGCGCAGATTGACCGTCCGCATTGAAAACCGTTCCGGCGCAATGCCATCAAGACCACAACGTTTGCCAATCCGGTCCGCTTCCAGATAACGCTGACGGGTCCCGCGATGGATCATCAACCCGTCATTCGGGCAAATCGCATAGTAGTCATGCAAGGTCATCACGATCTGGCAATGCGGCAAAACACGGCGGATCAGAATCGGCAACTCGATCCCCCAAAGAACCAGATGATGGATATGCACCACATCCGGATCCCAGGTTTTCAGTAGCTCGGTAAAATTCGGCGCGACGGCATAAAGATCCGTCTGCGACATGTTAAACCGGTCAAAATGCCCCGCCCAGAACAGCATTTCATCACCGGCATCATTGATCGCCTGAAAGCTGGTGCCAGGGCGACGTTCACGATGGATATCGTTGGTCGCGCCAATGAAAATGGCTTCGCACCCTGCCCGCTTATAGGCATTAAACAGATCGTGGGCGAAAATCTCGGTGCCGCCGGGATGCAAATCGGGATGATTATGAGCCAGAACCATGATGCGCGGGTTCATGCGTTCCTCCGCGGTTTTTCTGCAATCAGGAAGTCCTGGTAATGATCGGCCTGATCACCGTGCCAGGTTCCGAAACTTTTGGATTTCAGGGTAAATCCGGCGGCACTCATCGCGCCGTCGATGAAACCATCATCAAAGCCGACGGCCGCCATCGGGTTTTCACCCTTAAGATGCCAGCACGGCTGGTTTTCAAGTTTTTCCAGACTGGTCAGTCGCGGATCGCAACCGGGCTTTGAAAGTTCTTCTGGATCGCGAATGATGAATGCCGTCAGAAACAGCTTCCCGCCCGGGCGCAGCACGCGGAACACCTCGGTGCAATAGGTTTCGATTTCTTCAGGCGGCAAGTGGGTTGCCACCGAGATCATTGCGGTGAAATCGAATGCACCATCCTGAAAAGGCAACCGCATGCCACGCCCGCCGATGGATCCTTCGGGATTATACAGCGCGTTTTTGACGTCCTGCGTCTGGAAACCAAAATTTGGATAAGCGGGTGAAATCGTGCGCTTGCACCATTCAATCCCGTTTGCAACCGGGTCAATGCCTTCGTAGATCGCATTGGACGCATCAAGATACTGGGTCAGTGGCACCGCAATCCGCCCGATGCCGCACCCGATATCAAGCACATCATGGTCAGGCATAAGGCCCGCCCGGCGGACAAAATGCCCCAGAAATTCGGCACCGATGGCACGATAGTCGCCATCGCCGACAAAAACGGCTTCTTCGGGCGGTACCGGCAGAAAACGATTGGCGATGATCTGCTTGCAAAGCCAGTCCAGATGCTGTTCGCTTTTGGCGTCGAGCACCGGTTCATCATGGTTGGAAAATGCCAGAACCTGGCTCATGCCGCTTCTCCTTGATCGTCTTTATCTGAAACACGGTTTTGCGGCCGGTTCTGTGGAACATCGTTTTTGTGGAAATCTTCGAGCATGTCTGACCAGCGCGAGGCATGAAGCCAGGCGTTGTATTGCGTCGCCACACCAAGCATGTAATCGGTGTGGGTCGAGATCGACTTTCGCTCGAAATGATAAAGGCTGGCGTCAGGTACATATTTGATATCGAAATCGGCCTTGCGGATTTTGAGGCAAAGGTCACTGTCCTCGTAATCGCCGATCACGTAATCTTCGGTAAAGCCACCGACATCATTGAACGTGCCACGATGCAACAGCATGCAAGCCCCGGTGATCCCGGGAACGGATCGTTCAACATTGGCGTCACGGAACTGATCGGGCAGCCCTTTATAGAAATGATGGTTCAGCCATTGTCCGCGTTCATTGCGGGCAAAATACATTCCGGCATGCTGCAACGAGCCATCTTCAAACAGAAGCTTTGGCCCGACCGCGGCGACATCCTGCGGACCGCCCATTTTTGAGGCCATCAATTCCAGCCAGCCAATCTGATAGGGAATGACATCCGAATTCAGCATCGCGATCAGGTCTGACCGAGCCTGTTCGGCACCTGAATTGCAGGCCCGCGCATACCCCCCATTTCGGGTCATGACCACCAGACGCATCGGCATGTCATAAAGCAGATGCAACCCACGCAGCAGATGTTCGCACTCTTCTGCCTGTTCCGGAGAATCCAGAACGTAAATCACTTCGCAATATCGTGAAATCCAGGGGTCACAGGCAAAGGCACCAACCTGGGCACGCAGGAAATCGAGCACCCGATACAGCGGCACAACAATCGAAACAGCGGGCTCTTTAAGCTGCTCACCAAACTCGATGGTTCGATCCGCTTTGGCAGCAGCAAGCAATTTCTGCTGCAAATCACCAATGACCGGAGCCAGACAGTTTTCAATGATCTCGTCAGTCAGGTGCTGCGGTGGGACCGCACGCAGGATACGTGCCCGCGCCTCTGCCGGGTCAATCGGCTGGGCGGTTGGCACCATCAGGTGACGACTGCCCGAGGTCAGTCGCATCAAACTGCGTGGTTGAAGGATCGGTACCTGGCTTTGAATGTCACGATAAAACCCGACAAACCCGGTGGCCGAAACCGTTCGGTCGTCATCCATGACATTCCCGGCATAGCGATAAAAACCATCGCCGAATGGATGGGCTGTGCCCTTGCTGTCAAGAATATCAATGCTGGCGATCATTTCAGCCGGATCACGATACCAGCCGCCAATCAGGGTGCCACGCGCAGTAGTTACGGCAAGGTCGACCTCACCACTGGGCAAGCCACCGCCACCCGTAACCCGCTGGCTTGAAAGCGGACAGCGTAGCTGGAATTCAAGCGCGGCCTTTCTGGCCTTGGTATCGCCACGCGCCATTGCGCCAATGATATATTCGCGCAGATCGGCATCAGATTTGCCGCGCGCCAGCCACCATCGCGACAACGAGGGCAAAACTGGCGTCGCCGCCAGATGGCGAATGGCCAGCGCGCGTCCGCCGGTCACGACGAGATAGGCACCGTTCTCGGTGCCGTCGCGATCAGCGATCATGTAGGTCTGTTTTTTGCCTTGGGGCCCCTCGCTGCTTTCATGTGGCGGAACAGCCAGACGGCGGAATCCGAACGAGGACACGATATAAACAGCTTCGATGTCACCAAACGCCACCGGCAGCCCAGCCGAGATCAGTATCTGCTGATCTGAGAGTTTTGCGACCGCTTTGGCGCGCTGTGGCGTATCGACAATTTCGGAAACCAGTTTATTGAGAAATGCGGTGTAACTTTTGCTTCGGCGGGTACGAAACATGCTTGCCCACGCACCAAGCAGCGCAGACATAAGAGACAAGCGTCCCGATGGCGTCACGTCTTCAAGCAGCATGCTCGCATTGGCAAATTCAAAATCACCTTCCGGATCGATGGTGATTTCATCTTTGCGGCCAAGAGTCCCTGCTTCTGCCAGGAACGAAACCGGTTCGTCCTTAGGCCGACGGATCAGGCGCAGAAGTCGCGTGCCGCCACCATTAAGCGGCAAACGCAGTGTGGCTTGCGGCGAGATTGCCTTGCCTTCGGTAGTTTCAAGTTTGGGCACCGCCCACAAGCGGGTCGGCATATCCCAGATCAGAAGCAATGTTTCCGGGTTAAGCAGGCAAACGTCCGGCGCGTCACCGGTCGTCCGCACAGCATCGGACGAGGCAAATTCAAGCATGGCGATTTTCACTTCACAAGAAGAACGGGGTGACGCCCGCAACATAAGTTGCGGACGCCAACATTCGGATTACTGGACGCTGAAGAAGCTGTCCGGATTGTCCTGGACGTCTTCTGCATCGACATTGTTGAGGGTGATGGAATCCCCATTGCCAAGGTCGATAACAGTGTTGGCGCCAACCTGCGATGCACGCGCAGCAATATCATCGGCACTTTCAATGCCGGTATCATTGATGTTGCTGCTAATGGAAAGCATGTCTTCACCAACCGTGAAGTCGAGCACGACGTCGTTGCCGCCGCCACCGGTGAAGACAAAGGTATCGCTACCCGAGCCACCGACCAGCAGGTCGTCCCCGGCACCACCGTCAAGGACATCGTCCCCGGAGCCGCCAAGCAGGACGTCATTGCCATCGCCACCCTGGAGAACATCGTCCCCAGAACCGCCCAGCAACTGATCGTCGCCTGCACCGCCCAGCATGATGTCATCGCCGCCACCGCCGACCATAAGATCATCGCCTGCGCCACCATCAAGGACATCATTGTCCGAACCGCCAAGCAGGGTGTCGTCACCGGCACCACCTGACAGTACGTCTTCGCCAGAGCCACCTATCAACAGGTCGCTGCCGGAATCCCCCATCAGCACATCGTCACCCGATCCACCGAACAGGATATCGTCACCTTCGCCACCAATCGCGACATCGTTTCCTGCGCCGCCGAACAGAACGTCATCGCCCTCTTCACCGAACAGAACATCGTCATCACCTTGTCCGAAGATTGTATCGTCACCGCCACGTCCGAAAATCACGTCGCTGAAACGAGACCCTAGAAGCGCATCATCAAAGGCGCCGCCTTCGAGAGTTGCCATGGTATCCTCCTTCGTGTCCCAACATTATTGACATCGCGGGGGTTATCCCCTCACGAGAGGCTGGCCGTTCCCTCAAGGCAGCTAGAGGCCACCCTGAGATCGGCCACACAGCAACCCTATATTCTTTTCTTTTATCTTAGGAAGATATTCTCGTGTTTTTATTGTGTCAATATTATGGATTAAGGCAATAATCACATTATATTTCTATATTTATTTAATAAGTATTTGTTGTTTGTTTAATTTTTATTTAGTTTTACTTTTAAACAATAATTCAAAGAAAAAGGCCGCAGACCTTTCAGCCCGCGGCCTTCGCACCCGCAGCATCAGCAAAAATCAGTCCTCGCGGAAGGCCCTGCTCATGCTTTCAGTGATCGGATCAATCAGATAGTCGATCGCCCTTCTGGGAGATTTCAGGATCAGAATGTCGGCCGGCATACCCGGTCGAATTTCGATATCATCGCGTTTTGCCAATGCATCGGGGTTAATTGCGGCCCGAACGATGTAATAGGAAGAGTCGCGTTTCTCATCGACCGTCTGGTCGGCGGCAACATAGCGGACTTCGCCGTCAAGCGGTGCCAACCGGCGCTGACTATATGCCGTAAGCTTGATTTGGGCTTTTGATCCGACATGAACCGAATCAATGTCCTGACGGTTGATCATGGCTTCGATCAGAAGCGGCTCGTTTTCCGGGATGATATCCATGATGGGCTCCGCCGGACTGATCACGCCACCCGGCGTGCGGATCTGAATATTGGCAACAATACCGTCCTGCGGTGCCTTGACTTCGCGCCGGTTCAGAACATCCTCGCTGGCGCGGATACGCTGGGTCACATCATTCAGTGCCAGTTGCGCTTCCTGGATTTCTGTCGCGATATCGCTTTGCCATTCCATTTCAATCGAGGCAAGATTGATTTCGGCCTCAGCCTTTTGCTGTTCGGCGGCGGCTTTTTGGGCCTTGAACTCGCCCATATCCCCGACAAGGTCAGACCAATTGTTTTCTATCTCGACCAACTGGGTGCGCGTCGCGAAGCCCTTTTCCGCAAGCTGCCTGATGCCCTTGAGCTGCTCGGCAACAAGCTTTTCCTGACGGGTGCGGGCATTTATCTGGGATTCCAGTGCGCGCGCCTCGGCATCAAATTGTTCTATTTGCTTGGCTTGGGCATTTCGCTTGGCATCGTAAACCTCATTACGCTTGCCGAATAATCGCTTTTCATCCAGCAAGATATCGGCAACATAATCCTGCTCCGCATTCAGTATTTGCTCGGGAAAATCGATTTCACCACGGCCACTTTGCTCAGCGCGAAGTCGGGCAAGCTTGGCGATAAGCCCATATCGTTCACCGCGCAGCTGGCCCAACTCGGACTCACTGCGTGTTCCATCCAGCAACATCAATGTTTGCCCCGCCTTGACGCGATCACCTTCTTCAACCAGCAGCTTCTTCAAAATGCCGCCTTCGAAATGGTTCACAACCTTTTTGCGGGAATCCACAATGACAGATCCCGATGCCACTGCAGCACTGTCGAGTTCGGCCGTAAAAGCCCAGGAAAAGAAGCCGCCAAACCCGACGGCAATAACGATGATTCCCGCCATGATCGGCTTTCGCAGGCTTTGACGCGACGCGGTGCGCTCTTCGTCAAGGACCTGATACCATGCCGGTTGCGGGTCTTCGGGAATCATGACCTCGCCACGGTTGTCGACATTGATCACTCGGTTCATGCTGCACCCCCGTTTTGCTGATTGCGCTTAACCGGGGGCAGGTTTTTGATGTCGTTATCATCCTGCGTCATCGCCCGGATCACATTGGTGCGTTCACCAAACTGTTTGACCCGCCCTTCCTGCATGACAAGCAGCTTGTGGGCGTATTGCATGATGCTTTGCCGGTGTGCGATCAGAACAACCATTGCCCCACCTTCTGCTGCCTGACGGACCGCCCGGATCAGTGATGCTTCACCTTCAGCATCAAGGTTGGCGTTGGGTTCATCAAGCACCAGAAGACGTGGCCAGCCATAAAGAGCACGGGCAAGTGCAATGCGTTGCTGCTGCCCACCAGACAGGGTATGTCGCCCCGCCCCGATCGGCGTATCGTAACCAAGTGGCAGTCGGCCGATCATTTCATGCACCCCGGCTGCGCGGGCCGCATCAATCACCTTGCGCGGATTGGCTTCACGCATGCGACCAATGTTTTCACGGATGGTGCCGTTCAGAAGCGAAACGGATTGCGGCAGATAACCGACCATGTTGCCAAACGAACCGCGCTCCCAAAGATAGGTGCTATGCCCGTCAAGAAATACGCCGCCAGCAGTCGGTTTCGCCGATCCGACCAGCAGACGCGACAGGGTCGATTTACCAGCAGCCGACGGCCCGACCACGCCCAGAATTTCGCCCGGGTTAAGATCGAAGCTCACCCCGCGTAGAACCGGCACGTTCGAGCCGGGCACCGCATATACAAGATTATCGACAACAAGCGGCCCTTCGGAACGCGGTGTTGGTTCGATTTCGCGCTCGGAATGACGCTCCTCAAGGATATTCCGGATGCGCTTCCATGACGAAAGAGCAGAAACCCACGCCCGCCAGTCGCGCGTAACATTATCAAACGGCAACAGAAGACGGCCCATGATAATCGTACCGCCAATCATCGCCCCGGGTGTTGTTTCCCCCAGAATAACCAGATACGCCCCCATCGCCAGCACGCAAATCTGCATGCCGAAACGGGCCGAGCGCGTGACGGAATACATGCCTTTACTTCGGACATTCCCGATATCAAGCAACTCACTGGCATGGACCTGCGATTGGCGCCAGCGCATGGCAAGTGCGGGTAACATGCCCATTGCCTCAATCGCCTCGGCATTTGATACGGTTGACCCGATATCGCCGATATTACGCAGATTGGCATCGGTGCCTTCCTTGGTGATCTGTCGCACAAGCAAATCACCCAACAGACTAAGCCCGATGAGGACCAGCACCGCCACAAGCCCCGCAATACCGTAAAACGGATGAAGGGCAAACATCACACCAAGGAAAATCGGCGACCAGATCGCTTCGAGTGGCGCACTGATGGTATTGCCATTGATAAAATTGCGCAAATCCGACAAATCGCGCAGAACCTGCGTGCCCTGTATCGATCCTTTTTCCAGCGCCACGCTCATTGCCGCCGAAATGGCCGGCAAGTTCAGGCGACGCAACAATGATTTGGCCATTTCCTGAAAGATCAGGGCCCGAATGAAATCAAGGATGCCGTATAGAATGATGGCACCAATCGCAATTGCGAGCAGCAATTTAAGCGTATCGGTACTTTGACTGTTAATCACGCGATCATGCACCTGAAGCATGAAAAGCGGCACGGTCAGTTGCAGAACATTGATAAAGCCACTCAAGACCCCGGCCCATCCAAGACCGCGTACAAAAGTGAATCTCGCCTCGCGGATAACCGATTTTGCATCCAGAGATGGTCTGACAGCTTTGCTTTCTGCGGTTTTTGGCGTGTTTTTACGACCAAAATGCATTGATTTTCATCCAATCAGCCAAAAGTCATAGTTTTTCCGCAATCTAATCACATAGTTGCGATGTCATGATGATCTACAATAAAATCAAATATGTCGATCTCATGTTCATGATCTGACAATGTAAAAACAGAAGAATACGAAGTAATTTTAAAATAAAAATACTTTGAAATTACTTCGAAATTACGAGCAAACTGAGGGAAGAATTGGGCGTGCGGAAAAATCGTTCAAGAGCAACGTCCTGTTATCTTCCCCACACGAAAGGCCTGCCTTGGTCGAAAGGCCATGGCATCAACTCTCGCTTGGGACCAGATAACGGATCAAACAACATGACCGTCACTCATCTTGAACTTGCAAATACCGTCGAGCGTATTTATCGGCGTTTTGCTGATCTGCTTCGTGTAGATCTTATTCGACTCGGCAAAGATGACATCAGCCCCGCACAAGTCGCGTTGCTGTTTACCATCGGCGACGATGAACTGTCGGTACGTGATCTATTGGATCGCGGCCACTATATGGGATCGAATGCATCCTATAATCTGAAACAGCTGGCTGAATCGGGCTATGTCGAACGACATGTCATGGCCCGTGACCGACGGTCTGCCAGAATAAAACTGACGCGCAAGGGGCACGAACTTTGTGAATCCCTGCATGAATTTCACGAAGAATATCACAACGCACTGACCAATGACCTGCAGGACCAGCAGGAAATGGAAACGGCACTTCGAACTTTGCGTCGCCTGGAGGAATTCTGGACACAGACCCTTCGGTATGGCGGTGTCCCCGTCACAAGTGGCGTTATGACACACGAGCTTCGCAGTCGCCGATGAAAATTGTCTTTGTCCACCGCCATGGACCGGGACAATTTGTTCACCTGGCCTGTCATCTGGCAAATGCCGGATGGCAGGTTTCCTTCCTTTGCGAAGCAATGAACGTACAGCTTCCCGGCATTCGCGTCCTGCGTCAGCGGGCAACTCCGCCACCGCCTGCGACCCCATTTCCGCAATATCACCAGCAGATCGGCATGCATGCGGCGACAACACTTGATTCACTCGTCGCACAGGAAGGCCCACCCGACATCGTTTACGGACATATCGGCTGGGGCAGCATGATGTTTGCGCGCGATGTCCTGCGCAAAACGCCACTGGTGGGCTATTGCGAACATTTTTACCACGCCGAAGGTCGCGATGTCGGCTTTGACCCGACAGAAACGGTGACCTTGGCAAAACGCACACAACTGCGGCTGCGCAACAGCGCACAGCTTTCAAGTCTGGAAGCAATAGACACCGGGATCAGCCCCACGGCATGGCAGAAAGCCGCCTTTCCGCAAAGCTTCCATAACAAGATCGGTATTTGCCACGATGGCATCGATATCCATCGTTGCCGTCCGGACGACAAGGCACTGCTTCGCCTGCCCGATGGTCGTGTGCTGCGACATGGCGATCCGATAGTGACCTATGTTGCACGCGATCTCGAACCCTATCGCGGCTTTCCACAATTCATGCGTGCCGCTGCCAAGCTGGCCCGGCACAACCCCGATGTAACCTTTGTCATCGCCGGGGGGGATGGCGTCAGTTATGGAACGCCGCGCGCCGACGGCCAGAAATGGCGTGATGCGATGATGGCTGAAACCGGTATGGATCCCTCTCGCATCGTCTTTCTGGGGCAAATCCCCCACGATCAGCTGATCCGTCTGTTCCAGATCAGTTCGGCCCATGTCTATCTGACATATCCGTTTGTTTTGTCATGGTCGGTACTTGAAGCCATGGCATGCGGAACGCCGGTGATCGCATCGGACACAGGCCCCTGCCGCGATATCATTCGTCATGGCAGGAATGGATTAATGTGTGGCTTCTGGAATGAAGACCAACTTGCCAGCACAATGGTCGAAGCATTGGCCAATCCTGACAGGCTTCGCGAAATACGCCAGCTGGCGCGCCGGACAATCACGCAAAACTTCGCGCTTCAGCAATCACTTGAAAAGCAGACTGGCCTGATCGAACGCATGGCAAAGCAATGATCAGGCCTCGGCGATATCACAAGCTTTGAAATAACGCGGTGCTGTGTCATCGGCACGTTCCGGCATCCGGCGATATAGCTGCCACTCATCAACCCCGTTTTTGCCAGTGGCGAAAATCAGCCACAGAAAACCGGCTTCTTCGGCGCGAGACAAATCGGTTTTCGATGGCTGGCAATCGCCATTCGGATGTGAATGATAGCATCCGATAATCGCCTCTCCGCGTTGCCGAACCGATCGATGCGTCGCAATCAGAACGTGCGGATCAATTTCGAATGTTTTTTGGCGATCGATGGCGACATTGCGTGAGGCAACAAAACGCAGAATAACTTCGGGACTTTCCGCGTCGGCAATCAATAGACCACAGCATTCCTCCGGCCATGCCGCAGCTGCGATATCTGAAATCTCTGCCAGCAAACCTGTCCGCAGTTTTATGATTTTACCCGCGTCGATCATCAAACCACCATCAGTTTAAGCGGTGCTTATTGCGGCTCCACCAGTAAAATCTGCCCAAGAATAGCGCCGTCACGCAAAGAAACAATCACCAGACGGCTTCCTTGGCGTCCCTCAAGACGAAGAGTTGCCTCTGTTCCCTGACGGGAAAAATCAACCAAGGTCTCCCCCGGTGCCAAATCAACATTGATCGTTCCGAACGGTGCGATCTGTGTTGCGGATCGTGGGCCTGTATCTGTTGGCGTCTCAAACGGCCCAGCAATCGGCGCGGATAGCTTAGGTGCATTGGATGCAACGCTGCCATCTTCCTGACGCGACAGGCCATAAACCACAAGTGCGACGCCCGCAACGATCAGCACTCCCATAAAAGCGACCAGAATCTTGATAACGCGCATCACATTTCCGATTGATAAGTTGATAGAATGCCCCTGTCTTGCGCCACGCTATGATCACAACAGGCCTGACAGGACGATATTGAAGGCCATAGCGACAAGAGAAGCCAATTGCAAGTTTGCAAAGCGGGATTGCATTTCATCAGTAAGCGATTAAAACCGCCCTTTAACGGACAGTGACGGTCATAGCAGGCCAGAATAGCAGCAGATATGAATATGGATAGCGGCTTGAACACCGAACATCTTGAATATATTGCCTCTCCCGCTGACGAGGGAGCGCGGCTTGACAAGGTTCTGGCAACCGCATGGCCCGAGCAATCCCGTTCGCGCATCAAAAGCCTGATTGAGAACGGACATCTGCTGCTGAATGACACGCCGATCGCCAAGATGTCACACAAGGTAAAAAGTGGCGACCGCTTTGCGCTTGAAATCCCACCCGCAGTGGCGGCCGACCCAATCGCCGAAAAAATCGCGCTCGATATCCTTTATGAAGACGACGATCTGCTGGTGATCAATAAACCCGCGGGGATGGTTGTTCATCCTGCTGCGGGCAATGAAAGCGGTACATTGGTCAATGCTTTGCTGGCCCATTGTGGTGAAAGCCTGTCGGGGATCGGCGGCGTGAAGCGCCCGGGTATCGTGCACCGGCTCGACAAAGACACCAGTGGGGCAATGGTGGTCGCGAAGAACGATGCAACCCATCGGGCACTTTCGACCCTGTTTTCCGAGGATAAGGAAAATATCGAACGCGCTTATATCGCCGTTGTTTGGGGTGTCCCGCGCCAAATCGAAGGCGTCATAGAGGGAAATATCGGCCGAAGCCCGCGCAATAGAAAGAAGATGGCGGTACTTCGAAATGGGGGAAAACCGGCCCTTACGCGTTACAAGGTTTTGGCAAAACGCGACGACTCGTTGGCATCTCTTGTTGAATGCAGGCTTTTGACTGGCAGAACACATCAAATTCGCGTTCACATGACCCATCTTGGTCACTCACTTATATGTGATCCAGTTTACGGTAGAAGCAAACTTACCCAGAAGTTCAGCAAGCATGTGCACGAGGTCCTGACGGGCTTTGAAAAACAGGCGCTACATGCCAGAACACTGGGATTTTTACACCCAAAAACAGGGAATTACGTCCTCACCAAAGCCCCCCTCCCGGAAGACCTACAGGAACTCATCACCTGCCTAGACCTACCCATTGGGATAGTTTGACCTAACCTTTTTGGTCTAATTTTTATTGACGACACCTAATACTCCCGTATACCTTTCAATAAGTGCTAGGGGATAAACCGCACTTTATACGAAGCGCAACGGGAGGCTTCAATGAAACAGGGAAATGCACTTCCAATCATCTCCCAAGATGGTCTGACAGTCTATTTGCAGCGCATCCGCCGTTACCCCATGCTTACACCTGAACAGGAAACGACGTTTGCATGTGAATTCCGTGACAATGATGATGCAACTGCCGCAGAAAAGCTGATTACAAGTCATTTGCGGCTGGTTGCCAAGATAGCCATGAGCTATCGCGGTTACGGACTTCCGATAAACGAACTGATCTCCGAAGGCAATGTGGGCCTGCTTCAATCGGTCAAGCGCTTTGACCCGGACAAAGGTTTCCGCCTTGCGACTTATGCGATGTGGTGGATCCGCGCCGCAATTCAGGAATATATCCTGCATTCCTGGTCGCTGGTGAAAATGGGTACCACTGCCGCCCAGAAAAAACTTTTCTTCAATCTTCGGAAACTCAAAAGCCAGATGCAGGCGATTGACGAAGGCGATCTGCGACCGGAACAGGTCGAATTCATCGCCACAAAACTTAACGTCACCGAAGATGACGTGATCATGATGAACCGCCGTCTCGCGGGGCCGGATCACTCATTGAATGCGCCAGTGCGTATTGATGGTGACGGCGAATGGGTCGACTGGATCGAAAGCGAAGATGAAGATCAGGAAACCCTGTATGGCAAGCGCGAGGAATTTGTCCAGCGCATGAATCTGCTGAAAAGTGCGATGTCACACCTGAATGCACGTGAACGTGACATCCTGACCCAGCGCCGCCTGCTCGATTCACCTGTAACGCTTGAAAATCTGAGCGTCGCATACGGAATATCGCGCGAACGCATTCGTCAGATTGAAGTTCGGGCCTTTGAAAAAGTACGCAAATCGATCCACACTGATCTGCCAATGTGAGTGCCTTGCTTACCCTCGTTAACCAACCAACATGACTGCGGCGGACAAATTGTCCGCCGCTTTTTTTATTGGTCGATGGTTTGTGATTCGGTTGCGGATTAACTGCCTGAACGGTCGATTTCCTTGATCAGGCTGTCGCCCCAGGTTTTGATCAAACCACGCTGCCTTTTACGCAATTCAGAAACACGGCGCTGGGCCGAAAGATTAAGCACATTGGCGACAATCGGTGGCATCGCCAGATACAAAAGCCATCCAAGACCGGCCGAGCCATACATGATCGACAGGGCAACGGGTTGGAAAATTTCCTGAGTTGCCACACTGGCCGTCTGCCCGCCCTGCTGCCAGATTTCCATGATATAGGGTGCAACCCCTGAAAAATTCAGACCAAAAATGCAGCGCGACATGGTGCGCCCTTGGCTGCGGTCAAACATGAACGCCACCATTGATGGTAACAATCCAACCGCCAGGGTAATGAATGTCGGCAGCGCAACCATGAACAAAAGCACGGCAGAAGCCACCACCGACAAACCGGAAAATGCGCTTTTCTTTTTACGGCCGCCTGATTGTCTCGCCATTCCTGTCCCCTACCACATATGCATCAGAAATAGCGCCGAAACCGTCAGCAGCGCAATCATGGTCGACGCAAAGGCTGCTGCCTGCTGGCCAACTTTTTCTGCCAGTTCAAGTCGTGCGGGGCCTGATGATTCAAGGTCAAAAACCTCGCTTTCTGCTTCGGAATATTCCTCGACCGCGGTGATGAATTCGGTCTGATCCTTCCGGCGTTCCTGCTCGTCATTAATCAGGTTGTACAGTTCGACAAGATTGCCGCGCTTGGCCAGTTTCGGAATTTCGTGTTCAACACGTTCCCGACGTGCCTTGCTGTGAAACACCTTGACTGCGGGTTCCATCAAACGGGCCACCCAGTGCGACAGATTTTGCAGATTATCAGGCCCATGCCGCCATTGCACAAGTGCCAGCATGCTAATGATTGCGCGACTGTATTCGACTTCATCTGAAGGATTTTGCAATGCCAGAAGCTGTGCCTCGACGTCGTCTTCAAGACGGGTTGCGATAAAAGCCGCGATATGACGATCCACCGGCCAGCTATCTTCGGGCAGGTCCGCCGCCGCTTTTTCAAGCGCGGGTAAAAGCTGCGAGATATCTACAACATAATCTTTTTCAATCATCGGGCTCAGGCAATGCTGGTTACGCACAATGGCATAAAGGCAGCGTTCATAGCCATAACCCGCACTTTGCTGCTGGATATAGTATCGCAGGTTTTTATATGCCTGCTGAAGCTTCTGAATTTCCGGGCTGTATCCGACTTGGCGTCCAAACCAGAATGACGGAATATCCCGCACGACGACATCGGAAAAACGCTGTGGCCCGCGACCATGCTGAACATCATAGGACAACATGCTGCCAAGCCCGTCGACCATCGCCGAAAAGCCCTTGAAACGGATCGCGCCAGATGGATCAAGAATGATGATTGATTTGGCGATCAGGATATCTTCCGCCGCTCGCTTGTCTGCGCCAGCCCACTGCAGTTGCCGGATCGCTTCTGCCATATGCTTGGCACGATCATTATCGGCAAGCCCGCGCCGCAACCATATTTCCACGGTCCCGTCGCGCAATGGCGCAAGCGAATTGACCCAGTTCTTGGAAATCCCCTGCGCCAACGACCGCGCGGTATAATAATCCTTGCCTGAAATATTCTGCGAACGTGCCGCACGACGTTCGGTATTGGATTGCACCGGTTTTGCCCGACGCCCGTCGATCCAGGCATGCAACTCGGCAAATCCCCAACGTTCTTGCGGATCATCACACAAAAGTCCCCGCACAGGCTCGATCAGCACAAGCGGCAGTTTTTCGTTCATAACAACTGCTTGGAACGATCCTTTGGACAATTTTACATCAATGATGTCCTGTTCGCGCAGTTTCTCGAGTGGTGTATGTCCAATGCCAAGGGCGGCAATCGTCATCCCCAAGGCATAAAGATCGTCAAGCACCGAGCCCAAACCGCGACCGGCCGGATCGGCCGTCATACGCGATATGGTTTCGTAAACAAGCGGCTGGTTGAACCCTGCCGGGGCCGAACAGCAATCTCCAACCACAACCTTTTCAGACATAGGGTCGCCAAAAAACAAGTTATCTGCCCGAATATTGCGATGGGTCATCCCTTTGTCCGCGACGGCCTGCAAGACATTCATCAAGGGTTCGATGACAACCTTGGCAAAGTCGTGCTCATCAATCTTTCGTTGCTTTTCTCCCGGGACAAGAACACGGCCACCTGCGGGTTTTTCATAGAAAAGTACCATTGTATTTCGTTCATACAGCGGCCAGTGAACGATCTCGTAATCCAGAAGATCAATCTGTCCCCCGATATGAACGCCCGTCAAAAACCGCATCAAATCATGGCGCGTCGGAACTGTCGGGTCGGTCACAAGCGCAAAGGCTCCGCCCTCTTCGCGGCGCAGGTTATCGGCGGCATAGGCCTTGCAACTGCCCATGTCATATTCGGGCAATCGCAGATCCGAAAACACGCGAAAATTACCGACTTCGACACTGCGCCCGCCAGCACGGGCAGAAGGCTCCCCGTCCCTGACGGCTGGCTCAGGGGCTCTGGAATCCTGTTGCTCCACTGCGGCAGCCTGTTCGTCAGCGCCGTCGGAAACATCCTGTTTCTGCATTTCCGCTTCTTGTGCCATGAGCCCCGGTTTTTCTTTGTTGGAGGATCCGTGCCCTGCCCCTCCCTACCTGGAAAGCAGTTTCAGCCCGTCCTCTGATCTGCCGAAACGATACTGCCGATAGCAAAACGGAGCAAGCCGTTATCCAAGCGGGGCATAAGGGTATGATCTGCCAAATCATTAGTCTTAAACGGAAAAAGCCACCGGAAAAACCGGTGGCTTTTTGCATTTTCATTCATGCACGGGATCACGCACTGAACGGGTCATGAACCAGAATGGTGTCATCGCGTTCCGGACTGGTCGACAGCAACGCAACCGGTGCCTCGATCAGCTCTTCGATACGGCGAACATATTTGATCGCCGAAGCTGGAAGATCGGCCCAGCTGCGCGCGCCCATCGTGGTTTCAGACCAGCCTTCAATGGTTTCATAAACCGGTTTGGCTTTGGCCTGAAGACGCTGGTTGGCGGGAAGATGGTCATAGATTTTGCCATCAATGTCATAGCCGGTACAGATCTTGATTTCCTTGAACCCGTCAAGAACATCCAGCTTGGTCAATGCGATACCAGTGATGCCGTTAACCTTGACCGACTGACGGACAAGGGCCGCATCAAACCAGCCACAACGACGTTTACGCCCGGTGACAACACCGAATTCATGACCGCGTTCGCCAAGACGTTCGCCGTCCGCGTCAAACAGTTCGGACGGAAACGGGCCTTCGCCGACACGTGTGGTGTATGCCTTGGTAATCCCCAGAACATAACCGACCCCCGACGGGCCCATACCAGAACCGGCAGCAGCCTGTCCCGAAACCGTATTGGACGAGGTCACAAACGGATACGTGCCATGATCGATATCAAGCATCGTGCCCTGCGCGCCTTCAAACAGGATACGCTGACCGGCTTCCTTGAACTGGTTAAGCGATTTCCAGACTGTGTCCGAGAACGGCAGGATTTTCGGTGCGATTTCCTTAAGCTGCGCAAGCAGTTCCGCACCATCGACTTCCGGCTGACCCAGACCGCGCAAAAGCGCATTGTGGTGGGTCAGAAGGTTTTCGACCTTGGCTTCAAGAAGTTCGACATCGGCCAGATCGCCAACGCGGATCGCACGGCGACCAACGCGGTCTTCATATGCCGGGCCGATCCCGCGACCGGTGGTACCGATCTTGTTGTTGCCGGTTGCCGCGGCTTCGCGTGCCTTGTCCAGATTGCCGTGCAACGGCAGAATAAGACAGGCATTTTCTGCAACGCGCAGGTTTTCCGGCGTGATTTCAACGTCCTGCCCTTTAAGGCGGTCAATCTCGGTCAGAAGCGCCCACGGATCAACGACAACGCCGTTACCGATAACCGACAGCTTGTTCTTGCGAACAATACCCGACGGCAGAAGGCTAAGCTTATAGGTCGTTCCGTCGATCACCAAAGTATGACCGGCGTTATGACCGCCCTGGAAACGCACAACGACGTCTGCCCGTTCGGACAGCCAGTCGACGATCTTGCCTTTCCCCTCGTCCCCCCATTGGGAACCGATCACGGCAACATTGGTCATCGCAAAACTCCTTGCGCGATAAGAAATGGTTCTGGGTTACGCACCCAGCGGCACGATCTGGCCGCCAAGATAAATGAAACTGCATCCCATGCGGCGTGCTTCCTTGCGCGCCGCATCTTCTGTTTTGGCTTCGGCGGCACCTTCAAGTGCCGCCACAGTATAGTGGCCGTCTTTGCGCAATTGGCGCGCTTCGCGCTGCGGCGTGCCTAACGGCAAATAAACCCGTTCAACCGGCTTTACATCGGCAAGGCCGCGCAAAATCGTATCCATAAAAAGCGACATGCCGGTTGCGGCCTCGCCGCCCGAACCACCCGCACGGTAACGACCGCCACGCCCCAATTCACCGCGAACATGTTTGGCAAACAGGGTAAAGCTGACACCGGTCTGATACCGGAAACCGGCCATTTCAACCGGATCAATGGTCAAGGCCGCATCAAGATCGGATGCCAGAATACGTTCGGCAACTTCGATCAGACGATGCAATTCCTCAGATGCGCCTAACGGCAGTTCAAGCTTTTTAAGCTTCGGCAATGCTGCCTGCGCCGGACCGGCGGCTTCAAGCAGGGCCACCAGCACATCGGTCACATTGCCACTAACAGCTTTGACCGCTGCGACATCGCGATGTTCAAGGGCCGCGATCAGCGTTTCGCGATCATCGGCTGCAACACCAAAGGCATCAAACAAACGGACCGGCAGGGTCGGCAAATTCAGATCAACGGAAACATCCGGCAAACCGACATGTTCCAACGCCTCAAGCGCCAGCAACACGATCTCGGTATCTGCTGCGGCGCTGGATACACCAATCAGTTCCGCCCCGACCTGGGCAAACTGGCGTTCCGGGCGCAACTGTGTGCCCTTGATCCGCAATACATCGCCGGAATAGGAAAGACGCAACGGACGCGGCGCATCGCCAAGGCGGGTTGCCGCAATACGGCCAACCTGCGGGGTCATGTCGGAACGAACACCCATCATCCGGTGCGACACCGGGTCCATCAGGCGGAAAGTCTGGGTGGCTAGTTCCGGCGCTGCACCCTCCAGAAGGCTCTCTTCGAATTCGACCAGCGGCGTCTTGACCCGGTCGTAGCCCGCATGTGCGAAACTGCTCATCAGCTTTTCACGGATGTCAGCTTCCCGTGCAGCGATTCCAGGCAGAACATCCTGAAGGCCGGCGGGCAAAAGAGCTTTCCTGGCAAGTTCGGTCATTATGTGTGCTTTCCGGACAAGGCGCGCAAAATCGGTTCAGGTCGTGCCTGATCTATATATCCGGTAGCGGTTACTAACGCTTTGTTCCGGACAGGGCAACGGGAAAACCCCCGAAGACGCAAATAATACTTACGAAATGCTGATCAGCCAGCCTGAATTTCAGCTTTGACCGTCGCATATGCCCAATCAAGCCACGGCAGCAACACCTTGACATCACTGGGTTCCACCGTCGCACCACCCCAAATCCGCAAGCCCGGAGGCGCATCGCGATAGCCATTGATATCCATTGCGATTTCTTCGGCCTCAAGGATCTGCGAAATGCGTTTGGGCAATGCTGCCTGCTTTTCCGATGGCAATGATAACGCCCATGGATCGACAATCTTGATGCACATTGATGTATTGGACGCCGTTTCCGGCTTTTCCGACAAATCAGCCGCCCAATCACTTTTGGCAAGCCATTCATCAAGATGGGCGCGATTCTGACGGGTGCGTTTCAGCAAACCGTCAAGACCGCCGATATCTTCGGCCCATTTCAGGGCGTCAATGGCATCCTCAACCACCAGCATCGATGGGGTATTGATCGTTTCCCCACGGAAAATGCCGTCAATCAGTTTACCGCCCTTGGTCATGCGGAATATTTTCGGCATCGGCCACGCAGGATTATGGCTTTCAAGGCGTTCAACGGCACGCGGGCTCAGAATAATGATGCCATGACCACCCTCGCCACCCAGAACTTTCTGCCAGCTATAGGTTACAACGTCGAGCTTGTCCCAAGGCAGTTCCATCGCAAAAATCGCCGATGTCGCATCGCAAACTGTCAAACCCTTGCGGTCCGATGCGATCCAGTCGCCATTTGGCACCCGCACACCGGCTGTCGTGCCGTTCCAGGTAAAGACAACGTCCCGGTCGAAATCAACCGCACCAAGATCGGGCAACTTGCCATAACCGGCTTCCATGACCCGAACATCAGGCAGGTTTAGCTGTTTTAAAACATCGGTCACCCAAAGCGACCCGAAGCTTTCCCATGCCAGCATATCAACGCCGCGTGGCCCCAAAAGTGACCACAACGCCATTTCCACCGCACCGGTATCGGACGCCGGAACAACCCCAAGCAGATAATCATCAGGCAGGTTCAGGATCGCACGCGAACGATCAATGACCTCTTCCATGCGTTCCTTGCCGAATTTGGAACGATGTGACCGGCCAAGAACACGGGTATCAAGCGCATCTGCCGACCAGCCCGGACGTTTTTTGCACGGGCCCGACGAAAAATTCGGGCTTGCGGGGCGCTGGTTTGGTTTGGCAAAGGCATCAGTGGAATTGGCGGTTACATTGGCATTCTGGGCCATCGGCATATTCCTGAGATAATCGAACGGTGCAGGCGCACTATTCTGCGTCAAAATCGGAGCCCGATCCTATTGCGGCACGCCCAAAAGTCAAACGCCTTTGGCGCATTATAACTGCACGCATTTGCATGACAGATCAGCCAATCGCGCACAGGCATTTCAGATCAGAACGGAATGTCGTAATACCAAGGCGCGAACAGACTGAACGCCAGCCACAGAATGATGATCAACGGCGTCCCGGCGCGCAGGAAATCGACAAATCGGTAATGCCCCGGCCCCATCACCAGAAGGTTGGTCTGATACCCCACCGGCGATGCAAATGAACAGTTGGCCGCCATCACCACCGCAATGGCAAAGATATGCGGCTCAACCCCGAGATTCTGGGCCATGCCGATCCCGATTGGCGTGAACAGAACAGCACAGGCATTGTTCGACAGAACATTGGTAAACACCGCAACAATCAGGAAGAACAGCGACAAAATCACCGGTGCCGGTGCCCCGCGCGTTGCCGCTAGCAACTGATCGGCCACGAATTCCGCCCCGCCGGTCAATTGCAAGGCATTACCAAGGGCAAGGGCAGCCGCCACCAGCAGCACGATCTTCCGGTCAATCGCGCGTGCTGCCTGACGCAGGTTAAGCGCACCAGATGCAATCATAAGCGCCGCACCGATAAAGCTTGAAACCATGATCGGCACCAGACCGGTCGCCGCCACCGCAATCACACCAAGGAAAATGGCCGCGGCACGACGGGCATGGAACGGGCGCGGCAAGGTACGGGTCGACCATTCCAGCAAAACCACATCACGAATGGTACGCAGGGCTTCAACATCCTCGGACCGCCCCTGCACCAGAAGAACGTCACCGGCTTCAAGGCGGATTTCGGTCATCTGCGTGCGGATCATGCGCGAACGGCGCTGAATGCCAAGGACAAGGCATTTGTACTGATAGCGGAAACCGATCTGTTCAAGGTTAAAACCGATCAGACGCGATCCTGGCGGCAGCATGACCTCGGCCAGAAGCTGGGTCGATTTCTGCGGGATTTCTTCACCGCCTTCATGGACGGCCGCGGCTTCCGCATGCAGAAGGCCCGGATCTTTTTGCAGCGCCTCGGTCAGGGCCTTGCGCGTGGCTGCAACGACAAGAACGTCACCTGCCTGAATTTCCATGTCTTCGTCAAACGGCGGCAGATCGGCATGTTCACGCCGAACAATCATCTGGATCGTAATATTGGGCAGGTCTTTAAAGAACCCGGCCACAGGACGGGTACCGATCATCTGAGACGCCGGGCCGACCGTAATCTGGGCGATGAATTGTTTGCCACTGCTATCGGGGTTGGCAAGCTTGCTGCGCATCGATGCCAGCGCGGGCAAAAGGCGGGGCGCGACGAACAGCACATAGACAAAGCCCACCAGCGCCAGCACACTGCCAATCACCGTAAATTCAAAAAACTCGAGTGCTGGCATGCCAAGTTCGATCAACGAGCTTGATACCAGAAGGTTGGTCGAAGACCCGATCAGGGTCGTCATCCCGCCCAGAATGGCGACGTAAGACAACGGGATCATCAATGCACTGGGCGAACGCTGAATACGCTCCGACAGCGCCTGAATGATTGGTATAAAGATAACAACGACCGGGGTGTTGTTCAGGAATGCCGACATCAGCATCACGACAAACAACCCGACAAAAATCGCCATCGAGGCATTCTTGCCACCATGTTCGGTAATCAGACCAGCGATATAACTGACCCCGCCGGTCAGCACCATGCCCTGCCCGACGACCAACAATGAAAGCACAGTCAGCAAGGCCGGGTTGGCAAACCCAGACATCAGCGCGCCCGCATCAAGCAGGTTGTTGCCATCGGCATCGGGCAACGGGAAGAAATTGAAGAACAGCAGCAAAGTGGCAATCAGCGCCATGCTGGTCAGCTCAAGCGATATGCGCTCCAGCCCATACAGGACCAGCGATCCGGCGACCAGCGCCAGAACCACCCACATCTGCAATGGCGTCGCAGAACTGGCGACAACACTATCGATCACGATCTATCTTCCCCTGCAACAGCGCTTTTATACGGGGTTGTGGCAGGCTATTCAAAACGCCCGTCCATTCCCCGGAAGTCGTATTTTGCCCTTACTTAGACGAAAGCCCCCGCAAGAGGTCAATAAAAATCAAACGTCGGATCGCGGCCCTGCGCGATAGTGGTTAGACCGCGCAACCCTGCCAGATCACCAAAACCCGGTATTTTGCCATAAAAATGGCGGACAGTGTTGTGCCCTGCCCGCCATTGCAACGATCGCTTTTCGACAGTCTGTCCGACGTCAATCAGGCAGATAAATCTCACCCTTAAGATACAAAAGCGCATTGCCCTTCAGATGGACGCGTTCCCCATCAATCGTACAATCAACGATCCCGCCACGCTTGGACGCCTGATACCCGACCACATTGGATTTACCGCTATGTTCCGCCCAATATGGCGCAACAACACAATGCATATAGCCGGTTACATGGTCTTCATCGATACCAAGGGCGGGCAGGAAATACCGCGATACCATATCAATGCCCGGCTGATCACCTGGTGCGGTAACGATTACGCCGCGTTCGGCAAGTTTCCCTAATGCCGACATATCCGGTTTCATGTTCCGCACCACCGATGCATCGTCATAAACCACGACAAAATCGGTATCCCGGCTGGTAACACGGAAAGTCCCCCGCGGGGCTGCGTCGGATATGGCGGCAAGAACATGCGCCGGAACATCATCAGGAGCAATCGATTGCTTGGGGAAATTAAGTACAATCGCATCACCATCGCGCCGCGCGGTCAGAATGCCGCTGGCACTTTGCAATCGTATTAAATCACCGTCAAAACCCAGCATATTGAAAATGACAAACGCACTCGCCAGCGTCGCGTGACCACAAAGCGGCACTTCGACCGTTGGTGTGAACCATCGGATATGAAAATCAGCCCCGTCATTCTTTGCCGGATCAAGCTTCACCACGAAAGCCGTTTCCGACAGATTGTTTTCCATCGCAATATTTTGCATGACCACCTCGGGCAACCAGCCATCAAGTGGCACGACTGCCGCCGGATTACCGGCAAACATCCGGTTGGTAAAAGCATCAATCTGGTAAATCGGAAGCGTTTTCATTCGTCTTTTATCCTGAATGGTCTTTGATACTTGGAAAACAGCGCCTTTACAGTACACTGTCAATCGCATCCTTGACGATTTGCAAATCGTGATCACGCATGCGCCAGTTGCTGAACGCCGCACGGAACCCGAACCGTCCACCATAGATCGTTGGCGTCATGAACAGTTTTCCAGTCGCATTGATACGCGACAGCAAGCCACGATTATCATCATCGCTGCCCGGGCCGGTAAACATGGTCACGTTAAGTTTGGGATCGGCCAGCAATTCAAGCCGGTCATGACCACGCACCCATTGCGCCAGATTAACAGCCTGATCGCAGTTCGCCCGAACAATCCCGGCAAAACCGTCACGTCCATAGGCGACCATCGCCAGCCAAAGCGGCAAAGCCCGGAACCGGCGGGAATTTTCCACCCCGCGATTGATATACATATTTCCAACCGCATCCGTCTGCAAATACGGCGCAAACGCCCGGCAGCAGGTTTCAAGCACACTGATATGCCGGGTCAGGAAAATCCCGCAATCATACGGAACATTCAGCCATTTATGACCATCTGAGGTGATAGAGTCTGCCCGATCAAGTCCTGCTAGAAAATGGGCGCGCCGATCATCAAGGGCGGCAAACATGCCAAACGCCGCATCAACATGCAGCCACGCCCCATAAGCCGCACACAAATCGGCAATCGCGATCAGATCATCGAAATCAGTCGCATTCACCGTGCCCGCAGACGCGATAACCAGCTTGGCCTTGGCCGTGCTGGTCGCAAGGCGGTTTTTAAGATCGGTGATATCGGTTTCCTCGGTCCCCGGTCGGGTTGCAACCTTGGTAAAGCTATTGCGACCAATCCCGGTGACGGACAAATCCTTGATCATGCTGGCATGCGGGCTTGCGGCAAATATTTCAAAACCTGGCAGCACACTCGCCCCGTCGGCGTCAACATCAACGCCGATCTGCTGACCGCACCATTGGCGCCCGGCAACAAGCCCCAAAAGGTTCGATACGGTCGCACCCGTTGTCAGTACACCATCAAAACGCCCGTGGGGTAGCCCGGCCATCTCGCAAAGCCAGTTGATCACCTGTTCTTCAACTGCTGCCGTAACGCTGCCCTCGGGGCCGGTTGCGTTCTGATCGATTGCGCCTGTCAACCAATCACCGGCAAGGGCGGCCGGTGTCGTGCCGCCGGTCACAAAACCAAGATAACGGGGACCGATTGATGCGGCGAGCAGCGGCAGAATTTCCTCCTTCGCTGCCCGCAACGCATCAAGCGTACCGCGACCCTGCCCCGGCATCGGGCGCGAGGGATCAAAGGCAGAAAAGTCGCGGCAGGTCACATCCATGTCGTCAGCACCCTGAACAAAGTCGCGTGCCATATCGCTGGTTGCTGCCAGGATCTGGTCAAGCTGTTCAAGATCATCAAACATCAGATGACGCACCGTCGTCGCAGTGGGGCTGCTGTCGGCACGATTTAACGGGCGGCTCATTGGGTATCTCCGTTCAGGATACGGGCATAGTCGGTCCGGTCGATATTCGCACCACTCAGAATGACAGCTGTCTTCTTGCCGATATTGCGTTCGTGATCTGCAATCGCCGCGGCAAGTGATACCGCCCCCGCACCCTCGGCAAGGGTGTGGCAGGAACTGAAATAAAGGCGCATGGCATCGCGGATTTGATCATCGCTTACCGCAACAATATCTGACGCGCCGTCTTTGATGATTGCGAACGCTGCCGGATCAGGACTGCGACAGGCAACGCCATCTGCAAACGTATTCGCGGTTGGTGTTGTAATCACCTTGCCCGCCCGGAAGGATTGCAGCACGGCATCTGCCCCCGTCGCGACAACACCGATAATGTCGGTATCAAGGCCCAGAGCATCGCGCACTGTAATCAACGAACAGATGCCCGACCCCATGCCAATCGGCACGTAAATCCGGTCAAGCTTTCTGACCGCATCAAACAGTTCCAGCCCGTATGATGCAACGCCGCGCACCAGTTCCGGGTGAAAGGGCGGCACCATCACCAAATCTTCGGCAGCGGCATATTGGCCTGCATATTCCGCAGCATCCTGAAAATCGTCGCCATGCTCGATGACCTCGGCACCCCAAGCCCGCATCGCTGCGTTCTTTTCAACCGAGTTGCCGCGCGGAACAATAATGGTTGCCGAAAGGCCCGACTGACTGGCGGCATGTGCCAGACTTTGGCCGTGATTGCCACGCGTGGCACTTATGATGCCCCGCGACACTCCGATGGAATTTTTCAGATAACGACAAAATGTCAGCCCGCCACGAATTTTGAACGCACCAAGGCGGGTATGGTTTTCATGCTTCACATGCAGGGACAATCCAGTCGCCCGATCCAGCAACGGCCAGCGTATTGTCGGCGTCGGAGCCACATATTGGTGGACATAAGACGCAGCTTCGCGAAGCTCCTTTTCGGTAAACAGCGACATTGTCACCCTTTCGGATAGTTCATCAGTACAATCGAATGATATTCATCGGGACAATTTCAGACAGGGTTCGAACGGAGGCACGAGGGAGCGTGAACCTCCGTTCGGCGCAACATAATCTAGTTGCGCGGGGGGAACCCTGTCCAAAACGGCTTTGACAATTCGTGATCCAGATCGGATCGCGTCATTCCGATATCCTTCAGAAGGTGATCATCAAGCTTTTCCAACATTCTGCGGTCGCGTGCGTGTTCCTGCCAGACGCGAAGATATTCGACGACGAAGACAGCGATGCCGGCAACAGCAGAACGCCAGTCAGTCGCCTTGACAGCGCCTTTGGTGTTCATCTGTACGTTTCCTTTGATATTGAGTTCGGAAACCCGGATTGTATCGTTACAATTTACCATCACTTCCTCCTGTCGATTAATTGTACCTATTTTGTTTTGTCATTGACTTTGACATTGTGTCAATTTAAACATTGTCACCATGACAATATGGTTTCCAAACATCGAAGGCGGCAGCGGCCCTGTTTATCGACGGATCGCACACGCCATCCGCAGCGCGGTTGATGACGGGTCACTCAAACCCGGCGACCGTCTTCCCACCCATCGCGACCTTGCCTATCACCTTGGCGTTACAGTCGGCACGATTACGCGGTCCTACCGCGAGGCGGAAAGACTGGGGCTTGTTGCTGGCGAAGTCGGACGCGGCACATATGTGCTGGGCAATTTACAAAGCGAACTGGATATGGCGGTGACGGTTCCCGCACCGGGACACTTCAGTAACAATATCGGGAAAATGGCCCGCGAAACGGCAAATGATGATGACGAGGATATCGGGCCGGTCAATTTCCGCATGAATTGCCCCCTCCCCCCGCGCGAAGACCATATTCGCAATGTCCTGATTGATGTCGCCAAATGTACCCCTCTGGATGACATGATCACCTACAAGTCGGAATATGGCATGCCGGGCCACCGGCGCGCCCTTGCCTCAATGGCCGGTGCACTCGGACTGGATGACAATCCGGAACGTGTTCTGCCAACCGCAGGCGTTCAGCACGGCATGACGGTTTCATTGCTGGCAACCGTACGACCAGGCGATCTGGTCCTGTGCGAAGAACTGACCTATCCGAACCTGCGCAGCCTTGCAAATCTGCTGCAATTCCGTCTGCGTGGTGTTGCCATGGACGACGAAGGCATCATTCCGGATGTTCTTGAAACCCTTTGCCGGACACAAAGCCCGCGCGCCATTTATTTGATGCCAACCCTGCACAATCCGCTGTGCTGCACCATGAGCCAACAGCGACGCATGGAAATCGCTGAAATTCTGCGCAAATATGATCTGCTTTTGATCGAGGATGGCATCTATCACTTCCTCAATCCCGATGCGCCACCGCCGCTCTCATGCTTTGCGCCGGAACGCAGCATCTATCTGGACGGGGTCTCAAAAAGCATCGGCGGCGGTCTTCGCGTCGGTTATATCCACGCCCCAAGCGAAATGATCGCCAAACTCGCAAGCGCCATTCGATCAACCTGCTGGATGGTATCGGCCATCAATCTGGAACTTGTTTTACGCCTGATCGAAGATGGCAGCCTCAAACGATATGAAGCCTGGCATCGTGAAGAAGCCGCAAGACGGCTTTCGATCATTCTGGGCACGCTAAAGGGCTACAATGTCCGGTTTCATCCGACCAACTATCATATCTGGCTTGATCTGCCCGACCATATCGATCCGGGTGAACTGGTCATGAATGCGGCCAATAACGGTGTGCTTCTGACCGCAGCACAGCAGTTTTCGGTCGGGCATCCACAACGCGGGCTAAGGCTTTGTTTCGGGGCCGAAAAATCGACCGAACGTCTGCGTCACGGCGTTCAGATTGTCGAACGCCTGCTGCAAACCAGCGAGTTTGGCAATACGGTCGTGATGTAAAACGTTTTTTGTCCATGACTGAAACGCCTTTTGGTTGCGGTTTGATAATAGCTGCACGAGGCATTACACCATCGCATCATCAATTCCCGGGACGCCCATATCGCAAAATCGACAAGCTGCTCTTGACCGTCCTATCGCGTTGCTTCCAAGATAAGATTTCGTGATCGGTGTCCTTGCCTGATCACATCCTTCTTGGGCAGCAGAAAGACAGCAAATGCCAGTTTCCCGCCTCGACGCTGATGATTGTGGCTTCCCCCACTTCCGGATTCGCAGCCCACACAAAGACCAGTCTCCTGAAATTTTTGCTTTTTCATCGCATTACCGAGCAGCAGAGGCATTGAAGTTCGGTCTTTCAATGTCCGAGCCGGGCTTCAACATCTTTGTTCTGGGCCTTGATCGCGCTGGTCGTATGACCGCAACCCTCGAATATCTAAAAAAGTCGATGGAAGAGCGCCCAGCACCACAGGACTGGGTATATCTGAACAACTTTTCCCGCACCAATCGCCCGCGCCCTTATGCCCTTCCCGCCGGTGAAGGCCGCAAACTGGCCGATGCGATGGAAACGCTGGTATCGCACCTGCGCGAGGCATTTGCATCCGCATTCAACGCGCCAGCCCACCTGACCGAAACCCAGACCCAGACGGAAGAAGCGCGTGCACAACTGCGCGAAAAATTCGACGCCTTGCGCGAATATGCCCGCGAACGCGGTCTGGATGTTCAGGAAAACGAAAAAGGCGTGATGATCGTCGCCCTGAACGAAGAAGGCGAGCCCGTTTCGCTTGACGAAATCCCCAAAGAGCGCCGCGCCGAAGCCGAAGATGCATTTGAAGAAGTCGCCGAAGAAGCCCGCAAGACGCTGCTTTCGACCCGCGATCTTGAAGAACAGATTTCCGACACGCTTGATGCGCTTCGCCGCGGGGCCGCAAAGGTCGTTCTGAAGCCGCGCATTCGCAAAATCCGCGACAAATTCACCGCACCGGGAATGAAGGCGTGGTTCGAAGCGCTTGAAAAAGACATTCTGGATAATATCGACGCGTTCGAAGAAGCCAGCGACCAGCCCGCCATCGACAGCGGCGATGGCAAAATGCCCGAAACCGTCGATGACCGTTATGCGGTCAATCTTCTGATCGACCATTCGCGCGACAAGCATCCTGATGTCGTTCTGGAACCAAGCCCAAGCTATGATAACCTGTTTGGCCAAATCCAGTACCGCCCGGTAGCAGGTGGCATGCACCCGCATTTCAGCCTGATCAAGCCAGGTGCCCTGCATCGCGCCAATGGCGGCGTTCTGGTTTTGCGCGCGGAATCGCTGGTCGAACACGAAGACAGCTGGGCGTTCCTGAAAGCAGCCCTTCGTGATGGCGAAATCCGGATCGAGGAAACCCATAAATCCGGCCCGCCAACTGCCGGTGCACCGGAACCGCGCCCCATCCCGCTTGACGTCAAGGTCGTGATCGTCGGCGCACCGAAATATTACTATACATTCTTCTCGCTGGATGTTGATTTTCGCAACCATTTCCGGGTGAAGGCCGACATCGATGCCGACATGCCCGCCGCAGGTCGTAACATTTCGATCTATACCGGATTACTGCGTGATTCTGCATTGTCACGTACCGGCATCCCGCTTGATAACGGGGCCATCCGCCAATTGCTGGGTCAGGCGGCCCGCTGGGCCGGGGAACGTGACAAACTGACCGCACAGATCGAGCGGGTCGAGGATGTAGCCATCGAAGCCGGCGCACTGGCCAAAACCGACAAACGCAGCAGCATCCGGGCGGCCGATGTCAGACGCGCCATCGAAGAACGCCGTCATCGCAACAGCCGACTTGAAGACCGATCCCATGAACGGGTTCAGCGTCGCGAAATTCTGATCGACAGCTATGGTGCGGTTGTCGGGCAGGTTAACGCGCTGACCGTTCTCGATTATGGCGATCACGCATTTGGTTTGCCCGCACGCGTATCCGCACGCTCCTATGTCGGCAGCCTCGGCGTTTTGAACATCGAACGCATGGTCGATATGTCTGGCCCATTGCAGCAGAAATCAGTCATGACAATCGAAGGGTTCCTTAAATCCCGCTTTGCACAGGAATTCCCCCTATCCTTTGCCTGTAACGTGACGTTCGAACAGAACTATGGCGGGATCGAAGGTGATTCGGCATCCATGGCCGAACTTTGCGCGATCATTTCGTCAATTTCCAACATCCCGATGCGCCAGAATATCGGTGTAACAGGATCAATGAACCAGTTCGGGCAGGCACAGCCAGTCGGGGGCATTTCGCACAAGATCGAAGGATTTTATCGCATTTGTGCCGATCAGGGCTTTACCGGCGATCAGGGTGTGATCATCCCGCTGGCCAATGCGGAAAATGTTGTTCTGCGCGAGGAAGTTGTTCAGGCAATTCGTCAGGGCAAGTTCAACATCTGGACGGTGGAACACATCAATGACGCCATCGAATTGCTCAGCGGCAAGCCATGCGGCGATCATCCCGAAGGCCAGTACACCGCCGACAGCGTTTATGGCAAGGCAATGGAACGGCTGCGCCAGAATGACCGCATCCTGCGCGAACGCCACGCCTTCCCGGCATGGTCGGAACAATAAATGATACCGGCGGCGACATCCCCTGTTCGCGTTCGATACGGATCCAAACTGGCCAGTATCGTGACAGGATGCATTGCCGCCGGTCTTTTTCTGACCATGGGCCTGGGTCAGGTCACGGCGCAAAATATCGAGACAGCACATCCCGCAAGCAAAGAAATGAAATCCGGTCTGGACGCCATACCGACCGATCTACCCGTTCACACCAGCAGCCCGTCGCCGGTCAATCAACCTTTCAGCCTTCTGCCCGGCACCATCCGAAGCGACCCCGTTTTACTTGAAGACACAGATCGGCCAAGCCTTGCCGAGCAATATCGAATGGAAAAACAAGGTATCAAACGCGCGCCATCGCGAGCCGCAGGTGCAAAACGCACAATCATGGAAAAACCTGCGCCAGCACTCATCGCCCAGCCAAAATCTGCATCTGCATCCGCGAACACACAGCATATGACAATATCGCCTTTAATCCCCGAAACCGGTGCGTCACAGGCATCAACATCGACAGCGACAAGTGTCTCCCCCGCCGGAACCGACGGCGCATTTGCGATCCAGCTTGGTGCGTTTCGCGACACGATCAGTGCCCAAACCTATTGGGCAAGTTTCATGATCCGGTATCCCGATCTGGCACAATCCCACCCCCGCAACCTTTCAACCACAGACCTCGGAACCAAGGGAACGTTTCATCGGCTGCGCCTTGGCGGGTTTGCTGATATTGCCAGCGCTGAAAAACAATGCCGCCAGCTTTTGGCTGACGGCACGGATTGCTTTGCAACGCATGATCAATAAAATCGCATTCACGTTGTGTGATTGCGACCGGAAGCGGTCCTATTTGGCATCACCGCCCAGCAATACAATCTTGTCAACGATCAGGGTTTCGGCCTCGGTGCAGGTCGTCATCAACGCGCCATGGCCGGTCACCCGAACCTTGTCGCCAGGACGGAAACTGCTTGCCTTGTTTGCCAGCGCATAAAGGGTTCCGTCATCCGCACGAAACGTGACGCATTCCCGGCCATTATCGGTAATTTCCCCGGTCAGGGTCATGTTTTCTTTCTGAAATGCCGAACATGCCGACATCAACATTCCCGCAGCCAGGATCGCAGCAAACTTGCCAGACACGGCGCCAATTCCGGTTTTCATTATCGTTCTCCTGTGCTCGTGCGGTTTCCTGCCGTCACAAAACCTTACGTTCTTCGTTAATGATGTTGTAACGCACTGGACTTTAAAAAGGATACTGTCAAACGTTTTACGCGTTTCAGTTTGCATTGTCATTGATAACAAGATCAAAGATGAACAACTCTCATCTAGAGCTTCTGAAAAAACTGGCTGACGAGTTTCAACCGCGAACGGATGTTAACACCCGTGCCACAGTTGAAGCCGAAAGCACGGATGCATTTGCGACACTTGTTGATCTTGCACGCGACATGCAAAATCGTCTCGACCAGCAGCAGAACCGCATCCGACAGCTTGAACAAATGGTCGAAACCGACGAGTTGACAGGTCTCTATAACCGTCGCGGTTTCCTGCGTCGTGTTCGCGAAACCATGGCACGTGCCGCCCGTCACCCGGAAAACGGCATTCTGGTCATTGCCGATCTTGACGGCTTCAAATTGATCAATGATCACCATGGCCATGCCGCTGGCGATGCCATCCTGCGCCATTTCGGCCAAAACCTTCGCACACATACACGCGCTGATGATTTTGTCGCCCGCTTTGGTGGTGACGAATTTGCCATCCTGCTGGTCGGCAGCATTCCCGAAGTCGCAGAACGTCGGATAAGTGACCTTGAAAAAGCAACATCGCGCTTCCCGCTAATTTGGCAGGGAGCAGCCCTTCCGATCCGAGCCAGCTTCGGCTTTACCGTCTATAGTGGCAAAAGCGATATCACACAGCTTTTGCAGCAGGCAGATGACGCAATGTATGCCAACAAACACGCAAAACGCCCCCATTCCGAAAGCAGCCACAACGCCGCCTGACAGTGACTGCGATGTCAGTATTGTCGTTTGAAATACGGTTCCCGTCTGCGTCACGTGACACAAACCAGCCCTGTGTAATCACAATGCCCGGTATCCACCGGCTTTTTTTTGTTTATTAAGTCCTTTTCCTTCATATTGCCCCTTAAGATCGCTATTTAAGAAGAACAGGGAAAACGACTTCGGAACTCATCCGAAGCTTTTGGGGGTCAGGCTTGTGATGGTTCTCGTATGACGGACAATATGAGCTATTCAGCAGAAACAAACGACAGGGACCTACTGGCTGCCATGGCGTTCTGCTGGGCGGACATGCTGCTTGAAGTCGACGAGAACGGATACATCCTGTTTGTGGCCGGTGCGACCGAAAGTCTTTTGGGCTGCCTGCCGGAACGATTGATCGGCGAGGCACTTGATAAGCTGGTCATAAAATCGGAACGACCGCTGTTACGGGCCTATCTTCATGCCAGTTCCGGGATCAAACGGCTTGAAGAACTCGATCTTGATTTTCAGTTGATCGAGGATGATGGAATTGCCCTTGGCAATCCGGTTCCCCTGTCGCTTAGCGGCTATATGATTTCCGAACCGATCGGTCGTTATTTTATTGCGGCCCGCCATCGCGCGATACGTCCGCGCGCACGATCGGGCATTGATCGCCTGATTCTGCAAAACACGTTGTCTGCGGTAAGCTCAAAAACAGGCAAGAACGACCAGCAGGCCGAAACCGCCGCACGCATGGCCTCAAGCCATAGCGAAGCCCTTGTGGTTCTTGAAAACCTCGCCGCCCTTCGCAGTCAGGCAGAAACCGATGCGACCAACGAACTTGCGCGCCTGATCGGGATTGGCATCGGCAACCGCCGAAGCCTCGAAAACCTTGAACCAGACGGCGGTTATCTGGTTGACGAGCCGATGATCGAACTGGAACGCCGAATTGTCGCCTATGCCAGTGCATTACGCGCCGATCTTGACGATCCGGATTGCAGCGATGCGGCAAACGCCCCCGATCCTCTCAAAAATCTGAACCTTGCCACGGGCAGTTCTGGCACGTCGGGTGCTTCGACACTCACCAACAATGATCTGTTTGGCCGTGACTATGACCTTGCCAGCGGGTTTCACCGCCTCACACAGAATGTCCGCCAACCGATAGAAAATGGTGAAAGAGAAACCAATCTGACGCGTGCTGTTGCATATGCGCTTAATCGTCTGCAGCATCGCGGTGATTCGGATGTATCGGCCGAACGCCTTTCAGCAAGCTTGCCGCATCTTATTCAGGAAACCCTGAAATCGGTTCGGGCGTTTCGCGAAATTGTCCAGAATGGGTCCTTTGCCGTCGCACTGCAACCGATCGTGCATCTCGAAAGCCTTGAAATGCACCATTACGAAGCATTGGCGCGGTTCCATGATGGCGGCAGCGCCCTTGCGGTTGATCAGATCATTCATTTTGCCGAAGGCACCGGATTGATCACCGAATTCGATCTGGCAATGTGTCAGAAGGTGCTGGATCACGTCACGCTTGAACCTGAACGCGTAACTCATTCTGTTGCGGTTAATTTATCCGGCCACTCGCTCGAACAGCAGGATTTTCTGCCAGCACTTGAACAAATTCTGGATCGCTATGATATCGATCCGGCAAAAATCATGTTCGAGGTGACAGAAACGTCGCGCATTCGCGGATTGCGCGACGTGAATGACTGTCTGCAACGCCTGCGCGCCCGCGGGCATCTTGTCTGTCTTGACGATTTCGGGGCGGGTGCCGCCAATTTCGAATATCTGAGCGCGCTTGACGTCGACATCATCAAATTTGATGGCGGTGCCATGCGAACGGCTCTGGCCAAACCCAAAGGCCGCGCCTTTATCAAGGCCACGGCTCTGCTTTGCCGGGATCTTGGCATCCATACAATTGCAGAAATGATCTATGATCAGGCCAGCTTCGAACTGGTGCGCGATCTGGGCATTGATTACGGTCAAGGATATCATCTTGGCGCGCCTGTAACGCTTGCCAGTGTGAATACCGGATCATCAAATACCACGCAAACCGCCGATGCGACCGGAGGCGGAAAATGAACCGGCACCACAAGGATGCTGAGAAGGCAATGTCTGACCATACCGATGTGACGTCCGAACAGGTTTTCATCCTTGATCCACAGACCATGGCCGATGCAGAGGCCCCCGTTCTGGTCATGGACAAGAACGGAACGCCCCTGTTTGCCAACAAAAATGCCCGAAGCTTCGCCGAAGGCATTCGTGACGGCCTATTCCCCGAAATCAACAAACTGGTCTTGCGCGCGATCACAACACCCGGCGGGGTTGTAGAACTGCTGACTTTCGAAGTACAGCGCGGCACGGCAACGCTTGAACTGACCGCCCTGCCAATGGCTGATAACCGTGTCCTGCTGCTGCCACGTGATGTCAGTATGGATCGTAACCTGCGCGAGGCCTTGATTGATTCGCGCCAGCGTTACCGTGACATTGTCGAAGTATCCTCTGCCTTCGCATGGGAAACCGACGATACCGGCAAATTCATTTTCGTCTCGCCGCGCGGCGCACTTGGCTACAAGGCCGAACAGCTCGTCGGACGGTCACCTCTTGATTTCCTGCTTGATACTGCCGATCAGGACAGCGAAATCGTATTTCGCAGCCAAAAGGCCGTTCGGGATGTGCCGATCTGGCTTAAACGCGCCAATGGTAATGCCGCCTGTCTGGCCGTTTCCTCGACCCCGGTTTACACGCGTGATGGCCGTTGGACCGGCACGCGCGGGCTTGCCCATGACATTACCGAACAGCGCCGCCGAGAAAGCGAAGTCGCCACCGCGCGAAACCGTGACCGGCTGATGACCTATATCGTGCGGACCATGCGCGATGAAATAGATCCGACCCTTGTCCTGAAAGGGGCGGCCGATGCCAGCGCGCGCGCGCTGGCCTGTGCGGGATGCGCGATTTTTCGCCGCAACGAAGACACCGACGAGATCGAAATGGTCGCCTGTCACGGCCCCGAAGACATTGACCCGATTGCCAATCAGGCCTTGAAACAGCTTGACGAAAACGAAGACGTTTTCGAAGCAGAAATCGAAAACTATCGCGTTCTTGCTCATCACTCCCACTATCATCAGCGGGTGAATGGTGCAGTGATATTTATCTTCAATGCCGATCACCCCGTCCCGAATGACGGCGAACGCGCCATCATGTCCGAGGTTTCCGATCAGATCGGCATTGCAATCGAACAGGCCGCACAGCATGACCGGATCGTCACCCTGTCGCGGACCGATGGTCTGACCGGGCTATTGAACCGGCGTGCCTTTTTCGACGAACTCGGTCGTCGCCATGCCCGACTGCTGCATGACAACATGCCCGCGGCACTGATGTATGTTGATATGGATAATTTTAAGCTGGTCAACGATGTGCACGGGCATCAGACCGGCGACGAGGCCATTCTGGCATTAACCCGCATTCTTCTGGACAACACCCGCCCGATTGACTTGGTCGCGCGTCTTGGCGGCGATGAATTTGTCGTCTGGCTGGATGGGGCCGATATGGAAACCGCGGCGAAGCGCGCACGCATCCTTCTGGAAAAAAGCGCAGCCTTATCATCATTTTCCGGTGCCAAAGATCGCCCGCTTGGTATTTCGGTCGGTATTGCGGTACGCGATGCCGCATCCAAAGAACCGCTTGAACAACTTGTGCTTCGCGCCGATCAGACCATGTATCAGGTGAAAAAACACGGCAAAGGCAGTTTCGGTATTGCCGCCCCTCCCGGATCGGATGAACCGGCAAAAATAGAAAACCAGGAGACACCCCTATGAAGGGCTTTTTGCAGAGGGTCTTCACCAAACGTCGGGAAACCCCGATCACGTATGATGAAGCCAAGGATATGGCAGCCAGCCCGGATGCAAATGTGCGCGGGGTACTGGCCCAGCGTCACGATACCAAACCCGAAATCCTGTACTATCTTGCAAGTGATGCGGATTCCCAGGTGCGGCGTCATATTGCAGCAAACCAGGCAACCCCGGTACAAGCCGACGTCCTGCTGACCGACGACAAGGATGACAGCGTTCGTGGCAGTCTGGCCGAAAAGATTGCCAATCTGTCAGCCGGACTGACCCCCAACGAGTCGGACAAGCTGCGCCGCATGACCTACGAGGCGCTGGACAAGCTTGCCCGTGATCAGGCCGTCCATGTCCGTCAGGTGATTTCCGAAACGCTCAAGGATATCGCCAACGCGCCGCAGCCGATCATTCAGCAATTGGCACGCGATACGGAAAGTGTCGTGTGCGGGCCAGTGCTGCAATATTCGCCGGTTCTGACCGAAACGGACCTGCTTGAAATCATCGAAGGCAGCACCGGGCGCGGATCGCTAAGCTTTATTTCGCGCAGACGCAATGTCGGCGAAAAACTGGCTGATGCGATTGCGGCAAGTAGCGATAAGGACGCGATTTCGCACCTTCTGGGCAATAAATCGGCGCAAATCCGCGAAGAGACGCTTGATCAGCTGATTGATCGTGCCCCGGATTATCCCGAATGGCACAAGCCATTGGTTGAACGCCCGCAACTGCCACCAACAGCGGCCGGGAAACTGGCGCGATTTGTGGCCGAAAGCCTCATCAGCGTGCTTGAACGTCGTAAAGACCTGAAAAAGGAACAGCTGGAAGCCGTGCGTGAAGTGGTCAATCGCCGCATTTCGTCAGGCGAATTTGACAAACGCGACGAAGTCCCGGTTGAAACCCGCAAGGCCAAGCAAAAAGAGGCCGAAAAGAAAGTCGCTGCCAAGGCAGACGGTAAAGACGGCGCAGCAGGCGAAGAGGAAGAAGAATCCTCCTACGAAAAGGCCTTGGCCCTGCATAGCAAAGGCAAACTCACCGACAAGGAAGTTGCCAAGGCATTAGCCGCCAATGATGTCAAACTGGCACGTGCCGCCTTGGCCGTACTTGCCGGAATTCCGCCAGAAGCGGTAAGCAAGGTCCTGAATACCCATTCGGCCAAGGGGGTTGTTTCGTTGGCATGGAAGGCCGGCCTTTCGGCCGAACTGGCCGTCAAAATTCAGGTCAAACTCGGTCATGTTCCGCCCGGTCAGACGCTTAATCCCCGTGGCGAGGCATATCCCTTGAGCGAAGAAGACATGAAGTGGCAGCTTGAATTCTTTACCGGTATGGCAACGGTCGGCCTACGCTAAACCGTACCGGCCATACCGGCCGTACCGCCCGCGATCAGGCCGAACGCAGCATTGATATGTGGGCGATGCCATCTTCATAGAACGCCTCACCGAACTGGATGAAGCCAAGCCCCTCGTAGAAGTTTTTAAGATACAGTTGGGCATTCAGAAAAATGCCCTTACCCGCAAAGCTGTCTTCGCAGGATGCAATGGCCTGCAACATCAGTTTACGGCCGATCCCCTGCCCGCGCAAATCCGGGCTGGCAACGACACGCCCGATTGCAGGATGTTGCCCCTGTGCGGAATGATCGGGATCAATACCCGGTGCCACAATGCGCGCGGCTGCCACCACCCTGCCATCAAGCAACCCCAGAACATGCTGACAAATCGGGTCCAATCCATCGATATCGGGAAAAAGACATTCCTGTTCGATGATGAAAATCTGTTGCCGTAATTGAAAAAGGTCATGGACCAGACGCGGCGTCATATCGTCAAAGGCACAATGAACCCATTGCAGGGGTGATGATGAGGCGGACATGGCGGCAACTTTCATTTCCGGACGTGGCGGGCGCGGTTCTTGTGGTTATTTCGCGGCCAGATTCTCGATATGATAGATAAACACATCATCCTCTTGTGTCGATGACAACAGGCGGTTTCCTGTCATATCGCAAAAGGATTTCATATCTGCAACCGATCCCGGATCAGTCGCCAAAACCTTTAGAACGCCGCCTACCGGCACATCGCGCAACGCCTTCTTTGCCTTCAGTACTGGCATCGGACAAATCAGTCCACGGGCATCAATAACAAGGTCGAAAGGGTCTTCTGGAGTAAACGACATGAAAAACCTTATAAAAATCGGGATAATCATCGCCAATCCGTGAATTGGCGATTGTTGCATTTGCACAATATGTTAGACTGATTTTCCAGAATCAATCAAACGCTGATGCCCGCCCGCAATGCAAATCTATCTGCCTATTGCCGAGATGTCGGTAAACATTTTTCTGATATTGGGGCTTGGCGGCGGCGTCGGATTTTTGTCCGGATTGTTCGGCGTTGGCGGCGGATTTCTGATCACGCCGCTTTTGATTTTTTACGGAATCCCCCCTGCAGTATCGGTTGCCACCGCGGCAAACCAGATCGTAGCATCCTCTGTTTCCGGGGTTTTTGCCCATTGGCGACGCGGCAATGTCGACCTTAAAATGGGCCTCGTGCTGCTTGCGGGTGGTATTGCCGGATCGACCGCCGGGGTTTGGGTCTTTGCATGGTTGCGTTCCCTGGGCCAGATCGATCTGGTCATTTCGCTTTGCTATGTGATCTTTTTGGGGATCATTGGCGGTATGATGCTGATCGAAGCATCGCGCGCCATTTTCCGTACCCGACGCCGCGGCGGGCAGCTCCGCCGCACCAAAAAGCACCAGCACAGCTTCGTGCATGGTCTTCCATTTAAAATGCGGTTTTATCGCTCGGGCCTTTATATCAGCGCATTACTGCCGCTTCTTGTCGGGCTCTTTGTCGGATTATTGACGGCTCTGATGGGGGTTGGTGGCGGGTTTGTCATGGTTCCGGCCATGATCTATATCCTCGGCATGCCGACCAGTGTCGTTATCGGGACGTCGCTGTTCCAGATCATTTTCGTGACGGCAAACGTCACCTTCCTGCAATCAATCCAGACACAGACCGTCGATGTCGCCCTTGCCATCCTTCTTTTGATTGGCGGGGTCATCGGGGCGCAATTTGGCGCGCAATTCGGATCGCGGCTTAAGGCAGAGCATTTGCGCGCAATGCTGGGGCTTCTGGTACTTTCGGTTTGCCTGAAACTTCTGTTCGATCTGGTGATCACGCCGACCGAACTGTATTCCGTCGCGCCGGAGAATTTGTAATGCACAAATCGGGCGCGATCATCCACACACTGCTTGCCGTTGCTGCGGTGCTGGCCGTGGCCCTGCCTGAACGCGCGCGCGCCGAAGCACTGGTAGTTGATCTTTCCAACCACCTGGTCGCCATTACCACCGGCTTTACCGGCACCAATGTTCTGTTGTTTGGTGCCGTGCAAAGCGAAGGCGATGTGATCGTGACGGTCAAGGGTCCCGATCAGGATATGGTCGTGCGGCGCAAGGAACGGAAAGTCGGCATCTGGGTCAACAGCGAAAGCGCCACATTCCGCAATGTGCCCGCCTATTATGCCAGTGCGTCGAACCGGCCGATGGAAATCATCGCCAATTCCCAGCTTTACAACGATTACCGTATCGGGCTTGAACATCAACGCTTTGTCACTGAAATAGACGACAAGGATCGCAACAGCAGCGATTATCGAGATGCCCTGCTGCGCAACATGCGCGCGGCCGGCCTTTTCAACCAGCGCCCGGCCAAAATCAGCTTCCTGTCCAATCAGCTTTTCCGGACCGATATCCATTTTCCGGCCAATACCCCGACCGGTACCTACACCATCAATGTCTATCTGATCCGTGACGGACGCATTGCCAGCGTTAAAACAACGCCGCTGGTCGTATCAAAAACCGGTGTAAGCGCAGAAGTTTATGACTTCGCACATCGTTATTCGGCACTTTATGGCATCATCGCCGTCATCATTGCGATCGGTGCCGGCTGGATCGCAAGCGTCGCCTTCCGGAAACGCTGATCCGGGCCCTAATCTCCAATTGAACGATTGCACACCTTACATCTTCCTTTGATGATTTTCGCACATGCACCATCGCGTTTTGCAGTTGCGTAAAGATATTTTCTTTGTCGGAATGCTTGAAAAATAGCTTGGAAACCGGGCCTGAATTACGGCAAACTTTGTCTGTCCGGCTTGATTGCGCCTCGCCCCGCACGTTGGTGCCCATTCACCCCGGAACCCATTTTATTCAGGACAGGACGACATGAATTCATTTGATGCCGACCGCGAACTGCGCGCTGCCACCACGGATCGCACGTTCCTTGTTGTGGTCGACGATAGTGACGAAATGACCAAAGCGCTTCGCTATGCCTGTCGCCGTGCACAGCATACCGGGGGGCGTGTCGCACTGCTAAGCGTCATTCAACCTGCTGAATTCCAGCACTGGATGGCTGTTGGCGATCTGATGCAGGAAGAAGCGCGCGAAAATGCAGAAACACGCGTCAACGAACTGGCCGCCTATGTCCATGAACAGACCGGCTCCATGCCACTTCTGTTCATTCGCGAAGGACGCCTGAAAGACGAACTTCTGAATTTGCTCGACGAAGAAGAACAGATTTCCATTCTGGTTCTGGCCGCTGGCACCAACAGTGATGGCCCCGGCCCACTGATCACCGCATTGACCAACCGGGATGTGGTCGGTCAATTACGCCTGCCATTGACCATTGTGCCCGCAGCCCTGTCAGAAGCCGATATCGACGCGCTTAGCTGATCGCACGCCAGACAACGCAATAGCCCGGCTTTTTGCGTATTGATCAACAGGCTTATCAAACGGCGCGATCTTCAAGGAAGTTCATATAGGTTTCAAACGATGACCGTTGCCCGAACAGGACATGGGCACGATTGCGAATGGCCTGTGAAACCACCGAACGTCGCCTTTTATCTGTTGCCAGTGTTAGGGCGGTTTCAACGTAATCCGCCGAATGATAGGCAACGCAATCAAAAACCGAAATCTGGCGATAGCAGGTATGGCTACGCCGTGAGCGTGCGCCCTTGCCCGGCAAGGTCACCAGCGGCACACCAAGACCAAGGCAGTCAAACGCCAGCATCGCATCGTTCCATGCCGGACTTTCAAGAACCACATCCACCGCACACAGCAGGGAATGAAGATCTGCACGACTATGCACCGAAACAAACCGCATGCGTCCGGCGACATCGGCATAGTTAAGAGCAAACCGCCGCCCCCATGCCGCGTCCCAGCTATCGCGCTCAGGCGCGATCAGCAAAAGTTCGGCGGTTTCATCCAGCCGCAGGATTTCGGCAATCAGCGGATCAAAATCAGCCGTCAGAACATCAAGCGGCTGCGGGCAAAGATAGGTATTCCGATCCTGATCAATCCGCCAGCGGCGCTGCAAATCGCCCGGCGACAAGGTGATCTCATCAGGCCGTGTTGCATTGACAAACAATCCGGGCAGACGGATCAATTCCTCGCTAAAGCGGGTTTCACCGCCCGCGGTTTCCCAATCCTCGGCAATCAGGTGGCAGTCAATATTTGCAAGCCCGGTCGTCGCAGCAATCCCGCCACCGGCAATTTGCAACGGTGCCAGACGCCAGCTTGCCAGCAACATCGTATAAGCATCGGCCTGTGGATCGGCATAATGCAAAACGTCAAGGTCAAGGCCCGCAATCACGCGCGCCGAATGCAACGGATCAAGCGGCAATGGCACCACCAGATCGGCCTCGGCGTCGATGCGGGCGGTAATGTCATCCTCGCCCAGTGGCGGACGGATAACCGTAATATCAAAACGGTCCCGGTCAATCGCCCGGACCAGCCCCGCAATCCATCGACCAATACCATTATCGCGCATATTGGCCGATACAACGCCAAGCCGTACCTTGCCACCTTTTGGCCGGGTTCGCGCCGCAACATGAGGCACGTCATAACCTGAAACCAGCCGTTCCCAATAATGACCAACTGCACGCAATTGTGCATCGCCTTCGGGACGAAGGGCCGCACGCCATACTGGCGGGAACCGTGTCAGGGTAATCGGATCGATCAGGTCACTTTGGCCAAGATCAAGGTCCAGATCATCGTCATCAAGCGTATCGTCGAGAAGATCACGAACAACTTCGTCATTCTGGGCTGCCAGATCGGCCGGAACTGGCGCAAACAGCAATCGGCGGGCCGTTCGGAACAACGCCGTATTTTCCCCAATCGCAACCTTGCGATCAATGGCGTTCTGCAAAACCGATTGGGCCGATGCCGCATCACCTTCTTCCGCCAGTTCGACCGCAAGACGGAACACGGCGTCATCGCCACCACCCGCACCAATCGACGCCCCAAATCGCTCGACGGCTTCGCTGTGACGTCCGGCAAGGCTTAATGCCTCGCCCATCATCAAAAGAAGTTCGGGATCGTTGGGATTTGCATGCAAAAGTGCTTCAAGCGCACCAATCGCCTCGGTCCCCTGCCCGGTTCGCAAATACAACAGTGCAAGCGTCCGCCGCGCCCCGGCATCCTGCGGATCAAGTGCCAGAACCTGACGCAGGCAATGCAGCGCCCCGGCAAACTGCCCCAGTCGGAAAAGCGCATCGCCATAAGCCGTCAGGGCCCGCTGATGTCCCGGTTGCAACTCAAGGGCACGCAAAAGGGGTTCGGATGCCGAAACCGTTCGTCCCTGATCAAGCCGGATCTGCCCCATAAGCACAAGTGCATTGACGATATCATCACGCAGCCTGAGCGCGGTTGTGCAGGATGCCTCTGCCCCGGCGATATCCCCCATGGCATACTGGCATGCCCCAAGATTGGCATGAATTTCGGCAACATCGGGTGCCAGTCGAAGGGCCAGCATGTAGTTTTCATGCGCCAGTTCAAGTTCATCAAGCTGGCGATAGGTATTGGCGATATTGCAATAAAGTGCGGGGGAATCCGGGCATAGGCGAATCGCGCGCTTGAACGCACCAACGGCTTCGCGCAATTTTCCGACTGCCTTTAACGCCTGCGCATGGTCGTGCTGGATTTCGGCGTTATTGGCGTCCGCGATTGCAGCCCGGCCCATGCGTTCGGCAGCAATATCACCATTGCCCTGTTTCATCGCCACCAGGCCGGCCAGATGCATGGCTTCTGCCGCCTGCGGATAGGCAAGCGTCATCTTGCGGCAGGCGCTTTCTGCCTCCGCCAGTTGACCCGTTTCAAACAGGTCGATTGCAAACCGGAACATCTCGCCAAGATCAGACAAGGATCGTATCGCCACCCGAGAGTTTATTTAATGCGCCACCATAGGCGCCAAGCGTTAACAAACCACGTCTTTGCCACAAAATATGGGCTCTGACTATGGCAAGCACACACAAAAAACCACCCGGCCTGACAAGACCGGATGGCAAAGTTTGTCATCATGCCAAAAAGCATGATGCGGGGGTTATTCATCAGTCCTCGAGGCTGAAGTAGCGACCGAAACGGTTGGCAAGGAAATCATCAAGCGAAACCTGCTCCTGCCGGATATATCCCTTGCCCGCCAGTTTGCCGGTCAGGACCATATCCATCACCGCACAAAGCCCGGCCGACGTCGTGATCTGGATCGCCGACCAGTTCCTGCCACCGATTGCCGTGCCATGAACCTTGCGGATAAAGTTTTCCTCGCAAAGCTCGCCATCGCGGGTACCAATTGCATCGGCAAAAATCACGATCACGTCCTGACTTGTGATCGGCAGCGACTTTTCAAAGATCTCCTTCATCAGATCGGGGCGCTTGCCAAGCCCAAGGTCTTCGATCAGGATTTTCAGGATTTCCTGATGCCCGGGGTAACGCACGGTCTTGTAGTCAAGGTTTTCGACCTTGCCTTCCAGCATGTCACAAAGCGCACCGACCCCGCCCGATGTATTGAATGCCTCGTATTCGGTGCCATCGATGGTGAAACGCTCATATCCTTCAAGCGGCAGAACCTCGATCCGCTTGCCCTTGTGGATGGCTTCGCACGGGTTCAGATATTCGTTGATCAGACCATCCGTCGACCATGTCAGGTTGTATTTCAACCGGTTGGTCGGGTTTTGCGGCAGGGCACCGACGCGCAGGCGCAGGTTCTGAACGCTATCAAACCGCTTGAACAGATCATGTGCCGCAATCGAAATAAAGCCCGGTGCCAAACCACATTGCGGCACAAACGCCCCATCGGCATCCTTGGCAATATTACGAATGGCACGGGTGGTTTCAACATCTTCGGTGACATCAAAATAAGATGCCCCAACACTGCGCGCCACACGCGCAATCGCGACATTAAGGTAAAACGGACAGGTTGACAGGATTGCATCATGGCCTTTGGCCACTTCCGTCAATGCCGCCTCGTCGGTGACATCAACCTTGACCAGCGTTGCCGCATCATCCTTGGCACAAATTTCAAGCATATGCCCGTTGGAATCCGCCAGCGTCACCGCATATTCGCCACTTTCACGCAGCATGACAGCAGCAATACGACCGATTTTACCTGCCCCAAGGATCAGAACTTTTTTCATTTCAGCAAACTCCCATTTTGACGCCTTTGACCGCATATGATGCGTGGCCCCGCCTGATTACGGCCCTGATAACGTTATTGTTATGCTGTCTTGATGGTCTTCCGCTGGACTGCCGGTTACAACCCGGCGATACTGTCATTTCTCATGATTTAACCGTTAAAATCACGGGCTACACCGATGAAACGCAACATTGACGACATTGATCGCCGCCTGATCGCCCGGCTGCAACAAAACGCCCGCACCCCGATTGCGGCCCTTGCGCGTGATGTCGATCTGTCACGAAGTGCTGTTCAGGAACGCCTTGAACGCCTTGAAAAGGCAAAGGTCATAACCGGATACACAATACAGCTTGGCGAACAAGCACGTGCGCTTTTGCTTGCCGAAGTCATGATACAGGTCGAACAGAAACAGTCTGCCGGGGTGGTCGGCGCGCTTCAGAAAATAACCCACTGCATTCGGTGCCTTGCGATTTCCGGTGAATATGACCTGATCGCCGAAATTGCCGCCGACACATCCGAAGAACTTGATACCGTTCTTGACCAAATCGGGGCCTTGCCCGGAATTAAACGCACGGCAAGCTCAATCATCCTTTCCACGAAATTTGATAGACGATAAACTGCCCCCGGGTTGGGGAGCCTCTGTTCGGGAATTTTCAAAAAATTGGCTGAAAAACGCAGATATTCCGTCCTGACTGTTCTGCTTGCCGGGTTTTCTGTCACCAGCATTCTTGGTGTCGGTATTGCCCTTTATGTCGGACTTGGGGCCGCCTATCAAAACACCCGCAACCTTTGGGTCATGCTTAGCGATCTGGACCTGACATCGGTCCAGCGAACCATGCATGAACGGATGGACAATGTGGGTAAACGTGCGGTCTGGGTCGCCGATCAGGTGGCAAGTGGCGCTCTGGATCCAAGCTTTCAGTATGGCTGGAACAATGCGATGCGCGCGCTTTCGGCGTCGCAAATCGATGTGATGGCCTATGGTCTGATTACCGGCGACCGCCAGTTTATCGGCTATAATCCCGAAAATATGAGCGAAATCCGCCGTACATTGCCCAGCGATGATGTTATTTTTTCAGAACTGGCGCATTTGCGCGGACCAACGGTTAATCACACCGGTTTTCCACGATGGGACCCCTATTTCAAGCAGACAGTGATTGCTGATTGGATTCCATTGTTTGCGGACGGCCGCTACGTCGGAACATTCATCCAGTATCTGTCACTGTCAAACCTGTCCAACAGCCTTATCCGTGGGCGCGAGGACTTGCCTGGTGTTCCGTTTATCCTGATCGCCGGAAACCGTGTCATGGCCCATCCACGTCTTCGTGAATGGGGCGATAGTGCTGCATCGGCACTGGTAAATGGCGCGGATATAGCACGCAGCCCTATTCCCCTTCCGACGATCAATGATATCGGCGATCCGGTTCTGGCCAATATCGGCAAGTCCGAGTCCATTGATATTGGCGATGAAAGCAAAAAACGCCCCGAAGCCAAAAACCTTCGCCTGTCCGGCCTTGATCTTGATGGCCGCTATTCGATGATCGTCACCAAACAGATGATGAATACCCCCTTCTCGCCGATCATCATCGGGATCCATTTCGAAGAAGAACTGTTTGATGACGAATGGAACAGACTGGTTCTGGCATCGGTGATGGGGGGGACTGTTTTGCTGCTATCGATCATCGTTGCCGTGATCATTGCCCGTCACTTTACCAAACCGATCCGCCGTTTTGCCGCCGCCGCCCGGGCATTTGAGGAAGATGGCATCGAAAACCACGATTTCCCCGACCTTAAAGGCAGCCGTATTCGCGAATATGATGATGCCGCACGATCATTCAATCACATGATCAAGGCCGTCCATGACCGCGAACGGATCAGCAGCCTGTTTGGCAAATTCCTGCCGGCCTCCATTGCCCGCAAACTTCTGGCATCGGGAACCGATTCCGGGGTTCTTCCGCCGCAGCAGTGCGAGGCAACTGTCCTGTTTGTCGATATCGAAGGCTTCACGACATTATGTGAAGAACTTGAACCGCAACAGATCATCTCGATGCTCAATGCCTATTTTGATTGCGCGACCGGCATTATCGAAGAACATGGTGGCATCATTACCCAGTTCCAGGGTGACGCAATTCTTGCGGTATTTAACGCCTTTGATGAATTGCATGACCATGCCGATGCGGCCCTTGATTCGGCCATCGCCATTCAGCATGCCGTCAAAACCCGCCAGTTTGACGGACTTTCCATTCATTGCCGCTGCGGGGTGAATACCGGGCGCATGATCGCCGGGAATGTCGGTGCAAGTGCCCGCCTGTCCTTTACCGTGCACGGCGATGCCGTCAATACAGCATCGCGGCTTGAACGGGAAAACAAGGAACTGGGAACCCGCATCCTTCTATCAGACAGCACCCGCGATCTCCTTTCCGATCCCGAGCGGGTGGTAAAAGCCGGACAAATCCAGTTGCGTGGCCGTCATACCGAAACTCTAATCTATACCTGCCGGAATTGACCCGCGCGATATGCTTTTCATTGCGTTCAATCATCAGTAAGCTTTGCCGATAACCCGGAAAAACAAACCGGGCCATTGGGGGCATACGGGGAATATGATGACCAAACGCAGGGGGCGTTTTTCGATACTTGGCGTATTGCTGGGCGCGTTTTTTATGACCAGCGTACTCGGTGTGGGGCTTGCACTTCGCCTTGGCCTTGATACGGCTTATGACAACACCCGCAATCTATGGATTGCGATGACCCATGCCGACCTGAAAGACGCGCAAAATGCCATGCGCAACCGGATCGAACGGATGCAACGCCGCAATATCTGGGTCGCCCGCGAAGTGGCAAATGGCGATCTTTCACCCGATGACACTGCCATCTGGGACAATACCCTGGCGGCCCTTGTGACCAATGAACTCGATGTGACCGCCATCGGGCTTCTGATGCCCGATGGTCGTTTCCGGTGGTACGATCCAAAGACGGACAGGACTGTCTCGCGCCAGGCCGATCCCCAGGAAGACATCATCGCCCGATCCCTGATCGCCTTTGGCCCGGGCCAAAGCATCACGCAGTTTCCACGCTGGAACAGCCTGGTCAATCAGGTCGTGATCACCGAAATGATCCCGCTGTTTCAAAGGGGGGAATATATCGGATCGCTTGTGCAGCTTGTATCACTTGGCGATTTTTCACGCGATCTGAAAACGGACCCGACAGAGGCCGGACGCACGCCATTTGTCATCGTCAATGATCATGTCATTGCCCATCCCGCCTTGCCCGACTGGCACCAGTTGCACCCGCCCGCAAATCTTGGAACCGATGATGTTCTTGGCGTCCTGCCCCGTATCGACGACCTTGCCGATCCGGTTCTTGCACAGATGGACCAGTGGCAGACATTTGATTTCAACGACGGCCGAACACCTGATGGAACCAATGGTTCGACGGCCTCGGCACTCGAAACCGCGGGCGGATACCACGTTATCATCACCCGGAAATTTGAAGAATCGGCGGGTCTTCCAATTGTAATGGGCATGCATTTTGATCCGACCGTTTTTACCCGCGAATGGGAACGCCTGAAGCTCGCGACACTGATCGGAACGGCAATCATGGTTCTTGCGATCATACTGGCCGTCATGATCGCGCATTATTTCACGCGCCCGCTGAAACGGTTTTCCGCCGCAACAAGGCAACTTGAAACCGGCATGCTTGACGATCTGCCGATCCTACCCGGCAGCCATATCATCGAATTTAACGATGCATCACGATCATTCAACAATATGGCCATCACCCTGCGTGACCGCGAACGCATCGGACGGCTGTTTGGCAAATTCCTGCCAACGGCCATCGCCCAGCAATTGCTGGCCTCTGACGATGACACCGGCAACATCCAATCCCGCCAGTGCGAGGCATCCATCCTGTTTGTCGATCTGGTCGGCTTTACGACCCTAAGCGAAAAGATCGCCCCGCAACGGATCGTCACCATCCTGAATGCCTATTTTGCCAAGGCAACGGCAATCATCGAACAAAATGGCGGCATCATTACCCAGTTCCAGGGCGATGCCATCCTTGCCGTGTTCAATGCCTTTGACGAAGTGCCCGATCACGCCGATGCGGCGGTCCGCACGGCTGTGGCCCTGCAAAAACTGGTTCACAATGATCTTTTTGACGGCGAAGAACTGCGCTGTCGTTGCGGGATCAATACCGGCCTGTTGGTGGCGGGCAATGTCGGCGCACCGGATCGGCTGACATTTACCGTGCATGGCGATGCGGTCAACAGTGCCGCCCGACTGGAAGCCAAAAACAAGGAACTGGGCACACGCATCCTGATCGCAAGCACCACATTCGATCAGCTTTCAGACCCGGCCCAGGCCCGCCTTGCCGATGAAATTCTGCTGCGCGGACGCAGCGAAACAACTGCTGTCTATACCATTCCGATAGATGGCATTGATTAAGAAAAGGGTTGGCAAGCCGCAAAACACAAAACGCCGCATTGGATAAACCGATGCGGCGTTTTGTAAAACCTGAGAGAACAAGGTACCGGGAATTAACCCTGGCGCGCCTTGAAACGCGGGTTCTTTTTATTGATCACGTATACGCGGCCACGGCGGCGCACGATACGGCAGCCTTTTTCCCGCAGCTTCGCGGATTTCAATGAGTTCCGGATCTTCATAATAGTAAACCTTAGAAACTTGGCCCCTTCGAGGAAGCCGGAAAATAGAAGTACACCCAGCCCCTGTCAACACCTAAAACAGGTTGCAGCGACAGAATTCCGGACAAAGTCCATTCCTTCGTCGCCCGCCGTAGACATGAAACAGGGCAATCACCTGATCGTTGCGTAGAACCGATAAAAGGCTAGCGTTCCGTTTTCAAGCATTTTTACGCGATTCATCCACATTTCCATCTCTGGCACCAGATATGTCAGCACATCCGGGTCCAAACCGCTGTTCTGGATATCTGCCAGCATCGCCATCCATGCTGCTTTGATCTGACTGACATGCACATCCGTCTCGTCCTTGGCGATACGGATATCGAATTTCAGCTTGCCCAACACCTTTTTGTATTGGTCAGCCGTCCATGGAAACGGTTTGAAGTCCTCATACTTTGCCCAATTGGCCACCTCATCTTCGTGGCCCTCGGACGTCAGGACATAATCGGTCAACAATATCTGGCCGTGATCACGCAGCGTTTCCGCCACCGAGACCAGCAAGACATCCTTTTTTTCGATGTGAAAAAGATCGCCAAACGAATAAACCACGTTGAAATAGGCTTTGCGCAAATCGGGGTTAGCCGGATCAAAGGTCTGCACCGGGACTTTTTTCTGAACTCCGGCCTGCACGGACCGCTCCATCCCCAGCAACGCCAGTTCGCCATCCCGCTCGTAGGCAGTTACCCAGACACCAAGCTTGTCGGCAAGCAAACGCGCAACCCCGCCAAGCTTCGCCCCGATTTCAAGGCAGCTCAGCGTCTCGTCAAGTGCAAGCGGCTTTGCCAGTTCCAACGCATAATCATGACCACCCGGGATCATGATGCCGCGATCAAACAGCTTGGCATAAAGCTTGATTCGTTCCGGTGGCCAGCGACCGATTTCATCATCAAGGTCAAGCTCGCCCAGTTCCGGCTCGACCGGCCGGGCAAGAAACAGGCGCATTTTGTGAAGCCACGCCCGGTAATCATCGATTTCTTTTTGCAAAAGATAATATTCGACCGGGTTGTCATACCCCTGCCAACGCGCACGAAGCTTTGTTGCAAGGCTCAGACTGTGACCTTCGGGCATCACGAATTCCGCCATATCACCACCATGACCACCATTGTGATCAAGGACATCGCCGTCATGGTCGGCATTGCGTTGCCAGAATTTAAGTTTCAAGGCGGATACTCGCTAAGCGGTTCGCAGATAAGCGGATCAATTCTTGCAAAATATGGCAAATACGCAAAAGTGACAACGTGTTAAGATTTCAACCATATGATCCCAGCATCGATACGAATATAAAGTGAATGTGATTTAACCTGCCCGGCTTCGGGACAATGTTTATGTGCAGGATGCCTTTTCACGAATGAGCCAGGATCACCTCGGGATCTATTATCGCCTGCTGAAAATTGCGCCGGGCGCCAGCGCAAAGGAAATCAAGCTTGCCTACCGCAAGCTTGCCTTTGAATTTCATCCTGATCGCAATACAGATATCGACGCCGAGGAAAAATTCAAGGACATCACCGAAGCCTATGAAATCCTGACCGGCGCGCGCAAGGCACCGCCAAACCCATCACGCAACGGTAAAAACGGTACCGGCACAAATGATGGCACAGCCGGCAAACAGCAAAACGGCCCCTATGGCCCACAGGCCGCCGGTGCCCAAAACGCCAATTCGCAACAACGCACCCGTCAGGGCTTTGCCGGTACAGGGCGCAAGGCCGAAACCAACCGCGAAAGCGAAGAGGAACGCTTTGCCCGCGCCAACGAAGCCTATCGCCAGCAGCAGGAACGCAACGCGGCACGCAAATCAAACATCCATCCAGGTGCCAAGCGCCACGCAAAAGCACGCGCAAAGCCCGATCAGGCCGGTTTTGTCCGCTGTGCCGTGACAGAAGTCGTATCCGCCCAACCCCGCATGGTTGAATTCACCATTGTGCGCGGTTTTCTCAATTCCCTGAAAATCGAAAAAATCACCGCCAACCTTGCCCCTAAAGGGGCAAAACGTATGGCGCTTAAGGCCAGCTTCAAAACATGGCTGCGCGGTTTCTGGGGCTGGCGCAGCTTCATCCCGGCATGGCGGGCAATCATTGGTAATATGCGCGGCGGCACCCTGCCCGCAGAGGGCAATGCAAAACTTCTGTTCACACAGGCCACTGCGTTCGAACGCAGCGGAAATAAACCCCTTGCCCGGGCCGTGTTGTTACAAGCCAGTGATTTCATCGGCACCAACCGGTCGGTGCTGGCCGAACAGATCCGCGCCAATCTGCGGCGTCTGGATGACGGAAAACCCCTTCGCCGGGTCCGCAGCGAATGGAAACAGGCCGGGATGCTCGATGCCCTTTTGCATCTAAGCCCGCTGTTTGTTGCCATTTTCTGTTTGCTGGTGGCGTTTGGACCGGGGCAAGGCTTTGTCAGTCACGACATCCCGCAACTTGTTGCCGACAAGACCAGCGAACTGACGCGATCCGTCGAAAAGCTGATCGGCGAAGATCGCGATCCCTATTATATTGACCGTGATCTTCTGAACATGCGCGAAGGCCCCGGTATCGAATATCCGGTCATGCGGCGTCTGGCACGCTTCGAAACCGTCTATGTCGACGGACCAAGCGAGGATTTCTGGATTGAAATTGAAACAGCCCTTGGCGAAACAGGGTTCGTCAATCTGGATGCGCTGGTTCCCGGAAGCGGTGCCAAAGCCCGCGATGAATGGTGCGCTACAAACAGTTGCGACTGACCGCGGATACGATCAGTCGCAAAAGAAACTCATTTGATATGGCCTGATGGAACCGGTCAGTTCTTGACCGGAACCGCCTTCAGCGCCGCCAGAAGATAATCCCAGAAACGCAGGACACTTGGCACATGGACGCATTCGTCCGGGCTATGCGCGCGTTTGATGGTCGGGCCAAATGAAACCATATCCCAGTGCGGATATTTCGCGCCCAATACACCACATTCAAGCCCGGCATGAATGACCCGGATTTCAGGGTCTTTGCCAAACATGTCGCGATGAACCGCTTTCATCATATTGACGACTTCGCTATCCGCGTTCGGCTTCCAACCGGGATAGGCATCGCCCCACTTCACCGTCGCGCCGATATTTTCAAACACCGATGTCGCAACCTCGCGCAGGGCATCCCGCGCCGAATTGATTGAACTGCGTGCCGAAAGGGTCACATCCGCCTTCCCATCAGCCAGTTTGACAATCGCCAGATTGATTGACGTTTCCACCACACCTTCAACGCTGGTGCTCATGGCGTGAACACCGTTCGGTGCCCCGACAACCGCGTTATTGAAACGTTTGGAATCCGCTGCACTCATCGCTTTTGCTGGCAATGCGACATCTTTGGCTGCGATGGCAAAATTCGGCTCGATCGCGCCGATCTCGTCTTTGACCTCGGCGGCAAAGGCGCTCAGCGCGCCATCAAAGGCAGATACCTTGTCGGACGGCAAAACAACCGTTGCAAAGGATTCCCGCGGGATCGCGTTGCGCGCCGTACCGGCATTGATGGTCACAATCCGCGCACCAAGATCACGAATGGCGGGGCGCAGGAAACGCGCCATCAGCTTGTTGGCATTGCCAAGGCCCAGAATGATATCAATGCCCGAATGGCCGCCCTTAAGCCCGGTCAGGGCAATTTCACGCGCGACCTGCCCGCCTTCAACCGCTTCGGGGGTATAGGCAAAACTCGCGACCAGATCACCGCCGCCGGCACAACCCACACAAAGCTCGTACTCGTCTTCGGTATCAAGGTTCAGAAGGATTTCGCCCTTAAGCCGCCCCGGCTCAAGGTTCATCGCACCCGTCAGGCCGCGTTCCTCATCAACCGTGAACAACAGTTCCAGCGGACCATGTTCAAGACCTTCTTCGGTCATGAACCCCATCATGGCCGCCGCCCCGATGCCATTATCCGCACCAAGGGTGGTATTGTCGGCCGTGATCCATTCACCATCCATGATCATGCGGATCGGGTCGGTATCAAAATTATGGGTCGATCCGCTATTGGCCTGGGTCACCATATCGACATGGGCCTGAAGGATGACCATCTTGCGATTCTCGAACCCCGGTTTGGCCGGAATGGAAATGACAAGGTTGCTGCCGCTGTCGCGGAAATGGGCGAAACCCTTGGCATCGGCCATCTTTTCCAGAAGCTGCAAAACGGCTTCTTCCTTGGTCGACGGGCGCGGGGTATCGCAAAGCTTCTGGAAGTTTTCCCAGATTGCGACCGGGGCAATTTTGCTGATCTCATTCACGGTGGCGCTCTCCTGTATCGTTTATTCGCGGCATTTATCGCGGGTGCCCCTGCTGCTTAGCGCATCGGCACCGCAATTTCCAGATCATCTACGGGTTTTTACGCAACCCAGTGACAAATGATTGGATTGATATCTAGTCGATCCCGACAACATTGCTGCGCCGTTCAAGCAGCAGCACATCGCGCCACTGCCCCTGCATCGGGCCATATCCCATCCGGCCAAATCCGCTACGCTGGCAAAGAATTTCGAACCCGTGTTTTCGATGAAGGGCAACACTGCCGGTATTTTCCGGGAATATCCCGGCCTCCAGCGACCAGAAACCGTTCTGTTCCGAACCACGGATCAATGCGTTCATCAACGCACTTCCGATGCCCCGCCCTTGGCATTGCGGATCGACATAAACCGATACCTCCGCAACACCGGCAAAGGCACAGCGCCCCGAAACAGCAGACAATCCCGCCCAGCCCGTCACCTGACCGGCCTCATCGACGGCAACATACCGGCATTTCGTCAAATGCCCGTTATCCCAGTCGTCCCAGCTTCCGCCGTTTTGTTGAAAGGATGCATGGCCGGATTTCAGTGCCCGGTCATAGATATCGACAACAGCATCACCGTCCGAAGACCGCATTTCACGAATTGTCATCTTTCGCCTGCCCGATTGCGCAAAGCGCGAAGATAATTCACGGAAATTCAGTTGTCGATATCATCATCGAAGGTCAGGAACCTGATCGTGTCGCGACCGGCTTCCTTGGCGTCATACATCGCGCGGTCCGCCACCAGCAACGCCTGCTCCAGTTCCACAAACTGCCCACGCAGTTCCCCGCCGACAGTTACACCGAAACTGGCCGTGATGGTCACCATCTCGCTGCCTGAAGCACCGACCGGGATTTCGATGGCACGGATCATATTGGCAAGCCGTTCCGCAATACGCTTCGTAACCGCCGTGGTTGCAGATGGCAGCAGGACAGCAAACTCTTCTCCGCCCAGACGCACGACAAGGTCATCATCACGAAGCGCCTGCCGCAAGGTGATGGCAATTTTCTCAAGAACCCTGTCACCAACAGAATGGCCATAGGTATCATTGACGTATTTGAAATAATCCAGATCCAGCACCACCAGCCCGAATTGCCAGACCTTGCCTTTAAGCAGGCGAATTTCGCGAAGACGGCTGACAGCGGATTCAAATCCGCGCCGGTTCAGCGCCCCGGTCAGCGGATCGGTCGAAGCAAGCGCGTCAAGATGCTGCTCCTTGCGCTTGTGGCTGGAAATATCCAATGCCGAAACCATCACCCTGCCATCTTCCATCAGGTTCATGCGAATATCAGCGTGAGAACCGGACGGGGTTTCAACACTATCGACATTGGCGTGCCCGTGGCCACCTTTGATCATGGATGCATACAAATTGCACAAAATCGAAATATCAAAGACCGGATCGTCATCTTTGTTTTGTTGTTCTTCGCCAAACAGGCGGGCAAATTCACGATTGAAGTTCGTAACATTCTGATGGACATCAAGCATGGCTACAGCCGATGGCACCATGCGGATGACCTCGGTCACAGCTTCTTCAAGCCCGGCCTTGGTTCGCATCAGGGCTTCGTTCATTTCGACTTCTTCGCGCACGTCATGTGCCGTGGTCAGGATTGCCGGGCGTCCGTCGTGCCACAAAATCCGCTCGTCGGTCAGATCGCGCCAGACCGTGCTACCATCATCAAGAATATCGCGCACACGATGACGCTCGCCTTCACGCGCGCCGTGTAAAATATCAGCAACATGTTTTATCGCCCGATCCCGATCCGCTTCGGGAATAAACCGCAAGATATCGGGTTTTTCCATGAAGGCACTGGCATTGTCCGCCCCCATCAGGCGGGCAAAGGCATCGTTGACATAAAGTGCCGTCATGTCGCGATGGACCATCACGCCAATAAAGGACCGTCCCAGCATGTGATCGACCTGCATGGCCGTCGTGCCGTTATCAATCAGCTGTGCAGTGGTTAGAACCGCGTTGTCATCGCCCCATTCGACGGTTTCGTCGCTGATCTCCATCCAGACCGGGGTTCCATCGGTGCGGATGTTATAGACCTTTTTCCAACCGTGAAAACCGGTCGAATCCTGAAACTTCGCAACAAGCTTGCTGGCTTCGTAATGGAAACTGGGCGGGATATACTGGCGCAGATCGGGCTCCGCCATGAAATCCTTCACGTCTTTTCGGCCAAGCATTTTCGCATAGGCGTCATTGACATACACAGCGTTCAAATCCCTGTGCACGACAACTCCCACCCGCGACCGCCCGTAAAGACGCGCGATTTCAGTCGGTTCGAATCGCATCAAAGCCCCATCTTCCCCGCCAATGCGATCTAACGCGCTACCTGTCCGGTTTGGCAGCGTTCATTCCGCGCGCTAATTGATCAGATTTTACACTACATTAAAAATTATTAAAATACGGCACTTGGCCTCACACCCTTGCGAATAGTTGCAGTGCAACCTGAACGGTTTCGGCTAATCCCCCCTCACGGGAGGCGCGCATCAACCGCAAAGTGGCTCTGCCCTCTTCTCTTCACAAATCTGATGTGAAACCATGAGATATATGTTGTCTCCAGAATGATAATTCCAGAACCACCACCGGACAGAATTTATGAAACACAACAATAATTACGAAATCATTCGCCGCACACGCGGTTGGGACGGCCATTTCAAACTTGATGTATATGAATTGCGCCATCACCTTTTTGACGGCGGCCAAAGTGCGGTTCTGCAGCGCGAGGTTCTTGAACGCGGGCATGCGGTTGCGGTCCTGCCCTATGACCCGGTGCGTGACGAAGTCGTTTTGATCGAACAATTCCGCCCCGGCGCCATTTCGGTGCATCAGCGTTTCCCTGAAATGCCGCTTTGGCTGACAGAAATTGTCGCGGGCATCGTCGAGGATGGCGAGGAAATGGAAGATGTCGCGCACCGCGAAACCAAGGAAGAATCCGGTTGCACCATCATCGGCGACCTGGAACTGATTTCGCGTTACTATGTCACCCCCGGCTGTTCGAGCGAGACAGTCACCATGTATTATGGTCGGGTCGATGCGTCGGGTGCCAATGGCCTGCATGGTCTGGAAGAAGAAGGCGAAGACATTCGCGTTTATACGGTATCGTCCGATGAATGCTTTGCCATGTTGCGTGACGGACAACTCTGCAATGCAACGGCGACGATTGCCATTCAGTGGCTGATGCTCAATCGCGACCGTATTCGCCGGGAAGCCGGGGTTTCCGGTCCATGAGTGCGGTTTTAGGATGTGAATTAATTAACACACAAATTACGTGGTAATTTTTAATCCATCTTGACTTTTGTGTATAAAAGACCCAATCAACAGGTAACAAAACACATTCTAACCACGCTTGGAGTCTGTCATGGACATTCGCAATGGCACCATTGAAGCCATTGGCCGCACCCCGCTTGTGAAACTCAGAAAGGTTTCCGAGCTGACGGGTTGCACCATTCTGGGCAAGGCGGAATATGCCAATCCGGGCGGATCGGTCAAAGACCGCGCTGCCCTTGCCATCATTCGTGACGCGGAAAAACGCGGCCTTCTGAAGCCCGGCGGCGTTATTGTCGAAGGCACGGCTGGCAATACCGGCATCGGTCTTGCCGTGGTCGGCAACGCGCTTGGCTATCGCACAGTGATCGTCATCCCCGAAACGCAAAGCCAGGAAAAGAAAGACCTGTTGCGTTTGCTCGGTGCCGACCTTCGCGAAGTCCCCGCCGTCCCCTATCGCGATCAGAACAACTATGTTCACGTTTCGCGCCGTCTGGCCGAAGAACTGGCAAAGACCGAACCGAACGGGGCCATCTGGGCCAACCAGTTCGATAACGTCGCCAACCGTCAGGGCCATATCGACACCACCGGCCCCGAAATCTGGGAACAGACCGACGGCAAGATTGACGGCTTTATCTGTGCGGTCGGTACCGGCGGGACACTTGCCGGTGTGTCGATGGCACTTAAGGATCGCAACAAGGATATTCAGATCGGTCTTGCCGATCCGATGGGGGCTGCTCTTTACAGCCACTACAAATTTGGCGAACTGAAATCCGAAGGAAGCTCGATCTCCGAAGGCATCGGTCAGGGCCGGATCACTGCCAACCTCGAAGGTATCGATATCGATCACCCGTTCCAGATTTCAGATGATGAAATGCTGCCGATCGTCTTTGACCTGCTCAAGGAAGAAGGGCTTTGCATGGGTGGCTCGACCGGCATCAACATCGCCGGTGCGGTACGTCTGGCCCGTGAACTCGGCCCGGGCAAAACCATCGTCACCATCCTGTGTGACCTTGGCACCCGCTATCAAAGCAAACTGTGGAACCCGGCCTTCCTCAAGGAAAAAGGCCTGCCGAGCCCCGATTGGCTCTAGGCACGCCTGTAACCAGCGATCAGACAGAAGCCCCCGCCCGATAGCGGGGGTTTCTTTTTATCTGTGTCAGGCAACGGCCTCAGCCCGTCTTGCGGCCTGCCAAAGGTAAGTCCCGCAAATCGCCGCCCCAATCAGAAGCGCCCCGGCAAACGCCGCCACCGCGTCCCAGCCGCCATGCGACCAGAACCAGCCGCCGACCGATCCCATGATGCTTGAACCCAGATAATAGGCCAGCAGATAAAGCGATGACGCATGGCCCTTGGATTGTTTCGCCATCCGCCCGACCCAGCCGCTTGCCACCGAATGGGCAACAAAGAACCCGCTGGTCAGGACCATGATCCCACCGATCATGCCCCAAAGGCTGGAAAGCAGGGTCAAGGCAACCCCGGCACCTGCAATCAGGATACCCGCCAGCAAAACCGGGCCCCGGCCGATCCGATCTGACATGGCACCGGCGATGGACGACGTCACCATCCCGCAAAGATAAACCACAAAAATCAGGCTGATCTGCCCCTGGCTCAGGTCATAGGGGGCCGCGGATAAACGGAACCCGGCATAATTATACACCGTCACAAAACAGCCCATCGCAAATGCCCCGATCAGGAACACGAATGGCAGGCCGGGATGGCGCAGATGCCCTTCCCACGCGCGGATATGATAGGATAATTGAAAACCGGGGCGGCGCACGAAATTGCGCGATGCCGGCAACAGGATGACAAACCCAAGGGCAGCCAGCAAACCAAGTGCCCCCATCGCACCAAGGGCCAGATGCCAGCCAAACATATCGGTCAGAATGCCGATCACCACGCGCCCGCTCATCCCGCCAAGTGCGGTCCCGCTGATGTAAATTCCCATCGTGGTGCCAAGGCCGCGCGGATGCATTTCCTCGGCCAGATACGCCATCGCCACCGCCGGAACCCCACCTAAAATAAGGCCCTCAAGCGCACGCACCACCAGGAATGCATGCCAGTCGGAAAGCAACGGCGCAATCAGGTTCAAAATAGACGCGCCGCACATCGATGCAAACATCAATTGCTTGCGCCCGAATGCCTCGGACACCGCCCCGGCAAGCAGGATGGCAAAGGCAAGAAACCCGGTCGTCAGTGACAGCGCAAGCGAACTGGATGCCGGGCTGACGGCAAAATCGCGCGCCAGTTCCGGCAATAGCGGCTGCACGCAGTAAATCAGCGAAAAGGTCGCATACCCCGCCAGAAACAGCGCCAGACTGATCCGGCGGAATTCCGGCGATCCCGGTTCGGTATAAACCGGCTCGGCCCCGGCGGCGGCTGGCTTGATATCATCATTGGCAGCCTGCGCTGCGGGGCTTTCCACCCGGTGGGCACTCATATTCCGGCCTCGTTTTGAAGAATTCTGATCTGACCGAAAGGATTGCAGCTTTCTCGATATCGGTCCAATATATGTCACAGTCATTTTCGATATGTTTTGGATATACCGGATGGAACTGCGTCATATTCGATATTTTCTTGAAGTCGCCCGCGAGGGGAACTTTACCCGTGCCGCAGCCCGCATCGGCATCGGTCAACCGCCGCTAAGCCAGCAGATCCGCGATCTTGAAACCGAAATCGGCACCCAGCTATTTCATCGCGTCCCGCATGGCGCGGAATTGACCGAGGCCGGAATTGCCTTTCGCGATATCGTGCAGCATTTCCCCGAACTGGCGGAACGCGCCATCCGTGCCGCCCGTCGCGCCGGTCGCGGTGAAATCGGCTCGATCCGGGTGGGCTTTACCGCATCCGCCGCGTTTAGCCCCAGCGTCCCACGCGTTTTCCGTGATTTCAGGCGCGCCTATCCCGGTGTTGAAATGACGCTGGAAGAAAACAATTCCGCCCGCCTTTTGAATGCGCTTATGGACGAACAGCTTGATGCCGTCTTCCTGCGGCAGGGGGGCGCCAACAGCGATGCCATCAAACTGCACCGCCTGAAATCCGAACCGATGCTGATCGTGCTTCCGGCGGGTCATCCCGCCGCCCGGCATGAAACGGTTGCGCTCGAAACCCTGCGTGACGATGCCCTGATCCTGACCCCGCGCCAGGTCGGACCAACCCATTTCGATATCGTCGTTGCCGCCTGCCGTGCCGCCGGATTTGAACCGGTCATGGGGCAAAGTGCACCGCAATTGGGCTCGGTGATCAACTTTGTCGCCGCCGAACTCGGTTTCTCACTCGTCCCCGCCGCCATGGCACAATTGCAGGTCAATGGCGTGGTCTATCGCAAGGTCGCGGGCGATGTCCCGATGGCGCATCTCGCACTGGCCTATCGCAGCAACGATATCTCGACCGTGCTGCGCAACTTCGTCAGCCGCACGCTGAATGCCCATCGCGCAGAAGATCAGGAAAACGACCTGAACAATTGAACCTTATTTATTTTTATCGATCACACCGCAAATTGCATCGACGGCCTGATCCACCGTCATCTTTGCCGTATCGATAATCAGATCAACCCCGTCCCACGGTTCGTAATGACGGCCAAGGACCTTGTCCCAGTCGGGCTGATGCAGGTTTTCAATGTCACAGGATCGCGTTTCGACACGGTGGCGATGCTCCCCCGGATCGGAACAGATCAGCTCAATCTGCACATAGGGTTTACTGGCGCGCTCTGCTGCCAGTCGCCATTCACTTCGGGTTTCTTCAACCGAATTGACCGCATCGCCAATCACCGTCAGGCCGAGCTTAAGGTTATCGGTCGCCTGCCGGTTGGCAACCATATAGCCGACCGGGCCGATATCATCATCGGGCAAAACCCCGGCATCAAGGATCGCCTGCTCTATCGTGTCGATCCGAAGATGCACCGCACCGATTTTTTGCGCCAGTGCGCGTGCAATGGATGTCTTGCCAACACCGGGCAAACCGCCAAAAATGATTAGCATATTCTATCCTTTCTCCGGCCCTGACCCTAAAACCGACACTCCCTGACTGGCAAGCATCTGATTTTGGGCTAGATTAACCCCAACACTGAAATCCGGCGCGCCGTTTTCGGCCTGCGCCCAATTGGGATTATGCCTATGCCCCGTTTTTCCGTTCTTGATCTTTGCCCCGTTAACGAGGGCGAACATCCGCGCGATGCGCTTCGCAATACGCTTGAACTGGCCCAGCATGCCGAAAAGCTCGGCTTTCATCGCTACTGGCTGGCCGAACATCACAACATGCCCGGCATTGCCAGTGCCGCAACATCGGTTGTCATATCCCATGTGGCTGCGGGCACCAAAACCATCCGCGTTGGTTCGGGTGGTGTGATGCTGCCCAATCACGCACCATTGGTGATTGCCGAACAGTTCGGCACCCTTGATGCGCTTTATCCCGGCCGTATCGATCTTGGCATCGGGCGCGCACCGGGAACCGACCAACGCACCGCCGCCGCCCTTCGCCGTGATATGCACGGGACCGAGGAACGCTTTATCCAGGACGTGCTTCAGGTCCAGCAATTCCTTGCCCCCCTTGAAGGCAATCCGCCAATCCGCGCCGTTCCGGGTTATGGTTCCGAAGTCCCGATGTGGCTTCTGGGCAGCAGCCTGTTTTCCGCTGATCTGGCCGCACGCCTTGGCCTGCCCTTTGCCTTTGCGTCACATTTTGCGCCCGATATGCTGATGGATGCGCTGTCGCTGTATCGCCACCGGTTCGAACCCAGCAAACAGCTTGATAAACCCTATGCGATTGCCGCGATGGGCTTCTTTGCCGCCGATACCGACGAGGAAGGCGAATTTATTGCCACCTCCATGCAGCAGCAATTCCTGAACTTGCGGCGCGGTTCGCCGGGCCAATTGCCCAAACCGGTCAAATCGATGGATGACATCTGGAACCGGGTGGAAAAGGCCGGGGTCGATCATGCCATGCGCTGTGCCGCAATCGGCTCGCGCGACACGGTTCGCAAAAAGCTGCGCGACTTCATCTATATGACCAAGGCCGATGAAATCATGGTCACTGCCAATATCTTTGATCACGCAGCACGGCTGAAATCATTCTCGATTGCCGCAGAACTGCGCGACGAACTTGAAACCGAACAAACCGCGCAAAACTGCGCCTGAAACAATTAGTCAGACAATCACCGGGCTCGACTGAAACCAGCCGGGCCCGGTTTTGTATTTCATCATACGAAATGCCATAACTGTTTTCTTGCGCTTGCAGAAGCACTGGGACAAGATGTCGGCCCGGTTGGAAAATCAACCGCAACACATTGTTCCAAAAGGTTTTGGCTCGCCCCCATGACAGACTTCCTTCTGGCTGCCCTGCCAATCGCCACCATTCTGTTTCTGATGATCAAGGCAAACTGGGGCGCGGCACGCGCCGGCGCGGCCGCATGGTTTGTCACCGTTGCCATCGCCATGATCGCGTTTGGTGCGCCGACCGATATGGTGATCATCGCCCAGGCCAAGGGCGTCATGCTGGCGCTTTACATTCTTTATATCGTCTGGGCCGCCCTGATCCTTTATTTCGCAGCCGAAGAAGCCGGGGCCATCAAAACCATCGGGCGGGCCATCCGCCAGCTAACCGATGATCGCCCGCTGCAATTGCTGATCCTTGGTTATGTGTTTGCCACCTTCCTGCAGGGCGTTGCCGGGTTCGGTGTGCCGATTGCGGTCATCGCACCGCTTTTGCTCGGCATGGGGTTCTCGCCCGTCATCGCCGTTGCCGCCCCGATGATCGGCCATAGCTGGTCGGTGCTGTTTGGCAATATGGCAACCTCGTTCGAGGCCCTGATCGGCGTGACCGGCATTCCCGGTACCGAACTGACGCATTATTCCGCCATTCTGCTTGGCCTGTCGGGCTTTACCTGCGGGGCGGCGGTTCTGTGGCTCGATGGTGGTTTTCGCACCGTGCGTCGCCGGATCGTGCCACTGGTACTGATTGCCGGTGTCATGGGTGTCGTTCAATATCTGATGGCGAATTACGGCGTCTGGACGCTGGGCGGGCTGACCGCCGGGATTGCCGGGCTTGTCACCTCGATCATCGTCACCCGGTTCTGGAAACCCCATCCCGATGACGTCACCGAACCAAACGGGGATGACGACCATCACCACATGCCTTTGATCGAGGCATTGACCCCTTACCTCGTTTTCATGGTGATTGTCGGTCTGGCAACCTTTGTCCCCCAGGTCGAGGATTTCCTGTCCGGTCTTCGCCTGACCTTCGATTTCCCGGCAATCTCAACCGATCTTGGCTGGAATATCGATGCCGAAAGCGCCAAACCGATTGCTATTTTCGGCCATCCCGGCGCGTTGCTGCTTTATACCGCCGCCATCAGCTTTGCCTTTTTCAAAATCCGCGGACGCTATGACAACGGCATTGCCAGACGCATCTGGCAACGCACGGTCAAAAGCGGCCTTCCGACCAGCATCGGCATGGTGCCGGTCATCGGCCTTGCCATCATCATGGATCATGCCGGCATGACCTATGCCCTGGCCGAAGGCGGGGCTGCGCTGTTTTCCGGCTCCTTTGCCATCGCCTATCCGGTGGTGGCCCCGGCCATCGGGGCCTTGGGTGCCTTCATGACCGGCAGCACGAATAATTCCAACGTGGTCTTTGGCATGTTCCAGCGCCACACCGCCGAACTTTCGGGCATTTCAACCGCCCTTGTTCTGGCCGCACAGGCAACCGGTGCATCACTTGGCAGCATGCTGGCCCCGTCAAAAATTCTGGTCGGCTGTTCGACGGTCGGGCTTTCGGGCAAGGAAGGACCGGTATTATCGGTCGTGCTGAAAACCGGTGTGCTTCTGACCGCCCTTTGCGGCTTCATGGCGCTGGGCCTGTTGCTGATTGCGATGATCGGGGGTTAAGACCATGAAAAACAAACTGTTCAATCCGGTCTTTCTGTTTCTGGCGTCCCTGATCCTGCCGCTGGTCGCGTTCGAAGCCTTGATCAACGAAGATGCCGCACTTTCCGGTATCCTGTCAGGCATCCCGGTTGACATCCCTGTGGGCGGCATTCTGTTTGGCCTGTTTGCGGCCGTCATGGCGCTGATTGCCATCAAAAAGTAATGCGATCCCGGCCCGATATCAGGGCCGGAACATCGCAAGCTTGATCCCGAACGCAATAAACACGCTGCCGGTCACGGCCTTTAACGCCCGCTGGAACGATCCGCTGCGCGCCACGCCTGTCAGGCGCGATAACAGAATGATCATCGCCGAAAACCAGATGACATTGATGCTGGCATGCACGCAAACCAGCATGAAGGCCGATGCAATCGCCCCGTCACCGACCGGAATGAATTGCGGAAATGCCGCAAGATAGAAAATCGATACCTTGGGGTTAAGCGCATTGGTCAGAAACCCTTCGCCATACGCCACCAGAAGCGTCCTGCGGCGTTTGGCCGGGGCCACTTCGGCAACGGTTTTAACCCCGCGCCACGCCTCGCGCAGCGCCTTGAACCCGACCCAGCAAAGATATGCCGCACCGGCAATCTTCACCATCATGAACAATTGTGCCGACTGCACGAGGATCACCGAAATCCCTAAAATCGACAATGTGCCATGCAGGTAAAAGGCGGTCACGAAACCGGCAACATTGGCAAAACCTGCCGCACGGCCCGATGTCGGAACTGTTTTGGCAATCAGAACGCCATTGGGGCCCGGCGACATCACCAGAAGGGCGGTGACAAGCGTAAAGCTGACAAACTGTGTCCAATCCATCGGAATGGCTCCATAAAAAGGGTGGCCACGAAACTATAGATGGATTGTAAAAACCGGCAAGCGCGCGATTGTACCGATACATGACAATCGAAAAGGCAATTTAAAAGGTCGACAAAAAGACGGGGCTCAATAGTCCGCTTTTGCGCACCTCGCACTGTTTCCTATCCATAAAACGCAATGGATATCCACTTCGCGCAGGAAAATATCGCATCCCTGCCGTTGCTGTGGCGACCCATGCGCAAATCCCCTAATCCTCGGACTTCCATTTCATGAACTGGCTTAACTGCCGATCTGACTGATGCGCAAAATGCCAACGATTTCTCCTGCCGCGCATAAGCCAGATCAAAATGATTGAAGACAAAAATGAAAAAATATGCGGTTGGATTTGTCTGTAGCTGCGCCGTCGCTTTTGCGCCATCCGCGCATGCTCAGGACGCAGATGGCGGCAACAAATGGGGACCGCATATCGACCTTGAAGGCAAGGCCGGCACCGACCGCAACCTTGGTGAAACCGATCTGTTCATTCCGCTATGGCAGGATGACGATACCCTGGCCTTTGCCAATATCCGCGCGCGGATGGATGATGCCAACAGTCACGAAGGCAATTTCGGTGTCGGCATTCGCCAGATGCTTGATAGCGGCTGGAATATTGGCGGCTATGGCTATTTTGATCGCCGCCACAGCGCGTATGACAACAAATTCAATCAGGTGACTTTCGGGGCCGAAGCCCTTTCGCTTGACTGGGATTTTCGCGCCAATGCCTATATGCCGGTCGGCAGGACAAGCTATATGGAAGACAGCCTGAGCACGGCGGATTTTTCCGGCACCACGATCATGTACCGTCAGGGCGAAGAACGCGCCCTTCGCGGTTTTGATGCCGAAATCGGCTGGCGCGCGCCATTGTTTGAAGCCACGGCACCACAACAATTGCGCCTTTACGCAGGCGGCTATCGCTTTACCGAAGACGATGTGGACACGCTACAGGGACCTCGCGGGCGGCTTGACCTGACCTTTGATGAAATACCGTTCCTGTGGGAAGGCTCACGCTTTTCGCTGGGGGCTGAAATCCAGCATGACGACCCGCGCGGCACACAAAGCTTTGCCAGCTTCCGCCTGCGCATTCCGCTTCAGGATTTTGGCGATAATCCCAAACCGCGCCTGAACGCTATCGAACGCCGCATGACCGATCCGATCATACGCGACATTGATATCGTCAGTCAGGCCGGGCAATTCACCACGGCAGAGGAAATAACAAGCACAGCCAACGGCAACACCATCACACTTGTCAGCAGTGCAACAACATCAAGTGCCGACCTCGCCACGACCATCTCATCCGCCGGTGCCAATTCGACCGTGATCCTGAATGGCAGCTTTGCCAATGTGAACAGCCGCCTTGATGTGCAAAATGGTCAAACCATCATGGGGGCTGGCGACCTCAACGTTCAAACACCTTCCGGTCGCACCGTGACCATTACCACACCGGGTGCCAGCCTAAGCGGCGAAGGATCCTCTCCGGTCGGTTTCGGCAGTCCAAGCCATATTTTCAACATGGCCAGCAACAGCCGCCTTGTCGGCGTTACCGTCTCAACCTCCGACACGCAGGCAACCGCAGCAGTGCGGATTAACGGCGTGAATAACGTCGAAATCATCAATAGCACATTGACCAGCAACGCCACGGGCAACACGTCCTTTGGCATACAGGTTATCGGAAACGCGCAAAACACCGTCATTCGCGGCAATACAATCACATCCACCAGTAACGATACCTTTGCCTATGCCCTGTCAGTCATCGGATCAGACAACCTCGTCTTCGAGAACAACACACTCAATATCAGCGGGGCGACAAACAACCACCTGATTTTCTTTAACCTGAACAATACGAATCTCTCCGGCTCCGGCAACAGCGGCAATGTAAGCACATGCAATGTCGGTGGCGGGACAAACACCGGCTCCATCAGTTTCACGACAGCAACGCCGACCTGCCCTTAATCAGGAATGCTGTTGATAACCGGATGATGTCATGCCAACGGTCTGCCGCTGTCCGCGTTGATATCGGGGGGGGGCAACCTGGCTACAACGTATTTCGCTTGAATGTTCCTATTTTGTTCTATAATTTGAGCATATGCGAAACATCATCGAACCAACACCCGATCACATCGAAACCGCCCAACCGGGCGAAGGCTGGATCAATCCGGATTTTGATCCGGATCTGCTGCCCGCGCGCCGGCAAAAGGGCCGCGGGGCGGTATCGAACATTGATGGCCGATTTGAACGCCATATCCATCAGGCGGTCGATGATGGCTGGATGAACAGCCTGATGGAAGATCAGGACGCGCCGCGCATCCGCACCACCCTTGGCATTGATGGCGCGCGCAGCGTGATTACCAGAAATCAAAGCCCCGATGTGCCGTTTGACCGTTCGATCAATCCCTATCGCGGCTGTGAACATGGCTGCATCTATTGCTTTGCCAGGCCAACCCACGCTTATCTGGGCCTGTCGCCGGGCTTGGATTTTGAAACAAAACTGTTCTGGAAACCCGACGCCCCGACCCTTTTGCGCAAACAGCTCGCCGCCAAAAGCTACATGCCCGCCCCGATTGTCATTGGCACCAGCACCGATCCCTATCAGCCGGTAGACCGTGAAAAACAGCTGACCCGCTCAATCATCAGGGTGCTTGGCGATTGCCAGCATCCCTTTTCGATCATCACCAAGGGCGCACTTGTCACCCGCGACATTGATCTGATCGCACCAATGGCCGCCAGAAACCGCGCGTCGGTCGCAATATCGGTCACAAGCCTTGATCACAGATTATCCAACCTTCTCGAACCGCGTGCCTCCGCCCCGCACCGTCGGCTTGATGCCATTCGCAAACTTGCCGATGCCGGTATCCCGGTCACGGTCCTGTGCGCGCCGATCATTCCCGGCCTGAATGACATGGAAATCGAAAATCTGGTTGCCGCGGTGCGTGACGCCGGGGCAACGTCGGTATCGCACATCGTCGTCCGCCTGCCGCTTGAAATCGCCGACCTGTTCGAAGAGTGGCTCGAAGCCAATTATCCTGATCGCAAGGCAAAGGTCATGTCGCTGATCCGCCAGATGCGCGACGGCGAACGCTATCAGTCCGAATTTGGCACCCGCATGCGCGGCACCGGCCCGATTGCCGACCTGATCGCCAGACGGTTTGATGCCGCACGCAAAAAACACGGCATGACCGGCCGGTCGCTCAACCTTGATTGCAGCGGCTTTGTCCGCCCCAGCGCGAACGGGCAAATGTCGCTGTTCTGAAATCACCAGCAACATCGCCCTCCTCACACCCAAGCCTTGCTCGCGCGACCGGCGGGCACCAACCCGATCACTCCGCCCCGGTCACTCCGCCACAATCACTCTGCACGACGGATCAGCATCGTTCTCTGACCGCCAACGGTAAGGCGCAATACTTCGCCATCATCAAACGCGTAACTCAGGATATGATGATCAGGATCCACAATCTGTTTGTCCTCGATCATGACAGCACCATTTGCGACCAGCGCGCTCGCTGCAGCAATGGTATCGGCAAACCCCGCCATCAGAATAAGCGGCACCACCCCGATCCCGTCTTTCAGGGCATTGGGCGTGAAATCAAGTGTCGGCATGCGATCCGCAAGGGAGATATGGGTCATTTTCCGGTTTCCTTGTTGGTGGGGCCACCTCGGGCAAACCGGTTTATGGAAAAAACAAAGGCCGCCCTGGGGCAGCCGGTCTTGGTTTAATTTACAAACACATCAACAGGCGCCGCGCTATGTGCACGACGTAAAATAGGCGTTCTGATGTGTAACAATGTTTTCCATCTTCAAATCATTACGTACCTTATGCTGTCAGGTCAAGCCTGATTGCAGCAGCTTTATCCGTCCGAATGCCAACCGGCAGATGCAGTTGCTGTGAACAGCCCACCGGGGCACCAGTTCAATGCTGCACACAGCAAAACACCCGCCCGGGCAAAGCCGTTAGGCGGGTGTTGTTGATCAGCCGGATAATGGCGGTTTATCCCACCACCCGGTACCGGGCGTGTGGGGCGGGGCTTGCCGTAATCGACGGATCGATCTTCGGCAAAACCCCGCCTTCCTCCGCGCCTGTATATTCTGTCAAATCCTTGCTTTGGGCGTCGGTGTCGTTCATCGCCATCATGCGCGCGCTTTCAAAAAAGCGAAGACCGCGCTTTTCAAGAACATAAAGCGTTTCCGCCCCCCACGGCCCGGACCAGACCAGCCCCGAGAGGGTTTCCATTTCGCGTTCGATCCGGGTCGGTGAAATCGGCCGACCAAGGCATGTGGTCAGCAAAAACGAAAGTTCCGCTGCCGTCACGCCGTCTTCGCAGCATTCCTCGGCCAGAACCGCCATCACGGCCATTGTCACCACCCGAAGAGAAACCTTGCCGGTTTCAATCCCCGGAAAGCGGCTTTGCTGCAGGCTGACGATATCATTGGCGATGCGATCAACGCCCCCACGGATCACATATCGCCCACGCCAGACCCTGCAGCTTGCCCGTACTTCCCATTCCCGCATTTTGTCCCCGCCTGTTTTCTTGTCCCACGTCAATAATGATACATTACCAATACATAACGTCAACCATTTTATCGGCTTTTTGTATCATTTAATACAGGCGTCACGAAACCACTGATATCCGGTTCCGGTCGCGGCAAATCCCCCGTCCTCGTCGACCGGTTCGATATAGCCCCGCGTGATTGCGGTATGAAAATCGCGACCGAAATTCTTTGGCATGCGCAGATGTTCCTGCCGCCGCAGCAACCGCCGGATATCGTCGCGCGTCACAAAGCTCCGCCCGTCGCGGTAATGCAGCCAGATCGCCGCAATCAGGATGGTTTCGGCAAAACCGCGCGGCTGCAGCCGGGCAATCAGATCGCCCAGATTGCCAATATATCCAATCAGGAAGTTCGCCGGATCAATCGCATCCGTTGCGCCTTCACCAACAATAGCCGGGTGTGCCGATGAAAGAACCGGGCCGGATCGACCCGCCCGCGCCGTTACAGGGAATTGCCCGCCAGCAGGCATTTTCCGCGAAGAGCCTTCAGGCCCGACTGTCGAAGATGGGGCAGACGAAGATGATGCCGCAAGGGACATAGCAGGAGATATAGCAGGCGATATAGCAGAGGACATCGAAGCCCCCGAAGAAGCTGCCCCATGATCAACCGCACCGCCCCCTTGCGCCGCCCCCGCCCGCAAACTGGTCGGAGAACCAAACAGGGCCGCCATCACCAAAGGCAGGCGCGCAGGCGGGATCGCACACTCAAGATCCACCGGCCCGAAATCACCTTCGCCCGTCAATTTGACATGAATAACAGCAGCCAAGTTTCTTTCACCCCCAATTTGGGCCAAGGGGATACCATACATTTCGTACATATATCAACATTAATCCCGAAAATATGTATCACTTTATACAAACGTCACATTCACAAAAACTCCTCGACAAACCAAGCCTTCGCGCAGCACCATGATTTCACTGCAAGATTTCAGACCGCACCGTCACCGTAACCTTGCCCCACCCCGTCAAGGGCACGTTCGCCGCCGCCCCGATTTTGGCGGCAATCTGACGGTCGCATGATCTGATCGCCACCAAAGATGCCACCAAGCATGGAGGAGTCTGTGACCCGCCTTTTGTTTCGCGAAGACGCCTATCGCCAGAACTGCGACGCCAAAATCATGTCGATTTCCGACCGCGGCATCGAACTGGACCAGACCGTGTTTTACGCCACCGCCGGTGGCCAGACCGGGGATGTCGGCGTGCTTAAAACTGCGGATGGTCGCGCCCTGCCGGTCGCAACCACGATCAAGGACCGCGACAGCGGCAAAATCCTGCATATCATCGCCGAGGGTCACGACCTGCCCGCAATCGGCGATACCATCACGGCCGAACTGGATTGGGAAACCCGCCACCGCCTGATGCGCTTTCACACCTGCCTGCATTTGCTGTGCGCGATTGTCGAGGGCGACGTCACAGGCGGCAATATCGCCGCCCACAAGGCGCGGCTTGACTTCAACCTGCCCGACGAAGCGCCTGACAAGGATGAATTGACCACACGGCTGAACGAACTGATCGCACGCAATGCCGAGGTCTATGACGGTGAAATCAGCGTGGCGGAACTTAAAGCCAATCCGGAACTGGTTCGCACCATGTCGGTACAGCCGCCAATGGATGGCAACAGCATCCGCACCGTCACGATAGAGGGCATCGATTATCAGCCCTGCGGCGGAACGCATGTCAAAAGTACGGCCGAAATCGGCAGGGTTCTGGTTGCCAAGATCGAAAAGAAAGGCCGCCAGAACCGCCGCATCAATATCGTCTTTGATGAATGAATTCCCCGGAAACGCGCAATCGGCATATCCCCGAATTCAGTCGGGATATTGCCATGCGCTTTCAGGACGGATAGAAATTAAAACAAGAAACATTTGAATTTGACGTTACAGATCTGCGGAAACGCCCCGGATCGCGCAATACCCACCATTGCAAACCGGAGTCTCTTTGATGACCAACCCAACTTCCGACGCACTGGTTTCCACCCAGTGGCTTGCGGATCACCTTGATGCACCCGACGTTCGCGTCGTCGATGCCAGCTGGTACATGCCCGCCCAGAACAAAAATGCGCGCGAGATTTATAACGCGCAGCACATTCCGGGCGCGGTATTCTTTGATATTGACGAAATCGCCGCCGACGATAGTGCCCCCCTTCCCCACATGATGCCCGACGCAATCAAATTTTCGGCCAAGGTCCGCAAACTTGGCCTTGGCGATGGTGTCCGCATCGTGGTCTACGGCCAGACGGGGTCCGCCCTTGCAGCCTGCCGGGTATGGTGGATGCTGCGCCATTTCGGGCATCACGATGTCGCCGTGCTTGATGGCGGCCTGCCGAAATGGCTGGCGGAAAAACGCCCGGTGACCGATGCACCAACCCCGCCGCGCGAACGCCATTTCACCGCACGCGCCAACAGCTTCCTTTTGCGCGAATATGATCAGGTGCTGGCAAACGTCAAAAGCAAACGCGAACAGCTGGTCGATGCCCGCGCAACCGAACGCTTCACCGGCGATGCCGACGAACCCTGGGGCAAGGCTGGCCATGTGCCGGGTTCCTATAACCTGCCGTTTGACAGGCTCCTGAATGCTGACGGCACCTTCAAGGATGCCGATGCCATTCGCACCGCTTTCCACGATGCAGGCGTCAATCTGGATAAATCGGTTGTCACATCCTGCGGCTCGGGCGTGACCGCCTGCGTGCTCGCCCTTGGTGCCTATATTGCGGGCAAAAAGGAAGTCGCGGTTTATGACGGCTCCTGGGCCGAATGGGCAAGCACCGAGGGAAGCCCGGTCGACAAAGGCCCGGCATAACACGGCGCACAAAAGATATGAAAACGCCCGGCTCCCCTACCCTGTCCCCCGCCGATGCCGCCCGATATGACGCGGTCGGCACAGGTGACAAAGCCAAGGATCCGGGCGTTTTTCTTGAAAGACTGCAATCACCGACCACCCACGACATCGCCGCCATCGGCGACCTCTGGCATAAATCCGGGTTGACCGGACCGGGCCATGATGCCGGTCGTGACCTCGCCACATGTCTGAATTCCGGGCGCGGCAGCGTGATTTTGGCGCGAACGGCAAAAGACGCTACAATCATCGGCACAATCATGGCCGGTCATGACGGTGAAAGTGGCTGGGTTCATTATCTTGCCGTATCGCACGATGCGCGCGGCACCGGCCTTGGATCGGGTCTTCTGGCCCTGGCCGAGGATATCCTTGCCGCCACCGGCCTTGCTGTAAACAAGGTCACCGTCACAGACCCGGCAGTGCATGATTTTTATCGCAAGCTCGGTTATGAAATTGTCGAAACCGTCCCACGAACCAACACGCAAATATCTGAAATCGGCACCGATTTTGTGGTTATGCGAAAAAGGCTGAAGTCATGAGTGCATCCAACCCGCGCAAGCTGGAAGTCGTCATCACCTTCCTTGAAATGCTTGATCCGCCAGATCGCCCTGCGGCAACCATCCCGCCGGGCAAGGTCGCCATCGTGCGCGCCGAAAACCCCACCCTGTCCTTTTATCGCTACCTTTATGATACGGTCGGCGAGCCGTGGCTGTGGTGGTTCCGCCGCCTCATGGGTGATGACGAACTTGCCGAAATTCTGGCCCGCCCCGAAACCCACGTTTACGTTTTATATGTCGGCGGCGTCCCGGCCGGGTTTGCCGAACTTGACCTGACCGATCTTGAAGAAACCGGCGTGATCGACCTGCATTATATGGGCCTGATCCCCGATTTCATCGGCAAGGGTTATGGCAAATACCTTCTGAACTGGGCGATTGACACCGCCTGGGGCCTTAAACCGCAACGCATAACAGTCAATACATGTTCGCTCGATCATCCAAGTGCTTTGGGGGCTTACCAGAAGGCAGGCTTTGGTGTATACGACCAGCGAACAGATATTGTTGACGATCCGCGTGATACCGGCCTGATCCCGGCCATCGACCATCATGTTGATCATGATGCCGGTGCCGATCACGGCAAAAAAGCCGAAAGGTCGCAGGAAAATGAAAATTCCGGCACTTTGATCGTTGACTTTCCCGACCGCGCACGTTAACAAGCGCGCCTGAGTTTACCCAAGCCAGAGGATGATGACCCATGGCAGTGCCAAAGAAAAAAGTGACCAAGTCCCGTCAGGGCATGCGTCGCTCGCATGACAAGCTCGCCAAGGGCTCGTACCGCGAAGACAAAGAAACCGGCGAACTGCATCGCCCGCACCACATTGATCCGAACACCGGTATGTACCGTGGTCGTCAGGTGGTAGAGCCGAAGATGTAATTCCGCACCGGAGGGCTTTGGCTCTTTGGCGGTTTGCGACGCTACAAGTTTCCACGCCATCCGTTTTTCGGATGGCGTTTGGTTTAAAAAAGGACGAAGCCCAGCGGTTTCGTCCTTTTTTATTTGATCACGCCATCCCGTCCGAACCGGTACCGCAAATCACGACCCCAATCTTGCCGGGGTTTTCAACACCCAGCCGGTCAGAAGCCACTGCGGCAATCCCGGCAGCCGCCGAAAGCTCCACGGCAATTCCCAATTCCCGCCAAAGCCAGCGTGCCGCATCGCGCATTTCATCATCGCTGACCAGAACGATCCGGTCGACATTCCTGCCAATCAGATCAACATTCAACGCCGATGACTGACGCGGCGCCAGACTGGTGGCCGCTGTATTCACACTTGGCAATGTCGCGACCTCGTTATGCTTGAGGCTCTCGAACAAGGTCGGGGCACCGGTCGGCTCGACCCCGATCACCCGGATCGATGGCCGCAAAAGCTTGGCCGCTGTCGCCACCCCTGAAATCAGCCCGCCACCGCCAATCGCCACCACCAGCGTATCAAGGTCGGCCTGCTGTTCAAGCATCTCAAGCGCAATCGTGCCCTGCCCTGCAATCACCTTGGGGTCGGCAAAGGGATGGATATAGGCCATGCCGCTTTCACGCGCATGATCCATCGCCGCCCGGTTGGCATCATCCCAGACCGCACCGATCAGGACCACATCAACACCCTGCTTGCGCAGTTTTTCGACCTTGGGCTTTGGTGTATTGGTTGGCAGGAATATCTTGACCGGAACCCCCAGCACACGGGCCGCATTGATCACCCCCATGCCATGATTGCCACCCGATGCCGTGCAAAGCCCAATCGCGCGTTTATCCTCGTCAAGGGCAAGGGCGGCATTCATCGCGCCGCGTGCCTTGAACGAACCCGATATCTGCATGTTTTCAAGCTTCAGATACAAATCCGGAATATGATCCCGGTCGGGGAAAACCGACTTGTCGCCATAAATACCGGCGGCAAATACCGGCGTCAGGCGCATGTGATCGGAAATGGCACGACGCGCGGCGCGAAAATCCTGAAGTTCAAGCACGGGGCCTCCTGCAAGTCGGATAGTGTTAAACGGGCTTTACCTGTTGTAACGCGGCCCGGAACCGGACGCGAGGCATAAGGCTTGAAATATCGCAAAATGCCGGTTTCACAACTCTTTGCGGTGAAAAAACCTTGAACCCGATGATCTGAAATGCTTTGAGTTATAGAAGAAATTCAAGGCCCCGCGCGTCGTCGCATCGTCACCCCCGACGCATCCAAGGAGAAAAGCCACCCATGTCAGGTCACCGCCCCCAAAAGCCCGCAACCCAACTGGTCCATGCCGGACGTCGATCCAGCGAATATCACGGCGTGGTCAACCCGCCGGTTCTTCATGCATCAACCATCCTGTTTGAAAGCCTGGCCGACCTTGAAAAGGCCGGCTCATCCGCACCGGGCAAGGTGACCTATGGGCGGCACGGAACCCCGACACGCTTCCTGCTCGAAGAAGCCGTGGCCGAGCTTGAAGGCGGCTTTGGCACCCTATGCGTATCATCCGGTGTGGCGGCAATCACCAATGCGATCCTCGCCTTTGTCAAACCGGGCGATCATATTCTGGTCACCGACAGCACCTATTACCCGACGCGCAGTCTGTGCAATACCTTCCTCAAACGCTTTGGCGTTGAAACCGAATATTACGATCCGGCCATCGGCGGCGATATCGCGGGGCTCATTCGCGACAATACCGCCTTTGTCTGGTGCGAAAGCCCCGGCTCGCTGACCTTTGAAATGCAGGATATCCCGGCGATTTCGGCAGCGGCCCGTGCACGCGGGGTCAAGGTATTGCTTGATAACACCTGGGCATCGCCGCTTCTGTGCCGCCCGTTTGATATGGGGGTTGATGTATCGGTGCAGGCTGGCACTAAATACATCGTCGGTCATTCCGACGTCATGCTGGGCACGATCACCACCGCCACCGAAGAAGACCTTCTGACGATTAAAAAACAGATCATCATATCGGGCGATGCGGTTGGTCCCGATGATTGCTATCTCGCACAACGCGGGCTTCGCACCCTTGGCGTGCGCCTGCGCCAGCATCATGAAAGCGGCATCAAGGTCGCCCAATGGCTGCAAACCCGCCCGGAGGTCAAACGCGTCCTGCACCCGGCCCTGCCCGATGATCCGGGCCATGCCATCTGGAAACGCGACTTCACCGGCGCATCGGGCCTGTTTTCCTTTATCCTGAAACCGGTCACAAAGCCGCAGCTTGCCAATATGGTCGATCATATGGACCTGTTTGGCATGGGATTTAGCTGGGGCGGCTTCGAAAGCCTGATCCTGCCGTCCGATCCGAAAAACATCCGCACCGCAACCAAATGGGACGAAGACGGCCAACTGATCCGCCTTCATGTCGGCCTTGAAGACACCGACGACCTGATCGCCGATCTGGAAGCAGGTCTTGCCCGTCTGGCAAAAGACTAAGATATCCCGCAGTCAAACGCAAAAGGGCGCCCGAATTATTTCGGCGCCCTTTTTGCAGAATCATCCTATACCCACGCAAAAAGCAAAGAGGCCACAACCACCGCCGAAAGAATCACACGCAAATTGCCATACCATTCCGGCAAAGAACCGATCCTGACCATAAACAGATCAATCAGAAGCATTGCGGCAAAACTCGCCGCCAGGATCGGCAGCGCGATAAATCTTGGCACCAGCAACGCACCCCACCCGAATAGCGACGGTGTCACACTGATCGCAAGCGGCACCCACAAGGTTTTATCCTCAAGTCGGCCATGCTCTGGCGGTACAATCGCTCTTCCCCAGTGCACACCCCCCAAAAAGGAAAGAATCACCGCCCCGTAAGCCATCAACGAAAACTGCGCATAAGACTGATGAGCTGGCGATAAGAACTCGCCCCCAAATGAGAGCACCATGAAAGGTATGGCGCCCGTCAACCCGAACCAGCGCGCAGCAGGTGGAATAACCGCAAAAAATCCATCCCTCCTGATCGCGCGAATTGAACCGGGTTGCTGCGGTGAATTGGTTGCGTCTTCCATGACGAGCTCCGTTTGGGCGTAAGATGCTCGTTCTACGTTATTTTATCCCTGACTGATCACCCCAGCACGCCTGGAAACGGCGCAGAATGGGAACCATCATCGCGCTCAGGACAAACAGCCCCGCCGCCGAAATCACGATGCTTGGCCGCACCAATCGCCATCTGTTCGGGCGTTCTGGCAAAAAACCGCGCCCAGGCCGCCGGAATGCTTCCCGCAGCCGCGATTTCCGGCCCGGAACGAATATCAGGCGGTCGAAGGCTCCTTGCGTTTGACCGCCTTTTCGATGATTTCCTCGCTCCACTGGTTAAGGCTTTTACCCGCCAGCTCTGCGGCAATCGCTGCCTTCCGGTGAATATCGGGACTGACCCGCAGCATCATCTTGCCGGAATAAGGTTTTTGCGGCGTCTTGCCCGTCTTGGTACAAGTCTCAAGATAATCGTCTACCGCCTCGTAAAAGGCTTCCTTCAAATCCGCAACCGTATCGGCATGAAATCCGACACGATCCCGAATACCGGCAATATGGCCGACGAAAATCTCGTCATCGGAATCAAATTCGACACGCGCCATATAACCTTTGTAAGTCATTGCATTCATGGCGTTACTCCTGCGCGGATCAGAAAATCACGCATAGGGAAAAACTGCGACCAAGCTTCTTCTGTGCTTGCCCACCATACTATCATGATGTGATAGAAAATTAAGAGGTCTTGGCTTTCAGGATATGCTCAAAATCTTTTAGGGCTGCGGCGGCTGTCGCCAGCGGCTCTTCACCGCACCCGATTGCGATTGTCTCGCCCATGGCATCGGTGATGATCCGGATTGCCTTGTTCTTGCCGCTGACCTGCGCCAAGGGATCGGAATTCGGATAAGCCCTGACACCGACACGCGCAGAAATCGTCCCATTATCCGCACATTCCAGACTGCCGACAAGTTTGGGAACAAGGCCCTCCGCCCGCCACGCATCAATCCGGTCTGCGGTAACGCCGTGAATGCCCTCGACAACAAGGTCATCCATCGCAAGCTCCGCCCCCAGCCCAAAATTGGCAAGAAGCAACAGCTTGCATGCCGTGTCCCAGCCTTCGGTATCGTTGCGCGTATCAGCTTCGGCAAAGCCGCCTTTTTGCGCCTCTTTCAGGGCGGCGTCAAAGCCCACACCTTTCGAGATCATCGCATCGAGAAGGAAATTGGTCGTGGCATTCAAAATACCCTCGACACTCAAAACCCGGCACCCGGTCAGGCTATGCTCAACAAGATCAATGGTCGGCAGGGCCGCGGCACTTGCACCGCTAAGCTTTAAAATGGCCCCCGATACCTTCGCCAGATCGCGCAATTCCCGTCCGCTATGGACCAGCGCGCCCTTGGAAATCACAATCGTGTCCCGACCGACTGACAGGGCCGAATGAATATAGGCAAGCCCCGGACCGCCCGTGCGGAAATCACTGGGACCGGCCTCAATCAGGACATCTGCCCCGGACGTACTGATAAAGTCCGGCCCGCTCAAACCCGGTTCCAGCGCATCAAACTGATCGGCATCAAGCCCGTTTGCATCAAACAGGCCCGAACGCGATCCGCACACCACCACCAGACGCACATCTGCACCGTAAAGGCTGCGGTAATGTGCCCGCCGTGCCAAAAGCAGATTTGCCGTGGCACGACCAACGCCACCAAAACCCGCAATCGCAACCCTGATCACCCGCATATTGTTCGTCCTTGTTTCATACCTGACAGCGCATTTTTATTCGCCCTGCCCGTAATCCAAACATTACCGATACCGGATTATCCCCGCAAACGCCGAATCACGGGGGATGCCATCCCGACCAGCAGGAACAACCCCGCTGCCGAAATCACGATGCTGGGCCCCGCCGGGCTGTCGATATGCCACGAAAGGCTGATCCCCGCCATGACCGATGCCGCGCCAAACACGGCCGCACCAATCGCCATCTGTTCGGGTGTTCTGGCAAAAAACCGTGCACTGGCGGCGGGCACGATCAAAAGGGCGGTGATCAGAAGAACCCCGACAATCTTGATCGCCATGCCGATCACAAGCGCCATCAGCAGCATGAAAACCAGACGCAGCCTCTCGACCGGAATGCTTTCGGCCGCGGCAATTTCCGGGCTGACGGTAAGGGCGAGTAATGGCCGCCACATCCAGACCAGAACGGCCAGTGCCAATCCACCGCCCAGCCCCAAAAGCCAGATATCGGCAACATTGACCGCCAGAATATCGCCAAACAGATAGGCCATCAGGTCAACCGCAATCCCCTGCACAAAGGCAAGGGCGACCATGCCTAGCGCCAGCGTCGAATGCGCAAGCATCCCCAGAACCGTATCACTGCCAAGGCGGCTTTGGCGTTGACCGATGGCAAGGATAAGGGCGGCGGCAAGGCAGGTGGCAATCATCCCGATCCGGACATCCACCCCGACCAGAAGCCCGAGTGCCACACCCAGCAACGCCGAATGCGCCAGCGTATCGCCAAAAAACGCCATCCGCCGCCAGACGATAAACGCCCCGAACGGCCCGCAGACAAATGCCAGCAAAATCCCGCCGATCACCGCACGGGTCAGAAAATCATCCATCATTGCGGCCGCCATATCCGATCTTTTTCGTCGATTTCTTCTTCATGATGATGATGTCCATGCGCGCATCCCGGCCCATGAACATGGCTCGACCCGTGATGATGGCCATGATGATGACCATGATCATGCCCGCCCTCGACAATATGCCCGGCAAGATCATGTTCGTGATCATGCGCATGGGTATAAATGCCAATCGCATCCGCCGCCTGATTGCCAAACAACGACCGGTATTCAGGATGCTGGCGCACGGTTTCAGGGATGCCCGAACAACAGACATGCCGGTTAAAGCACACCACCTGATCGGTCTTTGCCATCACCAGATGCAGATCATGCGATATCATCAGAACCGCACAGTTAAGTTCCGCCCGGATATCATCGATCAGTCGGTAAAGCTCCGCCTGCCCGGTCACATCCACACCCTGGGTCGGCTCGTCAAGCACCAGCAATTCCGGGCGCAGCAACAATGTCCGCGCCAGCATCACGCGCTGCGTCTCGCCGCCTGAAAGGCTGCTCATCTGAGTATCGATCACATGGCTTGCACCGACCTGATCCAGAACCTTCTGGCAGTCGCTGCGCGATGCCGACCGGGTGAGCGTCAGGAACCGCTTCACCGTCATCGGCAAAACCTGATCAATCGCAAGCTTTTGCGGCACATAACCAATACGAAGGCCCGGCTTGCGGGTGACTTCGCCCTGATCGGCCTGCTGAAGCCCAAGAAGGGTTTTGACCAATGTTGATTTGCCCGCCCCGTTCGGCCCGATCAGGGTCATGATCTCGCCCGCCTTGATCGAAAGCGTGACGTTATCAAGCACCCGTTCATTGCCAAACGAAAGGATCAGCCCCCGCCCTTCAATGAGTGGTGCAGTCATGGCACAGGCCCTTGATTTCAACAGTGGTGGCTTCGATTTTAAATCCGACCTGTCTCGCCGCCTTGCGGACCGCGATGCTCACATCCTCATCCACCGTTTCGGCAACCCGGCCACATCGGGTGCAAATGAAATACTGCCCCAGATGATCGCAATCAGGCTGATCACAGCCGAAATAGGCATTAAGCGATTCAATACGATGCACCAGCCCAAGATCAGTCAGGAATTCCAGCGCCCGATAAACCGTGGGCGGCTGCACCCGCTGCCCCTCGGCCTGAAGCGCATCCAGCAGCTCATAGGCCGTCACCGCCTTGTGCGATTGCCAGATCAGGCTGAACACCTTGCGGCGCATATCGGTAAAACGCGCATTTTCCGCCTCGCAGACTTTCTCTGCCTGCGCGATTGCGCTATCGATACATCTGTCGTGATCGTGGCCCTTTTTCGGGAAAAGATCGGTCATGTCGCACATCCGAAGTCACGCCGGGCGATTTGCATTAATCTGCAAAAAGCCATGGCACAGGGTGATATGTTATAATATATCATTTCTTGACGTGACTGCCGCGAAAAGTCAACAACCATCGACCGGAGCCTTCGATGACCGAGACCACAACTGCCGCCAATTCAAAGATTGCCGACAAACTGAAATTCAATGAAAGCGGCCTGATCCCGGCAATCGCCCAGCAGCATGACAGTGGCGAGGTCCTGATGATGGCCTGGATGAACCGCGATGCGGTAATCGAAACGCTTGAAACCGGCCGGGTCTGCTATTACTCGCGCTCGCGCGGCAAGCTCTGGCGCAAGGGTGAAAGCTCCGGCCAGGTACAGAAACTGATCGATTTCCGCTATGACTGCGATCAGGACACGGTTCTGATACAGGTCGATCAGCTTGGCGTTGCCTGCCACACCGGGCGTCGCAACTGTTTCTATTTCGCCGCCCGCGATGGCGAGGAAGTGGTGATTTCCCAACCCGAAATCGCCGTCGAAGACCTTTACGGCAAAAAGTAAGCATCAGACATGGCGATTTCCGACGAACAGTTTGACCGCGTTGCCACCACCGTTATCACGGGCTTCCTTGGCAGTGGCAAGACAACCCTTCTCAATGCCCTTCTGGCTCACGACGGCATGGCAAAGACCGCCGTTCTGATCAATGAATTTGGTGAAATCGGCCTTGATCACCTTCTGGTCCGCGAGGTGTCCGAGGATGTCGTATTGCTGAATTCCGGCTGCATCTGCTGTTCGGTGCGCGGCGATCTGATTTCGGGCTTGCGTGATCTGTTTGTCAAACGCACCCGTGGCGAGGTACCGGAATTCGACCGGGTCATCATCGAAACCACCGGCTTGGCCGACCCGGCCCCGATCCTGCATACCCTGATGACCGATCCGCTGCTCACGGCCAAATTCCGCCTTGATAGTGTGGTCACCACCGTCGATGCCCTGCATGGCGCGGGGCAGCTTGATGACCATCCCGAAAGTGTAAAGCAATCCGCCGTTGCCGACCGCATCCTGATCACCAAATCCGATCTGGCCAACGCCGAAACGCGCGAACGCCTTGAAACCCGCCTGCGGCAGCTTAACCCGGCCGCCCCGATCCATGCCGTCACCATGGGTGATATTGACCCGGCCAAACTGTTCAATGCCGGGCTGTATGACCCGGCGACCAAAAGCATGGATGTGCAGAAATGGCTGCGCGACGAGGCGTACGAGCAGCACGGCGACGATCACCACGATCATCACGACGGGCATGATCACGCGCATGACCATCATGACCACGATCACGGCCATGATCACCACCACCACGCGCATTCCCATGACGTCAACCGGCATGACGACCATATCCGGTCCTTCTGCATCACCTTTGACGAACCGCTGCATTGGGATGCGTTTGTCACCTGGGCGGAAATCTTCACCCAGATGCGCGGCGAAAGCCTTTTGCGCGTCAAGGGCATCCTGAACCTTGTCGGCGAAAGCAACCCGGTTGCGATCCATGCCGTGCAGCATGTTTTTCATCCGCCCGCCACCCTGCCCGCATGGCCAGATGAAGATCGCCGATCAAAAATCGTCTTCATCACCAGGGATCTCGGCCCGCAGGTGATCCGGGAATCGCTCTATCACCTGAATGCCGCCGTCTCGGAAACGACTGAGAATACCTGAAATCTTTCGGCATTTGAGCCACATCAAGGCATTCAACCCGAAATTGGATCAGATTGGGTCTTGGCTTGATACAGCCTCACTCTAAGTCCTGAACTTCGGGCGGCCTCATTTACTGCGGTCGCCCTTTTTCTTGCCGTTTTTCATGGGCATTCTATCCCCTCGCCAAACCGAAGGACAGCATCCACCATCCAACCGTACAGGTTGCGCTGCTGTTGCGCTGCACTAAATCTGGCGCAGGTTGGCAAAGCTGTCCTCAGTTTTCCGAAACTCTCAAAACAATCAATCAAATCAAATCGAAGGGGGTAGAACATCATGATTTTCCGGAACTGGCAGGGTACGAAAATCCCCGCACTTGGCTTTGGAACATACGAGCTCGATAACGCAAGTGCTGAACATATGGTCGCCGAAGCCGCCAAAATCGGTTACCGCCATTTCGATACCGCCCAGATGTATCATAACGAGGAAGGGGTTGGTCGCGGGCTCAAGGCATCCGGCCTTTCACGTGATGACTACTTCCTCACCACCAAAATCTGGCCCGACAATTTCCAAAGCGGCGATCTGCAAACCTCCGTGGTCGAAAGCCTGCGCAAGCTTGATCTCGACCATGTCGATCTTTTGCTGCTCCATTGGCCCAATGATGACATTCCGCTGCGCGAAACCATCGCGGCATTAAACGAGGTCAAAAACCTCGGCATGACGCACCTGATCGGGATTTCCAACTTCCCGACCGCCCTGATCGAACGCGCCGTCGGCCACAGCGATTTTCCCCTTGCCGTCAATCAGGTCGAATATCACCCCTATCTTGACCAGTCCAAGGTGCTTGAATGCCTCCGCAGCCATGACATGCTGCTGACCGCCTATTGCCCGCTGGCGCGTGCCAAGGTGATGAATGATGAAACGCTGGTTGCCATCGGCAAGGCCTATGGCAAATCCCCGGCACAGGTGACATTGCGCTGGCTGCTGCAACAGGATGGCGTCATGGCGATCCCGAAATCCGGCTCGCCCAAAAACGCCAAGGCCAATTTCGATATCTTTGATTTCGAACTCTCGGATTCCGACATGGCCGACATCAACGAACTCGCCCGGCCCGACGGCCGCCTGATCGATCCCGATTTCGCCCCCGAATGGGATCAGGCCGCCTGAACCAGCGGCACCGCCCACCCCCGTCATTCCCGCGAAAGCGGGAATCCAGCCAGCGGTAAAGAAATGGATTCCGGGTCTGCGCTTCGCTCCGCCCGGAATGACGGAAAAGAACAAAACCACGCATAAAACCATCAAGACCGGCCCCCGACAGGCCGGTCTTTTGCGTTAAATCCCCCCGCCCCGCCAAAAACCGCCGAATTTCCCCCGGTCGCCAGCCCCGGCTTGTTTCGCACATGCGAAAAGCGTAATTTGATAGCCTGTTCAATCCGTAACCGGCGATTCCTTCATGACCAGCACCACAACCAACACCGCCGAAACCACCAAACCCGATCTCGGCCACCGCCTGCACGAGGATGTGCTGGCCCTTCTGCTCGGCACCATGGTCGTGTCGCTCGGTGTGATGCTCTATAGCGAAAGCGTGCTGGTCACCGGCAGCACGGCGGGGGCGGCCCTTCTGATCGAACATGCCACCGGCATCGGTTTTGGCGTGATCTTCTTTGCGATCAATCTGCCGTTTTACTGGCTGGCCTTCAAACGCATGGGGCTTGCTTTCACCATCAAGACCTTCATCGCGGTCGGGCTTGTCTCGCTGTTTTCAAAACTGATGCCGATGTGGATCGATTTCTCGATGCTCAACCCGATCTTCGCCGCGATTGCTGGCGGTGCGCTGATGGGGATCGGCCTTCTGATGCTGTTTCGCCATCGCGCGGGGCTCGGCGGGATCAATATCCTCGCCCTGTTCCTACAGGAACATTTCGGCATCCGCGCGGGCTATTTCCAGCTCGCCGTCGATCTCGTCATCCTCGCCTGCGCCTTCCTGACCCTGCCCTTTGACAAGGTCCTGCTCTCGATCCTCGGCGCTGTCGTGCTCAACCTGATCATAGCCCTTAACCACCGCCCGGGCCGGTATCTGGCCGCCCGATAACCCGTCCAAACGCCACCTTACTGATATTTCCGCCGCCGAAAGGCCGCAGGATCAGAGGGCGCAACCACCCGAAGAATAGAACTTTCACACATCCTAATTAACCATTCTGGTAAATTAATCTGGACAGGAATGATTGGCAAGTTTACCATTTTGGTTATCTTGTGATGCGCAAACCGTTCGGAAGGAACCCCGTTGCCGATCAGGGATATCAAGCACAGGGGCATGCGCGAACTGTTTGAAAACGGACAGTCGCGCTATGTTGACAAACGTTTCCAGAAAAACGCCCTGCTGATCCTTGATCATCTTGATGGCATCGCCGATCTCGCCGACTGCATGGGGGTTCGGAAATTTCATCCGCTGATCGGCAATCGTGCCGGGCAATATGCCATGAGTGTTTCGGGAAACTGGCGCATCACCTTTACATGGGACGGCAAGGATATCGTGATCCTTGATCTGGAGGATTATCACTGATGAACGCACCCCGACCGCTTCGCCGCAATCGCCGCCCGACCCATCCGGGCGTGATCCTGCGCGAACATTACCTTGTCCCGCGCAAAATCCTGCAAAAGCATTTCGCCGACGATGTCGAAATCAGCGAAAAACACCTGAGCCGCATCATCAACGGCCATGCCCGTATTGACGCCCCGCTGGCCGCGCGCATCGCCAAAACGCTTGGCACCACCACACTGTTCTGGGTGAACCTTCAGGCATCGGTTGATGCCTGGGACGGCGAACAGGCCGAAGCCGACTGGCAACCGCAAACTGTGTATCCGCCGGAGCGGGCGGCGAGTTGACCATAGTGAAATTGTACACTCAAAAACTCAAAAAGTGGTGGCCTTTACCCGCCGCCTTCATTGCGAGCGCCGCTTTCTCCGCCGCTGGACTGATTATCGATCAATCATGTAGACCAATTGGCAATATGTTCTGCTCCATGTGGGTCAAATTTCAATGGGAGACGGTTTTGGCGGGCGGATTGGGGCTCATGGGCGGTATATTTGTTATTTTGTCGACCCGCGAACATATTCAGGCAAATCGCGAGGACGCCGTTAATCGCGAACTCGACCCTGTGGACAGGCTTTTGCGCGTTACTGACAGAACCATCAAAGACGCACAGGAACATATTGGAAAAGCCCGCAAGACACTCTTAGCAACTCCTTACGCCGAAAGCGGCAAAGTCGAGAACAACTGGAACAACATCAGAGTTGACGTCAAAGGGGCTGTCTCTCACAGCAATCAAGCACAGACCATCGCGGCCAATACCGATTTTCCTAGATCGCTGCGAGATGCCGCAAAGGAAATCGTCGAGAAAACAAAGCCGCTTGGTGAACAAAAATACACCACTACTACTTCCCCCGCCGAAACCCTGGAAGCAATTGAGAATATTGCAAACAGCTTGATTGCTGCGAATGAAGAGCTGCGTAGCGAACGTCAGGCATATGCCAGTATACTGTTGAACAGATAAAGACACCGCATTGCCCACAGCCCCCAAGGGCTAGCCGTTTGACGCAGCGGCCTTTGTGCAAATTCATGCGGGCCGCCATCGCACCACCAACCTCATCAAAGATTCCCCCATGACGGGAGCATCCCGCGATAACGCGCCTGCGCGAAATGGAACCATGAATGGATCGAAATCGGCGCGATCACCGGCCATGAGGCCGGCGCAGCAGCCAAAGTGACTAGCGACCCCAATCCACAAAGACGAGGAAACTCGCAACATACTGAAAAACATAAAGAAAAATGGCGATCCCTGCAGGACTCGAACCTGCAACCTACAGATTAGAAGTGTGTGCGTTTTTCTTTGAAATCATAGACCGTTAGACAATTTTCCTGCTTTGTTCACGCTGTGTAATTCCAATGAGTTACGGAACCGGTGTCTAATTTTTTTCAAATGAAACGCCTCAGATCAGGCTGCAATCGACGTCAAATTTCTCACAATAAGGTCATCCATTTTCACTTGATCGCTCGCACCAACGATGACACCATATACGCGAATAATAAATAAGCAGCCTCACGGGGAAGGCGAATGACACCAGATATGTTTGAAAGGTCAATCTTTGACCTTGTCAATGAGAAGGCACTCGTTCTTGAGCAGCATCTTTCGTCAGATGTGATCTTCTATCACGGTGGTATTTTTCCGGAGTATTTCCGGATATTCAGAGATTTTGTCGAAGAAGTAAGAGATAGATCAGAACGAACTGACGGCACTGTATCTATCGTACTTCGCACAGGTGGCGGATCAGCAGAAACCACAGAGAAGATGGTTAACGTTCTCCGCAACCATTACGATAATGTCTACTTTGTCATTCCTGATATGGCGATGTCTGCTGGAACGATCTTTTGCATGTCAGGCGATAAGATCTATATGGATTATGCGTCGAGCCTTGGCCCAATTGATCCGCAAGTTCCCGCTTCTGGAACTGGAGAATACGTCCCTGCAATGGGTTACTACGACAAGGTTCATGAGCTAGTCCAGAAGGGCAACCTACAACCAGCTGACGTTGTCCTGCTCAAGTCACTCGATTTGGCAAAACTGGCCCTTTACGAGCAAGCAAGAGACTTGTCTATCGATCTGCTAACGGACTGGCTTGTTAACTATAAGTTCAGGGATTGGACACAGCATAGGACAACAAATCCTGGCACGCCGGTCACAATCGAAGAAAAAAACGTACGCGCGAAGCAGATCGCTAGCGACTTGGCCAATCACAAAAGATGGCGTTCACATGGACGCAACTTAGACGTCGTAAAACTAAAAGAACTGAGAATCGAAATCGACGACTATACGGATGACTTAGAAATGCGGTCAGCAATTCGTGATTATAATGATCCACTTACAGGATTTGTTGACAGACAGAGAATACCTTTTTATCTACACCACCACTTAATACAGGCATAAGGGAGTTAAGCGATGTCACTTGCAGAAGCAGTTCGTGATAGACTTGAGAAAACGCCTGCTGAGAATCAAACCACGCTGAGAGGTAAACTGCTCGAAGCTGAAAAGCTCGCGGATAAGTTCAGCGACGTTAAACCGGTCCCATACATTGTGCCTATCGAAGTTGCTATCGGCACGTTCTACCGGCCCGAGTAATCGTGGTTAATACGGAATTCAAAAGGGGTGGAGCTTAGACCGCCCCTTTTTCTTTTCCAAGAACGTTACCGCCGAAACTGTCCAGATCGGGCCTTGATAATGATCGCCTGTTAAAACCCGCCGATATTGTTAACGATCACGAGTGGCACCACCACGCCCGGACTTTCTTCATCACCGAACGTCAGGGAATGGCGCGTCACATGTGACCCCGGAAGGTCTTTCAAAATCCGCTGATAAATTCCCGCCCAATCGGTCGCGGCATAAACCCGATTGAGAAACGGATGATCGGACGCCAGCACTACCTTACCCCGATAGCGGCTCGGGGAAACCTTGATCCCCCGCTCCTCAAGCGCGATTTTCACGTCATCGCGGTATTGCGCAAAAACGATCATCTCCGATACCGGCACCCCGCGCCCCATTGAATGGCGCAACAAATACCGCAAACAATCCTCGGCCCGCATCCGGGCTAGATCATCAAGCCGATCCTGTTCACTCATACAGGACATATCGGGCAAGGTTGGCGAATTGGCCCAAACATATCGCGCCCCGGCTTCGCCGTAAGTCGCCCGCGCCTCGCGCACGAGCGCCAGATCATAGTGCCGTTCAGATCGCGGGACTGCCGAGGGCGGCAAATTCCGGCGACTGGTGACCGGCAACGAACCGGGCATTTCATAATGACCATGCTTGCGAAGCGACGGCAGCACCTCCGCAGTCACCCATTTCTTGAACCGTTTGGCCGCTTCCTTGCGGCTGGTCAGTATCAGTGAATAGAGGCCGCTTTCGTTGATGATTGTCTTTGTAGGATTTCCCGGAATACCGTCGGTAATAACGACGGTATCTTTTTCATCATCATCCAACCGCGCCGAAGCATCTCTTGAATTGGCAATCTCCAAAACCTTGCAAACATCAACCAACACAAACCAGATCACCCCGTCCCTATCAAAGGTACGAACCGACTGACCTTCAAAATCGAATGATACCGGCAGGGTCATGACTTTGCCCCTTCCAGCATTGTGACCGCGTCTTTGCGGATGGAACGAACCCACGCAAGGACCTGCAAGCAATCCAGCTCATGCAACCCATTACAACCGGGACTGACCCAGCTTTCCAGTATGTCGAATTTCTTTTCCAGCTCGCCGGACGTCACAGCCGGGATCACCCGCAACTGATCCTCGCGCCAAGCCGAGAGATGACTATCCTCATCCCGGTCACCGACCAACTTGAGAACATCAAAAACATCATCCAATTCCGTAATGCCTTTCGGCGGTTCGAATTTAACTGACATTGCAATTCACCTGTTGTCCAGAACATCAAACTTGATTACTCTGTGAACAGGTTAAGTCCGAATGTTTACCATGTCAACAGGTTTGATTACAGTGATAACACCAGTGCAATGCAAGATGGCGCGAACCGCACTCGGACTGGGCGTCAGAGACCTAGCAAAAATCGCCGGGGTTTCCGCAATGACTATCACCAGATTCGAAAACAGCAGCACCAGCGGTTACGCCACAACGCTCGATAAAATAACCCGCGCTTTGGAAAATGCCGGAGTAATCTTCATCGCCGAGAACGGCGAAGGCCCGGGCGTGCGGCTCCGTAAACGAGTGCCCGATGCCAATTAGATTTCATCCGCGACCCGGCAGGTTTCTTACTTGTGACTATCGGGGCTATGAAGCCCCTGAAATGATAAAACGTCGCCCTGTCGTCGTGATCTCACCGCGAAAGCGCCAGGGACCGGGACTGTGCACAGTAGTTCCTTTGAGTACCACCCCTCCCAATCTACAAACCGCATGCCACGTGAAGATTGAAATCGATCCGCTTGGCGGAAGATGGACTGCAACAGAGATGTGGGCAAAGTGCGACATGATCACAGTCGCCAGCTTCAGCCGACTGGATATGATCAGAACCGGGAAAGCTCTGGATGGCAAAAGAATATACAATAACAATGAATTAGATGCTGATCTTCTAAAGAAAATCAGAGAAGCCTGCGCGTTTAGTTTTGGGCTCTAGTTGACTTTAACAAGACAAGTTGTTACATGAAACACGTACCCGCGCTGCGCAAGCATCGGGCGTTAAGACCGTACCCACGGCAGGCCACGTTGATAGAGGCGATTACAAGCCCTTGCGTGGCCTTTGTTTTTCAAGGTGCCTTAGAGCAACCACAGGTCAGAATTTATCGCGAATATACCGGTTGTAGTACCCACCTTTTGAACGAGCCTGACACAGCCCGTCAAATATCCATTTCGGGACCCGGTAGTAGCTATACGGCCCACCACTATCGACAAACCACAATTGCAGCACCTGCGTCGGCTCATCGTACTCGGCTCGGCTAATTGCCGTTGAGTTGAAATATGGCACCCGCTCCTCCCACTTAAAGGCATAATGGTAGCGAGGAACCCCTACATATTCAACAATACTAAATAACAGAAATACCCGACCCCCGCACGTAACGAGGGTATCTATTGGGCGTGATTGGGAATAGGAAGCCTAGAACAGGCTTCCTTGTTGCGGACGGTCATCAACCGGTCGCATCAGATCCGCGTCATTGTTCCGGACGGAACCAACACGGTCTGAAACCTTGTGAAACCGCAAAAGCTGCGACGGCAATGGAACCGTCAGTTTTGAAAGGGCTTCATCAAGCGGGGCACTAAGCCAGGTACCGATTTCATCATCGATCAGGATCGCAGGTTCGCGATGGTGGATTTCACCCATCTTGGGTCCAGCTTCGCGGGTCAGCAAAGCAAAGGTATAGGCTTCAAACCGCTCGGCCTTGAGCGTGCCGACCCAATGAGACCAGACACCGGCCATCATGAAGGACGAAACCCCGTCATCCTTGCCAGCAACACCGATCGCATAAGCCTGCTTTTTACCCTTTTCGCCCTCCGCGCGTCCCGCCGTTTGCCATTCGTAAAAGCAGGTCGCCGGGACAAGACAGCGATGACGCTGGATCGATCCGCGATATGTCGCCTTTTGCGTCACATCCTCGATCCGGGCATTGATGGTATTGAACTTTTTATCAGACAGGTCCTTGTCAAACCACGGCGGGATAAAACCCCAAAAGGCATATTCACCCCATATATTCGAACCATCGGAAAGCACCACCGGGCAATAATGGGTCGGAGCGGTGTTATAGTTCGGTTCCGGGTCCTTTTCAGGAGACGGGAACAGCAAACCCGAATGCGCGTATATCTCGGCCCAAGTCATTTCGTGTGAGTAACGCCCGCACATGCCTTGCATCCGCTCCAAAAGCTCGGGCCACCTTTGTCCAATCCTTCGCGGCCACGTATCCCTGCGGAATTATGTAATCTTTGCCAACGGACCAGCAACCCCTTTTTCAACCGCCGCTGCAGCGGCGTCAGCTTCTTGCGACCATCAAGCATCAGCAAGACAGCCGCATGGAATGACTGATATGGCTGGCGCTGCGGATGGAAATTTTCACCTGCCAAGATCGCATCAAACAGGCGGCGGTAATCATCCAGATACCGCCGATACCAGCCATTCTCGGGAAACTCGGCCAGATAGATTTCGAAATCAGTCGCAAACTGTTGAAACTGTTCAACCCAAGACAAAAAAGGGCGATCGCTCATATCCAAGGGCCTCCATTCTGGATGCACAGGATATAGGAGACCGCCCAATATGTTCAATATATGTTCTTAAAATAGGAACATATTCACGATTTACGGGCCGGAATGTATATCCGGGCCGAACAACGCGCCGATCTTGCGGTTTTTGCCATAGCAATCATCATGCGCATCGATCAGATCGACGATATACCGGCCAACCTTTTTATCGGTAACCGGCGGATCAGGGATCGCCGGAACGGGCTTGCAGGCGGTTAAGGCCCCCGGTACCGTTGCCGAGATATATTCCGTTGTCCGGATCGGCTCTGGCGTCGTCCCGCAACCTGTCAAAAAGCCCACCCACAGCAGGCCCGACACAACCATCATTCGGCGCATCATTCACCCCCTCCATCAAAGTGCGATACCGGGCTTCCGCCCCGGATCGCCGGACACGTTCGTCGGCCAATGCCCGCTCAATCCGGGCACCGGCCAACCGCAACCGATTGATCGTTTCCATGTTTTCGATACTGGCATCACGCCATCGCACCGACCGCATTTGCTCCGCCTCGATCCGCGCCTGCGCACCATCAAGGCGAATGGTCTGCACACTGACCGCAGCAAACAGCAATCCCACCCCGCCCACGACGAACCACCACATCATGCCGCCGCCGGTGAAGGCACCCGCCACAAGCTTGAAGATATTTCGCATCACCCACCCCCGATCATTTGCCGGTACCAGCCCCAAATGCGGTCAACATAGGTGATGGTTTCACGCGAATGCCGCCCGGTGATATCGGGCAGACATGCGATGATTTCCGGATAAAGCGACGGACCGCCACATGCCCGCTGCGCCGAAAGAAGATGCCCCAGACCGGCATTGTAACTGGCCAGCGCCAGGCTATGCCGATCCCATTCAGGCCGCTTTGCCGACCACTGACCGCGAAGCCCCGCCATATAAAACGCCGCAGCCCGGATCGAGAGCTGCGGCATGAAGGCCGATGCATTGGGCGGCAGATCGATCTGCCCGGAAACCTGTCGCCACGTCCCGGGCATGAATTGACAAAGCCCCTGCGCACCCACGGGCGAAACCGCATCCGGGCGCAAAAGACTTTCCTGATAGCACTGGGCTTTCAGGAGACGCCAATCAAGCCCGGGCAGGTAACGCCCCGCGTGCTGGCGGAATTCATGATCAAAGCGATCCGGAAACAATAAGCCCGACCAAGATGCAGACGGCCAGAATCCGGTAACCAAGATAATTAGACACAGCATTGTCATTCGCATTGGAAATCCACCCTTTGAAATCAAAATCGATGATCCGGTCGAGCCATTTGAGAACCCAGCGCACGATGACAAACGCAATCAGCGCCAGAACGAGTTGAACAACCGACGCCGCCGCGATGGACGGCGCCACATATGCAATCTGATCCATGTCAGACCCCTTTCGAATTTCCTGATTTGATTGCGCCCAACAGAAAGGCTTGCAGCCCCTTTGGACCGAGCCACCCGATGAAGGTGCCGACCGCACAAGCGCCGGTTATGCTGAGATCGAAGTAATCGGCGATCCCCATTGAAATGGCGAAACAGAACCCCGCGGTGACCAGCTCCCACAAAAGCTCTCGCCCCCAAAAACGTCGAAACCCTTTTGCAACAAGGTTCCGGTGCCAAAGAATGCGGGCGTAGATCGTCAGCCCCGCTACTGGCCACCAAAGCTTTAACGCCACGAGCCATTGCGGCTCAAACTCGTGCGGCGGCTTGTCCATGCCGGCACCCCCTACCATTCAGGCATAAAAAAAGCCGCCGATTGGCGACTGACTGAAACGGGCGTGATTGAGGCAACTAGATTTCAGGAACGACAGTAATATCAGGCTCCGCCGGATACCCGGTCGCACAATTATATGCCTTGCAGGCATCCAGATCGGGCAGCGCATCAATCGCCGCATCATGTGCAGCCTGCTGGTCGAAACAGGCGGCGACCATCACGTTGACAGCTTCGCCCAACGCGATGATTTCCGCGCTGGTTAGATGGGGATAGGAATTGTCGCGGAACCGCCAATTGCGTCCGTCAGGCAGGCCACCCGCAAGAGCATTGAAGTAAACGGCCATCAGCAAAGCCCGGCTTTCGCTGTCTGTCTGGGCAACGTATGTCGTCCCGCCAAGCTCGAACTCGACACCAGCATCCATGCGTTCAAATTTGCACTTCTTGGCCCGCTCTTTCAGCTTCGCCTTCGCCGCTTCAAGGCTGATCGGCTGGGTGGAATATTGCAGTGTGGCGGTCATCGTTTCCGGGGCTTCTGGATCACCATCAATCACAACGGTCGGGTTGCCGATCACCGTCTGCCATTCCTGATCGGGCTTGGTGCCCTGATCAATCACCAGAACGAAGTTGTCCCGCAAATCCTCGACCGATGCCAAGGCGGCATTGCTGTAGGTTTTGCCGGTTTCTGCCTTGAGGCCCATCGGGCTGCTGGCCGTTTTGACCAAAGCCCACTGATCGTCACAAATCGCATAAAGCGCAGTCATGGTCTGTCTCCTGATTATCGCGCACGTGCGAACTTGCCGGGCGTTTTGGCCCACGCAATGCACCGGTATGTGGCGTTCAGCTTGTTGATGAAATTGTCGGCGTTTCGCGCCTTCCCGCCGCTGCTGTTCATATCGACGGGAACAGCGGAAACGACGGCGGTATCAAGGTTGAACCGCAAGGCATCGGAAACCGGGTTGCCCGATGAAATATCGGAGCAATACATCGCCCAGTTATAAAGTCCGTCCGATGCGTCCTTGCCGACGAAGATGCGCGGGTTCGAAATCCATTGGAACGAACATGCCATCGACAACACCAGTGCCCTTGCCGCTGGTCACAGCACAGAATTGCGGCACTATGCGATGCATGCGGATCAGGTATCGACCGGATGCCATTTGCGCGCCAAGCGTACCCGTGTTGGCCGTGCGGGTGAGCCAGCCCGCATCGGTGGTGGTCCCCTTGTCATTGAGGATCAGATACGCACCTGCGGCCATATCCTTGTGGAATACCCGGATGTTGCCACCCGAGCGGATAAACCTCGGCATAGTCGAAAAGCCCGCCAGTGGCCTGCGCAAAGACGGTGGGTGTCCCGTTGACGTGTTCGACTACCACAAAATCCGCACCGGCCTTGGGGCTGGCCCGCCAGAATTGGTGCAAAACCTGCCCCTGATATTCCGCATCCGCACCAACCGAAATGCCGCCCGCCGTGAAGGAAAGGCTGCTTGCGACCTCGGCACCGCCAACATTGCAATTGATCGCAAGATTGTCGCCCAAGACAGTGCAGGAAACCCGGAAGTTCGAAACACCATCAAGGCGCTTTGCCATATGGAAGGTTTTGCCGATGGTCGGGTTCCAAGGCAGGTCTGTGATATCTGCACCGCCAGCCCGTTCGCGGGTCGTGACATAATCATCCGGGTTCATAATATCCGGGCACGGCATACCCGATGTGGATAACGTCCGAAAGCCATCCGGCACCGGATAGTCAAAGGCGAACTGACCGAAATTGACCTTTGCCTTGATTGCACCGCTTGCCGCACTGTCCTGCACAGACGCCCGCAATCCGTCAAGCCAGTCTGCCGGGATGGTAAAGGCCGGATCGGTACCAGCCACCGGATCACCGGAAATCCAGACCCCGTTTTTGGCAAACCAGCAATCCCCGGTTTCCCGGTCAATCGCAACCGAGACAACATCATCAACAGTCCACGACGGATACCCACTGTCGGTGCCCCATGGATTGGCAACAAGATTGCCATTAGAATGATAGTGGAAAAGCCCATTGGCAGCCCCATTAGCTTCGTTAACAGCCACAGAACGATGTGCGAAACCGATAGCTGGAACAATGGTGCTGGGTGAGAATGGTGCGCCAATCTCGACCAGAACCTCCCAGTAATATTTTCCAGCCGGGATTAGCATGGATGCGGCAATATGCCCTTCACCCGGATTATGCGCGGGCTGCCACGCTGTGTTACCTTCCGACAAAATCCTCCCGGCTGGCGTGGGCGCATCCAGCGGGTTGCCAACGGCGAAATTGTTCGTCGGGGTATCCGTGAACTGATTATCGACCGTCAGGCCAACGGCTGTGAAATGGTTGCCATTGCCGGACACATCTTTGCCAAGGTCCAGTGCATCACCGAAATCGAGGTGGCAACCGTTGGCTCCATAAACAGCCGCACCAAGCCCCTTGCCGTAAAAGGCTTTAGGCACCCAATCCCCATCAGAATTGAAGTAGCCGAAATCGTAAGCGGATACGGCATCGACAGCATCACCCGTAATCGCGATAAACTCTGAGACATAGACGCTTTGGTTCCCATCAATCAGGGAACCGCTTGAATTCAAATTTGCGCCGATAGCCTGCCAGTACTGCGGGTCAAGAAGCCGCAATGCTACGCCATCATCCATCAGGTTCGACGCGAGAGTGAATGTGACCCCGTTCGCCGTGAAAGCTGCACGGTCAGCAAGTGCGGTTCCAGGCGTTACGTTCGCCTTGATCAGGTAGTGGCCCCAACCTGCCGGGTCACGATGCGATGGTGCAATTGATGCTGTATTGGTGACGCCGCCATCACCCCGACCGATGTTGTTTGACATGACCCATTGTGAAGCAGCAGAGGAAAGCCCTGCGGTGAGAAACGGCCCGACAGAACCGCCGAAAAAAACAGTTTTGGCCCACACCGAAATTGCGATTTTATAGATCGGCGATGCGGTGCCGGGCGCGCGACGCAAATAGGCAGGTGTCGCCGATGAACCATTAAACAGACATGCAAAATCAATCGGATCACCGGGGTCGCCACAGCCGATTGCCGGGGGCGGATTGTCAAAAAGGATCGACATTGATTACGCCTCCGCCCGCTGGGTGATATGCACGTCAATCACGGCACCACTGAATTCCATATGGATCAGGTTGACCGCGTTCGGCTCGCTGTTGATCGCACCGTTGTTGATGCGGAATTCCGGCCCCCAAGCAATCCCGTGATTTCCAACAGCATCCATCGTCAGTTCCAACCGCGCCGAACCACCGGCAGGCATCGGGTCGGGTGCCGTGATGGTCAGGGCCTCGGTCGCGGTCAGGGTGAAGCGGTTACCAAGGGCCGGATTGAACGACACTTCACCTGCAGCAAGAGTTGCCGGAACGCGGATAGTCCAGAAGCCAGCACCAAGGGTCGCTGAGACAGTGCGACGCAAGGCATCGCTTGTGCCATCCGTAACCGCCTGCTGGATCGCCTTGCGCAATTGCTGAAGATCAGCCTCGGTCGCCGGTAGCGGGTTTGCGTCGGTGCCGAGGAAATAGGTAATCACCTCAACAATCTCGCGCATCGGATGCTCAATCGCCTCCGCAGGCGGAACAGAACCCTCTATACTGTTTGACGGGTCCGGGTTGACGTAAGGACGATTGGGATCGGCAAGATTGCCATTAACTGGCGGCTGATACTGCATCACTCACCTTCATAAGACATGGTCAAAAAAGAATGGGCCGGCATGTACCGACCCAAGAGACATTCCAAATCTTCTGCGCGCGATATTCGCGCAAGCGGGTCCTGACCCAATGTCGAGACACCGACCCGGAACCACGTCACCCGCGGCCCCAGCACGCGCATACGCCACCACGCCCGCATATCAGCAGTCGCGCCCAGCATGTCATAGCGCACGCTGTCTTTGTTTCCCGATGTATTGGCACCGCCCACCTGGCTTATGCCAACCATGAACGGACGATATTCGACAATTGCCGTCTGATATCCGAGAGTTTCGGCAAGCCCGATGAAGTAGCCCGGGCTTTGACCACCACGCGCCCGATAGCGTGTCAGAACCGCAGCACGGCGATCCTCGATCGGCAGGCCAGATGTTTGGAAGCAACAATCGGGCAGGCCGACCTGAGTTTCGTGATCGGCCAGCATTTCGATGGCGCGCGCAGGCTGGCTTTCAATGACCAAGCGGTCAGCAGCCAGATCAACTTCAACCCATGTCGAACACTTGGCACGCAGGAAATCCCGGCCAACCCCATCGTAATCGCGAAACCCCTGCCAAGCTGCACCCGGGGGCATGGCCGATGCGACAATATCGGCATAAGCCTCAAGCCTGTCATCAATCATAACTGACCACCCCAAGGACCGGGATTTCGCCGATCGCATGTGCCACATCGTCGGCAGGAGCAGTAACCTTGTGCCGCCCCTCACCTGCAGAAATCGCAATTGCTTCAGTGATCCAGCTTCGACTTAAAGTCACCCCGGGCTGACCACGACGGAAGATCATGTCAAGAAGCTCGGCGGTTATTGAACTGCGAACCGCAGGCGTATCCGGATCAAGCCCCATGATAGTAATCGCCAGCGACTTCGGAATAGGCGCCACAACATAAACATCGGCAGTGGTTGGACGGCGCGCATCAATATAGGATTGAACCAGCGCAACATCAGCCGCCGTTGGAATACCACCATCGGACGCCCGCAGAACATCCATCATGAAGCGAACAGTGACCGTCCCCATGCCCATTTCGCGGCGCGCAACCCAAACACGGGTAACGCCGGGAACTTCCTTGGCCCATTTTTCATAATCGCCACCGGCACCGCCATGCGGCGGCATGGAAATTTCTTTTAGAATTCTTTCCCGATAGTGCTCGATAACACCCGGGCGCCCGTCCTTTTCCTTATCCGCCCCTCCCGCAAAACCACCAGCAGCAACGGTCGCAACCGGATCAACACCATCAACCGGGTTAACGAGGGTAAGGGAAGCCCCTTCAAGAAGGTTTCCGTTAGCACCCGGAACGGAAGCTTTCACATTCGCAACAGCCTGACCGGCTTCATCCAGAACCACACCATCAATCACCTTGAACTCGACACCAGCCGAATCCCGAAGCACCTGATTGGCATCAATACCCGCCCCGGCAACTCCACTAAAGATGACATTGCCCGTCGCGCGAGATGCCTGAATACGTTTCACGTCAAATGTAAAACCGTGACCATCCAGATTTTCACCCGTCGCCCAGAGAACCATCGTCTGAGATGCAATATGATCAAGGTAGCCATAAGCGCCGTTCGCCAGCATGCCATCGATGTATGGCATGACGGCAACCGGCCCCTGTCCGAGCGTGACGCCCTGCCCCAGACGCGCCTCGTAATGTGACCCGGATTGCCCGCGAAGGGCCTCAAAGGTCGGGACTGTGAAACCGGTCAACTTGTTCATGAATTGCGATCCATCCACTGCCAAATATCAGCATAGCGCCGCTCAAAAATCTGCCCCGTGGGCCGCTTGATTACCGCATGGCCAGAGATCACCCACCGGCCCGCATTACGATCCCGAACGGCATCAAACACGGCGGACTGCGCGACACCGATTTTCGTTAAAAACTGCAATGCCTCAGTGCCATATTCCCGAACACGCGCAACCGTCTGACTGGTGATGATTTCGCGATCCAGAAGCCACAGGCGCGACCCTAATTTGAAGCCACCGACGGACGGCCAAGCCTCGCCCCAGAAACCACGACGATCTGTCCCGTCTGGCAAAACATCATCTTCGCGGGCGCGACCATCGGTAAAGAGGGCCGCGTTGACGGCGGTTTCCAAACCGTGATCGGTTTGAATGGTCGGCGTTTCACCTGTTAACAAAGCCAGGTCGAACCGGCGCCGATCCGTGTCATAACGGATCGCCATGTCGGTATGCAGATTGGACATAGTTACATCCCCTGATTAGGCGGGTCGGTTGGACCGTTATTGTCGTTTTCAGGATGGTTGTGATCGTTATAAACCTCGCGCATACCCGCGACGGTTCGCGCATTACCGGATGCGGCCTGATCGGTGATGTCGCCACCAACGACGGTTGATCCGGCAACTTCTAGGTTGCCACCAATTTTCACATTTCCGGTGAATTCAACATCCGGGCAATCAACCAGCACCTTTGTCGCGATCAACACATCAAGGAAATCAGCCCCATCAATTATGATTTTACGACCTCTTTTAAGGGTTATGCGCTGCCCCTGATCATCATAAAGACCGACCTCACCCGGCTCGACGACACCAGACTTCGACCGGTGACGACGATCCATTGGCGGCAGGGCGACAGCCATATTGCGCTCTAGCTGCAATACGATCGTTTCCGCACCCTGCCCATTCGCATCAGCAGGCAGGGGCCGATGGCTAAACCCATAACCCTCGAAAACAACCACATCATCAAGCGTGTCACCGGATCGCCCCGCGACCTGTGCAATGATCGCCCCGCCCCGGCTGGTCTGCTTGGCATACCGAATAACCGCCCGAAAGAGCATGTTTTCCACGCGACGCGAAAGCCGCTGAAACAGGCCATCAGACATGCAATTAACCCCTTACCGCGCGGCGAAGTGCCGCATATTGCGCATCCCCGTCAACCTTTTCAAAGTTCGGCTTTGGCACCCAAGCAGCGGGCGGCTCAACCGACAGGGATGTGCGATAACCGCCCTTGTCTTCATCAAGCGTCAGCCCCACCGAAACGATCAGCATTTCCTCGGCGATTTTGTTTTTCTGATCTTCGACGGCAACCAGCAAACCTGGGCGCCAGATGTCCCCGCCCGGAACCTGTTGCCAACCTTCGCATTGATACGTGATGGCGGTTGATTTACCGATCCGGCGTGCCATTTCCCAATTAACACGCTGACGAAGCTGATCGGACGACCCGGCCCCATCGCTTGTCAGGACCTTGGGCCGATACCGACGAACCGCGTCATCGACCGCCGCGGCCTCGGACTGGGCGGCGGCAATACCAAAATCATCATCACTGGTTTGCCCCTGCGACCGCATGATCAGCTTCGAATGCCGGTTGGCTTTGGTCAGTTTGGCCGACAACTCGATAATGTTGTTATCGCTTCGAAGCTGACCGGACCCCGTATATCGGTACCGAAGATCCGTTTGAGCCCGCGCGAAACCCGGACGACCAAGAACGATATCGCCAGACCCCACCGACCAAGCCATCAGGCCACGCTCGCGGCATATCCGGTCAATCACCTGACTGACTTCCTCGCCTTGTTCGATCTTGATCCGATCAAACCGATCGCCAACATCAACAAGCGCCGACACCGCGATACCAAATGGCTTGCAAAGATCGGCACAAGCCTCAAGCAGCGAAAGGTTATGATATTCCCCACCCGGTACGATCGCCGAACAATCGACCAGATCACCCGCCTTTGATCGCCCGCTCAGCCGGGTCCCTTCTTGATCAGGCACGGTCGAATTGTCGATTTCCTCAAGCCAGCCAGTCAGCAATTCGTGATCACCAAACCGGGCCTTTACGGCCAAATCTTCGCCGTGGTCCGGTGTGAAATCCGGTGTAGTCAATGCAAAGGAATTGGCAATATCGCTGATCGAAAAATTGAACGAGCATTTTTGCCAGTCGTCGTAAATCTTGCCATCCAGCTCGATTTCAGGTGCATCAACCATCAAGAACCTCAATCGGCGCCCAAGACGGGACCATGTTCGGATGCGCAATACCGTTGCGCGTAACGATTTCAGACGCACGGCGCGCATCACCATACAGGCGATGTGCCGTAACGACCGATGGCTCGGTCAGCCAAGGCATGTCGGTTATTGTCTTTGCCTTGCCCGCCCCAGCCTCGCGCGTGTAATCGACCACAGACGTTCGGACCGAGGCCAACGCGGAAAACACACCGGCGTCACTTTCACCGGCGACATTCCCGCCCGCGCGATCCATTTCCCGGTCGATGACATCAAGAAACTGGCCGGTTATTTCAGCCGCCTGATCATATGAAACGAACGTGTAGTTCGGCAGAAGCTCCGCCGCTGCCGAAATCGCCGTTCGACGGATCAGCGCACCAAGCGCCGTGCGATTGACCGCCTCTACCTGTCGGGTTGCGGTCGACACCGGAACATCCACCCCTGCGACCTCGAATGCCGATAGGGAAAGAAAACCGTTCACCCCATCCGCCGCGTTCGGAACTGAGGACGAAAGCAACGCAAAGCCGGACGATATTCCGCTTGCAATATCAACACCCCCACCGGTCATCGCCGTAAGGCCAACCGCACCGATCCCGTCGATTGCATCCTGCATCGACGCATCGACACCGATAGCGGTAAAAAGCTGACCACCAACCTGATCGGTCAGCGATCCGATAACCTCCGCCCCGGCTTCGCGGACAAATCCCGGCATGCCATCCGTGATATAGCGGTTGACGAAGGCGGCACTCGCTGCAAATGACAGCGCAGAGGATTGCACACCAAGCTGATAGACATTGGAAACACGGCCCGGTGTAAATCCCGGCTCCGCATTCTCGCCAACTTCCTCAAAGACGATAGAGAAATTAGCAATACCTTCAGCCGCGAAACTGTTGGATACGTCAAAATCAGCGACCCTTACCCATCGCTCGGAAGTCAGACCGCCAAACGGATCCACGAAAGTTCCCGGACCTTCTTTTCCGAGCGCAGCAATCAATTGGTCGCGCGCGTCAAAACCATCGATGGTCAGAACAAAGCAGTCGACATTAAATCTCCGAACTTTACGCCCAAGGTCCTGCGTATCTGCATCATCCCGATTCGGGCGCTCCACCGTCGGCCCACGCCGCCCCGAAGAAAGACGGACCGAACGGACCATCATGGACACACCGCGCCAGAGCCCATCACGCACTTCATCTTCAAAAGGCATAACTTCAAATCCCCGGTAAACCGCGCGATACCTGGCTTAACTGATCAAGCGTATTTCCCGAAAGCGACCCTGCACCAAGCCCCGCGAAACTTGGCATTGGCGGCGTCTTTTCGCTTCGGATCAGATGCTCAAGATACTGGCTTTGCTTTCGCCCCTTTCGGGACGTACGCAATGCTTCCTGCATGTCCGCAATGAAATACGCCGCCAGCTTTTTCTCGCTAAGCCCTTCGATCATTTCGCGGAACCGCCAACGAGGCGCAACGCGGAACGATTTGGTTACCGTCCACAACAATGATATCGGCAACCGACTGTTTCGCTTCTGGCGAATAAACACCCCACGCTTGCCACTTTTCATCGTTGCTATGAACGGCTGTTGCTTTGCGAAGGCTTTCGGATTCTTCTTAGAACGTCGCCCCTTCGGATAGGAACCGGTCGACGCAATCATTTTGCGCACTTTGGCCTTTTTAAATCGCGACGCAACCTTGCCTTCTTTGGATTTGCGTGTGCGCGCCCCCAATCCCGGAATCCAAGCACCCTGCCCGGATTTACCAGTACGGCTACCACCCTCTTCCTGATCTTCCATGAACCAGAAAGGTGTACCGATTTCGGCCCGGATGGAAGATTGCTTTTTATTGCTGGCATTCACGAACAAGGCCCGACGCCCGCCGCCCTTGGCTTTTAACGATTTCTCGCGGATGGTAAACCTGCGATCCATCTTCGCAAGAACCTCGTCCCGCGCTTCGAACGTCACGCGGTTGATCGCCTTGGACAAGGCAAACGGGACCTGTTCTTTTTCAAGGCGGGTCAGGTTGGCAATGATCTGATCGACATTGTCGGTATAAGACATTGAAAGCATACATCATCCTCAAAACCCTCCGATATTGTTGACGATCACAAGCGGCACCACCACACCCGGACTTTCTTCATCGGCAAAAGTCAGGGAATGGCGCGTCACATGCGACCCCGGAAGGTCTTTCAAAACCCGTTGATAAATTCCCGCCCAATCGGTGGGCGCGAAAACCTTGTTCAAAAACGGATGATCGGACGCCAGTATCACCTTGCCGCGATAGCGACTTGGCGACACCTTGATCCCCCGTTCTTCCAGCGCGATTTTCACGTCATCGCGGTATTGCGCAAAAACAATCATTTCCGACACCGGCACACCGCGCCCCATCGAATGGCGCAGCAAATACCGCAAGCAATCCTCGGCCCGCATCCGCGCCAGATCGTCAAGCCGTTCCTGATCGGTCATAGATGCCATATCGGGCAGCGTTGGCGAATTGGCCCAGACATACCGCGCCCCGGCCTCGCCAAAAGTCGCCCGCGCCTCGCGCACGAGCGCCAGGTCATAATGGCGTTCCGATCGCGGGATTGCCGATGGCGGCAAATTCTTGCGACTGGAAACCGGGACAATCCCCGGCATTTCATAATGGCCATGCTTGCGAAGCGCCGGCAGCACTTCGGCAGTCACCCATTTCTTGAACCGTTTGGCCGCTTCCTTGCGGCTGGTCAGGATCAGGGAATAAAGACCGCTTTCGTTGATGATGGTGAAAGACTGTGCCCCGTTCCCTGCCCGACCCTCATTATTAGTGAGGGTCGACTTTTCATCCTCATCTAACCGCGAAGCGGCCTGCGACGGATTCCCGATTTCCAGCACGGTGCAGACATCGACCAACACAAACCAGATTGCACCATCAATATCGACAGTGCGGACCGACTGGCCTTCAAAATCAAATGATACCGGCAGGGTCATGACTTTTTCCCTTCCAGCATCGCAACCGCGTCTTTGCGGATCGAACGAACCCACGCATAGACCTGCAAGCAATCAACCTCGGTCAGCCCCTTGTTACCGGGCCCAACCCAATCTTCAAGAATATCGAATTTCTTTTCCAGTTCACCGGACGTAACAGCCGGGATCACCCGCAATTGATGTTCCCGCCAGATCGACAGGACATTATCCTCATCGCGGTCACCGACCGTTTTGAGACCATCAAAAACCTCATCCAGTTCCGTGATGCCTTTCGGCGGATCGAATTTAACTGACATAACGCCCTCCATATTGCGTAATTTGCGCAATATGACTGATATTATGCTTTGCCGTCAACTGCAAAATTGCGTAAATTACGCAACATGGAACCTGAACAGTCACGAATGGCACGAGCTGCGCTCGATTGGACCCTTGATCTAACTGCCCACAACTCGGGAGTTAGCCCCAATACTATTCGCCGCTTCGAACGCGGCGGAGTAACCAACCAATCAACAGTTTCCGCCCTACAATTCGCATATCAAAATGCCGGAATATCATTCCTAGAAGACGACGGGAAAGGCCCTGGCGTTCGGCTCAAGAAGCAGTGAGAGGGTGTCCACAATGCGGACACCCTTACCCATCACTTATTGACAGGCCCCTCACCATCCCTCACGCTATCGCCACCACAACCACAGCGTGAGAAATCCTTATGCAAAATCCCCTTCGCGATCAGAAGATCGACATCGACTGTCCCGCTTGCAGCAAGAGCTTCAAGAAAACCCTCGGAGAACTCAGCAACAAGCGTTCGATCCGTTGCCCTTCCTGCCGGGAGGACATCAAGATTGAAGGCAACCTCGCACGGGAAATGCGAGAGATGGACAAGGCTTTCGGGAAACTGTTCAAGTAACGCAACCACCGGCGTCACACGGTCGACCATATCAATTCGGATGGAATGCTCCATTCCCAGACCTCCAAAATAAACCGCGCCGATGGTGCAAAATGAAAGAAAAACACCATCGGCGCGGGAATGCTGGTATTACCCTGCCCCCATGCCCGCAAGACTTGGCCCCGTCCGCAGGCTGGTTTCAAGACCAATACCAGTCGACTTTGACTGCCGAACGCGGGCATTGGCAGCACCATCGCCCACGATTTCGACGACGATCTTGCCCTCGACCGGATCGGGCGCCCTCGCTCCCTGATAGGCCTGCGCCTTGGCTTGCTCCACCTGTCGCGCCGACTGTTCCATGGATACGGCGGGCGGATCGGCGGACTGCACTGGCGTTGGTGCAGATTGCACCGGTTCGGCCTTGCCCACCCCGAGCTTTTCAACCACCCAATCAGGCAGTACAGACATCATTGCCTGCACCTTTTCCGAGATGATGGCCGCAAGGTCGAAGTCGGTCAGATACTTGACCAGCCCGGTAAAGCCGTCATACAGGATCGCGAACGGGTTAAATTCAGCCATATAGGCCATCACACCGTCGATGAACCCGGTTTTGAATGCCGACCTGACAGCATCAATCTTGCCCGTGAAATAACCGACGATCCCATCCCAATTGTCATAGATCGTATAGACAGCCCCGGCGATAAGCCCCGCCGCCAGAACGATCGGGTTTGACGCCAGCACCCAACCCAACTGAGCAAACGCCGTACCAACAGACAAAAGCGACGCAATAAACGGCCCCGCAAGAATGCCCCCCAGCGCCAACGCAGCGTTTTGCCAACCGCCAAGGAAATCAATGATCTTGCCGCCATAGGAAATAAGGTTTTCAATCGTCGACATAAACGATCTAAGAGCCTGCCCGGCTGGGGTTGTGCCATCCTGCGCAACCGTGAACCACCCCATCATGGTATTCGCAGCGCCCGAAATCGCGGAACCAAGGCGCTCCACCACTTCGGGGCGCATAGACACCATGAACTCGGTCATTTTCTTGATCAGCGGCGTCATCATCGGCATGAAGTAGGCCATCAAACCGTTACGAATACCGGTAAATGACTTACCCCAACTGTCCAGCGCATCGTTATAGGCCTCGGTATCGCCAGCGGCTTCATTGCTGATCATACCGAGGCGTTCCATATCGCCGAACAGCCGGTCCATTTCCTCTTGCGGCTGCTGTAAAAGCAGCGACATTTTAGACCCACTCTCGCCAAACAGCTTCATTGCGGTTGACGTGCGGAGCGCCGGGTTCTCGATCTTGCGGAACGCAGACTGAAGCTCGGGCAACAGATCGTTCAGATCACGGACATTGCCATGATTGTCGCGCAGCGGGATACCCAACGCCTCAAAGATTGGCTTCGCGCGCCCGATTCCGTTGGCGGCGTCACCGACGTTCTTAGCCAGGTCACGGAAGCTTTTGCGCAATTCCTCGTTGGACATTCCCGCGGCTTGGTTTGCCGCGTGCTGCCATTGCTGCAATCGTTCGGTCGAAATACCGACAGTGCGGCCAAACTTGGCAAGCACATCGGCCTCGCCCGCCCCACTATGCAACCACGCCAAAACCCCGCCGCCAAACCCTATCCCGGCCAACCCCAGAAGCCCGACACCCACGCCCGAGATATGACGCCCCAGACCGGCGAACGAGCTACCAAGGCGTCGGAAACCATCGGTGATCTTGTGGAAGCCAAGGCTTCGCGTCACCGCAGAAGCCCGGGCACGAATGCCGGTCAGCATGGATTGAACCCGGCGCATCGGTCCTGAGACCGTTTCGCGCGCATTCAGGATCATGCTAACGACGAAATTCTTAGCCATCAGTCACACCGTTTAACGCGTCAAGCTGTCGCTGCGCGTCCTCGTTATAGGCATCGATACAAAGGAGAATGTCATCAAGCGGCATGTCGCGAATTTCGGCTGGCTTCCAGCCGAAACGCGCGACAAACAGCTTGATCACTGATCGGAAGTCGTCCGGGAAGGCTTTAGGAAAAAACCGAAACATACCGCCATCGAACGGAAATAGTCATCGGCATCCATTTGCTCGAAGGCTTTTTCGGTGACCCGTTCATCACCAAAGACCAATCCGGCAATGAATTTGCGAGAACCAGCCATCACGGATTTACCACCATCAAGCTTTTCAAGAAGATCAAGGTCACGTCCTACGGGACGACGGAACTCGATATGCTCGATGGCTTCCTCGCGCTTTCCGCTACTATCCTCGACTTTAACAGCGACCGGGTACTCAAGCCGCAGGATTTTGCGACCGAATTTCCCATCTTCGACATAACCATCAAGGTCGATATCTTCTGGTTTGAAATCACCATCAAACATCACGAAACCACCCTTGCACTTGGCCCGACAAAACGGGCTGTGAGACTGTTATCCGACGCATCGTTGTCACCGGAACCCATTTCGGTTCCGAACTTCATAACAACCGTGCGATCGGCGCAATGCAGCTTGATTTCTTTGCGCTTCACACCGGTGAAAACAGAGTCGGCCACTCCCTCGGGAAGGAAAACCTTCACCTCGATAAAGGCGGGACGTCCCTTTTCGGTCCAGCCGACCGAGCCGGAGCCGCCGCCTTCGATATTTTCGCGCTGCTTGCCGCCCAGATTATAGGTGGCAGTATCGGCGGTGTTATATGAAACACCGCCCACTTCAAGGGACTGCACCCCTGCAACTGTCGTCATTGATCAATCCCCCGATCAGAAATCGCGAAAATCGAGTTCGAACTCGATCTTGGCAGCGAGAAGATAAAGCGGGTTGGAAAGGTCCGGGCGATAGATGATGTTGAGCCGATAGGAGTTGGTCGGCGATTTGGACACTTCCAACCGCTCGGCAAATCCATCAACATCCTCGACCAGCCCCAGACCAACCATATAATCGTAATGGGCAATCAGAGAGGCCCGAACGGAGCGCGGCGTCACATACGGAATACCGTCATCAACTTGCGTTCCGTCATCAACAAGGATCGGACGCAACATCCGAATGCCATTAAGGACGCTACCAAGTTCATCCCGAATCCGCCCAAGCTGCGCAACCGTATTGACCAGCAAATAAGCCTCGGAAAGGTCACCAAACTCATTGGTCTGATACATCGTGATCGGCATGTTCAGACGAACCTTGCCATCGCGACCTTCATCAGTGACCGTGATCCCTGCAAACATCAGGGTGTTTTTGTCGGTGTATTCCAACCGGCTTTTTTCCGGTGGCGCCATTTCGCCGACCAGTTCGACACCGGCAAGTGGACGAGCCGGATGGTTGAAAAGCTTGCCCGACATCTGCCCGGCATATCGGGCGGCACGCATCCATGCAGGCCCCGGCGCATCATAGGTGCCGATGGTGGAGACAAAGCGGTCATTGCGCGACGTTCCAAAAGTCAACAGCTCACTAACCGTGCCGCGACGCGCCGTGAAGCCTTTGACATCATTTTCGACGCCTGCTTTTTGCTGCCCCTCAAGCCACTCTGAAATGGCATCTAGCGTGCCGCCATCGGTCCAAGGGAAGCCAACATAGTTGACTTTCTGAGAACCGATCGCCGCGAGTGCGCCAGCAATATCCGGATTTCCCGAACCGTTTTGCAAAAACCCGGAGTTTGGCACCGCAATGGAAATACCTGCAGGAACCTTTTCACCGGACATGACGCCGCGCAATGCAACCTGAATGCGAATATCGTTTCCTATTTCACCCGCATTTTTTGCTTCGAAAGTTACGACACCAGCCGTCGCCGTCGCCGTAACCGGCAGATTCGGCAATGCAGTAATCGCAGCAGCCACGGACGCTGCTACATCAGCGGGCGTATCATCGGTAACCACCGGCACAAACACCCGCACACCCGCAACATAGACAGCCAAAGCACGGCTTTCGGTTGCGGCGCCGGTGAATGTCATCGCAACAGACGCTTTCACACCCGCAACCAGATCAGGAAGTGCAATGGCATAAAGCGTCATGGTCGTATTGTTCTGGCGATACGCCTCGACCATCAATGCCAGGTTCGCCCCCTTGCCGAACATCTCGCCAGCAGCGGCGCCAGTGCCCGGCACAAGCAATAGTTCGGCGTCATTTGCGGAACCAGAAGCCAAACTTTGACCGATCAGCAAGGCAACATGGTTTGAAACCAGCCCATTCACGCGCGAACCGCTGGTTTCAATGTATTTACCTGCGACCCGCGCGTTAATGGCGATTTCGTTAAAGCTCTCATTTGGAATAGCCATGACTTACCCTTTTTTCTCGGCCTTGGCGGCAACAGGGACCAGATCACCGAAAAGACCGCCCGGAACGCCACCCGCCGAAACAGGCGGCAGCAAACGGAGGATTTTGGGATTGCGAAGTTGCCGCTCGGTCAAATCGAACGAACCGTTAGGGAAATACTTCCCGGTTTCCGGGTTCATCACCCGCAACGGCTGGCCATTGACCTCGCTGGCCGGATTAACCTGCACTTTCATTATCGATCGCTCCTTGCTCGATATCGATGCCCTGCAATTCACCAGCATCGATTGAAATCACACGCGGGCGCAGTAATTCGCCCGACATGGTGATAATTTCGCCGACCAGCGGCCCGCCTTTGTCACTCATGAATTGTTTGATGGATATTGACGGCGGCTTCTTCCAAAGCTTGCGGAACGAACCGTCGGCAAACAGGGTGGTAATGATGGATTGGGTCTCTTGTTCGGCCGCAGCACACCAGTCCTCGGCAACCTGACAATGCACTTCAATGTTCAGATTGACCGATGCATTGAAGTTCCAGAACGACCCCGTCGGTTCCATGCTGTCGACCGGCGCATAGATCGAAATTGCGGGCAAGCCTTCAGCAGAAATTTCGCTGATCCGACCAATAACGATCTCAGGCCGATCCGGCTTGACTTCCAACCGATCCTTGACGGCCTGCATCAATGCCCATCGCGATAAGTATTCAGACATTGCGCACCTCGCCCGCCATCAGGCCAACCGTGATCCACCCCGTATCATCGGGATCAATCGCCGCAACCGTGTAGGTCGCCCCGGCAACGTCAACAAAATCGCCATGCTTTGTCTGGGGCGCCTCTTCCTTGCGAAACCCACCAGTAAACTCGAAAGCCTGAAACTCGGCCTCGCCGCCCCCATCTTCTGGCGCCGCACCCTGCCGGAAATCGAATTTTTCGACTGTAGAGATTGCCCCGGCTTTATGCCGGATGGTTACTTTCTGACCGAAAGCGCCAGCCACTGGCACATTTAAAAGCGCATCAAAATCAATCATGAGAAATCACCAAAAGAAAAACGCCCGCCCAAAAAGGGCGAGCGTTCAATAGTCCGATAACCGGAGGGAAATTAACCGGCAGGCTTGATCCGACCGCGACGGAGTGCCTCCGGTCGTTTGCAGATGTAAAGCGGATAGGAATAGATTTCCAAATCCACAAACATATTGCGCTTTTTGTCCGGGATCACGAGAGGATACTGGCGCTTGCCCGGCATATTGATGGTATCAAGGAATTCCCCCGGAGACAGGCCTTCCTCGAAAATACCTGGCGCCACCGGGAACGCACGGAATTCATCCGTTGGAACACCCACACCACTTTCTTCTGAACCGCGATAGTTAACCCAGCGAATTTCTGCATAGTCAAAGGCATCATAAGCCAGATTTTCATCAAGCAGCTTACCAGCCGCCGGACGAGCCTTGTATATGTCCCGAGTTTCAGGGTTATCAACGAGTTTATCGAAGAACTGGTCGCCGCAAAGAACAACAATCCGGACATTCGGAAGAACGACATCACCAAGACTGTCAAGAATTTGCCGTTTGAGTGCCCGCGCCTGCTGCCGAATAACACCTTCGCCATCAGCAGAAGCCGCCGAGAAGTCAAACTCGACCACATCGGGACGGGTCAAACCCAATGCCTGATACCAATCAATGATGGTTTCACCATCGGCATCTTTAATCAGACCATCAATCGCGCCCATGCGATGGAATTCACGGGTCAATTCAAGACGCGAAAGCATCCCACCCGGGCCAGCATAACGACGGCTTACTTCATCCTGCACCTGCATCAGTTCGGTTGTCGAACCGTAAGCACGAATGCCTGCAATTTCATCGGCGTAGATGCGATCACTATCCGCTAGGCGAACAGTTCGTACATCGATCACTTCACGCTTCTGATTATTGTTGCCACGCGGTGCCGCAGTGCCACGTTCCGAAGTCTGAATGATGCTGATTTTATTGCCGATGACTTCAATCGGAATAGTTACCGTGCGAACGGGACGAGGTGTCCACAAACCCGGGATACTGCCCAAGAAAGAAGGGACATACGGCGCTTTTTCAACAAGGGACATCATGCCCATCATCGAAAACGCCGGGTTGTTACTGAAAATATCAAGAGCTGGCATTGTGATGGGTTCCTTACTTCACCAGAAGATGGTTGGAAGCCAGATCAGCAATCGCCGCGGCCTTTTGACCATCGGTGATACCTTCCGGCCAGATCAGGCGGGATTGGCTGACCGTCGCAAGGCGCGTAATTAGGACGCCTTTCTTCGCGGCAGACTTGGCATCGACATCGTTGAAAAGGATGGCAGCCGCCACCTGTGACCCGTCGTCGGCATCCGGATCAAGCGGCGTGAATTCGCCGTTTCCCTGCGATACGGTCACAGTAAAACTGTCACCTTCGACAAATGCGGTACCACCAGCCGCAATCGTAAACTCGCCGATATGAGACGAATTGTAGGCCGTGCCCACTGTCGCATCTTTCAGTGCATCACCGCCGGGCGTTACGACCGAGAATTTTGTTGCCGTCTTTGCGGTAAGAACATAACCGCCAAGCTCGACATCCTTGCCGGCCACTATTGTCGCGCCGTCAAGCGTTCCATCCCCGGTATTGGCACCGGCAACCGCAGAAATCGTGTCCGACACAGCCTGACGCCCAAGAACAGTCCCCGGGAGATAGACATCACCGGCCTTCAGCATTCCCGTCTCGCGAAACTGCTGGCTGACCTCGAAATTAATAAAGGCCGCTACTCGCGGCCCTGCAACATGCAACGTCATTGGTTTTCACCCTTTGATTTAAGAGCCGGTAACGCGCTGCAGGGATGCGCCCCACGCGCTTGCGACCTTGGTTTCGTCTGTTTCGACACCACCATCCGCACCGATATCGGGGTTACCTGCCCCGGCCATCAAGGCAGACAGACCACCAGAAGATTTCGGTGCTGCAGCAAGCGCCGCGCGGGCGTCCGCAACACCCATTGAGGTGTTGAAGGCAAGATGCTGCGCAAGCTGTTCCCGGCCTTTAGCTTCTTCATCGCCAATGATCGCGGCGATGCGCTTGCGTTCATCTTCAGCCGATTTCGACGACTTTTTGTCGTCATCGTCAGCAGAATCCTCCTCATCAGGAACGGCGTCTTTTGCGCCTGCACCTTTTTTCGATGAGGTTTCTGCTTCCTCATCTTCTTTATCTTCGACCTCGTTATCTTCCTCGGCCTGATTTTTTGCCAGCGAGGCCTGACTGCCCCGCTTTCCTGTAATGCGCTGGTTCATGGTTCCTCCATTGTGCGCAGTGATGCCTGCGGCGGGGCCGCTGGCGGAATTAATGTGGTCAACAAACTTCGCAAAAGCCTGCGATGGTGAAAGGAGTTCATCCGCAAAGCCGATTTCAACTGCCTCTTTGGCGGAAACAGTTCGCGCTTCAGTCGCAAGAACAGCGCCAACATCAAGTCCGCGACCAGACGCAACCGCCGTCGCGAAATCGGTTCGCAAAGCCTCTAAATCTGCCTTGATTTCCTTTGCGGCCTCTTCTGGAAGTGCCTCGTATGGGTTCATTTCCATTTTACGGCTACCGGCACGCAGCACGGTGACCTTGATACCCATATCCTCGTAAGCCTTGGTCAGATCCGCGTGCAGAACAACGGCACCGACGCTGCCTACTCCGCCACAGGATGGCAGACAGACGTGATCACACTGACTTGCAAGCCAATACGCCGCAGAATAGGCGTAGTCTGAGCAAATCGCCCAAATCGGCTTTTCGGCAGACGCGATCATATCCGCCAACTCGAACAGCTCCGAATGCACTTCACCACCGGGGCTTTCGATATCGAGCGCTATCCCTTTGACATCGTCATCGGACAAGGCTTCTGACAGCTTGATGATCAGGCCGTCATAGCCTGTCATACCCGAATAAGGGTTGAGTACCCCCAACTTGCTGACCAGCGTGCCGGTAACCGGCAACACTGCGATACCATTGTCGACATGGTAAATCTTGCGATCCGGACGCTGTCCGTCCCATTCGGATGCCAGCACCTCAAGGCTGACTGGTTCGACCGAAGACACATCTGAATCGAACAGCCAACCGTTTAAACCCGCCCGCGGCGCCAAGGCGCCAAGCAACAATCGTGCTCGTTCGGGCGTCACCAGATGCGGCTTGTTAAGCAGCCGCGTCAGAAGACGTTGGTAATCCATTCGCCCTAGCCTTTGCTTGGAGTTTTGCCATTTGCCGCTCGTATCGATCGACACTTGAAGTCACGGTCGTTGTCGTGACCTGACCATCTTCCCCAGATTCAGTCGTGGATACCGACCATTCAGGAGGTGGAACGCCATTCTCGGCCATCGTCTGGCGCTCATAACGACGCTGTTCGATGATCTCTTCCCAATCCTTACCCTGTTCGGCAGCTTCATCCTCAAGGGTCGAAAGTGCCGACTGCATGCGCATATCCGCTGCCGTCGCCTCTTTGACTGGATCAATGTATCCACGCGGCGGACCGATCCAGCGTGCCCGGGTCCAAGCAGCAACTGCCTCCCTAAAGCCAGGTGCATTGTTAGGAACTTCGATCTCACCGCGATCGATCATCTCCTCGACCAATAGAACGTAGACCTGCTGGACGAAGTCCCTCACAAACTCGGCTCGGCAAATTGAGAAATGCCGCCAGACTTCAAGCAACGCTGCACGGGCCGAGCTGTAATTGACCTTCGACCAGTCCATAGAAATCTGTTCATAGGAAATACCCAGCGATGCAGCGAAGTATCTCAAGCAGGTTTCCTGAAACGCCGAGAACCCACTGTTTGGGCGTTCAGAACGCAGCAACTGCAACTCTTCACCCGGAAACAGCTTCGGAATTCGCGCCCCATCCAAAGACAAATCTTTGCTGTCGTGATAGGCAGATCGGGCATCCTGATACGACGAAAGAGATTCTCCAGTCGCATTCGGGTCGAGCATGGAGTTTGCCATCTGCTGATCGAAGGGCGATTTCACAAACGCTGCAAATACCGCGTGAATTAGGGCAGACTGCAGCTCGGTTTTCGACCAGCGACGCTCCATTTGCATGCGCTCAAGGATCGGCGTGAACAGGCCGCGGCCTCGTGTCGCACCTGCCTTGTCACGCATGAAGGCATGAATTACTCCACGCCGACGCGTGCCCCCGACAAAGGCAGGAACCCGCGTCCACTTGAATGCATCATTGAAATTCGCTGTAGAAAGATCGGACGGATGGCTGTTTCGGAAATGATACGCAACAGGTGCGCCATCCTTGTTCTTTTCAACCCCACCCCGCAGGCTCGGTGTATCTGGCTGGGCGTCCGGATTACAAAGCCGATCAGGATCAACCACCCGCAAAGCCAGCGCGTAGCGCCCACCCCGTTCTGGCATCCAATACGGGACAGCTATAGCCTCGCCATCAATCGCATAATGATTAAATGCGATCGCACACATCCCGTTGAAATCAGTCTTCATCTCCACATCACAGAGAAAATCCGGATCGCCAGCCCAATTGATCCAACCCTGCTCAAGAAGGCGTGCTGTTTCGCGGCCCCATTCGAATGACTGATTTAGCGCACGATAGTTCGGCTTGGCCGACAGACGCAATCCTGAACCAATCACCCCCTCGCGGAGCTTCTGGACACCAGATACTGCCCAACCTGAGTTTCGATACTGATCCCACGCCCGCCCCTGAATGAGATCACGCTCAGGCAATAGAGCGGCATCAGCAGATTTCAGCGAGGGGTAGTATCCGGACATTTCAACCGAACGCTGGGAGGCAGCGTCATGTGAGGATGTTGCACTGGCGCGCAACGGAGTAATCCCATCACTTTGAACAAGAGCCTTATTCATCAATGAGCCCTCACACCAATCGCATGACGCCCGCCAACCCCGAGCAAATTATCGATCTCGGCAATGCGCGCATTAATCGAGGCAATATCAATGCCCCGATATCCAACACTGCGGCCATTTGACGACAACGATTGAACGCTTTCACCCGTAAGCAAACGGGTTCGCGCATCAATCAACTTCTGTTTTTCGGCATTGAGGGCAACTGTATCGATAGCCATTAAAAGCCCCTATGCGAGGCGCGACACCATCGCCGAAATCTTTTTCGACTTGTCGTTAGATGTCGCGGTTCCACTGGAAATATCCACCGGACCAGCTTCGGCGCTGGCGGCACTTACGGTTATGATTAACGGATTACCATCGTTACGAAGCCAATTCGGCAATCGTTCCGGATGGTCCCATGGCATTTCATCTGCCCGCAGCCTAAGTGCCGCGGCGGTGCAATAGGCTGATAAGTCAAAGGCCTCGTTGCGCTTTACTTCACGCACCCAACCCTTGTCTCCACGAACTTCCGCCAGGTACTCGGCCAAAGGCGATCTGGATAGCTGGTCCCGATCAGGCTCGACGACATTTTCTGATAGGCCAACCAACGCCATAGCCTTCGGAATATGAATGTATTGCGGCCCCGGCTGATCACGCCGCAAGCCACCCATCACGAAATCCTTAACCTGATCAACCCCGACTTGAAGGACGGGAATTTCACCTCGAGCACCGGCATACCGATCCTTGCGCTCGCTGTCCGGATAGGTCAGAGCAACGCGCGGAACCTTGAAGCCGCCAACACCTCGCAACGGCAAGGCTCGATCATGGACACGCCGCCGCTTTAGATCACGGTAGAAATCATAGGCCTGCCCGGTCACGCCATCTCGACCATGGATGTCATAGACAAACAGCTTCAACATCATCGCTTTGGTCGCGTTTCCGGCCAACGGCCAAGCTTTTTCAAGCACCTTTGTCCGCAAAAGTTGCCAATCTTCGGCATAGGCAGCGGGGTTTAAGGCACGTTCCTGTTGACCCGGCTTCAAATCCGGAAGTGCAATATCAAATCGATCAACAATCCAACGCTCAAGATGGTCGCCAAATCCTTCGATCTGAATGACAAACCGGTTGCCTTGTACGTCCCCGGACCCGATCAGGAAGCGAACTCCATCCGGCACAGTGCCCAACGGGTATTCTTCGCAACGCGCATAGAGGTTTTCGAGTGTTAGCACCCCCTGCGCCGCTCTTTCTGCGATCGCACGCGGCATATAAGGCTCAGCCTGATCGGTGTTTACCGTAGTCCGCAGACCAGTTTCAGTACCTGACCGGCTGTATTCATCAAGCGCTGTCAAATATCGATTTACCAGACCTGACCACGATTGGAATACCGCAGCCGGTCCTTTGAGCCAGTACGAAGCAATCTCTGACTGGCGCGCAACACCGTGAATTTCGCCATCGCGGATGTAAAGCCCATCGGCCAACCACTGACCGTTGGCATTAAATTCCTTGCGATGACGCTCTTCAACTAGCCCGCCGCAATGAGGACAGCGCATCGAAACATTGGCCGACGCCTCTTGAATATTGTCGGTATCGCGCCATTCAAGAAGGTCGAAAGACGGTTCAAACCCACATCCGCAATCACGACATGACCAGTACCAACGGCGACGATCCCCGCGATTGTAAAGACCAAGGATGCCACCAACAGGCGGGGCTTCGTGTCCTTCTGTTGTGTATCGAATATCAGTCAAATCGCGGCCCGGAGACGATTCACAGACCGTCATTCCCCGCGAACCAAATGTCTTGGTACGCTGCCGCCCCAAGTCGAAAGGTTCGCCCTCCCCGTCAATGTCATCTGACATTCGATCCCGATCAGTCATCAGGATTAAGGGGATCGGCTCAGATGATAAATGAGTGATCGTAGGCCAAGCAATTGTCACGACAGCGCCTGAAGCCAGTCGCTTGTCTGTGATGTTGTCCGAATGCGGCGCCTTGGACAGCCTCTCTTTGAATTCCGGGCTTTCCTGATCAATCAGTTTACGCAAACGCTTGATCGAAAACCGGCGCGCTGTTGCCTGATCCATCTGCAAAACCATCGTATCGACGGGATCGCAGGTCGCCATATGTACCAACCGATTGATAATCAAGCTGTCGGTTTTTAGCGACTGTGCCGGACCACAGAAAACAACGCCTTCATACTCGCGCGAGGCCGTCATATTCATCGGCTCGATCATGTAAGGCGCGACCGAGTTATCCCATGGACCGTTGTAAACCGGGCTGATAACCCGGCGATAGCGAGCTGCAGCTTCTGAAACTGAAATGCGTTTGGGTGGAAGGAAACTGGCAGCGGCTTTCGCGAGTATTTCCCAAGGGTCGACAAAATCAGGAAGGGGCTGGTCCATCGTTTTTCATAAGTCGGCGAGCCAACTCCTCTTGGTACTTGTCGATTTTTTCCTGCAGGGCACCAATAACCCCAAGGTCTAATTCAAGTTCTCGACCGATCGCCTCGGGCAGCGATTGCAAAAACTTCCCAAGGTCGCCAAGAAGCTTTTCGTCTCGGGCCAGAAGCTCTCGCGCATCGACCAGTTCACCGCGCTCCCGGCGAACCTTCATTTCGACAAGCTCTGTTTCGTAAAGTCGCTTGCGTTGATCTGCGGTCAGTCCGGCGCGATCGTCTTTTGCATTCCCACCAAGCAAGGCCATTTCGGCTTGCGCCTGATCGGCTTCGCGCTGTTTGCGCTCCGCTTCTTCCTTGGCCTCCGCACCGGTCACCCAAGCAAAGACCTCGGGAAAATAATATCCGTAAGAACGACCGTTCTTGCCTTCGCGACGGCACGGAAGGCCTGCATGGCGGCTACGATCAAATTTGGGAAGCGACCAGCTCAGAACGCGGGCGGTTTCTTCGCGGCTCCAAAGTTTGCCGTCGTCGCCATCCCATTCATCCGGCCAATCTTTGGGCCACGGATTTTCCATCGCACCCACCGGAAAACATAATCAGAAACAACAACCTAACGGGTTGAAAACTATGAAAAACACTAAAACACCGCGGTTCGCTTTACCCGCTCGTGGGGAAAGTCTCAGGAAGGACCCGTGGAATGCTGTCGCTCGAAAAAGCAGCTAGGCTAGTAGACATTTTCAATTTGAGGCCCATCTAATTAACCGGCGGTTGCCGCCTATCATTAAAACCCGAAACCACTGAGCGTGAAATGAAGAGGCGCGCAAGGTGCGTGGCGGGGTGGCTGACCCAGTCAGTCGTTTGATGATGGAGGTTGTCATGGCTTGTAAGAAAGTCACCCGACAAGTCCGCAAAGGGAAGAAGCCGGGCCCGAAGACGGTCAAGGTGAATACCTATACGCGGAGCAAACCAAGCAAGTGCAAGTAATCTTGTAACTGCTATCCGGCGGCAACTGCCACTCAATCGTACACACGGCGGGCCCAATGCGTTCCGCAGCACCCGCAATACATTTGGTACCGTCTTGGTCGGACCCGATCACCAATCCTGACCGCCATCAAGGTCGCCACATTTTCGTTGCCGCATTTTAAACATGAAGCGCCCTCTGCCCCGTCTGGATCGGAAGCGGCATCATTTACCAGAACGAGATGCATGATTAATCCCACGACGATTACTTCTCCACCCCACCCTTATGAGGTGGTTACCAATCCAAAGATCAGTGTCAAACTAACCACTGTTTTCCAAAGTGAGGAGATTGAATGTGGCTTATTTCTTGATCTCGTATGACCTAAACACACCCGGAAAAGACTACGCACGCCTTTACCAGTTCCTCGTGAGCGCCAATGCCAAGCCTCTACTAGATTCTGTCTATGCGATCCCTTGGCAAGGTGATGCGACTTCGTTACGCGACACACTTCGTGCAGTAATGGATCAAAATGACGGTATTGTCGTCGCTGCCATTAGCCAGCAGACCTACGCGTCGTGGAACGCTAAATCGGTTATAAAATTCTGAGCTAATCAGTTTTCGATGCTGACAAGGACGGCGGTTCGCTGCGTTGCCCCGCGACCGGCACGCCCAACCGGTCATAGCGCCCCGCCGTCCATGACAGCACCCAAAAAGAACGACCCGCACAGGCATCGCCCGGCGGGTCATAGTTCTGGAAACGAGGGAGAAAAAAGATCGAGTTACATGACAACGCCTTTCGGTATCGATCACAGACAAGCAATCACCCCGCTCGATTCTGAAATGCAAACGCCCCGCCTATTTCTAGGCAGGGCGCGCACTACAGCAATCGAGGCAAGAAAAAACGCCTGCCGGAATGTTCCGTGCAGGCGTTTTTCTGTTCGGGGGTAGATTGTCAAACACAGGTGCGTAAGTCAAGCCACTTTTTCAAAGCCCAGCCCATTGCCAAACCCGGCGATGGTCCAAGGTTCTTTGGGCGGCATTTCGCCGGTAAGACGCCAGCGCATCAAGCCGCCCTGACTTTGCGAAACCTCCGCCATCAAATCCTGCATCAGGTGCAACGCAGCCCACCAGATGCGATATTCCGCCCGCGCTGCCGAAACAATCGCTTCGGATTTACCGACCCGGACAATCTTGCAGCTTGCCCGCACCAGATTGCGATTGGCATCCCTTGCCGGTTTGGGCGCACCGGTTGCCGGATCAATTTCCGGCACAAAGCGAACCACCCCATCCGCTACCCAATCGGGCCGAAGCGCGCTTTCGCCGTAGGACCGGATCATGCTTGCCCCTTCGCTGCTGTAGGTCATGACCGTGCGCCAGCAATCAAACACCGCCATCGCATCGGGATGAATATCATACCCCCCGGCCAATGCCCCGCCCCCGCCGATCCGTTCGCCATAGCGCACGGTGGTATTCTGCAATTGCGCCAAAATCGGATTGATCCCGCGATCCTGACCAACCATCACGGCGACCTTTTCCTTCGCAAACGCCCAGTTTACCAGCCTTTCAATGCCGATTGGCTTCATCAGTTTTTCTCGGTCCATTGCTTGCCTGCCTTTTACCGTCCCAACGGCGTCCTGATTTCTGAAATTCTTTCGGGACAAATCGGGGTGTATTTGTTGTTTAATTTCAGTAGTTTATGTTTTCTGTCCTATATATCCCGTATTACCCATGTATATGTATTATGTGTATATACGCCCGCCCACACACATATATGCACGACTTGGGACTTTGGGGACAAATAGGACCAGCCCAGAAAACCCTTGGTCTTTCCGTCCCCCGCGCCCTTAAAAAGTAAGGACGTGGCGGGACGAAAAAACAGACAGACCACGCCCGTCAAAGGTCATCAGGCGACAAATCAGAAGCCCCCACGCCAGATTGCCCCTGATCTCCATCGTCAAGGTCGCCTTCATCCCAATCGATGTCCGTCCGGATCATTTCGGCAAACAATCGTCGGCTTTCATCAAGCGGCGGGAATTGATAGACATACTTTCGCTGCCCATGGTCAAACCTTCGCCTGCCTGCCGTTATCCCCGGACAGATGCGCAACAACCGCCTGCCAAACTGCTCCTCCGTCATCGGGAATTTTCGCCCGCGCTGCGTGACCCATTGCAGATAGTTGGCATAAACATCCGATTTCGGCAGATACGGCATCCAATGCTGCACCCCGTCACTCTGGAATGTCACATGCCCGCGCCTGAGGCATACAAGCCACCAGCTTTCCTCGACCGACAGGCTGGATAGTTTCTGATCGGCCAACGCCGCCGTTTTCGGGATATCCCAAAGGTTGACGCTATCAAGATCAAACGCCAGCAAATAGCCAAGCAACGCCTCGTACCCGCCATCCTCAAGCTGCTGGATCATTTCGCCAAAATACTGCCGGTTTTGCTGGCTGCGATTGGCCACATCAAACACCGCAAACCGGCGTTCATCATGCCCCGCCGGAACCACCCAATCGTTGTTTGATGTCACCAGCAAATGGACATAGTTCTTGACCCGGAAGGCATCGACGCCCTTGCGCTCGATCATATGATAATCGGACGTCACAAGCCCCTTTAACCGCCCCTCGGCGTGCTTGTCACCGGCCCAGAAACCTTCATCCGCCTGCAACAGCAACGTCGATGCCAGGTGCGCGTTAAAGTTCCCGACCACATAACGCGGATCATCGACCAAGGCATAATGATCTTCGATCAACCGCCCCAAGGTTTGCCCGAACAACGTCTTGCCGCTGCCCTGCCCGCCGCGCAACACCACGGCAACCCCGGCCCGCTCGGTCGGCTTCTGGAACATATGCGCCGCCCATCCCATGATGAACCTAAAATGCGCCTCGTTCCCGCCCGCGATATTGGTGCGCACGTGATCAAGGAAGATGTCGCATTTCCTTTCACATTCATCGTAATCCGCAGGCAAACTGAAACCGCGCCAAAGGTTATAAACACCCCACGGCGTCGTGCTTCCCGGTGCAAAGGAAACCCCTCGATATTGCCGCCTTTGCGGGTCCTTGAACCAAAGCTTGGACCACGAGACCGACTTATCCTTGGAAACCCGCTGTTCTTGGTTGGCAAACCACGCATGAAAGGCATCAACCGACATCAGGTTGACACGATCTTCGACCGGGCATTCACCGCGCTTGAAGTTTTCTTCCAAAATCAGCGGCTTCCCCCCCATCATGACAAGCGCATAATGCTCGTTCATCGCATCGACGTCATACAAAACATCCTCGGGATCAAGCTTCGCACCATCAATGCCGACAATCTTCGCGCCATTGATAATCTGCTTCGCCGCCTCATAACTGGCATTGCGCTCTTGCGGTTCATTCGTTTGACCATCTGACATATCAGAACAACCTCTCCTGTTTTGGCTTGCGTTGATCGGCGGGCAATTCGCCAATCGGTTCGAATTCTTTTTCAAGTCCCGCAGCGATGCGCTTGTGGCGGTAAAATTCGGGCGGAATGTGTTCACTGCACCACCGACCATGATTGACCATGATGTGCGATCCGGCGCGTTTGCATCCGCGATGATCACATGGCTTAACGACAATGCGGCTTTTCATAGCAACCCCGCGTCAATTTCGATGGATAGAAGGTCGGAAAGCGCGGATGTAATCTGATCATGCGCCCAATCGTTGCCTTCGTCGGTCAACACCATTTCCGGGTCTAATTCACCCGCAACCGCGCGAATTTTTGTGACCGCCTCGACCAAGGACAGGGCCGCGCCAACCGAACACACACGGCGATGGTGATGTGGTTTGCGCGGATCAAATCCATCGACGCCGAACGTGCGATACCGGGCGATCATCAACCCCACATCAGGCGGCATCGGGAGCGCGGAAATTTTGACGTTGGGGGATGTGCGCAAGCAACCCAAAGCGCTGCGCACCATGTAATCGCGGACATAGGGAAACAGCATCGTCGCAACATCGGTTGCGCGACGATGGATTGCGGCACGTTCAGCACGGGAAAGACCGCGCACGGTGGCATTATCTGTTTTGATCTGGGGATTTTCAGGCGGATTCCGCCCGGAAACATCATCGGTCATGTCAAAGCCCTCTGGTCGGCGTTTCACAACACCACCAATGAGGCTTTGAAGGACCGCACTGGTGGCGGGAGGCTTCAAACCTGTCCAGAGGCAGGCGGGTTTATTCCCCCGAAGGGTCTTATATTCACCGCCCTCCCGCCCTAAGCGAGAAGATGCACCCAAATTTCGGGCACAAAAATAGCCGTAACTGACGTGACGGCTGACCGTCTGGAACAGGAGGTTTGAAGGCCCCCACAACGGATTTTTCCCGTTGATGGGACGCACCATACGCCCAGCTCGCCGGACAGTCAACCCGGCACTATTTTTATGCGCATTTGCTGTATTTTTTCCTTGACGATTATACAGCATGTGCGCATAATACCCCCATGAACAACGGAAGCGGAGGCCATGGACAGTAAATCGATCATCAAGGCGCTTGAGGCTGACGGATGGTTTCTTGTGAATGTCAAAGGCAGTCACCATCAGTTCAAACACCCAAGCAAACCCGGACGCACCACCGTCCTTCATCCGAAAAAGGACATAAGGATCGGGACGCTCCGAAGTATCGAGAAACAATCCGGGGTGAAGCTGCGATAAGCAGCTTCCCCCATCCATGACCCCGCATAATGCAAAGGCGACAGAACGATGAAACAGACCTATTGGGGTGTCATTTTCAAAGATGACGACACCGATTATTCGATTGTTTTCCCCGATTTCCCCGGCTGCGTGACGGGCGGAAAAGACATGCAGGAATTGCTCGAAATGGCGAACGAGGCTTTGACCTTTCACATCGACGGCATGCATGAAGACGGCGACGATATTCCGGTCCCGACCGCCTTCGAAGCCCTGCCGGCCAATCCGGAACCCGAATGCACCGAAATCTCGCGCATTCCGGTCACGGTTGCCGTCCCCGGCAAGAAACGCCGGATGAACCTGACCCTTGACGGCAATCTGATTGACCAGATCGAAGCCAAACACGGCAAACGCGCGGTTTCCGGTTTTCTGGAAGAAGCCGCAAGGCGTGCCCTTTGATATTTTCCGCAAGCGGCCTGTATGCCCCCGCATCTGGCCGCTTGCGGATTGAATGTTTGCACCCGGCATCAAATCAACACCCCCTGCACACCCGAAGGCATCACAAGACTTGATTGCGCTGTCGGCGTCACTTGAGCAGGCAAAAACAGGTCAAGGTTGCCCATTTTCGGCTTTGGCAGCGTATCCCAAAGGGTCGGGCCGGAATAATCGCGGACGAACCCGAACCAAGCGCAATCAAGCGCACCATTGCCAAGGCCAAGGCTATCGATCCGCCATGACAGCTCCAGCTTGTATTTGGGCCGGATACGCGCCTTGAACCCCTGCCGGTTGGCGGTTTGGTAATAGTTGGTTTTAAGCAACATCCAGACCTCTTCCATATGCAGGCGCATGGCATGTTCGATAAAGGCCTGCGCCAGCGTGAAGGGCGGATTTGTAATGATTTTCGATGCACGCGGGCGCGTGGTCGCAAGGAAATCAACCCCGCCCTCGCCATATCCGCGATCAATCAGATCCGTGCAAATGACCTTGCAGCCATGAAATTCAAGCACCTTCGCCAACCGGCCATCACCACACGCGCATTCCCAATATTTGCCCCCGGCAAGATGCGGCATGGCGCGCATAAGCGCCTCGGTCGCCTCGGGCGGCGTGGGATAGAACTGGTTTTCGTCCGGGCGCTCCCAATCGACCTTGCCCGACTGACCGCCTTGCATCATGGCGCCCTTGTTGGTTTTGGATTTCTTCACCATCACGCCGCCCCCAAGATCATCGAGTTGAAATCTGTACCTGGCTTTGACATGGCCACACGACCCTTGCAGCCCTCTTGGGCCGCACGGCGACAACCGCGCTCAAGCTTGGCGCGCAGCATCGGCATGTCTTTGGTATCGCCATCACCAAGGAAAATCCGCTCGCGGCATTCCCGCGGCCAGATCATGCCCGGACGGGCCATATCGGGCACAACGGCGGGCAAACGACGCCGCCCGTCATAAGGATGACGATCCCCCTTGGCATCCATCAAGGACGCCCCGACAAGGTTATCAAGCGAGTAAGAACACCAGCCGGAATGCCCGGAAACCATCATGCCGGAATAGGTCGTTTCCAACCCTTCCCCGCCCACCATCACAAAGGCCGGTTTGCCAAGCCGCATCGCCGCTGTTGATGGATCGCCCATCACGCGCTTGGTATTCAGATCACGGTCATCATCGGGCGCGATCAGCTTCAACCGCCCCTTTGGCTGATCCAGATCGATGCAGGTGATGTGACAGGCGGCAAACCGGTCATCGCGATACTGCATGACGGTCAGCAATGCAGGACCTTTCCAGATCGCCTCGGGCTTTTTGGCATCCCGCGCACGATACCAGAATTCATAATCGGGCACGAACCGATGCACCGGGTTGTGAAGGAACAATGCCCGATCAATCCCGCGATGTTGCGCCAGATAAACCTCGGCGGCGGTCCCTTCGATCCGAACGCCGCGTTGCCACATCCTTTGCCCGCGCCGACGGCGCTTTTCGGTTTCGGTTTCACGCGTACCTTCATCGGCGCGGCTGGCGATCTTGGGCTTGGGCGCGGCCTTGGGCTTTTCCGCCCGCCCGACATAATCGGTCAGATCAACACCGGCCTGCCATGCAAGCACCTTGACCGCCTCGATAAAACTCTGGCCATAAACGCGCATCTGATAACCGATGGCGGTTTCATGGGCGCCACAGCCGAAACAGTGCGTAAAGCCCTTGTCGGGCCGCACCGTGAAGGATGGCGTGCGTTCTGAATGGAACGGACAAAGCCCCTGATATTCACGCCCCGACTTGATCAGCTTGACGCCGGAATTTGCGACCAGATCAACCAGATCGGTGCGGGCAATGATGTCATCAAGGACGGATTGGGGGATGGGGGTGCGATGGCTCATACTTCACCCCCTGCCATCGGGATACGCTCAAAACGACCATCAAGAAACTCACCCCGAGGGCGGCACCACACGACGCCAGTTTCAACAGACCGATAAATAAATCCGGGGGTGTTTGTGGCCTCAATCTGACAGGCACCGATAATCTGGTACTCGCCACCTGTCTTGACATGACGCCAAAGACTGCCGATTTCGAGAACACCAACACCCGTCAACAAGCCAAAAGACCGCAGCCCCCGTGAAGCCTCAGCCGACTTCGACACCCAGAAAACATCCTTTAGATATTGCCAGCGGTCGGTACCCCCAGCCCCAAAATGGCGAGACAAAAGATCAAGCTCGACCAAATGACGGGAAATCGCTTCGATGACCTTCATGCCGCCGCCTTTCGGGCAGCGCGCCCTTGATAATAGCCGCGCAATTCAAGCTTGGAGGCCAGCCTTCGGGCGTTCTTTTCGCCAGATTTATAGGCCCCCTCGACCAGATCATCATGCTTTTCGATCTGGGCGATCAGGCAGGTGGCGGCAAGGTCAAAGTCCGATCCCTCGATAAGCACCAACGTCCCATCTGCCAGCATGTCGCGCAGCCAGATCACGACCATCAGAAACACCGTGATCACCGGGCGATCTTCATAGTCAAGCAACAACTCCGCCTGCAGGGTCATCACCCGTCGACGCAGCTTGCGCGCCCGATCCTGCGGCAGGTCGGCAAAGGGTTCGTTGCAGGCGCGTTCAAGACATTCAAGGCACTCGGCATGGCCTTCCTTGGTTCCCGGCTCAAGAATGATCCGGGCAACCCGCTGCATCAAAACAGCCGGAAGGGCATATTCGCACCGGTGACGATCAGAAATATATCCCGCCATCACCGACCACCCCACGCCGCCAGATAATGACGACCATCATCATTGATCGTAAAATCCATAAACCCGATTTCATCAAAGGAAACGTCGCCCAGACCATCATCGCGCAGGGCATAAGCCACCCGGGCATGACGGGTAATCATGCATTCGCCGCCCTGATTGACGGCCCTTTGCAAAATCGCCCTTTTCTCGGCCCCTGATACCCGCGCCATCATGCCGCCACCCCGCAAAGTCTGGGTTGCGGCTCTAGGGCGGCACTCATGCGGTCCGCTGCCTCGCGCAAAAGTGCTGCGATGGACCGGATCAGGGCGCGCAAACCGGCGCGTTCGGCATCAAACCCTCCCAAAACCCCGGCGCGATGAAGCTGGGCCGCGTAACTTTCAAAATGCGGGCACCCTGCCCCGGCCCGCGCCGATGCGATATCGGCATCAACCGCGGCCTGCATATTGATCACATCGCCGCGCATCGGATTGGCACACTGGCGAAGCCGGGAATATGAAACGCCGCAAACACCGGCCAAAGCCTCGCCACCAACGGCATGCATGGCTTTGGTGGTGGCGTCAGCAAAACTGTTTTCGGATCGAACATATGGCATGGCTATCAAACCTTCCCATTTTGGGAGTTGCTGCCCAAGCAGGCGAAGCCCATAAGAAAGGGGCAGCAACGGAGCAACGAACATGACCACGAAGTCAGAAAGAATTGACGCCCTGAAACGCGCCACCGAAGATTTCCGCGAAGCCCTTGAAACCCTGCAACAAAGCAGCGATCCATCTGACCGAAAACACGCGGAAGCCATTCTGCGACGTGCCGGATGGGAAAAAGACGACAATGGCGTGTTCAAGCCGCCTCAGAGTGATCATCGTTCAAATTGAAGAAATCGTTAGGGGTGACATCACCCCCTGTTACCTCGACAATTTTGTGCATAACTTTCGGGGCCGGGACGCGATCGCCATCCTCATAACGGTAAATTGCCTGCGGCGATGAGCCGATCATCTTCGCAAACTCTTTCCGACTTCCGCCGCAGTGCTGCTGTATCCAGAGCGTTAATTTCATGACAACCGAACGCTATCTCCATTTTGGTGTATCGTCAACACCAAAAATCACCAACATGGCGATAGACATCCCCACCAGAATAGAGACAATTAGACCATGAAAAACGCAAATCGCATTAAAGAGGCAAGAGAAGCGGCAGGAATGTCGCAATCTGAACTCGCAAGAAAACTGGGAACCACCAACCAGCAAATCAGCCGGTTGGAGTTGGGCCAGCGCAAACTCACCATCGATTGGGTGATGAAAATCGCAGAGGCATTGAACATTCCAACAAATGCACTCTACGACCGCATTGAGATCGAACCGATTTCACGAGAGAGACTACTTCAACCGCTCGGCCCGGACCCGGATCGTGAAAAATACGCCGATGCTTTGACCGACGAGAGTAAGATACCCGAAATAGACATCCGGGCCGGCATGGGTGGTGGAGCCGAGCCACTAATCGCCTTCAAACCCAACGGTAACGGGCACCACATCACAACAGACGCAATCAAAGCGGAATGGCTGATCCCAAAAGAATACCTGATTACCGAGTTACGAGTGGCCCCGAGAAATGCCAGGGTTATTGAGGTTCAAGGCGACAGTATGGAACCCACCCTCAGAAGTGGCGACCGCGTCATCGTCAACACTGCCGACAAACAACCCAGCCCACCCGGCGTATTCGCCTTATGGGACGGCTTTGGCGTCGTCGTGAAGCGGATTGAGGTTATACCCAACTCAGAGCCGCCAACCGTGCGGGTCGTTTCAGACAACGCCCACCACTCCACATACGAGCGAACCGTCGATGAAATCAACATCATCGGTCGAATAGTCTGGTACGCCAGAAAGCTTTAACACCAAAACAGATACACCAATTTAACTGTTTTGGTGATTTTTTGCATTGACATCCACCATTTTGGTGATAGCGTGAGTTGAATTTCCGAAAAGGAGAAACTCATGCAGCTAAAAAGTTGGCTCAAGGCAAATAATATCAAACAGCGCGATTTTGCTGTTTTGATCGGCGCGACCGATTCACAAATATCACGCATTTGCTGCGGGCAAATGGTCGGTTCGCCAAAGATCATTCATCTGATCAGCAAAGCAACAAATGGTCAGGTTTCAGCCTGCGACATTCACGCAGGCTATATCGAGGCTCGCAAACCCACTTGGGCACGACGGGCCAACCCAGCGACGCCTATAGAGAACCGCCCGGAAGGCAACCTCCCCTCCCCAGAAATTCTAGAACTCGCGCAAGCTCTAGCGCGCGTGCTGGCTTGAGGAGGAGAACGCGCCCATGTCTCTCTCAAACACCACCGTTAATACCCTGACATTCGATCAGGGCTCCGGCGATCTGATCGCCGATTTCGGCCACCCGCATTTTCCGGGCTGGATGCTGATCATGACGCTGCTGGTTCTGACCATCGCAGCGCAAAGCATGATGTCGCCCAACACCGCGATCATCCGCCCGCGCCCGTCACGCCCCGCCATCACCCGCCTTGTGCGGCGACCGGACGGGAGCCAGTGACATGCGCAGCTTTCACAAATGCCTTGAAAACTGGAAAGACCATATCGACGCATTCCTGCGTGCGATGTGGGACGACCCCGAACCACGGCACAAACCGGGAAAGGGTCATTGATATGTCATTGATGATCATGACCCAGCACGACGCAAAGCCGGTCATCACCGAGGCCATCAGCCACGGCGCCAACGGCTTTAGCGGCATCATCACCCTTCGCTTTGGCGACCTGTCGATCCAGATCGATGACCACACCGCCGAACAGATCGAAACCGGTCTGCAGGCCAGCCGCCAGAAACTCAAGGACGCCATCACAGCAAATAATAACCGGAGGACGGCAGCATGACCGCATCCGTGACCCAATTCCCGAAATCTCCGACCGTGATCCCGATCCGCCAGCAGATCGCCAATCTGGCCGTTATGCCCGCACCGGGATCGACCCTGATCTTTATCCGCGACGGCAAGATGGGCGCGGGCGAGGTCATCGTCGCCCTGCCGTCCGGGCAAATGATGATCAAGGTCGAGGAAAAATCAAACCACCCGCAGGCCGGCAACAAAATCTGGATTTCGCGTCGCCAGGTCCGCACCCACGCGATTTTCCAAACCCCGCCCAGCGAAATGACCGCCCCGCCCGCCGATCCGGACGATTTCCCACCGGCGGCGTAATCCGAAAGGAACCGAAATGAACACCATTGTTCTAACCATGTCGGGCCGCAAAATCGACCTGCTGGCTCCAAAGGCATCGGACATTTACTGGCCGGATGTCTGCTACGCCCTCTCAAACATCAATCGCTATACCGGGCATACCAAAATCCCGGTCGCGCAGCATTCCGTGATTGTCGCCGATCTGGTCAGTGCGGAGGCAGAGCCCTATGCCCTGATCCACGACGCGAAGGAATACATCACGGGCGACACCAGCACCCCGGAAAAGGACGCAGAGCACGAGGCCTTCTTTGCGCAATTCCCGATCCATGTCCGCAACGAGCTGCAGAACTTCCATAAAGTCCGCATGGGCCGCGAGATCATCGAGGAAATGGTCGACGAGGCGATCCATACTGCCGCCGGTTTGCAATGGCCGGTCCCTGATCACATCGCCCGGGAAATCAAGCGCGCCGATCAGATCGCCTTGGCAACCGAAAGCCGCGACAACCTGCCCGAGCAGGTCGGCGACCCGAATATTCGTCCGCTGACCACCAAAGTCCAGCCGATGACCGCCGAGGAAGCCCAGCACCTGTTTGCCAACCGCATTCAGGTAACCTTGCCGATCTTCATTCAGGACATGGCCGCATGAGCAACAATCACCCACACATGCGCGGCGATGAAATCCTGCTTGTCGCCGAAATCGAAGCCGCAACCGCGCTGCGCAAGGCATTTGAAAGCCTCGACACCTATCTCGAACGCTTTCCCGGCGCACCCATCAACCGCGATGAATTTATCAGACGGGTCGGCCTTCGGGCCACCAATCAGGACGACGCGGCCTAGCCGCCTCGTTCCGCAGAACGGCGGGCATGCCGGTTTCCCCACCGGCACCCAACCCCAACCGCACCCCGCCCGCCGTTCTCCGCGACGAGAAACCCGGAACAAGGACAGAACCATGCCCGATATTTTTGAACAGAATGCAGTTGCATATGAAGAAGCCAAACGCACCCTTGCCGAGTTCGAAGGCACCACGATCGCCGATGACTTCAAGATACGCGCGGTCGAACGCCTGATCAAAATAGATCCGCTTGCAGCACTTTATGACGCGCTGGACGCAGCCGACCTTGCCAGCCACGAAGCAGGACCTAGCTTTCTTGATCAACTTGAAACCTTCTGTAAGCTAGCGACAAAAGTGGCACTACCTCAGACAACTACCCCTCAGGAATGGACCGACGGTGTTCGTCATCTGACCTATCTGGTCTCGGTTGCCAGCAATCAATACTACGACGCACGGGTCGCAACCCCTGAAACCGGCATCAATCAAGCCCGGTACCGCAGACCACTTGAACGGCTCGCAAACGAGATTTGGTCGAACGAGCTTCTTTTTGTCCATCGTCTACAAGACGCTAGTGATTTCAAAATCGCATTCTCAGCCAACTGTCAGTCTTCCGACGGATCATGGCCGATTCTATATACGTACAAAGCGGATGGCGGGATTGATACAGCCTCCCCACTGATTGCACCGAGACAAACCAAAACCGAGGCGCAACGACTTGCGAACGCAGCCAACCGATGCCTCAAACTCACTGCGCCACAGGTCGCAGCAATCATCAACGGCGAAACTCAGACCAGCGAGGCGGCATGAAAGCTCTATCAGTCCGCCAGCCTTGGGTTCATCACATTTTCCATGATGACAAGGATGTCGAAAACCGGAAATGGGAAACCAATTATCGCGGCGACGTGCTGATCCATTCCAGCAAGTCATTTGACGGCCCTGCAGCCGACAAACGCAGCTTCCTGATCAATCACCCGCACGAAACGTTCGGCGCTATTGTTGGCATCGTGGAGATTATCGACTGCGTATCCGACATGGATAGCGATTGGTTCAACGGCCCCTATGGCTTTGTGCTTCGCAATCCGCGCCTGATCAATCCCCTGCCTTGCAAGGGCATGCTCGGCTTTTTCACCCCGGACATTGATTTCAGCCAGATACGCCCGATAGAGGATGCAGCATGACAACCAAAAAGCTTCCCGGCTTTGTGCCTGACCCTCGCTACTGGACAGACTGGCAGTTAGCCTGCCGTCTAGGCTGCACACCGCAAACAATGCATCGAAAAATAGGGAAGCTTGACGGCTTCCCCAAAAAAGACCCAGAATTTGGGTGGGATAGCATCGCGGTCGAGGCCTATTTCAATCGAAGATCCGGACTGACTTTACAAGCAGCCACCAACGAAAACATCGCCGCCGAAACATGGGACGACCTTCTAAATGGTTCTAATCAGTCTGCCGTACGTTAAAGCATATGAAGTCAAGGGTAAGACTTATTGCTATTATCGCCGGGACGGGTCGAAAATCCGGATAAAGGGCGATCTCGGCTCCGACGCTTGGCGGGCAGAGTATGAAAGAATTCATGAAGAGTTTCAAACCGGCGCCAATGGCGGGAAAAAGGTTACGCCAGGTTCATATGATGACCTGATTGCCAAATACAAAGCCAGCCCGATTTACAAACAGCTTAAGCCTCGAACCAAAAAAGAATATTCCCGGCACCTCGATACATTAGGCAGCATCGCCGGGAAGATGGACGTTAAATCCACCCCGCGCAAATTCGTCACAATGCTCCACAACCGGTTCCACAACACCCCGCGGACGGCCAACGCCATCGTCTCTCAGCTTCGCATAATACTGAATTATGCGATCGATCTGGGCTGGCTCATGCATAACCCCGCCTCGCGCCCCCGCCGCCTCAAGGAAGGCGAAGGCTTTCGATCTTGGGAAGAAAATGAAATCGAACAGTTTCGGGCGCATTGGGCGATGGGTACGCGCGAACGGACTGCGTTCGAACTCATTTTATACACCGGACAACGTGCATCAGATGTTCGAACGATGGTGCGCGGCCACATCAAAAACGGATGGATCAGCGTCAAACAGCAAAAAACCGCTGCACGCGTTGAAATCCCATTGTCAAATGTATTGCAGCAAGCCCTCGATATTTGGCTACCAGATCACGATCACCTGAATCTGATCCCGGCACCCAAGGGCAAGGCATACGACGCGACGGCTTTTTCGAAAATGATGCGCAAGGCATATGACGCAGCCGACCTACCCGCGGACTTCACCGCGCACGGCGGGCGATACGCAGCCGCCACCCGCCTTCGGGAACTTGGCCTATCATGGGAAGAGATTGGCGCCATTACCGGCCACGAAACCGCACAAATGGTTCGCAAATATAGTGAGCGAAAACGCGCCGCATCATTGGCTATTGACAAATTGAACCGACTTGATCAAGGCGCTTGAGTGTCTAACTTTAGCTGAAACCAGTGTCTAACTGCAAAATTGGCATTCGCACCAAACACCGCCAAACCTTTGATAATCAAAATAGAAAAATGGCGATCCCTGCAGGACTCGAACCTGCAACCTACAGATTAGAAGTCTGTTGCTCTATCCAGTTGAGCTAAGGGACCGCTGTGGGGGCCGGTTGGTGCCCCGGGGCAAAGCATTGGACGCCTGCCCGGCATGATAGACATATCGTTTCAGTCTTTAACGTCTTCTGTCAGACGAACGGGGCGGAAACCGCCCCGATGATGGTGATCGGCCGTCTTGATGGCCGAAGGATCAGACGACGCGTTTGAACGCGAAGTTATCAGCATAGGCCTGCACCCGGCGGACGCGCGATTTCGGCTGTTCGATATCGGCAATCAGCTTGTGACGGGCGGCAAATGCCTGTGCTTCTTCAAGACTATCGAAATACATGCGAACCTGGCCACGGGTATCGGTCGATCCGATCCAGCCCATAAGCTGATCAGCAACCTTCTTTGCACCCGGTTCAAATTCCATCACCCAGTGTTTGGTCGCCGCACGACCGGACTGCATGGCGTTTTTGGCAGGTTTGTAAACACGGACCTTCATCGGGACCCTCGTCTTGACCGTCGGATAAGATGACAACAATTCGGGGCTCTCTAACACCCGCTGTCTCGTCATCTTTTACACCTTTTGCCGGCACATGAAAACGTGTCCGTATGGCAAAAGGGAAAAATGGTCGGGAAGGCGAGATTCGAACTCGCGACCCCCTGCTCCCAAAGCAGGTACGCTACCAGACTGCGCTACTCCCCGACGCGGATGTGGATTTAGCACCATAATTCCGCACGGGCAAGACCGCATTATGCGTTTTTTGCCCGGATTGGAAATAAAATGCAGGTCAAAAACCAAAGGCCGCAGAAATCATCCGCGGCCTTGCTATTGCTGATTGAGGATCGCGTGGCCGCAACGGGCCTGTCACGATTGCTGTTACTATGTCTTAGCGCGGCAGCCCCTCGACCTTCTCGCCAACTTCAAATCCCAACCGGTCCGCCGAACCGCCATTAAGCTCCAGAACAAAGCGCACCGGCTTTGGCCCCGGAATGATGGTTTCGGATTTCGGCACGGTGCGTTTTTCAATCCCGACAATCACGCCATTCTTGTCGATAAACAGCATATCAAGCGAGATGAAGGTGTTCTTCATCCACATTGAAATGTCGCTGGCGCGGCCAAAATCAAACAGCATCCCGGCATCCTCGGCCATTTCGGTGCGGAACATCAATCCGCGGGACCGTTCATCGGGCGTTACCGCCATTTCAACATTGAAAACCTTGCCATCCACCAGCAGGCGCGATCGTTCAAACCCTGTTGCCTTTGCATTCAGCCCCGCCATCACGGCAGCACTGATAAAGCAAACAACCAAGGTCATTTGAATGAACGACTTCATAACCCATACCCCTTCAGTCTTTGGACGCGTGTCCTGACTTCGTCACGTATGTCCCCGCCGCGCCACGGATCTTTAATGCTGGTCAGCATTTTTTCGTCCGGCTGCTTTCCACGGCTATGCGTCCATTTTACGGCACGCAGGATATTTTCCGCTGTGATGGTTAACACAGGTGGTATTTCGATTTCGTTTACAACCGCCCACACCCCGGACCAACAGCGCGCAACCCCATAAGGGTTATATCCTCCGCCCCCCAGTACCAGACACCTGGGTGCCATTTTGATCATGGCCCCGACCACGTCCCAAATGGCCTGATTGCCAAGCATCTGTCTGGATAATGGATCTTCTGCTAATATATCACATCCACATTGCAAAACAATGGCTTGTGGTGAAAACTTCTGCGCAAGCGGCATGAAATATTCATGAAGGACATAACGCATCTCGTCATCATGCATGCCACTTGGCATCGGCAGGTTCCGCGCCATTCCCCCGGCGACATCATCAATCGTCCCGGTGCGCGGCCATAGCCCTTCTTCATGCATCGAAACCGTCAAAACACGGTCATCATCGGCAAAGGCAATCTGCACACCATCGCCGTGATGGGCATCAATATCAAGGTAAAGCACCCGATCCAGCCCCGAATCGAGCAGTTCAAGAATGCCCAGAACCGGGTCGTTGAAGTAGCAAAACCCCGATGCCCGATCACGCAATCCATGATGCGTGCCCCCCGCCGGATGATGGATGATCCCGCCATCGGCAATCAGCCGGGCGGCCATGATCGATGATCCGGCTGCTGTCGCCGGACGCCGGAAAATTTCCGGATAGATCGGATTGCCGTTTTTCCCCAACCCGTATCTGACCATCATGTCCTCGGGCAACATCTGGTCGCGTTCGGCCTGTGCCACGGCGGCGATATAGTCGGGATCGTGAAAGCGTGCCAGTTGTGCCGGCGTCGCCACCGGCCCGGTCAGGTAATTTTCCCCATCGACCCAACCCATCGCATGCACCATATCCACCACCAGCGACACCCGCGGGATCGACAGGGGGTGTTTGGGCCCGTAACTCGACCCGCGATAAATCTCGGCCGCGATCATGCGCGGACGGATATCATGGCGGCGACGATCGGGATAATTCAGAACAGGTTCATCAGATGGCATCATGACCGATCATGCTTCATTCGGGCTGGGCTCGTTGGGGCATCGCAGGATTGACGCGCAAACGCATCCGCGTAACTCTGCTCCCGGAACACTTTCTCTTTTCTTAAACGTCCTTTTTATAAACGCCCCTTTTCTTAAACGACAGGCCGCCCCATGCCGATCAAAAACTATGCCTTTCTGATCAAGGCCGACGGATATCCGGTACGTGGCACACAAACCACCCTGCCCGGCGATGGCTTCACCACCCATATCTTTGCCGCGTCAAATATCGCGGCCCTGATCGTTGCCGCACAGAGTTTTGCCAAGGACGGGATAGAGGTCATTGAAACCTGTGGCGGCTTTTCCGATACGGATTTTGATGCGGTCAAAAACGCACTTGATGGCCGCGTCGCCCTTGGCCGGGTCACGTTTGACGCCGCCAATCAGGCCCTTCTGACCCGTTTCATGACATCGTCCTGATCGCTCTCAATCCATCGTCATCACCAACCCGTCGGAGCCCCGCCCGTGCCCGGAAAAACGTCAAAACGCCGCCGCCTTTTCGCGGGGCTTGCGATCCTGATCATCGTTATTGTCATTGTCGGCGGCTTTGCCCTTTCGGGGCTTGCCGATTTTGATCTTGAAGGCCGCAATAGCCGCCTTGTCGAATTTGACGATCACGGCAACCGGCTTTCGGGCACCCTGATCCTGCCCGATGGTGCGGCGGCCAATACCGCCCCGATTGTCCTTCTGATCCATGGTGATGGCCCGCAGGACCGCTTTTCGCATGACGGTTACCTGCCGCTGATCAACAGCCTGCTGGATGACGGAATTGGTGTGTATAGCTGGGACAAAGCGGGTATTGGCAACAGCACGGGAAACTGGCTTGATCAATCCATGAATGATCGCGCCAACGAGGCGATGTCCGCCTTCGCCGCCCTTCGCAACCTTGATGGCAACGAAAACCGCAAAATCGGCTTTCTGGGGTTTTCGCAGGCCGGCTGGGTCATCCCCGATATCGCCAATCGCCTGCCCGATGCCGCCTTTCACATCCTGATCGGCGCGGCAGTCAATTGGCAGCATCAGGGCACCTATTACATGCGCACGCGCCTCGCGGCCCTTGGCACCCGGCCCGATGAAGTCGCCATGCGCATTGCAACCGCGCACAACATGGATAACCGGATTTTCGGCCCCAACAGCACCTATCAGGACTATCTGGCCATCCCCCATGATCAGGAAGTCATGTCACAGGACCGCTATGAATTTGTGAAACGCAATATCGGATCAGACGCAGCACAGCAGCTTGAAACAGTCACATCGCCCCTGCTTGCCATATGGGGCGAAGATGACCTCAATGTTGATGCGGCTTATAATGCAACGATCTATCGCAAACTTGCCCTGCCCAACAATCGTGCAAACAGGGTCATCACCCTTCCCGATGCGACGCACGGGCTGCTGCGCGCAAGCCTGTTTAATTATCAGCTTGCCGATCAGATGCCTGACATCGTCAAACTGGCCTTTGTCGTGATGGGGCGCCATGCCTATGCCCCGGGCGCGATAGATCACATCACCACCTGGATCAAACAGATCACGCAAAGCCCATAGCCCGGCGCGCTAAAGCGTTTTGTGTTTAATCCGCATCAAACCGGCAACATCATCGTCGTTGCCGTGCGAAACCCGAACAGATGACGAAGCAGGCCAAGCTCCTGCACCTCGCCCGCAACAAAGCCGCATCTTTCATAAAGCGCCCGGGCGCGCGGATTGGTATCGATCACGTCAAGCCGCACCTGCGCCAGATTGCGCGCCCGGGCTTCATGTGCAATCCCGTCCAGAAGTGCCGTGCCAACACCTTTGCCGCGCGCATCAGGATCAACAAAAATGCCGTCCATCAACAGCACCCCCTCGGACAGATCCCGTTCAAGAATATCGATCAGAACCCCGCGCCACAATCCGCCCCACGCGCCATAAATCGCGCAGATATCCGATAGCTTCCCGCCAATAAACGCCCCCGCGGGCGTTTTGAAACCGGCAATGCCAAGCAGATCACCATCGGACGACACCGCACTGATCGCATGTGCCGGATCAACAACCCGTCTCAGGAAGCGCAACGCCTTGTCCTCCGGCTTCAACACCGGGGCAAGCTTCTGGCGAAACGCCTGCCAGAAAAGATCAAGCGCCTTGTCGATATGGCGATCTTCGATGCCATGATGAATGGAAAATCTTTGCCGGTCCTGCATCTGTACCTTCCGCGATCCTGTCGATCAGAAAAAGATAACCGGACGGCCTGATTTCACAAGCCAGGGATGTGATACCGATCACGATCCCGACTTGGATTTATGCTCCGGCTTGCCCTTGCGCTGGCCCGATGCCAGTTCCTCAAGCTCCTCCTCGGACATGCTTTCTGCCATCTCGCGCGCAGCCCCGGTCAGTTCGCCCTTTTTCTGCTCGCCACGCTTGACCGAAAGCGCCAGACCGGCGGCTTTCTGCTGGGATTTCGATTTTGCAGGCATTGTCTCGTCCTTCGTTACCGTTTGCCCTGTTTATCAAACAAACCAGACCGGCACGTGTTCCGAAATGACGATAAAATCGTTGCATGAACCATGATGATAAAGCTCGCCAGCGGGCAGATACACCTTCCCGGCTTGGTCCGATAAAAACGCGCGCGCACTGCCCGCTATCTTGATTCCCGCACAGGTAGGAACTGATGACGATATGAGTTGGATGATGTATCGCCAGCTAAATACGCCAATAGCAATAATTAAACAGAGCATCGAGCTCCATCATATCATCGAGATTTAACTTAGCTTTTACTCTTTCAGCCGTTTCACAGAACAACGCATATGTTTCAGGCTTGATCGACGTTTTATTCAATATGGTTGGGAAGTGATAAATATTGGCAAGGTTCATGCCCCTTGTCGCATTCCCATTCATAACAGCAAATCGCTCAGCATCCAATGCATGCAGGATTTCTGTAAGCAGATTGACTCCTGCCCCAGTGATCCCTTGAAAGCGGCTACTCAGAATTTCATAAGCTTTCGTAGGCTTCAGGCTTTTAATCTCATAGGAGAGGATTTCCTCCATGGCCGCAGCAAAAATGTTAGCCTGCTTGCATACTTCCGACTTGCTTCTAACTATACCGCTTGAATGGAAACAATTCAGCAATTCTCCATAGAGTTTATCGAAAGAAATATCCGAACGTTCCGAATATTGTGCGATATTTGCTATAATGTCTCGCGCAGTTCTTGCGTTTCTAGCCCGAAGCGCGATCTCTTGATCAAACCCCTCTTTGGTTGTGTCCTTTCGCATCTCAGCGAGCATTGCAACCAGCGTCCCTGCTTCAGGGGTCTGTTGCTCTATCCGCATCTGTTGTCGTCTGATCAAATTCTGCCAAACGCGATTTTTCTCATAGGCCGCTTCATATTCTTGAATCAAAGATTTGCTTGCCGGAAGCAAAACTTCTTCATCAATCAAGTCATCGAACCAGTTCTCAATAGCAGCCAGAATTTCTGAATTGTCGACAACAGCGGAAGCTTCATAATTCTCTTTAAATCCCCCGCCTGTCAGATTTGCCGAACCGATCAGGACTCTTGTGCGTTTCCCCTTACGAAAACAATAGATTTTCGGGTGAAATATTTCGCTATCCATATGTGAGAGATAGAGCTGAAATGCATTATTTTTCGTCAGGGACAATAGAGACTGCAAAAGCGCTGGCTGGGTAACATAGGAACTTAGACCTATCGCTATACGTGCGGTCATTCCGCGCTTGAGTGCAGCCTTAAGCTGATCGGCAAACCCATCTGCCGAACCTGTTGCAAAGGCCGCCAAGCATTCAAAATGATCCGCATCTTCGAGATACGAGATTATTTCTTGCCCATGATCTCTGTCGTAGCCGTTCACTAGAAACTGTATTTTTGATGACATAACATCCCCCATTGTTTTGCAATCTTAAATAGATCATCAGAATAGATGATTCATTGCAAGCTAATATAAGAAATTTATGCCCGTACTGTTTCGTTAAGCTGTTGCCGCCCGGGGCCGAATGATCTTGCCGCTTTGGCGTTGTTCAAACAGATGCGCGATCCAGCCCGCCATGCGCCCGACGGCAAAAATGCCAAGCCCGGCCCCTTTCGGAAGATCAAGCTCGCGTTCGAGCAACGCCAACCCGAAATCAAGGCTGGGATATTGCCCGGTTTCATCCGTCACCCGGTCTGCAATTCGTGCCCAGAACGCATCCCCCACCTGCCCGCAGGATTGCATGATCGCGCGCGTGCGCGGATCGCCATCGGGATAAAGCGGATGGCCGAAACCGGGTGGCACGCCACCCTGCACCGGATCAATCTTGCGCTTTTCCACCCGGTCCATCCATGCCCGGCAACGCGGCGTTAACCCGCCATGCCGACTGCCCGATAATGTCGCCAACCCGGCCAGAAGGGATGCCGGGACACTCGCGCCTGCCGATGCTGCCACCCGCACCGCATAGGCCGACGCATTCAATTCATGATCGGCACACAGCACAAGTGCGCGGCGCAGCAAATCCACGGCCTCTGGCCTCTTTGACCACGCACGCGCCAGCATCACATGGATCGGACTTTCACCGTCATCGCGCATACCGGCCGCCGCCAAGGCCGCAAGCCGCATCAGCTTCGCCGCCACCGGGCGACCATCCCCGGCAGGATGGCTTGTCACCTCGCCCGCCATCATCGCAATCATCCGGTCAAACGGTGTGGTGTGATTGGCCGGGATGAAATCGGGCGCGCAACACCGATCCTGATCGACCCGCAATCCCGCCAGAAGCCGCGCGGCATCTTCAAGCGTCATGGTGTCCGAAAGCCCCACCGCATCCTTGCCGCGATAGAAAAACCGCCCGTCGGCAATGCGGGTGATTTTCGACACCAGTATCGGTTCGCCCCAGTCAATCGTCGATGCCGCCACCGATTGCCGCGACCGGCCGCGTTTTTTGCTCTCAATGATTTTGCGCACATCGCGATGGTCATAAAGGCTTTTGCGTGCATCACCGGGATGGGCAATGGCGCGCACGATCCCGCGGCTGACATAGGCATAAAGCGTATCACGCGATATGCCGGTCGCCGCACAGACTTCCTGTGCTGACAGCGTGAAAAATGCCGTCTCATTCATCGGATCATCAAGATTTTTCATATTGATTATCTTGATCAAGATTGACGATTTGTCCAGCCCCGCGTGATCCTTGGCCGATCAATCCCCCCCCCCCCCCGCGCCACCGATGCGGAAAAAGGAGCCACCAACATGACCGCCATGACCAACAAGCCCAACCCGTTCATCGCCCCGATTGCAAATGCCCTTGATCTACCGGGCGCAACAAACGCCCTGCCCGATATCAAAATCACCGGCGCGGACGCCCTGCCATCCTTCTTTGCCGTGACTGATCTTGCAACGGCCTCAATGGGCATCGCATCCGCCATGATTTCCCGCTATCGCGGTTTGGCCACCGGTGATCAGGCAGGCGTCATCATTGATCAACGGCTGGCGTCGAAATGGTTTGATATCACGATCCGCCCGATTGGCTGGGAACTGCCGCCGGTCTGGGACGCGATTGCCGGTGATTACAAAACCGCCGATGGCTGGATACGGCTTCACACCAACGCCCCGCATCACCGTGCGGCAGCCCTTTCGGTTCTGGGCGATTATCCGGATCGCCAGGCCCTCGCCCCCATTGTCGCAAACTGGAAATCCGATGACCTCGAAACCGCAATCATTGCGGCGGGCGGCTGTGCCGCCACCATGCGCAGCCTCGATGACTGGCAATCCCACCCGCAGGGGGCGGCGATTGCAGCCGAACCGCTGATCGGCTGGCAGGATCACGGCACATTCACCAAATCGCGCCACGTTATCCGGCCCGACCGCCCCTTGGCCGGGATTCGCGTGCTTGACCTGACCCGCGTTCTGGCCGGTCCGGTCGCCGGGCGGTTTCTGGCGGCCTATGGTGCCGATGTCCTGCGCATCGACCCGCCCCATTGGGACGAGGGCGCGGTAATCCCCGAAATCACCCTTGGCAAACGCTGTGCCGGGCTTGACCTCAAACGTGCCGAGGATCGCAAAACATTCGAAAGCCTTCTGGCAGGTGCTGATATCCTGCTGCATGGCTATCGCCCCGATGCCCTGCCGGGTCTTGGTTACGGCGCGGATGAACTTCGCCGCATCAATCCCGGTCTGATTGATGTGACACTCTGCGCCTATGGCTGGACCGGCCCGTGGGCCAAACGACGCGGCTTTGACAGCTTGGTACAAATGAGCTGTGGCATCGCCGATTTCGGCATGAAACAGGCCGATGCGCCAAAACCAACGCCCCTTCCCGTGCAGGCCCTTGACCACGCCACCGGCTATCTGATGGCGGCAAGCACGATCCACGCCCTTTTGCTTCGCAGCCAGACCGGCCAGATCACCACCGCCCGCCATTCGCTGGCCCGCACCGCCCACCTGCTCTGCCAGACTGCGCAACCAACCCGACCCCAAACCATCGCCCCCGAAACCGAAAACGACATCGCCCCGCATCTCGAAACCACAAGCTGGGGCAAGGCCCGGCGCGTTCGGTTCCCGGCCACCATTGATGGCGTCGCACATGGCTGGGATTACCCGGCAGGACGGCTTTTATCCAGCGCGGCAGCGTGGTAAGCAATATATCAATTACTCAGACGATCTGGGTTTTCAGCACGGCAACAGTCTTGATCAGGAAATCCATCACAGTTCGGATGCGTGGTGCATGACGCAGATCCTCATGCACCAGCATCCAGACCTCGCGCGGTGGAAAACTTTCATGAGGATAAAGGCGGGCCAGCCTTGGATCGGCATCCCCGACAAAGTGCGGTAAAATCGCAACTCCCAACCCCGAGCCAGCCGCCGCAGCCTGTATGCTGGTATCATTGCTACGCAGCACGACCTTGCGCCCATGCAACCGCTCCTCGATCCAGCGATGTTGCGGGATACTGGCCGTCGTTTCATCCCAGCTGATAAAGTCCCAGACATGCTCGGGCTTGTCATAATCAGGTGCGCTGTAAAAACCGAACGGCATATCCGTCAACTTGCGCACTGTGACCGCCGATTTTTCCGGGCGCGACAGGCGCAACGCAATATCGGCCTGCCGCCGGTTCAGGTCTGTTGATCGGGTTTCCCCCTGCAAAACAAGATCGATCTCAGGATGCTGTTCTCGCAATTCCCGGACTTTTGGCCCGATAATATGACTGGCCAGTGCCGGTGGTGCGCTCACACAAACAGTTCCTGAAACATGGTCGGCGGATCCCGCCGCAACACGTTCAACCGCCTGCATTGCCAGAACCGCCTGACGCCCCTGCTCGGCAACCAGTTTGCCATCAACCGTCAACATCACCGACTTCGGCAAACGATCAATCAACCGGACCCCGAATGTGGTTTCAAGCGCATTGACCCGACGCGCAACCGTGCTGTGATCCACACCCAGTTCCCTTGCCGCCGCCGAAAAACTGCCCGTATCAGCCAAAGCCAGAAAGTATCGGTAGTCTTCCCAATTCATTTGCGCATTTTTCCCCATTAACTACGCAAACATAGGGAATTTCCCCCAGGAAAAACAACGGATATTCCTGATATCACATCAAATGTCAGGAGTATTTCATGACCAGAATCATCGAACTCAGCCAAATCGGCGGCCCGGAATGCCTTCAGGAATGCGCAATCAATTTACCCGCACCAGCCGTGGGTGAAGTCCGGATTGACCAAAACCGGATCGGGGTTAATTTTGTCGATATCTATCATCGCGTCGGCCTGTATCCGCTGCAAGAAAAGCCCGCGATTATCGGGGTTGAAGCTGTCGGAACCGTTACGGGAACAGGTCCTGACGTGACCGGCTTTGCCATCGGCAACAAGGTTGCCTATGCCGGTTTTCCGGCCGGAAGCTATGCCTCAGAACGCAACATTTCGGCAAGCCAGCTGATCAAAATCCCCGATGATCTTCACCCCGATCAGATCGCCGGTTCCTTCCTGCGCGGCATGACTGCCTACCTTTTATTAGAACAAATTGGCCGCGTCTCACCGGGTCAAACCGTTCTGATACACGCAGCAGCAGGTGGTCTGGGCCAGATACTGGTCCGCTGGGCCAAGCATTTAGGGGCGACAACCATCGGCACAATCGGCTCCTCAGACAAGGCACTGGCAGCACGAGCGCAGGGGCTTGATCACGCGATCTTGTATCGCGAACAGGATTTTGAAACCGCCGTCATGGACCTGACATCAGGACGCGGTGTTGATTACGCGATTGACGGGATCGGCGGCGATAATCTGACCAAATCCCTAAACGCGACCAGGCCGTTCGGAATTACCGCAACAATTGGTCAGGTTGCCGGAGACATACCGCCTCTTGACCTGCGGCATCTGACCAACCGGTTTCTTGCACGGCCCAGTATCCTTACGTATGTCACGGATACAGAAAACTATCACCGGGCCGCACACGCGTGGTTCAATATTTTGCGTCAGTATGAGTTCCCGGCCGCGACCGAATATCCCCTTTCCGAGGCCACACGTGCACATGCCGACCTTGAAGCGGGCCGAACAAGCGGAGCAATCACTCTGGTAACGCCAGACGACAACACCCCCAAGTAATCAATCGCGGCCCTGCACAGGTCAACAGGTATCGACAAATCAATTGGTTGATGCAAGCCCATACTGCAGGGCCGCCGTGATACGCGCAACCCAACCGCCCCCAGACCATCGCCCCCAAAAACAGAAAATGACATCGCCCAGCATATCGAAACCACAAGCCGGCGCAAAGCAAGGCGCATTTGCTTCCCGGCGGTGATCGATGGCTTAGCACATGGACGGGATCACCCGGCGGGCTAGCTTCGAACGGTCGATCCGATCACTTCCGGCCCCACCTGTCTCCCACCATCGACGGCCACTGACCGCCCACGGCATCGCTGCCAGCTCCGGCCTCTTCCGGCAATGCCATGACCATGAAGCCCGGACACACCTCGGGCCTCCAGCAATCTCGCCAACTGACGGTCCACTGACGGCCACCGGCTCGTTGCCCGCTCCGGCCACGGCGGCAACCTGCCACCCCGACGTCCAGACACATCTCGGGCTGCCGCCATTTTCATCAGCAGACGGATTTCGGGCGCACTGCCCCCAACCTGTCCACCACCAAGGGGCCACAAATCACTGCCACCACCACTGCCATTGCTGCCGCTTCCGGCAAATCCGGGGTCCGTTCCCCGACAAGACGCACCTCTCCCGTCATGACAAACAAGCGTATTGAAAGCGTATTAGAACCAGCGCGGAACGCCGCCGTAATGGCTCCGCCATCCCCCGACCCATATCCTGCGGACTACTCCGCCGCCCTGCCTCAATCCTTGCCGCTGCATCCTGATCCCCTCTTTGATCTGGTCCCAAACGCAAAAACCCGCGAGGCACAAGGCCTTGCGGGTTTCGGTCCGGGTACATTTCTCCCGTTGACTTTGTCTTTATGCCACAAACAAAAGAACAAATCAAGAACTTTTTCCAATGCTTGACGTCCCGCCATGATCTGCGCATAGTCCCGTCATCTCCAGGGGGGCCGATCGTGAATCGGCTGAGAGGTTCGGTGTTGCCGGACGACCCTTTGAACCTGAACCGGTTAAGACCGGCGTAGGAAGGATCGCATGCGCAAGACAGAACCAGCGCCGAAACCGGCAGCCTCCTTAAATCCCCCCGTTTTAACGGGCAACGTAACGCCGTTTGATGTTCATCTGCGCGGTGGTCGCGTGGCCTTTAACGGCGACGATATTTTCCATGATCTTGACCTGACCCTGCCCGCCAGCAGCATCACCTGTTTGCTGGGCCCATCTGGTGTCGGCAAAAGCACATTGTTGCGCTATCTCGCCGGGCTGGTCGATGGCGAGGCTGGCGGGGATATTGCCTGCTCGGATGGCAAGCCGCTTTTGGGCCGGGTTGCCTATATGGCGCAGCAGGATTTGTTGATGCCCTGGCGGACTGTCCGGGAAAATGTCGTTCTGGGGGCGGTGCTTCGCAATGAACGCCCCGATCTTGCGCGCGCCGATGCGCTGATTGCCAAGGTCGGGCTATCAGACGCCGCACATTTACGCCCGGCCGAACTTTCCGGCGGGATGAAACAGCGCGCTGCCCTTGCCCGCACCCTGATGGAAGACCGCCCGGTTGTCCTGATGGATGAACCCTTTTCGGCCCTTGATCCGCTTAATCGCATGCGCCTTCAGGACCTTGCCGCACGGGTATTGCGCGGCAAAACGGTTTTGCTGGTGACCCATGATCCGCTCGAAGCCCTTCGGATTGGTGACCGGGTTCATGTCCTGCGTGGTACCCCCGCGGTCCTGAGTGACGCCATGCTTCCGGCGGGCACCATCCCGCGCGATGTCACCGATCCGGAAATCCTCCGCCATCAGGCTGAACTGCTCCGTCAGCTTGGCGCCACCGCCGAGGAACTCAACCGGGCGGAGGGAACGGCATGACGAAGACACCTCGCACCCCGCTTACCGAACGGCGGCTGCTGAAACTCGCCCGACCCGTCATCATCATCGCCGCCCTGATCGCGACATGGCAGATTGTTGTCACCGTCACCGGCGCGCCGAAATATATGCTGCCTGCCCCCTATGAAGTCTGGCTGACCCTGATCAAGCGTCATGACGTGTTGCTTGATCATGCCAGATACACGATTGCCGAAACCGTGATCGGGCTTTTTGCCGGGGCGGCATTGGGGGCCTTGGCGGCCCTTCCGATGGCACTTTTTGCCCCCGTGCGGTTCTGGCTGATGCCGATCTTGCTCGTGTCGCAGGCGATCCCGTTTTTTGCGCTGGCCCCGCTTCTGGTATTATGGCTGGGCTTTGGCCTGGGCTCAAAAATCGCAATGGCGGCCCTGATCATTTTCTTCCCTGTCACCGTCGCGTTTTTTGACGGGTTATCGCGCACCGAACCGGGCTTCCTCGACCTTGCCCGCACCATGGGTGCCAGCCGCTGGCGGTTGCTGACCCATGTGCGCCTCCCCGCCGCACTGCCTTCATTTGCCTCGGGCTTTCGGGTCGCAACTGCGGTTGCCCCCATCGGGGCGGTGATCGGCGAATGGGTCGGATCAAGCCACGGCCTTGGCTATCTGATGCTGCATGCCAATGCCCGGGTTCAGATCGACATGGTCTTTGCCTGCCTTCTGATCCTGTGCGCGTTTTCGATCACGCAATATTTCCTTGTCGACCGCGCGTTACGTGCGGCCTTGCCATGGCAGCCCGACAGCCTGAAACCGGCAAAATAAACCGAATTCCTCGCGAAAGATTGCGGGGCAGAACATCAAAAATATTCCGATATCCGATAGGAGGTTCATCCATGTCACGCCTGAAATCCATGATCACCGCGGCCACGATTGGCGCGGTTGCGATGGGAATGACCAGCCCGGCATTCGCCGCCGACAAGCTCACCATACTTCTCGACTGGTTCGTCAATCCCGATCACGCGCCCCTGATTGTCGCCAAGGAAAAGGGCTTTTTTGCCAAGCATGATCTGGATGTCGAGCTGATCGAACCGGCCGATCCATCCGCCCCGCCGCGCCTTGTTGCCGCCGGTCAGGGTGACGTTGCCGTGAACTATCAGCCGCAGCTTCACGTGCAGGCCGCCGAAGGCCTGCCATTGACCCGGATCGGCACGCTGGTCGCAACCCCGCTTAACAGCCTGATCGTTCTGAAAGACGGGCCGATCAAGGAAATTGCCGACCTTAAGGGCAAGAAAATCGGCTATTCGCTGGCCGGTTTCGAAGATGCGTTACTCGGCACGATGCTGGGCAAATACGGGGTTTCGATTGACGATGTCGAACTGGTGAATGTCAATTTCTCGCTCTCGCCATCGCTGTATTCCGGGCAGGTCGATGCGATCATCGGCGGCTATCGCAATTTCGAGCTCAACCAGATGGAAATCGAAGGCAAACCGGGCAAGGCATTTTATGTCGAGGAAGAAGGCGTTCCGCCCTATGACGAGCTGATCCTGACCGTGCGCAACGACAAAACCGATGATCCGCGCTTTGCCCGCATGCTGGCCGCGCTTGAAGAGGGCGTTCAGTATCTGGTCAATCATCCCGATGACAGCTGGCAGGCCTTTATCGCGGCCTATCCGAACCTGGATGACGAGCTTAACATCAAGGCATGGGCCGATACCCTGCCGCGCTTTGCGCTCCGTCCGGCTGCTGTTGACCGCACCCGTTATGCCCGCTTTGCCGATTATCTCAAGGATCAGGGCATTATCGAAACCGTTCCACCGCTTGACAGCTACGTGACCGTGATCGAATAAACCGACTGGAATGCAGGCCGGAACCAAACGCGGTTCCGGCCTTTTCCATTGATCAGCCCGCACTTGCACAATTCCCGATCCGCGACACATTCATAAGATCGAAAATATCAATCAGCCGATCAGGGGATTTGACCGCGTGACTGACAAAAAACGCCCAACGCACCACACAGCATTCGGATTTGAAAACCGCTATCCCCTGCCGGAAACCGGCAAAAGATCATTCTGGCGCTTCCTGAAGCGGCGTTATTTCGGCTCTGAAAACTGGCCAAAAGCCAAACACCAGCACGGCAAAATCCCGACCGAGGCCCCGGATATGGACGCGATCCACAATCCCGATCCGGCGCGCCTGCAAGTCACATGGATCGGCCATGCGACGGCTCTGGTGCAATATGGCGGGCTCAATATCCTGACCGACCCGGTCTTTGCCAAACGGGCATCGCCGTTCCGATATGTCGGCCCCAAACGATACAGCCAGCCGGGATTGCGGATCGATCAGTTGCCTACGCTTGATCTGGTGCTGCTGTCGCACAATCATTACGACCATTTCGATGTCGAAAGCCTTGGAAAGATTGGCAATGGCCCGCGCTATATCCTGCCGCTGAAAAACGGAACTCTTCTGGAAAAGGCCGGAATCTCCCCCGACCAGTACGAAGAACTCGACTGGGACCAAAGCCTTTCGCATGGCGGCGTTACCATCACCCATGTGCCCAGCAATCACTGGTCGGCGCGCACCACCAAGGACCGCAAGGAAATGCTGTGGGGCGGATATATCCTTGAATTCGCAGATGGCTATCGTTTCTATTTCGTCGGTGATACCGGCTGGAACGAACGGCTGTTTACCGAAATGGGCGAACAATATGGCGGGATCGATTTCGGCCTGATCCCGATCGGGGCTTACGAGCCCAGCGATTTCATGCGCAACGCCCACACCAACCCCGAAGAAGCCATTCAGATCATGCAGGTAATGGGCATCAAGCAGGCGCTTGCCATTCATTGGGGGACTTTCGTCCTGACCGCAGAACCGGTTGACGAACCGCCGGTGCGATTGGCATCGGCACGCAAGGATGCCGACATTGGCGCGAATGACTTCATTGCCGCCCCGATTGGGGCAACACGGTTTTTTGACGGCAAAACCAATCATCAGACGAATGATTTACCCGAAACCAAAGCCGCGCAATAGAGCATAACAGATAGGTGAAGACCGGCAACGTGCAGATCGTTGCCGGTCTTCGAAAGCCGAAACCCTGGCCGCAATGTTTGGGAGAACTGCGATCATGGTCTCGGCTTTAGGCGATTTGTGCTGCACCGAAAAGAGCCAGACCAACACCGGCGACCGATGCAAATTTCATCATGAGCTTCAAATTAAAAGTTACGTTATAACATAACATTTAATTGCATGACAGATACCCTGCGTCAAGACCGTTTGAAAACGATCCCGACGCCAGATTATTCCTCACACAAAAAGATCAGACCCGCGTGCGCGGTTTGCGGATGGTGCCGTCCTCAAACCGTGAAAGCTCCATCCCGGCAAGCGTAATGGATGGCTGCCCGGTTGTGATCCAGTCCGCCAGCACCTTGCCGACCACTGGCCCCATGGCAAATCCGTGGCCGGAAAAACCGGTGGCGACAAAGAAATGTTTTGGATTGTCGAACTGATCGATCACCGGTATCGCATCGGGGGTAACATCGATATCGCCCGCCCATTTATCGGCAATACCGACCTGTTTGATTTGCGGGAAAACCTTTTGCAGGTTCGCCATCGCGTTATTCACGCGCACCTCGTAGGGCTGCGCCTGATTTTCCCGCCGCCCGATCAATGGCTGCTTTGATGCCGCCGAACCCGGCAGGCGATCAACAAGGTCATCAACAAACCGCCTGTTCAGATGGAATTTGAAGGTCGCCCAATTAGCAAACAGGCCCGGTGCAAAATCGCGGGCATATTTGAACCGGCCCAATGTCAGATCCAGATCGGTCATGAATTCGTCAGCGATATTCATCGAGCCATCGGCACGTTGACGAAACGCCAGACCGGCGGCCAATGTACCGGCGGCTGAAATTTCCGGCACCGGGGTGGTGCGGATCACCGTGCCGCGCGTGGTTTGCTGCGGCAGGCGACGGCCGAATTTGGCAACGAATTTATGCGTCGCGGCCCCAGCGGCACAGATCACGTATTTGCATTTGATCTCGCCACGTTCGGATATGACCGAACTGATTGCACCGCCACTCGTTTCAATGCCAATGGCACCGCAACCTTCGGCAATAAAGGCGCCGAGTTCACCGGCACGTTTTGCGATTGCCGGGGCGGCCTTTTTCGGTTCGGCCTGCCCGTCAGACGGGGTATAAATCCCGCCAACGCCGGGGCGCGTGATGCCCGGTGCGATCCTGGCAACCCCCTTGGGATCAAGCACCTGCGTTTCGATATCAAATCCTTTGGCGTCTTCGATCCATTGCTCAAATTCCGCCATTTCGGCATCATCGCGCGCAACGAACATGACCCCACCCTGCCGCCATTCCAGATCAGCGTCGAGTTCCTTTTCAAGCCCCTGCCAGATGCGGTTGCATTCAATCATCAGGGGCAGTTCAACCGGATCACGGCCCTGCTGACGCACGAACCCCCACGCCCGACCGGACTGATGCGAGGCAATGGTATCCTTTTCCAGAAGGACAACCTTCATGCCCGCCTTGGCAAGGTAGTACGCGCTGCTGGCACCATGGATACCGCCGCCGATAACGACAACATCGCATTCTTTGGGAAGGTCGAATTGGGGATCGTTCGTGATATGGGGCATCTGAATCAGTCGTTCTTTTGTTTTCGTTTTGGGATGTGGCGTGTTCCACGTTATGTTGCGCGGCAATAAATGACAACAAAATCAGGTGCCACCATGTCTGCCGATAACAAGAAACAGAACCCCGCAACCATCACGGCTCAGGCCCTGGGCTGGGTCGAGGAAACCACCCGTTCGGTCACCCCGCCGATCTATCCGTCGACAACGTTCGAACGCAATACCGATCTTAGCTATCACGATGGCCGATGCTATACTCGCACCGACAACCCGACCTATGATCAGGCCTGTGCGGTTCTTGACGCGCTCGAAGGTGGCGCACAGACGCGGCTTTTCGCATCGGGCATGGCCGCAGCCGTTGCCTTGCTGCATGCGTTATCACCAGGTGATCATGTGGTCGCGCCAAAGGTAATGTATTGGGCGCTGCGCAGCTTCATGCTCGATAGCGGTGTGCGCGCCGGTCTGACATTTGATTTTGTTGATAATGGCGACACGGCCCAGTGGGTGAAACATATCCAGCCGGGCAAAACCAGAATGGTCTGGCTGGAAACGCCCGCCAACCCGGACTGGCAGATCACCGATATCGCCGCCGTTGCCGATGCCGCGCACAAGGCCGGGGCGATTGTTGCGGTTGACAATACGGTTGCCACACCGCTTCTGACCCGCCCGATTGAACTGGGTGCAGATATCGTCATGCATTCGGCAACCAAGTATCTTAACGGACATAGTGATGTTCTGGCCGGCACACTTACCACTGCAAACAAGGACAGCGAATTCTGGCAACGCGTTTGCAAACAGCATGCAGGCGGCGGCGGTGTTCTGGGTGTGTTCGAAGCATGGCTGCTTTTGCGTGGTATGCGTACCCTGTCAATCCGGGTCGAACGGGCCAGTGCCAATGCCATGGCAATCGCCCGCCATTTCGAAAACCACCCTGAAATCGCGCAGGTCCAGTATCCCGGCCTTGAAAGCCATATCGGCCATGACATTGCCAAGCGTCAGATGACCGGCGGATTTGGCGGCATGATGTCGATCCGGGTCAAGGGCGGCGGCAAACGGGCCGTGGATTTCCACAATCAGTGCAAACTGTTTAAACGCGCGACGTCACTTGGCGGGGTCGAAAGTCTGATTGAACACAGATCATCGGTCGAAGGCCCAACAAGCCCTGTGCCCGATGATCTGTTGCGTTTGTCCGTCGGTATCGAAGATGCCCACGATTTGATCCATGATATTGAAACCGCCCTGGATTTGAGTAAATAAAGTCGGAATGAAAATCGGCCAATCAACGGACTGGAAATTCCACGCGTGATGAAAACTGTGTTTCGTGCCCGCACACGATCTTGTTTCAAACAATCACTTTCGCTGTGTCTTGCTTTTGCAGCAATGATCGCGGCGACGGAATTTCCGGTTCGTTCGGCGCAGGCGCAAACCCGCACCTCAAGCCAACCGGCAGGCATTCGTGATATTCCCGATGCCAATTCCCTGCCCCCGGCACCGGGACTGATTTTCGATATGGCCGGGCAGCGCTATATCATGTTTGACGACTTGGTTTCGCATCTTGCCGGGACGCGTTTTATCCTGATCGGGGAAAAACACGACAATCCGATCCATCATCATCATCAGGCACAATTGGTCCGCGCGCTAAGCAAACGCGAAGGCACCAAGCGTGCAGTTGTCTGGGAAATGTTTGATCGCGACCAGCAGGAAAGCCTTGATCTGGCTTGGCAGGCTGTACCACCCGAGGAACTTGGCAGTGAAATGAAGTGGGGCGAAAGTGGTTGGCCATCATGGCATGACTATGCCCCGATTGCCGAGGCGGCAAAGGAAAACGGGCTGCCGATGGTTGCTGGCAACCTGCCCCGGGATGTCCTGCGGCCCATGATCAACGAAGGTATCAGCGCCCTGCCGACCGAGCTTGCGCAAAAGCTCTCCCTGCCGACGCTACCCGATGATATTGCTGCACGATTTGATCAGGAAATTGCAGACGGTCATTGCAACATGTTGCCCAAATCGCAATTGCCTGCCTTTTCGCTTGTGCAGTTTGCCCGCGATGCATCGCTTGCGCGCGCAATGATTGACGCGAACAAAACCATTAGCCCGGATGGCGCATTCCTGATTGCCGGTGCCATGCATGTGCGTGATGACATTGCGGTACCCTACCATCTGCGGCGTTATGCACCTGATATCGACGATAACGACATTGCAGTTGTCATTCTGGTCGAGGCAGATGACCCGGGTGAAGACCTTCCTGGTGTGCGTGATTATGCGCTTCGGATGGGATCAGAAAATGTGGCGGATTTCATGTGGTTCACAAATGATCTGCCACGTGCCGATCCGTGCGAAGACATTCAGATTGGACAATAGGTCCGAGCAAAAACCGAAAATTATTTGATTCGACGGGGCAACCAATCGGTGGTCGCAACCGGTTTGCCCTTATGCGAACGCATGACACGCGGGCGGACAACTTCTTTTGCCTCAGGGGTGGTGGCACTTTTACGGACCGAGGCATAGAAATCCACCATCACCTGAAACGGGATCACTGTCCCCGGCCCCTGTTTATATGCATCAAGATAAGGCGGATGATTGCGCACGGTTTCGCTAAGATGTTCGACAGAGTGATGACCAAACTGCGACCAGATACTTTCGATAAAATGCTGCGTTTTGGGATCAACCGATTTAAGCCGCACATCCGGTCGACTTTCTTCCATGACGGCATAGACGTTCGGTTCAATCGGACCAATATCATCTGCGATGAAAACAGCGGGCATCAACATGCGACCGTGATAATTGGCCCCGTAATAGGCCTGCGCCAGATACAGCAGACGATGAAGCTTTTGCGGTTGCAGATATTCGTTGTCGTTTAATGCATGATCAATCAGGCGAAAAACGGCTTCGAATACGGAATTAAGGACCGGCTTGTTCTGCATATCTGATCCAGCAAACGAAACGCATGGCGGATCACGATCATAATGCCGCTTGGGCACGACAACAAGGACCGGAACGGAATGTATTCACTTTTCAAGGAAATCCGGCAGGCGATCAGATATAGGCATCAACCCGTGTGCCGCGAATACCCGCACCATGCACAACAGCATTAACCACCGCATAGAATGATGTTCCGCTATTCGCGCTTAGATCGAATGGAATTTCCGGATCAAGAAGGCTTGCGAAATCGATATCGCTTTCGGGTGAAATCGCACCTTCGCGGTCGCTTGCCCGACGAGCTGCCGACAGACGACTTTGTTCGGCGCGCTGGTCTTTCTGATCACCCGCACTTCCCTGCCCGGATTGCTGTTTGCCTTTGCCGTCGATATAGGCATTGAACAGGATACCGTCATTATCGGGGTCATAAGTGTAATGTTCGCTGGGGGCCTGAATCTGGCTATTGCGGTCAACCGTCGCAACACCGCGCGCACCAGCAGCCGCAAGTCGGCCATACTGGCTGACCTGACTTATGGACTGGTTATTGACGGCAGGTACGACCATTTTCCTCTCTCCAGCCGAAACCGGAACATGTTACAGCATTATTCAACTGTAAGATTATATCCCAATTACGGCTCAAAAGAGACAAGAATCGTCATTTTCGGTGGGTATCAAGCTATTTTGAGGCATTAGTCGCCGTCAAATTCGACCAGATGGAAGACATTGACACCGCGATCACGGATTTTTTGTGCCCCGCCAATATCAGGAAGATCGATAATAAAGGCACAACCGGCAACTTCGCCGCCTGCCTTTTCGATCAGATCAATCGCGGCAAGAGCCGTGCCGCCGGTTGCGATCAGATCATCCATCACCAGAACACGCTGTCCGGGCTTGATCGCATCGGTGTGCATTTCGATCACGTCCGATCCATATTCCAGTTCATATTCGACTTCGATGGTTTCAGCAGGAAGTTTGCCGCGTTTGCGGATCGGAACAAAACCGACACCAAGGGCTACGGCGACCGCCGGGCCGATGATAAAACCGCGCGCCTCAATCCCGACGATCACGTCGATCTGTTTATCCTGAAATTCGGCAGCAAAACTGTCGATCACATCACGCAAACCATCTGCATCGGCAAACAGGGTCGTGATATCGCGAAACATGATCCCCTTTTTCGGGTAATCGGGAATGGTACGGATCAGCGACTTGATCGACATGGGAGAACTCCGGCCGGGGTTAACCTGAAAAACAAAACCGCCATCTTTAACACCAGATGGCGGTTTAAAATCAAGCGTTCCCGAATATTGGCAGCAAATCGGGTTTGCCGCCTGCAATCGAAGCTAGGCCGCGTGCGCCGTGTTTCGATGCATTACGGCGTTGTTTGCCGTGACAAAGTCATTTGCAAGTTTCTTGCTGATTTCAGCACGTGTACCACGCGGCAAACCGGTCCCGGCGGCCTGCCGGTTACCCCATACTGCGCGATAAAGGCGATAATCATGGTCATTGATCTGACCAAATACTTTTTCAACTTCCATCAAGGTCTGGACATAACTTTTGTTCATGTCAGCCATCCTGTTGCTCGTGATGTTCCGAATGACAATCCCCTTCGGAATAACGACGCCCGGCTTTGCCAGCGCATCGTCAAGCAGCGATATAATCCCCTAAAGGCCGCCTCTCAACGGCAGGACGGTGACAAGATCGGGAATATTTTGTGACACCTCGCCTTAATCGGAAAAAATGCAATCAGAACAAAATGCTATCAGACAGAAAAAAGACGCCAACCGGCGAATAGCCAGCCCGGTTCAGTGCATCTTTTTCTGGGCTTCGGCCTGACGCGCTTCTTCATCAAACTTCTTTTGCAGCGCATCGGCATATTCGCCGTAGATACGGCCTTCGATCGACAGCTCCAGAAACCGGATATAGTCCTGCTGATTGTCGATTTTGGCGCGTGCAACCGGGATCACATCAAACGGACTTTCAGCATCCAGACCATATTTTCGGATCAGCTCCAGCATTTCGGCTGTGATCTGTTCGAGCTTTTTCTGCGCGTCCGAGAATGAAATGCTCATGATGTTTCCTGTTCTGATACGATAACCACGCGCCTTATGCCCTGCCAGTTACCAGATGACAAGTTTCCGCCCCCGCGAACTATACCGGCGCGCCATTACCTATCCGAATGATCCAGCCATTTTGCCATCCGACTTGAGACAAATCAAAGACCTGCATCCCGCATGGTCCGATGCTGCATTCGGGACAGTTTGATACGGACCATCAGTGGATCATTGATGGTCTGAGCGCGTGCATTTGCATAATCCATTCGGGGATCAGTGATGAAGTTGTTATCGGCTTTCAATGCCATGGGCATTCGCAAACGCTTTATGTGGGCGTCGGCCTTCGGCGTTACTTCCACGGTGATCATCGCACTTGCAATGATGATGTTTGCCGAAGAAAAGGCAATGGATGCCAAGCTTAATCAGCTAAGCCAGAATGAACTGACATCGCTTCATGCGCTGATTGTAAATGTGATGGCCGCCCGTCCTGATGACTCTGATGACATCGGTATTGATGTTTTCAACAACTGGTTTGAAAGCCGAAATCTGGATTATCCCGGCGAATTATGGTCGGCATGGGGCCCTACCACGCTAGCCTATATGAAGGAATATGGCGACAAGGACCTGAAAACGCCGCGCGATGCGATTGATCAGGAAGCCATTGAAACCGGTCAAACCATTGGACGTTATACCGACGAAGGCACCTATCGCCTGTCGATGCCAATTGTTCTTGGTGTGACCAAAGGTGCCGAACGCGAGGTTTGCTTTAGCTGCCATGGCGCAATGGAAGCTGAAAAGGGCGACGTGATTGCGGTTCTGTCATCAAGTCTTTCGGTTGCCCCCGAACAGGCGAAAACCAATCAGATCCTGATCGGTATTGTGATTGGCGGCATCGTCATTGCACTTGCAACCATCTTTGGCATGCGGTTGCTGCTGTCGAAAATCGTTACCGAACCGCTTAGCAAGCTGGGTTCGGTCATGACCGAACTTGCCGATGGCAAAACCGACCTGATCATCCATGACCTTGACCGTAAGGACGAAATCGGTCGCATGGCACAATCGGTCGATGTGTTCCGCACCAATGCGATTGCAAAAAAACGCATGGAAGCCGAACAGGAAGCGGCATCGCGCAAGCGCGAAGAACGCATGAAAACGCTTGAAAAACACATTGGCGGGTTCGAAGGGGTAATTGCCAATATTGTCGGTTCGGTTTCCACATCGGCCGACCGGATGCAAAGCACGGCCCGTGCCTTGGTCGGCGCCGCCGATCTGGCAAGCAAAAGTGCCACAACCGTTGCTGCCGCCTCCGAAGAAGCCACCGTTAATGTCCGCACCGTGGCCGACGCAGCGGAAAATCTGTCGCATTCGATCACCCAGATCGGCAATCAGGCGCATCATTCAACCGAAATCACCGCCGAAGCATCGCGCGAAGCCGAAGTTTCCAGCAAGACCGTCGCCGGACTTTCAGAAGCCGCCGGTCGCATTGGCGAGATTGTCGAACTGATCAGTGACATTGCTGGTCAAACCAACCTTCTGGCGCTTAACGCAACCATCGAGGCCGCCCGCGCAGGCGAAGCAGGTAAAGGCTTTGCCGTTGTTGCCGCAGAGGTCAAAAACCTTGCCAACCAGACGGCACGCGCAACCAGCGAAATTTCCGAACAGATTTTGGCCATCCAGGAAGAAACCGGCAAAACGGTCCAGTCAATGGACGACATTTCCAACGTTATTTCGCGGATTACCGACATCACAAACACGATTTCCGATGCAGTTCGTGAACAGGCCGATGCCACCGGCGAAATTGCACAGAATGTCGAACAGGCCGCTATTGGCACGCAGGAAGTCAGCAGCAATATCGAACGCGTCAGCGATACGGTGGCCGAAACCGATCAGGCCGCCCACCAGGTCCTGAATGTGGCTGAAGAACTGGGGCAACTTTCGACAGAACTTCGCCGAGAGGTCGATAGTTTCCTGATGAGTATCCGGTCGGCTTGATCCTGAAATTTTCCGGAACTGCATTTTGTGCCCCGCACCATTTCTGGTGGTGCGGGGTTTGTTTTTTTGGTGTACAGCAATTCCCCGGCAAAATCTTGGCATTAAAATTAACCTGACGATAACCGCCAATTTGTCTATTCTGAAAAAAAGGTGTTAAACCTTTAAAATTCTAATCGGGTTGGGGGTATTCGAGCGGCTCACGCTTGGAGAAAATAAAAGACAATGTCTTTTACGACGATCTTGGGGATTCTGGTCGGTTTGGGGCTTTTTGTCGGCTCCATCTTCATTTCGACCGACAACTATTTTGTGTTTATCAGTCTGTCGAGTGCGTTGATGGTGATCGGCGGGACCTTGGCAGCGACTTTTATTGCCTACGAAGCACGCTATGTTCTGCTTGCGCTCAAGCTGATTTTCAAAATCTTTCGGGCACCGCAGATGGGCCGGGGCCAATTGACCGGCGAAGTCGGCCGTGTTGTCAAATGGGGCTATCTGCTTCAGAAAAAAGGCATCAACGCGCTGGAGCAGGAAGCACAGCGCGTCGGCAAGGACGAGCCATTTCTGGGCTGGGCGATGGAAGTCGTCATCACCGGTTATAACGGTGATGAAACCGCCGAAATGCTCCATAACGCGATTGAAAACGCGTTCAGCCGCAATCTGGTACCTGTATCCATCCTGAAAAGCATGGCGGGTGCCGCGCCGGCATTTGGCATGATCGGAACGCTGGTTGGTCTTGTCATCATGCTTGATAAAATGGCCGATGATCCGACACAGCTTGGTTCGGGTCTTGCGATTGCGCTGATCACGACCCTTTACGGGATTGTCGCCGCCAGATTCTTTTTCATGCCGGCCGCCAGCAAAATCCAGCAGCGCGAGGAAATCATGCGGTTTCGCAATTACCTGATTGCCGAAGGCCTGATCATGCTAGCCGATCGCAAGGGACCGCGCGCCATACAGGACAAAATGAATTCGTTCCTTGATCCGGCGATCCATTTCAATATCGACAAGTCCGCAAAATAGCGGCCACAGACAATATGCTTGACGACAGGAGGCCATGATGGCCCGACGCAAATCACCGATGGGGCGACGCCAGGAAGAACTGGTCGAAGAAGACTGGATCGTAACCTATGCCGATGCGATCACGCTTCTGATGGCGTTCTTTGTGATGCTGGTCAGCTTTTCCAAGGTCGAAATCCCTCTTTTCGAAAAAGTACAATCAGGTATTGCCGAACAGATTGGCAAACGCGAGATCGTCCGCCCGACGCAGGTTCTCGAAACCGATCTGAAGGATGTTGTGTTCAACACATCAATGGATAGTGCCGTCAATGTTTCGACCGACGACGAAGGTATTCTGATGGAACTTGGCGGCGGCGCATTTTTCCATCCCGGATCAGCCAATTTGACGCAGGATGCGGTCCTGTTCCTTAAAGATGTTGGGGACCTGTTAAAAGAACCCCGTTATCTTGGCTTTCAGGTCGAAGTGACCGGGCATACTGACGACAGCCCGATCAACACACCACGTTTCCCGTCGAACTGGGAACTGGCGGCCGGGCGATCCATTGCCGTTGTGCGCTTTTTAACCGCGGTCGGGGTTGATCCGGAAAGTGACCGCATGCGGGCAATTTCCTATGGCGATACCAAGCCGAAATTGCCCAACCGCGGCGATGATGGCAACCCGATCGAAGAAAATCGCGAAGCCAACCGCCGTATCGAAATTCGCATTTTCCCAAAATATTCGCGCGTATTCTGATGTTGGTGGTGCGCGTTCTGCCGGGTACCCTATTCGATAACGACGACCATTTCATCGCGCGCGGCAAAGACATTTGACCATTGGCTGCGTGCCTGCTGCTCGATCTCGGCCATTACCACATCATTGTGATCGGGATCATGATGAAACAGGGCAAGCCGTTTGACGTTTGCCGCCTGACACAGCCGAACTCCCTCCTGCCAGGTCGAATGCCCCCAACCAACTTTGGCCGGGAATTCATCGTCGGTGTAGGTGCTGTCATAAATCACGAGATCAGCATTCCAGATGAAATCAAGAACCACCTCGTCAGGTTGGCCCAGCATATGTTCGGTATCGGTGACATAACAGACAGACTTGCCGCCATGCTCCACACGATACGCCGTCGCCCCGTTGGGATGACGCAACGGCCCGGTCCGAACGGCAATCCCATCGGCCGGGTATAAAACCGTCCCGACCGTGAAATCTTCGAATTTCAGTTTTGACTTCATGGCCGAAAGCGGTACCGGAAAGGTTGGATCGGCCATCTGGGCCGAAAACACGCGCTCGACCCCACCCTGCTCTTTCAAATGTCCGGCCAGCACGTGAAAACGTGCAGCAGGATTATAGGCCGGGACAAAAAACGGGAACCCGTTGATATGGTCCCAGTGGGTATGCGTCAGATAAATGCTGGCTTCGGTTACCTTGCGCCGGATCAGATCCTTGCCAAGATTGCGAATACCGGTTCCGGCGTCAAAGATCAGGGTATGATCACCGATCCGCATTTCGACACAACTGGTATTGCCGCCATAAACAACATGGTCAGGGGAAGGACAGGCAATGCTCCCACGAACTCCCCAGAACTTTACATCAATTGCCATTCGCTGCCCTTCACATATGTCTGTGGCTGTCGTCCGCGACAGACGAATGCATCAATCCCGTTGAAATATAACACTCATTTCGCAAAAGAAAATTACCCGTGTTCTAATTCTGCGGCTTGATAAACACCGCTGTACCGATCTCTGCCCCGAACGCCTGATCGGCACGTCCACAGTTTACGGCAACCTCACAAAGTCCGATTGAATTTCGGTAATGAAAGCCCTGCCCCAGCGCGACATCGGAGAATGTCCGGGCAGGCGAAAGAGACTGTCCGTTGATCAAAAGCTTCAGATTGCGGTTCTGCCACCCCGGTGCGGCAAGAAGACCGGTCATCAGATTGCCATAGCTGTCGATATAAATGATTTCTGAAAGCTCATCCGGCCAGCTCTGGGGCGGGACATAACGCAACCCGACATCGATATCGCCAAGTGCCACCGGTTCACCCTTGGCAATCATGCAGGCCACCGGGGCGAAAATATCGCGCCCGTGAAAGCTTGCCGATGCATTTTCGGGATGCCAGTTGATCACTCTCACCCGGCATGTTTTCGACCACCGGATCAGTATTTCGAACAATCCGTTGTCGGGACCGACGTAAAAAACGCCGCCGCATTCAACAACAATGCCGCGACGCTGGCTGCCGACACCCGGATCAACGACGCAAAGCACGACATCACCCGGTTGAAATTCGCGCGACAATGCGGCCAGAAGATAGGCTGATGCACGAGGATTGCGATCCGGCGCATCGACCATCAGATCGCAAACCGTAATGTCGGGGGCATTACGATGAACAACCGCACGCATCGCCCCACTATAAGGGCCGATTACGCCAAAATCGCTGAAAATCAGGATCATGTCGGACATCCGGATCGTCGGCAAACCTGCCTGATTTCAGTCAGGTTGCACGCAAAGCGCTGTTACTTGACCTCGCAGAACTGACCGCGACGTTTAAGCTCAGCACAGATTGCACTGGCAGAACTGTCACTAAGCCCGGTCGCCATCAAACGGAAATAGGTCCCCTTGCCAGGAATGTTTGCCTGCGTGACACCGTGCTGAAGTGGCGCAAGCTCGGCATAACGTTGTGTCAGGATTTGCCAACCGCGTTCGGCCTGTGCCTGATTGCGATAAGATGCCAGATGAAGGCTTTTGCCCCCGGCTGTTGCAGCAACCGGATTTGCCGTCCCCATGGTCGGGGCCGCTGCCATTTCGCTACCCGACTGAACCGCACGGCTTTCGCCGGTGGCGACACGACGAACAGGCTCGCCCGCGCTTAAGGTCGTTACATTGGCCTTTGCCGGTTCGACAATGGCGGCTTCGATTGCATCACGCTCTCGTTTGAATTCGTCGGGCGTCACCAATTTCATCTGCGAAAAATCTTCGATACGCGCGATCTGGCGTGCGGCATCCATCAAGCCTTGTGGTGCCGGCGGCGGGGTTGCGCGCTGGCGCGGTTGGGCCGGTAAAAGCGCATCCAGAATAGCGGTACGTTCATTGACATGTTCCTGCACCGTGATCGCCCCGATCTGAAGGGCACGGTTCAACTGGTTCAGGCGCTGCTCGATTTGCGTGCTGTCCGGTGGCGGATTATCCAGAAATGCCGCCGGTGCTGACTGGCTCATGGGCAGCAATGCCCCCAGATTGGCAGACCGGCGCGCTGAAAATTCCTCCGGCGTGACAAGGCCAGCGGCCTGTAAATCACGCAGAATCGCAAACCGCTTTGCGATGGCTTCGTCACCGGTGCTCAATGCTGCACCGGCAGGCATATCGGCACTTCGCGCACGCGGTTGACTGCTGGCGACCATCGGGGGTGCGACCATGGCATTCGACGGTGCCATGACGGATTGATTTGCCGTCCCCAACCCGGCCGGAGCCGTCGCAATCTGGTCATTGATGCTAAGCGATCCCGGAAGACCGCGCTGCAAACGCATCAGGTTGAATTCAGCCGCATCGCGCAACGGGCGCGGTTGCGTGCCGTTGGCCGTTGTCATCAAAACCGTTCCGGGCGGGTTCATGGCGATCAGGGTATCGTAACCATCCCGCGCACGATCAGCACGGTTGGTGTTTTGATACATCACCGAGCGCCACAAAAGCGCGTGCCCGTCCTGGGGATTTTTGCGTAATGCTTCGTCAAAGAATTTTTCCGCAGAGGCATAATCGCCGGTTGCAAGCTGCTGCAAACCATTGGCGGTATAATTTTCATCGGTAAATGAAGTCGCCTCGTCCCAGAAATCCTGATCAAGCAGTGGCGCACAGCCAGACACCCATGAAACCATGCCGACAACGGCAAGGCTTCTGCCGCCGATCTTCAGCCAGTTCCCGGTCCGCATTGCGGATACCTTCATGGTGTCAACCCCCTATAATTAAAAGACAATTCAGGGAGCATGTTTCGCAGGCTGTCGTCAAGTCCAACGCGCACCACCCCATCATTTCCCTGATGGTGATCCAGTCTGCCCGATGGCTGCGAACAATTCGTTAAAAGCATTTTCCAATGTCAGAAACTATGCAATAGGACATGTCCAAAATATAATTCGTAAAAGTAAACTATATAACTGTCTCACCTGTTAACGCGGCATTCAGGGACAATATGGTTTGATAGATCGTCCCATACCATTGTATGAATTCAAAATATCAGGAATTAATCCTGTCTCTTTCGGGGAAGTAGATTGATTGAGCCCAAACAATATGGCCAACAGGCCCTTCAGGAATACCTGATGCTTGATTATGTCCAGCGCCTGGAAACCCGCAAATTCGGGCACCGCGCTGTTCATATCCATTTGTCCCGGCTCAAGCCATTTCACCGACGCGATTATCATATCCGGGTCGCGACCAATACCTTTGAAAGCTACGTAAAGCTTTATGTCGGCCGTATCTTTGTCCTAAGTAACGATGACCTTCTGTTCATCTGGAAAGACAAATCGATCGCCGACGTGGAACCGGCAGTTGACACGCTGCGCTACCTGTTCCGCGATGATCCGCTTTCGCAGGACGAAAGCGAGGAAACCGGATTCTGCACATGGTACAATCTGAATACGGAATTCCAGGAATTCCTGCTGCTGTGCCAGCATCTTGATGAACGCGCCAAAAAGCTGCAGCAAAGCAGCAATATGCGCCCGGCCCAGAAGCCAACCAATGTTCTGAGCCCGATCAATGCGGAAAATCTGGCCCAGTTGGAAGACACCATTCATTCGGCTGATCTTTCCGAACATATCCGCCAGCAACCTGTTTGCGTGTTTGCCCGCGCGGGGTCCAAGGAACTGCATCCGGTTTTTGACGAATTCTTTGTCTCGATCTCGGACTTGCGCAACGCGATCATGCCCAACATTGACCTTGCGTCAAACCGCTGGCTGTTTCAGCATATGACCGAAGTGCTTGATAAACGCATGCTGAATTATCTGTGCAAGCGGACGTTCAAGACACATGCCAGCTCATTCTCGATCAACCTCAATCTGGAAACGCTGACATCCAAGGATTTCGAGCGGTTCGATGAAGTTGTCCGTAAAAAATGGCCGGGCAATGTGATCATCGAACTTAATCAGGTCGATCTGTTCTCAAACCTCGAAACCTATCTGCGGCTGCGTGACGAATTCCATGAACGCGGCTATCGCGTTTTGATCGACAATCTGACTGTCGAAGCCCTTTCGTTTGTGGATCGCAAAAGCCTTAAGGCTGATTTCATCAAGGTCGCCTGGCGCGAGGAAATGACAGACAACGTCATTCGCAAGAAATATTCCGAAATGGACAATCTTGTGAAAGACTCTGGCCGGGAACGTGTGATCCTGTGCCGTTGCGACAGTCCGACTGCGATCAAATTCGGTCAGTCGCTGGGCATTACCCTGTTCCAAGGGCGCTATATCGACAACATGATCGCCCGTCAACGCCGTGCGAAACGTGCGGCCGCAGCACAGAAACGCTAACCTCGCCCCAATCCGATTATTGCTCCTGACAAATCCTGTCACCTGACGGGGATTTGCCGCGTTTCTTTGCTTGGCAAAAAGGGAACAAAAGCGGTACAAATAAATATGCTTTACGCGCTTTGTCCCGATTGCCATCACAAATGGCGTTTCCATGCAGACCGGCCGCTCGCCAAAAGCGGCGAAGGTGCCTATGCACCCTGCCCGGTCTGTGGCGGAAAACGCGGGATCGCGCATGCCGAACTGCCCGAACTTTTCATCGGGCACCTGGATTGCGATGCGTTTTATGCCTCGATTGAAAAGCGTGACCGACCGGAACTGATGGATCAGCCGGTGATTATTGGCGGCGGGCATCGCGGGGTGGTTTCCACCTGCTGTTATGTCGCGCGCAAATTCGGCGTGCGATCCGCCATGCCAGCCTTCAAGGCGCGCGAACTTTGCCCCGACGGTGTTTTCCTGAAACCCGACATGGCAAAGTATCAGCGCGAAGGATACCGGGTACGTGACATGATGCGCGCCATAACCCCGGACATTGAACCGCTTTCAATTGACGAGGCGTTTCTTGACCTGACCAATGCGCAAGGAACGCATGGTAAAACAGCCGCCGAATGCCTGATTGATCTTCAGGCGGAAATCAGGCGCGAAGTCGGCATCACGGTTTCCATCGGGCTTTCCTACAACAAATTTCTGGCCAAGATCGCATCCGACCTCAATAAACCGTTCGGCTTTTCAATGATTGGCTCCGCAGAAGCCGTATCGTTCCTTGCGGATAAGCCGGTACGCATGATGTGGGGCGTTGGACCGGCGATGGAGCGCAAGCTGCGCGACGATGGCATCACCACCATCGGACAGATGCAACAGCTTGATATACATGCCTTGCAGGGCCGTTACGGCAGCATTGGCAAACGGTTCTTCCATTTTTCGCGCGGGCAGGACAATCGCCGGGTCGAACAAAGCAGCGAACGCAAAAGCCTGTCATCGGAAACAACCTTTAACGAAGACATTTCCGACCTTGATGAACTGGTCGATATCGCCAAACGCCTGACGGCGCGCGTCGCCAGTGATCTGGCACGCAAGGAAATCGCGGGCCATACCGTTGTTCTGAAACTGAAATCAGCCGATTTCAAAACCCGCACGCGCAATATGCGCCTGACCTACCCGACATTGCGCGAAGATCTGATCCTTGAAACCGCACTGACACTTCTGAAAAAGGAAGTCGATGGCACGCGTTATCGCCTGCTGGGTGTCGGCGTTGCCGATCTTTTCCCGGCCGATACAGCCGACCCCGCCGATCTGTTTGGCGAAACCGAGGAAACAGCACCCGTCGAATTGATCGAGGATAACGGCGAAAGTGCTCTGCCCCCGGCCCGCCTTATCCCGCAAATCCCGCGCCCGACGGCGGAACAACTGCGCGAAAGCCTGACGCGGCGGTATCGTCAACACAAGAAAACGTCGCGCCAGCACCGTTTCGGATTTTAGCGTTTCCATTGCCTGAACGGCTTGAAACGAAAAATGCCCGTCGCGAACCGAACGAGCATCACAGATTGGACAATCTTTTGAAAGAAAGTGGCGTCCCCTAGGGGATTCGAACCCCTGTTGCCGCCGTGAAAGGGCAGTGTCCTAGGCCTCTAGACGAAGGGGACGCAAATCGCTGTGCGATCTTATGTATGGCCTGCTTTGGTGGCGTCCCCTAGGGGATTCGAACCCCTGTTGCCGCCGTGAAAGGGCAGTGTCCTAGGCCTCTAGACGAAGGGGACACAGTCACCAAAATGCAGTCCATGTTAACGAGTGGCGTCCCCTAGGGGATTCGAACCCCTGTTGCCGCCGTGAAAGGGCAGTGTCCTAGGCCTCTAGACGAAGGGGACGCAGCGCGTTAACGAGGCCGGTTTTTAGCGATTGGGTCGGGCAAGGTCAAGCGCGTTTTTCGCCGCTGTGACGTTTTTTTTAATCCCCCACCGCAAATAGGGCGATAACACGCCAAAAGCCGGGAAATCCAAGCATCCTGTTTAACCGCAAGGATCATAGCCCGATCCTGCAATATCCTTGTCCAACACATATGCGAACGCATGTCCGCAACGACAACCGCAAAGGCACCTGCACAAAACCGTTTGAAATCAATTCGCCCGTTTTCGGGTTCCCATCCAGAAGGCCGTTCCCGCAATCGCAAGGCAGACACCAAGGAAGGCAAACATCACACGATAGCCTTCCGTCGCGCCCGGTTCAAACCGGCCGATGATCACACCTGCAATCCCCTGAAGGACAAACAGCCCGCCAAAGGTCGCCAGATTGACCGTGGTCAGGGCACGGCCAATCAGATGTTCGGGCACCGCGGCCCGCGATGCAGCATAGTTAAGCGTTGCACAGCTGCCCAGAAGCCCGTGTGCGACCATCAGGACCGCGGCGAGCCAAAGAGCTGTCGTCCCCAGCAGCGCCTGCAACAGGCACAGCACAGCCGCGATCAGAACGGCAAAGACGATCAGGGGATGTGCCGCACCGCCCATCAGGCGCGAAAGTTGCCCATAGGCGGGCGGTCCGATGATCATGCCGATTGTCATCACCAAAAGAACGTTACCGACATCCACCGCCCCGAGATGGAAGACGTCCTGTAGGTACGGCCCGCCCCAAAGCCCGCGCACGGTCAGGATCGCCGGATAGCTGAAAAAGGCGACACCGACCAAAAACCAGACCTGCCGGTTTTTCCAGACAGAGACCATGCCGCGCAGGGCCTCGCTGACAGTTTCCCCCTTTCGGGAATGGAAGCTGTGGTTTGGCGGTGCGTCGCGCACCATGGTGAATGTCAGAACAACCGAAAGCGCGCTGAGCACGGCAAGCCCGTAATAAACGTCGCGCCAGCCGCGAAGCTCGATCAGGGCGGCCAGTGGCGTTGCCGATGCCAGAACGCCCAGCAAACTGAACGCCACAATCAGGCCAGAGGTCGCGGCAAACTTTTCCGGCGCCACCCAACGCGATGCCAGCACCAATGCCGCCATGAAGGCCGCTGAACAGCCAAGGCCGATCACCGCCTGCCCGATCATCAATCCCGCCACACTATGCGCATTGGCAAAGATCAGAACACCGGCCACCGTGATGATCATCATCACACCATTGGTCAAACGCGGCCCGTAACGGTCCAGCATCACACCGACGGGAATTTGCATCAGGGCAAAGGCAAAATGAAAACTGCCCGATATCAGGCCAAGTTCCTCGGGAGAGGTCGAAAGCTCCGCCCGAAGGGATTCGGCCAGCAAGGCTTGTGCTGAACGGAAAAACTGGCTGAGCGAAAAGGCCAGCACGACCGGTGCCAGGATCCATAAAAATGTCCCTACCCCGTGCACGGCCTGCTTTGGTGTTTTTGTATGATCATTCATGATGCCAAATGGCATAATCCGATCACGGGATACCCGCAAGCCCCCGTAAGATATATCCTGATGTATTGCCGTGATACGTTTGGCGCGATGACACAGGCGGGTTCAGATCACCCTCTGTCGCGATCAGCGCGTCATCAGATTGAATTCTTCACCTGACGGAACTTCGGCACCCTCATGCAGCATCGAAACACCGTATTTGCGGCCGATTTCGGCAAATGTCCCGTCACTGCGCAGATCGTTAAGAACCATCCGCCATTGATCCACGATGAAGTCCGGCGTTTGCAGTGAGAATGCCAGATAAAGCTCGTAAATTCCCAAGCCGATAACCGGTTCAACTTCGGACCGGTCAATTCCGAACTTGCGACGCTGATGCTCCAGAACCAGATCGGATGCTTCCCATAGGTCTATCCGGTCACTGGCCAGAAGCTGTAACGCATTCCCAGGTGTATAAAGTGCCGCAAGGTTTTTAAAGCCCTGTTCGCGCAACATTCGTTCCGCCGCACCGCCTGCCTGCACACCGATGGCGGCAACTTTGCGTGCGTCACTCAAATCGCGGATTTCAAGGTTGCTGTCGGTCATTTTATAAAGCCAGCCGCGCGTCACAATGATTGGCCCAACCCATTTATACTCATCTTCGCGCTCAGACGTTCGCACCATTGAAAAAACAGCCGTGCCGGGTTCATTGTCGACAATTTGCAGGGCCCGTTTCCACGGAAGTACCTCGAATTTTCCGTCATGCCCCAGACGTGCGGCCATTTCACGGACCACATCCGTCCCGGCACCGGTCAACCCCGTATCCGACATGTAATTAAAGGGTGCAAAATCTTCGGTATAAATCTTTATCGACCGGGCTGCGGCAAGCATATCCCCCGTCTGGGCAGCTGCGACCATACCGTGCGACCACAGGATGACGACAGCAAAGGCAACAATTACGACAATGCGCCGCAAAATCGTAATGCCTCGCCGCTCCTTTGGATGAAAGAATATACCCGTCCGTCGCATATGTTTCCCTGTCAGCTATGAAATGCAAAAAGCCGCAAAAAAGAAACTTGCAGGACCGAAAGAACGAACTGTCACATAACCTGTTTATTCAACATGGTAGCCCGACATGTTGATTGCCAGTAACGTCGTACATATCTAGATTCAAAGGGAACCATCCATTTGAACAAGAATGCGCCTTCACGTGACGCTAACATGCCACGTGCAAGATGGATTCCGTCCGAAAGGGTAGCAGTCTAATTTTAGAACATGTTGATGTAGTATGCTGTTTTCGATTCTTTCGGCGCCCACTCTTCGCCGATCCCCAAGCCCGAACAACAAAACCAAGCCCTTTGGTTAAAAAAGCCAGTTAAAGTTGAACATGAGCAAGATTTACAACGAAAAAATTCGACATTCAACTAAAAAATTTCGTTACTCCGGCATTTTGCGGAAACCGGGTAACGACGTTTCACAGCCGGCAATATACTGCGTGCATCATGGATAGGCGGGATTCAGACGCCCCTTTGCCCGTACTTGATAGCGCGCTTGGGGATCGCATTCGCCATGTCGTCGATATGTTTGATCGAAAAAAAGATGCGGCCCGGATCGCCGGTATCATCCCTGAACAATTGAACAGATGGTGTCAGGCACAATCGGAACCTCGCTTTGTCGGCGTTGCCCGCCTTGCCATCTCAAAGGGTATCTCTTTGCAGTGGATCGCAACAGGTGAGCCCCCAAGGGGAACCGCGAAGAAACCGAATACAGTGAACGAACCTGAAACAACCCGGGCACCAAATCCATATTGTACCGGGCCAGCAGAACGCGAGGTCCTTATCGCCATCATAAGCGGATTTCTCGCAGCCGAAGGCATCACGAACAGCCCTCAAATTGCCAATGACATTATTGGTGCCTATGACCAGATCGTCGAGAACCTCGAAAATAATCGAGATAGCAGCGAGATGGCCACCATATTGTCGCAGGCGATCACCATTATTCTTGATCGGCAGCAAGAACGCCGCGCGGACAAAAGCTGAAAGAACGGCCAGGGCAGTTTCCGCATTTAATTCCGCGCGTTACCGGGCCGCTTTAACGGCCCGGTACAAGGACCTGAAAATGTACCTTAGCCAAGAACCGGTAGGGCAATGTCGTCAATCATCAATTGCACACCATCACGCCCCTGCCAGCTGTCGCGCCGCAAATGGCCAAGGATATGCAAGGGCCGCCCGCCATGCTTCAGCAGGGTCTGGCCCATGTCATTGTCAAGGCAGCGAAATGCAATGGCCTTAAGGCGTCCCTTGCCATTGCTGCCCGATAATATGCAGCGCACGTGATCAGCGCCGACAACATCGGCCTTGACCACCCGGCATTCGGGAAAGACAAAGCGCGGCTCCGCATTGCCCGCGCCAAACGGGCCAAGCTTTTCAAGGGCATCAATAAGATCAAGCGTCGCCCCCATCGCATGCAGACCACCATCAACCGTCATGGTCGGGCGGATATCATTTTCAGCAATGATTTTGGCAAACCGGGTTTCAAGGAATTCCTCGAACGCAGGACGTTTTTCCGGGTCAAGGGTAAAACCGGCCGCCATCCCATGCCCGCCGCCATTGATCAAAAGCCCTGCCTGCCGTGCAGCAATGATCGCGGCCCCAAGGTCAATCCCGCGTACCGAACGCGCCGATCCCTTGAACACGCCATCAACCATGCCCATCACAAGGGCGGGAACATGATAACGATCCTTCAAACGGCTGGCGACAATACCGATCACACCAGGGTGCCAGTCTTCGCCGCCGACCAGCACCATTGCACCGACCTTTGATTGACTTTCAACCGCGCTGATCGCCTGATCAAGCACGATATCCTCGATCGCCTTGCGTTCACGGTTGTATTCATCAAGCTTGCGCGCGATATCCAGCGCCTGGGCGGGATCATCGCCCGAAAGCAACGTCGTCCCAAGGAACGATTCCCCGACACGCCCACCGGCATTCACCCGCGGCCCCAGCATGAATCCAAGATGATAGGCACTGGGCGTTTCATTTACCCCGGCAATATCGGCCAGCGCCGCCATGCCGACATTGTGGCGATGGCGCATGATCTTGATGCCTTGCGTCACGAATGCCCGATTAAGCCCGCGCAGCGGCACCACATCGCAAACCGTGCCAAGTGCCACAAGGTCAAGCCAGTTGCGCAAATCGGGCGCACGAATGCCTGCCTGTTCCAGCCAGCCGCGCGAACGCAATTCGCGCAGGATCGCAACCGAAAGCAAAAAGGCAACACCCGCGGCGCACAAATGACCAAGGCCGCTTTCATCATCAAGTCGGTTCGGGTTGACCACCGCAACGGCGGGCGGCAATTCCGGCTCGGCCGCATGGTGATCAACGACGATGATCTCGATCCCCGCTTCCCTAGCATCGGTCAGCGGCGCATAGGCCGTCACCCCGCAATCGACCGTCAGGATCAGATTGGCCCCCCGGCGCTGCAAATCGAGCAAGGCCGGGCTGTTGGGGCCATATCCTTCCTTCTGGCGGTCCGGGATATGTACCACCACATCGCGCCCAAGGGCTGCGAAAAGGCGCTTTAACAATGCGGTACTGGTCGCGCCATCAACGTCATAATCACCAAAAACCGCGATATTCTCGCCCTTGATCACCGCATCGGCAATACGGGCGGCGGCCTTGTCCATATCCTTCAAGGTCGATGGATCGGGCATCAGGTCGCGCAGGGTCGGGTTCAGGAAACTTTCGGCATCATCCAGCCCGATATCGCGGGCAGCCATTACCCGCCCGACAACTTCGGGAACGCCAAAACGCTGGGCAATGGTGGTTGCCAGCCGATCATCCAGATTGCGTTCCCGCCACCATTTACCGGTAACGGATCGCTCTATTCCCAAAAATGTCTTTTCTTGCGCATGGTCTGTCATGCCCATTGAAATAGCCTAATCCGGGGCGCGCTTAAACCGGATATTTTAATCCATCAGCCCTTTGGATTATCGCGGCACCACACCAGAACATTTTCGGCATCTTGCGCCGGGGCATCAACCGGATAGAAAACCTTGGCAATCCTGCCATCATAAATGATCATGGTCAGGCGTTTGAACAGCCGCATGTCATCAATGATGAAATCCGGCATCGCCATCGATTCCTTAAACCTGTGATCGGTATCGGACAAAAGCGCGAATGGCAGATGCAGCCGTTCGGCGGCTTCCTTCTGATATTCGGTGGTCTGGCTGGAAAGCCCGAATAGGTGATCCACACCCACAGCGGAAAGTTCCTTGGCGTGATCGCGGAAGGAACAGGATTGCGGCGTGCAGCCCTTGGCACCGGGGATTTCATCCCACCCATCGGGGGATGCCTTGTCAGGTTCGGCTGTGCGCGGATACGCATAGACAACGCTGCGCCCGGTCAGGATCGCAAGATCAACCGCCTGGCCATCGGTTGCCGCCAACGCAAGGGACGGCAGCATCTGGCCCGTCAACCGTGCAATAACATGTGCGTCACTTTCACTGCTCATCAATCATCCTCCCTGAAAAAGCTCATCGGGCCTTATACAGCAACGAATGCCCGCCCCTTGATAACCTGAAGATAAGTGTGATCGATCTTTCACAAAAAGAAGTGACGATTTCGCATTGTGAAAAACATGCGCCTGCCTGCAACCTCTTGCTCACACGTCAAAGCTGTGCAGACTGCCGGGATAAACAAAAAACGGATACGCGCAATGAACCATAGAAAAGGCCTTCGGATCGGCCTTACCGTCCTTTCCATTCTGGGTGCCCTGATGGCCGCCCCACTGGTGATGTTTTCACCGATGATATTCGATGCACCGGGCTCGGACGAAAACAACCTGACCTGGTTTCTGTTTTTTACCGTTCTGGCGTTTCCAGTGCTGTGTCTGATGGGCGGCATCCTTCCGTGGATTTTAAAGAACCACCCGAAATCGCTTTGGCTTTACGGCCTTGGCGTGATCGGGTTTGTCCTGATAACGGTGGCCGTAATCCTGCTTGAAACCCAGTGCCAGGGCAGTTTTAGTTGCTAAACAATCCCCTCATCCGCTGCAATTAGCGCAAGACCATGCGCAACAGACAGAAACGGCTGACCGATTTCGACGCGTTCCTTGCCAAAACCGTCTTCAAAGATTTTGCGCACCGCCGGGACATAGGATGTACCACCGGTCATGAAGACGCGTGATACTTCGTGGGCCTGAATACCCGCCTGCTCAAGACACAGCTTGGCGGCCTTTTCGATATCGGCGATATCAGGCGCAATCGCAGCTTCGAAATCGGCACGTGTCAGGCGTTCCTCGATCTCGACCCCGGCATGGTTGAATTGCAGGATCGTACTTTCCTCGCTTGAAAGCTCCGCCTTGGCTTTTGACACCGCCTGATACAGGTGGAAACCCAGTTCTTCTTCGATGATTGTTACCAGATCTTCGATATCGTCGGGTTGTTCCGCGGTACGGATCAGGCTTCTGATTTCGTTGATCACCTTAGGCTGGCGCATCATCGAAAGGTAATGCCAGCGCGAAAACGCGGTGTAATACTGGCGCGGCACCGGCAATGCGGCCCCCATGGTGCGATATTCGCTGCCAAAACCAAGACGCGGCCAGATGGCTTTCTGGATGATGCGGTAATCAAAGCTGTCGCCCGCAATGCCAAGACCGGTATGCGAAAGCGCATGAACGCCGCGAATGCCCATGCCCGGGGTAAAGCGAATCACCGAAAAGTCGCTGGTGCCGCCGCCAAAGTCAGCGACCAGAACGGTTTCGGGTTTATCAAGCTGACGACCGTAATAATAGCTTGCCGCCAAGGGCTCGAACACCATGGCCTCGACCTCGAACCCGGCCTGTTCATAGGCCGCCCGCAGGCGCATTTCGGCATAATCGTTATCGGGATTTGTTCCGGCAAACGCAACCGGACGCCCGGAAATAACGCGATAGCCAAGACCGCCAAGGCTGTATTGCGCGTGATGATGGATCTGTGTCAGGAACGTCGCGATCAGATCTTCGATCGTATAGACATTGCCAAAAATCTCGGTGCCCTCGAAATCCTTGGATGCCAGATAGGATTTGATCGACTGGATCAGTCGGCAATCCTGACTTTCCCTCAGATATTCGGCCATGGCAAACGGCCCGGAACAGCTTTGCAAACTGATCGGCGCACCGGGTGTGGTCAGCTTCTGTTCTTCCCAGAAATACAGGATGGTTCGATAGGTATCGAAGCTGCTCTGTCCAACCTCGAACGTTGCCGATTGCACATTGCCGTTGCTGTCGGCGACGGCAAGCACCGAATTGGTCGTACCAAAATCAAGGGCGATAATTTCGGACATATGGCGGCTCCGGCAAAGGCGTTTCATTTTCAAGGGGCGGAGGATGTAACCCGGACAGCCTATCCCCGCAAGCGATAAACGAAAAAAGGGAGCGCAAAGGCACTCCCTTGTTTTCGCGATCCGCTTTGGCGAATTACTTGTACCAGATTTTCCGGCTGAAATCGTGAACCGCGCGCACATAGCGCACCGTGCCCGACTGCGACCGCATCACGATGCTTTCGGTTTCCGCACCATTGGCGAAACGGCGCACACCGCGCAGCATTGCACCATCGGTCACACCGGTTGCGGCAAACATGACATTGCCCTTGGCAAGTTCGGTCAGTTTGTATTTACGGGTCAGGTCTTCGATGCCCCATTTTTTGGCGCGCGCGATTTCGTCATCATTGCGGAAGACCAAACGTCCCTGGAACTGCCCACCGATGCAACGAAGGGCGGCCGCCGCAAGAACACCTTCGGGCGCACCACCGGTTCCCATATACAGATCAATACCCGACGTTTTCTGCGAGGTCGCGATAACACCGGCAACGTCACCATCACCGATGAGCATGATACGCGCACCAGCTTCGCGGGTTTTGGCGATGATCTCCTGATGGCGCGGGCGATCAAGGATGCAAACCACCAGATCGGAAACATCGCAACCCTTTGCCGAGGCAAGGCTTTTCAGGTTTTCGGCCGGGCTGGAATCAAGGTCGACAACATCATCTGGCAGACCACCGCCAACGGCGATTTTGTCCATATAGGTGTCCGGCGCGTTCAGGAACCCGCCCTTTTCCGCCATGGCGACAACGGCCAACGAGTTCGGGCCACCAGTCGCGCAGATGGTCGTGCCTTCAAGCGGATCAAGTGCGATATCGATTTCCGGGCCGTCGCCCGAACCGACTTCTTCGCCAATAAACAGCATCGGCGCTTCGTCGCGTTCACCTTCGCCGATCACGACGGTACCGCGAATATCCATGCTGTTAAGGGCATTGCGCATTGCGTCCACGGCGGCCTGGTCAGCGGCCTTTTCATCACCGCGCCCCATAAGCCCGGAACAGGCAAGTGCTGCGGCTTCGGTAACACGAACGGTTTCAAGCGCGAGATTTCGATCCATAACTTCATCCTCGTCATTAACGCGGGGGCTGGGGGCCCCGTCTTTCTGTTTCCCGGCGTGTCCCGTTTGGCTCGGGACTTACAATTACGCCTCGCGGTATTATACCTGCGAGGCGCATATGTCTTTTTTTTGTTTTGTTACGAAGTAAATCCTTCGATCCGCATCAGGACCGGCGGCTGCGAATTGCTTTCGAACGCCGAAATGTCGGAAAGCGCCCCGGACATCGCCGCTTCGCTGGTTTCGTGAGTCACGAATACCACCGGAACAACCCCACCCTCGGTCTCGGCCCGGCCATGCTGGATCATGGACGCCATCGACACACCATGCTTGGCAAGGGTCGCGGTGACCTCGGCCATGACACCCGGGCGATCCCATACCATCAGACGCAGGTAATAAGGCCCGACATGCTTTTCGAGCGAGGCCCGCACATTCTTTTTCAAACGATCCGCCGGAACACCAAAGACCGGCGCATTGCGCCCGGCCGCAATATCAACAAGGTCGGCAACCACAGCCGATGCGGTCGGACGTTCGCCCGCCCCACGCCCCTGCAGGACGACCGGCCCGACATAATCGCCTTCAAGCACGACTGCGTTAAACACACCTTCAACTTTTGAAATCTGGGTGCTGCGGTCAACAAGAACCGGTGAAACACGCTGCTCGATGCCCTCAGACGTCTGTTTGGCAATCGCCAGCAACTTGATGCGATAACCAAGTTCTTCAGCCAGTTGGATATCAAGGGCAGAAACGCTGCGAATGCCTTCAACCGCAATCGCGTCAAAGTCGACTTCGACGCCAAAGGCAAGGCTGGTCAGGATCGCAAGCTTGTGCGCGGCATCAATGCCATCAACGTCAAAGGTCGGGTCGGCTTCGGCATAGCCAAGTTTTTGCGCCTCGGCCAGAACATCGGCAAAGTCACGCCCCTGTTCGCGCATGGTGGTCAGGATATAGTTGCACGTCCCGTTCAGAATCCCGGTCACGCGCGAAATGACATTACCCGCCAATCCTTCGCGCAGTGCCTTGATCACCGGAATACCGCCAGCAACCGCGGCCTCATAGGCGATGGTCACGTTATTTGCATCGGCAATGCGCGCCAGTTCCACCCCATGCAATGCAATTAGCGCCTTGTTGGCCGTCACGACATGCTTGCCGTTTTCAAGGGCGGCCTTGCAGACGTCATAGGCAATGCCGTCCGAACCGCCAATAGCTTCAACAACCACATCGACATTCTTGTCAGTTGCAAGGTCACGGGCATCTTCGTACCAGGTAATGCCTTCGGTCGAAAATCCACGGTCCCGAGTTCGATCGCGCGCCGATACTGCTGTGACAATCATCGGGGAACCGGAACGGTCCGTCAGATTATCCCTGTGTTCGCTCAGCAGCTTAACGGTTCCGGCACCGACCGTACCAAGGCCTGCCACACCGATTTTTACGACGTTTTGCACGATAACTCCTCATGCCGTGGTTGGATTTGCGCATGCGCGACGGAGTCTTTTACAACATCTGATACGCACACAAAACTTCGCCCGGGACATGTCCCGGGCGAAACATAGAATGCTTTATCGAATATCAGACGGATTTCTTCAACAGTTCACGTGCAGATTCTGCATCGGGATATTTCTGGAAGAACGCCTTGATATTACGATTGGCCTGCCGGATGCGATGTTTGTTTTCAACAAGCGCGATACGCACATGGCGATCACCATATTCGCCAAAGCCAAGTCCCGGTGCCACCGCAACGCCCGCTTCCTGCAAAAGAAGCTTCGAGAAATCAAGCGATCCGAGTTCTTCAAACGCCTTGGGAATCGGGGCCCAGGCAAACATGGTCGCCGCCGGGACCGGAATATGCCATCCGGCACTTTGCATACCTTCGATAAAGATATCGCGACGGTCACGATACAGGTTACGGAATTCTTCGACACAATCCTGCGGGCCGTTCAATGCCGCCGTTGCCGCCACCTGAATCGGGGTAAATGCACCGTAATCAAGATATGATTTGATCCGCGTCAGTGCATTGATCAGCTTTTTGTTGCCGGTGGCAAAACCGATGCGCCATCCCGCCATCGAATAGGTTTTCGACAGGGAATAGAATTCAACGGCAATGTCTTTTGCCCCTTCGACCTGAAGGATCGAGGGCGGCGGATTGCCATCAAAATAGATTTCCGAATAGGCGATATCCGACAGGATATAGATTTCCTGCGCCCGGCAGAAATCGACAACTTCCTTATAGAAATCAAGGTCAACCACCAGCGATGTCGGGTTGGCCGGGAAGTTCAGGACCACCGCACTCGGTTTCGGGACCGAATGTTTCACCGCCCGATGCAGTTGTTCCATAAAGCTTTCGGCGTTGAATTCGCCCTGCTCGTCATGACCAATCGGAATGTGGCGCAACGCCGCACCGGCAATGATGAAACCGAACGCATGGATCGGATAGGACGGATTGGGCACCAGAATGATGTCGCCCGGGCTGGTGATGGCTGCGGCGAGGTTCGCAAGCCCTTCCTTGGAGCCCAGCGTCACGACGGTTTCGGTTTCAGGATCAATATCCACCCCGAACCGGCGCCCGTAATAAGCCGCCAGCGCCTTGCGCAGACCGGGGATACCGCGCGACATGGAATAACCATGCGTGCGCGGATTCTTGATCGTTTCAACCAGCTTGTCGACAATATGTTGCGGCGTGGCCGGGTCCGGGTTGCCCATGCCGAAGTCGATAATGTCCTCTCCCGCTCGCCGCGCCGCCGCTTTCATCGCATTTACTTCAGCAAATACGTATGGCGGGAGGCGTTTTATGCGATGGAATTCCTGGGACATTATCCTACATCCTCGTCATTTCGCCGATTTTCGAATTTCCTGCGAAAACCGGGTCGTCGAATTGAAAAAAATTGCGCGCCACACGACAAAATGCGGGTGGCGCGCCGTACAATTCGAAGGATGTACCTTTTTTAGGATCAATAATCCATAAAGATTTCAACACGGCGGTTTCCGGCTTCACCGGCAGGAACGCCTTCATAATAGCGCGGGTCAGCCGATCCGTCGGCCCCGACAAAGATCGCGTCAGGGTTAACACCGAGAGACACAAGCTGCGACACCACCGCCGAAGCGCGCTGTTCCGAAACCTGACGGTTGATCGCCAGATGTTCTTCAAGGCTCATATTCGCGGTACGCATCGACGCATGGCCGATAATACGAAGGATACCGCCGGTCTGACGCCAAGCCTGGGCAACCTGGCTCAGGACATTGTTATCCGTGCCCGACAGATTCGACGAACCATGGCCAAACTGGATTTGTGCGACCTGCACACCATTCACACTTGGTCCCAGCGTATCAACGGAACGCACACCAAGACGCGATGCCAGAACCTCGTTCGCGGTTTCGGCATAGGGCATGGCAGAATCGGACAGATAGGCATTGCCACCGCTACCAAGCTGGCTTTCATCGACAATTACCGCCCCGTTATCGGAATAGGCAGAATAGTCAAATGATTGTGCCGGCGGTTCATTGGCAAACACGCCCTGACCTTCTGCAAGACGCCGATTGTACTGGTCCATCACCGGGTCACCGGTTGATGATCCTGACGATCCGGGCGCAACTTGTGAAGAGTCGGCTGTTTCCTGTTCAGATTTCAGAACATCGGGCTTCTCGGGCGCAGGTTGCGGTGTTGGAACGGGTCCAGAAGCCGGTGCCTTGGCACTCCATTCATCGGCAATCCTAGAACCGGACTGCGCCGAAGTCACAGCACTGCCCGTTGCGGCGCTAGCAGCTGCAGTTGCCTTGGTTTCAGCCGCTTTTTGCGGCTCCGCCATCGCGCTACTGCTAACAGATGTGGTTGGTGCCGGCGCAATCGTCGGCATATCAACACTTTCGGCACTTTGCTGCGGCTGCGGCTGAAGCGCGTTGACCGGCGGCGTGCTTTGACGACGGCCCGACTGGGAATATTGCGCATTGGCGCGGTCTGCTGCCAAACCTGCGACAAGCGCATCACGTTCGGCATCACCGGTCACAACCGGCTTGGCCGGCGTATCGGCCAGACGCGGATAATCTTCGTCTTCACCCGGAATCGGCTGATCCGACTTGGCAGCAGTTTCCTCGTCGCCGTCAAAAGCATCACCAATCGATTTTCCCCATTCGACCGGATTGATTGCATCAGGGACCGAAGAACAGGCGCCCAGCATCAGCACAACAGCAAGCGCCGATCCCGCATGCAGCAAGGGCCGCAATTTACCTTTCGCGGACCCGTGCCCCGACCACCGCCATGTCGTCGATTTCAGAACGCCCATTTGATTTCGCTGCTCCAAACTATGTTATGTGTGACGTTGCCGTTGAAGATTGCGACAAATCCGTCACCTTATAATTCTTGTATTACCCCTCATCAGCGAGCTAGGCTAAGGCCATGATAAGCTTGGGATCAAGCAGAGTTTCAACCCAGCACGCAGTTTGAGAGCATTGGATCATAAAACGGGAAAATGATTGCGATATCGCAAAGATCGGATTTCCCGTTTTATGTTCCGATGCACCGGCGGCCGTATCATAAGGGAATGCGCCATGAACGATCAACAGGCCAAAGAAACCGAAATTCATCTTCCTGATCCCGAAGAGCTGTCATCAGCGATGGCAGAAATAGCAGAGAGAAGTCCAAAGACTTGTGTCCGACTTCCTTGCAAAACAGGCAGAAGACCCGGAAATTTCCGACCCGGACCCGCTTAATATCGGATCGGCATTTGTCGAACTGACCACCCATATGATGCAAAATCCGACCAAACTGGTCGAAGCACAAATGGACCTGTGGCAGCAATATTATATGCTCTGGCACAATACAACGATGCGTATGCTGGGGCAGGAATCGGAACCTGTCGCCTTCCCGCAAAAGGGGGGATCGTCGATTCCGCGACGAAGCGTGGGAAAACAACGAACTTTTTGATTTCATCAAACAATCCTATCTGCTGTCCTCGCAATGGATGCAGAATGTTGTCCATGATGTTGACGGGCTGGATGAAAAAACCGCCCAAAAGGTCGAATTTTATACCCGGCAGTTTGCGGACGCGATTTCGCCGACCAATTTCATGATGACCAACCCGGAAGTCCTGCGCGCCACCATCGAAAGTGGCGGTGAAAACCTTCTTAAGGGGCTCAGCAACCTTCTGGATGATCTGGAACGCGGCAAGGGCAAGCTTCAGATCAAAATGACCGATCTGGACGCTTTCAAGATCGGCGAGAATGTCGCAACCACCGAAGGATCGGTGATCGGTCGCACGCAGCTGATGGAACTGCTGCAATACAAACCGGCAACCGACAAGGTCGCGAAACGGCCGCTTATGATCGTGCCGCCATGGATCAACAAATATTACATCCTTGATCTGCGCCCGGAAAATTCATTCATCAAATGGGCTGTTGATCAGGGCCACACGGTTTTTGTCCTGTCGTGGGTCAACCCGGACAGCAAACTTGCCGAAGAAAGCTTTGAAGATTACGGGCGTGACGGCGTGCTTGCGGCACTCGACATGATCGAAAAGGCAACCGGCGAAAAGGAAGTCAACGCTATCGGCTACTGCCTTGGCGGAACGCTTCTGGCGGCCATGCTGGCCTATATGGCCAAGATTGGCGATGAACGCATCAAATCGGCGACATTCTTTACCACCCTGACCGACTTTGAAAAACCCGGCGAACTCTCGGTTTTTGTCGATGACGAACAGATCGAAAGCCTTGAAAACCGCATGTCGAAGGACGGCTATCTTGACGGCCGCGACATGGCGATGTCGTTCAACATGCTGCGTGCCAATGACCTGATCTGGTCATTTGTGGTCAACAACTACATGCTGGGCAAGGATCCCTTCCCGTTCGATCTTTTGTACTGGAATTCCGATTCGACCCGGATGCCCAAGGCAATGCATAGCTTCTATCTGCGCAACATGTATAACAAGAACCTGCTGCGTGAACCGGGTGGCATTACGATTCTGGGCGAAAAGATCGACCTTCGCGACATCAAAATCCCGGTCTATTTCCTCTCCACCCGCGAAGACCATATTGCACCGTGGCAGGCAACATATGCCGGAACCCAATTGATGTCAGGCCAGGTGAAATTCGTGCTATCGGCATCGGGTCATATTGCCGGTGTGGTGAACCCGCCCGCAGCCAACAAATATTGCCATTGGACTTATAATCGCAATCCCCCCAATCCCGATGACTGGCTCGCCAAGGCGGTCCAGCATGAAGGATCATGGTGGACCGATTGGCAAAACTGGATCAGCCGCCGTTCCGGAGGGCAAGTCGACGCCCGCAAACCGGGCGATGGCAAGCTTAAAGTGCTTGGCCCGGCACCGGGTGAATATGTCAAAGTGCAGCTTTCCTGATCATCTCTTGATAACTGGAATTTCCGGCCCGCCCGAGGTGGCGGGCCGTTTCTTTGGTCCGAAGGAAAATATCATGCCCCAGAAAATCGGTTTCCTAGGCGCAGGTCGCATGGCGTCTGCAATGATTTCGCGCCTGCTTGAACAAGGCTATCCGGTCAAGGTCTGGAACCGTAGTGCTGCCAAAATCGAACCGTTGGTTGCCAAGGGGGCCATTGCCTGCGCGACACCAGCCGAGGCGGCAAGTGATGTTGACGCGGTCCTTTCCTTCATAGCCGACGATATTGCATCTGAAACCGTCTGGCTGGGCGAAAATGGGGCACTTGGTGCAATGACGCCGGGGGCGCTTGCCATCGAGTGTTCCACCCTTTCGCACGGGTTCGTTCTGGAACTGTCCGGCAAGATCATGACGGCAGGCTGCCTTTATGTCGATGCACCGGTCACCGCGGTGCCGGCACAGGTTGCCGCGGGCGAAACCATGTTTTTAATCGGTGCGGCTGACGCCGTCCTGAAACAGGCACGCCCGATCATGGAAGCCGTTGCCAACCGTATCGTGCATTTCGGGCCTATTGGATCGGGGACAATCTACAAGCTGATGAACAACCTTTTGGGGGCGGTCCACATTGCCGCTGCCGCCGAACTGGTTGCGGTTGCACAAAAGGCCGGACTGGATGGCAATCTGGTTGCAGACGCATTTGCCAATGGTGCCGTTGCCAGCCGGGCCGGAGTCATGACGATCCCGGGCATGATCAGCGGCAATCACAATGAAGGCATCCATTTCACAACCGCGTTGCGCGCCAAAGATGCCGGTTATGCCATGTGGCTTGCCGATGAACTTGGCCTTGACCTTCCGGTTGGCAGATCAGCCACCGAAATGTTTGACCGCGCCATCGAAGCCGGTCTTGGCGATCTTGCACAAAGTGCCGTGCTGGAAACCATCCGCGGCCGGTAATCCTATTTCTTCTTGGCCTTGGCTGCGACTTCTTCCTGCTCGGCCAGAAGCGGCTCGTAACGGGCGTCGGTCAGTGTTTTAAGGAACGCGACCAGCGCATCTATGCGCTTGGTATCAAGGGCGTCCCCCTGCTCCAGCTCTTTAAGGGAAATGGTCTCGGGGACTTCGGCATCACCCCACGGCTGTTTGGTTTCCGGATTCAACTGGGCCGATTTCGCGCGACTGTTATATTTGTTGTAAAACTTGATCACCGTGCGCAAATCGGAAAACACACCGTTATGCATATACGGTCCGGTGACGGCGACATTGCGCAGCGACGGCGTTTTGTACTTGCCCTTATGGGCCGGATCATCAATTGCCGGATTATCAAGCAATCCATTGTCGGTAAAGTCCGGGTCCTTGGCATTTTCCAACCGTACGGCAACGTTTCTGGGGACGCCGATGTTATGATATTCGTAATTTGTGAATGTCTCGCCCTCTGCCGTCGGCGACGATTTAAGTTGATGGCAGACATTGCAGTTGGTGAATTGCTGCGAGAAGAAAAGCACACGCCCCAATTCTTCCTGCTGCGTCATTTTGTATTCCCCGCGCAGGAAACGATCATATTTTGAATCAAAGGGTGCGAACTGATCGGTGCGTTCGAACGCGGCAATCGCATCGGTCATTGCAGCATAAGCACGGTCCGTATCGCTCCAGACATCGTCACCAAACAATGACTTGAAGCTTTCGACGTAATCTTCATCTTCCTGAAGGCGCGCGACAACGGTTGCCTTGTCAGGCATGCCCATTTCAACCGGGTTAAGCGGCGGCCCACCGGCCTGCTCGGCCAAATCCTTCGCGCGCCCATCCCAGAACTGCCCGCCAACCGGCGTGCCGTCTTCTTTGAAATGGAAATCGGGTGCGAACTTCGCATATGCCGCCATCGGCGCATTGCGGTCGCCAAGCGACGCACCATCATCGCCAAGCGAATAGGCCCCATGGGCGATTTCGGAACGCGGATCACGGAACCCAGTTGTCGGTTCATGACAACTCGCACAGGCCTGCGTCCGGTTTTTTGACAGGTTGGTATCGAAATAAAGTGCTTCGCCCAGTGCCGCTTTATCTGCAAACGAAGACGTATTGCTTGCCAGTTCCGCCAGCAAGGTCGCGGACGAATTCGGCGCGCCAAGGCCATTTTGTGCCTTTGCACTGGTAATCCCGACACCACCGGCACCAATCATCAGCATCGTAGTTGCAAAAGCACAACCAAGGTGAAGAAACCCGCGAAGGGGCATGCTGGAAACGCGCGACAAGACAGGCATGTTCGATATCCGGTATTCACTGGTGGCCGCATGATCGCGACCAATAATCACTTACAATACCTTAATTGCACCCTGCCTTGATAAAGGTCAATGGTTACCGTCCTTTAATTCGGGGCGATGAAACCCCCGATATTGATCAAATGGCAACTTTGGGCCGACGCCCCATCATCGGCAACAACTGCACCCCAATGATCGCGGCAAGGATAACACCGCATCCGGCATATTCGGCGGGTGCCAACCGCTCGCCCAGGAAAAACGCCCCGGCAATTGCGGCAAATACCGCCTCGGCACTCATGATGATCGCGGCATCTGCTGCTTCGGTATAATTCTGCGCCACCGCCTGCAGGGTAAAGGCAATTCCGGCCGACATGATCCCGGCATAAAGAATTTCAAACCCGGCATTCTGGATATCGGCAAAGCTGAAAGTCTCGAACATGCCGCCCATTGCCATGCCAAGCAGACCGGTAATAAAGAACTGAACGGCAGCGACCAGCGCGGGGGTATTTGTGCGCGTCACCATTATACCGATCATCACCACCTGAACAGCCCAGAAAAGCGCACTTCCCATCACCCAGAAATCACCTTTACCAAGTGCCGACAGGTTCCCGCCACTCAGAAGATATGTACCAAAAACGCACATTATTCCGCCCGGCCAAACCGACCAATGCGGCTTTGCCCGGAAAACAGCGAAAGCCAGCACCGGTACCAGAGGCACATAAAACGCAGTCAGAAACGCAGCATTGGTCACGGTCGTATCCATGATGCCGATCTGTTGCAGGATGCTGGCCAGATACATTGAAACGCCGGTAACGATAAGGCCAAGCGTGTTGACCCTCGAAAGCGTCCGTCCTTCGCGCTTCATTTTGCGCAATTCACGCAGCGCAAACGGCAGCACCACAAACGTCCCCAGAAGGAACCGCACACCGGTAAAATATTGCGGGCCAATATTGTCCATGCTGGTTTGCTGGACGACAAAAGTCGTACCCCAAATAAGGGCAACAAAGACGATTACACCGTTCGCCTGCCAACGCGTCATTTCCCGGTTCCATTTCCTGATCGCCGGGCGTGGTGGCGCGCGGCCTGTTCATATGGTTTTTCTGAATTACTTGCTATCGTAGCGTCCTGCCACAGGCAAGAAGATCCTTTGCGTTTGACAATCGCGATTGTTACTCAGATTTCAGGTCATCGGGAATTGTCACACGATATTCCTGCGCAAGATCGGCATAACGATCCGCAGATACTTTGAAAAACTCGATTTCTTCCTGCGTCAGATCTCGCACCTTGCGTGCCGGGACACCTGCCCAAAGTTCCCCCGCCGGAATGCGTTTTCCGGGTGCCAAAAGCGCCCCCGCCCCCAGCATTGCGCCCTGCTCGATCACACAACCATCCATGACCGTGGCACTCATGCCGACGAAACTTCTGTCTTCCAGTGTGCAGGCATGGATGACGGCGGAATGGCCAATAGTAACATCGTCGCCGATATAGGTTCCAAACTTTCCCTTGGCGACATGCACCATGGTCAGGTCCTGAATATTGGTCCGCGATCCGATGCGAATTTCATGCACGTCACCACGAATGACGCAGCCAAACCAGATCCCGGTTTCCGCCCCGATTTCAACATCGCCAATGATGGTCGCATTCGGCGCGATAAAGGCCGTCTCGTCAATAGTCGGGCGCACCCCGCGATAGGACAGGATCATGGTCTAACGACCTTTCACTTCTGGGATCGGTTTTCACTGGCACTGCACTTGCCCGTTACCGGGAAAATAGCGGCATCTTGATTTGGCAGTTTAAATTCTAACATGTGGATATGGAAACCCCGTTCTCATTCAAATCGTGAAGATGCACGCAATTCAGTATTTTTCCCTCTTTGCAGGCTTCCGTCACGCCAGCATCATGATAATGATGGCGGCAACGGCGTTTTGCGGCACAATCCTTACGAATGGCGATGCGTACGCGCAGTCCACCGGGCCAAGCTCAAGCGAATTGCGCGTGGCATTTTCGGTCTGGGAACCATTCGTGATCGACGATGAAACAGGACGACACGGGATCGACATGGCGATCCTGACAGAACTGGCCCATCGCATGGACAAGGCTCTGTCGCTACATCCCTGCCCGTGGCGGCGATGTCTTAAAATGCTTGAAGATGGCGATATCGACATTCTTTCAAGCTTTGCCTACACCGCCGAACGCGAAAAATTCGCGTTTTACATCAAACCACCCTATAGCCGCGTCAGCCCGGTTTTCTATGTCCGGCAAGGCAAAAATACGCACATCGCGCAATATGCCGATCTTAAAACGCTTGCAGTCGGATCAGTCGTTGATTCCCGCTATTTCGAACCATTCGATAGCGATAGATCGCTGAACAAATTCGAAGCCAGCAGCGAAATGCTGCTTCTGCGTATGCTTGAGGCAAATCGCGTCGATACCATTGTCGGGTCTGATGCCAATGTCGATTTTGAAATCCGGCGCAACAACCTTGATGATATCATCCGCAAGGCCGCATTTCGCCCGGACCATCACAACGACATCCACATTGCGGTATCGCGCAATTCCCCGCTAATGAGCCAGACAGACCAGATATCGAAAATCATCACCGACCTGCGCGAAGAGGGTTTTATTGCCAGGGTACATGCACGTTACTGGCCTGCCAGTGACGATGCAGTGGATGCAGGCAAACCAATCCACAGCGAATGAATAAAACCGCCGCCCTATCGGGAAAACCGCTTTGCCCCGGCAACACAGGCAACGACCCCGACGGTAACCGCCATCATGGTCACGCCAACAGGTTCCGCCAAGACGATCCCCGCCAAAAGCAGACCAAAGAACGGTTGCAACAATTGCAATTGCCCGACCCCGGCAATGCCGCCAAGCGCCAGTCCCCGATACCAGAAGAAAAAACCGATCAGCATGCTGAACAGAGAAACATAACCAAGACCAAACCATGCAGGACCGCCAACTCCGGCAAAGCTATCTGGCAAGGTCGCAACGCAGAATGCCGCCATCGGCAAAAGCGATATCACCAACGCCCAGCAGATCACCTGCCATCCACCAAGACGGCGCGACAGTTTTGCACCCTCGGCATAGCCAAGCCCGCAAACGATAACCGCGCCAAGCATAAAAAGATCACCGCGTAACGCCCCGGCACTGCTTCCCGTGGCGGCAAATCCGGCGACCAAGCCGCTACCGACAATCGAAAACAGCCAGAATACGGGTTGTGGCCTTTCACCACCGCGCAAGACGCCAAAAATCGCTGTCGCCAAAGGCAGCAAACCGATGAAGACAATTGATCGTGCTGACGTGATATGTTCAAGCGCAAGGGCCGTTAACAACGGAAACCCGACAACCACCCCACCGGCAACCACCAGTAACGACATCCAGTCTGATTTCTGTGGACGGTTTGGCCGCGATATCAGAAGCAAAGTCGCGGCAAGCACTCCGGCAATCGTTGCACGCGCCACCGTAAGAAACAGCGGATCGAAATCCATGACAGCAATCCGGGTCGCAGGCAGCGATCCGCTGAAAATCAGGATACCGATCAACCCGCTGATCCAGCCGCCACTTGATCTTTGAACTGCAATTGCCATCAAAACCTCCGTCATGTGCGAAGGTTTATCTATGGCTTGCCAGCATCGAACCGAACAGACACAATAAAATACAATTTGAACAAACTGTACTGATTACAGGAGCAATACAGTGGCACCTGACGGGGCATCAAAACAACCCGATGACGGAACACTTGTCACCCGCGTCATGAATGTCATTCGCGACCGGATTGGCACGCGCAACCTGCTTGCGGGGGATCGTCTGCCATCCATCCGTGGCTTTGCCCGTCAAATGAAGGTGTCGAATTCGACGGTTGTCGAAGCCTATGATCGACTGGTGGCCGAAGGCGTTATTCAGGCCAGACGCGGATCGGGGTTTTATGTCGCCCCTCATACCGCCCCGCTTTCAATCGCCCGGATCGGACCTAAACTGGATAGGGCGATTGATCCGTTCTGGGTCTCACGACAGTCGCTTGATGCGCGCCCCGATATGCTAAAACCCGGTTGCGGCTGGCTTCCGGCGGACTGGATGCCCGAAACCGCAATCAGGCGCGCCTTGCGCAAACTGTCGCGCGCCGATGACGCCACACTGGTCGATTACGGAACTCCGCTTGGCCTGGCATCCTTGCGTCATTTCCTGTCGCGTCGCATGGCGGGTTACGGCATTGATGCCCATCCCGACCATCTGCTTCTGACAGAGTCAGGAACCCAGGCAATCGACATGCTGTGCCGTTTTTTGATCGCACCGGGCGATACGGTTTTGGTTGATGATCCGTGTTATTTCAATTTTCAGGCACTCTTGCGCGCGCATCGCGCCAATATCGTTGGCGTCCCCTTTACCGAAAATGGCCCGGATGTGGGTGCCTTTGCCCGGATAGCCGTAACAACGAAACCGCGCCTTTACATTACCAATTCCGGCTTGCACAACCCGACCGGTGCGTCACTTTCGCCAATGGTTGCGCATCAGGTTTTGAATATCGCCGAACAGCACGACCTGATCATCATCGAAGATGATATCTTTGCCGATTTCGAAAACACCCCTGCCCCGCGGCTGGTAGCACTGGGCGGGCTAGAGCGCGTAATCCATATCGGCAGCTTTTCCAAAACCCTCTCGGCGTCGGTTCGATGCGGATATATCGCAGCCTCTGCGGACTGGATCGACGGTCTGACCGATCTTAAAATCGCAACCGGTTTTTCCGGTCCGAATTTATCCGCCGAACTGATTTTTGCGGTTCTCAAGGACGGCACCTATCGGAAATATATGGAAACCCTGCGCGATAGACTGGCACGCACGATGACCATCACAGAAACCCGGCTTCGCAACCTTGGCATCACACCGGCTATAAATCCCGATGCTGGTCTGTTTTTATGGTGCCGCTTGCCCGATCACATGGATGCGGCAACCCTGGCCCGAAACGCGCTTTCCGATGGTGTGGTTCTTGCCCCTGGAAATGTTTTCAGCATCTCGCAAACAGCTGGAAACCTGATGCGCTTTAACGTCGCCCAATGTCAGGATGAACGCATCTTCAGGGTGATTGAACGCGCGCTTGAAAAATAAAAAGGGGCGCAATCCTTTTGGACAGCGCCCCATTTTTTTCTGTTTTGACGATCCGATACCGGATTACGGGAACAGCGGCTCGATCTCGAGCCCCATGGTTTCCGGCAGGCCCAGCATGACATTCATGTTCTGAACTGCTTGGCCAGATGCCCCTTTAACAAGGTTGTCTTCGACCGCCACAATGATCACCCGGCCCGGCACACGATCCTTGACCACCCCGATCAGAACATAGTTCGATCCACGTACGTGACGTGTCTGCGGGGTTACGCCAAACGGCAGGACCCGCACGAACGGCTCATCGGCATAACGTTTTTCAAGGGCGGCCTGAATGTCTTCGGCCGTCGTGCCATCGGTCATTTTGACATAGATGCTCTCAAGGATACCGCGGCTCATCGGCATCAGGTGCGGGGAAAAGTTCACCACGACATCCTGCCCTGCGGCCCAGGCAAGGCCCTGCTCGATTTCTGGCGCATGGCGGTGCCCGCCGGTGCCATAGGCATGAATGCCTTCGGTAACCTCGGCATACAGAATGCCTTCCTTGGGCGAACGGCCCGCACCGGTGACCCCGGATTTCGCATCAATGATGACGTCATCGGCATGCACCAGCTTCTGTTCCAGAAGCGGCGTCAGCGAAAGCTGCACCGGGGTTGGATAACATCCCGGATTGGCCACTACACGCGCCTTTTTGATCTTTTCACGGTGCAGTTCAGTCAGGCCATAAACGACCTCTTTCTGCAAATCCTGTGCGGCATGTTCCGCCCCGTACCATTCCTTGTAGGTCGCGGCATCGAACAAACGGAAATCCGCCGACAGATCGACAACTTTGACATGATCCGGCAAACCGGCAATCACTTCCTGCGTCGTGCCATGTGGCAGCGCACAGAAAATCACATCAACCATCGACCAGTCCGCATCCTCGATCCGGATCATGGTCGGCAATTTCAGATGGGCAAGATGCGGGAAAACCTCCCCGAACGGACGCCCGGCGCGTCGGTCTGCGGTCAGCAGTGTGATTTCAGAAGCGGCATGGTGCGCAAGAATACGAACCAGTTCCGCCCCGGTATATCCGCTGGCACCGAGAATTCCGACTTTGACCTTAACGTCGCTCATTTCAAATCCTGCTCCTTTAGGCTCGCCCGGACCTTTATGGTCACCGGGCGCGATTAACGGGCGGATGTTGGCAAACAAGCCCCACAGATGCAAGCCCTTAGGCGGTATTTCCCCTGCATTGCGCGATCATGCCCCATGCAGGGATGACATGCATCACAGGGAAAAGTTGCCTTTTACGGACGTCGGGATTTGCGCACATTGGCCGGACAGGCGCGCTTATCCTCAGGCAGAACAGTATAAAACCGTTCGATTTTCTCAAACCCCGTCGGTGCTGCCACCGGATAATCCGAAACATAGCGATGATCCGAAAGACCAAAATCGCTGGCTTTCAAGCCCGATCGCTGTTGCCAGATACGGCGATGGGTATCGGACAATGTGATTTCAGGATCATCAATCAGGAAAATCGCATCACGTGCGATCCGGTCGTTATATTTGTGCTGTGATGGCAACCACGCGGCAAGCTGGCGGCGCAATTCTCCCGGGCTTGGCACCTTGCGCGTCCGGCTGGCAAACTTGACCATCTTTGCCGACAGATCGGAAACATTGCCGGGCGGGGCCATGCCATGGGTCGCCATATCGATAAAATAGGCCAGATCAATTTCCGTCGGATCACGACCGATAACAGGCTTTAGCGCAGCATAAATCTTGAAAAACCGGGCGATTTTTCCGCCATCGGCATTGGCTGCATCATAAACGCGGCGATAGGCGCGCTGCACTTCGGACAATGCGCCGTACCGTGCAAACCGGGCGGTGAAATCGGCCCGGCGATCCGGATCGATCCAGATCGCGCACAGGATATCAAACGCACTTTGATTATTGCCCAGCGCCAACCGGTGCATCGCATCCGTATGCGGGCCAAAGACGGCATTGAGCAAGCCGGGATTGGCCCGTTCGGCAGCAAAGACAATCTGCTGGATTTCCGCCCCTGCCCCGGCAGTTGCCCCGCGCGGCCCCCAGGTCAGATAGGCATTGGGATCGTTAGTATAACACCACGGATCCCCTTCCAGATATCGCTTGCCGCTCCTCGGATTGCGCGACTGGCAGAAATTGAACTGGATGGCATCGTAATCCGTGCCTTCCAGTGCGAAGGTCAGATGATTGGCACGGGTAATGGCATCGGGCGGCGGCATTTGGGCTGGCATCATCAATCGCCAAAGCCCGACCGTAATGGCTCCGTAACTCTCGGCCCCCAACGCAGCACGCACCGACGCATTCAGGCAAGTCTGCAGATCAATGATCGCCTGTCGTGTCTTTGCACCGACAATGCCGTCCGGCGCGCCATAGCTGCCGGCCGATTTGCCCGCACAGTTCGCCGCCTGACTAAAAAGCCGTTCCTGAAACACCGCCACTGCGCCATAACGGCCCAATGTCAGCGCGCGGTTCTCAAAGCGATAGAGGACTTGCGACAGATCCTGCGCAGATGTTGGACGCAATGATAAAAATACAGTGACACACACAAGCGCGAACACTGCACTGGCACGGCACGCTGTAACTTTCAGACGCGTGAGTGCTCTGGCCATGGTGATCAGCCTTAATGAGTGAATTCCAGAAGTGGTTTGGTGAAATCAACCTGCGGATATTTGATGACACTGTTCAATGCACGACGCTGCAGTGCCTTGCGCTTGGTCGTATCTTGAACCAGGTCACATACGGCGTCCACCAAACCGGCATATGGGACATCGACAACCCCCTTGCGGAACCGGTCATCAATCACCGTTTCGGGGTTTACTTCCGCCACCACGGCCTTGGCGTTGGTCAAAAGGTAGGACACGCGCACGATTTCAAAAATCTGACTCTCATAGAAATGATGGTTCAGGATGACTTTGGATCGCGCGATCCACTGATCCCGTTCCTTGCCGTAAACCCCCATCAACACCTTGAGGTTAAGCCCCCTGCCTTCGATCTCAGTCAGGATTTCGCGCCGACGCTCATTGATTGAACCATAAAACAGAACATCAATGTCCTGTTCGACACTGATATCAATGCGCTGGAGTTCCCTCTGGAAGCCAATCGGCAAGTGGCGGACCTTCTCGGCCCCCAGAGCCTTGATGACATCGATATTGGCCGGGCTGTAATCCCAGATTTCAAGGCCTGACTCAAACCAGCCCGTAAGTTGCTCCCGCCATTTTTCTGCAACCCCGGTCAGCTGTTCGGTATTGAGAATAATCGTCCCCTCCGGCACAGCACGCAGAGCCGACACACCAAGCAAATGCGCCCCGACAATAACGTTAACCGCCCCTTGCACAAACTGATTGGTCTGGATCTGCGCCGGACGCCCGGCATCGCGGATCGAATACATCAGAAGCTCTGCCAACTCTGCAAACGCCAGCGAATGAATGTAACCAGGAGGCTGAACGATACAGATGTTGTAGAGTCTTTGGGGAGTCATAATCAAAAATCTTTTCTGTTTGCAGAAGCGAACGATTTCCGCCAACGGTGACAGCGATACATCAATTTTAAATTAAAGGCCGATTTCAAACTTGTGGTGCACCACACTGCGCCCGCCAAAGCCCTCCTTGAACGATGCAAGCTGTTCGTTCAGGTACTTCCCATCATTTTCCGTTGAAATTCCGAAGTCAAAGTACCGTTTTCCAATACTTCGATACTGTTCAATGACCTCAAGAAACAACAGGTCCAAAGCCCCGTTATTCATTCCGTCAGGGGTCGCCGAAATATACTGGGCATGCGCAACAGTCTCAGTCTCAAAAATCACGGTACCACCTTGTGGAATTCCCTGATCGTCGTTAACCAAGAACAGTTTTATTTGCTTTGGAAACCGAGCCGCCAAAAGGATGATCTCTTCACAGGAATGCACGGGCATTCGCTCATACTTTTCTTGCAACCGAGCGCTTAAAATTTTCCAGAACGACGAGAAATCATTACTTTGAACTACTGAGAATCCAGCTTTCAAAGCGCGTTTGCGACCACGCAGCCTCAGGCTCGACGGCTTTGCATCTGCCTTCAAATCCACAGTTGTCGTAACTTCAGTCAAACACCTCGCATCAGCAATCGCGTTAAGAGCATAAATTTCGCCCTCTGCGGGTACTCGATGATAAATCCATGGAACTGGTTTAACGAGGGCCGCCTTAACGCCCTGCCCGAGCAGAGTGGAAAACAGCATATCATACACTTCTTTAACGACTGATATTCTGTTGAACTTGGGCAACAGCAACAGACCACCAAAGGTCAAACCGCCATGACTACACCACGCCTCACCTCGAATATTTCCCGGAACAACCCCAATTAGATGCTGATCCCGGTACACGAGGAAAGAGCAGTCATCAAAGCGATCTTCGTGATAGTCCATATAGGCCCGGTCAAACATAAAGTGACCGTTGTCGGCAACAACAACTATTGAGCGCCAAGCTTCCGCTGAGCTACCGTCATATCGAACTATATGAACTCTGTTATTGCCCGAACTCTGTATCACTTTTGCACCAATCATTTAACGCTGGTTCAAATCTCACGCAAACTTAGAATGTTTCGGCAGACTTCGCATGCTAAAGTTTTGAACAAACACCCTGATCCGCCAAATAAGGACCGATGCGATGAGCTCTTCTCCCAGTAGCACGAAGAAAACAGACTATACCGGGCATTATAAAGCATCCGAGGTAGACGTGTATCCGTCGGAGTTTCTGGTGAGAGCCTTCTTGGGGACCTACGAAAAACTCAAAATCGACCACAAACTTCTCCGGGGCAAAAAAGTTCTGGACTTAGGCTTTGGCGATGGCCGCAACTTTCAGTTGCTTCATGATCTTGGTATGGAGCTTTATGGCACCGAGATCACCGAATCCATATGCAAGCTGATCACAGAACGGCTCTATCAGAGAAAAGGCATCAGCGTCGACGCCCGGGTTGGACGCAATACTTCAATTCCGTTCGCGAACTCCTTCTTCGACTGTATCGTCGCTAGTAGCTCATCGTACTACATGGATGAAGGGAACAAGTACGAGGATAATCTCGCAGAGATCCACCGCGTTTTAAAACCCGGCGGGCTTTTCATTCATTCCCTGCCTATGCCCAGCACGTTCATCATGAGAAATGCGATTGATACAGGGGAAGGCCATATGAGGATCACCGAAGACCCATACGGCGTTCGTGTTGGCACATTGATGAAGCAGTTCAAAACCGAAGACGAAGTCCGAAGTTACTTGACGCATGGGTTTAAGGATATTTCCATTGGTAGCGCCAAAGATGATTTTTGGGGCGACGCAGTTCACCTATGGCTAGTCGTCTGCACCAAAACTTAATGCTGATCATAGGCATGTGCGAAAATGCAAAAATCACTTCAAATTGAATGGAATCTTGGATGCAGTGGTTAAAGAAAGGTCTCATCTGCAACAATAAGACGTTTAATTTACCTTGGTACCAACGCAACACCATGGTTCCGGTACCTCATCTGATCAATGACGACCGACTTCGCATTTTCGTCACCATGTGCGACGAAAACAATGTCGGCAGAATTGGTTATGTCGATGTATCTCCAAGCAATCCTTCTGAGATTCTTGATTACAGCCAACAACCCGTTCTTGATATTGGTGCCGACGGTGCCTTTGATGACAATGGCGTCGTAACCGCTTCCATTCTAGAGGATGGCAATAAGCTGTTCCTTTATTACTCTGGATATCAACTATGCGTAAAAGTCCCCTACATGATTTTTGCTGGCGTAGCTGTAAGTGATGACAACGGCAAGTCTTTCCGCAAAATCAGTTCGCATTCACCAATGCTTGATCGCACGACAGGAGAGAAGTCAACTCGGTGTGCTCCCTTCGTGCTAAAAGAAGGTGGAACTTACCGTATGTGGTATACTGCCGATACTGAAGACGGCTGGATCAACAGCAACGGCAAAAAGCTTCCGCTTTATGACCTGAAATACCTATCCTCCAACAGCCCAACGGAATGGCCTCGGTCGCCCGGAAAAACTTCTTTAACGTTCAAAAGTCGCGATGAACATGGAATTGCGAAATGCACACTATGGAAAGAAGCCGACTTGCACCACATCATATACTCAATTCGGAGCCTTTCGCAGGGGTATCGTCTTGGATATGCGATCTCAAAAAATGGTATCGATTTTGAAAGAAGAGACGAGGAGATCGGTATTGATGTGTCCAACTCAGGTTGGGATAGCGAAATGATTGCTTTTGCCGAGCGCTTCCAATTCAAAGATAAGGTCTATCTGTTCTACTGTGGAAATCATTACGGTATGGATGGCATGGGTTATGCCGAACTCGTATCGGACACTCAAGAACAATGAAAAAAATTATTATCACAGGTGCAGGAAGCGCTCAGGCTAACGGGGTTATAAATTGTTTGCGCATGGCCAACAGCGGCGAACAAATCATCGGGTTTGGCTCTGATCCAATCGACCTAGTGATGTGTGATGCCGACGTTCGTTACTTGATACCACACTCACAACATCCTGATTACAAGACTAAATTTCTTGCAACACTCGCGGCACTTAAGCCCGATATGATTCATTTTCAACATGACTTAGAGCTTTGGACCGCGCTTAAATTTCGTGACGAGATTGAAGCCACCGGCGTAAGAATGCTGGTCCCTGATTTTGAAACGATTGATACTTGCGTTCACAAATTCAAGTCTTGGGAAAAATTCAAAAGTCATGGCTTAGTGGTCCCAGAAAATATACTAATTAACACTCCGCAAGACTTAAAAGTCGCACTAGAAAATTTAGGCGACGAAGAAGGCACAATCTGGCTTCGCTCTACTGAAATTGGTGGCGGAGGAAAAGGTGCCTTTCCCACCAACGACTTAAATGAAGCAATCGAATGGATTGAGCGGTATGATGGTTGGGGACATTTTTCTGCAGCAGAACTGTTAACAAGCCAAACAGTGACTTGGCTATCAATCTGGAAAGATGGCGATCTGGTCGTTTCCCAATCAAGGCGGCGCAAAGGCTGGGCCCACAGTTCCCTTAGTCCATCAGGGGTAACCGGGGTTACGAAAATTGGTGAAACCTGTTCTGATCCCGAAGTTGAGGAAATAGGAAAAAATGCCGTTCGGGCCGTAAGTAAGACGCCTCATGGTATATATGGTGTCGATATGACTTACGATAAGAATGGCGTCCCGAACCCTACAGAGATCAATATTTCTCGTTTTTTTACCACGATTCAGTTCTTCGCAGAAGCCGGCCTCAATATGCCTGCGATCCTGAAAGACATCGTACTGTACAATCGCCTTCCTCCCAAAGAGGCCAAGATGCGGAATCCTCTTCCTGATGGATTGCTTTGGTTAAGGGCTATGGATCGCGCCCCGCTTCTGACGACAGCAGCAGAAATTCGCGCTTTGCTCAACGAGGCCCCATGAAAATGAATGTCGCAAAATATATTGCTGAATTCCTCGTTTCCAAAAATGTAAGGCATGTTTTTGGATACTCTGGTGGCGCCATTCTGAAGATGCTTGACGAAATGGTCGCAACCGGACAGATCGTGTATATTCAAAACTACCATGAACAAGCATCTTCGTTTGCGGCCGATGCGTATGGTCGAGTAACCGATACTGTCGGTGTCGCTTTGGCAACTTCTGGCCCAGGCGCCACCAATCTGGTTACAGGTATTGCCAATGCCTATCTGGATTCAACCCCGACACTGTTTATCACTGGCCAAGATTACCGTAGCAATATACTCACAAAGGGAAACGCACGCCAAAATGGCTTTCAAGATCTTAACATTACTGCAATTGTAAAGCCGATCACAAAATACGCCAAACTTATCGACAATCCACAAGAAATCAGGTTTGAGCTGGAAAAAGCTTATCATCTTTCGGTATCCGGTCGACCTGGTGCTGTGCTTCTCGATATCCCTATAGATGTTCAGTTTGCAGAAATAGTACCTGAGAGCCTTCACGGGTTTACCCCTCCAGCCCTGAGCATTCCTGACCTAAAAATCCCCCAAATCAAAAAACTGATTGCCGGTTCTATACGTCCTACAATTTTGGTCGGAGGTGGCATTCGAACAGCAAAAGCCCACACAGAAGTACGAGAATTTGCAAAACTGTCGGGTATACCAGTTATAGCTACCCTAATGGGCTTGGACAGTGTTGAAGAAAACTATGGTTTCGCGGGGCTTCACGGAAATACTTATGCCAATATGGCAATTCAGAATTCCGATCTTATCATCGCCCTAGGAGCGCGTTTTGGGCAACGGCAAGTAGGAAAAGACCCGTCCAAATACAGTGGCGCTAAGGTTGTTCATGTCGACATAGACGAAAATGAGCTTCATCGAATTTTTAAAGAAGAAATAACCGTAAAATCACACTTGAAGCACTTCCTGCAAAACATAAACTCTGAGTGTGCCGGTTTTTCATTTCCTGACTTTTCTCATTGGCATGCGATAATCCAAGAGTGGGAAAAAAAATATAAGAAAAATGCTTACCTTAACACCGTGGGTCTCGACCCCGTTAAAGCAGTCGAAAAACTGTCCGATATTATAAGCCATAATGCGATAATCACTTCTGATGTTGGTCACAACCAAATGTGGGTCGCTCAAGGTTTCAGATCCCGCGGGGAGCAGCGCATCCTAAATTCCTCCGGACTGGGAAGTATGGGATTTTCGCTTCCCTGCGCTATTGGGGCCCAAATAGCTCATCCGGACAAGCAGGTTATTTGCTTTACTGGTGATGGAGGATTACAAATGAACATCCAAGAGTTGATGTTCATTGGACACCGCAAACTCCCCATCAAGTGCCTAGTATTTAATAATAATACGCTAGGAATGATGAGAGAGGTTCAGTCTCGATATTACAACAATCATTACTACGGCTCCAATCGAGATGAGTTTCAATGCGTCGATTTAAATGCAATAGCGACGGCGTACGGTATCGAATATGTCTGCATCAAGACTCTCGATGAAATTTCCACTCTCAAAGAGTCTCTAGCCGACCATAAGCCCTACATAATTGAACTTGAGATTGCATTCGACTCAAAACTGTCAAACAGATACGACGAAGCAGAGTTTTTTGAGGCAGAGCGAATAAATGACGCTTCCATCTGACAAAAACCTCTATGTTGATTTTGACGGTACGTTGATTGATCCGAGCAAACGTCTGTACAGACTCTTCAGTGAACTCAATCCAACAAGCCGAAAAATTTCGTTCTCAGAATACTGGGACCTCAAGAATACCGGACTGACTCAAGAATCCCTGCTGACGGATATTCTTCGGTTAAACCCTCGGCAAGTCACAAACTTCAAAGCCGGATGGCTATCAGAGATCGAAAATCCCGAGCTTTTGGCACTAGACTGTCCCCTCCCGGGCGCCGAGAACTTTTTATCGAAGTTATCGACTTACTCAGATTTGCATCTGGTCACAGCTCGTCAGTCCTCCATCGGCGTGGAAAAACAGTTAGCAGATCTGGGTTGGAACAGGTTTTTCAAAAATGTAATCGTCACGCTCGCAAAATCGAGCAAGGAAGAAGCAATAAAGTCGCGCACAGTCCCACGCGCAGCCGACATTATCGTCGGGGATACCTGCGAAGATATCTGTACGGGCAAAGCACTAGATATCTTAACCGTAGCTGTAGAAACCGGTCACACTCTTAAATCGGCCTTTGAAGCGTGCTCTCCAGATGCCATTATTCCGTCCGTATCAATGTTTGATGCTTCTCTCTGGGAACAACTGCTCCTACGCAAACACCTAACCAACTAAACCTTCTGCCAAACACAAAAGCGAAAACTGAGCGTTCTATTCTCCCAAAAGAATGTGCTACTGTGTTGGAGTTGAAGCGTTTTACAGACAGCCACGGGGCCCTTTCGATGTCGATTGATGGGTGCAAAATCATCGAACTACCAAAAATATCCAGCGATCAAGGCAGCCTGACCTTTGTTGAGGGAACTCACCATATCCCCTTCGATATAGCGCGCGTTTATTATCTTTATGACGTTCCAGGAGGTGGAGTCCGTGGCGGCCATGCCCATAAAAACCTTCATCAACTTATAGTTGCAATGTCAGGTAGCTTTGACATCACCATTGACGACGGAAAAGATAAGAAAACTTACCATCTCAATCGCTCCTATTATGGCCTTTATATCTGCCCTATGATTTGGCGTGAACTCGACAACTTTTCCTCTGGGTCTGTCTGCATGGTACTCGCATCGAGTGTTTATCGCGAGGAAGATTATCATCGCGATTACGCTGAATTCATGCGTGCCCGATGGAGCAACGAATGACTGTTGCCTTTTTGGACCCCAGAGCTAGCTACCTGGAGATCAAGGAAGAGCTCGACCAAGCGTATCAGACGGTTATGGATTCAGGCATTTATATACTTGGCGAGTTTGTCGAGAATTTTGAACGTGACTTTGCAACATATTGTGAAGCACGTTTCTGTGTTGGCGTGGCAAGTGGACTTGACGCGTTGGTGCTTAGCCTAAAGGCATTAGACATAGGCCCAGGCGACGAGGTTATTGTTCCCTCACATACCTTTATTGCGACCTGGCTGGCTGTGTCCGCTGTCGGTGCTGTGCCAGTAGCAGTCGAGCCCGATCAGCGAACGTTTAATCTGAGTGCTGAACAGCTTGGCAGCGCACTAACTCCCAGGACGCGTGCTGTCATAGCAGTACACCTATACGGGCTTCCTGCCGATATTGTTGGGATACAACAGTTCTGCAAAAGAAACTCTATATTTCTAATTGAAGACGCTGCTCAAGCTCATGGCGCGACTTACAATAACAAAAAGATTGGCAGCCACGGAGATGCAGTCTGCTGGAGCTTCTATCCAGGAAAAAATCTGGGAGCTTTCGGAGATGGTGGTGCCATCACAACCAATTCAAAGAAGATCGAACACAAACTAAAGTTAATTCGAAACTATGGCTCTGCGGTCAAATACCAGAACCAGCTTAAAGGAATGAACAGTCGGTTAGACCCACTTCAGGCTGCAATGCTACAGGTCAAGCTTAAGTACCTCGACACTTGGAATGCGCGCCGTAAGGATATTGCGAATGTTTATTTTGATAAACTCAGAGATACCGAACTTGTTCTCCCAACCAGCCCCGCAAACTGTGGTCACGCATGGCATCTGTTTGTTATAAGGCATCCAAAGCGGGATCGACTGCAAAAAGCCCTTGCAGCCAATCAGATAGGCACCCTAATTCACTACCCAATTCCGCCCTACCGTCAAGAAGCATATTCAGAACTACGAATTGCCGCTACGAGCTATCCAATTGCCAATCAGATGGCGCAAGAGGTCCTGAGCCTACCGATGGGACCACATATGTCCAAAACGGACGCAAATATTGTCGCGGACCACGTCCTTGATTTTCTCGGCTAGAAAAGCTTCTTGGACCCCCGAAAGAGAAAGCAAGTTGAATGCACGGCCCAGCTAAAGAACAACTCGCAATCAAGATTGATGGTGTACTTCTACAAGCTATAGAAAAAAGTGAAGATTTAAATCAGCTATTCAATCTGGCCGAACATTACGGGAAGTTTCACTGGCTGAATACAACCAGTAGATGGGCATGTCCGGAGGTCGAAAGACACGTATTTCACAAAGTTTCCTCCGCAATCACGACGAACGGTAAAACAGTTACAAAGGGAGCGATAACCCATGTACTGTCCGAAGGGTACGACGTCGGTGGTCATACCCCCCTGTGTGTTAACCTCGCAAAAGAGCAAGCTCAGCGAGGCGAGCACGTACAACTTGTGATCACGCGAAATGTCACGCCGAATGTAGCATCAGATATCAAGCAGTCGGGTATTGCTACGCACATCTGCAGCGGCTCACACCTAGAGAAGCTCAATAGCCTGACGAACTTGTTTTTGCAGAGCAAGGCAGTCGTATTACACATCCATCCAGATGACATCGTCGCATGTTGCGCAGCAATATTTGCAGAACGCGAGGGGATACCGTGTCTGTTTGTAAACCATGCAGATATTCATTTCAGTTACGGGCCGTCTCAATGCTCTACCGTACTCGAAATCTCGGCAGGAAGTTGGTTATCAACGCAAGCATTCCGTCATCCCAAAAGCCAATCTTTTCTTGGAATTCCATGTACGGATCTGAATGTCAGTAATGAGCCAACTGAAGACAAAGTTACCGGCAACTACTTCATTACTGTCGGCGGCGCCCACAAATATCATCTGGATAATTCCACAATCTTCGTAGATTTCGTTGAAGAACTTTGTGGAAAACTTGACGAAAAACTTAAAATTATTGGAGTGGGTAACGCCACCCCCTTCAGTAAGCTGTCTGATAAAGCAAAAAGAAATTTGGAGATCCTCGGCACACAAACCAGGGATGCGACCATTCGTCAGATGAGGAATGCCAAGGCTTACATTGACAGCTTCCCCGAAGGCGGAGGAACGTCAGTTACCAATGCGATGCTTCTGTGTCTCCCGATCTTCGGGTGCAAAGCGAAGGGAGGCATGTTCGGCGACGACTACCTGTCCGCCTCAACAACAGAACTAATTGATCGAATACAACACTTTAGAAAAGACGGGCCGAACATAAAAAAGTTGCAGGAGCGAGCTGAGTTCATTCGTAAAACGTTTTCGCTAAAGACATGTGCGGACCGTCTTGAATCGACCATCGCGGGGGGGCGATTGCAAGTCCCCTTTGATTTTCAAGCTGATGAGATCGACCTCACTTTCTATCAAAAGCAATGGTTATCATCAGAACGCTTCTACGTTCCGCCGTTCATCAAAATCAATTCACCGAAGCAGCAATAGCAACCGAAACACTTTGGCATGTGTTTTAGTCCTAACATGCAAAGCTTACTTGATGCATTCCGAAGCAGGCTCGCTGAACACATCAATACTCACTTCAACAACGCCAACCGATACCGCCCGACCTTCTCAAACCCAAGCGCTTCATAGGCCTTCGCGGCCGCGTCACTATCGGTTGACAGAATAGCACGTTTAACGCCCCTCGCCCGCACCGCCAAAAGCGTTTTGGCAACAAGAATACGGGCATAACCGTTGGAGCGCTCCTCTGGCGGGGTCCAGACGGGGCCGACTTGCACCATGTCGGGCACGATCGCGTTGAAGCCTGAAAGCGACACGGTCTTGCCATCAACGATCAGGCCCCACATTGTTCTTGCATCAAGTGCATGGACAAGGCGCGAAGCAATTTTACTATCAAGGCTTGGTGTGTCTTCTGCCCCCAATGCCTCGATCTCGTAGGCGCGCAACCAGCGCAACAGGGTATTGCGGTCAATCTTTTCCGCATCGACCATCTGAAAATCGTCAGCGCGTGCATTTTGTGGCACGATCAAATTGCTGAGATCAAGCTCGTAAAGCACATCCGATACGTTGATCGCGTAGGCCGCGTCCTCAAGCCCCAACTGGCACAGCATATCCTGCGCTGCGTCGGCATCACCAAACACACCAGAAACCGGCTTGAGCGGATCGGCAATAAACGCCGCAGTCAACCCCTTGGGGATAGCCTTCTGATCGCCAACCTCAACAAACACCTTACCATTGCCAAACTGCGCGACAATCGCGCTGATGCCACCATCAGGGGCAACTTCCCCGAACCAGTTCCCAGAAAGCGGGTGACGACGTCGCTCGATACCGGCAGCTCGCAGGTTCCCGCGCAGCACCATGCAAGTCGCAGAATGTTTGGCAAGGAATGCGGTTGCGGCATCAAAATCGGTGTCGTGCAGCTTTCTGTACTGCATATCGGGGGTCCCTTTCTTTGGGCTTCAGGTAATTGCCAACCTTCCGAATTGGCATAAAAAAAGACCGCTCCATTAGCGGCCCTTCACATATCGCAAGGTAATCCAACAGAGGTTCAAACACTTATGTCTTGAAAGCTCGTCGCATTGTTCCAACCATCCGATGTCACCTTAAATTCAAAAAATATCTCTTCGATGGATTGTTATTATCACAACCTTCCGAATTTTCGATCCTTCTTTTTAAAATTCTTTTCCGACCACAACATCACCCTGATTCCGGAATACGGAAACAATTTGGGCCCTGCAAGAAGCTGATTTTCAATTCGGTTTGCGATAACCTCCGAAACTGGTATTACCATTACCGAGCGCATTTTATTCGGAGTTGACCTCATGCCAGTGATTACCTGCGTCGAAGACCTGAAACGTATCTATAAACGTCGCGCACCGCGCATGTTTTACGATTACGCAGAATCCGGAAGCTGGACCGAGCAGACATTCCGTGAAAACACCACCGACTTTCAGGATATTCACCTGCGTCAGCGGGTCGCGATCGACATGGCCGGGCGCTCGACCAAAAGCCGGATGATCGGTCAGGATGTCGCCATGCCTGTCGCCCTTGCCCCGGTGGGACTGACCGGCATGCAATGTGCAGACGGCGAAATCAAGGCTGCCCGCGCAGCAGAGAAGTTCGGCGTGCCCTACACATTGTCGACCATGTCGATCTGTTCGATCGAGGATGTTGCCGAGAACACCTCCAAGCCCTTCTGGTTACAGGTTTACACGCTCAAAGACGACGATTTCATGAAGCGGCTGTTTGACCGAGCGAAAGCAGCCAAGTGCTCCGCCGCGGTCATCACGGTGGACCTTCAGATGCTCGGGCAACGCCACAAGGATTTGAAGAACGGCCTTTCCGCCCCGCCCAAGCTGACCGTCAAATCGGTCGCCAACATGATGACAAAGGTGCAGTGGGGGCTGGGTATGCTTGGCACCAAGCGCCGCTTCTTTGGTAACATCGTCGGCCATGCCAAGGGGGTTGCCGACCCCTCTTCACTGAGTACCTGGACCGCCGAAGCGTTCGATGAATCACTTGATTGGGACCGTATTCGCGAGTTCCGCAAAATGTGGGATGGGCCCTTGATCATCAAGGGGATCATTGATCCGCGTGATGCCCTGGAAGCCCTTAACGTTGGCGCAGATGCCATCATTGTTTCCAACCATGGCGGACGCCAGCTTGATGGTGCCCTGTCCTCAATCCGTGCATTGCCCGCAATCATGGATGCCATCGGTGACAAGATCGAGGTCCATCTGGATAGCGGGATCCGTTCCGGCCAGGATGTGCTGAAAGCACTGGCACTGGGCGCCAAGGGCACCTATATCGGGCGCGCTTATGTTTATGGTCTGGGCGCAATGGGCGAAGCCGGTGTGACCAAGGCGCTTGAGCTCATTCACAAGGAGCTTGAAGTCTCCATGGCGCTTTGCGGGCGTACGGACGTGACCAAGGTGGATCGCGACATCCTTATGATCCCGCGCGATTTTTCGGACCGCTGGCAGTAACGCAATACCCGCTGTTACATTCCGCTGAACCAAACAAAAAACGGCGTCTTTCCTTCGCGAAGACGCCGTTTTTTTGTTGGTTTTGCCCGCAGACAAAGCAACACCCGCAAAAAGAAAAAGCGCCACCCGAAGGTGACGCTTTTCCAATAAAATCGCGAGCCTGCTGCCCGAAAACGACTTAACGTTTCGAGAACTGGAAGCTACGACGTGCTTTGGCGCGACCGTATTTTTTACGTTCGACTGCACGGGAGTCACGGGTCAGGAAGCCGCCTGCCTTGAGCGACGGACGCAGTGCCGGCTCAAACAGGGTCAGCGCGCGCGAGATACCGTGACGAACGGCACCGGCCTGACCAGAAAGACCACCACCGGTAACGGTGCAAACGACGTCGAACTGATCTTTACGGTTGGCAACGCCGAACGGCTGGTTGATCACCATGCGCAGAACCGGACGTGCGAAGTAATCTTCGAATTCGCGGCCATTGACGGTAACTTTACCCGAGCCCGGTTTGATCCAGACGCGTGCAATTGCGTTCTTACGACGACCGGTTGCATAGGAACGGCCCTGTGCGTCGATCTTCGGTTCCGGCAGGGTGCCTTCTGCAGCAGCAGCTTCACCGCCCTGTGCCAGATCTTTGAGATCTTCAAGAGTTTTGGTGTCGGCCATTACTTAGCACTCCGCTTATTCTTGTCGTTCATTGCGGCAAGATCGAGAACTTCCGGCTTCTGTGCATCATGCGGATGCTCGGTACCGGCATAGACGTGCAGCTTGGAAAGAACCTGGCTGCGCAGCGGACCACGGGACATCATACGCTCGACAGCTTTGATGATCACACGTTCCGGATGCTCGCCATTCAGCAGCTTGTCCATGGTGCGTTCTTTGATGCCGCCCGGATAACCGGTGTGCCAGTAGAACTTCTTGTTCTGAAGTTTACGGCCGGTCAGTTTGACTTTTTCGGCATTGACGATGACGATGTGATCGCCACAATCCATGTGCGGGGTAAACATTGCTTTGTGTTTACCACGAAGACGGTTGGCAACAACGGCTGCAAGACGGCCGAGTACGACGTCTTCTGCGTCGACTACAAACCATTTGCGCTCGATGTCACTCGGTGTCGCAGTGAAGGTTTTCATAATTTAATACTCGAAAACTGGGTTCCACGGAGGGAATCGCCCCTCGTTGAAAGTCGGCGCAGTATGCCAGCATTAAACAGGAAAGCAACAGGAATATTTCGTTACATTTCAACAACTTAAATCAATAGGTATTATTTTACCACATTGATTTTCATCATTTTCATACCGGTTTCGGCTCCGCCCCCTTTTCCGGCGGAATGGCATAGGTCCCGATGACATGCGCGCAAAGTGCATCGTCAACAGCCGACCGGATATGACATTCCGCAATCAGAAGCCGCTTCCCGGCTTTGAGGATTTTCGCCTCCGCCAGCAAATCACCCGGCTTTGCCCCGGAAAGGAAATGCACGGTCGCCTCGGTCGTCACCGCCAGATCGGCCTTGGGTACCACAAGCCACGCCACCGCATAAAGCGCAATATCGGCCAATCCAAAGATTGCCGGGCCACAAATCACATTGCCCGGCCGGATGTGCCGTTCATTGAATGGCAGGCGCAACAAGGCACGGTCCCCCGAAAGTTCTTCGGTTCGTACGTTCATGTCCCCGACGAACGGAACTTTCTCGCGCATGATCACATCAAAATCAGCAGGTGTTATGCCCGTGCGGGGTGGCATGGCTGTCATTGCGGGTTCCTCCCTGTCGCCACCCTTGCCTTTGGTGGCGCTGTTCTCTTTGCACACAGCCTGACATAACGTTTACGTTAACGTCAATATTTTCAAACCAGCCCCCTTGATGATCACAACCGGTGCCGCATAGAAACGCCCCTGAAAATCCCCTCTCCTACCCGCCAAGAATTGACGAAAGCTCGATCACCGTTATCCAGATCACGGCCAGAATCACAATGACCGTAATCAGGAAGGATCCGATATTGGGCAACCACTTTTCCACTCCACGCCGCTTCACGGCAGCCCCAGACAATGCAGTCGGCCTGAGCGCATTTGCATGAACAGGAATTTCTGGTGGATGCCCCGGCAAGGCTTCGGAAAACACACCGGGCCGGGTTTGTGGGAGCTTGGAATGCATCGTGTCGTCACCATCTTGGGTAACGGAGCGGTGTCCAAAGGGCGTCAGGATCGAAATGAAATCAGCAAACGGTTTAACGTCTTCGGATATCGTTTCGGTCGCTGCGGTACTGGGATTTGTTTTTTTGGGTTGCTCGCCGCTTTCGCGCGGATCACTGTCGCGGGCATCCTGATCCGGGTTAGGATCAATCGGGTCCTGCACCCCCGATATATTACCATCTGGCTGGTTATTATCCATGCCCTGCATGTGCGCCCGACGGCGGACACCGGCCGACACCAGACGCGCTGGTGCCGCGCGATCCACCCCTGATATACGTGCCATCATCGTGATAACAGAACAGCAAGTTCTGAATAGGTCGCGAGGATCACACTCGCAATTACGATACTGACAATCAGGGATGCACTGGCGCGCGGTAATTTTTTCCGCAACCAGTCATTCAGATCGAAATTGGAACTGATATCGGATGTGGGACGTTTAAATCTTGGCCTGACCGGACCACGCAGGATAACTGTGGGCTTGTCCACTTCATCGTTGGACGCCCAGTGATACCGGTTTTCCGGAAGGTAAACCGGGTGGCGGTCTTCCTGACCTTTTACGTCACTTTCCATGGCGACTACGGCGCTACCTCCGCCGTCTCCTGCAACAAGGGTTAATGTCACATTCCAGCCCCTGCCTTACCCGGCATACCTTGCCAGCCAATACAGGGTCCCCCTCGTCTTGCACTCTCCCCATTACGCATAATTACGAATCATAAAATCCCCTGTCACACGCTTAAGCGTGCAACACGGTATAATAGTCCCCACATTTAGGCAGGTTTGAGGCAAAGTTCAGGAATTGATATTCTATTCTGGATTGCTTTTACGCTATCCGCTGATCAATTTGCCAAGCTCGGTATAAACCAGCACCAGAACATAGCCGACAGCAATGGCTGCAACCATATATGCACCCAGCTTGGGCAGGACTTTATCAAGCGCCAAAGCATTTCTGCGTTCCGTTGCTTTTTTGTTGGCCCGGCGCTGCTTGGTGGCTTTCCGGCCGTCCGCGCGTGCCGAATGTGCCGGCGATACAATACCGGAATTAAGTCGTCGGGCTTCTTCCTGACTAAGCCAGTTTGCACTGTTATCAGGCAGATCGATATTGCCAGATCCATTGCGCGATGTGGATTTCAGATCATCTACACGACCGGCAATATCGTTATGCATATCCAGGCCGGTTTGCGCCCCATCGCCCAGACTTTCCAGATATTCCCTATACGCACTTCCTGTCCCGTCATCCCCGCCCCGCAGGTCTTCCTGCGCGGCATTTGTCTGCGCCCCATTGGGTTGGGCCTGATACAGGGCTGCATTTCCGGCAAGGACGTGACGATTGGGTTTCGGCCTGTCGCCCGGTTTACCGGTACTGCGCAGATCATTTGCGGTAACCGGCTTTATCTTTTTCGACGCGGCGGGTTTCGGTCCCGCCATTGCCGTCCCGGAAATATCACGCGCCATATCGGGATCAAGGGCGCTGACATCCGGGTTATCCGGATCCTTTTCCGGTCGGCGGGGCTGAAGGATTTCGGGAACGTCAAACCCGCGGCTTAACAACCGGGCGCGTGCCTCGGCGCGCTGACGTTCCATGTCCCAGTCTATGGCCTCCTTACGGTCATAGCGTTTCATTTTCGTCTTGGCGACCGGCGAAACCGGCTGGCGCTTTTTAACGATTTCCTTGGTCGTGACAAAACGACCAGGAGCCCGCTGTGGTTTACGTTTTTCGTCGTCGGTCATTTCCCACTGCCCATAAACGGGACCGCCCCACAGGTCAGGATCATTATTGTGGTATTTTTAGTTTCCAACAAAACCGGGACGTGAAATTCTACAACGACAGTATATTGACGTAAAAGTAAAAAACATACAGTGCGCGCCATCACAGGGAGGCATAAATGACCAGAAACTCGCCCAACAGCCACACAGATGAAACCAGCCTTGTCCTGCGCAAAGACGAGGGCCCGGTCGCAACCCTGACCCTGAATGCCGCCAAAAGCCGCAATGCCCTTTCCGGGGCGATGATGGCGGCTCTGCACACGGCATTGGATCAGATCGCAGGCGATCCTGCCATTCGCTGTGTGATCCTTGCAGCAAACGGTCCGGCTTTTTGTGCTGGTCATGACCTTAAGGAAATGAACGGCATTTCCACCTGCGACGGCCATGCGGCCCTGTTTTCCCAATGCAGCGCGCTGATGATGCGGATTGTCACCCTGCCCCAGCCGGTGATCGCACGCGTTCATGCCGTGGCGACAGCGGCCGGTTGCCAACTGGTGGCAAGCTGCGATCTTGCCGTTGCCGGAACATTTGCAAAATTTGCCACACCCGGCGTCAATATCGGGCTGTTCTGTTCGACCCCGATGGTCGCACTCAGCCGCAATGTATCGCGCAAACATGCCATGCGCATGCTGTTGACCGGTGACCCGATTGATGCCCAAACCGCGTGGCAGATGGGGCTGATTTCCGATGTCGTCGAAGATGACGACCTGATCACCGCAACTGACGACCTTGCCAAACGCATCGCATCACGTTCGGGCATGACGGTAAAACTGGGCAAGGAAGCATTCTACCGCCAGCTCGAAATGCCATTGTCCGACGCTTATGCCTATGCATCCGGGGTGATGACCGACAACATGCAAAAACACGATGCGCGCGAGGGGATCGGCGCATTCGTTGAAAAACGCCATCCGGAATGGCGGCATGAATAGGCGCGATATCGCCCGTTACTTTGCCCTCGACTTCCCCCGTCGGCTCTGGCTTGATAATTGCTGAAAATCACCCGAAGGAGGGGAATGATGAATTTGGAAATCTGGCTTACCTTCGTTCTGGCCTGCTCAATCGTGCTGGCCATTCCCGGTCCGACCATCATGCTGGTGGTCAGCTATGCCCTTGGCAAGGGCCGCCAGACCGCATGGGCGACGGTTCCGGGTGTTGCGCTGGGCGACCTGACCGCGATGACGGTTTCGCTGGCCGGTGCCGGTGCGTTGCTGGCGGCATCGGCAAATGCGTTTACGGTGCTGAAATTATGCGGCGCGGGATATCTGATTTATCTTGGCATCAAGATGTGGCGCGAAAAACCGGGCGCACTGGAAGATAACCCGGATGCCAAACGCAACCGACCGTCACGCATGTTCCTGCAGGCCTATATCGTGACGGCCTTAAACCCCAAAGGCATCGTGTTCTTCATTGCCTTTGTGCCGCAATTCGTCAATGCCTCGATGCCCATATTGCCGCAATTCGTGATTATGACCGCAACCTTTGTCTCGCTGGCGGCGGTCAATGTTGCGATCTGGGCAATCATGGCCGGTGCCCTGCGGGAAAAATTCCGCAAACCGACCGCCATGTTGCGCCTGACCCGTGCAGGCGGTGCCGTAATGATCGGTGCGGGCCTTCTGACCGCCCTTACCCGCCGCGCGAACGCTGCGGTCTGACCGACAGGGATGATGCGATCTGGCCCAGCCATTCACGACCGATCGCATCACGCCCGAACAGGCTGATCACCACGACAACCAATCCGCACAGCAACACATTCCATGCCGGCCGCAACGGCCACATGAATTCCAGATTGGCGACCAGAACGGCCGACGGCGGCACACCGGTCGCAAGCCCGTACCACGCATATTCAATCCCTGCCGTTGCCAGCCCAGCCAGAACCGCAATCGATACCAGAACCAACGGTGATCTCAACGACCAGTCACGCGCATGGGCTGCGCGATACAGCATAAGTGCAACAAAAAATCCCGACATCAGGGTCGCTTCGCTGACATCGATCTTTGACTGCATAAAGAAATGCAGGGCCGCCAACACGCCAATGCCATAACTGATCTTGTGCAACCGGGTCCAATTCCTGCCAAGCTTGCGCATGGCTGATTTGGTCGATGTCATCCCAAGAATGACAAGCCCCGTCAGCGCGACAAAGCCAATGGTCAGGTAAATCCGTACCAGAATTTCATTAGCCACGCGCAGCACATCCCATGACTGGCTCAGCATATATAACAACAGATGGATTAAGGCATATCCCAACGCCGCCAAACCAACCTGACGGCGAATTTGGACAAGCTTGCTGGCACGTGTAATCCGGCGAAGCGGCGTGATCAGAAGCGAGATCAGCAACATCCGGATCGCCCAATCGCCGCTTTCAAGGATCGCCTCCTTGACCGGAATGGTCGCCCCGCCTTCGGCAATCACCGGCCAGAGAATGAAACAGCCCGGCACAAGCAGCAGCACAAACACGGTCAGCTTAAAAACCGAAAATCTGCCGGACGGATCAAGCCATGGAAACATGCGGGATACCTTTGGTGTTTTGGGTAATGGGCAATATATCCCCTACTCAACCCTGTTTCGTTCAATCCGTCAGTTAAATTTGCCATCAACTTTCTGCGAGCGCCGCGGCATTACATAATCCCGACGCCAGAAGATTGCAGCAGCAGATCAAAACCTTATGTATCATACAGACATAACGATGCCGCATCGCAAACCAAAGGCAGATGACATGAGCGATTTCAAAAATCCCGACGACAATGCCACGCAGGCATTGCTTGAACGTACCAAGACAATTGCGCTGGTCGGCGCCAGCCCGAAAGCCGAACGTCCGTCAAACGGTGTGATGAAGTTCCTTTTATCGCGCGGCTATCACGTCATTCCGGTCAATCCCGGCCAGGCTGGCGGTGAAATCCACGGTCAAAAGGTCTTCGCAACCCTTGGCGATATTCCTGAGCCGGTCGATATGGTCGATATCTTCCGCAATAGCGAGGATGCCGGTGGTGTGATTGACGAGGCCATTGCGATTGGTGCCAAATCCGTTTGGATGCAGCTTGGCGTCATCAACATCAGTGGTGCCACCCGCGCGCAGGATGCCGGGCTTGATGTCGTGATGAACCGTTGCCCGGCAATCGAAATCCCCCGTCTTTTCGCCCCGGACTGGAAAGTCGCCTGATACGGCGCGCCGGACCGACGCCAAAAACACAAAAGGCACCGCGTGAATGGCGGTGCCTTTCATTTCATACCAAGCAGGCCGAAATCAGCCGCGACCACACATTTTCATCAAATCGGGAACCAGCCCCTGATTGCCGATGAAATCCGGCTGCACGGCACTGGTCACCGTGTAGGTCGTCGTCGCTTCGTCAACCAGCGGATCGTAAAGTCCCGACGTTTCCATCACCAGCGACATCACGCCATCGGACTTGATCCGGAGCGCAGCAAAACCATTGGCATATTCGGTACGGGCGCATTCCTTGCCAAGAATCTGGTCAAACTGCCCGACAAGCGCATAGCGCGGGTTTTCGATCAGATGATCACGTTTGGCAACAGCACCGGCAATCAGACCGGGACGCGGGATATATTTGCCAAAACGAACCTGTGACTGGACGATATAACCATCCGGGAAATAAACCGCGACGTCCTCGGCAAGAAGGATGCGATCACCGATGACCTGACCGGACCGCAAAAGTGCCTTGATCCGCTTGCCCGGAATTTCGCCCGAAAAGGCATTGAAACGAAGATACTTGCCGTCACCGCGCTCGGCGGCATAAAGCTTTTCAAATGGTACTGGTGGCGTTTTATCTGCAGCAGCCCCTGGTCGGGCAAAACTTCCGGCCATGATAACAACGGCCATCGCGCAGATACCGGCACCGCGCAATGAACGGCACAAATTTCTGATCATCTTCCCCCGTCTCTCCCTTTCGCGGCTCGGATACCCCGCAGACATTAGGTGTATTGCGTCCAATTTCAACCGTTATTCACAGGATTAAATCTGTATTTAATCGACTATCCATAAAAAACAACGGGGTGGCATCATGCCACCCCGTTGCCGAAGATTTGGTAAACGATCGCGGATTAGTCGATCGAGATGGTCACACGACGGTTACGCGGTTCACGAACACCATCCGGAGTCGGGATAAGCAGATCGCTCTCGCCAACAGCTTCGCTGTCAACCATGTCGCCTTTAACACCACGTTTGGTCAGCTCTGACAGTGCCGAAGAAGCACGACGCTCCGACAGACCCTGGTTATAAGAAGCCGAACCCGACGCATCGGTGTGGCCAACGACGGTCACGTTGCTCATGCTCGATGCCCACTGCTCGGCAGCGGCATCAAGAACACGCTCGGAAACCGGGGTGATCGCGGTGCTGTCAAAGTCGAAGAAGATGGTGAACAGGCGCGGTGCGGCTGCAACCGGCTCCGGTGCCATTTCTTTCGGCTCTTCCGCACGCAATTCTGACATTGCGGCTTCGAAATCTTTCCAGCACTGGCTGATCAGATCAGTCTGCCAGCCTTCTTCGCTTTCTTCGATCCAGCAATCGAAACGAGCCTGCGCAATTGCGGCCGTATCCGGTTTTGCTTCACGCTTGCCATCGTCAAGAAGAGCGATCAGTTCATCACGAACTGCGCGCTTCTGTGCGATTTCTTCGGCGTCAAAACGCCAGTTGGCCGGATCTTCCGGAAGAATCGTTTCGTTTTCAGCGACCTTGCCTGCTTTCTTCGCAAAGAAGTCGGCGTCGAAGAAATCGTACCATTCATCGGCTTCACGCTGTGCGTATGCGATATATTCGGCTTTAAGCGCCTTGCCGAACGCAGTTGAAGGTTCCGCGCCGGTAATCGCACCATTCACGGAGTTACCGTAAGTAAACGGGTTACCGCCATACGGGACTGCCGTACCCGAGTTGTCGACACTGCTACACGCGCTAAGAAGGGCGATGCCCCCGATAGCACAGATAAAAGACGGACGAAGCTGCATGTTTTTGCCCCTATAGTTCAGGTTGTTATTCACTAACCAACAATATCACCAATGATGGTCATATTATGTCTCTAAACGACCGAAAATACGAAAAGTTCCATAACACTAGGTTCAGGTGGTACTTTGAGGTCACTTTTCAAGATCGCCTAAACCTGCGATGCTGAAGCATCATAAGCTAGTATGTGGGCTTTATACTACAACCCATGTTAGCAGCACATACAATCTCTGAGCAAGTGAGGTTTAAATGATGGAAACAGATATGGCGACGATTGCCGAAATGCTAAAGGCATTTGCGCTGGGCTTCGGGATGGATCTGCTGGGTGCGGTTCTGATTCTGATTGTCGGCTGGTGGGTCGCTGGTCGCGCCTCCGCCCTGGTCCGCCATTCCCTGAAGAATGCAAAATTTGTCGACGCGACGATCAAACCCCTTGCCGCAAACATTGTGCGCTACCTGATACTGATCTTTGTCCTGATCGCCGTTCTGTCGAATTTCGGCGTCCAGACCGCAAGCATCATCGCCGTACTTGGTGCCGCCGGTCTTGCTATCGGCTTGGCCCTGCAAGGGACATTGTCCAACATTGCCGCTGGCGTAATGATCCTGATCCTGCGACCAATCAAAGTCGACGAATTCATCGAAGCGGGTTCTGTTTCGGGCACCGTGGTTGAAATCACCCTGTTCACGACGCTGTTCAAAACGGCAGACGGGGTCTATGTTTCCGCTCCGAACTCGCAAATCTGGAACAGCGCGATCAAAAACTATTCGCGCAATCCTACCCGTCGTCTGGATATCAAGGTTGGTATTTCTTATGACGATGATGTCGATGCCGCACTTGATTTCCTTAAAAATCTGGTTGCAAGCGATCCGCGCGTTCTAAAGGACCCCGAACCCATGAGCTTCGTTGCCAACCTTGGCGAAAGCTCTGTCGATCTGACAGCACGCGGCTGGACCAGCACGCCCGATTACTGGGCGACTTTCTGGGATCTCAGCCGTCGTTCGAAAACGGAACTTGAAGCCGCCGGTTACGCGATTCCCTTCCCGCAGCGCGACCTGCATATCAAAGAAGGTGTCGAAACCGCATCAACGGCCCTTCCGACAAAGGCCGCCCCGGCGAAAAAGCCTGCAACACGCAGCACGGCAGCAAAACCGGCGACCAAGGCGACGGCAGCCAAAACCACAGCAGCCAAAAACCCCACTGCCAGCAAATCAACAACCACCAAAAGCTGATTTGTCATAAAAATTTGATCTGCCAAAGGCGGCCCCATCCGGGCCGTCTTTTTTCGTTTCACGCAATCCGTTTCGCCCGTTTTGACGCGTAGTAGCCCGCTGTTACCCGCTTATCCCTGCCATGATCTATAGTTTCAGGATCACAACAAACGGGAGGATAAAATAATGTCAGCAAAAAAAATCCTGATGCTGGTCGGCGATTATGCCGAAGATTACGAAACAATGGTTCCGTTCCAGACGCTGCTTGCAGTTGGCCATTCGGTTGACGCCGTTTGCCCCAACAAAAAAGCCGGTGATTCGATTGCGACCGCCATTCACGATTTCGAAGGCGATCAGACATACAGCGAAAAGCGCGGGCACAATTTTGCGCTGAATGCCGATTTCGAAAAAGCCCGGGTGCAGGACTATGATGCCCTTCTGATCCCCGGCGGGCGGGCGCCGGAATATCTGCGCTTAAACGAGGATGTCATCCGTCTGGTTCGCGACTTCAACGATGCCGACAAACCGATTGCCGCGGTCTGCCACGGTGCGCAAATTCTTGCTGCGGCGGATATCCTCAAAGATCGCCGTGTATCTGCCTATCCGGCCTGCGCCCCCGAAGTACGCCTTGCCGGTGGGACTTATGCTGAAATCGCGATTGATGATGCCTGCATTGACGGCAATCTTGTCACCGCACCGGCATGGCCGGCACATCCAAAATGGCTGGCCGGTTTCCTGACCCTGCTTGGGACTGAAATCAGCCTATAAAACAATCGGCGATTGCCTTTCGGCACGGTTTGCCGGACCATGACCCTGTAACCAGCCACCGACGTTCCATCGTCGGTGGCAAAAACAGGAGAGGTCGTCATCATGTGTCAGATCTATTCCGGCACCAATCCCGAACTTTATCAGTCCGTCAGTCGATCTTTGCGCATCAATGGCGTTGTAACCAGTGTCCGCCTTGAACAGCGATTCTGGCAGATCCTTGATGAAATCGCCGCGGGCGAAGGCTTCAGCACCCCGCAATTTCTTGGCAAACTGCATGATGAAGTTGTCAGCCAGCGCGGCGATATTCCCAATTTCGCATCGCTTCTGCGCGTCGTCTGCACAGTTTATCTGGAACATCAGGCAGGCTTGGCCACGCAGCCCCCGGAAACAACAAAACCCGCCAGTCGTCTGGCTTAAATCAGTTCAGCCAGGATGAAATTTCACGTGAACTGAACCCGCCACTGGCCATCATCGACGGAACGCTTTGCCGTTTCAGCGTTGGCTGCTGGGGCTTGATGATCGCATTGCGGCTTTGAAGCCCTGCTGCGGCACCGTAATCAAGTGACGAACCGCCAAACCAGTTTTTCGATGTTTCCGACGCTTCTGGCGTGGTCTTTTCCCGCGCCTTGCTTTCGTAGATCCAGCGCAGTTCCTGTTTCAGGGTCTGGTATTCCGGCGTATCCGGCGCAGAGTTAACCTCGTTAACAATCTGCAGCTTGACCATCTGCGGAAATTTATCAAGCCGCTCCAGAAGCATGAATTTGACACTTGGACGCACGGCGTCGGAACGCATCAGCTTCATCACCAGACGACGATAGATATCAATCCGCAGATTGCCATGCGATGCCAGTTCGATGAATTCCTCGACAAATTCGCGCGCGGCCATCTTGCCATCCAGAAGCGCGCGCAAATTGCCCGCCATCGCCCGGCGATAGGCTTCGCGAATTTCGACAACATGGTTGCTTGCGCGGTTGCGAACCAACTGGAACGCTTCCGGGCTGAACGCATTCCGCGACAGAAGCTTGGCGCAATCGGCCACCAGTTCATGCTTGGTTGCTTCTGACACCACTTCAAAAACGCCGGTAATAAGTTCCTTGCACTTGGCGTGCGGTCCCATACGGATCGCTGCGGCCAATGCCATCGGGCTTTCCGGATCCTTGGTTGCAATCACCGCAAGTGCCAGCGGATCATCATACTGCATCAATGCCAGATCATTGCTCAGCAAATGCTCCGGCATCAGAAGCCGCTGCTGCGCCCCTGCCCCGGTAACGGTCAACGGTTCGCCACTGCGATAATTATCTTTGATGGAAAGGGCATATTTCAGCCCGTCATAGGAGATTCCGAGATCCTTGCGCATCCCGTTTACTCTCCCTTCGGCCCCTGGGGTCGTTCATCCGGCAAGCGGCGTGTACGACCAGACTTTTCGGAACCGTGCGGCGATGCCGCAGCCGTCGTACCCGCCGCACGACCACGCGGCCCGGAAGGCTGAAGCTCGTTAAAGAAATCGATATACCAATCCATATCCGTCGATGCCATGGCATAACGGCCACCCGCCGCCGGGCGCTCGATGCTGTCTTCGGGGATCGCAGCGCTCATCTGAAGGACAACCGCCGACGGGGCGCTCATACCTGCGCGCCAGGCCAGGGCGGTAATGGCGCGCGCACTTCCCGAATCAAGGATTTTGGAAACGATTGCAGCAGGCATCTGCGCATAATGCGCAAGGCTCTGAACCACCAGCGCGTCTTCGTTACGCGACAAAGCATCAAGAATGTAATGATCGATGGTGACCGGCTCGACCGGTCCGCCCTGCTCGCCCGCATCGTCATGCATCACATCGTCAAACTCATGTTCCACCGGAACCGGTGCCGTGCGGCTTACAATGCGACTCTCGAACTTTGCTTTTTCAATACGCTGGCGCACTGATTGGCGCATGGCCCGTGCCACTTCGGCCCGCATGCGACCGCGTTCGACCAGCGTGTCGAACAACGATGCCAGAATGAAATGCGCCACACGGCGCTGCGCCTGACGGGAAATCTTGTTGCGACCATCCGCCATTTCATCATGTGGCGTCTTGCTGGCGGCTTCTTTCCTGCTGCCGAATTTCGGGGTCAGGGCCACCACATTGCGCGGCGCGTCATCCGATGACAGCAACCGGTTAAGCAACCCGCCCTTTTCCTTTTCCCAACGATCCCGTGCCAGACGTGCCTGTGCCGCGGCCTCCTGTTCGGCTTCCAGCTTCTCGGCGGCTGTTTGCACAAACTCGCCACGCCCACGCAGAATATCAAGGAAATCGGCATCGCTTAAAAGTTCGACATATTCGCCAAGCGACACCCGGCCAATCGCCGCAATATCCTGACGCAAACGCATCGCGGCCTGGCGTGTCATATAAGGTGTATGGCTCAGTTCCTGCTCAATCAGGGCAATGACCTGCGGGCGATAACAATCGGCCATATTGCCGATCGCCGTTACGAATTCCTCGACCATATCAAGGCGTTCGGACGGGCTAAGATCATTCAGATGACGGCGCAGGCGGCGCGCAACATCCATGCGGACGTCGCTGTCAAAATCCGGCTGGCCGTCTTCATCTTCGTCATCATCGGCAAGGTCGGCCGACAGGCGCGCGGCATAATCAAGGCCACTTTGCGCCAGTTGACCATCGGAATCTTTTTTACGCGGGATACGGGGGGCACGCGAATTTGCCTGTTCGGCCGCGCCAAACTCGTCTGGCGCGATGCTCCGGACCGTTTCCGCCAGATCACGAAGTTTCGCCGCCGACTTGTCGTCAAGCGCGCCGTCATCCTTCGATTTCTGCCGATTGAACATCCAGTTCAGCATTATCGCAGTAATTCCCCTGTCCCCTGCCTTTCGGCAAATCGGCGTCAACCCCTTGCAACGCCAACATTTTTTATCTGGCCTTGGATCGCTTATAGCAAAGCAATCCACCCCAAACAACAATACAAGAGCCAAAAACCTTTTAAACTCATGGTCATGACCGTTTCTCGGAAATACCAAGGATACAGGTCAGAACACTTTGACTATCACGGCAAACACTCAAAAAAACATTAACAATACAAACCACTATCCGGCGGTATGGCCGGTATTTCAAACATCGCGAAACTCTCGCACAAAAAAACGGGCGGCTTGTTGCCGCCCGTCTCGTTTCGTCACGCAATAGTCTGATCAGTTTTTCGCGGACAACCACGCAATGCGCAGGATATTGGTCGCCCCCGGGGTCCCAAACGGGACACCTGCGGTAATCACCAGCGAATCCCCAGCCGCAGCAAACTCTTCACGTTTGGCCACCTCGCAGGCAATGCCGACCATCTCGGCAAAGTTGGTCGCATCACGGGTAAAGACCGCATGCACGCCCCAGCACAACGTCATCCGGCGTGCCGTCTGGATTTTCGGCGTCAGTCCAAGGATGGGAACTTCCGGGCGTTCACGCGCCGCACGAAGCGACGTTGAACCCGACGTGGTATAGGTCACGACCGCCTTGGCACCAATCGTTCCGGCAACCTGACGGGCCGCAGCACTGATCGCATCCGGCGCATTATGCTCGGGATCCGGACGGTTGGCATCGCGCAGACGATAATAAAGTTCGTCCTGCTCCACCCGGATCATGATCCGGTCCATGATGCTGACGGTTTCGATCGGATATTTGCCCACCGCACTTTCGGCTGACAGCATCACCGCATCGGCACCGTCATAAATGGCGGTCGCAACGTCGGATGCTTCGGCACGGGTCGGGGCCGGGTTGCTGACCATCGAATCCAGCATCTGGGTCGCAACAATCACCGGCTTGCCAGCTTCGCGGCACGCCTTGATGATGCGTTTCTGCAGGATCGGAACATCTTCAGGCGGGCATTCAACACCCAGATCGCCACGTGCGACCATGATGATGTCCGAAAGTGCCACGATTTCATCAAGATGCTCAATCGCCTGCGGCTTTTCCAGTTTGGAAACGATTGCCGCACGACCATTGATGATCTTGCGCGCCTCGGCAACGTCTTCGGGACGCTGGACGAATGAAAGTGCGACGAAATCAACGCCCATCTCAAGACCGTAATCCAGATCAATACGATCCTTGTCGGTCAGGGGCGACATCGGCAGCATCACGTCGGGCAGGTTAACGCCCTTGCGGTTCGACAGCGGCCCTCCGGTAATAACGGTGCACTCGGCTGATTTGCTATCGCATTTTTCCACCCGCATGCGCAGCTTGCCATCGTCAAGCAACAGGTTCGCACCGGGCTTGAGTGCTGCAAAAACTTCGGGATGGGGCAATGAAACGCGGGTTTTATCCCCTGGTTTCTTGTCCATATCGAAATGGAAGGTCGCACCGGCTTCAAGTTCGATCTTTTCGTCGGCAAAGGTACCGCAGCGGATCTTTGGTCCCTGCAAATCCATCAGCACGCCAATCGGACGGCCAAGCTTGGCCTCGACTTCACGGATTGTTTCAAAACGCGCCTGATGCTCTGCATGTTCACCATGCGAGAAATTCAGCCGGAATACATCAACACCCGCCCTTACGATCTTTTCCAGAGTTTCCGGATGAGAGCTCGCTGGCCCCAGGGTTGCGATGATCTTCGCCTTACGTTGTCGGCGCATCGGCTCTTACCTCTTGTTTTTTGGTTTCCATTGGGTCTCTCCGCTTCGGCCATAGCTTCCCGGCGAGGCGTCGAGACGTCCTGATTTTTCTCTGGGGGTACCCCCTTAATAGTCAATCAAGCCCTGTTTGAACAGGGACTTTTCGCTAAATGCCTTTACAAAAATGTGATTTTTCTCTGGACAATTACAAGCAGGCACTCCTTTAAAGAAGCAGTGCAGCAATCAATTGCTGGCAGGCGGCCCTGCCCGGCAATCGCTTTTGATAACCGCATATTTACAACCGTGCGCGAACACATCGGGGATCGGACAAATGAGCAAATGGCATCATCGCTTCCTGGGACTGGCATCCCATATTGCCGAATGGTCAAAAGACCGTAGCACCCAGGTCGGCGCGGTTGTCATTGGCCCGAAAAAAGAAATTCGCGCCGTTGGCTATAACGGGTTTCCCCGCGGTGTCGATGACAATGTCGAAAGCCGCCATCAACGCCCGGAAAAATACGCCTATACCGAACATGCCGAACGCAATGCGATCTATAATGCCAGCTACACCGGCACATCGCTTGACGGCTGCGCGCTTTATGTCACCCATTTCCCCTGCTGCGACTGCGCGCGCGCCATCATTCAGGCCGGCATCGCCGAAGTATTTGTCGATAAAAGCAAACTGACCGCCGATTTTCTCGAACGCTGGCAGCAGGACATGACCATCTCGACCGAAATGTTTGGCGAGGCGGGCGTGGCCGTTCAGGTCATTGACGAAGAAGGCACAACCGAACCCCTGCCCGACACCGTTCCCGATCATTCCTGATCTTGCCCTTTTAATTTTGCAGACCCGCCCAATATAGGGTGATCTGTGGGATCATGAGCATGAACAAAAAGAACGCAAACGTCGTTTGTTCAATATCTGCACAAGGTTAGGCGTCAGTATTTGTCAGAATTCCAAGCTGACAAAACGCCGCTTTAGCCTTGCTGCTAATCAGACAAAGGTATAAGCAATTAGGATCACGCTAGTACGATCATCACGCGAAAAAAGGCCCTGACCAGAACAAGGACCGGGACCGTGACGACGCACAGGATAAAAGGCCGAATGAGCGCAAAGATCGATTTCAGTAAAATCAGTTTTCTGGTCGTCGATGGCGACAAGATTTCGGCCCAGGTAGTTTTCGATACACTTTCGTATCTTGGTGCGACAGCCGTGCAGCGTGTCCGCTCCCCGAACGATGCGTTCGAGGTTCTCCGGACCCAGCAGATTGATATCATCGTCACCGAATGGCGTCTGCGCGGGATGGATGGCCTTGAATTCCTTGATGTTCTCAGGAATTCGGTCAATTCGCCCAACCGGTTCATTCCGGTAATCATGTTGACAGCACATTCGGAGCAGCGATACGTCACCACTGCGCGTGACCTCGGCATCACGGAATTTCTTGCCAAACCGTTCAATGCCAAGGCACTTTATAGCAGACTGGTATCGGTCATCACCCGTCCGCGGCATTTCGTCAATACCGGCACCTATTTCGGGCCGGATCGCCGCCGCAGACAGGTCGCCTTCGACGGCCCCGACAGACGGAGCCCCGATGATTAATGACCCATTTTGACTGGGGGACCGGAGCAATCGTGACGCCCGAAAAGAAAAAGAAAAAAGCCCAGATCATTCCGCCTCAGACGGATCTGAAGCGACGTACGGTCAATTTCGTCAAGGGCTTTGACATCAATCTGTCCCCTCAACAGCTGGACGAACTTGAGCAGGTCGTCCAGCGCAGCACGGAAACCTTTGTTCGCGATATAGGCAAGGACCTTGCCGACTGCCGCAAACTGGTCGTTGCCGCCATCAGCGATAATTCAAAGGCATCAACCGCGCTGGAAAACAGTGCCGACCTTGCCTATTCGGTGAAGGCACTGGGTGGAACATTCCAGTATCCGCTGATGACACAGATAGCAAAGTCACTTGAAATCTTTGTCGCAGACCGGACCACCGCCAATATGAAGCAGCTTCTTGTCATTCAGCTTCATATTGATTCTCTTTACGTCATTCTGGCAAGCCGCGTCACCGGGTTTGGCACCACCGTCGAACAGGCAACCGTTGCCGCACTGACCAAGCTTGCCGAACGCTACGAGCTGCCACGCGAATAGCCTGCCAGCAAACCAGCCATCAAAGGCCTTTGCCCGCATCGGACAGGGATGCTGGCGATGCATGCCATCACCGTGCGTTCCCGTTCACAGCGAAAAGCATGATCTGTCCCGCCGCGTCACGCTCATTGTCATCAATGGCATGCTCCATGCGCGCCTCGATCCGCTCCAGTCGCTCGGTAATTTCGGGCAGCTGATCCATGATCCATTGACGGACTTCGTCACTCCCCCCGGCCAAGGCGGCGTTCTGCCCACTCCACAGCAAAATCAGGCTGCGCACGATCCGCATATCGCACGTCACGCCCCCTCTGGGGCGGATTGCAGACGATATCGCGTTTGATCTCGTCGCAAGATCGGCTTTTAACCCGGCATCTATATCATCAAGCACGGCAAGGATCGTGTTCCCCATGAAGCCCCCGCTTCGGTTATTCCCTGTCAGGGCCCGGCACCCTGTTTTTGAATCATCCCAAACTTTTACATCTGCTTACCGACCTGTACTTTGATCAGCATCAAACAGGTCCCGGAAACGATCTGCAGCAGATATCCATCACCTCAAGGATATATTTTGCACGACACAAAACGCGCCATGGTGGCGACAGCCAAAAAAGTATCGAACACGATCAAAAAAGGTCTTGCGCCCCCTCGGACCTGCTGTTAGAAACCGCGCCACACACCGAGCGGGTGTAGCTCAGTTGGTTAGAGCGCCGGCCTGTCACGCCGGAGGCCGCGGGTTCAAGTCCCGTCACTCGCGCCACTTTCCACCTGATGGAAAGTTCAAAAAAGACGCCACGGTTCGCCGTTGGCGTTTTTTTGTTTCTCATCCCGTTTTTCGTACCGAACCGACATGCCGACGAGCGACGTGGCGTCCATCGCTCATACGCAACACGTCGAAAAAACAGGCAGGTCGATTTTCCCATCCCGTGCTGCGCGAAAACGGCGCGACCACACGACCGCCAAAGCATTTCGTCTCCCGGTTTTCAACGCATTTGCAAAGCCCCCTTTACCCTGACCAATCAAGGCTTCATTTTTTTGAAAAAAAGCCCTTGCCAGACCGAACCACCCCTTATATAAACCGCGCCACACCAAGCGGGTGTAGCTCAGTTGGTTAGAGCGCCGGCCTGTCACGCCGGAGGCCGCGGGTTCAAGTCCCGTCACTCGCGCCACTCTTTTTAAAGAGTACGGAAAGTCGCTTTAACAGCGGCTTTTTTTGTGCCTGAAATCAGGCCCCTCCCATCTCCTGCCCCTCACCAACCAGACCATCACAACCCAAACGTGAACAGGCAAGATACCACACAATATCTTGCGTGTTTTTTGGGCATTCCTGACCGTCTGGTCATTGATTAATCGTATAATTTATGCTTCGCTCTACAGGTTCTAGTCGAAGATCCTACAGGTCGCCCCACACAGAATGACCTGTTGATCCAACAAGCAACAAAACGGGAGGCGCAAAATGCGCAAACTGATCGCAGGGCTGGTTCTGGGAACCGCACTGGCTACCGCACCAATGGCGGCACAGGCCGAAACCCCTAAAAATGCCCTCGTCATGGCGTTTGCCATCGACGACCTTATCACACTCGATCCGGCCGGGATGTTCGAATTTACCGCCTTGGAATATGCTGGCAACACATATGACCGCCTGATTGGCTTTGATAATGACGACGTCTCGAAAATTTATGGTGTCGTCGCCGAAAGCTGGGACGTCTCCGAAGACGGCCTGACCTTTACCTTCAAGATTCGCGACGGCATCAAATTCGCATCGGGCAATGACCTGACCGCCGAAGACGCTGCTTTCTCGCTGCAACGCGTCGTCCTGATGGATCAGTCCCCGGCCTTCATTCTCGGCCAGTTCGGCTTTACCGCCGAGAACGTCAAGGACAGGATTCGCGCGACCGACGCAAACACGCTGGTCATGGAAGTCGATAAGCCCTATGCGCCCAGCTTCGTGCTGTACTGCCTGACCTCGGGCGTGGGCGCTGTTGTCGACAAGGAACTCGTCCTTGAACATGAAAAGGATGGCGACCTTGGCGCAGAATGGATGAAAACCAACTATGCCGGTTCCGGTCCGTTTGTCCTGAACAAATGGACCCCGGGCGAAAGTCTTAGCCTGACGGCGAACGAGGATTACTGGGACGGCGCACCGGCCATGAAGCGCGTCATCATCCGCAACGTCAAGGAAGCCGCTTCCCAGCAGCTCCTGTTGCAGAAAGGTGATATCGACATTGCGCGCAACCTCGAAGCCGATCAGCTTGCCTCGGTCAAGGGTGACGAAAACATAAAGCTGCTGTCCAAAGGCAAAGGCGCACTCTGGTATCTTGGCCTGTCACAGAAAAACGAATTCCTGTCCAAACCGGAAGTTCGCGAAGCGCTTAAATATCTCGTCGATTATGATGGCATTACCGAAACCATCATGGCGGGCCGCGCCCAGACCCATCAGGCATTCCTGCCCGAAGGTTTCCTTGGCGCCTATAACGAAAACCCCTACTCGCTTGACATCGAAAAGGCCAAGTCGCTGCTTGCCGACGCTGGCCTTGCCGATGGCTTCAAGGTGACCATGGATACGCGTAACACCACGGCAGTGATGTCGATGGCACAGTCGATCCAGGCAACCTGGGCACAGGCAGGTATCAATCTGGAAATCATTCCGGGTGATAACAAACAGACCCTGACCAAATACCGCGCCCGCCAGCACGATATCTATATCGGTCGCTGGGGCCCGGATTATCAGGATCCGCACACCAACGCCTCCACCTTCGCGTGGAACCCCGACAATTCCGACGATGCATCGGCCAAGCCGCTTGCATGGCGTAACTCCTGGAACCCGGGTGACATGACCGCCGAGGTCGACAAGGCCATTCTTGAACGTGACGGCGAAAAACGTGCTGCAATGTATGTGGACCTTCAGAAAAAGGTTCTCGAAAGCGGTCCGTTCGTAATCATGTTCCAGGAAACCGAAATCGCCGCGATGCGGGACAATGTGAACAATTTCGTCCTCGGTCCGTCGTTCGATAACAACTATTATCGTTTTGTCACCAAGGACTAGGGAGGCAACGGTCGGATGACCGCAGCTACGCGAAAATCACGGGACGGGCGCACACGCGCCCGTCTCTTTTCCAGCACGGGCGCAAACCTTGTGCGTATTGCTTCATCGCTCGCCATAACCTTTTTCGGGCTTTTGCTGGTCACCTTCCTGATCGGGCGCGTTTTGCCAATCGATCCGGTACTGGCCGCTGTCGGCGATCATGCCTCCGAACAGGTCTATGAGCGCGTCAAAGAAGAAATGGGCCTGAACCTGCCGCTTTGGCAGCAGTTCTTTGTCTATATCAGCAATGTTGTCCAGGGTGATTTCGGAACGTCAGTTCTGACATCAAACCCGGTCCTCGAAGACATCAAACGCGTCTTCCCCGCCACATTGGAACTGGCCACCCTTGCCACCGTCATCGGTGTTTTCCTTGGCGTTCCGGCCGGTGTTTTTGCCGCGATCAACAAGGGCAAATGGCCCGACCATATCGTGCGCATCATCGGGCTTGCCGGGTATTCGATGCCGATCTTCTGGCTGGGCCTGATGGGGCTTCTGGTGTTTTACCTGAAACTCGACTGGGTTGCGGGTCCGGGCCGACTGGATGCCTTCTATGTCGATTTCATCGAACCGACCACCGGTCTGATGCTGGTCGATACCCTGATCGAAGGCGACATGGACCTGTTCTGGAATGCCGTGTCGCACATCATTCTTCCGGCTTCGATTCTTGCCTATTTTTCACTGGCCTATATTGCGCGCATGACCCGCTCTTTCATGCTTGAACAGCTCAGCCAGGAATACATCCTGACCGCAAGGGTAAAGGGCATTTCCGAAACCCGCATCATCTGGCGTCATGCCCTTGGCAATGTGATGGTGCCCCTCGTCACCGTGATTGCGCTGTCCTACGCCAACCTGCTCGAAGGATCGGTTCTGACCGAAATCATCTTTGCCTGGCCGGGACTGGGTCTTTACATCACCAATTCGCTGCTCAATGCCGATATGAACGCGGTTCTGGGTGGTACCGTCGTCGTGGGTGCGGTGTTCATCGGGGTCAATATGCTGTCCGATGTGCTCTATCGCCTGCTTGACCCGCGCGCACGGAGATAGGTCACCATGAATATCACAAGCAACGCCGTCAAACCCGGCCTGAAACAGTGGCTGACATCCGACACCCCGCAATCACGCTGGCAGGCCAAATGTGGCCGGGCATGGCTGGGCTGGCTTAAATTCACCGAAAACAAGCTCGCCATGATCGGTCTTTCGATCGTTCTGGCCCTGATCCTTGTCACCATATTTGCCCCGCTTCTGGCACCTTATGATCCGCTGGCCGCCGACCTTGCCAATCGCATACAGTCGCCCAGTGCCGAACACTGGTTTGGCACCGATCAGCTGGGTCGCGATATCCTGTCGCGTCTGATTTACGGCGCGCAATACACCCTGATGATTGTGGCCCTTGTGGTGATTACCGCGGCCCCCGTCGGGCTTCTGGTCGGCACCGCTGCCGGGTTCTTTGGCGGCTGGATTGATGCGACATTGATGCGCATCACCGATATTTTTCTGGCCTTCCCGAAACTGATCCTGGCCCTTGCCTTCGTTTCTGCATTGGGACCGGGGATCGAAAATGCGGTTCTGGCCATCGCGTTGACCGCATGGCCACCCTATGCGCGCATTGCACGCGCCGAAACCATCACCGTCCGCAGGTCCGACTATATCGAAGCCGCCCGGTTGCAGGGTGTCTCGAATATGGGTCTGATCCTTGGCCACATCACCCCGATGTGCATAAGCTCGCTTGTTGTGCGTGTCACCCTTGATATGGCGGGCATGATCCTGATTGCAGCCGGTCTTGGCTTCCTTGGACTTGGCGCACAGCCGCCCATGCCCGAATGGGGAGCAATGGTGTCCGAAGGCCGCCAGTTCCTTCTGGAACAATGGTGGGTATCGACCGTACCGGGTCTTGCAATTTTCGTGGTCAGCCTTGGTTTCAACCTTCTGGGCGATGGCCTGCGCGATGTTCTTGATCCACGTGGGGGCGACTGATCATGACAAACGAAACCCTTCTGTCTGTCAAAAACCTCGCCATTACCTTTTCCACATCCAAGGGGCCGGTCCATGCCGTGCGTGGTGTGTCCTTCGATCTCGGACGGGAACGGCTCGGTATTGTTGGCGAATCCGGTTCCGGCAAATCCCAGACCGGGCGCGCCATTCTGGGCCTGACGGCGGCAAACGGCAAAATCACCGCCGATCAGATGCAGTTCCACGATCTGGACCTGCGCAACCTTTCGAAACGCGACTGGCGCAAGGTCCGTGGTGCGCGTATTTCCATGATCATGCAGGACCCGAAATATTCGCTAAATCCTGTCATGACCATAGGTGATCAGATCATCGAAGCCTATCGCGAACACCACAAGGTCAACGCGACCGAGGCCAAACGCCGCGCCCTCGATATGCTCGCCGCGGTCAAAATCCGCGATCCCGAACGCGTGTTCAAATCCTACCCGCACGAAGTATCGGGCGGGATGGGCCAGCGCGTCATGATCGCCATGATGCTGATCCCCGATCCGGAAATCCTGATTGCCGATGAACCGACATCGGCCCTTGATGTCACGGTACAGCTCCAGGTAATGGCGATCCTTGATGATCTGGTGCGTGAACGCGGCATGGCGCTGGTTTTCATCAGCCACGATCTGCATCTGGTCTCAAGCTTCTGCGACCGGGTTCTGGTGATGTATCAGGGCCATGTCGTCGAAGAAATCCGCGCATCCGAACTCGATCAGGCCAAACACCCCTATACGCAGGGCCTTCTGAACTGCCTGCCGAAAATGGATGGCAACCACGCCGAACTTCCCGTCCTGACCCGCGAAGCAAGCTGGGCGGAGGCCTGAGATAAAAATGACTGCAATGATTGAAATCACCAAACTCAATGCCTGGTTTGACGACAACCACGTGCTCAAGGATGTCGATATTTCGGTTCCGGCCAACGGATCGTTCGGTCTGGTGGGCGAATCCGGTTCGGGCAAATCAACCGTCCTTCGCACCATCACCGGTCTTGTCGATGACTGGGAAGGCAATATTATCGTCAATGACAGGGAACTGACCCAAAAGCGCGACAAGACATTTTACCGTCTGGCGCAAATGGTCTTTCAGGACCCGTTCGGATCGCTTCATCCGCGTCACACCATTGACCGCATCCTGACCGAACCGGTCAATATTCACGGGCTTGGCAATTCGGATGCCCGCGTGGTCGAGGCATTAAAACAGGTCGGGCTCGATAATTCCTTCCGCTTCCGCTACCCCCATCAGCTTTCCGGCGGACAGCGCCAGCGTGTCGCGATTGCCCGTGCGCTTATTCTCGAACCGAAAATCCTGCTGCTTGATGAACCGACATCGGCACTTGATGTCTCGATCCAGGCCGAGGTGCTCAACCTGTTGACCCGGTTGCGCAATGATCTGGGCCTGACCTATATCATGGTCAGTCACGATCTCGCCGTGGTCGCCCATATGTGCGACGATATCGCGATCATGAACCACGGCCGCATCGTCGAACGCGCCACCGCCGCCCAGCTTGCCGACGGCAAACTGGAAAATCCCTATTCACAGCAGCTTTTCAAGGCCGCCGGGGGGTATGACCGCGCCGTCATCGACAGCTTCGTGGATTGGGACTGAACAGCGGCCCCGCACGCGCCAGAAGAACCACGCGCCAGAACAACAAGGGACATCATGAACGTCACCACCGCCCCGAACACGTCCGCCAACAGGTCACGCCATCGCCCCGCTTTCACGTGGGATGCGCATGCCTGCCTGCCGCTTGATCCCAAAACACCGATCAGCCTGCTTGATAACTATGTCGCGGGTGATGTTGACTATGTCTGCGTCAATGTCGGCATGGATATGAATTCCGTTGCCCATATCCTGCGCGTGATTGCCGCCTTCCGGGCTAAAATCGCCGCCCACCCCGACAAATACATGCAGATCGAATGCTTTGATGATCTGGCAATCGCCAAATCAAAGGGCTTGCTGGGGGTTGGTTTCGACCTCGAAGGCTCGGTCATGTTGCAGGACATGCCCGAAATGGTCCCGGTCTTTGCCAAACTGGGTGTCAAGCAGATCCACTTTGCCTATAACCGCAACAATTCGGTGGCCGGTGGCTGTCATGATGACGATATCCCGCTGACCGCGCTGGGCCATGCCATGGTCAGGGCCGTGAATAACAGCGGCATGATCATGGATTGCTCCCACACCGGTCGCCAAAGCAGCCTTGATATCATGCGGGCATCAACCAAACCGGTCGTCTTCAGCCACGCCAACCCCAGGGTGCTTGGCGGGCATGAACGCTGCATTGATGATGAACAGATCAAGGCCTGTGCCGATACCGGCGGGGTGATCGGCATTTGCGGCTTCCAGCGCTTCATCAAATCACCGAACGCCCCCGAAGTCCCCGACATGATCCGCCATATCGACTATGCGGTAAAACTGGTCGGCGTGGACCATGTCGGCATCGGCCTTGATACAATGCCCAGTGTCGCGGGCACCAACGACTTCCCCGATGGTGTTGACCGCGCCTTTTACTGGCCCGCCGAACGCGGCTATGGCCCAGGTGCTGGGGGTGCAGCCGTGTTCGACCCGAAAAAGCTCCCCGCCCTTGCCGACGCCCTGATCGCCGGAGGCTACAAACCCGACGACGTTGATAAAATCATGGGTGAAAACTTTGTCCGCGTCGCGAGGGAAAGCTGGTAATTCTGTTGACATGGAGCGATTCTGGTAACTGATTTTCCAGAAGCCAGCAGCGCTATCCGATATCAATTGGTATCCTGTGTAAATGACAGAAAATGATAACTTTTCGTCGCCTGAAAACATCGACCTTCCCGCGCGGACATCACCACAGGGGATAATGTCTTTCCTGCAGGAAGACACCTTGTTGCGTGAAGAAGCCGGTACGTGGAAAGATATCGAGATCCAGATATTTTCCCACCGGAGCCTCAGAAAACCGTTTCTGGTTCCTGCAGTAGCAGAACCAATGCTTGTTTGGGTCCTAAGCGGTGCAGCAACTGTTGCGGAACGAGAACTTGACGGAGAATGGGTATCCTCGGACGTAAGTGCCGGGGATTTTTTTCTCACCTATTCGTCAACACCCTATGAAATGCGCTGGAAGGCTCAGGACGAACACCCCTTCCAAGTCATGCATGTGTATCTGTCGATCCCTCTTCTGGAAGCCGCAGCCTCCGAAATACTCGGATTAAGCGCAAAGCAGATCTCCCTTCGCGAGGTATCTGGGGAACGCGACGAAATCATCGGTAATCTCCTCACGCTGCTTTCTCAGGAAATTCGCGCGCCACACTTGAAAAGCGCGCTTTATATAGCTGGAATTGCCCAAAGCATCGCTGTTCATCTCGTTCGGAAATACGGCCTCTCGGATTCCGGTAAAACACTTTACGGCTCGCGATTACCTGCTTTCAAGCTCAGCAGGGTCCAAGCCTATCTAAAGGCCCACTTGGACAAAAAATTCGATCTGGAACAATGCGCCAAAGAGGCAGGCCTAAGCCCTTTCCACTTTACGCGCCTGTTTAAAAAGACAACCGGCATTTCCCCTTCGCAATATTTCATTCGTCAAAAGATCGCAAAATCCCAAATTCTTTTGCAGGAAACCGAGATGAGCATCATCGAGATCGCTCTTGCGGTCGGCTATGAAAATCCCGGTCACTTTTCCCAGGTTTTCAAACGCGAAACAGGATTAACGCCCCGGCAATACCGTTCAAATTGATCAACCGTCGCCGACGGTTGAATAAAATTATCGCAATATCACAATAGTTTTCGCAATCGGCCGAAAGATCGCATTTCGCCGAAAGATTAGATTGCTCCTGTCAAACACGCCAGCCAGATCCGATGATCCGTTCTGGCTGGCCCATTACGGGTAACAGGAGTCCAAAATGCCGAACCTTGAAGGCAAAGTTGCATTGATCACCGGTGCGTCCAGCGGCATTGGCGCCGCAACCGCACGAAAACTGGCAAAGGCAGGCATTACAGTCGGCATCGCCGCTCGACGCCTTGATCGACTTGAAGAACTGAAAAGCGACATCGAAAAAGATGGCGGTAAAGCCATCACCATCGAAATGGATGTGGCCGATGTCAAATCCGTTGAAACCGGGGTTGGTCATCTTGTCGCAGAAGCCAGAACAATTGATATCCTGTTCAATAATGCGGGCCTGATGCCGCTGTCAGATATTGACGAATTCAAGATCGATGAATGGCATCGCATGGTCGATGTCAACATGAAGGGACTACTCAATACCACTGCCGCAGCCCTGCCGCACATGATTGCGCAAAAGTCCGGTCACGTATTCAACACGTCTTCAATTGCAGGACGTAAAGTATTCAAGGGACTAACGGTTTATTGTGCAACGAAGCACGCCGTTACCGCCTTTTCGGACGGACTGCGCATGGAGATCGGCAAAAAACACAATATACGCGTGACCTGCATTCAACCCGGTGCCGTATCGACCGAGTTGTACGAACAAATCAGCGATCCCGTCGCGCGCCAGCAGATGGAAGACCTGCGCACACAAATGACGTTTCTGGAGGGTGACGATATCGCCGATACGGTTCTCTATGCCCTGAAAGCGCCTACACATATGAACATGGCGGAAATGTTTGTCATGCCCACACAGCAGGAATGGTAATTGGCAGCCTTCAATTGCCCTTGCGGTTCCGCCGCAAGGGCACCGTTTTTCCCGTGTTATTCTGGTCTTGTGATCCCCTCTTTGCCGTATGTCTTTGCGTTGTTCACGGCCTTGATGGTAGGATAAAGTAGGATCAAAAGACGAAAGATGACCTTATGATCAAAAAAAGCATCACGGTCACCGAAACGCAGGAAGCCTGGATTCAGGCGCAGCTTTCAACCGGTCAATACGCATCCGACAGCGAAGTGGTGCGCGAAGCGTTGCGGGAAAAACAGATGCGCATGGCAGAAATCGAACGCATTCGCAATGCTCTGAATGCCGCCGAGGAAAGCGGCTTTTCTGCGATGGATAAAGAAGACATCCGCGCATCCGTCAAGGCGGACCTGAAGCTCAAATGACCTCTTATCGTCTTAGCAAACTCGCAGAAGACGATATCAGACGCCTGTATCGATACGGCATTGAAACTTTCGGGCCACAACAGGCAGACATCTATTTCGACGCGTTGTTTGAACAGTTCGACAAAATCGCGCGGTCGCCCACAATTTATCAGTCTGCCGATGATATCCTCCCCGGATATCGCCGCTGTGTTTTTGCCGCGCACACCATTTATTATCGCATGGATGAAAACGTCACTCTCATCATGCGCATTTTAGGCCGCGAAAATCCCGTTTTGTCCGGACTTTGACAATCCCGGAAAAGGGACATCTCCAAAAAGCAAAATGTCCCCTCCCCTTATCTCTTAAACCGCAACCTCATCCTTGCGCACCGGGCGCGGGCGGCCTTCGGCATCAATCGCGACAAAGGTAAAGGTTGCCTCCGTTACCTTGATGCGCGGCGGCTGGTTTTTGCGCAGCACCCAGCTTTCAAGATGCAGCACCATCGATGTATTGCCGATCCGTTCGATATCGCCATACACGCACACCACATCCCCGACATAGACCGGGCGATGGAACGTCATGCCATCCACCGCCACCGTGGCAACGCGTCCCTCGGCGATCTGGCTTGCCATCACACCGCCCGCGATATCCATCTGCGACATCAGCCAGCCGCCGAAAATATCGCCGCTCGGGTTGGTGTCGGCGGGCATGGCAAGGGTTCGGGTGCACATGTCGCCGCGCGGCATGCTGTTGTCGGTACCGTGTGTGATCTCACTCTCATTCGCCATCGGGCTTACTCCTGTCTGGGCCGGTATTTTTATTGGACCTGACGGTCACGGTTTTCGCGACAAGTCTGGCACCGTTTTCTGCGCTGCCACAACGAAATTATGATCTCTGGCAAGACCACTGCTTGCATTCACGCCCAAAAAACATTTTTATGGGTCGCATCTGAAAACATATGATACTCGTTAAGCCTAAAGGCATCCAACCCCGTAAAATCAATCAACAGATATGCGTCGTTGGACCTTGTTTTAACATAATAAAGAAGTTGCGTTCCGGGGCATGACCGACCTTTTCGAAGATTCAAACCAATCGACCACCAACGCCTATTCCGCCAAGGATATCGAAGTTCTCGAAGGCCTGGAGCCTGTGCGCCGCCGTCCCGGTATGTATATCGGGGGCACGGACGATGCCGCACTGCATCACCTGGTTGCCGAAATCCTCGATAACTCGATGGACGAGGCCGTCGCCGGCCATGCCGACTGGATCGAGCTGGAACTCAGAACCGACAACACCGTCATGGTGCGTGATAACGGCCGTGGGATTCCGACCGATCCTCATCCGAAATTCCCCGATAAATCCGCCCTTGAAGTCATCCTGACCACGCTTCATTCGGGCGGCAAGTTTTCGGGCAAGGCGTATGAAACCTCGGGCGGTCTGCACGGTGTCGGTATGTCGGTGGTGAACGCATTGACCGACAAATTCCGGGTCGAAGTCGCACGCGACCGCAAACTGGTGTTTCAGGAATATTCCAAAGGCACCCCGCTGGGTCCGCTTCAGGATGGTGGTGCTGTCAATAACCGCCGTGGCACCACGGTCATCTTCCGCCCCGATCCCGAAATTTTCGGCAACCGGGCCAAACTGAAACCCGCCACGATTTTCCGTATGGCGCGCTCCAAGGCGTATCTGTTCAAGGGTGTTGAAATCCGCTGGTCGGTCGATCCGGAATTGCTGACAAGCGACGATCCGACGCCGCAAAGCGAAGTCCTGAAATTCCCCAACGGGATTCTCGATTACCTTAACATGACCATCGAAGGTCGTGATCTGATCACCGAACGCCCGTTCGCAGGCGAAGCCAAGTTTTCCGAAAGTGCCGGTCGCGTCGAATGGGCGATTGCATGGCCGGATGGCGGCGAAGGGTACTTCCATTCTTATTGTAACACCGTTCCGACGCCGCTTGGCGGTACACACGAAGCCGGTTTCCGCTATGCCCTGACCAAGGCGATCAAGACTTATGGCGACATGGTCGGTCAGAAAAAGGCCGCCGCGATCACCGCCGAGGACGTCTTTGGCGGTGGCTGCATCATGTTATCCGTCTTTATTCCAGATCCGCAGTTCCAGGGCCAGACCAAGGAAAAGCTTGGCACCGCATCGGCAACCAAACTGGTTGAAACCGCGGTTCGCGACCATTTCGATCACTGGCTGACCGGTGATACCGAAAATGCCAAACGTCTGCTTGAACGCATCATCCTGCGCGCCGAAGAACGCCAGCGCCGCAAGGAAAAGAAAGAAACCAAGCGCCAGTCAGCAACCCGTCGCCTGCGCCTTCCGGGCAAGCTTGCCGATTGTTCACGTTCCATCGCGGCTGGCACTGAAATCTTCCTGGTCGAAGGTGACTCGGCAGGTGGTTCTGCCAAACAGGCACGTGATCGTGAAACACAGGCCGTCCTTCCGCTGCGCGGTAAAATCCTTAACGTGGCATCCGCGACGCGTGAAAAGATGATGGCCAACCAGGAAATCAAGGACATGATCGAAGCCTTTGGCTGCGGTTCCGGGTCCGATTTCCGGCTTGCCGATCTGCGTTATGAACGCATCATCATCATGACCGATGCGGACGTCGACGGCGCACATATCGCCTCCCTTCTGATGACCTTCTTCTATCAGGAAATGACCGGCCTTATTGAAAACGGTAACCTGTATCTTGCCATGCCGCCGCTTTACCGCCTGACACAGGGCGGAAAATCCATCTATGCGATGGATGACGCGGAAAAAGAGGTCCTGCTCGATACCGAATTCAAGAACCGTGGCAAGGTCGAGATTTCCCGATTTAAGGGTCTGGGTGAAATGCCGCCCCCGCAGCTTCGCGAAACCACAATGGCGCCGAAAAAACGCACCTTGCTGCGCGTTTGCCTGCCCGATGCGGCCGAACCCGATGCGCGTGGCCAGACCAAGGATCTGGTCAATCGCCTGATGGGCAAAAAGCCGGAGCTCCGCTTCCAGTTCATTCAGGAACATGCCCGCTTTGTCGAGGATATCGACGTCTGATCGGATTAAAATTCTTCATCATCAAACCCGGTGCCCTGCGCCGGGTTTTTTGTCCCTGACAGCCTGATAAACAAAGCGGACACATAATGACCCACAATTATGCCGCCATCCTCCAGGATATTTCGGACGCGATCCACCAGACCGATTTTACCGACGCCCGCAAGGTCGATTATATCCCGGCCCTTGCCAGCGTCCCCGACGATCATTTTGCCATGGTTCTGCGCACCGCCGATGGAAACGAACTTGCCATTGGCCAGCCCGACCTGCCCTTTTCCATCCAAAGCATTTCCAAGGTCTTCGCCCTTGTGCTGGCCCAGCGTGCGCATGGTGATGATTTATGGAAAGCCGTCCGGCGCGAACCATCCGGTTCGGCCTTCAATTCGCTGATCCTGCTCGAACAGGAACACGGCATCCCGCGCAATCCCTTCATCAATGCCGGGGCGATCCGTGTTGCTGATCTGATCGCCTCGCGCTACGCCAATCCGGACCGTTCGGTTGCGGAATTCCTTGGTCAGCTTTGCGGCAATCCCGGCATTCGCGTCGATAACGATGTCTATCTGTCCGAAGATCAGCACGGGGATCGCAACCGCGCGATTGCCTATCTGATGAAAAGTTTCGGCAAGCTCGACAACCCGGTCGAAGACGTCGTGCGGGCCTATTTCAAGCAATGCTCGGTCGCGATGACGGCCCGTGAAATGGCGCGTGCCGCCTTCTTCCTTGCCAACAAGGGTGTTGGCATTGATGGCCGCACCGTGATCACGCCCGAAGAAACCAGCCGGATCAATGCCCTGATGCTGACTTGCGGGATGTATGACGGGGTGGGTGATTTTGCCTTTACCGTCGGCATCCCGGCCAAAAGCGGGGTTGGCGGTGGCATCATCGGCGTCATTCCCGGTGAATTTTCCGTCTGTGTCTGGTCGCCGCGCCTTGATACACGCGGCAATTCCGCCGCCGGCATCAAGGCGCTTGAAATGCTGATCCGCGCCATCGGACGATCGGTTTTCTGACCGGGTTTGCCGATCAAAAAGGATCAGGAATCGCGCCTTCGCAATGACGGCACATAACGCGCCAGCACATCATCATGGCGGATATAATGGTGCCAAACGGCGGCAATCACATGCAGCACGACCAGTGTCACCAGAACCGGGACGAAAAATTCGTGAATTTCCTCGGCCCCTTCATGCAGCCATTCGATCCGCCCCAGATCCGGCAGGGAAAATAATCCTGCGACCGGAAAATTGCGTCCCGATGTCATCACCGCCAGAAGCCCGGTGACCGGCATCGCAATCATCGCCAGATACAGCACACCATGCGCAATGCGCGCCATGATTTTAACCAGACGGGGATCGTCCTGTACCGCTGGTGGGGACAGGCGCAAAACCGCCAAAATCCGCGGCAGGAACAGGACCAGTACCGAAATGCCAACAAGCGCGTGATATCCCATGATTTCAGCCCGTTCGGCGCGCGGGACTTCTTCCATGACCTGACCGATGCCAAAGGCGGCCGCCATCAACAATGCCATGATCCAGTGTAGCGCCGGAACAGACCAGTGTGGCCATCGCGAAATTTGCGTTTCAGAGACATCTGACATAATTGTAACCTCATTGCTGACTATGACGTAACTGATCCCGGCACCAATCTAGCCGCAAAGTTTCGCAAGGTTTTGTCGCATCTGTATCAATTTGTCGCAGACCGGACTTTTATCGCCCCGCACCCGCAAGGAGCCCCCATGAGAATCCTTTTCAATGCGTCCAAACGATTGTCTCCGCGTGTCACCTTGCGCGTGCTTGCAGGGGGCGTTTTGGGAAGTGCCCTGCTGCTGGCGGGATGTGGCAACATCACAACGATTGAACCGCCAACCTATCAGGTCAATGATGTGCAGACCTTCAAGGTTTACGGTGCGCCAAACCAGATCATGATGGTCGAAGTCCACGACAAGCAATCATCTGTATCGCCCGAAACATGGGCATCCGCCCTGTCCGGTCACGGATTTCCCCCGCGCCTTGATTTCATCACCGATGCCACCCAACTCGGCCCGAATCAGGTTCTGCGCGACGGGTATCGTGTTGTCGTCGTCGTAAGCCCGTCACAAGCCACGATGGGTGAAAAAATCTGCACCACGCCCGAGGCTACCGACTACCCCGCAGATACAACCAGAATCCCGACACGCATTGCCTTTTGCGCAGGCGACAAACCGATCTCGGAACTGCGTGCGAATTTCGTAAAAGCTGATTTTGAACAACAGGTTACCAATAATGGTGGTAGCATCATCGCACAGCTTTTCCCACGCGAAATCCGCGATGACAGTGATCGTCGTTGCGGCATGTTCCGTGCCGGTTGCTAAACCCGAAATAGCAATTGGTATAATTTTGCCCCTATCATGCTTGCTCTTGCCCTTTATTCCGGGCACCCTGTTGCCAACTACTCTGAAGGGTAGGTTTCAGGCATGAAAATAAGTGCCGATAAAAACAGGGAAGACTACTCGAATGGGGAATAACCGTTGCCAGAAATGGCACGTATCGGCAAATTGCGCGCGCCCATCTGGTTGCCTCTGGCACTGGCTGGCGACCCTGAAATGAAAAACAGGGTACACTTGACGTCGCATATTCTGTCCGTCTGGCAATCGATCCGGCCATCCTTGTTCCGCATGGCATGTGCCGGTCTTGTCATCGCCGTTGCAATCACCGGTTTTGGCGCGGGGGCAAAGGCCAGTGATGGCCATCCCGATGTTGCGCCCGATGCCGCCAATGCGACCAGTGCCGATGACCTGCAACTGACCGTGCTTGCCGATCAGGAATTCTATCCGCAAAGCTATCAGCTTAACGGCCATGCCAATGGCGCGCTATACGATCTGCTGCGTGATTTCAGCAAGCTTCAGCAGATCGATATGTCCTTTCAGCAATTGCCGCTCAAACGCGCGCTTGAAAACAGCGGCAACAATCGCGCGGGCTTCATCGGCATTCCCGGCAACACGGCAAGCAATACCGTCATATTTTCGGACGGTATCAGCACGACAAGCCTTCTTGCCCTTACCCTTAAGCAGCGCGACCTGAACATCACAACTGCCGCCGACCTTGACGGGCTTCAGGTTTCCATCGCGCGCGGCCTTGAACTGCATGGCCCCTTGGCCCGCCATCTGCGCGAAGGTCGATTTGATATCAGCCGGTTCAATTCAATTCGACAGTCAATTGCCCTGCTGCTTGCCGGGCGGGTTGATGTTGCGCTGATCTATTGCGGATATGCGCAAAAGGCATCGCTTAAACAGATCGCCCATTTGACCGATGATGAAATTGCCGCATTGTCGATCCACCCGACATCGCTGATGAATACGATCAACCGCCTGATATTGCCCGCCACCCCCGGCAATGCCCGCCTGATGCGGCACTTTAACAGCTACCTCGCCAGACAGCGCAGCAGTGGCGCATTGGAAAAACTCTATGCGCAGTATCTGACCAATGAAAACACCATCGAAATGGTCCTGAGCGATACACTCACCCCGTCCGACACCAAAACATCAACGCCCTAGGTAATAAGCTCGCAAAGCGCATCGGCGCATATATCGGGCCGTTCCAGCGGCACATAATGCCCCGCCCCGGCAACCTCGATCATGCGTGCACCGGGAATGCGGGCCGCCATGTCATGATGCGATGCCAGGCTGATCACCCGATCAGCCTCCCCCACCATCACGGTGCAGGGGATATCGAGTTCCGGCAACAACGCCATGCTGTCCGGACGGTTGGCAACAGCTATGATCTGACGTTTGAAAACATCCTCGCCAAGATCTTCCGCCATATCCGAAAGCAGGCCGACAAGTTCGCGATTGTGCCGATGATCGGGATGAAGCATGTCATCAAGCATCGCGTCATTCACCCCCTGAAACGGCAGGTTCACACCCGAAAGCCGCGCCAGCAACAGTCTACGCCTGCGCATTACCGGGTCATCGGCCATCGCGCGCGTATTGACCAGCATCAGATGCGATACCCGTTCCCGCGCCATGCGCAGGATTTCAAACGCGACATAACCGCCCATCGACATCCCGACCAGCACGAAACGATCCGGCACCTGTTCAAGGACATCCCTTGCCACGGCCTGCACATCGTCCTTGGTATCAAGTGCGGGGATAATCGGTGCGATCGCCGGGGCCGTACCAATACGGCCACGCGCCTCCATGCGCGCGATCACCGGCTGCCACATCCGATAATCGGCCAGCATGCCCGACAGAAAGACGACCGGAATGGTCGTATGGGAGTTGGCCGTCATTTAATCAGTGCGCTCAGTTCCTTGAATTCCGGGGTTCCTGCCACGCGCAGCCATTCAAACATCACGCTTTCCCGCGTCACGATTTTCGCCCCGGCATCGCGCATGCGTTCCAGGCCGAAAATCTTGTCATGCATGCTGCGCGATGTCACCGCATCGGCCACCACATAAACCTCCCGCCCGCGATCAATAAGCTCCATCACGGTCTGAAGCACACAGACATGGGTTTCCATGCCGGCAATGACGATCTGGTCGCGGCCCGGTGTTTCTTCGATCTTTTCCATGAAACCGTCGGCTGGCACACTTGAAAAACTGACCTTGGAAACGACATTGCCGCCATCGACCGTATCGGATGCCTTCATCACCAGATCAAGGATCGGGGCCGCCGTATGGCCAAGCCCCTTGGGATATTGCTCAGTCACAATGACGGGAACATTCAAACGATTGGCGCATTTGACAAGAAAGCAGCAATTCTCGACGGTCTGATCAGGGTCCTGACAGGCCGGATAGAGTTTCTCCTGAACATCGATAATCACCAGACTTGCACGTGATGCATCCATCAACACCGTTTTTCTCCCCGTTTCATTGTCTATTTCACCAGATTACGCTTCCGGTCTGTGGCAAACAAGCCTCTCGCACCGGGTTAATTTGCCTCTTTAACCCTTTTTTGAGGCGTTTTTCTTGACTTAATTAAGGCTTCGCTTTACGACGCAAGCTGCTTTATCGCAGCGATAATCACATCATAACGCATTCTATTGCGGGAAAACGAACCATATGAATTTCGCCGATCTCGGTCTGAGCGAAGATATCCTCAAAGCCGTCGCAGACGCCGGCTATGATACCCCGACCCCCATTCAGAGCCAGGCTATTCCGTCCGTTCTGATGGCACGTGATATTTTGGGCTGTGCTCAGACGGGTACAGGCAAAACCGCAGGCTTCGTCCTGCCGATGCTTGATATCCTGCATCATGGCCGTGCGCGCATGCGGATGCCCCGTTCGATCATTCTCGAACCGACCCGCGAACTCGCGACCCAGGTAGCAGCAAACTTCGACACCTACGGCAAATACATGTCGCTGTCCAAGGCGCTGATCATTGGCGGGGAATCCTTCGTCGAACAGCAGAAAATCCTTGAAAAGGGTGCCGACGTCATCATCGCGACCCCGGGTCGCCTGATCGATACCTTTGAACGCGGCAAACTGCTTCTGTCGGACTGCAAACTGCTGGTGATCGACGAAGCCGACCGCATGCTTGATATGGGCTTCATTCCCGACATTGAAAAAATCGTCAATATGCTGCCCAAGCAGCGCCAGACGCTTTTCTTCTCGGCGACCATGCCCAAGGAAATCCGTCGCCTTGCCGACAAATTCCTGTCCAACCCCAAGGAAATCACCGTTTCCCCGCCCTCGACCATGGCGACCACGGTGGAACATAAACTCCTTGTCATGGATGAAATGGACAAACGCGAAGCCCTTCGCAAACTAGTCCGTCAGGAAGACGTCAAAAACGCTTTTGTGTTCTGCAACCGCAAAAAAGACGTCGATATTCTGTTCAAATCGCTGACCAAGCACGGTTTTAATGCCGGTCGCATGCATGGCGATCTGGTCCAGAGCGAACGCACCGAAACGCTTGATAAATTCAAAACGGGCGAAATCACCCTGCTGATCTGCTCGGACGTTGCCGCGCGCGGCATTGACGTTGCCGATGTCTCGCACGTCTTTAACTTCGACGTGCCCTTCAACGCCGAGGATTACGTCCATCGTACCGGCCGTACCGGTCGTGCAGGTCGCGCAGGCAAGGCCTTCATGCTGGCCGTACCCGAAGACGGCAAACTTGTTGCTGCGATCAACAAATCCATCAACATGGATATTCCGCTGACCGAGCTTGAAGGCATCGAAACCCTTGAACTCGACTTCACCGGCAAGAAACGCCGTGTGAAGAAAAGCCGCAAGGCGCCGCAGCGTGATGCATCCCCGCGCAATGATCGTCCGGCACGTAGCAATAACCGTAACGACCGTGCAGAACGCGACAGCAAGGCTGCCAATACCGGTGCCAATGTCCCTGCCGCGCCAGAAGCAAAGCAGCAGGACGCACGTCCGGCCCAGCAGCCGCGTGACAATACGACGCAGCGTGACGCAAAGCCGCGTAACGAACGTTCGAACCGTCCTGAACGTCAGGATCGTAATGATCGTTCTTCTGGCCGTTCCGCGTCGCGTCGTGATCGCGATGATCGTTATGACCGGCATGACCGTCATGATCGTCATGATCGTGACGACAAGCCGGTCATCGGTTTTGCAGATCATGTTCCGGCCTTCCTTCTGACCCCGGTCCCGGCCTCTAGCCTTGGAAAGCCGCGCGCCGACGAGGTCGAGAAAAAGGTACCGGCCAGAAAAACACCGTCAAAGGCCTCTGCCGAAAAAGTAACGGCTGAAAAATCCGCGTCGGAAAAAACCGGTACGGCGAAAACCGCACGCGCCAAACCGACCCGCACCAGAACCACACGGGCAACCGCAAAAAAGGCAAGCCCGGCACCAGAGCCCAAGGACGAGGCAGCAGCCGTTTCTGCTCCTGCTGCATCTCAGACTCCAGCTCCAGCTTCGGCTCAGGAACCGGCATCTGCACCGGTGGCCGATGACGCGCCCGCCAAGGAAGAAAAACCGAAAGCCGCCCGTCGTCCGCGCAAAAAACCGGCCCCGAAAAAGGCCGCCAAGACCGAAACTGCGGACGCCGAAACGACCGGCAGCGAAGGCTGATCCCTACCGGTTCATCGAATGCGAAAAAGGCCGTCAGATTGCTCTGACGGCCTTTTGATTTTGGTGCGATTATCTTAAATGGCGGCTTATACCGCGCGGAACAATCCTGTCGACCGCGGTTTTTCCGGTCGGCGCTTGCGCATCAGTTTCAGCATGGTTTCAATCGAAATCGACAGAAGCGTCGCATGGGTGATTTCCTCGATCTCGTCCATCACCTGCGACAGCGCAACACCGGCATTGGTGTCCTGCACAATGCCGCTTGTCGGGCCTGCTCCGACCTCCTCAAACAGCCTGACAACATCAAGCAACGTCGTGCGCTTGGCATTGCCGCAGAAACGATAACCGCCACCGGCCCCACGGACCGATTCAACCAGCCCCGCCCGGCCCAGATCGCGCAGGACCTTCGCCAGATGGTTGGTCGAAATATTGTATCTCTCAGCGATTTCGGATGCCGAAAGCTGCCGGTCGGTATCCTCGGCCAGTTCCAGCACGGCATAAAGCGCAAACAGGGTCGCCTTTTGCAAAGACATCATGGCGTTACACCCCTTCGTCCATATCGGTTTCAAGCTGGATAAAGGGTCCGGCCATCATGCCCTGCGCGCGGAAAAACGACATAAGGTCGGTCGCATCGCGCGGGATCATGGTGCGGATCTTGGTCACACCGGCCTTGCGGAAACAGCGGCAGATTTCCTTGTAAAGAATGCTGCCGATCCCGCCCATGCGCAAATTCGGCTCGACACTGACAGTGCCGACCCAGCCGCACGGGACCGAGTTGAATTCCCATGACCGGACTTCCCCGAAAATGCAGCCCAGCAACGTATCGCCTTCTTCGGCAATCAGGAAAAACCGGGAATCCTTACGATTGCCATAACGGGTGAACAGGTCATCCCAATATTCCGGCTTGCGTAGGCCCGTTGTGCGGTCATCCAGTGCGACCACATTGGCAAGGTCATCCTTGACCGCCGGACGGATATTGATTTTATGCTCGCCAATCGAGACCAGGTTATATCCCGGTGTATCTTGCGCAGCGTCCACCACGTAATGCCTTTCTTGTCCTGCAGGTTGGCAAAACCCCAACCCCCCAGCTCCTGACAGGAGAATAACCACCGTAAAAATACGTAAATTGGTACGATTATACTACACTGTCATTACCACGCGCGGCAACGATAAGTTCCGCCGCAAGTGCGAACAAAGCAAAGCAATGCAAGGATTTGAACGACATAACGCCGATATTTGTTCCATGCAAGTCCTAACGCTTTTCGCACTGCAAACCAGACTGTTTTGCCCTGTCCGGCAACCGGGAATTTCGGGGTCTTTTGGTCCGGCTTCGAAATCACAATCTGTTACCGTAAAAAGATCACGCCCGGATCACGCAAGGATTGACAGGAACGCGAAGTCATGGCTTATCGCGCAGCATGATTTTTGCGCTGGCGGGTAATTTATGCAAAGCCCGCAATGCGGCAAAATCAACCCGGATCACAATAATATCCATCGAGTATAAGGAGTGGGGCACGCCATGGCGCGCAACGGTTTCGACGCAATTGATCGCAAAATTCTTCGCGAGATTCAGGAAGACGGGCGTATCTCGATGGTCGAACTGGCCGATAAGGTCGGTCTTTCCGTGTCTCCCTGCCTGCGTCGCCTGCGCAAGCTCGAAGAAAGCGGCGTAATCCGCAAATATGTCGCCCTGCTGGCCCCGTCACATCTGCGTCTGGGCGTGAATGTTTTTGTCACCGTGTCCCTGACCCAGCATGACGAACCGTCATTGCGCCGCTTTGAAACCGCGGTGCAATCCCACCCGGAAATCGTTGATTGCTATGCCATGGTCGGCAATCAGGATTACATGATGCGCATCGTCGTGCAGGACCCGGCCGCCTATCAGCGTTTCCTCTCCGACGTCATGATGAAGCTGCCTGGTGTCGCCAACATCAAATCAAGCTTCACCCTGCACGAAGTCAAAAACAGCACCACCCTGCCCGTGCCAGAGGCATAAGGGACACGCGAACCCCTGCCCTAAACCGTGGCAACCCGGCGGGCAGGAATGATCGTCGGGAACAGCACCGCCAGCGTCACCCCGCGCAGCAGGAAGAACGCATTGAACGACGCCCACAGCAGATGGTTGCTATCCGCCACTACGGCCCCCCATGCCATCCCGGCATAGATCGCCACCGACAACAGCATCATGTTGCGCCAGTGCTTGGTCTGCATCGCGCCCAGAAACACCCCGTCGAACTGAAAACCAAGCACCCCGGTAATCGGCAACATCACCGCCCACAGCAAATAGCTGTATGACGCATCGCGGACTTCCGGGATCGACGTCAGGCCATCAATGATCCACGGCCCCATAAGGCCAAAGATCGCCGCCATCACCACCGCCGATACAATCGCCCAGATCGTTGTCTTGCGCACCGCCCACAGGAACTGTTTGCGCCGTTCCGCCCCATAGGCCTGCCCGACAAGCGTCTCTGCGGCATGGGCAAACCCGTCCAGCGCGAACGAGCCAAACATCAGGAAGTTTTGTAAAACCGCATTCGCCGCCAATGTCACCTCGCCAAAGCGGGCGGAAAAACTGGTGAAAATTGCAAAGGCCGATGTCAGCGCCATGGTGCGCACAAAGATATCGCCATTGATTTTCATCAGGCGCGCCAGTTGCGTACGATCAAAAATGCCAATCCCGCGCCACGTCCCGCCAAGCCGCTTTAAATGCGGCTGCATCAAAAACCAGCCCAGCATCACACCGGAATAATCGGCAATCACCGTGGCCCCGGCCACCCCCTTGACGTCCCAGCCAAAGCCTTGGACAAACAGGATATCCAGAACCATGTTCAGGCTGTTCAGAACTACCTGAAAAATAAACACCGCGCGCGCATCACGCATCGCCAGCAACCAGCCCAGCATGCAGTACTGCATCAATGTCGCGGTCGATGCCCAGATGCGCACATGGAAATAATCCCGTGCCGCCGCCTCGACCGCGGCGGTCGGCTGGATCAAGGCCATGGCAAGCTCGATGATCGGCCATTGCAGCACCATAACCGCAAGCCCCGCCGTCACCGCAATCAGGGCCGCACGGGCAAACACCGCCCGGACCCCGTTGGGATCACGCCGCCCATCGGCCTGTGCGGCAAGCCCGGTGGTCGCCATGCGCAAAAAGCCAAAGCTCCAGAACACATAGGAAAAAATCAGCGCCCCGACCGCAACCGCGCCAATGTAATGCGGACTGTCCAGATGGCCGACCACAGCCGTATCAACCGCGCCCAGCAACGGAACGGTGGCATTCGAAAGGATAATCGGCAGGGTCAACGCCAGAACGCGTCGATCCCCCTTGCCGAACCAGCGACGCGTGCGGCTCACTGGGGAACTCGTCGGGGAACTCATCGGGGCCTCGGAAAATCGTCTGATCGGATGGGGCGAATTCCGGATCACCCGGATGACTTCTTGTGACACAGTTTGCACCGGCGCAAAAGGCACCTTTGGAACTGTTATGCATCAAAGAATCCACATTCGTGAACAACCTCCGCGGGTTATTCACCCTTTAGGTGATTTTTGTGCGTGCCCGGCATCGGTAAATTTCCGGTTTGGCGTGAAATGTCCTCCCCCAGTTTTTTCACAATCCCCCTCAAACGACTGTGAAACTGCGATAAATTTATGAAAAAATTTTCGGCCATTTGGTCATGCTTCCTGTCCAAAATACTATCCCAATGCATAGCCTCTCGACGCAGTTTCATACTTTCACAGCAGAAATCCTGATCAATTCTGACTATACCGAACCAATTATCCCCAAAGTTATCCACAGGCGCTATCACAACCCGGATCACACCCCTGTTCCGTCATTTACATGCCCGATGCATACCCATCCGGCATTTGTCCGACGGACCTGCTCTTTGGCCTGATGCAATCCTTGGCAGACCGATCATCTCTCGCATCATTTAGGGGAACCCAGGGCGCGGTCAAATTGCGGCCACAGGAAATCACCAGATATCAGCAGATATAAAAAGACTGGCCGTTGCCACGTAGCATTGCTAATCAGGAACAAAGACAAACAAAGGGATCTGATCTGACATGACCGCTGAAACCGCATTGAACGGCCCGATGCTGCCGGCCGCATCAGGCACGACCAAAAGCATCGTGATCCTGCTGCATGGCTATGGTGCCGATGGCAATGACCTGATCGGGCTGGCACCGCATTTCGCCCGTGCCCTGCCCGACACCGCGTTTTATTCGCCCAATGCCCCGTTTCCATGCGAAATGTCGCCCTTCGGACGGCAATGGTTCAGTCTGGCCGAATATGATCCGGAATTCCTCCGTCGCCAGCCGGAAACCATGTCCGGCGCGCTTCGCGCCATGGCCGAGGGGGCGGCGAAAAATGCCGCCTATATCGACAGCTTCATCGACACCCTTCTGGCCGAACATGACCTTCCGGCGGATAAACTGGCGCTGATCGGCTTCTCGCAGGGCACAATGATGGCCCTGCAAACCGCCCCGCGCCGCGATCCGGCCCTGGCTGGTGTTGTCGGTTTCTCTGGCGCGCTTCTGGGCGACGAAGCCTTTGCAAGTGCGATCAAAACCAGACCGCCGGTTTTGCTGGTCCATGGCACCGCTGATCCGGTCGTCCCGATCGAGGCATCACGCCTGGCACGTGATACCCTGACCTCCAACGGCTTTGACACCGAACTGCACGAACGCCCCGGCCTTCAGCACGGCATCGACGAAGAAGGCATCATGCTGGCGACGAAATTCCTGCAAGAGCATCTTGGCTGATCTGCGCATCTGTCGCGATCATGACTGCGAAAAGGCCATCCGGTTTTCCCCGGATGGCCTTTTTTCTTATGGCTCATCTTGAAACCGTCAGCGCCGCAACAATATGCCTAAAGCCTTGTGAAATTGGGATAAATCAAAAACATTCGTACATCATCATGTTAATGATCAAATGCCGGTGATCCGATTGATCAGCGGAAACAACGTCGCCGCGTGTGCGAATTGAAAACGGATCTGCATAAAATGCTGCAAAACATCAAAATCGGATACAAGCTGGCTCTACTGTCGCTTATCGCCCTGATCGGCCTGATCATCGCGTCCAGTGTTCAGCTCATGACACTCAAAGACACCCTTCTCGAAGACCGGAAGGACAAAATACGTGCCACGACCGAACTTCTCCATAGCATGGCCGAAGGTTATCAGGCGCGCGTCAAGTCAGGCGAACTCGAACAGCAGCAGGCAATTGACGCCTTCTACAAATCCGTTTCATCGGGCCGGTTTGACGGTGACATCGGCTACTACTTTTCCTACACCGAAACCGGTCGCAACGTGATGCATGCTGCCAACCCCGCGCTGGTCGGCAAGGAAATGTACAATATTCAGGACCCGACCGGTGCCTTCATCATTCAGGATATGATCAAGGCAACCCGCACCGATGGCTTCTTTACCTATATGTGGCCCAAACCCGGCGAAGCCAAAGACGTGCTGTTTGAAAAGCTCTCTTTTGCCATGGTTCTGCCGTGGGGCGACATTTTTGGCACCGGCATTTACATTGATGATGTTGAAACCGCCTTTCGCAGTGCAGCCACGACCGCAATCATCATCAGTGTTGTTATCGTCGTGGTTTTGGTTCTTTCCGGTTTGGCGATTGGCCGCAACATAACATCCGCCCTTGGCCAGCTATCGGGTCGAATGACCCAGATCGCCAATGGTGACCTCAAAGGTGAAATTGAAGGTCAGGATCGCGCCGACGAAGTTGGTGATATGGCGCGCACCGTTGTTGCCTTCCGCAAACAGGCGCATGAAAACCTGCAATTGCAGGATCGCCAGAAACAGATGGAAGCAGATGCCGAACAGAAACGCCGTCAGGATATCCTCGACATGGCCGGCAGTCTCGAAAGCCGCGTCAAGGGGCTGATCCGGTCCATATCGGCATCGATTGCCGATATGAAAAAGGCGACGGCAAACATGCAGTCCGCGACCGAAATGAACAGTAAGCTGTCCGGTGCGGTTGCAACCGCCACAGCCCAGACATCCGGCAACGTTCAGACCGTCTCGGCCGCGACCGAGGAACTGACCGCATCCTCCGATGAAATCGCCCAGCAGATCGCGCATTCTGCCGATATCGCCAATCAGGCCAATGACGAAGCCACCCGCACCAATGAAACCGTGACCGGCCTTGCCGATGCGGCGCAAAAAATCGGCGACGTTGCCAAACTGATCGGTGACATCGCCGAACAGACAAACCTTCTGGCCCTGAACGCCACCATCGAAGCCGCCCGCGCAGGTGATGCCGGCAAGGGCTTTGCGGTTGTCGCAAGCGAGGTCAAAAACCTTGCCAACCAGACCGCCAAGGCGACCGAGGAAATCAACCAGCAGATCACCTCGGTCCAGAACGAAACCGGCGAGGCCGTCGACGCCATCCGCCGCATTTCCGAAACCATTGCCAAGGTCGCCGATAGCTCCACCGCCATTGCGGCCGCGGTCGAAGAACAGCACGCCGCCATCGGCGAAATCGCGCGCAACGTCGAAGAAGCCGCCAACGGCACCCGCGAAGTGTCCGAACGCATTGAAACCGTCAATGACAATGCGGGCAAGGTATCTTCGGGCACGACCCAGCTTGCCCAGACCGCCGAAAAGCTGGTCACCGAAGCCGTATCCCTCGACGAAGCCGTCGAAAGCTTCCTTGCCGAATTGCGTCGCAGCGCCTCGGCCTGATTTCAGCCAACTCTGCGATCCAAATAAAAACAGCCGCCTGTAATCCGGGCGGCTGTTTTGCATGGATCAGAACCAGACGGCGATCCGGATTACCGGGTCGCGTCGATATCAATACGAATGGTGACCTCATCACCAACCTGGCTGGTGTCGCTCCACTGGCCCTGCCCGACGCCGAAATCGGTACGCTTGATCACAAGCGTCCCTTCCGCGTCGGCTTCGTTGCCTTCGATCTCAAGATTGAAGGGCAACACGACTTCCTTGGTAACGTCCCGGATCGTCAGATCGGCGACCGCCTCATACTGCCCCGGGCCGATTTCCCGGAACGACTTGGTTTCAAACCTGGCGGTCGGCCACTGGGCGACATCAAACCAGTCTGCGGAAATGATCTGGCTGTCGCGATCGGCATTTTCGGTATCAACCGACGCGATATCGATCAGAACGCTAACCTTTGATCCGGCAAGATCATCCGGCGAAAATACGATCTCGGCGGTAAATTTATCGAACGCGCCTTCGAAATCCGCACCAAGCTGGGTGCCTGAAAATTTAATATCGCTGTCATCGGCTTTGACCTGCCATGTATCGGCGGCAAAGGCCGGTACCCAAACGGCAATCGCCGGAACAATCACCGAAGCCCGCAGAATATTTTTAAACAAAGACGTCATGATCAATTCCCTTTCCCCGTCCCCGGAAGCATCCGGCGGAGCGTCGCATCGCGATTGATAAAATGATGTTTGAAAGCCGCCGCCACATGCAGCCCGACAAGGCCGACAATCACCCAGGACAGTATCCAGTGGGTAAAGCGAAGCTGTTCATAAAGCGCCTTGTCCGGCCCGACCAGATCAGGAAGCGTGAACAGGCCAAACACACTGACCGAAAAATTCGCCGCTGACGACATCAACCACCCGCTAAGCGGCATGGCCAGCATCACGGCATAAAGCGCGAAATGCGCAAGCTTCGCGGCCTGTCGTTCCCATGCCTTTTCGCCCAGCCCTTCCGGTGTCTGTTCGGCCAGACGCCAGATGATGCGTAAAACCACCAGCAAAAGGATGGTCACACCAATCGATTTATGGCGTGAAATCCATGCCAGCTTTTCCAGTCCCAGCGGCAGAAGATCCATATACCAGCCAATCGCAAACATGGTGACAAACAGGATCGCAATCAGCCAGTGAAACCCCTTGGTCACCGGACCAAAGCCCGTTTGCGTACTGCGAAGCGCCATATGTGATCCTTTCTGATCAAAAACAGACACACCGGCGGGGCCATCATCTGCCGCCGCCGGTGTGTCAGTATCATTATTTCTGTTTCAGGAACTCGGCCGAAATCTGAAGTTCGACTTCATCGCTGACAGCCGGAACCAGATAGTTCATGCCATATTCCGAACGGGTCACCGTGCCGGTCGCGCCAAAGCCAAGAACATGATCACCGGTCATCGGGTGATCGCCTTCACCGGTCAGCGTCACGTCCAGAACCAGCGGCTTGGTCTGGCCCAGAAGGGTCAGATCGCCGGTGATGGTGGCGGTTTTGTCGCCAGTCATCTCAACCGAAGTGCTTTTGAACGTCGCGGTCGGGCTCTGTTCAACATTCAGGAAATCAGCGGTTTTCATATGATTGTCGAGACCTTCGAAACCGCTATCGACCTGTGTCAGGTCAATCGAAATGGTGGCCGACGATGCTGCCGGGTTTTCACGGTCCAGGGTAAGTTCGCCGCTCGTGCCGCCAAAACGGCCCTGGAAGTTGGAAAAACCAAGATGGTTAACGATGAAAATCACGCTGGTATGCGTCGGATCAAGTTTGTAATTCTCGGCTGCCTGCGCCGAAAAAGCCGCACCCGAAAGACCCGCCGCAATCGCCAGAACAAAACCGGCCTTTTTGATCGAAGTAAACATATGCACATCCCTTGTTTCAAAATCGTCCGACACACAATACCGCATCGCAACAAACTGAACAGAGAATGACACTTGACCTCCGCCGCCTCAAGTCGGGCAGTCCTCAACACTCATTTTCTCATATGGAAACAATCATCGGCGTTTCCGCCTTATTTTATCCAGAATGAGAACGGTCTTATATTGAAACTAAAATCACGGCACTTTGCCCGCAATTTCGCGCAACAACAGGCAAACGGCGCATCATCCACGCTGCGAATCCCCCGCATGACGTAACGTCAAACCGCTTGAAATCACGCCGTCACAAATCATCCCGTACAAACAATTGTGGCCGACACACTGTGCATCGGCCAGCATTGGGAAACAATTGATGCTCCGAAGGTTTTAGGGACACATGGCGCATCACGCATTCCCGGCGGCAAGATTATTGGGCCGGTGCCGGTTGCCCCTGTTCGGTGGCCCCGGTTCCCTGATCGCCTGCATCAATGCATTCCTTGACCCAAACGTCATAAACCGGGTGTTCAAGGGCTGACAGACCGGGGGTAGATGCAAACATCCAGCCGGAAAACAGTTGATCAACCGTGCCACTGGCATCTTCGCGCTGGTCCGAAATTTCAAGGAAACTGGCACTTTCCGGGCGCTCTTCCGGCGGCGTGCGATAACAGGCATCCACCCGGATCGAAAGCGTGCCGAATTTCGCCATCTGCCCGACCGGTACCTCGAATGTCGAAATACGCGCGGTGATTTTATCAAGCCCCTGAAGCTGGGCGATCTCGGCCGGGCGGTAATCCAGCGCAAAGGCAGACGACATTGCCGCCACCGAAACAACCGCGCCAACAGCAGCACCAAACACTATCTTGGTTTTCATCAATAATCAGTCCTGATCGTCTGGCTTGCCATAGGGATTGTGCAGCTCTTCAACGACACTGCGCATCACCTGGCGGAACTGTTCCTCGTCGCAGCCCATCAGCAACGCGTCTTCCATGGCGTCCTGCATCATGTCACGCAGTTCGCCGAAATTCTCGTTCAGAACCTTGATTTTCTCCACACACGAAAGAGGCGCCCCTTTCGGATCCTGCCATGTGGGGAAATTCTTGTTCATGCTCTCAGACTTGCTCATCAATTGGCTCCGCTGCCTTTCGATCTGCTCTGGATATCTGCCGAGAATATCGGTGTCGACATCGCTTCACGCAAGCTGCCCAAAGGATATTCCGGGAAACTGACCTGCAAAACCGGCAAAATCATGGCCGCCTTTACCGATCTGCCCTGTCTGCCTATTGCGGGCTTTCTTCCGATGAAGTGCTGCCCGCCTCATTATTGGCACCCCCACCGGAGCCACCACCAGCACCGCCACCGGACGAATAAATCACCTGCCCGATCAGTTCTTCCAGATTGACCGATCCTTGCGTGTATTCAATCTCGCCACCCGGGGCCAGCATATCGATATCCCCGCCCGGCTCCAGCGATACAAACTTGCCGCCGAGCAAACCGTCCGATGCAATCTTGGCCGAACTGTCGGTCGGCAATTCGATATCCGAACGCACCGTCATCCTGACCACGGCCATATAGGTCTGCGGGTTCAGGTCCTGTGCCGTGACCGAACCAACCTTGACGCCCGAAATCCGCACATCGTTGCCAACCACCAAACCATCAACCCTGTTGAAGTTTGCCGAAAGTTCGTATCCGTCAACAGACTCGATGCCCGCCCGGGAATAGGAATAGGCCGCAAAGCCGACCGCCACTGCGATTACGGCTGCCCCGGCAAGGCTCTCGATCAGTCTGTTGCTCATGGATACGATCCGTCTGTGGTATCTTGTTGATCTGCATATTGTCTTGTGCGACCCGAAAAAACAACCGGGTCAATTACCATCAGGCAAAACACAGCAAAAACACAACCGGGCGCCAACATATTGTCGCGCCCGGATGCAGAATATACCGATCTTTGATCAGCCTTCCGGCGACCATGCCTGATAGTCACCGGTCGCTTTCGCACGCTTGCCACCACTATATTCATGGCCTTTCGGGCGATAGGCATGCTTGGTCCCCGTCAGGTTCGGCAGATGTTCTTTCTGCCACTCGTAACGGTCTTCGGCCTTTTCCGACAGCGGCGCATCAACGGTGTAATGCAGCCATGCATGCCATTCAGCCGGAACCTTGGAACCCTCGGTAATACCCTTATAGATCACCCAGCGTTTCGCACGGCGACCATTGGCGGCTTTCTTTTCGGTGTAATAGATATTTCCAAAACGGTCTTCGCCGACGCGTTTGCCATACAGCGCGGTAAAAATGCGGGTCCCGACGGTGGCCATGTGTGGTCTCTCTCCAGATCTGGTTCTTCCGCCTTCGGCGGCGCGCAGACAAAAGGCCCGTATATGCAAACCGGTGTTTGCTGGCGGGTCTGATTTTGCGGCCTGTGTCCGGCGGTCAATAAGGACCTTATATGTCGTGATGTTAGCGCAAAGTCAATGTTTCAGACAGGCCATCACATCGCATTTCCCGCACACGGCCGCCCGAAACCGCCACAGACACACAATATACACACAATATGGGGTATGACTCCGCGAAAACACCATCAAAACAACCCACAACCACTTGTGTATGCCCGACTCATTGCAACACAATCATCACGCCGCCTTGTCCACCTGTTTATCCACAGCATTTCAACGCGAACGGTTTGAAACATACCCTGCCCGGCTTGAAAATTCGCGCCGGACGAAAACAACGATTTTCACATAAATATCAAAATGTTATCGAACTTTTTCATGCTAACAAAACAACAGGAACAAGATTGTTTGTGCTTGATGCTGGATTTCAAATCCAAACGGCGTTAGCTTGTTTTTGCCTTGTGGGGGTTCTCTCGTCCCGGCACAACATGTAGTCCGAGTCTTACGGGCTTGCCCTCGCCGCCGTCGCGGCAAAAGCGCAGTATTCCGCGGGCTTGCCGCGCGTTTAAACAATCTTAACGAGATTTTCCAAACATCAGATATGCGCGACATCAATTGAACCACTACATCTAGTGATAAAAATTGATGTCAACCACAAAGTTTGGTGGACGAGCCCGAAATTTTCCCCTTATAGTCCTGCCCACGGACAGGACGGTTCCAAGGGGGGACAACCAAGGAACCACCACCACAGATTACCGAATTCCGTTCGCCCAATCATGGCCGTTTATAAGGGCCAGGGGGCAGCGTATGAGCGTTGAGCAAACTATATAATGTTCAGGCCGTGTTGGTGCTTATGCGCACGACATCAAGTCTGACCAAAACGGAGCAGACCATGCGGATCAGCAGAAAGTTCACCCAGGAAGGTGTCAGCCCCTACGCAGACATCGATTTTCGTAAGTCATCCTGCGTCATCAAAAACCCCGATGGATCGGTGGTCTTTGAAATGAAAGATATCGACGTCCCGTCCTCCTGGTCGCAGGTGGCAAGTGACGTCCTGGCGCAGAAATACTTCCGAAAGGCGGGTGTTCCGGTCGCGCTGAAACCGGTCAAGGAAAAGGACGTTCCGTCCTGGCTCTGGCGTCAGGCGCCCGACAAGGCCAAGCTCGAAAAAATGCCATCAGAGTCCCGCTACACCAGCGAAACCAGCGCCACCCAGGTCTTTGACCGCCTTGCGGGCACCTGGACCTATTGGGGCTGGAAGGGCGGCTATTTCGATGCCGAATCCGATGCCCGGGCCTTCTTTGATGAAATGCGCTATCAGCTCTCCCACCAGATGGGCGCGCCGAACTCGCCGCAATGGTTCAATACCGGTCTGCATTGGGCCTACGGCATTGATGGCCCGGCGCAGGGTCACTCCTATGTTGATTTCAAAACCGGCGAACTGACCAAATCGGCCAGCGCGTACGAACATCCGCAGCCCCATGCCTGCTTCATCCAGTCGGTTTCCGATGACCTCGTCAACGAGGGCGGCATCATGGATCTCTGGACCCGCGAAGCCCGCCTGTTCAAATTCGGTTCGGGCACCGGTTCGAACTTCTCGAATGTGCGCGGCGAAGGCGAAACGCTCTCGGGTGGCGGCCGTTCTTCCGGCCTCATGAGCTTCCTTAAAATCGGGGATCGCGCTGCTGGTGCGATCAAGTCGGGCGGCACCACGCGCCGTGCGGCCAAGATGGTCGTGGTTGATATCAACCACCCGGACATCGAAAACTATATCGACTGGAAAGTCGTCGAAGAACAGAAGGTCGCAGCCCTCGTCGCCGGTTCGAAACTGGCCGAAAAGCACCTCACCGACGTTCTCGCGGCCTGCACCAACTGGGACGGTGCCGCCGATTCCGAGGATCGCTTCCTGCCGCGTGCCAACCCGCAGCTCAAAGAAGCCGTGCTGGCCGCCCGTGCGGTGATGATCCCGGACAGCTATATCAACAAGATCATCGAATTCGCCCGTCAGGGCTTCACCGAAATCAGCTTCAAGACCTATGACACCGATTGGGACTCCGAGGCATACCTGACCGTTTCAGGTCAGAACTCGAACAACTCGGTTCGCGTCTCGAACGACTTCCTTCAGGCTGTTCTTGATAATGGCGACTGGGAACTGATCCGCCGTACCGATGGCAAGGTTCATAAAACCCTTGCCGCCCGCGAATTGTGGGACAAGGTCGGCGAAGCCGCATGGGCGTGCGCCGATCCGGGCATCCAGTACGACACCACCATCAATGAATGGCACACCTGCCCGAATTCGGGTCGCATCAATGCGTCCAACCCGTGCTCGGAATATATGTTCCTTGACGATACCGCCTGTAACCTGGCGTCGCTCAACCTGATGAATTTCCGTTCTGACGACGGTGGTGTTGACGTCGCGGCATATGAACATGCCGTGCGTCTCTGGACCGTTGTTCTGGAAATCTCGGTTCTGATGGCGCAGTTCCCGTCGGATCGTATCGCCGAACTGTCATATCGTTACCGCACGCTTGGCCTTGGCTATGCCAATATTGGCGGCCTGCTCATGAGCATGGGCATCCCGTACGACAGCGACGAAGGCCGTGCGATTGGCGCATCGCTTACCGCGATCATGTGTGGCGTTTCCTATGCCACCTCGGCCGAAATGGCGTCTGAACTCGGTGCCTTCCCGGGCTATGCCGATAACGCCAAGGAAATGCTGCGTGTCATGCGCAACCATCGTCGTGCCGCACACGGAGAACAGGAAGGCTACGAAGGTCTTTCGATCAATCCGGTGCCGCTGGTTGCCGCTGATTCTCCTTATGCCGAACTCCCGATTGCCGCACGTGCCGCATGGGACAAGGCGCTGGAACTGGGCGAAAAACACGGTTACCGCAACGCACAGACCACCGTTATCGCCCCGACCGGCACCATCGGTCTGGTCATGGATTGCGACACCACCGGGATCGAGCCGGACTTCGCCCTTGTGAAGTTCAAAAAGCTTGCCGGTGGCGGTTACTTCAAAATCATCAACCGCACCGTTCCGGTTGCACTCGCCACACTCGGCTATACCGAACGCCAGATCCGTGACATTGAAAAATACGCGGTCGGTCATGGCACCCTGGTCGGTTCGCCAACCATCACCCATGACGATCTCAAGGCCAAGGGCTTTGACGATGACGCGATTTCGAAAATCGAAGGCGCACTTGCCAACGCATTCGACATCAAATTCGTGTTTAACAAATACACCTTTGGCGAAGAATACTGCGTCAAGCAACTCGGCCTTGATGCCAAGGCACTCAACAGCATGGACTTTGACATGCTGGCCGCCCTTGGCTTCGACAAAAAGCAGATCGAACTGGCAAACACCTATGTTTGCGGCGCGATGACGCTCGAACAGGCCCCGCATCTGCGGGACGAAGACCTGCCCGTTTTCGATTGCGCCAACCCGTGTGGCCGTATCGGCAAACGTTACCTGTCGGCTGAAAGCCACATCCGCATGATGGCCGCGGCACAGCCGTTCATCTCGGGTGCGATTTCGAAAACCATCAACATGCCGAACAATGCCTCGATCCAGGATTGCAAGGACGCCTATATGCTGTCCTGGCGTCTCTGCCTCAAGGCAAACGCGCTCTATCGTGATGGCTCGAAACTCAGCCAGCCGCTGAACTCAGCCCTGGTCGAAGAAGACGATTACGCCGATCAGCCGACTGCTGCCAAGGCCGCCGCTGTTTCCGAACAGATCGTCGAAAAAATCATCGAACGCGTCATTCGTGGCGACCGTCGTTCGCTGCCGTCGCGCCGCAAGGGGTATACCCAGAAGGCCACCGTCGGCGGACACAAGGTCTATCTGCGCACCGGTGAATATGAAGACGGCAAACTTGGCGAAATCTTCATCGACATGCACAAGGAAGGCGCTGCTTTCCGCTCGCTGATGAACAACTTCGCCATCGCGGTTTCCATCGGCCTGCAATATGGCGTGCCGCTTGAAGAATATGTCGAAGCCTTCACCTTCACCCGCTTCGAGCCGTCAGGCATGGTTTCCGGGAACGACGCCATCAAAATGGCAACCTCGATCCTTGATTACATGTTCCGCGAACTGGCCATTTCCTATCTGGGCCGTAACGACCTCGCCCATGTCCAGCCGTCCGACGTTCTGCCGGACGCCGTTGGCAAGGGCGTGGCTGAGGGCGACCTTGGCGAGGAAGCCAAGGCCGAAGACCGCGCGATTGAAACCATCCGCAAGGTCGCATCCAGTGGCTTCGTGCGTCGCAACCTTTACGTTGTCGATGGCGGTGCGCCGGTCGAAGAACGCGTGGTGATGAAAGCCACCGGCACCGATCATGCCCACTCGCATGACCACAGCCATCAGGCCGAAACCGCCAGCATCGCAACCACCGCTGCCCCGACCAGCAGCGAAACCGCGATCCTGAACGCCAGCGAAGAAGTCATGTCGGCCACGGATGCCAAACTGGACCGCATCCGCGAAGCCCGCATGAAAGGCTACGAAGGCGACGGCTGCCCCGAATGCGGCAACTTCACCCTTGTGCGCAACGGCACCTGCCTGAAATGCGACTCTTGCGGCAGCACGACGGGCTGCTCGTAAGAACTCTGGCACCGTCGCAAACCTGATCTGATCAGCAAACCGGCCGGGATTGATTTCCCGGCCGGTTTTGTTTCGCCCCAAGGTTGACAAAACACAATCATGCGCATCATTATTTAGAAAAATATCATCTATATGCGAGGCATTTTATGCTTGATAGCAACCCTGCAGCTTATTACGACCATTTGAAATTTATCAGTCGTCAAAAGGTTGCAGATAGCTTTATCAAGCGTTTCCGAAAAACTGGCGGACCGCATAGCTGGGATATTGTTACTCTGTCCTCAGTAAAGAAAAATGCATTGGACTTCGCCCGAATTGAGTGGCCCAAGCACTATAGCAACGCGCCAAATTTCAATGGTTTTCCAATCGGTTGGCCTGAAATTTATCACAAATTTTCATATCGACCGTCTTTCTTCGATTTGGCAATCTGGCAACACATTGCTGGCGAAGACGTTCTTCAAGGACTATGTATAGGAAGACCCTCACGGGGCAAGACCCACCTGACCATTAACTGGATAGAGAGGTCTTTTGCCCCAAACTACTTTCGAGGTGGCATCTTGTTGCCCACTCTGGCATGCGCATATGAGTATGCAAGATTGCTGGGATGCAGAAGAGTCTTGATAAAGAATCCTATTGACTCTGATATATATGAAAAGTACGGATTCACCCCGTTTTCTCTAAGAGGGGCCTGCGGAACCTACTTGGGTAAGGAGCTAGAACATGACTAGCAGCATTTTGGCAGAGAAAGTTGATTTTGCAGTCGATCAGTCTGACGACATCGCAAAACAGGTTACTGCTGCGCAAAAGCGTGCTGAACAAGTCTACAGCCCGGAAGTTAAGACCCTTGTTGACGAGATCAGTGACGAACAATGGCAGTCTTGGGATGCATCGGAAGAATATGCAATCCTGATGGATTCAGACCTTGATGAAGAGGATCTGAACGATAGCGACTGTCACGATCTAAAGTAGCTCCGTCGCGATTTTCCTTTACAAGAGCCTTGGCTTAAGCTGAGGCTTTTTGTTTTTGGTGAAGATGACATACACAAAAGAAACCGCGCTTATCGTCCTTGACGTGCAAAAGGCCATCGACGATCCGAAATGGGCGTCAAAAAACAATCCCGGCTATGTCGATAAAATCGTCGATCTGCTGGCCGCCTTTCGCGCAGCCAGCCTTCCGGTGATCCATATCCGTCATGACGAACCCAATCCCGCCTCGACCTATCACACCGATGGTCCCGGCAACGCGATCAAACCCGAAGTCGCCCCGCTGCCGGGCGAACCGGTCATTGCCAAAAACGTCAATTGCGCCTTCATCGCCACCGATCTTGAAAAATACCTGCACGATCATGGCATTACCCGCCTGATTTTTACCGGCGTCGTCATCCACAATTCGATGGATGCCTCGATCCGCGTCGCGCACTGTCTGGGTTTTGACGCCATCCTGCCGCTTGATGCCACCACCGCGATTGACGTGACCGACGCCAAGGGTATCCGTCACGATGCGCAAACCGTGTTTGACCTGTTTGCCGCGGTTCTGGGATCGGAATATTGCGCGCTTTCGACCACGGATGACGTGATCGCCGCCCTGCCCGCATAACGACAGTGCGGCCCGAAAACCGGGCCTTCTATCCACTTTGCGCAACGACCATCCACTTAGTGTCAAGAAACGACACAATCCCCCCTTTAAGCATAGCCCCCACAATGCGCCGCCCCTAAAGCTCTTGCAACGGACCGATCTATCGGCACCGATCAAAAAGGACATGGGCATGGCGAACAATGCATAAGATCAGAAGCACCTTCAAACAGGAACGATCTGATCGTTCGCACCTCGCCGCGTGCAAATCTGTCGTGAAAAAAGGGCTTTGTGCGCTGGCCCTGACAGGCTTGTCGCTGCCCTTTGCCAACAGCGCCTTCGCCATTAGCGTCGGTTGCGGTTTTTGGAACCTTACAATTAGCACCAGCGCCATAGTGACTTCCAACGAAGTTTTTAGCGCGTGGGAGGTCGCCAAGGTCACCTTCACACATCAAAGCGGCAATTCGCCAAACAACTACACCTTCACCTATACCGACAACAATAACGCCGCCAATTCGCGGTCTGTCACGCCCGGCAGCACCATCATTGGCGACACCGTCACCCTCACCCTCCAAATCCCGGCCGATACGACAGACGGCAAGCTTTCCATAAAGGCCCTTGGCGCGATGTACAACATGACCGCAACCTGCGTTGCCGGAACAGAACCGGTCGCGGAAGCAGAAGAGTTAAAATCCTCCGCCAGCACTACCTCCGCCGTTATCAATGCCGTTTCGCGCTCCCAAACCACGGTCATTCAACAGAATATCAGCGCGCGGGTCTCATCCGCGATCAGCACCACCAACAATGCCAATATCGATAACGTGCCCGCCCGAACCGCCTCAATGGTCGAAACCGGCCCCCATCGCACCAGCCCGACCGACACAACGCCCGATGATGATCGCAACACCAACAGCATCACCGACCAAGATGATGCCCTGCGCCGTATCGCGATGATGGGCAGTTTTGACAGCTCCACCGGACAGGGCATGCAGATGCTTGGCCTTGGCCCGACCGATCAGGGCACAACCGGCGGGGCAAGCGGCATTGACGGGCGTTCGGCCTTTGCCACCACCACGCCCTTTACCGTCTGGGGCCATGGTTCCTTTACTGCGGTCGATAACGACCATGTCAATGGCACCACCGACAGCCGCTATGACGGCGATGTCTGGGGCTATAATATCGGGCTGGATTACCGTTTTGCCGATGCGCTGATTGCCGGCCTGTCACTTGGCTATAACGATACCGACCTGACCACCGCCTTTAACAATGGCAGCTATCAGGAAACCGGCTGGGTCGCATCGCCCTATGTCATTTACCGCCCGATGGAAAACCTGACCATCGCGGGCGAAGCCGGATATGGCATGGGCGATATTGACGTCACCCGCGATAATGGTGCGGTATCGGGCAATACGGAATCCGATATGTGGTATGCCGCCCTGACCACCTCTTATCGGGCCCGCCCGATTGAAACCCTGCCCGTGTCCCTCACCCCGTCACTGGCCTTTATCGCCGCACGCAAGACGGTTGATGCCTATCGTGAAAGCGATGGCACAAACAATGATACAAGCCGATCCAACACCCGGCAGATCAGACCGGCCATCGAGGCCGCCTATGACTTCACCCCGACCCAAAGCCTGACCATCTCGCCCTTCCTTGAAACCGGCCTGATCCCTGATTTCACCGATGAAATCAACAATGACAAAACCGCGTTCAATATCGGCGGCGGTGTGCGACTGTCTGACCGCCTCACGGGGTTGGATGCCGCCCTTGAAGGCAACTATCTTGCCGGGCGTGCGGATTACACCGAATACACCATCGGCGGCACGGTGACTTATGGCTTTACCCTGACCGGGGATGATGGCCGATCCCTTGGGATCGTCACGCCATTCTTTGCCAGCAACCTCAACGAATATGGCAATCAGCGCATCCGCACCGGATTGGGCTTTGATACCGGTCCGCTTACCAGCGAACTTGCACTCAGCCACATGATGTCGGTTGCCAATGATGATGACGATACCGACACCAGCAGGCTCGAAATCCAGATATCGATGCCTTTCTGATCGCAGGCACGCAACCAGAAGCCCCCGGTCACAGGCCGGGGGTTTTGCGTTTCACCATACATCCAGCCAGATCAATTATTTACCCGCGGGAACAACTGCGCGAAAGCCGCGTTGTGATCTCAGTTACACAAGTCCCGCTTTCGGGACACGCGCAAACGCAAACAAAAATAACAGGAGTCCCCAATGCCCATCAGTCGTATTGCCGGCATCGTCATCTGCGTCATCGGCATTGCCCTTTTGATCGTTGGTCTCAACGCATCCGATAGTGCCGCCGACCAGCTCTCCGAAACCTTCCTCGGCAGCTACACCGATGAAACGCTCTGGTATCTGATTGCTGGTGGTGCCGCCGCAGTCGGGGGCTTCATCATGATGATGTTTGGTGCCAAGGCCCGCTGATCCTTCCCGATCCGGCTGTTGTCATTGTTTCCCCAAACCGCCCTTTCGCGGGTGATGGCAACACACTGTTGACGAACGGTGACTGGTCAGGTGGACCAAACAGGCACATATTCGCAATCAATGTTTTGTGAATGTCGAGGTGCCCCACCATGACCAGTCCCGTTGCCCCCTCTGTTTCTGCCGCCCCGCAGGACAATCTCGCGCCGATCTTCATCTCGCACGGATCGCCGATGCTGGTTGCGCGCCAAACCACCCCGGCATTCGATTTCTTTGCCCGCGATCTTGGCAATCAGTTTGATGGCGCGCGCGCCCTCCTGATGATATCGGCCCATTGGCAGACCGCGACACCGACCATCTCGACCGCGGCCCGCCCGGAAACCATCCACGATTTTTACGGCTTTCCCAAACCGCTTTATGACCTGCATTATGATGTTGCGGGCGATCCCGCACTGGCATCCGAAATCGCCGGTCTGATCGGGGCAGAAACCGATGCCGCGCGCGGTCTTGATCACGGCGCATGGATGCCATTGATCATCGCCCGCCCCGGTGGCGATATCCCGGTATTTCAGCTCTCCATTCTGGCCCATGGCAGCCCGGCGGATCATTATGAACTGGGTAAAAAGCTGCGCGGCCTGCGCGATCTTGGCGTTCTGGTGGTTGGCAGCGGGGCGATGACCCATAATCTGCGCGCCCTTGACCGCAACGAAGGCCCGATTGATCCGTGGGCGCAGGAATTCACCAACTGGATGCTGGGCAAACTGGCCACCCGTGATATCGATGCCCTGCTTGATTACCGCGCACAGGCCCCGCACGCCGCCATGGCTCATCCCGAAGACGATCATCTGATGCCGTTTTATGTGGCACTCGGTGCAGCGGACGAGGGTTTCATGCCTGAAACCCTGCATGACAGTTTTGAATTCGGCAACCTTGCCATGACGGCCCTGCGCTTTTACGATCCCCAAAGCGCCACGGCGGCGGCCTGATCACACCGATCATAAGGGCCGCCCGAAACAAAGCGGGATGCCATGCTGTCACAACACCAGACCACCCTTGGAATCGCCACCACCGGACAGGGCCTGCTTGAATTCACCGATCAGGTCCAGTCTTGGCTGCAACAAACCGGCATCAAAACCGGTCAGGTGACGATCTATTGCCGCCATACATCCGCCAGCCTGACGATCCAGGAAAACGCCGATCCCGATGTCGTGCTGGACCTCGAAACCTTCTTTGCAAGGCTGGTCGAAGAAAACCCCAGCCTCTATCGCCACACCGCCGAGGGGCCGGACGATATGCCGGCCCACATCCGGGCCAGCCTCACCGATGTGTCACTGACCATCCCGGTCACAAACGGTCGTGCGGTTCTCGGCACATGGCAGGGCATTTACCTGTTCGAACATCGCCACGCACCGCACCGCCGCCAGATCACCCTGCATCTGATCGGGGAATAAGCCCGGCTTGCCGCCTTACGCCGCCATTTCCGGCCGACGCAGCCAGATGCCCTTGATCTGGGTATCAAGCAGGCTGCGCAAGGTCGCGCACATATCCTCGCAATCGTAATTCTCCGCCCCGACATGTTCATGGATGGTGAATAAAAACAGGGCGATAACGGTTTTGTGGATTGCTGCGGGTTCAATTGCCGGGTTCAGTTCCCCGTCAAGCTGCCCATCCTCGATCAGGCGCATCACCGCATCAATCAGGCCGCTACCGCGCATCAGTTCCTTGACCGCCCCCTTGCGCGGTGAAAACACCAATTGCTGCAAAATCACCTGCCAAAGTCCCGGCTGCAACGCGATCTGCGCAAAGCGATAGGATGCGATATGCATCAGCTTGTCGACAAAGCACCATTCGGGCTCCATCGTATGCAGCCCCTGCTTGATCGCATCAGCCAGATGGTCGCCCACACTGGAAATCAGCAATTCTTCCTTGGTCGGGAAATGACTGAAAATCGTGCCTTCGGCAACCCCGGCTTCCTTGGCGATTTCGCGCGTGGATGTCCCGTCATAACCCTGCGCGTCAAAGCATTTGCGCGCCGCAATCAGGATGTTTTCACGCGTCTGTTCGCGTTTGGTGGCACGGCTGTTCACACCGGTCTGCATAAGACATCCCCTGTTTAATTGAGCATACTCAATGAGCATACTCAATTAAACCTGATGCCTGCCGCTGTCAATTGCCAGTCATTTCGGGCTGCGTTTCAAGCTCCGCCTGATAGGTGGCGTTTTCGCAAGGAGCAAAGATATCCTGCCCCTTGCGATAGACCGATGTTTCAACCCCCATCACGCCCAGCACGGTTGAAAACACATTGTCATGCGAAAAACTGCCGGTTCTGGCCTGATCGCTAAGACAGACGCGATTGATCCCGTGATCGGCGACAAACCCGTCAGACGCCCAGACAAACATCGGCACCCGCGTCTGTTCGTCCGGGGCAAACATGTATGGCGCGCCATGAAGATACATGCCGCTTTCGCCAAGCGATTCCCCATGATCGGACACATACAGCAGCACGGTATTGTACCGATCCTGATAGGACTGCAACCGTTCCACCAGCCTTGAAATCACAAAATCGGTATAGCGGATCGTGTTGTCATAGGTATTGATCAGCTCCTGCTGCGTGCAGTTTTCAATATCGCTGCGCGGGCAGTCGGGGGTGAAAAACCGGTGTTCATCGGGATAACGTTTGTAATAGGTCGGCCCGTGGCTGCCCATCAGATGCAGGGTCACCAGCCGGTCGCCCGCCATCGCGGCAATCTGTTCGTCAAGCCCGTCAAGCATCACCTCGTCATGGCAGGTGCCATTACCGCAATATTGCGGGAAATCTTCGGGTTTGATGTCAACATTGGGGATGCGGTCACACGCCCCTTTGCAGCCTTCGTCATTTTCCTTCCAGAACACCGAAACACCGGCCTTCGCGACCACATCCATCAGGCTTTCGCTATGGCTGGCGACCTCGCCATTGTAATTTGCATGATCCATGACCGAAAAAATGCACGGCACCGAAACCGCTGTTGCCGTCCCGCAGGACCGCACATCCTGAAACGCCAGCATCCCCGGTATTTTACCGGTAAATTCCGATGTCGGGCGGGCATAGCCATTGGCCTGCACACTTTGCGCCCGTGCGGTTTCCCCGATCACCAGGAACATCAAAGTCGGCTTGCCGTTGCCCGCGACCTTCACCACCTGATGGGCGTCATTGCCGACCGTCTGGAATGGCATCGATGAAGATACATAGCGCCGTTTGACATACTGAATACTGCCCGTCACGTAATTGACCGGCGAAACTTCCTTGCCCAGCACCTTGTGATTGCGCCCGACCGATGCGTAATCCTTGAAATAAAGCCCGGCAATCCCGCCAAAAAGCACCAGCGGCACCGCCATCATCGCCACCCGTTGCACAAACCCGCGCAAAACACTGCGCGGATAGCGCACCGGCAGCAGGAACAGCAAAATCACCGGCGCGATCCCGGTCCCGATAAACCAGATCGCCGATTGCTCATTCAGATACGAAAACGCTTCGGCTGAATTGGTTTCGACCACATTTTCAATCATGCCGCGGTCAAACACGATGCCATATTTGACCATCGCATAATTCGCAAGCGCACCGGTAATCAGCAGCAGGGCAAAAAACGGCTTCAAAAGGTATCTGAACGAAAACGGCGTGAATAAAACGATAGACCCCAGCAGCAAAACAAACGGCGCACTGGCCGCAAAGCCAAGGTCATAGGCGTCAAGCTGCCCGAGGATTTGATAAAAATGCCCCAGAACCTTCCAGTTCAGGACAAGCGCGAAATAAACCGCCAGCCCGACAATGACAAAGCGATAATCAATCGGCGAAAAACGTGATCGCATCCGGTTAAAAAAGCGAACAGGAAGGCTGAAACGGGACATCGGCACTCGCACAAAAGGGGCAAATGCCCCACGTCTGCGCTGCAATATGTGTCCGCGTTTGGCAACCGGACCAACAATGCCGGGATCAACCCGATCACGTGGGGCAACCGGTCAAACCAACCGGCCCCCGATTGCTATCAATCGAAACTGACAGCAACCTGAACGGAGCTTTCCTGCGTTGGCAAAACGGGGTTCAGGCGGTTTTGGCGGCCCGCTTGCGCATTCTGCTTTGCCGAAGTCCAAGGTAACTGTGCGTCGCCAGTGTGACGATCACGATTGACCCGCAAATCAATGTCGTGCGGCTGGGCACCTCATCAATCACCAGCCACACCAGAAGCGATCCGAAAATCGCCTCGTTCAGCATGATCAGGCCTGCCTCGGCGGCCGGGATTTTCTTGGCACCGGCAGTAATGAACAGAAACGACAGCGGCAACACCACACAGCCCAGCAGGATCAGCCAAATCGGGTCAAGCGGCTCAAGCGCCATCGGGCTGGCATTGGGTACCATCACCAATGTCGCCAGAAACGCGCCCACCATCATCGCACGCACCGCATCGATATGAATGCGCGTACCCACCACATTGAAATAACACGCCATGCAGATCGCCGTGCCAAGCGCCAGAATATCGCCAAGCGTATTGGCCCCGCCAAACCCCGCCCCGACAATCGCCGCAAGCGACACAAACACCACGACGGATGCAATCCATGTCCGCACGGCCAGAACGCGCTTGAACACAAATACCGCAATCAGGGCCGATAATAACGGGGTCGCGGCAATGATCACCAATGTATTGGCCGCATCGGTATTGCGGATCGACAGGATGAAACACGCACTTGTCCCGCCATAAAACAGCCCGGCCAGCATTTCATCGCGGGTCGGCATCATCGCATGGCGCAATGACTGACGGCGACGCATCCCGCGCCAGAACGCGATGAGGGCAAGTGTGGACCCAAGGATCAGCAACCGCCAGAACGCGGTTGTCATGTCATCGGCCTTGACCAGCCTGACCAGAAGCGCATCGGGACTGATGATCAGAACCCCGATCAGCACAAGCCACGCACCGTGCAAATCGGCAATTTTAAACCGTCCTGATCCCATTTCGTCCGCGTCCCCTGATTGTTTTATGCCATCCGTTTACGGCTTGGCTTTCTTGTGCGACGGATTGGGGTATATGACAAATCCAAATTTCTCATCAATCGATCAGCATTGCTTATGGACGGCTCCACCGCGCCATGCCATTTCACACAAAAGAAATGGTTTTGTTTGCGCGCCAAGGCCGATAAGTTGGAACCGTTTTCGCCACACCCAATCACGAGGATCAAATCCATGGCCGGAAAAATCGACGCCCGCCTTGCCGAACTCGGCATCACCCTGCCCCAGGCAAACGCCCCGGTTGCCAATTACGTGCCCTATGTCCGTTCCGGCAATCTTGTGCATGTCTCGGGTCAGATCACCATGGAAAACGGCGAACTGAAATTCATCGGCAAACTTGGCCGCGATTATCAGGTCGAAGACGGCCAGAAAGCCGCCCGGCTTTGCGCGCTCAACCTGATTGCACAGGTCCGTGCCGCGATTGGCGATCTTGATAATGTCAAACGCGTCGTCAAACTGAATGCGTTCGTCAATTCCGACCCCGCCTTCACCGATCAGCCCAAGGTTGTTAATGGCGCATCCGACACCATGGTCGAAATCTTTGGCGAGGCCGGCAAGCACGCCCGTTCTGCGGTTGGCGTCGCGTCCCTGCCGCTCGGCGTTGCGGTCGAAATCGACGGCATCTTCGAAGTCGCGTAAATACGCCCTTCGCAAACATCCAAAAGCCGGGCACATGCCCGGCTTATTGGCAAAGAGTCCGCTCAAAAAAACCGATCAGATCGGCATTGAAAACATTCTCGCCCGCGCTATCGGGGACATGCCCCTGATCTTCATAAAGATGCACCTCCGGTGCACGCCCCGCAGACCGAAGTCGCGCGGTCAATCTTTCGGTCATGTGCGATGACCAAACCTTATCCTTTTTGCCATGCGCCAGAAAAAACGGCCCGTCGTAATCCTCTATCGCAATCGGTGTGGTCGGCAGCAGACAGTCCGACGCCCCCTTCCACGTCCAGGCCCGCTCCGCAGGGTCCCATTCCTGAAACCCCGGATCGCCTGAATCACGAAAACGTCGTGCATCAAACGCCCCGCAAATCACATCCGGCGGTGCCAGAGCCGCAACCGCATCAGGAAGGCCGCTTTCGCCATCGCGCACCATAAGCGAGGTGACAAGCAACGCATGTTCTGCCCCGCGCGACACACCAAACAGCCCGACTTTCGCGTCCGAAAACGCAAATGCACGCAACGCGCGGAATGCTTCCATTGTCCGCTCCAGTGGCACATTGGTGATGCTGCCTGCATTCCACGCGTTCCCGCCATTGGAATAGGGAAACGGAAATGCCAGAAAACCGTGCGCGGCCAACATGACAGCATTGCGATGGCTCCAGCCCGAATAACCACCCTCCGACCCATGCAGCAACATAACCGCAGGAAACGGCCCGTCGCCTGCCGGGCCATAGGTCGTCCCCCAATCAGGGATAAGCCGTCTTACAATCGCGAGCTTCATTCTACCGTTCCTGTTTTAGAGAACACCACAATCAAGGATGCCCAGACCACAAACAGACTACAACCCAAAACAGAATCTTGCCCGGCGATTTCATTGTTCAGCCACAACCAAATTTCCCCCTTGACCTTACCCTTACTTGAGGTTCTATGAACAAACGCATCACGAATTCAGGAGAATGGCGATGCGTGTTTTTATTCTGGGCGGAAGCGGCCTGATCGGGGCGGCGATTGTGCGCAATCTGGTTTCGGCCGGGCATCATGTCTTTGCCCTGGCACGCAACGAAAACAGTGCCGCCCATCTTGCCGTCATGGGCGCATGGCCGATCCGCGGCGACATTCACAATCCCGGCCCGTGGTGCGATAAACTGCCCGTTGTCGATGCCGTCATCCATGCCGCATGTGATTTTTCCGCCGATATGGGCGCGGTTGATGCCGGGATGCTGATCGAATTGCTGCACGTTCTGCATCGCCAATCCGGGCCAAAGGCCCCCGCCCTGCCACGCTTCATCTATACTGGCGGAAGCTGGCTTTACCCCGCGATGAAATCTTCTGACGCCATCCATGATGAAAAAACGCCCTTTGCCCCGGTGCCGGGTTTTGAATGGATGGTCGCAGGGCTCACCAAAATCCTGTCCGATCCGGCCCTGCATGGCATGGTGATCCATCCCGCCACCGTCTATCGCACCGATCCGCCGTCTCGCACCCGCCCGACCTTGCCGGGCGGGGCGCTTCATGACATGGCCCGCAGGGCGCGCGATGAAAACCGCGTTCGGATTGTTGGCGATGGGCCGGGGGATGAAGTCGTCTGGCCGCTGATCCATGCCGATGATCTGGCCGATCTTTATCGGCTGGTGCTTGAAAACGGCGAACGCGGTCAAAGCTATATCGGGGTTGGCATCGAAGGTATCGCGACTGGCGATCTTGCCCGTCAGATCGCGCAAACCTTTGGCCGGGCCGATTGCGAGATCGAGCATATCAGCCCCGATGACATCGCCCGCGAATACGGGCAATGGGCGCTTGGCCTTGCGCACAGCCACCGCATGACCAGCCAGAAGGCGATCCGCGAACTCGGCTGGCAACCGCGCCATACCGATATCGCGCGTGACCTGCAAAGCTGCTGCGGGGTTTCCGCAGCAGCCTAATCCTCAAATCCGGCCAAGCAATACCAGCGCGACCACGATAATCAGCACGACGCCCAGCAAACCGATGCTGGTGTGACCAAAACCATAGCCATACCCGCCAAAGCGGCCGCTAAACCCGCCCAGCAGGAAAATCACGAGCAGAACGATAAGGATAATACCTACTAATGACATTTGGATCGTCTCCTGTTTTGTTTAAAATAATAAAGTGAATCTTGGCTTTATTCTTGCGGCCCGTTTGGCGTTTGCTGATGCGAAAGCCGCAGCCACACACCGTCATCGTTCAGATAGGTCGAGGTACAAAGTGCTTCGTAAATCGGGTCTTCGGCCCGTTCCGCCGAGACGCAATAGGCCAGAACCGCAACATCGCCCTTGCGCGTGATCGCAAGATCGCTGAATGCCACCGTCCGCCATCTTTGGGCGACCGCGTTGTTGCGCCAGATCGCCTCATCCACCAGAATACCCGCCGGATAGGGCAAAACCGCAATCGCCCCCTTGGCCGTCAGGTGATGAACACCATCCGCCCCTTCGGTCCAGAACTTCTTTTCAAGCACCCATAGATCGTCTTTGTCTGTCATCAATTGGCCTTTGCGCACAATTTGGGAATCAATCCGCAGAAGAAGCATCAGGCTTGGCGGCGGATGGGGCTTCTATTTGCCGAACCAGAAAACGGCGACCTGAATCACCAGAAACGCAATCGCGACCATCAGATAAAGCCGGTTGCCAAGGATATCGGGCAGTATTGTGCCTGTGCCTGTGCCTGCGTTTGCCTGACGCGTGCGATCCGCCAGCTCCCCGCCGGGCAGGGATGCGATCATTCGGCTTACCGCGTCGGCACGTTCGGCAATCACCGATGGCACATCGGTAAAGCGCGCAACAAGCCCGTCAAGCCGTTCCCACGCGGATTTTTTCGGCAGCGCCGCAAGGTCGGATGCCTCCTGCCACGGATCAACACCAAGCCGTGCCAGCATCGACAGAACCGTAACACTGGTCCCTTTGCTGTCATCACCAACCGGCATTTGCAGGAACTGGTCGTATTTTGTGTCAAGACCGATAGACGAGGAATAATGCGCCACAACAAGCCCCTTGACCAGCACGGTTCGGATCGGCCAGACAGACCATCCCGAAGTGTTCCCCCGAAATACTCTGGGGCTGGAAAAGAAACACCTGTCGGATATTGTAGTCGCCAATTGTATTTTCAGGACTGATGCAGGTTAGGGTTGTTGTTGAAAATCGTGCTGAAATCCTAATGCTTGCCGCTGATCGCGTTAAGCCCGACCACCCCGCCAATGATCATCAACAGGAAAACCGCCTTTAATACGCTCATCGGTTCCTTGAAAAACATCATCCCGATCACCGCCACCGCCGCCGTGCCAAGCCCCGACCACACCGCATAGGCCGTGCTGACCGGGATCGTGCGCAACGTTAATGACAGCACCCAGAAACTGACCCCGTAAAGCGACAGGCTCAAAACCGCAAACCGCCAATCGGTAAAACCGTTGGAAAATTTAAGCGACACCGTCCCGACCACTTCAAGGCAGATCGCGCCCAACAGATAAACCCACGCCAGCATTACCAACCCCTTCACGGTCAAAGATTTGTGCGCCCAAAATGGCCAAAACCAACGCGCGGGGCAAGCCATCCGTCGCGATAATTTTCGACCTGCCCCGATCTGCATCAAACCACCTGCCAAAGCCATTGCGTATAACTGCACGCCAAGGCACATTGCGGGCACATTGCGGCCCGGCCACCAACATGCGACACTGCGCCCGGATTTGAAGCCCGAATAAAACAGGGATAATGACATGATCGAAACCGATATTCTGATTGCAGGCGGCGGCATCGCCGGCATGAGTGCGGCGGCCCGCTTTGCCGCCGACGGCCACAGGATCATGATTGTCGATCCCGCCCCCGCCGACATTGGCGAGGGGACGGACCTTCGCACCACCGCCTTCCTGCAACCGGGCATCGATACCCTTAAAAAGGCTGGTGTCTGGGACGCGATCAAACCCACGGGTGCCGAACTTCGCGTCATGCGCATTGTCGATGCCGGGGGCACTGAAATGACCCCGCGCGAAACCGCCGATTTTGATGGGGCCGAAACCACGCAGGGCTTCTTTGGCTGGAATGTCTCGAACAAGGCCGCGCGTGTTTCGCTGATGGCGAAACTTGAAACGCTGCCCAATGTCGATTTCCGCTTTTCCACCACCGTCACCGGCTTCACCGGCACCGCACGTTATGGCGAGGCCACATTATCCGGCGGCGAAACCGTCCGCGCCAAGCTGGTCGTGGCCGCCGACGGCCGCAATTCATCGCTTCGCGAATTTGCCGGGATCAAGCATCGCCGCTGGGCCTATGATCAAAGTGCGCTGGTCTTTGTCGTCACCCACGACAAACCGCATGACAATATCTCGACCGAAATCCACCGCACCGGCGGGCCGCTGACCCTGGTTCCCATGCCCGATCTCAATGGCAAACCCTGCTCGTCCGTCGTCTGGATGACGCCCGCCGACCGCGCCCAGCAGCTTTACAATATGGATGACGCCACCCTTTCGGCTGAAATCACCCGTGACACCATGTCGATGTTTGGCCCGCTTACGGTCGCAAGCCCGCGCGCGGTCTGGCCGATGATATCACAGGTCCCGTCACGCCTGATTTCGGCAAGGCTTGCATTGGTCGCCGAAGCCGCCCACGTCGTCCCGCCGATTGGTGCGCAGGGGCTTAACATGAGCCTGCACGACATCGAAACCCTGGCCGACCTGATGGCAAAGGCCAAGCTCAAGGGCGAGGATATCGGGGCCACCACGTTGCTTAAATCCTACGAACGCAAACAGCTTCCCAAAACGCTCGCACGGGTTGGCGGCATTGATCTGCTCAACCGCGCATCCATGTTCGAACCCAGAACACTGCGCGATCTGCGCTATGCGGGCCTCACCGCCATCAACCGCATCGGCCCGCTGCGTAAACTCGCGATCAAGGTCGGGGTGGGGAAATAACTTAGCCCCACCCGGTTCCGCCAAAACAGTCAAACAATCAGCTTCCCATCCGGCCCGAAAAACGGATGTGGTCCGTCATACCGGTCAAGATAGGCCAGATGCGTCATCAAATTATGCTGCCCCGCATCCCACACATGCAGATGCATCGCGGGCGGTTCCATGACAAAGGCCGATGGTCCATCGGCGCGTAAATCAAACGCCACCTGATGGGCGACCGACGGGCCGATCATCAACGGCACCCCGGCCCAGATCGTATGGATCGGGCGATGCACATGGCCACAGAAAATCGCCTTGATCCGGTCACGATGCACCGAAACGATTGCCGCGAGTTCTTCCGCACCTTCGCCCAGATTTTGCGCGTCCATATGGGCAATACCGGTCACAATCGGCGGATGATGCATGAAAATCGCGCAATCCCGGCCATCCCCGTCCAGAAGCACATCGCGCAGCCAGTCAAGCTGTGTCTTCCCCAGAACGCCACCCGGTTTGCCTTCATCAAGCGTATCCAGCGCAATCAGGCGCAGCGGAAAATCATCGACCACATAATTCACAAATCCGGTATCGGCCCCAACCGGCGTGGCATCGGGAAAAGCTGCCCGCAGCGGCCCGCGTCGGTCATGGTTCCCCGGCACCATGAAATACGGGATCGTCAGTTTGGTCAGGATTTCCGCTACCAGCGCATATTCTTGCTGGTCGCCAAGGTCGCCAATATCGCCGGTAAACAGCACCACATCGGGGCGCGGCACCATCGCCATCACATGGGCAACCGCCTTTTCAAGCGCGCCTGCGGTATCCACCTTGCGATAGGCAAGCCTGCGGCCCGCCCCGATATGCAGGTCGGTCAATTGTGCAATCAGCATTTTCTTTGATTTCTTTCTTTTGTTTTATGACTGGGCCGCAACAGCGGGAAAAACCGTCAGCCGGTCGGCATTGACCCGGCAATGCACATCGGCCCCGGCTTCAATCACGTCATCGGCATGGGTATCCATCGTGATCGCCTGCGGGCCAATCCCCGACACGGTCAGTCGCAACCGTTCACCCAGATACGAAACTGCCTCGACCCGGCCGGTAAAATGCGCCTCGCTCAGGTCACAGGGCGAAAGCCCGTCCGCCCGGAAATAAAGCTCCACCGGGCCCTGATCGATAATCGCGCCATGACGCGGATCAAACGCATCGACCGCATCAAAAACATGGGTCCCGATATGCAATCGCCCGTCGCGCATCTGCCCTGTCATCCGGTTGGCCGCGCCGACGAAATCGGCGACAAACGGGTTTTGCGGCTTGCGGTAAATCTCGCGCGGGGTGCCGATCTGCGCGATCTCGCCCTTTTGCATCACCACAATCCGATCCCCCAGCGCCATGGCTTCTTCCTGATCATGGGTGACGTAAACCGCCGTAATGCCAAGCTTGCGCAGAAGCGCATTGATCTCGGTGCGCAACCTTACGCGCAGTTTCGCATCCAGTGCGGTCAGGGGTTCGTCGAGCAACAAGACACGCGGCTGCACCGCAATCGCGCGCGCCAATGCCACACGCTGGCGCTGCCCGCCCGAAAGCTGGTCAATCCGCCGGTCCGCCAGCATATCGATATGCATCATTTCCAGCATCGCATCGACGCGTGCATCGCGTTCTTTGCCCGGCACCCCATGCACCTTAAGCCCATAGGCAACGTTTTCCGCCACCGTCATATTGGGAAACAGCGCATAGGACTGAAACACCATGCCGACCCGGCGTTTTTCAATCGACTGGCGGGTGACATCATCCCCGTCAAAGCTGATCACACCGCCCGCGTCAGAAAATTCCAACCCGGCAATCATGCGCAAAATCGTCGTCTTGCCGCATCCCGACGGGCCAAGCAGAACAATCGTTTCCCCGCCCTCAATCGTCAGGTCAAAGGGGGCCAGGGCGCGCGTGCCATCGGCAAAGGTTTTCGCACAATTGCGAAGTCTGATCTGCGTACTCATAACGTATCCTCCGCCGTATCAATGCGTCTGGATGCGCGACTGCCCCGGTTGGCAAGTGCCTGCATCGCAATCAGCAACGGCATGATCAAAACAAAGAAAATCAGGGTATAGGCACTGCCGATTTCAAGGCGCATGGATGCATAGGCATCGGCAAGACCAACCGGCAATGTCTTGGTTAACGGCGTATGCAGCATCCAGGTCAGGTTGAATTCCCCGATGGAAAGCGTCACCACCATAAGCGCCCCTGCCAGAATACCCGGCTTGGCATTGGGCACGATCACGCCAAAGAACCGCCGCCAGAACCCGGCCCCAAGGCTTGCCGCCCCTTCTTCCAGCATCTTCATATCCATCGCTGCCATCACGGCCGCGACAGAGCGCACCATGAAAGGCAGGGTAAACAAAACATGCCCGGTCAGGATGAAAAGCCAGCTTGATCTGTATCCACTGACCCCGCCATAGGTGATCAGCAACGCCAGCGCCAATGCCAGCCCCGGTATGGCCACCGGAAGTGTCAGCAATTCCTCAAACAGCCGCATCATCCGGCTGGGCCGTCGCACCAGCACATAAGCCAGCGGCACACCCGCCACCAACGTCACCACAAGGCACGCCATCGCAATGCCAAGCGACAGCAGGATGCTTTGCGCATAAAGGTCCCAGACCTCGAAGATCCAGCGCAACGTCAATCCCGACGATAGCCCCTTGAACACATTGACCGTCACCCCGGCCAATGCCGACATCACCACCGGCACCACGATAAACAGGCACAGCACAATCGTCAGGCCAAGCTGGCTGTAAAATTTCCCGTCACGCCGCATGATCACGCTCCCCCACCGGTGCCCGATGTCGCACCATTACCAACAAAAATGCGCACCGCGGCCAGAACCGCCCATGTCATCGCACCCAACGCGATGCTGAGCGCCGCTGCCACCGCGATATTGGCGTTTCGGGTAAATTCGGTATAGATCACCATCGGCAGAACATCGATATCGGTCGCCAGCGTAAAGGCCGTGCCAAACGCCCCCATCGCGGTCGCAAAACAGATCGCACCCGACGACACAAGACCGGGCAGAAGCCCCGGCAGGATCACATCCCGGACCACCCGCCATGTCGGAGCACCCAGCGACCGGGCGGCTTCTTCAAGCTGCGGATCAAGCTTCTCGGCCGATGCCATGACGGCCAAAATCACCCGCGGGATCGAAAAATAAAGATAGCCGACAAACAGCCCGGTGATTTCATAGGCAAAGACGATCTTCTCGCCCCAAAGCGCATCCGTGACCGACCCGATCACGCCCTGCCGTCCCGCCAGCATGATCACCATGAACCCAACCACCGTCCCCGGAAACGAGAGCGGCAGGGTCAAAAGGGCGGTAATCACATTGCGCCCGGCAAACCGGTTGCGCACCAGAAACAGCCCGCAAATCCCGCACAGAATAAGCGCCGTCACCGTCACCCCCGCCGACATCACAAGCGTCTGGATCAAACTGGCGAGATAACGCTCATTTGTCAGGATCACGAAATAGGTCGCAAGCCCGTCCGGCCCATCCGCCACCCGCATCGCCACCAGCGCCATCGGAAGGATAAAAAACGCCGCCACAATGATCAGGCCGGGCAACATCAACAATGCCAGAATGGCCGGGCTTCCCGCCCCCGGCGTTGCCCGCCCGAAAACACGGGATAATAAAGACAATGGGAAAGAAGGGCGCGAACGCCCCTCTTTGATATGTTCAACCGACGACACTTACCGCACCTCGGACAGATAACGCTCGCCAAAACCGGCCTGAACTTCGGCCATCTTGGCGTAATCGACCGGCTGGGAACGCTCATATTCCGCGGCCGGAAGGAACTTTTCGGAGGCTTCCGGCGACATCGCCGATGCAATCACCGGGCGCAGGAACGCATTGGCCCAATGGGCCTGCCCCGCATCCGACATCACATAATCGAGAACCTTCTTGCCATTGTCCGCATGCGGCCCGTTTTTCACCAGGCTCATGACATAGGGAACGGCAACCGTGCCCTCGGTCGGGATGACAAAGGCGACACTCGCCTCGTCCTTGTATTTCGCACGATAGGCATTGAAATCATAATCGATCAGGATCGGAATTTCGCCCGACAGAACCCGCGCATAGGCGGTCTGTTTCGGCACGATCGGATCGTTTGCTTTCAGTTTTTTGAAAAACTCGATCCCCGGCGTGAAATCGTCAAGCGATCCACCCATCGCCCGGTTGATCGCAACCGCACCGGCATAACCGACAAACGCGCTTGACGGGTCAAGATAGCCCACCATGCCCTTGTATTCCGGCTTCAAAAGGTCCGACCAGCTTTGCGGAACCGGTGCCCCGCCAAGGGCTTCGGTATTGACAAAAAGCCCGATGGTGCCGGAATGAATGGCAAACCACGCGCCGTTCTCATCTTTCAGGCCCGCCGGGATCTTGTCGAAATTGGCCGGTTTGTAATCGGCAACAACGCCTTCCTCTTTGGCCTTGATGCCAAACGAAACCCCGTAATAGGCCACATCGGCAACCGGATTATCCTTTTCCGCCAGAAGCTGGGATAACGTCTGACCGGAATTCTTGTTGTCCTGCGGCACATCGATTTTAAGGTCGCGCGCAATGTTCTTAAGCTGCCCGCCCCAATCGGCCCATTCTGGCGGACAGTTATAGCAAATCGCAACATCTTCGGCGAAGGCAGGCTGCGCAGCCACAACAGCAAACGCCGCACCCATGACAAGTTGTTTGAAACGCACTTTTGATCTTCCTATACTCGGGTTGATGAACGGCGTCGGGAATCCCCTCGGAATGCTCCAATGGAGTCCCCGTCGCTTAGATGATGAGGCAGCAACAAACTCTGCGGGTTTGTCTGCCCCTTGATCAGGCCGCGCAGGAATGCAAGCGCCTGCCGGCCCATCTCCTGGGTGGGTTGAACTGCCGAACACAGCTTTGGCGTGATCAGCCCACCCACCGAAATTCCGTCAATACCGCCAACCGAAACATCACCGGGCACCGATAACCCATGCGCCCGGCACGCGCTGATCGCGGCAATCGCCAGCATGTCGGTCGAACAGACAATCCCCGTGACCGCATCCGGCCCCAACAGCAGATCGCGTAATGGCTCCACCAGATCGGTCTCACCAAACCGCACCTGCACCAGATGCTTCTTCTCAATCCCGGCTTCATCAAGCGCCCGGCAAAACCCGTCATAGCGCTGGCGCGACCGGTCCGAACTTTCAAACTGGCCTGCCACCATCACAAGCGACCGGTGCCCCTTGGCAATCATGGCGTTGGTGATGTCAAAGGCGGACTTTGCGTTATCAACACTGATCGCGGCGATATCGGCACGTTCGGGCTGGTTAAACAGCAACACGAACGGGATTTTCTCGGCCAGCAGCAAATCCACCACCGGATTGTTATCCGCATTGGCAAGTGTCAGGATCAACCCGTCGACGCGATTGTTCAAAAGGGCTGAAACCGCCCCCATTTCGCGTTCGGGATCATAATTGGAGGATGTCAGAAGGACGGTAAGCCCCTCGATATTGGCTTCCTGCTCGATCCCCTGCACCGATGTGGCAAATACCGGGTTGGCAAGGGTCGGCACCAGAACGCCGACCGTGCGGGTCTGGCTCATCTTCAACCGGCGGCCATTGATGTTGGGCCGGTAATTCAGATACCGCATCGCCGCGGTCACGATTTCGGCGGTTTCCGCCGGAACCTCGCCGGGGAAATTGATCACCCGCGATACCGTCGCAATAGAAAGACCGGACTTGCGCGCCACATCGCGCATGGTGGGTTTTGACGACATACCAGAACTCCTGTAACGCCCCCACCATAGGCAAGTTACAAGTCAGTCTGATAACGCATTTGTTGCCGTTTTATGAACATTTGAAACGTTTACATCGGCAGAAAACCGCGATTTCACAAAGCCGCGACCCTGCCCTGAAACCCGACACCCCAAGCCCCGGCATGGCCCCGCCCCCTTGTTTTTCCCCGCCAGCCCGGCCCCGAATATCCCACCCGTCGGCACATCCCCAACCTTCGCTCCGCCCACGACGCGCACGCCCAAAAATCGTCACCCCCGCGCCATATGCGCGGCTTTCGCGCATATACACTTGACCCGTGCCGCCCATCACCAAAATATAATTAATGATCAAAAAAGGTGGAGGCATCCGCAATGACCCCGAAGCCCCCGAAATCCGCTTTCCCGCGTCGAAAGGCTCCGGCAGCAGGAAATCCTCATGACTTTCCACCAACCGATCCGCTATGGGACAGCTTCTTTGACACACAAAGCGTCTCGGATGATTTCATGAGAACCCGCAACCAGCCGAAGATGGAAAAATGTTAAAAGCTGAGTAACCTCATAAAGGAACTGAATTTCCATCCCCCCAACCTTCGTCCAGAACCTGTCGATATTGCCTGACTAAAAATTTGCACAACACACCCCGTATGTGATCCAATCCGGCGTGCATTTCAAAGGGATATACAACGCCCCATTGCAGGAAAGGGTCGCGTCTTGAGCTGGTTGCTCTTCATGGACGAAAGTGGTCATGACCATCGCAACATGCCGATGGAGGTTCGCGGCGGCGTCGCCATTCATGCAAGTCGTATCTGGGATTTTGTCCGTGATTTCCATCAGGCCGAACTGGACTGTTTCGGGGTGCGTCTTGCGGAATACAGCAAAGAAATCAAAGGCAGCAAATTACTTGATCTCAAACGTGTCAAATGGGCGGATGCCTCCGCCACGCTTGATGCCAATATCCGCCACAACGGGGTAAGGCGCTTTCTCACAAAGGGACTGCAAAAAGAAAGTCCCGCAGCACGTGATTTTGCGGCCTACGGCCAAGCCAGCATCCTTATGGCACATGCGATCTTTGATCTTTTGCACAAACATAATGCAAAGATCTTTGCCAGCCTGATCCCGTGCGGGGCCAAGCCCCCGAAGGATTATCAATATCCCCATTTCCTGCGCAAAGATCATATCTTTTTGCAGGAACGCTTCTTCTACTTTCTGGAAATGGAACAGCAACACGGCCTGTTCGTCATGGACCAGACCGAGAAGGCAAATGACAGGCGGTTTGTCCGAAAGCTTCAGGATTATTACCTGAAAACGGCAGCCGGCCGACACAGAACACGCTGGATCGTTCCCGCCCCGCTATTTGTTGATTCGGAAATGTCGCCCGGCGTTCAGGCAGCAGATCTTTGTTTGTATTGCATCAATTGGGGATTTCGCCTGCCGGAATGGTCTTTTACCGGACCGCAACGCGACGACATCGCAATCGGCTTCGCCCCGCGCTGTCACGCTCTGCAATTTTCAGGGGACGGATATCGCGACGGCAAGACCTTCAAAACCTACGGAATTTTTTACGTTCCCGATCCGTACACTGCCCGCGACAAATAAAAAAGGAGGTAAAGCCCCGAATAATCATCCCTCAAGGCTATCGCCAAGCGGACCATCTTCGGGCCGAACCTCCAGCATCAAAATGGCACCGGCCCTGCCCTTTGTCAATATGAACCGGCTTGCACAGCACCCCTCTCCCCCCTCAACTCTGATGCAACCGCAACTCCGCCATAAAACCATCCGGCTTGCCGGGGCGCGGGGAATGGAGCGTTAATTCCCCATTGATATTGCCAACGATGGTTTTGACAATCGAAAGGCCAAGCCCCGCCCCGCTGGCCTTGGTATTGGATCGTTTGAACCGCGATGTCAGGTCATCAAGGTCTTCGGGCCGCACCGCATCGCCCGCGTTCGAAACCCTGACCGTGTCGCTGCCAATGACTTCCACCATGACCTTTTCCTGATCGCTGCCATGTTTAAGCGCGTTTTCAATCAGGTTGCGCATGCAGATCGCAAAGGCATCGTGATCGATATTGGCCGAAAGCGCAGTTGCCGATCTGGCGTCAAAGGCGATGCGCCCCGCCCCATCGGCCACCCGTTCCAGATCATCAATCACAAGCCCCAGTGTCGCGCACAGTTTCTGGTTTTCGCCGGTCGGGCTGGTGCCGACCCCGGCCTCGGCGCGGGCCAGTTGCAAAAGCTTTTCTGATAGCCGCGACAACCGTTTCAGGCTTTCCTCGGTCTGCCGGGCCCGGATGCGCCCCGGATGGTCTTCGGGCAGTTCGAGCACAAGCCTTTGCGTCTGCGCCAATGCCGCGGCAATCGGGGTGCGCAATTCATGCGCGCTATGCGCGGTAAAGGTCCGCTCGGCACTGAGTGCCGCATCAAGCTTTTCCATCAGCCGGTTGACGGCGGTGACGATGGTGCTGATTTCCTCGGGCGCATCGTCGAGTTCAAGGGGCTGCAGATTGCCCTCGCCACGTTCCTCGATTGCATCGCGGACGCGCAACACCGGGCTTAACCCCCGCCGGAGTGCTACGATCACCCCGATAATCACCGCCGGGATCAGCAGCACAATCGGCAGGAACTGCGCCATCACGCTTTCAAAAAGCGCCTCGCGCCGGTGTTCAAGCGGCTCTGCCACCTGAATGATCCGCGTGCCCCCCAGAAGGACGGCGGTATAAATGCGGAAATCCTGCTCGTTATAAAATCCTTCGATCAGGGGCGCTTCAAACGGATTTTCCTGCGCGTTATAGGACCGCAGCAAAAGCCCGCCCCCGCCCTCACGCACCTGATACATCAGGTAATCCTCGCCAAGTTCCTCGTCCCCGTCGCCATCCCCGTGGTCCTCGGTGCGGATTTCGCCCTTGGCCGGGCTTGGCAGCACTTCCTGCGCACTCCCGCCATCATGGCGTTGCAGATAGTCATCAATCAGCGGCGCATAGCGATAGGCCGTGGTGACAAGGCTGTTATCGAACGCTTCCTGCATTTCGTGATACATGCTGTAACCGGCCAGAACCGACCCCGCCAGCCAGAAGATACTGACCGTCACCGTCAATCGCCGCGCCAGCATGAATTGCAGGCTGTTTTTGGCCATCTTGCTCATAAGCTCGGATCATCCTTCAATGCGATAACCAACGCCGCGCACGGTATGGATCACCGCCTTGCCCAGCTTGCGCCGCAGGCGGCTGACATAAACCTCGACCGTGTTGCTTTCGATTTCCGCGCCAAATTCATAAAGCGCTTCTTCAAGCTGTGCCTTGGATAATGTCGCGCCCGGACGGCGCAGCAATTGATCCAGCAACGCCCATTCCCGCGATGTCAGGTCGGTCTGCTGCCCGTCGATCACAACCGACCGGCTGGCAAGATCAACCTCAATCGCACCGCCGTTATCCCCCGAAAGCCGGATCAACGGGTTCGGGTTGCCCGAATAACGCCGGGCGACGGCAAGCAACCGTGCCGACAGCTCATGCAGGTCAAACGGCTTGACCAGATAATCATCCGCCCCGGCATTCAGCCCGGCAATCCGGTCTGAAATCTGGTCCTGCGCGGTCAGGATGATGCACGGCGTCACACTGCCCGCCCGCCGCATGCCGCGCAAAAGATCAATCCCCCTGCCATCGGGCAGGTTCAGGTCAAGCAGCAGCACATCATAAGGTGTGCCGCGCAACATGATCTCGGCCTCGACCACACTTTCGGTCATGTCGACCGCATCCCCCGACGCCAGCAAATGGTCGCGCACCGCCTCGGCCAGATAACGTTCATCTTCCACCAGCAAAATCCGCATCGCGCCCCGCGTCCCCGTTTCCCGTTCGAATACGATCCCAAACCGGCAGATATGCCGTGCAAAGCTGACAACAACCTGAAGGCCGGACCAAACCCCGTTCAGCTTCCTGTCAGCAAACCGCGTCAGGATCACCCCATTCGATACGCCAACCTTGACTGTTTCAAATTGATCTTAAAGGACCCCGACAATGAAAAGAACGCTTTTCCCGACTGCCTCTGCTGCGGCCTCCGCAACCGCACTGACCTTCGCCCTTCTGGCGGGTGCCGCCTTGACCCTGCAATCCGCCCCGGCACGCGCCAGCGATGATCTGTGCAACGTCCCCAAAGCCGAATGGCAGCCGATGGAAAACCTTGAGGCCAAGCTGACGGCCGATGGCTGGACCGTCAAGAAAATCAAAACCGAAGACGGCTGCTACGAAGTTTACGCCAAGACGCCGGATGGCAAGCGGGTCGAGGCCTATTTCAACCCGAAAACCTTCGAAGCCGTCAAAACCAAAGAAGACTGATTACGGCCTTTCCAATCCGATCTTCTCGAACCGCACCCTGTTGCCCCCGCTCCGGTGATGTGACGCTCCCTCACCCGCCCATCACCGGAGCATCCGCCAAAAAGGAACCCGATCAATGCAGGTTAAAGTCTGGGACCCGCTGGTCCGTATTTTTCACTGGGGCCTGGCGGCAAGTTTCGCCCTCGCCTGGATCACCGCTGATGAATGGGATGCCCTGCATCACTGGGCCGGTTATGCCGCCGGCGGCCTGATTGGCTTTCGCCTGATCTGGGGTCTGATCGGCTCGCGCTATGCCCGTTTCTCGCAATTCATCCGCCGCCCGTCGGTCGTGATGGCCTATCTTGGCGATATCATCACCGGCCGCGAAAACCGCTATATCGGCCATAACCCGGCCGGGGCTGCGATGATTGTCGCCCTGATCATCGGCATGATCGGCTGTGCGCTCACGGGCTGGATGTACACCACCGACGCCTTCTGGGGTGTGGACTGGGTCGAAGAAACCCACGAATTCCTTGCCAATGCACTGCTTGCCCTTGTGCTGGTCCATATTGGCGGGGTGCTGCTGGCAAGCCTGCGCCACCACGAAAACCTTGTCCGCGCCATGATCAATGGCCGCAAACGGGTTGCCGGGTCTGACGATATTTCCTGATTTTTCGATGTCCCTTACGGGCGGGTTTATCCCCGCCCGTTTTTTGTGCGCGGACGCATGGCGGCGTTACGCCCTATCGCCCATCACGCGCGCCGGATTGCCGACCACCGTGACACCGGGTTCGACATTTTTTGTCACCACCGAACCGGCCCCGACAATCGCATCATCGCCGATGCAAACCCCGGGCAGGATGATCGCCCCGCCGCCGATCCAGACATTCCTGCCAATCGTCACCGGCAGCGCGATTTCAAGATGCTGCTTTCGAAGCTCCGGGTCCTTGTGATGCTGCGCGCAGTAAATCTGCACATTCGGGCCTAGCATTGAATGATCACCGATGATCACCGAAGCCGTATCAAGGATCGTGCAGCCGACATTGATGAACACATCGCGCCCAAGGTGGATATTGACCCCGTATGCACAATGAAACCGCGTTTCGATCCGCGCGTCTTCAGCACATTCCGCAAACAGCGCACGCAGCTTCGGCGCGATATTGCCGCGCTCCGACGGGCTCATCATGCTGTGTTCATGCACCGCCTCATGGGCACGGGCGCGCATGGCATCAAGTTCCGGGTCAAGGCAGCTATACCACTGCCCTGCCTTCATTTTTTCAAACTCGCTTTGGGGCATATCGATCCGGGGCGTTGTTAAGGATGGCGGGGCCCAGATTACGCCCCGCCCGCATCTCGCGCAAATAAAAGAAACCCGCATATGTGGGGGCATATGCGGGTTTTACGGCAGGTCAGATCAGGGGGGAGACATCTTCAAACCTGCCAGTCGGGTCGTCAGGGAGGCGGCAGAAAATCGTTACTTCACGACAAGCCTGTAATTGGGCGTGGTATTAAGCGGGCAGCTATAAAGATACTCACCGGGCGTAAGCGTCACGGCATAATCCTTGGTCTTGCCCTTAAGCAACCCGCCGCCCGACACCGAAATCTTCTGGCTCAATATCTTGTCGGTCCAGTCATAATCCTTGTCACGCAGCCAGAAACCGACCTCATAGGGCACGCCCTCATTCGCCACCCGGAAAATGTAATCACCGGGCGGTAGGGTCATTTCACCGGCCTTTGCCACCCGCGCATCACCGCTTTCGTTATTGATCGCAACGCAATCGGCTTTCTTGGTGCTGGTGTAATGATGGTTGGTGCCCTCGGGCTCCAGAAACTGGCAGGGCACCTGCGTGATTTCGATAACCTGCGGGGCGGCCTGCGACGGGGCGGCAAACCCTGCCAGCATCGCCATCGCAATCCCGCCACCCATAACAACCGATTTCAACATCTGCTTTCTCCGGATTGATCTTTCCATCCGGTGTACCCGCCTTTGCCCGAAACCGGAAATCAAGCCCCGATCACAGCTTGGAGAGCCGCGCGAGAGCAGCCCTCCGCGCCGCAACCTCAAAACCCACCACCGAGCCCGCAAGCCCCATGGACTCCCGCCTTCGCGGGAGTGACGAACGGATGGAAAACCCCTCCCCCCAAAAACCGTCATTCCCGCGCACGCGGGAATCCAGCCCTTCGTGCCACATCCTCAAACCCCGCCGCCGACCTCATTGCCCCTCTCAGGTCAATCCGGCGCAAACAGATCAAGGTCCAGTGTCGGCCGCTCGCCAATATCGCCGCGATGTTTGCGCAAAAACTTCGCTGCCGCCTCGCGCCCCTTGTCGCGCAGCATGGTCATGAAATCCCATTCGGCATTGAGTTTGGAGGATTGATCAAGCTCCAGCATCACATCACTTGCGATGCAATGCATCCGCATCGCCCCCCATTTGCTGGCCTCACACGCATGGGTCGGCGCATCGTGGCGCAGGATCGCAATCATCCGAAGCTCCTTCATCAGGCTGCTATTAAACGATACCTCGTTGAGCCGATTGGCAATCTCGCGCGATGTTTTCGGCACGCCGGGCCGTTTGACCGGGTTGATCTGCACCAGAACCGTATCATCCGATCCGCATTCGCGCACCAGCGGCCCAAGGCTCGGATTGCCGGAATATCCGCCGTCCCAATAGGGCACCCCGTCAATCTCAATCGCCTTGTAAATCGTCGGCAGACAGGCCGACGCCAGCAGCACATCCACCGTGATATCGGGGTTGCGAAACACCCGCCCCTGCCCGGTTTCCACATTGGTCGCGGTGACAAAAAGCTTGGCCGGGCTTTCATTGATCGCCCTGAAATCGACAACCTCGTTCAAAATCGCGGCTAACGGATTATCCCCCGCCGGGTTCAGATCATAGGGCGAAAACATCTTCGCACTCATATCCAGCCACATATAAGCCAGCGAGTTTTCAAGCGACCAGTTGCCAAACAGAATATCAATCGGGCTGCGCTGAAGCGGACTGAACCGGGCCGCTTCCGATACCGCCCGCCAGAATGTCTCAAGGTCGATCCGGGCCCCCTCATAGCCACCCTTGGCAAAGCCCGACGTCACCACCGCGGCATTCATCGCCCCGGCCGAGGTCCCCGAAATCGCCTCAACCGTGATTTCCTCATCCTCAAGCAACCGGTCAAGCACGCCCCACGTAAACGCCCCATGCGACCCGCCGCCCTGCAACGCCAGACTGATATGCTTGCGCGGCTTTCTGGCCTTGCCGTTACCATTGGTCTTGCCGCCGGTTTTGCCGTTCGCGCTCCCGCGCCCGTTCGCCTTGCTCTTCGCCGTCGACGTCTTCGCACTCTCGCTCATGCCAACTCCTGCGTCACATCACTCGCGGGCCACGCCCACCCTCATGATATGTTGCACATGCGAAGAATTGCCAGTTTGGAAGGGTTAAAATTGGCCAGGAACCGGATCAGTTTGCCCTCCACCCCACGCGGTGCAAACCAATGGCAAGCCAATGGCACACCGCCAGATACATCCCACTGTCAATTTATCAAGCTTTTCCAAACATATAAAAACACGAATATGCTTGCTTCCCTCAACGATTTTCCCCAAAAGTTCAGGAACAGTTTCAGTGCGATATTCACATATAGGGGTGGGGAAATGAACACACGCAGAATGGCTGCGGCCTTGATGCTTGGCACAATGACGGCAATGATTTCGGGGATCACTCCGGCATTTGCCGAAGATGCAAAATCCACCCAGAACTGGCAGGGCCTCTATGGCGGTCTGGCACTGGGCGGTGCCTATAGTGCCGCAAATCCGGACTCAAACGCTATCGTGTCGCCCTATTTCTTCGCGGGGGACAAGACACAGCTTGACCCGTTGCTGCAACGGAAGATCGACGGATGGGATGTCACCGGCTCGTTACTGGCAGGGTATGACTGGCAAACTGGCAACATCACCTACGGGCTTGAAGGCGATGTCAGCGTGATGGATTTCTCTGAAACCGAGAATTTCAGCGGAAACTACAACACAAATGCCAACGCGTTTAGCAGCAGCACAACCATTGAAACAAACTTCTCGCTAAGCCTGCGGCCAAAAATCGGATATGTGCAGGACAGGGTCCAGCTTTACGCCTCTTTGGGCCCGTCCATCAGCCGGTTTAAAACCACACACCGGTTCAGCGACGCAGCCCCGAACAGCATGACCTTCACCGATACCAAAACCGCCATCGGCGTTTCATCGGCGATCGGTGCGGGTTATATGCTTGACGATGGCTGGGTCCTGCGCGGCGATTATGTCTTCAGCTACTATCCCGACATCACTGATGGCAGCGACAATCTGGACAATGCAAACACCGACGATTTCAAATATGACTCGGATTTCCAATCCCATAATATCCGCATTGGCCTGATCAAACGCTTCTAGGATCAAGTCCCAGGGTCAGACCCTAGGGTCGGGATACCGGCACGCGCCAAAGTCAAAACGCACCAGAATGCCGCACCACGCCCGCCTTCTGGTGCGGCATTCTCTTTGCGAGTAACACCGCCCCTCACCCCCACTCAATCGCCGCAGGCAAATCCATTTTCGGGGCCTGTTCCATCACCATCGCAAGGAAGATCCGCGCAATCGGCGACAGGCTTCTGCTTTGCCGCGTGATGATGCCAATCGGGCGTTTGCGGATGGGTTCGCACAGCGGCACGAAGGCCAGCTTTCCGGGCGCGGCAAGGTCGGCAACCCGCGCGGCCAGTTCCGGCAGCACCGTGATCCCCACCCCTTCGGCCACCATCGCGGCCAGTGTCAGCGTATTGGATGTTTCGACAATCGGGCGCAATTGCGCGACCGGGTCGATCATCGCACTGCCCGGCCCGTCCTTGGCCCCGCCGCCGTTGCCGTTCGGGATCGCATCCGATTGGCGGGATTTCGCCATTTTCGCCACCCGCTCAATCGCCCGTTCACTGGCATTCGCCCGGCGCAAGGCCATTTGCGCCTCGGGCAGGCCAAGGGCGGCGGCGCGTTTCAGCACGTCGGAGGCCGCGACCTCCGCCGGGTCCACCGGCACCTCTCCCGCGCCACCGCCACCAGAACCGGCAGTGCCACCAGCACCACCGGCCCAGCTTCCCGGTGCCGCCATCATCGCGCGCGTGCCCGATTCCGGGCCCAGCCCGACAAAGGCCTGATCGGCCAGTTCCGACCACGCAATCGCGCGGCGCGTGGCAAAGGCATGGGTCGGGCGGCACAGCACCCCGAACCGGTCGGAAAACAGCGGGCTGAACGCAATATCGGGCAGGGCATGCCATTCCCCGGCAATGCCGAAATCCGCCTCGTTGCGCGCCACCGCCTCATGCACCTCGCCCGCGTTCAACTCGTCCAGGCGAAGCCGTGCATCGGGATGTTCATCGACAAACCGGCTGATCACGCCGGGCAGAATGCGCGTCAGGACCGAGGGCGCGGCGGCAATGCGGATCGTCCCGCCAATCCCCTTGGACAGCGCATCAAGATCGCCAAGCGCCTCTTCAAACTCGCTGATCAACCGGCGTGCGGTGGGCAAAAACCGCGCGCCCGTGGCGCTCAACGTCACCTGGCGCGTCGTGCGATCAAAAAGCGGCGTGCCCGCCACATCCTCGAACTGCCGGATCGTCGCCGTCAATCCCGACGGCGTCAGCCCCAAAACCTCCGCCGCAGCGGTAAAAGTGCCATGATCGGCGACCGCCACAAAAACCCGCATATGGCGCAAACTGATGGAAGACAGCATGTTTCATCCGCTAACTGGTTGACCGGACTGCAACACTAACGGGTAACGCGCCGATTGTGCAGCTATTCCTGCATGCGCCCGCTCATTCCGCGCCAAACCGCCCCGCCCCACGCAGCACAACACCACAGGACAGCCCGGCCCAGCGCACCGCAGCGCCCCACCACCCCGTCATTCCCGCGCAGGCGGGAATCCAGTCCTTCGTGCCGCATCCGCCAAAATCGCCACCGAACCCGCCGCCCAATGGATTCCGGGTCTTCGCCCGGAATGACGGATAGGGGATGAGCTTGCCGACGACAAAACCTCTCCCGCCCCCACCGGTTTTATATCGCCAAACGCTACTTTAAAGGGCATTCTGACGCGCAATCACACCCGCGCAAAACAGAGAATGAACCCAGGGATATGACGGAAGAAGTCGAACAGAAAAGACCAACGCTGGAAGGCGAAGCAGCCCTCAGACTTTGGCGTCAGGGGCCGGATGCTTGGAACAGTTGGATTGATCAACATCCGGGTTGGAATATCAGCTTTGAGGGTGTTGATTTCTCAACCGAGAGAGATCCTTACGGAAACCTGTCTTTCGCAGACTATCATTTCGGTGACGGCAACGTAAACTTCTCCAATGCCACTTTCGGCAAGGGCGACGTCCGCTTCTTTGGGGCGATTTTTAGTGGCGATAACGTCGACTTCTCTGGAACCAACTTCGGCGATGGCAACGTGATCTTCTATGATACCGCTTTCGGCCACGCCAACATGTACTTCGCTGGAGCCACTTTCGGCACTGGTAACGTGTACTTCTCTGATGCCAAATTTGGCAATGGCGACCTGTATTTTTATGGTACCAACTTCGGTGACGGTGACCTGTACTTCTATGATACTACTTTCGGCAAGGGTGAAATAAACTTCAGCCAGACTCAGATCAGCAACTTACATTTTAGCCCAGAAACTACAGGAACCAGCCACATTAAGGCAGAAGGATTATCCATCAAAGGTCGCGCTATTTTCAACCTTCCCCCCTCTGCTGCCCGTTTAAAATCCTTCAATCTGCACAGCGCATCTTTTGATGGTCCGCTAACTCTCAGAGGCAATCTATCAATCATCCCGGACCTGCGCGGCACCCGATACTCACATCAGGTTGATCTCAGCGACCTGAAAGTCAAACTCCCGCGCATATCACCAACACTTGGCTGGCCGCCGAAACTCTCGCTCGTGGCAGAAGACCCGCAAGACGGCGCAAGATTACGCCGCCTCAAAGAAATCGCCGAAACCAACAAGGATCATCAGGCCGCCTTGCGTTTTTCCGCCGATGAAAACCGGGCGAAACGCTGGATCGAAACCTCGTGGTTTGGCTCGGTTCTCGATATGGCCTTTAGTGCGTTCAGCAATTACGGCCAAAGCATATTGCGACCTTCTTTCTGGCTTGGCGTCATCTTTGCCCTAAGCATGTATGCCTACAAAGCCAAGCAGATACCAAAGCTCGCAACCGATGGCTGGGCGGATTGGGTGCAAGCTGCCCTGCTCTCGGCCAGCAACAGCCTGCCCTTCCTGCCGCAATCGCGCGAATTACGTACAGGTGCCTTACAAGCCCTTTACGACACGACCGATCCTAGCTCATTCATAGACGCCCTCATGATCACCCAAGGCGTTCTCAGTTTCATCTTCCTGTTCCTGATCGGCCTTGGCCTGCGCAACCGGTTCCGTCTGTAACGCGCGGCACGGTCAATCGCCCCACCCCGGTCATTCCCGCGAAGGCGGGAATCCAGTCCTTGGTGCCGCATCCGCCAAAATCACCACCGGAGCCACCGCCCCATGGCCTCTCGCCTCTGCGGGAGGGGCGGAACAACGAAGCGGCCCGCGATAGCTGGCACAAGCGATCATGTCGGGACTTCGCCGCCCCGGTTCCGGCTCACCCCACCCGCCCTTCCGGGCACAGGCCCGGTCGCCATCGCACCACAGGCACCCGATTTCGCTTCGTGGGAATGTCGGGTCGGGAACGGATCAGAGTCAGAATCAGGGGCGGAAATGTGGCTCAGACAGCATCAACAAAAATCATATGATAAGACTTTTATAATTTCCGGTAACGGCGGTGCTTCAAAGCCCTGAACACCGCCGTTTTCCTGATGGATCGGGACCATTTGCGCGCCAAAGCGATAGTATAATTTATACTAAATTCATTATACTCATATGATACGACTTTAACAAAACCGACGCCGGAGCCCTTTTTTGTCCCTTCGGCACGGTCGGCACGGGGTCGCCGACCGGGTTGAAAAATCGGATTATTCACTAAAAATGAATAATCCTTCGGAATTTTAAATTTGTCTATTTAATCGGCCTCCTGTCAAATGGGAAAAATAACGCCGCCCGCGCCGCAAAAAAGCCCAGAGAGACATCATGACCGTGCCCGCCCCGACCGCCAAGCCGACACCCGCGCCCAAACCCGCCCCCCGCAGCTTTTCGCGCTTCAACCGTCTGCCGGTCCTGACCCCGGACCGCTCGCTTGACAGTCTCACACTCGGTTTCCTCAAAGCCCTTGAAAAAGAAGGCAAATTTGCCGGTGAAATCCATGCCGATTTCCCGTCCCGCCTGATCAATGCCACCGATAACAGCGTCTACCAAGTGATGCCGACCGCTGTCCTGCAGCCCAGAAACCGCAATGATATCAACGTTGTGATGGAACTGGCCGGGCGCGAGGAATTCAGCGAGGTCAAAATCACCCCCCGTGGTGGTGGCACCGGCACCAATGGCCAGTCTCTCAACAATACCATCACCCTTGATACATCCAAGCATCTCAATAACATACTGGGTTTTGATGCCGAAAAGGGGCTGGTCCATGTCGAACCGGGCGTGGTCCTTGATCAGCTGAATGCTTGGCTCAAACCGCACGGTTTCTTCTTCCCGCCCGCCGTATCCACCGCCAGCCGGGCGACCATCGGCGGCATGATCGGGTCCGATAGCTCCGGCAAGGGATCGCGGATTTATGGCAAAACAAGCCATTATATCAATGACATGACCACGGTTCTGATCGACGGCACCGATTTCCACACCCACGCGATGAGTGCCACGGACGCCGCCGAAATCATGGCACGCGAGGATCGGACCGGTCGGCTTTACCGCAAAATCCATGATGAAATCATGCCGCGTCGCGATCAGATCAACGCGATTTTCCCGGAAATGAACCGCGGGCTTACGGGCTATAACCTCAAGGAAGCCGTTTCGGATCAAGGGGATATGAATTTAAGCTTCCTGATCGCCGGGGCGGAGGGCAGTCTTGGCATGGTCAAGGAAATCACGCTCCGTGTTATTCCGCTGCCAAAGCACAAGGCGGTCACGGTGGTGCGTTATGACAGCTTCGACAGCGCGCTACGCCATGTCGGCACCCTCGTGCAGTTTGACCCGGTCGCGATTGAGAGCATCGATGACAAGGTCATGGAGCTGGCAAAGCAGGATGAAAGCTGGCATCTGCTGGGCAAATTGCTGGGCACAGAGGGCAGCACGGTCCAGACACGCGGCTTCAATGTCGTTGAATTTGTTGGCGAAACGCCCGAGGAAGTCGCGGCAAAACAGGCCGAACTGCGCGCCTATCTTGAGGCCAACCCGGATGCCGATTATGCCCCCATCGGCTTTGTGCAGGCAACCGATCCCACGCAAATCGCCGCCATCTGGTCAATCCGGGCGAAATCGGTTGGCCTGCTTGGCAATCTGGAGGGCAAACGCCGCGCGACCCCCTTTGTCGAAGATACCGCTGTTCCACCCGAAAACCTTGCCGATTTTATCGCGGAATTCCGCGCTTTGCTCGACGCCGAAGGTCTTGATTACGGCATGTTTGGCCATGTCGATGTCGGCTGTCTGCATGTCCGCCCGTTGCTTGACATGTGTGACGAGCAGGACGAAGCGCGCCTGCGCCGTGTGTCGGACAGGGTTGTGGACCTGACCAAAAAATATAACGGCCTGATCTGGGGCGAACATGGCAAGGGTTTCCGCGGCGAATATTCCCCGACCTATTTCGGGCCGGAGCTTTATGATGTGCTCAAGCGCATCAAGGAAGCCTTTGATCCGGAAGGACAATTAAACCCCGGCAAGATCGCCTCCCCCTATTCGAAAAACACCCCGATCACCGCAATTGACGAAGCCCCGATGCGTGGCCAGCTTGACCGCCAGATCGAAGACAGGCTGCGTGATGAATACCTTAACGCGACGCGCTGCAACGGCAACGGGGCCTGCTTTAACTGGGACCTGATGGATGCGATGTGCCCGTCCTACAAAGTCACACGCGACCGCGTTCATTCGCCCAAGGGCCGGGCGGGCCTTGTCCGTGAATGGATCCGGCAGCTTTCGGTCGGTACCGATCCGCGCAATCAGGACCTCGCCGTGATCAATGCGCGCGATTTCTCGCACGATGTCTATGATGCCATGGCCGGTTGCCTGTCCTGCAAGGCCTGTGCGGGGCAATGCCCGGTCAAGGTCGATATTCCGGAAATGAAATCACGGTTTCTGGAGGCCTATCACACCCGCTACAAACGGCCGGTAAAGGACTATGTGATTGCACAGCTTGAAAGCATCGCGCCCCTGATGGCAAAGGCCCCCTTGCTTTTCAATACTTTACAGTCAATTCCGCCGCTGCCGTGGATTTTCAAAAGCCTGATCGGCCTGACCGACCTGCCGAAACTCAGCCGCCAAAGCGTGCGTTCGGCCCTGCGCAAACGCGGCATCGGCCCGTTCAAACTGGCCGATCTTGAAGCATTATCAGATGCCGATCGTGCCAAATCCGTGGTGCTTTTGCAAGATTGCTTCACCAGCCACTATGACATCGATGTTTTCACCGCCCATATCGACCTGCTGCAAAAGCTTGGCTACCGCGTTTTCGTGCCGCCCTATCGCCCGAATGGCAAGGCCTTGCATGTGAAGGGCTTCCTCAAACGCTTTGATTATCAGGCCAGACAAAACGATATCGTCTATGGCCGATTGGCGAAAACCGGCGTGCCGCTGATCGGGATCGAGGCCAGCGTGACGCTGACCTATCGGCAGGAATATGCCCAGCGCCTTGGCACGGACCGCCCGGATTACCGCGTGCATCTGTTCCATGAATGGCTGGCGGGCGAGATCACGGAAAACCGCCTCACCATGCCCACAAACAACGGGAATGCAGGGGGTACGGCCCCGGCAACCCTCTTCCCGCATTGCACGGAAAAAACATCGATCCCCGATGTCGGCGTCAAATGGCAAAAGATTTTCGAGGCCTTCGGCATCAAACTCGCGACCGGGAAAACCGGATGCTGCGGCATGGCCGGCGTTTACGGCCACGAAACCCGCCATCAGGAAACCTCCCGCGCCCTTTATGACCAAAGCTGGAAAAAGAAAGTCGATCAGACGGGCTTGGATAACATGCTCGTCACCGGCTATTCCTGCCGCTGTCAGGTCGCACGATTTGAAGGGGCGAAGCCCAAGCATCCCGTGGAATATCTGGCGGAGTTGGTCTAAGCCCCATCAACGGAAAAATTATCTCCGCTAAAAATCTATGACTTTGAAATACATAGTTCATTTTCGAGAGAAAGGATTTCTTCTTGCTTCGTGAGAGAGTTTATTTCAAAGTTTTATTAAAATTTGCCTTCAATTAGGCATCATCAGCTTTGAGCGCATTCAAAGCATACAAATACTGAGTTATAATCTTTCGATTTTAGCTAAAACCAAGCCGTATTAACATTTTCTGTCCCCCAAAAGAACGTGGAGAGCCCCCTACGATGGCAGGTAACAGAATACGACATCTTGATGCTCTGCTTGGGGTGGACGCATGGCACAAGAAGAAAAATCGATCATCAAAAATAATGACAATCCATGCGCGCGTACATTTTCATAAAGGAAGGCTCGGTGGAGGCGACAACGACAATGTCGAATTCGCAGTCAGGTTAAAAGCAGCAGAAATATTAGCTCGACCAGTTGGTGATGTTAAAATCAACCCCGAGAAAACACTTGATCTTTCTCGCGTCAAAACAGTGAATCACACAGAAAGCATTAAGGAACAGAAGTCATCCAAGGTTGGTGGAGGGCTTGCATTAATAGCCAAAACCAGCGGAATCCTCGCAGATGCAAGCCTCGTTGCCGAAGCCAATACCACAAAGCAGCACGAGCGACAGCTTACAAATAATCGCGATTTATTTGAGATAAAAATCACAACAACTTACGGCAACGATGGCAATCCAATATGGTTGTTGTCACCCGCACATGAACTACAAGCAGGAAATAGCCAAGAGGCTTTTTTAGAGGGTAGCGGATGGGATCCTAAAGAACAGCCTCTAATGACGATACGCGATGAGAGAGGCAAAGATTCCAAAGCTTTAGAACCGGAAGTACAGCTTACCATTCGGTGCAAAAGAGAAGATATCCATATTAGCGATATCCGTTACAAGGCAGAGAACCTTGAATGGAAAGATACAAAAAAGTCTGATCCCAAAAAACTATTTCTGGCAGAACAGTTTCTGAGGAACAAGCTTATGGAAACTGGCCTCTCCTTCGACAAAAGCGGAGCAAATCATAGCACGTTCACGCTATGCGATCTGTCTACGGCCCCTATGATCGAAGAGGAATGGGAAGATGAGTGATGATAAAGAATGGAATATCCCAGCCATACAACGAATCTTCTCAAGTCAGTCAACTGAAATTGCACGAATAGCTGACGATGCAGGAATAGATAAATCAAAAATATTTAAAAACATTTCGCCAATGTCAATCCCTTTCACAGATCACTCAATAATTGAATTTGACATAGATGGAACATTTACTTTATTCGGAACATTCGAAGCAGAATTTCGACACACAGACAAAAATAAAAACGTGAAATTTTTTGGTAGATTTATATCTATAACGACCAAAAAAGATTATGAATCAAAAATAGTTGAAATGGAAATAAACAAAAAAAACTCCATAAAGAAACTTATAAAAAAAGAAGAACTAGAAAAATCAATGGAAATTGATTTGTTTAACTTCAGAAACAAAGAAATATCTTCGGAAATTTCAAAAAAATCAAATCAGTACGGCGAAAAATATACACCACACTTTAAAAGCATGCCCACGTCACGACCTTTAGGATTCTTTGAGAAATTTAAACCGTACACAAGAGCAACAAAAATCGGACAGTTAAGCTTCTTTTCTGAAATCGAAGATGAAATAAAAAAGGAGATTAACATAAAAATAAAAATTGAAAACCACGAAGAGGGATTAGAAGAATATGGAAAAATAGATATTGAAGAAAAATTATGCAAAGAAATAATAAAAGAAATACAATCAAACGAAACAACCTAAACTCAAAAAAATATACAAACAAAACCTAGAATGTTATTTTCATAATCACAAAAACGGCAACAAATTGCGGATGTGATCCCCAAACGCGCTAATCGCCGGGCTGCGCGCGGTGCTTGATGTCACGACCTGCAAACCCAGTTGCGGCAAGGCAGGCATCGGGGATTTGAGGATGTAAAGGTCCGCCGGGACGGCCTTTTGCATCATGACACTGATCGCAAGGCCGGACCGTGCCACCGCGATCAGGCCGGTCAGGCTATTGCTGGCATAGGATATTTTATAGCGCATCCCCGCCTCATCCATCGCATCACAGGCCGCCTTGTGATCCATGGCGTTTGAGGCCGGCATCGCAAGCGGAATGGCGCCATCGGGGAAATCATGGAGTTCCAGCGCCGGTTTGCTTCCGACCCAGGCGAGCTGTTCGGTGCGCACGATCTTTTGCCGGTCATGGATTTCCGGGGTCGAGGTGATGGCCATATCGATCTGGCTGGCATGCAGCAGGCGGTTCAATTCCGGGCTTGGTGCCGACACCACCTTGATCTCGACATCCGGGTGGATGGTGCCAAAGCTTTTAAGCAGGGCCGGGAAAAACGTGATCAGGTAATCCTCGGGACAGCCAAACACCATCGAGCCATGCAATCCCTTGTCGGAAAAGGCCGAAACGGCCTCGTCATGCAGGCGCAAAATCCGTTCGGCATAGCCCAGAAACCGTTCCCCCGCCCCGGTCAGGCTGACGCCGCTACCACTTCGGTGAAACAGGCTTTGGCCCAGCGTTTCCTCAAGCCGCTGGATCTGCATGGTCACGGTTGACTGGGTGCGGCCCACCTGAATGGCGGTGGCGCTGAGCGTGCCGGAATGCGCGGCCCGCACGAATGTCGCAAGCAGTTTGAGATCAAGCAAAGTCTGCATCGCCGCACCAGCATTATATCAATTTTTCCAATACCAGAATGCCATAACTATCAATTTTACGGGTGGCGTGCCAGCAGATACGATGAGGATCAGCCACAAGACACACGTTTTCAGGGAGCCCATCATGTCGCACAACGCCGATCCGAAATTCTGGGACACCGCCCAAAAACACCTGATCCGCTACGGCGGCACGTTCGAACCGGCCATCATCGAACGCGCCAAGGGATCCTTCGTTTATGATGCCGATGATCGCCCCATTCTGGATTTCACATCGGGTCAAATGAGTGCGCTTTTGGGTCACGGACACCCGAAAATCGTCGAAACCGTGCAAAGCCAGGTCGAAAAGGTCGCCCATCTGTTTAGCGGCATGCTGTCCCGCCCGGTGGTGACATTGGCCGAACGTCTGGCGGAACTGGCACCGGGGCTGGATCGGGTTTTGCTGGTTTCCACCGGGGCCGAGTCCAACGAGGCCGCGATCCGCATGGCAAAGCTTGTCACCGGCAAGCATGAAATCGTCGCCTTTTCCAAAAGCTGGCACGGAATGACCGGCGTTGCCGCATCGGCAACCTATAGCGCCGGGCGCAAGGGATATGGCCCGGCCGCGGTCGGATCATTCGCCATTCCCGCCCCGAATGCGTTTCGCCCGCGGTTCAAACATGCTGATGGGTCGCTTGATTGGCAGACGGAGCTTGATGACGCGTTTAATCTGGTCGATAGCCAGTCGACCGGCAATCTTGCCGCCTTTATTGCCGAGCCGATCCTGTCATCGGGCGGCATGTTGCCCCTGCCCAAGGGATACTTGGCCGCCCTTAAACAGAAATGCGTTGAACGCGGCATGTTGCTTATTCTGGACGAGGCCCAGACGGGCGTGGGCCGCACCGGCGATATGTTCGCCTTTGAACGCGATGGCGTGACACCCGATATCATGACCCTGTCCAAAACCATCGGTGCCGGCCTGCCGCTTGCCGCCGTCATGACCACGGCTGAAATCGAGGATGCCGCCCATGAAAAGGGCTTCCTGTTCTATACCACCCATGTGTCCGATCCCCTGCCCGCAGCTGTCGGTGTGACGGTGCTTGACGTGGTGCGCGACGAGAAACTGGTCGACCGCGCCCGGACATCGGGTCAGAAGCTGTTTGATGGATTATCAAGGCTCAAAGACCGCTTTGACTGTATCGGCGATGTGCGCGGGCGTGGGCTTATGCTCGGTGTGGAGATCGTCAAACGTGGCGCGGATGGACAGTTCCGGGAACCCGATCATGAACTGGGGGCGGCGATTGCGACCGAGGCATTCAGAAACGGGCTTAGCATGAATATCGTCAAGCTGCCCGGCATGGGCGGTGTGTTCCGCATTGCCCCGCCGCTGACGATTAGCGACGCGGAGCTCGACCTTGGCCTGTCGATCATAGCCAAATCGATTGAAGGCGCATTGTCGGGCCGCTAATCGCCCCCTACTCACCCCGCCAAAAAAGACAAAAACCCGGCTGATCTCTTACCAACCGGGCTTTTATCGTATCGGATATCGTCGGACCTAGCGCGTCAAAACCTCGGCAGCTTCGCGGGTACGTTTGACCGATCCGCCAACCCCGCTTGAAATCGTGCGGATTTCGTCAAGCCGCCGGACAAGCTCATCGACCGATACGGCCATTGTCTGCATGTTTTGCGACACGCTTTCGGTCACCGCACTCTGTTCTTCGACCGAGGACGAAATATTGGTCACGCTATCGCGCGCCGTTTCGATGGAACCACGAATGGTTTCAAGCGAATTGACAACCTCGTTTGAAATTTCCTGAACACCACTGATTTCGGCCGAAATCTGATCAGTGGCCTTGGCCGCCTGATTGGCTAGGTTTTTGACCTCGTTGGCGACCACGGCAAAGCCTTTGCCAGCCTCGCCCGCGCGAGCGGACTCAATGGTTGCGTTAAGCGCCAGCAGGTTGATCTGCCCGGCGATGCCCTGAATGACTTCGACAATGCCGGTCATTGCGGCAACCACATCGGCCATTTTCTGGGTCGACTGGTTGGCGTTGACGGTTTGCGAGAACGCACGTTCGGTTTCATCGCGGCTTTGCGCCATGCTGCGCGAGATTTCGGCAATTGATGCCGATAATTCCTCGGCACTGGCGGCAACGGTCTGGACCGAGTTGGAGCTTTGCGCCGCGGCGGATGTGCCGCTCAGGGCGGCCTTGTCGAGGCTTGCGATATTGCTGTCAATTTCGGTGAAATTGTTGTCAATCATCGCTTTCAGGTCGATCAGAAGCTGCACCTGCTCGGTAATATCGGTAGCGAGCTTGATCACCCGTTCAGGTTTGCCATTCTGATCAAAAATCGGGTTATAGGTCGCCTCAAGCCAGACTTCCCTGCCGCCTTTTGCAAGTCGCTTGAACTGTGCGGCCTGCACATCACCCCGACGCAGGCTGGCCCAGAAATCCTTATACTCGGTTGATTGGGCATAGCCCGGGGCGACAAACATGCTGTGATGCTTGCCGACAACCTCCCCTTCGGAATAGCCCATGGTTTTCAGGAAGTTCGCATTGGCCTTAAGGATTTTGCCCGTCAGATCAAATTCGATCATCGCCTGGGATCGGTCAATCGCGGTCAGAACGCCGTCGTTAAGCGCCCGTTCCTTGCGACGTGCGGTGATATCGGTCGCAAATTTGATGACCTTTACCGGCTTTCCTGCCGCATTCAGGATCGGGTTATAGGTCGCTTCAAGCCAGACTGTATCCCCGTCCTTGCGCACACGTTGAAATGCATCGGCGACGAATTTTCCATCCGAAAGGGTTTTCCAGAACTGCTTGTATTCCGGGCTTTTTGCGTAATCGGCAGTGACGAAAATGGCATGCTGCTTGCCGACGATATCGCCAAGCTCATAGCCCATCGTCGAAAGGAAATTGGCATTGGCCGTCAGGATTTTGCCATCCAGCGAAAATTCGATCACCGCCATCGATCTGCCAAGGGCTTCATAGATCTGCTGTCCTTGTGAAGATCCATTGTTCCCGAAAATATTGAAAGCCATTGCACCTATCCCCTTTTCACCCGATTACGACTGCGCAAGGGAAAAACACCTATACCGCGCAACCAAACCTATCCTAAAGTATGTATTTGATACTATATTTCAAGAGGAAAAATTCACAGAAGTGCGGTATGGCACATTTTTTCAACCACAACTTTTGGATAAACCATTATGCCATTACGCATAATAGCCTGATCCCCTCTATTGACACCCAACGCGATATACCGGTTCAATCAAGCGTTTCCGTCGCCAAATGAAAGGCCCCGCCATGATCCGTCATATCGTCCTGATCAAATTCAAACCCGGTATTGAGGAGGCCGTGATTGACAGCCTGTTTGATGCACTGGCAGAACTTGGCAACCAGATCGCAGGCATGCGCGGATTTGATGGCGGCGTATCGGTCAGCCCGGAAAAACTCGAACAGGGTTTCACGCATGGTTTCTGCATCGATTTTGACGATGCCAGGGCGCGCGATGCCTATCTCGTGCATCCGGCACATCAGGCGCTGGGTGCCGAACTGGTCAAAGCCGCCGATGGCGAGATTTCCGGGCTGATCGTGTTTGATCTGGAGATGTAAGAATCAGCTTTAGCCGTTCAAAGGTAAAACAGCTTTCAGCAAAGGGCAAAAGCACCGGTCGGTATTTTATCAAGCGCTGCCGGCCTTGCGAAAAAGAAACCCTGCATTTCTTCAACACCAAGCGCCTGCATCCTTTGCGCGACATTGGCGTCTTCGACACCTTCGGCAACAACGCGCAGGCCCAGATCATGCGAAGCTTTCACAACCCACGCGGCAAATGATGATTTGAGACAATCCCCGTTTGCTGTTGCGATGAATTCGCGATCAATCTTGACCCCGGCGAAAACACCGGTTTCCAGAAGCTCCACCGAATTGCTGCCCGAACCGAAGTCATCAATGTAAATCGCAACACCCCGGTTTTTAAGCATTTTGGCATTGGCAAGAAATGCCGGATCTTTGACGATGTCGCTATGTTCGGTGATTTCGACTTCGATCTTGATATCGCGAAGCAGCATATCGCTTCGGAAATGAAGGATTTCTTCGAGAAAGCAATTATTGCGAATGGAATAGGGCGAACAGTTGATCGAGACGGTCGGCGAAAAATCGAACCGGGACCGGATATCCTTGGCCTGCCTGCGCACTTCATTCATCACCGCTGTGGTCAGCAGGTTGATGGCCGGATGCCCTTCGCAGGCCAGAATGATTTCCTCAAGAAGGAAACGTTTCTGAAGGTTCGGAAAACGGATCAGGACTTCAAGCCCGCAGGCCAAGCCGGTCTTTGTCTCGATGCGCGGCTGAAAGACAATCGAATAACCGTTATTTTTGATCGCCCGCATGACCAGCCCCGGTGTAATCAGGGTCCCGGCCAGATCAATCGCCCGCGAACTCAGCGCCTGTTCGATGGATTTGCGGATCAGTTCAATCGATGCGGGCTTGGATAATATGCACGATACAAAAGCCGTGTTGATGGCCTTGTTCATTGCAGAATTATCAAGATGCCCCGATAGCAGGACACGCGGGATATTCGGCGCAATACTGACCATTTCGCGTAACAACCGCATGCCGGAAAAGCCCGGCATGGCCAGATCCGAAACAATCACGTCAACTTTTCGATGATTATCGCGCAGCCATGAAAGAGCCTCGACCGGATCGGAGAAGGAAACCACGTTGTAACGCAGCCCCAGGGCCCGTACAACGCCACGCAGCAGATTTTCGTCATCATCGACAAAAACGACGGTCGGTTTGAAGGGGTTAACGTTGTTCATATTTGCAAAGCCTTCCCGATGAAGCAGAACGCGATCCCGCAGTGCTTCACACAACCGATCGCCCGTTACATGCCGGACCCTATGGCGGGTCGGGATTTCAAAACATCCCCATATGGGGACTAAATCGCCCGTCCTTCCCGATATCGTCACAAACATGACACTTCATATTTGACGCCACGCCCGCATAATACCTGTGGTAGAATTTCATCCTTCACCACGCCACGGCGACATGAGCATCGGGGCACGTCATGCGGATTGCTGCGTTTAACGTCGAAAACCTGTTTGACCGGGCAAAAGTCTTTAACGATGAAAACCCCGAAGCCCATCGCGATGTGCTGGATGCCCATGCAGAACTAAACAAGCTGTTTGAAAAGCCGGTTTACAGCGATGCCGACAAGGCACAGATGTTAACGCTGATAACAAAACTGGGCATGTTGCGCGGCGACGAAGGCCCCTTTACCCGCATTCGCAAAATCCGTGGCCAGCTGATTTCACGCCCGCGCCCGCCAAAACAACCCTATATCAAGGCCGATGGCCGTGATGACTGGGTCGGCTGGTGCGAGCTTCGCATGGGGTCGGTGGACGAGGCCGCGATGCTTAACACCGGGCGCATGATCGGTGATATCGGGGCAGATGTTCTGGCACTGGTCGAGATCGAAAGCCGCCCGGTATTGTTGGCGTTTCAGGATTTCATGCGCGAAAAGGGCGTTTTGCCGGTGCCCTATCGCCATATGATGATCATTGATGGCAATGACGGGCGCGGCATTGATGTCGGCCTTGCTACCCACGAAGGTTACCCGATTGGCGAAATGCGCAGCCACGTCGATGACCTGAAACCCGACGGTGCCCCGATTTTCAGCCGCGATTGCCCGGAATATGAAATCATCACACCATCGGGCGCGCAGATCATGGTTCTGCCCAACCATTTCAAAAGCAAATATGGCGGCAATGACCCGGCAAGCCGCGCCAAGCGACTGGCGCAATCATTGGCGGTTGCCGCCTATTACAATCGTCTGATCGCCGAGGGGTTCGAAAATATAGTGGTTCTGGGCGATCTTAACGATACCCCCGACAGTCCCGAACTTGATCCGTTGCTGCATGGTACGGCCCTTCGGGATGTTTCGGCCCACCCGAGCTTTACCGAGTTTGAATTCAATGCCGGTAATGGCGACCGTGGGACCGGCACGCATGGCCTTGGCAATGATGATGATAAAATCGATTATCTTTTGTTATCGCCTGCCCTGTTTGACCGCGTCACCAAGGGTGGCATTTACCGCAAGGGCATCTGGCCAGGATCACGCCCGCCGCGTTGGGAAACCTATCCCGACCTGATCAGGAAACATCAGGCAGCATCGGATCATCACCTGATCTGGGCTGATATCGATATCTAAGCGCGTTGGATCACAATACCTTTCGCGACCTTCCTGATACTTTTCTAAATTGCGTAAGATCAAAGATTTACCTTGCTGTTCAGGTCAGGATCATTCCAGACTTTATCGCGTTAAAGCTATAACCTGCTTGCGATAACCCCTATATGCCGATGGCACATCCGTGGCCACAAACCCGGCAATCCTGTCTTGGAGGGCGGAATGAGCAAACTGCGCGTGCCTTTGGCGATCCTTGTCGTGATCATCGCGATTGCCGGGGGCGGTTACTATTACTGGCAGCAAAATCAGGAAACCCTTCCCGAATTCATCGCCAGCGGCAATGGCCGGATCGAGGCCGAAGAAGTCCGGGTGGCAACCAAATATGCCGGCCGGGTCGACGAGGTTCTGGTCGATGAGGGCGATGTGGTCCAAGCCGGTCAGGTTCTGGCGCGGATGGATACGGCCGAACTTCAGGCCAGCCTTGCCAAGGCCCGCGCCGAAGTTGCGAGTGCGCAACAAGGCATTTTCGAAGCCAGGGCCGATATCGCTCAGAAAGAAAGCCAGCTTTCGCTCGCGCAGCGACAGCTTGAACGCGCCAACGAGCTTGTCAAAAACAACAATATCGCGCGTGAACAGGTCGATCAGCGCAAATCGGAACGCGACGTGGCCGAGGCCGCCCTTGCGGCGGCAAAATCGCGCCTGACAAGCAGCGAACGTAATGTCGAAGCCGCCCAGGCCGAACTTGACCGCATTCAGGTGCAGATCAATGATTCCGTGCTTAAGGCACCGCGCGGCGGGCGGGTGCAATATCGCCTTGCCGAACCCGGCGAAGTTCTTGCGGGTGGCGACCCGGTGGTAACGGTTCTGGACCTCACCGATGTTTACATGACGATCTTCCTGCCGACCCGGCAGGCCGGTTTGGCCTTTGTCGGCAACGAGGCGCGCATTGTTCTGGATGCCGCACCGAATTTTGTGATCCCGGCCTATGTATCATTCGTTGCTGATGATGCACAATTCACCCCGCGCGAGGTCGAAACCAGAAGTGAACGCGACAAGCTGATGTTCCGGGTTAAAATCCGCATCGCGCGCGAATTGCTTGAAGAGCATAGCAAACGGGTCAAAACCGGCCTGCCCGGCGAGGCCTATGTCATGCTGGCCGATCATAAAAACTGGCCGGAACGCTTTACCCCCAATGTTCCCGATGACGCGACACTGAACCAGAGCCTTCAGGAATGAGTAATGCTCCTGCAAATGGCGCAAATCTTGCCGCGCGGCTGGACCATGTCCGCCACCGATACGGCCATGTTCATGCGCTTGACGATATCAGCCTCGATATCCCCACAGGTCGGACCATCGGCTTTATCGGGCCCGATGGTGTGGGTAAATCCACCGCCCTTGCCCTGATATCGGGTGCGCGCAAATTGCAGGATGGCGTGGTCGAGACGCTGGGCGGGCCGATGGACGACACGCGCCACCGAAACAGCGTTCTGCCCAAAATCGCCTATATGCCCCAGGGACTGGGCAAGAACCTTTATATGGACCTGACGATCCGCGAGAACCTTGAATTCTTTGGCCGTTTGTTTGGCCAGTCGGCGCGCGAACGCAATGACCGGATTGAAAAGCTGGTAAAGGCGACCGGCCTTGAACCCTTTACCGAGCGCGCAGCCGGCAAGCTTTCCGGCGGGATGAAGCAGAAGCTTGGCCTGTGTTGTGCCCTGATCCATGATCCGGAAATATTGATACTGGACGAACCGACAACCGGCGTCGATCCCCTGTCACGTCGACAGTTCTGGGAACTGATCGACCAGATCCGCAAAACCCAAAGCGGCATGACCGTGCTGGTCGCAACCGCCTATATGGATGAAGCCGCCCGTTTCGACCAACTGATTGCGATGAATGACGGCAAGGTGCTGGCAAGCGGCACAGCGGACGAGATTTTGGAGCGCACCGGGGCCGATAACCTTGAGACCGCGTTTGTAAGGCTGCTGCCCGAAGAAGAACGCAAGGGCCATAAGGACCTTGTCATTCCGCCGCGCACCACACATGGCGATGTTCCGGCCATCGTCGCGGACGGCCTGACCATGCGGTTTGGCGATTTTACAGCCGTCGATAATGTCAGTTTCCGCATCGAAAAAGGCGAGATTTTCGGGTTTCTCGGCTCGAACGGGTGCGGCAAGACGACAACCATGAAGATGCTGACCGGGCTTTTGCCCGCGACCGAAGGCACGGCAGAGCTTTTCGGCAAACCGGTCGATGGGCAGGATACCGAACTTCGCAAACGGGTCGGCTATATGAGCCAGGCCTTTTCGCTTTATGCCGAGCTGAGCGTCTATCAGAACCTGGAGCTTCACGCGCGGCTGTTTCATCTGCCGTCAGATCGGATTAAGCCGCGGATTGACGAGCTTTCGGAGCGGTTCGGCCTGACCGAATATCACGATGACATGGCTGAAAGCCTGCCGCTTGGTGTGCGGCAACGTTTATCGCTGGCGGTTGCCATCATTCACAGCCCGGAAATCCTGATACTGGACGAACCGACATCGGGCGTCGATCCGGTGGCACGTGACGCGTTCTGGCAATTGCTGGTCGAGCTTTCGCGCGATCAGGGGGTGACGATTTTTATCTCTACCCATTTCATGAACGAGGCGGAACGCTGTGATCGCATATCGCTGATGCATGCGGGCAAGGTATTGATTAGCGACACCCCGCATGAAATCACGCAGAAACGCGGTTGCGAAACGCTTGAAGAAGCCTTCATCAGCCATCTGGAAGAAGCCAGCGGCATTGATGACAACGCCCCTGCCCCGGATGCATCGGCCATTGGCGGGGACGATGAAACCGCGCCTGCGAAATGGAAACCGGCCAAGGCATCGATTTTCAGTTTGCGCCGTTTGTGGGCCTATTCACTGCGCGAAACCATGGAACTGATCCGCGATCCGATCCGGTTGATGTTTGCCTTGCTGGGTACGGCGATTCTGATGCCGGTTTTCGGGCTTGGCATTACCTTTGACGTTGAAAATCTGACATATGCTGCACTCGACCGCGACAGGACGGAAACCAGTCGCACCTATCTTGAAAACCTTGCAGGGTCGCGATATTTCAGCGAACAGCCGCCGTTAAACAGCAATGACGAACTCGAACAGCGGTTGCTGTCGGGCGATATCACGCTGGCGATTGAAATTCCGCCGGGATTTGGCCGCGACCTTGAAGCCGGACGCAGCCCCGAAGTCGCCGCAACCATCGATGGCACCATGCCGTTTCGCGCCGAAACCATCCATGGCTATGTCGAAGGCATTCACAGCAAATATCTGAACGAACGCAGCATGCGCAACACAGGTTTGCCCGCGCAAACTCTGCCGGTAAGCATTGAGACACGCTATCGCTATAATCAGGATTTCAAAAGCATCTATGCCATGGTGCCATCGGTGATTGCGCTGCTGCTGATGTTTATCCCCGCCGTTCTGATGGCGGTCGGCGTGGTGCGTGAAAAGGAACTGGGATCGATCACCAACCTTTATGTCACGCCGGTCACGCGGATCGAATTCCTGATTGGCAAACAATTGCCCTATGTCGGGTTGGGGCTGATCAATTTCGTTCTGATGGTGGCGATGGCGCTGTTCTGGTTCGAAGTCCCGATGCGGGGCAATCCGCTTACCCTTATTGTCGGGGCCTTCCTGTTTGTTTTTGCCACAACCGGTTTGGGGCTTTTGATTTCGTCCTTCACCAAGACCCAGATCGCCGCACTGTTCGGAACCGCGATTGCGACGATGGTGCCATCAGTGATGTTTTCCGGAATGATGCAGCCGATATCCTCGCTTGAAGGGGCGCCCGCCGTGCTTTCGACCATCATGCCGACATCGCATTTCATGTCGATCAGTGTCGGGGTCTTTACCAAGGCGCTTGGCTTTGCCGAACTTTATCCGGAAATCATAACGCTTGTGATTTTCTTCCCGGTATTAACCACCCTTTCGATGCTGCTGCTTAAAAAGCAGGAGGCGTAAATTTGATGTTTGGCAAACGGATTGAAAATATCTATCGCCTCGGCATCAAGGAGCTTTTCAGCCTCCGTCGCGATGTCGTGTTGCTGATCCTGATCTGCTGGGCGTTTTCATTTGCGATTTACAATGCCGCCACCGGTTTTTCCCATGACCTTAAAAACGCATCGATCGCGATTGCCGATCTGGACAAATCCAAATTGTCGCGCCAGATCGGCGATGCGTTTCTGCAACCATTTTTCAAGATACCCGGGGAAATCAGCGAAGGTGACATTGACGCGGCCATGGATGGCGGCGAATACACCTTTGTTCTGGTGATCCCGCCCGATTTTGAAAAGAATCTGATTGCCGGTCATCAACCGGAAATTCAGCTTAACATCGATGCCACCGCCATGATGCAGGCCGGGATCGGCCAAGGCTATGTCAGCAATATCATCGCCCAGGAAGTCCGGACCTTCATGGGCGGGGTTTCAGCCTATGTCGCGGCAAATCACGAACCACCGGCGACACTTGTGACACGTTATGCCTATAACGAAAACGCCACCAGTTCATGGTTCACCAGCACGATGGAGATCATCAACAACATCACAATGCTGTCGATCATCCTCTCGGGAGCAGCACTTATTCGTGAACGCGAACATGGCACGATTGAACATCTGCTGGTGATGCCGCTTGATCCGTTTGAAATCATGCTGGCAAAGGTCTGGGCCAACGGTCTTGTGATCCTGATCGCCAGTGCGGTATCGCTGTTCTTTGTCGTCGAACTGATGCTGGGCGTGCCGATTATCGGCTCCAAGCTGCTGTTCTTTACCGGAACCATGCTGTATCTGTTTTTTGCCACCGCCCTTGGCATTTTCCTTGCGACCATGACGAAATCAATGCCGCAATTCGGGCTTCTCTTCATCCTTGTCGTATTGCCGATGCGGATGTTGTCAGGCGGGAATACGCCGCTTGAAAGCATGCCTGAAACGCTTCAGAACATCATGCAATTCGTCCCGTCCAGCCACTTTGTCAGCTTCGCACAGGCGATCCTGTATCGCGATGCCGGGATAGATGTCGTCTGGCAGGAATTTCTGATCGTCTTCGTGATCGCCGCCCTGTTCTTCGCCTTCAGCGCAATCAGGTTCCGCAAAAGCATCGCGGCAATGCGATAGGACGCATTGCCGCCATTCATTGAAATCTTTGATGCCGAACCTAGCCAACCGTTTTTTGCGACGCGGTCAGGGATGACCGTTCACGCGCGACATAGGCCCCATATCCCTTTTCCCCGATCAGCCTGCCGTCTTTGACAACAGTTTTGCCGCGCACCATCGTGTGTATCGGCCAGCCGGAAATTTCCAGCCCTTCGAACGGGGTATAATCCGCCCCCTGGGCGAGCAGATCATTGGTAATGGTGACCTTCTTTTCCGGGTCCCAAAGGACGATATCCGCATCCGAACCAATCGCAATCGTGCCCTTTTGCGGATACATGCCGTAAAGCTTGGCGTGATTGGTCGCGGTGATCGCGACAAAGCGGCACAGATCAATCCGCCCCTTTTGAACACCTTCGGAAAACAGGATCGGCAGACGGGTGGCAACACCGGGGATGCCGTTGGGGATCCAACGGAAGCTTTTCCTGCCCTTTTCATTAAGCTTGCCCGCCGGATCGTCAAACCGGAATGGGCAATGATCGGATGAAAACAGATCAAAGACGCCGCGTTCGATCCCATCCCAGCAGGCATCCTGACTGGCCTTGTCACGCGGCGGTGGGGAACAGACAAACTTTGCCCCCTCCATTTCCGACTGATCAAGATCATCGGCCGTCAGCATCAGATATTGCGGGCAGGTTTCCCCGACAACCTTGCTGCCGCGCATCCGGGCCCGTTCGATTTCTTCCATGGCTTCGCGGTTCGAAACATGAACGATGACAATCGGCGTATCGACAATTTCGGCCAGCGATAAAGCGCGATGGGTTGCTTCGCGTTCAGCCGCAATCGGACGGGTCGTGGCATGGAATTTCGCCGCCAGATCACCATTGGCTTCGTGCCGCCCGATCAGGAAACGAATGGCATCCTCGTTTTCACAATGCACCATCACCAATGCACCCGACCGCCGCGCACTTTCAAGCGTATCAAGGATTTCATCATCTCGCAGACGCAACCCGTCATAGGTCATGAAAACCTTGATCGACGTATAGCCATCCTCCACCAGCGCCGGAAGCTCCTGCCCCAGAACCGCCGGGGTCGGATCGGTGACGATCAGGTGAAAGGCGACATCGATATGGCATTCGCCGTCTGCCTTGGCATGATAGACCTTTAATGATTCCCGAAGGCTGTCACCCTTTTCCTGCATGCAGAAACTCAGGATAGAGGTATTGCCCCCCATCGCCGCCGACCGCGTCCCGGTTTCGAAATCGTCGGCCATGACGATCCCGTCGCCCGATGGTTGGGAAATGTGGACGTGGCTGTCGATCCCGCCGGGCATCACATAAAGCCCGGTGGCATCGACAATATCGTCACTGCCATCAAGATTTGCGGCAATCGCGGCAATGCGCCCGTCGACAATCCCGATATCGCCGCGGTAAATGTCGCTGGCGGTAACGATTGTGCCGTTTTTGATGATGCGGTCAAACTGCATGTGATCGGCTCCCCTATCGTGCGGCAGCGGCGGATTTACCGGCATTGAGCATCCGGTCGAAGGCCGCAGTCAGACGATCAACTTCTTCAACCGTATTGTAATGAACCATCGAAACCCGGACCATGCCGCCATGGTCGGTGACATCAAGATATTCCGCCAGACGACGGGAATGGAAATCACCAAACCGGATGGCGATTTTTTCGTCATCAATGATTTTGCAGACCTCGCTGGCATCCATGCCATCAAAGCGGAAGCTGATGGTTGGAATTCGAATGCCATCGCGGTTGTCCGAACGGCCAATGATCGTGCAATCATTACGGCTGCGAAGGTATCCCAGCAACCGTTCGACAAGGGCGTTTTCCTGCAAGGTGATGGCGTCATAGGCAGCAACGATTTTTTGCCGCACCGAACCGGTTTCGGCAGTCATTTCACCAAGTTTCACAAGATAATCGACAATGCCGCAGGTGGCATAGGCAAGCTCGTAATTCGGATTACCGGGTTCAAGTTTGCCCGGCACCTTATCCTTGCCATAGAAGTAATGATAAAGCGTATCGAGTTCGAGCAGATGGTCGTATTTGCCATACATCAGCGCATAATGCGGCCCATAGGTCTTATAGAGGCTGAAGACATAGTAATCGGCGTCAAATGCCTGCACATCAACCGCACGATGCGGGGCATAGGCCACCGCATCAACGCAAATACGCGCCCCGCGCGCATGGACGAAATCAGCAATCTGGCGGATCGGATTGATTTCACCAAGAATGTTGGACACATGGGTCACGCATACAAGTCTGGTGCGGTCGGTCATAAGCGGCTCAAGGTCTTTCAGATCAAGCCTTAACTGTTCGCGATCCAGTGGCCAGAACTTCACCTTGATCCCGGCACTTTGCAGTCTGTCCCACGGACCGATATTGGATTCATGATCGGCAACCGTAACGATGATTTCATCACCCTTCGACAGCTGGCTTTGCATGGCCCGGGCAAGGTTTTGCAATAGTGCTGTGGTCGAGCTTCCGAACACGATTTCTTCGGGGCGGCTGGCATTGACCAGATGCATCGCACTGGTGCGCGCTTCAAGCAGCGCCTCGGCCGCCTTTTGCGACACCTCGTAAGAACCGCCGATCTGAACGTTTTTATCAAACAGGAATGTATTGATCCGTTCCACCGCCGATTTCAGGATTTGCGAGCCCCCTGCATTGTCAAAAAGCACCCAGCCCTTTGACAGACCGGGAAACTGGCTGCGCACAAAATCCATATCGAGCTGTTTGTTGGTTGTCATAAACTATCCTCCGGAATGTCCGTGTTTTTTATTTGTTTTTCAGTGATCAAGAACGGCGTGCAGGAAGCTTTTCGTGCGCGTTTCGACCGGTTGATCAAAAATCTGTGTCGGGGGACCGGCTTCGATGATGTTGCCACCATCCATGAAAATGACGCGATCCGCGACCTGGCGGGCAAAGCCCATTTCATGGGTCACAATCACCATCGTCACCCCTGTCCCGGCCAGCTTTTTCATGACATCAAGAACCTCGCCAACCATTTCCGGATCAAGGGCCGATGTCGGTTCATCAAACAAAAGAACCTTTGGCTCCATCGCCAGCGCACGGGCAATCGCGACACGCTGCTGCTGGCCCCCTGAAAGCTGCCCGGGATATTTATCGGCCTGTTCGGAAATGCCGACCCGCTGCAACAGGTTGCGTGCATGTTTTTCGGCATCAGCCGTTTTGGCATGGCGCACCCGCATCGGTGCCAGCATGACATTGCGCAGCACCGTCATATGCGGGAACAGGTTGAAGGACTGAAACACCATGCCGACTTCAGCGCGGACCTTGGCCAATGCACGGCCCGGCTTGACCGGGATGCCATCCACCGTGATCTCGCTTTCGGCGTCGAATGCCTCAAGATGATTGATGCACCGGATCAGGGTCGATTTCCCTGACCCGGACGGACCGATGACACAGACGACTTCGCCCTGTGCGATATCAAGGTCAATCCCGTGCAGAACCTTGAACGAACCATATGCTTTTTTAAGATTACTGATCGTGATCAGGGCCGCCATTATCGTTTCCCCTTGCTGTAACGTTTTTCAAGTCGGGCAACGACACACACCATCGGCCAAAGCAAGATCAGATAAATCAGTGCCGCCCCGATCAGGGGGGTCGGGTTTGCCGACAATGCCTGCGCCTGGGTCGCCTGTTTCAAAAGGTCGGGCATGGCAACGACCGACGCCAGTGCCGTGTCTTTCATCACATTGATGCAATTGTTGGTCAGTGGCGGGATCACGATGCGGATGGCCTGGGGCAGAATCACGTCAATCATCGTGTGACGATTGGAAAGACCAAGCGCGGCCGATGCTTCGAATTGGCCATGTGGAATGGCCTCGATCCCCGCGCGGAAAATTTCGGCGGTGTAGGCCGATGACACCAAAGTCAGCGCCGTAACCGCAGACAGAAAAGGCGACAGACGAATGCCGACAAACGGCAGCGCGTAATAAACAACAATCAGCAGAACAAGCAGCGGGATCGATCGGAAAATATCGATGTAAAGCCTGACAATTACACACACAAACCCCGGTGCATAAAGCCGCGTCACTGCAAGAAAAAGACCGCCAACAAGGCCGCAAACAATACTGGTGACGCCGATTTGCAATGTCACCAGCAACCCAGACATCAGTTGCGGCAAGCTTGCAAGCAACACCGGGACATTAAAGAATGTCGATAGAAGGTCCATAATACTACCACTTCGATAAGGAGTGTCGGCGGCAGGCCGAAACCCACCGCCGGACGGGACGGAACGCCCTGTTACTTCAGGGTCGGCATATCCATGACCGCGACGGTCGAAGTGGTTTCTTCGGGTTTTGCACCGAACCAGGTTTCATGCAGCTGTGCGATGAAGCCTTCTTTTTTCAGTTCGGTCAGGATGTCGTTTACCTCGGTCGCAAGCGGTGCGTCCTTGTTAAACATGATCGAATATTTTTCACCGGTGGTGATACGCTCAACGACTTTAAGGTTCGGCTTGTCCTTGACGTAATACAGTAGTGCCGGAATGTCGCTGATATAGCCGTCGATACGACCCGCTACCAGATCAAGCATCGCCGGTGAAAGGCCTTCGTAGCGACGGGTTTCAGCCAGTTTATAGTCCGCGCCATGTTTGCCGACCCACATGTCTCCGGTCGATCCGGTATCGACACCGACAATCTTGCCAGCCATGCCGTCCATACCTTCGATGCCGCTTGCCGCAGCAACGGTCAGTGACTGGTCACTATCGTAATATGGCTGAGCAAAAGTCACCGACTCCAGACGTTTGTCGGTAATGGTGATCGACGATACCGCCATATCGATACGGCCCGACTGTACCGCCGGGAACAGGCCGTTGAACGGGATGTTGACGAATTCAACAGATTTGCCAAGACGCTTGGCGACCTCGGCTACCAGATCGACTTCAAAACCGACGGTCTTGGCATCGGCATCCTGAAATTCCCACGGAACGTTGCCGATATTGGCCCCAACAGTCAGATCAGCCGCATTTGCCGACGCGATTGCCGAAACCGCCAGAACGCCGCCAACGAGCGATGATTTGAGGTACGAGAGGAGTTGCATGATGTTTCCCTTGTTTTTTAAACCGTCCCTGAATAGTCTGGTCTAACTGGTCAGACCAGTTAGACCAGACAAACATGTTTCAATGGCATTTGCAAGTTGGATCATGCAAAAATCAAAAAAGCCGCCTTCAACGAAAGGCGGCACGTCCAAGGATAATAAGCAATAAAGGTCTAGGGCATGCTTACAAAAACGTTCTTGCCGCAATCCGTTGCGCGAGAAATTCAGGAAATGATCCAAAGCGGCGCACTGAAGCCGGGGGAAAAGATTCCGTCCCAGCGCGAATTTTCGCAAAAGTTCGGCGTCAGCCGCGCTTCCCTGCGCGAGGCCCTGCTGACACTTGAAACACTTGGACTGATCAAGACAGAGGCTGGTCGCGGCACCTTTGTCACAGATCCATCTAATGTGACCAAACCGGGCATGGCGCCGTGGCGCTATTCCGACAGCTATTCCGTGTTTGATGTATTTCAGACCCGCATCATGCTGGAAGGCCAGATTACCGAACTGGCAAGCGGCAGGCTAACCGCCAACCAGCTTGACCATATGGAACAGGCCACCAAGCAGATGGAAGATTGCTGGGCCAATCAGGACCTGATCGCCAATGTCGAGGCCGATCTATCATTCCACGACACGATTGTCGCAGCATGCAGCAATGCGATGTTGCGCGCACTTTATCAGAATGTTCGCGACCAGTTGACCGAAACACAGCGCCAGCCGATCCCGATTACCGATCCGGAACGCATGAAGGCATCCATCGCTGAACATCGACGGATCATTGCCGCTCTTCGCGACAATGACGGCCCCCTCGCCCGCCGCGAAATGGAAACCCATATCCGCAACACTGCCAGATGCGCGGGCCTGCAACCCTGAATTTGGCAGTCGGGAAAAACGCCCTATCCGTGACGCAGCTTGAAGAACAGGATGGTCGAGGCCAGGACAAGGGTAAAGCCGTTGGCAATGATCACGGGCCAGTCGCCACGGACCAGGCCATAAACCAGCCAAAGCGCGATCCCGGTGCACAGGATTAGAAACATCACAAGTGAGATATCAGCCGTCGAGCGGGTGCGCCAGGTGCGGATGACCTGCGGCAGGAAGGCAATCGTGGTCAGTGATCCGGCAAGAAGGCCAAGGGCGGTTTCGAAAGACATGATCATGGCAGGCCTCCGTCAGATCATCGGGCCGAATGACAAGGCATCAGGCCGAAACAGAACGCTCGTTTGAATGCATTCAACACATATTACACACGACTTCAAGCGGGAAATATCCGGGCCGATCATGATGCGCCGGAAGCCTTGATAACCTTGGGAAATGAACGGTTTCTGGGGCCAGAAACACAAAACCCCGCTCGGAAACCGGCGGGGAGGAAATGGTGGGCCTAACAAGACTCGAACTTGTGACCTCTCGCATGTCAAGCGAACGCTCTAACCAACTGAGCTATAGGCCCCTGTATTTGGGGAAAGATGGTGGGCCTAACAAGACTCGAACTTGTGACCTCTCGCATGTCAAGCGAACGCTCTAACCAACTGAGCTATAGGCCCTCTTACCCATCTTTCATCTGACCGGCCTTCAAGGCAGAAGGCTTGGCCAGCACCGTTTGTGACGGCGAGGCGGTATTTAGCCCAAGGCCGTGAAAGGTGCAACCCCTCAATTGGATTTTTGACAAAAAATCTTCATCTATGGGGGACGGGATGGATCGCTGTTGCTATGATCATCATCCAGTTTAGGGAAGACATAACAAACGACAATGAACCAGTTGCCATCGGATCTTACCGGCAATGGACCGGCAACCGTCATCCTGCCATCCCGGCAAACCCTGCCGGTGGTGTTTGCATCGCCCCATTCCGGGCGCCATTATCCGCAGGAATTGATCGAGATTGCGCGCATTGATTCGTTTGCGCTGCGCGCGTCTGAGGATGCCTTTGTCGATCAATTGTTTGCCAGTGCGCCCAAACTGGGCGCCCCCCTGCTGTGCGCGACATTTCCGCGTGCCTTTGTCGATGTCAATCGCGGGGCGCTGGAACTTGACCCGCGCATGTTTGACGGCCCCCTGCCCTCGGACGCCGACATTCATTCGATGCGCGCCCTCTCGGGACTGGGATCCATCCCGCGCGTCGTCAGCGGCGGGATCGAAATTTACAAAACCCGCCTGCCGGTCGCCGAGGCAATGCACCGGATCGATACCTTTTATCACCCCTATCACAGTGCGCTTCGCAAGCTGATCGATGCAACGCGTGATCAGTTTGGCTATTGCATCCTGATTGATTGCCATTCCATGCCCGGCGATTCTGTCGACAGCAGCAAAAACCGCGTTGATCTGGTTCTGGGCGATTGCTATGGAAGTTCCTGCCATCCGTCTTTGACGCGCTTTGTCGAAGATCGTGTCCGCGATCTGGGCTTTACCCCGTCGCACAATGATCCATATGCAGGCGGTTTTTGCACGCGCCATTACGGGCAACCGGAAAACAACGTGCACAGCCTGCAGATCGAGCTTTCACGCTCGCTTTACATGGACGAAGACACGATCACGCCCCATCGCGGATTTGACACCCTGCGCGAACAGATGACGCATCTGATATCGTGCTTCCACGATCTTGACGGGAATCCCTTCTGATGACATCCAGCCCCGTTTCTTCCACACCATCAGGAAAACCGATGCCAAATGGCGCCGCGCCCTTGGAGGATCTTGTGATCCGCGATGCCGAGCCAGAGGATTTTGGCCGCATTACCGAAATTTACGGCCACCATGTCCTGCATGGCCTGGCCTCGTTCGAGGAACGTGCGCCTGAAATCGCCGAACTAACAACCCGCTGGCAGCATGTCCGCGAACGCGGCCTGCCCTATCTGGTGGCGGAAATTGATGGCCGCGTCGAAGGCTTTGCCTATGCCGGGGCCTATCGCCCGCGCCCGGCGTACCGCTTTACGGTCGAGGACACGATCTATATCGCGCCCGATGTGGTCGGCAAGGGGGCCGGTCGCGCGCTTCTGTCCGAACTGATCAAACGCTGTACGGCCCTTGGCTATCGCCAGATGGTTGCCGTGATCGGCGATAGCGCCAATGTCGCCTCTATCGGGTTGCACGCGCGCCTGGGCTTCCGGGTGGCGGGCACATTGCAGTCGGCAGGATTCAAACTTGGCCGCTGGGTCGATAGCGTGATCATGCAGCGCGGCCTTGGTGACGGGGATGGCAACTTCCCGGAACGCGATCCAGGGCGGGAGAAATAACCCCTATCGCCATAACCTTGCGACACGCGAACAAAGGCACCAGTCAGACAGACGGTGCCTTTCCTTTTTGATGTCGATGGGGAATGGCATTCACCCTTAACCATGGCGCGAGTTGCACCGCACAATCCCGCGCAGGCGACATAATGGTACTTGCGGCGCGAATTCCCGTACCCCGGAAAAACCTGTAAAACCCTGGAATTCAGGCAAAAAAGAAGGCCGCCTGTGACAGCGGCCCAAGTCTAGGGAGGAAACGTCCAAGAAACGAGCGACAAGTCGCTCGCCGGAATGCACTGCGTCCTACCGCAGCGCACAAATAGACATTACCCATTAGATCGGGCGAACGCAACACGTTTTTGACTATTTTTTTATCAAAAAAATTAATGCACTTTTTTTGGTCAAAATTTCACCAAATTGACACTTTTTCGAACTGAGTCCCGACCAGATGCGATCATTTTTTCAGCATCCTCATTTTTCCGCGCCACGGTTCATTTCCGAAAAATCGGCAAATCTGATCAAAAGTTGTAATCAGGAACGGCGGAAACACTGCGATTCCATCAGCAGAGTCGAAAATTCGGCTTTCGTTTCCCATCATGAGAATCTGCTCCAAACCCGCAGAAACTCTCATTTACGCGGTCTCGCACCCATCAGCATCGCGGGATCCCGAAAAATACAATCGGATAAAATTGCCCCGCAACATGACCAATTAGGGCAGATTCGCAAAAAAGACGCCCCAAAAAGCGGCGCCTGTCAAAATCCAGGAATAAGCAGAACAAGAAAAAGAACCTTATGCCGGACCTTCGAAAAGGCCGCAAAGGTCGCGGGGTTAATTCACGGTCTGATTGACGACCTTGCTGGCATCGGCCGCACGCGCCGATGACGTGGTGGCAGCAGCCCCGGAAATCTTGCGACCCGACAGGCCATCAGCAACGATCTGTTCGCGGTCATGGCGTTTTTTGGCGTCATACATGCGCTGATCGGCAAGGTCGATCAGGTTATGCGGCTGGGAAATGACATCTTCGATCCGCTCGGCCAGTCCGTAACTTGCCTGCTGGGTCAAACCATTGGCAAGATCGGCAAGACCCGGCGCCATGACGCGATGCATGACTTCATTGGCACGTGCCAATGTCAGGTCAGGCAGAATAACAAGGAATTCCTCCCCGCCCCAGCGGATCACCAGATCCGTGCTCCGGAACCGATGCGCCAGATTGCGCCCGGCTTCTTCAAGAATGCGGTCACCGTAATCATGGCCGAACTGATCATTGATTTTCTTGAAGTCATCAAGATCGACAAAGGCCACGGTAAGCGGGCTTCGCTTACGATAGGCGGCTTCAAAATTCAGACGCAGCATTTCCATGCCAAAGGCACGGGTATAGACTCCCGTCAGCGGATCAATCGCAATTTCCTGCGCGGCAACAATCGTTCGATAAAGCTGAACCATGGCCGCCATCACCGCAAGCGGCAGCAAGACGGGCAAAATCATTTCAACCGGCACATAACCGCCTGCAACGGGCCCCTGAGCACCAAAGAACAGCAACACAACGATCGGAGAAACCATTATTCCCGCCTCGGCCAGTGTCAGCGGCATGATGGCAATCAGGACAACAATGCCAAGAAGCAGGAAACTGTGCGAGGTCAGCATCTTTGGCGACGCCGCAAGATCAAGCCCCGAAAAACCGCACAGCAGGGCGGCGGCAATCACAAGAAACAGCATCGGCAGATAAGGCGCACGGCGACGCCATTTCGAACTGACCGCCCGATTAAGCAGCACCGCAACCGCAATCCCCATGACAAGGAGGCGCATGATCACGGCTTGCGATTGCCAGAAGCCATTGCCATAGGCCCCGTCCCAGATCGGGACAAGCGCCAGAAGAACGAGGGTGAAAAAGGCCGCGAAGCGCGCGGTTAGCTGTACCGATTCCTTACGCCGCAGATGCAGAAGTTCTGCATGCCGGGGCGTATAAAGAAAATCACGATATCGACATCGCAAGGGCCCTGCGAAGCGTCGACTATCTCTTCGGGGACCGGATAGCACGCGGGTCAGCTCCAACTCATCTATGCGAAGGAGCCACAGCAGCCCCGAATAACTGCATGATCGTTCCCTGATTTAACCGGCAATTCAACTATCCAGAAGAGGTGGCACGCTGTTTTTGAATTAATTTTTAGCTAATTAAGAAAGAAAAAATAAAAACAACCACCTGTTTCAACACAATAATTAACGTATTTTCGCGCCCCTAAGTTGTTTTTCACAACAACAGCACCCTTAAAACCGTAACGCGAATTGCAAAATGGTCGCGACTCGCATCATCCCGAAATCATAAGCCGCACCAAAAAGAAACCGCCACACCGAAAAACCGGTATGGCGGCAAAAATCAACAGAATTTCAGGCTTAGCCCCGGGGAATCAGCCCCAAAGGGCGCGATCAGGAAGCCCCATGACGCCCTTGTCAAACGCCAGACCGTTTTCACGGTCTTTTGCCATCCATAGCGGACCGTCAAGATCAACAATGCGGGCATCGGCGGCAACGATCATCGCCGGCGCCATAGCAAGCGAGGTCCCGACCATGCAGCCAACCATGATCTGCATGCCAACCTTAGCGGCAGCATCGGCAAGCTCAAGCGCGCCGGTCAGACCACCGGTTTTATCAAGCTTGATATTGATCATGTCGTAAAGCTGCGACAAACGCGGGATGTCGGCAACGGTATGGATCGATTCATCGGCACAAAGCAGCACCGGACAATCAAGATCAATCAGACCGTCATCCTGCCCGGCGGGCAGCGGTTGCTCGATCATTTCCACACCAAGCGCGTCAAGCTCCGCACCGATATCCTCAAGCAGCGCAATCGACCATGCCTCGTTGGCATCAACAATCAAACGCGATGTCGGCGCACCTTCACGAACCGCACGAACGGATTCGAGAACGTTTTCGCCGTTAAGCTTAAGCTTAAGCAACGGTGCAGACGCCGCCTTGCGCGCGGCTTCACGCATCGCATCAGGCGTATCAAGGCTAAGCGTTTCAGCCGTAATCAGGCCTTCGGGTGCCTTGCGTTCGGCAAGTTCCCAGGCACGACGCCCAAATCGCTTTGCCTCAAGGTCCCAATAGGCACAGTCAACCGCGTTGCGCGCCGCACCGGCCTTCATCGCGTCCTGCAATTCCTTTCGCGTCATCCCACGCGAAAGGGCATCAGCCTGGGCCTCGATATCGGTTATGACGCCTTCGACGGTTTCGTTATAACGTGCATAGGGAACGCATTCCCCATATCCGGTATATTCACCGTCGGTCAGGGCGACCTTGACGACATGGGCCTCGGTCTTGGCCCCGCGCGAGATTTTGAACGCCCCGCGCAGCGGCCAGACTTCAGATGTGACACTTATGCGCGGCACATCAGATCTCCTGCAATTTGTCGACGATTGATGCAACACCGGTCCGAACCGGGTCCACACATGGCAGGCCAAATTCGGCTTCGACCTCGGCCAGAAGCTTTTTGGCCGCCGCATCGTCAAGCGACTTGGTGTTGATGGCGAAACCGGCAACCACACAATCAGGGTTGGTCAGGCGCGCATGCATCAGGTTGACGTCCATCGTGGTTTTCAGGTCCGGCAACTTATAGCCCGGCAGACCACGCATGTGGGTACGGGTCGGTTCGTGGCAAACGATGATGGCATCGGGCTGCGAACCATGGATCAGCCCCATGGATACACCGGCGAACGAGGCATGGAACAGGCTGCCCTGCCCTTCGACAACGTCCCAATGGTCCGGCTCGTTGGCCGGCGCAATGGTTTCAACCGCGCCGGAAATAAAGTCCGAAATCACGGCATCAACCGAAATGCCTTCGCCCGCGATGAAAATACCGGTCTGGCCGGTGGCACGGAAAGTCGACTTCATGCCGCGCTTTTTCATTTCCGCATCAAGCGCAAGGGCGGTGTACATTTTCCCGACCGAGCAATCAGTCCCAACCGCCAGAACACGTTTGCCCGGACGTTTTTCACCGTTACCGACCGGCAGCTTGCCATCAAAGTGACGGACGTCGAAAAGTTTTACGCCTTTGGCGTTGGCGGCTTGGACCAGTTCGGGAATCGTCGACAGGCGCGTATGCAGACCGTTGGCGATATCCATCCCGGCATCAATCGCTGCCAGAAGGGTTTCCATCCATGCCGGTCCGATAATACCGCCACGGTTGGCAACGCCCAGAACGATGGTTTTGACACCGGCGGCTTTGGCTTCGGCAATCGACATTTCCGGCAGGCCAAGATCGGCCTGACAGCCCGGAAGGCTTAGCTGTGCGACGCACCATTCGGGGCGCCACTGTTTGATGCCAATCGCGGTTTTTGCCGCCAATTCGTCGGGTGCATCACCAAGAAACATAAGATACGGATGTTCGATTTTCATTTTACCTCCTTGACCAGCGTCCAACCGCTGCCCTTATAATCTTCAGGGGTCTGGACCCACTAACATGACCACAATGGCACCAGCTATGATCGTGAAATACAAGGAAAAGACCGCAGAGCGGGCCGCCACCCCGGTCAAGGGCTTTGACGCAGGAGTTCGCGCTCATAGCTGGTGTCCTTCGGATCGGTCAGATTTGCACGGGCTACTTTGTCGCAAAACCTTGAAAGATGCACATCTTCCTGCGATTTTGCTTCGCGTATCCGTACAAATCTGACCGACCATTGTGATCATGTTAGTGGGTCCAGACCCCTGCTTATAACGCAACTTGGTGGGAGCCATCCAGATATATGAATTGATATCTTCGACTATCCACCGAAATACTCGCACAAAATTCGAATATCGAAGCAAATAACAAAAAAACATTCTGAATTCATCGAAGACAAACCTCCTTTCTTGTGAATTTGACCGGGAAACGCCCGGAAAAAGCAAGAAAATGCAATTTTGAAGGACTGGCGCGAAAGCGTCCGACTACATATGAGTACCGATCTCAAAAAGTGGCTTTCTGACCGCAAAATTGAAGAAGTCGAATGTATTGTCCCAGATATGTCCGGGGTGGCACGCGGCAAGGTTCTGCCGACGCAAAAGTTTTTGCGCGGGCTTGAAGCCAAAAGCCTTGCCATCCCCGAGGCAATTTTTTCCATGACGGTCACCGGGGGCTACCCGGAAGAAACCGACGCGTTTCTCGACCCGGCGGAAAAAGACGTTGTCATGGTCCCTGATCCGGAAACCATTCGCGTCGTGCCGTGGTACGAAGAACCGACAGCACAGATTATTTGCGACTGTTATCATTTTTATGGCGACGAGGTGTCGATCTCACCGCGCCACGTTCTGAAACGTGTCCTGGCGGCCTTTGAAGAACGCGGCATGAAACCGATCATTGCCCCGGAACTTGAATTTTATTTGGTGGCAAAAAACACCGACCCGGACAACCCGCTTGAACCGCCAATCGGACGTTCGGGCCGCCCGGAACGGGCATCGAACGCCTTTGGCATCGATGCGATCAACGAATTCGATCCACTGATCGAAGACCTTTACGACTATTGCGAGGCCATGAATATCGACGCCGATACCATGAGCCACGAGTCGGGCCCCGCCCAGCTTGAAATGAACTTCAATCACGGCGCGCCGCTTGAACTGGCCGACCAGGCCTTCCTGTTTAAACGCACGCTGCGTGAAACCGCGCTCAAGCACGGGGTCTATGGCACATTCATGGCCAAACCGATGGGCAACCATCCGGGCAGTGCCATGCATATCCATCAAAGCGTCATCGACATCAAGACAGGCAAAAACCTGTTTGCCGATGACAATGGCGATAACTCGCAGATGTTCCTGAACTATGTCGGCGGCTTGCAGCGTTATCTGCCTGCTGCCATGCCGCTTCTGGCTCCGAACATGAACAGCTATCGCCGTTTGCAGCCCTGGTCGGATGCCCCGATCAACATGCACTGGTCACTTGATAACCGGACTGTCGGCCTGCGTCAGCCGAACGGCCCGGCCAATGCACGCCGTATCGAAAACCGCATTCCGGGGGCCGATGCCAACCCGTATCTGGCGATTGCGGCATCGCTTGCCTGTGGCCTGCTGGGTATTATCGAGGAAGTCGATCCGACCGCCCAGATCGAAGGGTCGGGTTATGACCGGGCGCATTCCCTGCCCCGTCACATCCACGAAGCACTGGCCAAATTCCATCGGTGCAAACCGCTAAAAGACCTGTTGGGCGAAGAATTTTCGGCCGCCGTTCTCGCCGTCAAGGAAGCCGAATGGGATGCCTATCAGACGGTGATCAGCGCGTGGGAGCGTGAACACCTTCTGCTGAACGTTTGATTGAATTCTTGCGCCAGGGCATCATCTCTGGCGCAAGAATGTTGCATGATGAATGCCTAATTTTTCACTTGATGCGAAAAATGCCCAAAAATCCATCTTGTATTTGACAAAAACCTGAGGCATTCGAAGGATATGAGGGTCTTGGAGAAAGCAATAACAGGACCTTCAAATTTTCAAACGCTGCCACATGGGAGGCTCAGCGAAATGAAATCACTTCTTAAATCTTCCAGCCTGGTTGTCCTTGCCGCAGCCCTTTCGGGCTTTGCCGCAAGCGCATCGGCACAGGAAGTCCTTAACGTTTATAACTGGTCTGACTATATCGGCGAAGAAACCGTCGCCAATTTCGAAAAGGAATATGGCGTAAAGGTCAATTACGACGTCTATGACAGCAACCAGGTTGTCGAAGCCAAACTGCTGGCTGGCAATTCGGGTTATGACCTTGTCGTTCCGACTCTGGCCGATGCACAGCGCCTGATCCAGGCAGGCATCTTCCAGAAAGTCGACAAATCCAAACTGGAAAACTTTGGCAATCTGGACAAGGTGATCCTGAACCAGACCGCCAAATACGACCCGAACAACGATTACGCTGTTCCGTACCTTTGGGGCACCAACGGCATTGGCTATAACGTTGCCAAGGTTCAGGAAGCTCTGGGTGACGATGCCCCGCTCGATAGCTGGGCGCTGGTTTTTGATCCGCAATATGCCGAAAAACTGTCAAAATGCGGTCTGACCATGCTTGACGATCCGGGCGAAATCGTGCCGCTCGTCAACTTCTATCTGGATAAGCCGGATTCCAAACAGTCGACCGCGGATATCGAAGCCGCAATGGCAGAGCTTGAAAAAGTCCGTCCCTACATCACCTATTTCCACAGCTCGCAATATATCAACGACCTTGCCAATGGTAACGTCTGCGTATCGATCGGCTGGTCAGGTGACGTTGGCCAGGCCGCCCTTCGCGCCGAAGAAGCCGGCAATGGCAACCAGATCAAATACGTGATCCCGAAAGAAGGCACCCTGATCTGGTTTGACGTGATGATGATCCCGGCCGACGCGCCGAACCCGGATCTGGCCCACAAATTCATTGATTACATCCTGCGCGCCGATGTCGGTGCCGATCTTGCCAACTATGTCGAATATGCCAGCCCGAACGAGGCTGCCATGGAATTCATCGACGAAGATCTGAAAGCCGATCCGGGTGTTTACCCGTCGCAGGAAGTCAAGGAACGCCTGCGTTCCAAGATCGAGCCGGGCTCGAAAGAACTTCGGACCCGTACCCGTCTGTGGACCAAGCTTAAAACCGGCCAGTAATCGATCAATAAATCGATCAAGTAATCGGTCCGGTTAATACCAGACATGCCCAAAGGGGCGCTGCACAGTTCGCAGCGCCCCTTTTTTGTGACATTGCGAACTGTGACTCGTGATGACGTGCGTGAAATTGCGCAGGGTGCCAAAGCCGCGCTAAACGAAGATGAAACCGTCAATAATGCACATTTTCTGAACACCTCTGCTGACTTTTCCGCCATTTATCGCAATTTCAACCACGAAACGTTCGAAATATCGCACACCCCTCTTTACAGATTGTGGAATTGCTTCATCCTGTTAATCAGGCAGAACCAAAACATCGGACGGCAAGCTTCGGCCGACCGCGCTCGAATGCATAGCCGGGCATGTCGCCCGATGTTTTGGGTATATCTCGACAACAAACAAGGGGAGAAGCTTGGTGTCGCAGGGGGCTTTGCAGAAAGCACACGAGGATGTGCACAAGACTCAGCCTTGGAACAATCCCGAAGCGGTCCCGTTTATCCGTTTCGAGAATGTGACCAAGAAGTTCGGCGACTTTTATGCCGTCGATGATGTGTCGCTTGATATTTACCGGCATGAATTATTTGCCCTTCTGGGCGGATCGGGCTGCGGCAAAACAACCCTTTTGCGGATGCTGGCCGGGTTCGAGGAACCGACAGCGGGCAAAATCTTCATCGATGGTGTCGATATGGCAGGCGTCCCGGCCTATGAACGCCCGACCAACATGATGTTCCAGTCCTATGCCCTGTTCCCGCACATGACAGTTGAACAGAATGTGGCCTTTGGCCTGCATCAGGACGGATTGCCGAAATCGGAAATCCGCACGCTAGTTTCCGATATGCTGGCCCTTGTGCAAATGACCAAGTTTGCCAAACGCAAACCCCATCAGCTTTCCGGCGGGCAGCGCCAGCGTGTTGCTCTGGCGCGATCCCTTGTCAAAAAGCCAAAGGTTCTTCTGCTCGACGAACCGCTTGGCGCACTTGATAAAAAGCTGCGCGAACAGACACAGTTCGAACTGGTCAACATTCAGGAAAAGGTCGGCACCACCTTTGTCATGGTCACCCATGATCAGGAAGAAGCCATGACAATGGCATCGCGCATTGCGGTGATGAATGAAGGTGTGATCCGTCAGCTTGGCACCCCGTTCGAACTTTACGAATATCCCAACAGCCGCTTTACCGCGAACTTCCTCGGTCAGGTCAACCTGATCGAAGGAACGCTTGTCGATGATGACGAAAAATACGCCGTCATTCATTCCGACGATGCCGGTGGTGAAATTTATATCGATCACGCCGTTCAGGGCCACGAAGGGGCGACACTTTGGATCGCGCTTCGCCCGGAACGTTTGCGCCTGCTGACCGAAAAACCGACCGATACGAAATATAATTGCCTGTCTGGCAAGGTCGAGGAAATCGGTTATCTTGGCGGGCTTTCGACCTATCACGTGCGCCTTGATAGCGGTTTCCGCATCAAGGTCACCGAACCCAATTCCAGCCGCCATATCGAACCACGTTACACGTGGGAAGATCGCGTCTGGGTAACGTGGGAGGCCGGGGCTGCTTCGGTTCTGAACCAATGAGCAGTGACAAGCCAACCCTGAAACAACGTTATGATCGCCTGATGCTCAAGCATGGCCGGGTCCTTGTGATCGGCCTGCCCTATCTCTGGCTGATGCTGTTCTTCCTGATCCCGTTCCTGATCGTTCTGAAAATCAGCTTCGCCACCGCCGAATACGCCCAGCCGCCCTATAGCGCGCTGTTCACGTGGATTGACGAAGGGGTCAATATCACGATCAATTTCGGCAATTACCTGTTTCTGCTTAGCGACAGTCTTTATATATCGGCCTATCTGAATTCGATCCGGATTGCTGCGATTTCAACCGTGATCACGCTTCTGATCGGTTATCCGATGGCCTATGGCATTGCACGCGCGCAAGGATCGCTTCGCAGTGTGCTGCTGATGATGGTGATCCTGCCGTTCTGGACCAGCTTCCTGATCCGCGTTTATGCCTGGATCGGCATTCTGGACCGCGAGGGGCTGATCAATGCGCTGTTGCTGAACCTTGGCATTATTTCCGAGCCATTGATCATGCGTCAGACCGAATTCGCGGTCTATATCGGCATTGTCTATACTTACCTGCCCTTCATGATCCTGCCGCTTTATTCCACGCTGGAAAAAATGGATGTCAGCCTGATCGAGGCCGCCCTTGATCTTGGCTGCAAGCCATGGAAAGCCTTCATGAAGGTGACATTGCCCCTATCGATGCCCGGCATTCTGGCCGGATCGCTTCTGGTGTTCATTCCGTCCGTTGGCGAGTTTGTCATCCCGGAACTTCTGGGCGGGCCGAATACCCTGATGATCGGTCGCACGCTTTGGAACGAATTCTTTGCCAACCGTGACTGGCCGATTGCATCCTCGGTCGCGATTGCGATGCTGCTGTTCCTTGTCGTACCGATCATGTGGTTCCAGCATATCCAGACCAAGCAGGAGGAAAACGGACAATGACCGGCAAACGTTCGACTTTCCTTCTAAGCGCCTTGGTGTTCGGCTTTGCATTTCTGTATGTCCCGATCCTGCTTGTGATCATTTATTCGTTTAACGAGGGCAAGCTGGTCACCGTCTGGACCGGTTTCTCGTTCAAATGGTATGTATCGCTGTTTTCCAATGACGGCATGATCGATGCCGCCTGGAACAGCCTTCGGATCGGGGTGATGTCGGCAACGCTGGCCCTTGCGGTTGGCACACCGGCCGGGCTTGTCATGTCCCGTTTCGGACGGTTCAAAAGCCGCACCCTGTTTTCGGGCATGGTTGCCGCCCCGCTTGTGATGCCCGAAGTCATCACCGGCCTGTCCCTGCTATTGCTGTTTGTCACCCTTGAACAGTTGATCGGATGGCCAGCCGGGCGTGGTGTAACCACGATTGTGATCGCACATACGACCTTCTGTGCCGCCTATGTCGCAGTTGTTGTGCAATCGCGACTGGCGGGCATGGATACCTCGGTCGAAGAAGCCGCGATGGACCTTGGTGCCAAACCGGCAAAGATTTTCTTTGTCATTACCCTGCCCATGATCCTGCCGGCCCTGTTGGCCGGGTGGCTTTTGTCATTTACCCTGTCGCTTGACGATCTGGTGATTGCAAGCTTCGTCGCCGGTCCGGGCTCCACCACCCTGCCGATGAAGGTTTTCTCATCCGTGCGACTGGGTGTTTCGCCGGAAATCAACGCGCTCGCGACACTGATCATCCTTGCCGTATCGGTGATGATCGTAATTTCTAGCCTGCTGATCCTGCGGTCAGAACGGGCGCGAACCCGATCCATGAACCAGACGACAATCGATACCTGATGTCATGTCGCCCAATGCAAAAAAGCAGCACCTTCGCGGGTGCTGCTTTTTTTTTGATGCTGATTGAAAAGCCGATGGCAAAACCGAAATCAGGCCCGGTTCTGTTCTTCCATCTGACGCAGGAATTCACGACATTTCATACCCGGCGCAAGAACACGCCAGTACGACACCACCGCTTCTTCGGTTGCCACACTGAAATCAATAATCAGATTATCAAGCGCGTTCTGGCGCATCAGTTCGGCAACACGTTCCGGAATCTGTGACATCTGCCACATGCCAATCACCAATGCATAGGATGTCCGCATCAGCTTGTTGGCATTCTCGGGCGTGATGGCATACAGCTCGGACAGGGCATCTGCCGTCCGTTTCACCATGGAAGAAATAAATCTTCGATGGCTTAGAACCGCTTCATCGTCCGTCCCCTGCTCAAGAACCCCCTGTGACAGGGACGCCAGATGCAGGAATTGCTTCCGTTTGACAAGATACTGCACGAATTGTTGTGCAACGCGTGCTGAATCCCGTTCTTCGGGACGGCGTAACGCTTCCTGTTCAATCACTTCAAGGTTGTTTTCAAACCACCCCTTCAGGAACCCGCGCAGGACTTCCAGAAAAAGGGCTTCCTTGCTTGAAAAATAAAGATACAGCGTGCCTTTGGCGAGACTGGCCTTTTTGGCGACTTCGGCTGCCGATGGCAGTTGTCCGTCCCCCTCAAGATAAAGCGCCTCGGCTGCGACAAGTATATCGTTTCTACGTTTCAGTTTTTGCTCGTGGCTACGCGCACGAACAAGACATTCGTTTTCCATAGAGAATTATTCCCCCAACATTCTCCCTGAACTTATATTAATGCCTATTAATTCATTCAAAAGTCAAATCGCGCGGTGACTTTCGATAGATAAAATCAAAGAAACGTCGATGTAACAAACAGTTCGCCTGCATTTTTTGAGCGCACGTTAGATGAACAATAGTCACCACACAGCAATCACGAAACGTATTTGCGAACAAAAATCGCGAATCTGTACAGATTTGATTCGCTGCGGCTGCGAAGTCCCGATTGCGGCACGCGCGAAATACCTGATGGGTAGCCTTCATACCAAAACCATTCAACCGCCAGCTACTTCTGGTAACAAAAATGGCCCTGATTGGGCGTCCCTAACCTTTTGAGTGGGTGATCTTGTTGATAAACCACGTTAAATCAAACTTGGGGAAGATTAAAATCCGCGAAAACAAGCGGTGTCATTTTTCACCACTGATCCTGAAACTGGTCTTAGAACCGAGGGGACTATGAGCACACACGACGAAAATGAACTTCCTGAAGCCAATAATGGCTCTCAGGCGGCGGCAGATATTGCTGAAAACAGCGAAAACGCCGAATACCATAACGGCCAGATTCAATATTACGGTCGCTGGCAGGACGTTCTGAAACTTTGCTGCTGGAACACGCTTTGGACCATCCTGACATTGGGCATATTCCGTTTCTGGGCCAAAACCCGGATGCGCCGCTATATCTGGAGCAACATCGTCATTGATGGTGATGCGTTGGAATATACCGGCCGCGGGTTGGAACTTTTCCTTGGCTTCCTGATTATCTCGGTCATCTTTATCCCCGCGTCCCTGCTGCTGGGCTTTATCTCGGCCCAACTGCCCCCGGCCATGCAGGGATTGCAGATTATCGTGATGTATGCCGTCATTCTGTTTCTGATTTTTGTCGCGATCTATCGCGCCACGCGCTATCGCATGAGCCGCACCTTCTGGCGCGGCATTCGCGGGAAACTGGGCGGTTCGTCCTTCAAATATGCCCTGATCGGCTTTGGCAGCTTTTTGGCAGCCATCCTGTCGCTGGGCATTCTGATGCCGCTCAGCTTTATTACGCTGACCCGCTATGAAACCAACAACACCTGGATCGGCGACCATCAGGCACGCTTTACCGGTACATTCGGCCCTGCCTTCAAAAAGTGGATCCTGACCTGGCTCCTGTGTCTGGTCGCGATTGCCATATCGGGCGGCATTATTGCGGCGGCGGTTAACTTTACGCACTCCCCGTTTTATATCGTGCCGCTGGCCTTTATTCCGTATCTCGTGATCGTCTTCGGGATGGCCTGGTACCATGTATGGTGCTTCCGGTATCAAAGCGAAAACACCACCCTTGCAGGCCTGCAATTTGGCAGCACGCTAGCGACCAGGCAATATATCAAACTGTTGCTGCGCTTCCTGCTGTTGATGGTTTTGGCGGGGATTGTCTTTGTTGCCCTGCTGTCGGTCACCGGTGGTTTTGCCGCATTCTCGATCCTTGCAAATAACGCGGCATCCTATATGCCACCGGAACAGGTTCTGGCGATCCTGGCACCGTTCTTTATCCTGATGCTGCTTGCAACACCTGTCTTCGGCATCCTGACATTTGTCGGGCTGACCCATCCGATGCTGGCACTGCATGTTTCATCGCTGGTATATGACGGTGACATCGCAGAACTGCATCAGAACACGGATGCACAGAACGTCCCGCGCACCGGCGAAGGTCTTGCAGAAGCCTTTGATCTGGGCGGGATTTAACAAGGCATTTTGATGAACAGCTTGCCCAATGCCCGTCTTTTTGACGGTAAAACATCGTTGGCAACGAATGTAACGGTCGGCATATCCGACCGTTACATTACCCTGTATCTGCCAGACGGCGGGGAACAGGTGCTGTCAAAAGACAGTGTTTATCTGTGTGAAAAGATCGAAAAGGGAAAACCGCTTCGTTTGCGAAAGCGCAAGGATGATGGATTTCGCCTGATTTTTGACGATCCGCACTCCAAGGCCTTCATTGTCGAAAACCTGCCCGGACTTGCCGTGGACGAAGGGGCCACACGGGCAAAAGTCCGGCTTGCGTCTGGTATCATCGGTTTCTCCGCGGCAATTGCCCTGCTGATCTGGCAGGGCATGCCGTTGATGATCGATCTGGTCATCGCGGTGTATCCACGTTCCATGGAAACGGATATGGGACGCAACGCACGCGAACAGATCGTGGCGATCATGGGCGAAGACCGCGACGGGACAAGTGCGTGTGCGATCAACGATCCCGCACAAAAGGTCATCACCACCATTCTGGGCCGCTTTGAACAAACCGGCGCACTGACATATGACTACCAAACCACCGTACTGCGCAGCGATATCGAAAACGCCCTTGCCCTGCCCGGCGGGCAGATCATTGTATTTTCCGAACTGATAAAAAAGGCGGAAAATCCCGAAGCTCTGGCTGGCGTTCTGGCCCATGAAATCGGCCATACGGAAATGCAGCATGGCCTTAAAAAACTGTTTTCAGGTATCGCGCTTGGGCAGCTTGTCCGATTGATGACCGGCGGAGCCGACCTTCCGGTCGGCTTTGTCATGGAACAAAGCTATTCCCGGGACATGGAAACCGATGCCGATCACTTTGCTCTTGAACTGATGGGTGACGCCAGCATCGAAACCCAAAGCACGGCAAAGCTGTTTCGCACAATCTCCACCGAAAGCAGATATGCCGAAATTGCCAGTTTCCTGCCGGAAATCCTAAGCTCGCACCCGGAAATGACAGGTCGGATCGACCTGTTTGAACAAAGCGACATCACAGGTACGCTTGATATCAATCCGCAGGACTGGAAAGCCTTGCAAACGGTCTGCGACTAACCACGTTGGAACCGGACAGGCCATAAAACTGCCCGCCTCGCTTGAGCGGATCAGACCGGCAATTCGGTCGTGCGTTTGACTTCGCGCAGGGTGATGATGGTCTGGACCCGTTCCACCCCCGGAAGCTGGGTCAGGACTTCGCTGTGGATGCGTTCATAGTCGGCAGTATTGCTGTAAACCACATGCACCAGATAGTCGCTCTGCCCCGCAAGAAGGTAACATTCCACGACTTCCGGGACCGACTGGATTTCCTTTTCAAAGGTTTCAAGCGCCTCGCGGGTCTGGCGTGCGATCGAGATATTGACGAATGCATTGCCCGGTTTGCCGATGCGGGCCGGATTAAGCAGCATCGTGTAACGATCAATCAGACCGGCTTCTTCCAGAAGCCTGACACGGCGCAAGCAGGCCGACGCCGATAAATTGACCTTTTCGGCCAGTTCGGCGTTGCTGATACGACCGTCGCGCTGAAGCAGCCGCAGGATCATCCGGTCACGTTCGTCCATCTGCATTTCGAATATTCTCCCTGCCTGAAGCGGATTTTTTAAAATTATATAGCATTAATACCATCAAACTCACCGATGATTGAAGGGAAATTGCCACAATTTTCGGGTATCCTGCATAGATAACTAAAAACGGGAGAACCGTTATCATCGCCACGTTTGTCCGGGAGAGAAACAATGCTGATTGGCATTCCGAAAGAAATCAAAAACCATGAATATCGCGTCGGCCTGACCCCGAGTTCCGTGCGTGAAGCCACGGCCCACGGGCATGACGTCATCATCGAAACCAATGCTGGTGCCGGTATCGGTTGCAGCAACGATGATTACGTCGCCGCCGGCGCAAAAATCGTCGATACCGCGGCCGAAATCTTTGCCAAATCCGAAATGATCGTAAAGGTCAAGGAACCGCAGAAAGTCGAATACGAGCAGCTCCGCGAAGGGCAGCTTCTGTTTACCTACCTTCATCTGGCGCCCGATCCGGAACAGACCGAGGGTCTGATCAAATCCGGGGTGACGGCGATTGCCTATGAAACCGTTACCGATAAAAATGGTGGTCTGCCATTGCTGGCCCCGATGTCCGAAGTTGCCGGGCGCATGGCACCGCAGGTCGGTGCAGCGGCCCTGCAAAAGGCCAATGGCGGACGTGGCATGTTGCTAGGCGGTGTGCCCGGTGTTGCCCCGGCCAAGGTCGTTGTAATCGGCGGCGGCGTTGTCGGCACCAATGCCGCCCGCATTGCCGCGGGCATGGGCGCGGATGTCATCATTCTCGACAAGAATGTCAAACGCCTGACCTATATTGACGATGTGTTTGGCCCGCGCATCAAAACGCAATATGCCACCATCGATGATACCGAGGCACTGGTCTATGATGCCGACATGGTTGTCGGTGCGGTTTTGATCCCGGGTGCCGCCGCCCCGAAACTGATCCACAAGGACCAGCTTTCAAAAATGAAGCCGGGTTCGGTGATTGTCGATGTCGCGATTGATCAGGGCGGCTGCTTTGAAACATCCAAAGCCACCACCCATGCCGATCCGACCTATATCGTCGATGACGTGGTGCATTACTGTGTTGCCAACATGCCCGGTGCGGTGGCCCGCACATCGACCTTTGCGCTCAACAACGCGACCCTGCCCTTCACCCTTGCCCTTGCCGACAAGGGCTGGAAAAAAGCCTGCCAGGACGACCCGCATCTGGCGGCAGGGCTAAACGTTCACGAAGGTCGCATCACCTATGAGGCCGTCGCACGTGATCTTGGGTACGATTACCTGCCCCTTGATCGTGTGCTGGCGTAAACCAGCTTAACGTAACCTCCCGGCAGGACTAGTCACCCTGCCCCACGCAAACCCCGCCAATCATTTTGGCGGGGTTTGTTGTCCTGAGCTATGCTAGCCTTGCTGAAAAATACATTCGGGATGAAATGATCATGGAAATATCGATGCTGATCGGGGCGATGGTCGCGGCCGCCATCTATACCCTGACACCCGGCCCGGCCTTTTTGGCGATGCTGGGCATTGGTGCCGCACAGGGGCGAAAGGCAAGTGCCGGTTTCCTGTTCGGGCATTTTGCCGGGGACATCATGTGGGCCAGTCTGGCGCTGGTGGCGATCATCGGGTCACGCGTCCTTGATCCGATGGTGTTTGATATTCTGGCGATGATTTGCGGGGTCTACCTGTTCTGGCTTGGTATCCGGGCTGTCACCGCCAAGCGCAAGGTCGATGGTGCGGTGAGCATGACCGTCCGCCACCCGTGGCGGCGCGGCATCATTTTCGGTATCACCAACCCAAAGGGATACCCAGTCGCGGTCGCGATGTTCACAGCCCTTCTGGCACAGGATGCCGCGTCGCTTGGCTGGGACAGTATGACGGGGCTTTTACTGGCCTCTGCCGTCGGGTTTCTGATCGCCGATCTGATCCTGATCTGGATTGTCGGACTTGGCGTGTTGCGCCGGATGTATCAGCGCCACGAAATCTGGATCGTGCGCGCCACCGGGGTTTTATTTATCGGTTTTGCAGTTCAGGCAATCGCCAATGCCCTGCCCAACCTCGGCCACAGCCTTGCACACGGGTTCAGCACGCTTCGCAAACCCTAATCATTCTTGATACCCCAAACAAAAAGCCGCCCGGCGAACCGGGCGGCTTTTTGGCTGTTATGGTTTGGACGACTTAAAATTCGACCTGCGTCACATCGCGAACCGCACCCTGATCGGCACTGGTTGCAAGCGCGGCATAGGCACGAAGGGCCGTTGTCACCTTGCGTTTGCGCGGCTTGGCCGGTTTCCAGGCATCCTTGCCCTTGGCTTCCATTTCCTGACGGCGCGCCGCCAGAACCGCATCATCAACCGCAATCCTGATCGACCGGTTCGGAATATCGATTTCGATGATATCGCCCGGCTCGATCAATGCGATATCCCCGCCTGCCGCGGCTTCCGGCGATACGTGGCCAATCGAAAGACCCGACGTCCCGCCCGAAAAACGCCCATCGGTGACAAGCGCACAGGCCTTGCCCAGCCCCATCGATTTCAGATAGCTGGTCGGATACAGCATTTCCTGCATGCCCGGACCACCTTTGGGGCCTTCATAACGGATGACGACAACATCGCCTTCCTTGACCTCGCCCCCCAGAACCTTGGCAACCGCCTCGTCCTGGCTTTCACAGATCACGGCCGGACCAGTAAATTTCAGGATGCTGGCATCGACACCGGCGGTTTTAACGATACAGCCATTGACCGCCATATTGCCAAACAGAACCGCCAGACCGCCATCCTTGCTGTAGGCATGTTCGATATCGCGGATACAGCCTTCTTTTTCGTCAAGGTCAAGATCATCCCAATACCGTTCCTGACTGAACGCGGTCTGGGTCGGGATGCCCCCCGGCATGGCGCGGAAGAATTTATGCACCGCTTCGTTCTTGGTGCGCCGGATGTCCCATTTTTCAAGGGCATCGGCCATGGTTTTGCTATGAACCGTCGGCACATCGGTATGCAGCAACCCACCGCGTTCCAGCTCGCCCAGAATACGCATGATGCCGCCGGCACGATGGACGTCTTCCATGTGATATAGCGGATGCGAGGGCGCAACCTTCGACAGATGCGGAATCTGGCGCGACAGACGATCCATGTCGGCCATGGTAAAGTTGACCTCGGCCTCGCGCGCAATCGCCAGCAGATGCAGAACAGTATTGGTCGAACCGCCCATCGCGATATCAAGCGCCATGGCATTTTCAAAGGCCTTGAACGTCGCGATGCCCCGCGGGGTCGCGGTAACGTCTTCTTCCTCGTAATAACGGCGCGCCAGCTTGACGGATGTGCGCGCCGCCTCAAGGAACAGTTCCTGACGCGCGGCATGCGTCGCCAGCACCGAACCATTCCCCGGCAGTGCAAGGCCAAGCGCCTCGGCCAGGCAATTCATCGAGTTGGCGGTAAACATGCCGGAGCACGAACCGCAGGTCGGGCATGCCGACCGTTCGACAACCGCAACCTGTTCGTCCGAGATTTTCGGATCGGCGGCTTCGACCATCGCATCAACAAGGTCAAGATGACGTTCCTTGCCATCAATGGTGACCTTCCCGGCCTCCATCGGGCCACCGGAAACGAACACCGCCGGAACGTTAAGGCGCATGGCGGCCATCAACATGCCCGGCGTGATCTTGTCACAATTGGAAATGCAGACCATCGCGTCCGCACAATGGGCATTGACCATATATTCGACGGAATCCGCAATGATTTCACGCGACGGCAGGCTGTAAAGCATGCCGTCATGGCCCATCGCGATACCGTCATCGACCGCAATGGTATTGAATTCCTTGGCAACACCACCGGCGGCTTCGATTTCGCGGGCCACCATCTGACCAAGGTCTTTCAGGTGAACGTGACCAGGCACGAACTGGGTAAAGCTGTTGACGACCGCAATGATCGGCTTGTCAAAGTCTTCATCCTTCATGCCCGTGGCGCGCCAAAGGCCGCGCGCACCGGCCATATTGCGGCCATGGGTGGTTGTACGGGACCGATATTCCGGCATGGTCGAACCTCTCTATCTTCGCGGGGTGTTTATCATTGTTACATATTTAGCGGTTCTAGCACAGTCTTCGCGCCCAATGACAGTTTTTTGCCCGAAAATTTCGTGTTTTTGCGCCATATGGAACGAATGCTACCTGAAAGATAACCACCATTTCCAAGGCAGCACTTTCACTCATCGGGTTAAGTTTCGGGAATTCCATCACCTCTCGGGGGCGAACCTACACCAAAGACCCGCAATCCTATCCCATTAGATAGGCGACGACCTCGACCATAATCCATATCTTAACAGGTGATTATCGCCGCCAGGCGATTCTCCCACTCCCATTCTCGCCCCGGCCTGCGTCGCAGGCCCGGGGTTTTTTTTATGCTTTTTCCGGCCCGATCATTCCTTTTGATCAAAGAACGAAATGCTTTAAAGCAATGACAGAACGTTCCTTTTTCTGCATGCTGATTGATATGACAGCAATCAGGACTGTCCATCTTACGAGGTAAAGCATATCGATGTCGGCCGATCTCAAGACCCTGCTCAGGCGTGGACTAAGCGCGCATGAAGGCAACCGTCCTGACGAGGCCGAAAAAATTTACCGTCGTGCACTGTCGCTGTCGCCCGGCAACCCCGAAGTCGAACATCTTCTGGCGACTCTTCTGACCAGCCTTGATCGCCACCGCGAAGCCCTTGAACTGTTTGATAGCTGCCTGCCGCGACTTGGTGCCAACCCGGCAGTGCGGTGCAATTTCGCGATTGCACTCGAACGGGCCGGGCAGATCGAAAAGGCGATTGACGAATTCCGTCAGGCCATCAGCTATCATGGCGATTTCCCGACCGCCCTTTATCATCTGGCACGCCTTGAAATGCCGCGTGGACATATCGGACAGACGGTAGACCTTCTGGGGCGGTTGCTGGGTCTGAAACCCGATCACTTTGACGGACTTTTGCTGTTTGGCGAGGCATTGCACGCACTGGGACAGGAAGAAGCAGCACTCACATCCCTTGACCGCGCTGCCGAGGCCGCCGGGATCACCCCAGATATGATTTGCCGTGTTGGTGATGTGTCGCTGCGCCTTGGATATCCCGGTATGGCGCAAAATCTTTATCAACGCGCGCTCAGCATCGATCCCCGTCATGTCCCCGCCCTGCATGGGCTGGGGCGGGCCCTATCGGCACAAGGCGAATATGCCAAGGCGATTGCGATCCTTAAAACCGCCAAGCGCCTTGCCAAAGGCAGGATCGAAATCGATCTTGAAATTGCTGATATCGAATTGCGGTGCGGCGATATCGCAAGTGCGATTGCCGAACTGACCGTGCTTGTAGAAAAACACCCGGCAAATGTGGATGCCCACACAGCCCTTCTGGCAGCGGTTGCCAGGCTGCCCGATATCGGCGGGGTCGAATATCTCAAACAGGCCCGCCAATGGGCACGAAGCCACATGCCGACAATGCCCGAACCGAAATTTATCAACAGCAAACAGATTGATAAACGGCTTCGCATCGGCTGGCTGTCACCGCATTTTTGCGAACATGCCTCCTTTGCCCTGCTGGCGGGGGTTGCCCGGCACCTGAACCGCAACGAGGTCGAACTGTTTCTGTATTCGGCCACCCCGCGCCCGGATCAGACCACCCGTTCATGGCAGGTCATGGCCGATGGCTGGCGCGAGGTTTACGGCCAAAGCCCGCTTCAGATTGCTGAGCGCATCCGGAAGGACCGGGTCGATATCCTGTTTGACCTGACCGGCCCGGTGACGGATCAACCGATCACGGTATTCGCCCATCGCGCCGCCCCGGTTCAGGCCAGCATCGCACCAATGACGACGGGCATCAGTCAGATGGATTACATCCTTGTCCATCATCGCGCGATCCCGACCAAACCGGCCGAAAACAGGCTTTTTTGTGAAAATGTGCAGCATCTGGGATCGGGGCCTTTTGCCTATGTCGGCTCGGATGATGCCGCCATGCTCAGCCTGCTTCCAGCCGCAATTGACGAAGCCGTGACCTTTGGCTGCTTTGACCGGTTATCAAACATCAGTGACGCCAGCCTGAACTGCTTTGCGCGCATATTAAACAAGGTCAGGAACAGTCGCCTTGTCGTTCAGGATGATGTTCTGGGCGATGCCTTTGCCAGAAAGACAATGCTGGATCGTCTGCGCCAGGCCGGGCTTCATACGGATCGTGTCAATCTGATTGGTGCGGTCAGCCCCGAAGATAAACCCGATCTTTACGCCCGGATCGATATCGGACTGGCGCCCTTCCCGATGATTGATATCGCGCGCTATTTCGATATGCTGTGGCACGGTATTCCGTTTGTCACGATGGCAGGTGAAACACCGGCATCACGCGCAGGGCTTTGCCTGTTATCCGATATCGGGCTCGATGCGCTGGCGGCGGAAACGCAAAAGGGTTACGTCGAAAAGGCCGTCCTTCTGACACAGGACATCAACGCCCTTACCACCATTCGGGCCGGCATGCGCGACCGGATGAAAAACAGCAGGGCCATGAACGGTGCAGCCACCGCGCGCGAACTTGAAGAATCCTGCCGGGATATGTGGAAAACCTGGTGTGCGTTATGATCACCAAGCAGCCCTAGCGCGCCAGAACACCGCGCGCGAAAAGTTCGGTCACTGCGGCCTGCAAATCATCGGCGATAAAGTCCGCCTCTGCCGCCTCGGGCCAGATTGTTTCCTTTGCCCCATGCCCGGTCTTAACGATCACCGCATGGGTGCCCGCCGCACGTCCGGCACGAATATCGTTGATCCGATCCCCGATCAGAACACTATCGCCCAGCGAAATCACAAAATCCTCGGCCGCGGCAAGGATCATGGCTGGGCCTGGTTTGCGGCATTCGCTTTCGCGGCGATATCCCTCAACCCCGTCGGGATGATAGGGCGAATAATAAATCCCCTGCACCGATGCCCCCTCGCGCGCCAGCATCGCAAGCATCGCCTCATGCAGGTCACGAAGGCCCGCCTCGGTCAGATAGCCCCGCGCCACCGCCGACTGGTTGGTCACGATCATCACCGGAATACCGGCATCATTAAGCTGTTTGATGGCTGCGGCGGTTCCGGGAATCAGGGCAAGATCGTCAATCTTTGACAGGTAATGGACTTCTTCATTCACCACCCCATCACGATCAAGAAAAACCGCAGGCACAGGATGGCGCTGATCGCGCCAGCGCGGAGCCGGATCAATGAAATGGCGGTGAACGAAATCGTATTTTCTGGGGCTCATGCCTGACCCTGTCTTTTTGTCTCTGGGGCTGATGGACGGGCTAACATGCACCATCAACATCCGGAATGACAAGTTTTCACGACGCAGGTTTGTGTCGACTTATCGCGATGCGGAAAACCAACTGGTATTACCATTATTCGCTTGCCCCGCGACTATCGGTCATGACAATTTCACCCGGGGGCCATCGGGGCCAAGCCATCTGGGGATACTGAATTTCATGTTTGCCGATATCTTTGCCATTCTTGCGCCGGTTTTCATAACCACGGGTCTTGGTTATATCTGGGCACGGTCCGGCAGACATTTCGATACGGGACTGGTGACATCCATCGTCACCTATTTTGCCACCCCCTGCCTGACCTTTGCCGCCCTTGCCACGGTTGATCTTGGTGCGGATGCGCTGGTATCGATGGGTACTGCCGCCCTTGCCGCGAACATCATTTTCGTTCTGATCGGCTGGCCGATCCTGAAAGTTTTCAAACTGGCCCCGCGGACCTATCTGCAATCGCTGACCTGGCCGAATGTCGGCAATGTCGGTCTGCCGCTTTGCATGCTGGCATACGGGCAGGATGGTCTGGCGCTGTCGGTCGCGTTCTTTGCGGTTTACGTGGTTTTGCAACTGACCATCGGGGTGGCGTTCGTTTCGGGCAGTTTCTCGCTTAAATCGATCATCAAAATGCCGATCATCCCGGCAACCCTGATTGCAACCGGCTTCCTTGCGACCAATACCGAAGTCCCGGCATGGCTTTACAACACGACCAACCTGATCGGACAGCTCACCATTCCGTTAATGCTGTTTACATTGGGTGTGTCACTTGCCCGCCTCCGCCCGGTCAGCCTCGCGCGCAGCACCGCACTTAGCATGCTGCGCCTTGTGATGGGCTTTGTGGTTGGCGTCGGCCTTTCCGAAGCCATGGGGCTTACCGGGATCGAACGCGGGGTCGTCATCCTGCAATGTTCGATGCCGGTTGCGGTGTTCTGCTATCTGTTTGCCCAGCTTTACAACCGCGAACCCGAAGAAGTCGCCGGTGTGGTCATCAGTTCAAGCTTCCTTGCCGCGATCGCCCTGCCCGGCTTGCTGTGGTACGTGCTTTAGGTCCGGCGTCCTATTCGATGATCAGGCGATAGCTACCCTCGCCCGTACCATCGCGGTAAAACCCGACGGCACATTCTGACCGTCCCTTTTGCAGGTCCGCATCCCCGTTTTCAGTTGCCAGCTTGGCAATATGTTCGCGGCATTGCGCAACGTCATCAAACCTTGCATCCGAAATACGGATATCGGTTTGTTTCTGCGTATCGGGATAATAAACCGCCGTCACCTTTTCCCAGGGTGCGGCATCATCCGTCCAGATCTGATCGGCAATGAAACGCCGTGATTCTTCTGCCACGGTTGCGGCAACCAATGCGATGATCGCAATCAGGAACAACCGGCGCTTCGTACGGTGTGAAATGTTAAAAGCCATTAGAAATCCCGACGGAGGTTGTATTCTGACTATTCACCAGTAACAGGATGCGCGTGGTTCAACGGGCCATTGCCCTTGCCAAAATCAGGGGCCGTGCGGATCGCTTCGCGTACAAACGCCCGCGCGCGCGCCACCGCATCGCTAAGCCCCATGCCCTGCGAAAGCCCCGTCGCAATCGCACTGGCAAGCGAACAACCCGTCCCATGGTTGTTTTCCGACGGAATACGATCCGCCTCAAACCCTTCGATATCACCATCATGCCGCCACAGGATATCAACAATCCGCTCGCCGTCGGCATGGCCGCCCTTGACCAGCACCGCCTTGGCCCCCAGCTCACCGATCTTGCGGGCGGCTTCGATCATGTCACCCTCGGTCAAAATCTTCATCCCCGAAAGCACTTCGGCCTCTGGAATATTGGGTGTCAGGACGGTCGCCAGCGGCACCATGTTTTTGATCAGCGCATCAACCGCGTCTTCGTTCAAAAGACGCGATCCGCTTTGCGATATCATCACCGGATCAACAACAATCGGAATATCGGCGGCTTTGTGCCGGATGAATTTTGCAACCGCTTCGATCACCGGCACACTATGCAGCATACCAGTCTTGATCGCATCGGCCCCGATATCATCAATCGTGACTTCGGCCTGATGGACGATCAGTTTCGGATCAATGCCCAGAACATCAAAAACACCGGTGGTATTTTGCACCGTCAGCGCCGTGATCGCGGTTGCGGCATATCCACCCAGAACAGTCACGGTTTTGATGTCGGCCTGAATTCCGGCCCCGCCGGAACAATCAGAGCCGGCAATGATCAATACGCGACCTTTCATGATCGACCTCCAAGCACTTCTGATATTCGCCTCAAGATAGTCCTGCTGCCTTAACCCGCAACAGCCATGATTTCAGCAACAATGCCATCAACAATCTGTTCAACCTTGATCGCGTCATCGCCTTCGGCCATCACACGGATCAGCGGTTCGGTTCCCGATTTGCGGATCAGGACGCGACCATCGCCGTTAAAGGCCCGTTCGGCACTGGAAATCGCATCGACCACACTGCTGTGTGACAGCGGATCGGAACCCGCCACATAACGCACGTTCTTAAGGATTTGCGGCAGCGGATCGAAAACGCGGCTGACTTCCGAAACCGGACCATCGCGATCCGCCAGAACCGCCAGAACCTGAAGGGACGCCAGCAAGCCATCACCGGTCGATGCAAAATCCGACAGCACGATATGCCCGGACTGTTCCCCGCCGACATTGCAATCAAGGGCGCGCATCTGTTCCACAACGTAACGATCCCCGACCTTGGTACGGATCAGGCGCAACCCATTACTTTCAAGGTAACGTTCAAGACCAAGGTTTGACATCACCGTCGCAACCAGCGCATTGCCGCGCAACTGCCCGGTGCGTTTCCAATGGGTGGTGACAAGGCCCATCAACTGATCCCCATCGATCAGCTGGCCTTTTTCATCACACATCTGAACCCGGTCGGCATCACCATCCAGGGCAATCCCGACATCGGCCTTTTCGGCCAACACCCGGTCGCACATGGTTTGGGTATGCGTCGATCCGCATTCGGCATTAATGTTAAGACCGTTCGGTTTGGTCCCGATTTCAATGACATCCGCGCCAAGTTCACGCAGGACCTTGGGCGCCACGGAATAAGCCGCGCCATTGGCGCAATCCAGAACGATCTTGAGCCCCTCAAGCGTCACCGAAGACGGCAGCGATGATTTGACCGCCTCAATATAGCGGCCCGGCGCATCATCAATGCGCTGCGCACGGCCTAGCTTGTCGGCAGCCACCAGCAACGCCGACATGTCGCTATCCATCATCGCTTCGATCTCAAGTTCGACCTCGTCGGACAGTTTGAAGCCATCCGGGCCAAAAAGCTTGATGCCGTTATCCTGAAACGGATTGTGCGAGGCGGAAATCATCACGCCGATATCAGCCCGCATCGATTTGGTCAGCATGGCAACGGCCGGGGTCGGCATCGGCCCGACCAGCATCACATCCATCCCCATCGACGTAAAACCGGCAACAAGGGCCGGTTCAAGCATATAGCCCGACAGACGGGTATCCTTGCCAATCACCACACGATGACGATGATCGCCACGGGTGAAATAATGGCCAGCGGCCATCCCGACCTTAAGCGCAACTTCGGCTGTCATGGGGGCGGTGTTGGCGGTTCCGCGAATACCGTCGGTCCCGAAATATTTACGGCTCATGCTCGTCTTCTCTGCTTCCATCCCGGCACATCGGCGTGCGGGTTATTTTTCCTGACTGCCGGTTATATCAAAGTGTCCGCGCAATGCTACCGGCAAGTGACCGATTATACCTCTCATAAGCAACCGATCCGTTAATCGCGTCCTTTACCCTTCGCTTATAAAAGCCATGACCTTGCTTTTAAAACCCGGTATCTAGGATACGAAGCGTTTGAATATTCCGAAATCGGGGGCATTTTGCGGAAAACCGGTTGCCGCAAGGGTTATATCACAGGGATCATAGTGCAGGTCATCATCGCGATGATTTTCATGACCCGCCCTGCCCTTGCCAATATGGGCCCTCTTGAACTTGTCATCGGATCCTATTCCGCCGATCAGGATGATATTGACCTCGCACCGCTGATCGAACGTCTGTCAACCAAACGGCAGGTTCGAACAGCCGCCGATGTCGCCATGCTCCCGGCAGACAATTTCACACCGCTTATGGGATCAACCGGCCCCGGTTACACGCTTGAAGCCGTCTGGTACCGGATGCAGATTCTTGTCACAAAAGACGGTGAAAAACCGCTTGAACTCAAACGCTATCTTGAAATTTCACCGCCTTATCTGAACCGGATAAGGCTTGCGATCCTTGATGCCGATACACGGATAACCGTCTGGAACGATGTCGTTGGGGATCATATCCCCCCGAACCCATCCGAAGCCCGGGGTCGCCAGCATCTAAGCGAATGGCCCAACCTTCCGGCAGGAAAATACTGGCTGGTGATCGGCGTTTCAAGCAACAGCGCCCAGCTTTTGAATGCGTCTATAAAATCCGATACATCCCTGATCACCGAAAACGTGCAGGATACGTTTCTGTACGGGCTTTATCTTGGCATCCTTTTAATCGGCTTCATGGTCTATTTCACGCTGGGTCTGCTGATCCGCGACCGGGCGATTGTCTGGTACGGGCTTTATGTTCTGGCCCTGTTTGCCGGAACGGCGGGCATTTCTGGCTATGCCCAGCTTCTTCTGTCCGGCACATGGCAATTTGCCAGTGATGCCATCACCGGTGCCGGCACGGCCTTCTCGCTTGCGACCAGTGTGATGATGTGGGCCTACATCATTGAACTGGACAAATACAAGCGCACCGTATTCACCGCTCTTGCGGTTTACGCGGCACTTGCAAGCCTGTGTTCCCTGACATCGGTCAGCGACCTGTACATCCATTTTGCGCGCAGCTTTTTCCTGTTCCATATCGGTGTGCTGCTGATCCTCTATGGCTATCTGTTCTATTTTGGTGCGACCAAGCCCGATGCGCGAAAGCTTCGGATCTATTTCGTCGCATTGGGATTGCCCGCCGCTGCGGCTATCGTGCATCTGCTGATGCTGATGGGCCTTGTTCCGGCCAACAGATTTACCAGCAACTGCTATCAGGTGGCATCACTTGTGCACCTGCTATTGCTCGGCATTGCCATGGCAGGCCGAACATACGCACTTGCCAGCCAGCGCGTCACAGCCGTTCAAAACAGCACGCGCGCCAATCAGCTCGCCGACGAGCAGCGCGAATTCATCACCATGCTATCCCATGAATTCCGAACACCACTGGCGATTATACAGCGCGCCGCCGAAATGGTTTCGCTTCATGTTCGCGACGCCCCGGAAGCCATAACCAGCCGGATCGCAACCATTCGCAGAAATGCGACCCAACTGTCTGAACTGGTGAATGTGTTCCTGACAAAGGAAACACTTGATAGCACCAATTTCCGTATTTCCCCCAGACCAACCGTTCTGGCACCGTTCCTGCGCGACCTTGTCCTCCGACGTCAGCGCGAGACGCCCGATCATGACATTGAGCTGGAAGAGGTGGATTTTACCGTCGCAAGCATCGACAGAACCCTGATCGAACGCGCGATATGCAATCTGATTGAAAACGCGCTTAAATATGCCCCGGATGCCAGTGTTCGCATCGGATTCACCCACCGCAGCGATGGAAATGTCTATATCCGCGTCACCGACAATGGGCCGGGAATTTCGCCCGATGATCTGTCGCTTGTTGCCGACGCATTTTACCGTGGCAACAGATCGGGCAGCACCCATGGCGTCGGTCTGGGTCTGCATATCACCAACCGGATCATCATCGGGCATATGGGTCGCATGACAGTCAGCGTCGGCGAAAACGGTGGCACCACCATCCTGATCCGCCTGCCCTATGACCGCGAACTGACCAAAAACAACATTGAAGCGGCGCGCACCGCCAATCTTGATCCCCCGACGGTACCTGCCTCCGACCCGGAAAATGCGTCATGAGCCATCCGAAAAACAGACCGATGCTTTTCTGTTTCCGGCTCCTGCTGGCGCTACTGACCATGCTGTCGGTCACGGCCCCGCTGTCCCCGGCCACAGCAACGGCAACGGCAACGGCAACGGAAGTCGGCAAACTGACCCTTCTGCCGGACATCGCGGCCCCTGTGAATTTGCATGATCACGTTCTGTGGCTTGAAGACCGGACAAACGATCTGACACTCAATGACGTTTTGAACCTGCCAATCGATGATTTCACCCCAAGTACCGGCGTGCCAAGTTTTGGCTATACGGGCGATAGCGTCTGGTACCGGCTGCAACTGTCTGTTCCGCAGGGCCAGACACAATCCCTGCAACTTGAAATTCAGCCAAACTACATGAATTTCATCGATGCTTATCTGATCAGGCAGGGAACATCGCGCCATCTGTGGCAAAGCCATATGGGCGATCATGTCCCGGCAGGCCTGCGCCCCACCCGCGGCAGTCAGCATGTCGACCGCTTCCCGCCACTCGAACCGGGTGATTATACTCTTTTCATCCGCACCAAATCGAACAGCACCCAGTTATTGATCGCCAAACTTTGGCCAACCGATCAGCTTATTTCCAGTCTGACGCTCCGCGACGGGGCAATGAGCATCTATTTCGGTGTCATCCTGATGCTCGGCGTGGTTTACACGGTTCTGGGCTCTCTCGTCCGGGATCGTGCGATTGCGACATATGGTGTCTGCGTTATTTTGATTGGCACACTGGCATCCGCGGTCAACGGGCTTGTGCTCGCGGTCATTCAACCCGAATGGCCCTATGCCAATGACCTGATTGTCGGGGTGACCAATGTCGTCGGCTCGGCTGCCTCCATTTTTCTCTGGTTCTATATTCTTGATCTTGGCAAACAGAATGTTGTGATCGCGCGGATCGCTAAAGTCTATTGCGGGCTTTCGGTTGCCTGCGCTCTAACCGTGACCACCGATTTTTATGCGCTTTACGGCACATATGTCGTGCCGCTGCATGCCGCGTTACTCACGACACTGTCCCTGATTGTTGCCTACCGGATCATCCGGGCACCAAGGCAGTGGCTTTTGTGGATCTATCTGGTTGTCATTGTGATCCCGATCGGCGGGGCCGTGCTGTTGCAACTGACCCATGCCGGATTGATTGCCGCCACGCCGTTCCGGCTTGGCTTGCATCAGTTCACGCTGTTTTTCCATATGTGCGCGATGGGCATCCTCATGGGGTTCCGCCTTTCGCAGATCGAAAAGGAACGCATGAACATGCTCAGGGTCACCGCGGCAACAACCTCGCTTGTCGGGGAACAGCGAAAACTGATTTCCATGCTCTCGCACGAATTCCGCACACCGCTTGCGGTTATTCAACGGTCTTCCGAAATGCTGCTGCTTCGGCTGCGCGATGCCCGCAGCGACGTCACCGACCGCCTGCAGCGCATTCAGGATCAGGCACGCAAACTATCGCGTCTGGTGGATATTTTCCTCAACAAGGATGGCATCGATGACGGTGACTTTGCGCTGGCCTGCGAACTGGTGCCGGTCAATCGTCTGCTGACGGACTTTGTCGCAGATACATCGCGCGCCGATGCCGAAATCACTCTGGAATGCGTCGGAACCGAACAGCTTGAAACCTATGTCGATGCCACACTGGTCGGGCTTGCGATCACCAACCTGATTGAAACCGCACGGCGCTACGCTCAAGGAGCTCCAATCCATATCACCGTCCGTCGCAATGGCGAATGGCTGGTGGAAATCGATATTCCCTGCCACGGCAAAGATTTGAACAGCCAGGAAATTCTGCGCATCAGTGACGCCCTCTTCCGCCAGGATATCGGGCCAACCGCAATGCAGAATGCGCTGGGGCTTCATATCTCGCAGCGCATCGTTGATGCACATGGCGGATCAATCAAATTGCGTGACAAGGGCACCGACGGGATCGAGCTATGCCTGTTGCTGCCATGCGAAGACAGCACCGGGTCGTTCGACATCTGAACGGATAACAGTCAATCAGGCGGTTTCGCCAGCACCCAAAATGATACCGGGCGAAGTAAAGGCATAGCCCCGCCCATATGCGGTCCGAACCGGCAATTCATCGCCCGTTTCGCGCAGGACTTTCTGACGAACGCGCCGGATCGCCGTATCAAGGTTACGGCAATTTTCGGCCGTATCGGCCTTGCCCAGCGCCATGACGATTTCCGGGCGTGTCAGCCACGCCCCGTTTGCTTCGACCAGCAATTGCACGATGGTGCGTTCCGTCGCGGTCAAAGTCGAAGAACCGCCGCTCGAATTGCTCAGCGTCCAGTTCAGCATATCAAGGGTCCAGGTCCCGTCTTTTTCCGGGTCTTCAACCGCATCGTCATCTTTTTTGCCAACCCGGCGCAACAACGGGCGCAAGGCCGCCTCGATCACCGAAAGCGGGCTGTCTTTCGTCAGGTAAACATCCGCACCGGATTTATACCCCGTAAGATGATGATCCATCCCCGCAAGGGATGTCAGCATCATGATGCCGCAATCAAGGTTGGCGCGCGCATATTTGGCCAATTCATAGCCATCGGCATCCGGCAGCATGATATCGAAAATGATCGCCGCAGGTGTTTTGGATTTCAGCGCGCGATGAAACGCTGCGCCAGTTTCACAACCGACAACATCAAAACCGCACATCTCGAGGTATTCGCACAAATCCCGATTAAGATCGGCATTGTCCTCGACCACGAAAACACAAGTCGCCATCGTTTCCTGACCCGCAGCCTTTTCCGGCTGTTCAACGCGCGCGTGCGCGCTGTATCCATTCATTCAACTTCGCCTTCGCTGTTTGCACGAAACCAACCATTTGCGCGATCTTCCTGATCGCAATTCTCTTTATCTTTAATGGTATGTGGCGATTGGGTAAAATCCGCAAGCCCCAAGCACGATCTGTCAGAAATTGCCAGATTCACCGGACCAAAAAAGACCCGCAATTCTGGCACCCGAAAATGCACCAGAACGGCGGGCCTTTTATAATTCGTTGTTCAAACCGGTCAACCTATACATCCATAGATTGATAGTCGAAAATGGCTATACCATCGATGTCGCAGTCGCGACCGAAATCGACTGAACCGTGTCATGAACATCATGCACCCGGATCATCTGAACACCGTGCCGCCATCCATTGACCGCCGATGCAATCGATCCGCCCAGCCGCTCTTTCGGGGATGCTGCCGGATCAATCTTGCCAATAAATGATTTGCGCGACGTGCCCAGCAACACCGGGCAGCCCAACCCATGGAAAATCGCCAGACGTGATAGCAGTTCCAGATTGTGCGACAGCGACTTGCCAAAACCAATGCCCGGATCGACACAGATACGATCGCGCGCAATCCCAGCCCGTTCGCAACTTTCGATCCGGTCCAGCAGATAGTCATACACATCCAGAACCGCACAATCATATTGCGGGTTTTCCTGCATCGTGCCCGGTTCGCCCTGCATATGCATCAGCATCACGGGCCTGCCCGATGCCACGGCGACTTCCATCGACCGTTCATCGCCTTCAAGCCCGGTCACGTCATTGATGATCGCCGCACCAGCCTCAATCGCGGCCTCCATCACGCTTGCATGGCGGGTATCGATGGAAACGCAATGACCGTCTTCGGCCAGGGCCCGGATCACCGGAACAACGCGGGCGATCTCGTCGGCTTCGGACACGGCTTCCGCCCCCGGCCGGGTCGACTCCCCGCCGATATCAAGGATGGATGCCCCCTGTGCCGCCAGGGCGCGCGCGCGCGCAATCGCCTGATCGGTGCTGTTGTAATCGCCGCCATCCGAAAAACTGTCCGGCGTGACATTGATAATACCCATCACATGACAGGACGCCATATCAAGCCCGGCAAAATCGGCGCGTTTGGTTGTCAGACGGTTCAGAACGTCATTGATTTCATCCACCCGCCCGGAATTCTGGACCCAGCCTTCAAGGGCCAGCAACGGCAGGATCATGCTTTCGGCACCGCCGCCGTCGCGACGGCGGATGATTTCAAGCGCGGAAAAGCCGCGGCGCGATCCGGCAAGTGGTAACGTATTGGGATCATCGGCATGGTCGATGAAACCGGTAGGTGCGTAATATAACGGTCCGTCAAAATCAGCAAAGCCCCGCACATCGGCGGGGCTTCGCAGGACCGATCCTTCGATCTTGTCCATCAGTCTCTTTCAGTTAGCTGCCCGGCTGCGGCTCCGGGGACAAATCCCCGCCACCTTCACCCGGGTTTTCCTTGCGCGCACCACCGGTGGTCGGAACCGTCGAACGGCGTCCGCCGCCCGCGTCCTTGCCACCACCATTGGAATGGCCCGCACGGTTGATTTCCTCGCCGCGCAGAAGCGCATCGATTTCCTTGCCCGACAGGGTTTCGTATTCCAGAAGCCCCTTGGCAAGAACATGCAGATCGTCAAGATGCTCGGTCAGAACCCGCTTGGCGAAAACATAGGCCTCGTCGGAATAACGACGGACTTCCTCATCGATCAGCTGGGCTGTTTTTTCCGAAACATTCTTATGCTGGGCAACGCTGTGACCCAGGAACACTTCTTCCTGATTATCCACATATTTGACATTGCCAAGCTTGTCCGAAAAGCCCCATTCGGTCACCATCTTGCGCGCATACTGCGTCACCATGTTGATGTCCGAAGATGCACCCGTGGTGACCTTGTCCTTGCCAAAGATGATTTCCTCGGCAACGCGGCCACCCATGGCAACCGCCAGGTCGGAAATCAGCTGTTCGTAGGATTTGGAAACCTGATCGCGTTCCGGCAGGCGCATCACCATACCCAGTGCACGACCGCGCGGAATGATGGTTGCCTTGTGGATCGGATCGGATGCCGGGGTATGCAGCGCAACAAGCGCATGACCACCTTCGTGATAAGCCGTCAGCTTCTTCTCATCGTCGGTCATGATCATGGAACGGCGTTCCGCCCCCATCATCACCTTGTCCTTGGCGTTTTCAAAATCGGCCATGGTGACGACACGCTTGCCAAGACGGGCGGCAAGAAGCGCTGCCTCGTTGACAAGGTTTGCCAGATCCGCACCCGAGAAGCCCGGCGTGCCACGCGCAACCGTGCGCAGGTCAACATCCGGCCCCAGCGGAACCTTGCGGGCGTGAACACCAAGAATACGTTCACGACCTTCAAGATCGGGGTTCGGCACAACAACCTGACGGTCAAAACGACCGGGGCGCAGCAATGCCGGGTCCAGAACATCCGGACGGTTGGTTGCTGCCACAAGGATAACACCCTCGTTGGCCTCAAAACCGTCCATCTCGACCAGAAGCTGGTTCAGGGTCTGTTCGCGTTCATCGTTTCCGCCGCCAAGACCAGCACCACGATGGCGGCCAACGGCGTCGATTTCATCGATAAAGATGATGCAGGGCGCGTTCTTTTTGCCCTGTTCGAACATGTCACGCACACGCGATGCGCCGACACCAACAAACATTTCCACGAAATCGGAACCCGAAATCGTAAAGAACGGCACATTGGCTTCACCGGCAATCGCACGTGCCAGAAGCGTCTTACCAGTACCCGGAGGTCCGACAAGAAGCATGCCTTTGGGGATTTTACCGCCAAGGCGCTGAAATTTCTGCGGATCGCGCAGGAAGTCGACGACTTCTTCAAGCTCGCCCTTGGCTTCCTCGATCCCGGCCACGTCTTCAAAGGTCACCCGACCGGATTTCTCGGTCAGCATCTTGGCCTTTGATTTGCCAAAGCCCATGGCCTTGCCGCCGCCGCCCTGCATCTGACGCATGAAGAAAATCCACACACCAATAATCAGCAGCATCGGGAACCAGCTGATCAGCGCGCTCATAAGCGGCGACAGGCTTTCTTCCGGCTGGGCAATAATACGAACGCCCTTGTCGTTCAGACGTTCGACAAGGCTCGGATAATCAGGAGTATAAACACTAACGGTCCGGTTATCGCGGGTTTGCGCTGTAAGAGTGTTGCCCTGGATCGTAACTTCTGAAATCTGGCCGCTGTCAACTTCGGCCAGGAAGTCCGAAAACGCCAGCGTTGACTGGCCGCTCCGTCCTGATGGCGACTGAAACAGGTTAAACAAAGCCACCAAAAGGATGGCTATGATAACCCACAGTGCGAGATTTTTTCCCATATTCATTCCAAGCTACTGATCGCAATTTGTGTTCGCCATGACGCGCAATCGCCCTGCGCACGGCCTGACCATCAGATAATGATAAGGTACCTTTACGCAAGTAGGACGTCGGGTTTCGGCGACGATTTAAACCCACTTTCCCACAAAGGTGTCGGGGGTGCAAACCGCCATCGCATGCCGATTGCGTTTTCTACCCCCATCGGGGCCGTGCGGCAACCGGCGGCGGATAATACGTCGGAAATGCCTGAAACCTCAAGCCCGCCAACGGAAAGCAGAACTTCTTTATCATAAAATGCGGGTATGGATGCAAGGGCCGCGCGCGGCAAATGATCAACAAATGGCGCGATTTTGCCAATGGCGGTCCGAAAGGCACGCGTGTGAAACGCATCACAAGCCGACAGCGGCGCAATCACAAACCGCCCCAAATCACTGTAATCCGCGGTTACCCCCGCGCCATGATCTGCGAAAAAAAGCTCGAACCGATTGTCCCAACGCTGCCCGAAACCATCGCGCATCCAATCGGCATTGATGCGAACCGGATGGGCGTCCACGCGCCCGATCTCTCTATAAACCAGCAAAATGCCTCCCCGGCGATGCAACACACATCCGCCCAGACTGACCCGCGCATCTTCCTTCTCGTTGATTTGCAGCAGGGCCGCCGTCAACGCGCCCAGTGCCGGCATATAATTTTCCCCGCCAACCACCCGGACAATATGCCCAAGGGCATAGCGTGCGGTTACTTCATCACCGCCAGCATCCTGCCATTTCGAATAATCGATACGTGCAATACCGCAATTTTTAATCTGCACTGCCGATGCCAGAAGATCGGCAATCCGGTATTCCGCGGTCTGGCGTGCATCGGCACCGCTTTGAACCGTCTCTTTTTTCGGGCCGTCCATCATCGGGCTGTGTCTGATGCGCACGCGCTCAAAACGGACATTGCGGTTGGACGGGTCTTCGATCCAGTCCTGCTGGCGGGTCCGAAGCGTTGCAATCAGATCAACCTTGGCCACGGGCAGCAAAGGCCGCAACACTCTGCCATTGCGCAGATAACGCCGCGCCGCCATCCCGGCCCGGCCGATCACGCCACTCTCGCGCTGTTGCCGCATCACAAGCGTTTCATGCTGATCATCGCGATGATGGGCGACCAAAAGGTGCAGGATGCCCATTTCCCCCAACGCGAGGTCCAGCAGGTCATAGCGGGCCTTGCGCGCCGCTTCCTGAATACCACTTTGCGGTTTGGTCCCGTCCCAGCGCAAAATACGATGATCAATGCCATGTTTTCGAAGCTGCTCCCCAACCCGGATCGCTTCCTCTGCCGCCTCCGCACGCAGGCCGTGATCAACCGTGATGGCGGTCAATTCGCCGCCCTTTGACCCGCACCATTCATGCGCCAGTAACGCCAACGCCATGCTGTCCGCGCCCCCCGAAACCGCCACGGCAATTTTCGGCCGATCTTCAAACGGGCCAAAAACATTCATCAGGCGTGAAAAGACAACGGCGTCCAATGGGGTTCCATCGGACGCCGGATCGGGATTGATCATATTTTCCGGTTGGTCTGCCATCAGACTGCCATCAGGAACAGCCGCGGTTCTTGCGTTCCTGACGGGCACGGTCAAGCACGACCGCCGACGCATTCGGGAAGTTTGAAATCAGATGGCCAAACGTCGTGCAGGCATCGTCCTTCTTGCCCAGATTGCCAAGCGACATGCCAAGTTTAAGCAGGTTATCGGCCGCCTTGCTGCTATCGGGATAGGTCTGGAAACCTTCGGTAAACGCGACAGCCGCCTGATCATACTGTTCGCGAACATAAAACGTTTCGCCAAGCCAGTATTGCGCATTCCCGGCCAATGCATTGTCCGGATGGCTTTTGACAAACGCGGCAAGGGCGGTTTCCGCCGCCGCAAAGTTCTGTTTGCGCAAAAGATCAAAAGCATAACGATACTGTTCTTCCGGTGTCCCGGCCGGAAGGGCACCACTGCCACCAGATGCGGCCGCGGCAGGTGCCTGCCTACCTGCCCCTGTATTGGATGGGCCGGACGGAACAGAGGGCGGCGAACCTTCATTCTCGATCACACCGAACAATTGGGTGCCACGGTCATCAACCCGTTGCCCCGTACCGGCGGTATTTGGTTGGGCATTCGATGCGCTCGCACCGTTTGCCGCGGCCCCGGCCGCTGCCGACGGGGCAACAGCACCGGTCTGCGTGCCACCAGCATTGGCGCCGCCTTCAAGTTGACCAAGGCGGAAATCAACATCGGAAACCAGACGATCAAGGCGATCTTCAATCTTGCGAATGCGGAAGTCGAATTCTTCGATCTGGCCGGTAAGCTGGGTCACCGCGCGTTCGATCTCGTTGATCTGAACCTGCTGGCGCGCCGCGGCCGGACTTCCATCACTTGAACCACCATCGGCAACACCACCCGAAGGAACACCCTCGCGGTAGACATAACGCTGCAACAGATCAAGATCCTTGCGCAGCTGTTCGACCTGACGGGTCATGTTGGATTCTTGCGCCCGTACCGGTGCACCGCCAGGAACAGTCATCCCCAGCAGCGCCGCGACGGCAAACACCGACAAATAGCCGACCGGGCGACGGCGCAGCGCCCCCTGTTTTCCCCCAACGGTTGGTGAATGCGCCGCCGCGGAAATCTGGTGCGGCAGGGCGTCATTTCGATAACCGGTTTTCGGGCCAACTCGGATCATTTTCGGGTCCTTCGTCGTAATTTCGAACATCACATTCCCAGTATCATCAAGGAACATCCAGGGTCAGAACCCCTTAATTTGGTTGCAATGGTCAATCAGATTTGTGCGGATACGCGAAGCAAAATCGCAGGAAGATATATATCTTTCAAGGTTTTGCGACAAAGTAGCCCGTGCAAATCTGATTGATCCGAAGGACAGGTGTTATATTTGCGAAATCCAAGGAAAAGCCAGCGGTGCGGGTTGGCATCCCGGACGAGGGATTTGACGTCGGAGTTCGCAAATATAACACCTGCCATTCCAATCAAATTAGGGGGTTCTGACCCTATGTTGCAACATTTTCAGGCGGCAAAAATAAGGCGCCTGTCCCTTTCGGAACAGGCGCCTTGAAATTCAGGCTTTCACCTGCACGCGCTTAACGGATAACCGAAACAGAGCGGCGGTTTTTAGCCCAGCTTTCTTCGTCGTGGCCAAGCGCGACCGGACGTTCTTTACCATAAGAAATGGTTTCGACACGTGACGGATCGATACCAAGCGCAACGAGGTAATCTTTCACGGAGTTCGCGCGACGCTCACCCAGTGCAAGGTTGTATTCACGGGTACCGCGTTCGTCGGCATGGCCTTCGACAACCACTTTGTACTGCGGGTATTTTTTCAGCCAGGCAGAGACTGAAGTTCCAGCGTACGGCGTGCTTCGCCCGACAGGTCATATTTGTCGAAGCCAAAGAATACGCGATCGCCAACATTAACCGCGAACCATTCCGGGCTGCTTTCCGAAAGCGTGCTCGAAGTGGAAGACGGCTGATTGGTGGTCGAAACACCTTCGCCAGCAGAAGTAGCCGAGCTGTCAGGTGCGGTTTCACAGGCAGCCAGAAGTGCGGCAGCAGCAAAAACACTCAGAATCCGAAGTTTCATTTAAGTTTTCCCCTTAACACCGGACGCATTCGCCCGATTGTGGTGTTTTCCATGTCTCGCGACACCGAAAATGCCCGCGATTAATGCGAATCGCATTCAGTGCTTCGCGATGACTATACTCTTGAGATATCAGGGAATCAAGGGTGACCATGCCGGATCCGATCCATCTGCCGGTGTCACGATCTCACGTTCGTTAAAACCGGTCAAATCGATCGAATACAGACGATAGCGATCCTTGGTCCCGTCCCTGGACGGGTGCTGGCGGTGATACATCAACACTCTTCCGTTCGGTGCCCATGTCGGGCCTTCGACAAGGAAGCCCTCGGCCAAAAGCCGCTCTCCACTGCCATCTGGACGCATGACACCGATATAGAACCGACCTCCTTGTGACTTGGTGAATGCGATCAGGTCACCGCGTGGCGACCAGACCGGTGTGGCATAAAGACCACCACCGAAACTGATGCGCTGGACACCGCTTCCATCCGCATTCATCACGTAAAGTTGCTGTGATCCGCTACGGTCCGAGTTGAACGTAATTCGCGAACCATCAGGAGAATATGACGGCGATGTATCAACTGCAGGATGCCGCGTCAACTGGCGTTTTTCGCGCGTACGCAGATCCAGCTGGTAGATTTCACTATTGCCGTCCAAAGCCTGGGACATCACCACGGAATTGCCGTCTGGGGCAAAACGCGGGGCAAAGGTCATGCCCGGGAAATCGCCAAGCAATTCAAGCTCGCCGGTATCGATATCCAGAACATAGACACGTGGTTTATCGTTGAAATACGACATATAAACCACTTCCTGGGCCGTCGGAGAAAAACGCGGGTTCAGAACAAGAAACTTGCCGTCCGACAGGAAACGGTGGTTCGCACCGTCCTGATCCATGATGGCAAGCCGCTTGACGCGTTTATCGCCCGGGCCCGATTCGGAGACATAAACGATACGGGTATCGAAATAACCCGATTCCCCGGTAATGCGTTTATAGATCTCGTCGGCAATCTTGTGTGCGATACGCCGCCAGTTGTTCGGCTGGGTGCGATAGGCCACCCCTGCCATCTGGTTTTCAGCCAGAACATCCCAAAGGCGGAATTCGACACGCAGAAGCCCGTTCGGTTCGGTAACAACCCGGCCATTGACGAGTGCCTGCGCATTGATCGCGCGCCACTCGGCAAAGTTCGGATTGACCGCCAGCGAACTGGCACTCTGGATAAAGGCTTTTTCGTCAATTGGCGCAAACAGACCCGATCGCGCCAGATCGGCACTGATCACCGACGTGATGTTCTGACCGACTTCGGTTTCCGAAACACCTTCACCCGGGAAACGGGTAACGGCAATCGGCATCGGTTTGACTTCACCCCGGGTGATGTCGATACGGAGTTCGGCATGCGCCGGTGCCGAGGGTACAACGGCCAGGCCAGCGACAACGGCAAGGGCACACAGTCCGGCCAGACTGCGTGTAACCCAATCTCGTTTTGATGCGTTGGTCTTGATGGTCATCCTGCCTCGCTATTTTCCACGCGTTTTGAGGGACTTATGATTTTATTCATTACAGGCCCAGCATTTCACGCATGTCAAAATTGAACGTGAATGTGCGCCACATTTCGTATTTATCCAGCGGCAGTTTCAGGGGACTGCATTGCGGATTTAGCACAGCTCGAAGAGCACTTTCCGCAATCGTACGGCGTGAAGGATCTCCGCCGATCTCGCCAGAGTTGCTAATTCGTGCCTGCCGGACGGTGCCGTCCGGATTGGCACTGACATGTATTTCGACCGCAAAGTTCCCGGCTTCCTTGGCTCCGGCCGGTGGGCTCCAGCAGCGTTCGATCTGTCTTTTGACGGCGTCAAGCTCGCTCATAGTCAAACGCGCGTCCAGACGGGTCGCAACCACCTCGCTTGCATTGTCTTCGGGCGTATCTTCCGGTGTATCCTGTGGTGTCGGCTGTGCGCTCGGTTCGGTTTTGCGCACATCCTTCAGAATATCGGCAAGTGTCCGCTTCGGCTCCGGGTCGGGCTGCTTCTTCGGTTCGGGCTTCGGCTCCGGCTTTGGCTCTGGCTTTTTGGCCTCAACCGGCTTTGGTTTCGGCTTTTCCGGGGTCGGGGTCGGGTCCTTCTTCACCTCCGGCTTCGGAACGGGTTTGGGTTCCGGTTTCGGCTGTGGTTTGGGCTCGACCTTCGGCTCCGGTTTCGGCTCAGGCTTCGGTTCCGGTTTGGGCTCAGGCTTTGGCGCAGGCTTGGGTTCCGGTTTCGGGGTAGGTTTGGGTTCCGGCTTCGGAACCGGCTTTGGCTCTGGCTTTGCAACCGGTTTCGGTTTCGGCTTTTCTTCGGCTTTCGGCTTTGGCAGCGCCTTGGTCGGAGCAGCCGAGAATTCATCGACTGTCACCACCTCGACCGAAATCGATTGCAGTTCCAGCGGCGTTTCCTCGAACAGTTCCGGCAAGCCTAACCAGGCAATCAGAAAGATCACCAAGTGGGCTGCCAGAGAAATCAGAACACTGCGAAACATGTCGGTTTACTTGCCCTTTGCGGGCAGCTCCGCGATCAGCGCAACTTTGCTAAACCCGGCCTCGTTGATCAGGCCCATGACTTCCATTACACGGCCATAATCAATTGCCCGGTCACCGCGCACGAAAATACGGGTATCGCGTTTATTCTCGGTAATGGCCGAAAGCTTTTCGACCAGCGTGTCCTGGGCGACTTCACTGTCCATGATATAAAGAGTGCCATCCCCCGTGACCGATACGACAAGCGGTTCGTCCTGGCCGGTCATCGGGGCGGCCGATGTTTCCGGCAGGTCCACTTCGACACCGACCGTCATCAAAGGTGCCGCCACCATGAAAATCACCAGCAGAACAAGCATCACGTCAACCATCGGGGTGACGTTGATGTCGCTCATGGCGCGGCGGCGGTTGCTGCGGCGACCGCGGCGGCGTCCTCCGCCGGATCCGGATGCGAGTTGAGCGCCCATATCAGTCTCTCGCGTCGTCAAGCTGGCGTGACAGGATCGACGTGAACTCGTCAACAAACGCTTCAAGGCGGTTGCCATACCGGTTCAGGTCACTGGAAATCTTGTTATAGGCCACCACTGCCGGAATTGCCGCGACAAGGCCCATCGCCGTTGCAAGCAGTGCCTCGGCAATCCCCGGTGCGACAACCGCAAGCGACGTGTTTTTCGACGCCGCAATCGCCTGGAAGGAAACCATGATCCCCCACACCGTCCCGAACAGGCCGACAAACGGTGCGGTCGAGCCAACAGACGCAAGGAAGGTCATATAACGTTCAACCCGGTCCATTTCACGGCCCAGCGTGATTTCCATCGACCGTTCCAGACGCTGCTGAAGGCGGGCGCGCATTGTTTCGCCCTTGACCCCGCGCGCGTTCGAACGACGCCATTCGCGCATGGCCGAAACGAAAATTGCCGACATCGGATCGCGCGGCTGATCAGCAATTCGGTCATATAGGTCTTCAAGCGACCCGCCCGACCAGAAGGCTTCTTCAAATGTGTTTGCCTGGGCGCGCAATTTGCGCAACCGGATCAGCTTTTCAATGACAATTGCCCAGACCCAAACCGATGCCAGCATCAGCCCGATCATCACCGTTTTGACGACAATGCCGGCCTGCATGAACAGACCCCACATGGACATGTCATGGGCCATGACCGACTGCCCCAGCGTTACCGCGTCGACCACCTGATTTTCCATATTCTCTTCAGTCCTCGTTCACATCCAGATAGGTTGCGTAAGCCGTTCTCAATTCATCGGGCAGCCGTTGCGCCCGTAACTCTTGCAGCGACATGCAGGCGAGATATATCTCGATAACCACGAGTACCTCGTCGTCCCGCATGATCTTCTGTTCGAATCCCAGCGACGCGCCCCCCAGTTTGATCAGGCGAGTATCCACAATCAGCCTGTCTTCCAACCGGGCCGCCCGGCGAAAATCGAGCGTACAGTGTCGAACGGCTATGGCAACTTTGTGGCGCTCTGCAACGCTACTATTGCTAAAGCCCAACAGGTTAAGCATCGCTGAACGTGCCCGCTCGGCAAAGGCGAGATAGTTGGCGTGATATACAATTCCACCTGCGTCGGTATCCTCGTAAAACACCATTAACGGGAAAATATGTCGCTTGCCCTCGATATGACCGAGCAGGCTGTTTTCACGCGTATTCGTCATTCCTCTGTCCCGTCTGCGGCCTTGGTCGCGCGCTGATCAAACAGGTCCGCCAACGGCACACCATTGCCTTCGCGCGGTGGCACCAGCCCAAGATGCTTGTATCCCTTGATGCCCAGCATCCGGCCCCGCGGGGTGCGCTGTATCAATCCCTGCTGCAACAGATACGGCTCGATCACGTCTTCAATCGTGTCACGTTCTTCCGACAGGGCGGCTGCCAGCGTATCGACACCAACCGGCCCGCCGCCGTAATTCCCGGCAATACAGTTCAGATAACGACGGTCCTGGCTATCAAGGCCAAGGTTATCGACCTCAAGCCGCGTTAGCGCCGCATCGGCGATGAATTTATCAACCGGCGATTTTCCGGCAACCACCGCAAAATCACGCACACGGCGCAACAATCGCCCGGCAATACGTGGTGTTCCCCGTGACCGGCGGGCAATTTCCATCGCCCCTTCACGCGTCATATCGAAACTCAGCAACCGCGCACCGCGCGCCACGATCTCGACCAGCTCTTCGGGCTCATAGAATCGCAACCGCAACGGAATACCAAACCGGTCACGAAGCGGCGTGGTCAGAAGCCCCGACCGTGTCGTTGCCCCGACAAGCGTAAAGGGCGGCAGATCAATCCGCACCGAACGTGCAGCCGGTCCCTCGCCGATGATCAGATCAAGCTGGAAATCCTCCATCGCCGGATACAGGATTTCCTCGACCGCCGGGTTCAGGCGATGGATTTCATCAATGAACAGAACATCGCGCGGCTGAAGATTGGTCAGAAGGGCGGCAAGATCACCGGCCTTGGCGATCACCGGACCTGACGTCGCCCGGAAACCGACGCCAAGCTCGCTGGCAACAATCTGCGACAGTGTCGTTTTCCCCAAGCCCGGAGGCCCGAAAAACAGCACATGGTCCATGGCCTCTTCGCGGCCTCGCGCAGCCTGAATGAACACATCAAGATTTTCGCGCACTTCCTTCTGGCCGGTAAAATCGTCCAGCCGACGCGGGCGCAAAGAGCCGTCCTGATAATCCTCTTCGCGGCGTTCCCCGCTAAGCAAACGGTCTTCTTCCTCGCTCACGCGCTAAGCTCCTTCAATCCCAGACGGATCAGGGTATCAAGTGTCTTGTCCTCACCGGCCTGCTGGGCGGCCTTGCCAACCGCACCAAATGCCTCGGACCGGCCATAGCCCAGATTAACCAGTGCAGAAACCGCATCGGCCAGAACCGCGCCATCATCCACAACCGGCGCGGCATCGCCTGTGTCGATACTCACATCAGCCGCCGGTTTGGCCGATTTTGCAGATTTTTTTGACGAAGTTGCGGCGGGCGGTGCCACAGGTGCCGCCGGGGCCGCGACCGGGCCAAGGTTAAGGCGCGACGCCTTGTCTTTAAGCTCACCCACAACACGGGTCGCCACCTTCGGGCCAATCCCCGGTGCCCGGCAAAGGGCCGTGGTATCCTGCGCGGCAATCGCACGCAAAAGATCGGTCGGGCTTAAAACCGACAAAAGGGCTAGCGCAACCTTGGCCCCCACCCCCTGAACCGTCGTCAAAAGGGCAAACCACTGCTTTTCGGCGTTATCGGCAAAACCATAAAGATGAATGTGATCTTCGCGGACATGGGTTTCGATCATCAAGCCCGCCTCGCCGCCTTTTGGCGGCAGCATGGTCAATGTTCTGCGCGATGCAAAAACAAGGTATCCGACCCCGTTCACATCGATGATGACACTGTCCTCGCCAATGAAATCGACAATTCCGCGAAGTTTTGCGATCACCTGTATTTTCTCCCCGGTCCGGCTGTTATCCCCGCAAGCGCGCGGGTTCCGGCATGTTGTGCATGACAAATCGCAACCGCCAGTGCATCGGCCGCATCTGCGCCATGGATCTGACATCCCGGCAGCAGGGTGGATACCATCATTTCAACCTGCTGCTTGGCCGCATGACCCGCACCCACCACCGTCTTTTTGACGGCATTGGGTGTATATTCCGTTACCGGAATGCCACAACGTGCCGGCGCAAGCAGCGCAACACCGCGCGCCTGCCCCAGTTTAAGCGTCGAAACAGGGTTTTTGTTAACGAAGGTTTCCTCGACCGCGGCCTCATCGGGCGTCCAGGCCGCAATCACGTCCATAAGCCCGCTATGAAGCTGATCAAGCCGTTCCGCCAGCGATAGCGACTGTGTCGAGGTCACGACACCATTGGCAACATGACGCATCCGGTTGTCTGTAAGGTCGATCACCCCCCAGCCCGTGCGTTGAAGACCGGGATCGATACCTAGAACCCTGACCACGTCGCCTCACCTTATTATCATAAGCAAAATAAAATACGCCCGTCATTCAAAAGGGAATGACGGGCGTAAGCAAGCGTAATCAGTTATCAAGCGCAGCAGCGATCTCGTCGGTCCAGTTAACGTTGGTCCAGACATTCTGGACATCATCGTTATCTTCAAGCGCATCAACAAGCTTCATGATGCTCTGTGCCTGATCAATGCTGATGTCGGCTTCGGTCACCGCGCGGAAGACAAGCTTCGCACTTTCCGGGTCCCCGAACTTCTCGGTCAGCGCTTCACGCACATTGTTAAGCTCTTCGATCTCGGTTTCGATGACGTGGCTCTCATCATCCGATTCCACGTTTGCAGCCCCCGCTTCAAGGGCGGCCTCAAACATTTCATCCGCACCGGCCTTGTCGGCCGGATAAACGATTTCGCCAAGACGGTTGAACATGAAGCCGACCGAACCGGTTTCACCAAGGTTGCCACCGCTTTTGGCGAATGCGGCACGCACTTCGGATGCGGTACGGTTGCGGTTATCCGTAAGCGCCTCGACGATCACGGCAACACCGGCCGTCCCGTAACCCTCGTAACGGACCTCTTCATAATTGTCGCCCTCGCCTGCACCGGTCGCCTTTTTAATCGCGCGATCAATGTTGTCTTTGGGCATGTTCTGAACACGCGCGGCGGCAATCGCTGCACGCAGACGCGGGTTGCTGTTGATATCATCACTGATTTTCGCCGAAACCGTGATTTCACGGGCGAGTTTGGTGAAGATTTTGGCGCGCTTTTTATCCTGCGCGCCTTTGCGGTGCATGATGTTCTTAAATTGGGAATGGCCGGCCATAACCTGAAACCTGTATTCTTTTCGTGTTGTCGATCAGTGCAAATCGGGCACCGGCCGGTAACTGCGGGATCTTCCCGGGCAGACCGGTCTCGCGATGATTGCGCGCCAGTCCGGCGGACCGAACCGGACCGGACAAACTGACAGGCAGAAATTTCGACCGCTCCTATATCCTGTTTGCGCTTCAAGGTCCAGCTATCCGTCATCTGCTCGCATTCATCAACCGGCGCGCACCGAAACCGCGGGCGCATCACCTCCGATTTATACAACTTATGGATTTAACCGTGATTTTTCGTCGCAGAACGGCTTACGCCTTGCAGTTCTGTGAATAATATTTCAATAATGTCCCTTAATAAGAAAAAATAACTCTAAAGTATAACTCTTCGGGGGTTACGAACTGGGCGACGAAAAGAACAAAACACCCGTTGCCTGATCCAAGAAACCCGGACGGACACAGAAGCCGCTCGGGGAAAACAGCACAAGAAGGTAGGACAGAATGGGAATTAAGTTCGGGGTCCAAAGCAAACTTCTGATATCGTTTGCATTGGTCGGATTGATGGCGGTGGTTTCTGCCGTTGTGGGTGCCGTGTCTTTCAACAAGTTCGGCGAAGCTCTGACCACCATTACAGAAGAAAAACTGCCGCCGATCGCCGCGGCACAGCAACTGGCGACCGAAAGCGCGGAAATCGTCGCAATTGCGCCGCGCATCGTCGCATCCAATTCCACAGATGAAGAACTGGCCATCAAGGAAGAACTTGATTTCCGCCTGCTGGAACTGGTCAACAAGATCAACGAAATCGAATCAACCGGCTTCATGCCCGACGTGATTGCCACGATCAATGACAACCGCATTCAGTTGCAGGACACCCTTGGTCAGTTGCACACAGTCACCCAGGAACGTTTTGCCATTTCGACCGAAAAGGCCGAAAAACTAAGCGAGTTCCAGGACCTTGCAAAACGCTATGGCGATACCCTGAAACCGGTTCTGTCCTATACCCAGAATGACATCGCGCAGGGCAACGCCTATGCGCAGTCATTAAAGGACGACCCGTCCGCCAAATACACGGCAAGCACCGAAGAAGTCGTTGAAAACTTCATCAAGATGAACGAGGCCATCAGCGCACGTTCACCGGTTCTGGAAATCGAACGTCTTGGTTCGTCTGCTGCCAACATGATCATCGCGTCAACCACCGAAACGCAGGCCGTGCGTCTGTCGATCATTCCGGTGCGTATTCGCGGCACCTATGCCGATGCACTGGCCGCCCTTGATTCCATCGGGAACGAGCGACTGAAGAACTTCTATGTCGAACTGATAGACAAGATGCAGAAGCTCTCGGTCGGGGATGACAGCCTGCCGGAGCTTCGCAAACGCGAACTTGCCGCCGCCGAGGAAAGCCAGCGTCTGGTCATCCAGAGCGGTGAATACGCCAACGCAATGCGCAGCGGCGTTTCCGAACTGGTCGCCGCCCTGAACTCCGAAGTCGATGACGCCGCCACACAGGCAAAAGTCGTCGAAAAACAAAGCCTGACGGCACTGGCCGTTGTCGCCATCGCCGCCATCCTGATCTCGCTGATCATTTATGTGGTCTATGTGCGTGGCAACCTTCTGCGCCGTCTTGCCGGTCTGCAAACCACCATGGTGACACTGGCCGATGGCAATCTTGATATCGACGTCCCGGTCAAGGGCAATGACGAAATCACCGCCATGGGCCGCGCGGTCGAGGTGTTCAAGGACAACGCCCTTAAGGTGCGCGAACTTCAGGCCGAAGAAGAACGCCTGAACCGTGAACGCAACGAAGCACTCCGTGACGAGCTGCTTGGCCTTGCCGACACCCTGCAAAACGAAGTCGAAAGTGCGGTCGGTGAAATCGCCGCCCTCGCCGAACAGCTTCAGGGTGTATCGGGCCAGATGAGCCAGAGCGCCGAACTGGTTTCCGGCCAGACCGAAGATGTCGCATCTTCGGCCCAGGAAGCCACCGGCAACGTCGAAACCGTTGCCGCCGCCACCGAACAGCTTTCGGCCTCTAACGCGGAAATCAACCGTCAGATGGCGGAATCGACCCGCATTTCCAACAATGCCGCCGACCGCGCACAGGAAACCAACCAGCTGGTGGTCAGCCTGTCGCAATCGGCAAACCGCATCGGCGAGGTCATCGCACTGATCACCGACATTGCCGAACAGACCAACCTTCTGGCCCTTAACGCCACCATCGAAGCGGCCCGTGCCGGCGATGCGGGCAAGGGCTTTGCGGTTGTCGCCGCCGAGGTCAAGAACCTCGCCAACCAGACCGAAAAGGCGACCGAGGAAATTGCCGGTCAGATTTCCGGCATCCAGAAGGCGACCGGGGAATCCGTTACCGCCATCGAGGATATCGGTCGCATCATCGAAAACATCAACGAGATTGCCACCACCATTTCGGCCGCGGTCGAAGAACAGGGTGCGGCAACCGACGAGATCACGCGTAACGTGCGTAGTGCAGCCGACCGCACCCGAACCGTTTCGTCCTCGATCAATGATGTGGCAAGTGAAACCGGCAAAACCGGCGAACTTTCCGGTCAGGTTCTGGCAACGGCACAGACCGCATCCGAAAAGGTCGAAAATCTGCGCTCGCGGATCAACGGCATCCTCGAAGACCTCCGTCAGCAGGCACGTGATCGCGCCTCCTGACCTGCCGAAATCTGCCAAACCTTCTTCTGTGCAAGGCCCGCCACCCGGCGGGCCTTTTCTATTGGTCAGAATGGCTACAAGCTTTTGTACAAAGGACTTATCCAGATGGACAGGGCTGCCACATTAGAGAAACATTTGGGTTATTCTGCACCGGCGCCTGTGCTATAGAAATTTTCAACATAAGAAAAACAAGAACTTCCGCCTTCAATTGTCGCGCATTCTTATCGTTCCTAACCGATATCGCGGGACTCCCCGAATGCGGAAACCACAGGAAGGTTTCATCCAGGAAAATCAAACAGACGCGTGTTACCGGCATGACAGATGCCGGTGCGCTGCTTATGCGTAATCGGGGTTAGGTGAGTAATGGGAAAGACTATCAAATCTGATGATCGCCAGAAGCCGGTCAACAAGACCACAAAAGGCTTCGGCGTTCAGGGGAAACTGGCGGCATCATTTGCACTTGTCGGCCTGATGGCCGTCGTGGCGGCCACCGTCGCCGTCATATCCTTCGACAAGTTCGGCACCGAACTTGCGGACATCACGCATTCGAAACTGCCGCCGATGTTTTCGGCACAACAACTCGCGACCGACAGTGCAAAGATCGTGGCCATCGCGCCGCGGATCATCGCATCGAAAACCCCCGACGAAGAACAGGCTGTCAAAGCAGAACTTGATACGCTGCTGGCCGGGCTTGACGAAAATGTCGCGCAATTGCGCGAAACAAATCTTCAAGCCGAAATTCTCGATGGTATTGATACCAACAGTGCCAATCTGCGCGAAGCGCTGGAAAATCTGCATGCAATGACCCTGAACCGGTTTGCCATCGCCGATGACATTGCCGGAAAACTGAACAAGTTTCAGCAGCTAAGCGGGCGTTACAGCAGCATGATCACCCCGCTCCTGTCTTTCACCCAGACAACCATCGCCGGGATCAATGCCTCCGTCGAAGATCTGCGCAAATCAGGCGATCCCCTGCCCTACGAAGATCAGGTCCGCACCACCAAACTGCTTTACGACCTTGACGATGCCGTTGCATCGCGTGGACCGGTTCTTGAACTCAGCCGGATGGGCAGCGACATCGTCAACACGATCCTGACATCAAGCTCGCTCGACGACCCGACCCGGCTTTCGGTCATCAGCGTGCAGGTCCGCGGCAGCTTCGCATCGCTGCAAAAATTGATCGAAGGTCTCGACAACGAAAAACTCAAAAAGTTCTACACCAACATCGTCAGTGACATGCTTGAACTCTCTATTGGCGATGGCAGCCTTCCCGCCTTGCGGATCAAGTATCTTGAAGCCGCCGCAACCCAGCAGCAGATCGTCGATCAAAGCACCCAATACGCCGCCGACATGGAAAACAGCGTCAAGGCACTGGTCGAAAGCCTGCAATCGGATGTCGACGCGGCCGCCGGATCGGCCCAGACCCTGAATGCGCAAAGCTCGCAGATCATGTATGGCGTTGCCGGTGCGGCAATCCTGATCTCGCTGATCATTTATGTGGTCTATGTCCGTGGCAACCTTCTGCGCCGTCTGGCTGGTCTGCAAACCACCATGGTGACACTGGCCGATGGCAATCTCGATATCGACGTCCCGGTCAAGGGCAATGACGAAATCACCGCCATGGGCCGCGCGGTCGAGGTGTTCAAGGACAACGCCCTTAAGGTGCGTGAACTTCAGGCCGAAGAAGAACGCCTGAACCGTGAACGCAACGAGGCGCTCCGTGATGAACTGCTTGGCCTTGCCGATACCCTGCAAAACGAAGTCGAAAGTGCGGTCGGTGAAATCGCCGCCCTCGCCGAACAGCTTCAGGGTGTGTCGGGCCAAATGAGCCAGAGCGCCGAACTGGTTTCCGGCCAGACCGAAGATGTCGCCTCTTCGGCCCAGGAAGCCACCGGCAACGTCGAAACCGTTGCCGCCGCCACCGAACAGCTTTCGGCCTCAAACGCGGAAATCAACCGCCAGATGGCGGAATCGACCCGCATTTCCAACAATGCCGCCGACCGTGCACAGGAAACCAACCAGCTGGTGGTCAGCCTGTCGCAATCGGCAAACCGCATCGGTGAGGTCATCGCACTGATCACCGACATCGCCGAACAGACCAACCTGCTGGCCCTTAACGCCACCATCGAAGCGGCCCGTGCTGGCGATGCGGGCAAGGGCTTTGCGGTTGTCGCCGCCGAGGTCAAAAACCTCGCCAACCAGACCGAAAAGGCGACCGAGGAAATTGCCGGTCAGATTTCCGGCATCCAGAAGGCGACCGGGGAATCCGTTACCGCCATCGAGGATATCGGTCGCATCATCGAAAACATCAACGAGATTGCCACCACCATTTCGGCCGCGGTCGAAGAACAGGGTGCGGCAACCGACGAGATCACGCGTAACGTCCGCAGTGCAGCCGACCGCACCCGAACCGTTTCGTCCTCGATCAATGATGTGGCAAGTGAAACCGGCAAAACCGGCCAACTGTCGGGCGAAGTTCTGACCACAGCACAGGATGCCTCACACAAGGTCGAAGCCTTGCGTGCCCGCATCAACGGCATCCTCGAAGACCTTCGCGAGCAGGCCCGCAGTCGCGCCGCCTGATCTGCCAAACTTCCTATCATGCAAAGGCCCGCCATCCGGCGGGCCTTTCATTTTTTTGTCGCTTTGGCATGATCGTCCCCGCCCATACAGGCAGGGTTTCAACATATTGAAAATGTTTGGATTTTACGCGCTGGGCCAGCTGCCCTTAAGCCGCCCGCCGATCCGGACCGGCTCGATCCGTTTGGCAAGGCCGGTGGCATCGTCGGTTTCGACATAAACACCACACACCGTTGCCGGGCCGTCTGCCGGTTCGAACCGGCCGGTCGGCATTTTGGTGATGAATTTGCGGACCGAATTTTCCTTTTTCATCCCGATCACGGAATCAAAATCGCCGCACATGCCGACATCGGTCTGATAGGCCGTTCCACCCGGCAATATCTGGGCATCCGCCGTCGGCACATGGGTGTGCGTCCCCAGAACAAGCGATGCCCGCCCGTCGCAATGATGGCCAAACGCCATTTTTTCCGACGTGGTTTCGGCATGGAAATCGATGATGATCGCATCAACATTCTTGCCAAGCCTGTGTTTGGCAAAAAGTTTGTTCGCGCCCTGGAACGGGCACGAAAGCGGGTCCATGAACAACCGCCCCATCATGTTAACAACGCAAACCTTTTTGCCCGAACGGGTTTTGAAAACGTAATCGCCCTTGCCCGGTGTCCCGTCGGGGAAGTTCCACGGGCGCAGCAGTTTTTCATCTTCATCGATATAGGCAATGATTTCGCGCTGGTCCCAGACATGGTTGCCCGTCGTCAGGACATCCGCACCGGCATCATAGAATTCCTTGCAGATTTTCGCCGTCACACCAAAACCATGCGCCGAATTTTCCACGTTTACCACCGCGATATCGACCGAAAGACGGTCCCGCAGCATCGGTAACGCTTCAAGTGCTGCAGTACGACCGGATTGGCCAAGAACGTCGCCAAGATGGAGTAAACGCATTGTATTTCCCGTTTCGTCGCACGCCCGAAATCCGGACATGCCTGTAACCGATGCCCCTGTCAGACGCACCGATTGATGCACAACATAGATAAATTGGGGATATGAATTAAGTGGGAGCCACCGCTGCCGTTGGCCATGTGGTAATTCCTCGTGACCTGCGTGTGCAGGTGGGCGCCGTATAACGAGACCACGGCCTCGACAGGGACAGCTCCCTAGAGAAATGAGCATCGGCCCCGGGAATTAGCGAACCTGACGAACAGGGCAGCCCCCGATTTGCCGCTGCACTCGATCACCGCGAACGGCGCATCGAAAACAGTCAGCGTCCGGAACTTAGTCCTGCGAAAGCTTTTGCGCAATAGCTTCGATGCGAACAGCCATGCTTTCCATGTTTTCCGCAATCGCGTCACCTTCGGCCGCACTTACGCTGCCGGGTTCCGGTTCGACACTTGTCTGGCCCTTGCGCAATTTTTCATGCATGTCGCCCAGCTCGTCGGCAATCAGAAGACTGGTCATCACCAAAAGGCGCTGTTCGCCAATCTGGCCAACCGCTCCGGCAATCTCTCGAACCCGCTCATCGACATATTGCGCAAGGTTCATCAGGCGTTCTTCCTGACCATCGTCGCAGGCAACATCATAGCTGCGCCCGTTAATTCGTACTGAAACCTGTGCCATGAATTTTATGCCTGCCTTTGTTCGCGATCATCATCAAGGACCAGACGCAACTGCCCCACTGCACCGTCAAGACGGGCCGAGACGGTCTGGGTTGCTGTTGCGAGCTTGTCATAATCCTGACGCACGGCTGCCAGCTGGCTTTTCAGGGTTTCGACTTCACCGGCAGCATCGGATTGATTTCCGATATCCTTGGCCATACGCGACTCCACGGCAGCATCAAGACTGTCGATGGCCGCTTTAAGTCGGATACTCGCTTCTAGCAAACGCGACATATTCAATATCCAGCTTTGTTAAACTACCCGGTCGGCACAGGCAAAACCCGTACCCAATCGCAAGATTGGCCACCCTGCCAACCGACTTTGTCATGAAAAAGGCTGATTTGTTGCCGAACAAACCCGTGGCATCAAATATCTGCCCCACGGAATAATGCCCGGAAACCGTATGGAAAAGCCCGTCATGACATGCGCAACGTTACCCGCTCCGTTCACCGAACCGAAAGGATACAGGGAACGCCGGGCCAAACGGCAACATAGGGGGCAGGATCAGGACGCGTCAACATGCACCTTGGCAACCCGGCATGTTTGTCATTTTCGTTAACCACAATTAGGACAATTGGCGCAGTTTTTCGACAGAAGCGGTTGACGGATGCCCCCCGTACGGGCATGTTCCGCGCGAATTCCGTTAACATGGAATACATGTATCAAAAATGTTTTCATCGCCCGACCGCGAAACCCCCAGGAACCGCATCCAATGACGACGCAAACAGAACACAACCGCATGGCCAATGCCATCCGCTTTCTTTCGGCCGACGCAGTCGAAAAAGCCAATTCCGGACATCCCGGCATGCCGATGGGCATGGCAGACGTCGCGACTGTTCTTTATACCAAATTCCTGAAATTCGATCCAAAGCACCCGCACTGGCCCGACCGCGACCGTTTCATCCTGTCCGCTGGTCACGGCTCAATGCTGCTTTATTCGCTTCTGCACCTTACGGGTTACGAAGATTTCGATCTGGATCAGATCAAGAATTTCCGTCAGATGGGTTCGCGTACTGCCGGTCACCCGGAATTCGGCCATGGTGCCGGTATCGAAACCACCACCGGCCCGCTGGGTCAGGGCATTGCGACCTCGGTTGGTTTCGCGCTTGGCGAACGCATCATGAATGCGCGCTTTGGCAATGATGTTGTCGATCACTTCACCTATGTGATTGCCGGTGACGGTTGCCTGATGGAAGGCATCTCGCAGGAAGCCATTTCGATGGCCGGTCACCTGAAACTGTCGAAACTGATCGTCCTGTTTGACGATAACGGCATTTCGATTGATGGCCCGACCTCGCTTTCGACGTCCGAAGATCACAAAAAGCGTTTCGAAGCCGCAGGCTGGGACGTGCAGCAGATTGACGGCCACGATCCGGTCGCCATCGAAGCCGCGATTGCCAAGGCAAAAACCACCAATACCCCGTCGATGATCGCCTGCAAAACCGTTATCGGTTTTGGCGCCCCGACCAAGGGTGGCACCTCGGCAACGCATGGTTCGCCGCTTGGCGCGACCGAACTTGCCGGTGCGCGTGAAAAACTTGGCTGGACGTCTGAGCCGTTCGACATTCCCGCCGACATTCTCGACGCATGGCGCAATGCCGGTACGCGTGGCAAGGCCGATTTCGATGCATGGGGTGCGCGTTTCGAAAATCTCGAAGCCTCCCTCAAGGACGAATTCGAACGCCGCGTCGAAGGCAAACTGCCGGAAAACTGGATTGATGCATTCAACGACTACAAAAAGCAGATCACAGCCGAACTGCCGAAAGTCGCAACCCGCAAATCGTCCCAGAACGTTCTTGAAGTTCTGACCAAGGCAATCCCGGAAATGATCGGCGGTTCTGCCGACCTGACCGGTTCGAACAACACCAAAACCGGCGTTCAGGCCCCGATCACCGCTGATGGCGGCTATCATGGCGGCTATATCTATTACGGTATCCGTGAACACGGTATGGCGGCGGCCATGAATGGTCTCGCGCTCCATGGTGGCGTTCTGCCTTATGGCGGCACCTTCCTGGTCTTCACCGACTATTGCCGCCCGGCAATCCGTCTGTCGGCCCTGATGAACCAGCGCGTTGTCTATGTCATGACCCATGATTCCATCGGTCTTGGTGAAGACGGCCCGACCCACCAGCCGGTCGAACATGTCGCGTCCCTGCGTGCAATGCCGAATGTGACCGTCATCCGTCCGGCCGATGCGGTTGAAACCGCCGAAGCATGGGCAATGGCGATCACCAATGAAACCGGCCCGACCGTCATGGCGCTGACCCGTCAGAACCTGCCGACCTTGCGCACCGAATACCGCGAAGACAACCTTGTCGCGCGCGGCGGCTACGTGATTTCCGATTGCGACGGTGATCGTCAGGTCACCCTGATCGCGACCGGCTCCGAAGTCGAAATTGCCGTGAACGCACAGGCGAAACTCAAGGCCGACGGCATCAATGCCGCCGTCGTCTCCCTGCCAAGCTGGGAACTGTTCGACGCACAGTCACCGGAATACCGCAAGGAAGTCCTTGGCGACAAACCGCGTATCGCCATCGAAGCCCTGTCGGTCTTCGGCTGGGAAAAATACGTTGGCGACAACGGCAAAGTCATTGGCATGCACGGCTTTGGTGCCTCGGCACCGGCCGAAGTCCTTTACGAGCATTTCGGCATCACCGCCGAGGCGCTGGTCAAGGCGGCCAAAGAACTCGTTTAATTCAAGGGGCCGGATCGGTAATATGCCGATCCGGCCTTTTTTCTATGGGGTTGAACCCCAAGCCGTGATTGATACTCCCCAGGTACCAATCATCATAATTTTGGAGGGATGAATGGCTATTCGCGTAGCGATTAATGGTTTTGGTCGTATTGGCCGTCTGGTTCTGCGTGCCATCGTTGAAAGCGGCCGTACCGATGTTGAAGTCGTGGCCATCAACGACCTGGGTGACGTCGCCACCAACGCACATCTTCTGAAATACGATTCCGTTCATGGCGTTCTTGCCAATGACGTCAAAGCCGAAGGCAACGACCTTGTCATCGACGGCAAGGCGATCAAGGTCTGCTCGGAACGCGACCCGGCGAACCTGCCGTGGGGCGCTCTGAATGTCGATATCGCATTCGAATGCACCGGCATCTTCCTTGACGAAGCGGGTGCAGGCAAACACCTGACCGCCGGCGCCAAACGCGTTCTGATTTCCGCCCCGGCAAAGGGTGACATCAAAACCGTCGTTTACGGTGTCAACAGCGACAGCCTGACCGCATCCGACATCATCGTTTCGAACGCGTCCTGCACCACCAACTGCCTGGCACCGGTTGCAGACGTTCTGAACAAGACCGTTGGCATCACCAAGGGCTTCATGACCACCGTTCACGCCTTCACCGGCGACCAGAACACCGTCGACAGCCTGCACAAGGATCTGCGCCGCGCCCGTGCCGCATCGCTTTCGATGATCCCGACCTCGACCGGTGCGGCCAAGGCCGTCGGTCTGGTTCTGCCGGAACTCAAAGGCAAGCTTGACGGCACCGCCATCCGTGTCCCGACCCCGAACGTTTCGATGGTTGACCTGACCTTCGTTGCCGGTCGCGACACCACGGCTGATGAAATCAATGCCGCGATCAAGGACGCCGCAAACGGCCCGCTCAAAGGCGTTCTTGGCGTTTGCGAAGCTCCGCTGGTCTCGATTGACTTCAACCACAATCCGAACAGCTCGACCTTTGACGTCACCCAGACCCAGGTTATCGGCGGCAACTTCGTCCGTATCCTGTCCTGGTACGACAACGAATGGGGCTTCTCGAACCGTATGTCTGATACCGCCGTTGCTATGGCAAAGTTCCTTTAATCGGAACTTGAAGGTATCTATCCGGATCAAGGGCGGCCTTCGGGTCGCCCTTTCTGTTTGGCAAATCCCGACCCGGTGATATTTTGCCCCGATGAAAGACAGCACAAACCTTTTCATTCGCATTCATGGCATGGCAGGCGGGCAATCGGCCTGCCGCGTTGCAGGGCGTGCGCGGATCAATCTTCTGTCGCCGGAAAATGCCGGGGCGTCGCTTGGTGCACAATGGTTTGCCACCCTGATCGCCAGATTACGAACCGACTTTCCCGATGCCCTCATCCACGGCATCCTTGATTGTCGCGGACGTCGCGCATCGGCCTTGGCCGCGATGGAGGCCGGAATTGATGCGGTCCTGCTCGATGACGATCTGCCCGATGACTTGAAAACCCGGCTTGAAAATCTCGGCTCGAAATCAGGATGCCGGGTCATCACCACCCTGCCCGACCCGGACCGGATTTACGAAACCGGTGACGATCATCTGCCCGATGCGGAACTTGACCGTCGGCTTGCGGCGTTTTTGGCTGGGTGATTGCCAAAAGGGTGATGAAACGTTACATGATACGCAGTTTTTGATCAGGAATGACCATTGTGAACGCAGACGACCAAACCGGCCTTTATCTTCTGACACCGCCCAAAATCGATCTGGCCGTATTTCCGGACCGCCTGAAATCCGTGCTTGATACCGGTACGATTGATTGTTTGCAGCTTCGTCTCAAAGACGTTTCCGATGATGAAATCCGCAAGGCAATTGATGCGATCCTGCCGTTATGCTCGGACCGCGACATTCCCCTGATCCTTAATGACCGCCCTGATATTGCCAAAAAATCGGGCGTTGACGGTGTGCATGTCGGCGAAGAAGACGCCAGCTACGACGAGGCGCGTGCCATCATGGGCGAAGAACACATTGTCGGCGTGTCCTGCTATGACAGCCGCCATCGCGCCATGGAGCTTGGCGAAAAAGGGGCCGATTACGTGGCGTTTGGCGCGTTCTATCCGACCCAGACCAAAGAAGCCAAAACCAGCGTCACCCCCGAAATCATCGAAATCTGGACGACCTTTACCACGGTGCCCTGTGTCGCGATTGGCGGCATCACGGCCGATAACCTTGGCCCGATTGTCGAAGCCGGTGCCGATTTCATTGCCGTCACGGGCGGAGTCTGGAACCATCCGGACGGTCCCGAGGCCGGGGCAAAGGCAATAAAGGCCGCGATTGCCGCAGCTTCGGACTGAAACCCGACGCGGTTCAATGCCCTTTTGACCTGCGCCATTTGGCGACAGCCATGCGCGAATGACGGTTTGCCATGCACGCAAACCCTGATCAATCTGCTTGCAGCAAATTCGCCAAACTGGTAGTTAAGCCCGACTTTAATGGGACGGGTGTCCCGCTTACATCGTGAATCTGTGATCTGAAAGAACGGTTGGTGCCATGAAAATCAACGGCAACGAAATCCGTCCGGGTAACCTTATCGAACATAAAGGTGCCCTGTGGCGTGCGGTAAAATGCCAGGCTGTGAAGCCGGGTAAAGGCGGTGCGTTTAACCAGGTTGAACTCAAAGACATTCGTACCGGCACCAAGCTGAACGAACGTTTCCGTGCGTCGGAAACCGTCGAACGTGTTCGTCTGGAACAGAATGAATATACCTATCTGTTTGCCGATGGTGACATGATCACCTTCATGGACAGCGAAACTTTCGAACAGATCACAGTCAATGCAGAACTCGTCGGCGAACCGGCTGTATTCCTTCAGGATGGCATGGTTGTCACCATCGAATCCTTCGAAGGCGAACCGCTTGCCGTGACCCTGCCCGAACATGTTGTCTGCCAGATCGTCGAAGCCGACGCGGTTGTCAAAGGGCAGACCCAGTCTTCTTCCTTCAAGCCGGCCGTTCTTGATAATGGCGTTCGCATTCTCGTTCCGCCGCATATTGAATCCGGTACGCGCGTTGTCGTGAACACGACCGAATGCACCTATCTCGAGCGTGCAAAAGACTAAGGACATTCGTCCTTAGGCCTTCCTTTTTTACTTTCAAACACCGGGAGATGAGCCGTGCGTGGCGCCGCCCGTCGTTCAGCTAATATCAATGTCATGTTCAAGGCCGTCGAAAAGGCGGCCTATGGACTTAAACGCGACTTCGGTGAAGTCGAAAACCTTCAGGTATCGATGAAGGGCCCGGCAGATTTCGTCTCTGCGGCCGATCACCGTGCCGAAAAACGTCTGCGCGAAGAACTTGAACGTTCCCGTCCGGGCTATGGTTTCCTTATGGAAGAAGGCGGCGAAATCAAGGGCTCCGATCCGGAGCACCGCTGGATCATCGATCCGCTTGATGGCACCACCAACTTCCTGCACGGCATTCCGCATTTTGCGATTTCCGTGGCCCTGCAAAAGGGTGACGAAATCATTGCTGGCATCATTTACGATGTCGCCAAGGATGAATTCTTCTGGGCCGAAAAAGGCGTTGGCGCCTATCTTGATAACCGTCGCCTGCGTGTTTCGGGCCGCCGTCGTCTGAACGAATGCGTTCTGGCATGTGGCGTTCCCCATATCGGGCATGGCGATCACGCCGCGTTTGAAAAGCAGCTGCATTCGGTCATGGATCGTTGTGCCGGTGTGCGCCGCATGGGTGCCGCATCGCTTGATCTGGCCTATGTCGCCGCCGGTCGCTTTGACGGTTACTGGGAATCTCATCTTAACGCGTGGGATATCGCCGCAGGCCTTCTGATGATCACCGAAGCAGGCGGATATGTCCGCGATGCCAAAGGTGGCACCAACATGCTTGGCACCGGCAGCGTCGTTGCCGCCAACGACTATATCCAGCCCGTGCTGGCCAAGACGCTTAAAAAAGCCGTTACCGAATAAGTATCAGCTTTTATTACCGTTTTTTGAAAGGGCATCCCTGCTTTCGCACGGATGCCCTTTTTTTCATTCACGTACATGTGCCGGTCAAAGCGGTTGTTCATCATCAAGCTCTAAGCTATGGTACTTGCCGTCTGATCATGGATTTATCCGCGTGAGCAGACCGGGGTGGCACGCCAAACAAAACGATGTGCCAAAAGATCGACACAAAACTGTGCGTTATAAAAAAACGTGTTCAAACACAGGGTAACAAGGGGCCTGCGATTTGATGATGGGGTATTCCAAGATTTCGGTGCTGGCATTCATGGCCGCACTGGGCGGTAACGTGGTTGTCAGTGGCGGCGCATCCGCACAGCAATACACCCCCGTATCCGTTGACAGCAACGTACAGGTAAACTGGGATGTTGCCGACGGGTTTGGCGGACAACCGACCGTACCGAACTATCTTTCACCCTCGGTTCCGCGTGACCATATTTCGATTGCCGGCAGCGACCTGATCTATCCTGAAACCCGCCCGCATTCAGAATTCCTTGCCGCCGACCGCTTTGCGCAGGATACCGGTGGCGCAACCTATGGCGACGGATTTGAAACCGTTGTCATCGACGGTTCGGGCAGCAACGACGTTCCGACACAATCGCAGTTTTACGGCGTTCCCGGTGTCACCACCAGCCCATCCTACGATGATGGCGCAAATCAGGTGATCGCCCTTAACCGGCCCCAACCCACCGCCGCACCACGCGCCAAACCGGCCAGCCCGGCCGCCGCACAGGCAGCCAGCGGCAGCGCACCGGTCCCGCTAAGCAAACCGACCCCGGCACCAAAACCGGCCCCCGCGCCAGCTGCGGAAATGGCCGAGGCCCCCAAGGCCGAACCGGCCCCGAAAGTCGAAACCAAACCGGCCGAGGTCGAACCACCCAAAGCCCCGCCGCTTCCGGCCGAGGACACCAAACAGGCACCACCGCCGCCCGCACCTGAGCCGGTTGTACCGAACAAATCAAACGTGCCAGACGCACCAAGCCCGGCACCTGACACCACGACCTCGCCGCAGGAAATGCTGGAACAGCGTTCCGACAGCCAACCGTCGGCACCCGCTGCACCGGCACCGGTTGCAACCGCGCCGAGCACACCTGAACCTGCACCCGCACCGAAACCGGCCGCGGAAACCGCCGCTGTTCCGCCTGCGGCCAAGGACCCGGTTGCATCCGCACCATCTGGTGCCGGTGAATACAGCCTTGCCTTCGGTTCCGGCAGTTTCGAGCTGAACAACGCCGCCCGCGCCCAGCTTGACAGCATCGTCAAGAACATGGGCAGCGATGAAAACATGCGTATCCAGCTTCAGGCCTATGCCGAAGGTGATTCCAACAACGCCAGCAAGGCACGCCGTCTGTCGCTTTCGCGTGCCCTGCAGGTCCGTTCCTACCTGATCGACAAAGGTGTGCGGTCCACGCGCATCGATGTCCGTGCGCTGGGCGCCAATGTGCCGTCCGGTCCGGCTGATCGTGTCGATATCAAAACCGTTCAACGCTAGGATTGATCCGTCATGAGCAATAATTCGGCCAACGGCATGGCAACCCTTCCTGTCGTGACCAAACCGGGAAGCTACCTGACGCGGATGGGGATTTTCATCGCCATCATCGCCGCCGTCGGTGCCTTGCTGTTTCCGGCACTTTCCGATGCGTTCATGGCCAACGCCGTTCTGAACGGACTGATCCTTGGCGTGTTTGTTGTCGGTGTGATCTATACCTTCCGCATGGTTGCTGGCCTGTCGGCCGAAGTCACCTGGATCGAAGATTTCCGTCGCAACCGTCCGGGCCTGACGTCTCAGGTCCCGCCGAAACTGTTGCTGCCGATGGCCCGCATGATGGCCGAACAGCGCCGCGACCGTCCGCAACTTTCGACCATGGCGACCCGCACCATTCTGGACTCGATCCGCTCGCGTCTGGATGAAAGCCGCGAACTGTCGCGCTATGTTGTCGGCCTTCTGGTCTTCCTTGGCCTGCTTGGCACCTTCTGGGGCCTGCTTCAGACCGTCAACTCGGTTGCCAATGTCATCGGTGATGTCAATGTTGGTTCGGGCCAGAATATCGATCTGTGGTTCAACGAACTGAAACAGGGCCTTGCCGAGCCGCTTGGCGGCATGGGAACGGCGTTCTCGTCCTCGCTCTTCGGTCTGGCCGGTTCGCTGGCGCTTGGACTGATCGACATGCAGGCCGGTCAGGCCCAGAACCGCTTCTTTAACGAACTTGAAGAATGGCTTTCGGGCTTTACCCGTCTGTCTTCGGGCGGTCCGGTGTCAGACGGGGAACAGTCGGTTCCGGCCTATCTTTCGGCCCTGATCGAACAGATGGCCGATAATATGGAAGGGTTGCAAAACTCGATCCAGCGGTCCGAAAGCTCGCAGATCAAATCGCACAACACCCTGATCGACCTAGCCGACAAACTTTCGACCCTGACCGATCAGATGAAGGCCGAACAGCAGCTTATGGTCAAGCTGGCGGAAAACCAGATGCATCTGAAACCCGTGCTTGATCAGCTTTCCGATTCCATGAAAATCGGCAGCTTCGGCATTGATGACAATACCCGCGCCCATATCCGCTCGCTCGATAACACCCTTGCCCGCGTTGGCGAGGAACTGACCATGGGCCGTCAGCAATCGACCCAGGAAATCAGAAGCGAGATCAAGCTTCTGGCCCGCACCATCGCCGCGATCGCCGAGGAGGGCTGATCGCATGACCGGGTTGTCACGCCGCCGAAATCGCGACGTCAACACCTGGCCTGGCTTTGTTGATGCCCTGGCCACGCTGTTGATGGTGATCATTTTCCTGCTGATGATTTTCGTCGTCGCCCAGGTCTATCTGGGTGCTGCCCTTTCGGGACGTGATCAGGCATTGAATGACCTGACCGCACAGGTGAACGAGCTGACCAATCTTTTGTCGCTCGAACGCACCAACAATCAGCGCATGGAACTCGAACTGACACAGCTCACGACCGAGCTTTCCAACACCAGCGACCAGCGCGACGATTTGCGTGACCGTGCCGCCGCCCTCGCAAGCCAGCTTTCCGCCGCCGAACTGTCTGCGGACGAGATGGAAAAGAAACTTCTCGCCGCCCTTGCCAATCTTGAGGAAAAAGAGGCCGAGCTCAGCACCGCACGCGAAAAAGCCGACGAACAGCTTGCCGATCAGGAAACCCGCATCGAAGAGCTTTCCGCCCTGCTGGCCTCGCGCGCCGCCGAACTCGAAGACGAGAAAAAGCTCAGCACCGAGGCACAGGCACAGGTCGCCGCCCTGAACCAGCAGATGCTGGCCCTGCGTCAGCAGCTTGCCCGCATCGAAGCCGCCCTCGAAGCGTCCGAGCGCGAGAACGAAGAAGCCCAGGCCCAGATCGTCAATCTCGGGCAGCGCCTGAATGCCGCCCTTGCCACCAAGGTCGCCGAATTGCAGCGTTATCGTTCGGAATTCTTTGGCCGCCTGCGCGAAGTTCTGGGCGACCGTCAGGATATCCGCGTGGTGGGTGACCGCTTTGTCTTCCAGTCCGAAGTCCTGTTCACATCCGGCTCCGCCGATCTGGGCGAAGACGGTCAGGAACAACTGGCAAAACTTGGCGATACCCTGAAAACCATTTCGGCCGAAATCCCCGACGATATCGATTGGGTCATGCGCGTTGATGGTCACACGGATAAAGTACCGATCCGTAACCTGAAATTCGCGTCAAACTGGGAACTGTCGGCGGCACGTGCCATTTCGGTGGTCAAATTCCTGATCGAACGCGGTGTGCCGCCAAACCGGTTGGTTGCTGCGGGCTTTGGCGAATATCAGCCGCTTGATAACCGCGACGACGAAATCGCCTATCGCCGCAACCGCCGTATCGAATTCAAGATCACCGAACGGTAAGACCGGCACCATAAAGATCACCAACGGCACCCCATGCGGGTGCCGTTTTTGTTCTGGCATCATTCCAACATATTGAAAAATTTGCGGAACCAATCAGCGCATCGGCACGTTGGTTAGACAGGGAGCCTTTCAGTAAAAGGAGGCCACAATGTCCATCCTCAGGACCCGAAACGAAACCGTTGGCGTTTTTCATGACCTTCCCGCCCTGCAAAAAACCGCAGAGGATCTGGAAGAAGCCGGCTTCAAGCATTCCGACCTCAGCCTGCTTGCGACCGAACGCACCATCGAAGACAAACTGGGCCATGTCTATCGCAAGGTCGAAGATATCGATAACGATCCCGACATGCCCCCGCTTGCCTATACCGCCCCCACCCCGATTGGCAATGCGGAGGGCGTCCTGGTCGGTGCCCCCATGTATGCCGCCGCCTTTGGTGCCGCAGGCGTCATGATCGCCGCGGGTGGCCCGATTGCACCAACCATTGCCGCCATCGTCGGTGCCGGTGGCATCGGTGCTGCGGCCGGCGGTGTGGTGGCCGCCATGATCGGCAAAAAATATTCCGGCGAATTGCAGGACGAGCTTGATGACAACGGGTTGTTGCTATGGGTTCAGACCCCCGACGAAACAAAGGAAAACCGCGCCAAAGATATCCTTGCCCGCCATCAGGCCAAACTGATCGGCACCCACGAGGTGGCTGATCCGCACACCAAACGCGATATGCTTTGATCACCTGCTCTGAATAACCGTCTACAAAAGAAGCCCCCGGCAAAGGCCTGTGGGGCTTTCTTTTTTTCTGGTCTGTATCGCACGATCCCACTAAATTCACCCGCTCTGCCACCGCATTTCCCATCCATCCGTTTTACCTGTTTGACGGAGCCACCATGCTGCGCGATATCTCGCCCCAAAATCTGTTCATGGGCATTCTTGCCGCCTTTGTCGGCTCGGCCAGTTCCTTTGCCGTCGTCCTTCAGGGGCTTGGTGCCGTTGGTGCAACGCCCGATCAGGCAGCATCGGGCCTGATGGCGCTATCGGTCGCGATGGGGCTGTGTTCGATCTATCTGTCACTGCGCACCCGCATGCCGATCAGCATCGCATGGTCCACCCCCGGTGCGGCATTGCTGGCAACATCGGGCGCGATTGACGGCGGTTTTGCCGTGGCCGTCGGGGCGTTTATCATTTGCGCGATCCTGATCATCATCTGCGGCATCTGGAAGCCGTTGGGCCGTGCGGTTGCCGCCATTCCCGCCCCGCTTGCCAATGCCATGCTGGCCGGTGTGTTGCTGGGCCTGTGTCTGGCACCGATCAAGGCGGTTGCGTTCAATCCGCTTCTGGGCCTGCCGATTGTCATTGCCTGGCTGGTGGTCGGGCGAATCAACCGCCTGTTTGCCGTGCCTGCCGCCTTGCTGGCCTTCATCATTGTCATGGTGATCGGCGTGGACTTCCCCGAAAACACGCTTGGCAGTCTTGGCGGTGCCATCGTGCCGCCGGTCGAATTCGTCATACCGGAATTCACATTGGCCGGTCTGGTCGGCATTGCCCTGCCTTTGTTTATCGTCACCATGGCATCGCAAAACATTCCCGGCACGGCCGTTTTGCGCGCCAATAACTACGATACCCCGCCCGGCCCGCTTTTTGCCACCACCGGCTTTTTCTCGTTGCTGGCCGCCCCCTTTGGCGGGCACGCCGTCAACCTTGCCGCGATCATTGCCGCCCTGTGTGCGGGCGAAGATGCCCATCCCGATCCGAAAAAACGGTATTGGGCGGCGGCCTTTGGCGGGGTGTTTTACATCCTGTTCGGATTGCTGGCCGGGCTTGTCACCGCCTTTGTCAGTCTCGCCCCCTCGATCCTGATCGAAGCGGTCGCAGGCCTCGCCCTGATCGGGGCGTTTTCCGGGTCTGTGGTTGCCGCCTTCAAGGATGATGACGCCCGCGAATCTGCCGCCGTGACCTTCCTTGTCACGGCCGCCGGTCTATCCTTTTTCGGGGTTGCCGGGGCGTTCTGGGGATTGCTGGCCGGCGGGCTGATCTATTTCCTGACCCATCTGCGCAAAGCTAAAGCCAGCTAAAACAAAAGGCCCTGCTGATAATCAGCAGGGCCTCTTTTATTGGCGCAGTCAAAAATCAAACTGGCTCCGGGATCGTCAGATTGCCATTGGCATCCAGTTCCCAGAACGGGTTATACGCCACTTCCCAAGCATGGCCGTCCGGATCGCGGAAATATCCCGAATACCCGCCCCAGAACACCTTTTCCGCCGGTTTCTGAATGACGGCACCGGCTTTCTTTGCCTCTGCCATCACCGCATCAACCTCGGCCTCGTCACGGGTGTTATAGGCAATCGTCAGACCGGCAAAACGGGCACCGGTATCATCATCAAACTGCCCGTCCTTGATCAAATCTTCCCGGCCAAACAGGCCAAGCGCCAGCCCGTTGGACAATTGATAGAAAACCACCTGTCCCTCGACCATCTCGCTGACTTTCCAACCAAGTCCGTCCTCGTAAAAACGCCGCGACCGGTCAAGGTCGGCCACGCCAAGCGTAATCAGCGATACACGTTGATCCATTTCATGCTCCAACTCTCAGGGTCAAAACCCGCGCCGACCTTAACACCCGACTTTGATGTTGCCGAGGATAGACTCGATCACATCGGCAATTTCGCACCGCAGCACGACCGCAATAAAATTGCGCGCAAATCGGTACCGGAATAAGTAAATATCAAGTTGACCCAACGTCAACCAGTGCAATCAGGCGTTTTGCACATTGCAATGCGAGTTGATTTGAAAAAAGGTCAGCATTCATTACCATTATTCCGTCAGACAGCGATCCGTCCCGACCAAACGCCAAAGCCGGAACGCCAATGACGCAAAAGAGAATTTTACGGGCCATACCAAAAAGCTGCGCGTAAACTTATATCAATAAAAGCAGCGCAACTGGCCCGCACGACCCCGCAATCAGAGAGAGATCCCGAGGGAGACTGGTCATGGCACAATTGGCGGCAATTAGCCTTGATGACAAATATACGCTTGAAGAAGGCCGGGTCTATTTGACCGGTATCCAGGCGTTGGTTCGATTGCCCCTGATGCAGCGCCAGCTTGACGCGCGCGCAGGACTGAACACTGCCGGATGTATTTCCGGTTATCGCGGGTCACCACTGGGGGGCCTTGATCAGCAGCTTTGGCGCGCCAAAAAATTCCTGACCAGACAGCAGATCGAATTTCAGGCCGGTGTGAACGAAGACCTCGCCGCCACCGTCGTCTGGGGCAGCCAGCAGGTCAATATGTACAAGGACGCCAAATATGATGGCGTCTTTGGCATGTGGTACGGCAAGGGGCCGGGCGTTGACCGGTCGGGCGATGTTTTCAAACATGCCAATTATGCCGGTACATCCAAACATGGCGGTGTTCTGGTTCTGGCCGGTGATGACCATTCCTGCAAATCATCCACCCTGCCCCATCAGACCGAATATGCCTTTATCGATGCGCAAATCCCGGTTCTGAACCCGTCTGGCGTGCAGGATATCCTTGATTTCGGTATTCACGGCTGGGCCATGAGCCGCTATTCCGGTTGCTGGGTCGCGATGAAAACCATCGCCGAAACGGTTGAAAGTTCGGCCGCGGTCGATGTCGCGCCGGATCGCATCACGCCGATCATCCCCGATAATTTTGCCATGCCCGAAGGCGGGCTCCATATCCGTTGGCCCGACACGCCAAAGGATCAGGAACATCGCCTGATGAAATATAAACTCTATGCCGCCCTTGCCTATGCGCGCGCCAACAAGCTGAACAAAACCGTCATCGACAGCCCGAATGCACGGCTTGGCATCATCACGACCGGCAAGGCCTATCTTGATGTCATGCAGGCATTCGATGACCTTGGCATATCCGAAGCCGATGCCGCAAAAATCGGCATCCGCGTGCTGAAGGTCGGCATGAGCTGGCCACTCAACCGCGACGATGTGCGCGAATTTGCCATGGGGCTTGAGGAAATCATCGTCGTCGAGGAAAAACGCGCGGTGATGGAAAACCAGGTCAAGGAACAGCTTTATAACTGGCGCGAAGATGTCCGCCCGACCGTGATCGGCAAATTCGATGAAAAGGGCGAATGGATTCTGCCCTCGATGGATGAACTGACCCCGGCGCGCATCGCGGTTGTTCTGGCACAGCGCATCAAGCGTTTCTATGACAGCCCGAAAATCCACGAACGCATCGACTGGCTGGAACAGAAGGAACGCGAAATCGCCGAACCGCGCCCTGATGTCGCGCGTATTCCGTGGTTCTGCCCGGGTTGCCCGCATAACAGCTCGACCAAGGTGCCCGAAGGCAGCCGTGCCATGGCCGGGATCGGGTGCCATTACATGGTCAACTGGATGGACCGTTCGACCGAAACCTTTACCCATATGGGCGGCGAAGGTGTCACCTGGATCGGGCAGGCCCCCTTTACCAATACCAAGCACGTCTTCCAGAATCTGGGCGACGGCACCTATTACCATTCCGGGTCGCTTGCGGTGCGCGCCGCCGTCGCGGCCGGTGTCAACATCACCTATAAAATCCTGTTTAACGATGCGGTCGCCATGACCGGCGGACAACCGGTTGACGGCCCGCTGACCGTGCCGCAAATCACCCGCCAGATGGCCGATGAAGGCGTGAAACGCATCATCGTTCTTTCCGACGAGCCCGATAAATACCCGGTTCCGTCGCATTTCGCCGATGGTGTTGATATCCGCCACCGCGACGAACTGGACAATACCCAGAAAGAACTGCGCGAAATCGAAGGTGTCACCATCCTGATCTTTGATCAGACCTGTGCGGCTGAAAAACGTCGTCGTCGCAAACGCAAACTGATGGTCGATCCGCCCAAACGGGTCTTCATCAACGATCTGGTGTGCGAGGGCTGCGGCGATTGCGGTGAAAAATCCAACTGTCTTGCGGTTGTGCCGGTCGAAACCGAATTTGGCCGCAAACGCGCCATTGACCAATCGGCCTGTAACAAGGATTTCTCCTGCCTGAATGGCTTCTGCCCAAGCTTTGTCACCATCGAAGGTGGATCACTGCGCAGACCCGAAGCCGCCGCCAAAAGCGGTAATGCGGGCGATGCTGTCTTCGCCAGCCTGCCGCGCCCGGCCCTGCCCGATATCACCGACCCTTGGTCGGTTCTGATCACCGGGGTTGGCGGCACGGGTGTCGTCACCATCGGTGCCCTACTTGGCATGGCCGCCCATATCGAGGGCAAGGGTATTGTCGGCCTTGATATGGCGGGACTGGCGCAAAAAGGCGGTGCGGTCGTAAGCCACATCCGCTTTGCCGATACGCAGGAAAAACTCCATGCCGCCCGCATTCCGGCGGGCGAGGCCAATGTGGTGCTGGGTTGTGATCTTCTGGTCGCGGCAAGCTTCGAAGGCCTTGCCAAGATGCGCCGCAACTTTACCCAGGCGGTCATCAACACCCACGAAACCGTCACCGGTGCCTTTACCCGCAACCCCGATTTCCAACTGAAATCGAACGAGCATATGAAGGTCATTTCCGATGCGTGCGGTGCTGATGCGGTGAACTTCGTCGAAGGTAGCGATATCGCCACCCGCCTGATGGGCAATTCGATTGCGACCAACCTGTTCATGCTGGGCGTTGCATGGCAGCGCGGCCTGATCCCGATCACCGAAGAAGCCCTGATGCAGGCGATTGATCTCAACGGTGTCGCGATTGATATGAACAAGCAGTCCTTCTATTGGGGCCGCCTGTTTGCCCATGATCCGAAACGCGTGCTTGATGTCATCGGCCCGAACGAGGCAGAAGCACATCCGATTGCCACCACGCTTTCGGAAATTGTCGCCAAACGCAAGGCCTTCCTGACCGATTATCAGAACGCGGCCTATGCCAACCGGTTCGTCGCACTGGTCGACAGGGTTGCGGCGGCTGAAAAACGCCTTGATGATGGCGATGATCTCGCCCGGACGGTGGCGAAATATTACTTCAAACTGCTCGCCTACAAGGACGAATATGAAGTCGCCCGCCTTTATACCGATCCGGCCTTCAGGGCCAAACTCGCCAAAAACTTCACCGGCGATTACAAAATACGTTTCCATCTCGCCCCACCGGCCTTCGCCGACAAGGACCCGGAGACCGGCCATCTGAAAAAGCAGGCCTTTGGCCCCTGGATGATGAGCGCCTTTGGCATTCTTGCCAAATTCAAGTTCCTGCGCGGCACGGCAATCGACCCGTTCGGTCGTACCCATGAACGCAAAATGGAACGTCAATTGATTGCCGATTACGAGGCACTGGTGGACGAGGTCATCAACGGTCTTAACCATGACAATGCCCGCATTGCCAACGCCCTTCTGGCCCTGCCCGAACAGATCCGGGGTTACGGCCATATCAAGGATCGCAATATCGACAAGATCAAAACCCGCAAGGCCGAACTGCTTGAACAGTTCCGCAACCCGCCGGAACATCTGAAAGCCGCCGAATAATCGGCCTTCCAAAATCAAAGGGGCCGCATGATCAGATCAGCGGCCCCTTTGTTTGATGATGTTACTTACGCCAGTCTTGGCCGTGGCCCGCCAAACGGGAAATGCAGATCGGGCAGAACCCGTGCCGCACGACGGCGCAGATCACGCACCGGATGTTCGCGAAGCTGTCGGCTGCGGTAACTGGCGATCATGTCATCGGTCGCCTGATAGCCATCGTCAATCCCGCGATCAAGGTTCTCCCACGTCCAGTCGTAATTGATATGGGGTGAAACCGGGATTTCGATGATGTCGATCTTCCGCCCGCTTTCGGCGACTTCACGCTTGAAGGCCTTGACGGCATCCTCGCTTGCCGATGCGGCAAACAGCATGATCAAGTTGTTAAGCGCGTCATAAAGATTTTCCGGCTGACGCACCTGCTTAAGGTCCAGAATACGGCTGACCCAGACTTCCTCGACATCGGGATGATGATGCAGGAAATCAAAGAAATTGACCGTATCAACCGTCGCCCCCTCGCAATAGGTATCGCCGTTTATTTCAACCGGTTCCTCGATAAACGGCAGGGCCGAACAGGCACAAAGCGTCTGCGCATTCATCTGCGGCAGATTGTAATGATCGGGCTTGTTGGTGAACAGCTCCAGCCGCTGCTGTGTCAGGTTATAGGCATTATGGAAAAGGGCCGGTTTATCGGGCTGATACAACCGGTCAAAATCAAGCCGATCCAGGAACATGCTGTCTGGCGAATAGATTTTCGCCAATCCCTTGGTTTTGGTCTGGTACATCGCGCCCACCATAAAGCGCGACAGCGGATTGACCGCCAGAATACCATTCAACAGCACATCGTTAAGGTTATGGGGCGTCCAGTATTTCGGATTGCCCATGAAATGGCGGACATGCTCGGCGGCTTCGGCCATCGCTTCTGGCACGATCAGCCCCTGATAACTGTCCGGGTTAAAGAAATAGGAAAGCCGGTTGGCGAAATCGGAAAAGAAATCCGGCGCAAAGGCCGATGCAATCGGAAAGCGGTCATAAACGCTTGCCGGGCGGAATATCTTGCGGAAAAACCCGATGGTCTGATCAAGTTCCTGTCCCTCGTCCGCCTGATGCCAGGCCACAGATAACCACGCACCGATGCAGGCAGAAGACCAGATATCGAACGTGATATCGGGTTCCTGCTGAAGTCGTTTCAGAACCCCGATACTGAGCCCGACGGCAGGTCCACCGCCGGACAAAAAGATTGCCCGTTTGACTTTTCTCACAGCTATCTCCCACTCATTTGCCGTTAAACGGCTGAACACCCGAACGCTGCGTTGGAATAACGCCGCAGTTGCCAGCGCTTCCACCCAGGAGATATCGGCCCGTCTTGCGCGGGCCTATGAAGCTAAGAACGATTATAACCTATTCAATATTTAAGATAATTTACCATTCGACATCAATCTTATGAAAGTTTGGAACAAATATAGACTATCGAATAGTGTGAAATCGCAAATGACTATACCAGTAAAATGCTTCGTAACTTTTATTTCACTATTGATGTGACGGTCGTCACAGGCAGAAATATACTTCCATGATCGCCAATATCATAAATAAAGAAGGCCGCCACTTGGGCGACCTTCTGTAATTCCACGATTCGGCAATCCGTTATTCGTAATAACCGACCATAAAGATTTTGCCGTCATGGGGTTTTACCCAGGTTTTCTTTTCGGCAAGTTTCTTGGTTTCCGGGTGGGTCCAGGTATAGTTGGACCAGCCGCCATCCGGGTTCGTCTTGCCGGTTTCCACCATGTCGCGAATGATGAAATTGCTGTTCACATCCTGAAGATCCCAGATTTTCGGATTGTTGATCAGCTTCGGATTGATCGCATGCGTCAGGAACGTGCCCTTTTCACCATCGGCGACAATCACATAAAATTCGTCAAAGACATATTCACCGTCCTTGTCGTTGAAGGTGGCAAAGGACTTGTCCTGTCCGACCTGATCGTAAAGTGCGATGGCCTTATCGACCAGTTCCTGTGCGGTTGCCGCCTTGTCCTGGGCCTGTGCAAGGCCGGTGGTCAGGCAAAGTGCGGTCATGGCAGAAACAAAAAGACGCATAAATGTTGTCATCAGGTAATCCCCTTTGATGAACCTGTTGGAAGAAAAATGGAAAATGGATCAGACCGCCCGCAAACGGGCAACAAGCCCGTCCACAGATGAACTCAAACCGGTCATCTGGCGGCCAAGCTCGCCGGTTGCCTGCCCGACGGAATCCGCTGAATCGCGTGTGGCACGGGCAATTTCACGTACATCGCCAATCCCGCCCGAAACGGTTTCGGCGTAACCGGCGGCCTCGGAAATGCTGTTGCTGATCTGGCCGGTGGCCGTCCCCTGCTCCAGCACCGCATCGGCAATGGCTTTAAGGATAGCGTTGACGTCATTGACACTGGCAACAATCGTCTGGATCGCCTCGACCGCAAGAACGGTTTCCGTGCGGACATTGGCGATTTCCGTCGCAATTTCCTCGGTCGAACGTGCCGTCTGGCTGGCAAGGTTCTTGACCTCATTGGCCACAACGGCAAAGCCCTTTCCGGCATCCCCGGCACGGGCCGATTCAATCGTCGCGTTAAGCGCTAAAAGGTTGGTCTGTTCGGCAATATTGCCGATCAATGCCGCAACATCCTCGATCCTGACACTGGCTTCTTCAAGCTTGCGGATTTTGGCATCCGCATCCAGTGCCTGCTCGCTTGCGGCCTGTGCGCGTCGGCTGCTTTCCTGGATTTCGTTGCTGATCTGGGAAATGGCGGCCGCAAGGCTGTTGGCGGCCTCTGAAATCTCGCCCATGTTGCGGCTGGATTTGCCCGACGCATCATAGGCATTCTCGCTTTGCTGATCGGTGCGTTCGGCATTGGTCAGCATGGCACTGGCCGATGCCCCGATTTCCTCAATCGCAGCACTGACCGCTGTTGCCGTACCCTTGACCGATGTTTCGATCTCGGCGGCAAGTTCCTGCATGATCCGGCGTTTTTCCTCGGCCGCCTTGGCTTCGTCCTCTATGCGTTTGCGCTCGGCTTCCTGCAAACTTTCGGCATTCTGGCGGAACACTTCAACCGCCCCTGCCATGCTGCCCATTTCATCGGTCCGCCCGGTAAAGGGCACATCGATATCCGCCCGACCATCGGCAAGTTCGCGCATCACCGCCGTCAACCGTTTGACCGGCACGCCGATCACGCGCGTGATGGCAAAACTGATCAACACCATCGCAAGGACGGCGACAACCGATGCAATGATTGTCTGATTCTGGGCTGCCATGCCGGCTGCCATCGCATCCGAACTGGCAACATCCATGCGGCTTTCCGCCGTTTCACGAAGCTCGGCCAAGGTTGCCATCAGGCTTTCGTAATCCGACTGTGCCGACCACGAAAAACTCAGCGCCCCGGTATACTCGATATCAAGCATCCCCAGAACCTGATCGATCTTGGCAAGGTAATCTTCGTAAAGCTTGGCCGCTCCTTCCGCGATTTCGCGTTCCGGCCCCTGCATGTTCCGATCACCCAGCATCTGGGTAAAGGCATCGCGGGCCGCCGTAATCTGCGACTGCAATTCCGCATTCACGCTGCTCATACGGTCTTCGTCAACACCTGCCGCCGACCATGACAGCAGACGATAGACCGTCTGATGAACCTTTGTGACATTGCGGTCGATATTGCCGATATCGCGGACCTCCGGATAGGCCTCCGAAACGGCAAATTCCAGACCGTTGCTAAGTGATACAATCGCGCGTCCCCCGATGACGCCCACAATGGCAATGGCGATAACCCCGATCAGCGGCAGAACCGCCAACTTGGTACCGATATTCAGATTGACGAAAGTTTTCATTCTGTAACGTTCTAACCAATTGTAACTACAAGGATATCAGGCTGCTGCCCCAACAGCTTCCCGGAAGGTGGTGACTATGGCGTCACCCTTGTTTTTGCGATGTCCCTTAACCACGTCATTGGCGACACAGCGATCATCCGCCCGCACCATTTCGCAGGCTGCGAAATACGTGCGCGGCAAATGCCGACCGTTTGTTTTTATTGAAAATGTGGTGATGTGCCGGGCATGGCCGGGCACGGATATATGTGCAGCCCCGCGCCGGATAAGGTTCGGACCGGCATACCGGATATGACGCCCCCGCGTCCCGATGCCGTCCCCCGATACAAGCCCGTGGCCTGCTACCGCTTTCGCAGCCCGTCCCATCCCCGCCATCGTACCCCCACGATCCGACAGGCGCGCAAAAATGCACCCCGTCATACAGGTTTCCGCGGCATGAACCGATCTTGATCGTTTCCAGGGATATTTTCTTCTATCACCTGACCGCGCGGCAGAGTGTAGTCAGCGACCACTAGCGCAACCAAGTGACATGTTTGTTAGGATATTAGTTCAAAAATGAGACAAGAAATACTACCCTAAGGTATCCGTTTCCTATCGGGGTATCGTATAAGTATTACATAACAAAGACTTATACATTCACAGATTTATACTGTTTTCTAATTTAGTTTTTCATACTTTACAGAACGAAGATTTCACTATCCGCTTCCGGAGTCATCCGGCCTGCTGCCGTCCTTCCGAATGAAATCAGTAATTTCTTTCGTCGTGCCGCCGACAGTTTCCGGTCCGGCTCAGGTGCCGCGCGCACAATGGCCGCCTCAAACCGATCCGCAACGATCAATCCGACATCAACCGGGATCAGGTCGCGCGGGAATTCCATCGGCACGGCAAAGAAAAACCTGTCGCAATAATCAAGATAGCTTTCCCACTTCTGATCAACGCGAAAATCCTCGACCGATGATTTGACCTCAACGGCCCAAAGATCACCCTTCTCCCCAAGGGCGAGCACATCAAGCCTGCGTCCATTACCAAGCCTAAGTTCGGTCAGGCACGCCATGCGATGATGATACAAAAGACGGCAAACGCCTTCTGTGACTTCGCTTGTGATTTGGGGGCGATTGCGGTCATTCATTGCCACAGGATACAAAAACCAAAGCCCGCTCGAAAGCGGGCTTTGCATCTTGGCGCGACACTCCTGACACAGCAGATCAGCTCATGCCAAGCGCACGTTTGTAAACCTCAAGGATTTCTTCCTGTTCGGTGCGTTCGTGGTCTTCCATTTTGCGCAGACGGATGATCTGGCGCAGGATTTTCACGTCATAACCAAGCGCCTTGGCTTCACCGTAAACTTCCTTGATATCGGCCATCAGGTTGGCCTTTTCTTCTTCAAGGCGTTCGATACGTTCGACATAGCTCGCAAGCTGATCGGCTGCGATTCCACCGACTTCGGTCATTCCTGATATTCTCCGATCATGATTGCGCAGCGGAAACCGGTGCGCTGAATTTTAATGCGGCGCGACGATACTCAATGCGCTTTGCCATGACAAGACCCGTTCGCCCGGCAACTTCCAAACGGCTTCCAAACGGCTGTCATACCGCCGATTTTTCGCCGGGCACCGTATGCGCAATCAGGTGATCGGCCACCGCAAGCAACGCATCGCGCGGGCTGGCACCCTTTTCCACCGCATCGGTATAAATCTCGCGCTGGCGGCGTGCGCTTGTGCCGCGTGCAATAATGGTGCGCGCATGCTCGACCTCGGCGACACAGCCAAAATGTTCGGCATCCGGGCGGATCAGTTCGATGATTTCCTCAAGCAGATCGGCATAGGGCACGATCTCCGCCCGGCCAAAATCAATCAGCCCGGTTTTATCCCCGGCATCGCTTCCATACCGGCACGCCCGCCAGCGGTTTTCACGCACCAGCATGTTCGAATAAATCCGCCACCGCTGGTTATTGCGCCGCAAACGATACAGCATCCGCATCAGGCATCGCGTGATCGACGCAACACAGATCGCATCTTCCAGATCGGTACAGACATCGGCAATCCGCATCTCAAGCGTCGGCCAACGGTCGCTGGGTCGCAAATCCCACCAAAGCTTGGTGCCATCCTCGATCACCCCGGCCTGGATCAGCATATCGACATGGCGGCGATATTCCGCCCATGATCCGAACACTTCGGGCAATCCGGTACGCGGCAGGTTATCAAACACCGAAAGACGGAAGGTCTGAAGCCCGGTATCACGCCCCCGCCAGAATGGCGAACTGGTCGTGAGTGCCAGAAGATGCGGCAGAAAATAACTCGCCTGCGCCATCAATTCGATCCGCAGATCATCATCCTCGATCCCGACATGCACATGCATCCCGCAAATCAGAAGCCGGTCAACAACCGTGCGAAGGTCACGCGCAATCGTGCTATACCGCTCGCCCTCGGTGTGTTTCTGGCTGTCCCATTGCGCAAAGGGGTGGGTCGATGCCGCCAGCAACGCCATGTCATAACGTGCGGCTATATCGGCAACCGTGCTGCGCATATGCGTCAGCTGGTCACGCGCCTCTGCCGCACTATTGCAAACCTTGGTGCCGGTTTCGACCTGGCAGCGCATGAATTCGCTTGAAACCTGATCGCCCAGCGCATCCTTGCAGTCTTTCAGAAACCCCGCTGCCGGGTCCGTCGCCAGATCGCGACTTTCGCGGTCCACCAGCCAGAATTCTTCCTCGATCCCGATGGAAAAGCCCGGCTCTCGCGAATGGGACACCGCCAAATCAGTCTCTCCTGATTTTATAAAGGTTCGGGTCGGCCAGGATGTCGACAAAGGCATCGCCAAGGATTTTGGCCCATTTTTCACATCCCGCATCAGTATCAATCAGATCCTGCCGGATTTCAATCGACACACAGGGCAACCCACCGGCTTCGCCGTGATGATCGATGGTGTAATCGGCCATATGCTGCCCGGAATAGGGTTCGTTATCGCCAATCGTCAAATCGGGATTCTGTTCGCGCAATTTCGCCAGCAACGGCACCGGAATACGATCATCGCGATCCCAAAGAATGCCGATTTCCCACGGGCGTTCAAACCCTTGGAAAACCGGGGTAAAGCTGTGAATGGCGATCAGGGCCGGGACGATTTTATGGGCATGGAAATTGGCAATCCGCTCTTCAATCGCGCCATGATAGGGCAGGAAAATCTCGCGGATGCGTTTCATATGCTCCGTCGGGGAAACGTTTTTATTGCCCGGCACCACCGTCTGATCGGCGATTTCGGGCATCCCGGTCGGGTCCCAAAGCTGCCGGTTGCAATCAATCACCAGCCGCGAATAACCGCCCAGAACCGCCGGGCAATCAAACCGCTCCACCAGAATTTCGGTCACCTTGCGTGCCCCGATATCCCACCCGATATGGCGTTTGCGTTCTTCTTCCGGCAGGCCCAGCGTACCAAGGCTTTTGGGGATTTCGCGCGACGCATGGTCACAGACAAAAAGCGAATGCCCCTTGCCGTTCTCGTTCAAAACCTCAAACGGTGCTGGATCATCATGGCCCAGCAGCGACCCGGTATGGTGGCTCACGCGAATTCTCCTGAAATTGGGGCAGCTTGAAATTTTCGGGTCCGGAACCGTCACAGACCGGCAATCGGACCCCGTTGAACTATCAATTTATTGCAGGACTGACAAGCTCGCCCGCACGTCCCCTTTACAGCAGTTCAACGGACACTTTGCAGCAACGCCAAACATCCCGTAAAGTGGTATGACCAATAAAACGAAACGCATTGTCGGCTGGTCTCGGTCGCTGCTGGAGTGTTCAAAACATGCCGCCTGTCAAACCTGCACAATCTTCCGACACGGTTGATGCCAACCGGCCCAAAAGGATTGCCGATCAGGTTGCCGACAAGCTTCTCGACATGATCACTGCGGGCATGTTCCTGCCCGGTGACCGTCTGCCGGGCGAACGCCAGCTTGCCGAAGACATGAAAGTCAGCCGCGTTTCGGTCCGTGCCGCCCTGCAAAAACTTAAAACCCGTGGCTACCTGCGCGCGGTTCAGGGCGGCGGCACCGAAGTCCTGTCATCCACCGGGGTCGAAATGGACACCGCGATGACCGATCTTGTCCGGGATTCGCTTAACAATCTGCGCGACCTGCAGGAAATCCGCTGCACGCTGGAAACGTGGGCGGCACGGCGGGCTGCCATCAATGCCAGTGACGAGGATATCGAACTGCTGCGCATCGCCTACCGGCAGGCCCACGATCCGCGTCGCGCGCCCAAATACCGTGCCGATGATGACCATCGCCTGCATATGATGATCGGCCGCGCCAGCGGATCGATCATCTATTATCACGTCATGAAAATGCTTCACGATGTCCTGCAGGCGGCCCTGACCGAAATCCGCTTTAACAATCTGTCCGGCCCATCCTTTGACCGGATGGTGCAGGAACATCATTATGCGATTGTCGAAGCCATCGCCGCCCGTGACCCGGACGCCTCGGAAAAAGCCATGTCGGAACATTTGCAGGCGGTCATCGAATATTTCAAACTGGCCGCGGTGAACAAACCGAACTGAGCCGCAAATACAAAGACAATGACAAGAACGATAAAAACACGACCAATCAGGGAAACCAGACATGACACCCTCGCGCGAAAAACTTTTGCAGTTGATGGATGCCGCCCTTAAGGCCGCCGATCCTGCGGTCCAGATCCCGCGCAACCTGCCGACAAAGCCCAAGGGCAAAACCATCGTCATCGGGGCGGGCAAGGCATCGGCCAATATGGCGCGTGCCTTCGAGCAGGCATGGGATGGCGATATGACCGGCCTGGTCGTCACCCGCTATGGTCATGCCGTCCCGTGCGAAAAAATCGAAATTGTCGAAGCCTCCCACCCGGTCCCCGATGCCGCCGGGCAAAAGGCTGCCCAGCGTATTCTTGATATCGTCAAATCCGCTGGTCCCGATGATCTGGTGGTCTGCATGATTTCCGGCGGCGGGTCGGCCCTGCTGGCCCTGCCCGGTCCGGGCCTGACACTCGAAGACAAACAGGCCATCAGCAAATCCCTGCTTCATAGCGGCGCGACGATTTCCGAAATGAACTGTGTGCGCAAACACCTGTCGGCGATAAAGGGCGGCAGGCTTGCCGCCGCCTGCGCGCCCGCACGCATGGTGACCTATCTGGTGTCCGATGTGCCGGGCGACGATCCGGCAATCATTGCATCGGGCCCCACGGTTGCCGATCCGACAACCGGGCAGGACGCGCTTGATATCATCCGCCGTTACCGGATCGAAATCCCGCTTGCCGCGACCGAACTCTTGAATAACGACATCCATGAAACCGTCAAACCGGGCGACAAATGCTTCGACGGGCATGAAGTGATCATGCTGTCACGCCCGCAGGATAGTCTGGAGGCCGCGGCCAAAGTCGCCCGCGACCTTGGCATCAATCCGGTCATTCTGGGCGACGCCATCGAAGGCGAAGCCCGCGAGGTCGCCATCGTCCATGCCGGGATCGCCCATCAGGTCGCCAATCACGGCCAACCCGCCACCAAACCCTGCGTGCTGCTATCGGGCGGTGAAACAACCGTCACAGTCCGCGCCAAGGGTGGACGCGGCGGTCGCAACAGCGAATTTCTGCTTTCCCTCCTGATCCAGTTCCGCGATCACGAAGGGTTCAGCGCGCTGGCAATCGATACCGACGGCATTGATGGCAGCGAAGATAACGCCGGTGCCATCATCGACCCGACAAGCTGGCAAAAGGCAATTTCGGCCGGGATCGATCTGCGGGAATATCTGGCCAATAACGACGCCTATAGCGCATTCGCCAAAATCGACGATCTCCTGATCACCGGCCCGACGCTTACCAACGTAAACGACTTCCGCGCCATCCTGATCGAATAAAATTTTTATTCATTCGGAGTAGAGAAAACTATTTGATTACTCTCAATCTCTCGAATTTGACAAATACGCTTCCCCTTAAAATCAAAGGGGGGAGTTGCAAACAAAGTTAATGCCTGCAAATCATCTCCAAAGATATCATCACCCAACTGGGTCAAAACTGGTTTACCTCTGATTCTCTGGAAATCATCTTCAACATAAAATCTAAGAACGTAACGATTTTGCGTATTTTCTCGCATCTCTCCCTTAGAAATAAGAACTTCAAAATCGTTAAGCTTTTTTCTGGCATCAACAATTAGCCCCTGCTGTCCAAACTTCCTTTCGATCACGTCAATTCCGGAAGTAATAGCAGGAAGAAGCTTCTCCGCTGCCTCGCGGATAGTCATTCCAGACTTTTTCATTAACTTCAGCTGATACCAAGTTATTCCTACTTCTAACAATGCAGAACTCAGAAGCGAGGCGTTTATATCCAAATATGAAGCAATGCTATTTGCAAATTTTCTTCCCATCCAAAAACTGAACATTCCATCCCCCTCACTTAGCCGCAGGCATCCACGGGCGGATCCACTCCAGCCCCGCCACAGTATCGCCATGCGGCTTGTATTCGCAGCCGATCCAGCCGTCATACCCGACCCGATCCAGCATATAAAACAGGAACGGATAATTAAGCTCGCCACTATCGGGTTCACGGCGGCCCGGCACACCGGCAATCTGGATATGGGCGGTTTTGTCCAGATGCCTGTCCAGACGCGCGGCAATATTCCCGCCGACAATCTGCGCATGATAAATATCGAATTGCAGCGCCAGATGGGGATGATCAAGCTGATCAAGGATCACGGCAGCCTGTTCAACGGAATTTAACAAATAACCCGGCATATCAAGCGGATTGATCGGCTCGATCAGGATTTTGACCCCGGCCTGTTCGGCCAGATCGGCGGCATAAAGCAGATTGTCGCAATAAAGCCGCGCCAGTTCCCCGGCATCTTCGCCCTTGCCCATCACACCCGCCATGCAATGCACCATCCTGCATCCGGTCGCGGCTGCGTAATCAAGCGCCTTGACCACGGAATCGCGAAACGCATCCTCCCGCCCCGGTCGGCAGGCAAGCCCGCGCTCGCCCTTTTCCCAATCCCCGGTCGGCATATTGAACAAAACCTGTTCAAGGCCATTATCGCTCAGCAGCGATTTGACACTGGCCATCGGCATGTCATAGGCGCCGACATATTCGACCCCGCCAAACCCGGCCGCCGCCGCCGCGGCAAACCGTTTTTCAAACGGCAGATCGGCAAACAGGAATGAAAGATTGGCACTAAAACGGGGCATTGGGCACCTGCTTGGGGGATGATTTCGGGATGTCATGGTTTCGCATCACCGCCGCCGCGTCAATGCCAAAGCAGGACGGCACTCCGGACACCTTCATCACACGGCACCATCTTTGGCAATTTCGTCCGCCATCCACGCGCCAAATGCCTCGACTTCCCTGATATTGGCACTCCTGCCGGTATGGATCAGGTGATAATGATGCCCTTCCATCACCGGGCCGAACGGCTGCACCAGAAGCCCGGCGGCGATTTCCGAACGCACCATTTCCGAACTGGCCAGAACGACACCCTGCCCCGCAATCGCGGCCTGAATGGCATGGGTATCGTCGCTGAAACTAAGCCCGCTTGATAAATCGACATCATCCAACCCGGCCCGCTTGCACCACCGCGCCCAGGTCGGCGTTGCCTCGTCCCGGCGCAACCATTCCAGATGCAAAAAGGTCTGCCCGCGCAGGTCGTTGGGCTGTTGGATGTTTAACATCGGGCTGCAAACCGGCGCGAACCGGTCGGCAAACAGGGTCTGCACCACCATGCCCGGAAATGGCCCCCTGCCATATCGCACCGCCGCATCGGCCATCCCCGAATGAAGGTCAACCACCTCGGCCGAAGTATGCAGCCGCAAATGAATATCGGGATGTGCTGCCTGAAACCCGCCAAGGCGTGGCAACAGCCACTTGGCGGCAAACGATGCCAGCACAGATACCGTCAGCCCGCGTTGGGGTTTGCGCGCCTTGACCCGGTCAATGGCGGCGGCAAAACCGGCAAAACCATCGCGCAACGTCGGATAAAGCTCCTGCCCGGCGGCGGTCAGTGTCACCTGCCTTGGCTTGCGATCAAACAACCGCACACCAAGGGTTTCTTCAAGCAATCGCACCTGATGGCTGATCGCGGTTGGCGTCACGGCAAGTTCGGACGCCGCCCGCTTGAAACTAAGGTGTCGGGCGGCGGCCTCAAAAGCACGCAGCGTCGCAAGCGGGGGTAAGGGCATATGGATGAACTCAATTCATCTATTGGCTGAGATATTCGATTTTGATCAAAGCCTATATCCAAGTCAAATATGGGGCAACGCAAATCGAAACAGATGAACACAGATTATCACAGATCATCATTAACGATCAAAGGTGCCCCATGACAACCATCCTTCATATCGACAGCAGCGCCCGCCCCGGCCGATCCGACACCCGCGCCCACGGCTCCCACTCGCGCCGCCTTACCGCCAAATTCATCGAACAATGGCGCGCCGCCCGCCCGGATGACGAAATCATCTATCGCGATGTCGGTGCCAATCCGCCCAGCCCGGTAACCGGTGACTGGGTTCACGCGGCCTTCACCAAACCCGAACAGCGCGAAGACTGGATGCATCAGGTTCTGGCCGAAAGCGACGAACTGCTTGCCGAATTGCTGCGTGCCGATGTGATTGTTGCCGGGGTGCCGATGTATAATTTCGGCATGCCCGCCCAGATGAAGGCATGGATCGAAAACATCGTCCGCGTCGGCGTCACCTTCGGCTTTGACCGGTCGCGTGATGGCGTCCCCTACTGGCCAATGCTGACCGGTGGCAAATCACTGGTGGTTTTATCCTCGCGCGGCGATTTCGGATATGATCCGGGTGGACGTGTGGCCCATCTTAACCATGTCGAAGGCGGCGTCTTTGCCCCGCTCGAATATATCGGCATCACCGATCAACATAGTGCCGCCATCGAATATGACGAATTCGGTGACGACCGCACCCAAAAATCCATCGCCGATGCCGAGGCAAAGGTTACCGATATCGTCGTGGAATTGCAGGCACGTCACACGCAGGATTCAGATGTCGCCATGACGGCCTGAACAACATGACGGCACCATCACCGGGGGACGAACGCCCCCTCATTCTCCCGGTGGTGTTTTTGCCGGTTTTTGTGCCGGGTTTATTTGTTCCGATACCTCGCCCGCCATCAATCCGGTGATCAGGCGCGCACCCTTTTTACGAAACAGATAGCTCCACACCCACTGCACCATCACAAGCGCGGGCGCACGCAAACCGATCAGGAAATAGATATGCGCAAGCCCCCAGAACCACCACGCCAACCAGCCGCGCAGCTTGAACCCGTTCAGGTCAATCACCGCCCGATGACGGCCAATCGTCGCCAGATTTCCGGCATGGCGATAGGCAAATGGCGGTGTTTCGCGGCTTCTCATATGATCGATAATCCGCCCGCCAACATACTTGCCCTGCTGCTTGGCTGCTGGCGCAATCCCCGGCACCGTCATACCATCGCGCCACGGCACATGCGCCGCATCACCGATGACAAAAACATCCTCATAGCCCGGCACCGACAGATCGGCATTGACCATCACCCGGCCACCCCGATCACATTCCCGCCCGGTCCAGTCGGCCAGATGATCAACCCGAACACCCGCGCCCCAGATCACATTGGCACTTGGAATGAATTCATCACCGATCTGCGCACCCATCGCGGTAATGTCGGAAACCTGCTGATTGACCCGGACCTCGACCCCGATTTTTTCAAGCGACTTGCGGGTATAGTCCGATAGATCCTCGGGGAACGCGCCCAGCAATCTGGGGCCACCTTCGGCAAGGATGATACGCGCATCACGCGGGTCAATCCGGCGAAAATCATGGGATAATGCCTGCTTGGCAAGCTCGGCAATCGCCCCGGCCATCTCAACCCCGGTCGGCCCGCCGCCGACCACGACAAAGTTCAGCAACCGCCGACGTTCTTCAGGATCTTCGCTGTTTTCCGCGCGCTCAAACGCCAAAAGCAGGCTTTTGCGGATATCGGTCGCCTCGGTAATGTTTTTAAGGCCCGGTGCTACCATCGCCCAGTGATCATTGCCGAAATAGGACGTCACCGCCCCGGTCGCGATCACCAGATAATCGTACGAAAGATCGCGATCCCCCGCGATGATCCGCTTGCCCGGCAAATCAAGCCCGGTGACCTCGCCCATGAAAACGGAAACATTGGGATAGCGGCTGAAAATACTGCGGATCGGCCAGGCGATTTCGGCGGGCGACAGGTCGGCGGTCGCCACCTGATAAAGCAGCGGCTGAAACAGATGATGATTGCGCTTGTCGATCAGGATGACATCAACATCATCCCTGCCTGCAAGTTTCCTGGCGGCACTCATGCCGCCAAACCCTGCGCCAACGATTACCACCCGCTTTCTGTCCGTCATGCCGGTCATGCTCCTGTATCGCATTTGTCCGACCCCGGCTCTAGCTAGTCAGAACCAAGGATTTTTGCAAGTTATTCAAAAAGAACAATTGGATGGACAATTTTGTTCCCCTCTGCTGGAACGCAAGACAAGCTGATGCGTTCCGATTATAAGATTTTACATTCATCCGCCCCAAGCCCCCCAAGCCCCAAAAGAGGCCCCCATGATCAACGATTTCGCCCTTCATCCGCAACTTGCCGCCGACACCGATCTCGTCACCGATGGCCCGCTATCCCATGTCCTGTTGATGAATGACGCCCGCTATCCGTGGCTGATCCTTGTGCCAAAACGCGCTAATCTGGTTGATTACGATGATCTGAGCGCGGATGAACGCAAATTGCTGGGCGATGAATGCGCGATTGCCTCGGCAACGCTGAAACGCCGTTTCAACGCCGATAAAACCAATGTCGCGATGCTGGGCAACATGGTTCCGCAACTGCATTGCCACGTTGTCGCCCGGTTCAAAAATGATGCCGCATGGCCCGGCCCGATCTGGGGTGTCGGCAAGGCCGAACCTTATGAGGAGGAAACCGGCAATGAACGGCTGGCCATCCTGCGGGCTGATCTGATTTCGGCTTTCAAGCATCTGTAATTTCCCGCTTTGCCGCTCCTTGACGCATATCAAGGAAGATGAATTTGGAATAATGCAAAAGACGGACAGAACGAATTTTCGGGATGTCCGTCATGCAACTCGCCCTTTACGAAAAATACGACCTGCGTCTGCCGCGCTATACCAGCTATCCGACCGCACCGCATTTCAGCGCGTCGGTGAATGGCAAGGTTTTCGAAAGCTGGCTGGGTGACCTCGATCCCGCACAACCCTTATCGCTTTATCTGCATATTCCGTGGTGCCGGGAAATGTGCTGGTTCTGCGGCTGCAATACCAAAATCACCAAGCAATATGACCCGGTCGGCAATTTTGTTGTCGCCCTTCGGGCTGAAATCGCAAGCCTGCTGTCAAAGCTTGACCCCGCCCACCGTTTCAAGGTGTCGCACATTCATTTTGGCGGCGGCAGCCCGACGGCACTTAAACCGGAAGACCTGCGCGCGATCATGGCCGACCTGACCGATCGCATCGATATCCTTGACGATGCCGAAGTCGCCCTTGAAATGGACCCGCGCACGGCCACACCGGAATTTATCGATGCCATGGCCGATTGCGGCTTTACCCGCGCCAGCATCGGCATTCAGGATTTCAACCCGTTTGTGCAACGTGCGGTCAACCGCGTGCAATCGTTTGAGCTGGTCGAAGATGTCATTGCCCGTCTGCGTGCGCACAAAATTTCGGGCATCAATGTCGATCTGATGTATGGCCTGCCGTTCCAGACGGTCGACAGCATCATCGAAACCGTTGATCAGACGGTCACGCTCAACCCCGACCGCCTGTCGGTATTCGGTTATGCCCATGTGCCATGGATGAAAAAGCATCAGAACCTGATCCCGACCGAAGCCCTGCCGGATACAGCAGCCCGCTGGGCCCAGTACGAAGCCATCCAGACCCAGCTGACCTCGCATGGTTACAGCGCCATCGGCCTTGACCATTTCGCCCGCGATGACGACGCGATGGCCATCGCGCAGAAAAGCGGCCTTTTGCATCGTAATTTTCAGGGTTACACCACCGACCGCGCCGAAGCATTGATCGGTTTTGGCCCGTCTGCGATTTCGTCCCTGCCACAGGGCTATGCCCAGAACGACCCGGCCCTTGCCCGCTGGCAACGCGCGGTAGAGGCCGGAAAATGTGCGATTGAAAAGGGTATCGCGATTAGCAACGAGGATCGCATCCGGCGTGACATCATCAACGAACTGATGTGCAACCTGACGGTTGATGTCGCCGCCATCTGCGCCGATCACGGCACATCCGTCGACCGCTTCACATGCGAAATCGACCGGGTCCGCGCCATGACACAGGACGGCATCGTCGAAGTTAACGGCACACACATCCACCTTACCGAAAGCGGCCGCCCGCTTGTCCGTGCGGTGTGTGCGGCGTTTGACACCTATCTTGATCACGCCCACGGACGGCATTCACAGGCGGTCTAGATGTGGCTGTCAACAGGGCCGGATAACCCGGCCCTCAGACCGCTGACACAGCCCTCCCAATCCGATTGTCATTCCCAACCTGATCGTCATTCCCAACCTGACCGTCATTCCCGCGAAGGCGGGAATCCAGCTCTTTCAAAGGGGCACGGTTTCCGGGTCTGCGCTCCGCTTCGCCCGAAATGACGATTTTGATCCATCGACACGCCAATCCAGCCACCCCGCCGCCCCCGGCATCGCCAAACGCCACCGCTCGGACGGACCACGCTGCCCTGAACAAGCACCCACCGCCCTCGGTTGACCCGAAACGCACCTCACCCCAAGGGCCACACGTTGCCGCATGGCAGACACACAACTCCCGCCATCGATCACCGCCCTTTCGGCATCGCCAAACGGTCCACCAGCCCGCTGACAACCGATCCTGCCAGCCAATCCCCACCAGCCGATCCCGTGCCGATCCAATCCGGGCGCAATTCGGGCCCGCTGATTCTCGGCATTGTCACGCTTCACCGACCGGACTGGCCCCGAACTGAACCGGACTGAACCGGACCGAATCAACTTGGCTCCGGCTATCCCTGCCTCGAACAAACGCCCTTGCCCTAAGGACACATCTCTCCCGTCATGATAAACACCCGTTTTTCGCAAATTTCCCGCGGCCTCACGGCCCGGACGCACCACCACCGTAATGACTTTTCCATGCGCCAATGATGCTCCTTTGGCGATGCCACCCCCGCCATTGCGGCCTTTCAGATCGCTGCCCTGTCATCGTCTCATTCCCGTTTTTGCCGCCCGAAACGCAAAAAACCCGCAAAAGCGAATCACGCTTTGCGGGTTTTGTCTCCGGACCCATTTGTCCTGTTGACTTTATCTTTATGCCACAACGAAAAGAACAAATCAAGAACTTTCTTCCAGAAAACCGGAAAAAGTTCCCAATCAAAACTCATTACGACATAAAAGATATATTTCTCAATATCTTAGCCGGGAAAATCTGTTTCCCCGGCCTTGTCGCTTCCTGAAAGCAGCATCAGTCCCAATCGGGTGCCAGCCCGTCGGGGCTGACGATCCGGCCGTTTTCATCGGCCAGCCCATGAATGGCCTGCATTTCCTCGCCGCTCAGTTCGAAATCAAAGATGTCGAAATTTTCCGCGACCCGGCTTTCGGTTGCGGTTTTCGACAGGGCAATCACATCATTCTGCTGCAACAGCCAGCGCAGGACAACCTGTGCGACCGACCTGTCATGCGATTTGGCAATCTCGCCAAGCTGCTCATTCTCCAGCACCTTGCCATCGGCCATCGCATAATAGGCGGTCAGGGCCATGCCATGCTTGCGCGCCCCGTCCATGACCTTGGTCTGATCAATGAATGGATGATATTCGACCTGATTGGTCACAAGCGGCGCATCCGATAGCGCGGCGGCCTCGTCCATCAGGGCAATGTTGAAATTGCTAACCCCGATATGGCGCACCTTGCCGGCCTGCTTGACCTCGTTTAACGCCCCGATCTGATCGGCAAGCGACACATCATTGTTCGGCCAATGCAAAAGCAGCAGATCGACATAATCGGTTTCAAGCTTTTCAAGGCTTTCATCGACCGACTTGATAAAGGCATCATGCCTGTAATTGCTGACCCAGACCTTGGTGGTCAGGAAGATGTCCTTGCGCGGGACGCCGCTATCAAGGATCGCCTGCCCGACCGCGGCTTCGTTGTCGTAAATCTGGGCCGTATCGATATGGCGAAAGCCGGTTTTGATCGCCTGTGGCACGATACGCAGAACGTCGGCTTCGGGCATGCGAAAAGTGCCAAAGCCAAGGGCGGGAATCACCGCACCATTTGCAGATACATCAAACATCTGAATTCCTCTTTGGAAATGTCGCGACTGTCTTCGCAACGGCTGCCAAACCCGAAGGTTCCGATCCTCACGGCATTCAGGCCGATTTGCGCAGCGTCAGGATGACAATCCCGGTAATCACGACCAACCCGCCCAGCATCTGGGCCGGACTGATCATCTGTTCCAGCACCACCCAGCCAAACAGCAGGGTGGCAATCGGTTCCATATTCATCACCGGCGCATTGCGCGCCATATTCAGCCGCGGCACCGAAATAAACAGGACGGAAAAGGCACCACCATAAAGCAATACCAAGGCACCAAGACCAAGCCAGCCAGGCGTTGCCGCGGGCAAATTCATCCCGCCCGGCACCAGTTCGGCGAAACCGGCCACGATCATCGATGCAAACACAATCAGCATGGTGAACATGCTGCGCACCGATCCGCGCAAAGCCGACAATTTGTGATCGGTCACCCAAAGGGCCACGGCAAAGGACGTTGCCGCCCCCAGCGCAAAGACAATCCCCTGCCACCAGTTCGCACCGACATCACCCTCCATCGCCAGAACGCCGGGCACATCAAGTGCTAAAACAAGCCCCGACAGGATGAACAGCATCAAGGCCGCCGATTTCAATGTCGGTCGCGCCCCACCCAACGCCCAGGTCAGCAACGCCAGAATAATCGGGAAACTGTTGGCCGTCAAAAGGGCCAACGCGACCGGAATGCGGGCCACCGCCGAATACAGGCACAGGCTTTGAATGGTGACCAGAAGCCCCAGCAATATCTGCCATTTCCAGCTTCCGGCCGGAAGCCGGACCGTCTGGCGTTGCCAGATCACAAGCGTGATCAGGATGGCCAAAGCCACCCCCGACCGGCACAGGATCGCCAGAAGCAACCCCGTGCCGTTTTCAAATGCCAGCCTTGCCGCCACATGGTTCCCGGCAAAGGAACAGGCAACAACAACAAGGATCAGAACCGCAATCTGGCGCGGGAAATGTTGAGGGACGGCAGCAGGCAGGGCAGTCGAAATGGACATATCAAAACCGGTTTTGTGGGGCGAACAATCAGAAAACGCCAGAAAGCCCCTTAAAACAAGTCTTTCCGGCAAAGGGTGCCACATCCGGTGAACAGGATGCGGCAACCCGATATCGGTTATGCGGTCTGAAGGGCGTTATCGGACCGGCGGTCCAGCGCGCCGCTGATCATGGTCAGGCCGACAGCAAACGCGACCAGAAGGGCCGCGACCCAAGGCGTTGCCGACAGGCCAAGCGAGGAGGAAACAACAATCCCGCCAACCCACGCCCCAATCGCAATGCCAAGGTTAAAGGCCGCAATGTTCAGCGCCGATGCAACATCCACCCCGCCCGGCCGGTGCAGCTTTGCCAGTTGCACGACATAAAGCTGAAGCCCCGGCACATTGGCAAATTGCAGGAAACCAAGTGCGGCCAGCGTAATAACCGCAAGGATCGGCGACACGGCAGTAAAGGTAAAGATCACAAGTGTGACGGCCTGCAAGGCAAACAGGATGGTCAGCGCCCGGACCGGGTTCCGATCCGCAATGCGTCCCCCGGCAAGGTTGCCAACCGCAATCGCAAGCCCATAAGCAACGAGGATAAGGCTGACACTGGATTCACTGAAACCCGTAATATCCTGAAGCACGGCAGACAGATAGGTAAAGGTGACAAACGTTCCGCCATAACCAAACGCCGTCATGCCAAACACCAGAAGCAACCGGCCACTGCCAAGCACGCGCACCTGATCAAGCAGGCGTGCGGGCTCTGCCCGGCTGAGGTTCGAGGGCAGCAAAGCCGCAATCCCGACAAAGGCAATCACGCCAAGAAGCGAAACACCCCAGAAAGTCGCCCGCCAGCCAAACATCTGACCGATATAGGTGCCAAGCGGCACACCGGTCACAATCGCAACCGTCAACCCCATGAACATCATCGCAATCGCCGATGCCCGGCGGTTTTCCGGCACCAGATCGGCGGCAATCGTCGCCCCGATGGAGAAAAACACACCATGCGCAAAGGCCGAAATCACCCGCGCAACCAGAAGCATTTCATAACTCGGGCTAAGGGCGGCGGCACTGTTGCCAACCACAAACACCCCCATCAGCCCAAGCATCAGGGTCTTGCGGTGCATGCGCCCGGTCAGGGCGGTTAAAACCGGCGCACCGAATGTGACGCCAAGGGCATAGACACTGACAATCAACCCGGCCATCGGCAGGGTCACCGAAAGATCGTTTGCCACGGTCGGCAAAAGGCCGACGACAACAAACTCCGTCGTGCCGATCGCATAGGCCGCGATCGTCAACGCAAATAAAGCAAGCGGCATTTCAATTCTCCGGCCCGCGCGCCATGCGTCTGCGGGCACAAATGGTTGGTGGGGCATCCTGCCCCGTTCATTGCCGCCCACTATGCCGATGGAATGCTTGCACGATAATCCGGATTGCGCGACAAATGCTTTTGAATTGAATTCAAAGCCGGAGGATCAGTTGGACAATCGCGCAGGGGAAATGGAAGTCTTCATCCGGGTCGCGGAACTCAGAAGCTTTTCCGAAGCCGGGCGCAAGCTGCATCTGTCGCCATCTGCTGTCAGCAAGCTTGTCACACGGATCGAAGACCGGCTGGCAACCCGTCTTCTGGTAAGGTCCACGCGTGGTTTGCAACTGACGCCCGAAGGCGAAATGTATCTGGTCCGCGCCCAGCGCGTTCTTGATGAAATCGACGATGCCGAACGTGCGGTCGCAAGCGGCGGCAAGGCCGCCCCGCGTGGCCGGTTGCGCGTCAATGCCTCCATCGCGTTTGGCGTGATGTATGTTCAGCCGCTGATCCCGGCATTTCTCGAACGCTATCCCGAGGTCGAGCTGGACTTTTCCCTGACCGACGGGATCATTGATCTGCTTGAGGAACGGGCCGATATTGCCATCCGATCCGGATCATTGCCCGACTCATCGTTAAAGGCCCGCAAACTGATCGAAAGCAGCCGCACCATCGTCGCATCACCGGAATATATTGCCAAACGCGGCCTGCCCGGCCATCCGGACGAACTGGACAGTCACAATTGCCTGCGATTCAACTTCCCGATCCCGATGAATGAATGGCCATTCATCAATCCCGACACCGGCGAACGTTTCGGCCGGACGGTATCGGGCAATTTCCTCTGCGACAGCGGCCCGGCCATGCGCCGCCTTTGCCTTTCAGGGCTCGGCATGGCGCGGTTGGGACGGTTCCATGTTCAGGGCGATCTGAAGGCCGGAACACTGGTTGAAATCCTGCCGAACTGGAACCCGAATGACGAACAGCTGATCCATGCGATCTTTGCCGGGCATGAACATCTTGCCGCGCGCATCCGGGCCTTCATCGATTTTCTGGTCAATCATATTGATTCGCACGGAAACGGTATCCGACTTCCGTAACGATCACTATCACGATAAAAATAAAATCGCGGATTCTGGCAGATCAGGAAACAGGTGCACTTAGAAGTTCAAGGCACCGCTGCGCTACCGTTCGGGCCGGTTGCAGGGATGGATGCCTGAACGGCACGATTTCCGTGTTGGGAAGCAATGGCCGCGCATATCCACCGTCATAAAGTGACTGATGCAGACGTTGATGGCGCGGGCCTGCGATGCCATCGGGGGCATAGATATAAACCCCGCCCGGTGCGGCAGCCGCTTCGCAACACATCGAAACCGAATCTCCGGTAACAAGGATGATATCGGCCAGCGCCAGATACCCGAAATACGGATTTTCCGCCTTCGAGCTCCAATCATGCAGATGATAGGCAAGCCCGGAATTGCCGAGCATTTCGGCAATGATCTCCTCGTTCTCCGGGCCTGTGCGACGGCTGGTCGTGACCAGCAGGCTACCATCAATGGCCCCGGTCGCCTCAATCGCCCGACCAACCAGTTCCCGGGCCATATCCGCGGTAAAGACCGTACTTTTGGTGCTGCCGCCGATGATCAGTGCCACGCGCGGGCTTGGCAGCCCCTTGAAATGCGGCCGCCATAGATCGGCTTCGATCAGCAGCCGCGTTTCGGTTACCCGATGCGGGGCACCGGGGATTTCAACAACATTGTCACGCGCTGACATCCGGTCATGGGCCGGGACCGCAATCAGGTCAAACGCCCCCTCGCCCCCATCCGGACGCATGATCTGGCATATGCGAGTATGGCCGTTGCTTTGCTTTTTGATCCAGCGGGCAATCGGTGCGGTCCGCCGTCCTGCGGCAATCACCAGATCGGGCCAGGGTGCGACAAGGCGCGCCCGTGATCCGGTATCCACCCCCAAAAGGCTGGCCCGGCGGATAACATTGGGCAATCGTGCCATATTGGTATAACCGATATCGACCCGCTTGAAGGGCTGTGCCAGTGCTTCTGCGACACCGATGGCCTGATTGACGTTTCCTGCACGGTCATCGGCCAGAACCCAGATCAGGCGTGCATCATCATCGGTCATTCAGGGTCACATCCTTGTCGGAATATGGATTTCCCGTCCAGGCAGGAAACGTGGGGCCACGATCAGGCCAGATCGTTTCCTGATTGGTACAGACAGTGCGCACTTTTATCAAGCGCCTGACACGCGAAGCCTTTTTCGGCTATGCATTGTTACCAATATGTCATCATAATACCCCGGCATAATTCTTGAAACGGTCTGGCGGGAAATGCTCAAGACATCAATATCCGCAAAGCGAAGTGCACGGCTGGTTTTGGCCGGAATGCTGATATTGCTGCCGGTTACCGTCTGGCTGACCACGGAACTGTGGCGCGAAACCCGTCTTGTCGAAATCACCGAGGACGGCCGCAACAAGCTGGAACTTTATCGTTCCAACCTTCAGGGAGCGATCAAGGAACACGAATACCTTCCGATCACGCTTGCCAGTGACAAACGTATCCTTGACCTTGCCCTGCATTCCAGCCCGTCGGACGCGGCCGAGGTCAATCTCTATCTGGAAAAACTCGCCGCTGACAGTGGCGCATCCGACATCTATTTCATGGATCGCAACGGGACAACAATTGCGGCCAGCAACTGGAACAGCGATGCATCCTTTGTCGGGCGAAATTTTGCGTTCCGGCCCTATTTCAAACAGGCCGAAGCCGGACTGACCGGGCATTACTTTGCCTTTGGCATCACGTCGAATGTCCCAGGTTATTATATCTCGCATCCGGTCCGCCCGAACGGGGCGGCATTCGAAGGCGTGATGGTGGTCAAGACCCACCTTGAAACCCTTGTCCAACGCTGGGCACGCGGGAACGAGAATGTTCTGGTAACCGATGAAAACGGCATCGTCATCATTACATCACGGCCCGAATGGCGGTTTCGCGCCCTGACCGGCATTCCGCCCGAAGACCGGCCTGAACTGATGCTTTCGCGCAAATATGGTGAATATCCGCTCGATCCGATGCCCGTTCATCAGGGCGAATGGCCCGGCGATGACGGGATCAGCATTCTGTCGCTTGCACCAGCACAGGTCATCACCCCGGAAACCCTTCAATCAGGGCAAGCTGCAACGGCAAAATCAGACGCCGAAGCCAGCGGAAAAGCCAAAAATGATGCCAAACCATATCTTGTGATCCGAAGCCCCCTGCCCAAACAGGGCTGGAATATTTATCTGCTGACCGACAAGGCGGTTCTTGATCAGTCGATCCTGACCGCGGGCTTCATCGGCGGGGCCATGCATATCATCATCATGGGGACGATTTTTGTGCTGCTGCAACGCCGTCGCGCGATGCTCGAACAAATAGAAATCCGCGACTGGTCGCAACGTGAACTGGAACGTCAGGTGCGGCTTCGCACCGCCGACCTCATGAGCACAAACCTCCGCCTTGCCGAGGAAATCAGTGAACGCCGCCGCACCGAAGACGCCCTGCGCACGGCACAGGCCGAACTGGTGCAGGCTGGCAAACTTGCCGCCCTTGGCCAGATGTCAGCTGGCATTGCACACGAAATCAATCAACCACTGACCGCCATTCGAAGTTACGCCGAAAACGCGCTTAAATTCATTGCGCGCGGCAATGACGAAACCGCCAGCCGTAATCTGGGCCGGATTTCTGAACTGACCGAACGCATGGGTCGGATCACCAACCATCTGAAAACCTTTGCCCGCCGCCCAAAACATGACACCCATCCGGTGCAATTGGCCGAACCGCTGGAAAAGGCGATTGATCTGCTGCGCGAAACCGGCCGGGCCGGATTGGCCGACATACGTTATCAGGCGTTGGAAAACCTGCCAAAAGTCACCGCCGAGGAAAACCAGCTTGAACAGGTATTCCTCAATATCCTGAGCAACGCCGCCGATGCCTGCCGGGATGAGGAATTCCCCGAAATCGGTATCATGCTTGAGGAAAAGGATGGTCGCGTTCTGGTCGCGATTACCGATAACGGCCCCGGTATCCTGCCCGAAAATTTGCCCAAACTGTTCGACCCGTTCTTCACCACCAAACCGTTTGGTGACGGGCTGGGGCTGGGGCTTTCGATCTGTTATGGCATCATGCGCAGCTTTGGCGGCACGATACGTGCGGAAAACCGCCCGATGGGCGGGGCCTGTTTCACGATTGAATTGCGATGCATAGAACAGGTGTCCGGGCATGACGGCACATCAACCTCGACGTCATCGCCGATGCCTGATACAACATCCGGCCAAACCGCCGAAACAGAAGGCGCGGAAACGGATCTGCTGGTACATCGTATGATCGCCCCGTGATCCGGAACGGATTAAAAGGGGAAGGCATTTGAATAACTCGGCCCATTGCGTTCTGTTTGTCGATGACGACGAAGATGTGCGGGAAGCCGCACAGCAAACGCTGGAGCTTGCCGACATCCTTGTCGAATGCCACAGCGACGCCGGTTCGGCGCTGGAACGTGTTCGCCGCGGCTGGCCTGGAATCCTGATTACTGATATCCGCATGCCGCGCATGGACGGCATGGAATTGCTGTCTCAGGTGCGCAAGATTGAGCCGGAAATGCCGGTGATCCTTGTCACCGGACATGGTGACGTTGCCACCGCGGTGCGTGCGATGCGCGAAGGCGCGTTTGATTTCATCGAAAAACCGTTCGACCCGGATCATTTCATCGATATCGCGCGCCGGGCCATGGCCCATCGGCAGCTGGTTCTTGAAAACAGGACGCTCAAGGCCGAACTGGCCCGCCACAGCAAGGAAGTATCGGGCCTGATCGGTCGCACGCCTGCCATGGAAAAGCTACGCACGCTGATTGGCAATATCGCCGCGACCGATGCCCATGTCCTGATCAATGGTGAAACCGGTGCGGGCAAGGAAGTCGTTGCACGCACCCTGCACGAGGCATCAGGCCGCCCCGGCCAGTTTGTGGCAGTCAATTGCGGTGCAATGCCTGAAAACCTTATTGAATCGGAACTGTTCGGCCACGAAGCGGGCGCATTCACCGGGGCGGAGAACAAGCGTATCGGCAAATTCGAATTTGCCGACAAGGGCACCATGTTCCTTGATGAAATCGAAAGCATGCCGTTATCGCTTCAGGTCAAACTGCTGCGGGTTTTGCAGGAACGCGCGCTGGAACGGCTGGGCTCGAACAAGTTGCAACCTATTGATTTGCGCGTGGTGGCCGCAACCAAGATTGATCTGCGCGAGGCATCATCACGCGGGGCATTCCGCGAGGATTTGTATTACCGGCTGAATGTCGTGCAACTGCACATCCCGCCATTGCGTGATCGAAAGGATGACATCCCCCTTCTTTTCCAGCATTTCATGAAAGAGGCGCAAGGAAGGTTTGGCCGGGAATTTGCCCCGTTGAACGGCACGGAAATCGCCCGCCTGACTGCCCATGACTGGCCGGGGAATGTCCGCGAATTGCGCAACGCTGCCGAACGCCGGGTTCTGGGCCTTGATCCGTTTGCCGGTGACAGCGCACAGGCAACCGAAAATGTCCTGTCACTGCCCCAGCAAGTCGAAGCATTTGAAAAAGGCGTGATCTGTGAGGCACTCCGTCAGCATGGCGGCCATGTAACGGCAACGGTCAATGCACTGGGCGTTCCGCGCAAAACCTTCTATGACAAACTTGCCAAATACGGCATCGTCCCGGCAGAGTTTCGCAATAAATCAGACGGTTAGGAACGATCAGGGCAAATCGCCCCGCAATACTGCCCGTAATCTGACAAAGCGACTGGCGGGATAAGCCTTTGCCGCACCTTTTGCAATTGGTCCTACCAACCACCCGCCCCGCCTGCGTCAAAAATCCTGCAATCGATAAAAATTTTGCATTTTCAACTTGAGATATTGTGCGGAAGACCGCACATTGCGAAGAAGGGATGTGCGGGAAAGACAACAAAAAGAAGAACTTACGCTGCACCGCACCATTGCGAAACACGCTGCAAACCGCTGATATTACTTATCGTAATGACAGATATGCAGAACTGGCCCGGCAATTGCAGTGTTGCACCCCAGCGCCAAACGGCGACCTGAACGACGCCGATAATTGGCGCGCTACTGGGAAAACGCACAAAGCTTATAGGGAGACTATTGATGCGTCCGATTACCAAAAAACTTCTCGCAACCAGCGTTGCAATGGCAGCCGTTCTTGGCATGACCAGCGCGGCATCCGCACAGGTTGTTGTCAAATACGCCCATGTGGTTGCCCCGAACACCCCGAAGGGCCAGGGCGCTGAATTCTTCAAAAAGCGCGCCGAAGAAATCCTTGGTGACAAGGTCAAAGTCGAAATTTACCCGAACTCGCAGCTGTTCGATGACGACAAGGTTCTGCCGGCAATGCTGCGTGGTGACGTCCAGCTTGCAGCACCGTCGCTTGCGAAATTCGGCAAATGGACCTCGAAGCTCGGCCTGTTCGATCTTCCGTTCCTGTTCAACGACATGGAAGCTGTTGAATGCTTCCAGAAAGGCGAAAAAGGCCAGGAATTGCTGCTGTCGATGGCAGACAAGGGTCTTACCGGTCTGGGTTACTGGCATAACGGCCTGAAACAGCTTTCGGCCAACAAGCCGCTTTTGACCCCGGCCGATGCTGCGGGCCTGAAATTCCGTATTCAGAGCTCGGACGTACTTGCTGCACAGTTCGAAGCTGTTGATGCCGTTCCTCAGAAAATGGCATTCGCCGAGACCTATTCGGCACTTCAGACCGGCGTTGTTGACGGTCAGGAAAACACCTGGTCGAACATCTATTCCCAGAAGTTCTTTGAAGTTCAGGATTACATCACTGAATCCAACCACGGTCTTCTCGACTATCTCGTCGTGACCTCGACCAAATGGTGGGACGGTCTTGATCCGGAAATCCAGGCTGGCCTGAAACAGGCCATGGACGAGGCAACCGAATATGCCAACGGCCTGTCGGGCAAACTGGCCGACGAACAGCGCCAGCTGATCGTTGATTCGGGTGAAACCGAACTCGTCAAACCGTCTGCTGACGATGTCAAAGCATGGCGCGAAGCCATGAAGCCTGTCTGGGCGCAGTTCGAAGGTGATATCGGTGCCGATCTGATCGAAGCCGCTGCCGCCTGCAACAAGTAATTCCTCGAACCTAGAGGACCGTTACCGCTATGATTAAAACGGTCGTTGACCGGCTGGAGGAGGGCATTATTGCCCTCCTTCTCGCCGCCATGACGATGCTGACCTTCGTCAATGTCGTCCTTCGTTACGGCTTCAATTCCGGCATGACCTGGTCGATGGAAATCACCGAATTTCTGTTTGCCTGGCTTGTGCTTTTCGGCATGTCTTATGGTGTCAAGGTCGGATCCCATATCGGGGTTGATGCCCTTGTTCAACTGTTTGCAAAACCCGCCCAGCGCATCACCGGTATCTTTGTTGCTTTGGTCTGCATGTCCTATGCCGCGCTTATTCTTTATGGCGGCTGGGAAAGCATGACCTTCTATCACATGATCGGTATCGAGGCCGAAGATTCCCCGATCCCGATGTGGGTCGTCTATCTGATCCTGCCACTTGGCGGTGCGTTGCTGCTGTTCCGTCTCGGACAGGTCCTGTGGCGTATTCTTTCGGGTCAGCAAAACGGATTCTCGCTTGCCGATGAAGCACGCGAGGCGATCGAAACCATTGGCGAAGGCGACAAAGCCGACGTCATGGCCGACGGCATCGTCCGTCGCGACAACGATAAATGATCGCGGGGGAACGCCTTAAATGACAATCGCATATCTGTTCATCACGTTGTTTGCGTTGATGGCGCTTGGCACCCCGATCGGCGTGGCGCTGGGCCTGTCATCCATCACCACCATCCTGTTTTTCGGATCAGACTCGCTTGCGACCCTGATCGAAAAGCTGTTCAACGGGATGGAACATTACACCCTTCTGGCCATTCCGTTCTTTATCCTTGCCTCGACCTTCCTGTCGACTGGCGGGGTGGCACGCCGCCTGATCCGATTTGCCGTCGATACGGTGGGCTGGTTCCATGGCGGTCTTGCCATGGCGTCGGTTCTGGCCTGTATGCTGTTTGCCGCCGTTTCGGGTTCAAGCCCGGCCACGGTTGTTGCCATCGGTTCCGTCGTGATTGCCGGTATGATCAAATCGGGTTATCCGCGCAATTTCGCCGCCGGTGTGATTTGTAACGCCGGGACGCTGGGCATTCTGATCCCGCCGTCGATCGTGATGGTGGTTTATGCCGCGGCAACCCAGGTTTCCGTTGGTCGCATGTTCCTGGCTGGTGTTATTCCCGGTCTGATTGCCGGCATCATGCTGATGACCGTGATCTATATCGTGGCCCGGATCAAGAAACTGCCAAAACAGGATCGTCCAAGCGTTACCGAATGGCTTGAAGGCCTGTTTTCAGCATCGGGTGGCCTGCTTCTGGTTGTTGTGATCATGGGCGGCATTTATGGCGGGATATTTACCCCGACCGAGGCCGCGGCAGTTGCATCCGTTTATGCCATGCTGGTCGCCATCGTGTTCTATCGCGATATGGGGCCGATAAAAGGCGTTGCATGGGTTCCGGAAAAAGGCATGAGCTTTGCTGCCATTATTGGCCACAACCTGCCGAAAATCGGCAAGGCCATTGCCATGATCCCGTTCGACAAGGATATCCGCCACGTGCTGCTTGAGGCCGGCAAAGTGACCATCATGCTGATGTTCATCATTGCCAACGCCATGCTGTTTGCTCATGTGCTGACATCCGAACGCATTCCGCACACCATTGCTGAAACCATCATCAACTGGGGTCTGGAGCCCTGGGCCTTCCTGATCGTGGTCAACATCATCCTGCTGATTGCCGGGAACTTCATGGAGCCGTCGGCGATCCTTCTGATCATGGCGCCGATCCTCTTCCCGATCGCGATAAAGCTCGGCATCGATCCGATCCATCTTGGTATCATCATGGTTGTGAACATGGAAATCGGCCTGATCACGCCGCCGGTCGGACTTAACCTGTTCGTGACGTCGGGCATTACCGGAATGTCGCTGGTTCAAGTGGTTCGCGCCGCTTTGCCGTGGTTGATGATCCTTCTGGTCTTCCTGATCATCGTGACATACATCCCGGCAATTTCGACATGGCTTCCGACCATGTTGATGGGCCCGGAAAAGGTCATGAATTATTAGGGCCGGTGAAAACCGAAAACCTTGCAAACGGCACCCCATCGCGGGTGCCGTTTTCTTGTGCCGCCTATATTCTTCCACCGCCTCAAACGGTTATATGCATAGCTGATATTCAGCCCGCAAAAATCGCCGGGCTGGAAAAAACAGAATTTACGTGGATAATAGCATAACTTGAATCGTTTCAGGTTGCGATCCACCCGGCCCCGTCACTCGTAACGGCGCAGCCTTCCTAACGCCACGGCCCTATCTGACCGGAATTTTCGCACCTCCCGTTATCCGGGGGTCGGCGAATTTGCCCCATTACCTGTCATTGTGGCCAGCATTAAGGAAGTCCGTTAAATATCTACACCAGAAACCGGACGGATCGCACCCCACCTGCCACCATAAGAAACGGATACGGAAGTCATGGCGAATAAAGATGCCAGCGCCCCGATCAATACCAAGCGCCTTGCGATCCTGCTTGCCGCCCTGATCGCGACTGCGCCCTTTGCGATTGATACCTACCTGCCGGCCATCCCGGCTATGGCGGTCGATTTTGGTGCGCCGACCCACAATGTCGAAGTATCGATCAGCATGTTCCTGATCGGCTTTGCACTGGGGCAACTGATTGGCGGGCCACTTTCGGATCGCGTAGGTCGCCGTCCGGTCGCCCTTGTCGGACTGGTGATTTACATCATCACCAGTGCGATGATCATCTTTGTCGACAGTTCTTTCTCGCTCAACGTCATGCGCTTTATCCAGGCGATTGGCGGTGGATTTGCCCTTGTCATCGTCGGTGCGTCGGTCCGCGACCTGTTTGACGGCAAAGATGCGGCGCGTATGTTTGCCCTGATCGCGGTAATCATGATGATTGCACCGCTGGTCGCGCCCACGGTCGGCTCGGCCCTGTTGGTTTATTTCCAGTGGCAGGCAATTTTCGTTCTGTTGGTGATCTATGGTAGCATCATGCTGGTGGTTGTCTGGTTCAAGCTGCCTGAAACCACCAAACTGCGCCCGCGTTATGCCGGTCCGGCGCGACGGGTCTTGTGGACATATCTGGAAGTTCTGCGTACCCGCAAGGCGGTTGGTTTCATGCTGGCCCATACCGGCGCCAGCGCGGTGATGTTCAGTTTCCTGACCGACAGCCCGTTCATGTATATTGATTATTTTGGCGTATCACCCAGCCAGTTCCCTTATCTGTTCGGGGCGAATGTCATTGTCATCGTGATCTGCAACCGGCTGAACAATCCGTTGCTTAAACGGCTTGAATGCCATCAGATACTGGCGATCGGCACCGGCCTTCAACTGGCTGCTGTGATCGGATTGTTCATTGCGGTGAATGTGTTCGAACCATCCCTTTATGCGGTTGTGCCACTTGTGATGGTCGCCGTTGGCATGATCGGGCTGACAGCGCCAAATGCAACTGCGGCCTTCATGCAGTATTTCCCGCATATCGGCGGTACGGCAACCGCCTTGATGGGCACCATCCAGTTTGCCACTGGCGCCTTGGCAGGCACCATCATCGGACAGGTTCATGACGGCAGCCTCCTGCCCGCGACCGCATCAATGCTGGCCTTTGGCATTTTCGCCAATGTCATGGTGCATTTCGTGGCCGAGGCAAAACAGATCGAACAACCCGCCCCGGCACAAAGCGACGATACTGTTGTCGTTGCCGCCGACTAAACACAGTCAATTAACGCCAGACAGGAGCCCCACCAAAATGGCAAAGATGAATTTCAACGATTATGGCCGCGCCATGGCCAAATACAATATCTGGCAGAATGGCGTTCTGTACGAACTTTGCGAACAGATCGGCGACGCGGAACGCCGTCGTGACCGCGGCATGTTTTTTGGCTCCATCCATGCAACGCTGAACCATCTGCTGTATATTGATCACCGCATCCTCGGCATCCTGAAAACCGGACAGGCCGAACCGTTTGATGCCCGCACCATAATGGCCGATGATTTCGAAACGCTTCGCAAAATGCGCGTTGAAACCGACGCGGCAATCGCCGAATTCGTCGATTCCAGTGATCATGGTTGGCAGGATGACATTCGCGAATTGATGGGGCTGGATGGTGTAACCCGCAAATTACCGCGCCAGCTTTTCCTGATGCAGCTTTTCAACCACCAAACCCATCACAGATCGCAAATCACAAGCGAGCTGCACAAGATGGGCCTTGATTACGGCATTACCGATGTTCCGCTGACGCCGGATTTGCCGTTGTGATCTGACCGTTACCGGCCTTCGAACACCGCTTTTCTTTTTTCCAGAAAGGCGGTGTAGCCTTCCTTAAAATCCGCACTGTCAAAGGCGCGGTATCCTTCGTCAAATTCCTTGGCACCGATGGCACCACCTTCTTTGAGGCGATTGATCATTTTCTTGTGCAGGCGTTGGGTGATGGGTGCGCCACTTGCGATACGGGCGGCGGTTGATGCGATTTCCGCATCGAACGCCTCAATCGCCACATGGCGGGCGACAAAGCCGATTTCACGTGCGCGTTCGGCATCAAACACCTGCCCTTCAAGCAGGATTTCAAACAACGCCGCCTCGCCCAGCAGATCGAGCATGATCTGCAATTCCGGATAGCCCAGTGTCGCGCCAAGCTTCATCGGCGGCACGGCGAATTTGGCGTTATCGGCCGCAATCCGCAAATCGCAGGCAGCAGCCAACACAAATGATGCCCCGATGCACGGCCCGTCAATCGCGGCAATGACCGGATGCTGACAAACCCGAAGCGCCTGCAAGGCCTCGGCATGAAGCATTCCATAATCACGTGCCTTTTCGAACCCGTCGCGTTCGCGGACAAATTCATGGATATCCGCCCCGGCCCCAAACCCGGCCCCGCTGCCGCCGCGAATAACGATGCAACGCAGGTTGCTGTCCCCGCCAAGATCGTCGGCAATCCGGGCAAGCTCCCCCCACATCGGTTTGGTCAGCGCGTTTTTGCGCTCCGGCTGCGAAATGGTGATGGTTGCAATGCCGCCGTCATTGATATCGACGGCAAGTCCGGTTTCCTGCGACATGGCAGTGCCTTTCAGCTTAATTCGGTAAAGCTATACCAAATAAACCCAAAACCGGATTTTGCCAATGCCTGACAAGGGCTTGGGTCATTATCACTGTCTTTGCGGTCGCAACTCAGGATGCCGTGACGTTACGCAATCCATGCGCGCGAAGGCGCCCGACCGCCTTCTCGATATCGGTTTCATAATGAACCAGCGGCGGCTTGATACCATGTGCAAACAGTTCCCGTCGAAGGTCATGCGATGTGCCGGTCAGGATCACCTCGATCCCGCGCCCGCGTGTTTTGTGGGCAAGTCCCGCAATCGTATTGGCCGCGGTTGAATCGAGAAACGGTACAGCGGCAAAATCAATGATCAATGCCCGGTGCGTATCGCCAATCCGGTCCAGAACCGATCCAATGGATGCCGCCGCCCCGAAAAAGAACACGCCGGTAATCCGGTAAATCATGATGTCGGGGTCGGTTGTCGATGAAATATCCGATGCCCCGCCGCCGGTCGTACCGTCGGCCCGGTCTTCGGATACGAACGGGCTGTGGGTGGCAATTGCGGTTGTTTTCGACATGCGTTGAATGAACAGAACCGAGCCAAGGGCAAATCCAACAACGATTGCTTCGAGAAGATCGCGGAAAATCGTCAGTAAAAATGTTACCAGCAACACCGCAGCATCGCCACGCGATGCGCGCAGCAAGGTCGCTATCGCGTGCTTTTCGATCATGTTCCATGCCACAATCGCCAGCACCCCGGCCAAGCTTGCCAACGGAATGAAACTGGCTAGCGGCGCAGCAACCAATATGAACAACAACAAAAACAGCGCGTGCAAAACGCCCGAAACCGGCCCATGCGCACCGGCCCGGATATTGGTGGCCGTTCTTGCAATCGTGCCGGTCACGCAAATGCCCCCAAACAGACCCGACGCCATATTTGCCACCCCCTGGGCCACCAGCTCACAGTTCGATCTGTGATGTCGGCCAGTCATGCCATCGGCCACCACGGCTGATAAAAGCGACTCAATCGCCCCCAAAAGCGCAAAGGCAATTGCATTGGGCAAAACCGCCTGCACCTTGGCAAGGGTGAATTCCGGCAAGACGGGCATGGGGAAATCACCGGGAATACCGCCAAAGACGCTGCCGATGGTCGATACCGGCAGATTGAACAACGCGGTCGCCAATGCGGCCCCGGCCACCGCAATCAGCATGCCCGGCCAATGCGGGCGCGCCCGTTTGGTGCCGATGATCACAAGGATCGTCGCGCCGGACAACGCAACCGTCACCGGATCGATCCCCGGCAATGCCGCCCAGATCACCGGGAGCTTTTCCAAAAGCGGCCCCGGTTCTTTGCCTGACAAAGTCAGTCCCAGCAAATCCTTTATCTGGCTTGCGAAAATGATCACCGCAATCCCGGCAGTAAAGCCAACCGTCACCGGATAGGGAATGAATTTGATATAGGTACCAAGCTTCAGCGCCCCGATGGCGAGCAACATCAATCCCGACAGGATAGTGGCAATGATCAAGCCATCAAGGCCATGCGTCTGAACCGTACCTGCGACCAGAACGATGAAAGCCCCCGCTGGTCCGCCAATCTGAAAGCGACTGCCCCCCAGGAGCGATACCAGAATCCCCCCGACAATCGCGGTATAAAGCCCCTGTGCGGGAGAAACGCCCGATGCAATCGCAATCGCCATCGATAACGGCAAGGCGACAATCGCCACCGTCAAACCGGCAATCGCATCGGCCCGCAACTGCGCAAACCCGTAACCTTCGCGAAGGACGGTTACAAGTTTTGGGGTAAACAGTTCGGCATATCCGGGTTCGGATGCCTGATTGGTTTTCGAGGTTCTGGTTTCCATAGTCTCCGGCAGCCTTGCAAAAGGCGGCGGGATCGTCGGCATAAGTCGGCGGTCGCCGTCGCAAAATTGTTGCGGTCGTTATTGTTCGCCCTGCTCGTCTGGCAGTGTCGGTTTTATTTCCGGTTCTTTCAGACGCACACCGCGCCCGGTTGCCATGCTGAGCACGTTATCCCCGATCAATTCGATCCCGGCACGGTCAAGTGCTTCGACGACCTTGGTCAACGTATCAACCACACCACGCACATTACCCTTGCTGGACTCCATCCGCTGGATGGTTGGCACCGAAATCCCGGCCATTTCGGCCAGCGTTTTCTGATCAATGCCCAGCAACGCACGCGCCGCACGCATTTGTCCCGCGGTAATCATAGGGCGCATCCTTTATTCACACATGATCGAAGCCTAACAAAACGCATTTAAAACTGCAATTATGATATTTCAGATATCAATAATGCCATTTCAAATCGGCATTGCCTTATTCGCATCCGGTCCTGCCGCCCGCAAATTTGCCCCCGACATCGCCGGGCACCTGATCCTGACCAGCCGGACAGCGGCTTTTCTTTGCGCTTTGCGTCCAAAAACGCTAAGACGTGCGCAAATATTCGATCCGGAAAAGGGTATAGCCGCCATGACCAACGAAACTTCGACCGCGCATTGCTCGTATGCTGCCAAAACCGTCGCAAAGATTTTGCTTGATATCGGGGCTGTGAATTTCCGCCCGGAAGAGGCCTATATCCTGACATCGGGCTGGGCGAGCCCGGTCTATATTGATTGCCGCAAACTGATTTCCTTCCCGCGCGCACGCCGCAAGGTCATGGAACTTGCCGCCCGTCAGGTTTCCGACAAGGCCGGTTACGAGGCATTTGATGCGGTCGCCGGTGGTGAAACCGCGGGCATCCCCTATTCCGCGTGGCTGGCCGATGTTCTGGACCTGCCGATGCAGTATGTCCGCAAAAAGCCGAAGGGATTTGGCCGCAAGGCACGGATCGAGGGCGACATCCACGAAGGCCAGCGCGTCCTTCTGGTCGAAGACCTTGCCACCGACGGTGCATCGAAAGTCAACTTCGTCAATGCCATCCGCGAAGCCGGTGCCGAATGCAGACATGCATTTGTCGTGTTCTTCTATGGTGTGTTCCCCAATGCGCTTGAAGAACTGAAAAAAGACGATATCGAACTGCATTACCTGGCAACCTGGGCCGATATTCTGGCGGTTGCCGAAGAAGGCAAATACTTCCCCAAAAAAGCCATCGAAGGCGTTCGCGCCTTCCTTGCCGACCCGATCGGCTGGTCCAAGGCCCATGGCGGCAAGCACGACTAAGCTAGTAGCACATTGCCAATACAAACGCCCGCAGATTTACCCTGCGGGCGTTTTGCTTTTGATGGCCGTTCTGCCAAGATTTATCCTGCCATATCCAATTCCGGCTTTGTTACCTTTGCCGGGATCGCCGCCCCAACCTCGCGTGCTTTTTTCAAGAGCTCCGCAGGGTCATTGCCGTCGGCCAGCAACATCAATTCCGAAGTTGCAACTTCCACTCCGCAATAATCAAAAATGCCATGATGGATTTGCAATTTCATTGCCCCGAAATATCCATGCCGGGCAAATGTGCCAAGCCCTGCACCGCCAATTGCAACAAGATGAACCTTCAGATGGTTCAGCTTTTTGATCACCTTTTCACCGTCAATATCCTCATAAGCCCAGCCATTTGAAAACACCCGATCAATCCAGCCTTTCAGGATCGCGGGCATTGACCACCAATAAATCGGAAAAACCAGAACGAGCGTATCGGCGGCATCAATCCGTTTCTGTTCGGCAAGCACATCGTCGGGGAACGGGGCCCTCATCTCGAACGCCGCGATATCATCCTGGCTGAAACGCGGATCAAACTCTTCGGCCGACAGATCAGCAAACTCGAAACTGTGTTCAGGTCCGGCATCCTCAATGCCCTTACCAATATAATTGGCAACCGCATGACTGAACGAACCGGAATTTGGATGGGCGACAACAACAAGCGCGCGCATGACATACCTCCTTGCTAGGCAATTGCCACTCAACGGCAATCACTATATACTATAAGTAAGTTACTATCTGTAAGTTACGTTTGGTGTATAAAGATGTCAAGCAGCGACGCAAAAAAGTCCCCGTCACATACCCCACGCAAACGGATGGCGCGCGAAGATCGCAATCGGCAACTTCTCGACGTTGCATGGAAGATGATCCATGACGACGGGACCGAGGCACTCAGCCTTGGCAGTCTTGCCGAACAGGCCGGAGTCACCAAGCCGGTGGTCTATGATCATTTCGGAACACGATCGGGTTTGCTGATCGCGCTGTATCAGGATTACGATCGACGTCAGACAGCATTGATGGACTCTACCCTTGCGCAAAGCAGCCATACCCTGCGCGACAAGGCATCGGTGATCGCATCGGCCTATATTGATTGCGTGCTGTCACAGGGGCGCGAAATTTCGGGTGTCATTGCATCACTTGCCGGATCGCCGGAGCTGGAACAGGTCAAACGCGACTATCACATTCTGTTCATTGATAAATGCCGCGATATCCTGTCCCCTTTCAGCCCGACAGGTAAAATACCAATACCCCGCCTTTGGGGCTTTTTGGGCGCAGCCGAATCCCTTTCTTACGCAGCGGCAACCGGCGAAATCACCGCCGATCAGGCAAAGCAGGAACTTTTTGAAACCATCATCGCCATGGTGTCGCGAGACAAAGCATAAAGAAAAAAGCCATCAACAGTCGACATACACTATTGATGGCTTTTCAGTCCGTTAATTGTAATCTGACAAAGCTATTGGGAGGCAGATAAGGCGGGCTTTTGTGGCACCGGAAGCATCGATAGCCTTTTGGCCAGATAGCTTTGTCTTGATGCGATAAAATGATGAAGTTCCCCATGATACGTTTGGGGGACTACCGTCCGCACGATATCGTTTTTTAACAATCGTTCGCTCCAGCCACGAACATGTTCAAACCCCGCAAACAAATCCCGGTTAAGCCCGTATACCAATACCGGAAATGCCCGAAACGCGGTCGCATAGGCCATATCGACCATGCATAGCCCAACCTCGCGAAAGGGTCCGGCGGCTTCAAACTTCTTGTTGAGTATGGCCAAGATCAGGCCGATCCTGTGCAATGTCAGATCGCAGTCATGCTCATTATGAGCCCGATACACAAGATCTGCAGTTAGCGACAATATCCGCTCTGCTCGTAAAATCCAGATACTGTGTTCGGCACTCTCAATCAGATCGACCGGATAAAGCGCACGACCATTAATCCTGTCGAGATAATCGCAAATAACCGCAGCCTCGGTTAGCGGTCGCGTTTGGTCAAGAAGCAAGACCGGCACTTGCCTTTCCGAACTGAACTTTTCAAGCCAGGCTGGCTTGTCTTCCAGACGAATATCTTCCCTTTCATGATCAATCGCGTAGTGCCCCATAACCATTGCAACCCGTTGCACATACGGGCACAGCCGGTGGCCTATCAGCTTAAAATGCGGATGTTCCACCCCCACCTCCTTTTAGCCGTTTTCTCCCAAAAACCGCCAAGTTTCAGGCAAATCACGACATGTAATGAATGTTGATTTTATTGCCATCCGGATCGCGAAAATAGGCTGCGTAAAAACCGCTATCATCACCGCCGCGCGCGCCCGGTTCCCCTTCCGATACTGCCCCGACGCTGATCGCCTTGCTGTATACGGCGTCGACCTCGTCCTTTGATTTTCCCTGCAAGGCGATCATTACACCATTCCCAACGGTTGCCCGCCTGCCGTCAAAAGGCAAATGAACCGAAAAATTGGCCTCTCCTTCCGCGCGTGCCCAGACAATGAAATCCTCCATCTCCATCACCCGCTTGGCCCCCATCATGCCAAGAATGGCGTCGTAAAATGCCCCGGACGTAGCAAGGTTGTTCGTCCCAATCGATGTATAACCAATCATTTTGCTCTCTCTTGGTTGTCTGGCTTTATCGGCTCCATCGTATGAATTTGCAAATTTACAATAAATAGGCAATTTTGAATAAATTCATTGCAAATTTGAAAGGCCAAAATGGACTGGAATTATGTGAAATCGTTTCTTGCCGTTGTCGACGCCGGGTCACTTGAAAAAGCAGCCGAACGTCTGAATGTCAGCAATACAACGGTATTTCGCCATATCCATGCATTGGAAAAAGAAACCGGAACACGCCTATTCGAACGGATCAAAGGCCGTTACAGCCTGACCGAAGCAGGTGAAGAGATGCTTGGTCCCGCCCGGCAAATCCTGAACAATTTCGAAGCTATCAATCTAAGTGTTTCCGGGCGCGATATTGCCGCTGCTGGGACGGTCCGAATTACCGCACCGACAAGCTTTGCCTATTTCATTCTGCCTGATTATTTTGCCCGCTTACAGACGGCCTACCCAGATATCAGCCTTGAACTTCTGGCAAGTAATCAGGAATTCAACATGGCAGAACGCCATGCTGATATCGCGATACGGGTCGCGGAACTCCCGCCCGAATATCTTGTCGGCCGCGAAGTTCGCAAGATAGATTGGGGACTTTACGCAAATCATGATATGGCGGAAAAAACCGAGCAGAATTTCAATGCCATGAAATTTCCGGATCGCTTGCCCGGTGGGTTTATCGGTGCCAGCGGAGCCCTAAGAAATCATCCGGTATTTAAATGGCTCGACGAAAACCACGCTGACCGGATCATCCATCGTAGCGATGATTTTGTTGCAATGGCAGGCCTTGCTCGCGCCGGAATTGGATATGCTTGCCTGCCTGCTGATCTGGCGATCCCAGATCTTGAACGCGTTACGTCTCTGCATCAATTCGTACCAAACAGGCTTTGGGTGCTTACACATCCAGAACTCAAACGCATTGAACGCATCAAGCTGGTTCTGCAATGGCTCGGAAATGCGCTTAAGAACGAACCCCGCTTGATACCGCCAGCTCGGTAACAAAGCCCGGGTCAATAAGCTGTCACGCGCCCTTTTCTGGACATCACGCGTAACTGGGTCCAATATATTCACAAGCAAAAGCAAGGCCGTACAATAAATGGCACTGTAAAGTAAAGGGAACGGCCCGGCGGACATCGCCTTGCGGCCAAAGGAGCAAGTCATGAAGATCAGAAGCGCGGGCCTCCTGTCCGGTCTTGTTGTTTCTGCGGCACTGCTGTCGGGCTGCGTGCAGCCCACCGCACAAAGCAATTCCCCCACCAATACCACGGCGGAAATCGTAACCCCGTGGGGTGGCCCGACCACGTCAACATCCGCAAATGCGCCAGCCAATACTGCAAATGACAAATTTGTCATGGCGCCAGATCCGAAAAAAGCCGCAATCACCGATATGCAGCGCCAGCAAATCGACGAGGCGCGTATCGCCCTTGGTATACTTGATCGCATGGCGCAACGCTGTGTTCAGCAAAATGACCCGGCAGCCTGCAACACGCTACAGACCAACTGGTCAACCCTGTCACAGCAATTGCGCAAAAGCCTTGCGATCATTTCGGGTAACAGCATGGGAACAATGCCGTCTGCCGGCGCACCAATGATGGCCGATCCAACCGCGGGAACGTCAACATCTGGTCCGGTCACGATGCCCGATGACAGTGCCCCGACCATGGAAAAGTCCATTCCGATGATGTCACGTCCTGCCGACGGCTGAGCCAATTCACGGACAGTCATTTTCTCGCCACAGGGTTACGCGATACTCAGTACAGGCGGTAAGTGTAATTTGAGATAGAACAAAGAACGCCAGCACTGATCGCATTAGACTGCTTCTCATAACCACGCTAGCCGCCTTGATCGAAGGCGGGGCTGCCCGGAAAAGGAGACTGGCAGATGTATCGGGATATCCTTGTTCATATCGACAATTCGGCCCCTTGCGCCCAACGGCTTTCGGTTGCCCTGAAAGTTGCCAAAGCGCACAAAGCCCACCTGACCGGGCTGTTTCTTCTGCCCTATGCGGAAATTCCGCGTTTCATGGAAGTTCAGATTTCCCAGGAAATCATCAATCAGCAGCGTGCTGCAATGGCCGAAACCGCCAAGGAAGCCAAGCGCGACTTCGCCAAAGCCTGCGAAGATGCCGGTGTAACCTTCAGTTGGCAGGAAACACCATGCTCTGCCGCCGAGATTGCCGACACGGTTGCCATGTATGCGCGCCATCACGACCTGACGGTTCTGGGCCAGTATGATCCGGACAGTGCCGACCCGTCCTCGACCTCGGAAATGCCCGACAAGGCCATTCTGACTGCTGGCACCCCGGTTCTGGTCGTACCTTATGCCGGTCGGTTCGAAACGATTGGCGAACGCGTCATGGTTGCATGGAAACCCTATCGCGAAGCTGTCCGTGCGGTGAATGACGGCATGGCGTTTCTTGAAAATGCCAAATCGGCCCTCGTTCTGTGTGCCGATCCGAACAAGGGGGCACGTGATTCCATTCCGGTGCCGGGTGTCGATATCGGATCGCGGCTTGAACGCCACGGTGTCAATGTCCGCAAGGAAAGCATGAATGCCAGTGGCATCAGTGTTGGCGATCTTCTGTTGTCGCGTGCGGCGGATGAAAGCATCGATTTGATCCTTTGCGGCGCCTATGGCCGTCCGCGCCTGCGCGAACTGATGTTGGGGGGTGTGACCCAACATCTTCTGCGTCACATGACGGTTCCGGTTCTGATGTCGCACTAGGTTACGACCGACAACATCTTTACCAATCCGGCCGGTGCCCCTTGCCCGGCCGGTTTTGCTTTTGGGCTTCTGTTTTGGTGATTTCTGTTTTGACGAACCGCCAAAGGATCTTCGCCGGAACAGGGCCCAACTAATGATTTCCAACCCGCAGAATGCTGACTAAAGTGCCTGAAAGCATCAGGAACTTTCCTGCACGAAACAGAGGTTATCATGACCACAGACGCCATCATCGCCCCAACTGCCCCATCGGCCAAAGGCAATTCCGCGGCCAGCCGCGATATCGCAAGCTATCTGCATCCCTATACCAACCTGGCCGCGCATGAAAAAACCGGGCCACATGTCATTTCAAAGGGCCACGGGATTTACGTGACCGACGACAATGGCCGCGATTTTATCGAAGGCATGGCCGGTCTTTGGTGTGCATCGCTTGGTTTTGGCGAAAGGCGCCTTGTTGAAGCCGCAACAAAGCAGCTTGAAACCCTGCCCTATTATCACACATTCGCATCGCGCAGCACCAACCCGGCGATTGATCTGGCCGAGAAGCTTCTTGAACTTGTACCCGTCCCGATGTCCAAGGTGTTCTTTGCCAATAGCGGTTCAGAGGCAACTGATTCTGCGGTGAAGATGGTCTGGTATTATCACAATGCCATCGGCCAGCCGGAAAAGAAAAAGATCATCTCGCGCAAGAAGGGTTATCACGGGGTGACGGTGGCTGCGGCCTCGATGACGGGGCTTCAGGGCAATCACAAAATGTTTGATCTGCCGATTGACCGCATCATTCATACCGAAACCCCGCATTACTGGCGCGAAGCCCAGTCCGGCGAGGAAGAAGAAGATTTCGCGACCCGTCTGGCCGAACAGCTTGAAGACCTGATCCAGGCCGAAGGCCCGGAAACCGTCGGCGCATTTATTGCAGAACCGATCATGGGGGCCGGTGGCGTCATCGTGCCGCCGCGCACCTATTTCGAAAAGGTGCAGGAAGTTCTGGATCGTTACAATATCCTGTTCATTGCCGACGAGGTCATTTGCGGTTTTGGGCGAACCGGGCGGATGTTTGCCACCGAAACCTTCCGGCTCAAACCCGACATGATCACGGTCGCCAAGCAGCTTTCATCGGCCTATCAGCCGATTTCGGCCCTGTTCATCAATGACAAGATTTATCAGGCGGCGAAAAAGGCATCCGATGAAATTGGTACCTTTGGCCATGGCTTTACCTATTCCGGCCATCCGGTCGCGGCCGCAGTCGCCCTTGAAACACTGCGCATTTACGAAGAGGACGGTATTGTCGAACATGTCCGCAATGTCATGTCGCCGTTCCAGAAACGCCTTAAGGACCTGAACAAATTTGAACATATCGGCGAAACCCGCGGACGCGGGCTGATTGGCGCATTTGAACTGGTCGCTGACAAATGTCTGAAAACACCAATGCAGCCTGTCGGTGCTGCCGGTAAGGCGGTTGTTGCAAAATGTATGGACTACGGTGTGATCCTGCGTGCACTTGGTGACAGCGTTGCCTTTTGCCCACCACTGATCATTACCGAAGAACAGGTTCATGACATGTTCGACAAGGTCGAAGCGGCCCTTGTGGACTGGCATGAAAGCCTCGGCTAAATCCTTAACACTCCAGAAAACACATTAAAAACAAACACCTGCCGCCGCACTCCAATGAATACGGCGGCAGGCGAATAGCCTTAAACTTCCGAAATAAAACAATCGATAGATTTTGCCGCTTGTTTAAATTGATTTAATTGTGGGTCGGAAGTCCTTTCAAAACCTTGCCAAATGCGATCAATAGCGCCAAATTGGAAAGTGAATGGGGAACCGCCCAACGCCACGAGATGGCGTGATCGACACACAATGAATGGACGCCTTCTTTGACAGCGTGGTTCGCAGTGAAGCTTTGCTGAAAAGTTTTAGCTGAAACTGGAATCGCTTTAAAATTTTTGACAAGGGTCAATGCCAAGTCGGAAGCCATGTCCGATAAGGAAGTTATCAAGACCCGGTCAGACGGGACCATGCTGATCCGGAGATGTACGCATATCCGGCCAGGACCAGAGCTTTACCAAGGGAGAGAGAACGGGATGAGACACAAGCCCGTACCCGCGGTAAAGAGACAGGCGAAAGACACAAAAGATGAATTATAACACCTTCTTTAAAGACGCGTTGTCCGGCCTCAAGGCTGAAGGCCGTTACCGCGTATTCGCCAATCTTGAACGTATTGTCGGTGAATTTCCCAAGGCCATGTATCACCCCGATAACGGTGATACACCGCGCAAAATTACGGTCTGGTGCTCAAACGACTATCTCGGCATGGGGCAACATCCCACGGTTCTTGAAGCCATGCAAAACGCCGTCACCGGTCAGGGCGGCGGGGCGGGTGGCACACGAAATATTTCCGGCTCCAACCATCTGCATGTCGCGCTCGAGAATGAACTCGCCGATCTGCATGGCAAGGAAGCAGCCCTTCTGATGACATCGGGCTATGTCGCCAACTGGACGACGCTTTCGACCCTTGGCTCGAAGCTGCCGGATTGTGTGATCATTTCCGACTCGTTCAATCACAATTCCATGATCGAAGGCATGCGCCATTCAAAGGCGGAACGCCGGATCTGGAAACATAACGACGTCGAACATCTTGAAGAAATCCTGCGCGATCTGGGGCCGAACCGCGCCAAGATCGTTGCGTTCGAGTCCGTCTATTCAATGGATGGCGACATCGCACCGATCGCCGAAATCCTTGATCTGTGCGAAAAATACAACGCGATTTCGTATCTCGACGAAGTCCATGCGGTTGGCATGTATGGCCCGCGCGGCGGCGGCGTCGCCGAACGCGACGGCGTGATGGACCGCGTTGATATCGTCCAAGGCACGCTTGCCAAGGCCTTTGGCGTTATTGGCGGCTATATCGCCGGTAAAACCGAAATCGTCGATTTCGTGCGCAGCTTTGGCAACGGCTTTATCTTTACCAGCTCCCATCCACCCAGCATCGCGGCTGGTGCCTTGGCATCGGTTCGCCACCTCAAAGACAGCAATGTCGAACGCGAAGCGCAGAAAGAACGTGCCGAAACGCTGCGTGAACGTATGCGTGCCGCCGGTCTTCCGGTCATGGATGCGCCAAGTCATATCGTGCCACTGATGGTGGGCGACGCCAGCATGTGCAAGGAAGCCAGCGACCGGTTGCTGTTTGATCACGACATCTATGTCCAGCCGATCAACTATCCGACCGTACCGCGCGGCACAGAACGGCTGCGCTTTACCCCCGGCCCGCTTCACAATGATGAACTGATCGATCACCTGATCGATTCACTTCTGACCGTCTGGGGCCAGTTGGGCATCGCAAAAGCGGCATAAAGCGGAAAATCACGCGATCCGCGACGGAACACATAAGACCGGCACAGACATGACCATGTGCCGGTCTTGCTTTTTATGCACCAATAAGATCATTCAATTTCAAGACCGTTATGCTAGACTGATCCAGTCATGTTGAAGCAGCAATTAAACATTCGTTTTGTAATCAATGCGGGTTCCCTTCTCGCAGGAGCCTTACCCCGAGTGGGGTGAGGAACGTATTCCTATACCTGCACTCGGGGTTTTGAAGTCAAACCTTCAATGACCTTCGATGAGCATCCAACCGGATCGTTTGACAGGCAGGATTACAATGACAGCTTTGAAATGCCGTGCTTTGGGTGGCATTCCCCCAAACAGCATCACATGCACGCAAACACACGATGTGCGCACGCGCCCTATCGGTCGCCCCCAGAAATTCAAACGACTTGAAACTTTGCGCCCTCTGACAAGCAGGCTTTGCCCGGGCGATTTTATCTGCTTTTCGATTAATGATCAGCCGCCACAGACATCGTTCCTAAGCCTGAACCTAACCAAGCCTCAAAGCCATGATTGGCAATATCAATGATCACTCAGCCAACTCTGGTGGCAACAGTCGCGATCCGAGTGTCGTTGATTTGCGAAGTTTTATCGGCCTGACCGTTATCGGCATGAAACCACGACAACGCAGCCCGCTTCTTTTGGCCGACACCACAGTCAGAAGGCTCCCCCTTCAGGGGGGTGAGCTTTTGGTCCCGTTCAACTGAATCCTGTTTGCGACCTTATGTGTCGCAACATCACATCCCATCCAAAGGACTTTTCGATATGCAAACCACTACCAAAACCTTCACTGAAACCCAGTCCCATGATCCAGCCGTTTTCATCGATCAGACCATCGCCGATCAGCTTGAAAACCTTGCACGGGCCAATATTGGCCGGAACCCGATTGTCGCCAACCGCCTGCTTGACGAAATAGACAGGGCTGTGATCGCCACACGATCCGAACTGCCCCCTGATGCCATCACCATCGGATCGGAAGTCACATTCCGCGACAATGCGACCGGTGGCATGCAAACCATAATTCTTGTCATGCCCACCGAAGCAGACATATCCACCCAGCGGATTTCGGTCATGACACCGGTTGGAGCAGCCCTGATCGGTATCAGAAAGGGTGAAACCATCTGGTGGCAAACGCCCGATGGTGAAGTCCGGGAACTGACCGTTCATGACGTCGTTGCCCCCTGAACGGGAGCGATATGTCTTTGACAGTCTGTTTGCGGAATCATGATTGTGATCTATATTCACCGGTGCCGGGGTTTCTCCGGCATCGACACCTTGCAATTAAGAACCGTTCGCGTTAACATAGGTACCTGCAACATGACAGGGACCGTTTATGTATTCGGATAGAACATTGCTGCCCAAAGAATGTCTGCGCCTCTGCGCACTTGGTACCCTTGCCCTTTCGGACAAACCGATCAGTTATGCCGATCTGGCCAATTCAGTGCGTCATTTTACCGCCCATATCATGGGGCCATCGCTTGATATGATGGGAAGCTCGCTTCAGCTTCTGAAGCTTGAAGGGCTGGTGCGCGAGGATTGCAATAGCGGGTCCTATTCAGATGCACAATTGTCGCTGACCAAGGCCGGGCACGATAAATTTCAGGAACTGATGCAGGGCACGCTTCGAGATACGTCGGGCGAACTTTCGCGGCTTGTCATGGCGCTTAAAATGCGGTTCTTGCATCTGCTTGATGATGAAACCCGTCGCGACCAGATCGAAATCCTGCATGACGTTTGCGAACTGGAACTTGATCGCGTTCTGGCACTGCGTGAAGACCACGCAAACGAAGCCGCCCCGTTCACCGGATGGCTTGATATGGAAGCCCGTCGGCTGGAGCAAAAGCGCGACTGGCTTAAAAGCCTGTTGGTCTAATTGATTTTCCCGTTATAGTCGTGTGACAGACCTGCAGGTAGCAGGCGTGAAGTCACAGGATGGGACGGGACGATCATGCTTATACGCGATGAGACAAAGTCCGATATTCCGGCAATCCATGCATTGCTGGCCAGCGCATTCGCAACAGCCCCTCATAGTCAGCAAACTGAACATCTGATCGTCGATGCCTTGCGCAAAAAGGGCAAGCTCAGCATTTCGCTTGTCGCGATTGAAGATAACGAACTTGTCGGCTGCGTAGCCTTCTCGCCGATTACCATCGATGGTAAAAATATCGACTGGTTCGGCCTTGGGCCGGTTGCGGTGTGTCCCGACCGACAGGGTTTTGGCATCGGATCGGAACTGATTCAGGCTGGCATTGCACGCTTGCGGGTCAATGATGCGGCGGGGTGCGTGGTTCTGGGCGAACCTGATTATTACAGCCGGTTCGGCTTTGCTCCCCTGCCCGACCTGAAACTGGACGGCGTCCCGGAACAGTATTTCATGGCACGTCCGTTGATTGATGATATTCCGGCGGGCAAGGCTGAATATGATTCGGCATTTTACATTTCCTCGAACCACCACCGATAAAAAACAGCCGTAAGTTCCTGGCTGTTTTTTTTCGATCAAAGCCCTACAGACTTGCAAAATCAGTACAGATGCTGCCCACCGGTTACGAAAATTTCCGTACCGGTGACATAGCTGCTGTCCTCCCCCACCAGATAATGAACGGCGGCGGCGACGTCTTCGGGGGTGCCCATTCGGTTCATCGGAATACGCGGCACCAGTGCCTCGTATTCCGGGGAAATCATTGCGGTTTTGATCTCGCCGGGTGCAACGGCATTGACCCGCACGCCCAGTTCGGCAAACTCCACCGCCATTTCACGTGTCAGCCCCGAAAGGGCAGCCTTGGACGTGGAATAAGCCGATCCGGCAAACGGATGAACATAGTGGCCCGCGATCGAGGTGATATTACAAATCGCCCCCTTGCCGCGATGCAGGGCTGCGGCAAAGCCGCGCGACAAAGTCAACGGAGTAAAGAAGTTCAGTTCGAAGACATCACGCCATGCCTCGATATCGCCATTCAGGCAACCGAGCCGTTCTTTATACGGCGTCTTGGGCGATACCCCGGCATTATTGACCAATGCATGCAGCGGATCATCGCCAAGAACTTCGTTGGCCTGCTTGATGAAAAGCTCGACATCGTCGGGTTTGGAAAGATCGGCGGCAATATGAATGCCCTGAGCCGGATCACGCGGGCAACTGGGCGGCGGAGCTTCACGTGAACAGCAAATCACCCGCCAGCCGCGCGCGGCAAAATAACCGACCGTAACATGGCCGATCCCCCGGCTTGCGCCAGTCAGGACAACGGTTTTCGGGGCAGTGGCATTCATTGGGTGGCTCTTTCAAATCCCGCGCGCCGAAGTGGCACATTATATCGTATCGTCATCTTCTTATAGCATTGCGATCCGTCGCAAGCACGCATCGCATCACGCGTTCCTATATAGGACGAAGGTTGTATCAAAACCAGTCAAACGGCTATGATCATTGTCAATTAAGGAACGAACAGACAATCCGATGTGCAGCCAATACCAGCTTATCAACGACATGAACGCGTTTCAGGCACAACTGGCCATCGACCTTAGCGATATCATTCGCAAGGAAGCATCGGATTTTGCAGCCGACCGCGATGTAGACGGGCGGGATGCAGATCGACGAGATACCGAAAAGCCGTTGGAGGACGCAGACCAAGCCGCATTTGAAAGCCTGTCTGGCATTCGACGCCCGACCGATCCGGTGATTGTGATCCTGCCGGGTCAAAAGGCTGCCTCGCGCCGTTGGGGGTTAAGCGTTTCAACGCTGAATGCGCCACTGATCAATGCCCGAGCCGAAACCCTTGATCAGAAACCGACCTTTCGTCCCTTGCTGGATCGGCGTTGCCTGATACCAGCGACAAGCTGGTTTGAATGGCGCAAGGACGGCAGGGTAAAGCACAAGACCCGCATCACCCTGCCAGATCATCAGCCAGTGCTGTTTGCCGGGCTTGAAAACGGACGCGAGGCGGTCATCATCACCTGCGCCCCCGCACAGGCAATTTCACATATCCATGACCGCATGCCCGCCGTGATCGGGCCAAACCATATCGCCGGATGGCTTGATCCGGTCAACGGATTTGACGCCGTGCGTCACATGCTGGGCCCGGTGCCCAATCATGTTCTGGATTGGTGCGAAGAAGATGTCCCTGAAAAAACGAATTCGCGAAAGCGAAAAGACCAGATCAACCTGTTCTGATCGGGACATCAGAGACTTTGTAAGTTATTCGCCATCCACATCGTTGGCGGCACATGGTGCTTCATTGCAATTGCTAACAGGGCCAGCAGCAACACCGGAATAGCTTGCAACCAAAGCGCCAAGATCGGGCAAGCCGACATTCTGACGGGTAAGTTCCCGGCTCAGATCTTCGGACATGGATGCGAAATCAATGACATCGCGAAGTGATAACATGGGATTTTCCCCTGCCAGACGTTTCTTCCACTGTTCTTTTATCGGGCGAAGGCCTCGTTGATCGGGCCGTCGTCTTTGTAAGATTTCAGTAACGGTGGCGGGTTTTGTTCGCAGACGCAACAAAAAAGGCGCAAAAGACTGCGCCTTTTTTGTCATATACCAATGATCATACAAATAATCATCCGGATTTCAGGATGTTACGTGACCTATGGGTCAATGCATTATCCAAAGCGGCAAAGTGCATTTTGCCAGCATATCCTGTGTAACACCGCCAAGGATCATTTCCTTGAACCGCGAATGGCTGTAAGCGCCCAGCACGATGCTATCGGCACCGACCTTTTCTGCCTCGGATATCAAGGCATTAGCAACGTGCGACTGTTCGGGCAATTCGGACACCCGTGCCTCGACTCCGTGCCAAAGGAACTGTTCGGCCAATGCTTTGGCACAGGCACGGCCATGGGGGACTTCGCCGACACTGACGATGGTGACTTCCTTGGCCGTACGCAAAAGTGGCATGGCCGATGTCACGGCACGGGCGGCTTCCACTCCGCCATTCCAGGCAATCACGACTTTTTCGCCAACGGTTTCGGGTGTTTTTTCCGGCGCAACCAGCAACGGACGACCGGTTTCCATCAGGGCGGCATCAAAAGTAAGCGACGCGGCAGCTTCGCGCGGTTCGCGGCCAATGACCACAAGATCAAACAGACGACCACGTCGGGCAACGGTTTCGTCTTCGCGGCCATTGTCGCGCCGCCATGCACAGGTCGCCTGAAGATCGGCCATCGGAACGGCGGCCTCGGCAACGGCGGCGTCGTCACGCGCCGCATCATAGGCAGCACGCCCGCGGGTTTCACGGCGCTGGGTTTCGTTTTCAGCAGCCCGCATCATTTCTTCGATGATCAGGCCCGACATGCCTTCCCCGACAATCGGGATCGCATCTTGTGGTTCGGCGGCAACAAACAATGCCTCAAGATGTGCATCAAATCTTTTGGCCGTCCGGAACGCCAGATCCAGTACACGCTGATCAATGTTCGAACCTGCCACCGGGGCCAGAATTGTTCTTACTGCCATCGCACTCACTCCCGAGAATTGATGTGTCTTCCGACACGTGTGCCTTGTTGCGATCACTACAATGCGTCAAGACGTCAGAAAGGGACAGTCTGCAACCAGAAAACGCATCTTTCCTTGTTCAAGATCAAAACTTTTATAAAAGATCCCGTCCATGCATTGAAAAGGGGCTTTCCCCTACGAAATGCTTAGGCGGAAAAAGAAACCAGTGTAACATCAAACCAATGCATTGCCGAATGCCGAAGATTAATCATCCTATATGGCTTATCGGTTTTAACGTGCCAGAAAATAGCCGGACTGACTTCGAGAATGGATACTGCCTGCGATGCCCTATAAAAACTTGCATGAAAACGCTCGCGAGGCTGCCGAGTTCCTGAAAACATTGGGAAACGAGTGGCGTCTGATGGTTTTATGTTCGCTTGGAACAACAGAAAAATCAGTCAGCACGCTTGAAGGTGAACTGGGTATTAAACAATCTGCACTGTCGCAACATCTTGCCCGTTTGCGCCGCGAGGGACTGGTCAAGACACGCCGGGAATCGCAAACCATCTATTATTCGCTGGCCAATCCCGAGATCATGAAAATCATCGTCGTGTTACAGGAAGTCTTCTGCCCGTCAGAAGAATACTGATCAAACCTGCCAAACAAAAACGCGCGAACCGACATTCGCGCGTTTTGCATTTTCAGAACAGCCTTCCACATCACGGGAAAAGCTTTTGCAGGTTCCAGCCCTTATCCTCGGCATCGCGGGTGTAAAGCTGGCGATCATGCAGGCGGAACTTGCCTTCGGACCAGAATTCGATGCGATCAGGGATCAGGCGGAAGCCGCCCCAATGCTCCGGGCGAGGGACTTTGCCCAGCCCGAATTTGGCGGTGAATTCGGCAACCCGTTTTTCCAGATCGAACCGGCCACTCATCGGGCGGGACTGGGTTGACGCCCACGCGCCAAGCTGGCTGCCGCGCGGTCGGGATGCGAAATACTCGTCGGACTCCACACTGTCGACCTTGGTCACCGCCCCCTCGATGCGAACGCATTTTTCAAGCGACTTCCAGTGAAAGCACAATGCGGCAAAGCTGTTTTCGGCAAGTTGATCGCCCTTGCGGCTTTCATAGTTGGTGTAAAAAACAAAACCGCGCTGATCAAAGTCCTTAAGCAGTACAATACGCGCCGAAGGCCGCCCGCGCGCATCTGCTGTCGCCAGCGTCATCGCATCCGGATACGGTTTCTCCTTGTTTTTCGCCTCTTTAAACCACACGTCAAAAAGATCGAACGGTACGGCATGATCTTCATGCCCCATTTTTGGCGTATTTTTTTCGTCCATTGGGGTCAGGATTCCTTTGATAGTTCAAAATCCGCACCAAATTCGAAAGATACGGGTTTTGGATATACGTGAAACGACGCAATCAAGATCGTTCCGTAGATACAGAACATATCGGTTGGGACAGGAAAGACAAGGTAGGCAAAAAAATATGAAATTTCGTCATATCGTAATCCCCGTCATGATGACCGCATTCATTGCCGGTTGTGCACAGGATCAAGGTCAGAAACAAACCGCAGGCACCCTTTTGGGCGCGGTTGGTGGTGCGGTTGCCGGTGCGCAGTTCGGCAAAGGCTCGGGACAGCTTGTCGGTGTGGCACTTGGTACACTGGCAGGCGCCTTTATCGGCAGTGAAGTCGGCAAGTCACTGGACAATGCCGACCGCGCGATCATGGCACAAAGCACGCAGCGCACCCTTGAAAGCGCGCCGACGGGCCAGACATCGACCTGGAATAACCCCGATACCGGGGTTCGTGGCACGGTAACCCCGACCCGGACCTATCAGGAACCGAAAACCCAGGAATATTGCCGTGAATACCAGCAGACCGTCACCATCGGCGGCAAGCAGGAAGAAGCGTACGGCACCGCATGCCGCAAGCCGGATGGAAGCTGGGAAGTTGTAAACTGACCTGCGCGAAACGACATTAAAAAAGCGGCGCGTTCCTTGCTAACAGCGCCGCTTTTTCATATCTGAGCCATGTCAAGGACAGCAATAAAAACAAATGCCTTCCTTGCAACAGCCAATACAGGCCTATAATACATTTATAGCGTTTCCCATTTTCCAACCGGTCAGGCGATGCAGGATCCCTACAAGACTTTGGGCGTTGCCAAAAACGCCACCCAGGACGAAATCAAAAAAGCCTATCGCAAACTTGCGCGCGAATTGCACCCGGACGTCAATCCCGGTGACACCAAGATCGAAGAGCGGTTTAAGAAAGTTTCGGCCGCCTATCATCTTTTGGGGGATGCCGAACGTCGCAAAAAATATGACGCGGGCGAAATTGATGCCGATGGCCGTGAAACCGGCCCGTTTGGCCGTGGTGGCGGTGCGCGTTATAGCGGCCAGGCTGGCGGTGATCCGTTTGGTTTTTCCGGTGCCAATGCCGAGGATATCTTTGACGAGATTTTCGGCAAGGCTGGCCGCGGCGGCGGGGGCGGGGGCGGCTTCGGTGGTTTTGGTGGGCGCAGACAGGCCGAAAAGGTCAAAGGACCCAATATTTCCTATGAGCTTAGCCTTGATCTGGCCGAAGCCATTATCGGCACGACCAAGCGCATCAATCTTGCCAGCGGCAAAAGCCTTGAAGTCCGCATCCCAGCCGGAAGCGAAGATGGCCAGACCCTTCGCCTGAAAGGCCAGGGAATGACCGGCATGAATGGCGGGGAAGCGGGTGACGCGCTGATCAAGCTGCATGTCCACCCGGACAAGGTTTTCCGTCGCGAAGGCAATGACCTGCATTGCGATCTTGCGATCAGTCTGGCCGAAGCAATCCTTGGCGGGTCTATCGAAGTCCCGACGATCAATGGCAAGGTCAGCATGAAACTGCCCGCCAACGCCAATAGCGGCACGAAATTGCGGCTACGTGGCAAGGGTGCGGCATATGACCGGGGTGACAAACGCGGCGATCAATATGTACATCTGACCGTCAAGCTGCCCGAAGATCGCGACGATGAACTGATCGATTTCGTACGAGAATGGTCGGAAAAACATCCTTACAAGGCACGTTAACACGGGTAGCCCGGCCACGCCCGATTGCGGCTTGACCGGGCTCAAGACTCGCACCTGCTCTAACAGGCATTCTGCCTTTGCAGTTTTATCTGACAAAGGCAGAAGTCATGAAACCCATTGCTCTTTCTACGATTCTGGCCGGTATCGCCCTGATCGGGTTGACCGCATTTGTCGGCACATCGCGCCCGACGCTTGAACTTTCATACACGAATGATTGCCAAGACAGCATCGATTGGCAAAACCGCCTTGAGGCCGAAGGTTTTGACGTTCGCGCCGCACAGGTCAGCAACCTGTCCCTTTCAGAACAACAGGCAATGATGATCACCCCTGCCGCGATGCGCGATTGCAAGATCGGTCGGGTTGCGGGTTATAGCGTGATCGGCGAGGTCCCGTCTGGCGATATCGTTACACTTTTGCGGCGCAAACCGGCGGATGTTATCGCGCTTGCCCTTGATGGCCCGGCACAGGAAACCGTAGCGATCCATTATGATGGATCAGTCGAGCGGCGCAGGTCAGAATAATGAAATATCTTTCGCGCTTGCGGCTTGCCTTTACCGGGATCGGAATGGTTGCGGTTGGCATTTTATGGGGCAGTGCTGCAATGGTCTGGTTGTCATTGCCCGGCGGCTCGCCGACATTCATGCCCGCAAACAGTTTGCTACCCGCACTTGCGATCAGCCTTGCGATCTTTGGCGGGCTCGGCTTTGGGGCCGCAGTTCTGACCGAACGATGGGAGCGCGAAACCCTGCGGAACCGATCACCCGACCCAGCACTGCCTCACAGCTAGATATAAAACGGTGGAAACGGTTTTAGGTTTTCCCCCGTCCAACCATGATGATGTCCTTGTCCTGTTCACTTCCGGCAAAAGCATCGAACTGTCGGCCGATCTTTTTGAACACGGTCAGACAATGTTCAAGTTCTTCATCGGTAACATCGGCAAAAATCTGGGCGCGGACACCTTGTATGACCGCCTGAATCTGTCGAAGCGCCGGTTCGGCCTTTTCGGTCAGGTGAACCGTTTTTGCCCGCCGGTCATCGGGGACTTCGCGCCTTTCGATCAATCCCTTTTCCTCCAGCCAGTCCAATGTCCGCACCAATGTCGGTCCCTGCACCCCGGCAATACGCGCCAGTTCCTTTTGCGTCAGGTCATGATCGGTCGTGCTGAGCCGAAACAGGATGATCCAGCGCGCCTCGGTCAGGATAAAGGGCGATAAACGCCGGTCGACTTCCGCACGCCATTGCCGGGCAAGCATGCCCAGCCAGAAACCGAACTGTTCACGCGATGCATTGCTATCTTTGGAAATTGTCATGGGGGGAGATACCTGCAGGAGGTTTTTGATCCTAAACTTTTAGATAGATAGCTATCTAACGTCAAGGAAACCAAAGCCAAAAGACGCATCTTTCGCAGAACCAACCAGAACACGAAGAATCAGCCCCCTATCTCCCGCGGGCGGTTTCGCGTTACCATATGAAATATAATGCTTTCCATTCACTAATCATAATACAGGGCAAAATCAGGGGACGTATGGAGCAATTCTGGAATCCCGACCAGCTCGTGATCTGGCTTGAACAGGCAGCCGCATGGGTGGACAACAATATCTTGCTGGTTCCGATCCTGTTACAGATCGGGGCATGTTTGCTGTCGGTGATCCCTGCCCTGTTGCTGCGCAGGCCGCTTTCGCGCCAACTGGCGCGCTTGCAAAACTGGCGGGCGCTTTTGCACTATGCCGGGTTCCGTCGGTTGCTGGCGGTTTTACCCGATCTGGCGTTTCCGATCATTCTGGTTCTGCTGATCTGGTTTATTGATGCGGTCGCGATACAGGCGGGGCTGCGGCACAATATCCTGCGCCTTGTCGCAAGCCTTCTGAATGCGTGGATTTTCATCCGTCTGGGCACAGCGGTGGTGAATGATCCCGTCTGGGCCCGAAGTATCGCCATCATCGCATGGGGGCTGGCCGCCCTTAACATTGTCGGCTGGCTTGATCCGGCAATTGATCTGCTGGACAGCCTTGCCCTTCATATCGGGCAGTTTCGGATATCGGTGTTTGGTATCCTCAAGGCAATGCTGTCTTTGGCGATCCTGCTTTGGGTCGCGTCATTTGCCTCGCGCATTTTCGAACAACGCATCCAGAAGGTTCACCGCCTGACGCCATCGGTTCAGGTGCTTATGTCCAAGCTTCTGAAACTTGTGCTGCTGTCGATTGCGGTTTTGTTTGCGCTTTCGACCATCGGTGTCGATCTGACCGCGCTTGCTGTCTTTGGTGGTGCCATCGGTGTCGGCATCGGGTTTGGTCTGCAACGGATTGTCGCCAATCTGATCAGCGGCGTGATCCTGTTGCTGGACCGGTCGATCAAGCCGGGCGACGTGATTGCGATTGGCGATACATTTGGCTGGATTCAGTCGCTTGGCGCGCGTTACACCGCCGTTCGCACCCGCGACGGTACCGAATTCCTGATCCCCAACGAAGACCTTATCACCAATCAGGTGGAAAACTGGAGCCACTCGGACGTCAAATTGCGCCTGAAGGTTCCGGTCGGTATTGCCTATCGTTGCGATCCGCATTTCGCGATCAAATTGTGCAATGAAGCCGCAGCAAAATGTGCGCGCGTTCTGGATAATCCCGGCCCGAACACACTGCTACGCGGCTTTGGCGATAATTCGGTCGATCTTGAAATCCGCTTCTGGATCACGGATCCACAAAACGGACGTGGTAATATCATCAGCGAGGTATTGCTCAATGTCTGGGATAGCTTCAAGGAAAACGAGATCGAAATTCCGTTCCCGCAGCGCGACCTTCATCTGCGCAGTTCCGATGGTACGGTAAATATCGAAATCCCCGGAAATGCCACAGAAAACACTGCCCGCTAAAGTAATATTTCCAAGGTTTTTGCTTTAACAACCCCTCATTCAGGTTGCTGTCAGGTTCCGGGCCAAGAATGCGCTATCAACGCAGTCGAAGGCCCAATGGCATGCTTCACCTGAATTATAATGAAAATGGTTTCCCCGCCGCCAAGCTCAGCTTCCAGAAACGCGGTTTTCTGGATCATCTGCAGATGCGTGCCTGTGCCATTTCGGTGCTGACACTTCTGGCGACAGAACGCCCCGAAGTCGAAACATTCATCGCCAATATCTATGCCGATGCCTATGACGCCGCGATGCGCGTGCAATATGGCAGCCTGATGAGTGTCCGCGACGATGCCGGACGGATCGTCGCCGCCCTTGGTTTCCGGTCAGCCGGGCATGGGCCGCTGTTTCTTGAACAATATCTGCCCGCGCCAATCGAAGTGATCCTTGGTGTACCGCGCCATCAGATTGTCGAGATCGGCAATCTGGCGTCCTCGGGTGGTGGGGCGTCGTCCTTCCTGTTTGCGGCACTGTCTGCCTATCTGCACCATAACGGCTTTAAACAGGCGGTTGTGACCGGCACCGACAGTATCGAAAAACGCCTGCGTAAAATGGGCCTCAAGCCCGTTCGCCACGCCCATGCCGATCCATCATGCCTGACGGAAAACGAAATCGACTGGGGCCGGTATTACGACACGTGCCCGCATGTTCTGTCTGGTTCGGTCGAACATGGTTATCGCCGCCTTCAGACATTGCTGGGTGCAGAATACACCCACATGCGCCCGCGCCTTTATCCCCATCTGCAACATAACGGCCAGAAATAATCATGCTGTTCGAATGCATCCGCACCCATAACGCCGATCAAGTCGCGCTCCGCGAAGGCGATGATAGAGTAACCTATGGCGACCTCTCCGACCTGATCGACGCACGTTGTCTTGAACTTGCAGATGTCGATGTACTGGGTATAGCACTTGATAACGGGATCGACTGGCTGGTCTGGGACCTTGCCGCCCTATCGGCCGGTATTGTATGCGTCCCGATCCCGCCATTTTTCACCCGCGATCAGATCAATCACACAATTGTGACCGCGGGCATCACCCACATGCTGACGGCTAATGGAATGGCGGAAACAGGGCAGTCGCGTTCGCCCGACATCCCCGATGGCACGGCAAAAATCACCTTCACATCCGGCACCACCGGTACGCCAAAGGGCGTTTGCCTGCCCGCATCGGCGATGATCACTGTTGCGTCTTCGATCCACGCGATGCTGGGCGATGATTTTGCTGGCACCCATGCCTGTGTGCTGCCACTTGCAGTACTTCTGGAAAATGTCGCGGGGGTTTATGCCGGTCTTCTGGCCGGGTGTACCATTACCCTGACACCGCTTGGCCAGTTCGGGCCGCAATATCAGGGCCTGCACGAAATCCTTAAGGATACCCGCGCGACATCGGTCATTCTGGTGCCTGAAATCCTGCGTGCGCTGATGATGCTGGTCATCCGCAAGGGTCGCCTTCCTGACCTTAAATTCATTGCGGTTGGTGGATCGCGTGTTGATCCTGCCCTGATTGCCAAGGCCCGCCATATCGGGCTTCCGGTTTACGAAGGATATGGTCTTTCGGAATGCGCATCGGTCGTTTCAATGAATGTACCGGGCAAAGATAAGCCCGGCACCACCGGAACGCTTTTGCCCCATGTAAAGGCCGAGATTTCCAACGATGAAATCATCATCGAAAATCCCGGTTTCCTTGGCTATGTCGGCGAAGCAGCACCGGCCTTTCTTGCAACCGGCGATCTGGGGCAGATTGATGACGATGGTTTCGTCTGTGTGACTGGTCGATGCAAAAATGTCCTGATCACATCGTTTGGGCGCAACATTTCCCCCGAATGGCCCGAAGCCGCCATTTTGGCCCAGCCAGGCATCTATCAGGCCATGGTCTTTGGCGATGGGGAACCGGAACTAAGCGCCCTGATCGTTCCGACCGGTCCGACCGCCGATGTCAGTGCCGCGGTTGCCGCGGCCAATGCTGGCCTGCCCGATTACGCACACATCAAACATACCCGCATCGTTGCCCCCTTTACGGTCGAAAACGGCTGCCTGACAGGCACCGGACGCCCGCGCCGCGAGGCGATTGCCAAACTTTACACATCCCCCTTGTCCGTCCCGGAGAAAACCATGAATTTTTATGATCGCCTTGTTGCCGAAACCGCCGAAGCCCGCGCGTCCCTTTATCACGTTCCCCAGCTTGTTGATGGCCTGCAAGGTCGCATTTCACGGTCAACCTATGTCGCCTACCTGACGGAGGCATATCACCATGTCAAACACACCGTTCCCTTCCTGATGGCAATGGGATCGCGTATGCCAGATGAAAAACGCTGGCTGCACAAGGCGATCATTGAATATCTCGAAGAAGAAGAAGGCCACGAAGAATGGATTCTCAATGATATCGAAGCCGCCGGTGGTAACCGCGAAGCCGCCCGCCAAGCGATACCGAACCTCGAAACCCAGGTGATGGTTGCCTATAACTACGACTATATCAGCCGTAAGAACCCGGTCGGTTTCCTTGGTATGGTCTTCATGCTTGAAAGCACATCCACCCAAATCGCCAGTCAGGGTGCGGATGCCGTCATGACCGGCCTTGATTTGCCGAAATCAGCATTCAGCTATCTGTTTTCGCACGGCACCCTTGATCTTGAACACATGAAATTCTTCGAAAAGACCGTCAATCAGGTCACCGATCCGGCTGATCAGGCCGCCATCATCGAAGTCGCGCAAAACACCTTCCGGCTGTTTGCCAATCTGTTTGCGGCGATCCCGCATGAAGGACAACGTAAAAATGTTGCTTGATGGAAAATCCGTTTTCCTGACGGGCGCGACTGGCGGCATTGGCATGCCACTGGTCAACCTGCTGATCGAACGCGGGTCAAATGTCGTTGCCTATGACCGCACGACGCAGGGCAACCTGATGGAAAGCATCGATACGACCTGCAAGGCATTGCGTGAACACACACCCGACATCCTGATCAATCTGGCTGGGATCAATGATTTCAATCATGCCGAAGATCAGGATTACGACGCGCTTGTGACGCTGAACCTTTTGGTGCCAATGCGCCTGTGCCAGGCCGTTCTTCCGGCCATGCGCAAACGCGGTAGCGGTCAGATCGTCAATATCGGATCAATGACCGGATTGATCCCGTTGCCCCATATGACCGGCTATGTCGCAGCCAAATCCGGGCTTAAGGGATATAGCGATGCGCTGCGTCGTGAACTGTCCGGCACGGGCATCACCATAAGTCACATCGCCCCGCGTGCGGTTCGTACCACCATGAACAGCGGCAAGGCAGGGCTGCTTAACCGTCGCACAAATGTCACCGAAGACGATCCACGTGACGTTGCCCGTCAGATCGTCAATGCGATTGAACAAGACAAAACCGATGTTCGGATCGGCTGGCCGGAACGGCTTTTTGCCCTGATCAATGCCGTCATACCGAGCATCGTCGACAGGGGACTTCGTAAAAACACCACCATCGGCGAAGAAATCCTCACGGCCGAGCAGGTAGTTGCACCAATCCCCCTGATCGCCAACAAACAGGACGCCAACCCAAGGAGCCACCCGGCATGAAAATCACCTGTTTTGCCATGATATGCGCCTTTGCGCTTGGCCTGCCTTTGTCTGCCAATGCCGACACGGCCAATAACGAGGCCATGAATGGCGTTGCCCATCTGCAGGAAGAATGGGCCCGCATCAAGTACCAGATGACGGATGAAAAACAGCAGCTTGATGCCATTCACCAACTTGAAACCGAGGGCGAAAGTCTGCTGAACCTCTATCCGGATAGTCCCGAAGTCATGATCTGGCAGGGTATTGTCCTGTCGACCGATGCCGGTATCGTGCGCGGCATTTCCGCCCTTGGCAAAGTAAACGACGCGCGCGATTTGTTTGAAAAGTCGATTACCCTCGATCCAACAGCACTTGATGGATCGGCCTATACGTCACTGGGATCGCTTTATTATCAGGTGCCCCCATGGCCGCTTGCCTTTGGCAGTGACAGCAAGGCCGAAGAATTCCTGAAAAAGGCTTTGGAACTTAATCCTGACGGGATTGACCCTAACTATTTCTATGGCGATTTCCTGCTTCAGAATAATCATTACACCGAAGCCAAGGTTTATCTGGAAAAAGCATTGAACGCACCCGAGCGCCCCGGCCGCGCATCGGCGGATGCCGGACGTCGGGCGGAAATAGCCAAGGCACTAAATGAAATCGCGCAGGAAGTTTCCAAAAACTAACCTTGACGAACAGCACAATTCCCCAAACGAAACAAGGCCGGGGAACACAAACCCAGCCTTGTATTTTGATGCCTTCGGAACACTTTAATCGACGATTTCGGTCATGTCTTTTGGGCCGATTTCGTCTTTCTTTCCGTCTTCGGGCTTGGTTTCAACCTGCTTGGGGGCTGTATCATCGGGTTTTGGCAAATCAAGCAGGGCAGCAATTTCAACATCCAGAACGGATTTTCGCGTTTTTTCCAGTTCCACCAGACGTTCGCGCATGGCTCCTGGCCAACCGCCATCGGCATTAACCAGAAGCAACCGGTCATAATCCAGAAACAGCCCCAGTCTGGACATCAGATCCACCAGCGTGATCCGCGACAGATCGCCTGATAAAAGCCAGCGGTGGCTTTCGGACCGTTCAATCAGCTTTTCACGCCGAAGGGCCGCCAAGGCCCAGTTAAGATCCCGCCCGCCCAGCTTGGTTTCGCGCAACATGCGGCGATAGGTCGGCGGTTTGGTTGCTTCGCGGAAACCATGTTGCAAATATTCCAGAACGCGTAACACCGCGATAATGCGTTCCATATGGCCGGGCACGGCACCCCGCGGATCGGGGATCAGCCCAGCGGCACGTGCCGCACGCCATTCGGATCGCGCGGCAGCAACCTGTGCGCCCAGCAGCACAACAATCCAGGTCAGATACATCCATAACAGGAAGATCGGTACAATCGCCACGGCGCCATAGATCGTCTGATAGGTCGGGAAATTAATAACGTAATACCCGAACCCTTTTTTAAGCGCCTCGAACAATCCAGCCGCCACCAAGCCGCCCAAAATACCGTCAATGATCACGACAGAACGGTTCGGCATGCCGATAAACAAAAGCGAGAAGGCAATCGAGGATAGCAGGAAAGGGGCCAAAAACGTCAATTGCCCGATATGTTCACCCAGCCCGTCGCCCCCGACCATATAGCGCATGGCAAAAATATAGGATGCCACCGAAAGGCTCAGCCCCAGCAACATCGGCCCGACCGTCAGCAAGGTCCAGAAAACGACGAGTTTCGCCAAAAGTTTGCGCGGAGTGGTAACGCGAAACACATCGTTCATCGCACCTTCGATCGCAGCAAGCAGCATGACCGCGGTCAAGGCCAGCACAATCGTGCCCACCGCTGTCATCTGGCCGGTATTCTGAAGGAAATTGCTGAGGTAACCTGTCACCTGTTCGCCAGTTTCGGGCAGAAAATTGTTCAGGACCACGCCCATGATCTGGTCCTTCCACTGTTCAAAAACCGGGAAGGCCGACAATACCGTAAGCGCAACAGCAAGGAACGGAACCATGGCAAGAAGGGTTGTATAAGAAAGCCCCGCTGCGCGTTCGACGGATTTGTCATGCACAAATCGCATAATGGCGTAGCGCCAAAATCCAGTGCGGTCCTTAAGTAATTGGCCGATTGGAACCATTAAACACTTATCCCTGCACGATTTCTGGTTATAGTGTAACTGATCAACAGGATAACGTGACCGCACAAGATAAAACAGGCCAGATTGACCTTGGCTTCGCTTTGTGTAGGATGCGCCCAATGTCAAATGCCTCCTGTGTGGGCCACAGCTTTGTTCCGCGCTGCCCCGCACCAGAGAGAGATCGTGGGAACGAGAGGGAAAATGAGCTTTTCCGCCGAAAACATTTCTGGCCTGATGGCTGGCAAGCGTGGCCTGATCATGGGCGTCGCGAACGATAAATCGATTGCCTGGGGGATTGCGCGTACCGTGGCCGCCGCTGGCGCCGAGGTTGCTTTTACCTATCAGGGTGAAGCCCTTGAAAAGCGCGTCCGCCCATTGGCGGAGTCTGTTGGCAGCGACACCGTTCTGCCCTGCGACGTGACCGACGCGGCCAGTATGGACGCCGTTTTTGAAACATTGAAAGAAAAATGGGGCAAGCTGGACTTCGTCGTGCATGCCATCGGTTTTTCTGACAAAAACGAACTGCGCGGGCGCTATGTCGATACCTCGCCGGAAAATTTTGCGATGTCGATGAACATTTCGGTCTACTCCTTTACCGCGATTGCACAGCGCGCGGAAAAACTGATGACCGATGGTGGTTCGCTTCTGACCCTGTCCTATTACGGGGCGGAAAAGGTGATGCCGCATTACAACGTCATGGGCGTTGCCAAGGCAGCACTGGAGGCCAGCGTGAAATACCTTGCCAATGACCTTGGCCCAGATCGTATTCGTGTCAACGCCATATCGGCCGGTCCGATGAAGACCCTTGCCGCGTCAGGGATTGGCGATTTCCGCTATATCCTGAAATGGAATGAATATAATTCGCCGATGCGCCGCAACGTCACCCTTGATGATGTTGGCGGATCGGGCCTTTACTTCCTGTCGGACCTTTCGACCGGTGTTACCGGCGAAACCCATCATGTCGATTGCGGATATCATACCGTCGGCATGAAGCAGGCAGACGCACCGGATATCAATGTTCAGAAATCCTGATCCGAACATGATATGATCTTGCGGGCTGCCTTACTGGCAGCCCGTATTGTCTTCAAACACCTGAATTCTGGATATCGGAAATGGCTGGCAACAGTTTTGGCTCCCTGTTTCGCTTCACCACCTTTGGCGAAAGCCACGGCCCGGCGATTGGCTGCGTCGTTGACGGTGTGCCGCCGCTTCTTGACCTGACCGAAGAAGACATCCAGCAGTTTCTTGAAAAACGCAAACCGGGCCAGTCACGCTTTACCACCCAGCGCCGCGAACCCGATCAGGTCAAAATCCTGTCCGGCGTTTTCGACGGCAAAACCACCGGCACCCCGATTGGCCTTCTGATCGAAAACGTTGATCAGCGCTCCAAGGATTACGGCGAGATTAAAAACCAGTTCCGCCCGGGCCATGCCGATTACACCTATTGGGAAAAATACGGTATCCGTGATTACCGCGGTGGCGGACGATCATCGGCGCGCGAAACCGCGATGCGGGTTGCCGCCGGGGCGATTGCGCGCAAAGTCCTTGGCGATGATATCAAAATCCGTGGGGCCCTGATCAAGATGGGCACCAAGGAAATCAATCGCGACAACTGGAACTGGGACGAGGTTGATAACAATCCGTTCTTCTGCCCCGATGCAGCCGCTGTTCCGGTGTTCGAGGAATATCTTGATGGTCTGCGCAAGGACGGATCATCGGTCGGTGCAGTAATAGAAGTTGTCTGTTCGGGCGTTCCGGTCGGGCTGGGTGACCCGGTCTATGACAAACTTGATGCTGATCTGGCCAAAGCGATGATGACAATCAACGCAGTCAAGGGTGTTGAAATTGGCAACGGGTTTGAGGCCGCCGAACTGACCGGCATCGAAAATGCCGATGAAATGCGCATGGGCGAAGATGGCAAGCCGGTCTTTGGCTCCAACCATGCAGGCGGCATTCTGGGCGGGATTTCATCCGGGCAGGATGTTGTTTTGCGCTTTGCCGTCAAACCGACCAGCTCGATCCTGACACCGCGCAAAAGTGTTGATATTTACGGCAAGGATGTCGATGTCGTCACCAAGGGCCGCCATGATCCGTGTGTTGGCATTCGTGCCGTTCCGGTTGGCGAGGCCATGGCAGCCATCGTTCTGGCTGATCATCTGTTGCGCCATCGCGGCCAGTGTGATGGCTGGAACAGCAACAAGTAATCAACAACTAATTCCTGCGTGAAATCGCACAAATAGTCTGTCACAAGCAGCCTGTTGCACCGTCATCGGTGTATGAACCCGACATTGTACAAAGCCCTGATTCTGCTTGCATCCGCGAACAAACCGGCCCCGGCCTCCAAGGCAGCCGGTCGGGATGCTGGCTTGGGCAATAGAACAGTTCTTTATCCTGATGAGCCGGTCGATCTGCCCGATTGGGGCATTGCGGCCCTGCCCGCCATGATCCTTGGCGCGGCGCCGCAAAGCTGCCTTTTCGTCAGCGATCTGACCATCGAGCAACCCGAAGGCGACGGCGATAGCAACGCCGGTTCCTCTGATGACGAAAAAGACGAAAGCGTGGGCAGCGTTTCCTTCTCGCTCACGGTCGACAGTGCCCCTGATCCAACCGCCAAAATCACTCAACGCCAGATCACCTGGCGATTGGCGATGCCGGTGACCGCCTTCCGACAGGTTACCACCAACGCCAACAGCACACCGGTGCGTGCGCCTGTAATCAGAACGAAACTGGTCCTGCGCGACGTCGTCTGTGATGTCGAGCTTGGCCTGCTTGAAATGGCGGGCATCACCCAGCCGCTTCTGGTCGGACGCGATATTCTGTCCAATCGCTTCCTGATCCGCCCGGATCACGATAAGACATCATCAAACCCACCCTCACCCTCGGCAACGCTTGCCCCGACGCCCGAGGACAAACCTGCCGAAACGGCGTCTTCTGCGCCATTGGCATCAGATACAGGCACCAGCAACCAACAATCCGCTGCAACCACGCCAGACATGCCGTCGAGCACGACCGATACTGGCAATGCGACACCAACCGCAGCCGATGCCCGCCCAAAAGCCCCTGCACCTTCTGCAACAGGCGACAGCACCAATACGGTAACGGATAGCGGCACCAACAGTTCGGCCACACAGCCTGCCGGTCAAACCGGTGCGGACGCAGGAAGCACGTCCGTCTCATCTGCAGCAGGTTCGATACCAACAGATGACACAACGGCATCTTCTAAGCCCGACGCCACCACTGGCACACTTGCCGATACCACGGCGGCAGAGTCTCCAACGGGCAGTAATGCGCCAGCGCCAACCGAAAACGGAACAGAAGCCGCAGCCACAGCGATAACTGCGCCCAAAAATGACGCTGCAACCGATGACAGCAAAGCCGACGATAACAGCCAGGACCCTGCCACAACTTCAACGGCAACCGTTAACGATGACGCATCCTCAATATCTGGGGCCCAGAATGAAGATGATGAATCCACATCATCGCCGCCTCCGGCAACCTAGCGTTCAGGATTTTACCGGTGCTTTAAGCCCGGCTCGACGATTCCACAATCCCCGACAGCGCCAAACTGGACCGTCACATTGACGGTCCTTTTTTGCTTGTGTCATGGCCTATCGATTGTTAAAGTTAACAAAGTTAACATAAGAAAATCGAGATACGAGTTTATGGGGAAATACCACCACGGCGACGTCCGTAATGTCCTTCTACAGCAAGCTGAAAACATCCTGACCGAAGAAGGCCCAAGTGGCCTGTCGTTGCGACGTCTGGCGCGGCTTACCGGTGTTTCGGAAGCAGCGCCCTATCGCCATTTTGACGGTAAGGATGGCATTTTGGCGGCAGTAGCGATTGATGCATTTGAACGCTTTGCCGAACGGCTTGAAAATGTTGCTGCAAATATCAAAAAACACGAAGAGCGCATCATGGCGCTTGGTGCGGCCTATGTGCATTTCGCAGTCGATTTCCCGCAACATTTCCGCCTGATCTTTGGCCGGGAACGCCCGCCATTGGATCAATATCCCGAACTTCGCGAAGCAGCCGATAATGCGTTTGATGTGTTGCAGCGCGCCGTTACATCGGTTGATCGCCGTGCCGACATGACCCTGAACGAGGCGGCCACCGCCTATAACCGCGCGCTGGCCGCATGGAGCCGCGCACACGGTATCGCCATGCTGGTGATTGACGGCATGATTGTCCCGCCTGCCGATCAGGAACTGGACGATTTTGTTCTGGGCCTGCTTGCCGAGGACCTGACCGCACCGGACAATACCTGATCTGAAATTTCCGATTCCGATATCCCAAAATTCGAAGGCTGTCCGCGATGGAATATACCACCGTTAAATTCATTCACCTTCTGGGTGCCGTACTGTTTCTGGGCAATATCATCGTTACGGCGGTATGGAAAAGCCTGGCCGACCGCACCAGAAACCCGGTGATCATCGCCTTTGCCTGCCGGTTGGTGAATGTTACCGATCTGGCCTTTACCGCCTTTGGCGCGGCTCTGGTCGTGATTGGTGGGGTTGGTCTTTTTCATGCCGGGGGCATTTCGCTTTCCGATAGCCCGCATCTGACGATTGGCATCAGTCTGTTTGCCATGGCGGCAACCCTTTGGCTGGTCGGGCTTTTGCCCTTGCAACTATATATGTCGCGGATTGCCGCCAAGACGGTGGCGGCGGGTGAAACCATCATGCCAGATGCCTATGATAAATGTGTAAGGCTTTGGACGATGCTCGGCATTGCAGCAACCCTGATGCCGGTTGGCACCCTTTGGTTCATGATTGCCAGATAGTCCTCAGAGCGTACGGCGGCGACGCGTCGCGATCAGAAGGGCCACAACCACCGCCGCACTGCCCATGATGTGCCACTGATTGAGCAGCTCGCCCAGGATGACAGCCCCAAGGATCGAGGCGACAAAGGGCTGCAACAGCAGGATCATTGATCCGGTCGCCTCGTCCACGCGCTTCAGCCCGACCGACACCATCCCCTGCCCCAAAACATGCACCAGCATCGCAAGACCGATCAGCGCCAGCCAGCCTGTCATATGCGGCGGCAGGACGAAATTGCCTTTGATCACCATCATCACGCCCAAGGCAATCATGGTGGTCAGGGTGCTCCAAAACATGATTGATGCAGCACTGTGATTGCGGCGCAACCGGCTGATGACAATCAGATATCCGGCATAGAAAAAGGCCGCCAGAACGGCAAAGGCATCACCCTGCATCGATCCTGCGCCGGTTTCACTGGCCCGAAACAGGAAATAACCGCCGATAATCGCAAACGGCACCCCGCACCAGAACATCACGCCGGGTTTGCGCGCGATGCCAAACAGACCAAGAAACCCGATAATCACCGGTGCAAGGTTGTTAAGCAAAATCGCATTACCGACCGTCGTCATTTCGATCGCCATATGACAGGCGACCAGATCGGCGGCAAATAAAAGACCGGCAAGGATCATCAAACCCGTATCACGCTTGCGCACGGAAACACCATTTCCGACCGCTGGTTTTGATGATCCTGCCGGCATAAAGAAGACGGTCGCGCCCAGCAAAGGAGCAGCAAGCGCAACACGCCAGAAAGCCGAGGCATCGGGTGACACACCGCTGAACCGCACAAAAATCGGCCCCAGCCCCATAAGGATTGCCGCAACTACGAGGGTTAAAATGGCCCAGAGTGATGACTGGACCATCGGCGTGACCCTTTCGGTTCCCGGTGCAATTTCCGTGGTGGCGGAGGGAATAGCAGATGCGTTTCCGGTATTGCGCAGGATGTCGGGCAAGACATGGGGCATGGTCTGGTCTTTCGGAACGGGGGCGATGTGCAGGTTGTGCAAAATGCGCCTTGGCTGATAGCGCTTATCTTGCAGCGGTGCTATATCGATGTGAAATTGCTTCGCCTTATCGTCGGGATAAATTGCGCTTATGGCCCTTCTCAATGTCGATATTGATCTGCTCAGAACGTTTCTGACCGTGCTGGATACCCAAAGTTTCACACGCACAGCCGAACGACTTTTCCGCACGCAACCAGCCATCAGCCAGCAGATCAAAAAGCTTGAAGATACCGTTGGTGCGCCGCTGATCACGCGTGATCGCAATGCCATTACCCCGACCACGACCGGCCTTGTCGTCAAATCCTATGCCGAAGGGATCATCGGCCTGAATGACAAGATGCTGGCCGATCTTCTGGATGCTGCCCCCTCGATTTTGCGCATCGGCCTTCCGGATGATTATGCCGCGATTTACCTGCCGGAAATCTTGCGGATTGCGGCGATCCGCCTGCCGGACACGGAAATCAGCTGCCACGCCGATATCAGCCGAAATCTTGGCAAACGGGTTGCCAATGGCGATCTGGATCTGGCCATTCTGACCGCCGATCCCGACACGCCTAGCCTGCATGTCACATCCGAACCCTTGGTCTGGGTGGCCGATGCCGGTTTTGATCATCAGGCGCGGCCGTTACGGCTGTCGCTGTTCCACGATGGCTGCGTCATTCGCCATTACGTGACCGATGCCCTGTCGCGCCAGGATATCGCGTTTCGGATCAGCCACAGCAGCGACTCCAATTCCATGATCATCACCGCAGTTGACGGCGGCCACGCCATCGGCGCAATGCCCAGATGCACCGCGGAATATGCCGGAATGCAGATTATCGATGATCCATCATTGCCCGGCTTGCCCAAGGTCGATATCGCCCTTCTGGTCCGCGAACAGGCCAATCCGGCGGTTCGGGAACTGGCACTTGGCGCAATTGCCGCCCTTGCGCCAGCCCGAAGCACCACCAGCGAGCGGGTCTAAACCGACCCCGTGATTGCGCATGCTTCCACCATGTGAAAAGACGTTTTATCGGGTTGATCGAAGAAGACGGCAAACAATAAGATGCCCCGGCATAATGCGTGATTTTAACGATAAACCTGCCGGAGAAGCCCGATGCTGACCATCAAACGCCTGTCGATCGATGATGCCGAAATCCTGATCGAAGGTGCACGCAACCGTGCAACTGAAATCGGCGTTCCGATGTGCATTGCCATCACCGATGAATCCGGTGTTTTGATTGCCTTTGAACGCATGGATGGCGGCAAGGTCACCAGCACCACGATTGCCCAGGATAAGGCATTCACCGCCGCGGGTGCGCGCAAGGCGACCCATGAATATGCCGCTGCAGCCCAGCCGGGCATGCCAGCATTCGGTATCGATTCCGAAGTCGGCGGTCGTCTTTCGATTGTCGCCGGTGGATTGCCGGTATCGGTTGATGGCGATGTTGTCGGCGGAATCGGCGTCAGTTCAGGCACTCCGCCGCAGGATCAGGACTGCGCCCAGGCCGGGATTGATCATTTCATGAAAGTGATCGGTAAATAAGCCCATCACTATTGGCGGGAATCGGTAATGATTACGCCGATTTCCGCCCGCCGATCAGAAATTCGACATTGCCTTCGGGCCCGGTGATCGGGCTTGTCGCGATGCCAAGCACCTCCCAGCCCGGCAGATTTGCCAGCCAGTCGGAAATGGTGTCGCAGACTTCCTGATGCAGTTCCGGTTCACGGACCACGCCCTTTTTCCCGACGCGTTCCTTGCCGACTTCAAATTGCGGCTTGATCAATGCAATCAGCCAACCGCCCGGTTTGACCAGATCGAGGCTTGCGGGCAACACGGTGCGAAGGCCGATAAAGCTGGCGTCGCAGACGACGATATCAATGGGGTCGGGAATTTGTTCGGACGTGATGTGACGCGCATTGGTCTTTTCCATCACGACAACCCGGTCGTCATTGCGCAGTTTCCAGTCAAGCTGCCCCTGCCCGACATCAACGGCAAAGACCTTGGCCGCACCGTTTTGCAAAAGCACATCGGTAAAACCGCCGGTCGAGGATCCGACATCAATGCCGGTAAAACCGGTGACATCGACGCCAAACTCGGCCAGACCCTTTTCAAGCTTGAGCCCGCCGCGCGACACCCATGGATGGGGTTGCCCGCGCAGGGTCAGCGAAATGTCTTCCTTGCATTGCAGCCCCGGCTTATCGAGTCGTTGCTCGCCACTAAAGACATTGCCTGCCATGATGAAAGCCTGTGCCTTGGACCGGGTTTCCACCAATCCGCGTTCAACAAGCAACTGATCCAAACGTTTCTTTGCCATGCGCGGGTTTTAGCTCAAAGTTCCGAAGAAATCTAGCTTGCCAGCGGCTCAAGGTAACCACGCGGCACAATGGCTAGAAGATCGTTTAACGCCTCGCCCTGAACCGCGACATGCTGATGCATCAGCCGGCCCGCCCGTTCGGCATCGCCGTTCGAAATCGCATCAAGGATTTCGGAATGTTCGGCATTGGATTTTTTCACCCGCCCAGGCCGGTGCAACTGCAAACGGCGATAGGGTGCGAGCCGGTTGCGCACATTCTTGGTCTGACGTTCAAGGAAGCTGTTGCGGCATCCGGCGTAAATCACTTCGTGGAAATTGACGTTGGCCTCGTAATAGGCATCGGCGTCTGCATGTTCCTGAAGCGTGCCGCATTCATTCCCAAGTGCGATCAGCTTTTCAATGTCGGCGCGCGCCATCCGGCGCGCGGCAAGGCGAGCGCACATGGCTTCCAGTTCGGCCATGACTTCGAACATTTCAATCAGATCGGCCACGGTGATCGAGGCAACGATGGTGCCGCGCCGAGGCATGGTCGCCACCAGTCCCGACCCCGCCAGCGTTTGTAACGCTTCGCGGACCGGAGTACGTGAAACACCAAACCGTTCCGACAGGCTGCGCTCGTCCAGCTTGTCGCCGGGTTTAAGAACACCGGTGACAATATCGCGTTCAAGTTTCTGAACCAGATCGGTGGCGAGCTTGCCGTTCCGTGACATGAGAAGCCTCATCCTTGCGCTGCAATCGTGGTATACCAGAACATAGAAAATGGTACCGCGCAAAGCCTTTTACGTGCTGCTTTGCACCGAAACTCTGCTGCATCGCAAAAGTTACCTGGCAAAAAACGGCTAAAATGGCTGCAATCCTTGAGCGCACATCTGTGGCACTGCAATACACATTTCTGGTATACAAAAATCCATAGACAGGATGCCAGAAATCTGTAACGCTTTTTGATATTGCGAAATCCGCACCAATAAAAAGACGTGTCAACACGTCACAAATGCATCCAGAAACGCATGCTTCATCCGGGAGGAAAAGATGAAGATTTTCAAACGTACTCTTACGGCGTCCGTCGCCGCTATTACCCTGTCCATCGCTGCTTTTGGCATGTCCTCGAACGCTGATGCGGAAACGCTCAAGCTGTCGCACCAGTGGTCGACCGGCGATGTTCGCCATAAAGTCGCCCAGATCATTGCCGACGAAGTCAAAGCGGCCAATGTCGATCTCGAAATCCAGATTTTCCCGTCCGGCTCGCTGTTCAAGGCGAACGAACAGTGGACGCCGATGGAACGCGGTCAGCTTGACATGATCGTCTATCCGCTGGCATATGCCGGTGGCCGTATTCCGGCAACCAACCTGACGCTGATGCCGGCACTGGTTAAAAACCATGACCACGCCGAACGCCTGAACAACTCGCCTTTCATGGCAAAAATGGAAGAACTCCTGAATGAAAACGGGGTTGTTACCATTGCCAAGGGTTGGCTGGCCGGTGGCTTTGCCTCGACCAAGGGCTGCATCCGGGTTCCGGATGACGTCAAAGGCCTGCAGATCCGTGCCGCTGGCAAATCGTTCGAACAGATGCTTCAGGGTGCCGGTGCATCCATCGCCGCAATGCCGAGCTCGGAAATATATCCGGCCATGCAGACCGGCGTTCTTGATGCCACCAACACCAGTTCTGCCAGCTTCGTTTCATACCGCATTTATGAACAGGTCAAATGCTACACCCCGGCGGCTGCCAACGCGCTGTGGTTCATGTATCAGCCGGTTCTGATGTCGAAGAAAACCTATGACGGTCTGAACGACGCCCAGAAAGATGCCCTTGCCGCGGCGGCCAAAAAGGCCGAGGCGTTCTATTCCGAAGAAGCCCGTAACGAAGATGCCAACAGCGTCAAGGTTTTCAAGGATGCCGGTGTTGAAATCGCTGATCTGACCGACGCCGACTTCAAGGCATGGCAGGAACTTGCCAAACAGACGTCCTATGCGAAGTTTGTTGAAGAAACCCCGGGCGGTCAGGAACTGCTCGATATGGCTCTTGCCGTAGAATAATGGTCTCGTGGCGCCGGATGCATGCCGGCGCCACTTCTTTTCCGCTTTTTTGCGACGAGCTTGATCTTCAGGAGTCCCAGCGTGGCGAACGCAGTTTTTCCCAATTCCCTTCCGGTCGACCTGCCTGACGAAGGCGATGCCGCACCGCGCGCGCGGTCGAACCATAACAGTTTCCCGCCGCCACCCGATGTCGAACCGCTGCCTGAAAAAACCGGCAGCACCGGCACAGGGACGCGCCCTGATCCGATGAAGCCGCGTGGCCCGCTTGATCACGCAGTCAATGTCGTTCACTTCCTGTCAAAGACCTGTGGTGTTGTCGCGGCATCGATGTTCTTCATTGCCATGCTGCTAATCTGCCAGTTGGTCTTCATCCGCTATATCCTGAATTCCTCGACCGTCTGGCAGACAGAAGCCGTGATTTACCTGATGATCGGCGGCACCCTGATCGGTCTGCCTTATGTGCAGCTGCTGCGCGGGCATGTGAATGTCGATCTTCTGCCGATGTATCTGAAACGCGGGGCGCGCAAACTGCTTGCGGTTGCGACCCTGCTGTGCGGCCTTGCCATCAGTGCGATGTTTGCCTTTTACGGCATCGAACTGGTGATCGAAGCCTATCAGGGCGGGTGGAAATCACCGTCGATCTGGGCCCCTGCATTGTGGAAGCCCTATCTGATGCTGCCGGTCGGTTTTGGCCTGCTGTTCCTGCAATTCCTCGCCGATCTGATGTGCCTTCTGACCAACCGGTCGAAAGCCTTCCATATCGAAGACAACCCGTTTTAAGGAGCCGGTGCAATGGATCCGCTTTCTCTTGCCGCGCTCGTTGGCATTGTCACCACCCTGATCCTGTTTTCCGGTATTCCGGTCGGTATCGGTCTTTTGATGGTCGGTGTCGGGTTTATCTGGATTTTCGATGGCGCAAGCGCGCTGCCGCTGCTGCCTGAAATCCTGTTTTCCAAACTCGAAAGTTTCGAAGTTCTCGCCATCCCCATGTTCATCCTGATGGGGGCGGTTGTCGCATCATCCCGTGCGGGTGGTGATCTGTATTCTGTGCTGGATCGCTGGTTAACGCGTGTGCCGGGGGGATTGGTCATTTCCAACCTGGGGGCATGCGCGATCTTTTCCGCCCTGTCGGGGTCGTCACCGGCGACCTGTGCCGCGATTGGCAAGATGGGCATTCCCGCCATGCGTGAACGCGGTTTCCCGAGTTCGGTTGCCGCCGGGTCAATCGCGGCCGGTGGTACACTTGGCATTCTGATCCCGCCCAGCGTCACCATGATTGTTTACGGCATTTCGACCGACACATCGATCGGGCGCCTGTTCCTTGCCGGTCTTCTGCCGGGTCTAATGCTGACCGCGCTGTTCATGGCCTGGTCGCTTTATTCGACCTGGCGTCAGGGCAATGCATCGGTTGCACTGGCATCGGTGACCTATAGCTGGAAGGAAAAGTTTGAAATCCTTCCGCGTGTTCTGCCGTTCATCGTCATCATCTGTGCGGTTCTGTTCGCGCTGTATGGCGGGGTGGCAACGCCGTCCGAAACGGCAGGTGTTGGCGCGCTGTTCTGCCTGATTGTCGCGATGATCATCTATCGCATGTGGCAGCCGGGCAAGCTTTGGAACATCATGCGCGACACGACCCGTGAATCGGTGATGATCCTTCTGATCATCGGAGCTGCCGGTCTGTTCAGTTACATGCTGTCGTCGCTGTTCATCACTCAATCCATCGCACAGTGGATTTCCGCCCTTGACGTCAACCGCTGGGTTCTGATGGGATTCATCAACGTGTTCCTGCTGATCAGCGGTTTCTTCCTGCCGCCGGTTGCCGTGATCCTGATGTCGGCCCCGATCCTTTTGCCGGTGATCGTCAATGCCGGTTTTGATCCCTACTGGTTTGCGGTAATCCTGACGATCAACATGGAAATCGGCCTGATCACGCCGCCGGTTGGCCTGAACCTTTATGTCATTAACGGGATTGCACCTGACATCCGCCTGCAAACCATCCTGAAAGGTGCGATGCCCTATGTGCTGTGCATGGTGGTTGCCATCGTGATCCTGTGCTTCTTCCCGCAAATTGCCACATGGCTTCCCGAAACGGTCATAGGAGGAAGTTAAAATGTCCGGAATTTCCGTCAGAAGCTGGATTTCCAGTATTGCCGATCGCGGCCGGGAGCTTCTCGACCTGCCGCTTTCGACACCGCAGGACCCGTTTGCCCAGCTAAAGGCAATGTGCAAGGACCTTGTGTCGCAAAAGGGCGAAGCCCGCGGCACCGCCGTTGCGCGCGAAGTGGTGCGCCTTTGGGAAACCCTGCCCGAAGAGGATCATCTGCGCTTTTTTGAAATGATGCAGAACGATTTCAGCGCCAACCGCACCGAAGTCAGAAAGGCCGCCGAAGCCTTTGCCAAGGATCCGTCCGAAGCCAATCTGGCGGTTCTGACCCATGCGTCGGAACCCGCCCGGCAGGAGCTTCTGCGCCGGATCAACATGGCACCGGGCGGCACGCGCGCGATTGTCGACATGCGTGAAACGCTTCTGGGCCTGATCAAGGAAAACCGCCATCTTGAACCGCTTGATGCCGATATGCAGCACCTGCTGACAAGCTGGTTTAACCGGGGCTTCCTTGAACTGCGTCATATCGATTGGGATACGTCGGCCTCCATCCTTGAAAAACTGATCCGCTACGAAGCGGTTCATGAAATCCAGGGCTGGGATGATCTGCGCCGTCGTCTGGCAACGGATCGCAAGTGCTTTGCCTTTTTCCATCCGGCGATCCCCGATGATCCGCTGATTTTCGTCGAAGTTGCCCTTGTGCATGGCCTTGCTGACAGCGTTCAGGCGCTTCTGGCACCGGAAATCGATGAAACAGCCCCGCAAAAGGCCAATACCGCGATTTTCTATTCAATCAGCAACTGCCAATCGGGCCTTAAGGGCATTTCGTTTGGCAATTTCCTGATTAAACAGGTGGTCGAGGAGCTTAAACGCGAGTTCCCGAAACTCAGACAATTCGCCACCCTGTCGCCGATTCCGGGCTTCATGGGATGGCTGCGCACCCGCCAGAAAAGCAAGTCTGACGACGCCGATATCGCCGCCATCGTCCTTGCCGCGATGGAAGACGACAGCTGGATCGAGGATGCGGAAAAAACCGCCGAACTGAAAAAACCGGCGATGATGCTGTGTGCGCGCTATCTTGCGACCTGCAAGCGCGGCAAATCGCCGCTTGATCCCACCGCGCGCTTCCATCTTGGCAATGGGGCACAGCTTGAACGCCTCAACTGGCTGGGCGATACGTCGTCCAAAGGCTTGCGTCAGGCAGGCGGGATGATGGTCAATTACGCCTATCACCTTGATGATATTGAACGAAACCACGAAGCGCTGATGAATGACGGCAAAATCGCCGTTTCGAAATCGGTCATGCAGCTTACGGGAAACTAGGACAGAACCATGTCGGATAATCTTTTCAACGAATTTACCAAACGTTTCCCGGCGGACCGTTCGCGCACCTTTCTGATCGAACGCGACGGCACTGAACGCAGCTTTGCCTGGTTGCTGGATCGCACCGGGCGTTATGCCACGGTTCTTGCCGATCATGGGGTGGTCAAGGGCGACCGTGTTGCCGCCCAGATCGATAAATCATCGGATGTGATCGCGCTTTATCTGGCCTGCCTTCAGCTTGGTGCCATTCACCTGCCGCTCAATACCGCCTATACCGGCGATGAAATCGCCTATTTCCTTGGCGATGCCGCCCCGCGCGTTTTTGTCTGCCGCCCGGCCCATATTGATGCCGCCAAAACCCTTGGCGCACAGAACAATGTCGGTGCGGTCCTGTCGCTTGGCGACAAGGGCGATGGCAGCCTTAATGATCTGGCCGCCAATGCCAAACCGCATGGCGACGTCGCAGATGTGACCAAGGATGACATTGCCGCCATTCTGTATACATCGGGCACCACCGGCCGTTCCAAAGGCGCGATGCTGACGCATGGCAACCTCGGCTCCAACGCGCTGACCCTGCACAAGGCATGGGGTTTCAGGCCGGGTGATACGCTTTTGCATGCCCTGCCGCTGTTCCATACGCATGGCCTGTTTGTTGCGATCAACATCATGCTGGTCAATGGCGGCAAGGTGATCCTGCTTCCGAAATTCGATGCCGATGATGTGGTGGAACGCCTGCCGAATGCGACCGTTATGATGGGGGTTCCGACCTTCTATACCCGCCTTCTGGCCCACCCGAAGTTTGACAAGGATCTGGTGGCCAATATGCGCCTGTTCGTGTCGGGTTCGGCACCGCTTCTGGCGGAAACCCACGATGCGTTCTTTGAGCGGACCGGGCACAAGATCCTTGAACGTTATGGCATGACGGAAACCTGCATGAACACGTCAAACCCGCTGGATGGCGAACGCCGTCCGGGGGCGGTTGGCCCGACCCTTCCGGGGATCGAGGCGCGGGTTTGCGACAAGGATGGCAATGTTTTGCCGGTCGGTGAAATCGGTGTGCTTGAAGTTCGCGGACCCAACGTTTTCAAGGGTTACTGGCAGATGCCGGAAAAAACCGCATCCGAATTCCGCACGGACGGGTTCTTTATCACCGGCGATCTCGCGACCATCGGCGCAGACGGTTATGTCACCATCGTCGGGCGCGACAAGGACCTGATCATTTCGGGTGGTTTCAACGTCTATCCCAAGGAGGTCGAGGAAATCATCGCCGAATATGACGAGGTCGAGGAAGTCGCGATCTTTGGCCTCCCGCATCCCGACTTCGGCGAAGCGGTTGCCGGGGTGATCGTCCCGGCCAAGGGCACCAAGCCCGATGCAGACGCGATCATCAAACGCACCCAGGACAAGCTTGCAAAATTCAAGGTGCCCAAACGCATCTGGATGCTTGACGAATTGCCGCGCAACACGATGGGTAAAATTCAAAAGGCGCAGCTGCGCAAGGATTATGCCGATACCTTTGCCACCCCGTCCGGCAAATCCGCCAACGGGTAACTGCGTACTCTGTTTCGTTTTCCCGTGTCTCCCTGCTGTCTTGCAGACAGCCAAACTCTCTCACCGGTCGGAAATTCTGGCCGGTGTTTTTTTGAGCAGCCCAAAGAAAGTTCTTGATTTGTTCTTTTTGTTGTGGTAGAAAAGAAAAGTCAACGGGATAAAAGCGCCCGGACCAAAACCCGCAAAGCGTGATTCGCTTTGCGGGTTTTTTCGTTTGGGGCCAGATGAAAGTGATGATGATGCAGCAGCACAAAGACAGACCGATCCGGTGGCAACATCGCCGGATGATGACCGGCGGGTGGAAAAGCCATTACGGCGGTTTTGCGCCCGTGTCCTAACCCACCCCAAGGTCACCCAAAGGTCAAGACGGGAGAAGTGCGCCTTGTTGGCAAGGCAACCGGTAAAATTGTGATCGGCAGCGGCTGGGCTGCGCCGGGTAGCATCTGGCAAGCGGTGGCTGAGATGAGTCATGACGGGAGAGGTGCGTCTTGTTAGCAAAGTAATGGCGAGATTGCGATCTGGTAGCGGCTAGGCTGCGTCGGGCAGCATTTGGCAAGCAGCGGCTGGTGATGGGTCCGCTGGTGATAGGTCAGAACGGGAGAGGTGCGCCTTGTTGGTGAGGCAGTCGGCGAAATTGTGATCGGCAGCGCTTGCCGCGACTGGCAGAATTGGGCAGCAGGTGGCAAACAGCGGCGGGAGGTGGGTCTGTTGGAGCAAATGGTCCGGTGCGGCTGGTGCGACGGGCCGGAGTCCGTCGGCTGTTTGGATTTCCGTGTTCGTCAAACGGGGGACATCCGCCGAGGGAGCCAGCGCGGCAAAGTTTGGCGGAACCACGCGTCGGAGGCAGCATGGGAGGATCACGGCAGGTTGAGTTTCATCGGGTGGCGGGAAGTGGCAGAACGACCAGAGGGGTGAGAAGCAGTTCGGCGAGGAACCTATGGCGAGGAGCCAATCGCACCGTTCGGAGAACCGAAACCCGCCCAAGGCCCGGAACCGGTTCCGATGGAGCGTATCTTTTGGCGGGTTTACGGATCACCAGACTACCCTGCCGGTTGGGAATTCTGGCAGAGTTTTTTTGGGAACCGCCGGTTGTAACCGCGTACTTGGAAAATGGTGCTAAAGCCATCATGATGGGACAAGGCTAGCAGGCTGTTTCGTATCAGCCTGTCCGGTGTGCGGACAGGGATCGGGATAAAGGCAATCGCATGGTCATGGTAAAACTTGACGACGCAATCGACCGGATCACGGGGGATATTTCCCGAACCGGTGCCCTGACCGCGGAAGCATCGCGCCGATACGAGGAGATGTTTCCGGGCTTTCGCGCCGAACTGGCCCGTGTGCTTGAACAGGCCCCGACCATCACTGACGCCGCGAAAGCGGCCATGATACTGGTCGATGCGGCGTCGCGAAGCCTTCGGGATAGTTTTCCGCATCAGCCCCATTGCGACTGCCGGGATGGATGCAGTGCGTGCTGCCACCTGTTTGTTGCGGTGCCGCCCGGTGTCACCAGCCTGATTGCCGAGCATATCCGCAAGGCGTTTACGCCAGACGAACAGCAGGCATTGCGTGAACGTCTGACCCAGGCAGCACGGATCATTGAACAGGCAAAGACCACATCCGAAGTGCGCGCACGCTGCCCGCTTCTAGGCGCAGATGAAAGATGCACGATCTATGACGTTCGCCCCCTGACCTGCCGGGCCTTTACATCATCGAGTGCGCCGCGTTGCCAAAGCATGGTTTTTGGTGATGAACGGCAACGCATGGATCGGATTGATCAGAATTCCGGGCATTACCGCCTGCATCTTGAAGCGACCGAAGCCCTTCAGGATGCCGCCAAAGCCCGCGGGCTTGACGGGCGGCAAATGGGGTTCGTTCATGCGCTGCTTGATCAACTGGAAACGGCGGAAGACGAGATACAAGGTTAAATTTCGGCTGATGCGTTGCATCGGGCCGGAACAGGTCCATTTTCAATGCGTTGATAAAATTCACCAATTCCTTCCATCTTGATACGGGCAAAGCAGCACATGAACAACTTCCCTGATCCCAAGGTCGCCTTCGTCACCGGTGCTGCGCAGGGTTTGGGGCTGGGGATTACGCAGCATCTTCTGTCGACGGGATGGAAGGTCATGCTGTTTGATCTGGATGCGGATGCCGGGGATGAAGCCATCACCGCCCTTTCCGAAGAACAGCGCGAACGCGCCCTGTTTTTCAAGGGCGATGTTTCCGATGAACGCGATGTTGCCATTGCGGTTCAGCAGACCGTCGACCGGTTCGGGCGTATTGACGGACTGGTTAACAATGCCGGGATTGCCGACCCGCATTCGGGATCGTTCGAACATCTGGATTGGGAAAGCTGGCAACGGGTGATCAATGTCAATCTGGGTGGGGCGTTTCTGGCAGCCAAACATGCGACACAGCATTTGCGCAAAACCCGTGGGGCGATTGTCAATATCGCATCGACCCGTGCGTTTCAGTCCGAACCCAATACCGAAGCCTATGCCGCGTCAAAGGGCGGCATGGTTGCCTTGACCCATGCCATGGCGGTCAGCCTTTCGGGGGCGGTGCGGGTCAATGGCATTGCGCCGGGCTGGATCGAAGTTGGTGACTGGCAGAAATCATCCGCCCGTGAAGAACCGCAACACCGTGACATCGACCGCCAGCAACACCCGGCGGGCCGCATCGGTACGCCGGATGATATCGCAAAGATGGTCGCCTTCCTGCTTGATCATGAACAATCCGGTTTCATGACCGGCGAAACCACCCGCATTGACGGCGGCATGACGCATAAAATGATTTATGCCGATTAAGCGGGCCATGCCCGGCTTGCCAAACAGCGCCAATCCACCCCGCGATTGAATAACTGAACAATTACATCGATATTGATAATAATAATCATTTATATTGAGATTGATTATCAATAGTGATAATCAGCACCCCATATCGATCCCGCCGGGGGGCGGGGAAATTCGACCTTGGGGTTTTTCATGCCGATCACACCAATTTTCAAACGTCATACATTCAGTACGCTATTGCTGGCGTCTGTCAGTATGTCTGCTGTTGTTGCCCTTCCCGCCCATGCGCAGGACGCGACGGAGAGCAGCACAAACAGCACACAGACCGAAACCGACGATACCATCAAGCTCGACCCGATCCGGGTCGAGGACAACGCCACATCACAGGCAGGCGATCCCACCCCGCCGGTCTATGCCGGTGGCCAGGTCGCGACCGGTGGCCGGGCCGGTATATTGGGCAACAAGGACAATCTGGATATCCCGGTCAGCATCACCAGCTATACCAGCGAAGTGATCAAAAACCAGCAGGCCGATACACTTGCCGATGTGGTTGATAACGATCCGGGCGTTCTGACATCCTACAGCTATGGCGGATCGGGTGACCGCTTCATGATCCGCGGCTTCGTTCTTGACGGTGATGATGTGATGCTGGATGGCCTTTATGGCACGGCACCGCGCCAGTTGATCGACATGTCGATGTATGAGCGGGTCGAAGTTGTCAAAGGCGCATCGGCATTCATCAACGGCATGTCACCGGGCGGCAGCGGCATTGGCGGCGGCATTAACCTTATCCCCAAACGCGCGACAGATGATCCGATCACCAGTGTCACGACATTCTATGAAATGAACAGCCAGACCGGCGGGCATGTCGATTTCGGACGGCGTTTTGGCAAAGATAACCAGTTCGGCATTCGTGCCAATCTGAAATATGCCGACGGTGAAACCGCCATCGATGACGAAGACCGCAACAGCCAGATCGGGTCGCTGTCATTCGATTATCGCGGCGATGATACCCGCATCACGGTCGATGCCGGGCATAATGAAAAGAATATTGATCATGGGCGGACATCGGTAAATCTGCTCGGCACGCTTACGAACATCCCCGATGCCCCGGATGCCAGCCACAATTACAATGCGGATGGGACATGGGCCGACCTTGAGGACAGCTTTGTCCAGGGACGGATCGAGCATGATGTGAACGACTATCTTATGGCCTATGCCGCCGCAGGCACCCGCCACATGGAAGAATCCGGGATTTATTCAACCCCGCGCATTACCGGTACTGATGGCACCATGACCTATGGCGGTTCGACCATCATTCGCGAAGATACGACCAATAGTGCGCTGACCGGTGCGCGCGTTAAATTTGAAACCGGCGTGGTAAAGCATGAACTGAATGCCGGGGTTTCCTACCTTCAGAACAAAAGCCATCAGGCATGGGCGTTTTCGCCCGGTGCGTCGGCGTTTACCGGCAATATTTACGGGCCAACCCCCACGGGCTATCCGGCGCTGGCAGCGCCATCAGGCAATCTGAGCGATCCGGGGCTTCGTAATATCAACGAACTGACCAGCTATTTTCTGGCTGATACCGTCAGCTTCCTTGATGACCGCGTCAGCGTCACGGCTGGCATTCGCCGTCAGTCGGTCAATACCAAGCAGTTCGATCTGACCAGCGGTGCACAATCAAGCAACTATGACGCGGACGAATATACGCCGATGGTCGGCATCGTCGGCAATGTGACCGATCAGGTGTCGGTTTATGCCAACTATATGGAATCCCTGTCGCCCGGCGAAACAGCCGCCAGTGCGGCAAGTGACGCCACCCTGACCAACCCGAGCGAACAGTTGGCCCCATACACGTCCGAGCAATATGAAATCGGGGCAAAGGCGGATTTCGGCAGCTTTGGCGGTAGTGTCGCCCTGTTTCAGATTTCCAAGCCGTTTTCTTATAAAAATGCCAGCAACACCTTTGCCGCAGACGGCGAGCAGCAGAACCGCGGCGTTGAATTCCAGATCTTTGGCGAGCCTGTGACCGGCACCCGCATTCTGGGCGGTATCACGGTTTATGACGCGGAACTAACCGATACCCAGAACGGCACCAATGACGGCAACACGCCGATTGGCATTCCCGATTACGTTGCCAAGCTTGGCATCGAATATGACCTGCCGTTCCTTAAAGGTGCGACGGTCAATGCGCGTGCGGTTCACACGGCATCGCAATATGTCAATGCGACCAATACCCTTTCGATCCCGTCATGGACACGCCTTGACCTTGGTGCGCGGTACACGACCGAGGTGCACGAATATCCCGTCACCATCCGTGCCAATATCGAAAACGTCACGGATAGCGATTACTGGGCGTCGGCGAATGGCGGTTACCTGACGATGGGGGCACCGTTGACGGCAAAGCTGTCTCTGACCGCGGATTTCTGATCCCGGCAGATGGATGGACCAAAGAAAACGCCGCCTTTTTCAGGGCGGCGTTTTTACGTTAACCGGTCTTGCCTGACCTATCAGGCGCGTACTTTGGCCTCGGAAAGACCCAGCGCGCCAAGGGCGGTTTTGACGATGCTTTGCGCATCCAATCCCGCCTTGGCATATTGAATGTCGGGCTTGTCGTGATCGATCAGGGCGTCGGGCAAGGCCATGGTGCGGACTTTGAGCCCGTGATCGAGCAATCCCTGCCCTGCCATATGCTGCAACACCATTGCGCCAAAGCCGCCGATGGAGCCTTCTTCAATCGTGATCAGGACTTCGTGGTTGCGGGCCAGATCGGCGATCAGGGCATGATCAAGCGGCTTGGCAAAGCGGGCATCGGCAACCGTTGCCGGAAGGCCGCGTGCGGCAAGGTCTTCGGCGGCCAGCATCGCCTCTGCCAAACGGGTGCCGTAGGACAGGATGGCGATTTTGCCGCCTTCGCGCAGGATGCGGCCCTTACCGATTTCAAGAACCTTGCCCTCGGCCGGCATTTCAACGCCGACACCCTCGCCCCTCGGATAGCGGAAGGCACTGGGGCGGTCATCAATCGCCCATGCGGTTGTGGTCATATGGACCAGTTCGGCCTCGTCCGCCGCCGCCATCAGAACGATATTGGGCAAACAGCCAAGATAGGCAATGTCATAGGCCCCGGCATGGGTTGCGCCATCCGCCCCGACAAGCCCGGCACGATCCATGGCGAAACGGACCGGCAGGTTCTGGATCACGACATCATGCACCACCTGATCATAGGCGCGTTGCAGGAAGGTCGAATAGAGCGTGCAAAAAGGTTTGTATCCCTCGCACGCCATCCCGGCGGCAAAGGTCACGGCATGCTGTTCGGCGATGCCGACGTCAAAGGCACGATCGGGGAACCGTTTGGCAAAGATATTAACCCCGGTGCCCGATGGCATGGCGGCCGTGATCGCAGTGATCCTGTCATCGGTTTCGGCAAGCTTGGTCAGCGTTTCGCCGTAAACCTTGGTGTAGGATGGTGCATTGGGTGTGGCCTTGGCCTGCTTGCCGGTGACGACATCGAATTTGGCGACACCGTGATATTTGTCGGCGGCATTTTCGGCCGGGCCATAGCCCTTGCCCTTCTGGGTCACGACATGAACAAGGATCGGGCCATCGACATCCGCATCGCGGACGTTTTTAAGCACCGGCAGAAGATGATCCAGATTATGACCATCAATCGGCCCGACATAGAAGAAACCCATTTCTTCAAACAGGGTCCCGCCGGTCACCATACCGCGGGTATATTCTTCGATCTTGCGGGCGGCTTCTTCGATCTGGCGCGGCAGGTGTTTGGTCAGGCCCTTGGCCGCATTGCGAAGGCCCTGATAGCCCTTGCCCGAAATCAGGCGCGACAGATAGCCCGACATGGAGCCCACCGGCGGGGCAATCGACATGTCGTTATCATTCAAGATCACGATCATGCGCTGATCGGCGGCGGCGGCATTGTTCATCGCCTCGTAGGCCATGCCGGCACTCATGGAGCCATCGCCGATCACGGCAATGACGTTTTTGCGTTTATCATCGGAAAGCTGATTGGCAACCGCCATGCCAAGCCCGGCCGAGATCGAGGTCGAGCTGTGCCCGGCACCGAACGGGTCATATTCGGACTCGGACCGCTTGGTAAAGCCCGAAAGCCCGCCGCCCTGACGAAGCGTGCGGATACGATCACGCCGCCCGGTCAGAATTTTATGCGGATAGCATTGATGCCCGACATCCCAGATCAGCCGGTCATCGGGGGTATCAAACAGGTAATGGATCGCCACGGTCAACTCGACCACGCCAAGCCCGGCCCCCAGATGCCCGCCGGTGACCGACACGGCATCAATCACCTCGGCGCGCAATTCATCTGCGACCTGCTTCATCTGTGCGGGCTGAAGGCTACGCAAGTCAGCCGGGATTTTAATCGTGTCCAGAAGCGGGGTCTTGGAGGTCGTGCTCATACCGATCTCGATTTTCAGTTTTGTGTGGCGTTTTTTATATAGTCGTCAAACCAACAGGGTGACGTTTCCTAAGCCCTATTGCAAGCAGCGTAAAATAAACAGCTTCGCTGTAATTAGCGACCCTGAAAATCACCTGATTTGATGTCACTTAGGAACTTCAGCACCACCTGTTCAACAGTGCGGTGAATATCAACACGTTCGCGCCCGAAATCCCGGCATAAATAGCCGAAATTTTCCGCGATATAGGGCGTGCAGGGCGGCAGAAATGAATAATGCCCGGCCCCCTTGACCTTAACAAACTTCGCCCGCCCGCGCAAAAGGGTGCGAAAATGCGCGGCATTGGCGGTTTCGGGCAGGATTTCATCGGTATCGGCCTCGATAAACAGCATCGGCACCGTGACATCGGCAAAGCCCGCATCGGTCGCCGCAACGCCAAAGGCCGGGGTCACGGCAATCACGCCTGCAATCCGGTCATCGCGTGCGGAAACAACCGGGCCGCCATAACGATCATGCAACTCATCGACAATGTCATCACCCGGTACATGCTGGCAAATCACGCGGTCCTGATCGGCGTTGAGCGCGCAATAGCTTTGCCAGGCGGAGGCATCAAACCGCCATCCCGCCATTTTAAGCACCGTCGCCCCGCCCGCCGAATGGCCGAGCGCATAAATACGATCCGTATCAATGTGAGCAGCAATGCTGTCATGATCCAGCAACAGATCAAGAGCCAAACGCATTTCGCGCGGACGGCGTTCGATGATCGTCAATTGCCGCGCATCGGACGGATCAAGATAATTGTCGCCATGATGCTGCGGGGCGGCAACGATATAACCGCGCCGTGCAAGATATTCCGCCAGCCAGAACTGATTGAAGCGGTGCCCTTCCGAGCCGTGCGAAAACAGCACCAGCGGATAGGGTCCGCCATCGGCGAAATCCGCATCGCGGGCCGCGGTTGACGTGACACCCATATGACGCACCGGGCCTTCGGCAGCATGCGACGGATACCAGATCGCCAGCGGGAACGGGTCCTTGTCAAACAGCCGGTCACGAAAACCGGCTGTGTATCTGGTTTGCTGGCTCATGTCAGGGGGACCGGCCTTAACGCCCGCGTTCGATCACGAAACGCGCCATTTCGCGCAGCGGTTCGGCTTCGCCGTCAAAGCAGTTCAGGTGATTGATCGCCTGATTGCACAGCATGGTTGCCTGCTCGCGGGCCTGTTCAAGGCCCAGCAGCTTCACATAGGTCGATTTATCCTGATCGATATCCTTGCCGGCCGTTTTGCCCAGTTCCGCACTGCTGGATTCCACATCGAGAAGGTCGTCCTTGATCTGGAAGGCCAGCCCCATGTCATGGGCGTAGGATCGCAAGGCCATGCGCATGCTTTTGGGGGCCTTGCCCAGAATCGCCCCGGCTTCGCAGGCAAAGGCAAACATCCGGCCGGTTTTCAGCAGATGCAAATGGGTGACCTGTGCCTGATCAAGGCTTTGCCCCTCGCCCGCCAGATCGATCATCTGACCGCCGACCATGCCGTAAGGCCCGGCCGCACGGGCAAGGGCGCGGACAAGATCGGTGCAGACACGCGGATCGGGATGGGTGCTTTCATCGGCCAGCACTTCGAAGGCCTGCGTCAGCAGCGCGTCACCGGCCAGAATGGCGGTCGCCTCGTCAAACTGCTTGTGGCAGCTTGGCTTGCCACGGCGAAGGTCATCGTCATCCATGGCCGGAAGATCATCATGGATCAGCGAATAGCTGTGCACCATTTCAACCGCAGCGGCGACTCGCAACGCGCATTGGCGCGATACCCGGAACAATCCGGCGGAGCTTAGCACCAGAAACGGACGCAGGCGTTTGCCTTCGCCCAGGGTTGAATAACGCATCGCCTGAAACAGGCGTTGCTCGATCTGGCCATTGGGACGCGGCAGAATGCCATCAAGCGTTTCGCCAAGGTCAGCAGAAGCAGTACTCAGCTCAGCAAGCAGGTCGTAACTCACCATATTCTCCGCGAGAATTATTCGATTTCAGTCGGGGTTGCGTTCGGACGGCCATCGGCACCGAGCGTAATTTTCTCGATGCGTTCTTCGGCAGCGCGCAGTTTATCGGCACAATGACGTTTCAGCGCCGCACCGCGTTCATAGGATGCAATGGCATCATCAAGCCCCACCTGCCCCTGTTCGAGCTGCCGCACGAGGCTTTCAAGCTGACCGAGGGCCTCTTCAAAGCTGAGTTTGGCGATATCATCGGGGATCGTGGTGGATGGGGTTGGCGTGGACATATCTGCTCCATTGATTTGATTGGCGCGGAGTTTACGCCGACCGTCCCGGCAGGGCAACCGGCCAGAACGGAAATCGCAGCGGAAATTACTTTGTAAATTACTTTGTAAATTACTGGGGAAATTACTGCGGAAACTAATGCGGAAAAGGATGCCTTATGCCGTCATCAGGGTTCGCACATGGAACATGACCGAACTTGCCAGCGATGGCAGGTCATAGCCGCCTTCAAGCACCGAGACGACGCGGTTATCGCAAACCTCGCCCGCGAGTGCGAGAAGCTGTTGTGTCATCCAGGCAAAGTCGCTTTCAACAAATGAAAGTCCCGCCAGCGGGTCATTGCGATGCGCATCGAAGCCGGCCGAAATGATCAGCAATTCCGGTTTGAAGGCGGCAATGCCGGGTAAAACCGATTGTTCGAAGGCGTGTTTCATTTCAGCCGTTCCCGCCCCGGCCGACAGCCCGACATTGAGGATATTGTTGGCACATCCGCGTTCATCGGGGGCACCGGTGCCGGGATAAAGCGGCCATTGATGGGTTGAACAGTAAAACAGGTCGGGATCGTTATAGAAAAGATCCTGTGTGCCATTGCCGTGATGAACGTCAAAATCCATCACCGCCACACGTTTGATGCCATGGGCATCGCGGGCATGACGCGCACCGACCGCCACATTGTTAAACAGACAGAACCCCATCGCCCGGTCATATTCCGCATGATGTCCCGGCGGGCGTACGCCGACAAAGGCATTGCGTTCATGGCCGGCCAAGACCGCATCGACCGCGACGCAGACACCGCCAACCGCGCGCAATGCCGCCTCGCCCGAGGCCGATGAAACATAGGTATCGCCATCAAGGGATTCATATCCGCTTTGCGGGATCGCGGCCATGACCCGGTCGACATAGGCAGGGTCATGCACCTTTTTGATCAGATCAAGATCGGCCTTTGGGGCTTCTTCGCGGTGCAGGAACATGAATTCTTCGGCTTCAAGCACCCGCTGGATCACGCGAAGACGATCAGACTGTTCCGGGTGGCCCGGCCCCGTATCGTGGTCGATACAGCTTTGATGCGTGACAAATAATGTCGCCATGTTTTGCGGATACCTTCCTGAATAGATGCCAGTCAGACAAGTTTGATTTTTGCCGGTCACCTTGCCTTACGGGCGGCGACCCTGGTTATTATTGTTTCATCGTGCCAGCCGACGTTATCTGCTGCTTTGTTCTAGATCATCATGAATCAGACAAATACTGCAAGTTTTCAAACTGAATGACAGATTAAGACCCTGCATGAACTGTCTATTGTATACACGGTGACTCAGAACGAAATATCGCCATAATCTCTGTCCACAAGACAAAGAGTGTCTTGACAGTTTGATGTTATACTTGAGAATAGGAATCTTCCCATTCTTGAATTTCATTAATGGGTTTGAGGCACAAAGACCTCGTTGGTTGGAAAAAATCGGGGACATCCCATCGGAGATTATCACCACGAATGTGATACACTCGATGCCCCAGTTGGGACAAAAGCCGAATATGGCCAGGCTAAAGGGAGCCAAATGGAACTTACCCATCTCGAAAAAAAGGCCGAGCAAGCCAGCGCGCTTCTGAAGGCCATGAGCAATCAGAGCAGACTTATGATTCTTTGCCAGCTTAACGATGGCGAAAAATCGGTCGGTGAACTTGAACGCATTGTCGGACTGAGCCAGTCCGCCCTGTCACAGCATCTTGCAAGATTGCGGCGGGACAAGCTGGTTAAAACCCGGCGCGAGGCACAGACGATCTTTTATTCGCTGCAAGGCGATGAAGCCGTCACCGTCATCAAGACACTTTATGGTCTGTATTGCCGCGACGACAGCAGCGCCGTCGCCGCCTAAGACTTTATGGAACTTCCCCCACAAAAAAGCCTGTCGGACATCCGGCAGGCTTTTTTGCGTTATCGGGCCGTTATTGCGGCAATAATCCGGTTTGTGTTTAACCGCATTCGGGGGCAGCAAGCCGCGTGACTTTCTGAAGGTCGCCACGCACGCGGAAACTGCCGTAATTCATCCGCAGTTCCTGGGCGACACCGTTTTCACCGAAATCAACCGCAATCTCGGTCGACGGGCCGTTTTCGGCATCACCAAGCGGGTAATAGGCCAGGTTAAGGCTGTGATAGGGCCGATTTGCAATACCATCGGCATCTTCGGCCGTGTTCTGCGATGGTCTGGCTGCCGAAATCACCGCGGCAATCCGGTTGGTCGGTGTATCGCCACTGCCATCAAACACCAGATCATTGGCAAATTTATCCCCCTGAAGCGCGCGCTTCAGCAGGGTTAGGGAATGCTGGGTCGGGAACATGGTATCGGCCGGCAGTTCCTCGGTCACTTCGACCGGGACTTCGTAGGTCACAAGAACCTTGTCCTTGTCACGCACCGCATCGCCAACAACCTCGTCGACCTGCACACCATCAAGATAATCACGCATGCGGAAGCGGTATTTCGATCCGTCAAAGTTTTCCCACTGGGTCATCGAATAGGCGGAATTGATCGAACCGCCCTCGGCCCCTTGCAGAACCATCAGATGCTGCATCTCGGTGATCCAGCCATCACAGACCTTTTCAAACCGGTAACCCAGCGCACCGCGCACACCGACAACGGAGCTGCCGACATCCGATGACACCATCGAAAACCGGTATTCCGCCACATGCGGCACCAATTCGGCCTGTATATCAGCCGCCTTGCGCACATGGGCCGGGTCAAAACCGCCCGGACCGGCGGCAAAGGATTGCCCTGCCTGCGCGGAACATCCCGCCAGGGCGACACAAAAGATCAGCGCCCCGAAGACGGAACGCTGTCGATTTTCAGGACAAACCGTAATAACTGGCAACTCTATTCTCCGGCAGCGTCGATCCCGACAATCCAGGGATCTTTGACACCCTTTTTGGCAGCAAGATGGCGTAAATCTTTTGCATGCTCATGCGAAAGCGGACCAACAGCAACACGAAGATATTCCCGGCCCGCAACCGTCGCACTGATCAGGCGCGGCTGATATTCACGGTAAAGCGACAGGGCATTTTGCGCGCGCAGCTGATCTGCAAAGCTTGCCAGTATTACATAGTCTCCCGGCAGCGGCACTGCAACAAGCTTGTCCTGCCCGGCGTTTTCCGGCGCGATCACGCTGACCTCGTCGGTCATGATGCCGGTATCGGTCAGGGCGGCGGTTTGGGTTTGGACAACAGGTGCGACCGGCTTTGGCGGGGCGACATATCCGGCAACCGCGGCATCGGCTTCGCCCTGCGGATCAAGGGGGCCTTCGTTGCGAAGCGGGGTACGGTCATGATCGGGGGTGAACTGCGCCTGTGCGCTGGCGATTTCGACCGGGGCTGATGCAGGAACAGCAGCCACTTCGTCATGCGACGCCGGACGCGGCGGCAGATCGGTTTGGACAATCACGGCCGATGTGCGGGCACCGGCATTAGGTTGCGACCAGTCTTCGCCGGGTGCGTTAACGGCATAAATTGCAGGTTCGGCATCGCGGATTTTCTGTTTCACCGATGGCGCGCCCGGTTCGGCCAGCGCAACCGCATCATCGAGCACGACATTATCGCGGCAGACGTCTTCTTCGAATAACGGGCGATGCAGGGCGCAATCGCGCTCGGCAACCGCTGAAACCGCATGATCGGTGGTGCTTTTGCCCGTGGTCACATAGCTGATCAGATCACCAGCCAGCTTGGCAACGGTCAGTTCGACCGGACCACCGCACGCCGCCAATGCCAACGGTGCCACCACCACAAGTATCTTTTTCAAACCGTAATCCCCCGCAGGATATAAATTGTTCCACCCTGAATGTGGATTACGGCGGGTTAAGATTACGTAAGCATCGAAGGTCAATAGACAAACAAAAACGGCCCGGAAATTTCCGGACCGTTTTTATCGTCATCAAAAGACAGAAATCAGTCTTTTTTGATTTTCGGCGGAAGCTGCACCCGCAGATGCAGTTCCTTGAGCTGACGGTCATCGACCGCGGCCGGGGCATTCATCATCAGATCCTGCGCCTGCTGGTTCAGCGGGAAGGCAATGACTTCGCGAATGTTCGGCTCGTCAGCCAGAAGCATCACAATACGGTCAACACCCGGGGCCGAACCACCGTGCGGCGGTGCGCCGAATTTGAACGCGTTGATCATGCCGCCAAAGCGGTCATCAACGACTTCCTTGCCATAACCGGCAATCTCGAACGCCTTGTACATGATGTCCGGGCGGTGGTTACGAATGGCACCGGACGACAGTTCGATACCGTTACACACGATGTCATACTGCCACGCCTTGATATCAAGCGGGTTCATGGTTTCAAGGGCTTCAAGACCGCCTTGCGGCATCGAGAACGGGTTGTGGCTGAATTCGATCTTGCCGTCGTCGTCTTCCTCGTACATCGGGAAATCAACGATCCAGCAGAATTTGAACATGCCGTCTTCACGAAGGCCCAGTTCATCGCAAACCTTGTCGCGCGACTTGCCGGCAAATTTGGCTGCTGCCAGTTCCTTGTCACAGGCAAAGAAGACCGCATCGCCATTGGCAACGCCGGTAACTTCCTTGATCTTTGCGATGCGTTCGGCATCAAGATTTTTGGCAATCGGGCCTTTGGCTTCGCCGTTTTCATCGTAAACGATGTAACCAAGACCAGCCGCCCCTTCTTCGCGGGCCCAGGCATTGAGCTTGTCAAAGAAGCTGCGCGGGCGGCCAGCGGCCCCCGGTGCCGGAATGGCGCGAACCACCGAACCCTTTTCGATGTTCGAGGCAAAGATGCCGAAATTCGAACCGCGGAAGGCTTCGGTCACGTCAGACAGGATGATCGGGTTGCGAAGGTCGGGTTTGTCCGAGCCGTATTTCGCCATCGATTCATCAAACGGAATGCGCGGGAACGGAAGCGGCGTTACGTCACGACCACCGCCGAATTCGACGAAGATGTCATGAAGAACCGGCTCGATCGCATCAAACACGTCGTCCTGGGTGGCAAAGGCCATCTCGAAGTCGAGTTGATAAAACTCGCCCGGGGAGCGGTCGGCACGGGCGTCTTCATCGCGGAAGCACGGTGCGATCTGGAAATAACGGTCAAAGCCCGAAACCATCAGAAGCTGCTTGAACTGCTGGGGGGCCTGCGGCAGGGCATAAAATTTGCCCGGATGCATGCGCGACGGTACGAGGAAGTCACGCGCACCTTCGGGCGAGCTTGCCGTCAGGATCGGGGTCTGGATTTCCAAAAATCCCTGTGCGGTCATTTTCTGACGCATCGCCGAGATCACGCGCGAGCGCAGAACGATGTTCGAATGAACACTTTCGCGACGCAGATCAAGGTAACGGTGACGCAGGCGGATTTCCTCGCCATATTCGGCATCGCCAAATACCGGCATCGGCAGCACGTCGGCCGACGACTGGACTTCGATGTTCGATGCATAAACCTCGATCTCGCCGGTCGGCAGGTTCGGGTTGACGGTTTCGGCGGTACGTTTGACGACCTTGCCGTCCACCGTGATCACACTTTCGGCGCGCGACTTTTCAAGAACCGCGAAAAGCGGGCTTGAAATATCGATCACGATCTGGGTGATGCCGTAATGGTCGCGCAAATCGACAAACAGAAGGTTGCCGTGGTCGCGCTTGCGGTGGATCCAGCCGGACAGGCGCACTTCCGCATCGGCGTCAGAGGCGCGCAACGCATTACAATTGTGTGAACGATAAGGATGCATGGTCTTTCCAGGTTGCTTTGTATGCTTGGTATTTTGGGCCACAAATTTGGCGCAAAGGTGCATGGCTGCACCGCGCTGTCAAACAAAAAAGCACCGCAAACCAGCCACCCCGGTCAATTCGGGGGGCTTAAATCGGGTGATCTGTCTGTTTGCGCGACGCGGCGCTTGAAATTCTGCGGTATAAAACGCTGCCAAAGCCCCGCCGTCAAGTGCCCGTCGCAATGGTCTGCATTGCGGGCCGGAATTTCAGGTCGGCGGCGCACCGATCCCCTGCAAATCCTTGACCTTTACAAAGCGAATCAGGCGCCCGGCCTCAAACCGAACGTCCGCCCAATGATCAACATCAAATTCATACTGGCAAAGACCGCAGGTCGGATATTTACGGTTCATTTCCAGCAATGCTTCGCCATCGCCCTCGCCAAACAGCCGGGCGGCGAAATCGGCAAGTCCCGGATTATGGCCGATCATCATCACACAGCGGGCCTCGTCATGGGTGTGCCCAAGGCTTTCAAGCAGCACGGCCTCGGTCGCCATATAAAGGTCTTCGTTGTAGATCACGTCGGATGCACTGGCAAAATCGCGCCCCAGCAGGGTTAATGTCTGAACCGTACGTTCGGCGGTTGAACACCAGATCAGATCGGGCACCAGCCCCTGTTCATGCAAATAGCGCCCCATCACCGGGGCCGCCTTTTCGCCGCGCCGGTTCAGTTCCCGGTCGTGATCGGATCGGGACGGATCGGTCCAGCTTGATTTTGCATGCCTGAGCAGAAGCAATGTCTTCATAAAATCGGGTATCCGGTGATCTTAAGGAAAGCAGACTTTTGCATGCCACATCGGGCGCTGTGAAGCCACCAAGAAAACTGACTTAAAAATTTAAGAAAATTGCACCCCGACAAGCAGTTATCCTATACTCCAATCGCAACCGGGACCTGTCGCTTTATTTCAAGGACACAAACCCACTTTCGCAGGAGGCACAGCGTGACCCACGCCGCCGTTATTCAATCAAGCGCCATCACACTTGATTCGGACAAGCGCTTTATAAACCGCGAACTTTCGTGGCTGGCCTTTAACGGCCGCGTCCTTGAAGAGGCACAAAACAAACGTCACCCGTTGCTGGAACGCCTGCGTTTCCTGTCGATTTCCGCCAGCAACCTTGACGAATTCTATATGGTGCGCGTCGCAGGTCTTGTCGGGCAGCTGCGTGCGGGCATGACCAAGGTCAGCCAGGATGGCATGAGCCCGTCCGAGCAGCTGCGCGCCATCACCTATGATGCCAGCCAGTTGATGCAGGATCAGCAGCGCATCTGGCAGCAGCTTAGCAGCGAGATGGACAAGCACGGGATTTCGGTGATCAGACCGGATGATTTGACCCAGACCGACCGCAAATGGCTTGACGGCTATTTCATGCGCGAAATCTTCCCGACCTTAACGCCGCTTGCCATTGATCCATCCCATCCCTTCCCGTTCATTCCGAACCTTGGCTTTGCGATTGTCATGCAGCTGTTTGACCCGGCGGATGGTCACAACATGCGCGGGCTGATCCCGGTACCGCCGAAAATCGGCCGTTTCCTGCGCATGCCGGGCCGGACCGAACGCTATCTGCCGCTGGAACAGGCGATTGTCCTTTACCTTAACAAGCTGTTCCCCGGTTTCGACATGATCGAACACGGCCTGTTCCGTGTCATCCGTGACTCGGACGTTGAAATCGAAGAAGAAGCCGAAGATCTGGTGCGCGTTTTCAAGACCGCGCTGAAGCGTCGGCGCCGCGGCAGCATCATCCGGCTTAAAGTCAATGCCGAGATGCCAGAAGACCTTCTGGATTTCGTGGTCGACGAACTTTCTGTCGCCCCCGAAGAAGTCGTCAAGGTCGACGGGCTTGTCGGGCTTGTCGATGTCAAACAGCTGATCGATTCCGATCTGCATCATGATCTACTGTTCCCGCCCTATGGCGCGCGTTATCCCGAACGGGTGCGCGACTTTGGCGGCGATTGCTTTGCCGCGATCAGCAAAAAGGATCTGGTGGTTCACCACCCGTTCGAGGATTTCGACGTCGTCGTGCAGTTCCTGTTGCAGGCTGCGCGTGACCCCGAAGTCGTCACCATCAAGCAGACCCTTTATCGCACATCGGAAAACAGCCCGATCGTCAAGGCCCTGATTGCGGCTGCCGAAGCGGGCAAATCGGTAACGGCGATGGTGGAGCTCAAGGCCCGCTTTGACGAGGAAGCCAACCTGCGCTGGGCGGCCGATCTTGAACGTGCCGGTTGTCAGGTGGTCTATGGCTTCCTTGACTGGAAAACGCATGCCAAGGTGTCACTGGTGGTCAGGCGCGAAAGCCACGGGCTTCGGACCTATGTCCATTTCGGGACCGGCAACTATCACCCGATCACCGCGAAATTCTATACCGATATTTCGTTCTTCTCGTGCGATCCGGCATTGGGTCGTGACGCGGCCAGCATCTTTAATTTCATGACCGGTTATGCGACCCCGCGGTCGCTTGAAAAGATTGCCATCGCGCCGCATACGCTTCGCCCGACCCTGCTTGCCCATATCGATCAGGAGATCGAAAACTGTCAGGCGGGCAAACCGGCGGGCATCTGGGCCAAGATGAACAGCCTTGTTGATCCGGTGGTGATTGACGCGCTTTATCGCGCCAGCCAGTGCGGGGTTCATATCGAACTGGTCGTGCGCGGCATCTGCTGTTTGCGGCCCGGTGTGCCGGGGTTATCGGAAAATATTCGGGTCAAATCCATCGTCGGTCGGTTCCTTGAACATTCGCGCATTGTCGTCTTTGCAAACGGCGCAAAACTGCCGTCGCGCAAGGCCAAGGCGTTTATTTCATCTGCCGACTGGATGCCGCGCAACCTTAACCGTCGTGTCGAAACACTGGTCCCGGTGGAAAACCCCACCTGCCAGCGCCAGATTGTCGAACAGATCATGATTGCAAATCTGAAAGATACGGCGCAGGCTTGGTACCTGCAGCCCGACGGGACTTACGAGCGGTGCGAAGCCGATGAAAATGCTTTCTCCTCTCACCAGTATTTCATGACCAACCCGTCACTTTCGGGCCGTGGCAGCGCGCTTAGCGAGGAAGATCCAAATGTCCCCGTGCTGCAGCTTGATGACTAAGAAAACAGGCAGGTTCAACCAACCGCATGCTGACTGACCAAAGGGTTTCCAACCGTATCGCCATCATTGATGTTGGCTCGAACTCGGTGCGTCTTGTTGTGTTTGATGGCATGACACGCGCACCGGCCCCGATTTTTAACGAAAAGGTGATGTGCGGTCTGGGGCGCGACCCCGAAAACACCGGCCGTCTCAACCCCGAAGGTGTTGAAATGGCAACCGCCGCCCTGCGGCGTTTTGCCCGGTTGCTCCGCGCGATGAAGGTCACACGGGTCGACATCCTGGCGACCGCGGCTGTCCGTGCCGCCAGCGACGGACAGGCTTTTTGTGATCGGGTCCTTGCCGAGACCGGCCTGACCGTCAAGGTCATTGACGGCCTTGAAGAAGCCCGCCTTTCCGCCCTTGGCGTGATTTCGGGGGATCGGCGCGCAACCGGCATTGTTGGTGATATCGGTGGCGGGTCGCTGGAACTGGTATTGCTTGATGAAGGCGAGATCAAAAAACGCGTCAGCGTTCCGTTGGGTGCCATGCGCCTGCATGCGGTATTTGGTTCGGACCGTGCCCGTCTGGAAGCCGAAGTCAAAACCCACCTTGAAAGCATCGACTGGCTGCATGAAGGGGCGGGCAAGCCATTGATTGCGGTTGGCGGTTCGTGGCGTTCGATTGCCAAGCTTTATATCGCCCAGGAAAACTATCCGATTTCGGTAGTGCATAACCTGACCATGCCACGTGCCGAAATCGCCGAACTGACGCATATCATATCCCAGCAGAGCCGCGTGTCGCTTGACAAGGTTGGAGGTGTTTCCAAGCGCCGTATCGATAGCCTGCCTCATGCGGGGCTTGTCATGAACCTGCTGCTTGAACGCATGCAGGCCAAGGAGGTCGTGTTTTCCAGTCACGGGCTTCGCGAAGGCTGGATGTACGAAGCCCTGCCCGATGAATTACGCGAACGCGATCCGTTGCTTGATGCCTGTCTCAGCTTTGCCGAAGATGGCGAGAGGTTCCATCAGCATGGGGAAGAACTGTATCGCTGGTCGGCACCGATTTTCCGCGATCAGCCGGGCAATCTTGGCCGTCTGCGCCTTGCCGCCTGCATCATCGGCGATGTCGGATGGAGCGAACACCCCGATTACCGCGCGATCCAGAGCTATAACCGCATCCTGCATCATCCCTATCTTGATCTGAACCATCATGACCGGGTGTTCCTCGCTTATACCATCGGGTCACGCTATACCGGCAATTTCAAGGGTGACGAGTCAAGCGACCGTCTGCTTGACGAAGACACGCGTGCGATTGGCCGCCTTTACGGTCACGCCATCCGCCTTGGCCATACCCTTTCGGGGGGTGTTGAAGGCATCCTTCCCGGTACGGCGCTTGTTCATGAAGACAAGACGCTTACACTTCAGATGCACAGGGACTTCGCGGCACTCAACGGTGAAGTCGTTGAACAGCGTTTATCGAAGCTTGCCAAACTGATGGATTGCGACAGCAGGGTCGTGATTGTCGATCAGCTTCCCCAGCCCTGATCCCGTTTCCTTCTGTTTATTCAGGGCTTTCCGGTTCATTTATTTTGAACCGGAAAGCCCGCAATGCTATGGTGCCGTTGCTTCCCAAAGCACCCCGTCCGCGGAAAGGGCTGCGCCCGGTCTAATCGACATATGAACCACACGGTTTCCTTGCCTGTCTGGCGGACACAGGCTTAAGCACAGGGGAATCGTATGTCTGCTTCGCGCACATCGAAATCCGGAATCTTTGACGGCCGCCTTAACCTTGAGCAGCAGCGCAAGCGCGCCAAGGAGCTGCTGAAATCCGCCCGCGCCCAACAGGGCGATGCCCAAACCCGCATCAGTATCCACCTGCCCGGCAAAAGCATTGAGGATCTGCAACTGGCCGATAGCCAGATTGTCATCGCGCGCGAAAACGGTTTTGCCAGCTGGCCGAAACTGAAATCCCATATCGACCGGATTACCGAACATCAGCGCCAGATCGCATCGGGGCATCTGCCGAAGCTCGATACGGTGCAAACCCTACATCTGCGCTGTGGCTCGGATATTTCGCATTGCCTGAAACTGGCCGGGTTTGTTGGTGCTTTCATGGAATTTTCCGATCCCTTCTGTCAGGGGCCGGTGCCGGATGTGCCCCTGCCCGACTTCATCGAAACCCGGGCGCGTTTTATCGCATCATCCTATCGCATTGATTTTCCCGATGCGTTTTCGCGCCTGCAACGCGAATATGCCGGTCTTGCGACACTGGGCGATTATGATCATGTCGTGCTGTGGTTTGAACATGACAGCTACGATCAGCTCATACTGGCCTTCCTGCTTGATTTCATCGCGAACCTTCGCCCGCAAACCCGGCTTGATCTGATCTGTGTGGATCGGGTGCCCGGGGTCGAGCGTTTCATCGGCCTAGGTCAGCTTTCGCCCGAATTGCTGATCTGGTGCTGGGAAAATGCCCGTGCGCCGGTTTCGGATGCCATGCTGGCCTTTGGCCAAACGGTCTGGCCCGCGATCCGAGCATCAAAGCCCGATGCGCTGCGCGCCATAATCGATAACGGCCAATCGCCGATCCCCTGTATGATCGCAGCCCTTGACCGCCATCTGTGCGAATTGCCCGATCCCGGAAACGGTCTTGGCCTGACGCAGGAACTGACCCTGCAAATCCTTGACGATTTCGGTCCACTTCCGGCCGGCAAGGTTTTTGGTCATCTTATGCTGTCTTACGAACCGCTGCCGTTTCTGGGCGATCTGATGTTCCGGGAAATTCTGGCCGATATGAAGCAAACCAGCTCACCGCTTTTTGACTTCGCCGACAATCAACCGCACACGCCCTGGCCCGAACAGATATTGTCACTGACTGAAACCGGCCACGAAGTCCTTTCCGGCACCCGGAATTTCATGGAACTTTACACCGGCGAACGATGGGTTGGCGGGATCAGGATTCTTTCGGTTTGTTCGTTGCGATAAGCCAGCAATTCCCGCGGTAACCAAGAGGCGACCTGAGCACTGGCAAATCCGGGGAAAAAAAACTACAGTCGCGTTTATTTTGCACAGAACAAAAGTTGAAACTGCGATGAAGCCCAGAACGACTGTCGTAACGGTAACCTACAACAGTGGCTTGGTTTTTGAGGATTTTCTCAGAGCCATTCCAAAAGAATTCCCCCTTATCGTTGTCGACAATGCTTCAACAGACAACACCCTTGACCTTGCGCGCGCAATACGACCGGATGCCCTCATCATCTGTAATAAAACAGGCTTGGGTTATGGCAATGCGGCGAGCGTTGGTCTGAAAAAGGTCGAAACGGAATTTGGTATCATTGCAAATCCGGACTCAATTGTAAGCTTGGATGCAATTACAAAACTAGAGCAGGCGGCAGATACATATCCTGATTCCGGTATGCTGGGACCAATCCATCTTGATGCGGATCAGAAAATTGAACTCAGCTATGACGTAGATCTCTGGAAACGAAAAAGTCACAAGAAAGGTGCGTATCAGGAACCAGCTGATGGCCCAATTTGCGTAGAGTTCCTGTCTGGGGCAGTGAACCTGATCCGCATGACTGTTGCAAAAGAAATCGGCTACTTCGATCCTAATATATATCTCTATTTCGAAGACGATGATCTCTGCATACGCCTGCGTCGTGCCGGCTACAGCATCATTCTGGTTCCACAATCAATCATATGCCATCTCAACGGTGGCTCGGTACGTCCGAACTCAGCATATTATTGGCGCAAATTCTGGCATATTGCCTGGTCACGCATTTATTTCGAACGCAAATACAAAGGTTCTCTTTCATCAACGATTGAAGGACTAAAACTATCCCTTAAGTTTGGCCTTCGCGCCATTTCATACTTCCTGATCGGTAATCGCAAGAAAAGCTGGCGCGATCTTGCGCGCTTCAGCGGGACCGTTAGTGCACTGGTAGGAATTCGAGCCACAAAAATCACGCACGAACAGTTTGACTGAAATCGATATTAAGCCTGACGTATACATTCAGGATAATCGCTTCGTCACCCTGAAAATCTCGCCCCGCAGCCATTTATGCGGGGCGCTTGCCGCGTTGCGCACATGCCAGGACTGGGCGAAGCTGTATTCAGGGAAATCAAGCGGGAAGGTGCATTTGGCAAAGCCCGTCATGACATCGCGTTCAAGCCGCGAGGGCAGCGATGCGATCACGTCCGTCCCGCGGATCAGGCTGGCGATGCTGGCAAAGGTCGATGCCTGCAAAACCGTGCGGCGTTTGCGTCCGCAGGCATCGAGCATCTCGTCCACCGCCGAATGCTCGTTGTTGCCGATGATCACGCGCGCATGGGGCACGGCGCAATATTGATCGAGCGTATCGGGTGGCACATCATGGCAATCGGCATCATAAAAGCACGCCATATGTTCGCGAAACAGGGTCTGTTGCGCGATATCGCCAACATTTTCAGTCATATGCAGGCCAATCGCCAGATCAAGCTGACCGCTACGCAGCCGGTCAATCACGTTTACATCACCATGGATCGGTAAAATCCGAAGCCGGATATCGGCGGCATAACCGCGAATGATGCGAAACAGTTCGGGCATGATCACCGCGACCTCGTAATCATTGGTGCCGATCACAAAGCGCGCGGATTGGTTCGGATCGTTCGGATCAAAGGCATCAACGCGGGCAAGGTTGCGCAAATCCTGCAACAGGATGCGCACCCGCCCGGCCATTTCATCGGCATGGGCGGTTGGCGTGATCCCCCGGCCTGACCGGACAAAAAGCGGATCGCCGACAATCTGGCGCAACCGGTCGAGCCCGTGGCTGACGGTCGGTTGCCCGACGCCAAGGCGGTTGGCGGCGGCTGTTACTGATCCCTCGTCATAGATGGTCAGGAAAAGCCGCAGCAAACGATAATCAAGGTCTAATTCATCGATATTCATACATGAATACTATCACCTTGATCGAATTGATCATATGGGAAATCAGGTGCAGTTTCATTCCATTGACGGGCCAATGCCCACCCCCGATTACCGGAGAATGAAACCATGAAAATCCTTGTTACCGGCGCAACCGGCCAGCTCGGAAGCCTTGTCGTCAAACATCTGCTGAGCCGTGTTTCTGCTGATCAGATCGCCGTAAGTGTACGTGATGTTGCCAAGGCAGAGGACATTGCGGCCAGGGGCGTTGATGTCCGCCATGGCGATTTTGATGATCTTGCCCTGATGACCAATGCGTTCAAAGGCATTGATATCGCGCTGATCATTTCGGGTGAAACCGATGTTGAAACCCGCATCAAACAGCACCGTACCGCCGTTGATGCCGCCAAAGCAGCCGGTGTCAGCCATCTGGTCTATACCAGCTTTATCGATGCGCGCCCTGAAAGCCCGTTTACCTATGCCTCGATCCATGCCGACACCGAAAGCTACATCAAGGCAAGCGGCCTGTCCTTCACCTTGCTTCGCAACAGCTTCTATACCGACCTTCTGATGGCAGGCGTGCCGCATGCGCTTGAAACCGGCGATTTCGGTGCCCCGGCCGGCAATGGCAAGGTCAGCTATATTCCGCGTAACGACCTTGCCGAAGCCGCCGCTGCCGTCCTTGCCAACCCGGCCGATCACGTCAATCAGACCTACGAGCTTTCCGGCACACCCATCGGCTTTGCCGATATCGCCGCCATCATTGCCAACGCAACCGGCAAGGATATCCGTTATGTCGATCTGCCGCCCGAGGTCCATACCGGCATTCTGGCAAGCTTTGGCCTGCCCGATCATCTGGTCGACGCCCTGACCGGCATGTATGTCGGCACACGCAATGGCGATTATGAACAGACCAGCGATGATTTCGCCAAGGTTGTTGGCCGCGCACCGCAAAGCACCGCGGACTTTCTGAAAGAGGCGCTTAAATGAGCCGCGCCAAAACAATCCTTGCTGCCAGCCTGATCGTCACCTTGGTTGCCATCGGCTTCGCCTTGCCCGCCCATGCGGGCGAGGTCGAAGACCGCAACACCGCCAATGTCGTCGCGTTTTATGACATGGTTTTCAATCAGCGCGATGTTGACGGCGCGATCACGAAATATATCGGCGATGAATATATCCAGCATAACCCGTTTGTTGCCGATGGCATTGACGGCTTCCGCGATGGCATTACCGGCTGGCTGAATTCTGATGCGTCGATCCATGCCGAAATCGTCCGTACTGTCGCCGAGGGCAATCTGGTGGTTACCCATGTCAGGTCCCTTTCGGCAGAAGGCGAAAGTGCGGTAATGGATATCTTCCGCCTTGATGATGCCGGCAAGATCATCGAACACTGGGACGTCGCCCAGCCGGTCCCGGCCGAACAGGCGCATGACAACACGATGTTCTAAAACCGGGGTTCTAAAACCGGGCTTCCTCCCCTGTTGCAAAAATGAAAAACGGGCCGACTTTGGCCCGTTTTTTCATGTCTTCGATTGGGTGAAAGGATTTAGTCCTCGGCGTCAAGTTCGACAAACACAACTTCGCCGTTCTTGAGCTTGAGCCCGATCTGTCCGTGTTTGAGTTGCAGGGCATATTGCCCGAACAATTCGCGCCGCCAGCCATGCATCGCCGGGACGTCGGCATTGTCATCAGCCGCGATATTCTGCAAATCGTCGCTGGATGCCACCAGCCGCTGGGCGACGCCCTTTTCCTCGGAACAGAGTTTGAGCAGCACCTTGAGCAGCTCCACCGTCGGGCCGATGCCCGATGGAAGGTCGGGGCGGAATTTTGGTTGTGGCCAATCTTCCTGCGGGCTGTCAAGCGCGGCCTGAATGGCTTCGATGATCGCCTGACCGGGTTTGCTGCTGCCGAAATTGCGGCCAACACCACGGGTCTTGTCGAGATCCTTGTCGGTCAATGGATGCCGGGCGGCGATATCAAGCAGCGTATCATCGCGCAGAACACGGTTACGCGGCAGGTTCTTGCGTTGTGCCTCGGTCTCGCGCCATTCGCCAAGCGCGCGCGCCACCGCCAGGAATTTCGGGCTGTTGGAGCGGGTTTTAAGCCGAAGCCAGGCTTCCTTGGGATCAATCGTATAGATCGACGGATCGGTCAGGCGTTCCATTTCCTCGGCCAGCCAATAGGCCCGGCCATTGGCTTCGAGGCGTTCGTGGAAGGCTTCGTAAATCACGCGAAGATGCGTCACATCCGACAGCGCATAGCTGAGCTGCTTGGTTGAAAGCGGGCGGTGCGACCAGTCGGTAAAGCGCATCGATTTATCGATATTCTTGCGCACCACCTTGTTGACCAGCGTCTCGTAACCGACCTGATCGCCATAGCCAAGCACCATCGCCGCCACCTGGGTATCAAATACCGGGTGCGGGACCCTGCCGCTGAGATGGACGAAAATCTCGATATCCTGACGGGCGGCGTGAAACACCTTGACCACGCTTTCGTCCTGCATCAGGTCGAACAACGGGGCAAGGTCAATGCCCTCGGCCAGCGGATCAACCGCCGCACCATTATCGGATGCTTCGGGGCTTGCCAACTGCACAAGGCAAAGCTGCGGCCAATAGGTCGAATCGCGCATGAACTCGGTATCGACCGTGACATATTCGAACTGCCGGAGCTTTTCGCACAACGCGCGCAGTTCTTCTGTATTTGTAATTGGTTCCATAAACCTTGCTATAACATTGCCGGGCGCGATCCGCCAGTAGCTTCGATATGGCAGCTATCATGCGCAAAAAGCACTAAAAAACGCCGTCTTAGATGATTTCATCCTCGTCAAGCAGCGGATCGGATTGCAGATGGGTTTCGATGGCATCCATGCGTTCCTGCAATTCCGATGACCGTTTGATCGCTGCCACATGGAAAAGCGCATCGCCCTGATTGACAATCGGCAGATTGGTCCGCCCGATGATCAATCCGGCATGTTTCGCCACGACCTCTGCATCGCGAAGGCCAAACGGATCGGAGACGGCGGCCACCACATCGCCTTCGTTGACGAACTCGCCCGCGATCTTGAAGGTCCTTAAAATCCCGCCGACCGGCGCACGCAGCCAGTAACTGCTGGATGATTTGAAAGGGGGGACTTTCGGATCACGGATTGATCTGCCCGACGTCATGCCAAGCTTGCGCATCACGCGCAAAACCCCCGAAACACCGGCCCGGATCGACATTTCATCAAAACGCAGCCCCTCGCCCGCTTCATAGAGCAGGATCGGCACCTCGGCCTCCTTGCCGGCCTGGCGCAGCGAGCCTTCGCGCAGCGGACTGGTCAGGATGATCGGGGCGCCGAAGGCCTCGGCATAGGCCATGATATCCTCGTCATCTTCATTGACCCTGATCTGGGGCAGATTCACGCGGTTCACGGCTGCGGAATGCAGATCGATGCCGAAATCGGACCGTTCGACAATTTCAGTCAGAAAAAGATGGGCAAGCTGTGCGGCAAGGGAGCCCGCCGAATGACCGGGGAAACACCGATTAAGGTCGCGGCGGTCGGGCAGATAGCGCGTATGGTTCAGAAACCCGAACGCATTGACGACCGGAACCGCCAGCAAGGTTCCATGCATCCCGCGAAGGGCGGGCGATTTCAGAACCCGGCGGATGACCTCCACCCCGACGATTTCATCGCCATGCACGGCACCACTAACGAACAGAACCGGGCCGGGGCGTTTGCCATGCACCACATTGACGGTCAGATTGACCGGCGTGTGATTGGATAAAAGTGAGATCGGAATATCAACGATCTGGCGGGTGCCCGCAGGCACCCTTTTATCGCCAATCTCGAAGTCCGGGGTTCTGGCTACCTTTGCCGATCTGGCGTTGGATACTTTCTTCCCGATCTCGTTCACAGTTTATCCCTTGCCTTTGGTCCGCACCTTGCCGGGGCGGTGATCCTTTTCCATGAATTCGATAATCATTCCGGCAATGTCCTTGCCGGTTGCCCCTTCGATGCCTTCCAGCCCGGGCGATGAATTGACTTCCATCACCACCGGACCGTGGTTGGAGCGAAGAATATCGACACCACAGACATTTAGCCCCATCGCCTTGGCGGCTTCAACTGCTGTTGCACGTTCCTGCGGAGTAATACGCACGGCCCGCGCCGAACCGCCGCGATGAATGTTGGACCGGAAATCACCCTCCGCCCCGGTGCGTTCCATGCTGGCAATGACTTTCTCGCCAATTACAAAGCAGCGAATATCGGTATTGCCCGCTTCCTTGATGAATTCCTGCACCATGATATCGACATTGGCCCCGCGGAAGGCCTCGATCACGGATTTGGCGGATTTTTCGGTTTCGCCAAGAACCACACCAATGCCCTGGGTGCCTTCCAGAAGCTTGATCACCACCGGCGCACCGCCAACAATCGAAAGAACCTCGTCGGTTTTTTTCGGATCATGGGCAAAGGCCGTCACCGGCAGGCCGACACCACGCCGCGACAGGATCTGCAAGGAGCGCAGCTTGTCACGTGACCGGCCAATCGCCACGGATTCGTTTAACGGATAAACCCCCATCATTTCAAACTGACGCAGCACCGCCAGTCCGAAAAACGTCACCGAAACGCCGATACGCGGAATAACCGCGTCATACCCGGTCAGTTTCTTGCCGCCGTAATAGATTTCCGGCTTCAGCGACGTGATGTTCATCGTCACGCGCAAGGTGTTGATGACATCAATCTCGTGCCCGCGACTTTCGGCCGCCTCGACCAGCCGTTTGTGGGAGTACAGATTAGGATTGCGCGCAAGCATTGCGATTTTCATGCAATGGACTCCCGTGGTCGAGCGTTACAGAATGTGTCGAAGGTTCAACGACAGCGTCGGATCATTGTTCCGAAACGGTGCCGGATTGCAGCGCCGTATAAACCTGTTCCGGTTTCCCCGCCAGATAAGATTTTGACGGTTGGACCAAAAATCTTCCTGCCTTCATTGCCGTGCGCCCCAGCAGCATGGGAAAGCCCATCAATGAACGGTTTGCCAATGAAATCTCGACCCGGATTTTATGATGCCCGACGGCAATATGGGTCGAAATCACATAACGTTCCTCGGCCTCGCCGTTGGAACTGCGAATCTCGCGGGTTTCAACAAGCGGTGCCGTGCATTCGATACGACCATGCCCGTCACCGCGGTAATGCGGCAAGATGAATTTTACGAATTTTTGGTTATCGCGTTCAATCATGCGGGGATTAAGCGCATGAAGCGACGATGTCCGCGCCCCGGTATCGACCTTGGCCTTCATCAACGGCACGTCAAAATCCGGTAGTCCGATCCATTCGCGCCAGCCCAGAACATGTCCGGACTGGACCAGTGCATCGGTCTTGGATTTCAGGGACGGTTTAACCTTGGTCTTGCGCGGGGTCACATGCACTATCCGGTAATTTGCAATCGGGCGAATATAACGCGCAACATCTTGCCTCGCCTATCGAAAATGCGTCTGACTGCTACGTCAATCCTGTTGACCATCCATAACAGCCCGCACCAGCGGCAATGTCACCGCGCGCTTTTGCGCCAATGCCTGCCGGTCAATCGCGGCCACAAGTTCGGTAAGCGCGACAAAGCTGCGTTCGATGCGTGGCAGGATATAGGCAATGATCTGCGGGCCAGGTGCCATCTGCCGGTCGGCGAACAGCTTGATCAGAAGTCCGACCATCAAGTCGTCATCGGGCGGGGAAATTTCGCAGACCAGTGCCGCCCCCAGCCGTGATTTCAAATCCGGCAGATCGACTTTCCAGCGCGATGGGGGCTGCTGTGCGGTCATCAGCAAATGCCCGCCGCGTTCTTTGAGCATATTATAAAGATGGAAACACACCGTCTCGTCGAGGCCAAGATCGGCATCCTCGATGACAAGCCCGGTGGCATCGCCCAGAAGCACGTCCGGATTCGCCCCGACAAGGTCACGCCCCGAAACGCTTAGCGCGGCCGACCGTGCCCGCCATACTTCCGCAAGGTGGCTTTTGCCCGATCCGCGCGGACCATAAAGGCAAAGGGCAGGAACCGGCCATTCCGGCCAGTGATCAATCCATGAAACGGCTTCGCGATTACAATCGGCGACCATGAAATCGGCCCGCCCCAATGCCGGGCGCAGTTCCAGTTCCAGCGGCAACTGTTGCGGCGATAATTCCGGCATATGGCCGTCGCCACCCTTTTCGGGTGCAGCGGGCGTTTCGTCCGGGGCCGTCTTTTGGGGTGCGCGGGTCACTGTGTTCTCAATTCTCGGCGTCTTTTAACGGATCATAGGCCGGATTGTCAGGGCCGTGATCATATAACCGGCTATCCAGATACTGCCTTAAGCCATATCGCACAAGCACACCGATCACCGCAGCCACCGGTACGGCCAGCATCACACCCAGCAATCCGAAAACAGCACCCCCGGCCAGCAGGGCAAACATCACCCAGACCGCATGCAGACCGACCTTGTCGCCGACCAGTTTCGGGGTCAGGAAGTTGCCTTCCATCACCTGCCCGGCCCCGAAAACAAGGGCGACCAGCGCCAGATCGACACTGACGCCAAACTGCGCCAATGCCACGCCCATGCCAACGGCGAACCCGGCAAACATGCCGAAATAGGGTACAAAGGACACGAGCCCGGTCATCAGGCCAATGACAAAGCCGAATTCAAGCCCAACCGCCGTCAGGCCCAGCGCGTAGAACAGGCCAAGCAAAATGCAAACCGTGGCCTGCCCGCGCACGAAGCCAGCCAGGGTTTCATCAATTTCGCGCGCGCATTGGCGGATATCCTCGGCCGAACGGCGCGGCAGATATCCATCGATCTTGGCAACGATCTTGTCCCAGTCACGCAGCAGGTAAAACGCCACAACCGGGGTAATGAACACAAGGCTGAGGAAGTTCAGCAACGCAAGCCCCCCCGAAAGCACATTGGTCAGAAGGTTGCCGACCCATTTGATCGCGTTCGCGGTCTGGCCTTTGACCGAATCCGATATGCCTTCAAGCGTTTCGGGCGCGATGCGGTCGATGATGTGCTGCACATACGGTGCTACGGTCGTCCGCAATGTGTCGATATAACCGGGCAGTCTTTCAAGGAAGCCTGCTAGCTGGCTGCCGATCATCGGCACGATCAGCAACAACACGAAAATGAAAATCAGGAAAAACAGAACCGTGATGATCGTCGTGGCAATCGTCCGGTTGATCCCGCGTGCTTCCAGCCGGTCGGCCAGCGGATCAAGGAAATAGGCAATCGCCATCCCGGCCACAAACGGCAGCAGGATGCCGGAAAAAAGCCAGATCAGAACGAAAAAACCGACAATGAAAATCAGCCAGAAACGGGCCTGTTGCCGAAACGTCATATCCGTTTTTCCCCTTGTTTCGCTGTCATGTCGCCGTGATGATGCCCGCCCCCAAAATATTTGCGAACATCCTGCACGGTTAAGCCTCAGGCGGCATTATCCGCCAATCGACAGGTCCTGCAAACGCTCCGACCCGGCAGGCTGGATGAACCAGATATCCCCCATCTGGCTCAGGCTCAGATTCTGTTGTGCCAGGGCGGTGCGAAGCTGATCGGTCGAACCGACATAATCCACAGCAATCTGTACTTCACGGCGCGACATTGCGACGACCCGGCTGTTACGTACCACCGGAGAGTCGATAATGCGTTCCTCGATCCTGGCCCAGTCATCAAGACCGGTGATCGGAATGAACACCATCAACTGCCCGCCGGTGCCGTAATTGATCAGGTTGGCACGTTTCCAGCCGTCCGAAAGCTGGTCCTGTACGCCTTTGGCCGCGCGAACCAGCGTTTCGTTCAGGCTTTCGCCCGGCTGGGTGGTTTCGGTCACGCCAAAAATCTGTGGCGCACCGCCCGCGTCATATCGGGTGGCGGTCACATCAACCGTTTCCGCGCCGGTTTCACCACGGACCGTGGCGCTGGCGACAACGGCGACATTCGCACCATAGCGGCGGGCAAGCTCGTTCAAGCGGTCGATCGCACCATTTTCAGCCTGCTCGGCCGAAACAATGCCGATATCCTGCAAATCGCCAATTGGTGCCTTGACCGGGACCAGACCGCCCGATGCGAAATTGCGGCTCCAGATATCGCGCCACGGATTGGGGTCATCCCACAGGCTGGTGTAACCGCCCGAATGATAGATCGGCACAATGATCACCGGCTTGGACTGCAATTCGGCAAACGGGATATCGCGGAAACGCAAATAATTGCGAAGTTCGTTTTCCTTGAAGCGCACCGTCATGTCGGCGATATAGCGCACCGAGGATGTTTTCTCGTTCGAAACGCCGAAATCGCGCACCATATTATTGATGTCGTTCTGGTTTGGCGTGCCAAGACTTCTGCGGTCTTCGGGCAATGTCAGGCGTGCCACAACCTCATCGAAGGCCTTGCGCTGACCGATGGCTAGGGCCTGATCACGTGCGGCGGCGGCGGTTTCCGCACTTTCGTCAACATGCACCCCCGATACCGAAAAGATATCCTGCGCAAATACCGGAAAGGATAAGGACGCCGAAAGTCCGACGACACCTGCCAACAGCCTGAAACTTTTGAGTCTTGTAAGCACGTTTGCCTCTTTGCCCATTTTTCGATGGTTTGATGCTTCTTGTGGCACGAGTGAAGCATTCTGGAAAGAAAACTCTCCCATGCGCACCTGAGCATTGCATATTGCCCACGTTTGAGTATTTTCGGCCCAGCGGAAATTATCAAGCCCGCGTTTTTTATCAGTATGATGACTTTTGGCTTCTTATTGCCCTGATTAAAGGCGTAACCAAGGCGAAAGTTCCAGCCCCGGTTGCCAAAACCCGGCCTGATCGCCCTTACTGATGAAAAACGCGGGTTGCCCGCTTTGTTTTATCCATGCGCTTAAGCCGAGGATCACCCAATGACCGCCTCCAACGGCCTTACCTATAAGGACTCCGGTGTCGATATCGATGCTGGCAATGCCCTTGTCGATGCTATCAAACCGCTGGCCAAAGCAACCAGCAGAACCGGCGTTACCGGTGGTTTGGGGGGATTCGGCGCTTTGTTCGACCTGAAAGCTGCCGGTTATAATGATCCGGTTCTGGTTTCCTGCACCGATGGTGTCGGCACCAAGCTTAAAGTCGCCTTTCTGGCCGACAAACACGATACCGTCGGCATCGACCTTGTCGCGATGAGCGTCAATGACCTTGTGGTCCAGGGGGCGGAGCCGCTTCTGTTCCTTGATTACTTTGCCACCGGCAAACTTGCCGTTGATAAGGCAACCGACGTTGTTGCCGGTATTGCCGAGGGTTGCAAGCAGGCGGGCTGCGCGTTGATCGGCGGCGAAACCGCCGAAATGCCGGGCATGTATGCGGACGGTGAATATGATCTGGCCGGTTTTGCGGTTGGGGCGGCGGAACGCGGCGAACTGCTTGATGGTTCCAACGTTGCCGAGGGCGATGTGATCCTTGGCCTGGCATCCAGTGGCGTTCATTCCAACGGTTATTCGCTGGTGCGCAAGGTTGTCGACATGGCCGGTCTTGGTTACGGCGATGATGCCCCGTTTGCACCGGGCAAAAATGTTGGCGAGGCGCTGCTTGAACCGACCAAAATCTATGTCAAAAGCTGTTTGGCGGCCCACAAAGCCGGTCTGGTCAAGGCGCTGGCGCATATCACCGGTGGCGGTTTGACCGAAAACGTCCCGCGCGTTTTGCCCGAAAACCTGACGGCGGTGTTTGACGCCAGCACGTGGGAATTCCTTCCGATTTTCAAATGGCTGTCCAAACAGGGCGGCATCCCGTCGGTTGAAATGGCGCGGACCTTTAATTGCGGCATTGGCATGTGCGTTGTGGTTCCGGCCGACAAGGCAGATGAGGCCGAAGCGCTTTTGCGCGAACACGGCGAAACCGTCAGCCAGATCGGTGTGATCGGCCCGCGTGCCGGTGATGGCCCGCAGGTCATCATCAAAAACATGGCCGCTGCATGGGAAAAGTAACGCCGCTAAAACTCGCCGTTCTGGTATCGGGCGGCGGGTCGAACCTTCAGGCGATCATTGATGCCTGCAAGGCGTCTGATTATCCGGCCGAAATCGTTCTGGTGTTTTCCAACCAGCTTGACGCAGGCGGGCTTGAACGGGCGCGCCGTGCCGGTATCCGGGCCGAGGCGATATCGCACAAGGGCTTTGAAGGTGGGCGCGAAGCCTATGACAGCACGGTCAGCAACCTGATTGAAGAATCCGGTGCCGATCTGGTGGTTCTGGCGGGTTATCTGCGTCTGGTCAGTGAAAGCTTCGTGACGCGCTGGGAAGGCCGCCTGATCAATATTCATCCGTCCCTTCTGCCAAGCTTCAAGGGCCTGCACGTTCATCAGGCCGCCCTTGATGCCGGGGTGAAATATTCCGGCTGCACGGTGCATTATGTGGTGCCCGAAGTCGACAGCGGCCCGATCATTGCGCAGGCCGTGGTGCCGGTCCTGCCCGGTGATGATGCAGGTACGCTGGCGCAGCGCATCCTGAAACAGGAACATCGTATTTATCCGCAGGTGATCCGCTGGATCGCCGAGGGCCGGGTTTCGGTCGATGAAGCCGGGATCGTTACGGTCGCCGATGCGAATGCCCCGGATTTCGCGCAAATCAATCCGGTGCCTGAACCGAATTGACTGCGCCCGTGGCGGGCGATCCGCACATGGTTCAGGGGCAGGTAAAAACCTGTCCCTTTTCTTGTCTGCTGGTATCACGAAAAATGATCTGGCAGTTTCTGATATTGGTCATATTTCATTCGCATTTCTCAGGTCTTTTCTCCTGCGACCTGTCCACCGGATCAGAGCCCCAAAAACATGAAATTATCCGTGCTGCGCCTGAACATTCCCCAAGCCATCCTGATGCATACATCCCTTCTGGCTGCTGTATTGGTGGCACCGATGCTGCTTTGTGCCGATGAAGCCCGCGCCGATGAACAGAGCTGGTCCCAACGCAAGTGCCAGTTTTACCAGTCGTTTCGCGACCAGCTTCAAACGAGCCAGGATAAAAGCGAGCTTGGAGAGGAATTTCTAAAAAGCGAAGATGCCTTTGTTGCATCGGGATGCACCGGACGCATCCATGTCTGTCCGACCACCGAGGCTGAACTCGATTACGCCAATAAAATGTCCCTGAGAATGATGAATGAAGGCGCCACGGGTTCCTTCCTGCCCTATTCCTGCGCCCCGACAGACTGACATCCGCATCGGGCTTTATTGGCCAAATGAATGATATCGCCAGTTAATCTGCGTCTTGCGTCGCAACAACTTCACGTCTATACACTGGAGAAATTCTAAACGCAGGAGGCTAATTTGCAGGGTAAAGACTACGAACTGACCAAAACCCACGTCGACATCTATAACGGCTATACCGTCTTTATGAAGTGGGGCACTCTTTCTGTTGTCGCCATTCTGATCCTGATGGCAATCTTCCTGCTGTGATCGCCTGATCGCGGGGTAAAACATGCAAAGCTGCCGGTTTCGGCAGCTTTTTTCTTGGCCCAAAACAAACGCCTGACGTTATTTTGATGATCTTTATTCACCCCTGAAATGTGTTACTATGCGTTTGGTATTTCCCGCCAAGGGTCACGCCACACCTGTAACAAGTCAGGGAGGAAACAATGCAGGGAAGCGACTACGATAACAATCTGGTTGAGGTCCACCAGCATGGCTGGGAAAACTGGACCAAATTCATGCTCTGGAGCGTCATTTCAATTGCCGTCCTGCTGTTATTGATGGCGGCATTCCTGCTCTGATCGGCTGTATATTTCAGGCATAAAAAAACGCCCCGCACATGATGCGGGGCGCTTCTTATCCGGCGAACCGGAAACCGTATTTCATATCGCTTAACCGACGATGTCGGAGCTTTAAGGCTTAACCGACGATGTCGGAACTTTAAGGCTTAACCGACGATGTCGGTCTGGGCGAAGAAATAGGAAATTTCGATTGCAGCATTTTCAAGCGAGTCCGAACCATGGACCGAGTTCGCTTCGATGGATTCTGCAAACTGTTTGCGAATGGTGCCTTCCTCGGCATTGGCCGGGTTGGTAGCGCCCATAACTTCGCGGTATTTGGCAACAGCATTTTCGCCTTCCAGAGCCTGGACGACGACCGGGCCGGAAACCATGAAGTCCACGAGTTCGCCAAAGAACGAACGTTCCTTGTGAACAGCATAGAAGCCTTCGGCCTGTGCACGGGTCAGAGCGACACGCTTCTGCGCGACGATGCGAAGGCCTGCGTCTTCGATGACGGCATTGATTTTGCCCGTCAGGTTGCGGCGCGTTGCGTCCGGCTTGATGATCGAAAGAGTGCGTTCGATAGCCATTGGTTTCACCTAGCTACTTGTAAAAATTCGTTACCCCCAAGAAGGGACTGCGGAAGATAAAAAAGCCGACGACAAGGCTTCCTTATCATCCGCAGACCCTAAGGTTGGCGCTATATAAACGCCCTTGGTTCGCAACGCAACACATAGTTCGGTCCGCGCAATTCAGACCTGCGCCCCTTGCATCGGGGGTTGAACAGGTGTGAAAAGCCGCCAAATCCCGTGAAACTGCGCGCCTTGCCGCCCCATCACGCACGCATTTTGTCCTGTTGGTCCTGTGATCGAGTGTTCATGACAGTTTCAAGAATCCTTGCGTCACGGCCCTCCCTGCCCTATTGAAAGCACAGATTTTCAAACGATTCCCGAACGCGGACCCGAAATGCTGCAAATTACCGACCTGACCTACCGCATTGGCGGACGTATGATCCTTGATCACGTTACGCTGACCGTGCCTGATGGCTATAAACTGGGCCTGATCGGGCGGAACGGCGCGGGCAAATCCACGTTGCTGAAACTGATTTCCGGGGAAATCGCGTCTGATGGCGGCGATGTGTCGCTGTCAAACCGGACCCGCATGGGTGTCGTGTCACAGGAAGCCCCCGCCGGGGAACGATCCCTGCTTGATACCGTGCTTGATGCCGATACAGAACGCGCAAGCCTGCTGCACGAAGCCGAAAACGTCACCGATCCTAACCGGATCGCCGACATCTATACCCGGCTTGCCGATATCGATGCCCACACCGCCGAAGCACGCGCCGCATCGATCCTGTCGGGCCTTGGTTTCGATGCCGAAGCCCAGCAACGCCCGTGCGATGATTTTTCCGGCGGCTGGCGGATGCGTGTTGCCCTGGCGGCAACCCTGTTCCTGCAACCCGACCTGCTGCTGCTTGACGAGCCGACCAACCACCTTGATCTTGAAGCCACCATCTGGCTTGAAAACTATCTGATCAACTATCCCGGCACGATCATCCTGATCAGTCACGACCGTGACCTTCTGAACAAGGCGGTCAAACATATTGCCCATCTGACCGATGGCAAGGTGACGATGTATGGCGGCAATTACGACAAATTTGCCAAAACGCGCCGCGAGCAGATGGAACTGGCGTCCAAGCATTACGAAAAACAGGTCGCCCAGCAAAAACACATCCAGTCCTTCATCGACCGGTTCCGCGCCAAGGCCAGCAAGGCCAAACAGGCGCAAAGCCGTATCAAGATGCTGGAAAAAATGGGACCGGCGATTGCCGTTGTCGAAGACCGCAGCATTTCGTTCGACTTCCCAAGCCCCAAGGAACTGCCACCGCCCCTGATCAATATCCATAACGGCGATGTCGGCTATGAACCCGGCAAACCGGTTTTGCGCAATATCAGCCTGCGCATTGATATGGATGACCGCATCGCGCTTCTGGGTGCCAACGGTAACGGTAAATCGACACTGGCCAAACTTCTTGCCAACCGGCTTGAACTGATGGCCGGGGAAAAGGTTGCGTCGGGCAAGCTGCGCATCGGTTATTTTGCACAGCATCAGACTGACGAGCTTCGCCCCGATGAAACCCCGTATCAGCATATGGCTGCCCTGATGCCTGATGTCATCGAACACAAGGTCCGGGCCCAGCTTGGCCGTTTTGCGTTTGAAGGCCAGAAAGGTGACACCAAGGTCAAGGACCTTTCGGGTGGGGAAAAGGCGCGTCTGCTGTTTGCGCTGATGACGCTTGATGCGCCGCATATGCTGATCCTTGACGAACCGACCAACCACCTTGATATCGACAGCCGCGATGCGCTTAATCATGCGCTTAATGCCTATGAAGGTGCGGTGATCATCATCAGCCACGATCCCTATCTGATCGAAGCCTGTGCGGATCGACTTATTCTGGTTGCCGATGGTGCGGTCACCGCCTTTGACGGCGACGTTGCCGAATATCGCCAGTATCTGCTGAACCGGGCACGTGATGAACGCCGCGCGGACAAGGCAGAAGCCAACGAAAACGGCGAACCGGCACGGCCCGAGGACAAAGGCAACCGCAAGGCATTGCGCCAGCAGGCTGCCGAAAAACGCAAGGCCGCAGCCCCCATCAAGCGCGAGATTGAAAACCTTGAAAAGCAGATGGAAAAGCTGACCGCGCGTCGTGACAAAATCAAGGACGAGATGGCCGATCCGGCGCTTTACGAGCCCGATAACGCCACCAAACTGACCACCTTGCAAAAAGACCTTGGCAAGATCGAAAACGAACTGGCCGAGATCGAAACCCGCTGGATGGAAAAGCAGGAAGAATACGAACAGAAGGTGGCGTAGGCCGCCGCCTTCTGGCGTCTCCCCTGTTTTGACGTCAATCCCGCCCCACTGCCATCAAGTCGCCGAATTCTCCCCGCAGCTTTTCCCAAGGGCAAAGCAAACAATGCGGGAGACGGACCATGGTTGAACTCATCTATGGGACCGACGGCGCAGATGTGCTTGTCGGAACAGAGCAGGACGATCATATTTTTGGGCGCGCGGGCAGTGATGATATCCGCGGGCTTGGCGGCAATGACCGCTTCTATGAGATCGGACCGGGGGACGATACGCTTGATGGCGGTGCCGGTCATGATCATTTCCATGCAAGTATCGGTGACGACACGCTGCTTGGCGGGTCGGGCAATGACAAACTTGATGGCGGCCCGGGGGCCGATGTCATTGACGGCGGTCCTGGCCGCGATGAAATTCGATTTTCCTATTCAAATGACTCGGCCAAGGAAGGCGTCATCGTCAATCTTGCCACCGGCATTGGTGTGGGCGGCGATGCGGATGGCGACCGCTATTTCAATATCGAAGACATCCGTGATTCACGCTATGGCGACATTCTGATCGGCGATGACGGCAACAACGCCTTTTTCCAAACTGGTGCTGGCGACGGCGATGTGATGAATGGCGGCGGCGGCGATGACACTTTCTATGCCGCATATGGCTCTGCTTTTTCTGAGGAACAGACAAGCATTTTCATCGGCGGCGAAGGGTCTGACACCATCAGCTACATCGCCGGCTGGGGCAATGATGCGCCTTATGGTGAATATGGTCCGCAACCGGTCATCAATCTTGAAACCGGCACGGGCCGCACAGGCGATCATTTCATCAGCATCGAAAATGTCGATGGCAGCAATCAAAGCGACCTGATCATCGGCGATGATAACGATAACCGCCTGATCGGCAACAAGGGCGGCGATACCATCTATGGCCGCGATGGCGACGACGTCATTGTCGGCGAAAACATCCATGGCGAAGCCGGAAATGATACGCTCACCGGCGAATGGTATGATGTCTCGCTTTATGGCGGCGACGGCCATGACACACTTGATGCCGGCCCCATCGCCCATGAAGCCTTCTCCGACAACATCCTTTCGGGTGGTGGCGGCAATGACTGGCTTCAGGGCAATATCGGCGACGATACTTTCGTCTTCGACGCCGAAGCCTCCAGCCGTGATCGTGTGGTTGATTTCGAAAGCGGCAATGACGGCGATACCCTGCTCCTGACCGCTGATCTTCAGGCCAGATCGGGCATTACCGATTTCGACAGCCTGCTTGATCATGCGACTGAAACCGATGGCGGCGATCTTTACATCGATTTCAGCAACGGCGATCCATGGACCTTTGGGGTCATTGTTGAAGATATCACCAAGGACGACCTGACACCCGACAATGTCGAGTTCGGCTAGACCCCGCCCCCGAAACACCAAGGGCCGCCCGGTTTATCGCAAGGCGGCCTTTTTGTTCGGCATTTCCCGTTTCTGGTCTTGTCCGTCAGGTTGCAGCTGGTTGATAGATCCCTGGCACGAAATAGCTGTATCGCTTTCGAACTGTTCGAAATACCGATCAACAAGGTGATCGCGAATGTTGCGGGTTAACCAAACCCTTCAGGCGATTTGGTCAAATCCTTGCGCCTGATGCGTCAAAACCAATTCCCAATGCCAATAACCAGCGACCGAAACCATCCGGAAAGGATGACACAGCAAGCTATTGTCAAACCATAAGAACTTGCAAAAAATATATCCACAATGTAGAAAAAGCAACAATCACATCAATCATTGATTTAGTCCGGGCGCAAAAGTGCGGGCGATTAATTGTACCAATTTATCGTTCTGCCATTAATGCGAAAGAGTCCCCGGATTGACAAAACTGAAACCGGTTCCCGTATCAAACTTTGACACCAATGATATCGAGCCACGTCATCGTTTTGACGCATGGCAGGAAAATATCGGTATCTTTTTTGATGTAACGATGTCCGATCATGAATGTCATCTCACGAATTTTTTTGCACAGATCGATGTTTACGACCTTCAGGAAACGGTTTTTGGTGTCACCAGATCACAAGCCCAGCAGTTTTTACGGCATCCCCGCCGAGTGATCGATGATGATATGGACCACATTCTGGTTCAGCTTTTTCTGCAGGGCGGCGGCCTTACCAAAGAGAATGAGCGCATTGTCGCGGGCGACATGCTTATCATCGATCTTTCTTACCCCCACGACATGATCACGGGTGATTTTGAAAACCTTACGCTTGTTCTGCCACGGGAATTGCGACCAGATATCTCGGATATGCTCGCGCCACTGCATGGACTGAAGCTTTCCAAGGACAACCCGATGGTCCGCTTTATGGCCACCGGTTTTCTGAACCTTTGGAAGAACATTCCTGACATGACAACTCAGCAAGCTGTTAGTGCCGTGCAAGGAACTCTCGGCCTGATGCAAGGATGCTTGCCGTGCGAAGGCCTGCTTCCCGAGGAAATCGACGCGCCAACATCAGTTGCCCTTGCAAAGGTTATCTACCGCTATATTGACGCCAACCTTGCCGAAAACATCACGCCAGCAAGCCTTGCACTGCTCTTTCGAATGTCAAGAACACATATCTATCGCATTTTTGCCCCGCATGGCGGGGTCGCAAATTATCTTTGGGATCGCCGTTTGCAGCGGAGCTTTCAATTGCTGTCGCAACAGCGTTACAGCCACAAGAACATTGGCAGCATTGCCTTTGAATGCGGTTTTAACAGTGAGTCCCATTTTAGCCGCGCATTCCGCGCCAAATTCCATTCAACACCAAGTCAGACCCGTGCCGATGCCGTGAACGCCCAATTGCATCATCACGGCAAAGCCACAACGTCAACCGGCTACGCCGCAGGGTTGCCAAACTGGGTGCGGCGGCTTTAGAACCGGTATTCCAGCCCCAGATAGCCTGAAGCAGTGCGTTCGTCGCCAGTTGCAAGCCCCAGTTCCATGTCTGCGACAACCGTCATCCGCCGGTCCACGTCATAGCGCATATTGCCCCCGACATATCCCCCGTACGAGGACGTATCACCGGTTCCCTGATAGCGTAAAACCGGACCGTTGCCGAGCCCGACATCAACGCTGTCACGCCCGAAATAGCTGTATTTCATCCCGCCGCGCAGTTCCATCTCGCCCCGGCCATCTGCAAGCGCCTGACGGGCTGCCAATTGCAAACGGCCATTGATCACATCCACACCATGCCCCTTAACCCGAAGATTGGATGATGTCGTGCCGGTTTCGGTGTATTCACCGTAATAGCCATAGGTGTAATTAACCTCGGCCGATGGCCGCAATTCAATCCCGCCGCCGATGTCAATCGACCGGACCACCGCCAGTGACGGACTGATATAGACACTGTTGTAATCTGATTGTGCGGTTTCCTCGCCGGTCAGGTTATCGACCACAAGACGTTTATCCTGATGGCGTTGATAGCCGACGACCAACGCCCCGTCGATAGCCCAGTCGCCAACCACATATTCACCATATCCGCCGACAAAAAAGCCGTTGCTGTCACTTTCGACCGATGCCTCGTCGGTTTTCATCCCTGCAACGGACGCCCCGCCAAACACACCGATACTGTGGTCATCAATCGGCTTTTCATATCCGCCGATCACGCCACCAACCCGGCTGCGATAGCCCAAATTCGCCCCGTCATCGCCGCGTTTTTTGTACCCACCAAAAACATGTCCCCAGACAAAGGGCATCTGCGGCGCATATAACATACCCGGTTCAAGTTCGCTGGCCGCGACCACAACCGATTGCGGTTTGTTTGATCGTGCCAGTTGCTGGCTGACCGCCTGATGAATGCCGGCTGCCGTCGTTCCCAGCGCCGCCCGATTGGCAGCAAGACCTGTCGGATCTGCGATCACCACCGTCGATCCACTTTGCCGGACAAGCCCCTCACCGCCAGCCGATGTATTCACCGTACCGGCATTGCTGATGCTCAGGGTCGATGACCGCGCCCCGGCCGATGTATCGATATTGACCACATTGGTGCCTGCACCAAGATTAATCGTCCCGACAATCGTCGCACCTGGCTTGATGTTCAGGGTCTGGTTGCTCGACCCCACAATCGCCTCGGTCGCCGACCCGGTCGCGATCACCTTCCCGCTGACATTGATCGTCCCGTTGGCCCCTGTGGATCTGATCCCGGCAAGTCCTGCACCCGATACGGTGACGGTTCCGCCGTCACTGACCGTAAGGGTGTTGCCGCTACCGACTGATCGTATTCCGTCGGCATTCGTGCTGGTAATCGCACCGCTATTGACAAGTGTCGAATTATTTCCGTCGCTCCGCATGCCCTCGCCATCGCTGCCGCTTGTGGTAATCGTACCGCTATTGACAGCTGTTACGCCATTCCCGTCAGCGTACATGCCACGGGAACGAAGTCCGCTTGTCGTGATTGTACCGCTATTGGAAAGTGTCGAACCGCTATTGGTGCTTCCGATGCCATAGGAATCTGTTCCGCTTGTCGTAATCGTACCGCTATTAACGAGTGTCGAATTGGCGTTGGCGCTGTTTAGACCGTACGAACCATCTCCGCTTGTCGTAAGCGTGCCGTTATTGACAAGTGTCGAATTGGTTCCGGTGCCATTTATGGCATGGGCATTCGCACCGCCTGTCGTAAGCGTGCCATTGTTGAAAAATTTAGAACCCGGCCCGAAACTGGCCATTCCGTAACCGCTCGCTGCGTCTGTCCGAATTGTACCGTTATTAACAAACTGCGCATTTCTAGCCCCCCCATCACCAAATATGCCCACGCGCCCGCCACCCACCGTCGTGATCGTGCCGTTATTGGTTACACGCACGCCGTCTGCGCTAACAGTGATGGCGGCGCTATTCGCCGGCGTCGTAACATTGAGAACCCCGCCCTGCTCGATCAATCCGGTTTCCCCGACGCTCAGGGTTTTGGCAACCGTATCGGTGACACCGCCAGAAACGGTAAAATCTGCGGCCTGCGCCGCATGACCCGATAATGCTGCACCAACAAACGCCAAGGGAACTACCCGTCGACGTAACAATCTGAATCCCTTAGCCATTTATCCCCCCAATGATGCCGGAGAGAATAACACGCCTAAGATTTTTGTTTTGACTGAGCATCCCAAATTATTGTTACGAGCGTACAGAACGACATGCTTTGATCCGAAACCAGTCCTGACTTTGGCTGGACATTGATGCGCCAATAATTCGGTGAGCAACGCATTTAAAGACAAAGCTTTATTCTCAGGCTTCGTCGCGATTTCACCTGCCCTGATCCAGAAAAACGAAAGGCCGCCCGATTATGACAGGGCGGCCTTTGTTCTGTTCAGGTTGCGGTGGGCTGATTGACCCTGGCCGAAAGGGCCGCGTGGCTTTCCACCCGTTCGGAATACCGATCGACAAGGTGATCGCGAACATCGCGGGTTAACAGCGTGAACTTCACCAGTTCTTCCATCACATCGACAATCCGGTCGTAATAGGGGGACGGCTTCATGCGCCCCGCCTCATCAAACTCGTTCCATGCCTTGGCGACCGATGACTGATTGGGAATGGTCAATAACCGCATCCAGCGCCCCAGAATGCGCAACTGATTGACCGTGTTAAAGCTTTGGCTGCCGCCGCACACCTGCATCACGGCCAATGTCTTGCCCTGCGTCGGGCGCACCGCGCCAAGCGAAAGCGGTATCCAGTCGATCTGGCTTTTCATAAGGCCGGTCATCGCCCCATGCCGCTCGGGCGAGGACCACACCATCCCCTCGCACCAGCTTACAAGATCGCGAAGCTCCGCCACTTTGGGATGATCGGCACCGGTTTCGTCGACCAGGGGCAGGCCTGCGGGGTTGAATATCCTGACCTCTGCACCAAACCGGGTCAGGATGCGCGCGGCTTCCTCGGCGGCGAAACGCGAAAAGCTGCGTTCACGAAGCGAGCCATAAAGCACCAATATGCGCGGCGCATGGGTGCTGTGTGCCGTGGGGAACAATGCCGCAGCCGGGATCGACGCGAACTGTTCGTCCTGAATATTGGGAGTATCAGCCAACGCGCGCTCCTTTCTCGTTTAAAATCATTTCGCCGTCTTCCTTGTAAAGCGGCCCGGCCGGCAGGTGATCGAGCAGATCAAGTACCGTTTCGGATGGACGACACAACCGAACACCTTTGGGCGATGCCACAATCGGCCGGTTGACCAGAACCGGGTGTGCCAGCATCGCCGAGATCAGGGCATCGTCCGATATCGCGTCATCAAGCAAGCCCAATTCTGCGGCGGGTGATCTGGTCGTGCGCAATGCCGTGCGCGGCGTCAGGTCGGCAGCGGCAAAAAGAGCGACAAGCTGCGGTCGGGTCCAGCCTTCTTTCAGATATTCGATCACCTGATAGGGATCGCCGGATTTCTCGATGATATTGAGGACATTGCGCGATGTGCCGCAATCCGGATTGTGGTGGACAACGATCATGGCAGAACCTTATGAAAGCTTGTTTTGTGCTTCGGGGAAATGGGCGCGTGTCCGGTTGGCAAAAGCCACCAGCGACAGCATCACCGGCACCTCGACCAGAACACCCACCACGGTTGCCAATGCCGCCCCGGAATTAAGGCCAAACAGACTGATCGCCACCGCAACCGCCAGTTCGAAAAAGTTTGATGTCCCGATCATCGCGCAGGGGGCAGCCATCCGATGCGGAATACGCAGCAGGAACGCCGCCCCATAGGCCAGCGCGAAAATCCCGTAGCTTTGAATGAGGATCGGCACCGCAATCAGGAAAATCACCAAGGGCTGTCGCAGGATCACATCGCCCTGAAGCCCGAACAGAATGGCGACCGTCGCAATCAGGCCAAGGATCGACCATGGCTTGACCCGGGCGGAAAATCTTTCGATTGCGTCCTTTGATCCCAGGATCCGGCGCGTTAGCAACCCGGCCAGAAGCGGCAGAACCACATAAAGCACGGTTGCCAGAACCAGTGTTTCCCAAGGGACGGCAATGTCGGTCACGCCGAGCAACAATGCGACAATCGGCGCGAATGCCACAACCATGATCAGATCATTGACCGATACCTGTACCAGCGTGTAGGTCGCATCGCCCCGCGTCAGTTGCGACCAGACAAACACCATCGCCGTGCACGGTGCCGCCCCCAGAAGGATCAGACCGGCGATATATTGCGCGGCGTCAGCTGGTGCAATCCAGGGGGCAAAAACATGTTCGAAAAACACCACTGCCAGAAACGCCATGGTGAACGGCTTGATCAGCCAGTTGACCACCAGCGTCACCAGAAGCCCCTTGGGCTGGCGGGCCACCCCGGCCACGGCGGCGAAATCAACCCCGACCATCATCGGATAGACCATCGCCCAGATCAGAACGGCGACCACAAGATTGATCGACGCCACCTCGCTTGCGGCAATCGCATCGACAAGCCCCGGGGCAACCACGCCGATCACAACCCCGCCAATCATGGCAAGCCCGACCCAAAGGGTCAGAAACCGTTCGAACACGCCAAGTTTGCCACTATCGGCACCATTGTTTGCGCGATTATTCTCTGTCATCGGAATTCCCTGTGATCGCTGTGGGCGCTGTGGGCGCTGTGATTATCGGCAGGTTTTGTTCAACATCGGCAGACAGATATCCTCCCGCCCGCCACAGCAGTCTTCCATCAGAAACACCAGAAGATCGCGCATCGTGCCGATCTCGGCAAAATAGCGGATCGCCCGCCCTTCGCGCACCGACCGGACCAATCCGGCGGTCGACAGGATGTTCAGATTGTTCGAAAGCGTATTGGCGCGGATATCAAGTGCTGCGGCAATATCCCCGGCAATCATGCCTTCCGGTTCCGCCTTGATCAGCAGCCGGAAAATATCAAGCCGAACATCATGCGCCAGCGCCGATAATGCGTTTAAGGTATCTATCTTTTCCATAATTCATGAAATATCGAATTATAAAGACAAGTGCAATGGAAAATATGCGCAAATTACGATCAGGTTCCCGTGACCTGCCTCCCACCCCGAACTGGCGCAGTTTCGAAACTGGCTCAAGTCAGCTCTTTCAATCCTGTCGGTGTTTCGATCTGCGCCCGATAACGGACGCCGGCCCCCTGAATGATCGCAGGTGGACGATCAATGGAAAGTTCGCGATAGAGTGCCTCGACGAACGCAGGGTCAGGATGCTCCATCCTCATCGAAACAAGGCGCGCGCCCAAATCGGGGATTTCCGCCATTGATGTCGGGTCACCCTGATGATCAATGATCGATGGTGCAGCACCATCCAGCGGTAACGAGCCATCAGCAGGAATGGCAAAGGCAAAAGTCGGGTCCGCTGTCGGCAAAAGCACCTTTTCGCCAAAAATCGCGCCATGGGCTGCAACAACGGAATCAACGGATTTTGTCGCGGCACCCCAGCCCCGCAAACGACGACCCTCTTCCCAATCCGATCTGATCTTGTCCTGATTATCCAATCCAAACCAACGCGCCCTGCCCGGCGTAATACCGTCCGGGTCCAGCGCCACGATTTCAAGATAGACATTGTTGCCAAGCTGAAGCCGGTGATTATGCGTGCCCATATAGCCATGACGCGTCCCGAACGGTACATCAAGATCAAGACACGCCCGGACATGCGCCACACCTTCGGCCAATGTTGGCGCGATAACAGTGATATGGTCAAGTTTCAGCATGCTTGGGGAAAACTCCAATGCCACCCAATGCATGCATTTGATCCAATCTGACACGAAGAGTAAATTCAACATCGAACACAGCCCCCCTCCACCATCCTGACATGAGCCTGTCAGGAGCGCCCTGCTAGTTTACCCCTGCCGATCAAGCCGTTCGGTGGATAAATTACGAGCGCCCCATGACATATGCTGAAAATCTCTGGCTGTTCTTTGTTCTGCTGTCGGGCATCATCATTGTGCCCGGCATGGATATGTTTTTCGTGATTGCCAATTCCCTGACCGGGGGCAAACGCGCAGGGTTGTCGGCCACCGCCGGGATCATGCTGGGCGGGGTGTATCACACGCTGCTGGGTGCCATCGGCATCAGCGCCCTTCTGGCCGTTGCACCATGGCTTTTGAATGTCATGCTGTTTGCCGGGGCGGCCTATATGGTCTGGATCGGCATTACGCTGTTGCGCAGCGCCATCACGGTGGAACGCATCCGGGCGGCCAGAACCGCGTCGCTTTGGATCGCGTTTCGCCAGGGCATGATCACCTGCATGCTTAATCCCAAGGCCTATCTGTTCATTTTTGCGGTTTATCCGCAATTCATCCGCCCGCATTACGGGCCGCTTTGGTCGCAGGCGCTGATCATGGGGATCATGACGGCCGCCGTACAGCTTGCGGTTTATGGCGCGCTTGCCCTTGCGGCCGGGACCAGCCGCAACCTGATTACCGGCAATCCGGTGGCAACGATTTTCATCGGGCGGACGGCGGGTTTGCTGTTTATCGGTGTTGCCCTTCTGACCGCGTGGCAGGGGATGGTGACAACCGGGATCAACTTTTGATTGACAGGGCGGTGTGGCCTGATCAATACTTAACTTCATGGTTAAGTATCAAGAAGCCGAACTGAACGACATCTTTGCCGCCCTTGCCGATCCAACCCGCCGTGCGCTTCTGGCCCGGCTGGAGACGGAAGAAAACCTGTCGGTCAGTGAGCTGGCGCGACCGTTTCACGTTTCGTTGCCGGCGGTGATGAAACATCTGGATGTTCTGTCCGATGCCGGGCTGATTGCGCGGCAGAAGACCGGACGGACGGTCAATGTGCGCCTGAATGCCGCACCGATGGAGCACGCCATGGAATGGCTGGCCCGCTATCAGCGCTTCTGGTCGCATAAACTCGATCAGCTTGCCGCCTTCCTTGAACAAGAAGACGACGACGCCATCAAAACCGAAAAGCAGCAGGATTAGGGACTGATGCCCGATACAATACCAGACAAGCCGAGCCTGATGATCCGGCGCCGGATTGCCGCCCCACCGGCAAAGGTTTACGCCGCATGGACCCAGCCCGAAAAACTCGCCAGATGGTGGGGACCAGAAGGTTGCGAGATGATTGATGCCAGCATCGATGCAAAAATCGGCGGCACCTTTCGCATCCGTTTCAAGGAACCGGGGCCCGATGGTGAAATCCACGATGTCAGCGGCACCTATGATGCGGTTGAAACCGATGCAAAGCTGTCCTTTTCCTGGCAATGGATCACAATGCCCGAACGCAAATCGCATGTGACCCTGACCTTTGTGGCCGAGGATCGCGGGGCGGCGACCATCTTAACCCTCCATCACACGCAGTTCTTTGACGAGGCTGCGCGTGATGGACATCAGGAAGGATGGAGCAGCGCCCTCGACAAGCTCGAAGTCTGTTGCACTTCGGAATGATTTTGCCCCGATTTCCGTCTTGACCTCAACCACGGTTAAGGCCCCAACATCGCCCCGAATAACGACCGCAGAATAAATTCCGCGATGCCCCAATCCATTGCGGCCTGCGCCACCATAAGAAATACTGGAAACACAAGACATGAGCGCCCCGAATACCCCCGTCGCGTCACCAACCGACGATACCGCCCAGACCGACAACAAGGCCACCCGCCGCGAATGGATCGGCCTTCTGGTGCTGACCCTGCCGTGCCTTCTGATCGCGATGGATATGACGGTTCTGCATCTTGCCGTACCGGCCCTGACCGCAAGCCTTAACCCGACAAGTGACCAGTTGCTGTGGATTGTCGATATCTATGGCTTTTTCATTGCCGGGTCGCTGATCACCATGGGGACACTGGGTGACCGGATCGGTCGGCGCAAATTGCTGATGATCGGCGGTGGCTGCTTTGGCGCGGCCTCCGTGCTGGCGGCCTTTTCCGATACGCCCGAAATGCTGATTTTTGCGCGTGGGGTTCTGGGCATTGCCGGGGCGACGCTTATGCCCTCTACCCTGTCGCTGATCCGTTCGATGTTTCACAATGACAAGGAACGGTCCTTTGCCATTGCCGCATGGATGACAACCTTTATGGTCGGCACGGCTGCCGGGCCGCTTCTGGGCGGACTTGTTCTCAGCTATTTCTGGTGGGGGGCTGTTTTCCTGCTCAATGTGCCCGTGATGGGACTTTTGCTGATTGTTGCTCCGATCCTGCTTCCGGAACACAAGGCCAAAAGCTTTGGCCGGCTTGACCTGTTCAGTGCCGCGCTTTCGCTTGGCTCGGTGCTGGCAATCATTTACGGGGTCAAGGTCGTTGCTGCCTATGGCTTTGGCAGTGATGCCCTTTCTGCCCTTGTCTTTGGCCTGCTGGGTGCATGGGTTTTCATCCGCCGTCAGCGCAAGCTTGCCGATCCGCTGCTGGATCTTGATCTGCTCAAACAGAAGACCATCGCACTTCCCATCGTCATTCAGACCGCGGTGATCTTTGCCGGGATGGCTTATTTCCTGTTCCTGTCCCAGGCCCTGCAACTGGTCATCGGCCTTACCCCGATCCAGGCCGGGCTTTCGATGTTGCCCGCAACTGTCGCCGGTATTGTCGGCTCGATGGGGGCGCCGGTCCTTATGGGCCGGTTCAAACCGGGACAGGTGATGACCGGTGCCCTGATCCTGACCGCGGCTGGCTTTGGCATGCTGTCATGGCCGGGCAGCGTCGTCAGCCTTTATGTCCTAGTGGCTGGTGCGACGATCTTCTCGCTTGGCATTACGCCGGTTGCGATGATCTGTACGGATATGGTGGTGGCATCGGCCCCGTCTGATCGGGCCGGGTCGGCCGCCGCGATGTCGGAAACAAGTGCGGAGCTTGGCGGGGCACTTGGCATTGCCATTCTGGGCAGTGTCGGCACCGCGATCTATCGCGATGTCATGATCGAAGCCGTACCGACCGGCATCGGGAACGAGGCCGCAGACGCCATCCGCAGCACCCTTGGCGGGGCGGTCAATGCGCTGCATGATCTGCCTGCGGCAATATCATCGGATATTTTGCCACTGGCGCGCGCGGCCTTTACGGACGGTTTACAGGTTATTTCGATTATCTGCACAATTTTGATGGTTTTATCGGCGATTGGCACCCTGTTCGCGTTGCGCGATGTGCATTGTGACACAAATAACGATGATGGGACCGATGGGGTAAATGGCGATACCCCTTACGACCCGGCCATCAAACAGGCGGCCTGCGCCACCGGAAATGTGGAGTAATCACAATGCGAAGTCCGGAACTCCTCGCAAGACTTGAAAGCAAGCGTTTCATCCTGCGCGATTTCACGCCCTCGGATCGGGCGGCGTTTGTCGCCTATCAGATGGATGAACGGTATCGCGCCCTTTACGGTACTGCTGATAACGACAGCACGCGCGCCAGCAGCAATGCGCTGTTTGACCGGTTCCTTGCATGGCAGGAAGAACAGCCGCGGCGCAATTTTCAGGTCGGGATTTTTGATAAATCGTCGGGCGATCTGCTTGGCTGTGTCGGCCTGCGCGGCAAGGACCTGCCGGTGGATAGCGCGATTTTCGGGATCGAGCTGTCGCCGACCCATTGGGGGCGTCACCGCGCCGCCATCGAGGCCAGCACGATGATGATCGCCTTTGGTTTCCGCGAGCTTGATCTTGCGTCGATCATGGGCGTCACGGCCAGCGACAATAAACGCATTGCCCGTCTGGCTGACTGGTTCGGGGCCGAAGTCGTGGCAGAACGCCATGGGTCGGAAAATTCCCCCGAATTTACCACCGAATGGACCACCGAATGCGGAACCGCAAAGGTCGACTGGTCGCTTAAACGCAATCTTTGGGACCATGCTACACCCGATGCGTCACGCCGTACCGACAACTTTGCCTATGCCAACTGCAATCACAAAACCGGCACTGCCGCTGAGATGCAAAAACAGGCCTGCGAGGGAATGTAAGTCAGATCCGATTGGACGGACATATTGCCGGTAAAACGGCCTGCCCCCTGATCGGTGCCTGATGCCTGCCTGAATTGCCCACCCATTTCCCGGACGACACGTATTTGTATTGCCTTTTGATCAGCGCGCCAACCGATCAACAAGGAGAATATGATGAAACGCCCCGAAATCGTCTCTCGTGCGGAATGGCTTGATGCCCGCAAGGCGCATCTTGCAAGGGAAAAGGAACATATGCGTGCCTATGACCGCCTGTGCGAGGAACGCCGTGCCCTGCCATGGGTGCGGGTGGACAAGGATTATGTCTTTGACACGCCGGACGGTGAAAAATCGCTCGCCGATCTGTTTGATGGCCGCAACCAGTTAATCGTCTATCACTTCATGTTTGGCCCCGGCTGGAAAGAGGGCTGTGTCGGTTGTTCGTTTCTGGCCGATCACTTTGACGGTGCCAACCTGCATCTCAAACATCATGACGTGACACTCGCGGTCGTTTCGCGGGCCCCGCTTTCGGAATTTCAGGATTTCAAGAAACGGATGGGCTGGAACTTCCCCTGGTTTTCTTCGGCGGGATCAGATTTCAATTACGATTTCGATGCGTCGTTTCGCCCTGATGACGTCAAGGCCGGCACCGCGACCTATAACTACGCGCCCTATACCGGCAAGATGGAAGACCTTCACGGCGAAAGCGTCTTTGTCCGTGATCCCGACAGCGGCGAGATTTTCCACACCTATTCCAGTTATGCGCGCGCCGGTGATGCCCTGATCGGGGCACATGCCTTCTTGACATGACACCCTTTGGCCGTAACGAGGACGGGGTGATGGACTGGGTCAAGCTGCATGATCAGTACGAGGAATACCAACCCGTGCATTCCTGCTGTCACTGATCAGGCTGCTCTGACATTTGCTTTACGGGTATTGCCTCCCCCTTGTCGGGGTTGCGGGGCAATACCCATAAATATCCCTCTGCCGCGGCCAAACCCGGCGCAATCCCATACACTCCTGTAAAGACAAGACAATTCGCTTTTTCGCGCTATGATGGCGGAAATAATCGCGGATAAAAATCCGCCCCCGCACGAGCAATGCGAAAAAGAGGATTACATGGAGCTGTTTTTCACAGGTGTCTTCAGCCTGACCATATTGGTCGGGGCGATCATGGGCATCATCGCTTTTTTCCGGATACGCGGTTTCAAACAGAAACTGCAAATGCTGGAACAACAGATCGGGCTTTTGAAAGCCGGTCTGCCGGTGCCTCCGGCTCCTTCGGTCACACCTGCTGCGGTGCCACCGGATAAAACGGCAAAAACCGATCCGGTCGATCCGGCCAAACCGGCCAGGACCGACACACCCGCCCACCCAGCAAAACCGGCGGCGGTCGCGCCAAGACCACAACGCACCGTGCCGCAAGCAGCCCCCAAACGCGCCATCGGCTTTGAAGAAAAGATCGGCACGCGCTGGGCGGTGTGGATTGGCGGCATCGCGCTGGTGTTTGGCGGCATTTTCCTTGTGCATTATTCCATTGAGGCCGGTTTGCTCAGCCCGCTGGTGCGCATTCTGCTTGCGGCCCTGTTTGCCGCGGCCCTGTTTGGCAGTGGCGAATATCTTCGCCGTCAGCCCGCCCTGCTTGCGGCCAAGACCGGCAACAATGCCGGTTATATTCCGGGCATTCTGACCCTTGCGGGTACGACCACCGCCTTTGCCACGGTTTTTTCGGCCCATATGCTTTATGGCATGATCGGCCCGGCGATGGCCTTTGTCCTGATGGCGCTTGTGGCGCTGGGCACGCTCGCACTTTCGCTTTTGCAGGGTCCGTTGGTGGCATCAACCGGGCTTCTGGCCAGTTACATCGTGCCGTTTATGGTGCAGTCGGGTGAACCCGCCCCCTGGGTTCTGGCCTTTTACGGTTTGATCATCACGGCGGGCAGCTATGGCATTGCGCGATTGCGTGGCTGGCACTGGTTTGCCATGACAACCGCGATTGCGGGTTTTGTCTGGGGCCATCTTCTGGTTTTTGCCGCCCCGGCCGATATGGGGGCGTCGCTTGCGGTTTATGATATTGCCATTCTGCTGGCCGCGATTGCGACCTATGCCATTGGCATTTACCCCCGCGATCCCGCCCGGGTTCCCGAACGCATCGACTGGAAATCGTCACTTATGGTCGCCGGGAATGGCTGGCTTGTGATTTATCTGCTTCATCACAGCGGGTTTGATGCGACCGGCACCGCGACCCTGATGATCATGCTGGCCCTGCTGCTGGCGACGGCGGCCCTGTTCCCGGTTCTGGGGCCGGTTGCACTTGGTGCGCCAGTATTGGCACTGATTGGTTATCTGGGTTGGGATATCCGTCTTTCCATCGATCCGCTGCTATATGATCAGCCAATCATCACCGATGCGATTGATAAATTTTCCGTCCTGCCCGATACGCAATCCTTCCTTCTGACCGGGCTTGGGTTTGGCCTGATTCTTGGTCTTGGTGGCTTTGCCGGGGCGGTATTTTCCACCGCCCGCCTGTTTATGGCGGTTGCCGGGGTGTCGGGCCCGATCGGGCTGTTCCTGATTGCGCTCTGGCGTAGTGATATTCTTGATGTCGATATGTTCTTTGGTGGTTTTGCCCTTGCGCTGGCGGCAGGGTTCCTTGGTGCCTTAAGCATCATCGACCGCAGAATGCCCACCACCGCACATGGCCGGGACGGGGCGCTTGCCACCTATACGGTGGGCACCATCGGCATGATAGCCACCGCGATGTTCATCCTGCTGGGGGATGGCTGGCTGCCGCTGGGGCTTGCCACCCTTGCGGTTGCGACCGTTTGGGTTGGCGGGCGCTGGCCCCTGCCGGGGCTTGCCAAGACGGCGATTGGCATTGCCGGTCTGGTTCTTGTGACGATCTTCTGGCAGCCGACCATTGTTCCCGCTGATCAGCTTGGCACCACACCGGTTTTCAATGCATTGCTGTGGGGCTATGGCGGTCCGGCGATGGCATTCTGGGCCTGCGTCTGGATGCTTCGCCAATCGGGTGATGTGCGCCATCGTCTTGTTTTCGAAGGACTTGCGATTTTCACAAGCCTTGCGACCGGTGCGGTGATCCTGCATCACGCCACCAATCAGGGTATTTTCCATACCGTGCCCGATACCCTGATGGAATGGAGCCTTCAATCCCTTCTGGCGCTTTCGGCGGCAATCGGTTTGCAGCGGCTTGACCGGTCGCTGGCAAGCCCGGTGATGTCCCGGTGCATTCTGGGGCTTGGTTTTGCCGGGTTCTTCATGCTCGGCATGCTGAACCTGCTGTTGCTCAACCCGTTGATGAGTGGCGAGTTTGTCGGCAATGGCCTGTTCTTTAACCTGCTGCTTTCGGCCTATCTGCTGCCGGCGATCCTGACCGGTCTTCTGGCGACCCGGCTTTCGGGGGGCAAACCGGAAAGCTATCGCCGGACGGCGGGGGTTCTGTCGATCCTGCTGGCCTTTTGCTGGATCACCTTTGAAATCCGCCATTTCTTCCACGGCGGTTATATCGGCATGTATCAGCCCTGGACATCGCCGGAACTTTACAGCTATTCCGCAGCGTGGCTGGGCTTTGGGATTGCGCTTTTGGCCTATGGGTTGTGGCGCGGATCGCTGCATGTCCGCATGGCATCGGCGGCCTTTGTCTTTATGGCGGTTGCCAAGGCGTTCCTGTTTGATATGTCGGGCCTTGAAGGCATCTGGCGGGCGCTGTCCTTTATCGGGCTTGGCGTCGTTCTGATCTGTATCGGGCTGTTCTATCAGCGCCTTTTGGCACGCCAAAACGGCCCCAGCCCCGAAAACGATCATGAGAACGGGGAAATCGCCGAAAATGCGCCGCCAGAGCCACCAAAAGGAAATCAGGACTAAACCGGTTTTTATGTCTGAGAAGATCAGAAACCGGGTGTCGTACACGATCAGCGATATGGTTGAACCGCGTTAAATCGTGCATATGCCTGCACATAACAAAAGCGCCCGCGCTCTGATCCGAGCGCGGGCGCAATTTTTTATGAATAATCGCCGGGATTATTCAGAAATTTTGAAAACCGGCAGGACCGAGCCTTCATATTTGGTTTCGATGAATTCACGGATTGCATCATCGTGATAGGATTCAACCAGCGTTTTGACCCACGGCGCATCTTTGTCCTGGGTGCGGGTGACAATCACGTTGGCGTACGGGCTGTCATTGCCTTCAATCGCGATTGAATCCTTGATCGGGTTCAGACCGGCTTCAAGCGCGTAGTTGGTGTTGATCGCCGAGGCATCGAGATCAGCCAGCGAACGCGGAAGCTGTGCCGCATCAAGTTCGACGAATTTGATGTTTTTCGGGTTTTCGATGACATCAAGCGGGCTGACGACAAGGCCAACCGCCGGATCAACCTTGATCAGGCCTTTGGACTGAAGGACCAGAAGCGCACGACCGCCATTGGTCGGGTCGTTCGGAATCCCGACTTCAGCACCGTCTTTAAGCTCGCTCAGATCCTTGATCTTGTCGGAATAGATACCCATCGGGGTCAGGATGTTATAGCCGACCACCGAAAGGTCATAACCGCGATCCTTGATCTGGTTATCAAGGTAAGGCTTGTGCTGGAAGCTGTTGGCCTGAAGGTCGCCATCATCAAGCGCCTGGTTGGGAATGACATAGTCCGAGAAGCTGACGATTTCGATATCAAGGCCCTTGGTCGCCGCCACTTTGACGACTTCTTCCATGACTTCTTCGTGCGCACCGGGGGTAACGCCGATCTTGATTTTCTCGTTCGCCAGTGCCTGCCCGGTCAGGGCGGCGGTCAGAACGGCAGCAGCCGTCAGTTTAAGCAGAAACCGCATGGTAAAACTCCTTGTTTACTGTGGTGTTTTGCGGGAATTCAAAGAAGATAAAGAAACGAAAACGGGTTCAGATATTGCGCTTGTCCGCCTTGCGCGCCATCCAGTCGCCAAGGCTTTGCACCATCTGCACCACCACGATCAGGGTGATGACAACCGCCGCCATCACATCGGGACGGAAACGCTGATAACCATAGCGAATGCCAAGATCGCCAAGGCCACCGGCACCCACCGCGCCAACCATCGCCGAATACCCGATCAGGGTTACCGCAGTTAAGGTCAGGCCGTGAATGATGCCGGGCAATGCTTCGGGCAGCAGCACCTTGGTCACCACCTGAAACGGGCGGGCGCCCATCGCCTGGGCGGCTTCGACCAGGCCGCCATCGACTTCGCGGATGGCACCTTCGATGATGCGGGCAATGAACGGAATGGCCGCAACGGTCAGTGGCACGATAGCAGCCGACGTACCAATCGATGTCCCGACAATCAGGCGGGTAAACGGAATGATCGCGACGGCCAGAATGATGAAGGGCACGGATCGGGTGGCATTGACAATCGGCCCGATGGATTTCTGAAACAGCGGGGCTTCGAACAGTTCACCCCGGCCAGACGTCGCCAGCAAAACGCCAAGCGGCAGACCAAACGCCGTGCCAAGTGCAAGGGCGGATATCACCATCGCAAAGGTTTCAAGCGTTGCCTGAAGCAGGATCGGTGCAAGTGTTGCAAACATGATTAAGCCTCCTGCCCGGTGGTTGTATCGACGGTCGCGGTCGCAGCCGCATTCGCCCGCGCCGGGTAATCAAGGAATTCATCGGCCAGAAGCGATTGCGTCGTGGCGTGGGTCGGATTGGCGAAAATCGCGTCAACCTTGCCTTCCTCGACAATCACGCCGCCATCCATGACCGCCACGCGGTCGCAAAGCTGTTTGACCACCGCCATTTCATGGGTGATCACCACCATGGTCAGGCCAAGGCGTTTATTGATGTCACGCAGGAGACTGAGGATCTGGCGGGTGGTTTCCGGGTCAAGGGCCGATGTGACCTCGTCACACAGAACGACCTTGGGATTGCTTGAAAGGGCGCGTGCGATGCCAACGCGCTGTTTCTGGCCGCCGGAAAGTTCGGCGGGATAACGGTCCCGTTTGTCTTCTAGCCCGACCAGCGGCAGCAATGGATCAACAGCCGCGGCAATATCGGCCTTGCTGGCCCCGGCCAGTTCAAGCGGCAGGGCGATATTGTCGTAAACCGTGCGCGATGACAGCAGATTGAAATGCTGGAACACCATGCCAAGTTGACGGCGAAACAGCGGCAGATCGCGTTTCGCCAGTTGCGTGACATCGGTGCCATCAACAATCACGCTGCCCGATGTCGGGACTTCAAGCAGGTTGATGCAACGAATAAGCGTGGACTTGCCCGCACCGGACCGACCGATCACCCCCACGATTTCACCGGCCGCGATATCAAGATCGATGCCGTGCAGCGCAGTATGCGCCGGGCTTCCGCGCCGTGCAGGGTAGGTCTTCTGGACGTTCGAGAGCCTGATCATGGATCCCAACCTTTTCCGAACATAAAAAAACCGCCGCGGCGAAACCGAGGCGGTCGTACATGTCGGAGCGTGCACGCCCTCTCGCTTTAGCCGCATTTTTAGCGCGCCCGCAAGCTGAGGAGCAAATCGGCGCGTTCGATATGACATGTATAGCGAACCGGACGTCATTCATCAATCCCCATCAACATGCAATTTACGCATGGCTTGCATGAGACGGGCACGATCAACATGAAATATTTGTATTAATCCCGCCCATCACAAACCCCGCCTGCCGGCGTCATAGGACGTCTTCACCAAAGCGGGACCGGACAAATGGCCTATGCCGACAGGATCAGCGACCTTGCCCGAACACTGGCGCAATACCCGACCAGTGTGACCATCACCGGCACCAGGATCGACATTCGCACCGCCAAGCAGCTTGAAAGCCTGAATGCGCAGATCAGCAACGATCAGAAGCTTGCACGTGATGGCGATGCCCTGATTGCAGCAGGCAGCGGCAAGGACGCCAAGGCATTGTCGCAACGCATTGCCGATGCCGGCCCGCAGGTCGGCAATCTTCTGGCGGCGTTTGGCGCACAGGATGCCGAACGGCTCAAGACGCTGAGCATCATGAGCAAACAGAAATTCGATGCGAGTGCAGTCAGCCGCCTTCAGGCCGAGAAACGCTTTGCCGACGAGGTGGCGAAACTGATGGAGGCAGAGGCCAGCAGCGTTGCCGCCCTGCCAGCTTCGCCCTGTGGCCCGAAACCGCAACCCACACCAACGCCGACACCGTCACCATCACCGACGCCAACACCATCCCCCACCCCGTCACCGGTGCCGTCGCTTGACGATGTCATCGCATCGCTTCCCGGTTATTTGCAGATCACCATTCCCGATGCGGTTGCCCGATATGACGCCGACAGCCTGGCGATTGCCAGCAAGGCCGCCGGGGATGCCGCGATCAGGCTTGGCGTCAAAACGCCGGACGGGATTACCGATTACGCCACCATACAATTCGCAGGTGGCCCGGACATCACCAGCCAGCCATGGGCCGGTGCAATCCTGAAGGATGTCGGCCTTGGCACCATCGATGACCGGATTGCCATTCTGAACAACGCGCTTCAGGCACGGCTTCTGTTGGCCGATGCGATGAATGACAGCCCATCACCCGCCCCTACCAGCCGCTGAGGACGTCATGGCAAATTACACCGTCCAGCTTAATGCCCCCGCCGGAGTTTATCCGTTCAACTCGGTACGCATCTCGCTCACCAGCGATGCCCATCCGCAAAAGACACAGGATCTGGTTGTGACACCGAATGTCGCGGTTTCGCATGTTTTTGATATTGCGGATGGTACGTGGCGGCTGAAGGTTAGCGGTGCCGGGTTCGTCCCGGTGGACGAGCCGGGTATTGTCGTGAATGGTGATGCCACCAATGCCAAAAATCTTGATGTTGTCTGGTATACGCTTCACACGGACCGCAATCGTGACGGCAATCTGGATGATGCCGGTATCCTTAATCAGGTGACACCACCCGCCATCACATATGGCGCAGGGGGTGTTGGTGCGATCATTCCGGTTAACTGCAACCGCGATGGCAATAACACCGCTGTCGGCTATGCCGACAATCAGGATCAGCGGGTAAACGGTAACAATGACCTGGTGACCGGCACCTCCCGCCTTGAAATCCGGCGAAATGCACTTGGCCCGAATGCAGGTGCCCCTGTTGTACCCGGCGGTTGGGGTTTGGAACTGCGCGTTATCGGGACTGGGGGTGAAAACCCGGCCCGGCAACATTTGCGGATATTCAACGGTATTCTGAATAACAGCACCGAAATCATTGGTCCCGAAACGACGGACATCGCAGCAATTACAACCGGCAATGTCGGCGCTTCCAAACTCTTTGCCCTTGAAGCCGTCCGGTTTGCCGGCACCGGGTTTACCTCTGGTCAAGTCCGCATCGTTTTGCATGTGATCCAGCCCGAGGTCACAGGAGCAGGCAATCCAAGCTATCTTTATGCAGACCGGGTTGTCGCAGCACGGTGGGTCGGCAATCACCATTTGCAAACAGTTGCCCGCATGTATGTCGCCAACGCAAACAATGCACAGTTTCGCGTTGATCTTGGCGCGGCAGCCGGTGCAGACAATCCGGTTATCCCGGTCACGGTAGGCGATCCCGCCGCAGCAACCCCAACAGGTGTTCCTTATCTGAACGGCAATGCATGGGCAAACTATCGCGGGGGCACCGTTCCCGCCGGGGATGACCGCTGGATGCGCGACACCATTGTATCGGGTCACTGTTCATGGCCCGGTAACGTAACGGGTGTTGAAAACAAGGATGTTTTCATGAAGACCCACCGCTGGCGGCCCCTGCAAAACTGGGTGTATGAGACATTGCTGAATGCAAATGTCGGCATTTCCTATCCGGCAGCGGGAAGCGCAGATGCCATTGCCTCGGCCAATTCGGGTGGAAATATTGCCGTAACCCCACCGGTTCAGAAAACGGCGAATGGCATCGTCACACCATATCGATACGGCCGGATTTATTACGGCCATAACCGGTATCACAGGGTCGATGCCAGCAGCCGCGACTTCATGGCCGCCCAGAACATGCAAACACCGATCATTCTGGATACGGACTGGCTACTGGTTGGTCATGTCGATGAAATGATGACCTTTGTACCTGACAACAATCCGGCCAGTGCCTTCAAAAAATGGAAGCTTCTGGTGGCAAGCCCGGCAGAGGCATACCGCCTGATGACCGCCGCCCAAGGCGCACATGGTGCCGCAAATGTGCTTAATCGTGCGGCATGGGATGGTGTTCATAATCGTTTTGATTATACCAGCCTGCAAATCAACGGGACCAATGTTGGCGCGACCATCAATGCCTTTCTGGGCAACGGCCCGGCACCCTTGACCAATCCACGCGATCACAGCAATTACACATACAAGCAACTGCGCGACTGGAACATTGGCGGGGTTGAAACAGTTATCGCCAGAAATGTCACACTCCTGAAAAATGCATTCGATCTGGTCGATACCGATATCATCAAGGTTCCGGTCATCTTCTTCCCGGAAGGCTATAATCCCGGTGATTTCACCTTTGCCGACAAGGTTTCAGGCTGGACAATCGGGCGGGATAACGGCTTTAACGTCTATCCGGGCAAACAGGGCGGCTTCCAGTGTGGTGCCTTGACCGGTGACATGCCCAATATGTTTGTTGGTAATGACCGCCTGATGATTCCCAAGCCTTTCGGCCCGTGGATCGAGGACAATACAAATCCCAATCACGGATATGATCTTTTTGAACGTGATTTGACCCAGAAAATCGCTGCCATTGTCAATGGCCCCACCTGCGACTTCATTGATGACTGGGATGACTATCACGTTGCACTTGGCGAAATTCACTGTGGCACCAACGAATTGCGCACGCCCTATGACGGTCAGGCGGCGTTTGGCAATGTGCGCTATGCCAACTGGTGGACAGCGGTTGATGCGTGATATCGTGACATATGAAACGGGAGCTTTCCGATGACGGCACAAAGCGACTATCAACAGGCCCTGAAAGATATCGCCGCCCTTGCAACGCAGGAAGCAACCCGCGTGACAGGCCGCCCGGCCCCACAGGCGATTGACCAGATTTTCCGGCAATATGGCGGCACCATCGCCACGCCGATGATCGATGACCTTAAAGCCGGTTCGTGGAAAAAGTGGGAAAGCTGGCAGTTGGGCGGAGCGATTGCCTATCTGTCGAGCTACGGCACATCAACCGCCGTCGCCCCATTGCGCGACATTGAGCAGAATTACCCGGTGACGGATATTCAGATTCAGGCAAAGGCATTGGCCGACCTTCTGGCGACACTTGACGTTGCCGTGTCCGAGGCCAAACAAATCCCGCAGGTGCAGGACGCGATCAACAGCGGTGATACCGATCAGATGGCGCGTGCGATGTTGCTTGGATTGGCGCAAATCGATCCGGACTGGCCGGTGCGGGCATCTGAAATCCAGACAAAGCTGTTTGCCCTGTCGGCGGACAGTTTCCCGGCAATAAATGAAATGGCCGCCGGAAAACTAAGCCAGAATGACGTCACCAAGGCGCTGGTGGAAATCCTGTTTGAGGATGTCATGAGCACTGGTGGTACTGGTGGTAGCGGCAAAACCGGCACGCCTTGAGCCCGTATCAAATCAGACCGGTTGCCGGGTAAACAGCAATTTGACGAAACTGCGTAGCAACATGATCTGATTGGCAAGCATATGCGGGCGACCAAGCGCCTTTGACATCACGATGCCACCTTCCACCACGGTTGAAACCATGTCGGCAAGTTCATCAAGGTCGACCGGCTCGTTGGGCGGATAAACATCAACGATCCGATCCAGAATGGCGCGGAACCGTGTGCGCCAGCCCAGCACCGCCTGCCGGTTCAAAAGCCGGACTTCATTGTCAAACAGCCGTTCCTGATAACAGTAAACCGCGATCAGGCATCCCGGGTGACCCTGCGGCAGATCTTCGACCAGTTCGGCAAGGATTTTAAGCCCGATCAGGAATTGTTGCAGCGGATCATCAACCAGTTCCTGCCCGCGCAAAAACACCTGATCGAGAATCTTTTCATCCTGTTCGATATGACGCAGCAAAAGGGCGCGCGCCAGTTCGTTCTTATCCTTGAAGTGATAGAAAAATCCGCTTTTGGTGATGCCAGCCTCGCAGATGAGCTCCTCGATAGAGGTTGCGCCAAATCCCTTGTTCAGCACAGAGTTTTCGGCAATTTCGAGGATACGGTCGCGGGTGCGCTCACCCTTGCCCTTGGCCTGCTCTGATGCCGCATCGGCGGCCTGATCAATCGTCTGGTTCATCACTTTACCCTACCGGCGGTACAGTTTTCCGTCGCACAGCATAACCCCGAATGCGCCAGAAAGCCGACCAGTTCCGATATTCCATTGTTTTAAAAAGGTTTTCAGTAATTTCAAAAACTGCACCGCATGCTTACTAGAAGCAAAACCCAACCGGGGCGAGACTTCGGCCCCTGCTCTTTCGCTGGTTTGAATAGCGTCCGGGTAGAATTTTTGAAACCCCAAAATGTGAAATTTGAAGTCATGACCGCACACCATTCCCATCTGCCCCCTTTCGCGCCAACCAAATTCATTACCGACGGCGGGCTTGAAACCACCCTGATTTTCCATGACGGGATTGATATCCCCTATTTCGCATCTTTTGATCTTTTGCAGACACAGGACGGCTACAATCGCGTTGCCAACTATTACGCGCGCTACCTTGAAATCGCGCTCAACGCCAAGGTCGGTTTTGTACTGGAAAGCCCGACATGGCGCGCCAATGGCGACTGGGGCCTGCGCATGGGTTACAGTGCGGTCGAACTTGCCGACATGAACCACAAGTCGGTCCGGATGATGGCCGATCTGCGCGACCGGTATCAGACCGCCGAAACCCCGTGCCTGATCAGTGGCTGCATCGGACCACGCGGCGATGGGTATAGCCCGACCGACCGCATGACCACCCAGCAGGCACGCGACTATCACGCGGTTCAGGTGCGCACCTTTGCCGGTACGCCGATCGATATGGTATCGGCGATCACGATGAATTACCCTGAAGAAGCGATTGGCATCGCCTTGGCCTGCAAGGATGCCGATTTGCCCTGCGTGATTTCCATTACCGTTGAAACCGATGGCCAGTTGCCAAGCGGTGACGGCATTGGCGACGTGATTGAAATGGTTGATGCGCAAACCGGTGCCTATCCGGTTTATTACATGATCAATTGCGCCCACCCTGACCATTTCCGCGACAAGCTTGACGGCAACAACGCCTGGAAGAACCGCATTTGTGGTGTTCGGGCCAATGCATCGCGCCAAAGCCATGCGGAACTTGATGCCTGCGAACATCTTGACGACGGCAACCCGGACGAACTGGGGCGGCTTTATTGCGATCTGGCCGAATTGCTGCCGAACCTTGCGGTGATTGGCGGCTGTTGCGGGACCGATCATCGCCATGTCCATGCCATGGCCAAACATGCCCTGCCACGTCTTGTGGCGGCGGGATGATCGCAAAGACAAAGAAAAGGGACACGAGCAATGAATATGAGCTTTAAACCAGCCGCGCGGCCATTGGCACAATCAAACACCGACCGCCCGACACCGCCAATGGATTTACTGCGCGCAAGCGTTAATGATGCCGATGTCATGGCCAAGCTGATCAATATCGCGGGCGAAGGCCTGCCGGTTTATCTGTGGCAGGACATGATCGAAGGCGACGAGACCGTCTGGGATGTCGGGCGCCGACGCGCCCGGCGCGACGAAGGCGGATTTTCCTATCGCAATACCACGCTTGCCTTTGGCGAACATCAGGTGATCGGTGCTCTGATTGATTATGCCCAGCCCGATACGTTTGATCCGATTGATCCGACGGAAATACCGGCAATGTTTGTGCCGTTGCTTGAGCTTGAAAGCCTGGCACCGGGAAGCTGGTACATCAATGTGCTGGCGGTGTTTCCGCCGTTTCGCAATCGCGGGGTCGGATCAGAACTGATCCGGGCGGCCGAACGCAATGCGATCAATGCCGGAAAACAGGCGATCAGCATCATCGCATCAGACGGCAATCCCGGTGCCATCCGTCTTTATGAACGGCATGGTTATACCCAGTGCGCCAAACGAGCGATGGTCAAGGAAGGTTGGGAAAATCCCGGTAAAAACTGGATATTGCTGATCAAGCAGTTCTGATCAGAAGCAGGAGACCAAACAAAAAGCCGGAAGCCCTCAGCTTTCGGCCTTTTTTTCCCATGCGCCTTGCGGGGTCTGCTGCCAGTAAGACAGCTTGTGCCCGGCGTCTTTCCAGTCTTTCCAGCGGGTGCGGGCCTCGGCCACCGCCTCATGATCACGATCATCAAACAGCATTATGACGCGTTCATAATCGGCGATCTTTTCGCTTATCGCGCGGTCGGTCAGGAACAGGAATTGCGCCCCGTTGGGATTTTCATCCTCGGATGTCAGCCAGACCGGCTGCATTTCCGGATCACCATCAGATTTCGATCCATGGGGCATCCAGCTTGCGGCGTCATAGGTCCAAAGCAGGGTATTGAGCGCCTCGATCCTTTCCTCGGTCCCGGTCATAACGACAGCACGTTTTTCCCGCTCCAATGTCTTGGACAGCAGGGTCGGCAATGCACGTTCCAGCGGGGACGCGGTCAGATGATAGAACCAGATGTCAGCCATGGTGGATTTCTATCGCGAACATGAAAACGGGGCAAGGTGATCGTCACCCTGCCCCGCAAGTTTCTGGTCAAACCGCCGTGAAATCAGGACTCACAGTTATCAGCAACAAAGCGATCCAGCAGACGCACGCCAAAGCCAGTGCCACCCTTTGGCGTGACTTCGCTATCCTTCGTCGCCCAGGCCATGGCGGCGATATCAAGATGCGCCCACGGGCGATCCTTGGTGATGAAGCGTTGCAGGAACTGGGCCGCCGTGATGGAACCGGCCGGCCGGCCGCCAACGTTTTTCATATCGGCGATGTCGGATTTAAGCTGGCTGTCATAGGCCTTCGACAGTGGCAGGCGCCAGACAGTTTCATTAACCGCAAGACCGGCATTGGTGATCTGGGTGGACAATTCATCATTGTTGGAAAACAGCCCGGCATTTTCATGGCCCAGCGCAATGATGATCGCGCCGGTAAGCGTCGCCAGATCGACGATCAGTTTCGGATCGTATTTTTCCTGCACATAGGTCAGGGCATCACACAGGACAAGGCGGCCTTCGGCGTCGGTATTGATGACTTCGATGGTCTGCCCCGACATGGAGGTCACAACATCGCCCGGACGCTGTGCGGTGGAAGATGGCATGTTTTCAACAAGGCCGATGACGCCAATCACGTTGGCCTTGGCCTTGCGCCCGGCCAGGGCCTTCATCAGGCCGGAAACCACACCGGCCCCGCCCATATCGAATTTCATGTCTTCCATGCCAGCAGCCGGTTTAATCGAAATACCGCCGGTATCAAAGGTCACACCCTTGCCAACAAACGCGACCGGTGCGTCTTTTTTCTTGCCACCGTTCCAGCGCATGACAACCATATAGGGCTTGTGCGCCGAACCTTGCGAGACGCCCAGAAGTGCGCCCATGCCAAGCTTTTTCATTTCCTTTTCGTCAAGCACGTCGATCTCGATACCGAGTTTTTCAAGCGCGCTGACTTCTTTCATGAAGCTTTCGGGATACAGCACATTGGCAGGCTCAGACACCAGATCGCGGGTGAAGAACACGCCTTCGACGACCTTTTTGGCACTGTCGAACTGTTTTTTGGCGTCCTTGTGATCGCGCGCGGCAATCGCGATGGATTTCAGAACCGGTTTATCTTCCTTGGTTTCGGTGGTGCGGTATTTATCGAAACGATAATCGCGCAGCATCGCACCGGTGGCGAAATCACAGGCCATGCCTTCCATGTCAAACAGGACGGTCACGTCCTTCTCGCCGGTCGAAAGGGCGCGCACGGTGACATTGCCGCCAAGTTTCTGGGCGGCGATCACGTCAAATTCGGCTTCCTTGCCAATCCCGAACACGATGATGCGCGAAAGATCGGTATTGGCCGGCGCCAGAAGCTGCAGGCTTTGCCCTGCTTTCCCCTTGAAGGTCGATCCCTTGATCGCCTTGGCAAGTGCGCCGCCGGTTGCTTCGTCCAGCGCCACGGCACTTGGCATCAGATCGCCGCCATCGGTGGCAAAGGCGATCACAGCGCCCGAGGTCGGGATGGCGAGATCGGAGAACGTGATCTTCATGGGAAAAAGGCTCCTGTCATGTTTCGGGCATATGTGGTGTCTGCACCGGCAATCCCGCCGATGCTTGAATGCTTTCCCTAATCTAGCGCGTTAAATGGCGAAGAAAAGGCTTATTGCTCAAAAACCTGCGGGATTTTACCGATATGACAGGCCCATGACGACCACCCACGTGTTTCCACGGTGATTTTGGCCGATTGCTCAATGTCAAGGCAGGCGGACAATCGCGGCCTATGATGGAACTGTTCCAACTTAGTCCCCTGCTTGTTTGACGGTGCCATGATGAATGCGAAAACCACGCCGATCTCGATATCCGAACCCGCCCCCGCACCGCATCCATTCTGGAGTGGCGCGTTTCGCCCGATGTTTCTGTTTGCCGGGCTGATTGCGGTGGTGGCCGTGGTCTGGTGGGTGGCGGGGATGGCGCATGGCGTGCCGACGCCGTCGCTTGGCACGCCGTCGCTTTGGCACGGGCATGAAATGATTTTCGGCTTTGGCGGGGCGGCGATTGGCGGGTTCCTGCTAACCGCGATTGCCAACTGGACGGGGCGGCCCGCCGTTGCGGGCGGATTGCTGATGGTGCTTGCCGCGTGCTGGCTCATCGCGCGGCTGGCGATTGGCTTTGGCGAGGCATTGCCGCCCGCCTTGACCATTATCGGCGGGCTTGGTTATTTCATCGCCCTTATCGTGATTGCCGGGCGGGAGCTTGTGCTGGGTCGGAATTATCGCAACCTTAAAATCCTTGGTATTCTGGGGCTGATTACCGCCTTTGACGGGATGTTTATTGCAAGCGCACTTGACCTGATCGCGCTTGATGCGATGGTGATTTATCAAAGTGCAATTTTGCTGATCGTGCTTCTGATCGCGCTGATCGGCGGGCGGATCATCCCGGCCTTTACGCGCAACTGGCTGCAACGCGAACGGCCGGATGCCACGATGCCGGTGATGTTTACCCGCTTTGACGGCGTGTGCCTTGCCGCCCTTGCCATCACCATCGTGATCGGGATGGTGGATACGGATGGCGTCATCTTTGGCGCGGCGTTGCTGATTACGGCCATCCTGCACGGGTTTCGCATGGCGCGCTGGCGCGGGCACCTGACGCTACGCGATCCGTTGGTGGCGATGTTGCATTTCGCCTATTTCTGGGTGCCTGCCGGATTGGCGGCGTTTGGCATCGCCCATATCTGGCCGGACGTGATGGCAGCGCGTGATGCCCTGCACGGGCTTACCGGCGGGGCGATGGCCTGCATGATCATCGCGATTGGCGGGCGGGCCGCCCTTGGCCATACCGGGCGGGAATTGCGCGCAAGCCGGGCCTTGAATGCGGCATTCGGGTTGGTGTGGATTTCGACCGTGCTGCGGCTTCTGGTCGGGCAGTTCCCCGATGCTTACCTTCCGGTTCTGGCAGCGGCGACCCTGTGCTGGCTGGTCGGGTGGTTGGCGTTTCTGATTGGCTATGCGCCGATCCTGATAGGGCCGAGCCAGAAGAAAACGCGCGGCATTCCGGTAAAGTGAACGGCGTTAACCAAAATCAAACAGCGACAGGGTCGGGTTGGATTTAATGTATTCGACCTGCCCCTTGTCTGCATCGCCGGTGCAGTGCCAGCCATTGTTTTCATAAAAGCGGTGCGCGCGGATTTTGGGATCGGCATCGGTGGTCAGTGATATGTCGTTGCAGCCTTGGGCAAACAGCCATTCTTCGGCCACGCGCAAAAGCGCTCTGCCCACCCCGCGGCCTTCAAAATCGGGATCAACGAACAGCGCCCATAATGTTGCCTCACACGGGATGGCAATGGCAAAGCCCGCCGCGGCCCCGTCCAGATCGGCCACCCACATGCCATAGCCATCGGCAAGCCATTTGCCAAAGGCGGCCTTGGTGATGCCGCGTTCGGCCAACTGATCGACGGACAGATGGTTTTCGCGCACCCGGCTTCGGATGGCGAAAATGGCGCTGACGTCGGAAATGCTGGCTTTGCGGATTTTCATGGGGTGATTTTGGGTCCAAACGAAACTGGCGGCAATTTAGCCTTCTTTGCCCATAATGGAAGCAAAAACGCCATCAGGATGCAGGTGCCGAACCCGCACTTGGCGCGACCAAACGCACCGGCTGGCGCTTTGGCCCCCATGTGCCGGGGCGCGGTTGGAACACACCCGCACAATGGGTACCGCAATGGGTGCAAGCCCCGTTTGCATCAAGGTTCCAGTCCGATAACTGATACCAGTCCCGCCCGATCAGGATGTGACCGCAATGATGGCAAAAGGTGCTTGATCCCGCCTTGTCATGGACATTGCCGACATAAGCATAGCGAATGCCGTTTTTCATCGCGATCTCGCGCGCCCGGATCAGGGTCGTGGGCGGGGTGCGCGGATGATCCATCATTTTCCAGTCGGGATGAAAGGCGGTGAAATGCATCGGAACATCGGGGCCGAGTTCACCCGCCACCCATGACGTCATTTCATTGAATTCGGCGTCGCTGTCATTCTCGCCGGGGATCACCAGATTGGTCAGTTCAAACCACACCCCGGTTTCATGTTTAAGGTATTTCAGCGTTTCAAGAACATCGGCCAGATGGGCGGAACAAAGCTTGTGATAGAAATCCTCGGTAAAGCCCTTAAGGTCGACATTGGCCGCGTCCATATGGCGAAAGAATTCCTCGCGGGCTTTATCGCCAATATATCCCGCCGTGACGGCGACGGTGCGAATGCCGGCTTCGCGGCAGGCCTGCGCCACATCCACCGCATATTCCAGAAAAATCACCGGATCGTTATAGGTAAAGGCGACTGCCGAACAGCCATATTCCTTTGCCGTTCTGGCAATCATTTCAGGCGTCGCGAGCGATCCCAGCCTGTCCATTTCACGCGCCTTGGAAATCTCGTAATTCTGGCAGAACTTGCAGGTCAGATTGCAGCCCGCCGTACCGAATGACAGGATCGGTGTGCCGGGCAGGAAATGATTAAGCGGCTTTTTCTCGATCGGATCAATGCAAAAACCCGATGACCGGCCCCATGTGGTCAAAACCACCTGATCGCCCTCGCGCGCCCGGACAAAGCACAAGCCCCGCTGCCCGTCCTTCAGCTTGCAAAAGCGCGGGCAGACATCACACTGGATACGACCATCCTCAAGATGGTGCCAGTAGCGTCCGGGGACGGTTCCTATTTGCGGGGTCGTGACATTCATGGCGCTTTGGACCCTGACCGGGTTCACGATTGTTAGCTTGTCCTTTCAAAGTGTAGTCCTGATCGCTATCTTTTTCAAAGGAAGCCCATCATTGGAAGCGTCATGACGATTATCCGCCCGCCCGCCATTGCCGGAACGTTTTATCCCGCAGCGCCCGATGTGCTGCGCAGCGAGATTGACGGGTTGATCCATGCGGCGGTCGAGAGCCAGACAGGGAATGATACGCCAATCCCCAAGGCAATCATTGTGCCCCATGCCGGGCTGATGTTTTCAGGGGCGATTGCCGGTCTGGGTTTTGCCACGGTTCGGGCGTTAAAGGGCACGGTCAAACGGATCGTGATCATTGGCCCGGCGCATCGCATGGCGTTTCAGGGGATTGCGATTGCCAAGGCGGACGGGTTTGCCACACCGCTTGGCGATGTGAGGTGCGATCTGGCCGGGTTGCAGGCGGCCCTTGCATGGCCGCAGGTGCAGGTCCTGGACGAGGCGCACGCCCATGAACACGGGCTTGAGATCGAATTGCCGTTTATCCAGCGATTGTTTGGCGAAGATGCCGATATCGGCATTGTGCCCCTGCTGGTCAGCCGATGCAGCGCGCGGCAGGTGCATGAGGTGATCGAGGCGCTTTGGGGTGGGCCGGAAACCCTGATCGTGATTTCATCGGACCTGTCGCATTTTCATGATTACGATACCGCCAAGCGCATCGACGACAATACGCGCGTCATGATCGAACGGTTTGACGCCGAAAGCATCACAAGCGGCGATGCATGCGGCGCGTTGCCAATTGCGGGCATGTTGATGTCGGCCCGCAAACGCGGCATGCGGATCAGGACACTTGGCATGTGCAATTCCGGCGATGTGACGGGCGATAAATCGCGCGTTGTCGGCTATGGCGCGTGGGCGGTTTATGCAGGATCAAAAGACATGCGCGAGGATGAAAAGACGAGCAAATCATCAGGCGGCTTTGTCGGCATGACCGAAAAGCTTCTGGCCGATCACGGGGCGGAGATGATCGACCTTGCAAGGCAATCGATCTGGCACGGGATCACGCATGGCGGGCCGCTTCGCATTGATCCGGCATCGGTTTCCCCGGCCCTTCTGGCACCGGGCGCGTGTTTTGTGACATTAAAGAAATCCGGCCAGCTTCGCGGCTGCATCGGATCGGTGATGGCGCATCGCGATCTGGCGACGGATCTGTGCGAAAATGCGTTTAAGGCCGGATTTGGCGACCCGCGCTTTCCGGCCCTTCGCCAAGATGAACTGAATGACGATCTGGAATTATCGATCTCGGTCCTCTCCCCGCCGCGTGATTTTCCGTTTGAAAACGAGGCCGATCTGATCGCCAAACTGACACCCGATGAGGATGGCATTATCCTGTCGGATGGCAATCATCGTGGCTTGTTCCTGCCTCAAGTCTGGGAACAGTTGCCCGATCCGGCGGATTTCGTGGCACAATTGAAACGCAAGGCCGGGCTTTCGACGGATCACTGGTCGGATCGCATGCGCGCACAACGGTTTGTGACGCGCGGCATCTCGGGCAAGGACATCTCGCCCAGGGATTTCTGGCAGCAACCGACCCCGATGTCATGAGCATTGCAGGATCGGACAGCATCAATGTCCGTGAAGGACGCTATCGTTACTTCATTGAAAGCGTGATCGCGTGGGAAGGGGTTTGGGGGCTTTATGACAAGGGCTGGCTGTTGTACCCCGGCAATGAAGGCACCCGATATTGCCCGTTTTTCGCAAGCCGCGACCATGCGGATGCGTGGACCGAGATAGCGCAAACCGGCTATGTCCCGACCGCGATCACCCTGGTTGAACTGACCGAAAAGCTGCTGCCCGATCTTGCCCGGAACAGGATTGAACCCGGTATTTCACCGACCGGCGATGATGGCCCGATCCTGCCGGGGCATTTGGCATTGCATGATGATTTGATGGCCGCGTTAAAGAAATCGATCACCGGCTAGGGATGTGGGACAGCGTTTTCGCAAAGCGCAGCTTTGGCAGGGCCCGTGCCCCATTGCGTTCATAAAACCGGGCAGCATCGATATTCCAGTCGGGCGTTTGCCATTCCATCCAGCCAAGGTTCTGCTGACGTGCCAGATTTTCAAACGCGGCCAGCATCCGCGCGCCAAGCCCGGCCCCACGGCTTTGCGGCGCGAGGTAAAGACAATCCAGATGCAGGAAGCAGGCGGCCTTCCATGTTGAAAATTCGATACTGGCAGCACCATAGCCGACCAGTTCCCCACCCCTGCCCGCCACCATCACGCTCAGGCGGGCATCCGCGCCAAACAGATATCGGGGCAGGTTTTCGGCCAGGTGGGTGCGATTGACCTTCTGGCGTTCAAAATCCGCGTGATCGGCAATCAGGTCAATCAGACGGGGCAGATCATCCGGGGCGGCGGTGCGGATTTCATATGGCACTGGTGATGACGTCATTGGTGCGATCCGGTGGCAAAGAATAGGATGGGCCGACAGGCAGCGATCCTGTCGGCCAGTATTAGAGATGGTTACCGTCAGATCAGGCAACCGGTTCCGTCAGGTTGAAGCCTTCGTCGATCCATCCGGTCACACCGCCAATCATCAGTTTGACCGGCATGCCAAGGGCGGCCAGCCGACAGGCGGCTTTGTTGGCACCATTGCAATGCGGACCGGCGCAATAAACCACAAAGGTTTTACCGGCGGGATATTCGGCCATGCGGCGTTCGGTCATCTTGCCGTGCGGGATGTTGATCGCGCCTTCGATATGGCCGCCGTGATACAGCGCGGGGGACCGGACATCGACAAGAATGAAATCATCGATCCCTGATTGCAGGCTTGCATGTGTATCCCAGCAATCGGTTTCAAATTGCAGCATCGCATCAAAATGGGCGCGAGCAATATGCGACGGTGCGGGGTTGATTTCATTGATCAGGCTTTTCATTCGGGTGGCTCCGTTTTCAATCATCATGGGTGATGGGATGATCGTAACGATTGCCATTTTTTGTGATAGTGGCCAAAATGCCATTATTCGGTAATTTTTCGCCAAACCGCATTTTAACGGAATCAAATCCGGTCATGCCCGATCATCGTGCCGCAGATATCAAACCAACCGACGCCCTGCATCATGTTGTGGTGCTGGCCTATGACGGGCTTTGCACATTTGAATTCGGCATCGCCCTAGAGGCATTTGCCCTGCCCCGGCCGGAATTTGATTTTCCGTGGTATCGCTGTTCGATTGCGGGAATTGACCCGGAAATCCGCGCGATGGGCGGATTTCGGGTGGCGACCGATGCCGGGATCGAATTGATTGATCAGGCCGATACCGTGATCATCCCCGGCTGGCGCGGGGCGGATGTGATGCCCGATGTGGCACTTTGTGATGCGTTAAGGCGTGCTCATGGCCGCGGATGCCGGTTGGTAAGCATCTGTTCGGGCGTGTTTGTTCTGGCGGCAAGCGGGTTGCTGGCAAACGGGCGGGCGACGACGCATTGGCGATATACCGACCGGCTGCACGCGATGTATCCCGATATCGAGATTGTCGATGATGTTTTATATGTCGAAAACAGCCAGATCATCACATCGGCGGGCAGCAGTGCGGGGATTGATGCCTGTTTGCATGTGATCCGGTCCGATCATGGCGCGCAGGTTGCCAATGTGGTCGCACGGCGGTTGGTGATGCCGCCCCATCGTGATGGGGGGCAGGCACAATATGTCGAAGCGCCGGTACAGGAACGACCGGGCAAATCGATTGCAGCCGTTCTGGACTGGGCACGCGGCAAACTGGCCGAACCGATTGAAATCGGCGAAATGGCCAACTTTTCGGGACTAAGCGAAAGAACGTTTTTACGGCGTTTCCGCGAAGGCACCGGCATGGCGCCGCTTAAATGGCTGCGGCGTGAACGGGTATTGCGGGCGATGAAATTGCTTGAAGAAACCAGTTTGCCGCTGGGTGACATTGCCGAGCAATGCGGGTTCCAGTCGATGGAAACATTTCGCATCGCGTTTCGCGATATCGCCCACGTGCCCCCGGCCCGCTATCGCAACCGGTTTCGGATCGGTCAACCGGCGTGACCGGGCATAGGGCCTGATGAGAGGCGATGGCGATGATGAACGTGAACAGGAAAGTGAACGTGATCTCGCCATAATGGAACGGTCTTACTGGACGTGATGGGCAAAATTCCCTATGCCCTTTGCACGCAAAAAGATTAACCAGACGAGATTGCCATGACGATTGCCCTTCCGGCCGATGCCAGTGCCCTTGAAAACGGGTTGATTGAAATTGCGCGCCGTGCCGGTGCCGCCATGATGAAAATCTATGACACCGATTTCGAAGTCCGGTCCAAGGATGATGCATCCCCGGTGACCGAGGCCGACGACGCCGCCGAGGCGGTGATCCTGCCCGGTCTTCGCGCCCTGACCCCGAATGTCAAAATCGTGTCCGAGGAAAGTGCGGCTGCGGGTGACATTCCCGATGTAAACGGGGATACCGATTTCTTCTGGCTGGTGGATCCGCTGGACGGGACCAAGGAGTTCATCAAACGCAACGGCGAATTCACCGTCAATATCGCCCTGATTGCCAAGGGCGTCCCGGTTCTGGGCGTGGTTTATGCCCCGGCAATTGAAAAGCTTTATTACGGCGGGCCGGATGGCGCGAAGCTGATTGAAGGCAATGGCGATATTGATGACACAACCCGCGCCATCACGGTGCGCGACATGCCTGACGATGGTGTGGTTGTCGTCGGCTCGCGTTCGCATGGCGATCCCGAGGCAATGAAAGCATTTTTGGGCGATCTTGCGGTCAAGGAACTGCGCCCGGCGGGAAGTTCGCTTAAACTCTGCCTTCTGGCCGAAGGGGTGGCCGACCTTTACCCACGGCTTGGCCCGACCATGGAATGGGATATCGGGGCCGGTCATGCGGTTCTGGCGGCGGCGGGTGGCGTGGTCGAGAATATGGACGGCACCCGGTTTGCCTATGGCAAGGCCGATTTCCGCAATCCGTTCTTCATCGCGCGCAGCCCAAGCGTGCCGGTGAAATACCAAGGTTAAGCTTCGTCACTTTCCGCATTGCAGGATCAAGGCACGATTTACGCATCCCGCAAGGCGTGATTGCATGATTGATCACGTCTGCTGATCACGCGTAAATCTTCGCTGAAGGAAAAAAGCGCGCTATTTCAGTTCTCTGGTTGAAATTCAATTCTGCGGCACAAACTGTATAACACCGAAAAATCGCTATACGTTTGGGTTGAGATATTTTCCCCTTTGGGAGAGAGAATTGATGTTCCGGAATTCAATTTCGCGCCTGATCATTTCCTTGCAGAGCCTTTTGCTTATTGGCTTTGTAAGTGTTACGGGCGTTCTGGCCTTTATCAGTTGGCATGACTCGGACAATGCATCGGAAATCCTGAATGCAACCCGTGCAGACCAGCTTTTGTTTTCCGCAGTCCTTGGCGTCCGACAGCAGATTTCCGGCACCCAAACCGCGTTGGTGTCGCAAGACGATCCGACCGGGGCCTTTGCCAGAACGCGCGCGATTGCCGACCAGAGTTTTGACACCGCAATGGCGGCCCTTGAAGATGTCGAGGTCGACGGGGTTGATAAATATATTTCCGACCTTCAGGCAGCATGGGCGGAACAGAACCGCCTTGAAGAAAATATTGATGCACTGGCAAAGCGGCCCAAAGATCAGCGCAGCGTCCCCGAAGTCAAGGAATGGTCAGATTCCGTCCGTAACGTCGTTGACACCATTCTGGGTGTGTCGCTTGCGGTTGGAAATGACGTTCGGCTGCTTGACCCGTTTGTCGGCGAAATGATTCAGGTCCGGCGTGCGGCATGGATGGTGCGCGACAAGTTCGGCAGCCAATGTTCGCTTTTGCGTCCGAATGTCTCGAAAAACGAACCTTTAAGCCCCGAATCCTTCGCGCGTTGGAACCAGCTTAAAGGCGGTTATCAGCTTATGTGGGACGAGATTGATTCCGTCATGGCCCGCCCGGGCATTCCACAGCGTCTTTTAAATGAAGTAAAAGCGGCTCAAAGTGCCACGACCTCAGCACAGACGCAGCTCGATGCCCTTTATACCGGTTTGAATGGTGGCACGGCACCAGCCATGCCACCGACCGAATATACCGCCCTTTGCAATGGGCCGTTTGACCAGATTGTCGAAATCGGTCACACCGCCATGAAAGAGGCCGTGTTAAGTGCGGAAAGCAAAAAAGCATCGGCAAATATCGGGCTTGTGACCGTCAGCATCGGGCTTGTCATCGCCCTCGGGCTTTCGGCGATTGCGATTGCATCCGTGCTGCGGCGTTTTTCAACTCCGATTGGCCATCTTATGGCCGATGTCGAACGCCTGTCACACGCTGATTATAAAACCAAGGTCACGGAAACCGGCACCCCTGACGAGCTGGGTCGTCTGGCGGAGGCCCTTGAAGAGTTGCGAAAAAATGCGTTGCAGACCGAAGAACTGCGACAGGCACAGCAAAAAGCCCAGCAGGAGCAAATCGAGAAAGGCAAGAAACTGGCCGAGGCGGTCAGTGCGTTTGAACAGGGATCAGCAAGGATCGTACAGGCAGTTCGCCATGCATCGGGGGATATGCAGGGCAATGCCGAACAATTGTCCACCATTGCCGAAAACACCGATCAGCGTACCCAGGTCGTTGCCAAGGCATCGGGCGAGGCATCGGGCAATGTGCAGACCGTTGCCGCCGCGTCCGAAGAACTGAGCGCATCGATCATCGAAGTCAATCAGCAGATCAATGGATCATCACGCATGGCCAATGATGCGGTTGACGAGGTTGAACAAACCAATCAGTCGTTCTCGGATCTTAAGGAAGCGGCCGAAAAGATTGGCGAGGTTGTCGAGCTTATTCAGAACATCGCATCGCAGACCAACCTTCTGGCGTTGAATGCGACGATTGAGGCGGCAAGAGCCGGCGACGCGGGCAAGGGTTTTGCCGTGGTCGCCAACGAGGTCAAAACCCTTGCCACCCAGACGCACAAGGCAACCGAGGAAATTTCGGGCCAGATTGGCGGCATGCAAACCGCCGTTGGGCTTTGCATTGAGGCGATTACCGGAATCGGCACCAAAATCCACACCATCAACGAGGCGATTTCGGCGATTGCGGCGGCCACCGAAGAACAATCTTCGGCGACGCAGGAAATTGCCCGAAATGTCCAGCATGCCGCGACCGGCACATCAGAGGTTTCAGATAACATTGCGTCTGTGACCGAGATGGCCCGCGACACTCGGCAAATGTCTGCCGAAGTCCTGAAAGCATCGTCAGAGCTTTCAAGTCAGGCGGATGCCCTTGGACGGGAGGTTGAAGAATTCCTGTCCCGGGTCAGGGGCATCTGATCGATCCGATGTCTCCAAGCAACGTCAGATAGAAAAATCGGGCAGCGGCCTTATGCACGCTGCCCGATCTTTTGGTGACGAAAGCAGCTATGCTCCTTCGAAAATCATTTCGCGAACGCGGCATCAAAACGAATAGCAAAGCCCGATCAGCAGCTTGTCCTTGATGCGGCGCAACAGGCACCTGCAGCTTCTTTTATGGCTTTTATTGAAAGAACTGAATCCCGCAGTTTTGTTGACTTTTAGCGTATTTTTTGCTATACAATCTTTATCGCCACACAACGTGTAGGTGACGTAAATAGCCGCCGGAATCACGGCGACGCGGTCCGGGTCACTGCTGCAGGGCGACCACCGGGCTAGAGCGTAAAATGGAGCCGCCATCTTGATGGCGGCTCTGCGCTGTTTGGGGTTAGGTTCCCGGTGCAGGTGTGGTCCGGCGCATCATCAAAAGCAGCACCGAAATCCCCGCCGCCAGCAAGACCAGAACCGGCAGGGCCCAGTTCCCGATCATCACCAGAAGCGACGTCCCCGCCGACGGGCCAACAATCGCACCCAGCGTATAGCTTTGCGAGACAATCACCAGAACGCCGACCTGATATCCCTGCCCCGCTCCTCCTCCTGCGCCTTGTCCTTTCCCCCGGCCGCTGGCCGCGATCAGGACAGCGGCGGTATAAAGCCCGGCCACCGCGACACCCAGCGCAAACAGGATAATTGCCGCCGTGATGCCATATCCGGCAAGCGCCATGGGCACCGCGCCAACCAGAAGCAGACCAAAGCACAGCCAAGCCAGTTTGATCGGACCGCTTTTATCCGAAACATAACCGACAAGCGGCTGGCAGATCGTGCCGCCAAACACAAAGACCGCCGCCAGCCACAAACCAGCTTCGGCAAGGCCGGTGTCACGTTGCGATTGCAACGGCAGGACCGATAAAAAGCAGATTTCAACAAACCCCGCGACAAAGGCAATCAGCACCAGATCCCAATGATCAATCCAGCGTCGCAATGCTGCCCCCGCGCCCTTCTGGGTTGATGTCATTTCAAGGCGCGGCATGGCAACAGCACAGAAAAGCGGGATGATGGCAGCGGCAAGGGCAATGCCAGACATGGCGAATGCATCCGATCCAAACCAGCCAATCAGGATCGGGCCCAGAACAATGCCAAGCCCCATCAGGGTTTCATGAAAACCAACCACCCGGCCCAGTTTATCACGCGGGGCCAGTTGCACGATCAGCCCGTCACACACCACCCACCGCAAAATCAGCCCCACCCCGGCAAACAGGGTTGCGGGCAGGACAAACGCCGATTGCGGCGCATACATCACCACGATAATCAGGGTGAAAAACGACAGGCCACTGACGACAAGCGGGATGACGGGATGGGTTTTGCGCAAAACCGCCGCGACAAAGAACCCGCCGATCAGATCGGCAATCCAGTAAAGCGACAGCATCATGCCGCCATGCCGTTCCCCTAATCCGGCATTGGTCAGTGCCAGCGGCAAAAGCGTGTCGATCACGCCGATCTGAATGATCTGCGAAACAAACGACGCCAGATTAATCAGGGCCAGCGGCACGGCAATATGGGTCGGGATCGTTGCGGCCTTGGAGAGTGATGGCATGTGCAAAGGCATAATGGCCCTCCTTGCGATGGATTACACCGTTCCGAGGGCCTGAGCGGGTGTTTGCAGCAGGCCGGATATGAAGGATGCAGGCTTTGACACGCACCACGCGCGAACCAGGATCAATCATGGGGTTCTTCCTGCGACCGACACCCTAAACCGGGACGATCATTCGATCAATGCAAACAGCGATAAAGTCGCTTCCAGCTTGTCATTCCCGACTATCATCGCTAGGTATTTCATAGAGCTATATTTTTTATGGAATGCTTGATGTCCCCGGCTTTGACGATCCGCCCCTATTCCGAAGGTGCCCTGACGCAGGCCGCGGCCAAGTTGCGCGCGGGCGAACTTGTCGCGTTTCCGACCGAAACGGTTTACGGGCTGGGTGCGGATGCCACCAATGACGATGCGGTTGCGGGCATTTTTGCCGCCAAGCAACGGCCAAGCTTCAACCCGCTGATCAGCCATTTCCCTGATCGCGATGCCGCCGCCAAACATGCGATTTTCGATGCGCGTGCCGATAAGCTTGCCGATGCGTTCTGGCCCGGTGCGCTGACGCTTGTTTTACCAAAGCGTTCCGACAGCAATGTATCGCAATTGACCACCGCCGGGTTGCCCAGCATTGCGGTGCGTGTGCCCGCACATGAAATGGCGCGCGCATTGTTGCGCGCGGTCGGCCGCCCGATTGCAGCACCTTCGGCCAACCGGTCCGGCCGGATCAGCCCGACGACAGCCGCCCATGTGGCAGCATCCCTTGGCAATGCGATTGGCATGATCTTGGATGGTGGCCCATGTGGGGTCGGGCTTGAAAGCACGGTGATTGATCTGACCACCGACCGCGTCGTGATGCTCCGCCCCGGCGGGATTACCCGCGATCAGGTGGCGGAAGTTCTGGGATGCGACGTCGTGATGGCCGAAACCGATGACAACGCCCCCAAAAGCCCCGGAATGCTGACCAGCCATTATGCGCCGGGATTGCCGGTGCGGCTGAATGCGACGGCACCGGATCAGAAGAAATACGGCCATGAAATATTGCTGGCATTCGGGGATTGCGTGACAAAGGGGTTTGACAAGGTCCTGTGGCTTTCGATAACCGGCGATGACCGCGAGGCCGCCGCCAACCTGTTTGCCAAACTGCACGAAGCCGATCAGAAGCGCTTTGACGGGATCGCGATTGCGCCAATCCCGGATCACGGTCTTGGGCTTGCGATCAATGACCGGATGAAACGCGCCAGCGCGCCCCGCACCCTTCATCCGACCCCGTAATTCTTCCAACCTCAGCCGAGCGGAAAACAGCCCCCATGCACATCCTGCCCGCCAGCGCGATCAAGGAACTTCAGGATGCCCTTGGCCCGAAAGGCTGGAGCATGGAGGCCGATATACTGGCCACGCACAATGCCGAGGCACGTGGCAAGTTTGCAGGCGACGCGGGCATGGTGCTTTATCCCGCCAATACCGATGAAGTCGCCAAATGTGTCGCGATCTGTGCAACCCATGGCATTGCGATTGTGCCCCAGGGCGGCAATACCGGGCGATGCGGCGGGGCGGTTGCCAATGCAGCCGAGGTGATCCTGAACCTGAAACGGATGAACCGGATCATTGATATCGATGCGCGCGATTTTACCGCCACCGTCGAAGCCGGTGCGATCCTGCAAACTCTTCAGGAAGCTGCCCTTGATCGTGATCTGATCTTCCCGCTTAGCCTTGGGTCGGAGGGAACCTGCCAGATTGGCGGCAACCTTGCGACCAATGCCGGCGGGCTGAACGTCATCCGGTATGGCAATACCCGCGATCTGGTGCTGGGGCTTGAGGTTGTTCTGCCCGATGGCAGCGTGTGGAACGGGCTTTCGAAATTGCGCAAGGACAATACCGGCTATGACCTGCGCGATCTGTTTATCGGGGCCGAAGGGACGCTTGGCATTATCACCAAGGCGAGTTTGAAACTGTTTCCAAAGCCCCGCCATGTCGCGACCGCGTGGGTTGCCGTCCCCGGACCGAATGCGGCTCTTGACCTTCTGGCGCTTGCCCGGCGTGAAAGCGGTGATGCGATTGCCGCGTTCGAGCTGATCTGCGGCTTTGCCCATGATATGACGGTGGCCCACCTGCCGGGTCTATCCGCCCCGCTTGCCGCCCCTTCGGACTGGTATGTGATGATCGAACTGACCTCGTCACGGCCCAAGGATGATCTGAACGAGGTCCTAAGCGACCTTCTGGAAGCCGCCCTTGAGGCTGGCCTTGCCAGCGATGCGGCATTGGCGCAGTCCGAAGCCCAGCGCGCCAATCTTTGGGCGATCCGCGAAGGCATCCCCGAGGCGCAAGGTTTTGAAGGCGGCAGCATCAAGCATGATGTATCGGTCCCGGTTTCCAGGGTGCCGGAATTGCTTGTGCGCGGCATGGCAGCCGCCGGGGATCTGATTCCGGGCATTCGCCCCTGCCCGTTTGGCCATGTCGGCGATGGCAATATCCATTTCAACTTCACCCAGCCGGTCGAGATGGAAAAACAGGCATTTCTCGATTGCTGGGAAACGCTTAACCGTCTGATCCATGACATTGTCGCCGATCTTGGCGGCTCCATCAGTGCCGAACATGGCATTGGCAAGCTGAAGCTTGATGAACTCGCCCGTTACGCCAGCCCGGAAAAGATGAAGCTTTTGCGTGTGATCAAGGACGCGATTGATCCCGATGGTATGCTCAATCCCGGCAAGATCGTGAAATAAACCACATCATGGGCGCCCCCAACCCCATAAAGGTCCGCGATGTTTTCGATTGATACCTATGATCCGCTGAATGTTCCCAAGGCTGTTGGGGACGAAATCTGGATCATTGACGGCCCGGTGATCGGGTTTCAGTATCTCGGCATGAAATTGCCGTTTCCGACCCGGATGACGATCATTCGGCTGGCGTCAGAGAAGCTGTTTGTCCATTCACCGATCCGCTTGACGGCAGAGCTTAAGGCCAGTGTTGATGCACTGGGCGAAGTTGCCTGTCTGATTGCACCCAACACCATCCATTATGCCGGGGTGCCGGAATGGCAGGCGGCCTATCCGGCGGCGCAAAGTTTCTGTGCGCCCGGTGTGATCAGACGGGCAAAATCGGTCGGCATGACGGTATCGTTTGACGCCGAACTGGCAGATAGTGCCGAACCGGAATGGGCGGATGAAATCAAACAGGTGATGGTACGCGGCGGCTATTTATCCGAGGCCGTGTTTTATCACCCGAAATCAAACAGCCTGATCCTTACCGACCTGATCGAGAATTTCGAAGCCCACAAAATCAAAAGCCCGATCTGGCGGTGGCTGGTGCGGATGTTTGGCTCGATGGACCCGGATGGATGTGCGCCGCGTGATATACGCATGACCTTTGCCGGGCATAAGGAAAGCCTTCGCAAGGCAGTCGATCAGATGATCGACTGGGCACCGGAACGGGTGATTATGGCGCATGGCCGCTGGTATGATCACAACGGCACAGCCGAGCTTAAACGCGCATTCCGCTGGGTCATGAAATAAGGGGCGCGCCGATCATGGCACGCCCCCGTTTGATCGCCAGATTCGAAAGAAATTATTCTTTCGGGCCGCCCCAGCTATTGAGCGCGTCAAGCTTGTCCTGACGGCGGGCTTCGGGGGATTTTTTCCAGTCATTGCCAAATGCCGCGGATTCCCATGATCCATAGGTCGGGTTTGGCAGCATGAACCAGCGTTCCCCCCAATAGGTCGCGTATTTGTCCATGACTTCGAGGCGTTCGTCGATGGTGCCATCGATATCGTCGGTGAAATCGCCGAAGTTATCGCCAAACATCATGATGACGCGGAAATCCGCCGCCACCGCTTCGCGGCGGGTGGCCTTGGCAGAACCCCATTCTTCCTTTTCACCGCGCACCATCACATGGTCGGCATCGGCGTAAGGGAAGCCGTATTCCTGAAGGTTTTTGATTGTCGCGGCTTCTTCGGCGGCCTTGCGGTTGGTGACATAGAAGACTTCAACGCCCTTGTCGGCGGCCGCCTTGGTCAGTTCCAGCGCGCCCGGGGTCGGGGTTGAAATCGCATCGTCGACAAACGCCGCCCAGGTTTTGGAGCTGTAAGACGTATTGGCCGTCACAACCCATGACTGATAGGCCGAGTTATCGAGCACGGTTTCATCAACATCAAGGATGATCGCGGGCGGCTTGGCCGAATAGTTGCCATCCTGTTCAAGGGCGGCGGTCCAGCCATGATCACCAATCGCCGCATCGAGAAGACGCTGCGCGCCTGCATAAACCGAAAGGGCCGTGGTTTTATATTCGACCGAGGTCTGATACCAAAGCGATGCGTTCAAACCGTCATTCTGTGCCGGTTCCTGGGCCTGCGCACCAAAGGCCGATCCCGCCAGAAGAACAGCAACGCCAAATGATTTCGTCGTCAATTTCATGTTTTATTCTCCCTGTTTGGTTCCCGATCCGGCCATAGCACACCCGATACGCAAAACAGCGATCTGACCAGCCGGACAGGATTGCAAGAGCATGCCACCGCACCGCACCAAAGAAAAAGCCTTTTTCTGCATAGGGGCGGAAAAAGGTTTTGGACGCGATTGGATAAAGGCGCCAATCCGGCGGCCCGCAGTCAGACAGTCGGGCGTTTTTCAAAAGTGGTGAAACCGTCTTCAAGGCCGGGTTCTTCATGCACGCGGGTGACATTCGCATGCGTCGGGCCATCATGGCAGGCCGCGATCATGGATTGCACCCCGGCCACCGAGCCACAAAACAGCGCCTCGACCGTACCATCCGCACGGTTGCGCACCCAGCCGGTCAGATCGCGTTTGCGCGCTTCCTCGACCGTCCAGGCGCGATACCACACGCCCTGCACCCGGCCTTCGATCCGGGCAAGGACGGAAATGTTTCCGGTGCCTGTTTGCGGGTCGGGTTCGGTGGTGGTCATGGCAACATCCTTTGATGTGATGTTTACTTCGCACCGGGAATATTGGCGTGCAGATGGGCGGTATCCTGAAACTTCTGTTTCTGTTCCGCTGTTGCCGGAGCCTGATGATTGTCTTTCCATTGATCGTATGTCATGCCGTAAACGACCTCGCGCGCGCCGTCATAATCCATGGCCACATCGCGTTCACGCGCTGCCGCCAGATACCATTTGGCAAGGCAGTTGCGGCAGAACCCGGCAAGGTTCATCAGATCGATATTCTGCACATCCTTGCGGTCCTGAAGATGCTGCACAAGGCCGCGAAAGGCGGCGGCTTCAAGTTCCAGCTTGATTTGCGGGTCAAGCTTTGCCGCCGGGCCATTGGCAAGGGATGCCTCGGTCGACATTTCCGAACCGGCGCAATCAGACATTTTCCATACTCCCGACCTTGCCATAGGCTGGCAGGTCCTGTTCAAGTTTTTCGATATTTTCCGGGACCTCGGCAATGCTTTCGACCGTCACGAAATGATCATTGTCGATTTCGGTCTGATCGACCATTTCATGGACCCAGGTGATTTCATAGGGAATGTGGATCGCCGACCCGCCACACGCAAGCACCGGCAGGATATCGGACTTCAACGAATTGCCGATCATCACGGCTTCGGATGGCTCCACACCATAACGACCAAAGATATTGCGATAGGTCAGCGGATCTTTTTCCGAAACGATTTCAACACCGGCAAACAGGCTTTCAAGGCCGGAACGCTCGATCTTGAGCTGCTGGGCAATCAGATCACCCTTGGTGATGAGGACGATCTTGCGTTCGGGATGAGCAGCATAATGGCGCAAAACCTCTTCTGCCCCGTCAATCAGACGGGTTGGCGCGCGCAGCATGGATTTGCCGATTTCGGCCAGTTCATGAATGTCGGCAGCACTGATTTTCTTATCAGAAAGCTCAATCGCGGTTTCGATCATCGACAGGGTAAAGCCGGTAATACCGTATCCATAAATCGAAAGGTTGGACAGTTCCGCCTGATAGAGGCGATCATTGACCGTATCAGCATCGACATAGTGGGAAAGCATTTCGCGCAGGCGGATATGGGCGTCACGAAACAGCGGTTCGTTATGCCACAGCGTATCGTCGCCATCAAAAGCAATCAGTTTATACATATTCACGCCTCGTTTCTTGTTCTTGGATGGCCTTGCAGAAAGCACCCGGCCTCAATCCGCGACCATAAGTCAGCCGGAAATCCCCGTAAAGCCCCGTTTCCTGTATTTAATATGCGCAACAACTGTTCGAAAGGGGTTGCAAACCCGTCGGATCGAACAGGTATGAAACAAAAAGCGCCGGGGGAACTCTCCCCCGGCGCATTTCCCGGCCCATTTCCGGGCCATCTCCCGGCGGACCCGGCCCTAGCTGACAAGGATACCGATCTTGCCGATATGCGATTTCGCAACGAATGCTTCCTGTGCCTTGGCGAGATCGCGAAGGTCGTAAACCTCCGCGACCAGCGGACGAATTTCACCCTTTTCGATATATTTCACCAGATCGGTGAAAACGCGATCTTCCTGATGGGTGCAGCCATAAAGTGTTAAATCCCTAAGATAAAGCGTGCGCAGATCAAGCTCGACAATCGGCCCGGCGATTGCCCCGGCAGTGGCATACCGACCATCAGAAACAAGGGTTTCAAGCAGTTCGGGCCAGCGCGGCCCGCCAACCAGATCGATCACGACATCAAAGCGGTTGCGCGGCAATTCATCTGCACGGTCAAGAACCTCATCCGCGCCAAGATCACGCAGGGCATTGGCCTTTGACGCGCTTGACACCGCAACAACATAGGCCCCGCGCCGCTTGGCAAGCTGAATCGCCGCAGAACCGACACCGCCCGATGCCCCGGTTACAAGGACGCGTTCCGCCCCAAGGCCTGTGCGCTGGATAATCCCCTCGGCGGTTGAAAACGCGCATGGGAAGGATGCAAGATCGGTGTCCGACAGGTCCGATTTGATGGCAATCGCGTTTTTATCCGCAACCACGGCATATTGCGCAAAGGCCCCGTTCGTCTCGCTGCCGAATGTTTCGACCCGGTGTGTTCCGTCCTCGTTGGGAACGGATTGCAGGGCCCGAACCAGAACACGCTGCCCAAGGCGCGCGGGATCAACACCCTGCCCGAGTGCGACAATCGTGCCGCAACAATCCGCCCCCTGAATATGGGGAAAGGCCAAAGTACCGCCCGACCAGGTGGCATCGGCAAGGGCATCCTCGCCAAAACCGGCATCGCTGCCCTCGCTCGTGGAACCGCGAACGGCCTTTGAATACCAGGCGATGCGCGTATTGATATCGGTATTGTTGACCGACGATGCCCCGACTTTGATCAGAACCTGCCCGGCTTCGGGGGTTGGCGTTTCCAGGTCTTCGCGCCATTCGAGCTTATCAAGCCCGCCATGCCCGGTCAGAACAACGCCATGCATTTTTGTCGGGATATCGGTCATTGGTCACTCCATGTAGAACGATTACTCTACTTGCCACGGTAAAGGGAACGTTCTACATTTGTCAACATGACGGATACAAAACTGAAAATCGCCGCCGGTCTTGAGCGGGCCTTTGCCAAGGGCGGCTTTGCCGAACCCAGTGTTGACGACCTGCGCGAAGCCGCCGATGTCAGCCTGCGCACGCTCTATAAATACACACCATCGCGGGCCGACATGGTGCATCTCGCCCTTGAACACCGCCATCAGCGCTACATTGATTTGCTGTTTACCGATTTGCCCGAAGCCCCCGACAGAGCCCTCTCGGCAATCATTGATCGCGTCGGTGTCTGGATGGAAACAGAGGCAAGCCACGGCTGCCTGTTCCACGCCGCCGTTGCCGCATCACCGGGCGATCAGGTGCTGCGCGATTTGCTATCACGCCATAAGGTCGAGGTCGCAACCAAAGCCGCCATCGCCACAGGGCGACAGGGATACGAGATCGAGCTGAACCTGATCCTTGAAGGATTAACGCAAAGCTTCACCCTGCACGGCGCAAAAGCCATTGCCGCAGCGAAGCGTCTGGCGGGTGGGATACCGACGCACTCCAACCCATAGGATTTCTGCTCCGAAAGGAAAAGGCGCTGGCCCGAAGACTAGCACCTTTTATTGCACCTTCAAGGGATCAGGCGGCTTATTCGTCCTTCTCGAACTCGATGATGATCGCATCCACCGAAAGGTTCGCGCCCTGCTCGGCGTGGATTTTTTTGACGACACCTTTGCTTTCGGCCTTGAGCACATTTTCCATTTTCATCGCTTCAAGGATGCAAAGTTCCTCGCCCGGCTGGACGGTCTGGCCTTCGGTCACCGATACCTTGACCAGCAGCCCCGGCATCGGGGACAGCAGGAAGTTTGACATATCGGGCGGTGCCTTGAACGGCATCAGTTTTTGCAATTCGGCGACACGGGGCAGCATCACCTTGAAGCTGCGCTGGATGCCGTTGGCCGACAGGCGATAGCCGACACCTTCGAGGTCGATCTGCACGCAGACCGGCGCGCCGTCAATGTCGCCAACAAACATCGCATCACCGATTTTCCAGTCGGATGACACGCCATAGCTGCGGTCCCCGATGGCGACGATATAGTCGTTGTTAACACCGTCAATTTCGATATCGAACGCGGTGTGATCATCACCCGATACCGCGACCCAGCTTTCGGCAACCTGCAACGGATGATCGCTGACCTGTCCGGTCACGCGCGCATTGCGTTCGGCAACACGCTGATTGAGGTATCCGGCAACAACCACCAGCATCGCCGGATCATCATTGGGCAGATCATCAGCAGAAAAGCCGTCGGGATATTCTTCGGCGATGAAATTGGTGGTGATATTGCCCGACTGGAACCGTTTATTGGCCATAACGGCGGCAACAAACGGGATATTGTGCGAAATGCCGCGGATGTAATAGGCATCAAGGGCGGCCCGCATTTCCGCAATCGCATCATCGCGGGTTTCGCCATACGTCACCAGTTTTGCGACCATCGGGTCGTAATACATCGAAATCTCGCCGCCTTCGAACACACCGGTATCAACACGCACGGATGCGCTCTCGGCTGGCGGCTGATACCGCACCAGACGCCCGGTGGAAGGCAGGAATTCGCGGAACGGGTCCTCGGCATAAATGCGGGTTTCCATCGCCCAGCCGGTCAGCTTGACATCATCCTGCGCGAGCGTCAGTTTTTCGTCATTGGCGATGCGGATCATCCATTCCACAAGATCCTCGCCAGTCACCAGTTCGGTCACCGGATGTTCGACCTGAAGCCTTGTGTTCATTTCAAGGAAGTAGAAATTCTTGTCCTTGTCGACGATGAATTCCACCGTCCCGGCGGAGCAGTAATCCACCGCATGCGCCAGTGCCACGGCCTGTTCGCCCATCGCCTTGCGGGTTTCGGGATCAATAAAGGGTGACGGCGCTTCTTCGACGACCTTCTGATGGCGGCGCTGGATCGAACATTCGCGTTCGCCAAGGTAAATGCCATGCCCGTGTTTATCGCAAAGCACCTGAATTTCGATATGGCGCGGTTCTTCGACGAATTTTTCGATAAAGACACGATCATCACCAAACGAGCTTGCGGCTTCTGACGTGGCACGCTCGAACCCTTCGCGGCATTCGGCGTCATTGCGCGCAATGCGCATGCCCTTGCCGCCACCGCCCGCCGATGCCTTCAACATCACCGGATAGCCGACATCATTGGCGATTTTGATCGCCTCGTCGGTGTCCTTGATCACGCCCATATAGCCCGGAACGGTTGAAACACCGGCCTCAGATGCGATTTTCTTGGACGTGATCTTATCGCCCATCGCGGCAATCGCGCCGACCGGCGGGCCGATAAAGGCGATTTTGGCGGCATCAAGCGCCTTGGCAAAGGCCTGATTTTCCGAAAGGAACCCATAACCGGGATGGACGGCCTCGGCCCCCGTGGATTTGCAGGCATCGATGATTTTATCAATCACCAGATAGGACTGGTTGGAGGGTGCCGGGCCGATATGCACGGCCTCGTCGGCCATCTGCACATGCAGGGCGTTTTTATCGGCGTCGGAATAAACCGCCACCGTGGCAATGCCCATTTTGCGGGCCGATTTGATCACGCGGCAGGCAATTTCACCGCGGTTGGCAATCAGGATTTTCTTGAACATGACTGCCTCCATGTTACGAATACAAAGGAGAAACGATTCTTTCTCTTACTTTGATTTGACTACCATCAGCCTCGTAAATGCCCTCCCTAACAAACGTCAGCGCATCATAGTACTCATCAAAAGTATTAATAGACACAGTATCCTGATGGAGGTCTCTCAATTCGTAGTATTTCGATTTCAGGCTATTAGACCACGACCATATTTCCGCTTTCCAACCCTTTTTAAGAGCCCTTTCTACCTGTGTAATAAACCCTGTACCGAACTCCGATATTGAACCATCACCGCTCACAACCACTAAAGTCTGCGGTGCATCATGATCAAGAATGGCATTCGCAATTTTTAAATGCAAAAGCTCGTCAACACCCTGCTCTCGCACACGCGCTCCATCCTCTACACGGTGCAAAAGATCTACATCGCAACCCAAGCCTTTAGCATTTTCCCATAACTGATCACATTCTGGAGGAACTGAACCAGCCATGACTTTAGTTTTCACCTCTCGCCCGCCTTCAACCAACGAGAAGATGTTTTTGTAATATATTCTCAATAAAAACCAAGGTACGTGTGGCTCTTTTTCTGAACGAATATTTTGAGCGCCACCCCATACATTAGAGTTATCAAAAAAAACGTGAATTCCCATAATCAACTCCTTTTATAATGGAATGTTGCCGTGTTTGCGGGCCGGGTTTTTGATGTCCTTGTTGCGCAGCATCGCAAGCGACTTGCACACGCGCCTGCGCGTGCCATGCGGCATGATGACATCGTCAATGAAACCCTTGCGCCCCGCGACAAACGGGTTGGCAAATTTTTCACGGTATTCTTCCGTGCGGGCCTCGATCTTTTCGGGATCGTTCATATCGGCCCGGAAAATGATTTCCACCGCGCCCTTTGGCCCCATCACCGCGATTTCGGCTGTCGGCCAGGCATAGTTGACATCACCGCGCAGATGCTTGGACGCCATCACGTCATAGGCCCCGCCATAAGCCTTGCGCGTGATGACGGTGACCTTCGGCACCGTCGCCTCGGCATAGGCATAAAGCAGTTTGGCACCGTGTTTGATGATGCCACCATATTCCTGTGCGGTGCCCGGCATGAAGCCCGGCACATCGACAAAGGTGACAATCGGAATGTTATAGGCATCGCAGAACCGCACAAACCGCGCGGCCTTTTTCGAACTGGCGATATCAAGACATCCCGCCAGAACCATCGGCTGATTGGCAACGATGCCAACCGTGCGGCCATCCATGCGCGCCATGCCGATGATGATGTTTTTGGCATGATCGGGCTGAATTTCATAAAAGTCTCCTTCATCGACGACCTTTGTGATCAGTTCCTTCATGTCATAGGGCATGTTGGGATTTTCCGGCACCAGCGTATCAAGCGAGAAATCATCGCGCATGATCGGGTCTTCGCACAGGCGTGCGGGCGGTTTTTCCTTATTGGATAGCGGCAGGAAATCCATGAAACGACGGGTCTGCAACAACAGATCAACATCGTTTTCAAACGCCAGATCGGCCACCCCGGAAATGCTGGTATGGGTCATCGCCCCGCCGAGTTCCTCGTGGGTGACTTCCTCGTGCGTGACGGTTTTGACCACATCGGGGCCGGTCACGAACATATAGGAACTGTCCTTGACCATGAAAATGAAGTCGGTCATGGCCGGGCTATAGACAGCCCCACCCGCACACGGCCCCATGATCAGGGAAATCTGCGGGATAACGCCGGATGCCTCGACATTGCGCTGGAACACATCGGCATAACCCGCAAGGCTTTCGACACCTTCCTGAATACGCGCCCCGCCGGAATCGTTAAGCCCGATCACGGGCGCGCCGACTTTCATCGCCTGATCCATGATCTTGCAGATCTTGCGCGCATGGGCACCCGAAAGCGCACCGCCAAATACGGTGAAATCCTGGGAAAAGACGAACACCAACCGACCATTGATCGTGCCATGCCCGGTGACCACGCCATCGCCGGGAATGCGGTTTTCGGGCATGCCGAAATCAACGCAATCATGTTCGACAAACATGTCCCATTCCTCGAACGAGCCTTCGTCAAGAAGAACATCAAGCCGTTCGCGCGCGGTCAATTTGCCCTTGGCATGCTGATTGTCGATGCGGCGCTGACCGCCGCCCATGGCCGCCTCTGCGCGTTTGACTTCGAGCTTGGCGATAATATCCTGCATATTGCGTGATCCTTACTTTGGGCCGCCCGGAATGCGTTCATGACGATGGTCATGCCGGTGATGCAATCTGAATGATGATTTGGAATAGCATTATTCGGTACTGGAATGCCAATTATTTTTCACAGTCTGGCACAAGATGAAAATAGCCTGTAAAGGCCTGATTTCCCTAACGTCATTGCGATATGTAAGGACGGGCTGGACTAAAGTCTAGAAGCAGGTCGACAAATACCAATATTCAGGACAAGCCGGGCACCAAACGGCTTCTGGCGCGTTAAGGCCTTATGATATCCATCAGAACGGTCCTTTCATGAAGCTGTTTCGCATCCGCCCGCACGAGCCGAAATCCACCGGCGATGATCGCCCTGCGCAATCCTTATGGCGTTATATCTGGCTTATGAGCGGCCGACACCAGATCGTTGTCTGCCTGATTGCCATATCGGTGGCGGCCCTTGGCATCGTGCCGCTGGAACTGCAACGCCGCTTGGTCGACGATGCGATCAGCAAACAGGATATGTCGCTTCTGACCGTGCTGGCGGTGATCTATCTGGCGGTTGTTGTGGTTCATTCGGCGACCAAATTCATGCTTCGGATGTATGAAGGCTGGCTCAGTGAAAGTGCGATCCGCCACAACCGCCGCCATCTCAGCCGCCTTTACGCCGAAGACCGCACCGGCAATGGCGAAGGCGAAAATGGCCGGGCAGTTTCGATCATCGGATCGGAAATCGAAAAACTGGGCGGCTTTGTGGGCGATGGATTGTCGCAGCCGGTCGTGAATGCGGGGATGCTGATTTTCGGGATCGGTTATATGGTCAGTGTCGAGCCGATCATCGGACTGATCGGTATTCTGGCGCTGATCCCGCAAATCGCGCTGGTGCCGGTCATTCAAAAACAGATCAACCAGCTGATTGAAAAGCGCGTGGAAAAAATGCGCGAAGTCAGCGACGAACTAAGCGAACTCCACCCCGACGAAGATAACGATCACAAGGAACTTCTGGACCCGATCCATCGCGGCATCAGTTACCTTTATAACAACCGCATGTGGTTTTTCATCCTCAAGTTCGGAATGAAAACCCTGATCAATCTGCTTAATGCGCTTGCCCCGCTTTCGGTGCTGATTGTGGGCGGCTATCTTGCGATAAAGGGCGAAACATCGGTCGGGATTATTGTCGCGTTCATTTCCGGTTTTGACCGGATGTCATCGCCAATGCGCGAGTTGCTGTCCTATTACCGGATGGCGGCACAGGCCGCCGTACAGCATCGCATGATCGCGAAATGGATGAATTGATCAGGGCAACGAATGTTTATCGCGGCCCGATCAGATCAAGATACCGCCCCGCGGCCAGCAGTTCCGCGCGATGACGTTCGCGGCGCGCAACCGCCTCGGCATCAGCACCCCAATGCTCGATGGAATAGCTTTCATCAAGCTGGGAAACCTCAAACGCCTGCTCGGCACTGATCCGGCCGCGCAGGGTCGCAAGCCCGATGATCACCGATCCCGACACCGTCGTCAGGGTGTGAAGGGCTGTCAGGTAGTAATCATCAAGCGCCTCGATCTCGTCCTGAATACGCAGAAGAGCTTCGTCTTCCTGCGAGATCGGCATCACGCCCTCGGTCACTTTAAGCGACACACCCAGTTCATGATGCGCCCAGTCAAGCAACGGCTGCCATGCTTCGGCCTGCTGGCGGACAAGGTCATCGGGGAAGGATGCGCGATAGCATAACAGGTCAGACCGGCCAAATCCGGTCAGTTCCGCAATCACGCCAAACCGGTGCGGGCGCACGCGGTCAATCGCGGTTGCGGCCAGTTGCATGATCGGCATCGTGGTCGGAAGAACCTTTTCCCCCTGCGCATCCCATTCGGCCGCAATTTCATGCGCCAGCTGTTCCGCCGGCAACACGAATTCGGCCTTGGACGGCGATTTTACCGGCCTTCCGTCCAGATGGATACGCCAGCCCTGCGCATCTTCGTCGCGCACGGCTTCGGCTTTTTTGTAAAAACGTTTGATCGATTTTGTAAGCATGATGGCGATATGCCCAAATCCGTTTCCATGTGCAAGCGATTTGATTGGACCGCCATGTTCAAAGGCGATTATCAAGAATTTCTGTATAATTTTTGATCAATTTACCCCATTGACCATTTATTAAACAACCGTACTCTGCCCGTAACAGTCCCTTCATATCAGGAAAACCGGCAAAAAAGGGATTTGGCACAGGCATTGCTGTGCGATCAGGGGTATCATTCGGTCAATGGGTCGTCAAAAAGACCCGAAACAGGAGGCTTCATTAATGGTGAGACTTAAAGCGCGGCTACTTGGCGCGACCGTCGGCATTGCCGTTGCACTTGGTGCGCAATCCGCCATGGCCCAGATGGCGATCAAATTTACACTCGACTGGAAATTCGAAGGCCCGGCAGCCCCCTATGTGCTGGCCAAGAAAAAGGGCTATTTCGCCGACGAGGGCCTTGATGTGACGATTGATTCGGGTAACGGATCGGTCGGTTCGATCACACGCGTTGCCAGCGGCGCCTATGATGTCGGCTTTGCCGATATCAACTCGATGCTGGAATTCAATGCATCGAACCCGGATCGCGCGATGAAGTCGGTCTTCATGGTTTATGACCGCCCGCCGTTTTCGTTGTTCATGCTGAAAAAAAGCGGCATCACCAAGCCCGAAGACCTGATTGGCAAGACGCTGGGCGCGCCGGTTTTCGATGCATCGCGCAAACTTTTCCCGGCCTTTGCACAGGCAACCGGACTTAAGCTTGACGATGTCAAATGGGAAAGCATGGACCCGCCGCTGCGCGAACCGATGCTGGTGCGTGGTGACGTTGATGCGATCACCGGTCACTATTTCACATCAATCCTGAACCTTCAGGCACAGGGCATTTCCAAGGACGATCTGACCGTTTTCAAATATTTCGATTACGGCATGGATTTCTATGGCAATGCGATGATTGCATCGCCCGACATGATGGAAAACCATCCGGAAGAACTGCGCGCATTCCTGCGTGCGGTCGTCAAGGGATGGCGGGATGCGATTGCCAACCCCGAAGAAGCCATTGCGGCCCTTAAGGATACCGATCCGCTGATTGACCCGGCCCTTGAATTGCAGCGCCTTCAGATGACGATTGATGACAATGTCGTCACCGAGGTAACGCTTAAAGAAGGCATGGGCCAGATCAAGACCGACCGCATGAACAAGGCGATTGACCAGGTCAGCCTGGCATTTGGCATTGAAAACAAGCCAACCGTTGCGGATATCTTCACCGACATTTTCATGCCCGGCGATAAAGACCGGATGCTGAAATAACTGGCACGCCAGACCACGCAAACGGGGCCGGGCAAACCGGCCCCGATACATAATAAATCATCAGGATACGCAGGGGGATGACTGCCGTGTCGAAAAGCTTTGTCGAACTCGACAATGTCCGGCTTCGTTACAGCGAAGGTGACGATCTGGCATTGGAAACAACAAACATGAAGATCAACAAGGGCGAATTCATTGCCGTTGTCGGACCTTCGGGATGTGGCAAGTCATCGCTGCTGAAACTGGTATCGGGGCTGATGCCGCCCAGCGAAGGCACGGTTATCGTCGATAACAAGGAAGTTTCCGGGCCGCTTAAGATCGTCGGCATGGCGTTTCAGAACCCGACCCTTCTGCCGTGGCGAACGACCCTTGATAACGTCCTGCTGCCGATGGAAATCGTCAAACCGCATCGCAACCGCCTGCGCAAGCACCGTGCCGAATATGAAGACCGCGCGCGAGAGCTTCTCGCCAGTGTCGGGCTTGCCGGGCACGAAGACAAATACCCGTGGGAATTGTCAGGCGGGATGCAGCAACGCGCATCGCTCTGCCGGTCATTGATCCATGAACCGGACCTTCTGATGCTCGACGAGCCGTTCGGTGCCCTTGATGCCTTCACCCGCGAAGAGCTTTGGGACATTCTGCAGAACCTTTGGATGGTGCGGCCCTTTACCGTCATTCTTGTCACCCATGATCTGCGCGAAGCAGCCTATCTCGCCGATACGATTTATGTGATGTCCAAGCGCCCGGGTACGATTTTGGTCCAGCGCGAAAACACCCTGCCCCGTCCGCGCGATCAGGAAACGACATTCACGCAGCCCTTCACCGATCTGGTCCACGAATTGCGCAGTCACATCCGTGACGTGCGCGCGGCATAAGGGAAGGTTGAAAGCATCATGGCCAAGAAAAAAGACCTGTCCAAAGCCACTCCCTGGATCAGTGCAATCGGGCTTTTCGTGATCTGGGAACTGATTGTCCGGATTTTCAATATTCCGGTCTATATCCTGCCGACCCCGTCGGAAAGCATCATGGTCGGCTGGGATTTCCGCGGTGCGATCTGGATGCATGCGGTTCATACGCTTTATACGACCCTGGCGGGCTTTGCCATTGCGGTTGTGTTTGGCGTGGTTCTGGGCGCGCTTGTCGGGTCCAGCAAGGCGGTTTATGACGCGGCCAACCCGCTTCTGGTCGGGTTCAATTCGGTGCCAAAGGTGGCACTGGTCCCGGTTCTTGTCATGTGGTTTGGCATCGGTACGGTGCCCGCGATCATCACCGCATTCCTGATTTCGTTCTTCCCGATTGTGGTCAATGTGGCGACGGGACTGGCAACGCTTGAACCCGAATTGCGCGATGTGTTGCGATCCCTTGGCGCGACCCGGCGCGATATTCTGATCAAGGTCGGCTTCCCTCGCGCCATGCCCTATTTCTTTGCATCGCTTAAGGTCGCGATCACGCTGGCCTTTGTCGGTTCGGTGATTTCCGAAACCGTCGCATCGAACCTTGGCGTTGGCTATCTGATGTTGTCGGCATCATCGAAATTCAACATGCCGCTGGTGTTTGCCGGGTTGCTGGTGATCGCGGTGATGGGGATTGCGATGTACGAGCTGTTTAACATCATCGAACGCCGGTCCACCAAATGGGCCAATCGCGGAAATCCGACCAATTAAGATCGCACCTCTTGGGCACGCAAAAGGCCGGGAAAACCCCGGCCTTTTGATGTTCTGGCGATTGCGATAAAGCCTTAGGACAGATGGGTATCAAAGAAACCCATCGTGCGTTCCCACGACAGTTTGGCATCCTCGGCGTCATAACGGCCACCGGTCGGATTGGCAAAGGCGTGGTCGGCTTCGTACCAGAAAATCTGGTAATCGGTTTTCCCGGCTTCCTTGAGGGATTCCTCGAACCCATTGACCATCGATTTGTTGATGCTTTTATCAAGGGTGCCGAAATGCCCCATCAGCGGCGCGTTCAGGGTTGAAACCTGCTCGGCGGTCTTTTTGACATTGCCGTAATAGACAACAACCGCATCAACATCGGCGGCAAGCGCGGTATTGAGCGACCAGCCACCACCAAAGCACCAGCCAACCGTTCCCACCTTGCCGGTTGAATCCTTGTGATTTTTAAGGAATTTGACGGATTCCTGCAATTTCTCGGTGGCAATCGCCGGATTGACCGCCGACATCAGCGCCTTTGCCCCATCCGCCGTGGTTGCGGGTGGCTTGCCATACAGATCAACCGCAAGCGCGATATAGCCCTGCTTGGCATATTCTGCCGCAACCGCGCGGATTTGATCATTCAGCCCCCACCATTCATGGATCAGAATGACGGTCGGGGCCGGAAGGGTTGCCGGCATGGCGATTTCGGCGGTCATTTTTTCCCCGCCCGGCGTGGTGATGGTCACGGGGGACAATGTCGATCCGGCGGCATGGGCCAAAATCGGATCGGCCAGAATAACCGCAAGCGGCAAGGCAACCGCGCCTTTAAGGAACAGACGGCGATCTTCATCCGTGGCCTTCGGCGGCGGGCCGAGATGGTCGTTTACGCCACATCCGTCAAGCGTGCACATATTCAAGCCTCCTCTGTCTTGTTACGATCAGGCGTTTTTTTCAGGTTGTATTTTGCATGATGCTCTTCGCGTCATCATTTCGCAAGATGCGAAGAATTTGCAAATCACGCGCGCGTCACAAATCCCTGTCACCCCAAAGAGTACGCACTCAAACCCGTTACAGATCAACCCTTTGTACCGCCATCCTGGCAATTGTCATGCAAATGTCCCCTTGCCCTGTCTGCTGTTGCCTGCTTTAACAGCCAAACGTCGATCCCGTTCCCAATCATCCGAGGAAATCATGCGTACTATCGAAACGGTTCTTTTTGATCTGGGCGGCGTTCTGGTCGATTGGGATCCACGGCATCTGTATCGCAAGATTTTCAAAGATGATGCCGAAATGGAACGTTTCCTGACAGAAATCTGTCATCCGCACTGGAATTTCCTGCATGACAAGGGTGCGCTTCGCTTTGCCAAATCGATCCCCGATCTTCAGCATCGCTATCCGGAATATAGCGACCAGATCGCGGCATGGATGGACCGCTGGCCGGAAATGATGAAGGGGTCGATTGACCGCACCGTTCATATTCTTGAAGAACTGAAATCACGCGGCAATGTGCGTTTGTTTGCGCTGACCAACTGGTCGGCGGATACCTGGCCGCATGCGATTGAACGGTTCGGTTTCCTAAGCCATTTCGAAGGCATTCTGGTCTCGGGTCAGGAAAAACTGGCCAAGCCCGACCCGCAGATTTTCGATCTTACCGCCGCGCGGTTCAAGCTTGATCCGCGCGAAACCCTGTTTATCGACGACAGTGAAAAGAATATCCAGCAGGCGCGCGAAATGGGCTTTGCCACCCACTGGTTCCGTGACCCGATCCGCCTGCGTCGTGATTTGATGGAATATGGCCTGCTTTAAAAACAGTCAGTGCCGCTTGGCCGTCAGGTAATTGGCAAAGCACTGTTCGAAAACATATTTCCAGCCGCTTTCGTATCCGTCGCGGACCATCGGGGCGATTTCGCCCAGATTTTTCCAGTCCCAATGCTTGAGCCGGATCACACAGCGGCCAAAGGCATTCTGTTCGAACGTGACACTGATGCGGGTATAAGCCCCTTCTTCCCAGCCCGGATGCCAGGTAAAGGCAACATGTTCGCCTGCCTGCCAGATATCGACAGTGCCCCAGACCACCGGATCGCGGCCCTTGGCATGCTCGACAATCTTGCCGCCAAGGCCCGGATTGATTTCGACCGATTTGCAGTTTTCACGCGCCAGCGAATGGCTGTCGGTCGGCCACCAATTGCCAAAGCCATTGGTGAATGCCTCGAACGCGTATTCCGGTTCGACCGGAACGGTGATTTCCACCCGGATCGGTTTCAGGTCGTCATCTTTGTGATCGGCTTCAGGCAACATCGCGGCCAGTTCCCCACATGGTTTCCAGCAATCCGGGCAGCTGATCGAAATGATCAATCACGGCATGCGCCCCGGCATTGTTCAGCGTTTCAATATCGTGATAGCCCCAACTGACACCAATCGACAGCATCCCCGCCGCCCGGCCCATTTCGATATCATAGGCGGTATCGCCAATGATCACCGCATTGGGCGCATCCACGCCGGTTTCATCCATGGCGGCGTGCAACATCGACGGATGGGGTTTGCTCGGATGATTGTCGCATGTCTGAAGGGTAACGAACCGGCCTTCAAGTGCGTTGCGCGCCAGAACGGCATCAAGACCGCGGCGCGCCTTGCCCGTCGCAACCCCCAAAAGCCAGTTGCGCGTATCCAGTGCGGCCAGCATTTCGCGCACACCGGGGAAAAGCGGCTCGTAAAAATCCGGGGTCTGGCGCAATTCAAAGAATGCCGCCTTATAGGCCGCGGTGACGCCTTCAATAATTGCGTCATCGATCATGCCCGGTGCGGCAAGCTTGCGGATCGCTTCAGGCAGGCTCAGACCGATGATGGTACGTGTCTTTTCAAGGCCGGGGCAATCAAGGTCATGTGCGGCAAAGGCATGATCCATGCAATGCGCAATCGCATGCTGGCTATCAACCAGCGTACCGTCACAATCAAATACCACAAGCCTGAGCGGATCGTTCGCCATCAAAAGTCATCCAGTTCTGTTCATATCGCGGCGGAGATTATTCCAAAGTCCGCCAAAGATCGAGTCTCTAGCCCATGCAAAGTCGACGCATTTTTTGCTCTGCGGCAAGCAATGGAAACCAATGGTGAATTTCAACACACTTCCGAACACCCCAAGGTAGAGTTAGGATGATTCTGTTAGCACGCAAACTGCGGAGGCTGAACATGCTCACACTGCGGGACTGCATCGATTTTAGCGATCTGAGCGAGGAGGAAATCCTCGCGATTGCCGAGTGTGAACACATCCCCCTTCTGACCGCCCTTGAGGAAGGCGAAAGCATGGTGCACACCCCACGGGGGCGCAAACGGATTGCTATTATGATCAAAAGCCAGGCGGAAATGTGCGAACGTACGGGAAATACGGTCCACGCCCAACATCTGCGCCGGGTTCATGATGCGTTTATCAACCGCTTCGACAAAATGGTCGCGCGCCCTTAAAGATCGATTGTCATCAACGCCGTTGACAGGGACGAAAAAGCCGACGCACTGCGTCGGCTTTTCGCGTTTCGGACACTGACCGCATCCGTTATCTTTTCCGCAACCGGGACGGCTTTGCCTTGGGTTTCGGTTTGATTTCCTTTTCCCGGTGGATTTCCGGCGTCAGGAATTTGGTTGGCGTTTTCGGATCAAAGTTCAGCGCTTTGATGGTTGCACTGAAATGTTCGGGCACCGGGGCTTCGATCACGACGCGATGGCCGGTCACCGGATGGGGAAAGTCAATCGCGCGCGCATGCAGATGCATCTGGTTTGACAGTCCATCAAGAAACGCTTTGGCGCCGCCATATTTCCCATCGCCAAGGATCGGGCATTCCATCGCCTGACAATGGGCGCGCAGCTGGTGGGTACGACCGGTCAATGGCGACAGGGCAAGCCACGCTGCCCGACGACCGGCACGGGCCAACTGACGATAGATCGTCTGGGCGGATTTGCCTTCTTTTTCGTCGATGACCATCTTTTCACCGCCCTTACCGCCATGTTTGGCAAGCGGGGCATCAATCAGACCTTCGCGTTCATCGGGCGCACCCGATACAATCGCCCAGTACAATTTCCGCGTGGTCTTGTCCTTGAATGCCTTGGTCAGGGCATTGGCCGCCGATGCCGACCGTGCAAGCAACAGCACGCCGCTGGTGTCCTTATCAAGACGATGCACCAGTTTCGGGCGTTCCTTGCTATCAAGCTTTAACGCATCAAGCATGCCATCAACATGAAGGTCGGTATTGGTCCCGCCCTGCACCGCCAGACCGGCGGGCTTGTTGATCGCCAGAACCACCTCGTCATAGAAAATGACGGAATCGCGCAGCGCCTGAAGTTCTTCCTCGGTCGCGTTCGATTTGGCCGGGCCGGATTTTACATGCTGGGCCGCATTGGCCGCATCGTAATTGCCCTCCGCCCATGGCCCCATACCGCCGCCCGACATGACCGGCGCGGGGGGAACACGGACTTCCTGACCGGGCTCAAGGCGCTGACCGGCCTTGGCACGTTTGCCATCAACACGGATCTGACCACCCCGCAGGAACTTCTGAACCTGCCCAAAGGTAAATTCCGGGCAGTTCCGTTTGAACCAGCGATCCAGCCGCATTTCGGCTTCGTCATTCTTAACCTTGCGCAGAGTGACGCCACTCATTGCAGAACTCCCCTTACCAGCGCGATTGCGCCGAACAATGCTGCGATGCCAACGCAGACCGAAACCGCGACATAAAGGCCAGAAAGGCCAATATTACCGCGTTGATATAAGGTCGCGACATCGAGCGAAAAAGTCGAAAACGTTGTAAACGCCCCCAGAAAGCCGGTCACAAGGAAGGCCCGCATTTCAGGACTGAGCGACAGCTTGACCGCCGAAAGCTCGATCAGAAGTCCCATCAGGAAGGAGCCGACGATATTGACCGTCAAAGTCCCCCATGGAAATCCATGACCAAGTGTCGCGCCCATCAGGGCCGAAACACCATATCGGGCAACCGCCCCGATAGCCCCGCCCAATGCGATGGATGCGATAAACAACGGTGAAAATTGCATGGCGCGGAACCTAGTCTTTCAGTTCTGAAAAGTCACGTGTGAAAACATCATGGGCGGGTCGCATTCCGGTACACCAACCAAACCCCGTCGCAAACGAACAATCAGTTCTGCGGCGCGGCCTGCCGGCCAATCAGGGCGACGGTTGCCGCCATCCATGATTTCAGGCGTTTTTCATTCTGGCCGAAATCGTCACTGCCATAGACGGATCGGGAATAGGCAAAAACGCGGCTGCCGCCATTTTCACCGGGAATGACCTTGACATCAACCCAGTCGGGAAAACGGAAAACAGGCGTCCGGGCAAGGAAGCGCAATTCAAGCGCCAATCCATTCCCCTCGACAAGTTTCATGCCTTGTGCGCCCGCGGTTGCCTGCAAGGCGGTTGCGACGGTATCGGGCGATGCATCGAATACCGGGCTTGGCACGTTGCGATCGGTCGATGGGCAGGCATCCGGCGGGCAGACCAGGAAATAGGTCGGTGATTGCGGCAGGTCGATATCCGGTCCCAGACTGATGTCTGCCGGCTCATCTGCCATCAGCATACTGTCGAGCAATCCGCTGAAACGGATTACGGCAAATGTCAGTCCGCCGACAAACAGAAGCCATGCCAGTACAATCGCTACGCGTTTCACAAAAATTCCCCGTTCCCGTTTTGCGTGCCCTGCTGTAACGCAAGACTCCCTAAATACCGGTTAATTCCTGTAATTCGTCAAGTTAACAAATACGAAAATGCCCAAACGAGATACTCGTTCGGGCATTTTTGGGAAACCAATGGACCGCAACGGGGGGGGATGGATTGCGATGATCGATTTCCCGCGGGCAATGCAACAGGGGTAGGCGTTATGCCGCCGTCGGAAGCGGTGCAGCAGCCACATTGGCAATCGCACGTTCCATGGCTTCTTCGGCGTTTACCGCGAAACCGGATGCATCGATAACGTCAATATCGGAAATACCGACGAAACCAAGAACCTGTTTCAGATACGGGGTCGCGAAATCGGCCGGGCTGTTGACCGGAACACCGCCGGTGGCAACAACGATATAGGCTTTCTTGCCTTCAAGCAGGCCTTTCGGGCCATTTTCAGTGTAGTTGAAGGTCACACCGACACGGGCGATCAGGTCAACCCAGGCCTTAAGCGTCGACGGGACCGAGAAATTATACATCGGCGCACCGATCACAACGACGTCGGATGCCTGAAGTTCGGCAACCAGTTTGTCGGAAACGGCGATCACGTCTTTCTGTGCCTCGGTACGGTTTTCAGCCGGGGTATAGAACGCGCCGACAATCTCGCCGGTCAGGGCCGGGATCGATTTGTCGTTCAGGTCACGTTCAACAACATTGGCAGCCGGAGTTGCGGCAACAATACGTTCGATCAGCTTTGATGCGATCTGACGCGAATTGGAATTTTCGCCGTTAACCGAGGCATTGATATGCAGGATCGAAGTCATGTGAATTCTCCAAGTCCGGGTTTGTTTCTGTTACCCCGACTTTAACAGTTTCCATGACGATGATTATCCGATGTCTTTTCACCAGATTGTTGACCAAAAGAGAACAACACACCTGCCGATTAGTCTTCGCCGCGCTGCTTTTGACGTTCCCGGCGTAATTTATCGAAATAGTCGGCCCGCTTTTTCAAATCACGTTCAAAACCGCGTTCGACCGGTTCGTAAAAATTCTGGCGGCGCATGCCATCGGGAAAATAATTCTGCCCGGAAAAACCGTCTTCCTGATCATGGTCATAGGCATAGCCACTGCCATAGCCGATATCCTTCATCAGCTTGGTCGGCGCATTGAGGATATGGGCCGGCGGCATCAGCGACCCGGTATCGCGCGCGACCTTCAATGATCGTTTATAGGCGGCATAACCGGCATTTGATTTGGGGGCCAGCGCCAGATAGATCACCGCCTGCGCCAGCGCCAGTTCGCCTTCGGGACTGCCAAGGCGTTCATACGCCTCCCACGCGCCAACACAAATCTGCTGCGCCTGCGGATCGGCAAGTCCGATATCCTCGACCGCCATGCGGGTGATGCGGCGCGCGACGAATTTCGGGTCCTCGCCCCCGGCCAGCATCCGATTAAACCAGTACAGGGCCGCATCCGGGTCCGACCCGCGCACCGATTTATGCAGCGCACTGATCAGGTTATAATGACTGTCATCGCCCTTGTCATAAAGCGGCATGCGCTTTTGCACGGTACGCGACAGTTCGGCAACGCCAAGCGGCCCATCGTCACTGGGCGGCAGCAAAAACAGCTCTTCGGCAAGGTTCAGCAAATAACGGCCATCCCCATCGGCCATGGCGCGCAACGTCACCCGTGCTTCGGGCGACAGGGGCAGCTCGAACCCCATTTCCTTTTCCGCACGCACCAGAAGCTCTTCAAGCCCCTGATCATCTAGCCGCTTAAGCACCAGCACCTGACAGCGTGACAGCAACGCCGCGTTCAGCTCGAACGAGGGGTTTTCGGTTGTCGCCCCGATCAGGGTAATGGTGCCGTCTTCAACAAACGGTAGGAAGCTATCCTGTTGTGCCTTGTTGAAACGATGGATTTCATCAATGAACAAAAGGGTTGATGCCCCGGTTGCCCGCCGCCCGCGTGCCCGGTCAAACACCTTGCGAAGGTCCGCAACCCCGGAAAAGATCGCCGACAAGGGCTCGAACGCCATATCGGCAACATCGGCCATTAGGCGCGCCAGCGTCGTTTTGCCGCAGCCCGGCGGCCCCCAAAGAATGACCGATGGCACACGCCCGGTATTGATCATGCGCGTGATCGGTCCCTCATCCCCGAACAGATGCCCCTGTCCGACAACCTCATCCAGCTTGGCCGGACGCAGCCTGTCGGCCAAGGGCCGGGATGCCTGACTTTCAAACAGTGACGCCATATCGGGCAGATGTTCCTATTGTTATCTTGCGACCGGTTTTGCGCGGAACTTATCACGAACATCGACCCGTTTATAGCGATAAGGCAAGAATATTGACACCTCGACCATCGAGGTATACCGTTCGCGCCGTCAAACCAGCCGGAAACACCGACGTGAAACAGATTGCCGATTATACTGACCGTTCCTATTGGCAGGGCACAATCAAAATGTCCTTGTCGAAGTTTTTCGTGCTGTGCGTTTTGCATCGCAAGCCGATGCATGGCTACGAGGTCGTTCAGGCCGTCGAAAAAACCACCAATGGCTGCTGTTCCCCTTCCGAAGGAACCGTCTATCCGGTTCTGAACGAATTCGAGGCCGGTGGATACCTGACATCACACCCCGAAGTCGTTCAGGGCCGTCAGCGCAAGGTTTACGAACTGACCAACAAGGGGCGCGATGCATTCCGGGTCGCGACCGAGGCATGGATGGATGTGACCCAGCATATCCTTGCCAGCCGGGATGCAACCCAGACCCGCACGGCATCCTCCACCACCCCGGTCCCCCAACCACAGGGAAAGGCATGCTGTGAGTAGTCCTTTTTTCAGGCCATCATACCTCGATGATCGAGGCATCAAATCATGACCAAAGCCCCCAAAAAAATGCCGATCATTATCGCACTTGGCAGCGCACAAACACTGGGGTTCGGATCGACACTTTATCTGCCGGCCATTCTGTCCGCCCCAATGGCAGAGGAATTCGGCATTCCGACCGGCTGGGCGTTTGGTGCCTTTTCGCTGGCACTTGTGGTTGCGGCCCTTCTGGGCCCGATGGCAGGTGCGCGGATCGACCGGTTTGGCGGGCGCAATATCCTGACGGTTTCAAGCCTTGTCTTCGCGCTTGGCCTTGGTTTGCTTGGCCTGTCGAACGGTATGATCGCCATGTGCATGGCGTGGCTCATCATCGGGGCCGGTATGGCGATGGGGCTTTACGAGGCGGCCTTCGCAACCCTTGCCGGGATCTTTGGGCGTGGTGCACGCGGGCCGATCACCGGCATCACATTGATTGCCGGATTTGCCAGCACGATCTGCTGGCCGATATCGGCCGGGCTTGAAATCGAATATGGTTGGCGTGCCGCCTGCTTTTTCTGGGCAGCGATGCATTTGCTTGTCGGGTTGCCGCTAAACCGCCTGATCATCCCGGCCGGAAACGACAAGCATATGGCCCCAGCCAAGGCCCCTGCTGACAATCCCGATAATGTCAGGGTCAAAGCGGATACGGCGGTAACGCCGGGATATTTCACCGTACCGATGATCCTGCTGGCATTCATTTTCGCCGCAAGCTGGTTTATCGCAACCGCCATGGCCGCCCATTTGCCGCGATTGTTGCAAATTTCGGGGATGGATACGGCGGATGCGATTATTGCCGCCTCGCTCGTCGGCCCGGCACAGGTCGCGGGACGATTGCTGGAATTCGGTGTATTGCAACGCATGCATCCACTGATTTCCGCCCGGATAGCAGGCTTTGCCCATCCGCTTGGCGCATCGCTTCTGCTGGTTTTTGCCGGTCCCGTCGGCATGATATTCACAAGCCTGCATGGGGCGGGCAATGGTATCCTGACCATCGCCAAGGGGACCTTGCCCCTTGCCCTGTTCGGGCCGGTTGGCTATGGCCTGCGGCAGGGGTTTCTGATGGCACCGTCGCGCTTTGCGCAGGCCGCCGCCCCGTTCCTGTTCGGATTGCTGATCGACGGATATGGCGTCCGGGCAGTACTTCTGACCGTCGGGCTGGGTTTACTCAGTTGTCTGGCGATGATGTTTCTTAAAACCGATACGGCCAGATCAGCGGCATCATGAAAAGCCAGATCGACCATCGGCCGCTATCGATTGCCAGCGACAAAAACGACAGAACCGGGGAATGATCCCCGGTTCTGTCTATCTATTGGCTGACAAGAATCAAAGCTGGAATTCAGCGGTCAGAACCTTGCCATCGCGTTTGACCGCAATCGACCAGTCACGCCCGCGTTCACCGGCTTTGATAACGTCCTTCAGGCGGGCCACCGTGTCAATCGGCACACCATTGACCTCGACGATATAATCACCGGGTTGAATGCGGGCACGGCGCGCAAGGCTGTCGCGCTGTACGGCAAGGACGATGACACCGTTGCTCAGCGTATCAATGCCAATTTCATCGGCAAGTGCGGGGTTCACATTGGCGATTTTTGATCCGCTGAACGGATTGCGGCCTTCGACCTCGGTTTCATCACGCGCAGGCAGTTCGGGTGCGACTTCAAGCGGCATCCGGAGCATCACTTCCTGCCCCTTGCGCAGCACGGAAAGCTCGGCATTGTGATCAAGTTCCAGTGTTGCGATGCGGAATTTAAGCTCGTTGGGGTTATCGACAGGAAGACCATTCACCGCAACCACCACATCACCGGGTTTAAGGCCGCCACGATCCGCCGGGCTACCATCGCGGACTTCGTTGATCAGAACACCATGCGGGCGATCCAGATCAAGCGACGCCGCCAGATCGGCGGTTACCGACTGCCCTGCCGCCCCCAGCCACGGACGACGCAGATCACCACTGATCAGGCCACGCATCACCACCTTGACCATATTGACCGGCACGGCAAAACCGATGCCGTTTGACCCGCCCGATTTGGTAAAGATTGCCGAATTCACCCCGATCAGATTGCCATCAATATCAACAAGCGCCCCGCCGGAGTTCCCCGGATTGATCGCGGCATCGGTCTGGATAAAGGATTGATAATCCTGCCCGGTCACACCGGCACGCGCCAGTGCGGAAACGATGCCGCTGGTCACGGTCTGTCCCACCCCGAACGGGTTGCCGATGGCAAGGACAAGGTCGCCGACCTCGACCGCGTCAGAATCGCCAAGCGTGATGGCCGGCAATTCATCCTTCACATCACGCAGACGCAGAACAGCCAGGTCGGTGCGTTCGTCCGAACCGACCAGATCGGCATCGAATTCGCGATTGTCATGTAAAACAACGCGGATCTCGCTGGCACCATCAATCACGTGATGGTTGGTCACGATTGTGCCGTCCGACGATACAATCACCCCGGAACCAAGCGACCGTTCAACCCGCTGGCGCGGGGCGCCAAACGCCCCGCCGAACCGTTCGCCAAAGAACTGCCGAAAGAATGGATCGTTGAAAAACGGGCTGCGTTGCTGGGTGGTGACGACCTTTTTGGTATAGATGTTCACAACGGCCGGCGCGGTTTGCTTCACCAGCGGCGACAGCGACATCTTTATTTCGGTCTGGCTTTCGGGCAGGCGCCGATCCTGTGCGGATGCTACGCCAATCTGGCCAAACATGGCCCCTGATACAATCATGATCCCGGTCATGACGGTCGCAATCAATCGTGCCTGCACGTCGAACTCTCTCTTTTCTTCGTAAAGCGGGTCAGCGCGGAAAACAGTCTGGTTAGGGTCAGGGTCAGAACCCTGGATACCCGACAGAAAGTAGGGTGATCAGGATTTACGCGCAACCTTGGCGGAAATATGATGAATTTTGAAATATTTCGCTGCCGCGATAAAACCAAAAGAAAACGGGCGGCACCATTGGCACCGCCCGTTTCTATCTTAAAGGCCGAAACGTTGCTTATTCAGCAGACGCTTCTTCGCCTTCGCCCTCTGCTTCAAGGCGAGCACGGTCTTCCGCGCCTTTGGCTTCCGGGTTGCGATCAACGAGTTCGATCACAGCAACCGGAGCAGCATCGCCATAACGGAAGCCAGCCTTCAGAACGCGGGTGTAACCACCCGAACGCTCTTTGTAGCGATCAGCAATTTCGCCGAACAGCTTGGCAACGACTTTCTCGTCACGCAGGATCGAAATGGCCTGACGGCGTGCATGCAGGTCGCCCCGCTTGCCCAGCGTAATCAGTTTTTCGACATACGGGCGAAGATCCTTGGCCTTCGGAAGAGTGGTTTTGATCTGCTCGTGGGTGAGCAGCGAAACCGCCATGTTAGAGAACATCGCCTTACGATGGGACGAAGTACGATTAAGCTTACGGCCTTGCATACCGTGACGCATAGGAACTCTCCTTATTGCCTTGGCTTCGCGCACGAAACCGATTGTGATACCGCGCCGCCACCCTGACTAAATCAGGTCATGCACGTGCGGTTTTGGGCACCAGCCCGCCAGAAATTCCGAAAACCGGGTTTCTGGTTGGGGCAGAACGCCTGCCCCGTCAGTCAAAAAGCACCGACCCGAAGGCCGAAGCCCCGTCTTAGAACGGGTCTTCGAACTTACGCGCCAGTTCTTCGATGTTTTCCGGCGGCCAACCGCCGACTTCCATACCAAGATGCAGGCCCATCTGCGCCAGAACATCCTTGATTTCGTTCAGCGATTTACGACCGAAGTTCGGCGTACGAAGCATTTCTGCTTCGGTTTTCTGAACCAGATCACCGATATAGATGATGTTGTCGTTCTTGAGGCAGTTTGCCGAACGGACCGAGAGCTCGAGCTCGTCGACCTTGCGCAGCAGATTGCGGTTGAACGGCAGTTCGTCTTCTTTCTTCTCTTCGACAACCGCTTCCGGCTCGTCGAAGTTGACGAACAGCGACAGCTGGTCCTGAAGGATACGGGCAGCAAGTGCCATTGCATCTTCCGGGGTGACCGAGCCGTTGGTTTCAACGGTCAGCGACAGCTTGTCATAATCGGTATCCTGACCAACACGGGTGTTTTCCACCTTGTAGGCCACTTTACGGATCGGGCTGAAGATTGCATCGATCGGAATAAGACCGATCGGCGCATCCGACGAACGATGCGAGGTCGCCGCAACATAGCCTTTACCGTTATCAACGGTAAATTCGATGTTCAGCGTCGCACCATCATCAAGATGGCACAGCTCGAGATCCGGGTTAAGGATTTCGATGTCGGCACCGGTTTCGATCTGACCCGCGGTGACAGCACCCGGACCAGTCGCTTTAAGCGCCATTTTCTTCGGACCTTCGGCATGCATGCGCACACCCATGGTCTTGATATTCAGGATGATGTCGGTGACATCTTCACGCACACCCGGGATCGACGAAAATTCGTGCAATACACCGTCAATCTGGATCGCAGTAACCGCCGAACCCTGGAGCGACGACAGCAGAATGCGACGCAGCGCGTTACCCAGAGTCTGACCAAAACCGCGCTCCAGCGGTTCCGCCACGATCGTACCGATGCGGCTGGCATCCGTACCCGGAGTAACATCAAGCTTGGTCGGCTTAATCAGTTCCTGCCAGTTCTTTTGAATCACGAGACCCACCTTCGCAACTGGAGCCTATGGTAAGGGGGGCACAAAATTGGCCCCCGCGAGAAACGCGAAGAGGCCCGGTCGCCCGGGCCCAAACGCGGGGTCGTCCGCAGATCGGCGCGATTAGACGCGACGACGTTTACGCGGACGGCAACCGTTATGCGGGATCGGCGTTACGTCTTTGATCGACGTAATGGTGAAACCAACCGCCTGAAGCGCACGAAGAGCAGATTCACGTCCCGAACCCGGGCCTTTAACCTGAACTTCAAGGGTTTTCATGCCGTGTTCAGCAGCTTTTTTACCTGCGTCTTCGGCAGCAACCTGTGCAGCATACGGGGTCGATTTACGCGAACCGCGGAAACCCATACCACCAGCGGTCGACCAGGAAATGGTATTACCCTGAACGTCGGTGATGGTGATCATGGTGTTGTTGAAGGTCGCGTTTACGTGCGCGATACCGTTCGTAATGTTCTTCCGCTCGCGGCGACGCACGCGAGTCTGAGGAGCTTTTGCCATTGTCTGTCCCCTACCTTACTTCTTCTTGCCAGCGATCGGCTTAGCCGGGCCCTTGCGGGTGCGGGCGTTGGTGTGGGTACGCTGACCGCGTACCGGGAGACCGCGACGATGACGCAGGCCGCGATAGCAACCCAGATCCATCAGACGTTTAATGTTCATTGCGGTTTCACGACGAAGGTCGCCTTCGACGGTGTAATCAGCGTCGATGACTTCACGCACCTTGAGAACCTGGTCATCAGAGAGCTGATGAACGCGGGTTGCTGCTTCGATGCCAACCTTTGCGCAAATTTCTTTAGCTTTCGCCGGGCCAATGCCGGTGATGTAGGTAAGCGCAATCACGACGCGCTTAGCGGTCGGGATGTTTACGCCAGCAATACGAGCCACTGTGTGAGACTCCTGTTTCCTGTTAACAAACCCTGCGGCAGATCCGGTAGGACGGGGCGCTGCAAAAGCGGGCCAGCAATACTGCCAACCCGCCAGCAAAAAAATGCCCTGCCCGGGAAATTACCCCAGGATGGCTTCTATCTCGCGCGTAACTTCGTCGATTTCGGCCATCCCGTCAACTGTTTTCAGCTTACCGGCATTCTCATAGTAGGGAATGATCGGTGCTGTCTGCTTGTGATAAGCTTCCAGTCGCGAGGTGACCGTCTCGGCATTGTCATCCGCACGGCGTTTGAATTCGGTGCTGCCACATACGTCGCAAACACCGTCCTGCTTGGGTTTCTGGAACGTGTCATGGTATCCCTGCCCGCATTTCGCGCAGGTGTAGCGACCAACGATACGTGCCACAAGGGCGGCATCATCAACCCGCAACTCGATCACATAATCAAGTGCCAGTCCCTTGGTTTCCAGCATCACATCCAGGGCATGTGCCTGGGCTGTGGTGCGCGGAAAACCGTCCAGGATGAAACCGTTCTTGGTATCATCCTGATCAAGTCGTTCGGAAATCAGACCGATCATCAGATCGTCGGAGACGAGCTTGCCCGCATCCATGACTTCCTTTGCCTTCTGCCCCAGCTCGGTACCGGCTGCGACCGCTGCACGCAGCATGTCACCGGTCGAAAGCTGAATCATGCCGCGTCCCGTTTCAAGACGCTTTGCCTGGGTCCCTTTGCCAGCACCCGGAGGGCCAAGAAGGATAATGTTCATTGTTGTCCGTCCCCCTGATGGTCTTGGTGGCGCCGCCTTAGCGGCGGCGTCCACGCAATTTGGATTTCTTGATCAGGCCTTCATACTGGTGTGCCAGCATATGCGACTGGATCTGTGCTACGGTATCCATGGTTACCGTGACAACGATCAGCAAGCTAGTCCCACCAAAGTAGAACGGCACCGACCATTCGGCGATCAGAAGCTCTGGCAGGATACAGACAAATGCCAGATACGCTGCACCGATGACCGTCAGGCGGGTCAGGATGAAATCCAGATAGTTGGCGGTATTCTTGCCCGGGCGGATGCCCGGAATGAAGCCGCCATGCTTTTTCAGGTTGTCTGCCGTATCTTCCGGGTTGAAAACAACCGCCGTATAGAAGAAGGCAAAGAAGACGATCAGCGCGATATACAGACCGATATAAAGCGGCTGGCCACGGCCAAGCAGTGCTGTCACCGTGCTAAGCCACGCAGGCGCATCCGCACCGGCAGTGAACTGTGCAACCGACAGCGGCATCAGCAGAAGCGAGCTTGCAAAGATCGGCGGAATAACGCCAGCCGTGTTGATCTTGAGCGGCAGATGCGAGCTCTGACCTTCCATGACCTTCATGCCGACCTGGCGTTTCGGGTACTGGATCAGAACACGGCGCTGGGCGCGTTCCATGAACACGATGAAGGCAATGACGGCAATCGCCAGCACGATGATCGCAACGATCACCAGTGCCGAAATCGCGCCGGTACGGCCAAGCTCAAGCGTGCCCGCAATCGCGGCCGGAAGGCCCGCAACAATACCGGCGAAAATGATAAGCGAAATGCCGTTACCGATACCGCGCTGGGTGATCTGTTCGCCCAGCCACATCAGGAACATGGTGCCGCCAACCAGGGTCACAACCGCAGTAAAGCGGAAGAACATGCCCGGATCATGAACTGCAGAGCCGGATGAACCGCTCATGCTTTCAAGACCAACGGCAATGCCCCAAGCCTGGATCGTGGCGATCACAACGGTCAGATAACGGGTATATTGATTAATCTTTTTACGCCCCTGTTCGCCCTCTTTTTTCATAGCCTCAAGGCTTGGCGAAACAGTGGTCATCAGCTGAATGATGATCGAGGCGGAGATGTAAGGCATGATGTTCAGCGCGAAGATGGTCATACGCCCTAGCGCACCACCAGCAAACATGTCGAACATGCCCAGGACGCCACCAGCATTCTGCTGGAAAATATCAGCAAGAATGGACGGGTCAACGCCGGGAATCGGGATATATGTTCCCAGACGGTAAACTATAAGCGCGCCCAACGTGAACCAGATGCGCTTTTTAAGCTCGGTTGCCTTAGAAAAAGACGACCAGTTCAGGTTCGCGGCAAGCTGCTCGGCGGCCGATGCCATGCACTTATCTCCCAATAGGCTAAAACTGGAGGGTCCGGTCCCGTAATCTTGGGAACCGGACCCTCACGTAGTCATAGAGGCTTATTCTGCGGTTTCTGCTGCGGCAACCGGAGCAAGAACCTTGACCGAGCCACCCGCTTTCTCGACGGCTTCGATAGCCGACTTGGAAGCACCGGTGATTTCGATGTTCAGTTTCGCTTTCAGTTCGCCTTTAGCGAGCAGACGCAGACCGTCTTTCTGCGGACGGGCCAGGCCTTTTTCGACCAGAACGTCGATGGTGACATTCGCACCTTCTTCAAGAACACCGTTATCAACGGCGGTCTGAAGGGTACCAAGGTTCACGACACCGAACAGTTTCCGGAACGGATTTTTAAAGCCGCGCTTCGGAAGACGACGGTAGATTGGCATCTGCCCGCCTTCGAAGCCATTGATCGCTACACCGGAACGGGACGTCTGACCCTTCTGACCTGCGCCAGAAGTTTTGCCTTTGCCCGAACCGATACCGCGACCGACGCGGGTGCGCGCCTTGCGGGCACCCGGGTTATCGGCAAGTTCGTTGAGTTTCATTAATCAACACCTTTTCGATCTGGGGGCCAATCAGGCCTCGTCCACGCGGACGAGGTGCTTGACCTTGGCGATCATACCGCGAACAGCCGGAGTATCTTCCAGCTCACGAGTCCGGTGCAGTTTGTTCAGGCCAAGACCCACAAGGGTCTGGCGCTGATCAGCCGGACGTCCGATCGGCGAACCCGTCTGGGTAACGCGAACGGTCGCTTTTTTCTTAGCAGCCATATCGAATTACTCCTTTTCGAGAACGGCGGCCGCAGCCGAACCGCTATCGCGACGGGCAACGATCTCGCCAACCTTCAGGCCGCGTTTTGCAGCGACCTGACGCGGTGAAGCGCCGTTGACCAGAGCGTCAAGAGTTGCACGGATAACGTTGTGCGGGTTGTTCGAACCGGTGCATTTGGACACGACGTCCTGAACACCCATGGTTTCGAAAACTGCGCGCATCGCACCGCCAGCAATGATACCGGTACCAGCCGGAGCAGAACGGAGAATAACCCGACCTGCACCAAAGTGGCCCTGCACATCGTGGTGAAGGGTACGGCCTTCACGCAACGGAACGCGGATCATGTTGCGCTTGGCTGCTTCGGTAGCCTTGCGGATCGCTTCCGGAACTTCACGGGCTTTGCCCGTGCCGTATCCGACGCGACCGCGCTGGTCACCGACGACAACCATTGCGGAGAAAGCAAAGCGACGGCCGCCCTTAACGACTTTCGCGACGCGGTTGATACCAACCAGCTTGTCGACGAGTTCGTTTTCTTCACGGGCTTTCGGCGCCTGCTGCTGCTGTTGTGTATTCTGATTACGTGCCATGGTCGTGCTCCTTAGAAGTCCAGACCGCCCTCACGGGCGGCATCGGCCAGAGCTTTCACCCGGCCATGGAACAAATACCCGCCACGATCAAATACGACCGTTTTCACACCAGCGGCAACGGCACGTTCGGCAATAGCTTTACCGACCAGCACAGCTGCTTCGGCATTGCTGCCTTTGCCACCGAGATCTTTCTCGGCCGACGAAGCGCAGACAAGAGTCTTGCCTGCCAGATCGTCGATAATCTGTGCATAGATATGCGCGTTGGAACGGTGCACGCTGAGGCGCGGGCGACCGGCCGCTTTCTGGCGGATCGCAAAACGAACGCGGCGTTTGCGGCGCTCGAAGAGGTTTCTCGCGTTTTTCATCGTGCCAGTCCTTACTTCTTCTTGCCTTCTTTGCGCAAGATATACTCGCCTTCGTAACGGACACCTTTGCCTTTGTAAGGCTCCGGACCGCGCCAGCCGCGTGCATTTGCAGCGAACTGACCAACGAGCTGTTTATCTGCGCCAGAGATGGCGATAAGGGTCGGCTTTTCTGCGACGACGTTAAGACCCGCGGGGATCTCCATTTCCACGTCATGAGAGAAGCCAAGCTGCAGAACCAGTTTATTGCCCTGGACCTGCGCACGGTAACCAACACCGGTGATTTCCAGTTTCTTGGTGAAGCCGTCCGAAACCCCGGTTACGAGGTTTGCGATATTGGCGCGTGTGGTACCCCAAAGGGCACGGGCGCGCTTGGTATCGTTGGCCGGTTTCACGGTGATCTGGTTGTCATCCTGTGAAACAGTTACGTCCGAGGTCAGCGGCAGACGAAGCTCACCGAGCTTGCCTTTTGCACTGATCTGTTCTTCGGTCAGGGTGATGGTAACGCCGCTAGGCACGACCACCGGGTTTTTTCCTACTCGCGACATCGTTGGCCCTCCTTAGAATACCTTGCAGAGGATTTCGCCGCCGACATTCTGCTCGCGAGCCTCCTGATCCGACAGAACCCCTTTCGGAGTGGATAGGACTGCGATGCCCAAGCCGTTGTATACTTTCGGAAGATCTTTGATCTTCGAATACACACGACGACCCGGGGTCGAGACGCGGTCGATCTGCTTAATCACGCCTTCGCCCTCAAAATATTTGAGTTCGATGTTGATTTCGCTGACGCCCTTGCGAATTTCATTAATGCTGTAACCGCGGATATAACCTTCGCGCTGGAGAACATCCAGCACACCGGTACGCAGTTTTGAAGCCGGCGAAGCAACGTTGGATTTACCAACGCGCTGACCGTTGCGGATACGCGTGAGCATATCGCCTACGGGATCAGTCATCGACATGTGATGTCCTCCTTACCAGCTCGACTTCACCATGCCCGGGATCTGACCACGCGAAGCAAGTTCACGAAGCGCGATACGGGACAGGCGGAATTTGCGATAGACACCGCGCGGACGACCGGAAACCTGGCAGCGGATACGCTGACGGATACGGGCCGAGTTACGCGGCAGCTGGGCGAGTTTGATCACGCACGCGATACGCTCTTCAGGAGAGGTCTCGCGATTGTTAATGACCGCTTTAAGGGCAGCACGCTTGGCAGCATGCTGCTTAGCCAGGCGCTCACGTTTAAGTTCGCGCTGAACGGCGCTTTTCTTGGCCATGGGCCAACCTCCAGTTAGTTTCCGAACGGAAGATCAAAGCCCTTGAGAAGGGCGAGAGCTTCGGCGTCGGACTTTGCCGTGGTGCAAATGATGATGTCCATCCCGCGGACCGAGTCGACTTTGTCGTACTCGACTTCAGGAAAGACGAACTGTTCCTTGAGGCCCATGGCAAAGTTGCCACGACCATCGAAGGATTTTTTGTTCAGGCCGCGGAAGTCACGAACGCGCGGAAGCGCGACCGAAACCAGACGGTCCAGGAACTCGTACATACGGTCGCGACGCAGGGTCACTTTACAACCGATGTTCATGCCTTCACGAAGCTTGAAAGCCGCTACCGACTTTTTCGCCTTGGTGAAGATAGGCTTCTGACCGGTGATGGCAGCGAGATCCGCAGCCGCACCTTCCAGCTTTTTGCGATCCTGGGTGGCGTCGCCGACACCCATATTGATCACGATCTTCTCGAGGCGCGGAACCTCCATGGAGTTCTCGTAGGAGAACTCCTTCTGGAGTGCGTCACGCACCACTTCTTTGTAATGTTCGCGCAGGCGCGTCATTTTTCCGTCCCTCAGTTGTCGATGACTTCGCCGCTGAGCTTCGCTACGCGAACCTTGCGACCATCATCGAGGGTCTTGAAACCGACGCGGGTCGGCTTGTTTTCTTTCGGGTCGACAATCGCCACGTTGGAAACGTTGATTTTCGCTTCCTTCTCGACGATGCCGCCAGCATCAGCACCGGTCGGACGCTGGTGACGTTTCACCAGGTTGATGCCCGAAACCAGAACTTTGTTCTCGGTCGGGAAAGCGGCGATAACTTCGCCGGTTTTCCCTTTGTCTTTACCCGTAAGAACAATGACGCGATCACCCTTTTTAATCTTGGCAGCCATTACAGCACCTCCGGGGCAAGCGAAATGATCTTCATGTAACCACGCGAACGGAGTTCACGGGTCACCGGGCCGAAAATACGCGTACCGATAGGCTCACCGTTCGCATTAATAAGAACGGCAGCATTACGGTCAAAGCGGATCGCCGAACCATCGGAACGACGAATTTCCTTTGCGGTCCGAACGATGACAGCTTTGTGTACTGCACCCTTCTTAACACGACCGCGCGGAATGGCTTCCTTGACGGAAACCACGATAACATCACCGACATTAGCGGTTTTGCGCTTCGAGCCGCCCAGCACCTTGATGCACTGAACACGGCGAGCGCCGCTATTATCGGCAACGTCCAGATTGGACTGCATCTGGATCATGGGTTTACCCCTTGACTATGGTTGGGCTGAGGACTCACTCCTCGACCACTACTTCCCAAGACTTCAATTTCGAGATCGGCCGGCATTCGCGAATACGAACGACGTCACCCGTCTTGAAGCGGTTCTCTTCATCATGCGCGTGGAATTTCTTCGACTTGCGCACATACTTTTTATACAGCGGGTGCATGACCTGGCGTTCCACACGGACCACCACAGTCTTGTCGTTTTTTGTCGAAACGACTGTCCCCTGCAATACACGCCTCGGCATGTGTCTTAACTCCTATGCGTGTCCAGTTAGGCCGCAGTAGCACCCTTCTCGTTTCCGAGAAGGGTTTTGATGCGGGCGATATCACGGCGGACCTTACGGACCTGCGCAGTGTTCTCGAACTGACCGGAAGCCTGCTGGAAACGCATATTGAACGATTCCTTACGCAGGTCGAGCAGCATCTGTTTTAGTTCATCAGCGCTTTTCGCGCGGAGATCAGCAATTTTCATCACTAATTACTCCCCTTCACCAAGACGCGTGACAAACTTGGTCTTGATCGGCAATTTTGCCGCTGCGAGCTCGAAAGCCCGACGTGCAAGATCCAGCGGAACACCGTCAAGTTCAAACATAATCCGACCCGGTTTTACACGTGCCGCCCAATATTCGACCGAGCCTTTGCCTTTACCCTGACGGACTTCAGCAGGCTTTTGCGATACCGGGAGATCCGGGAAAACGCGGATCCACACACGGCCTTGACGGCGCATGTGGCGGGTGATCGCGCGGCGGGCCGCTTCGATCTGACGCGCCGTTATACGCTCCGGCTCCAAGGCTTTCAAGCCATAAGCGCCGAAATTAAGTTCCGTACCACCTTTGGCCTCACCTTTAAGGCGACCCTTGTGTGCTTTACGGAACTTTGTACGTTTTGGAGAAAGCATCTCTCTATCTCCTTACTTACGACCTGAACCAGCCGACTCGAGCGCTTTACGCTCGGAAGCCAACGGATCGTGAGCCATGATTTCGCCCTTGAAGATCCAGACCTTCAGACCGCAGACACCATAGGTGGTGTGAGCTTCCGAAGTGCCATAATCAACGTCCGCACGCAGGGTATGCAGCGGAACGCGACCTTCACGGTACCATTCGGTACGAGCGATTTCAGCACCACCAAGACGACCAGCGGCATTAATACGAATGCCACCAGCACCGAGACGGATTGCGTTCTGAACCGAGCGCTTCATGGCGCGACGGAACGAAACACGGCGCTCAAGCTGCTGGGCGATGTTGTCAGCGACCAGCTTGGCATCGATTTCCGGTTTACGGATTTCGATGATGTTAACCTGCACTTCCGACTTGGTCAGTTTCTGCAGATCGTTCTTGAGCTTCTCGATGTCCTGGCCTTTTTTCCCGATCACAACACCCGGACGGGCAGAGTGGATCGAGATGCGGGCTTTTTTCGCCGGACGTTCGATAATCACCTTCGAAACACCCGCCTGTTTCAGACGGTCGAAGATGTATTTACGGATCGCCAGGTCTTCATGAAGAAGGCCAGCGAAATCGGCCTTGTTGGCGTACCAGCGGGAATCCCACGTGCGGTTGATGCCAACGCGTAAACCGATCGGATTTACTTTCTGACCCATTACTCGGCCTCCTCACGTTCGCAGACGACGATGCGCATGTTGGAGAACGGCTTGATGATCTTGCCGACGCGACCGCGTGCGCGGGCCCGCCAACGTTTCATCACGAATGCCTTACCAACAGTCGCCTCTTTGATAAAGAGACGGTCAACATCGAGCTGGTGGTTGTTCTCGGCATTAGCGATTGCCGATTCCAGCAGCTTTTTGACGTCCTGCGAAATGCGTTTGTTGGAGAAGGTGAGCTCTGCCAAAGCAGCCTCTGCCTTCATACCACGGATCGACTCGGCGACGAGGTTGAGCTTACGCGGGGAAATGCGTACTGCCCGGAGCGAAGCCGCAGCCTCGTTGTCCGCCAGCCGACGGATGTCAGCTTTTTTACCCATCGTTACTTCCTCTTCGCCTTCTTGTCGGCCGCGTGACCATAGTAGGTACGGGTCGGCGAAAACTCACCGAACTTATGACCGATCATATCTTCGTTCACAAGTACCGGCAGAAACTTCTGGCCATTGTAAACCCCAAAGGTGAGGCCTACGAATTGCGGCAAAATCGTCGAGCGCCGCGACCAGGTCTTAATTACCTCATTCCGGCCTGAAGCACGGACTGTTTCGGCTTTCTTAAGAAGGTATCCGTCTACAAACGGACCCTTCCAAACGGAACGCGCCATAGTCTAGCCTCCTCCGTTAGCTCTTATGACGACGGCGCATGATGAGCGCGTCAGTCTTTTTGTTCGAGCGGGTACGTTTGCCCTTGGTAGGCTTGCCCCACGGCGTAACCGGGTGACGACCACCCGAAGTGCGACCTTCACCACCACCATGCGGGTGATCGATCGGGTTCATGGCAACACCACGAACCGAAGGACGCTTGCCAAGCCAGCGATTGCGGCCTGCTTTACCAAGGTTTGTGTTCTGCTGGTCCTGGTTGGACACGGCACCGATGGTAGCCATGCATTCACCACGAACCAAACGTACCTCACCGGAGGACAGCTTAAGCTGGGCGTAACCCTGGTCCTTGCCGACAAGCTGCACATAGGTGCCTGCCGAACGTGCGATCTGACCACCTTTACCGGCTTTCAGTTCGACGTTATGGACGATGGTACCGACCGGAATATTCTTCAGCGGTGCGGCATTACCCGGCTTAATGTCTACGCGTTCGGCTGCAACAATGTTGTCGCCGACAGCAAGACGCTGCGGTGCGAGGATGTAGGCCAACTCGTCATCGGAATAACGAACCAGGGCGATAAACGCCGTGCGGTTCGGATCATATTCCAGACGTTCGACCGTACCAACGACATCAAACTTGGTACGTTTGAAGTCGATAATGCGGTAACGACGCTTGTGACCACCACCAATACGGCGGGCGGTGATACGACCAGAGTTGTTACGGCCACCTTTCTTGCGAAGACCTTCGGTCAACGCTTTGATCGGCTTGCCCTTGTGGAGATCGGAACGATCGACAAGAACCAGCTGACGGCGACCAGGAGAGGTTGGTTTAAACTTCTTCAAAGCCATGTCTTAGATTCCCGTCGTCACGTCGATGGACTGACCCTCTTCGAGGGTAACCATCGCTTTCTTGAAATCGCTCCGGCGACCGACAGTACCGCGAAAACGCTTGGTCTTGCCTTTTACCACAGAGGTATTGACCGCCTTGACCTTCACCCCGAACAGACCTTCCACAGCAGCCTTGATCTCCGGCTTGGTGGCGTCGATCGCAACTTTGAACGCAACGGCGTTGTGTTCAGAAATCAGCGTCGACTTTTCAGTGATATGCGGGGCGCGGATGACTTCGTACATCCGCTCTTTGCTGATGATCGTCATTTGAGACGTGCCTCCAACGCTTCGACCGCACCCTTGGTCAGCACCAGGGTGTCACGGCGCAGGATGTCATAGACGTTAGCACCAATCTCTGGCAGCACATCAACCTGCGGGATGTTGCGCGCAGCGCGTGCAAAGCCCTCATTGATCTGCGCACCGTCAATGATCAGTGCAGATTTCCAGCCGAGCTTAGCGAAAGCAGCGACCAGATTCTTGGTTTTGGCGTCCGAGAATTCCGCGGAGTCCAGAACGATAAGCTTACCGTCCTTTGCTTTGGCCGACAGAGCGGTTTTCAGCGCGAGCTTACGGAATTTCTTGGTCAGATCGTGCGAATGATCGCGAACACGCGGACCATGCGCTACACCACCACCACGGAACTGTACGGCTTTACGGGAACCGTGACGTGCACCGCCACTGCCCTTCTGACGTACGAACTTTTTCGTGGTCGCAGAGATCTCGCTTTTTTCCTTTACCTTGTGGGTACCGGCGCGGCGTTTTGCCAACTGCCAGTTCACCATGCGGTGCAGGATGTCACGACGAACGTCCAGACCAAAGATCTCTTCTGCGAGATCGATGTTACCGGCCTTGGACGCGTCAAGTTTAAGAATGTCGAGCTTCATGATGCTTATTCCTTATCCTCGGCGGCAGCTTCTTCAGCAGCCGGGGCAGCACCCTTTAGCGCGGCCGGGAACGGCAGACCTTCCGGTGCAGCACGTTTCACGGCATCCTTGACAAGGACATAAGCGCCGGCATGACCCGGGACAGCACCGTGAACCAGAACAAGACCCTTTGCTTCGTCGGTAGAGACGATTTTAAGGGACTGAACGGTTACGCGCGCCGCACCCATATGACCAGCCATCTTCTTACCTTTGAAGACGCGGCCCGGATCCTGGCACTGACCAGTGGAACCATGCGAACGGTGCGATACAGACACACCGTGCGACGCACGCAGACCACCGAAGTTATGGCGCTTCATCGCACCGGCAAAACCTTTACCGATGGAGGTGCCGATGACGTCAACGTACTGGCCTTCAACAAAGTGGGTTGCCGAAAGTTCGGCACCGACTTCGATCAGCGCATCTTCGCTAACGCGGAATTCAGCAAGTTTGGCTTTCGGCTCAACCTTGGCTTTTGCAAAGTGACCGCGCATCGGCTTCGATACGTTTTTCACTTTTGCTTTGCCATAGCCAAGCTGAACAGCAACGTAACCGTCGGTGTCGCTGGTACGATTAGCAACGACCTGAAGGTTATCGACTTTCAGAACGGTGACAGGAAGGTGCACGCCTTCGTCCGTGAAGACGCGAGTCATGCCAACCTTCTGGGTAATAAGTCCACTACGCATTGCGGCTTACTCCCGATTAAAGTTTGATCTCGACGTCGACGCCTGCAGCCAGGTCGAGCTTCATCAGAGCATCAACGGTCTGGGGAGTCGGGTCGACAATGTCGAGAAGACGCTTATGCGTACGGATTTCGAACTGCTCACGCGATTTCTTATCGATGTGCGGAGACCGCAGAACAGTGTATTTCTCAATGCGGGTCGGCAGCGGAATCGGGCCGCGGACCTCTGCGCCAGTGCGCTTCGCCGTATTGACGATCTCGCGCGTGGACTGATCCAGCACGCGATGGTCAAACGCCTTCAGGCGAATGCGAATGTTCTGACTATCCATGTAATTATGTACCGGAGCCCTCAAAAGGACACCGGCCCCTCAACTGGAGTTGACGATTGCCGCAAAAGTGTTGCGGGCGGCTTACATAGCCGCCCGCTTCACAAAGATCAAGAGAAAATTACTCGATGATCTTGGCAACAACGCCCGCGCCGACGGTACGACCGCCTTCACGGATTGCGAAACGCAGACCTTCGTCCATTGCAATCGGTGCAATGAGGGTCGCGGTCATCTGGACGTTGTCGCCCGGCATAACCATTTCCGTGCCTGCCGGCAGCTCGATCGAGCCGGTGACGTCAGTGGTACGGAAGTAGAACTGCGGACGGTAGTTCGAGAAGAACGGCGTGTGACGGCCACCTTCATCCTTGGTCAGGATGTAAGCTTCTGCAGTGAACTTGGTGTGCGGCTTGATCGAACCGACATGTGCCAGAACCTGGCCACGTTCGACGTCTTCACGTTTGGTGCCGCGCAGCAGCGCGCCAATGTTGTCGCCAGCTTCACCCTGATCGAGCAGCTTGCGGAACATCTCAACGCCGGTGACAATCGTTTTGACGGTGTCTTTGATACCGACGATTTCGACTTCTTCACCAACCTTGACGATACCGGTTTCAACACGACCGGTAACAACCGTACCACGACCCGAGATCGAGAACACGTCCTCGATCGGCATCAGGAACGGACGGTCTTTCGGACGTTCCGGTGCCGGGATGTAGCTGTCAACAGCTTCCATCAGCTTCAGGATCGCTTCTTTGCCAATCGCGTCATCACGACCTTCAAGGGCAGCAAGAGCCGAACCTTTAACGATCGGAATGTCATCGCCCGGGAAGTCGTAGGACGACAGAAGTTCACGGATTTCCATTTCGACGAGTTCGAGGAGTTCCTCGTCATCGACTTGGTCAACCTTGTTCATGAACACGACGAGGGCCGGAACGCCAACCTGACGTGCAAGCAGGATGTGCTCACGGGTCTGCGGCATCGGGCCGTCTGCTGCCGAAACAACCAGAATGCCGCCGTCCATCTGTGCCGCACCGGTGATCATGTTCTTGACATAGTCAGCGTGGCCCGGGCAGTCGACGTGCGCATAGTGGCGGTTCGCCGTTTCGTATTCGACGTGCGCGGTCGAGATCGTGATACCACGAGCTTTCTCTTCCGGCGCTTTGTCGATCATGCTGTAGTCCTGGAACGATGCGCCGCCGCTCTCTGCGAGAACTTTGGTGATCGCTGCGGTCAGCGTGGTTTTACCGTGGTCAACGTGGCCGATGGTGCCAACGTTCACGTGCGGTTTTGTACGGGCAAATTTTTCTTTAGCCATTTCTAACTCCGTTTATTCTGGCTTCGCCTTAGCCGGCCGACTTGGCCTTGACTTCGTCCGCAACTGCCTGCGGGACGTCGGCGTAATGATCGAACTGCATCACGAACTGGGCACGGCCCTGGGACATGGAACGCAGCGTATTGACGTAACCGAACATGTTCGCCAGCGGGACAAACGCGCTAACAACGCGTGCAATACCACGGGAATCCATGTCACGGACCTGACCACGGCGACTGTTAAGGTCACCAATGATGTCGCCCATGTATTCTTCCGGCGTCACAACTTCGACACTCATGATCGGCTCGAGAAGCTTCGGACGAGCTTTCGCAAGACCTTCACGGAATGCGGCACGAGCTGCGATTTCGAAGGCCATCACGCTCGAGTCAACGTCGTGGTATGCACCGTCGGTCAGGGTGACCGAGAAGTCGGTGACCGGGAACCCGGCGATCACACCGCTGTTAAGCGAGGTTTCAAGACCTTTCTGAACGCCCGGAATGTATTCCTTCGGAACGTTACCGCCAACGACGGTGTCCTTGAAGGAGAACCCGCTGCCCGGTTCACCCGGGGTGAAGGTCAACTTGATACGTGCGAACTGACCCGAACCACCCGACTGTTTCTTGTGGGTGTAATCGATGTCGACTTCCTGGGAAATCGTCTCACGATAAGCAACCTGCGGCGCGCCGACGTTTGCTTCGACTTTGAATTCACGCTTCATGCGGTCGACGATGATGTCGAGGTGAAGCTCGCCCATACCGGAAATGATGGTCTGGCCGGATTCGTGGTCGGTTTTGACGCGGAACGACGGATCTTCCTGTGCAAGACGTGCAAGGGCGAGACCCATTTTCTCCTGGTCGGCTTTCGATTTCGGCTCTACAGCGATCTCGATAACCGGATCCGGGAATTCCATACGCTCAAGGATGATCGGCTTGGCCGTGTCACAAAGGGTATCACCGGTGGTGGTATCCTTCAGACCGACCAGAGCAACGATGTCGCCCGAGCAAGCGTATTTGATTTCTTCGCGGTTGTTTGAATGCATAAGCAGCATACGGCCGATACGTTCTTTTTTCTCTTTGACAGAGTTCAGAACGTAAGAACCGGCTTCAAGCATACCGGAATAAATACGAACGAAGGTCAGGGAGCCAACGAACGGGTCGCTCATGATCTTGAATGCAAGACCGGAGAACGGTGCTTCGTCGTTCAGCGGACGTGAGTCCGGCTCGTCTTCGGTGCCCGGCTTGATGCCGCGCACGTCTTCGATATCGTCCGGAGCCGGCATGTAATCGATGACGGCATCAAGAAGCGGCTGAACGCCTTTGTTCTTGAACGCAGTACCGCAAAGGACCGGAACCAGTTCGCCTTTCAGCGTACCTTTACGGATGCACTTCTTGAGAACTTCCTCGGACGGCATTTCGCCTTCGAGGTAAGCTTCCATGGCAGCTTCGTCACACTCAACAGCCTGTTCGATCAGAGCTTCACGGTACTCTTCAGCCTGGTCTTTGAGCGAATCGCGAATGTCGCGATATTCGAACTCGGCGCCAAGGCTTTCGTCTTTCCAGACGATTTCCTTGTTGGCAACAAGGTCGACAACGCCTTCGAATTCCATTTCGGAACCAATCGGCAGCTGCATGACAGCCGCGTTGGCACCGAGACGGTCTTTGATCATCTTGACGCAGCGGAAGAAGTCCGCACCGGTACGGTCCATCTTGTTGACAAAGCACATACGCGGAACGTTGTACTTGTCAGCCTGGCGCCATACGGTTTCGGTCTGCGGTTCAACACCGGAAACGGCATCGAAAACAGCGCATGCACCATCGAGAACACGAAGCGAACGTTCAACTTCAATCGTGAAGTCAACGTGGCCCGGGGTATCGATGATGTTGATGCGGTTATCTTTCCAGAAGCAGGTCGTCGCAGCAGACGTAATCGTGATGCCGCGTTCCTGTTCCTGTTCCATCCAGTCCATGGTTGCGGCGCCGTCGTGGACTTCGCCGATTTTGTAGGACTTGCCGGTGTAGAATAGAATTCGCTCGGTGGTCGTCGTTTTACCAGCATCGATGTGAGCCATGATGCCGATGTTGCGATACCGAGAGATCGGAGTACGTTGTACCATAATCGACTCTTGATCTTGAGGTCTGAATTACCAGCGGTAATGAGCGAAAGCCTTGTTGGCTTCGGCCATACGATGGGTGTCTTCGCGCTTCTTGACGGCCGAGCCACGGTTGTTGGCTGCGTCCATCAGTTCACCGGCGAGACGACCGACCATGGTCGTTTCGGAACGCTTGCGAGCAGCGTCAACCAGCCAGCGAATGGCCAGTGCCTGACGGCGCTCGGAACGAACTTCAACCGGAACCTGGTAAGTAGCACCACCAACACGGCGCGAACGCACTTCGACGTTCGGCTTGACGTTGTCCATGGCTTCATGGAACTGGGCAACCGGATCGGCACCCTTGCCTTCCATAACTTCCAGTGCACCATAAACGATCTTTTCTGCGGCGGATTTCTTACCGTCGAGCATAAGGCCGTTCATGAATTTGGTCAGAACCTTATCGCCATATTTGGCGTCAGGCAAAACTTCGCGCTTTTCAGCAGCGTGACGACGTGACATCTGAGCTGCTCCTTATTTCGGGCGTTTCGCGCCGTATTTCGAACGACGCTGTTTACGGTCTTTGACACCCTGCGTATCGAGGGTACCGCGAATGATGTGGTAACGCACACCCGGCAAATCCTTTACGCGGCCGCCACGGATCATGACGACAGAGTGTTCCTGCAGGTTGTGACCTTCACCCGGAATATAGCTGGTCACTTCGTAGCCGTTGGTCAAACGGACACGAGCAACCTTACGAAGTGCCGAGTTCGGCTTCTTCGGGGTCGTGGTGTAGACACGGGTGCATACGCCGCGTTTCTGCGGGCAGGCTTCCAGTGCCGGAACCATGTCGCGCTGGGTGCGCGGAGTCCGCGATTTGCGGATCAACTGGTTGATAGTGGGCATTAACTTTCCCTTTGTACTTTAACGGACGCCACAAGGGCGCTGCTCTATCGACGCACGACGAACGACCGCATGCCTTTGCAAAACCTGCAAACGCAAATACGGACCGCCCATTACGCAGGATCACCCTGCCCTCGACGGCCGTTAGAGTCGCACTCAAGCGACGGGGGGCAAAACCGCCCGCTGCCAAACGAAATGGCACCGACACAGCTACACCCCCCGAGATTCGGTGGGCGCATACTAGTGACGGCCCCATTTCGCGTCAAGCAAAACCCTGTGGGCCTTCGAGTTGGCGCTTCAAACGCCGAGGCGAACCGGTGCATCGATAGAAAATTCCCGGTTCGCCTCTGATTCTTTAACAAGCTTGCGCGGCGATATTACTCGCCGGCTGGCAATGACGGGGACTCGGCACCGGCCTGCGGGCCGAAATTGTCGCCGATTTCCTCTTCTGCCTCGATCTGTACGTTCTTGTCGCGTTCGGCGGCAAGGGCGCGGAAGCGGTTCATCACCGCACCGGTACCTGCCGGGATCAGACGACCCACAATCACGTTTTCTTTCAGACCGATCAGGGTATCGGTTTTGCCCGATACGGCTGCTTCGGTAAGAACGCGTGTGGTTTCCTGGAACGACGCGGCCGAGATGAAGGAATGCGTCTGGAGCGATGCTTTGGTGATCCCCTGAAGGACCGGTGCAGCTTCGGCCAGTTCGCCGCCTTCTTTAACGGCACGTTCGTTTTCGGCATCGAAATCGACACGGTCGATGATTTCGCCAACCAGAAGCGTGGTGTCACCGGTTTTGGTCACTTCCACTTTCTGAAGCATCTGACGAACGATGACTTCGATGTGCTTGTCGTTAATCTTAACGCCCTGCAAACGGTAGACTTCCTGGATCTCGTTGACCAGGTAATCGGCCAGTGCCGGAACGCCCATGACGCGAAGGATATCGTGCGGAACCGGCGAGCCATCAAGCAGCTGGTCGCCCTTCTCTACGAAGTCCCCTTCCTGAACGGCAAGATGCTTGCCTTTCGGGATCATGTATTCAACCGGTTCGGTCAGACCAGAATCTTCAAGCGGGTGCACGATGACACGGCGCTTGTTCTTGTAGTCCTTACCGAACTCGACACGACCAGCGATGTCGGCGATGATGGCGTGGTCCTTCGGCTTGCGTGCCTCGAACAATTCAGCCACACGCGGCAGACCACCGGTGATGTCACGGGTTTTCGACCCTTCGCGCGGAATACGTGCAAGCACGTCACCGGCGTTGACTTTCTGACCGTTCTCAACCGAGAGAATGGCATCAACCGACAGGAAGTAACGGGCTTCAAGGCCGTTATCCAGGTTGATGACCTCGCCGTTTTCGTTACGAAGCGTAACGCGCGGCTTAAGGTCGGATGCCTTCGGCATGCTCTTCCAGTCGATAACCGTTTTCGAGGCGATACCCGTCGCTTCGTCATAGACTTCGCGAATGGTTACGTTCTCGAGAAGGTCGACATAGTTCACATAACCTTCTTTCTCGGTGATGATCGGCAGGGTGTACGGATCCCACTCGGCCAGTTTCTGGCCGCGCGTGATCTGGTCACCGTCATCAGCAAGCAGTTTCGCACCGTACGGGACGCGGTATTTCGCACGTTCACGGCCGGTCTTGTCGATCAGCAGGATTTCGAGGTTACGTGCCATGACAATCATGACACCGCTCGAATTCGTAACGACAGCACGGTTCTTCAGTTTGACGGTCGCATCGAAGTTGGCTTCGACACCCGAAACTTCCGCACCACGCTGTGCCGCACCACCAATGTGGAACGTACGCATCGTAAGCTGCGTGCCCGGCTCACCGATCGACTGTGCGGCGATAACACCGACAGCTTCACCAATGTTCACCGTGGTACCACGTGCCAGGTCACGACCATAGCAATGGCCGCAAACGCCGGTTTCGGCATCACAGGTCAGGACCGAGCGGATACGCGCCATTTCGACGCCCGCTTTTTCGATCAGATCAAGGTGATCTTCGACAACCATTTCGTTCTTCGGAACGATGACTTCGCCGGTTGACGGATTGACAATCTCGTCAGCGGTGAAACGACCGAGGATACGATCAGACAGCGTCTCGATAACTTCGCCGGAGTCGACAACCGCAGCAATGTCGAGGCCACGTTCGGTACCGCAATCATGCTGGGTGATGATGCTGTCCTGTGCGACGTCGACGAGACGACGGGTCAGATAACCCGAGTTCGCCGTTTTCAATGCGGTATCGGCCAGACCTTTACGGGCACCGTGGGTGGAGTTGAAGTACTCCTGCACGGTCAGGCCTTCTTTGAAGTTCGAGATAATCGGGGTCTCGATGATCGAGCCGTCCGGCTTTGCCATCAGGCCGCGCATGGCAGCCAGCTGACGCATCTGGGCAGCAGAACCACGGGCACCGGAGTGCGCCATCATGTAAACCGAGTTCACATTGTCACCTTCTGCCGTTGCCGAGATGACTTTCATCATCGCTTCGGAAACGTCATCGGTGCACTGCGACCAGGCGTCGACGACCTTGTTGTATTTCTCACCGCGGGTGATCAGGCCGTCCTGATACTGCTGCTCGTATTCCTTGACCTTGTCATGGGTCGCACCAACCAGGGTTTCCTTGGCTTCCGGAATGATCATGTCATCCTTGCCAAACGAAATACCGGCTTTGCACGCCCAGTTAAAGCCAAGACCCATCATGCGGTCAGCAAAGATAACGGTCTCTTTCTGGCCACAGTGACGATAGACGACGTCGATAACATTCGACACGTCTTTCTTGGTCAGCAGCTTGTTGATGGTCGCGAACGGGATGCGCGGATGACGCGGCAGCAGTTCGGACAGCAACATACGGCCAGCCGTGGTCTGAACACGGATGGTGATCGGCTCGTTGTTTTCATCGACGGTTTTGTAACGTGCATTGATTTTCGAATGCAGGGTCACAACACCGGCATCAAGTGCCTGTTCGATTTCAGCGATATTGACAAAGGACATGCCCTCGCCCGGCTGACCGTCGCGTTCCATCGAGATGTAGTACAGACCAAGGACAATATCCTGCGACGGCACGATGATCGGTTTACCCGAAGCCGGCGAAAGGATGTTGTTGGTCGACATCATCAGGGTACGTGCTTCAAGCTGTGCTTCAAGCGACAGCGGCACGTGAACGGCCATCTGGTCACCGTCGAAGTCGGCGTTGAAAGCCGTACAGACGAGCGGATGCAGCTGGATCGCCTTACCTTCGATCAGGGTAGGCTCGAACGCCTGGATACCAAGACGGTGAAGGGTCGGTGCACGGTTGAGCATGACCGGATGTTCACGGATAACCTGCTCAAGGATATCCCAGACTTCGGCACGCTCTTTTTCCACCATACGCTTTGCAGCCTTGATGGTGGTTGCCATCCCGTACAGCTCAAGCTTCGCATAGACGAACGGCTTGAACAGTTCGAGCGCCATTTTCTTCGGCAGGCCGCACTGATGCAGTTTCAGGTTCGGACCCACGGTAATAACCGAACGACCGGAATAGTCGACGCGTTTACCCAGAAGGTTCTGACGGAAACGGCCCTGCTTGCCTTTAAGCATGTCCGACATCGATTTGAGCGGACGCTTGTTGGCACCGGTGATCGGACGACCGCGACGGCCGTTGTCAAACAGCGCATCAACCGATTCCTGAAGCATACGTTTTTCGTTACGCACGATGATATCGGGCGCACGAAGCTCGATCAGGCGCTTCAGACGGTTGTTACGGTTGATCACACGACGGTAAAGGTCGTTAAGGTCGGACGTTGCGAAACGGCCACCATCCAGCGGAACCAGCGGACGCAGTTCTGGCGGAATGACCGGAATCACTTCAAGGATCATCCATTCCGGACGCGCACCGGACTCCTGGAAAGCTTCGATCAGCTTCAGGCGTTTGACCAGCTTCTTGCGCTTGGCTTCGGAATTGGTTTCCTTGAGGTCGATTTTCGCGGTTTCGCGTTCGTCATCAAGATCGATCGCTGCAAGCATGTCGCGGATCGCTTCAGCACCGATACCGGCACGGAAACTATCTTCGCCATACTCTTCCTGTGCGGTCATGTACTGATCTTCTGAAAGAAGCTCACCCATCTTGAGCGGGGTCAGACCCGGCTCGATGACCACATAGTTTTCGAAATACAGAATGCGCTCAAGATCCTTGAGCGTCATGTCCAGCAGCAGACCCAGACGGCTCGGCAGCGACTTCATGAACCAGATATGGGCAACAGGTGCCGCCAGTTCGATATGGCCCATACGTTCACGACGAACTTTGGCCAGAGTCACTTCGACGCCGCATTTCTCACAGATAATGCCGCGATATTTCATATGCTTGTACTTGCCGCACAAGCATTCGTAATCCTTCACCGGACCAAAAATGCGCGCACAGAACAGGCCGTCGCGTTCCGGTTTGAAGGTCCGGTAGTTGATGGTCTCCGGTTTCTTGATCTCGCCGAACGACCAGGAGCGGATACGCTCCGGGCTGGCGATCTGAATCCGGATCTGATCGAAGCTCTGGGTGCCCTGCGGCTGCCCGAAGATCTTCATCAACTCGTTCATAAAGGCTCTCCCGCTATGCCCGGTCTCGCCGGGTTTCGCCAATTTCAGGCCGAAAGATGCTTGATGGCGGACGGGTTACCCGAATGGTACCCGCCCGCCAAGCTCTTAAACGTCGTCTTGCTCAAGCTCGACATTGAGACCAAGCGACCGAAGTTCTTTAACGAGAACGTTAAAGGATTCCGGAATGCCCGCCTCGAAGGTGTCTTCGCCACGAACGATCGCCTCATAGACCTTGGTACGGCCTGAAACGTCGTCCGACTTGACAGTAAGCATTTCCTGGAGGGTGTAGGCAGCACCGTAAGCTTCGAGTGCCCACACTTCCATCTCCCCGAAACGCTGGCCACCGAACTGTGCCTTACCACCCAGCGGCTGCTGGGTAACAAGCGAGTACGGACCAATCGAACGGGCATGGATCTTGTCGTCAACCAGGTGATGCAGCTTGAGCATGTAGATGTAGCCCACGGTCACCTTGCGATGGAATTTCTCACCGGTACGACCATCATAAAGGTCGACCTGGCCAGAACCATCAAGGCCTGCTTTTTCGAGCATGCGAACCACATCGGGTTCACGTGCACCGTCAAAGACCGGGGTTGCCATCGGCACACCACGACGCAGGTTGTTGCCAAGCTCGATAACATCGCCATCGCTCAGCTCTTTGATGCCGGTGACGTATTGCTCGTCCTCGTACACTTCATTGAGCTTGCCACGCAGGCTGTCCATCTCGGCACGACCATCGGTAACAGCATCGACAAGCTCGCCGATCTGTTCACCCAGACCACGTGACGCCCAGCCAAGGTGGGTTTCAAGGATCTGGCCGACGTTCATACGCGACGGAACACCAAGCGGGTTCAGAACGATATCGACAGGCGTACCGTCTTCGAGATGCGGCATGTCTTCCATCGGCATGATGCGCGATACGACACCCTTGTTCCCGTGACGGCCGGCCATTTTATCGCCCGGCTGCATTTTACGCTTAACCGCAACAAAGACTTTGACCATCTTCATCACGCCCGGCGGCAGTTCGTCACCAGCCTGAAGCTTGTCGACCTTGTCGTCGAAACGAGCCTGCAGAACAGCAATCGATTCCTCGAACTGTTTCTTCAGGGCTTCGATGTCGGACATGACACTGTCATCAGCAACGGCAATCTGACGCCACAGACCACGTGCAACACCCGCAAGGGCGTCTTCGGTGATCTCGCCATTCAGACCTTTCGGTCCATCGACCAGGGTCTGGCCAAGCAGCAGGTTTTTCAGACGACCATAGAAGTTGCGTTCCAGGATCGCACGTTCGTCATCACGGTCTTTTGCAAGACGTTCGATTTCGGAACGTTCGATTGCCAGGGCACGTTCGTCCTTGTCAACGCCACGACGCGAGAACACGCGGACTTCAACAACGGTACCGAACTGTCCCGGCGGGACACGCAGCGACGTATCACGGACGTCGGATGCTTTTTCACCGAAGATGGCGCGCAGAAGTTTTTCTTCCGGCGTCATCGGGCTTTCGCCCTTCGGCGTCACTTTACCGACAAGGATATCGCCCGGTTTGATTTCCGCGCCGATGTAAACAATGCCCGCCTCGTCGAGGTTTTTGAGCGCTTCTTCACCGACGTTCGGAATGTCACGGGTGATCTCTTCCTGACCCAGTTTGGTATCGCGGGCCATGACTTCGAATTCCTCGATATGGATCGAGGTATAAACGTCATCACGTGCGATACGCTCGGACAGAAGGATGGAATCCTCGAAGTTGTAACCGTTCCACGGCATGAACGCGACCAGCACGTTACGGCCGAGGGCAAGTTCACCCATATCGGTACACGGACCATCCGAGATGATGTCGCCTTTTTCGACAACATCGCCCACCTTCACCAGCGGACGCTGGTTGATGCAGCTGCCCTGGTTGGAACGCTGATATTTCAGCAGGGTGTAAATATCGACACCCGATTCCGATGCGGCGATGTCACCGGTTGCGCGGATAACCATACGGGTCGCGTCAACAGATTCAACAACACCATCACGGCGTGCGATCAGGGTTGCACCCGAATCACGTGCCACCGGAACTTCCATACCGGTACCGACATACGGCGCTTCGGAGCGGATCAACGGAACCGCCTGACGCTGCATGTTCGAGCCCATCAGTGCGCGGTTCGCGTCATCGTTCTCAAGGAACGGAATGAGCGCGGATGCGACCGATACCAGCTGCTTCGGCGAGACGTCCATAAGGTCGATCTCTTCGGAGCGGGCCATATAGTGGTCACCGGCTTTACGGGTGTTGATCAGTTCGTTTTCGAAGCCGAATTCCTTGGTCAGCGGTTCGTTCGCCTGTGCAATGACATAGCGACCTTCCTCGATGGCCGAGAGATAGATGACTTCCGGGGTGACCACACCATCGACAACCTTGCGGTACGGGCTTTCGATGAAGCCGTACTGGTTGACGCGGGCAAAGGTCGCCAGCGAGTTGATCAGACCAATGTTCGGACCTTCCGGTGTTTCAACCGGGCAGATACGACCATAGTGGGTCGGATGAACGTCACGAACTTCAAAGCCTGCACGCTCACGGGTCAAACCTCCCGGTCCAAGTGCCGAAAGACGACGCTTGTGGGTGATTTCCGAAAGCGGGTTGGTCTGGTCCATGAACTGCGAAAGCTGCGAAGAGCCGAAGAATTCACGAACAGCAGCCGCAACCGGCTTCGCATTGATCAGGTCATGCGGCATGACGTTGTCGATCTCGACCGAGCTCATACGCTCGCGGATCGCACGTTCCATACGCAGCAGACCAACACGGAACTGGTTTTCCATCAGCTCGCCGACCGAACGCAGACGACGGTTGCCAAGATGGTCAATATCGTCGATTTCGCCACGACCATCTTTCAGGTCGATCAGAACGCGGACGACTTCCAGAATGTCTTCACGACGCAGAACACGAACCGTATCCGGGCATTCCAGATTAAGGCGCGCATTCATTTTCACACGGCCAACAGCCGAGAGGTCGTAACGTTCCGAGTCAAAGAACAGACCCTTGAACATGGCTTCCGCACCCTCGATGGTGGGCGGCTCGCCTGGGCGCATGACGCGATAGATGTCCACAAGGGCTTCTTCGCGGTTGCTGTTCTTGTCAAGGGCAACGGTGTTGCGCAGATACGCACCGACATTGTTGTGATCGATCATCAGCAGACGAACGGTGTCGACACCCCATTCTTTCAGCTGCTCGAACACACCTTCGGTCAGTTCGTGGCCGGCTTCGGCAAGAATTTCACCGGTTTCACCGTCAATCTGGTCTTCTGCCATGAACCAGCCGTTAAGCTGTTCTTCCGGCACCAGGATGTGTTTGACCCCCTGCTCGACCAGTTTGGCTGCCGAACGCTTGGTGATCTTGCTGCCTGCGGCGGCAACAACTTCACCGCTGTCGGCGTCAAGCAGGTCAAAGACCAGCTTCTGACCGATATAGCGATCTGCATTGAAATCGGTTACCCAACCATCCTTGGTGCGGCGGTATTCTGCCGACTCATAGTAATAGTTGAGGATTTCTTCAGGCGTCAGGCCTTCGATTTCAGACGGATCAACCGAGCGGCCTTCTTCGGCACGCTGGGCACGCAGCGCCTGGGACTCTTCGTTTTCAAGAGCCATAAGCAGCGTGGTCGCCGGCAGTTTGCGGCGACGGTCGATACGGACATACAGGATGTCTTTCGCGTCGAATTCGAAATCGAGCCACGACCCGCGATACGGGATCACGCGCGCAGCAAACAGGTACTTGCCCGAGCTGTGGCTTTTGCCCTTGTCGTGGTCGAAGAAGACGCCCGGCGAGCGGTGCATCTGCGAGACGATAACACGCTCGGTGCCGTTCACGATAAAGGTACCGTGTTCGGTCATGAGCGGCATGTCGCCCATATACACGTCCTGTTCCTTGATATCGCGGATCGAACGGGCACCGGTATCTTCGTCAATATCCCAGACAACCAGACGCAGTGTCACGCGCAGCGGCGCGGCAAAGGTCATGCCACGCTGACGGCACTCCTCGGTATCGTATTTGGGCTGCTCCAGCTCATACGACACAAATTCGAGGGTTGCGCGCTCTGAGAAATCTTTAATCGGAAAGACGCTCTTGAACACTTCCTGGAGGCCGGCATCGTCCCGCTGCTCCCGCGGGGTACCAGTCTGCAAAAACTTGTCGTAAGAATTCTTTTGAACCTCAATCAGGTTCGGGAGCGGAGCGACTTCGCTGATCCGTCCAAAGCTCTTGCGGATGCGCTTTCGACCGGTAAAGGACTTATCCATCATCGTTCCTTTAATCGCGCCTCCCCACACCGTCGTAACTCGTTCGTCCCCGTGCCATTATGCAGAAAGCATACAGCACAACGACGCCCGAGCCCCGTACGGGGCGGGCGTTCACTTGATTATGACCGTGGATGTTATGTGACATCCAACATGAATGAGATCACTGATCCCTCGGCTGTCGACGCCGTCAAAGATAACCTCTGACCTAAACGGCCTTACGTTATGTACGATTACCTTTGGCAGCGTCAACCGTAAATTTCCTTTTCGCGTCCCGACAGTCCGGACACCCATTGCCCGCACCGCAGAGACGGATAGGTCGGCGACCCGAAGGCCGCCGACCCAAACCTTGGCAAGAAGCCGTCGATTACTTGAGTTCGACGGTTGCGCCAGCTTCTTCAAGCTGCTTCTTGATCGACTCGGCTTCGTCTTTCGACGCGCCTTCTTTAACAGCTTTCGGTGCGCCTTCGACCAGGTCTTTGGCTTCTTTCAGGCCAAGACCGGTGATTGCGCGAACTTCTTTGATGACGTTGATTTTCTTGTCACCAGCAGAAGCCAGGATAACGTCGAATTCGGTTTTTTCTTCTGCAGCAGCAGCACCGGCAGCAGCGCCACCAGCAGCAGCAACAGCAACCGGAGCAGCGGCAGAAACGCCCCACTCTTCTTCGAGCATTTTGGAAAGTTCTGCAGCTTCAAGAACGGTGAGCTTCGAAAGCTCTTCAACGAGTGCCTTAAGATCGGCCATTTGTATAAACTCCTAGGCTTGAACTTGGATAAGTTGGTAAATTGGGTTACGCGGCTTCGCCTTTTTCGGCGTATGCCTTCAGCACCTGGGCAATCTGGGCCGCCGGCTTGGAGGTCAGCGTAGCGATACGCTGTGCCGGGGTCTGGATCATACCCACCAGTTTCGCGCGCAGTTCGTCCAGCGACGGCAGTTCTGCCAGAGCTTTAACGCCCTGTTCGTCCAGAATCTGTTCACCGATGGCGCCAGCAACAAGAACGAGCTTGTCATTGGCTTTTGCGAACGTTGAGGCCACTTTCGCGACCGACGCAGGATCAGCCGAATAGGCGATCGCGGTCGGGCCGGTGAAGTGGTCTGCAAGACCAGCAAATTTGGTGCCTTCCAGAGCAAGTCGCGTAAGCCGGTTTTTGGTGACCTTGAAGCCCGCACCAGCATCACGCATCTGCGCACGAAGAGCGGTGATTTCCGCAACCGTCAACCCTTTGTACTGGGTAACGATAACGCCTTCCGCACCTTCGAACACTTCGCGCATTTCTGCCACGAACTGTGTTTTATCATCGCGGTTCACTTTAAGTCTCCGACATTGCTTATTGCCCTGAACCCCATGGGGGGTTCACAGACGTGACCAATCCTTTCGAACCGGTCTGTGACGCCCGTCCGTTTGCCAGATGTCCAAGCCTTTTGTGATGCCCCGTTAACCGGGGAAAACTAAAAACCGGAACCTCTGCCTATGCAGGAGATTAAGAACGGCAGATACCGTTCACCTGCAGTCTGGGACAGACAGGTAGAGAGGATCTTGCAACCCTCTCCGGTCCTGACCGGCCGCATGCGACCGGTCAGAATTCTTGAATTACTTCGATGCGATGTCCGCAATCGACAGTTTCACGCCAGCGCCCATGGTCGAGCTGATGGCGGCGCGCTGCAGGTATACACCTTTTGCGCCTGTCGGTTTTGCTTTGACGATCGCAGAAACGAATGCCTTGGCATTTTCAACAAGCTGTTCTTCGCTGAAGGATGCCTTGCCGATACCGGCATGGACAATACCATTCTTTTCAGCGCGGAACTGAACCTGACCAGCTTTGGCATCGGAAACAGCCTGGGCAACATCCATGGTCACGGTGCCGAGTTTCGGGTTCGGCATCAGGCCGCGCGGGCCCAGAACCTTACCGAGACGACCGACAACAGCCATCATGTCCGGGGTTGCAATAACGCGATCATAGTTCAGATCGCCTTTCTGCATTGCTTCCATCAGGTCTTCGGCACCCACAGCGTCCGCACCAGCTTTCTGGGCTTCTTCTGCTTTGGCGTCTTTTGCGAAGACGGCGACGCGCATGGTTTTACCGGTACCATGCGGAAGCGAAACAACACCACGGACCATCTGGTCTGCGTGACGCGGATCAACACCAAGGTTCATTGCGATTTCAACGGTTTCGTCGAATTTCGCTTTTGCACCATCCTTGACGAGCTTGACCGCTGCGGTCAGTTCGTACTGGGTGTTACGGTCGATGCCCTCATAAGCCTGGGCAAGGCGCTTACCAGTCTTGGCCATCGTCTTACTCCACAACCTCGAGGCCCATAGCACGGGCAGAACCTTCGATCATCGACATCGCGCCTTCAACGTCAAATGCGTTGAGGTCAGCCATTTTGGCTTCCGCGATTTCCTTGACCTGTGCTTTGGTCACTTTACCGATGTAACCTTTACCGGTCGTACCGGAACCTTTCGGAATGCCTGCTGCCTTTTTCAGGAAGTAGGATGCCGGCGGGGTTTTGGTGACAAAACTGAAGGAACGGTCGGAATAAACGGTGATGACGACCGGAATCGGCATCCCAGGTTCCAACTGCTGGGTCGCTGCGTTGAACGCCTTGCAGAATTCCATGATATTCACGCCGCGCTGACCAAGAGCCGGGCCGACAGGCGGCGACGGGTTGGCTTTGCCGGCGGGAATCTGCAGCTTGATATAGCCGTCGATTTTCTTCGCCATTAGAGTACCTCATTACAGAAGCGCGCGGTACGGTCATGGCTGACCTCCCGCGCTTTAAAAACTGCCTGCATCACGCAGACAGAAACTTCACTTGATAAGCTCGTTAAAGCTTTTCGACCTGGGTATATTCCAGTTCGACCGGGGTTGAACGACCGAAGATCGAAACCGACACCTTAAGGCGCGCACGTTCTTCATCAACCCCTTCGACGACACCGTTAAACGATGCAAACGGACCGTCGGAAACACGGACTTCCTCGCCAACCTCGAACGAAATGGTCGACTTCGGACGCTCGACACCTTCCTGCACCTGATGCAGGATGTGCTGGGCTTCCTTTTCGGAAATCGGCATCGGCTTGCCACGGCTGCCAAGGAAATCGGTAACCTTGGCGGTGTTCTTGACCAGATGCCAGCTCTCATCTGTCAGGTCCATATTCAGCAGCACGTAACCGGGGAAAAACTTCCGCTCGGCATTGACCTTCGCACCGCGACGAACCTCGACAGTTTCTTCCGTCGGAACCAGGACCTCTTTGATTTCGCCCTCAAGACCTTTCTTGATGGACTGCTCGCGGATCGACTGGGCGACTTTTTTCTCGAAACCCGAATGGACGTGCAAAACGTACCAGCGATGCGCCATGACTTAACCCCCGACACCAAAGATCAACTGAACGCCCCAGGCGAGAAGCTGATCGACAACAAAAAAGAAAACAGACGCCAAGGCCACCATGACGAAAACCATGATGGTCGAAACGGTTGTTTCCTTGCGGGACGGCCACGAGACCTTTTTGGCCTCGGTGCGAACCTGCTGTACGAATTGTGCCGGCGACGTTTTAGCCATTGTCGGGGTTACACCGCTTTCAAAAATTCAATTCCAGGACCCGGGTAAATGGCAGGAGCGGAGGGACTCGAACCCACGGCCCTCGGTTTTGGAGACCGATGCTCTACCAACTGAGCTACACTCCTACAAGGTAATCAGAAAGTTGAATTTCTTCAGGTCTTTCCGACACAGTCCTGCCCGGGCGGCAGGGTGTGCGGGCGGCTTATATCCGCCCGCACATCAAAGATCAAGCACCCAATGGTGCAAATCTTCAAAAATTATTCGATGATTTTCGCAACAACACCCGCACCGACGGTACGACCGCCTTCACGGATTGCGAAACGCAGACCTTCGTCCATTGCGATCGGTGCAATGAGGGTCGCGGTCATCTGGACGTTGTCGCCCGGCATAACCATTTCCGTGCCTGCCGGCAGCTCGATCGAGCCGGTGACGTCAGTGGTACGGAAGTAGAACTGCGGACGGTAGTTCGAGAAGAACGGCGTGTGACGGCCACCTTCATCCTTGGTCAGGATGTAAGCTTCTGCGGTGAACTTGGTGTGCGGCTTGATCGAGCCGACATGCGCCAGAACCTGGCCACGTTCGACGTCTTCACGTTTGGTGCCGCGCAGCAGCGCGCCAATGTTGTCGCCAGCTTCACCCTGATCGAGCAGCTTGCGGAACATCTCAACGCCGGTGACAATCGTTTTGACGGTGTCTTTGATACCGACGATTTCGACTTCTTCACCAACCTTGACGATACCGGTTTCAACACGACCAGTAACAACGGTACCACGACCCGAGATCGAGAACACGTCCTCGATCGGCATCAGGAACGGACGGTCTTTCGGACGTTCCGGTGCCGGGATGTAGCTGTCAACAGCTTCCATCAGCTTCAGGATCGCTTCTTTGCCAATCGCGTCATCACGACCTTCAAGGGCAGCAAGAGCCGAACCTTTAACGATCGGAATATCGTCGCCCGGGAAGTCGTAAGACGACAGAAGTTCACGGATTTCCATTTCGACGAGTTCGAGGAGTTCCTCGTCATCGACCTGGTCAACCTTGTTCATGAACACGACGAGGGCCGGAACGCCAACCTGACGGGCAAGCAGGATGTGCTCGCGGGTCTGCGGCATCGGGCCGTCTGCTGCCGAAACAACCAGGATGCCGCCGTCCATCTGTGCCGCACCGGTGATCATGTTCTTGACATAGTCAGCGTGGCCCGGGCAGTCGACGTGCGCATAGTGGCGGTTCGCCGTTTCATATTCGACGTGCGCGGTCGAGATCGTGATACCACGAGCTTTCTCTTCCGGCGCTTTGTCGATCATGCTGTAGTCCTGGAACGATGCGCCGCCGCTCTCTGCGAGAACTTTGGTGATCGCTGCGGTCAGCGTGGTTTTACCGTGGTCAACGTGGCCGATGGTGCCAACGTTCACGTGCGGTTTTGTACGCGCAAACTTTTCTTTAGCCATTACACTCAGATCCTAATCCGAACCAAAAAAAACACGTAAGAACCCACCGCACGAGCCGACGGGATCATATAAAATCTGGAGCGGGTGAAGGGAATCGAACCCTCGTCGTAAGCTTGGAAGGCTTCTGCTCTACCATTGAGCTACACCCGCATATTTTTTATTGCGAGCTCTCGCGAGGGCGAGAGAATGGTGGAGGGGGCAGGATTCGAACCTGCGTAGACTAAGTCGGCGGATTTACAGTCCGCTGCATTTGACCGCTCTGCCACCCCTCCATCAGGGTCAAAACGTTGTCGGGGTTAACCCCCGGCTTCGTTCGGCGAGGGAGGGAATACGTTGCAGGGCCTGTCCTTGTCAACAGCAAAAAAAACACGAAATCGGATTTCTTTTCCTATATGTTCCCCCTGTTTTCCATTCAGAGCGAAACAAACAGCATTCTTATCCTTACTGCCCGGAGGTTTCCGCCATTATGTCGCGTCGCAACAATTCACGTTCTGCCAACCGTTCGACCGGGACGGGTCCGGGCGACAGCTTCCCGCAAGACGATGATAAACGCGATGGCAATTCGCGTCGCGGACGAAAACGCGGTCGTGACGGCGGCAATGCCGGTGGGGCTTCGCGCCTGATTCTATTTGGTCGTCACCCGGTTCTGAACGCGATTTACAATCCGCAACGCACGATTCACAAAATCTGGGCGTCCGAGGCCGTGCGTGATGAAATTGTCGCTGCCCTCGCCGATACCGAACGCACCGATGTCCAGCTTGACGCCGCCGGGCGCACCGATCTGGATGAAATGCTGCCACCGGGCACCGTCCATCAGGGCATGGCGATGCATTGCGCCCCCCTGCCCCAGATTTCGGTCGAAGAACTGATCGCCGACACAAGGGACGAGGAACAATGCACGGTTCTGATCCTTGATCAGGTCACCGACCCGCACAATGTCGGCGCGATTCTCCGCAGTGCGGCGGCCTTTGGTGCGGCTGCCGTCATCGTGCCCGACCGTCACGCCCCGCCCGAAACCGGCACTCTCGCCAAATCGGCCAGCGGCGCGCTTGAAACCGTGCCCTATATTCACGCGGGCAATCTCAGCCAGACCATCGAGAAACTTAAAGGTGCGAATTTCTGGCTGGCCGGTATGGATGGCTATGCCGAACAAACACTGGCCGAAGCCAAGCTCAAGGGCCGGGTCGGCATCATCATGGGCTCCGAGGGCGAAGGGCTGCGCCGCCTGACGCGCGAAAATTGCGATTTCCTCGTCAAACTGCCGATGTCGGACCGCATCGAAAGCCTCAATGTGTCCAACGCCGCCGCAGTTGCCCTGTACGAGCTGTATCGTCGCTAGGAACAAGGCCCAAAGCCCGGATTCCCGGCAGCCAGGGCACCGCCAGAAGCAGGGAAAATATGCCGCAAAATTTGATGCTATTTTCCCTGCATCAAAGGCTTGCAATCGCGCGCATCCCGGACTATGTTTCGCGCCGCCCACGCCGGCATAGCTTTAACTGGTAGAGCAGCGGATTTGTAATTCGAAGGTTGGGAGTTCGAGTCTCTCTGCCGGCACCATTAAAAAGAAAACCCCGCATCGCCTTTTGGCTGCGGGGTTTTCTTTTGGCTACATAGAAAGCTCAAAAGTAGCAGCTTCTTCCTACGCTAACTTATCTATCACTTTTGCCTCGCCGCAATAACGTCATAACGTCTTTTGATTTGCTCAATTTCCTTGAGACACTCACTATCCCCAAATGCTTTGCTGGCTAATTCAATATCCATCAGGGATCTGTAAAAATAATTCCAAAGATCGCTAGCATATTCGCTCATACGGGGAGTATCGAGCATTCCATTCAAATGAAATTTAGGCGGATAACCTCCGTACATATCCATCGTATGTACCCCCGCCGCATGGACATAGCCTGAATACGCGCTTGCTAGTGTGTTAGAGAGTTGCGTTAAATCTGTAGGTTCACCGGCCTTTGGTGCTATCCTCGAAATATATCCTCTAATCTTCTTTCGCGACACCCTGTCGCGCTTCTGCGGAGATTCTACTGCGTTTAAATGTTCTTCAAACTCTTCTTGAAAGAACTCCTTTAGAAAACGCTGATGAAGTTCCGTCTGAGTGTCATTTGTGATGGCCAAAACCAAAAAGAAAATGTCTTCACCAATTTCATCTAATATTCTTTGGAGAGATGCCTGCTCTTGAAAAAAGCCGTTTTCTGAAAGCAAATATGCAGCACGTAGTCCACTTATCATTCTCGCAAGTTTTAAAATGATCGCTTGGTGGATTGTTTGCTCTTTATAACGATATACAAAGCCATCTTTCCAAGGTGTGATTTGAGGCTTGGGCACCTGAGCCTCTAATTTGTGAAAGGCATTATCAAGCGTCACGAAAGTATGCTCATATAATCTATGCATAGCCTCGTTCCCCAAATTGATACAAACTTAATAACCTTAACTATTGGCTTCGAATAGATGATCATTGCTGCATATATGATCAATTCGCAATCAACCGCCCGCCCAGCAAAACAAACGCCGTTCCCATCACCCCCTGAATGGCGCGATAGGCGCGGCGATAAACGCGCATGACGGCTTCGGTTGAAAAGAACCACGCCAGCGCCAGATGCCAGCCAAATGAGAACGTCGTCGTACCCAGCACAATCGCAAGCCCGACCCAGCCCGGCGCATCGGGGCGCAGCACAATCGACATGATCGAAAACCAGAACAGCGCGGCCTTGGGGTTGCTCATCTGCACCAGCAGCCCGCGCCGGACATAGCGCCATAACGGGCGATCCGCCTTCGCGTCCGACACGGGCACCTCAAGCCCCTGCCCCCGGCTTTTATAGGCACTGCGTAGCGCCATGAACCCCATATAGATCAGATACCCACCGCCAATCCAGCGAAGGGCAATCGCCACTTCCTCGGACGCGGCAAGAATCGCGGTCAGCCCAAGCACAGTCATCGTCGACCAGCAGATCGTGCCCGTACCGATGCCAAGCGCAATGCCCAATCCCGCACGGCGCGACACCGTCATCGAGGCACTTGTCACCGCCAGAAAGTTCGGACCGGGCGACATCACCGCCATGGCAAAAATCGCATAGGCGGTCAGAAGATAGGGGACATATTCCATCGCGTCCTCGGAATGTATGGTGGCTGGTGGCTTGCCCCGTCATGCGGGATTTGCGCGATAGTGCCAGTTTTCCGGCAAAACCGGAACGGGAATCCCGTGCGCGCGCTCCCTGCCCCGGCATCGAACCCGCGGCACCATAGACTCCCGCTTCCGCGGGAGTGACGGGCAGATTTGTAAAGGCCCCAAAACGTCATGCCCGCGAAGGCGGGCATCCAGTCAGCGGTACGACAAGCTCAATACGATGGCGTTACCGTCTCACTGCCAAGGGACACTATCGTTTCTCGACCAGAAACCCCTCGGCCATCAGGCTGAAGGCATCAACCGCCTTGGGCAACGCAGACTTCGGATCATCACTGTCCGCAACCCATAACGCCGCGTTCAGGGCCGCCCCGCACAGCAGCCGGGCGGCGGCATCGGTATCGACGGGCTTCATAACCCCCTCTGCAATCAGCCTTTCGACCGCTTCTTTGGTGGCCTCAAGGCAGGCATTCTGGCTGGGCCAATGTGACGGATCGCCAAGAATGGCTGGCCCGTCAAGCAGCACGATTCTCCTCACCTCGGGATCAAGCGCCATCGCGATATAGGCCGCCCCCTCTGCCAGAAGCTGTTGCCACCCGTCCCCGGCGCTGGCACTGGCCGCCCGCGCCCGCGCGGCCATCTCGCCATCGACCTGCGCGACAACGGCGGCAAGCAGCCCCTTTTTATCGCCGAAATTGTGATAAAGCGCGCCCCGCGTCAGGCCAACCGATGCGGTCAGTTCATCCATCGACGCCGCGGCAAAGCCTTGCGTTCCAAACGCCTTTCGCCCCGCCGAAATCAGCTTTTCGCGGTTTTCTTCCATCGTTTCCTGGCGACGCCGTGCGGCCATTGCGATCCTCCTTGGTAAATTACCCGACACATATCATTCCACATACGCCACGTATATAAAACTTGACATACGCAATGTATCTGAGTTTTATATACGTATCGTATGTGAAACTGCACACCCGGATACAAGGATAAATCCACATGGCACAGCGTAACGCCGTTTTCCCCGCCAACCGGCATGCCCTTTATGCCGAACACGGCTATTCCGCCGCGATCAAATCGGGCGATCTTCTGTTCGTTTCCGGTCAGGTCGGCAGCCGCACCGATGGCTCGCCCGAACCGGATTTCGAGGCACAGGTCCGTCTGGCATTCGCCAATCTTGAAGCAACGCTCAAGGCTGGTGGTGCCACGCTTGACGATATCGTCGATGTCACGACCTTCCACACCGATCCCGAAAACCAGTTTGAAACGATCATGAAGGTGAAGGGTGACGTTTTCCCAAAAGCCCCCTATCCGAACTGGACCGCAATCGGGGTGAACTGGCTGGCCGGGTTTGACTTCGAAATCAAGGTTATCGCCCGCATTCCGGGCTAAAATGCCAAACGGCGCGCGAGAATCCCCCCCCGCGCGCCGTTTGACCGACAATCAGATGAACGCTTGCCCTACCCGCGTTTCGAGGTCGCGTAGCGTTCCGATTCCTCGTAATAGGCATCAAATCCGATGCGATTGCGCAACTGCCCCCAATCCATCAGCATATCGGTGCGTGGCTTCCCGGCCTTCATCAATTGCAGGGTTTCAACCATCGCCTTCATGGCCGCTGCCATAAGCGATAACGGATAGGCCGCAATCTGATAGCCGATATCACTCAGTTCTTCGGGCGTCAGATCGGGGGTTTCCCCGCCTTCGACGATATTGGCCATCTTCGGCCCCGGCAGGGCCGCACAAAGTTCACGCATTTCCGCGACGGTTTTCGGGGCTTCGACAAACAGGATATCCGCACCCAGTTCGGCAAATTTCGCGGCCCGGTCAATCGCCTCGCTCAGACCATGCTGATGCCGGGCATCGGTGCGGGCCAAGATCAGGATATCCGCCCCGGCCTCGCGGGCATCGACGGCGGCCTTGATACGATCAAATGCCTCGTCCCGGCCAACAACTTCCTTGCCCTTGGTATGGCCGCAACGCTTGGGCGCAAGCTGATCCTCGATCATCACCGCGGCACAGCCGGCCTTGGCAAAGCCCGCCACTGTGCGTTTCACATTCATCGCGTTGCCATAACCGGTATCGCCATCACCGATCACCGGGATCGAAACCGCGTCGGTGATGTTGCGCGCCTGATCAAGCACTTCGCCATAAGACATCAGGCCAAGATCAGGCTCGCCGATCCGCGATGCGGCGGCCGAAAAGCCCGACATGAAGGTCAGGCCAAAGCCTTCCTGTTCGATCAGCTTGGCCGACAGCGCATCAAAGCAGCACGGCATGGTAATCAGATCACCCGTTGCCAGAAGCGCACGGAGTTTATCGGCAGGAGAGATTTGTTTGGTCATAAGCGTCACATTTTAAAGGGTATATAAAGGGCAAGATCATGCCAGACATACAGAATGGCCGCGGTCAGGAACATCAGAAGCAGGAACGGCAAAACACCGCGCGCCACCTCGCCCAATCGCGTTTTCGCCACCGACTGAATGACATAAAGGTTGAGCCCCACGGGTGGGGTGATCAGCGCGCATTCAACCATGATCACCATATAGACCCCGAACCAGATCGGATCAAAGCCAAGCGCCAGGGCCGCTGGCAACAGAACCGGCGTCATGATCAGCACCATTGATAATGCTTCAAACACCAGCCCCATGATCAGCAACACGACCGTCACCACGATGATAAAGCCAAATTCGGTATCGATCCCCTGGCTGATCATCATCGAGATATCCTGCGGGATGCGATACAGCGTGATCGCCTTGCCAAATACCTTCGCCCCGGCAATGATCAGAATGATCGCAACCGTGGTCGCCATGGTATCGAAAATCGCAAGCTTCAACGCCTTCCAGGTCAGAACCCGCATCCCCGCCGTAATCAGAAGGGCGGCAGCAAAGCCAATCGCCGCGGCCTCGGTCGGGGTGAAGGCCCCGGAATAGATCCCCGATATGATCAGCACCGCCAGAAGAACCGCAGGCAGGGCCTTTAACGTGGCGCGCTTGCGCTCATCCCATCCACTTTTGGGTTCGCGTTCCTGCCCGCCAAACCGGGCATAGATCATCGAATAGATGATAAACAGCAACAGCAACGCAATGCCCGGCCCGACCCCGGCAAGGAAAAGCGCAATCACCGATTCTTCGGTGACAAAGCCATAAATGATCATCGGAATCGATGGCGGGATCAGGATGCCAAGCGTGCCGCCCGCCGCCATCAGGCCATAGACGAAACGCTTGTTATAGCCGCGCTGGACCATTTCCGGGATGGCGACCGTGCCAATCGTGGCCGCCGTTGCCACCGATGAGCCCGAAATCGCGGCAAACACGCCACACGACAGGATGGTTGCCACCGCAAGCCCGCCCGGCCAATGACCGACCCACGCACTGACCGCGGCAAACAGGTCATTGCCGACCCCGGCGCGCAGCAGGATGTTGGACATCAAAAGGAACAGCGGCACGGACAGTAGGATAAAACCATCCAGTGTCGACAGGATTGCCTGCGGTGCCATCAAGGGCGAAAACCCGCCAAGGATCAGCATGGCAAGGCCAAGCCCGCCCAGCGCAAAGGCCACCGGCACACGAATAAGCAGCAAGGCGAACATTGCCGCAAGTGTCAGGATAATCGTCATTCGTGCGCCCCTTCCGGAATATCCTTGCCGCGGATCACGCCGACAATTTCAATGACGGCCTGAACAGCCAGAAGCGCAAAACCGATCACGACCGGGATTTCGGCAACCCATGCCGGAAGGTCAAGCATCGTGCCGCTGGTGCGGCCCCGCTCGAAACTCTCAAAAAAGATTTCCCAGCCCTTGACCGTCACCATAACGGAAAACACCAGAACCACCGCCATGGCGATGATTTCAAGCACACGGCGCATCGATGGTTTGCAAAGCCGGGTCACCGCATCGACGGAAATATGCCGCCGTGCCGCCAATGCCCATGGCATGCCAAGCAACGATCCCCAGATCAGGCAAAGCTGCGAAAGCTCTGCCGCCCAGATGGTGGGGCGGATAAAGAAATAACGGGCCACGACCTCATAGGTCAGCATCACACCCGCTGCGACAAACAGCAGGGCCGCAATCCAGGCCAGCAAAAGCATCAAACGATCAAACATGATGAAATCTTGGCCGTGCCGGGAATATGCGCCCCGGTCGCGACCGCCTCCTGAAAAGAGAGACAGATGAATAGATGAAAAGACATCACCGCAACGGCTTGGTTGCCCAAAATGCGGTGATGTCTTCCTTATTGGCAGTTCAGTCTGCAATCACCGGGCAAGGCTTAAAGCTTGCTGGCCGCATCAAAGACCTGCTTGCCCAGATCACCGGCGTGGTTGAGGAATTCCTCGTAAACCGGTTTGGCAACTTCACGCCATGCCGCCATTTCCTCGTCCGTCGGGGTATAGACGGTCATGCCGTTGGCTTTGGCTTCGGCATAGGCCTCGGCTTCGATCGATGACATGCGATCACGGACGTCTTTTTCCGCGTTCATTGCTGCGGTCGAAATGATGTCACGCTGCGCATCCGAAAGGCCGTTCCAGAAATCGGTATTGATCACCACGATGAATTCAACATCGGCATCGTTGGTGACGGTCACCGTATCCATGACTTCCCAAAGCTGGCGGGATTTGACGCCCGACATGCCGGTCATGCCGACATCAACCGTGCCACGCTGATAGGCGATATACTGCTCGGACCCGGAAACGAGGGTCGGCGCACCACCGGCTGCTGAAATGAAATCGCCCTGGGTTTTGGAAAAGACGCGGACTTTCTGGCCTTTAAGACCTTCCGGGCCTTTGATCGGGCCACCATTCGACAGCATGATCGATCCGCCATAAGCCTGCCACCACAGAACGGTCGCACCGGTATCGGCAATCGCCTCATCCAGCGGGCCACGCACCGGGGAACCTTTGGCAACGGCGGCACGGACTTTATCTTCGGAATCAAGCAGGAACGGCTGATAGAATACATCAACCGCCGGAACATCCCCGACATAACGGGTCAGCGACGCCACACCCATTTCAATCGCCCCGGAACCGACGGCGGCGGGAACTTCCTTGTCCTTGTAAAGCTGCGCACTGTCATAAATCTCGACCGCGATATCGCCGTTCGATTTTTCCTCGACCTCGTTCTTGAACATCAAAAGGTTCTGACCAAGGTGGCTTTTCATCGGCAGTTGCAGCGAAATCCGCAGGGTCAGATCGGCCGCAACGGCATTATGGGTCATGCCGGTAAAACCAACGGCAGCCATCAGGGCCGCCGCAAGGGCAAATTTCTTCATGACGAACGTCCTCCGGGTTTTTTTATTTTATACAAAAGCTTTCAGGCGCAAAGATGCGCTCAACCCGGTTTGGCATTCAAGATGTTTTGGTCATACCACTGTCACACGCATTAACCCTTAGTGCACCGCACAGCAGCATGAATGTCCTTTATTTCAGGGAAAAATCGACCATTCAGGCCATGTCATGCTGCGCCGCAAAACATGAATAATCGGGCTGATTATTCACTTTTTCTACGCAATCTGGCATGCCAGCAAAACGGTTTTGAATACAGAATACGGGAATCGTCCACCAGCGTATTACACAGCAAGCTGCTTATACATCACGGTGGTTGCGCTCAGCTTTTCGGAAAACGGATCGCGGGCATAGGCCGGGATCACGCCCGCCGTTTCAAAACCGAGCGAGGCATAAAGCGGCTCGGCACTGTCGCCTGTTCTCGTATCAAGTGTCAGCAGATGACGTGCTTTCGCAAACGCCCGTTTTTCCAGTGCCTCCATCAGTTTCCGCGCAATGCCCAGACGACGATAGTGCGGATGGACCATCAGCTTGCAGACCTCGCCACGATGGACCTGATTGGGCATGGTGGCGCAATCAAGCTGCACGGTTCCGACCACCTTGCCGCCCAGCAGCGCCACAAACAGATCGCGTCTGCCGCCCCTCATCGCAGGCAGGACCATATCGCGCCAGAATGCCTCCGCATCCTCGATGTCAAACGGGTCGATAAACCCGATGCTGGCCCCGTCATGTACGCAGGCATGCAGCATCTCGCCAAACGCCTCAAGGTGGCTTTCAAGCTGATCGGCGTCAAAGCTTGCAATGGTAATCTGATCGCTCATTTTTGGGGCCTCATACGATAAAAAGGTGGTAGCGCGCGCTGGTTTCGGCAGGTGCTTCAAAGCTGCTGGGCCCCGAAAGGCGGTATCGCAGGCAATCCCCGACATCAAGCTCATGGGTCTTGCCCTCCACCGTGACACGCAGTTGCCCGGCCAGCATCACCAGATGATGTTCAAGCCCGTCGCGTGGCGATCCGCCATACTCGATCCGTGTGCCGGGATCGAGTTCGCATTCGAGAACCTCTGCCATCAAATCCCGCGATGGCGGCGAAACCGACCGCCGGAAAAAGCCGGTTTCGGGGTCGACCCAGATCCGCTGCAAACCGCGATGCACGAGCGGAACAAACCCGTCCTCGACCATCTGCATCAGGCGTGACATCGGCAGGCCATAGGCGGCACAAAGCTTGCCCAGAACATGCGCCGTCGGGCTGACCTCGCCATTCTCAAGCCGCGACAGGCTGGCCCGACTGACATCGCACCGCGCCGCCAGCTCCTCAAGCGACCAACCCCGCTCCGCCCGCAACGCAGCAAGCCGCTCCGCAATCTTCCGATCCATCATATTACTCATTCAAAATTTCACATCAGGGAATTAATCCCATATACGGGAAATCGTCAACGAGAATCATCGTCGTTATTGAATGAGGCAGCGAATGAAGGGACGAAGAAAGAAGCAGCTCTGAGAGGATCGGTTTGCAATGCCAAGCCGCCTCTGCATTGCGCTTCGAGCACAGAAACACATACAGAAGCACATAGGGACGGGGGCACAAGGCGCGTTTGTTAGCCTTGGGCGAGATCAAACCCGTCGCGTGTCCAGCTTTGCAAACCGCCCTTCAGGTTCATCACCTTGCAATCAAGATGCGGCAGAACGGCGTTGGCGGCCCCGAAAGATCGCTGTCCGACGGCACAAATGAACACGAAATCCGTCTCTGTATCGTCGGCAAGGTCGACAAGTGCCGGAATATCGAAAGTCGAGGTCGGCATATTGATCGCCCCGCTGATATGACCGGACCTGAATTCGTCGGGTTCGCGGACGTCAATCAGGGTCACGTTACCCTGTGCGATCAGGTGATCAAGTTCACCACTTTCGACGAAATTCACGCTACCATCGGTCATTCGATACTTCCCTTCGGGGCGGGTTTGGCGCACAGTAGAAAGACAGAACTGATATAATTTTGCTGTTTGACTGTGCAATTGCAAAATGGGTACGGCGGATGAATTCGCCGTCAGAGTGCCGGTTTCCCGGCATCCGGCCCGGTCACTTCGACGTGATCGTTTCGCAAGCGTTTTTACCAACAATATTCGTAGCTTGACCATTGCGGAATGATACCGGAAGCCCCACGTCAAAGAGACAGGGTCACAGGAGCGGACCTTATCCGGGTGCATTCACCGGCTACGCCCGCCCCTAGGAAAAAGTGACTTTGGGTCGCCGCAAAGCGGGACTTTGACTATTACCATTGCCGGTTGCAAATATTGCAAGCCATTCTAAAAAGTCATCAAACCCATTTTCTTTGCCATCATCTGGCAGACCTTTAAACGAACCTTAAATAAAGTTCATTATTTTATTTACTCACCGCCCGATTGAACGATTCGTTTATTTCGGACGTAGGCAGAATGAACGGCGGCTACTTTCAATGCCACCGCAGCGCAGCAAACCCGCTGCCGTCTTGCAACAGGATCGGGCAATCCGGCCATCATGCCGGTTAAGCCCCAAGATCAAAAGAACACAGGAAACGACATCTGACAGAAGTGCGATAACGTTGGAAAGGAGACCGCGCCATGGCTGAAGACAAGGACATCTTCGAGCTGTATGCGGAAGGCTATGACGGAAAACGCGAAACCGAACTAACCATCCGGGACTATCTTAATCTATGTCGCGATGATCCATCAGCCTACGCATCCGCAGCCGAGAGGATGATCAAGGCAATCGGCGAACCCGAAATGATCGACACCTCGACCGATTCCCGTCTCGGCCGAATTTTCCTGAACCGCACCATCAAACGATATCCGGCCTTTGAAGATTTCTTTGGCATGGAAGAAACCATCGAACGCATCGTTGGCTTCTTCAAATATGCCGCCCAGGGACTGGAAGAACGCAAACAGGTTCTTTATCTGCTGGGCCCGGTTGGCGGCGGTAAAAGTTCGCTTGCCGAACGGTTAAAGGAACTGATGGAGGTCGAGCCGATCTATGTGCTCAAAGCCGGCGATCAGATCAGCCCGGTTTTCGAAAGCCCGCTTGGCCTGTTTAATCCGGCCAAAATGGGCGATGCCATCGAAGACAAATACGGCATCCCCAAACGCCGCCTGACCGGGCTGATGTCGCCATGGGCGGTGAAACGGCTTGATGAATTTAACGGCGATCTTTCCAAATTCTCGGTCGTAAAACTGATCCCGTCGCGCCTGCGCCAGATTGCGATTGCCAAAACCGAACCGGGCGATGAAAACAATCAGGACATTTCGTCACTGGTCGGCAAGGTCGACATCCGCAAACTTGAATATTACAGCCAGAACGATCCGGACGCATACAGCTATTCCGGCGGCCTTAACCGCGCCAATCAGGGACTTCTTGAATTTGTCGAAATGTTCAAGGCCCCGATCAAGATGCTCCATCCGTTGCTGACGGCAACGCAGGAAAGCAACTATATCGGCACCGAAAACCTTGGTGCGATCCCGTTCCAGGGCCTTATTCTGGCGCACTCGAACGAGGCGGAATGGCAAACCTTCAAGGCCAACAAGAATAACGAGGCCTTTATCGACCGTATCAGCGTGATCAAGGTTCCCTATTGCCTGCGGGTGACAGAAGAAACCCTGATTTACGACAAACTGTTGCAGGGATCCGAACTGGAACAGGGGTCCTGCGCGCCTGGTACGCTTAAGATGCTGGCACAGTTTTCGGTTCTCTCGCGCCTTGAAGAACACGAAAATTCAAACCTGTATTCCAAGATGCGCGTCTATGACGGCGAAACATTGAAGGATGTCGACCCCAAAGCAAAATCGATGCAGGAATATCGCGATACCGCCAGTGTCGACGAAGGCATGGACGGCATTTCAACCCGTTTCGCCTTCAAGGTTCTTTCGGAAACCTTCAACCATGACACCCACGAGGTCGCGGCCGATCCGGTCCATCTGATGTATGTGCTCGAACAGGCGATCCGGCGTGAACAATACCCCGAAGAACGCGAAAAGGATTACATGGATTTCATCAAATCCGAACTGGCCCCGCGTTATGCGGAGTTCATCGGGGCGGAAATCCAGAAGGCCTATCTCGAAAGCTATTCCGATTACGGCCAGAACCTGTTTGACCGTTATGTTGCCTATGCCGATGCCTGGATCGAGGATCAGGACTTCAAGGACCCCGATACCGGTCAGTTGCTGGATCGCAAGATCATCGATCAGGAACTGTCCAAAATCGAAAAACCCGCGGGCATCGCCAATCCGAAGGATTTCCGCAACGAGGTCGTCAAGTTTGCCCTACGCGCACGCGCCAATAACAAGGGCAAGAACCCGGCATGGACGTCCTATGAAAAACTGCGCGAAGTCATCGAAAAACGCATGTTCAGCCAGGTCGAAGACCTGCTGCCGGTGATTTCATTCGGATCGAAAAAAGACAGCGACACCGAGAAGAAACACAACGAGTTCGTCAAACGCATGATTGATCGAAGCTATACCGAACGTCAGACACGCCGTCTGGTCGAATGGTACATGCGTGTCAATAAGGCCGGTTAAGCCCAAGCTGCGGCTTTGCCGACCCGCACCGGGCGGTTTGTCCCCTTGTCCGCCCGGTGCACCGAGCTCCCGGTCGACGGTTTTCCAACGATCCGTCGGCCGGGGTTCTCGAAACGATACGTGCGCAAGCAAGGATGTAACTGCCCATGCTTTATATCGTCGACCGCCGCAAGAACCCGAAAGGCAAAAGTCTTGGCAACCGGCAGCGCTTTATGCGGCGCGCAAAGGCACAGATCAAAAAGGCGGTAGAAGACACCATTCGCACGCGTGGCATCACCGATATCAATAGCGGCGATTCCATCACCATTCCGGGCAAGACCCTGCATGAACCGGGTTTTCATCACGCACGCCGCGGCGGGGATCGCAATTATGTGCTGCCCGGCAATAAAAAGTTTGTCCCCGGCGACCGGATTGCCCGTCCGCAAGGTGGCGATGGCGGTGCAGGCGGATCACAGGCCAGCCCCGATGGCGACGGTGAAGACGAATTTCAGTTCACCCTGTCGCGTGACGAGTTCCTTGATATCTTTTTCGAAGATCTGGAACTGCCCGACCTTTTGAAAAAAAGCCTGAAACAGACCACCGCCTTTCGCACGGCGCGCGCGGGTTTTTCATCGGACGGAACCCCCGCCAACCTTAGCCTTGTGCGCACCATGCGCAATTCTCTGGCGCGCCGGATTGGCCTGCGCCGCCCGAAAACCGCCGAAATCCGCGACCTTGAAGAAAAAATCGCCGCCCTTCAGGCCAAGGCCGAAAAACGCCCGTCCAGCAAACTGACCAAGCCCGATGAGGATACCCTTCACGGGCTTCTGGCCGATCTTGAAGAAGCCAAGCGCCGCATGAAGGCGATCCCGTTCATTGATCCCATCGACACGCGATACAACCAGTTTCAGCAAATCCCCGATCCGAACACGCAGGCCGTCATGTTCTGCTTGATGGATGTGTCGGGATCGATGTCCGAACAGATGAAGGAACTGGCGAAACGGTTCTTCATGCTGCTGCATCTGTTTTTGCATCGCCGCTACGAACATGTCGATGTGGTGTTTATCCGCCATACATCGCGCGCCGCCGAAGTCGACGAGGAAACGTTCTTCTATTCACGCGAAACCGGCGGCACCATCGTTTCGACCGCGCTGGAAGAAATGAAACGGGTGATGAAGGATCGTTACCCGACCGATCAATGGAACATCTATGCCGCACAGGCATCGGACGGCGACAATTATTCCAACGACGGGGCGAAATGCACGGCCTTGCTGGCCGAGGACCTTTTGCCGAAATGCCAGTATTACGCCTATATCGAAATCACCGACGAGCGCGAGGCCGAGATTTTCTCCTCCGCCGAAGGTGAAACCGCGCTTTGGAAGGCCTATGCCCCGGTTGCCCGCGCCAATGCGCGATTTGCCCTTAAACGGGTGACCAAGGCCGCCGATATCTTCCCGGTATTCCGGGAACTGTTTGCCAAAAATCGCGCCGAAAAACTAAGCGGGGTCAAAGGATGAGCAAAAAGACCGAACCAGCCACCGCCCCCGAATTGCTGTTTTCCGGAGCCGACTGGGATTTCAACACCCTGAAAGCCACCTACGACGCGATCGAGGATATCGCGATCAACGACTTGAAACTGGATGTCTATCCCAATCAGGTCGAGGTGATCACGTCCGAGCAGATGCTGGATGCCTATTCATCCATCGGCATGCCGTTGATGTATCATCATTGGTCGTTCGGCAAACGGTTCGTGCGTGACGATGTGATGTATCGCAAGGGATATCAGGGTCTGGCATACGAGATCGTGATCAATTCCAACCCCTGCATTTCCTATGTGATGGAAGAAAACACCATCGTCATGCAGGCATTGGTGATCGCCCATGCGGCCTTTGGCCATAACCATTTCTTCAAGAACAATTACCTGTTCAAGCAATGGACCGACGCCGAAGGCATTCTCGATTATCTGCAATTTGCCAAACGCTATATCGCCAAATGCGAGGACCGGTTTGGCTTTGATGCGGTCGAACGGGTTCTTGATGCAGCACATGCCCTGATGGAACAGGGGGTAAACCGGTATTCCCACCCGGAAAAGCCCAATCTGGCGGCAGAACTGGAACGTGAACGCGAACGCGCCAAATACGAGGACGAAACCTATAACGATCTGTGGCGGACCTTGCCGCAGGCGGAAAAGGACGACGAAGACCTTGATGAAATGCGTCGCAAGATGCGGGTCGAGGAACGCCGGGCCCAGTTCGGATTACCCGAAGAAAACCTGCTGTATTTCCTGGAGAAAAACGCCCCGACCCTGCAAGCCTGGGAGCGCGAGATTTTGCGGATCGTGCGCAATATCGGGCAGTATTTCTATCCGCAGAAACAGACCAAAATGATGAATGAAGGCTGTGCGTGTTATGTCCATTACGCGATCATGAACAGCCTGTATGACAAGGGCCTGATTTCCGAAGGCGCTATGATGGAATTCATCGATTACCATTCACGCGTGGTGTTTCAGGCGGAATATGATGATCCGCGCTATTCCGGGTTCAACCCCTATGCGCTTGGCTTTGCCATGATGCAGGACATTCACCGCATCTGTGTCGACCCGACCGAGGAAGACCGCAAATGGTTCCCCGATATTGCGGGCAATAACGCGCCGGTCGAAACGCTAAAAGAAGCATGGGCGCATTACCGCGATGAAAGTTTCATCCTGCAATTCCTGTCGCCCAAACTGATGCGCGACATGCGGATGTTTCTGATCGACGATCTAAGCTCCAGCCCGCATCTGGAAGTGGCCGCCATCCACGATGATAACGGATACCGCAAGGTGCGCCGCGCCTTGGCACGCATGCATGACATTTCGGTACGCGAACCCGACATGCAGGTGGTTGATGTTGATCTGCGCGGTAACCGGCAACTATACATCCAGCACACCGAACATGACGGCATCCGGCTTGAAAAGTCCGAAGCGGAAATGACACTGGGCTATATCGGGCAATTATGGGGATATGGCGTGACCTTGCAGGCGGTTGACAATGAAACCGGTGAAATCCTGCATGAAATGAACTTCACGCCCGAAGACCTTGCCGACACCTGATATTGGCATTGCGGCAGTTTAGCCGCCCCAGAATCCGATCCGTTTCGTTGAAATACGGCGGAACCGGATTTGCCTTTTTGCGCGCCAAAGAAAACCTGAAGCTGTATCAGACCGCAAACTTATCCCTCTAAAACCGTGACTTCAGCACGGCCACACCCAAAGATTGTGCCTTATCAGCAGATACAATCAACATATTCGCAAGCTACTTAATTAATAATGGAAATCAGTTGCATCATTTTAATGCAACTGCATATTACTTGCGATATTAATTCGAACCGTGTCCGATGCGGTTTCGAATTCCCGGTTCATGACACAAGATGGAAAATCGATCCGATGGCGTCCCGCCTGGCAGCCCGCATTGCACATGCCCTTGTTCTGCTGCTTGCCGTTTCGGTTGCGGGTTTTATGCTGCTGCGATTGATGCCCGGCGATTTTGCCGAAGTTCTGTTAATGGCGCAGATGGATGGCACCCTGCCCGATGCCTCGCAGGTTGCACGATTTGCCGATAGTCATGGTCTGAACGATCCGTTGCCGATGCAGTATTTGCGCTGGCTTGGCGGATTGATGCAGGGCGATCTCGGTCTTTCGCTTGTGACCCGTGAACCGATTATCACCGACATTCTTTTGCGGATTGAACAATCGCTGATCCTTGCGATCTGTGCGCTGGCGGTTGCCCTGTTTCTTGCGGTGCCAATCGGCATCTTGTGTGCGGTTTATCCCGACAGCAAGATTGACCGGGTTGCCGGAATCATCAGCGTGATCGGCATGTCGATCCCGAATTTCTGGTACTCGCTGCTGCTTGCCCTGCTGTTTTCGCTTGCACTTGGCTGGTTGCCGACCGGCGGGCACGGTACATGGCAACATGCCATTTTGCCGACCCTCGTGATTGCAACATCGATCACTGGCGTTCTGTCACGGTTCGTGCGCAGCAGTCTTCTGGAAGAATTGTCAAAACCCTATATCCGTACCGCACGCGCCAAGGGCGGGCGACGCAGACGCGTCATTCTGCATCATGCCATTCCCAATATCGTGCCGGGTCTTCTGACATTTTCCGGGCTGCAATTTGCCCGGATTTTTGATGGCATGATCATCGTCGAAACGCTGTTTGCATGGCCGGGGATCGGGCGGTATCTGGTGGAATCACTGCTTAATCGTGATTATCCGGCGATACAGGCCTGTTTCCTTCTGATTGCCGCATCCTACATTCTGGTCAATCTGATCGTCGATATCACCATATCGGTTTACGATCCCCGCACGCGCGAGATCGTCTAGATGCTGGCGCGATCCTTTGTTCCCAAATCCATCGCCCACGAAAAGCTGACCGCCCTTCTTGGCCGAAATGGCAATATGTATGCGACCGTCGTCGTCTCGGTAATGGTGGCGATCCTGATCCTGCCGTTTTTTGCGCCGCATGATCCCTATCAGGCGCAATTCCTGTTTCGGTTGCAGCCGCCAAGTCTGGATTATCCGCTGGGCACGGATGCGATGGGGCGCTGCGTGTTTTCGCGATTGCTTTATGGCGCACGGCTTACCACCGCCTCGGCGATTGTTGTGGTGATTGCATCATCCCTGTTTGGCAGTCTGCTTGGCACGGTTGCCGCAATGATCGGCGGAACGCCAGACCGTATCCTGATGCGGTTCTGCGAGGGTATTTCGGTTTTCCCGGCATTGGCGATTTGCATGATCATTGCCGGGGTGCTGGGGCTTGGACTTAACGCCGTTATCATCGCCCTGATCGCCATTCACTGGACCGACTATGCCCGGATCGTTCGCAATGCGGTGATTGTTGAACGGGCCAAGCCCTATGTCATGGCCGCCGAGGCGCTTGGCGCGCCACGCCACCGGATCGCCAGACGCCATATCCTGCCCAATATCGTCGGACCGCTTTTGACCCTTGGTGCCTATTCCATGTCCTGGGTGATCCTGTCCTTCGCGGGGCTCAGTTTCCTTGGACTGGGTGTGGAACCGGGCACGCCGGAATGGGGCCTGATGATTGCAGAATCCCGCAACTACCTTCGCGATTATCCGCGGCTGGTTCTGGCACCTGGCCTGACCATTGCCGGTTTTGTCGTTGCCGTAAACCTGCTTGGAGACGCGCTTGGCGATCGTTTCCGGCTCAGTCAGATCAACTATCTTCACTAGAAGGATCACTATGACGATATTCAGGAAGGCCCTTTGCACTTTTGCCTTTGCAACATTGGCAATCGGCACCATCGCAGCCGCCCCGCAGAAAGCAGCCGCAACCGAACAGGATACGCTGGTTGTCGGCACGATGTGGGAAGCACTGCCGCTGGCGATGCAGCCGCGCCGGTCGCGCTTTTTCAATGAAAGCGAGATCCTTGATACGCTGGTCAAACTTGACTATGACCTGAATACCGTTCCCGGTCTTGCGACATCGTGGGAACGCATTTCACCGACGGTCTGGCATTTCAACCTGCGTGAAAATGTCGTCTTCCATGACGGGACAAAACTTGATGCCGGGGCGGTCAAATTCTCGCTCGAACGGGTGATTGCGCTTCTGCCCTATGCTGCCGACCTTTTGAACATCAAACAGATGTCGGCCACCGCACCGCTGGTTCTGGAGATCGAGACGAACGAACCGTTTGCCGCACTTCCCAACCAGTTGACCGACGCGATCACCGGCATTTATGCCAAGGCATCGTTCAATGATGCAGGTGAATTCGTCAAACCGGTCGGTACCGGCCCGTGGAAATTCGAGGAATACCGCAAACAGGACCGCACCATTGTGACCCGGTTTGATGGGTATTGGGGTGAAAAACCGGCCCTTTCGAAAGTCGAATACCGGTTCATCCCCGATCATAATTCGCGCACGCTGGCCCTTGAGGCGGGCGAGGTTGATTTCATCGACAATATGCTGCCATCCGATGTGGCACGCCTGTCACGCGATGAAAATTTCAAGGTCTATTCCAAACCGATTGCCGGGCTTTATTACGGCGCGTTCAATGCCGGGGACAAAAGCCCGCTTTCGGATGTGCGCATTCGTCAGGCGGTCAATGCGCTGGTGGATCGCGACCTGATCGTCAAGGGTGCCCTTGACGGGATTGGCGAACCGGCGTGGGAGTTTTTTGGCCCGCAATTTGATTGGGCGCCCAAGGCCGATGCGCCCTTCAAGCTCGACACCGATTTGGCGACGTCGCTTCTGAACGATGCCGGATATCAACAGAATGAAGGCAAATGGGAAAAGGATGGCAAGCCTCTTACGCTGCGTATCCTCAGCTATTCCAGCCGGACAGAAATGCCCGCGATTACCGAGGCACTCGCCGCCCTTCTGAACCAGAACGGCATCGCCACCGATGTGCAGATGTATACCTGGGAAGGAATGCTTGATCTGGTCAAGCGCGGTGAATACGACATCTCGGTCGTGTTCTGGACCCCGGAAATGACCGGCCACCCGGACCTGCACCTTAAATCGCAGTTCCATTCGAAGGCCGGGCTGAATTACCAGTTCTGGAACAATGCCGGATTTGACGAGGCCGTCGATACCGGCCGGACCCTTTCGCCCGGTGCGGAAAAGGACGAAGCCTATCGCAAGGCGATGAATATCCTGCATGACGATGCACCGATCATTCCGCTGGTGCACAAGGTTTCGGTCGGCGCGTCGGCCAAGGATGTTGAAGGTTATCGCATCCATCCGTCCGGCTTCTTCTATGACTTCAAGAGTGTGTCGAAAGACTGATGGTCTTCCCGTCCCCGGCACTTTCGCCGGGGACGGGATTTTACCCGCTTTTCTTGCAGGAAACAGCCATGGGACTTTGCCTGTTTATCAATCCGATCAAGGGGGCCGGGGATGATTTGCCCGATGTGGGTGATCATGCGCCCGACATCGCACAGATCGATCATTACGACCTGAGCGATATCGATCTTTCGCCCTATGCCGCCCTGATGTTGCCCGCCCATCTTGATCAGCGGTTTTTCGGGACGCTGACGACCAAGATCGAGGGGTTCCTTGCCGACGGCGGGACACTTGTATTCAACGGGCATGTCGCATGGCCAATGTTGCCGGAATTCCAGACCTTTGTTCCGCTTGAAAACCAGTCGCTTGAAAACCTGATCATTCATCGCCTTGCCGATCACCCGGTTTTCGAAGGTGTGGATACGCATCATCTGACATTCCGGCGCGGTGTGGCGGGGTTTTATGCCCGCGGTTACAACCCGCCGCCCAAGGGCGCGATTGCCCTGCACGGGGTTGGCCCGGACCGGCTGCCGTGCGACTGGATTTATCATCGTCCCGAAGGCGGCCGCATCCTGATGCATGCAGGCAATGATTTATGGATGTATGCCGGATCAGAGGACAGCACCGCACGGATCGTGCCGCAGCTTTGCCAGTGGGCCGGTAGCGGCGATAGAGGACAGGAAGCTGTATCATGACCCATAGGATCGCAGCCCTTGATAGCGGGACCTATTACCACCACAGAACGCTTTATGAACCGCGCTATCGCGACTTTTTCGATGGTGTGATCTATACCCGCGAACTCGGCGATACGGTGCTTGAGGATTATGACACGCTGATTGTGTCATGCCGTACCGATCCGTCCGTGTTGCGGCCGCATCGTGAAAAATTCAGGCAGTTCCTTGAAAGCGGCAGAACACTTGTCATCATGGGATCGACCGGACCGGCGGAATGGATTTCGGGGATCGAATGGCATTTCACCCCGACCAATTTCTGGTGGTGGAAAGAAGGCGGCAGCCTTGGCCTTCACGTAACCGCGCCCGATCATCCATTGTTTGATCACATCACGCTGGCCGATGCGACATGGCATCATCACGGACATCTTATCGTGCCTGATGGTGCGGTATCGCTGATCGATGTCGGTGATCTGGGATCGGTTCTTTATGACGACACGGTCACCACGCCGGGCCGGATGATCGTCACCACGCTGGACCCGATGTATCATCACGGCAGCCATTTCATGCCCGCGACCACACGATTTCTCGATGGCTTCCTGCCATGGCTAAAGGGCATGAAGCCGTCCTCGACAAGACGCCCGTAACATTAACGATACATAATATTCAGAGGACGTCTCTTTAACATCGCAAAGCGCGCCCAATATACATCGTAGGCTGAGCCTCACGTGATCTTTATATGGGCGAATGTTTTGAAAATCCTGCGTTTTGCATTTTGGGTCGTTTGTGTTTGCTTTTTGCTCCAGGAAACCGCACAGGCCGATACCAGAACCATCAAAATGGCCTTCCCAGAAGGTCTGAAGAAATTTTTTGCCTATGAATTCGGCGTCATCGAAATGGCGCTGGACCTGTCGGGCACTGATTACGTTATGGATATCGAGGAATTAAAAGGCGCGACACAGTCACGCATCAGCGAAATGCTGTTGGCCGGTGATATCGATGTGATGTTTGCCGGTTACAGTGCGGAGCGTGAAAGCAGATTTCGCCAGGTCAATATTCCCATCACCCGCGGCATTCTGGGGCACCGTGTTTTCATGGTCAAAAAGGACCGGGCCGTGGCGCTTAGGAATGTCGAAACCCTGGACGAATTGCGCCAGTTCTGCATCGGGGTGGGGTCCGACTGGCCCGATGGCGACATCATGGAAGATAACGGTTTCTGTGTTGAACGCGGCCCGCGCAGCAACCTTTGGGAAATGCTGGAAAACAGGCGGTTTGATGCTTTAACCCGTGCCGTTCACGAAGCCTATCGGGAATTGCCCGCAATCCAGGCGCAATATCCGGATGTGGTTCTGAATGACACCGTCATGCTGGTTTATCCGTTCGACTTTTTCATCTATGTGAACAGGAAAAACAGCGCCCTGTGGCAAACCATTACCGACGGCCTTCTTGAAGCGTATCGAACCGGTGCCTTCATGGAACATTTTCACAATGCCCCGGCGATTGCACGCGCCCTTGATGCCCTGAAAACAGAACGGCGGCACGTTTTCAACATCGAAAATACCATCATGAGTGAGACGACAAAAAACATCGATGACCGTTTCTGGCTAAACGTTTCTGATTTGCATACCGATCGCGAGACCGGCACCCCGGATCTGAAATGTCCTCCCTGCCGGATGTAACATCCCGGCAGGATATTTTAACCGGCCCGAAAAGATGGAACCGCCTTCGATGCGGATTGTTTCTTGCCGGTTCAGATCGCATATGGCATCCGCATCATTACCATTCCCCAACATTTGTTCTGCAATGAAATCGGCAAAAATGCGCCTTCAACTACGGATGCGGATTTTTCGTTACGAATACGAAACTCACTTATTTTGATCAATAGAAAACATCTATTAGGATCAAATCGCCCCCGCCGGATCAGGAATGTAATTATCGCTTGACGAAACGTTATGATATAACATAACAAACATATCCTCACCGATTACCCCATCCCTGTTACCAACCGGATTGATATCATGCCCCTCTCAAGCCTTCGCAGCACCCTGCTTGCCCTGCCGTTGCTTGCCCTGCCGTTTACGGTACAGGCGGCAGAAAATCCGTCGGTCGTTGTTTCGATCAAACCGATCCACGGTATTGCCAGTGCGATCATGGCAGGCGTTGGCAAACCGGCACTACTGATTGATGGGGCGTCCTCGCCGCATGCCTATTCGCTACGCCCCAGCGAAGCCCGCTCGCTTCAGGAAGCCGATCTGGTGATTTATGTCTCCCACGGTCTTGAGGGCTTCCTGAAAAAGCCGCTGGCGACCCTGTCGGGCAGTGCCCATCAGCTTGAACTGGCTGATATTGATGGTCTGGCCGTCCGGGCAATGCGCGAAGGTGGTGCATGGGAATCGCACGACCATGATCACGAAGGTCATGATCACGCAGACCATGAAGACGAACATCATGACGAACATGGTCATGACGAACACGGTCATGACGAACACGGTCATGATGAACACGCCCATGCCGAAGAACACGATCACGATCATGATCACGATCAAGCCCATGAGGGTGAAGAAGGTCACCATCATGACGAAGAAGGTGCCGACCCTCACATCTGGCTTGATCCGGCCAACGGGGCGGCCATCGCAACAGCAATTGCCACCGAACTTGGTGAAATCGACCCGGCCCATGCAGGCACCTATCAGGACAATCTGAAAAAGTTCCTTGCCAGCCTTGATGCACTTGGGAATGATCTGGAAACCCAACTCGCACCGGTTCGCGAAAAGCCGTTCGTCGTTTTCCATGATGCCTATCAGTATCTCGAAGCGGGATTTGGCCTGAACGCGGTTGGTTCGATTACGGTTTCACCGGAACAGAAGCCCGGAGCAAAGCGCCTGCATGAGATCGAAGACAAAATCCGCAACAGCAATGCTGTCTGCGTCTTTGCCGAACCGCAATTCCGCCCGGCCATCGTCGAGGCCGTGGTTGCCGATACGGGCGCGCATATCGGAACGCTTGACCCGCTGGGTGCGGATATTCCGGCAGGACCGGATGCCTATCAGAACATCCTGCGCCAGAATGTGGGCGCACTGGTTGACTGCCTGTCGCAGTCCTAAAAACCTTGCCGCCGGTATGCTCGCATCCGTCCTTTGGGCCGGATCGGGCATGCCCGCATCGGCCCATCCGCATGTCTGGATCGATGCCGATGCGCAGATGGTTTTTGAAGACGACAAAATCACCGCAATCCGGCTGCATTGGGTGTTTGATGATCTGTTCAGCCTGACCCTGATCGACCAGTTCGACAAAAATCACGATTTGCGATTCTTTGACGCAGAAAACACCGATGTTCACGACAATGCCTTTGCATTGCTTTCCGAAGTTTCCTGGCTCACTCACCTGCGCCGAAACGAGGAAATCGTGACATTTAGCGGCGCAACGGACTTCAAGGCCGATATCACCGATGACCGCCGGGTAAGTTACGATTTCACCCTGACGCTTAAAGAACCGCTTGACCCGATAAAAGATGCGATTGCCCTGTCGGTCTATGATGCGGAATTCTATATTGATGTTGCCTTCACCCAGGTCGATCCGATCCTGTTTCGCGGCAACCGCCATCTCAAATGCCACTATGAAATGAGCGAAGATGAAAAGAACCGCATCTATTTTGATCTGGTTTCGCCAATACGCGCCGACCTTGCCTGCGAAAAACAGGTTGCGGATGCCAGCACTAATCATGGCCTTTCTGCTGGCGATTTCGTTTCTGCCGAGTAATCAGGCGTTTGCGCAGGCCAGCAACCTTCTGGGCCGTGGCACAGGCAGCGAACAGGCCCCGAATCCCCCCGATCAGACGCCACAGAATGATGGCGAAAGCCTGATCAGCCTGCCCGGCTGGCTATCGGACATTGTCGGTCAGGTGGTGGTGATCCAGACGCAGCTTAACCGGCAGATGACCGCAACATTGCGCGTCGCCAAAACCGGCGATGCGTGGTGGCCCGCATTGACCATCATTGCCCTTTCATTCGCCTATGGCGTGTTTCATGCCGCGGGGCCGGGCCACGGCAAGATGGTCACCACGACCTATTTCCTGTCACGCGATGCCGGCTGGAAACAGGGTGTCGCCATGGGCAGCCTGATTGCAGCCGTTCAGGCGGTGACCGCCATCGTCCTTGTCGGGTCGCTGACCGTGATCCTTAATCTCGGCCCGGCGGCGGTTACGCAAAACGGACTGGTACTGGAAGCCATATCCTATGCCCTGATTGCCGGGCTGGGCGGATTGATGTGTATCCGCATCTTGCAGGGACGTGATGATTGTTGTGATCATGGCGGGCATGATCATCACCATCATGATCACACCCATCATCATCATCATCATCATCATGATCATGCACACCATCATCACGATCATGACCACAACCACGCCCTCACCAAATCCCGCTGGCAGATGATCGCAAGCGGGATTGTGGTTGGCCTGCGCCCCTGCACCGGATCGATACTGGTGCTGCTGTTTACGCTGGCCAACGGGTTGTTCCTGATCGGGGTTGCATCGGCCTTTGCCATGGCTCTCGGGGTGGCGCTGACCATCAGCCTGATCGGGTTGGCGGCCATCGGCATTCGCACCGGCACCCAGCATCTTTTCACTGTGTCGGAAAGCACTTCGGGCTGGCTTCGTCGTGGGGTTGGCCTGGCGGGGGCGGCGTTGATTACGCTCTTTGGCCTGTTGCTTTTGCTTTCGGCCGCGCGGCAGCTTGGCTGGCTGTAAAAGGTAACGGCCCGCAAGCAACCTCGCGGGCCGTTTGATTTAAAGGGTGACCCAATTATTCCGCGGTCACGACCTTCATCACCAGTTTGCCATCCGGCTTGATTGGGCCGTCTTCCTTGGCACCCAGCGTATATTCGAAATAGCCGGTTTTCATGCCGCCCTGTTCGGAATGGATCATCAGCATCAGCATCTCACCGGATTTGACCGGTTCCTGCAAAATGGCGGTAACGTCCATATTCTCGCCCTTTTTAAGCGGCGCATAACCGACAACCGGGCCCGGCTTCATTGCGGAATCGGTGCGATGCACCACCAGCCAGCCATTTTCACCGGCCATGATTTTCGACGCACTGACCGTTCCGCCCGAAACATCCTGATCCATCGCCTCGACCATCGGCCCCATGGCGTGGGCCGCCGCCGGAATGGCGACGCTCAGGGCACCGGCCATCAAAGCCCCACCGAAAATACCGACCATTTTCTTGGTCACCAGCATGTGAAGTCTCCTTGTCTGTTAAACCGGGACGGGCTGTTTGCTGCCGTCCGCTCGTGTCGCGCTGTGTTGCGCGCATCGAAGCTACGCAGACCAGACAGGCCGGGTTTCAGACCGGGAAACTTTTTTTTGAAATCAGTGTTCGACCGGGATCAGACGGCCATGAATGGCAGGCCCCGTCGGACGCCCGGTTGGCGAACCGCCCTCGGGTTCCAGACTGATGCCAAAGGTCGCATCGCGCAGCAGGGCCGGATCAAATTCCCCCAGTGACCGGGTCGTCGGCGCGGATGCGCTTTCAAGCAAGCCCAGCGATTTTGGGGCCGGACCCAACTGATCGGATGCGATCCATAGCTGATAGGTCTTGCCTTCGGGCAATGTTGCCGAAACCGGGCGGATGATCACCGCCCGGGTCTCCAGATCAATGCTCATGACAAAGGCGGGCTGGGTATCGTCACGGTGAAACACGGCGACAAATTGCCGATCCGAAACCGGGGCGGCAAAATCCGATACCAGCACCGCCACCATCAGGCTTGCCGCCAGTGCGCCGGTGGCAAATGTCCCGATCCGCCACCGGGCAAGCTTGCGTTTCAGCAGATCGATCTCAACAATATTATCCGCCTGCACACGCGACCTCTCGATCCGGGCCCCTTCAATACGGGCACGAATGGCCGGAAACAGATCACGCGACGGCATTTCATCGCGGTAATGCGCGTTTAACGGCGACAGGCGTTTTTCCCAATCGGCAATCGCCGCATTCAGGTCATCCTCATTTGTCCGCCGTTCATCGACAATGCGGCGCATGTCGGGATCAAGCGTTCCCAACACATATTCCGCCGCCAGCATGTCGATATCTTCCCGGTCGGTCATGATCCGAGGCATTCCTTCAACTGTTTCAGGCTGCGATGCAGCCATGTCTTGATCGTGCCGACCGGCTGGGCAAACCGTTCTGCCAGTTCGGCGCGCGAAAATCCGTCCAGATAGGCCAACCTGACCATTGTGCGACGCTCATCATCGAGCCCGCCAAGGCAGATTTCAAGCTGGCGCAGGTCATCATTGCGTTCGACATCATCGGCAACCGACAGATCATCATGATCGGCCAGTTGGTCGATATCGAAATCATCCACCACCACCTCATGACGCTTGTCACGACGCAGCGCATCAATCGCCCGATTCCGCGCAATCGTTGCCATCCAGGTGATGATTGATGCACGCCCGGGTTCAAAATCCCCGGCACGTTCCCAGACCCGCACATAGATTTCCTGCAGGATATCCTCGCTTTGGGCCCGGTTCTTCAAGATACGCAGGACAATGCCGAAAAGTTTCGCCGATGTCGCATGATAAAGCTGTCCGAAGGCGTCCATGTCGCCATCGGCTGCACGCGCCAGAAGCTGTTCCAGATCCCGGGTTGATGTCCCCATGCCATCCGCCAATTGACGTCCGCCGCCACCCTGCGGCGAACCGGTGTATCATTTTTTCGGGATGCTTGATCCCGAGCCATCAATTGATACGTGCGGATTGGCAAGCTTGATCAGTTTTCCGGTCACAAACAGCTGTATCATTCAGCATTTATACCGGTCGGGGATGGCTTCGGTTGCCTTGATCAGGGCATCCATCACCATCCGCACCGCCGGAGAGCGGCGAATATCGGGATGCACGACCAGCCAGACCGGCTTGCTGAGTTCATTGGTCACGTCATCGGTGACAAGTTCCAGCCTGTCATCCTCGTCCGCCAGATAACGCGGCAGAAGGCCGAGCCCGTATCCCGCCGCAACAAAGGCCAGCACGGTCTGGGTATCGTCGGATTTAACCCGCATCGGCAATTGGCGGTTAAGCTGTTCCCATACCCAGCCCTGCTGATAATCGCCAAAGCTATTGCGCCCGTCGGCACAAAATTCCCAATCCTTTTCCGGCACAGTGGCAGTGTAACCGCGCACCGCGTAAACCGCATATCTTATATCGGTCAGCTTGCGCGCAATCAGCCCGCTTTGATCCGGGGTTGCCATGCGCACCGCCACGTCGGCCTCGCGCCGCGCCAGATTGGCAATCACGCTGGAACCAAGGATTTCATATTCCAGATCGCGCTGGTCTTTCAGAAGTTCGGCAAGGCGCGGCGCAAACAATATCCGCCCCGCGACTGGCGGCACGGCAATGCGTACCACACCATGCGCGGTTTCATCGCCACGCGCCTGACGTTCAAAGGCAAGAACATCTTCCTCGATCTTTGTCGCAACCGGCACAAGATTTTCTCCGGCATCGGTCAATGACCATCCCGTTCCCAGCCGGTCAAACAGCCGCGCCCCGACATCCTTTTCAAGGGCCTCGATCCGCCTTGCGACCGTGGTGTGATCCTTGCCGAGCTTTCGGGCAGCACCGGAAAGCGTGCCTTCGCCTGCCAATACGACGAAATATCGCAGATCGTTCCAGTTCATGATGCCTCATCCAGATTGCGCAAATTTGCACAATCATAGCGCATTTTATCGGAATTACATGAGATTTATGCGCATGTCATGATCACGCCATATCAAACGAAGCCCCAAACAAGGAGATTTCGACATGGCTGTCTCCCATCATATCGAATGCGATACCAATGTCCGGCTGAACCGCCCCTCGCGCCCCTCTCGCCCCACCGTGTCGCACATTGTGACAACTGCGATTGATGCCCTGCTGGCCGCTTATAAACGCCATCAAAGCCGCGCGGCACTTCATCGGCTATCAGATCATCAACTGTGCGATATCGGGCTGAAACGCAGCGAAAGCGGGTATGTATCCCGCGACAATTATTAAAAGATTCAAGGCGGTGCCTGATCAGGGTTCCTGACCCTTTCATTCTTGCAATCGACACGCTTTGATATGCCTCCCTTAGAGCACGTCGCATTTAATCTGTATCATTTTGTTTGTTTTTGGCGAACCGTTTGGCAAGGCACAGCGTGCAGAGCGATGCGGCGCATCGGTCAAACGGTGTAACGCCGCGAAACGTCGCCAAAAACAAACCCTTCGGGCCGTGACAGTCTTCCGCCCCACTGCGTCAGGATCCTTGACCGTAGCCCCGCTACGCTCTGCGGATCTTTCCTTGTGCGACAGAAGACTGTCTTCGGCAAAATGGTGCAGATTAAATGCGACGTGCTCTACGCAGCAAAAGAGATCCCGCGCAGATACACAGCACGGGGTCTCTTTTTGTTTTTCAGACCTGAAATTCTGCCGAAATGCTGTCGGCGGCCTTGATCAGGGCATCCATGACAAGCCGCACACCGGGGGACCGGCGCATATCGGGATGCACCACCAGCCACGCGGTTTCGCGGCTTTCGCCCGCCGTATCGGCCCGGATCAGTTCAAGCCGGTCGTCGCCATCGGCAAGGTAGCGCGGCAACACCCCGACCCCATGCCCGGCCGCGATGAATTGCCGCACCGATTCCGTATCATCGGCTCGAAACCGGCAGGGCAATTCCCGCCCCATGATATTACGCACCCATTCCTTTTTGGCCGCCCCATAGGACGTGTCCTCGTACCCGCAGAATTCCCAATCCTGTTCGGGGACGCGGTCACGATATCCACGTGCGGCATAAAGACCGACCCCCAGTTCGACCAGCTTGCGCGTAATCAGACCCGGTTCGCGCGGGGTAATCATGCGCACCGCCAGATCGGCTTCCCGCCGGGCCAGATTGACCACGTTGGACGCACCGATAATTTCAAATTCCAGCCCCTTATGCGCGGTCAGCAATTGCGCCAGACGCGGCGCAAACAAAACCCGCCCCGCGACCGGGGGCACGGATATCCGCACCACACCGTGGGCGGCTTCATCGCCCCTGGCCTGCCGTTCAAAGCCAAGCGCCTCTGCCTCGACCCGTTCGGCCACCGGCACAAGGTTCTGCCCCGCAGCCGTAAGTTGCCAGCCGCGCGGCAGACGATCAAACAGCTTGGTCCCCACCGCCTCTTCAAGCGCCTCGATCCGGCGTGCCACAGTCGTGTGTTCCTTGCGCAACCGTCGCGCAGCCCCGGAAAGACTGCCTTCTTCGGCAAGGATCAGGAAATAACGCAAATCGTTCCAGTTCATGTACTTGACCAGTCCTTATGATCGGGCCTCGGCAGTTCCGGTTATTTTTGCACATTAAATCTGCAAAACAACCAAATTCCCGTTTTATTTTGCATATGAGAGGATCAGGTCATCAACAGAACACGACCTTTTGGAAAATCAGGAGGACATCATGGCCTATCAGCCCCCGACCAAAGCACAGAACTTCGACATCCGCACCGACCCCATCGCCAATCGCGTCCCGTTTGGCCGTCTGATCAACAAGATCGCAAGCTATTCCCTCGACGCCCGCAAACGCAAAAACGAACGCGAGGTGATGGCGCATCTCAGTGACGATCAGCTTCGCGATGTCGGCCTGCAACGCACATTTGACGGCAACCAGTGGCGCGTCACGCGCATTGTCTGACAACCGCCCCTCGCCGCCACCAGCAAACAAAAGGGAGCCCACACCGGGCTCCCGAACCGCTGACACAGCCCTCCCGACCGTCAAGGCCCTCCCAAGTAGATCGTCATTCCCGCGAACGCGGGAATCCAGTCTCTTTCAGCGGGGCATGGATTCCGGGTCTGCGCTCCGCTTCGCCCGGAATGACGGCTTTGATCAATCGCTAGGCCAATCCAGCCAACCAACCCCGCTGCCCCCGGCATTGCCAAACGCCACCGACCGGACGGACCACGCCCCAGACGGCCCCCGCTGCCCCGAACAAACACCCGACGCTCTCGGTTGACGCCGCAAACGCACCTCACCCCAAAGGGCAACGGCGTTGTCGCATGGCAGGCACACAAATCCCGCCATCGATGACCAACCTTTCGGCACCTCCGAACGCACCACCAGCCCGCTGGCAACCGATCCTGCCAGCCGCTCCCCGCCAGCCACTCCCGGCAACCCGGCCGCCGATCCCGTGCCGATCCAATCCGGGCGCAATTCGGGCCCGCTGATTCTCGGCATTGTCACGCTTCACCGACCGGACTGACCCCGGACTGAACCGGACCGAACCAACTTGGCTCCGGCTATCCCTGCCCCGAACAAACGCCCTTGCCCTAAGGACACATCTCTCCCGTCATGATAAACACCCGTTTTTCGCAAATTTCCCGCGGCCTCACGGCCCGGACACACCACCCCCATAATGACTTTTCCATGCGCCATTGACGTCACTTTGGCGATACCGCCCCCGCCATGTCGTCGCGTCAGATCGCTGCCCTGTCATCGGCTCATTCCTGTTTTTGCCGCCCGAAACGCAAAAAACCCGCAAAAGCGAATCACGCTTTGCGGGTTTTGTCTCCGGACCCATTTGTCCTGTTGACTTTATCTTTATGACACAACCAAAAGAACAAATCAAGAACTTTTTTCAAAGAAACGGAAAAAGTTCCCAGTCAAAGCTCAGTACAGCGAGAAGACCATATTTATCAATGCCTTGGGCATGATCATCCTATTCCCCCGCCAAAGCCTTCATCGCAAAAGGAGCCCGAACCGGGCTCCTTTTGTGGTCGTTTATCCCGGCCAATCAGCCGCGCAATTCGGCAACCTTGTCAGTGGCTTCCTGTGCCAGGCGGGTGATGGTGGCCCAGTCACCGGCCTTGACCGCGTCCTTGGGAGCGACCCATGAACCACCCACGGTGATGATGTTTGGCAGGGCCAGATAATCACCAAGGTTTGCCAATGACACACCGCCCGTCGGACAGAATTTGACCTGCGGCAGCGGGCCGGAAAGGGCTTTGAGCATCGAAACACCGCCCTGCTGTTCGGCGGGGAAGAATTTCAGCATGTCGTAGCCATGTTCAAGCAGATACATGATCTCTGACGGGGTTCCGGCCCCCGGAAGCAACGGCACGCCGGTATCCTTGGCCGCCTTCAGAAGGCTTTTGGTATGGCCGGGCGACACGGCAAAGGCACAGCCGATTTTTGCCATGCGTTCCATTTGCTTGGCATTGATCACGGTGCCTGCACCGGTAATCGCATCTGGCACTTCGGCGATGATGCGTTTGATGCTTTCTTCGGCTGCGGCACTGCGCAGGGTGATTTCAAGCACCGGCAAACCACCGGCCACCAGCGCCTTTGCAAGCGGAACGGCATCATTGGCGTCTTCGATCACCAGAACCGGTACGACCGGGGCCTTGGACAGAATTTCGCGTGACGAAAGGCTCATTGGGTATCCTCCAGTTTATCGGTCAGGCCGTCAAAATTTTGGCACAACCGATCAGGGCCGGGTATTTCGCCGTCATCAGGCGCACCGGCACATCATTCATCAAATCATGGAAACGGCCCTTGGCGATCATACGATCCTTAAGGCCGCTTTGTTTCATAAAGTCGGCAATCCGCGGACCAATGCCGCCGCCGATAAACACACCATCAAACGCGCCAAGCGTCAGGACCAGATCACCGGCCACCCCGCCCATGAACAGACAGAACCGATCGAGCACCTTAAGGCAAAGCGGATCGTTTTTCTGCATGGCATTTTCAACGATTTCCGCCGCACTAAGCGGTGTGACGTCGATCCCGTCAATGGCAGCAAGCGCACGATAAAGGTTTTCAAGCCCCATCCCCGACAGGATACGTTCGGCCGACACACGGCCCAGTTCAGCACTCAGGAATTTGACGATTTCATAATCAAGATCATCAACGGCGGGTAGCGACACATGGCCGCCTTCGCCCTGAATCGGGATCCAGTGATCGTCATGGCGCAGAAGCCCCGAAACGCCAAGCCCGGTCCCCGCCCCGATCACCGCCAATGGCAATCCCGGGCGGCCCGGACCATCAAACAGCGTAATCAGGTCTTCGTCGCCAAGATAAGGCACAGACATCGCAAGACCGGTAAAGTCATTGACCACCACCAGACGATCAAGACCAAATTCAGCCTTCAGCGCGTCCTTGGAAAATACCCACGGGTTATTGGTGAATTTGATGATGTCTGCGGATGCCGGGCACGCCACGGCAACCGCAAATTCATTCAGATCCGCACAATCGGTTTTCACCATGAAATCGTGCATGGCATCGCCGATGGTCGCATAATCGCGGACCGGCAATGTCATCGGTGATTGCGGATCGCCATTTTCGTCAATCCAGGCAAAGCGGGCGTTGGTACCGCCGATATCACCAACCAGCCGCATTATGCTACCTCGACCTCGGCAGCCCCCGGAAGCACCGCACTGGCCCCCATTTCGGCTAGTCCGACATGTTCGCGGAACACACCAAACAATTCACGACCGAAACCGGTCTGATGTTCGGCCTTGTTATCAAAGGTCGCAAAGTCGCGCTTGGCCAGTTCGGCCTCGGTCACGTTCAGGATCAGCTCGCCGGTTTCGGCATCCAGACGCACGATATCGCCGTCTTTGACCTTGGCGATCGGACCATTCATCATGGCTTCGGGGGTGACATGGATTGCCGCCGGGACCTTGCCCGACGCACCCGACATGCGGCCATCGGTGACAAGGGCGACCTTGTAACCAAGGTCCTGCAACACGCCAAGCGGCGGGGTCAGTTTGTGCAATTCGGGCATCCCATTGGCCTTCGCCCCCTGGAAACGGACAACGCAGACAACGTCGCGATGCAGTTTGCCGTCCTTGAACGCCTGCATCATTTCTTCCTGCGAGGTAAAGACCGCCGCCGGGGCTTCGATCACGCGGTTTTCGGGTTTTACCGCCGATACCTTGATCACAGAACGGCCAAGGTTCCCCGACAGCATGCGAAGACCGCCATCGGTGCTAAACGCCTTTTCGGTCGGGCGCAGGATTTCCTCGTCATGGCTGGTGGCCGGGGCGTCACGCCACGACAATTTGCCATCGTCCAGATACGGCTCGGTGCCATAGGCCGCCATGCCGCCGGTATGGATGGTCTGAAGATCGGGATGCAGAAGACCGTTTTTCAGAAGATCGCTGATCACAAAGCCCATGCCGCCCGCGGCATGGAAGTGATTCACATCGGCCTGCCCGTTCGGATAAACGCGGCACAGCAACGGCACAAGTTTCGACAATTCATCGAAATCTTCCCAACGAAGTTCGATACCCGCCGCACGCGCCATCGCCGGCAGATGCAGGGTGTGGTTGGTCGACCCACCGGTCGCAAGCAAACCGATAATGCCGTTCACAAATGCCTTTTCATCGAGAATTTTGCCAACCGGACGGTAATCATTGCCAAGCTTGGTGATCTGAAGCGCACGACGGGCGGCTTCTTCGGTCAGGGCATCACGCAGATCGGTGTTTGGATTAACAAACGCCGCACCGGGCAAATGCAGGCCCATGATTTCCATCAGCATCTGGTTGGAGTTCGCCGTACCATAGAAGGTACAGGTCCCCGGGCTGTGATAGGACGCGGTTTCCGCTTCGAGCAGCTCCTTGCGACCGACCTTGCCCTGTGCGTAAAGCTGACGGATGCGGGCCTTTTCATTGTTCGGCAAACCGGACGGCATCGGACCGGCTGGCACAAACACCGCCGGGATGTGACCATAGGCAAGTGCACCCATCACCAGACCCGGTACGATTTTATCGCAGACACCAAGATAAAGGGCCGCATCGAACACATCATGCGACAGCGATACCGCCGTCGACATCGCGATCACATCGCGCGAAAACAGCGACAGCTCCATCCCCGGACGGCCTTGCGTCACGCCATCGCACATGGCGGGCACGCCACCGGCAACCTGTGCGGTTGCCCCGGCTTCGAACACGGCCTTTTTGATGCGGTCGGGATAGACGCCCAATGGCTGATGGGCCGACAGCATATCGTTATAGGATGTCACGATGCCCAGATTGGCACCTTCGTCACCATTGATGCGTTCCTTGTCCGCCGCACTGCAGCCCGCAGACGCATGGGCAAGGTTGCCGCATGACAGGGAGGAGCGATGCGGGCGGTCTGACGCGGCGGCTTCAATGCGTTCCAGATAGGCCTCGCGGGTCGGCTTGGAACGTTCGATGATGCGTTTGGTAATCTGTTCTAATTCACGTTTCATGGGGTTCAGCCTTTCGGGTTCTCGGCGCTCCACCACAGATCGACGGGGATGTCAGTCTGCTGCAAGATTGCGCGAACCGGCATTTCTTCGATCTCGGTGCCGTTTTTCGCGGTTTCAAAGGTCGACCATTTGGATTGTCCGGTAATATGGATGCCAATATACCGGGCATTAAGGATGGCGGGCAAAGTCATGCTGATGCGCGGGACCGGGGATACGGTCGGGCGCGCGGCAGCAACCAGTTCGCCATGGGCGGGATAAAGTCCCTTTTGCAGGGCATCAGGCGCGGATGACGGGAACAGGGATGCCGTGTGGCCATCATCCCCCATGCCCAGATACACGATATCAAGCGGCCAGTTCAGATCGGTGCGAAGGCGGCTTGAAACCGTTGAAATTGCGTCTTCGGGATTGGCATCGCCGGTTTTCAGCGACACAAAACGCGCATGCTGTGCTTCGTTGATCAGGAAATGATCGCGAACCAGCTTTTCGTTTGACTGATCATCATCCAGTCCCACCCAGCGATCATCACCAAGGGTCACGGTGACTTTCGACCAGTCGAGTTTGACGGTCGAGAGTTTTTCAAAAAGCGGTTTGGGAAAACGTCCACCGGCCACCGCCATGCTGGCATGGCCGCGGGTGGCAATGGCGAATTCAAGGCGTTCCACGGTTTCCTTGACCATGGCCGCAAGCATGTCATCGCCGCTTTGGAAAATGCGTTCGTTTGTCATGTCTTCGTCCAGAAAATTGGGAACCGGTTCATCGTCACGCAAGGCCGCCCCACCAAAAGGCAAGGCGACCCGCATGTCATCAGAACCCGGCTTCTTCGTTCCAGGTCCGGCCGTCACGCTCGATCAGCGCAATGGCCGCCGAAGGCCCCCACGTGCCGGAGGTATACCCCTTGGGCGTGATGTGATTGCTTTGCCATGCTTCCTGAATGGCATCGACCCACTGCCAGGCAATGTCCTGCTCGTCACGGCGAACAAACAGCGTGTTATTGCCATCAATCGCATCGAGCAAAAGACGCTCGTAAGCATCCGGGCTTCGACCACCGAACGCCTCGGCAAAGGACAGGTTAAGCGCCGTCGGACGCAGGCGCACAAGCCCCGGCCCCGGATTCTTGGTATTCAGAACCAGATGAATGCCGTCATCAGGCTGCAAACGCAGAACAAGGCGGTTGGCCTGATAATTGGTCATGGATTTTGCCAGCGGGAAAATCTGGTGCGGTACATCGCGGAACTGGATGACAATTTCCGAATGACGTTTCGGCAAGCGTTTACCCGTCCGCAGATAGAACGGCACCCCGGCCCAGCGCCAGTTATTCAGTTCGGCCCGGATGGCAACGAATGTCTCGGTGGTGCTGTCGATATTGGCACCTTCTTCTTCAAGATAGCCCGGGACTTCCTTGCCGCCAACGGCACCATTGCGGTACTGGCCGCGCACGGTGGCACTGTCGATATTGGAATCGTTGATCGGTTTCAGCGCCTTGAGCACCTTGACCTTTTCATCGCGCACCGCGTCCTGATCCAGAACATGCGGGGCTTCCATCGCGACAAGGCAGAGTAGCTGCAACATATGGTTCTGAACCATGTCGCGCATCGCACCGGCATCGTCATAATAGGACCAGCGCCCTTCGACGCCGACTTCTTCGCCAACCGTGATCTGCACATGATCGATATGCGCGCTGTTCCACAGCGGTTCGAACATGGCATTGGCAAAGCGCAGGATCAAAAGGTTCTGCACCGTTTCCTTGCCAAGATAATGGTCGATACGGAAAATCTGGTGTTCTTCGAAGACTTCACCGATCTGGCCGTTGATTTCACGGCAGCTTTCAAGATCGTGGCCCAGCGGCTTTTCAAGCACAACACGCGAATTGGGCGTTACCAGACCGGCTTTCTTGAGGTTAAAGGCCATATCGGCAAACAGCGACGGGCTGGTCGAGAAATAATAGACGCGGTCGCGATCCGGCTGATCGGAAAGCTTTTCATGCAGGATTTTAAACCCGGCCTCATCCCCCGCGGATACCTGAACATAGGCGATGCGTGCGGCAAATTTTTTCCAGACCTTGGCGTCAAATTCGCCTTTGGGAATGTATTTTTTTCCGGCTTCTTCCAGCTTGGCGCGGAATTCTTCATCGGAATGTTCGCTGCGCGAGGCGCCGAAAATACGGGTGGTATCGTCAAAACGCCCGGTACGTTCCATTTCGTAAAGTGCGGGGAAAAGTTTGCGTAACGCCAAATCTCCGGTCCCACCGAAAATCACGATATCAGCGATACGATGCTTCAGCCGTTGGCGCTGCGTCGTCGTTTGTGTCATCTTGCCCTAAGCCTTCCAAGCGAACTGCTTTGCTCTCACTCGTTTCCTCCCCGTCGTAAAGGTGGGATCCCGAGCCCGAAGGGCTCTGGCAAACGACCGGGCCACGGTATTTACCGTGTTGGCAGCCGTCGGGTTTTCCCCGCCACCGCCTATCCTGTTGCCAGCTGGGCTCTGAGCGGTTCGTTATCCACATCAAGGCGCCGTCTGGCTTGTCCGTTCTGATCGAACAGATAGCAATCTTCCACCCGGGCATGAATGCCGATGGATGATCCTGTTACAATTGCCGTATCACCCGTGACACGGGCAACAAACAGTTCGTCCCCATCGGCCTGCACATAGACGAGCCCCGCCTCGCCCAGATGTTCAACCACTTCGACCGTTCCTGACAGCATTGCCGTGTCCTGATCGGCAAGGCTGCAATGTTCCGGTCTGATGCCCACTGTTACACGATCTCCGGCGTCAAGACCACTGCCATCAACAGGCAGCGTCACCTCTTTACCGGAATCCAGTTTAACCGTAACAGTTTGTTGCGAAACCCCCATCACAACCGCCGGAACAAAGTTCATTTTAGGCGACCCGATGAAGCCCGCAACAAATTGATTTTGCGGGTGATGATAGAGTTCAAGCGGGGTCCCGACCTGTTCGACCGAACCCGCCCGCAAAACCACGATCTTGTCGGCCATTGTCATGGCTTCGACCTGATCATGCGTCACATAAATCATCGTGGACTTCAATTTTTCATGAAGTTTTGTCAATTCGATGCGCATTTGCACGCGCAAACCGGCATCAAGGTTCGACAGCGGTTCATCAAACAGGAAGACTTTCGGCTTGCGTACAATCGCCCGGCCAATCGCGACGCGCTGACGCTGCCCACCTGAAAGTTCCTTTGGCTTGCGGTCCAGCAATTCTTCAAGTTGCAGCACCCTGGCCGCAGCCATCACGCGTTCGCGCTGTTCGTCCTTGCTTCTTTTCGCAAGATCAAGGCCGAACGCCATGTTTTCATAGACCGTCATATGCGGATAAAGCGCGTAGGACTGAAAGACCATGGCCACACCACGATCCTTTGGCGCCTTGTCATTAACGACCTCGCCACCAATGGCAAGTTCGCCGTCGCTGATATCTTCCAGCCCGGCAATCAGGCGCAGCAAGGTCGATTTGCCACATCCTGAAGGGCCGACAAACACACAAAACTCGCCATCGCGGATATTCAGATCGACACCATGAATGGTTTCGATCGGACCGAAACGTTTTTTAACCTGCTTAAGAACCACTTCCGACATGCGGGTTCCTCCCTCGACTTGTCGATTTATATCGTTCCGAAATAAAAGCCCCAGCCCGGCAGCGAAAGCTGATTGCCGGTAACCGATCCGCTGTTAAGGGCGAAATTCGCATCCGAATGCCCGGGCAAGGTCACGGTCCGGGCATCGGGTGTCGTATTGAACACGCAGATGGTCCGGACCACGCCCGCCATACGGGCATAGGCAATGACATTGTCATCGATATCGAGCATCTCGATATCGCCATCGATGATTTCCGGATGGATTTTGCGCCACGCCAGAAGATCGCGATAGAAACTGCGCAATGAATTGGGATCATCCATCTGTTCGGCCACGGCAAGCCCGCTATGATCCTGCGGGACCGGCAGCCACGGCGCGTCACTTGTTGTGAAACCACCATGGGGGATGTTGGCATTCATCCACGGCATCGGGGTCCGGCATCCATCGCGCCCCTTGAATTCCGGCCACATTTCAATCCCGTAGGGGTCCTGCAACAATTCATAGGGGACGATGGCTTCTTCAAGGCCAAGTTCCTCGCCCTGATAGATGCAGGGCGTGCCACGCAATGTGGTGTAAAGGGCCGGGATCATGCGAAGGCGGGCATCATTATCGCCACCCTTGTCCCTGCCCCAACGGGTCGCAACCCGGACGAAATCATGGTTTGACACCGCCCAGCACGGCCAACCATCACCAAGGACGTCAAACACATTGCGCAACATCCCGCGGATCAGCGGCGTTTCAAGCGGGCTTTCGAGCAGATTGATCGTATAGGCCATGTGAAGCTTATCGCCCCCGGCGGTATATTCCGCCATCGTCGCCAGCGAATTGTCCGATCCGATTTCACCGACCGTCGTGGCACCGGGATATTTATCAAGAACCGCGCGCAGTTTTTTAAGGAACGCGATATTTTCCGGTCGCGTTTTGTCATAGACATGCATCTGGCGGGTATAGGGATTTTCCTTTGGCGCGCCTTCGGGCCGGTGGGTACCCGGAACCCATGGCGGGTTATCACGTAATTCCGCGTCATGGACATAGAAATTGGCGGTATCAAGCCGGAAACCATCCACCCCACGACGCAGCCAGAATGCCACATCGTCAAGCAACTGGGCCTGAACATCCGGGTTATGGAAATTCAAGTCCGGCTGACTGACCAGAAAGTTGTGCATGTAATATTGCTGCCGGGTGGTATCGAACTTCCATGCCGAACCGCCAAAGATCGACAGCCAGTTATTGGGTGGCGTGCCGTCCGGCTTGGGATCGGCCCAGACATACCAGTCGGCCTTGGGATTATCGCGTGATGACCGGCTTTCCTTGAACCAGGCATGCTGATCGGAACTGTGCGACAGGACCTGATCAATGGTGACACGCAGGCCAAGCGAATGGGCCTTTTCAACCAGATGATCAAAATCGGCCAAGGTGCCAAACATCGGATCGACATCCCGATAATCCGCCACGTCATAGCCGAAATCCTTCATCGGCGAGGTAAAGAATGGCGACAGCCAGATGCCATCAACGCCCAGATCGGCAATATAATCCAGTTTCTGGGTAATCCCGGGCAGATCACCAATGCCATCGCCATTCGAATCAAAGAAACTGCGCGGATAGATTTGATACAGGACGCCACCGCGCCACCAGTCAGGATTTCCGGCCAAAGCCATTTAAGTCACCTTAAGTCATGTGGGACGAGAAGCCGCATCAGCCTTTGACAGCCCCGGCGGTCAGGCCGGACACAATGCGACGCTGGAAAATCAGAACCAGAACAATCAACGGAACCGTCACGATCACCGATGCCGCCATGATATTGCCCCATGGCATTTCAAACTGGCTGGCCCCGGAAATCAGGGCGATGGCAACCGGCACGGTGCGCTGTTCATTGGTCAGGGTAAAGGTCAGGGCAAACAGGAATTCGTTCCATGCCATGATGAAGGCCAAAAGCCCGGTGGTCACCATGGCAGGCCACATGACCGGCAGGAACACGCGCGTAATCACGGTCCACGGGCTGGCCCCATCCATCACGGCGGCTTCTTCAAGCTCGCGCGGCAGTTCGCGCATGAAGGCGGTCAGGATCCAGACCGTGAATGGCAGGGTCAGCATCATGTATGAAATCGCCAGACCGAACATCGAATTATAAAGTCCGACGGCCCGGATCAGTTCGAACATGCCCGACAGCACCGCGACCTGCGGGAACATCGACACCGACAGGATCGTCACCATCAACAATCCGCGCCCGGCAAATTTAACCCGCGCAAGCGCATAGGACGCAGTTACCCCCATCAGAAGCGACAGGGCCACAACCATCACACTGACAAAGATCGAATTGAAGATATTGCGACCGAACGGCTGCCCTTCAAACACCGACAGATAGTTCGAGAAACTGAAACTTTCCGGCAGATAATTGACGTCAAACAGGGCCGATCCGGTTTCGAACGCGGTCAGGATCGCATAGTAGAACGGGAAAACGGCAAAGATCACGATCACCGCTACCAGAAGATAGAACCCTGCCTTCATCATCAGGGATTTGACATTGCGGTTCATCTTAATGTCCCCCTTCGTCAAGCCGGACCCGACCGATCATCATGTAGGCCATGATCGAAAAGGCGATGACCAGAAACAGCAGTGTTGACGCCGCCGAGCCATATCCGACTTCCTGAAAATCGACCAGAAGCTGCCGGGCATAGACCGACATGGTCATGGTGTTCGGATTGTTCGGCGTTAAGACATAAATCACGTCAAACACACGCAATGCATCAAGGGCACGGAAGATCACGGCGACCATCAATGCCGGTTTGATCAGCGGCAATGTCACCTTGAAAAACACCCGGATCGGATGAATACCATCGACACGGGCGGCCTCGTAACAGTCACTTGGCAGCATCTGGAGGGCCGCCAGTGTCAGAAGCGCCATGAACGGCGTGGTTTTCCAGACATCGACCATGATTACCGCGACCATTGCCGTATCGGGATTGGCTGTCCAGGCAACCGGCGATGCAATCAGCCCCAGTGACATCAGAAGATCATTGATGATGCCGAACTGGTCATGCAGCATCCAGTTCCACATCTTGGCCGATACAATCGTCGGGATCGCCCACGGGATCAGAACCGCCGCCCGAACCAGACCGCGCCCCTTGAATTCCTGATTAAGGACAAGGGCCACAATGATACCCAGCACCGTTTCAAGCGAAACCGAAATCACGGTGAAGTAAATCGTGTTCCAGACTGCCTGCCACCATTCCGGATCGGCCAGAAGGCCGAACGTCTCGCCGTCATAAACCGCATAGAAATTTTCAAAGCCGATAAAGCCATAATTGCCAAGGTCGGAAAGATTGGCATCGGTAAAACCGAAGATGAAAGTCCGCAGCAACGGCCAACCGGCCACTGCGGCAAGAATGACCAGCATCGGTGTTAAAAACAGCCATGCCGAACGCCGTCTTGCACGCGTCAGGGACGAAGCTTGCGCCATGGGAACCGCTCTTGATCTTGAAGGGGGATGATCGATCATGACCGCCATCCATCAAACCGGCCAAAGCAAAGCCGGTACGAAAACAGGATTGTAGCAACACCGGAAAACAAGAGCCTCCCGGTGTTGCAAACCCCGTTTACCAGCCGGAACGTTTCACACGTTTCAGGTTGCGTTCAAGTCCGGTAATCGCCTGATCGGCGTTCTGCGATCCCGACAAGGATGCATGCACCGCCTGCCAGAACTCGCTTGATACCTGATTGTATTTCGAACCGGTCACCGTGGAGGGACGTGGTGCCGCACTGGTGAATGTCTCGTACAGATCGCCAAAGAACGGGTTGGCCGAAAGGACTTCTTCGTCCTTGTAAAGATCGGCAATCGTCGGGTTATAGGACCCTTTGATCGCACGGCGTTTCTGTTCTTCGTAGGAGGTCAGGAACTTCACAAGATCGGCCGCCAGTTCCGGATTTTCCGAATATTTCGAAACTGACAACTGCCATCCGCCAAGGGCCGCCGCCGAACGGCCATCCGTGCTTCCCGTGGGCAGGGCAGCAACACCGACCTTGCCCTTGACCGGGCTGTCTGCCGAATTGGCCAACGCCCAAGCATAGGGCCAGTTGCGCATGAAGACCGAATTGCCTGACTGGAACACACCGCGCGCTTCTTCCTCGGCATAGCCAAGAACGCCTTCGGGGGAAATGGTGCCGACCCAGTTTGATGCGGTTTCAATCGCCTTTTTTGCCTGATCGTTATTGATCGAAATATCGCCATTCGGTTCGACCACCGAACCACCATTGAACGAAACCACCCATTCCAGCGCGTTACAGGTCAGCCCTTCATAGGCGCGGCCCTGAAACACATGGCCCCACATTTTGTCGTTACCGGCCTTGCGTTCGCCTTCCTGAATTTTCTGAGCCGTCGCAGTCAGCTGTTCCCAGGTTTCAGGAACGCTTTCGCCGTACTTTTCCAGCAGATCCTTGCGGTAATACAGCACGCCCGCATCCGTGTACCACGGCATTGCGACCAGCCGGTCTTCAAAGGTATTGTTGGTAACAATGGCCTCAAAATGCTGCTTGGCGTCGTCCGCCATGTATTCGTTAAGATCGATGAAGTGGTTGCCAAGAATCCCCGGCCAGATCACATCAATCTGGAACACGTCGATATCGGATGATCCGGCAGCAAGAATCTGCTGATACAGCGCCAGTCGTTCGGTAGTCGAATTCGGGGTGGAAATTACCGCAACTTCGTTGCCGGTTTGCTTTGCCCATGCATCGACACCTTCCTGGCAAAGCGCAAGTTCCTGGCCGACGGCACCACAGGAAATAGAAATTTTTGCGGCATTGGCCGGTCCGGCCATCACGAAAGCTGCGCCAAGAACGCCCGCCGTTGCGAGCAGTTTTTTCATCAAGGTCATTGAGACCTCCCTAGGATGTTATCGGTTTTCCCATACAGCTTTTGGCAGCTGCTTTTGTTCGTTTTGATTGGTCTTTTTGTCCGGGTCGGGCGCCCGTACCGGAACCCCAGATGCAATCACCGGCTGCAATCTGTTTTGGTGATTGCTTCCCGGTGCAGAGCCGCCCGATTGAAAAAGGATACGCCTGATCGCACCTTTTCAAAGTGTCATATCCTTCAAAGGATGATACTATTCTGCAAATTCGCGGCGATCAGGACACGAATAGTAGGACGATATGCGGATCATTCAGGAACGGATCACGAATCCACAGGGATATAGCTGGGGCTATTTTCACTATGTCTGGGATGATTTTCGCTGCAACTGGCACCAGCACCCCGAATATGAAATGACCCTGACGCTCAACGCCAAAGGATCGCGGTTGATTGGCGATCATCGGCAGACGTTTGACGGGCTGGATTTCGCCATGGTCGGCCCCAACCTGCCCCATCTTTGGGAATGCAAACGCATTGATCCCTCCCGCCCGATCGAGGTTTATGTGCTTTGGCTGTCGCAGGAATGGGTGGAAAACCTTACGCGGGATTTTGTTGAATTTGCCGATTTCCACGAATTGTTTGCCCGTGCGCGCCGCGGTCTTTCCTTTCGCGATGAAACCGTGGAACAGGTTCGGGAAATCTGCCCGTACCTCGATGATGCCAAACCGCGGCGGCGCTTTATCCTGATGATCGAACTGCTTGAAGCCCTTCTTGCCGGGATCGACAAACCGCTGGCATCGGCCAATTTTGGCGGCGAAGCCGGGAAGAATAGCGAATCTATCCGGGTGGATCGCGCACTGGCCTTCATTCATGCCCATTACGCCGAACCGCTCCGGGTTTCATCGCTTGCCGATGTGGCAGGGGTCAGTGAAAGCAGTTTTTACCGGCTGTTCAAACGCTATACCGGGCGCAGTGTTGTCGAATATCTGAACGAATACCGGATTTCGCGGGCCTGCGTGCAGCTATCGCGCACCGATCTTCCGATCTATCAGATCGCCGAAAATAACGGCTTTAGCAATCTGTCTAACTTCAACCGGCGTTTTCGCCAGTATCGCGGAAAATCAGCCAGCGACTATCGCGAAAACATTCGCATTCATGGCCAGTTCCCCGATCACCCACCGATGCCCGATGCTCGCATCGGCGCTGTTCCGGCCCGCCCGCTGCCAAGCGAGGTCGACGGTGTCCCGGACCGCCGCACAGCCATTCCGGCATCCGCCGCAGAATAGATCCTGCGAAGCAATACGGAACATCTGGAATGCGACGATGTTCCGTTTTCCGTTCTCCTATGGTCCACCCCCTTGAAGACTCGCGTAAAGCCGTTGTTTTCTGCGGGTTTCATTCAACCTGACACACAGTGTTCACCATCGATGTTCTCATTTTCAGCAGCAAAAAGAGAACATCGAGAACAAATAAATTTCATTTAAAAACATCAACTTAACAATTTAATCGGCCCTTGTTCTAATTTTGTTCTTGTGAGAACAAAACGGGATCAGTATGGTTTCTTCAGACAGATTGAGGAGGACATCGCCATGATGAAGTTGCTTGAAAATCCGAACCGCCTAAACGAGCTTTGCAGCACGGTCGCCGTGGTCGGAAGCACCGGATTTTTCCTGTTCGTGATTGGACTGGGAATGGCGCAAACCCTTCGCGGTCTGATCTGATCAAAGCTCATACCTTTTACGAGACCCGGATGGACTTCCCATCCAGGGTGACGACCGGCAGGCAACCCCGCACCCATACCCTGTCCCGTCTGTCGGTCGTCCCTCTTCCATCGGTCCGGGTCACGTAAATTGTAACCTGCATATTACTTTCGTTATTCCGCGCTACTTGACGCTGCTGTTTCCCCGACAGCAGCGTTTTTCTTTGATTGGTTCTTTCGGACCTCGAGTCCCGCAGATACTATACCATTGCATAGATCAGGACGGATTTACCCCATCTTTCAGGGAAAAACTATTATTGCAACGCAACAACTTACGCTGCATTGCAAAATTTCACTCGACAGCACCCCGAATGTTGGTTTGAATCAAGGTGAAAAACGAAAGTTTGGAAATTCATCATACTTTTAGGCTATTGATTGAAACCTGAAGTATCGTAGGATTCTGATGAATTGCAGGATTTCTGTTTATCGTGATTTTGCGGTGTCTTAGCCCGCAATCAGCTGAACCCCGGATGGTCACCCGCAAAAAATGGCCGGACGCGGGTTCGGAACTTACGAAAATCAGAAGGCCTGCCCACCGGAAATCCTTTCGGAAAAATGCAGCCGGGGACCAACACGGTCGATGCACCCCACCACCGAACCTTTGCATCGCCGGGGAGTGAGAGATTAATGCTGTACCATCTCTATGAACTGCAGCACGCCACCATCAGTCCATTGCGGATGGCGGCAGATGCCAGCAAGAAGTGGCTGCGCAATCCGGTCAACCCGCTTGCCTATACCCATCAGGGCCGCGCGGCGGCGGCCGCGTTTGATGTGTTCACCCATATCACGCATCGTTATGGCAAGCCTGAATTTGGCCTTGATACCACGATCATCAATGGTGAAACCGTTGCCGTGACAGAGGAAATCGTTCACAGCGAACCGTTCTGCAATCTTTTGCATTTCAAACGCGAAACCGATCACCTTAAAAATCAGCCCGACGATCCGCGGCTTCTGATCGTGGCCCCGCTGTCAGGTCACTTCTCGACGCTTCTGCGCGGCACGGTCGAGGCATTACTGCCCGATCACGATGTTTACATCACCGACTGGATCGATGCGCGCACGGTGCCGGTGCATCTGGGTCATTTCGACCTTGATAGCTATATCGACTATGTCATGCAGTTCCTGCGCAAGCTGGGCCCTAATACGCATCTGATGGCAGTGTGCCAGCCATCCGTTCCGGTGGTTGCCGCCGTATCGCTAATGGCAGCAGGTAACGAGCCGTGCCAGCCGGCATCGATGACCCTGATGGGCGGCCCGGTCGATACGCGTGAAAACCCGACCGAGGTCAACAATTTCGCCAAACAGCACAGTCTGGACTGGTTTGAACGCCATGTCATTTCGCATGTACCGCTGCCCCATGCCGGTGTGATGCGCCGCGTTTATCCTGGCTTCATGCAGTTGGCCGGGTTCATGAGCATGAATTGGGACAAGCACGTTTCCGCCCACCACGAGATGTTCACCCATCTTGTCGAAGGCGACGGCGAAAGTGCCGATGCCAAGCGCAATTTCTATCATGAATATCTGGCAGTGATGGATATGAGTGCCGAGTTCTATCTTCAGACGTTGAAAGCCGTGTTCCACGAACATCAGCTGCCCGAAGGGACGATGCGCTGGCAGGGAGTTCCGGTTGAACCGTCCGCCATCACCAAGACCGCCCTTCTGACGGTCGAAGGTGAACGCGACGATATCACCGGCATGGGACAAACTCGTGCCGCGCACAAGCTTTGCAGCAATCTGCCCGATAATATGCGCATGCATCACATCCAGAAGGGCGTTGGTCATTACGGCGTGTTTAACGGTCGTCGCTGGCGCGAACAGATCAGCCCGCGGATCAAGGATTTCATCCGCCGCCACGACCAGCAGGGCAAAGGCCGCCAAAGCGCGCCCGACATGACCCGGATCGAAGCCGCCGAATAGGCAGCGCCCCGATCCTCGGATGAATAGAACACTCAAAAGCCGCCCTTATCCGGGGCGGCTTTTGGCTTTGATGCCTGAGACGGGGGATATGGGGATGTGTTCACGCCCCGATCATCAGTCAGCTTGACGTCAAAAGCGCGGCTGAATCCGGCCATTGACGATTTCGCCACCATAGGTCCCGTCGCCATAGGCATATTGTTCAACCGGATGCAGTGTATCGACCAGATGCTGATAGACCGCAGACGCCGATGCTTCCCATGCACTGATCGATCCGATCACGACAGGATACGCCCCACCATCCAGCAATCCGATTGCCGTATCGATATCGTCATTGGTCACCGCGTTATTCCCATCACGCAGTGGCAGATGCACACCGATGACCTCATTGTTCTTGATTGCCATGATCCCGATGCACGATGAAAAGCCGGTAAACATGATCTGAGCCGCTTTGCCCCATTCCCGTTCGGCGATGGCTTCGGTATCGGCGGCCTGGCTAAAAACATATGGCATTGGATTGTCCCTGATTTGCGAAAGATAAAGGATAACTGACGCATCTGAGACGGGTGTAATCCGTTACTGTGACAATCCATAAACCAACACGGTTTTGCCTACGTAAAACAGACAGGATAGAAAACCAGATCGGGGATCAGATCATGTCGATACCACCCGCCCCCAAACTGCAAAGTTTTGATGCTGCCAGCATCGCAATTGTAATCGGGGCAACCGGCGGCATCGGCCGGGCCTTTGTGAAACATCTTCGCGATTGTGGCCGGTTCGATGGTGTGATCGAACTATCGCGCAGCACCCAGCCAGCCATTGATTTTGCCGATCCCGGCAGCATCGAAAATGCCGCCGCCTTTGTTCGTGATAAGGCATCTGCCAAGAAGCAATCCGTTCGCCTGATCATCGATGCCACCGGTTATCTGCATGACGAGGTATTTCAGCCGGAAAAATCATTGCGCCAGATTGATGCCGATTACATGGCGAAATCGTTTCTGATCAACGCCATTGGCCCGGCTTTGCTGATGAAGCATTTCACGCCGTTATTGCCGCGCGACGGCAAATCGGTATTTGCCACCCTGTCGGCAAAGGTCGGTAGCATCGGCGATAACCGAATGGGCGGCTGGTACGGTTATCGTGCCGCAAAGGCCGCATTGAACCAGTTGGTCAAATGCACCGCCATCGAACTTGCACGCAGCAAACGCAATGCCATCTGCATCGCCTTGCATCCTGGCACGGTTGATACCGGCCTTTCGGGCCCGTTTGCCAAATCGGGGCTCAATGTACAAAGCCCCGATTTGGCAACGGCCAATATGTTGATGGTGATTGACGGGCTGCAACCATCACAAAGCGGCGGTTTCTTTGCCTATGATGGTAGCGAATTACCTTGGTAAAGCTGCAAAAACATCAATCAAACAGCCCCTTCAACAAGGCGTGCTGTAACAGAATGACGGTTTTGGCATCCCTGATGCGACCATCCGCGATCATGGCCAGTGCGTCCTTGAAGGGCACTTCAAGCACGTGGATGTCCTCGCCCTCTTCATGCAAGCCGCCGCCCTCGCCCGCGCGATGATCGCTTGTGACTTCGGCCACGAACAGGTGCAGGCGTTCAGTGACCGATCCGGGGCTCATGAACAGATCAAACACCTTTTGCGGTTTGCCGATCCTGTAACCGGTTTCTTCTTCGACCTCGGCAATCACGGCAGATGCCGGATCGCGGTCGTCAAGCAAACCCGCCGGAACTTCGATCAGCATGCCGTTTTCATGGCCGTTCACGAAGGATGGTAGACGAAATTGCCGTGTCAGGACCACGGCGCCAGCCCCGCGGTTACAAAGCAGGATGCCCGCCCCGTTGCCCCGGTCATAGGCTTCGCGTTGCTGATGCTGCCATTCGCCGTTGCTGCGGCGCAGATCAAAGCTGACGCGGTACAGGTGATACCAGTTGTCCGACAGGCATTCGATGTTCTGAACGCGGATATCGTCGTTTTCCGGCAAGTTCCAACCTTTGGGAAGCTCTGTCATGTCAAAATATCCGTTAGCGGTTCAGAAATGCCGACAGGGTCAGCAATACCGCATCGGGTTTTTCGGCATGAACCCAATGGCCTGCGCCCTTGATGCTGGTAAAGGCCGCCTTGGGAAATAGCGACTTGATGTGATCGCGATCCTTGGGATCGACATAATGCGAATTGGCCCCGGATATGAACAGCACATCGCGATCAAAACTGCCATTTGCCGTTTCGGGCCAGCCGGTGATGTCGGAAAGGTGGTTGGCCATGGCATCGATATTGACCTGCCATGACATTTTGCCGGTTTCCTTGTCGGTCGCGACATTCTGCGCCAGGAACTGACGCACGCCCTTTTCCGAAACGCCGCTGGCAAGTGCGTCTTCGACTTCGGCGCGCCGCGACACCGCATCGAAATCCACCGACTTCATGACACTGATATAGCCGGTATAGTCATGATCATAGGTTACAGGCGCAATATCAACCACAACCAGATCGGCCACCAGATCGGCATCCTGTGACAGGGTCAGCACCATTGATGCCTTCCCGCCCATCGAATGCCCGATCAGATGTACCGGACCATTCGCAACATCCCGGATCAGTTCGGCGATGTCCGATGCCATTGCCGGGTAGGTCATATTGGCGTCCCAGCCAGATCGGCCATGATTGCGCAGATCGGCGGTAATCACATGATATTTTTCCGCCAGACGCCGGGCGATGGCGGTCCAGTTACGCGCCTGCCCGAACAGCCCATGCAGGATCACAAGCGTACCATTGTCACGGTTTTCTTCGCCAAAGGCATAATGGGCAAGTTTCATCCGGCAGGCTCCGCAATCGGGTTATCTGGTTATTCCCTTTAATAGCGGGACCGGACGATTGCGTGAAGCCCTGCGATGGGGATGGAATCAAAACACCCCCGCATGGGAGGAATGCGGGGGTGTTTTTGGGTCATTCGACCCGGTATTCATCGCCAAGCGTTAAGCTTAGGCACCAGCCGGACGGCCACCCGGAAGGCGGTTACCGCCAAACAGGGAAGCAATTTTGCGGGCCAAAGTAACAACGGCTTTGCGGATCGCCTGAGCACGGAGTTTTTCGGCTTCGCGCTGCAGCGTGGTCAGATCGTAATCACCATAACGACGCATGGCTTTATCCTTTCCATAACAGGCGGAGCTATGTGCGCTCCGGTTTCGCGTTGATTTGTTCTGAAGCCGGTGTACGCCTGTTTATTCGATCCTACGAGACGAGTTTTTTCACCTCACCCATGCATTTGACGCATAGACAGACATAAGTTCGTCACAATCATTTCATGCGAAAGACGCATGATTGTCTCATGACAAATAAACCATTCAACTTGAACGAAATTTTCCCCGACCTGTTTTACACAGTTCAAACACAATCCGAACAGGCCGGATCAATTAGACCTCTATCCTTTGCATATAAAGGGATTGAGGCAGATCAAACAGGGTGATTTTAATGCTTAAAGCGGGGTCTCAAATGGCAATTTGCCGACAAATCGGTTTTAAATTGCAGACTCGATTCCTGGAATCGCGCACCGTTCAATTTTGCATGGCTGATTAAGAAATCGGAGAACGGCAATTGCATCACATACAATTGCCGTTCTCCGATCTTCGAATTATCGCGCTAAAGTCGGCGAATATTCTCGGGTTCAACCCAGTGCATAATTCAGATATTTGGGTTCAAGATATTCTTCCAGCCCCCAATGACCGCCTTCGCGGCCCTGTCCGCTTTCCTTTACACCGCCAAATGGCGCGCCTTCGTGGGACGTGGTGCCATCATTGATGCCAACCACCCCGGTTTCAAGCCCATCGGCAATCCGTTGGATATGGCCGATATCGCGACTGAAAAGATAGGATGACAGACCGGCCCGTACCCGGTTGGAAAGTTCGATCACCTCGGCCTCGGTCCTGAAACGATAGATCGGCGCCACCGGGGCAAACAGTTCCTCGTTAAAGCAATCGGCATCAAAGGACACATCCGTCATGACAAGCGGCCGGATGAAATGGCCTTCTTCGGGGCGGTCAGCACCGTAATGCAGGGTCGCGCCACGTTTTTTCGCATCATCGATCAATCGTTCAACTTTTGCCACCGCCTGACGATTGATCAGCGGACCAATATCCGTACCGGGAATGAAGCCGTTGCCGATAGTCTGCGCATGACTTGCGGCGATGAATTTTTCGACAAAGCTTTCATAGACCCCGTCCTGCACGAAAATGCGGTTGGCACAAACGCAGGTCTGGCCGCTGTTGCGGAATTTGGAAATCATGGCCCCGGCCACGGCGGCATCGATGTCGGCATCATCCATCACGATGAAAGGCGCATTGCCGCCCAGTTCAAGCGACAGCTTCTTGACCGTCGGCGCACATTGCACCATCAGCCGTTTGCCGACCTCGGTAGAGCCGGTGAAGGACAGCATCCGTACGCGCGGATCCCCCGTCAGAGCCTCGCCAATCGGCATGGGTTGGCCGGTCACGACGTTAAACACCCCCGCCGGGAAACCCGCCATTTCGGCAAGTTTTGCGGCGGCCAGTGCCGAAATCGGGGTATCTTCGGCTGGTTTGACAACAATTGTGCACCCCGCCGCCAGTGCCGGGGCACATTTGCGCACGACCATGGTCAGCGGAAAGTTCCATGGCGTGATCGCCGCCACGACACCCACGGGATGCTTTTGCACCACCACGCGCCGGTCACGCTGGGTCGCGGGCATGGTTTGCCCATAGGCGCGCTTGGCTTCCTCAGCATACCATTCGGCATAGGCAATGGCGCCGACAACTTCGCGCAAGGCCTGATCATAGGGTTTACCCTGTTCAAGCGTGATCAGGGCGGCCAGATCATCCTGATACTGTTCCAGAAGGTCGCGCCAACGTTTAAGGTAACCGGATCGTTCCTTTGCCAGCATGCGCGACCATGCCGGGAACGCTGCATCCGCGGCATCAATCGCGCGCCTTGCCTCGGAGGTGCGCATGAAGGGCACATCGCCGATAACCTTGCCGGTTGCCGGATCATACACATCAATGGCTTCGCGCGAATCAGCACGCGCCCATTCGCCATTGATGAATGCCTTATCAAGGTTCCAGTCGGCGATCAGCCTGCGGGCGCGCGATCTGCCCTCACTAATGGCGGTTTGGCTGGCATCGGGGGCGGCGTTGGACACAGCGGACATTTGGGGGCGTTTCCTTGTGCACGTCATTTACAATAATTTATTCGGTGATCACGCGGTTGTGATTCCGAATTTCGGGGCGCAATTGGGAGACTAAGCGCAGCGGCAAGTCATAGGCAACAATGCTTATGACCTTAATATAAGAATTAAAACAGCCGGGGCCGCACGCCAATGCCCCGTATCCGTCAGAGAGTTTCGAAGAAACAACCAACGAGAGAGCCATGAAGCATTTTGTGACCGCAGGTTTGATGACCGCATCCCTCGCCCTTGGTCTGGGGGCATTTGGAACCGCACAGGCCGACGAGGCAATGGATAACGAAGCCGTTCAAACACGTCAGATGCTGATGGATGGCATCGGTGGTGCGATGGGAACACTTGGCTGCTACATGAAGGGGCAGTGCGAACTGCCTGATGGCGTAATCCGCAACCTTGCCAATGGCATTGCGTTTTCCGCCTCTGCCGCCCCGGCCGCGTTCGAACAAAACACTGCGGAAGCATCGGTAAAAACCACCGCAAAGCCGGACGTCTGGACCAATTGGGATGAATTCGCGGGCCGTTTCCCGGAAATGAAAACCGCGGCCCTGAACCTTGCGGCCGCAGCCGGGGATAAAGGGGCTATGGGTGCCGCTCTTGGCGAACTTGGCAAATCCTGCAAGGGCTGCCACGACGAATACCGTTCGAAGTAACAGATCGAAGATGCCGGGCACGAGCAAGCTCGGACATCCCCGAAAGGCCCTGTCATCTCGCCGTGCTGCCCTCCCCCGGCTGCACGGCAGGACAAGCCTTTCGGGGAGTTCTTTATCCGCGCGCCAGCGTGACCATCCCCCACACTGCAAGCCCGCAAACCAGAAGTATCGCGATACCCAGAACTGGGGAAGCAAACCGGATTTGCATGAAACCGGCCGCGATGCTTTCGGGGACTTTGCGTACGCCGGTGATCATGGCCCCGATCAGGTTTTCGCGTTTGATCATCAGATAGAAAATCGCGGCCAGAACATGCAGCGCCACTGCGCCATAAATCAGATTGATGTTGGTGTGGTGAATGAAATTCATCGTGCTGGCGACATCGGAACTGACATAGGCAACCAGCGGACCATCAAAGAACAGAAAGGTATCCTCGCTGGCAAAAAGGCCGCTTATCGCCTGTATCGCCACGAGCAGGATCAGCACAATAACCATCCAGCCGCCCGCCGGATTGTGCCCTGGATAAGTCAGGTCGCGGACCGAGCCGTTTGGCAATTTGCGCATATAGCCGATCACCTTGCCTGGACCGGCAAGGAAACTGGAAAACCGTACGTTGGAACTGCCGACAAATCCCCAGATAATACGAAACAGCACCAGTGCTAATACGCTGTATCCGGCAAGGGCATGGATATCAATCATGACTTCCTGATTGGACCACCAGGATGTCGCAATCGCGATCACCAATGCCCAATGGAACAGACGGACGGGAAAATCCCAAAGCCGAACGGTTTTTTGCGGTTCTGTATCATCGCTCATACGCAGGTCCCCTCTTTCTGCTTGTTGGCGGTCGCATCATGCATTTGTTTGATGATGCCCCGATCTTGGCAAAAGTGCAGGTCAAATTCCGTTTATCACAGCAAAAAATGTGGAAAATCTGCTTGTTGAGATATTTCGAGTTTGCAAATCATTATCACAAGCAGTAACAATTACCCCGAAGTATCACGGGCTATGCCCTTGGCTCACCTTCAGGGACAGATGGGAACTCCTATGAAATTCGTTAAAATTCTCGGGATGGCTGCACTGGCAACCACCCTTGGTGCACAGGCCTATGCCGCGCCGGACGCAAAAGACGTCCTGACCACCTATGCCGATATTGCACATGCCGGTTACGAAGATTCGCTCATCACCGCAAAACAGCTCCAGACCGCTGTTGATGCGCTGGTGTCCAATCCGTCGCAGGCGACTTTTGATGCTGCGAAATCCGCATGGTTGGCCTCACGCGTGCCGTATCAGCAGACCGAAGTTTACCGTTTCGGCAATGCGATCGTTGATGACTGGGAAGGCAAGGTTAACGCATGGCCGCTTGACGAAGGTCTGATCGACTATGTCGAAACCGACCTTTACGGCGAAGAAAACGAAGAAAACCCGGCTTATACCGCCAATGTCGTTGCCAATCCGAGCCTGAGCATTTCCGGTGAAACCATCGATGCATCAACAATCGATGCCACACTGATCGAAAGCCTGCATGAGATTGACGACGTTGAAAGCAACGTTGCAACCGGCTACCACGCCATTGAATTCCTTCTGTGGGGTCAGGATCTGAACGGAACCGAAGCCGGTGCCGGTGCACGCGCATGGACCGACTATGCCAAGGGCGATGCCTGCACCAATGGCAATTGCGACCGTCGCGGTGCGTATCTTCAGGCCGCAACCGACCTTATGGTTTCGGACCTTGAATGGATGACCGCACAGTGGGCGGATGGTGGCGAAGCACGTGCGACCGTTCTTGAAGGTGACGGCGTTCCGGGCCTGACCGCAATCGTGACCGGCATGGGCTCGCTGTCTTATGGCGAACTCGCGGGTGAGCGCACCAAGCTTGGCCTGCTGCTGCATGATCCGGAAGAAGAGCATGACTGCTTCTCGGACAACACCCACAACTCGCACTACTATGATGCGCTGGGCATCCAGAACGTTTATCTTGGCCGTTATACCCGTGTTGACGGTTCGGTCGTCGAAGGCGCATCGCTTTCGGATATGGTTGCCGCCAAGGATGAAGGCCTTGATACCGAACTGCGTGCCAAACTGGCGGCATCGGTTCTGGCCGGTAAGGCCATGGTCAGCCGCGCACAGGCAGGCGAGCATTTCGACCAGCTGATCGCAATGGACAATGAAGACGGCAATGCCGTTGTTCAGACCTTTGTCGATGCGCTTGTTGATCAGACCAAATCGATCGAACAGATCGTTGCCGCGATTGGCGTTGACGGGATCGAGTTCGAAGGTTCGGACAGCCTTGACAATCCGTCCTCGATCAATTGATCAGATACGATCCGCATTCGGGGTCATGCCCCAAATGAGTCCGACGGCGGGGGAATTTTTCTCCCGCCGTTTCGCTTTTACGATTAGAAGAATTCCATGCAGTTTCCCGCCATGCGCCTTTCCCGTTTCATGATCGCGACCGCCCTTGTTTTTGGGGCAATGACACCGGCATTTGCCGATGAAACCATACCCGCCGATGCCCTGCCGGGCGGGGCGACCACCTGGCAAAAGAAAACCGGACGAATGGCATTCACCCATCATTCGGCCAATATGACCTTTGAAAAGCGGCTTGATTTCAAGCTTGGCGAGGCCCTTTTTCAAAGGCTTTGGGTAACCGCCCCAACGCGCACCAAGGCAGCAGACGGTTTGGGGCCGCTGTTTAATTCACGGGCCTGCAACGGGTGCCATATCAGAAATGGCCGCGGCCATCCGGTTGATGAAGATGATCCGTCTGCCGGGGCGACGTCGATGTTGTTGCGCCTGTCGATCCCGCCGCAAAATGATGCGGATCGGGAATTACTGGCGTCAGGCCATGCATCCACTCTGCCCGATCCGGTTTATGGCGGCCAGTTTCAGGATTTTTCGATCCCGACCGTTCAAGCCGAAGGCAAGGTCACCGTCAGTTATGACATGCAAACCGTCGAACTAGCCGATGGCACCAGAGTCGAATTGCGCCATCCGACCTATGGCATGCGCGATCTGGCTTATGGGCCATTGCACGACGATGTGATGATATCGCCGCGCATTGCACCGCCGATGATCGGGCTTGGGCTTCTGGAAGCCATTCCCGATGAAGTACTGCTTGCGAGCGCGGATCCGGAAGATCATGACGGCGATGGCATATCGGGCCGGGTCAACCGGGTTTGGGATATTGCAAAGGATGAGCTTGCCATCGGGCGGTTTGGCTGGAAAGCCGGAATGCCAAGCCTTGATCAGCAGAACCAGAATGCATTCCAGTTCGATATCGGCCTTTCAACCCCACTATATCCCAACGGATACGGTGACTGCACCGAAGCCCAGACACTGTGCCGTGGTGCGCCGGATGGTAATGATCCGGAATTTGACAATCTGGAAGCGCACGGGCAGATCACCGACCTTGTGCTTTATTACACCCGTAACATAGCCCCGCCGATGCGACAAAACGTATCCGATCCGGAGGTGATCGCAGGGCGTGAGATTTTCAATTCAATCGGTTGCGGAGCCTGCCACACGCCAAGCTATCAATTGCCCGAACAGACTGATCTGGCGGAGCAATCCGGGCAGGTGATCTGGCCGTATAGCGACCTGTTATTGCACGATATGGGGGCCGGGCTTGCCGACAACCGGCCTGAAGCCGATGCCAGCGGAACGGAATGGCGCACCCCGCCCCTTTGGGGATTGGGCCGCGCAAAGGAAATTGATCCACGTGCCGGATACCTGCATGACGGGCGGGCGCGCAACATTCTGGAAGCCATATTGTGGCACGGGGGAGAGGCAAAACCCGCGCGTGACGCCGTCACATTCTTGCCATCATCGGATCGCAGCAAGTTGATCGCGTTTTTGAATTCTTTATAAGCGTTATTTTATAAGCCTTACTGTTCGGGGGATATCATGCCTTTCCTGTTTCGCACTCGCAAAGCCGCCCTTTTGGGGGCATCTGCCTTGCTGACGGTGGGGCTGGCACCGCCCGGCGCGCGCGCCGATATCCCCGATGAAAATTACCGCCCGGTGCTTGAACATCTTCTGGGTGAGGTCATGCCGCCCAAGCTTGATGCGCTGCATGACGCCACAACAAACCTGTCCGATGAAATGGATGATTTCTGTGCCGAGCCCGATCAGGATGGCCTTGACGAAGTACGCGAAGATTTCCATGCGGCCATGGATATCTGGCAGGAAGTGCAGCCTTGGCGCATGGGGCCATTGATTGCCAATGGCCGTGATCAGCATATCGAATACTGGCCTGACAAACATGGTACGGCGACAAGGCAGTTCCGCAAACTGATGTTTGACAAGCCAGCGATTTATACCGACCGGGAAAAAATCGCTGATACCAGTGCCGCCCTGCAAGGTTTCCCGGCACTTGAACAGGTTCTTTTTGACGACAAGCTATCGCCCAAGCTTCTGGGTGATGACGAGGATGGCGTATTCCTGTGTGGGTATGGCGGGGCCATTGGCGCCAATCTGGCACGCATAACCGGTGAACTGGTCGATGAATGGCCGGCATTTGCCCAGGGCATGATCGAAGCCGGCCCTGATAGTATGGATTACCCGGATGCCAAATTTGCCGCAACCGACCTTTATCGTGCGCTTCACGAAGGACTTCTGATCATTGTCAGTCAGAAACTTGGCCGACCGCTTGGCGACGGACCGAAGGATGGCAAAGCCAGCCGCGCCGAAAGCCCGACTTCCGAACGATCCCTGCGCAACATTGCCCATAACCTGACCGGGCTGTTTGCGATTTATGACGGTAAGTGGGGCGATACCGGCGAAGAAGGCAAAGGCCTTTCGGCCCTGATTGATAGCAGCCTTCTGGATCGATCCTTCCGGCTGAATTGGCAGACCATGTCAGACGGACTTGATCAGTTGCCTGCCTCGATTGTCGAGCTGCTTGATCAGCCCGATGGCTATCAGAAACTCTCAGATTTCGCCGATCAGGTCAGTTTTGTGAATACGCTGGTCGAGGGCGACGTTGGCGGTACGACGCAATTGGGCGGCGGTTTTAACGCGCTTGATGGCGACTAGGCGAACAGGAGTTCAAAAAGTGAAACATCAACGACGCGAGTTTTTGAAACTCATGGGTGTTGGCGGGGCCTTTACCCTGTTGCCGGTTGGCATTGGGTGTGCGGCGAGCGCCCCCGCGGTGGAAGACCGGGCACATTATATTTCTGCCAGTGCCGGGGATCATGATGACTTTTACGTCAGCGCGTTCAACGCCAACGGCAAAATCCTGTTCGAACAGGCCCTGCCCGGCCGGGGTCACGACCTTGGCCTGCGCCCAAACCATGTCGATGTGGCGGCGGTTGAACGCAGGCCGGGTCTTTATGGCCTGATCCTTGATCGCCATAGCGGCGAGGTCCGCGCCAAACTGCATTGCCCGGAAGACCGCCGGTTTTATGGCCACGCGGTTTATTCCAATGATGGCCGGTTCCTTTATATCACCGAGAATGATTTCGACCATGCCCGCGGGGTTGTTTCCGTTTGGGATGCAGAAGACGGGTATCGCCGCATTGCCGAATTTGACAGTTTTGGCACCGGCCCGCACGAATTGCACCTGATGCCGGACGGTGAAAGCCTTGTGATCGCCAATGGTGGCTTGCACACCCATCCGGACTTTGACGGACGCACAGCCCTTAATATCGACAGTATGGAACCGAACCTGTCGATCATTGATCGGCATACCGGCAAGCTGATCCATCAGGCGGCACTTAAAGCCGACTGGCATCAATTATCCATCCGCCATCTTGATGTCGCATCCAATGGGACAATTGCGGCGGGCTTCCAGTATCAGGGGGAACTGACCGATCAGGTGCCGCTGGTCGGGTTGTGGCATCCGGGTAGCGAAATCCGCCCGATCGAGGCCCCGGACAATGTCCAGCTGCGCATGCGGCAATATTGCGGATCGGTGCGCTTTGACGCATCGGGACAGGTATTTGGCATTTCCTGCCCGCGCGGCGGATTGATCACATTCTGGGATGTCAAAACATCGGGCTTCCTGACCCATATCGCCGCCCCGGATGGCTGCGGGCTTGCCGCGACAGATGTTGCGGGTCAGTTCGTTGGCACCAGCGGCCTTGGTACCGGATGGCGTATGGATGCGATTCGCCGAAAACGCGTCGAATTACCCGACGATTCGCTTAAATCGCTTCATTGGGACAATCATCTGCGGCGTATTTCCATCTAAATATCGTCGTTTAACCCGACCTGAAAGGCCGTACAGATCGTGCGGCCTTTTTGGCATTTTCGGCCTGAAATCCGCGGGAAACTGCGATATTAACCAACCGTTTCAGTCGGGATAGAAACACCGTCAAACTCTCAACCAAAAATTTTATGCAAATGCGAACGATTTTCACTTGCGCAGTATTTTTTCCTGACCTATAACGTCTCTCGACACAGCCCGCGAATGCAACCCATTCGCACTTGTCCCCAAAAGGCTGTCTCTCACCTGCGGGTCTCTCTCCCCGCGGGCCTCTCAAGGTGGAACAGCGGTGGTTATCGATGCGGGAAACGATAACCGCCGCTTTCTCTTTTCAGCACAAAGAAACCGGCATTCTTCCACGCAAAGATATTGTGTGCGGACGGACAAGTAATCAGACGCTGTGGGATAGTTTATCGCCAGCGGATTTCAGTGCGTCGCGATACTGCGCATAGTTTTTGCGGGCATCATCCTTTGGCGCGACAATACATACCGTTGCAACACAGACGCCGTTCTGATCGCGGATCGGGGCGGCGAAGCAATGGGTGAAGGTGTCAACGATGCTATCAAAGGAAAAGAACCCGTCTTTTGCCGCCTGCCGGATTTCGGCGATATAGGCATCAAAATCGGTATGGCTGCCATCGGGCAGAACAAAATCGTTTGCCGGAATCAGATCGCGGATTTCATCATCGGAAAAATGGCCCAGCAACAGCCGACCCGATGCCGTCCACGGGATCGGGGTGCGTTCGCCAACATTTGCACTGATGCGGAACGGACGGCTGCCTTCGCGTTGAAGGGCGACGGTGTATTTATTGCCGTCCAGCATGCAGAACTGCGATGTTTCCTTGGTCGTGGCGGTGATTTCATCCAGCACGACACCGGCTTCGCGGGTCAGATCGAAATATTCGCGATAGGCCAGCCCAAGAAAATAGACACGACGCCCAAGGAACACCGATCCGTTGGCATCGGTGACCTCGAGCATACCGTGTTCCAGCAGAACGCTGATCAGATCATAGATCGTAGAGGTCGGCGCGCCGAGCGCCTGAGCGATCTCGGCAGGCCGTTGCGAGACTTTGACAGAGCGCAAATGATCAAGAATATCAAACGCCCGATCAATGCCGCGCGCCCGTTTCCGTATTTGCCCTTCTTTCATAAGTCCCCTCTTCGCTGGCGATCAGTTCTTTGGATAGAGGTTCTTATGCCTTGCGAAAGGCAATGCAGTCGACCTCGACCTTGCAATCCACCACCATTGAAGACTGAACGCAAGCGCGCGCAGGCGGATGGTCTCCGAAATATTCCTGAAAGACGCCGTTGAAGCTCCAGAAATCGCGCGCATCATCAAGCCAGACGCCGATGCGCATGATATCGCTTGCGCCATACCCGGCATCCTCGACGATTTTCAGCATGTTTTCGATAGCAATGCGGGACTGTTCGACAATCCCGTTTCCAACGACTTCGCCATCACGCATCGGCGTTTGTCCGGACACGTAAAGCCATCCGTCAGCTTCCGTAGCCTTTGCAAAAGGCAGTGCCTTCTGACCGTTTCCTTTTGCTTCACCGACACCGTGTCTTTTGATGGTCATTCAATATCTCCTGGTACTCAATCACATTTCAGAATTTGCAAGAAAGCCGCGCAACCGGTCTGTTTCCGGTGCGCCGAAAATCTGTTCGGGGGGACCTTCTTCGTGGATACGGCCGTGATGCATGAACACGACCTTGCTTGAAACATCGCGGGCAAAGCGCATTTCATGGGTGACAAGCAGCATGGTCATTCCGTCGTCGGCAAGATCGCGGACAACGGCCAGAACTTCCTTGACCAGTTCCGGATCAAGGGCGGATGTCACTTCGTCAAACAGCATGATGCGCGGGTTCATGGCAATCGCGCGCGCAATCGCAACACGCTGCTGCTGTCCGCCGGACAACTGACCGGGGAAATGATCGCGCCGTTCAATCATGCCGACCCGTTCAAGCCATTTTTCGGCAATGGCATAGGCTTCGTCCTTTGCCATTTTCTTGGTCTTGGTCAGACCCAGCATGACATTGCGAATGGCGGTCATATGCGGGAACAGGTTGAACTGCTGAAACGCCATGCCGGTCATGGCGCGTTGACGCGCAATATGACGTTCGGAAAGACGGCGACGCTCAACACCTTCGTGTCTGTAGCCGATGGCTTCGCCGTCCAGTTCGATGGAACCGCGTTCGAAATCTTCAAGCAGGTTCACGCAGCGCAACAGGGTTGTCTTGCCCGAACCCGATGATCCGATCAGCGAGACGACATCACCCTTTTGCATGGTCATATCGATGCCCTTGAGGACTTCGAGATCGCCAAAGCTTTTGTGAAGGTCGGTAATTGTCAGAATGGGGGACATGGCTGCCTCATTATGGGATCGAGATGCGGCGTTCGACAGCACGGCCGGCCTGTTCGATCAGGAAGTTCAGAATGAAATAGACGAAACCCACGAACAGATAGAATTCGAGGCTGAGATAGGTCCGCGAAATGACCTGCTGGGTTGCCAGCAGCAATTCAACCACACCAATGATCGAAAGCAGCGTCGATGCCTTGACGATTTCGGTCGCGGTATTGACCCAGGTCGGCAGTATCTGACGCAGGGCCTGGGGCAGCAGGACATAGGCAAAGGTTTGCCCGAAAGTCAGCCCGATTGACTTGGCGGCTTCGGTCTGCCCGGCCGGGATTGCCTTTAACGCACCACGGACAATTTCACCGACATGGGACGAACAGAACATCGTCAGTGCAAGCACACCAGCCTGAAACGCACTGAGATCCAGGCCAACAACAGAAAGAATATAAAAACAGGCAAGAATCAGAACGAAGACCGGAGTTCCGCGCAGGAAGTCGATATAGACGCGCACCCCGAACCGGGTCGGCTTTTTGCCATATGTCATCGCCAGACCGACGAAAACGCCAAGGAACGTTCCAAGCAGCACGGACGCGACGGAAATGAGAACCGTATCGCCAAGCCCGGCCAACAGGTTCATCCGGGCGTTCCACAATTCTGTCAGGAAAAGAGAAAAATTCATGTGAAAGCCTTTCAGCGCGGAACCGCAAGTCGTTGTTCAAGCTGGCGCAGGAACCACGCGATGACATAGCAGGCCACCACGTAAATCAGTGACGCAACCATCCATGTTTCAATCACGCGGAAACTTTCGACATTGATCTTGCGCGCATAAAACGTCAGTTCGGGCACCGCGATGGCGGCCGCAAGCGACGTGTCCTTGAACAGCGAAATGAAGTTGTTCGATAGCGACGGCAACACATTGCGCAACATCACCGGAATGATGATGTGGATTTTGATTTTCAGTTCCGTCAAACCGATGGCAAGCCCGGCTTCGCGCAGGCCCTTTGGCAATGCCACAAGGCCCGAACGGAAAACTTCGGCCAGATAGGCACCGGCATAAATCGACAGCGTGAAAATGAAGGACGGTATTTTATCAAGCGCAATGCCAAGCTGGGGCAATGCGAAATAGCAAAACAGGATCAGAACAAGGATCGGGGTATTGCGGATCGCAGAGACATAAGCCACTGCGATCCAGCGTAAAACCCGATGACGGGACAGCATCCCGAAAGCCGCCAGAAGCCCGATCCCGCAACCGATTGCAATCGAAACAAGGGCAAGGAACAAGCCAAGGCCAAGCCCTTGCGCCAGCAGTTCCCAATTGCGCCAGATGACGCTGAAATTGAAATCGTAGTTCAAAGCGGTTCTTCCCGGATGCTGCTGGGTTATTTGTATTCGACGGGGAAGCCGATCTGCGGCACCGACAGTTCCGTGCCGAACCAGGTTTTGAAACTGTCGGCGTAGAACGGGAATTCAACACCGGTCATGCCTTCGTGCAGAACCGTGTTTACAAAGTTCAGCCAACGCTGATCGCCGGGCTTCACACCACAGGAATAGCTTTGCGGGTTCCAGCCATATCCGGCGTCATGATAACGGCCCGGGTTTTTGACCATGAACCAGCGCAGTGCCGACTGATCGGTTGCGGCGGCATCGGCACGCCCGGAATTAAGCGCCTGATACATCAGATCCACGCTGTCATACTGGTCAACTTCTGCCTCTGGCAGGGCGGCGTGAACCATTTCCTCGGCATAGACGTTCTGAAGAACGGCAACGGTGACGTCGGACCCGGCAGCCTTGAGCGCTTCGTAATCGGCGTAGTCGCCACCTTCCATCTGCAACAGACCAACGCCTTCACGGTAATAGGGGATCGTGAATTCGATCTGCTGGGCGCGTTCGGCGGTCACCGTCATGAACTGGCAGGCCAGATCGACCTTGTCGGTCACAAGGTTCGGAATGCGGGCATCGCCGGACTGCTGGACATATTCAATCTTGTCGGGATCGCCAAACAGGGCCTTGGCAACAAGGCGGCCCATATCAACGTCAAAGCCCTTGAGCTTGTTATCCGAGTCAATGAAGTGCCATGGCGGGTTGGTGGAGCCGGTTCCCAAAATCAGGTAACCGCGGTCAAGGACCTGCTGGAGCTTGCTGGCTTCCTGTGCAATGGCCGATCCGGCAGTTGCGGTCATAAGAGCCGCTACTGCGATTGTCTTTAAGAAGGTCATGTTTGTCTCCGCTGATGAAAAGAGCCAACCGTTTTTGATGAGTCCCAGTTTTTCCGTTATACCGGAATTAATATCGTTGTTACGGATTTAACTTGAAACCAAAATCTAGCCATGTCAATTCGCTTTTGCGAAACCCGCAGCTTCCCTTGGTTTTTGAAGTGTAGTGATTTTGTTGCCCGGTCCCTCCGGTCAGCGAATTTTCGTGGATGCCATGACCTGCACGTCCTGAAAAACAGGACGTTTTCCGCATATTTCTGCGCAAAATGAAGGTCACGCACACAGGGCAGATCGGGAGTCGCCGCGCGGAAGGTAGCAAAAAGAAATCGGCCACTATCACGAGATGCAATAGTGGCCGATATTCTATAGGTTTATGATGCAGTTTCCCCGAGATGAGGATCAGCGGTTGCGTAGCGCAATCAGCAACCGCAGACTGTTAAGCGTCACCAGAACAGTTGCGCCGGTATCGGCCATCACCGCAAGCCACAGCCCGGTCAGGCCAGTGATGCTTGTGACCAGAAAGACAGCCTTGAGCCCCAGCGCCAGCGCGATATTTTCGCGGATCACGCGACGTGTACTGCGGGACAGCTTCACCAGATTGACAACATCCGAAAGCCGGTCCTTGACCGCCACCGCATCGGCGGCCTCAAGCGCAATATCCGTACCCCCGCCAATTGCGATGCCAACATCGGCCGATTTCAGCGCCGGGGCATCATTGATGCCGTCACCCACCATGGCAATCGGCCCCTTTCGCGCCGGATCATTGCGCAATTCGGCCAGCACGTTCAGCTTGTCTTCGGGCAGAAGCTGCGCCCGGTAATCAATGCCAAGTTCACCAGCCATACGTTTGGCGACACGTTCGGCATCGCCGGTCAGCATCAGCGGGCTGATGCCCAAGGCGTTCAGTTTGCCAAGTGCATCCTTTGCATCGGCGCGTGCGGTATCGCGCAACGCAAGCGCGCCAATGACATCGCCATCGCGCAGGATAACAACGGCCGTGCTGCCGGCGTCTTCCTGTACGGCGAGCCAATCGGCAACTTCGGCAGCCGGTTTGATATCAAGGCGTTTGGCCGCCCCGACACGATAAAGCATGCCATCAATCCGGGCTTCGACCCCGGCACCGGCGATGGTTCGCGCATCGGTGATTTCCGGCAAATCAAGTTTCTTGTCCGTCGCCGCATTGACCACCGCCTTTGCCAGCGGGTGGGAGGTTACGGTTTCAAGGGCAGCGGCAATGGCAAGCAGCCGGTCCTCGTCCATATCACCCACCGACATCATTGCCGTCAGCTTCGGCTTGCCTTCGGTCAGCGTGCCGGTTTTATCAAACGCCATGGTGCGTACGGCCCCGATGGCCTCAAGTGCTGCACCGCCTTTAACCAGCAGGCCGATCCTAGATGCACGGGCAAGGGCCGATGTCACCGCCGCCGGTGTGGAGATCACCAAGGCACAGGGGCAGCCGATCAGAAGCAGGGCCAGCCCACGATAGATCCATTCTTCCCAGCCTTGCCCGAACAGAACCGGTGGAACAACGACCGTAAGGGCCGCAAGCGCCATGATGATTGGCGTATAGATACGAGCGAATTTGGCAACGAAGCGCTCGACCGGTGCCTTGTGCTTTTCGCTTTGTTCGACCAGCTCGATCACGCGATCCAGCATGGTTTGCCCGGCGGCGCGGGTCACGCGCAGGCGGACCGGGCGATCTGTGACGATGGCACCGGCAAAAACCTCGCCCCCCGGTTCGGAGGCAACCGGAACGGATTCCCCGGTCAGGTGGCTGTTATCGATTTCAGCCGAGCCGACAGTCAGGATACCATCCGCCGGGATGCGTTCGCCGGGGCGGACTTCAACGAAGTCGTCAAGCGCAAGCGCCGAGGGTGCAACCGTATCAAAGCCGCCACCAGATGGTGAAACCCGCCGCGCAGTCTCCGGGGCCAGTTTCATCAGCGATTTAACCCCGCTGCGCGCCCGCCCCGCGGCAATGCCTTCAAGGCTTTCGCCAATCGCAAACAGCAGCACGACCATCCCGGCCTCAAGGCTTTCGCCGATTGCAACCGCGCCAAGAACCGCGACACTCATCAATAGTTCGATGGAAAAGAATGCGCCGCTTGCCGCCAGACGGAACGCTGTTCTCATCACCGGCAATGCCGCGATGATCGAGGCAATGGACATGGCATAAGCATCGGTGGCCGGAACCAGCCAGCCGACCAATCCGCCTAGAACCAGCCAGATCGCTGCCCATGCAATTTCGTCCCCGGCTTCCGGCCAGGGGGCCAGTTTGCGCAGCAGGGATTTGTCATTGGCATCGGTATCTTGCGACGCGGCATTATCCGTCGCAGCCGGATTGGCAGAACCACAGGAACCGCCAGCGCAGCAAGCGGCTTCGGATGATTTCCCCGCCCCCGGAATTACCTTTTCCTTTGCCGGATAACCCAATTTGGTCAGCATGGTGCTGATATCGGAACGCGTTTCGGCACTATCATTGCGAAGGCCCAACGTGACCGTTTCACGCATCATCGACACATCTACACATTGCACGCCATCACGTTTGGTAAGCACGGTTTCGATTTTCGCCACACAGGACCCGCAATCCATGCCCGATACGGCCCACTGGTGATGCGAAATGCCGTCACGATGACGGGCCAGCACATCATCAACAGTGCCCTGGTCCTCGACACTCAGTTCGGATTGCGCGTGCAAGCCATCGGCGGCGGCAACAAAGCTTTGCCCGGGCACAGCAACGTTGAGCGACGCAATCAGCGATGACTTGCAGCTTTCACAATTTCCAATGGCCGGGAACTGATCCCATTTTACGATGACGGACATTCTGGACCTCGCCAACATTCAAATTTATATTCATGCATCACATTCAAATAACAATTCATATATTAGTGAGTCAAGAACATTCAAACCATGATTTGAATGTTATCACACACAATGCCCGACGCCCCGAAAAAGTTGATGAATTACGCCAGCACTGCGGCCATAGTGACCACCCGATTTAAGAACCAAGGCCAACCGCCGCATGCCCCGTATTGTCATTTGCAAAACCTGCCAACCAGCACCTGATGCTGATCCGGACCCAAAGACGGATTTTGTCGATGCGGATGGTTTTGTGCGGCAGTTAGGCACGGCACTTGATCAGGCGGAATTGCCCGAAACGTTTGAAATCACGCAGGTTGACTGCATGGGATCATGCAGCGACCCGACATCGGTTGCACTTCAGGGAACCGGGCGGGCAAGTTATCTTTTTGCCGGATTATCGGCACATCGTGATATTGACGATATCATTGCCACCTGCCGGGAATATCTGAACGCCCCGGATGGATGGATCGAAGACGCACGCGGCTGCGGACGTCTTCGATTTTGCCTTAAGGCCCGTATCCCGGCCCTGTGATTATGGCGCAACCGAAACAGTCATGACCTGACGCAGTGGCTTATCGCCAACGGCAAGCTGGCTATGGTCATTGGCCGTAAGGGTCACGATAACCTCATTATCGCCCGCTGGAAGGTCTGCGATATGAAGCCACGGGCCATACAGGCGGGCGATCTTGGTGCCGTTAACATAGACATGAGCATGTCCCTCGCCCGGGATATGGGGACTGCTGGCATGTTCGGGGGCAAAACGGAAATTCTGCACCAAGAGATGCAGGTTCCAGCCACTGACCGGATCGGGCGCAATGGCAACATCAAGCCTTGGCGCATCAACGGCATCGGGCAGTGAAATGACGGCATCATGGCTGGCATGGGCACCGTTGACATTCATCGTGTCATGCGTATCACCATGGGCACTTTCCCCATGCGCGCGCGGATCGGAATGGTCATGACCATCAAGGGTGATGCCATTGCCCGCCGCCACCAGAAAGCCAATCCCGCCGCCAAAAACAAGCCCGATCCCGAAAAGAGCAAGTGAACGTGGCATTTCGTTTATCCAGACAAATCAATGAAAGAAAACAGGCGCGGAATATACCGCGCCTGATCAATGTGATTGCGTTTTACGCTTCCCGGTCGGCTTCACGCCGCCAGAAATGCCCGGCAAACAGCCCGGTCAACACCCAGGCCACCGCCCCGATACCAAAGGCACGCGCAGCAAACAGCGCGCCGAGTTCGGTCGGCACGGGACCGCTGAACTGATCGGGTTCCGGCGCACCGATAACATGGGGCGCCAGAAGCAGAACAACCGCCGCCCCCCACGCCAGCCAGTTCCGGCCAAAGGCGATCAGCCAAACCGCAAGTGCCGCGGTTGCCACCGTCGCAAACCACCAGATTTGCCGTTCATAGACATCGGCCGCAGCAACACCGGGCACCTCTGGCGCCAAGGTGAAGCCCGGTGCGAAATGCACGATGACAAACCCTGCAATGCCCCAGATGATGCCATTGCGCGCCGTCACCACATGACCACGATTTTCGGCAAAGGCCATGGCCGCGATCAGGATCAGTGCATAGCCGGTATAGACCAGCATGGTGAACAGGATGCTTAGCCCGTCACGCAGCGGATCAATCCCGCCGACATCCTGATGCGCGCTAACCGCGTCACCGCCGAAATGCACAAGGGCACCGGTTTCATACAGCTCCGCATGCAGCAAAACGGGCTGCACAAAATACAGCTGTAGCAGGGCCGCAATAAGCCCCGCTGCAGCACCAGCGAACAACGCGCTGGTTACTATGCGTGTGAACATGACTTAGTGGCAGGGAAAGCCGGTCGCGTGGCGCACATCGTGTGCCGCATCATGAAGCAGGTCCGCCTGAACGTGGCCGGTCACAAAGACAATCGCCATGCCGAAAACGGCACAGGCAAGGATCGGCAGAAGAACGGATTTTTTCGAAACGGCAAATGCCGCGGTCTGCGTGGTCATAGAAATCTCCTTTGCTGTCACACCCGACAGTCGGTTCGGGTCCATGCCTGGCAGGTCTCCTGGCTTGCGGGTCTTCATGCGTCGCCGACCTTCCCTGCTTTCGCAAGTGGTATGATGGCGGGCACTCGTCGCATACAGTCGCGGGGGCGGCTTTGGCTTTGACCGTCAAACAGACGGCTTTCCAAATTCCCTCTTCGTTTCCCAACCCCGAGCAGAGCGGGAAAAACCAAGCCATTCGTTTATGACGGTAATTTTGCGCAAGTGCAATGTGAAAACCACGCAGGCCGGGTGATCATTCGACGAACATATTCGCCCGATTGTCGATCTGCGACTGGAATGCCCGCAAAGATCAGTGCGGGGGTGGCTTAGTCGTGTGTGACGTGGGCAAAGACATCTCGAACAACACGGGAAATATGTTCGTCATCAATCTGATAGAAGATATGACGCCCGTTGCGCTCGGAGGCCAGAATGCGCTGATCGCGCAACTGACGCAGATGATGGCTGGTAAGCGACTGCGACATGCCCGATGCCTCGGCCAGTTCGCCAACGGTTTGCGGTTTTTCCATGCAGCGCAGAACAAGCTGCAACCGCCCGGCATCCCCCAAAAGCGCAAAGATTTTTGCCGCCGCCTCGATATCGGGCAGCGACAGGTTATGACCGGTGGCGCGCGACGCATCACGCGTTACGGCTTCCCCCTGTTCGGTGGAAAGGCCAAGACGTGCCGCGGTATCGCATTCCTGACAATCGTCACCATCATTATTGGCGCTGACCACGACCGGGCGGGCCGGTGTGACTTCGACTTTACGTGATTTTGCTTTGCTTTGTGACATGCCACTATTTTCCACGCCCTGCATCGCTTGGCAAGGGGACTTGATGTTTGCGTGCATGGAACTCCGCCACGCAGGGAACGTTACAGGTATGACACATCATCGAAAGTGCCCACCAGAACAAGGAGACACACCGATGCAAGAGCAAACAGCACTCGACATTTTTAATCTGCGCCAGTCCCACGACAGTTGGGAACGGAATGTTGCCGGTTACTGCGCGAAAAACGACATGCAGGTCGGAAATCTGCCCAAAGAGGTAACCGGCCCCTATAACGAGATGAATGAGGCGTGGGAAAAGCTTAAGGCCGAAGGCGATGCCGCAAGCAACGCCACCGCAGAGTAGTTCCACAAGGCGACCGCAAATCTTGAAAAAGCATGGAACGATATGATTGGCAGGTAAATTGCCGGTTTTATGCCCTTTATAGAGAATGCCCCAAAATCGCCTTTTCATTGCAAATCGATGACATGATTACGCGCCAGATTGAAATTGTCTGGAAAAGCAAAAGGAGGCTCCCATGACAGCCCGTCCCCTTCCGGAGCACGCCAAGCTCCATCAGGAATTCAAGGATTGGGAATTCGGCCTTACAGCCCATTGCAAGGAATCCGAAGCCGGGCTTGAACAATTGCCAAGCGAGGTTGTTCAGGCGTGGGATGACATGGATGCCGCCTGGAGCGAGATCAAAGATCATAGCGGTGATATCCCGCAAGAATCCCTGCAGCGTTTTCGTGAAGCCAAACAACGTTTGCAAGGTGCGTGGGACGCGATGATCTCTTCCAAACGGCATTAACGACGCCGCGCTGGAAGCAGCCAGACTTTTTCGTCTCCCTCTCTTCCCTGGCGGGTTTTCCTCCCCTCCCCGCCATTCCTTCTGCAGCCGGGTGTTTCAACCGCCCCGGCTGCATTTTTTTGTCTGCATTTTGGCTAGGCATCGACCACCTGACGATCAAAGCACTACTACGGACAAAAATCCGGGTTGACTCATTTCGATAAAAAATTCATGTTTTATTTTAATTAATGAATTTTATTCGTCATTAAAATGTCCCTTGATTGTTTCCGGATGGAGCCCCGTCATGTCCGATACCTTGAAAAATGTCCGCACCGTCAGCCGCATACTTGGCTGGGTATGCCTTATCGGCGTTGTTTTCGAAATCTGTCTCGTGCCGCTGATATGGCATGTGGATGGCTGGATTGATACCAGCGCCAGCCAGATGACCATCAGCATTGAAGAATTGCGCGCCCTTTCCGGATGGCAGAAATATGCCGTGATGGCATCGATGATGCTGCCGACACTGGTAATGGCCTACGGGCTTTGGCGGTTGCGCAAGATGTTCCTGTCTTTTACCGAAAACCATATTTTCCAGCCTGCCCCGATTGCCCATCTGAAAGCATTTTCCGTGGCCCTTATGGCACAGACCCTGATCAAGCCGATTTCAGGCGCTCTGACATCCGTGCTGGCAACCATAACCCGGCCAGAAGGCGAACGGGTACTGTCGATCGGGCTGAGCAATGCCGAAGTCAGCACGCTGTTTCTGGGTGGGCTGCTTCTGGTGATTGCATGGGTACTTGGTGAAGCCACCCGTATCGAAGACGAAAACAGGAGCTTCGTCTGATGGCGATCATTGTGCGGCTAGACGTGATGCTTGCCCTGCGAAAGATGAAATCCAAGGACCTCGCTGCGCGGATCGGCGTTAGCGAACAGAACCTGTCGCTTCTGAAATCAGGCAAGGTGCGCGGGGTCAGGTTTGAAACGCTTGCCGCGATTTGTCGGGAACTTGATTGCCAACCCGGTGATCTTCTGGAATTCGTTGCCGACGACCTGTAAGCTCTTGTGATCATGACGGGCCCGGTTAACACGGGGCCGTCCTTCATAAGAAACCAAGCAGCCTGTTTAACGGCTGTTATCAGGGAAGACGTGAATGGAAAACAAGGTTGCCCTCGTAACAGGTGCCGCGCGCGGCATCGGACTTGCCACCACACATCTTTTTATCGAACAGGGCTGGCAGGTTGCGATGATTGATCGTGACAGCGCGGAACTTCGCAAATCATGTCGCGATATCGCAAATGCCAAGGCGTTTGAATATGACGTATCAATCCCCGAACAGGTCGATCTGATGATCGACGAGGTCCTGACCGAGTTCGGACAGATTGATGCGGTCGTCAATAATGCCGGGGTTGCCGATTTCCTGCCAATTGGTGAAACCGACTTCAGCGCGTGGCGCCGGATCATGGAAACCAACCTTGATGGTGTTTTTCTTGTCTCACAGGCGGCAATACCTGCCCTGAAACAGACCAAGGGCGCGATTGTCAATATCGGCTCTATTTCCGGGCTTCGGGCCTCTACCCTTCGGGTCGCTTATGGCACATCTAAGGCCGCCGTCATTCACCTGACAAAACAGCAGGCGATCGAGCTTGGCGATTTCGGGGTGCGGTCCAACTGCGTCTGCCCCGGCCCAGTCAAGACCAAGCTTGCCATGGCGGTCCATTCGCCGGAAATCATATCGGCCTATCTTGATGCCATGCCGCTTGGCCGATACGGCAACGAACGCGAAATTGCCGAAGTGATTGCGTTTTTATGCTCCGACAAGGCGAGCTACGTTACCGGTCAGGTGATCGCGGCCGATGGCGGGTTTGAAACGGCCGGTGTCGGGCTCCCGGCCCTTCGCAAGGCCGCAGAAGAATAAGCACTTTCGGGCGATCAGCTTGATAAAACACGCACGCCTCGCGGCGCAAAAGTTTGATCGCCTGCCCTTTTTCCTGCGTATGGCTTGGATAAACCATCACCAAAAGGTGTTTCCGTGACCATCGAACTTGCCCTTCTCGTTTTCAACGCCCTTTTCTGCCTTGCTTTCCCGTGGGTTTACAATTGGTCCTATGGCAAGCAGGTCGGCGGCAAACGCCTTTTGGGCAATCGCGACAATCTGCCCGAACGGCAGGGCTTGGCTGCCCGTGGTCTGCGCGCCCATCAGAACCATCTGGAAAATCTGGTGCCGTTTGCGATTATCGTTCTGGTCGCACATGCAATCGGCATTTCTAACACTGTCACTGTGGCTTGCGCGGTTGTCTTTACCCTCGCCCGCCTTGCCCATGCCGGGTTCTATCTTGCCGGGATCACGCGCGTTCCGGGGATCAATGGCGTGCGATCCATTGCCTATTTTGTCAGCCTGTTTGCGATGCTTGCCTTTGTCTCGCAATTATTCGGGTCGTAATTGTCGGCGCAAACTCTCGACAAGCCGGGTTTCGGGGGTTACGACATAGGCGACCAAACCGGAACGGGTAGGGTCATGACTTAACGCTTTTACCCAAGGATCTGCCGTGAGCACGTTACCCCCCTGCCCCAAATGCCAGTCGCCCTATACGTACGAAGATGGTGAATTGCTGATTTGCCCGGAATGCGCCCATGAATGGTCGCTGCAAACCGCGTCAAGTGGCGATCAAACCGAATACAAGGATGCCAATGGCAATGTGCTTGTTGACGGCGATACGGTTTCGATCATCAAGGATCTGAAGGTCAAGGGTGCGTCTCAACCGCTTAAGGTCGGCACCAAGGTCAAGAATATCCGCCTTGTCGAAGGCGACCACAATATCGATTGCAAGATCGACGGATTTGGCCCGATGAAGCTTAAATCCGAATTTGTCAAAAAGATCTGATTGCGGGCTTCACCCCTGCGCCCTATGTCGACGACATTGCGACCGGGTTCTGGTACAATGTCGTCGTCTGATACCGGCTTAAACCACCCGAAAGAAACGGGGGCCACCATGCGCCACCTTGCCCTTATCGCCGCACTATTTGCGACCCTGTCGCTATCCTCCTGCCTTACATTTAACTGGCAGCGGAGCGTTCAGCAGGTTTTATCGAATGCATGCAATTCGACAGGGGATTGCGGCTCGGATGGGCCAGGTTATTAGAACAGCCCCAAACAAAACGGCGCGCCCAATGGACGCGCCGCTGTCATTTCCGACGATAGGAAAGCTTATTCCCACTCTATTATAAATAGGCAAAAAATCCTGTTTATTTACAATCACTTAAAAACATAAATTGTAGCAATGCCACGAAAAATACCATGCCTAGCTTAACCAGCTGAAAATGGTTTGTTCTGCCGGCGCTTGCGCTCCTGGTCGGCGATCTCACCCGGCTGCAATGCCAGCTCGACATCGGTCAGGCGCTCCAGCACGTCGTGAAGTCGGCCAGTGCAGACAATCGGCGGTGGCTCAAACACATGCCCGGCCGCGATCAGCTCGGCCTCCATTTCCTCGGTGATGAAAAACGGCTCTTCGTTATGGTGTTCCAACGCCATGTCTTCTCCTCATCACTTCCACCTCTTGGCATCCGTGCAGTCCTATTCGTGTACACGAAGCTGCCACCGCACTCACACTGACATACGCCACCTTGACACGCTATAAAGCGTCTCGCGCACGATACTGACAACGTATATACTACATTAGTATTTATCTTCACGAAAGGAGGTGCGCCATGTCGAAAGAAGCTGTTTTCACGATGAAACTGGAGCCGGAGTTGCGTGCCGAGTTTATGGCTGAAGCCGCCGGTGAGGATCGGCCAGCATCTCAGATCATGCGCGAGCTTATGCGGGGCTACATAGCTCAGCGCCGCCAAGCCCGCGAATATGACAATTACCCGCGCCACCGGACTGAAGATGGCCGTCCCTCAATGCTGTCCGATCTAGGCCGGTCGCGTGGGCGCAAATAGATGCGCATTAACTGAAAATAAGAAAGCGTCAATGGGGAAGTTATCTGCTATGAATAAAAGTCAGCTCAGCGAGCGCGATATCTGCACAAAATTCATTACCCCGGCGCTTGAGCAGGCGGGATGGGACATCGTCACTCAGGTGCGTGAAGAGTTTCCGCTCACCAAGGGTCGCATCATCGTCCGTGGAAAATTGCACACTCGCGCTCAACACAAACGGGCTGACTATGTATTGTTCCATAAGCCTAACATACCCATCGCGGTCATCGAGGCGAAGGACAATAAACACTCGCTGGGCGACGGCATGCAACAAGGGTTGGGCTACGCCGAAATGTTGCAGGTACCCTTTGTTTTCAGCAGTAACGGCGACGGTTTTCTATTCCACAACAAGATTGCCAAAGATGGCGTCATCGAACGGGAGTTGGCTCTTCACGAGCTGCCCAGCCCTGAGACGTTGTGGCAATGGTGGTCCGAGCATTTGGGCTTGAACACTGCGCAGAGCGAGCTGGTCTCGCAGGATTATTACAGCGACGGCAGCAACAAAACACCTCGCTATTACCAGCTTTTGGCGATCAACAAGACCGTTGAAGCCATCGCTCGCGGCCAGAATCGTCTTCTGCTGGTTATGGCCACAGGCACGGGCAAAACCTACACCGCATTTCAAATCATCTGGCGTCTTTGGAAATCCAAAGCCAAAAAACGCATTTTGTTTTTGGCCGACCGCAATATCTTGGTCGATCAGACCATGACCAACGACTTCAAGCCATTCGGCTCGGCCATGACCAAGATCCAGAAGCGGCAAGCCAACAAGTCGTATGAGATTTACCTGTCCTTGTATCAGGCAGTCACCGGCACAGAAGAAGAACGCAACATCTACAAGCAGTTCAGCCGTGAGTTCTTTGATCTGATCGTCATTGACGAGTGCCATCGCGGCAGTGCGGCAGCAGACTCAGCTTGGCGCGAAATTCTCGAATACTTTTCATCGGCCACCCAAATCGGTCTGACTGCCACACCCAAGGAAACCAAAGAAGTCTCTAACATCGATTACTTTGGCGAGCCAATTTATACCTACTCCCTGCGCCAGGGTATCGACGATGGTTTTCTAGCTCCGTACAAGGTGGTTCGCATTGATCTGGATAAAGACCTTACCGGCTGGCGACCTGACAAAGGCATGGTTGATAAACACGGCAACGAAATTGAGGACCGCATTTATAACCAGCGCGACTTTGATAAGAACCTTGTGCTGGAAAAGCGTACAGAGTTAGTAGCAAAGAAGATCAGCGACTTCCTAAAACAAACCAATCGCTTCGACAAAACCATTGTGTTCTGCGACAACATTGACCATGCCGAGCGCATGCGTCAGGCATTGGTGAACGAAAATGCCGACCTGGCCACACAGAACAGCAAGTACGTCATGCGCATAACCGGCGATAACGAAGAAGGTAAGGCCGAACTCGATAACTTTATCTTTCCCGAATCCAAGTACCCGGTTATCGCCACCACATCCAAATTGATGACCACGGGTGTGGACGCCCAGACTTGCAAACTCATCGTGCTCGATCAGCGCATCCAGTCCATGACCGAATTCAAGCAGATCATTGGCCGTGGCACGCGCATCAATGAAGACTACGACAAATACTACTTCACCATCATCGACTTCAAAAAAGCGACCGAGCTATTCGCCGATCCTGATTTTGATGGCGACCCCGTGCAAGTCTACGAACCCGCAGCAGGCGAATCCCCGGTGCCGCCAGATGAAGTAACGGGCACTCAGGGTGAAGATGGCTTTATTTATCCGCCTGCCGAGGAGTCGCCGTGGACAGGCGTATTTGAACCAGGCTCGCATAAAGAAGGAACTGAAGTTCGTCGCTATGTCGTTGCCAATGTTGAAGTCAAAGTGGCGGCCGAGCGTGTGCAGTATTTCGACGCCAACGGAAAACTGATTACCGAATCACTCAAGGACTACACCCGCAAGGCGCTCGCCAAGGAGTTCAGCTCTCTAGACGACTTCTTGCGCCGCTGGAACAGCGCCGAGAAGAAGCAAGCCATCATCGACGAATTGGCCAATGAGGGCGTTTTCTTTGCCGCGCTGGCCGAAGAAATTGGCCAGCAGTCAGGCAAGGAATTCGATCCGTTTGATCTGGTCTGCCACGTAGCCTGGGATCAACCACCGCTCAGCCGCAAGGAACGTGCCGATCAGGTTAAGAAGCGCGATTACTTCACTCGCTATGGCGAGCAAGCGCAGCGTGTGCTGCAAGCTTTGCTGGACAAATACGCCGACGAAGGCGTTGGACCGATTGAGGAAACGCAAATCCTCACCATCGCCCCGTTCACCAGTTTCGGCACCCCTATGGAAATCATTCGCGCCTTTGGCGGGCTGGATCAGTACCAACACGCTGTGCACGAACTCGGACAAGCGCTCTATAGCCCATCGCAGCAGCGCGCATAACAAACACGAATTGGAACCTCACTCATGTCTATCGGCACCCTGATCAAAACCATTCAAGACATCATGCGTAAAGACGTAGGAGTTGATGGCGACGCCCAGCGCATCAGCCAGATCGTCTGGCTACTGTTTCTGAAAATCTTCGATGACAAAGAACAAGAATGGCAACTCACCATTCCTGGCTACAAGTCGCCACTGCAAAGCCGCTTCCGCTGGAGCAACTGGGCCAAGAATGCAGAAGGCATCACCGGCGACGAACTGATCGACTTCGTCAACAACGAGCTTTTTCCCTCACTCAAAAAGCTGGCCACCGCTGCTGGCGTGTCGCCAAGCGGTAAAGTGGTGGGTTCGGTGTTCGAGGATGCCTACAACTACATGAAATCTGGCACTTTGCTACGGCAGGTCATCAACACCATCGAGATGGATGTTGATTTCAACTCATCGACAGACCGCCACCTGTTCAACGACATCTACGAAAAAATCCTGGCCGACCTGCAGTCCGCCGGCAACGCTGGCGAGTATTACACTCCTCGAGCCGTCACCCAGTTTATGGTGGATATTCTCAATCCACAGTTGGGCGAGAGCGTGCTCGACCCTGCTTGCGGCACGGGCGGCTTTTTGACCTGCACCATCGAGCACCTGAAGTCACAAGTCAAAACAGCGGCAGACAGAATCACGCTGCAAGACAGCATCCACGGTGTGGAGAAAAAGCCGCTGCCGCACATGCTGGCCATGACCAACTTGATGCTCCACGGCATCGACGTACCCAGCAATATCCGCCACGACAACACCTTAAGCCGCCCGCTCAAGGACTACGGCCCGAAAGACCGTGTGGACATCATTCTTACCAACCCGCCGTTCGGCGGCATGGAAGAGGATGGCATCGAGAACAACTTTCCGCGTAAATACCAAACCCGTGAAACCGCCGACTTATTCATGGCGCTCATCATGCACTTGCTCAAGCACGCCGATCACAAAGGCAATGGCGGCCGTGCCGCCGTCGTGCTACCCGATGGATTCCTGTTTGGCGAGGGTGCCAAAACCACGCTGAAACGCGAGTTACTGGAAGAGTTCAACCTGCACACCATCGTTCGCCTGCCCAAAGGCGTTTTTGCGCCCTACACCAGCATTGCCACCAATGTGCTGTTCTTCGAAAAGGGCGAGCCGACCAAGGACGTCTGGTTCTTTGAACACCCCTACCCGGAAGGCTACAAGAGCTATTCACGCTCCAAGCCGCTGACCATCGAGGAATTCGATCTCGAAAAAGCCTGGTGGGGTGGCCCCAGCCGCAAAGGTCGCAAGACAACGCAATACGCATGGAAAGTTTCTGCAAAAGAGATAGCCGACAAAAACTACAACCTGGATGCCGTTGGCAAGAACCCGCACTTGGTAGAAGTCGAGCATGGCAAGCCAGAAGACTTGATGTGCGAATACCAGGGAATCGTCGCCCAGCTCGAAACAGCGCAGGCTGCTTTGAAAGCCGAGCTGATGGCGTGTCTCGGGGGCAAGGCATGACTAACGCGACCCGCGATCTGCTCGAACAGCATTTCGACACTGCCTTTGCCGCGCCCGATGGCATTGCCAAGCTGCGCGAACTGATCTTGACTCTGGCCATGCAAGGCAAGCTGGTGGAACAAGACCCCGCCGATCAGCCGGCCTCGGAATTGCTGAAAGACATCAACGCCGAGAAACAGCGGCTGGTGAAAGCAGGCAAGATCAAAGCGCCCAAGCCTTTGCCGCCGATCAAACCGGAGGAAGTGCCTTACCAATTGCCACAGGGGTGGGAGTGGGTGCGAGTGAGAGAAATATGCCACGATTGGGGGCAGAAAATTCCAGATAGCACATTCACCTATATTGATGTTGGCGCCATTGATAATACATCAGGGAAAATTGGCTCGAACCTGCAGATCCTTGGCGCATCCGATGCGCCATCGCGGGCGAGAAAAATCGTTAAGACTGGGACCGTTATCTATTCAACTGTCCGACCGTATTTGTTAAATATTGCAATTATCGATAAGGAGTACGACCCCGAACCTATTGCAAGCACAGCTTTTGCAATTCTTCACCCATTTAGGTCGTTAAGCGCCCGCTTTATATACCACTACCTTAGATCACCTGCATTTATTCGTTACGTTGAGGCGACCCAGAAAGGGGTTGCATATCCCGCCATCAACGATGGCGATTTTTTCTCTGGTCTCTTTCCTCTCCCCCCGTTCCCCGAACAGAACCGTATCGTCGCCCTCATCGACCAGTTGATGGCGTGCTGCGATGCGCTGGAAGCCCTGCGCAAGGAGCGGGAGGAAAAACGGCTGGCTGTCCACACCGCCGCCATGCAGCAACTTCTCGCCGCGCCGGACAGCTCGGCCTGGGGCTTTATCGAGCAGCACTTTGGCGAGCTCTACAGCGTCAAGGAAAACGTCGCCGAACTGCGCAAAGCCATCCTGCAACTGGCAGTGATGGGCAAGCTTGTCCCGCAAGACCCAAACGATCAACCCGCTTCTGAATTACTGAAAGAAATTGAGACCGAAAAAAAGCGGCTGGTAAAGGAAGGCAAGATCAAAGCCCCAAAATCACTGCCTCCAGTCACAGATAAAGAAGAATCCTATGCTTTGCCCAAGGGGTGGGAGTGGGTGCGATTAGAAGAATTAGGAACTACGCAAACAGGGACAACTCCTCCAAGTAAAGATCAAGGCAACTTTGGTGATCACATACCTTTTATTGGCCCAGGGGACATTAAAAATGGAGTGATTGATTACTCTGGTAAAGGACTTTCAGAATCCGGACTCTCCTACAGTCGGCTAATCGAAAAGGGATCCGTGCTAATGGTTTGCATAGGGGGAAGCATTGGAAAGCACGCAATTAATATTCAAAATTTGGCATGCAATCAGCAGATAAACACCATCACTCCATTTCATCCTATTCCGGTGAAATTCTTATACTGGCTAATGGCTACAAATCTATTCCAACGCATCGTTCTAGATTCAGCTGGCGGATCAGCAACACCAATAATTAACAAGCAAAAATGGTCATCGATAGCTATTCCGGTGCCACCGCTCTCTGAGCAACACCGCATCGTCGCCAAAATCGACCTGCTTATGGGATTATGCAACAAGCTAGATCAACAGATTGCCGCATCCACTTGTAAACAAAACGAATTATTGACTGCCGTAATGGCAAAAGTATGAGTGAGCTGCTATGCGTCTGAAATCATTTTTCATCAGTCAATACAAAAATCTCAAAAACTTCTCTCTGAATTTTGATGGCACCAGCTTTATCGATGTATTTGTCGGCAAAAATGGCAGCGGTAAATCGAACCTGTTCGAGGCGCTAATTGAAATATTTCGCCATTTGGATCAACTCGGCCGTACGGATAATAAAATTGCTTTTGATTATCGCCTGAATTACGAGATCGAAGGGCAAGATACAGAAATAGAATGGAAGGCTGGCAAGCTTCGCATCAACAATGACGAAGACCGTAAGACGCTTGGACATACACCATTCCCCGATAATATTTTGATTTATTATTCCGGGCACAACACCACCGTTTCTTCCTTGGTTGCAGAGTACGAAGCAAAATTTCGTGGACGCATCAAAGGCGCCAATACTGATGAGAGTCGCCGCTTTATCGGTATAGGTCCAGACTATAAGCAATTATTACTGGCTGTTTTACTGTCACAGCCAAACACCAATAAGGCTCGACAATTCGTTTGCCAAAAGCTAGGGATCGCAACTATCGGCTTGGATATACAACTGACACTTCAGAGCCCGCTTTTTGCGACAAGCGCATTGAAAGCACTGGAGGTGGATGGCATCGAGAGTTTTGATCCGCGCACGCATTATTGGGGTGCCGACGGCATCACACGAGAGTTTTTGAATAAGCTCGTTACATGCATTAAGGGCGAGTTCAATCACGACAATGTCTATAGTTCTGCCGATGACCGCTACCAGATTCCGATCAATATCGAACTATTCCAGCAGAAGTTTGCCGATGATTCTGTTGCGGATATTTTTCGACAGTTCGACAATCTGAAGACACTTGGGATGCTTGGGGAGCTTACCATTCCCCTCAAATTATCCAGCGGCCTTGATGCTAATATCACTCACTTCAGTGACGGCCAGTTTCAATCCGTTTATATCTACTCTATTGTCGAGCTATTTAAAGATCGGCATTGCCTGATCTTACTGGATGAACCGGATGCATTCCTTCACCCGGAGTGGCAGTTTGATTTTTTGCAGCAAGTTTTCGACATTACCGATGCAGCAGCAAAATCAAGCCATGTTTTGATGAGCAGCCACAGTGCTGTGACACTCATTCCTCACGACAAGAGAAAGATCAAATTCTTTGACATAAAGGATAATCTGGCGAACTGCTATGACTTGCCGAAAGCAATTGCAATCAAGAAACTGAGTTCAGACCTGATCAAGTATTCGGAACAGGAACAATTGCTCAGCATTATTAATGCAGTCCAGATAGAAAAGAAGCCCGTTCTTTTTACTGAGGGAAGCACAGACCCGATCATTCTTAAAGAAGCTTGGTACAAGCTCTACGAGGATGATATGCCCTTCATCCCGTTCTATGCATTCAGTTGCACTTACATAAACCAGCTCCTGACCGACGACCGCATTCATGGCGAGATGGACGGGTTGCCCGTATTTGCCTTGTTTGATTTCGACAAAGCATACGACCAGTGGAATGGGCTCAACGGAGAAGTGACAGCCAGCGATCCGTTCAAGGGCTTAATCAAAAAGTGGGCGCATGGCGAGTCTTATGCAGTCATGCTTCCTGTCCCAGCGCATGCCGATATTCAGAGGCAGGTAATCCGAAATCCGGAAACCGGCGAAACCTTTGGGGGAGATTCATGCTGCGAAATCGAGCACCTTTTTTATGGACAAGCACCGACAGCAGACTATTACCATCAAGAAGCATGTGTTGGTGGCTCTAAGGTTGTATTCAAATCAGATCGTGACAAGACTGCTTTTGCCAAAGAAATTGTGCCGATGCTTGATAAGTCCTGCTTTGAGCCACTCAAGCCGGTTTTTGAGTTTATAAAATCCAAATGCGCTTCATAAGTCAAACGGAAATTAGCATATAGGTGCTGTCATCGATCTATGGCCAGAGTGGCATTAATTGACCCAATCAGAACATTAAAAAAATGACGGCCAGCTTAACAGCGAGAGGCGCATCCAGCGACCAAAGAAACGCCACAGATGTGTATCCAGAAAACCACCGTTTTCCGAACACATTGGCGAATGCGACAATATGAAATAAACCTACTTCAACCGCCTAGAACACGCGAGGGTACGACCATGAAAACCGTAAGCGCCACCGTCCCGGTGACTGTGAAGGCAGAAGCGGCTGCCGTCCTGGCCGCACACGGCATCAGCATGACGGCCTTCGTGCGTCAGTTGCTGACCCGTGTGGCGGCCCACGATGCTGAAACGTTGGCATGGCTCGATGAGGCCCGTCGATGACCAAGCCGCGCTACACGCTGGACGAACTGCTGGCAGGAACCGAAGCCTCCGGGGCATACCCGTTGCCGCCGGAAGAACGAGAATGGGTCGATGCCCCAGCCGTTGGCCGAGAATTGTTGGTCGAGGACTTGCAAAGCGCGGAAGCCATACATGCGTATCTGGCCCACGCTGAGGCCACTGGTGACGCGGCCTATATTGAGCACGCCCGCGAAATCGCGACCCAGGCGAAGATCAGATACGGGATTGAATAGCAGAACGCGGCCACCTGGCCGCCGCCGTAGCTACTGCCGGGCTGGGTAAGACGATAAGAATAATAATCTTCTTATTATTCTTACCTGTTCCGCCGGGCTACGCCTGGGGCAAAGATCGGCGAATCGCCTCCAGAGCTTCGCAGAAGTCATTCCGAGTCGCATGGCCTGTTTCGGCCTGGTAGTACACCACCATGAAAGCATTCGCCACGGCCTCGGCCAGCGGCCCCAGCCGCTGCGCCGTGCCTTGGTCGATGTACTCCAAGGAAGCAAGGATAGCGGCCGCTTGGTGCACGACCTGGCCCGGTTCGATAAGATGTTGTGTTGTCATGATTCACCTCTCAGACAGGTGTTGATTGAAAGTGCCGGGCGGGTTACCGGCCCGCCCGGTGCGCCTACAGGTACAGCCCCGCCGCCTCGGCGAATGCTGACCGCTGATTACTGCCGCCCTTTACCTCGATACTGACCGACTTAGGTTCGATCCCTCGTGCATAGTCTGGCCGCGCCACAAAAACCGCTGTTTCTGCTGCTGCATCAATCTCAGTCGATTGATCGCCCAGCGGGGAAACAAATACCTGAACTTCCTCTTGGCGTTCATCCAGGGCCGTCAATGCGGCCATATAGGGTGTTGTCATGGGTTTAGCTCCTGCCTTCGCTGTTATCGGTGTCACGGTTCACGAATGAGGGCGCTTCGCCGTTACCCTGAGAACCGCCCAGGCTATTGCCATCGAACTGGCCGGACTGGCCCGTTTCGTTTGGCTCCATGCTTTCCCGGATTGCAGCAGCCATCTTCCCGCCTGCCGTTTCGTTCACCCGCTCCTGAAACCCTTGTTTCATTTGGGAGCCGACGCCCTTGGCCAACTCCGATGCCGTGCCCGTGGCCAGCTTCGCCGCCCTGGCAAAACCGCCGCCATGTGAACCGCTACCGCTGCCACCAAAACCAGCGGCCTGCGCAAACGGCGTACTGCCAGCCGCCCCAGCTTCACCACTACGGCCGCCACTGCCGGAATTTCCGCCCATGACCGACCCCATGCTGGGCATATCCCCGCCGCCGCTGATGCTGGCTGACGCTTTCTGGAATGCCGCCTGGATCGCCGATGCACCGCCCATAGCCCCGGTAGCGGCGCCCATTGTTGCTTTTGCCGCAAGAGCCGCACCACCAGTAGCCATGCCGGCCGCCGCCATACCCGCACCCATAATGGCACCAGCACCGAAAGAACTACCGGCACTCGCAGCCGCACCGCCGCCAGGAATCAAGCCCGCAATAACGTTCGGTATGGTGTTCACCAGGATCACCAGGACAAGCGATACAACAAAAATAACCAGCAGCTCGTCCATTGAGGCTTTATTGGCTAGATCAGCGTGATAACCATCAATGATGGACACAGCGATACCGACCAGCAGAGTAATAGTCATCAGCTTGAGGGCAATGCCGATTACGCTTCTGAAATAGTTCAATGCGATATCTGAAGTCCAACGCGCTCCACCAAAGCCAAGGACAAAAACCCCAGCATAGGCCAACACCCAGGCGGTAATGAGTGCCAGCAACACGTTAGCCGCCACCACCGCCATACACGCCAGGATCGCCAGAGTAGTCAGGAAGATTGATAGATTGTCGATAGGGCTAGTAACGCTGTAAGACTTCGCCGCTTTCGCCAGAATATCGAAGGCAATATCAATGGGCGTGGACGGATTCAATGCTCTCGGTAGTCCAGATGCTTCTGCGGCAATCGTTCTCAACGAATTGACAATATCCATAGCGAAGTTGGGACCGTTGATGAGCAGCCACCAGAAAAAGCCAGTGAATATCGTGAAGCGGACAAACTCCGCAAAGAACTCGCCAATGTCGGCCTTACGCAAGGCCATCATGCCGAACGTCCAGACCATCGAGATAACAACCAGCGTCCAGAACAGCCAGGACGCATATTGCGTAATTGTTCCGGCCCAGGTTGAACTGGCCGTTAAGAATCGGTCTGACACATCGTTCAGAACGCCGCCCTTTTCGATGGCAGCAGCAGCGGATTGAGAAAGAAACACCAACGCCGACCCGAACCCTAAACGCACAAGTACAGATTTCATGGTCAGTACTCCTTACTTCTTGAGCGATCAACAGGCGTTTCCAAGCCTTTATAGAGATCATCTGCGGCCTGCTGCTCTTCCGGTGTCCTGGTGCTCAAATCGCGATCTGTTGACTCACCGCAGCCCGTAATCAAGGCTGAAAACAACATTGCAAGGGTAATCGTGATTGTTTTCACGGTTAGTACTCCTTGCTTTTGGAACGGTTTACCGGCTCCTGCAACCCTTTATAAAGCTGCTCATGTGCCGCCTGCTCTATTGCTTTCCGGTCAGCATCAGCTTGCATTCTGGCTCCTACGGCCGTTTGCTGAGCCATCAGAAGGCTACGAATCTGCAAGAGCTGGTTGGCCTGCTGGCTGGCAAGCTGGTTGGCGTACCCTATGGCCTGTAACTGGCCTTGTGCGCCCTGGGCGGCACCCTGCAACCGCTCCAGATTGCGGGCGTCATTGCGCAAAGCTTCCTGCTGATTTTTTAGCGTCCTGAATAGAGCATCGTTGGCAACCTTCTGACCTTCGCTGGCCAGGCGGCGGTTTTCGTCCATTGCGGCCCATTCGGTATCTGTACAACCGCCGGTGCCGTTGAAGCACGGCGAGCCTCTGTAATAAGCCACGTCCTGGAACTTGGACAGATAGTTGTCCAGGCTGCCGAGCTGGTTCTGGTAGTAGGCCAGCGTATTTTGAGCCTCAACCAGCTTGCCGATCGTGGCCTGCGCCTGATCCCAGATATAGGCCGCCGGGGCCATCGTGTTTTGCAGCATGTTTTCGTACTGCTGCAATTGGGTCTGGTATTGCTCAATCTGCTTGAGCGTCTGCGCCACCGATTCCATGGCCGTCATGACGTTCTGCGTCAGGTTGCCAGCGTCGATGACGGGTATGCCGGCGTGCGCCGATGTGATGATGCCGCCAGCCAGGACGGCGGCGAGCGCGGTTTTAGCCGCTAAAAAACGGGCAGGCTTCATGGCCGAGTACCTCTCGATGTGATGAGTTAGCTGTTGCGGCTAATCTGTCCCACGTGTTTCTGTGGGGTTGGGCCATCACGTGGCAGTTCGCCAAAATCTGCCAAGGTACCCGCCCGGGCGACACCGTCACGCCCTTGCAATTTTTTGTTGAGATCGGTGTGTGCCGTGCAAACCTGCACGAATAACTGCTTTACTCTTGATCTTCCCAAGGGTTGATGACGTTCACGCCGGCCGCCAGAAACGGGCTTACGTCCCTTGTTGCCACGCTGAAACCGCTCTCCAGGGCAATCGCCGCTATGACGGCATCAGCGGCCTCGATGCCGCTACCGGCCTTGCGGGCGGCTGCCAGCACATCGGCATAGGCGCGTGTGCAAGCCATATCAAACGGCAACACCCGGCCCACAAATACCGGCAACACCTGGTGTTCGATGCTGTCACCGAGCACTGTCCGGCGCTTACCTGCGGGCATCAGGGCAACACCGGCCCGCAGTTCGGCCACGGTCATGGATGCCAGATAAAGCGTTTCCAGCGGCTGACGATTCAACCAGTCAATCACCGTTTCATCGGGTACGGCTCGAAACTGCTCCGATATAACGTTTGTATCCAGCAGAATCATTCAAAACTCGCTGCGCGGGCGGGTGAATGGTCACGGTCAAAAACCGTCATTTCTTCGTCGGTCAATTTCACCTTGCGCCCGATACCTGCCAATAAGTCACCCAGCTTTACCCGACCTTCCGGTTTTACAGCGGTAGCCAATATTTCGCACATCTCGGCTTGCAAGGTACGGCCATTCTGCGCTGCCCTAACCCGGATGGCACGATGCACCTCTTCCGGTACATTCCTGATCGTTACTGCTCTCATGTCTGCAACCTCCTATTGATTGCTGTGAAATCAATTATACAAATTGCATTCAAGCATATCAAGGGCTACCGACCCCGCCCCTTACGCTGGTTTGTCCTTTCTTTCTTGGCGCTCAACTCGGCTTGTAGCTTGGCTTTGCGACGGGCCAGTTCACTCGACGCGGGCGTCGGTGCAACTGCCGGCCTTTGCGGCGTAACCGCCGCCGCTGCCCCCTCGATCTGCAACGCTTCGGCCTGAGCCAATGAACGCAAACGGCCTGCCCTGGCCGCCGGCGGCGGTGCTTTCCCAACACCAGGAACACCCAGCTTTCTGGTCGCGCTGAAATTGTCTTGCAGTAGCGCTTGGCGGCGCTTCTCCAGGGCCGGATCGGCAAACGTGATGGGCAGTTTGCCATCCACGGCGGCCCGGATCGCCTGGGCCTTGAACTCGGTTGTACCGTTAACGGTGATGCGGCTGCCGTACCGCTCTGCGGCCAGCCTCAAGGCTTCCTGAACGCCGGCGCGGTCGGTGCCGGTCGAGACTTGCAGTCGGTCACCGTCATCCCTCACGGCACTGGCACCGGCCCGGTAAATGATGGTGCCCGCCTTGGTGATGTTGTCGATCACCGACGCATGGCCGGGCTTCGCCTGACCTTGCCCTTTGACCGTGTTGCCCTTCAATCCCTGGGCTGCCTCTCTGGCCCGCAAGGCAGCCAGCGCCTCGCTGTTACCCTGGGTAGCCTCTTGTTTGAGCCAATCGGCCCACTGGCGGCGCTGGTGGCCCTGGTGCAGCCGTTCACGCTCTTTGCTGTATCCCTTGTATATCCCGTCCAGCTCGGCGCGTAGCGTCGCACTGGTTTGTGAGTACAGCAGTTTTTTGGCCACCCGACCGCCACCGGCCAGCTTGATTGCTGCCCGCTTGGTGGCGGCCTTCTGTTTGGCAGCCAGCACGGCCCGATCCTTGCGCCGCTTCGCCGCCGCCAATGCCTCGGCCCTGGCGGCGGTCAAATTCTTCTGCTCATCCTTGTACCTGGCATAAAGCTCGGTGGTGTCAGCGCGTGACCGTACCGGCTTCTTTTGATACTGCCGCCTGGGCGGCTTCTCCTGCTGATCCGGTGACGCCTCAAAGGCTCCCAGCCGCTTTTCCAAGGCAGGCTTGGACAGATCGCGGGCCAGGGAGCTGGGCTTGACCATCGTTCCGTCATCGGCCCGGATCACCAGCCCGTTACCCCTTGGCGTAATCTCCAGACCGTTATCACGCATGACCTGGTGCAGCTCCGTCCAGGACTGCGCCGCCTTGATGTCGTCCAGGCATTCGCGCTTGATCCAACCCACCAGGCTTTCAACGCCTGCATGGCGCTCCATGTCGGCGGCCCTCGATGCCGCCCCGCGCTGCTGCGGTCGGTGATTATCCGCTTCCAGGCCATAGTCCCGCTCCAGCGTCTCGCACAAGTCGGCCAGCGCCAGGTGCGGATAGTACGGCTCGTGCATCGTGTGCCTGGTCGGGTGAATCTTGTTGATAGCAATGTGGATGTGCAGGTTATCGGTGTCGTTATGCACGGCGCTGATACGCTGGTGTTCGCCGTAGCCAAGTCCGGCGCAGATGCGTTCCTCAACCGCTCGCAAGGTGTCAGCATCGGGCTGCTCGCCAGCACGGAAGCTGACGATCAGGTGATAGGTCTTGTCGCTCTTGGCCCGCGTGTTCGTGTGCTGGGTCGCCAGAATCTCGGTGATGGCGTCCCGCACCGACCCAGCATCGCAGTTGGTGATCTGCACCAGACCCAGCCGATGTTCCTTGTTTTGCGCGTCAGTGACGTAGTTCACCAGGCCGGCAAAGTCGGACTTGCCTAGCGAACGCATGGGTACATGCTTGGCGATCATCAGCCAGCCTCCGGTTTTTTAGCGGCTAAAATTCAAGGCTCGGCCCTCGGCTGCACCACGGACTTCATCAGCCGGCTCATTTCCGCCTGGGTAGCCTCGATGCGGCCCAGCAGGGCAAGAATCGTGGCATCACCGAAACGGGCCGTGCGCGGGTCGTCGGTCAGCCATAGCTTGAGTAAGCCGCCCAGCCTGCCCAGGTCACCATTGACCCGCACCAACTCGCGCACGTGCTGGTAATCCATGACGCCCTTGACCTGGTAGCCCTGACCTACTTCGCGCAGGTAGTGTGCAACGCTGATCCCCGCTCTTTTGGCGTTCGCCTCGATCTCTGCCCGCTCTTCGGGCAGGCAGTACACCTTGATGGGCGGACTGTTTTTGCGTGTGACTTTCTTTTCGTCGTCCATTCATCCTCCGGCCTACGGCTGACAACAGCCTCGCAGAGCAGGATTCCCGTTGAGCACCGCCAGGTGCGAATAAGGACGAGTGAAGAAGGACAACCCGCTTGCGGGTGGGCCTACTTCACACATCCTGCCCGCGTCACAGTCGCGTTTTCTGCACGTATGCAGGTTGGAATTCATCGCTATTTCGTCGCTATTTATCTGCGATTGCTCCGCAATCGCAGCACATTCGGCAGAATCGCGCTGTAATCGTGAAAAATCGGCATAGAATCGCGATAAAAACGGAATCTCCAACCGATTTCCTACCGCTTCCCAGCGTGCGAAACCAACACTTTCCTTGCACTTTCCTCGCACTCGAAAAATGCCAAGTTGAACGCCAAGGGAAAAGCCATGCCACCGCCCCTCAAGTGTCAACAAAGCATCCTCGATGCCGCCGGCATTCAGTAGTAAGTGATTTCCAGCCGACCCTTCAATGGGGCACGATGCGCTTCTGGTAGCGCGGGCCGGTGATCTTGTGGCCGCCGCACTCCGTTGATGTTGACACTTGAGGGGCGGCCTAGCCGTAGTCGGTAAAGCTCGATGACTCGTAGCTGCCTCCCTTCCCCTCCTGGCGTTCAACCATCGGCCTCTGGCCGATTGAGCAAGTCCGCCAGGGCTTGATCGACAAGGTGCAAGCGACCGCTTCAAGCGGGCGGTAGCACCGCCTGGATATCCTGAAATATCCTGAATATCCTGCCAAAACAGCAAAAAATCGGGCCGCTGTGGCACGCTTCCGGGCCGATGTGACACGCCCTCGGGCCGCTGTAGCACGCTATCGGGCCGGTGTGACACGCTTTACCCTGTCTCTGGCGTCTATCTCGATGCCGACTTCGACCAGCCCAGCGGCATCCTCTCTCAGCCGTCGCCGATAATTACGTAGCGTCATACTGTTGACCGCCTCGCCTCCTACGGCACGAATCAAGGTGTCCAGATGCCAGCCTCCTGCCGGGTCGTGTCTGTGGGTGAGCACATGCCGTGCAAGCGCCTGACTGATCCCATGTTGCAACCGGGCAATGGGGGCAGGCGGGTAGTACAAAGACAAATCCCTCTCTAGCAGCATCACCAGGGCAACCCCCAGCCGGACGCGCCACAAATGGCGCTCGCCGCCGGTAAGCGGATCACGACGTGTCATGGGTGATGGCCTAACGTGATCAATCAGGCCGCCAATGATGCTCTCACCGGTGCTCTCCATTTCCGGCGTCACGATTTCTACCGTGGCAGCCCGCAAGTCGGACAGCAGCTTCTTGATGCGGTCGTAGCTGTACTGGTGATCGGATAGCATCCGGCGCAGCTTCGCAGGATCAATCAGCAGCTCGATGCCGCCATCCGATATTTCGCGGCGGCGTTCGGCCACATACAACATGGATTCCACAATATCGGCATGACGTTGGCCCAGCCTGCCGGTAACACGGCATCGCCCAAAGCCGGTGTCCATCCATTGCCCCGCACGCTCCCGTGGGCGCTGACTGGGCTGATAGATCAACACTCGGGCCTGCAATGCCGTGCTGGTCGGGGCGACCTGATTACCAGTTGTCATTGCCGCCCCTCGGTACGGATTTCAACTTCGCGGGCGGCTGTCGTTTCTGCCGCTCAAGTACAGCCGGCTTGAGGACGCCGCCCTCGTGCCGCCTGAACCAACACTCCTGAAAAGGCGCGCCATAGTTGGCTTTGCTAACGCCATAGCGGACGAAGAACCCCCGTTGCCCCTCATCAACACCCCATTCCTCGGCCTCGGCCTGCGTCATGCCGGACAGATACGACTGCCAGCGGATGTTATCGACCAGCACCGATGATCCACGGCTGGCCTGCTGTTGATCGCCAGCACCCGCCATCGCCGCGCCTTTGCTGGCGTGGTGCAGAAATACAATGGCACAGCCGGTATCGGCGGCTATGGCCTCCATACGGCCGACGACCTGAGCCATAGGCCCGCTGGCGTTCTCCTCCTCGATATGGAAGCGGCGCAGAGTGTCGAGAACCATCAGACGACGGCCCTCGGCGGCCCGCTTGAGTCCGTCGAACCAATCTCGGGTCATGACGTTGGGGCATTTGCCAATCAGCGGCTCGATCAGCAGGCCATCCGCCACGGCTCGCCGCTGGTCGGCTGTGAGGTGTGCGCCAAGTGCGTGCAATCGGTGATGGATTGCAACAGGTGGATCTTCGGCTGGCAGGTAGACCACCGGGCCGGTGGGCAGCTCGCCCACTTCCAGCAGATCAGGGCCGCCAGCAACCTGCGCAGCCAATTGCAGGATCAGCATGGACTTGCCTGCCCCACCTGGCGACACAAGTGCGCCCACCGTGCCGGCAACCATATTTGGCAATACGTAATCTATTGGTGGCGGCGGTTCGCTGAACGCCACCATCAGGTCAAGGGCCATATCAACCCCTCACGTCGCCGGGCCGATCAGCCTGAATACCCGACGACTTACGAGTTTCGATCCACTCTTCGACTTCCGATAAATCCCATGCGACATTCCTGCATGTAAGAGCGATACGGCGCGGAAACTCCCCTCGTTGCTCCAAGTTGTAGATGGTTCGCGTCGAGAGCGGAATGATCTCCAGGAGCTTTTTTCTGTTGATGAGTATTTTTCTGGTTGCAGCCTGCATGGCCCGGCCTCCAATTGCTAACGAATGCCTTATGGTGCCTAGCAATTCAGATTTCGACGGCGCTATAATTACCAAAAGAGGTTGACGCCATGAAAAAAGAAAAGACCATAACCATCTGGGAAGGATGTGACGCCGGAATCTCGAAAGCCATCGAACACTTTCAGGATCGCTGGTGCTCTTACTCCACTGCTTCGCGGCGCTACCCCATCAGGAGATTGATACAGGAAGTCATTGATCCCGCCGTAGCCACATACATGAAAACTCTCCCCGCACGCTATGCGGGCTTCGTTTCCGGTGTCGGGGCAGGAATGGACTTCAGTGAGACCATTCGATTGGTCGGGTTTGATACGATGGTTCGCCTGCAACGGCAGTTACTGCGCCATTTCATCAAGACAGAAGACAGGCAGGACTCAAGGGATCAACGCTTTGTTGCAACCATCGAGTCACTAACTGGCCTGGTTTGGGACTGTGCGTGCAAGCGCCCCAAGAAATCGACCACCACAACTGGCGTCAATCTAAACGCGCAACGCAAACACGGCTTTTGCGAACTATGCGGAGAGCTGACCGAGTTCGCCGACTTCATGGCAACGGTCGCTGACAAGCAAGTCAATGACATAGAACTGCAAGACCACAAGAAACTGGAACTCAGCCACCAATACTGCGCCAAGCATAGACCCATCTTGGCGAATGACAGCCGGAACCCCGCTTATAGACAAGCAAAGAGATCTCTCGCGCAATTCAACCTCGAACTTGACCGACTCAACCGTCAGTGTGCGAAGCGTGCCACGCCGCAAGCGGCATCAGGCGACCCACTGGTGGATCGCTACTTCTACCACCTCATGTTGAGCCAGACCGTACAGTCAGCCGACAAAGGAGAGCTGCGCAACCAGGCGCGCTTGATGGTGGACTTGAAGCTATCAGACCGCAAAAAGCAAATACTGATACTCCAGCGGGATGGGCTCAATCAATCAGAAATAGCGAGAAGGCTGGGCATCGAACGCCAAGCGGTATCGAAAGCGCTGAAATCGTTAACGTCTCTTCCCAAATCACTCCAGCTCAAAGAGTAAAAACACCAAGGAAAATTTTAGCGGCTAAATTTTTTCCAGCCAAATTCAACGCAAAATATATTTTTTAGTGCATGAGCTCACTCAACCGACTCTGAAAGTAACTCGGATATTTTTCCAACACCACCTTAGCTCCTTCCCTGTCTTTTTTCAGTGCCTTCACAAGATCCTTCTTCTCTGTCGCAGCTAGGTTCAAGGATGTGGCAAGGTCTTGAGCGATAACGCGATCCGAAAAGCCAAGTTCATAAAGGGCAATGGTGGTTTCCGTGGGCAAGCCATATTTCAGGCGCTTTTGGAAAACCTGAAGATGACTGATGAGTTCTACAGTGTCATCCTGGCCGAGGGTTTCAATGAATTCACTCAAAGCGCCTACAACAAGCGCTCCGTCATATGCGAGTGCCCCTTCGCAGACATCGACGACATGATCGATCTTGAACTCCCTTCGACGAGTACCCCATATCATCTTGGCTTCTCGCTTATGGATGATTTTCAGGAGATCGCTGAATGGCTTTCCACTGATCCACCCATGCGCGATTTCTTTTAGCACCTCCGGCTTATCGAACTTGGTGAATACGCCACTGTTGATATGCCGGGTAAGCAATGGCCAGGCAAGATCGAGCGGCTCTGTTTCATCAACAATCGAAAGCAGGCTGTCGGCGTTGGTATGGACCCATCCCTCAATGGCTTGGGCATCCTGAATTCCGTAAAGCGTCCGGCCATAGATTTTACGGCGAGCCGGATCTGTGATGTTTGCAGAGATGTTCCCAGCGAGAAGCTGAAACAACTCGCGGATATGCTCCTTTTTCTGATCATCAGCCAGGAAGAAAGCCAGCGTCCCTTCGGCCAGGCGGGTCACATCCGCTTCCGAAAGACCATTTTCAGATTCATCCCAATGAGATAGCAGGAAGCTCTCGACGGCACAGATTAGGCTGATTCTCCAGGTGATTTGCCGCTCGACACCGTCTCGGGAGAATTTTTTGTCTCCATGTCGTGCGGCTATCCCCGCAGCCAGTTTGCCAACTTCATCTGGGTCACTGATATAGGCCTTGGCAAAATCCAGGGCCTCCATTGTGATGGTGTACTTCTCGTCATCACTCTTGATTGGTTCGAAGATGGATAGGAGATTGCTGACGCAAGGCTCAGAATTTCGTGGTTCCAGAAGTTCCTTTACCTGATTCCAGCGCCATTTTTCGTTGAAATTCTTTCGCTTGTCATAGATCCCCGGATCTGCAAACAGAATGCTTCCCTCGGTATGCATTCCGGCACGACCCGCTCGGCCAATGAGATTGTGGAAATCACGAACCTTGATGCGCTCCATGCCCTGGTAGACGCTGGTCACGATGAGGTATCGAATCGGAAGGTTTACGCCTTGCGCCAAGGTAGATGTGCACACAACGAATCGAACAAGATCGTCGCGCATGGCATGCTCCACAGCCAGCCGGATACCATGCGGCGTATTGCCGTGATGGGAGAAAATACCGTGCGCCGCACTCTGGGACGCCGGGGCATCAGCGCCGAGATTCTCGACATGCAGATGCCTTAGTCGCTCGACTTCCTTAGCGTCTGAAAAATCAGACGGCAAGCCTAGGGGTGCGCCTCGCTTGATAATATCAACGGCCTTTTCACAGACGCTGGCCGCTGTCGACTTCCTTCCGCAGAAAACAGCGATACTGCCATTTGTGACCAATTTAAGACCAAGATAGAGTGCAATGGCCTGGCCATCAGCCTTCTCGGGAAAGTGGCGATCTTTCTGCTCTTTACCTCTTCGCCCAAGATTGAATCTTTCAATCACTCTCGGAACGAAAAACTCGCTTTGCTCGGCATCACGACTATCGACGTACTCGATTCTTCCCAACTGATCGAGCCAACTCGCAAATCCGACAGATCTGAACGTCGGAATCAGGGTTGTGCCTTCGACGACATTAGGCTCGCCGTTCAGCCATTCTCCGACGACCTCGGCATTGCTGATGACCGCTGAGATCAGCACCTTCTGGGTTCCTTCAGGAATCATGGAGCGCAGCGACGTCAGGAGCAGCTCGTATGTGATGCCTCGGGTGCCGCTGTCGAACTGGTGGCCCTCATCAAAAACCAGCAGGCCAACGTGGGCAGCCAGCTCCGGAGCATGCCGAAGGACATAGAGCAGCTTCTCGGGAGTTACAACCAGGATCTGTTGGTGCCCCAAGAGTTCGGCAATCTCGAAGTCGGTCTGTAGGGCATCGGATAATTCATCCACCTTGGTGGTTTCGTTGTGGAACGCCTCTACGAGGCTGTTCTTGATCTCATGGCACAGCGCCCGGAACGGGGCGATGATGATGGCCAGTGACACGCGGTCGGCCAGAAACGCACTTCGGAGGATCAGCTCCGTTGCCTTCGTTTTGCCAGCGCTGGTGGGCATTTGAACGATGGCAGACTCGCCTTTGAGAACATCAGCCTTGCCCAAAAGGTGTTGCGCAGGCCAGAGTTCCTTGATGAACGAATCCTTTTGCAGCGCATGGAGCCATTTGTCGCGAGGCAACCCGGAATATGACGGCAAAGCCTTCCAGGCGGAATTCTCCAGCTTTTTCCTCAGAACGGCCGCAATAACATCACCAAATAGAAGCTGCCTTGGGGTGCCGAACTCATAGACGGCGTCCCTCAGCTTCGTGGCCAAATCGAGAAGATTATATTCGCCATTCCCATCCTCGAAAAACTGGAGAATCCATTTTGAAATCCCGTCGATGAATTCGCCGAATGGTCCCTCGGACCCATCAAAATAGGCCCCCAGATCGGCCTGTAGCAACCAGAGCAACAGATCTTCTAAACCATCGCCATCCAGATCCGGGCAGTCGCCATCGATGCGCTTCGCCAATACCGACGCGCTACCGGGAAGATCGCACAGGTAATAGGAGGCGGAGCCCAGAAGCACAAGGTATGGATCAAGTGTCTCGTTCAGCTTTGACTGTAGGTAGGAGTCGAAAAAACGGGCGGAAAATAGCAGATTGGCTTTCAGCCCTGCGAGGGAATCGGGATCTGGCTCCTCCCGGTTGATGGCGGCGGCGAGATCACCAAGCAGGCCAATTGAGAGGGTGAAGAGCTTGGCCGGATCTTGGGTGATCTTGATGTGATGCTCTTCAGGAACACCGTACTCGAGCATCTTGGCCTTTGACCGTGTGACGCCCAGCAGGAGTTGGGATTTCTGTTCAGGCCTCATCCGCAGCCCTCCTGTAGAGCTCGTGGACAAGGTCCATCATGCCGGGTCCCTTGATAACCAAGAGGACAAGGCTATCGCCATTAGGATGAGGAAAGACCTCCTTGGATTTTGCTGACTTGGGAATTCTGCGGCAGTCTGCCGAAGCCAATTCTTCGACGTCGAAACATTCATCTGAAATGATGGCTGCAGCGCCGTACGTTTCCTTGTAGGGCATATCTACGGGGCTTTGAAATCTCTCGATTCTTTGAGCCTGTTCGATTTCCTTTTTTTCAAAGAGCTTTTGCTTGATGAAGTTCAGTGATTCATCTATGCGAATATGATCTTTGGCAGAGTCGTTAATGGCATCCTGCAGGCGGTTGATCTTAGAGGCGGAGAATTTTGTCTTGGATTCAAAGACAAACAACACGTCCTTGGTGGAGGCTTCGCCGTCTTTTTTGTGAAATCGGAATCCAATGACATCGCTACCCTTGGGCGATTCATCTCGAACAACCTTTGATGACCATCGCACCCTGGGTACCCAGTAACCGAGAAGCCATTGCAGGTAATCGGAAATCAGAATTTCCCCGAAATCTCCCGCTCGGATTCCTGGACCAAGTTTGGATGTTTTACATGGAAATTTGATATTGGTCAGATAATCCGTCCTCGGACGTCTGCCCCGGAGGAAATCAATCTCCGTATCAAGACAGTAATGATTCCGGAAGTGTTTCGCCCAGGCCGAGAGCACAGCCTCGTCGTTCTTGTGACGGAACTCCCATACTTCGACTTCCTTGCCGTCGGCAGCCTTCTGCCGTTCGCCAGTGTCGACAAGCCATCTAACGTGCTCTGAACTCCAGGGCATTTGATTTCCTATTTATCTAAGCCAAGTAAATCGGCACGCAGTCCAAATCTAGGATAAGCGTCATAATGGACTATCAACGAGTACTTCCAGTAGTCCATTCATCAATCATGTCTGCCCAATCCTGCAACATCGCCGCCCGCTGCTCGCGGTATTCAGCCTTGTTGTAGACCGCCCTTACGCCCTTCTGCTCGTGTGCCAGGCACTTCTCGATCCAGTCGGTGTTGTAGCCAGCCTCATGCAACAGCGTGCTGGCTGTGCGCCGCAAGTCATGCGGCCCGAACTTGGCCAGCGACTGTCCGTCTTTCTGTGCCGCTTTGTAAGTCAGGGTCAACACTTGGTTGAGTGTGGCAGCGCTCATCGGCGCATCCGAGTCGTACCGTGATGGCAGTACAAAGTCAGAACCACCGGCAAAGGTTTTCAGGGCGATAAAAATATCCTGTGCTTGCCGGGATAGAAATACCAGGTGCGGGTTACGGCGCTTCATCCGCTCCTTTGGAATCGTCCACAGTGCTTCGCTGAAATTGATCTCGCTCCAGGTCGCATTGGTCAACTCGCTTTTGCGCACCATGGTCAGCAAAAGCAGCTTGGCCGCCGCACGATTTGTTGGGCTTGTACCCACCCGCTCCATGTACTGGTACATCAGCCCAATTTCTTCTGGCGTCAACGCGCGGTCGCGCGGCTCAAACCGGGCGATGCTCGTTGGCCGCACCAGCTCCGCAGGGTTCTCAACCTTCTGCCCGCGCTCGATTGCCCAGCGGAAGACCTGAAGCACGATTTCACGCACATGAACGGCGGTGGCCGGTGCCCCTCGCTCGACGATGGCATCGGTCAGTGCCCGCAAGTCCTCATGGGTGATCTCCACCAGCTTCTGATTGCTGAATTTCGGCTTCAGCTCGCGCTCATAGACCGAACGGCGCATATCGCGGGTGGAGTCGGCCATCTGGTAGCCACGCAGCCACTTTTCCGCCCAGGCACCGAACGTCTCTGCATCTTTGACCCGCGCCTTGTCTCGGGCTTTCTCCTTGGCCGGCGACTTGCCCGCTGCAACCATCTTCTTGGCGTCACCCAACTGCTCGCGGGCTTCGGCCAGGGTGATGCCACCGACACCATAACGTCCAAAGGTGATGGTCTCCTGCCGACCGTTGATTGAGTAGTTGTAACGGAACGAGATGGAGCCGGCTGGAGTCACGGCCACATAGAGACCTTCCCGGTCATTCACCTTGTAGAGCTTGTCCCTGGGCTTGAGATTGCGCAGCTTGGTATCGGTCAGCATGTAGCGTGTCCCTCTTCATTCTCGATACCATGCTGAAAAAACGCCAAATTTTCACCGTTTTTTCTATATAAAACAACAAGTTATTAAAATTAGATACCATGAACACATAAAAAATACAGCATGGTATCGGCATCAGTCATGGCATCATCAACGGATAGTACCAGCTTTAATGCCATGCTCAAACGGTGCTTGGCGCTTCCTTCTGTTGCCAGACTCTGCCAGACATACATACAAAAAAGCCCGCAATTACGCGGGCTTATCGGACTTTTATGCCTTCAGGTGCCTGGCCGTGCCAGACGCGGGATCATTCCCACTCAATCGTTCCCGGTGGTTTCGAGGTGTAGTCATAGGTGACACGGTTGATACCGTTGACCTCGTTGATGATCCGGTTGGCGATGCGGCCAAGCAGTTCCGGCGGGAAGGCGAAGAAGTCGGCGGTCATGCCGTCGGTCGAGGTGACCGCGCGCAGAGCACAGGCATAGTCATAGGTGCGACCATCGCCCATCACGCCAACGGTACGGACCGGGAGCAGCACCGCGAAGGCCTGCCAGATGGCGTCATAGAGACCGGCATTACGGATTTCTTCGAGATAGATCGCATCGGCCTTGCTCAGGATATCGAGCTTTTCGCGCGTGATCGGCTGGCCGGGGATACGAATGGCAAGGCCCGGTCCAGGGAACGGGTGACGACCAACAAAGCTGTCGGGCAGGCCCAGTTCACGACCAAGGTCACGGACTTCGTCCTTGAACAATTCACGCAGCGGTTCGACCAGTTGCATGTTCATGCGTTCCGGAAGGCCTCCGACATTGTGGTGTGACTTGATGGTGACCGACGGGCCGCCGGTGAAAGACACGCTTTCGATGACATCCGGGTAAAGGGTCCCCTGTGCAAGGAAATCGGCACCACCGATTTTCTTGGCTTCTTCTTCGAACACTTCGATGAACAGACGGCCAATGGTCTTGCGTTTGGTTTCCGGATCAATTTCGCCTTCAATCGCGCCGATAAAGGTTTCGGACGCGTCAACATGCACCAGCGGAATATTGTAATGGTCACGGAACAGGGTGACGACCTGGTCGGCTTCGCCCGAGCGCATGAAACCATGATCAACGAACACGCAGGTCAGCTGATCGCCAATCGCTTCGTGGATCAGAACCGCGGTGACGGAGCTGTCAACACCGCCTGAAAGACCGCAAATGACCTTGCCATCACCGACCTGTTTGCGGATTTTGGCAATGGCGTCGTCTTTATAGGCGTTCATCGTCCAGTCGCCAGAGCAACCGGCAACGCCATGCGTGAAGTTTTTAAGCAGCTGCGCGCCATGCGGGGTGTGGACCACTTCGGGGTGGAACTGCACGGCATAGAATTTCTTGTCGTCATTGGCGATGGCGGCAAACGGTGCGCCTTCAGATTTGCCAACAACGCGGAACCCGTCAGGAAGCGCATCGACACGGTCGCCGTGGCTCATCCAGACCTGTTCGCGGGCACCTTCGGCCCAGATGCCGGTGAACAGCGCGCAGTCTTCGATGACATCGACAAAGGCACGACCGAATTCACGGTGATCGGACGTTGCGACCTTGCCGCCAAGCTGGTTGACCATGGTCTGCTGACCATAGCAGATACCAAGCACCGGCACGCCAAGCTCGAACACCTTTGCCGGAGCCGAGGGTGCCTTGTCCCAATGGACCGATGCCGGACCACCCGAAAGGATCACGGCCTTGGGCGCGTATTCGTCAAGGAAAGCATCCGAGACATTGTTGAAGGGGTGGATTTCGCTATAGACACCGCTTTCGCGCACGCGGCGTGCAATCAGCTGGGTGACCTGCGATCCAAAATCAATAATCAGCACGCGATCTGTCATCGGGCCGTATCTCCGTCGAGTATGGGGTTGCGCCGTACATACGCCAAACCATCCGTCTCGGCAACCCGGCGCAAACGGTTACCTTGGGATGCATTCATGAAATTCTGATGCCGAATTCCGGCATTTGGGGACAATTGCGGCCTTTTCCTGCCGGAACGCCCCCGAAAAAAGCACAATTGGTCCCTTTTTCCTGCGCAATGCGTCTGTAACTTGGTTTCCAACGGAGCACGGAGATAACCGCGTCCGACAGAATTAGAAATCATGAGCAAATCAAGTTTGACCATGCAAAGGGACACAGACAAATGACACAGAACAAAGGCAGTAAAATCGCGCTTGCCGTCGCTGGCCTTCTTCTGGTCGCCGGTGCGGCAACGGCCATTGCAATGACCCAGTCCGAGACCAACAACCCGGCGTCGCTGTTTGGCACCGAAACCGGTACTGAAAAAAGCGATACCATGACCCCGGTGCCGGATGCCCCGGCGGCCGAAACCGGCGAAGCGCCGAACACCGTCCTTCCAGAAGACAATCAGGAAGTTCCGGGCATGAAGGGTCTTGATGGCAGCAATGCAGGCGACGATAGCAGCCCGCTGGAACTGATGCCGCAGGATGACGGCGGCACCACCGGTGGCGAAGCTGCCCCGAAGACGGAATAAAAAACCGGCAGGGTAAACTGTGGAAGATCCAATCTTCACATCGCGTTCACGGTAAAATGCACTTGTGATAAGAATTGGCCCTGTCCCCATTCGGGACAGGGCCATTTTTCTTGCCGCAATTTTACAGTTTGCGAGCAGACCAAGGGCGGCATCGGACATCGGGTTGTTTGCGATGACCATGGCCGCCATTGTCATTATTTCACCTTGCCTTTGGCTGTACGTTCAAACACCGCGACAAAGAAACCATCCGTACCATGAACATTAGGCGACAGGCGAAGCCACGGCTTGTCCTTGCCACCGGGTACCGGAACGGATTTGGGGGCGTCGGGCCAGATTTCACTGATCGGAACCGGTCTGAAATCCTTGCGATCCCGCATGAAGGTCTCGATCAGGCGTTCATTTTCTTCGGGCATGATCGAGCAGGTCGCGTAAATCAGACGCCCACCCTTGGTGACCTTTGCCGCACCGGCCTTCAATATCTTGCTTTGATTTGCCATCAGGGTGCGGATATCGCGCTGCCCGATACGCCAGCGCAGTGCCGGGTTACGGCGCAGGGTGCCAAGCCCCGAACAGGGGACATCAAGCAACACACGATCAAAGAAACCGGATTTGTTGCGAAGCCAGCTATCGCGTTCATCAGCGATGATGCGCTGCTGAATACAATCACCGGCACCGGCACGTTTGGCACGTTTGCGCGAATTATCCAGACGACCGCCATGGGTATCGCAGGCAAGGATACGGCCCTTGCCGCGCATGTCGGACGCCATGCCAAGCGTCTTGCCGCCACCACCCGCGCACATATCAAGGATATGCATGCCCGGCTTGGCATCAACCAGACGCACGCAAATCTGCGATGCCTCGTCCTGGATTTCGATCAGGCCGTCCTTGTAGGCCGCCGTAACCAGCATATTCACACCAAGCGGCAGACGCAGGCCGTTGGGCGCATAAGGCGTTCTTTCGATATTGTGGATGCCATCGGCTTCAAGCGATTTGATTGCGTCTTCAACCGTGCCCTGAAGGCGGTTAACGCGCAGATCAAGTTTGGCGGGCTGATTATAGGCCGCCATTTCAGCCGGAAGGTTTTCGTGATGGAGTTTCAGCAGTTCGGCATAAAGCCATTTCGGCAATTCGGTTTTGACCGCACCTGGCTGGCCGTCATGATCAAGCGTCTTGCCAGTCAGCTTGTTGATCAGATGATTTTCTGCCGGATGCAGCGGGTTCGGGCAGAACTCCTCACCATTGAACATGCTTGAAATGTCTTCGGCCTTGCGTTTGTCCTGCAAGACCAGTTCGGCGATCATGCGCGCACGACCGTCCTGAAACTCATATCCGCATTCGGCAAGCCACCAGCCCAGACGTGCCTGATGGCGGATCAGGTTATAGAAACGTTCGCTGATCTCGCGACGATCGCCACCACCGATATAACGGCGATTGCCAAAATAGCCGGAAATGACGCGGTCTGCGTCGTCTCTGGTCTGGGTCCAGCCGTCATAGAGTTCAATGACAGCCGCGATACGTGCACCGGGTTTCAAAACGAATGTCCAACCTGTCTGAGTGTGATGTTCCTGTCCCGATATGGGAATTCAAGTAAACACCATACGATAAAAAAGGCGATGACGGCAGGATTGCCTGCCGTCATCTGAAATTTGTGCCCGCTGATATCACGGGTTGGGCCATTCGCCAACAGCGACAAGCGCAAGGCAGCCCAGCCAATTGATCAGCGTGCCCCGATTAGTTACCCGGACGGTAATTCGGGGCCTCGCGGGTGATGGTCACGTCATGGGCATGGCTTTCGCGCAGACCCGCATTGGTGATGCGAACGAACTGGGCCCGTTCACGGAAATCGGCAAGCGTTGCCGAACCGGTATAGCCCATCGATGCCTTAAGACCGCCAACCATCTGATGGATGATCTGACCAGCCGGCCCCTTGTAAGGGACGCGGCCTTCGATGCCCTCGGGGACGAGTTTCAGGTTGTCCTGAACGTCCTGCTGGAAGTAACGGTCTGCCGACCCGCGTGCCATCGCACCGACCGAACCCATCCCGCGATAGGATTTGTACGAACGGCCCTGATAAAGGATGACTTCGCCTGGCGCTTCGTCGGTACCGGCCAGAAGTGAGCCAACCATGCAGGTGCTCGCACCGGCGGCCATTGCCTTGGCAATGTCGCCCGAAAACTTGATACCGCCATCGGCGATGATCGGAACGTCAAGCTTGTGACCGATTTCCGCACATTCAAGGATGGCCGTCAATTGCGGCACACCCACACCGGCAACAATGCGGGTGGTGCAGATCGACCCCGGACCGATGCCGACCTTGACCGCGTCCGCACCGGCTTCGGCCAGTGCCTTGACGGCTTCGGGGGTGGCAACGTTACCGGCGATGATCTGGGTATTGCCGATCTTTGATTTTATATATTCGACTGCCTTGATCACACCGGCGGAATGGCCATGTGCGGTATCAATGACCAGTACGTCAACACCGGCCTCGACCAGCGCCATTGCCCGTTCAAAGCCGCTTTCGCCAACGCCGGTTGCCGCGGCAACACGCAGACGACCGCTTTCATCCTTGCACGCATTCGGGTGCAATTTGGCTTTTTCGATGTCCTTGACGGTAATCAGGCCGGTGCAGCGATAGGCTTCGTCAACCACCAGAAGCTTTTCAATGCGATGCTGGTGCAGAAGTTTTTTGGCTTCTTCGGTTTCGACATTTTCCGTTACCGTAACCAGATTTTCGTGGGTCATCAGTTCGGAAACCGGTTGCGAACGGTTGGACGCAAAACGCACATCTCGGTTGGTCAGAATGCCGACCAGCTTGTTGCTGGCGCGTTCAACAACCGGAATACCGGAAATGTGGTTGATGTCCATCAGGTCCAGCGCATCGGCGAGCGTCTGATCCGGGTGAATGGTGATCGGGTTGACGACCATACCGGATTCAAATTTCTTTACGCGGCGAACTTGTTCGGCCTGCTGTGCGATATCGAGGTTCTTGTGAATGACCCCCATACCACCATGCTGCGCCATAACAATCGCCATCGGGCTTTCGGTCACTGTGTCCATTGCGGACGACAGAAGCGGAATGCGCAGGTCGATATTTTTGGTAATGCGGGTGTTGGTCTGCACCTGTGCCGGCAGCACTTCGCTGGCGGCGGGTTTGATCAAAACGTCATCAAACGTCAGGGCTTCTGCAATGCGGGTCATATGGGGCCACCTCGTTAATCTGAGTTGGCGCGGAACTTATACACGTTATGGCCTTTATGCCAAGTTTTCTGCGCCCATAGCAGCCCTGTCATTTTATTGCTGCATTATCCGGGCAGTTCCGTTAGAAACTGGTAGATGGGGCTGCTATCTGGCGCAGTCCCATTTTTATGCCCGGATCACCCCCGAATTTTGCAAGGCAGACCAAGCGTTTGCTGCAATCGCGAAAGCCGCCCGCCCCTGTTTTACGCGGTCGCAGCATCCGGAACGTTGAGCACCTTGTCGATAAACCGGCGTACATCACCATCAAGTGAATCGGCCTGCCCCAGAAGATTTGTCGCCTCGCTATGGAGTTGCAGGACGACAGAGCCGGACTCGGTCGTGCCGCTGGCAACGTCAGCAAGGATGGCCGCAATGGTTTGCATGCGTCGCACCGCCTGATCGATCCGGTCACTGATCGCACCGACAACCTCGGTCTGTTCGCGGGCGGCTTCGGCAACCAGACGCGCACCGCTATCGATTTCGCTGATCTTTTCATTGATCTCGCGCACCGATGAAACGGCTTCGCGGGTCATTGACTGCATTTCGCCGATTTCACCAATCACCTGTTCGGCGGCACGCGATGTCTGGGACGCCAGGTTTTTGACCTCGGTCGCGACAACGGCAAAACCCTTGCCTGCTTCGCCGGCACGGGCGGCCTCTATGGTGGCGTTCAGGGCCAGAAGATTGGTCTGATCGGCGACATCGGTGATCAGTTCGACCACCTTGGTCACGCGAAGCGCCATATCATCAAGACGCGTGATGTGATTATCGGCAACACGGGCCCGGCTAACCGCGGCTTCGGCCAGTTCGGCGGAACCATTGATCTGCGCGCCGATCTGACGAATGGAGGCACTGAATTGTTCGGTGGCAACCGCAATGCCGTTCAGGGCCTCGGTACTGTCATCGGCAGCAAGGCGCATATCGTTGGCCTGTTCGGCGATGCGACTGACCTGCCGGGACAGAAAATCGGAACTGTCACTTAGCTGTTTTGCACTGTTCGAGACCGAACCAACCACCGACTGGATATCATCACCGATACGCCCGGCGCTATCGCTGAAGTTTCTGGTTTTTTCATGCATGGCATCAAGGGCGGCATTGACCGTCCCGGCATAGCCGATCAGATCACCGCGCAGTCCCCTTGGCAGGATTTTGCGATAATAGGATCCCCGCGATGCATGGCCCATGGCACCTGCGGCTTCCTTGGCGAAGGCCTCGGTCAGGTCAAGCAACTGGTTCACCGCATTTTGCAGGGGCGCAAGATAACCCTGTGTTTGACGATTATTGACCCTGACACCCATTTTTCCATCGGCAGCGTCATGGACGATATCGTACAGTTCATCAATGATCCGCTTGTGACGCGTGATGGCAACCGCACCAATCAACGCCATGACCAGAAGCGCAATCGTCGCAATCAAAGAAACAAACGGTGCATGCGTTGGCGCCATCAGAAGTGCACCAATCAGACCAAAGGCCAGCATCAGGCCAGAAATCAAAATCCGTCGCAGATTAGAGAGTGAAAACAAACTGATCATAGTCGATGCCTGCCTGCCCCAGAAGATTACCAAGTTTTTGTGTACTGCGCGCCATGCCGTCCTTGCGATTACGTTCGCGTTCTTCTTCTGCACGAAGATCGGCATAAAGCGGGATAACCTGTTCAACCGCTTCGCGGCGAGGTACCCGACGATTGGAATGATAACCAACGATATTGCCATTCGGCCCGAAGGTCGGTGTGACATTGGCCAGCACCCAGTAATGATCCCCGTTCGCCGAGCGATTGATCACATAGGCGAAAATCTCGCGCCCCTTGGAAATCGTGTCCCACAGTAAGGCGAACACGCAGCGCGGCATGTCGGGATGGCGGATAATGCTGTGCGGCTGGCCCAGAATATCCTTTTCACGATATCCTGCGACCCGCAGAAAGACATCATTTGCGTAAGTAATACGTCCCTTGGTGTCGGTCTTGCTGACGATAATTTCATTATCGCCAAAATGACGTTCAACACCGGTCAGAAAAAGCTGATCCTGTTTCATCAATAGCACCCCGTTCACGGATCAATGGTCCCACAACCGATCCTGACATAGCGAAACCCCGCCCGGGTCGCGCAATTCTGCGTCAATTTCATCCGGTGCGGAGACTATTTGCTAGACCAATGTATAGAAGATGCCGGATTGCCACTTCTTGACTTAGCGCAATCGGATTGCGGAATATTTCACCCGCGACACAACCCAAGCGGGATGAAGGCGAATTTTTGCAAATAAAAAAGCGCGCCGATCTTGTGGCGCGCTTTGCATTTTACCTTTTCATGAACTTAGCCGACCGGCGACCAGCCGTCGTCTTCGCGCAACTCTGCATTGGCAATGTCATCGGCGGCATTGTTTTGCCCGCGGAAGCCGGTTGCAATCAGATAAGCTTCCGGGCTTTCGGGGCGTGATGCCGGTGGTTTGGCATGTTTGGATACGCGGAAGTTCTTTTTGACCCGATTCAAAAGATCATTTTCCGTACCGCCCTTGAACACCTTGGCGATGAAAATACCGCCCGGTGCCAGAACTTCTTCGGCAAACAGCAAAGCATGTTCGACCAGATCGATAATACGGATATGGTCGGTCTGGCGATGGCCGGTGGTTTCGGGCGACATATCGGAAATCACCGCATCAACCGGCCCATCAAGGGCCTGCTTGATCATGTCAGGCGCTGCAGGATCAAGGAAATCGGCCTGCAAACAGGTTGCACCGGAAAGACCTTCCCATTCCAGAATATCAAGCCCGACGACCTGACCGCGTCCCTGTTTTGAACCGACCATGTCAACCGCAACCTGCGTCCAGCCGCCCGGTGCCGCGCCAAGGTCGACAATGCGCATGCCCGGACGCAGCAGATCGAACTGATTGTTGATTTCAATCAGCTTGAAGGCCGCACGCGACCGATAGCCAAGGCGCTTGGCTTCCTGCACATAGGGATCGTTCAGTTGCCGGTCGAGCCAGCGGGTCGAGGAAATCTTGCGTCCCTTGGCACTTTTGACGCGCGTCCGCAGCCCGCGCCGTGCGCCGGTATCGATCGCAGCAATGGCTGAACCCTTGCGGCGACGCGTCCCGCCTTTTCCGCTGCTATTGTCGGTCATGTTCTTTACCTGAACTGAAACGTGTTAAAGGCCAGTACGATCCGATGGCGCGATGCCGATCATGGATTGGCCGAAATATGGGACACTGTATGACGTCGCGCATCGCACGGGTCAATAGCATGACCGTCTGCGCGCATCAAATCGACCAATATTCCCTCGCGAAGGCCACGATCGGCAACTTTTAGCGTCGCCAAGGGCCAGATATCGCGAATCGCGGCAAAGATCGCCGCCCCCGCATCCATCAGCTCGGCCCGCTGATTCCCGATACAGGGATGGCCTTTGCGTTTGTCGGCTTCCATGCGCAGCAGCAATTCGGTGACGCGTTCCGCATCATCGAACCGCAAATCCGATCCATCAACCTTGTGGCGCTCGTACCGCTCAAGGCCAAGGGCAATACCGCAGAATGTTGTCACGGTGCCAGAAGTACCAACCATCTGCACCTTGCCATCGTCAAGAATGTCCGAACAGCAATTGCGGCTGGCGAAATCGCGCAGGCGGTCGCGAATTTCAGTGCGCATTGCTTCGAACCGTTCGCGGCGCTGTTCGATCCCGGCATAACGTTCGGTCAGGCACAGAACCCCGCAGGGCATCGAAAGCGTTTCAATGCACTGGGTCTGGCCCATATTGTCTACCTTGATCCAGCAGATTTCCGTGCTGCCACCGCCAATGTCAAACACCACCGCATAGGGGCGCTCGTCAAGCAAAGCTGAACAGGCCTGAAGTGCCAAACGGCTTTCTTCGTCCGGATTGATGATTTTAAGTTCAATACCAGTTTCGTCAAAGACCTTCCGGACGAATTCATCGCGATTTTTGGCCGTTCGGCAGGCTTCTGTCGCCACCGCATGCAGTTTTGCACCGGGATGCTTGCGCAGTTTTTTCGAACAGACCTTTAACGCGTCAATCGCACGATCCATTGCCGCCTGACAAAGATAACCTTTTTCCCGCACACCTTCGCCAAGACGCACAACGCGCGAAAACGCATCAATCACCTTGAACCCGTCTTTGCAAGGGCGCGCGACCAGCAGACGGCAATTCGAACTGCCCAGATCAATCGCGGCATAAAGCGGGGGATGACTGGTCGTGGGGTGCAGCGGGCGATCCACAACAAGGCTGTCGGCAGGCAAACTCGATGATGGCACAACGCACGGCGCATCCATCACGGCATTTCCGGCCATGGCAGCACCGCCTTCAGGGCGGATGGCCCTGTGCGTGTCGCTATGGGGAGATACCTGTTTCACCTGCTCTGATCTGCCTTGCTTGTCGGTTACAAATTCTTTGATCGCATCAACACGACAATTATATGACGTTCCTGCGAATCACACATATGAGTTTACCGACAATGTTGCACAAGGCAAATCCCGTATGCATTTAACTCATGGAGGAGCGGCTTCACCCCCGCGCCCAAAGACGTAACGGGCAAAAAAGGTCTTGCCAAAGTGCCATCGGTTTAATAAATAGCGGCCCACGCCACACGGCGTTCAAGGCTCTGTTGGGGAATAGGTTAACGGTAGACCTACGGACTCTGACTCCGTCAGTCCTGGTTCGAATCCAGGTTCCCCAGCCAGCCTTTGCTTGCTTTGCAAGCTTTGGTGAGGTTCGTCTCGTACAAATATGTACCGAGCAGTAAATCGCACCCCCCCTGCTGGGGAATAGGTTAATGGTAGACCCGCGGACTCTGACTCCGCTAGTCCTGGTTCGAGTCCAGGTTCCCCAGCCATCTTTCTGATCTGCATATCCCTAACCATCACGATTTTTTTTTTGCAGCACAAAGCCGTGATTGTCTTATGTGGTGCAACAGTTCTTTTCCTGTCAGGCAGGAAAGCCGGGAACGCAGAGAAAAGATATTCGACGCTTTTTGGAACCTGCCGCCTATGCGGCACGTTGGGCTATCACGATCTGTGACAAATCACAGGCAACGAATGCACATTTGGCAACAAAGGAGCATGAGATGCTTACCGATATGTACCGATCCCGAAACGCTTCCCATCCGACCATCATCGATCGTGTTGATCCGGTAATCTGGTCCGATCAAGGCCATTGCCCGATGATCACGGCCGAGGATGAGAAGTTTTATGAAAAGAACGGATTTCTGTTTCTGAAAAATGTTTTCAGCGATGGGGAAATCGCCAAGCTCCGCCGCGAGGCCGGGCTGGTCGAAAATTCCGACCCGACCGACGAAGAGGTCATTTCAGAACCGGGCAGCGACGAAGTCCGTAGCGTTTTCCGTGTTCATAACAAAAGCGATGTGTTTTCGAAGCTGATATCAGATGACCGCCTGGTCGCGATTGCCGAACATTTCCTTGATGACGATGTTTACATTCATCAATCACGGGTCAATTTCAAACCTGCCTTCAAGGGCAAGGAATTCTTCTGGCATTCGGATTTTGAAACCTGGCACACCGAAGACGGCATGCCCCGCATGCGTGCCCTTTCGATGTCGATCACTTTGACGGATAACTCGGCCCATAATGGCCCGTTAATGCTGATCCCGGGATCGCATAAAAAGTTCATTTCCTGCGTCGGAGAAACTCCCGATCAGAACTACAAAAACTCGCTCAAGATACAGGAAATCGGCACTCCTGATCAGAAAAACCTCTCGGAAATGGTCGATGAGAACGGGATTGTCGCACCAGTCGGCTCCGCCGGGTCGGTTCTGATTTTCGAATGCAACACACTGCACGGGTCGGGCAACAACATCACCCCCTACCCGCGGTCGAACCTGTTTTTCGTTTATAATGCGATGTCAAACAGGCTGGTTGCGCCGTTTGGCGCTACGAAGCCAAGACCGAACTTTCTTGCCGCGCGCAAAGATATTGTTCCGGTACGTAGCGGCCGTCAAAAAATACAGGCCGCCGAATAACCCGCTCAGGATGACAGGAAGCAGGGCGGCGACGCTCCCTCCGCCCTGTTGAAATCACCGGTTGCCTTTTCGCTTACGGGGCGTATGCCAGCCTCGGTCAGGATGATATCGACCGGAATGTCATATTCATGTGGAAAGATATCGGCGATGCGCGTGGCTTCAAAGCCGACACCGATAACAAGTGGACGCACCGCCATCGCGGCAAGTGTCCGGTCAAAAAATCCGCCACCATATCCCAACCGATAGCCACGACCGTCAAATCCGACCAGTGGCGCGATCATGACATGGATAGGCACGGCTTTGGTCCCGACCGGTTCGGGAATTCGGGCAAAACCCGGCACCATTTCGGTCTGTTGCGTCCAGTCATGAAACACCATTGGCTGATCCTTGCCCGATACGATTGGCAAGGCTGCCTTTCCACCATGTTCGATATGATCGGAGATCACCGGACGCAGATCGATTTCATTCTGGATCGGCCAATAAAAACCGATTGTGGCATTGGGACGCACGGAAAGGATATCGGCAAGTTTCGCGCAAATAACAGCTGATCGTTGCGCGTAACACTTCGGGTCCATTTGACTGCGCCACGCCAAAAGTTGCTTGCGCACCGCCTTTCGCCACCCGGATACGGCGATATCGTCGGGCTTTTCAGGCGGGTTGGGCAAAATGATCCGGGTCATGGGGCGTAACCTGATGGCGATGTCGGAAACGGGCGTGATAGACAAATTTAACGCAAAAAGGCCCTGAAACGAATAACGCGCCGGAGACCGGCGCGTTAACGGTTGTCAGCAAAAGCTGCAATCCAAAATCAAATTACATGATGGAGAGTTCTTCTGCCGACATGCGGCCGTTACGACCTTCAATCAGCTCGAATTGAACCTTCTGACCCTCATCAAGTCCCTGCAAACCAGCGCGCTGAACAGCGGTGATGTGCACGAATGCATCCTTGCCGCCTTCGTCCGGGGTGATGAAGCCATAACCCTTGGTCGCATTGAACCACTTAACCGTTCCGGTAGCCATATCCGTAGTCGTCCTTAGTTTTGGTAATCGCATTTCCCAAGCGCGGAAAATGCTTAAGTTACGTCCCTGCAATACGCTTTTGAACCAGCGTTAGAAACCTCAACCAGAAGGCAACAACACAGACCAAAGATGCACTGCATCGTTTCAACATTTACGCGAATTTGGACCTTCACGCAACGAATTCGTGTTTGAAGTTCTTTATTCAACCCTGATGGTTAGCCGGTATTTTGCGAATATTGCTTGCTGATCGACGTTCAACTTTCAGCACAACCTGATCGCGCCGGGGGGCACATTGATTTCGAACGAATTTCAATTTTGACCTGCCTTGTCGTGACAAGCTACCGCCTGGCAACCTGATCAAGATCAGTGAACCCGGCCCAAACGCTTGGATTTCCCTTGGCTTCCGACGGAAGCGGCATTATTCGAACCACATTTTTCCGACCTCAGATCCGTCACCATTCCCATTCAGCCCCCCACACGCAAGAAGGCAGGCCGGATCAATCTGGCCATACCTGATTTAACAAGCAGCAGAGCGGGCCATCCGTCGCATCAGGCGCGACGGCCAAATGTGAACATTTTCACAAAATTGAACATAGAAAGATTGTTTTTCAATGCCCCAACATATGTCAGAAATCACTTTATTGCACCGAGTCCCTCGATAGTTTTCCAAAACCAGACGAGAGGCCAAAAGCGAATCACATGGCGCTTGCCCCGGCTCCACACGAAGTACCACCCGCAAATACACGATGCTTTCCCCGAACAATAAAACGGGAATATAAAACATCAATATTCAATCAAAAGAACCAACCACCTGTAGCCGTTAGGATTTCTGGCGTCCCTGTCCGTTCGTATTTCGAATGTTCGATTTTGTCATAATTGTTGACGCGGTTTCTCGTGACAAGCAGAGGCAATTCGGTTGAAGATAGAAATAAATGTGTGAAAAGCAGCACGCAGTCACAACATATTAAAAAAACGAGCAAACCGGATAATTCCGGACGGATTGGGACATAAGCAGTTGGTAAAAAGGTTAAGCCGAAGACCGGATCGGAAAACATAAATTGACTGCCACGACAAAGATCGCCAATCCACGCGACATTGCGCACAATGTCATGACGCTGATCTCCGAGTTGAATCTGCAGCCCACGCCGCAGGTTTATCACGTATTTTACAGCTATCTGACCGATGAGATTCCCGAACTGAGCCAACTGATCAAGGTCTTGATCCGCAACACTCAGGAATTGGATGAAGAAACCGTTTTCCGGATTTACCACAAATTCCTTGGCACACATGCCCTGCAACAGCGACTGAATATGGGGGTCGAAGGATTACAGGCTGCGGTCGAACGGGTCGAAGAAGCTGTTCACAGCGTCCTTCGTGAAACCGAAGGCTTCTGCGAGCATCTGGACAATGCGTCTGATCGGTTAAGCTCGGACGATATCACGCTTGAAATCGCGCGCGATGTCACACGCGGACTTTCAAGTGCCACCCGCGATGCGCACGGCCGTTATAGTGAATTCAACGGTTGCCTTGACGAGTACCACAATGAAGTTCGCCGGGTTCGCAGCGAACTGGAACTGGTCCGCCGTGATGCATTGACCGATACCCTGACCGGGATCGCCAACCGTAAGAATTTTGATGCATCGCTTCGTGATGCGGTCACGACAACGATGGAAACCGGCGCCCCGTTAAGCCTTTTGATGATCGATATCGATCATTTCAAAAACTTCAATGACAATCACGGCCATCGTGCCGGGGACGGCGTTTTGAAGGCTGTTGCCCGGGTTCTCGTCAATTCGACCAAAGGGGCGGATACCGTTGCGCGTTACGGTGGCGAAGAATTTGCCGTCATACTGCCCGACACGACATTGGAAAACGCCACGAAACTTGCCAACAAATTGCGCGACAATGTCTCAGGTCAAAGAATTATCAATAAGAAAACAGGCAAGGATTTCGGTAAGTTAACCGTTTCAATCGGCTTGACGTCTTATAAGCTTGGCGAGAATATACTGGAGTTTGTTGACCGTGCTGACGGCGCCCTTTATCAAGCCAAACAGGAAGGCAGAAATACCTGCATTATGATAATGTGACATATCTGTCAGGTTGAGACTGGAAACATCGATACGTTCTCCCAACCTTATCGGTATGAGAATATGGACACTACCAGTCCCGGGGGCTGCTGCAATAAACTGACTGTCAACCCTATCGCAGGAGCTGACGATAAATCAGACCAGCAGTACCAATCCGGGCGGAGCAAATAAATGAACAAACCGACGCGCGAACGGAAACTTGATCTTGAACACAAGGTCTTTAAATCGTTCGAGGAATGCCATTTCCAAAAGTCTGACCTTTCGGACGAGGCTCTTTTTGTGCTGAAAATGGCAGAAGGATCGGTTGTATCCCTGCCCCTTAAGGCGGTTTGCAAGGAATTCGGGATCGACCCGGATTCAAATGATGGTGAACTGATCGGCCTTGTCGACAAGTCACTGGATTTCGTCAATGTGCTGCGCCCCGGCGATGATTTGCCGCTCGAAGTTCTGACGGGCGAGGCGTCGTGGGATGTCGATGAAGATCACCGTGCAATCGCCTATAACCGCCTGACCATGCAGCTTGTCACCTGGATGTCCGGGAATGAAGAACTGATCACTGATCCCGAACAGCTGATGCAGATCGCCGAAGACCCCGGCACCAAGAAAAAGATCAATCAGGCATTCGACGAAGTCGCCGATAAACTCAATATCGGCCGCGAAAACCGCGAGGAAGTCGTCAATCTGGTTCATCAGGTCGCCGAGGAACTTTCTTATGTCGAAACGCTGCGCGACAAGTACCGCAATGTGAAAAAGATCGACACAAAGCTGCAGGAACTGCGCCGTATCTATGCACATGAAAAGGGCGTTCTGGAAACGGTCACACAGGTCATTCGCCTTATTGATGATGCGATGAAAAAGTTTGAAACCAGCTTTGACGAGATTGACGCCAATACCGGCGAAATCATGTCAGTCCTGCGTAACTTCACGACCCAGCGCCAGTATATCCGCAACAAGCGCGATGATCTGTATCGCCGTCTGCGGGCATGGGAACCGCTTTTTGAACGCTGGGATACGATGGCACTGGAACGGGGCGCACCGGCGGTGCGTCTGGTCCGCGATACATATCAGTTCCTTGCCCCACGCTTCATGAAGGTCAAGGAATGGCTGATGATGACAAAGGTGCAGGACGGGATTGCCGCAGGCCAAAGCTTCAAGAATGAAGACGAACGCATGGGCGCTCTCAAAGGCAAGATGATGCAGTGGTAACACTGATCCGACCTTGATCGCCCTGCCCTCAATTATAAAAGCGCAGCCAATGCCGCGCTTTTTCTTTTGGGCGTTAAAGTCATCCCTATTGCTTCATGATCTTTAGCGCGACATGCCCATCAATCATGGTAATCGACTTTTTCGAAGATGCCGGTACCGGCACGCGCACATCAATGCAATAGGCAATCAGGGCTGCCGCCAGTTCTGCACCTGCCGCCGGGACAATTATCGGGTCACCATGATCGGCAATGATATTGAGCCGTGCGGCAATTTCAGGCGATTTTTCAATTTCGAGCCTCCCGATCTGACCGGGCGGCAACGGCTTTCCGGTGCGGCGGCGATATCCGACCAGCGCCTTGATCAGCTCGCTTTCCTCGAAAATGATGCAGCGCAATTCGCGCATAATGGCTCTTCCTGCAAATAAACTTATACAACGATATAAGGCAGGATAATCCGTTTTAAAGAGGTTTTACAAACAAATAGGCCCCTAGCTTGACGCCAGCCAGATCCCGACCGCGATCATCAGCGTCCCGGCGATCCGATTAAGGATACGGACATTCCCGCTTTTTTCCAGAAAGTGTCGCAACGACCGGCCGCCGGTCGCATAAAGCGTCATGCAAATCAGTTCTGTCACCAGAATGATTGCCACCAGCACGGAAAGCTGCGGCGCGATAGCATGATCCAGACTGATAAAGGGTGGCAATAGAGCCACCATAAACGCCCAGCCCTTCGGATTGGCAATCGCAGTCACAAACCCCTGAGAAGCAAGCGCAAATGGGGTCGCGGGGCGGGAGGCATCAATTTCAGCGTTAAATGCCATGCGTCCGCGCGAACGCCACATCTGGATACCCAGCCACGCCAGATAGGCGCCACCCACATATTTGAAAACAGCAAAGACCGCCGGATATTCCAGCATCACCGTTGCAACACCAAGGGCCGAGGCCACCACGACAATCCCCACACCGACAAGTTCGCCCATCATCATCCAGACGGTACGGCGCACGCCGATCGTCATTCCCATTGTCAGCGCAAGGGTCATGCACATGCCTGGCGTGATCGAGACAAAGAAGGCCGTCGGGATAAAGGCCCCGATCAAAGACAGGCTTACCATCGTGTATATCCGTAAGTTGGTGGCGGCACTTGATACGAAACGTTATCGGAAAATTTTCTGGGGCATTTCGCATCGATACTGCAACAGATAACCAAGAATTTGAACACTTCAAGCGCAATCTTTGGCTTGGGTGGTTTGCCATTCTCGTATTTGATCAATTTAGCTCTATCCTATGCTGCACGCCGCCATATGGGCCCGCGACAACACCGTCGCGCTAATTTCCACCCTTAAAAGCGCATCAAAGATACAAAAATTACTTGACCTTGGCGGGCGGTCCGATGAAATTGGGTGCGTCGCCAGCACAGCCTGGCACTTCGATACCATTTGATGAAGACCGATGACCGCAGACATTTGCAACATTCCTGCAATTGCCGATCGCACCGAAGCCGATGCTTCGGGTGCCTTTGTGCTGTCTGCTCTAAACCTAATTCTCGGTCTCCTTGGTCTCGCAGCGCTCGGGTCGCTACGACTTACCCGCCCCTGAGCGTACGAAGACGGTTCGGATTACCAAATAGGTCAATCCATTTACCGCAGCTCAGGGGAACAAGTCGCGCCAAAAGGCCCGCACTCTTTCCAAATTGACGTTTCAAATTTCGGGCAAAGTCCCGCTTGATCAGGAATTACGGTAATGGCTAGTGCTAACGACAATCGCGTCATCATTTTTGACACCACCCTGCGTGACGGCGAACAGTCCCCGGGTGCATCAATGACGCTCGATGAAAAACTGCGTGTGGCACACGCATTGGCAGAAATGAAAGTCGACATCATTGAGGCAGGCTTTGCCATCGCATCGAATGGCGACTTCCGGTCAGTCAATGAAATCGCCAAACAAATCAAGGGCCCGACCATCTGTTCGCTGGCCCGCGCGGCCAAAGGCGACATCGAACGGGCCGCCGAAGCACTGGAACCGGCAGAAAACAAACGCATCCACACCTTCATTTCCACAAGCCCCCTGCATATGAAATTCAAATTGCAGATGGAACCGGAACGCGTTCTGGAAAAGGTGATTGAAAGTGTTACACTGGCACGCAAATTTACCGACGACGTTGAATGGTCGGCCGAGGACGGATCGCGCACCGAGCATGACTTCCTGTGCCGTTGCGTTGAAGCCGCGATTGATGCCGGCGCGACCACCATCAACATCCCCGATACGGTTGGCTACACCACCCCTACCGAGTACGCCGACCTGATGACCATGCTGTTTAACCGTGTGCCAAATATCGACAAGGCGATCCTGTCGGTTCACTGCCACAACGATTTGGGCATGGCGGTTGCAAACTCGCTGGCGGCTGTCCATGCTGGTGCTCGCCAGATCGAATGCACGATCAACGGTCTGGGCGAACGCGCAGGCAACGCGGCACTGGAAGAAATCGTCATGGCGCTGAAAACGCGCAACGATGCCTTCCCGTATGAAACCGGGATCGATTCAACCAAAATCATGAACGCATCACGTCTGGTGTCGGCTGTGTCGGGCTTCGTCGTACAACCGAACAAGGCAATTGTCGGCGCAAACGCCTTCGCCCATGAAAGCGGCATTCATCAGGACGGCTTCCTGAAGAATTCCGAAACCTATGAAATCATGAAACCGGAAAGCATCGGCCTGAACAAATCAAGTCTGGTGATGGGCAAGCATTCCGGCCGTCATGCCTTCAAGGAAAAGCTCAAGGAACTGGGCTTTGCCGAACTGGGCGACAATGCCATCGAAGACGCGTTCGCCCGCTTCAAGGAACTGGCCGACAAGAAGAAAGAGGTCTATGACGACGACATCGTCGCACTGGTCGATGATGGCATGCGTGATAACGAACATATCAAGTTCGTATCGCTGGCTGTTTCCTGTGGCTCCAAAGGTCCGCAGACCGCCGAACTGGAACTGAATGTGAATGGGGAAACCCGCACCGCCAAAACCACCGGCGATGGCCCGATTGATGCAACCTTCAACGCCATCAAGGCAATCTATCCCCATGACTGGAAGCTGAAACTCTATCAGGTTCATGCTGTCACCGAAGGCACGGACGCACAGGGTACGGTTACCGTCAAGCTGGATGGTGAAGACCGCACCGTGGTTGGCAATGCATCGGATACCGACACCGTTGTCGCATCCTGCGTGGCCTATGTCACCGCGGTTAACAAGCTGATCGAGAAAAGCCAGAAAACGGCACCGGACGCCATGGCTTCCTGATCAGGCATTCTGCATTTTGAGAATAAAGGGGTGGTATTTGCCGCCCCTTTTTCCGTTTCAGGGCCGGTTTCCGTCAGGTACCCCCGCTGTTTAGCAGGTATGATTGCTGTGAACCCGCGCATTCTGTGATACATTATGCCTCTTGAACGAAGGGGCCAAAGCCATGACCATGCAGCCTGTTCTTCAGTTTCATCACCGATCTGTTGCCATTACGATATTGGCGTTTTGTGCAGTCGTGATTGTCGCTATGACGCCACACGCAAAAGCCGCTGCGATTAATGATGTGCAGAAAATCGACATACCATCTCAACCTTATCCGATAAGCGGACTGCGGCAGCGTTTGATTGACGCGGGAAAAGCCATTCCCGAAGTCGATAGCAGCCTGCAATTCGATATTCCCGGCCTCTATTACCCGCCTGTGGATGAAAACGCTAAAACCGCAGCGGTAATTGCTGTTCCTGATTGTGACGACCGTTTTCCGGAAGACTGGATTACCGCGCTGCATGATGCAGGCCTTGCGGTTCTTCGCATATCGCCTGGAAAAGCCCACCCTTCGCAAAGCTATTGCACGGCCGGTACACTTGATAATCCGAAACACGGCGTGACCTATTGGGCCTTTGATGCACTAAGCGCGCTTGACTATCTGGCTGGACAGGATGGTATCGATCCTGACCGGATTGCGATTTTCGGTTACGGATACGGTGCGGCTGCCGCCCAATTCGCGATCTATCGCCACGGTCACGCCAAACGATTTGATCAGCGGTTCGTCTCGATGGTGGGACTGCGTGCCCAATGCATGTCGGAAATGGATAATTTCGTTCCCGCATTGCTGGTGACGGTAAAGGGGGATCGGCTAAACCCGCCGGCATGGTGCCAGTGGCGCATGGATCGGGACCTGCATGCGGATCGCGAACCGGTAATGTTTAAGATACTTCAAAGCAATGAAACACCGGAAAAACAAGCGACTCGCAAATTTCTGAAAGTGGAAACCGGCCCCGAGACAACTGCCCTAGTCATGGATTTCCTGCTTAAAACTGGAATAATTCTCAGGGAAGATAAACCTTGAATGAAAACGCCAACACCATATGGCGGATCATCTTTTTGCATCTTATTTCAAGTCTTGTGACCCGTCTTAATTATTCCTCAATTCCCTGAGCAGATTATTCGTGCATCGACTGGCGCGTTACGCTATCAAAGCCGGTACATTCGTATTCAAGATTTTACTATTAACCGGGGCATAGGGCAGGAATGTTTTCCAAGCTTCTTGGGGTTTTATCCTCCGACATGGCGGTGGATTTGGGCACCGCCAACACACTGGTTTACGTCAAAGGGCGTGGCATCGTCCTTAACGAACCATCCGTGGTAGCCATCACCGACGAAAAAGGCAAGAAACAGGTACTTGCCGTCGGGGAAGAAGCTAAGCAGATGCTCGGGCGTACGCCCGGTTACATTCAGGCCATTCGCCCGCTGCGCGATGGCGTGATTGCCGAATTCCACATCGCCGAAGAGATGATCAAACACTTTATCCGTAAAGTGCATGGCCGTCGCAACTTCGCAAGCCCGGAAGTCATCATTTGCGTTCCATCTGGCTCGACCGCCGTTGAACGCCGCGCCATTCAGGAAAGTGCTGAAAGTGCCGGCGCCCGCAAGGTCTGGCTGATTGACGAACCGATGGCAGCCGCCATTGGCGCGGGTCTTCCGGTCACCGAGCCGACCGGCTCCATGGTTGTCGACATCGGCGGCGGCACCACCGAGGTCGCGGTCCTGTCGCTTGGCGGTATCGTTTATGCCCGTTCGGTGCGTGTTGGTGGCGACAAGATGGACGAGGCGATCATCGCCTATATCCGTCGCACCCATAACCTGCTGGTAGGTGAAAGCACCGCAGAACGCATCAAGAAAGAAATCGGTTCGGCCTGTGCACCGGACGATGGTGATGGTGCAACGGTTGAAATCCGAGGCCGTGATCTGATGAATGGCGTTCCGAAGGAACTGATCATTTCCGAACGCCAGATTGCAGAAAGCCTTGCAGAACCTGTTTCGGCAATCATCGAGGCGGTGAAAGTCGCCCTTGAACAGACCCCGCCGGAACTGGCAGCCGACATCGTCGACAAGGGTATCGTTCTCACCGGTGGTGGCGCAATGCTTGGCAATCTGGACTATGTCCTGCGCCATGCAACCGGCCTTCCGGTTTCGATTGCCGATGATCCCCTGTCCTGCGTTGCGCTTGGTACGGGTCGTGCACTCGAAGAAAAGAAGATGCTTCGCAACGTATTGCACACCGCCTACTAAGGCGAAATGGCAAAAAACATCTCACCGGGTCATGTCCTGACTGGACGCGACTCGGTGATTTCGTTAAGGTTGAATATCCCACGGGGATTTCGGGACAACTTTTCTGATCTAATGCGGGGAATATAGTGGCTCAGCATGGCGGTCCGCAGCAGCGTATCTTTTCGCCGTTACGTACGGCGCTTCACCGCTTCGCCTTCATCCTTCTGATCGTTTCGGCGTTTGGCCTTATGCTTCTGGGCAAGGCTGATACCGTACTGATCGAAAGGATACGAGCCGCTTCAGCCGATCTTGTATCCCCGATCATGAATGTTGTTTCCCGTCCCGCCGCCAGCATCAACGAGCTGACGGAACAGGCGACCAATATCTTCAATCTCTATGAACAGAACGAACGCCTGCGTCGCGAAAACCGCGAATTGCTGGCGTGGCAGCAGGTTGCCCGTAATCTGGCGCATGAAAATGCCCGCCTGCGCGACCTTGCCGATTATACAAGCCCGCCGCCATTGCGCCTTGTCACCACCCGCGTGATTGCCGATATGGGCGGTGCCTATGCGCACAGCCTGATGGTATCGGCCGGTTCGCGCGATGGCGTGATCAAGGGACAGGCAGTTATGTCCGACGAAGGGCTTGTCGGACGTGTTGCCGAAGCAGGCTATCAGGCTTCGCGCGTTCTGTTGATTACAGACATCAATTCGCGCGTCCCGGTGATTGTTGAAAATTCGCGTGACCGTGCGTTTCTGTCGGGCGACAACACAGACCGCCCGCTTTTGACCTTCCTGACTGCGGATGCGGCGGTTGCGCCGGGTGATCGCATTCTGACATCCGGTCATGGTGGTGCCTTCCCGCCTGGCATTCCGGTTGGTGTCGTTTCATCCGTTTCGGAAAATGCTGTGCGTGTCGCACCACTGTTCCGCCGCCACCAACTTGAATATCTGCGCGTCGCCGATTATGGCCTGCAAGGCATCCTGAGCGATCAGGCCATGCGCCGTGATCAGCAGAATGATGGCGTTATCCCCAACGGGGTTGGCATCGTACCCAATGACGGGAACGATGCGGCAGAAAATATGCCAACGGTTAGCCCCGCACAGCCAACGGATCGACTTCCGTGAAGCCGGGTGTCTGGCACAGGCTGGATATCATTGCGCGAGGCTTGTTTCCGGCATTCAGCGTTTTCATTCTGTTGCTGTTCAATCTGCTGCCGATCAGCGTGCCATTGCTCAGCACCGCATCACCTGCATTACCTTTGATGGCTGTATTTTATTGGTCAGTGAACCGCCCGGATTTGCTAACCGCGCTGACGGCATTCTTTCTTGGACTGTTGCAGGATTTGCTGACAGGCCTGCCCCTTGGCGTCAGCTCGCTGGTCTTGCTGCTCGTGCAGACCGGATCAGCAAGCCAGGGCCGTTTTTTCCATAACAAGCCGTTCAGCGTAATGTGGTGGGGCTTTGCATTGGTCGCGATCCCGGCACTGCTGGTTCAGTGGCTTTTGAGTTCGGCATTAATCGGGGCCTTCTTGCCGATCAAGTCGACATTGATTAGCTATGTACTGACTGCGGCACTTTTCCCGCTTGTTGCATGGGTTCTGGCACGGGCGCAAAATACGCTTCTGCGCCATATCTAGAACAGTACCAGCTGGATCAATATTGATGTTTTGGCAATAGCTACCGGCTATGTTTGAAAGACAGTTTTCAACATGCACCGCACAGGATAAAACGGGCACGCAAGTTTCCGGAATTCCGGCGGGGCACTCCGACCAGCAGGTTTGACGACGCCGATGTGGCACCGTGACTCAGACAGATATCGCATGTTTACCCGCCGCGCCCTGATGCTCGGCGCGGGTCAGGGTATATTGCTGACCGGTCTTGCCGCACGCATGTACTATCTGCAGGTAATGGAAAGCGACCGTTACAGGGTCCTTGCCGATGAAAACCGGATATCCCATCGCCTTTTGCCGCCACCGCGCGGCCTTATTACCGACCGTTTTGGTGCTCCGGTCGCGGTAAACCGGCAGAACTATCACATCATGATCGTTCGCGAACAGGCGCAGGATGTTCGGAGGACCCTGGAAATTCTGGGTCAGATCATCGAACTTGGCCCCGACACCATCGAACGGGTTGAACGTGACGTCGCGCGCAGACGATCCTTTGTCCCGGTTACGGTGCGCGACAATTTAACTTGGGAAGAAGTTGCACGCGTCGGCGTTAACGCCCCGGACCTGCCCGGCCTGATCATTGATGCCGGTCGTTCGCGCGATTATCCCGAAGGTCCGCATCTGGCGCATACTTTGGGCTATGTGGCGGCCGTGTCGGAAAAAGAACTGACCGGCGATCCATTGCTTGAACTGCCCGGGTTCCGGATTGGCAAAAGCGGGATCGAGAAAGTTTACGATCTGGCACTTCGCGGCAGTGCTGGCACCAGCCAGGTCGAGGTCAATGCACTTGGCCGTGTCATCCGCGAACTTGACCGCGAAGAAGGCGACAGTGGCAACACGGTTGTCATGACCCTTGATCTTGAATTGCAGCGTTACGCCAACCAGCGCCTGTCAAACAAGGAAAGCGCATCTGCCGTTGTGCTTGATATTCATAACGGCGAAGTGCTTGCGATGGCATCGCATCCGACATACGACCCGAACGCCTTTACCAACGGCATTTCTCACAAGCTTTGGAACAGTCTGGTCAATAACGAATACGCACCACTGTCTAACAAGGCCGTCACCGGTACCTATGCACCGGGTTCGACATTCAAGATGTGTGTCGCCCTTGCCGGGCTTGAAGCCGGTGTGGTTACAGCCAATCAGCGTTTCTTCTGCCCGGGTCATCTTGATCTTGGCAATGCACGGTTCCATTGCTGGAAACGTGGCGGGCATGGCTGGGTCGATATGCATGACTCGATGAAACATTCCTGCGATGTTTATTACTATGAAATATCGCAAAAGATCGGCATCGACCGCATCGCCGCCATGGCCAATAAACTGGGCCTTGGCGAATTGACCGGTATAGACCTTCCCAATGAACGTTCCGGTCTGATCCCGACCAAGGACTGGAAGGAAATCCAGCTCGGCAAACGCTGGCAGGGTGGTGAAACCCTGATTTCGTCAATCGGTCAGGGATACGTTCTGGCAACGCCATTGCAACTCGCGACCATGGTTGCACGCATCGCATCGGGCAAGGCTGTTAAGCCGCATCTGACACGCGATCATGTCACCGCAGAAGGCATCACCAGCCGGGCGAATGAAGAATTCCCCGAACTTCAGGTCAACCGTGCCCATCTGGCGCGTATTCGCGACGGCATGAATGGTGTCACCAACGAATTGCGCGGCACGGCACATCGGTCGCGGATTGATATCAAGGGCATGGAGATGGCCGGTAAGACAGGCACCAGTCAGGTCCGCCGCATTACCATGCGCGAACGCCAAACCACCGGGGTTCTTGATAACAATGATCTGCCGTGGAAATACCGCGATCATGCGCTGTTTGTTGCCTTTGCACCGGTCGACAATCCCCGCTATGCCTGCGCGGTTGTTGTGGATCACGGTGGATCCGGTTCAGGCATCGCTGCACCGATTGCACGTGACATTCTGATCAAGGCGCAGGAACTGAAATCTGCACGCCCGGGCATATCGGCGGCCAACATTCAATCCACCGCGCAATTATCGCACCCGTCACAGACAGACCGCGAAGAAGAAGGCTAGAACGATGGCAAGCCGCAGATATCGTATCGGCGAAGATCCGGATTACGTGCCAATCGGTCGCCGTCTTTTAATGCTTAACTGGACGTTGGTATTGCTGATTTCCACACTGGCGGGGATCGGTTTTGCCATGCTGTATTCGGCGGCCAACGGTTCGGTTGAACCATGGGCGGAACGTCAGATGATGCGTTTTGCTGTTGGCGCCATCGTGATGATTGGCATCGCGGTTACCGATGTCCGTGTCTGGTTGAAACTTGCCTATTTTTCCTATTTCGTCGCGCTGATCCTTCTGATTGGGGTTGAAATCAAGGGGGATATTGGCATGGGGGCGCAACGCTGGATCAATCTTGGTTTCTTCCAGTTGCAACCATCCGAACTGATGAAAATCTCGCTTGTGCTGGCACTTGCGCGTTATTTCCACGGCCTGACTGTCGAAGAAGTGGGGCGCATTCCGCTTTTGATACCGCCACTTTTAATGGTTCTGGCTCCTGCGGCACTGGTGTTGCGTCAGCCTGATCTGGGTACTGCCCTATTGCTGATTGCCGGTGGCGGCGTCATCTTCTGGCTTGCCGGGGTTCGGATGTGGAAATTCGCCCTGATACTTGGCGCGGTTCTGGCAATCATTCCCATCGGCTGGCAGTTTCTGCGCGATTATCAGAAAAACCGCGTTCTGACGTTCCTGAACCCTGAAAATGATCCGCTTGGCGCGGGCTACCACATTACCCAGTCAAAGATTGCCCTTGGGTCCGGCGGCCTGTTTGGCAAGGGTTATATGCTGGGATCGCAAAGCCATCTGAATTTCCTGCCGGAAAAACAGACCGACTTTATCTTTACCATGCTGGGTGAAGAGTTCGGACTGGTTGGCGGATTGGCGTTGCTGCTGCTTTATACCATGGTAATCATGTATGGTTATGTGATTGCGCTTCGGTGCCGCAACCAGTTCGGTCGCCTTGTCGCAATCGGGATCACCTCGACCTTTTTCCTGTATGTCTTCATCAACATCGCCATGGTGATGGGACTTATCCCTGTGGTCGGTGTTCCGTTGCCGCTGGTATCGTACGGCGGCACGGTGATGATGACCATTCTTGTCAGCTTTGGCCTTCTGATGAGTGTATCAATCCACCGCGATATACGGATTTCAAGACAGGGAAATGACGACGGCCGTCAATAGCCCCAACTCAGGTGCTGATCTGATCGGCCAGATTGGCCAGATCGACAGGCATACAACGATTTCGCCCTGTTTCCTTGGCTTGATAAAGTGCGGCATCGACCAGCGAATAAAGAATGTCGGCAACATCTGTGTTTTCGCGGGATTTCAGCAATGCAACGTTTTTGGCAACTTGCGCATCCAATTTGCCAGCCGTCCCCTGTGCAGGCAGTGATATCACCCCGAAACTTGACGTGTAGTTCAAATGCTTGCCGCCGAAGGCAACAGCATCCTGTTCAACCGCGCTCCGAAGACGCTCTGCAAGGATAATGGCACCTTCCGCCCCCTCCCCCGGAAGAAGAACCGCAAATTCTTCCCCGCCCAGTCGGGCTGGTAAATCGATATCACGCAGGCTGTATCTCAAAAGCTTTGCCAGTGATACCAAAACCGCATCTCCGGCCTGATGACCATAGGTGTCATTCAAAAGCTTGAACCTATCAATATCGAGCAAAATGATACTCATCGGCGTATCGCGACGCTTCCAGATCGAAAGGTTTTCTTCAAGACGCATCATAAAAATGCGACGGTTGGCAAGACCGGTCAACGGATCTGTCGAAGCCAGCACTTCAAGCTTTCCCATGGCTTCATTCAATGCGCGCGTCCGACTTTCAACCCGCGTTTCCAGATTGACATTTGCGTCCTGCAAATCATCACGCGCGCGCTGCAACTGCCCGATTTGCCCCCGTATCATGCCAAAAAGCCCTACCGTAACCGAACTCAGCAATTGCACTTCATCGTCATGACGATACGTTGGCGGCATATCCAGCGACCGTTTAACATCCGACGGATCGGAATTGACGATGTAATGCGCCAGCTTCACCAAGGGGCGCGAAAACACAAAATAACTAAGCGAGGCAAATACCACCGCCATGGTGGCCGCAAAAACCATGTTGGCCAAAAACGACCAGGCAGACCGCGACATGAACGCAGTTACATAAACCTGGGGATTCAGGGCAACGACCAGTGTTCCCAAGGCATCGGCAGACGGGTTGTTTTCATTTTGAAGCGGGATTTCAAGCTGCTGCAAACCGCCAAACAACTTTTCCGCCCATCGCGAGGTTGGAATTTCCCCTACCGGACGTTTTCTTTGATAAAGAACGGAGCCATCGCCAAGCTGTATTTTGACACTGGAAATGGATCTTTGCAGCATCATGCCGCGCGCCATGACCTCGGCCAATGCTGCATCCTTTTTTGTCACCGCTTCGGCCGCCACAGGCAGGCTGCTATCAACAACACGCTCGTTGGCCTGCTGATAGACACCCTCAAGCCATTGATAGTCGGTGAAAATCTGAAAAGCCGTGATAACAAAACCAAGTAGCATTGCGGCCAACAGGGAATATTTAAGCTGCCTTGTCGCAACAGAACTGCCAAGCTTCAGTCCAGACAGGTCCTGAACGGTATCCTTTCCTGTCTTAGACACACGGCACCCTTTCCATTAAAGCCAGTCCAATCAGCGCGACGGTATTGGCCAATCACGTTCCTGCGCCGAATTCAGTTCCTCGATCCTGAACCGATAGTCCCTTTGTTCCGGATTGCTGACAAGGCTGAACTGTGAAAAATCAATCTTATTCCAGTCACGGTCGCCAAGAACCTGCTTGTAGGTCTCGAAATTATCCCGTGTAATTGCCTGCATTCCGAAAGATATTTCGGGATTTGTTGTCAGTTTTTCAATGCCTTCAAGGTAATCTTTTAGCAATACCATAATCCACGCACCCGCCAGAAAATGTCCGCCATGCGTCATCGTCATTTTGCCACTGGCAACATTTTCCAATCCTTCGGCGGACCAGTTCAAGCCGCCAACAAAGACATCCTTCCCGGGAACTTTTCCGAATTCTTCGATCGCCTTGATTGCACCAAGGGCGATACTGTCATTGGCAGCCCACACCGCATCCAGACAGCCACCTGTGGCAAGCCATTCCGCAGTCCTGCGATAGGCCTCCTCAAATGACCAATTGACCACAAGGCGACGCTGTTCACGAAGCAAGGGATACTGTTCCAATGCCATATCAAGCCCCCGGAGCCGCTGCAGCGACGCCGGTGTCATGCTGTCCCCGGCCAAAGACAAAAGGCAAAGGTCTTTGCGCAAACCGCCATTATGTGCGTCCTTTGCGGCAATAGCCAACGACTGGGCAATTTCAAATCCGGCACGCTCGTTATCAGGAACCAGCGTCGCAATCCAGAAGCCGAGTTCCCTGCCCGGTCGGCCAAATCGCTGCTTTTGTTCATCGGTGAGATCATTGAGCAGCATCAGAACCGGGATGCTGCGTTCCTGCGCCTCAAGAACGATCCGGGTACCTTGCTGATGTTCATTAACCGCGATGATGTAATCGGGCGGGGGATTTATGGCAAAAACACGATTGGCGCTTTCGGCCATCTGTTTCCAGTCACGGTCGCTGTCAAACACAACAAGATCAAAACCGAACTGATCGGCTGCGGCCTGCATGGTGTCGCGCACGTCTTTCCAGAAACCGCGATCACCATAACCCGGATTGATAAAAGCGATGCGCGGTTCGGAAACATTGTTCAGGTCACGCGCATCAACATGCATCGCGCCCCCCAAAATCGCGCACAGCGCAGCGATCCAGCTTACAAGTTTCAAAGACTATTCCCTCGACACCGGTCACAGGCCTTTCCCGCCGTGCAAAGGACGATGATCGCCTGTTTATTTTCAGTGTCGCCGCATTAACCAATTATATCCGAAAGGTCAAATCAAGTTGGCCTACGGAAGGATCAGATCGTCTGGGCGGCACCATCCAAACGCAACATGACTTCCTGCTGAACCGCACGGAAAAGCGCCGCATAATCCAGATTGACATAGTCAATCTGCCATTCGACAAGTTTGGCGAAAAGTTCCGCATTGGGCGTATCGATGAAAATCATCGTCTCAAGACCACGCGCCTTTGCTTCATGTATTGCGTCGCGCGTCACATTTTCCTCAAGAAATTCGAAAATATGTGCCTGTTCATGATGGATCGCCTGTTCTAGCGAACCGGCAATATGAAGCTGCACATTGCGCCGGATATCCGGTGCAATCCGGCGCAGGTCGTCACGAATGTCGGCAGAAAAAGAACTGACAAAAACATCGTTTCCGAAGGCAAAACCATCAAGCATGTCGACAACCCTGCCCGCATCTGCCTGCTTGATCTCGCAATATATTTTCACCCGCCCCTTTAGACGGCGCAGAAAGTCTTCAAGCCGCGGCACCGGCTCGCCTGCGAATGCCGGATTGAACCAAGAACCGGCATCCAGCCGGTCAATTTCCGCGCTGGTCATTTCCGCAATGGCACCGGTGCCATCGGTTGTGCGGTCCACGGTTGCGTCATGAATGACATACAGAACTTCGTCGGCGGACTGGCGCACATCGAATTCGATATAGTCCGCCCCCGCCACAATCGCACTTTCGGCGCTGGCAAAGGTATTTTCCGGCGCATTAAGGCTGTCGCCACGGTGATAAACAAGTTGTACTGGCTTCACGGGACCCTCCATATGGCTCGACTGGCCATAGGGAAGGTAGGTCGACAGTCCCGCGCGCAGCAAGCATGTCAGGTCAATTTAACCTTACTGTTACCTTGCCTGTTACGTCGCGAAACCGCATCCGGAAGATATCAGGCACAAAAATTATGCGGCGTCCCGCAAACAGCAGGACACCCAAAAGTCACCGAAAGGAAGCCCAGTCTAACCAATATCGCGCAACGCACGGGCCAGTTCGTCGGTCGACATACTCGCGCGATTCTCGATCCCGTGCTGCTTGGCAAGGTGATAAAGATCGTCGCGCCGCCATTTTTCATAGGCCGGTTCGAACTGTCTTTCTCGCGATGACGTTGCCGGCGCATTTCCAGAAAATTTCTGATAGCTAGCCACTTTTGCCTCCTGAGGGGGATGGTCTTAAGCGGAACTGGCATCGGGCAATTTCGATGCCCTTTGTGACACTGCCATTACATTTCATTTGGGATGGAATGAAAAAATGTCTACGGTTTCGAACAAAATTTACTGATTTCTTTCGGTAAGATCATGATCTGAAACGACAATCCCGGAAAGATCGCCGCCCAACAATTGCAATTTATCAACAAAACATCATTGGATCGTATTTTTTACTATTTCGTGTTCACGGAGTTTGTTAGCGTCATTGGCAAATCAACAATCACAATCAGGGAAGCCCCCATGGCATTGCATTTTGAACGCGCCGAACTGTCGGCCCGCCGCGCAAAAACGGTTGCACGTCTTGAAGCCGCCGGTCTTGATGGCCTGCTGATGTTCCGCCAGGAAAGCATGTTCTATCTGACGGGGTATGACACGTTCGGTTATGTCTTTTTCCAGTGCCTGTATCTGGGGGCTGACGGCCGCATTGCCCTTATTACCCGCGCACCGGACTTGCGTCAGGCACAACATACATCCGACATCGAAGATATCCGTATCTGGGTCGATGGCCCGGATGTGAACCCTGCATTGCAACTGCGCGACATGCTGGCAGAGTTTGGCTGTGGCGGCAAAAAACTTGGCGTTGAATACGATGCCTATGGGTTGACCGCCGCCAATGGCAAAAAGCTTGATGCAGCACTTGACGGTTTCTGCACGCTTACCGACGCATCCCGTCTGGTATCGGAACTGCGCGTTGTCAAAAGCCCGGCGGAACTCGATTATATCCGCACCGCCGCCAGTCTTGCCGATGACGCATGGGATGCCGCCCTTGAAACCGTCCATGCAGGTGCGTTTGAAGGCGACATACTGGCCGCCATGCAGGGCGCTATTTTCAAAGGGGGCGGGGATTATCCCGGCAATGAATTCATTATCGGTGCCGGACGCGATGCACTGCTTTGCCGTTACTTCACCGGGCGCAAACATCTGGCTGACACGGATCAGATCACGCTGGAATGGGCAGGAGCCTATCGGCATTATCATGCTGCGATGATGCGCACCATCCCAATCGGCAAGGCAACATCGCGCCACGTTGAAATGCACAAGGTCGCAACGGATGCCATGGTCGCCTGCCGCGATGCGCTTAAACCCGGCGAACCAATCGGCAAGGTATTCGATGCCTATGCCAGGGTTTGCGATGCAGGCGGCATGAAAGCCCACCGTCTAAACGCGTGCGGTTATTCAATGGGGACGACCTTTGCCCCGAACTGGATGGACTGGCCGATGTTTTATCATGGCAATCCGGTGATCGCCGAACCGGGCATGGTTTACTTCCTGCATATGATCCTGATGGACAGCGAAAGCGGCATCGCCATGTGCCCCGGCCATTCGGTGATTGTTACCGAAACCGGCAACGAAGCCATATCACGTCATCAACTCGACCTGGTCACGCGCTGATATACAAAGCAGTTTTCCACAAAAGGCCTGCTCGAATATGAAGCGGGCCTTTTCGTGTATTGCAGCTATCAGTCCTGCAATGCCTTGCGCATGGCATCTGCCGTGTCTTCGGCAAGACGATCCAGTTTGGCAATCCGATCATGGATCGCCCCATCAAAGTCGCCTTCATAAAGTTCCAACTGGCGGGCATCGACCGCCAGCTTTTCTGCCGCAAGGTTTGCCGCCATTCCCTTGATCGTGTGTGCCGCACGGCGAAGGCTTTCGCGGTCACCATCGGCAATTGCTGCGATGATCTTTTCGCGTTCTTCCTGATAGGACGCCGGCAGCAGGTCAATCAGGCTGGCCATCTGATCTGCACCCAAGGCACGACTCATTTCCTCGAAACGTATTTTGTCGATCAGATTCATTTTGGTCTCTTTGGCAGATATGTTTGCTTTAGCCGGCTCGGGCACGGGTTTTGTGTCTCCCGTTGCGTTATCACTGTTAACCGTTCGCGCCGGACTATCTACGGGCAAGGCGTCGGGCAGGTTCACTTCCATATCGGCATCTTTAACCTGCAAACCGGATGTTACAGAATACCCGCCGCCACGGTTTCTCAGGAAGCGTAACAGAACACCGTAAAGCCTGCGTTCTTCGACAGGCTTAGTCATAACCTCGTCCATGCCCGCCGCCAGAAAATCACGATGGCGATCACTGAATGCTTCGGCCGTTACACAAATGATCGGAACACGTCCACCTCTGGTGACACGTTCCAGTTCACGGATATGGCGGGTCGCCCCCTCACCATCCAGAACCGGCATATGGGCATCCATCAGGATCGCATCATAGTCATTCTGCTGGAAGGCATGCACGGCCTGGCGACCATTGGGGACGATATCGACAACCAATCCATATCGCAGCAACAGGCCCCGGATCACGTTGGCATTAATCTCGTTATCCTCGGCAACAAGAATGCGACTACCCGAAAGAACACTGTCACCTCTGCTCTCGGCAATCTGGCCGCCCCCATGCTCATGCCGTTCCGATCGGCGGGCTTCAAACGGCAGCCACACATCAAATCGCGTTCCCTTGCCCTCGGTACTATCGACCTTCATGAAGCCGCCCATCAATTCCGTCAGACTGCGTGCAATCGAAAGACCAAGCCCCGTTCCACCATATTGCCGCATGGTGGAATTGTCGGCCTGGCTAAAGGGGGAAAATATCTGTTCCTGACGATCCCGCGGAATTCCGATGCCGGTATCGATAACGGCAAAATGGTAAACTTCCTCATCCGCAATCAGGTCGCGCACCCGTTCCGGTACATTTTCCTCCCGGGTGACTTCCAACCTTACCGATCCCTTCCGGGTGAATTTCACTGCATTTGACAACAGGTTCCACAGTATCTGGCGAAACCGGACTTCATCACCGGTAAACACCCTTGTTGCCAACGGCGCATCATCACAATGCAGGGAAAGGTTCTTTTCGCGTGCCATGTCGGCAATCGCACGAAACAGATCATAGGTAATGTCGGATGGGTGAAAGGGGCGTTTTTCCAACTCGACCCGACCGGCCTCGATCTTGCTCATATCAAGGATATCGTTCAAAAGCGCCATCAGCGCCCGCCCGGATGACAAGATCGCACTGACCCGTTCCTTTTGCGCATCGTCAAGCTGACTTTGCCGCAACAATTGCGCCATGCCCAGAATGCCATTTAACGGCGTTCTGATTTCGTGGCTCATGGTCGCCAGAAATTCGCTTTTGGCCGAACTTGCCTGAAATGACTGTCGATAATGGCTGCGCAATTCCAGCAACATGAAAGCCAGGGCAAAACTGTAACTGATCAGGCGCGATGGAATGATGAAGCGCGCGACAATATCGGCGTGTTCCGGACCGAATACGAAAAATGCCAGATGATTGAAGCAGCCAATCAGCAGCGTGAAACAGATCAGGCTTTCGGAAAGGGAAAACCGGTAATGGCACCGCACCAGATACCCCGCCGCCCCGGCAAAAATCATGATTGTCGTCGGAAACAGGATAAGCGTGCTGATATTTTGCAATGCCCCGCTGACATCGCTTGAAACACCGGGCATGACCCAGACCAGAAATGCCTGAACCGCGACACCGGCGATGATCAGCCCGGGCACCATTGCCCACACCTGATCAGTACCCTGACGGCTTTCATGACGGTTTGCGACATGCCAGCTCATGACAACCAGCCAGAAAGAGCCCAGTCGTAACACAAGAACCAGAAGGCCGGTAAAGGAACCAAGTGCCTGTTCCTGCCCCAACACGCTGCGGGCCGCAAGAAGGTTGGGAATACCCAAAAGGTCGCTGATCAGCAGCACCCCCATCGCGGCCGCCAAATAGAAAATCTGCTTGCGCTTGGTGATGTCGAACAGGATCCAGCCAATGCACATCGACAGCAGCGCGATGAATTCCACGACCACCAGAACCGAAACGGTAATGCCCGACACCAGATCGTCATCAAGCGACGAGAAAAGCAGAAACACAGGAGCGATGGCACAGAAGGCAAGAAATACGACACCAGGAAGGCTCAGCATTTTTGGCATATTGGCATCGACCCCGGTTCTGGTCTTTTTGACCGTTGTTAGCGTGCCATTCCGGCATCTGGAACGCGATGCAGGGCTTTTGTCATGCCCAACCTGACAGTTCGGCATTAATGCTGTTTGCCCATCGCAGGGTATCGTCGTCCATCGATTGCATATGCCGGTATTTCGCAAATTGCTGCACGATCAGTTCAAGCCGTTCATGAAACGCCGGTGGCTGGTCCAGATCAAGCAGACGATCCGCCAGGGGATCAAATGCTGCATTCTGAAATTCAAGCGACAGACTGATCCTTGGTTCGGTGGCAAAGGCACTGGCGCGCCCACCCCAATGATACAAGTCCTGCCGCCAGCCCATCACGGTCCCCGGTCTCGCGGGTAGTGCCCGAACATCTTGCAAAACAACATCTTCCGGTTTAGCAACAGGGCAAGGATAACACTTTTCAAATGAACGCGGCAATACGTACATACAGCCGTTGTCGGGGCTTGCAACGCCCAGTGGCACCCAAAGTGACAGGCTGATCAGCATGTCATCGCCAATAACACTTTCCCCCTGATAATCGCGATGCGGCGGCCACCCGCGCCCGCCCTGCCCCGGATCGACGTGCCATGCCCAGAAATGCGGAAGCAGCTTTACCCGATCCCCCAGAAAATGGGTCAGCAACGGGCGAAGCCGCATGAAAATCTGCCATGCCTCGTCATACAGATAGATCATCGCTGGCGGCAAACCGTTGACCACCAATGTTTCAATCCCGGTGCGCAATTGCGCCAGACTTTCAACAGGCAACAGATCATCAATCAGGAAATATCCATCCTGCCAGAACCGGTCGGAATGCGCCGAACCGTCAAATCCGCCCTTGTCATAACCGACCGACGGCACATCACAGATCCCCGCACCGGCGGCGGAAATTGTCAGTTGCGGGTTGATCGAAAGCCAACTTTCACGTTGGCAGGCCTGAAACGCAGTCATCATGTCGGAAAATCCAATGCAGGGTCTGGCGGACGATACGAAGTCACCTGCTGCCGCGCAAGTCCGACTTGCGCCCGATCCTGTCACGCGTTACGCAGATAGCATTCTGTTTCACCGCTCTGTATCCCCATTTCGGGCCAAAGGCACATTCATGATCCTGCAATCCCCATCCCATGGTGGCGCTATCGATGCGGCGGCCGAAAAATACGGCATTGCCGCACCGGACTGGCTTGATCTGTCGACGGGGATCAATGCAACCGCCTGGCCAATCGCAGCGATTGATGCCATCCATTGGCAACGATTGCCGCTGGCAAGTGAACTGGACGCCCTGAAACAGGCCGCAGCGGACTATTACGGCATTTCACATCCCAACCAGATTGCCTGTGCGCCGGGAACGCAGGCATTGATCCAGACCATTCCCTTCTGGTTTGCCGATCAGGGCAGAACCGCAACCGTTCACATTATCGGCCCGACATATGCCGAACATGCACTGGGCTGGAAACGTGCGGGGTTCAGAACGGAAACCGTCACAACAACACCGGAAAACCGGGTATCGAACATGGCCGATATCCTGCAATCCCCTGGTGGCCGCGATGACATTGTCATTCTGGTTAATCCGAACAATCCCGATGGCGGCCTGATAGACCAGACCACCCTGACAGAACTTGCCGAAATGGCAACAGAACATGGCAAATGGCTTCTGATTGACGAGGCCTTTATGGATTGCAGCCCGGAATACAGCATTTGCAGACAATGCCATAAATTCGAACACATGATTGTCCTGCGTTCATTTGGCAAGTTTTTCGGCCTTGCAGGATTACGTCTTGGATGTGCCGTCATGCCCCCGGAACTGGCCGCTGATCTAACCGACCGGATCGGTCCATGGGCTATCGCGGGTCCGGCACTAACCATCGCGCGGGCGGCATTTGAAGATCGGGTATGGCAAACCGATATGCGCCAACAGTTGTCGATTGATGCAAACCGCCTTGATAATCTGATTGCCAGCCTGACCGATCTGGAACGGATCGGCGGCACCATACTGTTTCGGCTATATCACGGCAAGAATGCCGCAAAGCTTGCGCACCATCTGGGCACGCAGGGCATTCTGGTCCGGTTGTTTGATGATCATGCTGACCGTGTCCGGTTTGGTCTGCCGGGCACGGAAAAGGACTGGATCAGGCTGGAAAAGGCGCTGGCGGGCCTTTAAAAGCTGCCTTGTCTATTTCGCCCCGTTTTCTTCCCACGCCTGTTTCTTGCGATAAATCGTCGATGGACTGACGCCCAGGGCATCCGCTGCACGCGGGATCGATCCACCGCATCGCACAATTGCTTCTTCAATCGCCTGCTTTTCCACCAGCCAAAGCGGCTTGATCCCGGCATAGCTGCTGTCTATCGGCAAACCGGTTGGCATCGGTGCAATGCCAAACCGGCCATTCGCGCCAATCATGGCAGGGGCCATATCCATATGCTTTGGTTCCACCCCGTCGCGCAGGTTGCGCGCACCGGCCAAAAAGGCCAACGCATCCGGGTCCCCTTCCCAAAATCGACCGGCATCCTCCAACCCGTTTGAGACGACCGGATGAGGCGGAGGTGCTTCGATGGATTCCGACCCAAAACGTTCGTCGTCCGTGCCGCTGTTAACCGGTCGGGGCACCATCGACATGGTGACTTCGGTGCCATTATTCAGAACGACAATGTTGCGGATGATGTTCTGAAGCTGACGAATGTTGCCCGGCCAGGCATAGCGCGCAAACAGGGCGGCGACATCGGGGCTGAAGCGTTGAAAATCGCGCCCTTCTTCTCGGGTAAAGCGTTGCAGATAGAAATTGGCGATCTGCAGGATATCGTCATCGCGATCACGTAAGGGCGGCATGTGAAGCGGAATCACATGAAGACGGTAATACAGATCTTCTCGGAAACGCCCGGCACGCACTTCTTCAAGCGGATCACGGTTTGTTGCACAAACAAACCTTACATCCACGCTTTCAATCGAACTGCCACCGACTTTCTGGAATGTACCAGTCTGAATGAACCTTAAAAGCTTGGTCTGCAGATCCAGATCCATCTCGCATATTTCATCCAGAAAAAGGGTCCCGCCATCGGCCCGGTGTGCGGCCCCTTCGCGGTCGATTACGGCACCGGTGAACGCGCCTTTGACGTGACCGAAAATCTCGCTTTCCATCAGGTCTTTGGGGATCGCACCACAGTTTAGAGGAATAAACGGCTCGTTAACCCGCTCGGACCGACGGTGAATGGCTTCTGCCGCAAGTTCCTTACCGGTCCCTGACTCACCAGTAATGAAAACCGTTGCCCGACTGGGGGCCGCATTTTCAATGATACGATAGATATCATGCATCGTGTCCGACGCGCCGATGATGTCAAAATACATCTCGTCGACGGTATCGACGCCATCAGATTTTTGGACCGCATGACTGATCGCAGACCGGCCTTCCAAGGCATCACTGACCGTGATCCGAAGCTTGTCGGCGGTAAAAGGCTTCAGAAGAAAATCCCAAGCCCCGTCACGCATCGCCTCGACCGCGACATTGACCGAACCGTGGGCGGTAATCACAACCACCTTGCATTCCGGTGCGGCCTGATGGGCGGCGCGCAGAACATCACGCCCATCCATGTCCGGCAGGATAAGATCAAGAACCAGAACGTCAGGCGGATCATTTCGCAGTCTTTGAATAGCATCACGACCAGTGACGACATGCTCGACCTTGTGGCCATCCGCGCGCAAGTAGTCCTGATACACCCGCGCAAGCGACAGCGTGTCTTCGACAACGATAATGCGTGCCTGTTCTGGCATTTTGCCGTTCACGTCCCGATCTATTCATCTACCGGAACCATACCGATAGTGACATTACATGCACAACTGCTAACCTCTAGTCAGCTGATTCGTTATCTCATAGAAATCAGCTTTTGGTTAAAAAAGGCATAGTTTCAGTAACATTGCTCGCATCCGGGAGTATCACGGCTTGAATTACACCACCGAAAAATCCGGCGACACGATCAAGGTCGAACTGAATGGCCGATTTACATTTGGGGACCATTCCAGTTTTCGCAAACTGATCGAAGAAATCCGCAGTCAGGAAGCCGAAACACAAATCCTTGACCTTTCCGGGGTCGAGTTCATCGACTCAGCCGGGCTCGGCATGCTGCTGCTCGCCCGTGACGAAGGTGAGAAGTCGCGTGCAACGGTCATTCTCAAAGGCGCGCAGGGACAGGTAAAACGCATGCTCGAAGTTGCCCGCTTCGATACCCTGTTCAAGCTGGAAGACTGACACATGCCGACAACCGGCGAGGCCAACCCGCGCCCTCTTGTTGCGGTTGCCGAACCGCTTGACCAAGCCCGCGCGGCAAAGGTTATGGGGGGGCAGCATATTTTCGGTGATGGCGCAGGCGCGAATGCGGAACTTTTCTTTGGCCGAAGCCCTGAAGATTTTGAACACCGCAACCGATATCAATTATGCCTGATACCGTCCGAAACCGGTCGGGAATGGCTTGGCGCGCTGGTGCGCCTCAACTGCAATTATTTTGTCGAATGCTATGACGGGCTTGATCTGGGTGATCTTGGACCGTTGCGAACCGCCAAACGGGGCGCGAATTGGGACCTTCTGGTCTGCATGTCGACGCAAAGTGCCTATCAACTGCCAATGGCACGAAAATTCGTCACCGCCCTTCGCCACCGCGGCATCATTCACGATACCATCGCGCCGACGGTCGAAATGGCCGTTCAGGAAGCGTTTGCAAATTCGATGCTTCACGGCAACCTGGAAATGAATACGACAGGCCATCTGTCGATGGACCGCTTCAACGAATTGGGCGAGGAAACGGCGCGCCGCCTGGCATCCCCGATCCATGGTGGCCGTGCGATCATGCTGACGGCGAAAAAACGGCGCAATGGCAATGTCGAAATTTCGATCCATGATCAGGGCAGAGGTTTTGTCCCGCCCGATGAGACACCGCTTCCCAAATTACCCGGCGCTGAATCCACCTTTGGCCGTGGCCTGCCATTGATCCGAAGCCTTTGCCACGATGTCACCTTTGATCGTGGCGGGCGGACAATCCGGCTGACTTTTGCCCCCGATGCATCGGCAGCCTTGCCGCTTAATACCAATTTCGTCGCGGGTCTCGAGGCCGCCGAACGGGCCGCCGGGGAAGGAGACCTTCGCAACCCGCGTGATGCGATGATCCTGATTGCCGATGACACCATGATATCGCGTGAAATCATCGCGTCGTATTTGCGTTCGGACGGTTTTACCAATCTGGTTTTCGCCAAGGACGGCGAAGATGCACTGGCACTGGCACAGGCGCAAAAGCATAATCCCGACCTGATCATCCTTGATATAATCATGCCCAAAATGGATGGTTACGAGGTATGTAAGACCCTGCGTGCCGACCCGCTATTTGCCGAAACCCCGATCATTGCCCAGACCGCGCTTGAAGAAAACGAAGGCCGCACGCGGATTTTCGAGGACGGAGCGACCGACCTTATTTTAAAGCCGCTAAACAAGGCGGAAATGATCGCGCGTACGCGTATCCATCTTGAAAATCGTCTGCTGGTCAAACAGTTGCAGGCCTATCAGGAACGTACGCAGTCCGAACTGGAAATGGCGCGTGACATGCAGGAAATGCTGATCCCCAAGGCGGAACAATATCGGGGGACCGGCCTTGAATATGGCATGACCATCAGTGCCAGCTTCCAGATGTCATCTGAACTTGGCGGTGACATGTGGGGACTGGCCCCGATTGATGATGACCGGCTGGGTGTTTACATCGTTGACTTTGCCGGTCACGGACTTGGTGCCGCACTCAATACATTCCGCCTTCATTCCCTGATCTGGTCAGATGACCAGCATGATGATGATCCGGGTGTCTATCTGGAATCTCTTAACCGCCACCTCAAGGGTCTGCTCCCGGTCGGCCAATACGCCACGATGCTGTATGGTGTTATCAATCGAACCGCCGAAACATTCCGCTACGCCAGTGCGGCCTGCACCTCGCCAGTTCTGGGTAACATCAAAACCGGTGAAACCACGTTTCTTGATGGCTCAGGTGTGCCGCTTGGCGTTATCCGCGATGCCAGATATGAAACCCGCGAAATACCCTTCGGGATCGATAATTTCCTGCTGCTTTACAGCGATGCGTTGATCGAAACCGTTCTTGATGATGGGGCTTTTCTTGAAGGTGAACGGCTTTTGAAAATGGTTCAGGACATAATTTCCGAAACCGGCGGCATGACCGACCTGGCATCCCACCTTGCCGATCAATTCATGGATCGCGCACCGGTCAAGCTGCATGACGACTTCACCGTCGTATCATTACAGCCCAATGCCCTTACCCGGTCAGGAAAATAAAATCAGGCACAATCAGCTAATTCAAAAACCATGGCTGGGGCGGTGAAAGTTCCCGTTCCGGCATATTATCCTGCAAATCCCATATATGGGTGGTATCGGTCGCAACCTTTGACGCAGAAGATCTGCTTTCCTGAATGCGGCTTGTGATCACGGATCGTATCAATGCCGCAAGCCCCTTGCGTGCGCCCGCGTGATCCGGATCTCTCGACAGGACCGCACCCAATTGATCGAATGCCTTCATGCGGTCGCAGCAAGAGACAAGATCGGCGGCCACCACGCGCAACTCGCGGGCATCAGGCCGCAGGCTGATTGCGATTTCCAGATGTTCAAGCGCGATGTCGCGTGATCCGTTCTGCAAATAGGTCCGGGTCAATCCCAGATGCGTTGCCGGATCAAGATCATCCAGCAACAAGGCCCGTCCAAACGCATCAAGCGCAAGACTGCCAAGCCCCATATCCAGCAGAACATGCCCCATTACCCGTAATCGGGCGGGTTGGTCAGGCAGTGTGTCGATCAGATTGCGAAGACGGGTGCGAATTTCAGGCGCCAGATCAATGCCGTCAATCGTGACAGCGGCTATCTGGGATGAAATGTGCGTCTGGCCTGACATCTGTCCGAAGCCCTGTTCCCGTCTAAGATGGCGAATCGTAACGACTCGCCTGAATCCTTGCAATAGCCAATAAAAACAACGAGTCGTTTCAATTGCTTAGATCGGCCGCAAAATCGGTATCCGGTGCAGTCCGGCGCGCGACGCGGGCATATGCCACTATCTGCCATGCCGGATGACCAGAAGAATACCCTGATTGGGTTGCGGGAAGATTAACCGGGAAACCGACATCAATAGGGCAAAGATGCAGCCGGTTTTGCCCTATTTGCGATCACCCGCTTCATGATGGGAACGTTATGATTTTGCGTCGGCCTGTCGGACGTCCGATGGGGTTTCTGTCCGATCCCGATCTGCCACATTGGGCAAGGCATCCCAATCAATGCTGGCCGATGGCCGGGCAAAGAAATATCCCTGTGCGAGACGCCCGCCAAGACGCAGGACCTGGTCGCGCTGTTCGGGTGTTTCTATCCCTTCGATCACGCAATCGGTGCCCAGATTGTCGCACATGTCGATCACGGTTTTGACAATCCGCTGGCTGCGTTCGCTGGTAACAATCGGTTCGATAAAACTGCGATCAACCTTGAGGCAGTCAAATTCCAGTTCATGAACATAGCGCAGGCTGGAATATCCGATCCCGAAATCATCCAGCGCAACCTTTGCACCATGGCGACGCAGATAGCGAATGCTGGCACGGGCCGACACAAAATCCCGCAGCAAAGCCGTTTCCGTCACTTCAAATGTCAAACGTCCCGAATCAATTCCAAAGAATTTGATCTGGTCAATCAGCCAGTGCGCCATGTCGGGCAGAACAATATCGCGGGCCGACAGGTTAAACGACAGCGGGACATCCTGCGGCCAGGTAATCATGGATTTCAGGGCCTTCTGAAACAGGACTGCCGACAAAGTTCCGACCTGTCCGGTTTTTTCGGCCACCGGGAAAAACATTTCCGGCGAAACCCGCCCCATTTTGTCATTGTCCCACCGCGCCAAAACCTCGACCGAATGCAGTTTGCCGCTGCGCAAATCAAAAACCGGCTGATAGTGGATCGACAATTCTCTTTCCAGATCGGCCTTGCGCAACGCCTGTTCAATCTGACTGTCATGACGGATCAGGGTTTCATGATGGGCGGCAAACAGAACCGGATGACCGGGCATGTTTTTCTTGGCGTAATAAAGCGCGAAATCGGCGCGCTCGAACAGGGCATTGGGTTCGCGTGCCACCGCCGGATAAGTCGCAAAACCAAGCGATGCGGAAAGCTGTACCGTACCCCCGCCAACTTCGAATGGATCGTTTAACGTTCCGCACAACTCCCGTCCGATGCGGATCAGTTCAGTTGCATCCGTGACACCGTCAAGGATCACACCGAATTCATCACCACCCAACCGCGCCAACAGGACATCCGGCCCCAGAATCTCGCGCAGGCGGGCGCTGGCTTTGACCAGCACATCATCACCAGCCGGATGGCCATGCACGTCATTGACCGGCTTGAACCCGTCCAGATCAATCATCGCAATCGCAAAACGCCCGCTGTCCTTTGCACGCGCCACCGCTTCGTCAAGATGGGAAAAGAATGCACGCCGGTTGGAAAGCCCGGTCAACGCATCAAGAAAGGCCAGTTCGCGGTTCTGGTTGGAAAGCTCGATGGTTTTAGCGTGCTGAATTTCCAAATCGATTTGGGATTCCACCAGTCCGGAAAACGCCGCGTAATAGCTTCGGATGATCTGGACGATCATCAACGACACCATCGCCATATTGGCCGCAATCGCGACATAGACCTCGTTCCCGGTGGTCCCGAAATGCAGAATGAAAGATCCCAGAACGATGATGACGACCAAAAGGGCTGCTGGGGGAAAATGCAGAAGGCAAAAGATACAACCGACCACGGTGATCGAGATGAAATAGGCGACATGCCCCTGCTGATAGGCGTCCCCATAGCCAAACATCTTGATTGCCCATGCGGTGAAGACAACGCTGATCACGACGGCCAGAATGCGGATACGGCGCAAATGCAGCACCGCACTGGCAAAATCATTTGCCGTATCACGCAATCGCATCCACGCAAGTCCGCGGATCAGACACACAATCCCCAGAACGGCTGGAATATAAACCGTCATCCAGTCAGGTGCGGTTCCGTAATGCGTGAAAGCCAGCGCGACCGCATTGGCAAAAAGAAGGATGTATAGCAGCGGGATTTGACGGGAAAGGGCCTTGACCTGTGCGCAAACCAGTTCGGGTTGATCTTCCCGAACGCGGAACGTCCCGACAATGTTCCGGCACAAATCCTTTAACGCCACACCGATGCGCTTTCCCCGTGGTTTTCTTACTACAGGAAAACCTTATACGAAAATCCGCTGCAAATGCAGCCCTTTCAGTGCGACCTTAAACAATCGGACGATTTTGCCGCGATTTCCCTGAAAACTTTTATCCTTTGCTGCCGGGTTTCGACTTTTTGCGCCTGGCTTTGGCAGCCTTTGCCGATGCCACACGATGCGCCGCGCCAAGGGCCATATGGACAAATTCGCTATCGTCCGATGCCATTCAGGATTTCCCCCTCGACGCCTTCGGAAATCAGGTAATCGCGCAATGTCCGCCCTGGTGTCGGGCGAAAATGATCGCTGGTGATCTGCATGTTCTTGATGCGATCTGCGCGAAAAACGCGGAAGGCCTGGCGCAGCTCGCACCAGCTTGCCAACAGCCAGATGGTGCCAAAAAACAGCATCCCCAGCGGCCAGACCCGCCGGTTGGTGTCATCCCCCTTGGCATCGGTGTAATCGATATTGATCAGATGCCGTTCACGGATGGCACGACGCAAATCGGGCATCGAAATTGCAATCGGGGCCTGAGCAATTTCGGCAATCGCAATCGGCACCCCGCCAATAAGGCCCCGCATTTTTTCCGGCAAGACCGCCTCGATCTTGGTCAGGGCATCGCCCGCGGCACGCGCCATCTGCGGATCGGTCCAGCTTTGCACCATGCGGGCGGCGACCACCAGTGCCTCGATCTCGTCAGCGTCAAACATCAATGGCGGCAGGTCATATCCATCGCGCAGGATATACCCCACACCCGCCTCGCCTTCGACCGGAACACCGGACGCGGCAAGATCGCGAATATCGCGGTAAATCGTGCGTTCGGAAACTTCCAGTTCCTCGGCAAGTTCGCGCGCCCGGCACAGTTTGCGACGGCGTAAAATCTGCACAAGACGGAAAAGTCGGTCGGCCCTTCTCATGTTCGCTCCTTTCTCAGCATGACCGAGAATTTATCATAACGCTCCTGACAGGCTCCTGTCAGGAGGCATGTGCAAACATGACAATTATCGGGAACAGGGTTTCAACATTCGTCAGGAACAAACCAATGAAAATCACCAGCGCCTTTCCGATTATTGTCACCGAGAAACTGACAGAAAGCCGCTCATTCTACGAAAAACTGGGCTTTGTCGCTGTCTTTGCCGGCGACTGGTACATTCAGCTTGTCTGGCCGGACTGCATGGAAGTGCAGATCGGACTGATGCAGCCAGACCACCCGACCCAGCCGCCTCTGTTTCAGGGTCGCACAATGGGCGAAGGCAGTATCTTTGGAATCAGCGTCGACAACGCCAAATCCGCCGCCGAAGAACTTCGCGCCAAGGGTTTTGAATTCGCCCTTGAACTCCGCGATGAACCATGGGGCCAACGTCATTTCACCCTGCTTGACCCCAATGGAGTAAGGATCGATATCGCCAGTCAGGAAGCGGAAATGAGTGATGAATATGCCAAGGATTTCCTGATGCCGGTCGAAAGCATCCCGGCCTAATCCCCTTCGCGTCACCACCAATCGATGTTTTTGCCACAAACATCAAAAGCGGGATGATGCAGTCATTGCATCATCCCGTTGTCTTGACAAAATTATCAATCGCGGCGACCACACCGGCAATATTGCCTTCCTGTGTGTGGCCCGACTTCTTGCGTGGTTCAAAATCATGATTGCCGTCAGAAACCCAGTGCACGGCCACCGCATCCGAAAGACCATAACCCGCCACTTCGTCCGGGCTACCAAACGGATCGCGCGTTCCGTGGCAGATCAGGGTTGGTGTTTTCGTTTTCTGTAAATGCGCAGTCCGCAGGTTTTCGGGCTTTCCCGGCGGATGGAAGGGATAACCAAGGCAGACAACACCGCGCACGCCAAGATCATCTGCGGCCATACTGGCAATCCGTCCGCCCATTGATTTGCCACCGATCACAAGATTTTCAGGTGTGCCAAGCTGTTCCACAACCTTTTGATAAGTTTCAATCAGAACCGGGGCCCTATCCGGCCCACGCTTTTTCCCGTCCACCCGGCGTTTCGCCATATAGGGAAATTCAAACCGCGCCACGCGATAACCACACCCGGCAAGTCCCAAGGCCATTTCATTCATGAACGGGCTGTCCATCGGTGCCCCCGCCCCATGCGCAAGCACAATGGCCTGTCTGGCATCATCAGGCCCGTCAAAGACAAAATCGATGGTCATGACAATCGGGTTTCCCTGTTCCTGTGGCGATCAAAAACATAAGCCATCGCGATTGATCGGGCCAAGTCCCAATCCCCTGCCTGTCCGCTGTTTCCCGGCTATTCATCCGAAGAACTCGCCATATCAGGATGTTTCGGTTTATCATGGCACTCCCCAAAGCAGTGCGCCAGCCCAAACGGCGTCACCATCTGCCCCGATCCGATAGCTTGCCCCAATCAGGTGCCCCATGCCCAAAGACCAAATCCTACTGGATCCGGCGCGTACCGCCCTTGTCATGATCGACCTACAGAATGGCATTCTGGCCCAGTCCCTGCATCCGCGAAGCGGTGATGCGGTGCTCGAAAATGCCCGCAATCTGATCGCCAAATTCCGTTCGGCCAACGCCCCCATCGTTCTGGTCCGCGTGTACTGGTCTTCTGATATGGCCGATGCGCCGCAACAAGTGGTCGATCTGCCATCCCTCCCACCGAAATGCCCGCCCGAAGATTGGGGCTCCCTTGTTGATGACCTGGTACAACCCGGCGATATCGTCATTACCAAACATCAATGGGGCGCGTTTTACGGCACTGATCTTGATTTGCAGCTTCGCCGTCGCGGCATCGACACCATCATTGTTGGCGGTGTCGTCACCAATTTCGGCGTTGAGTCGACCGCACGTTGCGCCTGGGAACACGGCTATAACGTCGTGATTGCCGAAGATACCACCGCCACCAAATCGGTTGAAATGCACCAGTTTTCAATCACCGAAATCCTGCCACGCATTGCGCGCATCCGCCAATCAACCGAACTGACCTTTGCCGCCCAATAATCATCGCAGCCCCAAACAAAGGCTTCCCCGTGCCAGATACCTCGCCCCACGCGCCCAAGCCCCCAAAATCCGAACCACCCTCAGATCGGGAAAAGCTCGGTAAAATGCCCCATCTGCTGCAATGGGGATTGCTGATCGGTATTTCGCTTGTCCTATCCGTGATCCTGCATGATGCCGATATCCCTGCCGCCCTTTTGCTCGGCCCGATGATTGTCGGTATTGCCATGGGCACCAATGGCGCCACCATTGCCATGCCAAAGCCGATCTATCTTGGCGCGCAATCCGTGCTTGGCTGCATGGTTGGCGGGTCGATGACCGCCGGGATCATCACATCCTTCATGCATGACTGGCCGCTGGTTCTGGGCGTTACGGCACTGACATTGATCGCCAGCAGCTTTCTGGGTTGGGTTCTTTGCATCAAGCAGGTTCTGCCGGGGACGGCAGGCATTTGGGGATCATCACCGGGTGCCGCCTCCGCCATGGTCATCATGGCCGAGGCCTTTGGCGCCGACGCCAGGCTTGTGGCTTTCATGCAATATGTCCGGGTGGTGATTGTGGTTGCCGTGGCGTCAAGTGTTGCCAATTTCTGGGTCGATCCAGCACTTGCCGCGGCCAATCCGCATCAATGGTTTAGCCCGTTTGATATCGGCGATTTCGGCAGCACATTGGCAATTGCCGTCATCCTCTGCATTGTCGGGGCAAAGTCACGTTTGCCATCGGGGCCGCTTCTGGTGCCGATGATCGTCGTGATGGTGCTAAGCATCACCGGTATGGTCGATATCGTCCTGCCAGAATGGTTTCTTGGTCTGACTTATGCCGTGATCGGCTGGATGATCGGATTGAAATTCACCCCTGCGGTTTTGCGCCACGCGGCCTATGCCCTGCCGAAAATCCTGATTTCGATTTTCGTTCTGATTGCGTTCTGTGCCGGGATTTCGGTTTTGCTGGTGATCTTCATGGATGTCGATCCGCTGACCGCCTATCTCGCCACCAGCCCTGGCGGCCTTGATTCGGTTGCCATCATCGCGGCCAGCACCAATGTCGATCTGTCCTTCATTCTGGTGTTACAGGCAACGCGCTTTTTCATGGTGCTGCTGTTTGGTCCGCCCCTGGCCCGCATGGTGGCAAAACGCACCGCACAATTCCCGGATCGGATTGTATAAAAGCGTTGCAGACACCTGCGAACGGGCAAAACCCGTTGGCGGTGCCTGCAAATCGACAAGCCCGCAACGGGTTAACGCAGAACCCTGCGAAAAACACCCGATGCGACCATCACCCCGAAAATTACCAATCCCACAGCAATCGCCAGCGCAAGATTGCCTTCCTCGCCAAGCAGGAACACACCACCGAGCGCGGTCAATGCCGGGGTCATCGCGCCAAAGGCTGATGCACCGGTCGATCCGATGTGACGCACCGCAAGCCCATAGGTGACCACCGCAACGCATCCCGCCAGCAATCCCTGTGTCACAAGCAACAGCAACACATCATCCATCGGCGCATCGGGGATATGGCTTCCGGTAAACAGCGCCACCACCGCCATAATCACAAACGACCAGAACCCGACAAATGCCGCCGCTTCCAGCGCGCCAAGGCCGCTTTGGCGCATTGCATGGGTATAACACGCCCACATAAATGCCCCCGCCGATACAAGCCCATACCCATAAAGGATCGTGTCGCCGGTCGAATGACCGGGTTTAAGTACCGCCAGAAGGACGATACCGGTAATCACCGTGGCATAACCCGCCAGTCGGACCCAGCCCGGACGTTCGCCAAACATCACAACCGCGATCAGAACCGCCCAGACCGCCATCACACCGGGCAGCAAAATGCCCACATGGCTCGCCGGAACATATTGCAGGGCACTGGCGACCAGAAGCGTATAAAACGCCCCCGATCCCACCAGCATAATCAGGCCATTGGCAATCGAAAGCCCCTTGGGCCAGATACCGCGTTTAAGCCAGATCGGGGCCAGCAACACAAACGGCACGACAAAGCGCAAAAGCCCGATATCGACCGCGGTAAAATCCGATGTCATGGCATAGCGCGTGACAATCAGCCACGCAGCCCAGATCGTCACCGTCGCCAGGGCCGATGTCACACCGACCAGACGGCTTTCCGTTGCCGACGAAACAGCAACAGCAGAAGTTCGAGACATATCAGCATTCCCGCTAAAGGGTTGATTTTGCAAAAATCAGACCATGCACCACGGATCATGGCAAGAATTTTGACTGTGGGTCAGCTATGCATAACCGACCGGAAACGAAAACAGGGCAGCACGGATTGCCCGCACTGCCCTGTTTCAAATCATCAATCCCGAAATCAGATACCAAATTCGGCAAAGAAGTCATTGCCCTTGTCATCAATCACGATGAAGGCCGGGAAATCTTCGACCTCAATCTTCCAGACGGCTTCCATGCCCAGTTCCGGGTATTCAAGGACTTCGACCTTCTTGATGCAATCCTGCGCAAGGCGCGCGGCCGGGCCACCGATGGAACCAAGATAGAACCCGCCGTGGTTTTTGCAGGCATCCTTGACCTGTTTCGAACGGTTGCCTTTGGCAAGCATGACGAACGACCCGCCTGCGGCCTGGAACTGTTCAACGTAGGCATCCATACGTCCCGCCGTGGTCGGGCCGAACGAACCGGACGGCATGCCTTCGGGGGTTTTGGCCGGTCCCGCATAATAGACCGGATGGTTTTTCATGTAATCGGGCATGCCTTCACCGGCATCAAGGCGTTCCTTGATTTTGGCATGGGCAATGTCACGCGCCACGATCACGGTTCCGGTCAATGCCAGACGCGTCTTGACCGCATACTGCGAAAGCTGTTTACGGATTTCATCCATCGGACGGTTCAGGTCAACCTTGACCACATTGTCATCAAGATGCTCGTCCGACACTTCCGGAAGATATTTTGCCGGGTTGTGTTCAAGGTCTTCGATGAAAATACCGTCCTTTGTGATCTTGCCCAGAACCTGACGGTCGGCAGAGCACGAAACACCAATCGCCACCGGGCAGCTTGCCCCGTGACGCGGCAGACGGACAACCCGCACGTCATGGCAGAAATACTTGCCGCCGAACTGTGCGCCAATGCCCATTTCGCGCGTCATCTCAAGGACCTTCTGTTCCCATTCAAGATCACGATAGGCCTGACCATGCACCCCGCCCTCGGTCGGCAGGTTATCGTAATAACGTGCCGATGCCATTTTAACGGTCTTGAGGGCCGCCTCGGCCGACGTCCCGCCAATCACGATGGCAAGGTGATAGGGCGGGCAGGCAGAGGTGCCAAGCGTTCTGATTTTCTCATCCAGGAACTTGCGCAGGCTTTCCGGGTTCAGAAGCGCCTTGGTCTGCTGATACAAAAACGTCTTGTTGGCCGAACCGCCGCCCTTTGCCATGAACATGAATTTGTATTCATCGCCCGGCGTCGCATACAGATCAATCTGCGCCGGAAGGTTCGAACCGGTGTTCTTTTCTTCGAACATATTGACCGGGGAAACTTGCGAATAACGCAGGTTATGTTCCAGATAGGCGCGCCAGATCCCCTTCGACAGGGCTTCTTCATCGTCACCATTGGTGATGACCTTGCCACCGCGCTTGCCCATGACAATCGCCGTACCGGTATCCTGGCACATTGGCAAAACGCCGCCCGATGCGATATTGGCGTTTTTCAATAAATCCATCGCAACGAACTTGTCGTTCGGCGTTGCTTCCGGATCATCAAGGATTTTACGTAACTGTTCGAGGTGACCCGGGCGCAGCAAATGCGAACAATCGAAAAACGCCTGAAGGGTCAGCTTTTCAATCGCCTCGGGTTCGACTTTCAAAAACGTCTCGCCATTGACTTCAACGGTTGAAACGCCTTCGTCGCCGATCTTGCGGTATGGGGTCGTGTCCTTCCCCTGCTCGAACATGGGTTTATAGACAAAATCACTCATGGGATAAGTTCTCGTCTCTCTCAAAAACAAGGTGGGTTTGTTTTAATTTGTGCCGTTCATAACGCCAAACGCGGTAAATTTCCACGATACGTTAGATGAACAGACTTCCGGCAATCGGCGGGAAACCGGACCGGGCATGCGGGAAAGAAAAAAGGGCGAGCCAAATGCCCGCCCCTTTGAAACTCATTTTTTCCGAAACGCATCAAGGGCGATGACTTCGCCGGTTTCACCCTGCTCCGCAGTTTTTTTCTTTTTGCGTTTGGCGGGTTCGGTCACCAGTTGCGGGGTTGCATCCTCGTCACCATCGACCAGATCGGCGTCAAGATCGTCATCTTCGTCGTAATCGAAATCATCGTCACCCATCTCTTCTTCGACGCTGAAGGTCAGCATGAAGTTGGCGGACGGATCGACAAAAGCCAGCATGGCATCATACGGGACAACCACCGTGGTTGGCATGCCATCAAAGCTCATGCCGACTGAAAAATGATCGTCTTCCGCTTTCAGGTCCCAGAACCGGTGCTGCAATACCACCGTGATATTGTCCGGGTGCGCCTTGCGCTGTCCTTCAGGCAAAGCAACACCGGGATGATTGGTCTGGAACGTGATGTAATAGTGATGCTCGCCGAAAAGGCCTTCTTCGGCCACGCGCGAAAGGATCTGCTTCACCACGCCGCGCAGCGCCTGATCGACCATAAGGTCGTAACGGAATTCTTCCGGTTCCTGCATCGATAATCCTGTGTCTGGCGGGTTCCCTGATGATTTCAGGATATGCCCGTCATTTATATATGGCACCTGATCGCGTCATTTGCAGATGACGCAATTGAATTGCTTCTATTCATAACGGAGAGGGGAAAAAATACAAGAGCGGGGCGTTCTGTTGCTAGGTGCCCCATCCCCCACCAGACTACCGCTCCCGGCAATCGGAATTTCGCTTTGGTGCTAGTACCGCTTAGGCGGCAACAGCAACCGGAGCATTGTTGTCGTTTGCGTTTACAAACATTAGCCCGATAACGGTGGTACCATGCCGAGCGCCAACAGAGGCTTTTACTACACACGTCGATCCTATTTCGGCCCCAACATCTTCGCCTGAGTCGGACGAAGTCAGATAGATGAAAGTTGGTGGAGCCGCCGGGTACCGCCCCCGGGTCCGTAATGTCTATTCTGCCAAGTCGTGTAACGCCATAGTCGGGTTGCCCCGACAGCCCCTATATAGGGCAAACGCCCCCCTTTTCACAAGGGGATTCGGGAAATCTTTTTTTGATTTTCGGCGGAACACTTTGTGATCGGGGCAAAGTACGATCTCCAATTTTCGCGAAATCACACGCGACGGAAGGTATCCGGATAATCGGTAACAAGCCCCACATCATCGATCTCAAGCTCTGCAGCGAAATTGCGAAACAGCCCCTCGTAGCGATAGAGACGATCAGGGACCAGACAAGTGTAACGTTGTCGCGCGCTACGTGGCAGGAAATCGCCCTCAATCTGGCTTGGAAGCGGTACGTAAGCCGCCAAAACATTACGCGCTTCTCCCTCAACCAGTTTCAATCGTTTGATCGGAAGCATGTTTGTCGCGGGGGTTATACCGATATCAACGTCAAAGCACCCCGACAAGGACGGCAGCTCTTGCTTCGCGATGCAATCAAACCATGTTCCCTTGCCATCTGAGGTCACATGCATGTTCTCCCCGCCGACATAGCTTACCTTCACTTCGCGTGTGGCAAACATCGCGTCAGTCATCACAAGGTAGGACCCGCCATAGTGGCCGTTACGCTTACCAATCACGACTCCTTCAAGCTTTATCCCATCCGGGCCAGACTGACAGACACAGTATTCAAGACCGTTTCCATCCCAATCAACCCACTGAACTGCTTCTCGCATGATCAACGCTCCGATGCGGCAAATACGTCCCCGATTCAGGCGGCCAAGTATACCCGCACTTGCCAATTTTGCGCGACGTATGCTGACAAGTATTGTCAGCAGGAAGCGTTTAGTAAAGCTGCGCCAAAGATGGGATAGCGCCGCTTGCCCGTATCCGCCGACCTGACTATGCTGCGACCAAAGCGATTCCAAAAATGCAGGGAACACCATGCAGCAATATCTCGATCTGATGCGACTGGTGCGCGATACTGGCGCACATAAGGAAGACCGCACCGGCACCGGCACGGTATCGGTCTTTGGGCACCAGATGCGGTTTGACCTGTCAAAGGGCTTTCCGATGGTCACCACCAAAAAGCTGCATCTGAAATCGATCATCCATGAATTGCTCTGGTTCCTGGCCGGTGACACCAATGTCAAATATCTTCAGGACAATGGTGTACGCATCTGGAACGAATGGGCCGATGAAAACGGTGAACTTGGCCCGGTTTATGGCGGCCAGTGGCGGTCATGGCGCGGGGCAACCGGCGAAACCATCGACCAGATCACCCAGTTGATCGACCAGATCAAAAACAATCCCGACAGCCGCCGCCTGATCGTTTCGGCATGGAATGTGGCCGATGTGCCCAACATGGCGCTGCCGCCCTGCCACTGCCTGTTCCAGTTCTATGTCGCGAATGGCAAACTGTCCTGCCAGCTTTATCAACGCAGTGCCGATATCTTTCTGGGCGTGCCGTTCAATATCGCATCCTATGCATTGCTGACCATGATGATCGCGCAGGTCTGCGATCTTGGTGTGGGTGATTTCGTCCATACTCTGGGCGATGCCCATCTTTACACCAACCATCTTGAACAGGTCGAATTGCAGCTGTCGCGTGAACCGCGCCCGTTGCCGACCATGAAAATCAATCCGGCGGTCAAATCGATCTTTGATTTCAAGTATGACGATTTCGAACTGACCGGCTATGACCCGCATCCGCATATCGCGGGCAAGGTGGCCATCTGATGCCCGCCAACAATAACGACCGGATCGAACGGGTTGCCGTGGTTGCCGCCGCCCAAAACGGTGCGATTGGCAAGGATGGCTGGATGCCCTGGCACCTGCCCGAGGACCTTAAACGGTTCAAGGCACTCACCCTTGGCAAACCGATGATCATGGGCCGCGTGACGTTCGAGGCAATTGGCAAACCGCTTCCCAAACGTACCACTATTGTGGTGACACGCGATACCGACTGGACGTTTGATCATGAAAATGTCCGGGTCTGCCATGACATCGAAAGTGCGATCAAACTGGCCGATCAGATCGCGGCCAGGGATGATGTCAACGAGGTCGTCATTGCCGGTGGGGCGCAGATTTACAAACTCGCCCTGCCTTACACCACGCGGTATGAATTGACCGAAGTCCATGATGATATTGATGGCGATGCGTTTCTTGATCCCCTGCCCGCCGAAAAATGGCAGGAAACCGCGCGTGCCACCATCAAAAATCCCGATGGACCGGATTACAGCTTTGTCACGTTAAATCGCCTTTTGGTGGCGGGCTGATCGGATAGCCTTCCTAAACCAAACAAAACAATTCCTGTTTTCGCATTTCAATTCTAAAGTTTTTTTATCGGTAGGGCATCAAACCGCCTGTCCGATAAAACCAAGAATGAAAGAGGACAGGTAAACATGTTTGAAGAATTCAAGAAGTTTGCCCTGCGCGGCAATGTTGTCGATCTGGCAATCGGTGTGATCATCGGGGCGGCATTCGGGCGGATTGTCACATCTCTTGTCGGGGACGTCATCATGCCGGTGATCGGTTATATTTCTGGCGGGCTCGATTTTTCCAACTATTTCATTGCCCTGTCGGACGCGGTAACCGCAACGAATTACGCCGATGCCAAGGCACAGGGTGCCGTGATCGGCTATGGCGCATTCATTACCATTGCGCTTAATTTCGCGATCATTGCCTGGGTCTTGTTCCTTGTCGTCAAGGCAATCAACAAGGCCAAGAAAAAAGAAGACGAAAAAGCCGGTGAAACGCCCCCGTCCGCAACGCCCGAAGATGTCGCCCTTCTGCGCGAAATCCGCGACCTGCTGGCAGAGCGCAAGGAACAATAGATATCGGGAATGTGCGCACTACCGGTTGTTTCTGACTTTGTCAGTTGATATCGCGCGCTCCCGCGCCTATTTTTGAATATGTTTCAGAACACCCATTCCAGTTACTGGAACAAGGAAGGATTGCCGATGGCCCGCCCCCGCACATTTGACGAAGAAAGCGTTCTTGATAACGCCATGAACATTTTCTGGAGCAAAGGCTTCGAGGCGACATCGGTGCAGGATCTCGTCGAGGAAACCGGTATTAACCGTGCCAGTATGTATTCAAGCTTCGGCGATAAAAAGGCCCTGTTCCTCCGTGTTCTAGACCATTACAGCCAGAAGGTCAGCACGGTTCGCTTTGCCAAACTGCGCGAAACCGTCGATGGTCGCGAGGCCATCGTCGCGACCTTCCGCGATGCCGGACGACAGGGCTGTGGCGAAGGCCGCCACAAGGGTTGCCTGATTGTCAATTCCGGCATGGAACTGGCCCCGCACGATCCCGAAACCGCCGCAATTGCGCAGGCGTCATTCCGCCGGGTTGAAGATATGTTTGCCCGCGCACTTCACCGCGGTGTTGAACAGGGCACCATCGGCAAGGATAAAAATATCCGCTCCTTCTCGCGATTTCTGGCGGGCTCCATTCAGGGCGTGCATTTGATGGCCCGCCGTGGTGCGGACAAGGATACACTTGACGATTACGTCAATACCATCCTGTCCACGCTCGACTGATTCCCGATCTCGGCAAAATATCGCCCTGCTCCCAACGGGTGAATTCACATTCACCCGTTTTGCGTGTATATCCATCGCGGGTCACGGAACCATATACGGGGGATGGCATGGACCAAGACACAAAATTCTGGGACAAGGCAGCAGCGAAATATGCCCGAAAGCCCGTTAGAAACCAGACGGCTTATGCCGAAACCCTGGATCGTACCCGTCATTACCTGACTCCGGATCAAAATGTTCTTGAAATCGGATGTGGTACCGGTTCGACAGCCCTGTTGCTTGCCCCGTCAGTCGGACATCTTACCGCAACCGACCTGTCCCCTGCCATGATCGCCATTGCGCAGGACAAGCTCGCCGATGGGAACCATCCGAATGTTCACTTTCAGGCGGCCCGCCTGTCCGATGGCAATCTTGCCGATCAGGTATTTGATGCGGTTCTGGCGTTTAATGTCCTGCATCTTGTCCGAGATATTCCCGCTGAAATCCGCACAATTCATCGCTTGCTTAAACCCGGCGGGCTGTTCATTTCAAAAACCGGCTGTATTGGTGAAGCGGGTCGCTTGCTTGCCATTTTGATTGCCGTCATGCGCAAGCTTGGCTTTGCGCCATTTGTCAATTCCCTACGCTATGGCGAACTGGACGCAATGATCGCAAGCGAGGGTTTCGAAATCATCGAAACCGGCCTTTACCCTGCCTCGGACCATGCCCGTTTCGTGGTTGCCCGCAAACTCTGATTCCAGACCATCCGCCATCACAGTTCGGTGATGGAACCATTTGTTTGTTGTTATTTCGGAATGATCATTCCACATTATTCGTCATTCAGCCAGATAACATTCATGAGGAACGAAATGTCCGCAATTACGCCCCTGATGCCGCGCCAAAAGGTCCCTGCCCTGTCCGTCCCGCTTGTCGGTGGCGGTACATGGTCGCTTGCCGATCAGACGCCAGAAAACTTCACCATGGTCGTGTTCTATCGCGGCCTGCATTGCCCGATCTGCGGCAAATACCTTAAAGACCTTGATGACAAGCTGGCCGACTTCGCCAAACGAGGTGTCAATGTGATTGTCCTGTCATCGGATACACAGGACCGCGCCGAAACGGCCAGAGAAAAATGGGCCCTTGAAAACCTTGATCTCGGTTATGGCCTCAGCCTCGAACAAGCCCGCGAATGGGGCCTGTATATTTCGTCAAGCAACGGCGTGACCTCGTCCGGGTTCGAAGAACCGGCCCTGTTTTCCGAACCGGGCCTGTTCCTTGTCCGGCCTGATGGCACACTTTATTTTGGCACCGTTCAAACCATGCCATTTGCCCGCCCGGCCTTTGCCGAGATTCTGGGGGCGCTTGATTTTGTCATTGCCAAAAACTATCCGGCACGCGGCGAAGTCATTGATCATACAAATATCTGATCACTGCGCGGCGACACTTTGAAAAACGAAACGGCCGGTTTCATTTCGCAGAAACCGGCCCTTTTGTTTCGATAGCTCTTCGGGTTATCGCCGAAGACTGCAGGAATTTTGATAGCCGGATGTGATCCACGGCAAGACAGTAGCGACAGCGATCACTTATTCAGGATCACTGTCATCATCTCTGCTACGCCTTGGACGCAGAACGATCCATGCCGCCACCAGCGTCAGCGCCGCCATGCCAAACCACGTTATGGCATACATCAGATGATTGTTGGGGAAACTGATCCGTGTCAGCCCGCCCACCGGCAGTTTTCCGGGATTATTACTTCCATTGGCATCAATGAAATATGGTGCGACATCATCCGGGTTAAGGCCGCGTTTCGCGGCCATAGCGCGCACATCGCGCGAATACCAGCGGTCTTCGTCAGGCACGTTGTCCCGGATAAAGGTGCCGCCCGGCTCATCCATCCGCAAAAGACCGGTGACGCGCGTATCGCCCGAAACCAAGCCATCCGTCCGGCTATCGGGTTCACGACGGTCGGTTGGGACAAAGCCGCGATTGATCATGATAATGGTGCCATCGACCCGTTCGAACGGGGTCATGACCCAGTATCCCGCACCATAATCCGTGGCAGCATAAACGTGGCTTTCCAGATCGTTGCGATAACGGCCTAGCAACGTAACCTTGCGGTATTCGTCACGTTCGCGGGTAACATTTTCCCAATCCGCCCGGTCCGGTGCGGTTAACGGGTCACCATGAACGCGGGCATCAACCCGTTCAATCAGATCAAGCTTCCACGCCCGGCGTTCAACCTGCCAGACACCAAGGGCCGCAAAACCCGAAAACAGGATCGCGGCCAGAATGCAAACCACGATGCGGGTCCTGATCGACGGTCCCTTGGCGGTAGACATATCCGTATCAGCCATAATCTTCATGACCTTCAAAACATCATCGGAACAAAAAAGGGCGCGATACCGGTGAAAGTATCGCGCCCCAATTACATCAGCAAAACCTAGCCGAAGCTTCGGATCATTTCATGATCCATCTGCGGCATCATGTTGGTGTTCAGGTGATACATCACCCACAGCGAACCGGCGATGGCAATCGCCACGATCACAAGGGTAAAGATCAGCGCCAGCATGTTCCAGCCGCCTTCGGACTTGGTGTTCATGTGCAGGAAGTAGACCATATGGACGACAATCTGCACGACACCAAGGCCCATGACCCAGGCCGCGGTTGCCACCTTGCTGTCAAGAACTCCATCCATCACCAGCCAGAACGGGATGGCGGTCAGGATTACCGACAGGATGAAACCGATCAGATAGCTGTTGAAGGTGCCGTGGCTGGCACCGTCAGCATGATCGTGACCGTGATGGTCATCATGTGCATGAGAATGCGTGCTCATCCCAGAACTCCCAACAGGTAAACAACGGAGAATACGCCGATCCAGATCACGTCAAGGAAGTGCCAGAACAGCGAAAGGCACATCAAACGACGCTTGTTTTCGACGATCAGACCGCGCTTGGCAACCTGAACCATCAGGGTGACAAGCCAGATGATGCCAAACGTCACATGAAGCCCGTGGGTCGCAACCAGCGTGTAGAACGACGACAGGAAACCACTGCGCATCGGGGTGGCGCCGAGACTCCAAAGATGATGGAACTCGTAAATTTCCAACCCGACGAAGGCAACACCGAACAGGCCGGTAATCGCCAGCCACATCTGGGTTCCCTTGATGCTGCCCTTTTCCATCGCCAGCATGGCAAAGCCATAGGTGATCGAGGAAAACAGCAGCATGGAGGTGTTGATCGCAACCAGTTCCAGATCAAACAGATCCACCGGTGCCGGCCCGGCCGCATAATTGCGGCCAAGCACGCCATGGGTTGCAAACAGGATCGCAAAGATGAGGCAGTCGCTCATCAGATAGAGCCAGAAGCCAAGCATCGTCCCGTTCTGCGGGTGATGCTCTTCCTTCAGGTAAAAGACCGGCGCTTCGGTCTGAGAGGCATTTGTATTCGCCATTGTCATTCCCTTACGCCTGCTGCTTTGCCAAAAGGGCGGTACGTTCGTCTTCGGTTGCGACAACTTCGCTGGCCGGGATGTGGTAATCACGGTTGTAGTTGAAGGTGTGCGCAATCGCGGTACCGATCAGGGCGATGAAGCTGACGGCGACAAGCCACCAGATATGCCAGATCAGCGCGAAACCGAGAACAAGCGACATACCCGCAAGGATCGCACCGGCACCGGTGTTTTTCGGCATGTGAATGTCGAGGAACCCGGAAGTCGGACGGACATAGCCGCGCTTCTTCATATCAGCCCAGGCATCAAGATCGTGAACGACCGGGGTGAAGGCAAAGTTGTATGCCGGGGGCGGCGACGAGGTCGACCATTCCAGCGTACGGCCATCCCACGGATCGCCCGTTTCATCACGCAGTTCTTCACGCTTGATGAAGGACACGACCAGCGACATCAGGAACGATGCAATACCGATGGCAATCAGAACCGCACCAAAGGCAGCAATGATGAACCAGATTTGCAGCGAGCCGTCATCGAAATGGTTCATGCGGCGGGTAACGCCCATCAGGCCAAGGACATAAAGCGGCATGAAGGCGAAATAGAACCCGATCAGCCAGAACCAGAAGGACATTTTGCCCCAGAACGGGTCAAGCTTGTAACCGAACGCCTTCGGGAACCAGTAAACGATACCGGCAAACATCCCGAACACCACGCCACCGATGATGACATTGTGGAAATGCGCAATCAGGAACAGGCTGTTATGCAGCACGAAGTCCGCCGGCGGAACCGCGAGCATCACACCGGTCATGCCACCAATCACGAAGGTCAGCATAAAGCCCATCGTCCACAGCATCGGGACGTCAAAGCTGATGCGGCCCTTATACATGGTGAACAGCCAGTTGAATATCTTGGCCCCGGTCGGGATCGAGATGATCATCGTGGTGATACCAAAGAAGGCGTTCACACTGGCACCCGACCCCATGGTGAAGAAGTGATGCAGCCAGACCAGATAGGACAGGATGGTAATAACGATCGTTGCGTAAACCATCGAGCTGTAACCGAACAGGCGTTTACGGCAGAAGGTCGAAACCACTTCCGAAAATACGCCAAATGCCGGCAGGATCAGGATGTAAACTTCCGGGTGGCCCCAGATCCAGATCAGGTTCACATACATCATGGCGTTGCCGCCAAGATCATTGGTGAAGAAGTTCGTGCCGACATAACGGTCAAGCGACAGCAGAACAAGAACCGCGGTCAGAACCGGGAAGGCGGCAACGATCAGGATGTTGGTGCAAAGCGCGGTCCAGGTGAAGACCGGCATTTTCATCATCGACATGCCCGGTGCGCGCATCTTGACGATGGTCACAATCAGGTTCACGCCCGACAACAATGTACCGACACCGGCAATCTGCAAGGCCCAGATATAGTAATCAACCCCGACCCCCGGACTGTAGACAATGTCCGAAAGCGGCGGATATGCCAGCCAGCCGGTTTTGGCAAACTCGCCAACAAACAGCGAGATCATCACCGTGATCGCACCCGCAGCCGTCATCCAGAAGCTGAAATTGTTCAGGAACGGGAAGGCAACGTCACGCGCGCCAATCTGAAGCGGCACGACGAAGTTCATAAGCCCTGTCACCAGCGGCATCGCCACGAAGAAGATCATGATCACGCCGTGGGCGGTAAAGATCTGGTCGTAGTGATCGGGCGGCAGATAGCCAGCAACATCGCCAAAGGCAATCGCCTGCTGGGCACGCATCATGATCGCGTCGGCAAAGCCGCGCAAAAGCATGATCAGGGCCAGAATGATATACATGATACCGATCTTTTTATGATCGATAGATGTAATCCATTCATGCCACAGGTAACCCCACAGTTTGAAATAGGTCAGCGCGCCAACAACGACGATACCACCCAGAACAACCCCCGCGAATGTCACAGCCAGGATCGGCTCGTGGAACATCGGGAAGGAGTCGAGTGAAAGCCGGCCAAATATAAAATGCAAAAGGTCCGGATTTGAAAACATCGGATTACTCTTCTTTTCGATGCGGCAACGCACCGGCCAGGCCGGTGCGCAAGCCGCGAAGGGCCGGTCGACTTACATCAACCGGCACTGCTTCAGAACCCTGTCGATACGCTGGCAGGAACGGGGCTGAACCGGCTGTCTTCAGACCCGTTTTCAAACAGCGGGATCGAAGAAATTTCCTGGCTCAGACCGCCTGTCGGCGTCGTGCAAAGCGTTGCCACGAATGATTCGGTCAACGGCAAAGGCTGGCTGCCACGTTCGCGCGGGGTGTCGTATGTCAGCGACATAACGTTATAGATACCCGCAAGACCGCCACCGCCATTTTTGTCGATATGCATCATTTCGTTCATGCACATTTTCGACTGATCGACGCACATATTCAGGATGGCCGTGTACAGTTCCGGATCGACATTACCGAAATAGTGGACCGGTTCCGCAATACTTGGCTTTTCAAGTTCCAGATATTCCGAACGGCCCAAAGTGGCGCTATCGGATTTGACCTTGGCAACCCAGTCATCAAAGCCTGCGTCGCTCAGCCCGTGGAACTTGAAGCGCATATGCGAGAAACCCTCGCCACTATAGTTCGCCGAAAACCCGTCATAGACGCCTTCCTCGTTGATCACGGCATGGAGCTTGGTTTCCATACCGGCCATCGAATAGATCATCCCGGCCAGTGCCGGAACATAGAAGGAGTTCATGATCCCCGAAGAGGTGATTTTGAACTGGATCGGCGTATCAATCGGTGCGGCCAGCTCATTGATGGTCGCAATCCCTTGCTCGGGATAGATGAACAGCCATTTCCAATCAAGGGAAACGACTTCTACCACCATCGGCTTGTGATCTTTCTCAAGCGGACGTTCCGCATCGATACGATCCAGCGGGCGGTATGGGTCCAGGGTGTGCGTACTGACCCAGGTGATCGCACCCAGCGCGATAATGATCGCAAGCGGGGCGGACCAGATGACAATTTCCAGCTTGGTGGAATGGTGCCATTCAGGATCGTACTCTGCATCCTTATTGGATTGACGATATTTCCAGGCAAAGAACACTGTCAGCGCCATCACCGGAAGGATGATGATCAGCATCAGGATCGTGGAAACAACGATAAGGTCGGCTTGCTGTGACGCAATATCGCCAGACGGATCCATCACGACCAGATTACATCCGGTCAGTAACGTGAACACAGAAGCAATTGCGACGCCGCGTGCAAGTTTTGAGAGCATGCGCTTCTACTTTGTCAGTCTCTGGAAGATGTTCTCACAAGCAACCATATGCTTGCGAGCCGCATAACCAGCCCACCGGACCGGCACACGTCGTACCCCAACCGTAGCGGCATATAGGAATTAAAATTCCAAACTTCCACGGAAGAGACACAAATTTGGCGAACTTTTTTCTTAAAGATCACCAGCAGAAAATTTCGCTCACTAGCTATAGCTGCGCCGCAACAATGTCAAGCAGGCCGCCAAACATCGGCTGGTGTTTATGATAATTATCAAAAAGCTGTAAACCATGCGTTGTGCAACGCAACACAATAATTGACACTGACGTTTGCAATTCACATGTCTATAATTAGACTCGATCCAATCAAGATGGCCAATCAAGATGGGTCCAATGAGAAGCAATGAAGTCAGATAATTAGGGAGACAGGCGTGAATCAACCCACTCATACCTTAGCGACCTCCACCTCCTCTGGACTGGAACGCGACGCACGCCAACACTCGGCTGGCACAGTCAACGACCCCGGACAGATCGCGCTTGGCGTGATTATCGGTCGGTCATCGGAGTTTTTCGATTTCTTCGTTTATTGCATCGCCTCTGTGCTGGTGTTCCCCCAACTCCTGTTCCCCGGCGAAAGCGCGATCGTCGGTACCATCCATTCCTTCTTTATATTCTCGCTGGCTTTCATCGCCCGCCCGATCGGGTCCCTCGTCTTCATGACAGTGGACCGGCGCTATGGCCGCGGCACAAAGCTGACGGTTGCCATGTTCCTGCTGGGCGGTTCAACCGCCGCGATGGCCTTTTTGCCAAGCTTTGACAGTGCGGGCATGTTTGCGATCTATCTGCTGTGCGTGCTTCGCTTTACGCAGGGGCTGGCACTTGGCGGTGCATGGGATGGTCTTGCCTCCCTGCTGGCACTCAACGCGCCTGATAATCGCAAGGGCTGGTATGCCATGATGCCACAGCTTGGCGCACCGCTTGGCTTCATTCTGGCATCCTCGCTGTTTGCCTACCTGATCCTGACCCTGTCGCCCGAGGATTTCCTCGCATTCGGCTGGCGCTATGCCTTCTTTGTTGCCTTTGCAATCAACGTGGTGGCGCTGTTTGCCCGTCTGCGTCTGGTCGCAACGTCCGAATTCGGAAGCCTGCTTGAAAAGAATGAATTGCAGGCCGTCCGTGTCCGCGACACCATCCGCCATCACGGCCGGACCGTGCTTCTCGGCGCGCTTGTGCCACTCGTCAGCTACGCGCTTTTCCATCTGGTCACTGTCTTCGCGCTTAGCTGGGTCGTGCTTTACACCCCGGCCAATCCGGGGCAGTTCCTGTTGACCCAGGGTGTCGGTGCGGTGCTTTGCGCGCTTGGCATTATCGCATCGGGCTTCATTGCCGATCAGATCGGCCGCCGCCGCCTGCTGGGGTATTCGGCAGCCATCATCGCGGTCGGTGCGCTCCTGACCCCGCTGCTTTATGCCTATAACATCATCAATGAAGGCATGATCGTTCTGGGCGGTTTTGCGGTTCTGGGTCTGTGCTTTGGTCAGGCGGCCGGGACACTGGCATCGAACTTCAAACGTGAATATCGCTATACCGGTTCGGCCCTGACATCCGATCTTGCATGGTTGCTCGGTGCCGGCTTCGCCCCGCTGATTGCCCTTCTGCTCTGCGTGGCTTATGGCCCGATTGGCGTTGGGGCGTATCTGCTTTCGGGGGCGGCGGTCACTCTGCTCGTCCTGCATTTCAACAAGCAGTTCGGACAGAAAAACACCGACTGATTGATCTTTCCCTATGTGAAACGAAACACCCCCGGCAGTCATCTACCGGGGGTGTTTTTGTTAAAATCGGACTATCAGCTGTAATTCGACGGGAACAGTGCCCGTTTGGCAACGTCATCCATTTCCGATTTGAAGGCATGGTCACTGCCAACCTTGCGTGCCCGTTCCACCGCAGGGCGGGTACAGATGCCCTGATACCATTTTTTCAGGTTCGGATAAGGATCAAGCGGCGCATCATTTTTCATGACGAATGCCGCCCGCTCGATCCAGCCCCAAAGCGACATATCGGCAATGGTGTAACTGTCACCGACAACAAATTCGCGCTGGGCCAAGTGATCATCCATCACCTTGTAATGGCGTTCAATTTCCTTGCGATAGCGGTTCACACCGTAATCGTTGCCCGCCGGTGCCACATGCTGAAAATGCACCGCCTGCCCGGAAAACGGGCCAAGGCCCGATGCAATGAACATCAACCATGACAGCAATTCACCACGATCTTCCGCCGTACCAAGGAACTTTCCGGTCTTTTCTGCCAGATAAATCAGGATGGCGTTTGAATCAAAAACGCGGGTTTCCTTGCCACCCGCCCCGTCGGTGTCAACAATCGCCGGGACCTTGCCATTCGGGTTGATTGCCAGGAATTCCGGACTGTGCTGTTCGCCCTTTTTGGTGTCGACCGGATGGATTTCATAAGGCAGACCAGATTCTTCAAGGAAAAGCGAAATCTTGGCCGGGTTCGGGGTCGGGTGGAAGTAAAAGCGGATCATCGGGGGCTCCTGATAAGGGGGCGAAACCGTGTTTTTCGCCTGCCCTTGAATTATGGAACGATCAGTTTAAATTGACGTATCAGAAACGTGTTGGCAAGGTCATAGTTTGAGATGAGCCACACATCATGAAAGTCAAAGGAGGCTTCGCCCCATGATTGATCTTTATTACTGGCCAACCCCGAACGGCCACAAAATCACGCTTTTCCTTGAAGAAGCGGGACTTGAATACAAAATCCATCCGGTCAATATCGGTGCCGGGGATCAGTTCAAACCGGAATTCCTGGCCTTTTCGCCCAATAACCGCATGCCTGCGATCATTGATCAGAACCCGGCAGACGGCGGCGATCCGATTACGGTTTTTGAATCCGGTGCCATCCTGCAATATCTGGCGGAAAAAACCGGCAAGTTCCTGCCGACCGATGTCCGGGCCAAGAAAACCGTGATGGAATGGCTGTTCTGGCAGATGGGCGGGCTTGGCCCGATGGCAGGCCAAAACCATCATTTCAGCGGTTACGCGCCGGAAAAAATCCCTTATGCCATCACGCGCTATGTCAATGAAACCAACCGCCTTTACGGTGTGCTGAACAAGCGCCTTGATGGCCGCACTTTCATCGCCGGGGACGATTATTCGATTGCCGATATGGCCTGCTATCCCTGGATTGTCAGCCATGAAAAACAGCAGCAGGACCTGAATGATTTCCCCAACCTGAAACGCTGGTTTGAAAACATCCAAGCCCGCCCGGCAACCATCGCGGCCTATAAGGCCGGCGAAGGTCTGCGATCTGGCGAGATGAGCGAAGAGGACAAAAAAGTCCTGTTCGGCCAAACCGCCAGAAGCACCCAAAACACCTGATCCAATTTGTTCTGCGCAATGCCCCTGCCCGTTCGGGCGGGGGCATCTAAAACCGGTTGCATCGTAATCCCAAACCCAATAAATGTTATGTTATAACATAACATTTAAAAGGAACCATCATGCAACGCCTTCCTGTTACGGTTCTGTCCGGGTTTCTCGGTGCAGGCAAAACCACCCTGCTTAATCATGTGCTGAACAATCGCGCCGGGCTGAAGGTCGCGGTAATCGTCAATGATATGAGCGAGGTCAATATAGATGCCGACCTGATCCGTGACGGCGGGGCAGCACTTTCGGCAATGGATGAAAAGCTGGTTGAAATGACCAATGGCTGCATCTGCTGCACGCTGCGTGACGATCTTTTGATCGAAGTCCGCCGTCTGGCCGAAGAAGGCCGGTTTGATTATCTGCTGATCGAATCAACCGGCATATCCGAACCCTTGCCAGTTGCCGCGACGTTCGATTTTCGCGATGAAACCGGCCAGTCTCTTGGCGATATTGCCCGACTTGACACCATGGTGACGGTTGTTGATGCCGCGCGCATGATTGCCGATTACAGTAGCACCGATTTCCTTAATGACCGGGGCGAAAGCCTTGGCGACGATGATGACCGCAGCATCGTCGATCTTCTGGTCGATCAGATCGAATTTGCCGATGTGATTGTGCTGAACAAACTTGATCTGATTGGTGCAGACGAACGCAAAATCGTGCTTGGCATCATTCGCGCGCTCAATGCCGATGCCAAAATCATCGAAACCGATCATGGCCGGGTTGATCCGCATGAAATCCTCAATACCGGGCTGTTTGATTTCGACCGCGCGCAGGATCATCCGCTTTGGGCCAAGGAACTTTACGGCTTTGCCGATCATGTGCCCGAAACCGAAGAATACGGTATCAAAAGCTTTACCTTCCGCACGCCTTTGCCGTTTCACCCCAAACGGTTTTACGATTTCATCCATTCCGAATGGCCGGGCATTATCCGCGCCAAGGGGCATTTCTGGATCGCCACACGCCCCGACTGGGTTGGCGAAATCAGTCAGGCCGGGGCTGCGGTAAAGCATGAAGCCCTTGGCACATGGTGGTGCGCCGTCCCGCGTGATCGCTGGCCCGATAACAATGACTGGCGCGATAAGGTACTGTCGAACTGGGATCCGACTTTCGGCGACCGTCGGCAGGAAATCGTCTTTATCGGCCTTGCCGATCAGATGAACGAAGCAACCCTTCGCGCCCGCCTTGCCGCCTGCCTGATTGACGAGGACGCGGCATTGGACGCCGGAAGCTTTGAACCCGACCGCTATAAATCCCTGCCCGATCCGTTCCCGGTTTGGGGCCGCAAAGCCGCAGCATAAAAAAACCGCCAGCCTTTCAACAAGGCTGGCGGCGTCAATGATCTTTGCGAACCCGCAGCTTAGGCGCTTCGAACCTCGGCCAGGAAGGCTTCGACGGCATCGTTCAGAACCGCCGCCTGACGCCCAAGACCTTCGGCAAGGCCAAGCACCTCGTTCGAAAGTTTTTCGGCATCATCCGCGGCCGAAGAAACGCCCGTGATGTTTTCCGAAACATCACGGGTACCGTGTGCGGCCTGCTCGACATTGCGTGCGATTTCCTGTGTTGCGGCACCCTGTTCTTCAACGGCGGCTGCAATCGTGGTTGTCGCACCGTCAAGACGGCGGATGGTTTCGGCAATCTCGGCAATGGCAGTTACCGCGTTGGATGTCGCAACCTGAATATCACCGACCTGGGATCGGATATCCTCGGTTGCGCGTGCGGTCTGGTTGGCAAGGTTTTTGACCTCGTTGGCCACCACGGCAAATCCTTTGCCGGCATCACCGGCTCGCGCCGCCTCGATGGTAGCGTTAAGCGCCAGAAGGTTGGTCTGTTCGGCAATATCGGTAATCAGCGAGACGACCTCGCCAATCTGGTTTGCCGCCTCGGCCAGCAGTTCGATCTTCTGGTGGGTGTCTTCGGATGTGCGAACCGCACCATTGGCAATGGTAGATGATTGCGCGACCTGATTGCTGATTTCCGCAATCGAGGCACTCAATTCCTCGGCTGCCGATGCAACGGTTTCCACGTTGCTCGACATTTCCTGCGAAGCTGCGGAAACAATGGTCGAACGCTGACCAACCTGTTTAGAGGTATCGGTCATCGCATTGGCGGAATGCTGCATGTTACCCGATGCCTGAATAACCTGTGCAACCACCTGCCCGACGCTGGCCTCGAAACTGTCGGCCATTTTGCGAAGTGCGGCGCGTTTTTCTTCCTCGGCAACACGCTCCTGCTCTTCACGCGCTTCGCGCATTTCTTCCATTTCGATTGTTTTCGATTTGAAGATATCCATGGCGCGGGCCAGATCGCCGATCTCGCTTTTCTGATCGGTATATTTGACGTCGATCTTGTGATCGCCCTGCGACAGACGCAGCATGTTTTCCGAAATGGCATAAAGCGGACGGGTAATGCCCCGGCTGATCATCAGCGAAACACCGACAACCGCACACAAGACCGCCAATGCCACAAGCCCCATCACCAGCATGCTCTGCATGAAGACGGCATTCACGTCATCAATGTAGATCCCTGTGGCAACAACCCAGCCCCACGGCTTGAACGCCTTGACGAAGGAAAGCTTCGGACGGAGCTTGTCAGACTTTGGCACCTGATAGGTATAATCGACAAAGCCCTGCCCCTCTTCTTTGGCGACACGGGCGAATTCGCGGTAATGGTGTTTACCCGATCCATCAACCGCATCACTCAGATTCTTGCCAACAAGATCCTTCTTGATGTCATGGATCAGAACCACCGGCGTGTAATCAAACACAAAGAAATAGTTGGTTTCATCATACCGAAGGGCCGCCACCGCCGCCTTGGCCGCATTTTGCGCCTGTTCGGTGGTCATTTCGCCGGACTGTTCCATCGCATGGAAATGCCCAATCAGGCTGATTGTTGATTCAACCAGATTTTTGGTTTTTGCCTTACGATCTTCAAGCATATTGCTGCGCAATTCGGTCAGACCGAACGCCCCAACCAGCAGAGCCGCAAGGATCGCCCCCGCGACGATGATCAGCATTCGCGTGCCGATCTTCATTGAATTCAGATTGAACATTTCCATCCCCATAAGCCAGTGCCTAATCGTTGCCAACATGTTGGCAACGTTTTGTTCTTTTCAAGTATCCCACCACCAGCGCACCGTATTTTACATTTCCGGCAGAGGGAATAATCAGATTATAGCAAGCGCATACAATATCCAGACATGTTTCAGCTGTGATACTAATCACTTATGCGGCTATATTTATTGTGGCTTCATACCCGCTTGGACTCCCTCCCCTTGCGGATAAGCCTTTTGGACCGATCTATTGGATGTCCAATGGCAGACAAGGATAAAACCATGACCAATCAAACCGGCACCATCTTCAAGCCCAATCATCGCACGCGCGTCTTTGCCCTGATTGCATTCATGGTGCTGTGTCTGATTATTTCGGCAGCAGGCGGGGCCGTCACGGCAACCAGCGTCCATGACTGGTATCCGACACTGGAAAAGCCGTTTTTCAATCCGCCAAATTGGCTGTTTGGTCCGGCATGGAGCCTGATTTATTTCCTGATCGCCTTTAGCGGCTGGCGCGTCTGGCTTAAACGCGGGATTTACGGGGCAAAGGGCCCCTTTGCCATCTACGCCGCCCAACTGACCCTGAACCTTTTGTGGTCGTTTCTGTTTTTCGGGGCGCAGTCACCATTTCTCGGGCTGGTCGATATCATCCCGCTTCTGATCCTGATCATTGTCAATTGCGCGATGTTCTGGCGGATTGATCGTCTGGCGGGGATGCTTCTGGTGCCCTATGCATTGTGGGTTGGCTTCGCTACATTGCTCAACGGATCGATTTATTTTCTTAACCCCTGAAACACTCCTGAAACCAAAGGGCTTTTGAAATTCGACCGAAATCCGCCATTGCGAAATGACGGTCAGAATCCTACGTCGGGCACATCTTAGCGTGCATAAAACCGACCGAGGAGGCCCAGATGAGCATTGCAGCAAAGGAAATCCACCTTTTACATTACCCCGATGGCGTTCCCACCACGGAAGACTTCGCGGCAAGAGACAGCGTCCTGCCAAATCCGCTTGACGGGGAAGTCCTGATTGAAAATATCTGGATGTCGGTCGATCCCTATATGCGCGGTCGCATGACCAAACGCAAAAGCTATATCCCGCCGTTCGAACTGAATGCCCCGCTTGAAGGCCACGCGATTGGCCGGGTCATACAAAGCCGCGACCCACGCTTTGCCGAAGGATCGCTTGTTACCTCGATGACCGGCTGGCGCAGCCATGCGCTGCTTGAACGTGATTACCTGCATCCCATCCCCGATATGCCTGATATTCCACCCGAAAAGTTTCTGGGTGTGCTGGGCATGCCCGGCATGACGGCCTGGGTGGGGTTGAACCGGATCGCCAATTGCAAGGCGGGCGATACCGTCTTTGTTTCCGCCGCCGCCGGGGCGGTCGGATCTGTGGTTTGTCAACTCGCCAAAGCCAAGGGATGCCGGGTTATCGGATCGACCGGTGATAGGGACAAGGCAAAATGGCTGCGCACTGAATTGAACGTTGATGCGGTAATAAATTACCGCGATACCGACGACCTTTCAGGAAGCCTTGGCGAAGTCGCCCCGCAGGGCATTGATGTTTATTATGAAAATGTCGGCGGCGCGCATCTTGAGGCCGCCCTTGATCATATCAATACTGGCGGGCGCATTGCCGTATGCGGCATGATTTCACACTATAATGACAAGTCCCCGCAACCCGGCCCACGCAACCTGTTCAGACTGACGACACAACGCGCAAAGATGGAAGGCTTCATCGTCAGCGACCATTGGGGCAGTTACCCCGATTTCGTCCGCGAAGGGGCAGATCTGGTGCGAAGCGGACAGCTCAAAAGCCGTGAAACCGTGATCGAAGGGCTGGAAAACGCCCCCGAGGCCTTTATCGATCTGTTCAAGGGTAAGAATACCGGCAAGATGCTGGTTAAACTCGCCGATTGATCCGCCATAGAAGCCCTTAAAAAAACAAAGCCCCGCCAAATCAGAATGGGCGGGGCTTTGTCGTTTGGTTCATGCTCTCAATACGCTGGCGTTCCGGCACCGTCGGCATCCGCTGCTTCTTCGGCTTCTGCGGCTTTAACCGTCTCGACATCGCCAACCGGGGCAACATTATCCATGCCCAACCGCCCGACAGACGGCAGACGCAGGGCCGGGCGATTGAAATCAATGCCAAGGTTAAGGCCCAGCAGGTTCAACTCGATCCCTTCTTCAAGACCAATGGAAAAACCAAGCAGCCCCAAAAGATTGGCCTGAATGCCCTGACCACTGGATGACAATCCGACAGGATCGGTGATCGCACGGAAATCCTTGCCAATCGCGTTGGCCGGCATATCAAGATCAAGGTCGGGCACGCTGCGCCCGATATGGGCGACAAAGGTATTGCTGTTTGGCCCCGGATAGCTGCGATACTGATCCGGATAGGGATAATCCTTGATCGCGGCTTCGATCTGATCAATCAGATCATCCACACCCTCGCCGCGATGATCGGCAAGAATTTGTGGCTCGGACCCGAACCATAAGCCATCGGGCAACGCATAGTTCTTGCGCACCACATTGCCCCCGCCCCAGCCAACAACGTCATATCGCGTGTAACTGGTTTCACCAGCCCGCTTATAGATAATCCACGGATGAACCGCGAAATAACCACGCCAGCCATAGGTATGGGCCGCCATGACCTGCACAATCGCAATATCGGCATTTGCCACCGGATCGGCGGCAGCGCCCGATGAATGTCGCGGCGCATTACGCCATGTCTGGCGTTTTTCGGCCTTTTCGGCGGGCGGGTCCTGTGCAAGGCTGATGCCAAACGGCAGCACAAGCATCGCCAGAAGGCCCAGAATGAAATTTCTGCCTTTTCTCACCAATCAATCCTGTCAGATGTCACGTTTCATTAATGTTACGATGTGAAACGACAAATAAGATCAAAAAATGGCAATTAGTTTGCAAAGCAGCATCAAAAAACGGTGAGGCTTTGCGACAATTCTGCGACAATTGCCTTGCGCCCCCCTTATGGCCACGCGGCAAAGGTATGGTCGCGCGCCCGTTCCTCGGCCCGGCGCAGGCGGCGATAAGCGCCGGGTGCCTCGCCCATGTAACGTTTGAAAAACCGGCTGAAATAGGCCGGATCACGAAAACCAAGTCCATAGGCAATCTGCGCGACCGCCAGCGGACTTTGTTCCAGCCGCATGCAGGCTTCGCGAATGACCCGCTCATGCACGAGTGTCAGGGGCGGCTTTCCGGTCGCCCGCATCACCGCCGACCCCAGCCGCCTCTCGCTGACGCCAAGGGCCGTGGCATAGTCGGCAATGTTCCAATGTTCACGAAAATGCAGCTCTAGCGTCTGCAAAAACCGCTGAAACGTGATCGATCCGGGGCGATGTTTATCGCGCTGTTCGATCATCCCTTTGGCCAGTCGCAAAACCATCGTCAGGATGATCTGAAGATGCGCCCCAACCACGATCCCAGCACCAAGCCCATTTTGCATAAGCTCCGCCCGGATCGCATCAAAGCTGCGCGCAAGTAACGTCAGATTATTGCTGCCCTCCGCCGGGGTGACATTATGAACCGTATCGGCGGCAAACCGTAACGGCAGCCCCCCGCCCGGCACTGGCGGCACACTTGTGCCGGTTGAACTGCCCCCGCAATGGCGCGCCACCAGATCGTCCGCCGCCGATAACAGATATCCATCCGCCCCGGCATTGACGGATATCGCCTGCGTTTCGCCAAGCGGCAACCACACAAGTGCCGGGGCATGACAATCAATCGTGCCCTGACGCAACCGGATATGCGCCCGCCCCGACAGCATCAAAACCGCATGGCACCGGTCCCGACGCGCCCGGTCATTCATCACCCATTCCTGGGACGACAATGCATGATCAAAACGGTACATCACTGCCTGTGTCGTGACCGGCACTGGGTCATCAAACGGTTGGATGCCAAACGCTTCCGGGTGTTGATTTTTTGCAATCACCGGCGAAACCATGCCTTTTTGACCCTGAAACATTCCAAATGGTTATATGTAAAATAGTACAATTTTTCGTCTTAAAATGTCAATTTGACCATCTTTACATCGGAACGCTTACAGCGCTTACTAATATTGCGGTCAAAGCAACCGCCAATAACAACAAGACATATTGAACAATGCGTTTCCGTTATTTTGCACATGCGAGTAAACGGACAGGAGGATACGTCACTTTTTTACTTTGAACATCAAAGTAGATAACAGATTTTCTGTATCCATCTTCCTGAGGTAACGCCAAAGCGGGAAAACCGAAATCACTGCCCAAAGACCTTTCCGGGTCTTACCCGGCGCAAAGCTGCCTTTCGCCGCCGCACAGCAGAACATAAAGAAGAAATCAGGAGAAACGTCGTGAACGATGCCAAGCTATTGATCAACAACGAAGCCGTGAATGCCACCAGCAACCGGACATTCGAACGCAAGAACCCGGTCACCGGCAAGGTCGCAACCTCTGCTGCTGCCGCCAGCCCCGCCGATGCGCGCAAGGCCGCCGATGCCGCCGCCGCCGCATTCCCGGAATGGTCAAAAATGGGTCCGGGCGCACGGCGCAAGATTTTGCTCAAAGCCGCCGACATCATGGAAGCCAAAGGCGACGAGTTTGGTCGTCTCGTCCTTGAAGAAACCGGCAGTACACGCATGTGGGGCGGTTTCAACGCCCATCTGGCGGCCAATATGCTGCGCGAAGCCGGTGCAATGACAACGCAGATTCAGGGCGACCTGATCCCGTCCGACACGCCGGGCCTGATGGCCATGGGCATTCGACAGCCGGTTGGCGTGGTTCTGGGCATTGCGCCATGGAATGCGCCGGTCATCCTTGGCACGCGCGCGATTGCCATGCCGCTTGCCTGTGGCAACACCGTGGTGCTCAAGGCATCGGAACTGTGCCCCGCCCTGCATCGCCTGATCGGGCAATGCTTGGTCGAGGCAGGCGCCCCGGCCGGTGTCATCAATGTCGTGACCAACGCCCCCGAAGACGCCCCGGAAATCGTCGAAACCCTGATCGCCCATCCGGCGGTGCGCCGCATCAACTTTACCGGCTCCACCCGGGTTGGCCGCATCATCGCCAAACTGGGGGCCGAACACCTTAAACCGGTTCTGCTTGAGCTGGGTGGCAAGGCACCGTTCCTTGTACTCGACGATGCCGACATTGACGAAGCCGTCAATGGTGCCGCATTCGGGGCCTATATGAATCAGGGCCAGATTTGCATGTCGACCGAACGCCTGATCGTTGACAATGCGGTTGCCGATGATTTCGTTGCCAAACTGGCCGCCAAGGCCAAAACGCTGACCGCTGGCGACCCGGCAAAGGCCGAACATATTCTGGGCGGTGTCGTGAATGTCGAAGCCGTCAACCGGATCGAAGAGCTGGTCGAAGACGCGGTTTCCAAGGGCGCAAAACTGGTCGCCGGTTCCGGCAAGGCGCGCGATGGCGTTCTGATGGATGCGACCCTTCTGGATCACGTCACACCCGCCATGCGGATTTATGCCGAGGAAAGCTTTGGCCCGGTCTGTGTCGTTATCCGTGCCGGGAACGAAGACGAAGCGGTTCGCATCGCCAATGACAGCGAATATGGCCTGTCATCGGCCGTCTTTTCCACCAACATCCCGCGTGCGATGGAAGTCGCCAAACGGATCGAAAGCGGCATCTGCCACATCAACAGCCCGACCGTTCAGGACGAAGCCCAGATGCCGTTTGGCGGGGTGAAAGCCAGCGGCTATGGCCGCTTCGGATCGCAGGCATCAATTGATGAATTCACCGAAATGCGCTGGATCACGATCCAAAGCGGCAAACGCCACTATCCGTTCTAGGAATATCACATTCCGCAGGGGGGAAGCCCGGTCGCACTCCCTCAGATGATCGGCCGGGACCTGTGGCAGGCCGCCTTGCGCTTAACCGCGCAGGGCGGCCTGTATCGTGACTTCCAGCATGTTGGAAAACCGCGACCGGTCCTTCTGGGTAAAGCCCGCATTGCGGCCCTGCTCGCCGGTGACTTCGCGCATATGGGCGGCAATTTCACGCCCCGCCAGCGCATTGCCGATATTCGCCTCGGTAAATTCCTGACCATTGGGTCGCAACACGCGCGCACCGATTTCAAGCCCGCGTGACGCCAACGGAATATCGTTGGTCACGATCACATCGTTTTTAACCGCGTTTTCGGCAATCCAGTCGTCGGCGGCATCGGGTTCCGGCGGCACAATCACGATCTGGACCAACGGATTGCGCGACGGGCGAATACCGCCGTTTGACACCATGATCATTTCCAGACGATGGCGTTCGGCCACACGTTCGCATTCCGCCTTCACCGGGCAGGCATCGGCATCGACAAACAAACGCGGGCGCGTATTTTGGGTTTGTTCTGACATGGCGCGATCATCGCCGGGACACGATGAAAGTCAAGCCATCTTCACGCTGTCCCCATTGTCCGTTCTGAATGCTTTGCCTCGCGCATCAACATCAAAACAAAACAGCCAATCGCCGCAAGGCCACAGGCAAAAAGTGTTGTCGTGCGGAAATCAAATGCACTGGCCACAAGCCCGGTCAAAAGATTGCCGACCAGTCCCCCAACAAAAAGCGAACTCATATAATAGCTGGTCGCGACACCGGGCTGCTCGGGGGCAAAGTTTTGAACAAACGTCATGCTGATCCCTGCAAAGATGCCGTAATAAAGCCCGTCAAGCACCGACAGAACAAGAACATCGACCAGACTGTCGGCACTGTGGATTGCCCCAAAGAAGATGATGGCAAGGATCGCTGCAATCACCATGCCCTTGCGTTCGCCGACCTTGCGAATGATTGATGCGCAGTAATAAATCACCACCACTTCGACAAAGCATTTAACGGTCAGCTCAAGACCGGCTGCAGACGGCATCAAACCAAGCTCGGTCGAGAAATAAAGCGGCATGGCCGACACAAAAACCACATTCCCGGAACCCAGCAAGAACACCGGAATACAGGCAACCAAAAGCCCGCGATTGAACGGAATCTTTGCATTGGGATCAAGCATTCCGGGATGGTGGGTCCGAAACGCAGCAGGCACAACCATCAAACAGACGCCAAACCAGATCACCGCCAATGCCGCAATCGCGTAATAGGTCACGGCAAAGCCATATGCCCCGAAAACCGTCAGCGACACCGCAGGTCCGACCATCCAGCCAAGCGATGTCTGCATCCGCAGGAATCCGTTGAATTTGGCGATATTGCGCCCGGTCTGCTCGGCAAAGAGCCGTCCAAACGAATAGACAACCGACAAAACCCCGGACCCGACACCCAGCAACACCGACACAATCGCCAGATACACCCAGTAAACCTGAAAAGTACCCAGCAACAGCATACCCGCGGCAAAGCAGGTAATACTCGGGATCACAAGGAAACGGATCGGCACACCGCGGTCAATCGCGCGCCCGTATGCCCGGTTGGTCAAAAGCGTGACGCAAACCTGCACAATCGCAACAAGACTGGTTTTCCAGGGCGGTTCGCCCAGTCCTTCAACAATATAAAGCCCGGTCAGGGGAGCAACACAGCTTGTTGCAAACGCCCCGATCAGCACCAGTGCAAGAACCAGCAACGGATATCGATCAAGCCGTGCCAGCATGGCATTCATGGCAGGCTGTTCATTGGGACTATCCGGTCCTGTAACCCCGTCGCGCATTTCACTGATGTCCTTGTTATCGGGTGGCGATATCAAAGAACCGTTCTAGCGTTTCAACTAAAAAGAGTGAAATTTTTTTCCGCGTCCCGCGATCAGGATGTCACAAAACCATCACAGCCTGTCAGGCTGCGATCACGCCAACCCACCGACAAAGCTGGCAAGTTCCGGGGTTTTTGGATTGGCAAAAACGTCTTCGGGGGCACCGCTTTCATGAATACGTCCCTGATGCATGAAAACCAGTTTATCGCAAACCTCGCGCGCGAAACGCATTTCATGCGTCACCATCACCAATGTCATGCCCTCCTCGGCAAGCTGGCGCACGACAGCCAGAACCTCGTTCACCAGCTCGGGATCAAGGGCCGATGTGACCTCGTCACACAGCAACACACGCGGCTTCATGGCCAGCGCTCGCGCAATCGCCACGCGCTGCTGCTGCCCGCCTGAAAGCTGATCGGGGTAATGCATCATCTTGTCGGCAAGCCCGACCTTGGCCAGCATTTCCTCGGCCACTTCTTTCGCCTCGGCCTTTGACTGTTTTTTCACGACCTGCGGCGACAGCATGACGTTTTCAAGTGCTGTGTAATGCGGGAACAGATTGAACTGCTGAAACACCATGCCAACGTTAAGCCGAAGCGTAAGCACATCCGTATCGCGGTCACCAACCTTCTTGCCCGCCACCATGATCGTCCCGTCATTGATGGTTTCAAGGCCGTTGATGGTGCGCAAAAGCGTGCTTTTGCCGGACCCGCTTTTCCCGATCAGGGCAATCACCTGCCCTTCCTCGATCTTAAGATCAATGCCTTTAAGGACTTCAAGCTCGCCAAAGCTTTTGTGGATAGCGTGCAGTTCAACGAGCGACATGGCGAAGTTTTCCTTCCAGATGGCGGGCATAAAGCGAAAGCGGGAAACAGATCAGAAAATACATGACGGCCACACAGCCATAGACCGTAAAGGGCGCATAGGTCGCGTTGGTGATCATGGTTCCGGCCTTGGTCAGTTCGACAAATCCGATGATCGAGGCAACGGCTGTCCCCTTGACCACCTGCACCGAAAAACCGACCGTCGGCGGCACCGCAATACGAAGCGCCTGCGGCAGAATGATATAGCGCATCTGCTGGCGGAAATTCATGCCAAGGCTTGCCGATGCTTCCCATTGGCCAAGCCCGATGGATTCAACGCACCCCCGCCAGATTTCGGTCAGAAACGCACTGGTAAACAGCGTTAACCCCAACATCGCCGCGATCCAGGGCGACACATCAATGCCGATCAGCGGCAGACCGAAGAACACGATGAATAGCTGCATCAAAAGCGGCGTGCCCTGAAACAGTTCGACATAGCCGCGCACCAGTCGCATCGCCCACGGATTACCGGCGGTCCGAACCATCAAAAGCAAAAGCCCGACAATCCCGCCCAGCACAAAGGCGGTAAGTGACAGCAACACCGTCCAGCGTGCGGCCAGCAGCAGATTATAAACAATATCCCAAAGGCTGAATTCAGACATGACTGCGCCGTTCAAACAGGAAGTTGCCAAATATCTTCAAACCCCAGCGCAGCAGTACCGACATCACCAGATAAAGCGCGGTCGCCACGAAATAGACCTCGAAGGCACGGAAATTGACGGCCTGGATATAGTTCGCCGCAAAGGTCAGCTCCTCGGCCGCGATCTGCGAACAGACCGACGACCCCAACATGACAATCACGATCTGGCTTGATAATGCCGGCCAGATTTTCTTGAGCGCCGGACGGATAATGACATAGCGGAAAATCTGCACCCGGTTCATCGCAAGGCTTTGGGCGGCCTCGATCTGCCCCTTGGGGATCGCAAGGATACCCGCCCGGATGATTTCGGTCGAATAGGCCCCAAGATTGACGATCATTGCCAGAACCGCAGCCTGAAATTCACTTAGCTTCACGCCAAGCGCCGGAAGACCGAAAAAGATAAAGAACAACTGCACCAGAAACGGCGTATTGCGGATCAGTTCCACATATATGCCGACGATCTGGCTGATGACGGGGGCACGCGATGCGCGCGCCCACGCCCCCAAAGTCCCCAGACTGACGCCAACCACAGCCCCGATGATTGTCAGTTCGGTTGTCAGGACAACCCCGTCAAGCAGCAATTGCCAATGCGGGACAATTGCACCGAAATCGAATTCATAAGCCATTGAAACCAAGCAATCCGGTCAGGGGTGAAGCCATCAGTCAATCAAGTCAGGATCAGAGCTTTTCCGGCAGCGGAATGCCAAGCCACTTTTCGGCAATCGCATTCAGGCGGCCATCGGCAATCGATGCCGCGATGATCTCGTTGACCTTGGCTTTGAATGCATCCTCATCCTTGTTCAACCCCACATAGCAAGGGGAGTTTTTGATCAGGAATTTCGGCTCCGGCTTGCGCGGCGGGTTGCGTTCGATGATCGCTGCCGCCGTAACGTTACCGGTCGCAATCAGGTCAACCTGCCCCGAAAGGAAGGCCGAAATCGTGCCGTTATTATCCTCATACCGTTTGATTTCGAGATCCGCCGGGGCAATTTTGGTCAGTTCCAGATCTTCAATCGCACCGCGCGTCACGCCAACCGAATGCCCTGAAAGGTCTTCGGCACCCTTGACCGCAATATCAGCCGGGCCAAAAACGCCGTTATAGAACGGTGCATAAGGATCGGTGAAATCAATCACCTTTTCACGGTCCGGGTTTTTGCCAAGGCTCGAAATCACCAGATCGACCTTGCCGGTGGTCAGATACGGGATGCGGTTGCTTGATGCGACCGGCACCAGTTCAAGTTTGACGCCAAGGTCGCTTGCGATCAGGGCCGCCATATCGATGTCATAGCCCTTGGGCTGCATGTCGGTGCCAACGCTTCCGAACGGCGGAAAGTCCTGCGGCACGGCGACTTTCAAAACGCCTGCTTCCTTGATGGTATCAAGTGCCCCTGCTGATACGCCTGCCAGCGGGGCCGCAATCATGGCAATCGCGACGATGGTTGATTTCAGAAATTTGTTCATTTGCCTCTACCCGTATGAAAGTGGATTATTAGACTTATTTTTAATCTGTATAAAATAACTGCATAAAATTTATGCTATTGTCCATGGGTAAATTTCGCACTTGCGAAAAATCACAAGCTGATTAAAGCTATAACCCTTAAATATATTGGATTTTTACGCCGGATAAATTTTGATACAACTGGTCAGACCAGTTATGGAAAACGCATGACACGCACTGAAACCGCCCCGGAACGCGCCGCGCGCGCCATTCGCAACCTGATTAAAAGCAACGGCTTAGGTCCTGGCGACTCTTTACCGGCCCAGCGCGAACTGGCCGCCACCCTTGGCATCAGCCGCGCCAGCCTGCGCGAGGCGCTCGCAACGCTTGAAGCCATGGGACTGATCCGGGTTCTGGCCGGTAAGGGCGCCTATGTCGCCGATCCCCATGACGGAATGCCGCGCGATGACAATCAGAAACGCCAGGCCGCACAGGTCTATCAGTTCCGCCTTGCCATAGAACCCTATGTCGCGGGCCTCGCCGCACAGGCCCGCACCCGCGATCATCTGATCGCCCTTCAACGCAGCATCGATGACATGCAAACCGCGTTCGAGGCTGACGACCTGATCACCGCCGCCAATGCCGATACTGAATTCCATGAAATCCTGCTGTCCGCATCGGGCAATCCGTTATTTGCTGCCGCGATATTCCCGGCGGCCCAGACCATCCATGAAAACCAGATGCTGCCCTTTGCCAATGCAGCCGCGATCAAGGCACCGTTGCGCGAACATGAACAGATCCTGCGCTATGTACGCGACCGCAATCCATCGGGCGCGCGCGATGCCATGCATTTCCATGTGCTCAGTGCGGCGACCCGGGCCAATATCGCCTTTCTGCGCCCATAAAAAAGCAGGCCCGCAAAACAAAACCCCCACCCGGTTGCCCGGATGGGGGTTTCGCAAATCAGCGCCTTCGCAAGCGAAGGCAAACCGAATTAGGCAGCGGTCAGATCGTCAGCCGAAACGCGGCCCGAACGTGAGTCGGTGCGCAGTTCGTAGTTGATCTTGTCGCCTTCCTGCGGGTGGTTCATACCAGCGCGTTCAACGGCGCTGATGTGCAGGAATACGTCATTTCCGCCTTCGTCCGGCTGAATGAAACCAAAGCCTTTGGTTGCGTTGAACCATTTAACGGTACCAGTTGCCATCTTTAAATCTCCTTTAGAGTGTCGATTGGCGTTACGGCGCATCCCGCGTGGATGCACCAATCAGTTTGGAAAGCTGCCTCAGGCGATTTCGCGCCTGCTGCGGTTTCCGGAATTGTTTTCGGAACGGCGTTCGCCATTCGGGCGTGCGCCCGGACGACCACCGACTGGCTTGCCGGGGCGCGCACGCCCCGGACGTGCGTTGCGGGCTGCCGGTTTGCCGGGCTGACCCGTTTTACCATTTGCAGTCGCACCGTTGCCGGTTGTGCGGCGCTCGTCCGAGCTGCCAAGGAATGAAAGGTTGGATGCAATGCGGTTGTCACCGCCGCCCGTCCCGTTCGAAGTCACCTTTTTCGGTGTCCGAACCCGGCTATCGCCATTGGCGTTACGGGTATCACGGGCATCGCGGCTGTCACGACCTTCACGGCGCGCACCATCACGCCCCTGCGGACGGGCCGCTGCGCGATCAGGACGCTCGTTATTGCGATCATTGCGTTCGTTACGATCCGCACCACCTTTGATGCCGCCCTTGTAACGGCCGGAATTTTCCGATCCGCTGGCGACATCGCGCGTGGTTTCTTCGGTGCGACGACGATCATTGCTCCGGTCATTGCGATCATTACGACCACGGGCATCATTGCGCCCCTGACCGTTACGGCCACCTGCACCCGGACGACCACCGCCATTCCGGCCACGCCCGTTACCATTGCCATTGCTGGCACGACGATCGGGATTGGCATCGCGTTCGGCTTTTGAAATCGCGTCCTGCTCGGCGGCTGCCTTTGCATCGCGACGATCGATTACCGGGATCGACTGACGGGTGGTTTTTTCGATATCACGCAGAAGACCGCGTTCTTCTTCATCACAGAATGCAATCGCCGAACCGCTGGCCCCACCGCGTGCGGTACGACCGATACGGTGAACATAGCTTTCCGGAACATTCGGAAGTTCGAAATTCACAACGTGGGTCACACCGTCGACATCAATACCGCGTGCGGCAATGTCGGTTGCGACCAGAACGCCGATCTGACCATCCTTGAACGCGTTCAAGGCACGTTCGCGCTGATTCTGGCTTTTGTTGCCATGAATCGCAGCAGCACTGATTTTGCAGCTTTCAAGATGACGCGCCACACGATCCGCCCCGCGCTTGGTGCGGGTGAAAACAAGGGTGCGTTTGAAAAGCGGGTTATCAAGCAATTCCGCCAGAAGCTGACGCTTGCGATTTTTCTCGATCATATAGACCGACTGCTCGACGCGTTCCTGGGTCGTGGCAACCGGGGTCACCGAAACCTTGACCGGATCGGAAAGCATATCACCGGCAAGCTGCCCGATCTGCGACGGCATCGTGGCCGAGAAGAACAGGTTCTGACGATCACGCGGCAGCATCTTGATAATGCGTTTGATCGGCGGCAGGAAGCCAAGATCAAGCATGTGATCGGCCTCGTCGAGCACGACGACATCAACATTGTTAAGTTTCAGCTTGCCTGCATCAATGTGATCAAGCAAACGGCCCGGTGTTGCGACAAGAACGTCAACACCCGGCGTGATCGCCTTGATCTGCGGACCATGCGCAACCCCGCCAACAACAACGGCAACCGTGGTGTTCATGAAGCGGCCATAGGCACGGAAGCTGTCGCCAATCTGGGCGGCCAGTTCACGCGTCGGCGCTAGCACAAGCACACGGCATGATTTCGCCGGGGTACGGGTTTCGTTTTTGGAAAGACGGTCCAAGATCGGCAGTGCAAAAGCAGCAGTCTTGCCAGTGCCGGTCTGTGCGATCCCCAGAAGGTCTTTGCCTTCAAGGAGAGATGGGATGGCCTGTGCCTGGATCGGCGTTGGCGCATCATAGCCTTCATGCTTGAGAGCGCGAAGGACGGGCTCGGCCAGGCCGAGATCCGAAAATTGGGTCAAATAAAAGTATCTCTTGGTATTGCGGCAGCAGAGGGAAGGGAATCGGCCCTTGAATGTATTACGTCAGCTCTGCGCCTTGCATATTCTTTCGGAAAAGCCCGCGTAGTAGGGCCCTTCAATGCGGTTTTCCGGTAGATCACTCAACAGGCGAGGCCAATAAAGTCCCCTCTACGCTTCTGGAGCGATCAGATAACAAGGGCAACATGCGCAGAGTTTTGTCTGCTTGTCAAACACCATGTTTGGATGAGCCCGGATTTATCTTTCAGAGCAACCCGTTACTTGCGACCAGATCCACGTATTCATGTCGATGATACATTTGAACAAGCTGGGCGTGCCCGACACGAAATTGACTGCGGCGTTTGGTGATAGGCTTTGGGGATGAAGCTCCTTCCACTTTGATCGCCGGGTCATAATAGACAATGCTTTCCGAAATCGCACGAAGGAAAAGACTAAAATCGGTCCGCTCGCACAAAAGGACTCTGGGACCATAAGAATACTCAGGCGGTGGCTTGCGAAACAGAGAGGGGACATAGGCTGCCTTGGCATGTTTTCGGTTCCAGTGATCCATTATGCCAGCGAATCCCCAGAGAGCAGCAACTTCACCAGTTCGCGACAGGAGCGCTATCCCACCACTCATATCTGTGATTACCCCCTTCTCGCGATCATATCCCAGCAATTCAAGGCGCAGGGACGTATCAATGTGGAAATCTTTGCCAACCGAATAGATGCCGCCGAAATTTATCCTGTCGATTTTGCCGCTTTTGTCAGGATACCCATAGCTTTGCATAAAAACGGCAACACCATGATCCCGATATATTCCTCCTGTAGGCTCTGGCGTCATAAGCGTCACCGGGCTTTTCGACCGAAAACCTTTAAAATCAGAAACCCCGTATTGTTTGATCTCCCAACCAAGATAATCCGGCTCCGAATAACCATTCGGAGTAATTCCCAACTCAGCCTCAAGAGTGTACCCACCACCGTTCGCAGCCCTGTAGGGATGACGAATCCCGTCTGCTCCAAGCTTTTGAGAAGGAATCCAGTTTCGCTCATAGATTTCAGTTAACTTGGCAAGCAGAAGCTGACGTGTATCGGCTTCGTCCGGGCCTGCCGGAATTTCAAGAAACACACCAGCCTCGGTCAGTTCGCCCATTGCCCGAAGGGCATGCGCAAGAGGATGATCTCCGCCAACCGCGTGGCAAAGGATCACACCGTCATCGGATATTCCAAAGAACAGGATACGGCCTTCATCCCGAACTCTCATAATGTCTGACGGACTTTTAGCGCATCCCTTTAAAAAGCCGGACATTCTGACTTCGGGATATTTAGGATACAAAATCAGTTGTGCGTTTGGAGCCGGATAACACCCATCCTCGTCGACCCAAAACAATCTGATTCCGGCCTTTGCCCGGTCCCGCTTGCTTCCCGCCATCTCAGCCGCATCAGTATAGACACCCTGATGCGGAAGAATGTTCAATGCGGAAAAATCACCTCCCAGGTAAACCTGGTTCTTGGAATTATCATTAGCCGCAAGCTTCTTGGCATAAAAGCGTTTCGCCCCGCGCAATTTCATGAGAGCCAGCAAACTGGCCAGAGAGTCAATCATCCGGATTCCCCTTAAGTTCCAGATTTTCCATACTACCGAAAAGCCAGACAGCCAATGCCTCGGTAACATCCCCCGTTTCCAGGCGAAATTTTCCCCTCAACGCACACTCCCAGACAATTGCCCATCGCCATCCGAGCTTCGCTAATTCAGATTCCACCCGACTGTCACGCGCACGGTTAGCGTTGATTTTATTGAGCCACCAGTCTCGACGAGTTGAGGGAAGCCTGAAAAGATTGCAATCATGTCCATGCCAGAAACAGCCGTGCACAAAAATCACCGCCCGATATTTGGGCAGCACAAGGTCCGGTTTGCCCGGAAGTTTTTTGTTGTGCAGACGAAAACGAAAACCCCGCGCGTGCAGGGCTTTGCGAACAAACATTTCCGGCTTTGTATTTTTCGCGCGGATACCCGCCATCATCTCGCTGCGTTTACGGGGCGAAACGATATCGGTCAAGACTTACTCCGCGGCGACGTTTTCACTCAGGATTTTTGCCCGTTCGGGCTTGGCTTCCATGCTTTTCAGGACATACGGCTTCATATGCCAAGCTATTTCCTTGATCACCGGAACAACGACAGAATTGCCGAACTGCTTGTAAGCCCTGGTGTCGGAAACCGTGATTTTCATTTTCTCTTCGCCACAGTCAAACCCCATCAGCCGCGCGCATTCACGCGGCGTAAGACGACGCGGATTTTTCCCATCCTGACGGATCAGAATTTCGCTACCGTCCTTGTAATACCTCGCCGACAAGGTTCTGGCCTTGTCCTCTGGTCCGCAAAGGCCGAAACCGAAACCGTTCCCCTTTGCCTTATGCTTGGCCGCGTAATCAAAAAGGTATTTCCAGAGCTTGTCAGATAATGTGTATTTCGCGTTCACAACACTTGCTTCATTTACACCCGTATCTTCCGGTGCCAGCGTATACTGCGCTTCCGGCAACTCGCCAGGCGCATGCAAGATACTCTCAAGCGTCGGGCCATTCTGCGGATCGGCAAATTTGCAGGCATCGAAGTCGAACCCGACATTCTGCCGGAAACCGACGATAAAAATGCGTTCGCGATGCTGCGGAACGTAACCTTTGCCGTCTATCACGCGTGCCTGGACGTGATAGCCAAGCTCGTGTTGCAATGCGCCCATAATGGTGCGGAATGTGTCGCCCTTATTGTGACTGCGCAGGTTTTTGACATTCTCAAGCATGAAAGCCGCAGGACGGTGATGTTTCAGGATACGGAGAACATCGAAGAACAGGGTTCCTTGCGCCTTGTCCATAAACCCATGGGCACGACCAAGAGCATTCTTTTTTGAAACACCCGCAATGGAAAACGGCTGACACGGAAACCCGGCAAGCAATACATCATGAGCCGGAATATCTTCGGCCTCCACTTCAGTAATGTCGCCAGCAATTTCGTGGTCTACATCAAAGTTATCGCGGTAGGTCTGCTGCGCATATGTATCCCATTCACTGGTAAAAACGCACTTACCGCCCGCCGCCTCGAAACCTTTTCGAACTCCGCCGATTCCCGCGAATAAATCAATGAATGTAAAATCGTGCATCGGCAGGCCCCGGTCAAAGTTCTTTTTATATTTCAGCGTGTTTTCAAGCTCGAGCAGACATTCAGGGTCCGCTTCACAAGCACCACTATCCCATCTGGCGACAATATCAGTTGATACACCGAAACAACCGGCCACGTCATCAATTGACCAACAATTCTGTTCGCGGAGGAAATTGAACCTGTTTTCCATAGGGTCAAGCCTGCTTTGCCTTCGGGGTGAACAAAACAAGAATGCAGTATTTCCATCGCTCTGCGCAAGCAAAGAATCACGTTTTGTTCTTATGCCAAGGCGATGCCTGAAAACCATGGAACGACAGAGCGATCTTTCCGCCCTGTCGTCGTTCAAGAATTTATCGGCTCCCTGCCCCGCAAGGATTATATGCCGCACACGGATTTTCTGCTGCGCACGGGTTAAACGCCGCACAGGGGTTTCCCGCGCCGCACGGGTTATATGCGGCACACGGGTTGGCACCGCACGGCGCTGCGGCACATGGATTCGCTGCACATGGGTTATAGCCCGCACAAGGATTTGCGGCACAAGGGTTCGCCGCACAGGGGTTCGATCCGCACGGATTACCCGCACACGGATTACACCCGACCGCCGGACTGGTGGCCGGGTTCGATATTGCCGGTGGATTGGCGGGCGTGCTGGTGTGATGATAATGATCAAACGCCACCGCACCGCTGGCCGCGAGGAACACCGCACCAAACAGGATTGTATTTTTCTCGCTCATGACTTTTTAAATCCGTCCATGCCAAATACCGGGCGCAGCGCAATACCGATCCAGCTACCGGCAAAGGCCATCACAAACCAGAGCCAGCCATGCACGCTGCCCGAGGCAATGCCGCTAAACAACGCCCCGATATTGCAGCCAAACGCCAGCCGCGCCCCATAGCCCATCAAAATCCCGCCAACTGCCGCCGCCAGAAGGGATGCAAACGGCACCTTCACTTTGGGCGCGAATTTGCCCGCAAGGCTTGCCGCCAATGCCGCCCCGATCACGATGCCGAAATTCATCACCGACGTATTATCCGCCAGCACCGAATTTGAAAGCGCCTTGGCCGGACCGGCCCAGTTCCAGAATTCCCAGGTTTCAACCGGAATGCCGATACCTTGGGCGATCTTCGCCCCCCAAAGCCCGAACCCGAACGTGATCGACCACGGATGCCCCGCACTCAGAAGCGTTGCAACATTAAGCCCGGCCAGAAGGATACCCGTCCCGACCAATGGCCATGGACCATGCAGCAATCGGGCAAAGCCCGCACGCGGCGCCACCGGTGCGGTTTCAATCGAACCATGGGCGCGTTTTTCAACCCAGATCGTGATCAACGCCACCAAAGCCAGACCGGCAAAGGTCACGCCCAACCCGCCCCAGATGCCAAATTCGGTTCCGAGGCTCATGGGCGGCATGGAAGGCAGTTCAAGCCACATCGGCAAATGCGCGGTGCCGATCACAGCACCCACGATAAAGAACATAAGCGTCAGCAACATGCGCGCACTGCCGCCGCCAACCGTAAACAGCGTCCCCGACCCGCATCCGCCGCCAAGCTGCATGCCAAGGCCGAACATGAACGCACCGACCAGAACCGAAACACCAACCGGTGCCACAGCCCCCACAATCGGGGTGCCAAGTGGTGCACCAATGGCAAGCAAGGGAATAAACGCCGCCGCGGCAATGCCGATCATCAAAAGCTGGGCCCGCATCGCGCGGCCGAGCTTTTCGACCGAAAACCGCCGCCAGCCGCCGGTAAAACCGAATGACGCATGATAAAGGGCAATGCCCAGCAACCCGCCAAGGCCATAAAGCACGGCCTGATGGATATCGACAGCCCGCGCAATCAGCACCGCGACAATCACAAACAGGATGGCCGTGACGGCTGCGGGCCCTTTGTCAAAACTAAAGCCCGAAGCACGGACATTAAGGGTCGTTTCAGACATGGTGGTGACGCTCTATCTGACTGGAAACCTGAAAACGAACGGAACCGGGCAACCCGGTTCCGTCAAAACATCGTGTATTATAGGGGTGTTACGCCGTATTTCCGAATTATTCCGGAACGACCACGTCGCGCGACGGATCAGCCGCCCATTCGGTCATGGAGCCGTCATACATCCGGGTGTTTTTGTTGCCCATCACTTCCGAAAGGCCAAACCACGCAACCGATGCCCAATGGCCGGTATTGCAATAGGTGATTTCATCACCGTCTTTCGACACACCGGCATTTTCAACAAGGCCGCTGATCACATCTGATGCAACAAACTGGCCTTTCTGATCATCATAAAACGCCGACTGTTCGATATTGACCGCACCGGGGATTGCACCGGCACGCGCCACGACCGGGCTGGTCTGCTCGCCGCGGAACTGTGCCGACGGACGCGCATCAACCAGCGCGACGCCGTTTTCACGCGCCTTGGCAACATCATCGGCCGTCGCCAGAAGCTCCGGGCGGAAATTGGCATTGAATGCCAAGGTCTGCGGGGCGACCGCATCGGTTGAAACCGGTTTGCCGACTGCTTCCCAGGCACGCTGCCCGCCATCAAGGATGGTCACCGCATCATGGCCCAACACCTTAAAGGTCCAGTAAACACGGGTCGCCGAACCGAAATCCGAGCTGTTCTGACCGGCCGGTACGACAACAACCTGTTTGTCATTATCAATGCCAAGGCTGCCGATCCGGGCCGAAATCACATCAACCGGCGGCAACTGGCCGACAACATCGCCCACCTTGGCACGCCAGCCGAACTTGCCATAGGGCGCAAAAACCGCACCCGGAATATGCCCGGCATCATAGGGGCTGCCTTCCTTGGTCAGCGACCGGATATCGACCACCACCAAAGACGGGTTATCAAGATTGTCCGAAAGCCACGCGGCATCAACCAGCGGCTTTTCGGTCAGGCGCTCGGCCTGTGCTGCCGCACCGCCAAAGACAATCGCCACTGCCGCAGCAGCAGAAAGAATAAGAGAACGCATGGGGTCTGTCTCCGATATGGTGAATTAGAAATTTGTGAAATCTATATAATCACCATACATCTGATGTCAATTAATATATAATAACAGTTATTTTTTGTTATAATGACAAACATTAGTGATTAAGCATCCACCGCAATCTTTAAACGCTAGGGCCGCAACCCATTAAGATACCGCGCATATTCGCGCGCAAACGCACCATGGGTTTCGCTGTTGCGCAAGGCAGGCGGGCGGGTCAGGAAGCCATGCAGGGCGGCAATGATGAATTCTGCCACCGAAGACGGTTCGATATCGGTGCGGATGGTTTTATTGAACTGTCCATGGCCCAGATGCAGCGCCAGACCGCGCCGCCAGTATCGGTAAACCCCGTCAATCCGCTTGCGCAGATTTTCATCAAGTTCCGCCGCCCCCGACGCCAGCCGTGCCAGCGGACAACCGCCTTCAAGCAGTTTCGGCGCATCCTTGGTACCAAGGCAATCCACCTGCCCCATCATCACCGGCAGGATATCATCCGCCCCGTCAAGCGGCCGCAGCCATACATCATCAATATATTGCGGCAGGCATTCCTCGATCACGGCATGGGCAAGTTTGGCCTTGCCGGGGAAATGATGATAAAGCGCGCCCTTGGTCGTGCCGGTCCGTTCCAGAATCTGATTGATTGATGCCCCGGCAAACCCGGCCATGCGGATTTCATAAAACGCCGCATCAAGGATCAGCTTGCGGGTTGCCTGCGGATTGCGGGGCTGTCGGGTCGTCGCCAGCGCATTTTGCGCATGGTCGGCAATGGCATTTTCAATCGTGCCCTCATCGACCGGATCATCCGGATGGGAAATCCGGGCCAGTGCGGCAGTAATACTAAAGGGCGGTTTGCTCATGATTTTTATATCTTGTGCCATGTTCGATAAGGCTGTCCAAGGTTCCCCTGTTTTTGCCCCAAGGTCAATATGAGAGCACATCGAACCCAACGTGACCTTGCGCACAGTATCCCCGCGCGTGCGATGATCCAGCCCCTTGCAATTACATGTAAACCAGTCTCTATTACGGGATTGCGGGCCGGTGATACGGCCCCCATATCCGGCCAGAAATAAAACCGGAAACGTTCAGAACCACGCCCGGAACCACGCCCAACGCCACCCTGACACGATTATGGTGGCATGCGATGACAGGATCGCATTCGATCGGAAAGCAGATGCATATTCATTCCATCGCCTTTGTCGCCGCCGACACCAAAATTGCCCAGGACGCGATGTACCGGTTAAAGCATCGCTACGGCCATGTCTCACCGGAAACGGCGGATGTGATTGTCGCACTTGGCGGGGATGGCTTCATGCTGGAAACCCTGCATCGCTATATGGGGCGCAAGGTGCCGATCTATGGCATGAACCGGGGCACGGTCGGATTTCTGATGAATGAATTCCGTGAAATGGACCTGCCCGAACGCATTGCAGAGGCCCAGACCGTGCAACTGCACCCGCTTCAGATGGAAGCCCACACCATGCAGGGCGAAAGCATGTGCGCGCTTGCGATCAACGAAGTCTCGCTTCTGCGCGAAACCCGGCAGGCGGCAAAACTTCGCATCAAGATCGACGGGGTCGAACGGCTGGCCGAACTGGTGTGCGATGGCGCACTGGTCTGCACACCGGCCGGAAGTACGGCCTATAACCTGTCGGCCCACGGTCCGATCCTGCCGATGGGAAGCGGCCTTATGGCCCTGACCCCGATCAGCCCGTTTCGCCCGCGTCGCTGGCGCGGCGCGCTTCTGCCGCATGGGGCCGAAGTCGTTTTTGATGTGCAGGATCCGCAAAAACGTCCGGTTTCCGCCGTGGCCGATTATACCGAGGTTCGCGATGTCTCACGCGTGATCATCCGCGAAGACAGCAACATGAAAATCAAATTGCTGTTCGATCCCGAACACAATCTGGAAGAACGCATTCTTAAGGAACAATTCGTCGAATGAGTGCCGCCAACACCACCGCCATGCCGTCTGCCGCAACCCTTGAATGGCTTGCCAAACTGATCAGCCATCCAAGTGTCAGCCTGACCCCGAACCTTGCCCTGATCGAACAGGCGCAAAACTATCTTGAAGGTCTGGGCTATCTGTGCGCGGTCGTGTTTGACGAAACCAGAAGCAAGGCCAACCTGTATGCCACCATCGGCCCGGCGGTCGATGGCGGCGTGATCCTGTCAGGTCACAGCGACGTGGTCCCGGTCGAAGGCCAGAACTGGGCATCCGACCCGTTCACCACCGATATCCGCGGCGACAAACTTTATGGCCGCGGGGCCTGCGATATGAAGGGTTTCCTGGCCTGTCTGCTGGCCAAGGCAGAAACCTTCAAAAATGCTGATCTGCGCGTGCCGATCCATCTTGCCTTCACCTATGACGAGGAAGTCGGCTGCCTTGGCGTGCCAAGCCTGGTCGAGGCAATCAATGCCCTGCCCCATAAGCCTGCCATGTGCATCGTGGGCGAACCCACCAACATGCAGGTCATCACCCAGCATAAAGGCAAATATTCCGCCCGCGCACATTTCACCGGCCGGTCGGGCCATTCGTCGCTGCCGGGCGAAGGTGTCAATGCGGTTGAATTCGCATCCGAATTCGTGGTGTTCCTGCGCCGCCTTGGCCAAAAATTCCGCAATGAAGGCCCGCATGATGATGAATTCGTGCCCAATCACACGACCTTCCACAGCGGCGTGATCCATGGCGGCACGCAGCTCAACATCATCCCGCAGAATTGCTATGTCGATTTCGAATTCCGCAATCTTCCCAATCATGATCGCAACGAACTCAAATGCCTGATTTTCGATTATCTCGACAACACCCTGATCCCGCAAATGCGCGAAACCTATGACGATGTCGGGGTCGAAATCGAAGTCGTCTCCGACATGCCGGGCCTTGCCACCGGCGATGACGAGGAAGTCACAAAACTGGTCATGGAACTGACCGGGGCGAACACCACCGGCAAGGTCAGCTTCGGCACCGAAGCAGGTGTATTCTCGGCGATGGGCGATATCCCCACCGTCGTCTGCGGCCCCGGCAGCATCGAACAGGCCCACAAACCCGACGAATTCATCGAACTCGACCAGCTCGCCCGATGCGAAAAGTTCCTGGATAGGCTTTTGGCGGTGTTGGTGCGGAAATAGCAAATCACCTGCCAAACAAACGTAAAAGCTCCCGCGTTGGGGGCTTTTTTATTGAAAAACTATCAAACACTTGGCCCCGGAATGACCTTTGCCTTTCGCAAGCGACTTGACGCCCATCGGCGTTACGGTCAAAACAAAAGGGCCGGTGCAATGCACCAGCCCTTCTTACGCACGCGCAACGGCGGGGTCGGGGGACTGCGCAGACAAGTCTGCAACCGTCGCGAGCGCGCCGACAAAGCCGGTCTGTGAATTCAGACCGGCTTTGCTTTTTGGTTTATTCCGCCGGATGTTCGTGGGCGGCCTTCACATCACCGCGTTTCGAACGGCTTTTGGCAAAGGTGCCAACAATCAGCACGAAGAACAGCGGCACGAAGAAGATCGCAAGGATCGTAGCCGCAATCATGCCGCCCATCACCCCGGTCCCCACCGCGATACGCGCCCCCGCACCGGCACCGGTACTGATCGCAAGCGGCAGAACGCCCAGCGTGAACGCCATCGAGGTCATGATGATCGGACGCAGACGCTGGCGCGCGGCCTCGACCGTTGCCTCAAGCAGGCCCATCCCCTGATCATAAAGTTCGCGCGCGAACTCGACGATCAGAATGGCGTTCTTGGCCGACAGACCAATCGTGGTCAGGATCGCCACCTGGAAATAAACGTCATCGGGAAGCCCGCGCAGCAGGGCTGCAATCACGGCCCCCAAAACGCCCAATGGCACGACCATCATCACCGAAACCGGAATGGCCCAGCTTTCATACAGTGCGGCAAGGCACAGGAAGACCACGATCATCGACAGGGCATAAAGGGCCGGGCCCTGTTCGCCTGCTTCGCGTTCCTCATAGGAAAGCCCCTGCCATTCAAGGCCGATGCCGCCCGGAAGCTTGGCAACGATTTCCTGCATTGCCGTCATCGCATCACCCGATGCAACGCCCGGTGCCGCCTGCCCCTGAATATTGACAGACGAAAGACCGTTAAAGCGCTCCAGTCGCGGCGAGCCATAAGTCCACTGCGTGGTCGAGAAGGCCGAAATCGGCACCATCTCGTCGTGGCTGTTGCGGACATACCAATGATCCATATCTTCGGGCATCATGCGGTATTTCGCATCCGCCTGCATATAGACGCGCTTGACACGGCCCTTCTCGATGAAGTCGTTGACATAGCTTGAGCCCCAGGCAGTTGCCAGCGTGCGGTTGATGTCCGCAATACTGACACCCAGCGCGCTTGCCTTTTCCTGATCGATATTGATGTCGAACTGTGGCGTATCATTCAGGCCGTTCGGACGCACCCCGACCAGACGCGGATCCTGTGACGCCATGCCAAGCAACTGGTTTCGTGCCGCGATCAGGGCATCGTGCCCCGCACCGCCACGGTCCACCAACTGCATGTCAAAGCCGTTCGCCGTGCCCAGTTCGATAATCGCAGGCGGTGCAAAGGCAAAGACCATCGCTTCGCGGATCTGGGCAAAGGCACCATAGGCCCGCCCGATCACCGCCTCAACCGACTGACCGGGCGATGTCCGTTCCGACCAGTCTTTCAGGTTCACAAAGGCGATACCCGCATTCTGACCACTCCCGGCAAACGAGAAACCAGCCACGGTAAAGATACCGTTCACCACTTCCTTCTCGTCTTCCATGAAGTGCTTTTCGAGCTTCTTGAGAACCTCGACCGTCCGCTCCTGCGAGGCACCGGCTGGCAGCTGAACCATCGAGAACATGATCCCCTGATCCTCTTCCGGCAGGAACGAGCCCGGCAGACGCACGAACAGGAAGGCCAAAGCCCCGACAAGAATGCCATACACGAACAGGTAACGCCATTTGCGGTTCACAACATGGCCGACACTGCCCTGATAGAAATTGTTGGTTTTATCAAACCCGCGGTTGAACCAGCCAAAGAAACCCTTTTTGGCATGCGGATCGCCCTTGGACGGCTTAAGCATGGTCGCGCAAAGGGCCGGTGTCAGGACAATCGCCACGATCACCGACAGCACCATCGCCGAAACAATGGTGATCGAGAACTGGCGATAAATCGCCCCGGTCGACCCGGCAAAGAACGCCATCGGCACAAACACCGCCGACAGAACCAGCGCAATACCGACAAGTGCACCGGTAATCTGGCTCATGGATTTGCGCGTTGCTTCACGCGGCGGCAAGCCATCTTCATGCATCACGCGTTCGACGTTTTCGACCACAACGATGGCGTCATCGACCAGAAGACCAATCGCCAGCACCATGCCAAACATGGTCAGCGTGTTGATCGAATATCCGAACGCCGCCAGAACGCCAAACGTACCAAGCAGAACCACAGGCACCGCAATCGTCGGGATCAGGGTCGCGCGCCAGTTTTGCAGGAACACGAACATCACGACGAAGACAAGCGCGATGGCTTCAAACAGGGTCCGGACCACTTCCTCGATCGAAACCTTGACGAACGGGGTCGTATCATACGGATAAACAACTTCCATCCCCTGCGGGAAGAAAGGTTTAAGCTCCTCAAGGCGGGCTTTCACCGCCTCGGCAGTGTCAAGCGCATTGGCCCCGGTCGCAAGGTTGATACCGATACCGGTAGCGGCCTGTGCATTATACCGCGCAACGACCTCGTAGCTTTCGCCACCGATCTCGATGCGCGCCACATCGCCCAGACGGACCTGCGAACCATCCGTATTCACACGCAGCAGAATATTGGCGAATTCGTCAACGGTCGTAAGCTTGCTTTGCGCCGTAATCGTCGCGTTGATCTGCTGGCCCGGCACGGATGGCGCACCGCCGATCTGACCGGCCGTGACTTCCGTGTTCTGCGCTTCGATTGCCGAACTGACATCGGAAACCGTCAGGTTATAGGAAATCAGCTTGTTCGGATCGAGCCAGATGCGCATCGCATGCTGCGCACCAAACACCTGAACCGAACCGACACCGTTCACACGTGCAATCGGGTCTTCGATGGTCGATACCACAAAGTCCGAAAGGTCTTCGGCATTCATCGAACCATCGGCCGACACAAAGCCCGCCACCATAAGGAACGAACCGCTTGATTTCGAAACCGTGATGCCCTGCTGCTGAACTTCGCTTGGCAGGCGCGACATGGCGGCCTGCAACTTGTTCTGAACCTGCACCTGCGCGATATCGGGATCGGCTTCGGGTTCAAAGGTCAGGGTGATCGATGCACTACCCGTCGCACTACTGTTCGACGACATATAGCGCAGGTAATCCAGCCCGTTCATTTCCTGTTCGATGACCTGCGTCACCGTGTTTTCAACGGTTTCCGCCGAAGCACCCGGATAGGTCGCCTCGATCTGCACCGATGGCGGCGCAATCGACGGATATTGCTCGATCGGCAGCTGCAAAATGGACAGCCCCCCCGCCAGCATGATCACCAGGGCCACAACCCAGGCGAAGACGGGGCGATCAATAAAAAACTTTGCCATTAGAAATCGTCCTTAATCGTCAGCTTACTGGGCTGAACCTTGGGCGGCACCCTGGCCAGCATTCGCATTCTCGACAGGCTGCGCCGTTACCGGCGCCCCCGGTGCGATACGCTGAATGCCATCGACGATCAGCTGTTCGCCATCCGAAACACCGTCTGTCACGACCCAGTTCTCGCCTTGCGACTGTTCGATCTGGATATCCTTGGAAACGACCTTGCCGTCACCGATGGTGTAAACATATGCCGTGCCATCCGGGCGGCGCATCACGGCTTTCTGCGGCACAAGGAAGGCCCCATCAAGCTTGCCCTGACGCACCTGTCCACGCACGAACATGCCCGGCAGCAACACACCATCCGGGTTCGGGAAAACCGCGCGCAGACGGATCGTTCCGGTGGTTTCATTCACCGATACGTCGGAAAACTGCAACGTCCCGGTATGGGGATATTCAACACCGGTCGCATCAATGATCAGGGCAACTTCGATCTTGCCGTTTTCAACACCCTGAATGCGGCCGTTCTGGATCGCCTGCTTGATCTTCATTAACCGGCCACCGGCCTGCGTCACATCGACATAGATCGGGTCAAGCTGGGTGATCGTGGTCAGTGCTTCGGTCTGGTTGGCGGTCACAAGCGCACCTTCGGTCACATCAGACGAACTGATCTGGCCGGAAATCGGGGCGGTTACGGTGGTGTATTCCACATTGATCCGCGCCTGATCGACCTGCGCACGCGCGGCGGCAACCGCGGCTTTTGCCTGGGCTTCTGCCGAAATCGCATCGTCAAAGGTCTGCTCGGAAACCGCCTGGGTTTTCACAAGACTTTCGTATCGCTTGCGGGTTTTGGTCGTCTGATCAAGGGTCGCGCGCTGCTTGGCAAGCTCCGCCTGTGCCGCGTCAAGTTCCGCCATGTAAACGGCCTGATCAATCATATAAAGCTGCTGACCGGCTTCAACAAACGCGCCTTCGGTAAAGTTGCGTTCCTTGATGATACCATCGACCTGCGGGCGCACCGCAGCCTTGCGGAAGGCAACGGTACGACCCGGCATTTCCTCGATCAGACCAACGGTCTGCGCTTCAAGTGTCACGGTACCAACCGGCGTTGCCTGCGGTTGCTGCTGTGCGCTGGCATCCGACTGTTGCGCTTCTTTCTGCTCGTCACAGGCCGCAACCATCAATGCAAGCACAGCAACGCCTGCAAGTTTCAAACAAGATCGCATCGACAAAATGATTTTCCTTCTCACAGTCCTGTAAGCAGCGCTGCCGTGCCGGGGAATATCAGGCAGCTTTGCCATTGAATTATTAAATACTGTACGGTACAGTACACATTGTGCACTGCACGATCAAGAGCCAAAAACAACGTCGACAGAAAAGATCGAAAAACCATGAGCGAAACGTCAGAAACCCAAGGAAAACAATCCAGTCGCGGCTTCGCACGGCGACGCGCGATGATGGATGCTGCATGGCAGCTTCTGCTGGAGAAAGGCTTTTCTGGCGTTACGCTAAATGACGTAATTTCTCGATCCGGTGGCTCCCGTACAACTCTCTACGAGGCATTTGGCGGAAAGGATGGGTTGCTGACTGCCGTTATGACAGAACGGTGCATGGCGTTTTCCGCGGAATTGCATATTTCGCTGGAATCCAATCTCCCCCCTCGTGACGCTTTGACCGACTTCGCCTTTAAACTATCGACCAAGATACTAACCGAGGAAGCCGTTCGCTTCACGCAGATTCTGTTCTCCGAGGGACAGCATTTCATACCAATGGTTGAGAAGTTCCTTGAAGTCGGCCCCGAAAGCACGCGCAAACACCTTGCAAACTACCTGAAACGCCAGAACGACCTTGGTAATCTTGTCATCGACGATCCCGATCATTATGCCGAAATTTTCGATGCGATGATTGTCGGCGACTGGCAGAATCAGGTGATGAAAATGATCTCTCCTCCGAAACTCAGCGAAGAAGAGATCACAAAAAGGGTCAAACGCGCCGTCGAGGTCTTCCTGTGCGGGGTCACCGTCGAAAGCAAGCGCGACAAAATCGGCTGCGCCACCGACTGACCGGCAACGCCCCCATGCTTTCCAGATGACAGCCAGGACAAGATGTGATCCATGTCATACTTGTGTCCTTCTGCTGTGCTTCGCCTGTCCTCACCACAATCCCTGCCCCATCTTCACCAAATTTGCGCTAAACAATGGAACCGTTCAAACCATTACCCATAGGGGTCTCGATCATGCCTGTACGCCGTATTGTCATCGGCATTGGTGTTTCTCTGATTTCCATTTGCGCCGCCGGTGCAAATGCCTTTGCGCTTGAAACGCAAAAGGCGCGCGAAATCATGGATGGAATCCTGATGCAAAACGGCATTTCCGCAACCGAAACATCCGCGGAAAACAGCAACGGTGCGGTCACCTTTACCTATGACGGTGTGCGCCTTGATCTCAGTGGCTACAGCACCGCGCGTGAACTGGCCCTTGAAGATGTCCGGGTAACGCTAAGCGATACCGATATCGCCAATCAGGTCGATATCGACATTGCCCTGCCCGAACGCGGCAAGATGCTGGCCGATGCCACCAGTGACCAGCGCGAACTGACCATGCGCAAGGCGCTCGGCAGCCTGCGCTGGAACTACATAAACGGCACCGCGGTCAATTTCACGGGTGCGGCCGATTTCCTGATTGGCGATGAACCGATCACGCGCAAACACTGGCTGATGAACGGACTTGTCATTCGATGGCTGCCTGACGAAGCCCGGATTTCGTGGCAGGCCGCCGAATGGACCGGCCCGAACCGGGAAAAACGCGGCGCGGTCAAATCGACAAGCTTCCTGCTCTATCCCGGCGAAAATGGCGAAACCCATCTTGACTACGCCCATGATGGCCTTTGGCTGCCAAGCCTGCTGCAACCGCGCACCGTGCGCATCAAAAGCAGCAGCACCGGCCTGCCCTGGCTCGAAGCCAAACCAGTCATTGAAAAGGGCTTCAATGATATGCTGACCGGTCTTGCGCCGCGCGCCGCCCGCCGCCAGATCGCCAACGAGCTTTGGCAAAAGGCCGCCGATAACGGTGCCCCGGTCAAGATTGATGAAATCTATGTCGAAGGCCGCGGCCTCGAAGCACTGGGCAAGGGTGAATTCATCGCCCAGCAGGCCGCGCGCTACGGCTTTGCAGGCCAGCTTGACCTTGACCTGATCGGACGCGAACGCCTTCAGGACCTGATCGGGACCCCGCAAAGCCCGACCCTGCTGGGCGCGCTGGTGCCCTTTGCTGTCGATGGCCTTGCCGCCGGTGAACCCGGCAAACAGGGCATGACGAATTACGATGTCGAACTATTGCGCGATGGCCGGATTGTCGTGAATGGCGTAACGGTATTCAGCGCCGCAAGTGGCAGCTGATAACAACGGAAAACCTGATGCCGACGACCTGCAACCGGATCGTGATCTACACGAAAAAGATCGACGAAATGGTCCATTTCTACTGCGATCTTTTCGTCTATCAGGCCATCCGCCTCGAAGGTGACCGCATCGTCGAACTCAGACCCGCCCTTGATGGGCTGATCCTGATGCTCCATCCCGCGGGCAAGGGCCAGAAAGAAGGCCAGTCGCTGATCAAACTGGTCTTTGACGTCAAGCATGTTGAAGCCTTCCGCAAGCAACTGGTGGCCCGTGGCGTTGATGTCGGCCCGATCCATCAGGCGGATGGCTATCAATTCGCCAATATGAAAGACCCGTCCGGAAATCCGGTTTCGATTTCCAGCCGGGCCTTTGCAATCCGTTCCTGACCGGGCTCAGATACCCTGTCCGTATGCTCCCTCATTCCCGGCAATGCTTTGCGCCCCTTGCGACATCCTGTTGACGGATAATGCGGAACTTCGCATGATCCGGTGACACGGTCGGCCTGCCACATGCCGACCCAATAAATCAGGGAGCCTCATTCAATGAAACTTTTCAAATCCGGTGCGCTTTCAGGCCTTCTGATCGCGGGTACAATGATTGCCGCCATGAACAGCGCATCCGCCGAACCGATCAAGGTCGGCATCGCCAATTTCGGTGAACATCCGCAGCTTAACGCGTCCATCGCGGGCTTCAAGGAAGCCATGGCCGCCAACGGCTTTGCCGAGGGCACGGATGTTGTCTATTCCGAAAGCCACACCAATTTTGATGCGTCTCTGGTGCCCCAGATGATCGCGAAATTGCAGGCCGAAAATCCCAAACTGATCTATACCATCACCACCCCGGTCTCCCAGATCGCCAAAAAGGCACTGGCGGGTTCGGGCATTCCAATCGTGTTTTCCGCCGTGACCGATCCGGTGGCCGCCAAACTGGTCCCGTCATGGGATAAGGGCGACGACGGCATGACCGGCGCGTCCGACCTTCAGGACATCGCAGCCGTTCTTGAATTCACCCACAAATTCCTGCCCGATGCCAAACGCCTTGCCCTGCCCTATAACCCGGGCGAAGCCAATGACGTTGCCCTGCTTGAAAAGGTTCAGGAACTCGCCCCCGCCGCGGGCTTTACCGTTGTTCCGGTCGGCATCGATAACGTCAATGACATTCAGCAGCGCATCACCGCCGTCGCGGGCAAGGCTGATGTCATCTATACCCCGGCCTCAAACCTGATCCAGCCGGCAATTGCTGCGGTATCCGCCGCTGCGCGTCAGATCGGCATTCCGATTGTCAATTCCGATAGCTCGGCGGTTGCCAATGGCACCGTACCCGCCAGCTTCTCGGTCGATTACGAACAGGTCGGCCTGAATGCCGGTAAGATTGCGGCTGAAATCCTCAATGGCAAGGACCCGGCGACCATTCCGCCATCCGCACCATCCTATGAAAACCACGCCCCGATGATTTCGAAAAAGGCCTCCGCCGCCTTTGGCATCGAAATCCCGGCCGAATTCAACGATTGCGGCTGCATCGTCGAATAAATTCCGGCCTCGTCTTTTTGTTGGCGCCCCGCATTCCGGCATCACCGGGGGGCGCCAATTTTGCTTTACGGAGGATACGGATGCTTGAAATCCGGTCTGCACGAAAAACCTTTTATAAAGGCCAGCCCGACGAAAAGATCGCGCTGGACGACCTGTCGCTTACTCTCCAGACCGGCGAATTCGGTGTTGTCATCGGCTCCAACGGGGCGGGCAAAAGCACGATGCTAAACGCCATTTCCGGCGCAATGCCCCTTGATCGCGGTCAGATCCTGATCAATGGCGATGATGTCACCAATATGCCCGTGCATAAACGCGCCATGCGCATTGCGCGCGTGTTTCAGGACCCGATGCTCGGCACTGCCGCCAGCATGACGGTGGCCGAAAACATGCTTCTGGCCGAACTGCGCAGCAAAAGCCGCACCTTCGCCCGTGGCCTGAATGCCAAACGCCTTTCGGATTACAAGGAACGCCTGTCGATCCTGGGCCTTGGTCTTGAAAACCGGCTTGATACCCGCGTTGAACTGCTCTCCGGCGGGCAACGTCAATCGCTTTCGCTCATCATGGCGGTCGGCGGATCGCCCGATCTGCTGTTGCTTGATGAACATACCGCGGCCCTTGATCCGCGCACCGCTGATCTTGTCATGGGGGCAACCGTGCGCGCGGTTGACGCCCTTAAACTCACCACCCTGATGGTCACCCATAACATGCAGCACGCGGTTGATTACGGCCATCGCGTCATCATGCTGGATGCCGGAAAGGTCAAACTGGAAATCGGCGGCGAAGAAAAGGCCGATGTCACGGTGGCAAAGCTGATCGATCATTTCTCGGTTAAATCTGACGCCATGTTGCTGGGGGCCTGATCGATCATGGAATTCCTTTCTTCCACCTTCACAAGCTATGTGGCGCTCGTGCCGGTCACGCTGGCACAAAGCCTGATCCTGGCTTTCGTCGTCATGGGCATCATGATCCCGTTCCGCACCCTGCATTTCCCCGACCTCACCAGCGAAGGCGCCTATCCGCTGGGCGGCTGTGTTGCCGGGGTTCTGATTGCCGCCGGGGTCAATCCGGCACTCGCCATCATCGCGGCCCTTCTGTGCGGTTTTGCTGCCGGGTGCTGTACGGCACTCATCCATCTGCGGTTTCGCATTCACACGCTTCTGGCCGGTATCCTGATGATGACGATGCTTTACAGCATCAATCTGCGCATCATGGGCAAATCGAACCTGTCGATCTTTGGCACCGGTTCGGTGTTTGACTGGGCGCCCTTTGTCACCCCCGGTTTCCCGGCGGCCAAGATCATCATTGCCGGGATCATCGGGGCGGCGGTGTTTGTGGCGCTTAACTGGTTTTTCAAAACCGAAAAGGGCACGGCAATGCGCGCCGTCGGGGCCAACCCGGCCATGGCCGAGGCCCAGGGCATTTCCGTCTGGGTTTCGACCATCGGCGGTGTTGGCCTTGCCAGTGCCTTTTCGGCCACCAGCGGCGCGCTTATGGTCCAGTCACAGGGCTTTGCCGATGTGAATATGGGCCTTGGCATCCTGATCAACGGCTTGGCCGCCCTCATGATCGGCGAGGCCATCGTTGGCAAACAAAGCGTCTTTCGCCAGCTCCTCGCCCCGTTTGTCGGCGCGATCATCTATTATCAACTGGTGTCGCTTTGCCTGGCCGCCGGGATGCCTCCGCCCGACCTGAAACTGGCAACCGGGCTTTTCGTGCTGGCCATGCTGGCCCTGCCCAGCCTCAAACGCGGGCGCGGCGGCACACCCGCCCGCGAAAAGTTCCGCGAATGAAAGACAAGGGCGGGGTCAATTGGCCCCGCCCTTTCCATGTCGTCAGAAATCAACCGCGCTGCAAAAACAACACGATATCCTTCACTTCCGCTTTCTCCCCCTCCGGCCCGGTAACGTTGCGCACCGCGTACCCGGCCTTGTGCAAAATCCACTCATCGGGTCCAAGATCAAGCCCGTCGAGCTCTTCCTGAAGGGTCGGGAACTGATGTTCGCCATTTCCCTTGCGCCACGGCGGGGCCGATGCGTGCGCGATACACAGGAAATATCCGCCCGGCACCAGCTTTGCCATCGCACGCCGAAGGATGTCGGCCCGTGCAAGGGCGACCGGTGACTGAAAATAGGATGCGGTGACAAGGTCATATTCCCCATCCGGCATCTCGCGTTCCAGATCGCAGGCGACAAACAGAACCCGGCCAGAAAAATCACTCCCCACCAAGCGTTTCTGCGCCCGCTCTATCGCGGTTTGCGAAATATCCGCCCCCGTCACATCCCAGCCCCGCCCGGCCAGCCAAAGCGCATCGTCCCCGTGCGAACAGCCGATATCCAACACCCGCCCCGGCGTCAGATCGGCGACATACCGCACCAGCAACTCCCCCGGATTACCGGAATAATCGGTCTTTTTTGTTCGGTAATGATCTTCCCAGAATTCAACCGGGTTTTCCGCCCTTTCGGTCGCGTTTTGCATCGGAAATGCTCCTTCATCACAAGCCATATCGAATCATGTAACTTATGATGTATCTTAAAAGCAGCCCCCGTCAAGCACACATCGAAAACAAAACAGCCCGGCGGAATATTGGCCGCCGGGCTGCTGCGAATGTGCGGGCTGCACCGCAGCCTAGCTCAGATGTTTATTAAACCACGCAATCGTGCGATCCCATGCAAGCTTCGCCTGTTCCTCGTCATAGCGAGGTGTTGAATCATTATGGAACCCGTGATTGGCGCCGGGATAGATATAGGCCTCATAAACCTTGTTGTGTTCCTTCAATGCCGCCTCATATGCGGGCCATCCTTCATTGATCCGCGTGTCAAGCTCGCCAAAATGCAACAGCAACGGTGCCTGAATGCGCGGCACATCGGCCACGTCCGCCTGGCGGCCATAGAACGGCACCGCCGCCCCCAGTTCCGGATAAGCCACCGCCGCCGCATTCGAAACACCCCCGCCATAACAAAAACCGGTAATGCCGATCTTGCCGGTGGTCGCCTCATGCGCGGTCAGGAATTCGATGGCGGCAAAGAAATCATTCATCAATTTGGTCGGGTCGACCTGTCGCTGCAATTCCCGGCCCTTGTCATCATTGCCGGGATATCCGCCAACCGATGTCAGCCCATCCGGGGCAAGGGCAATAAAGCCCGCCTTGGCCACCCGGCGCGCGACATCCTCGATATAGGGATTAAGCCCGCGATTTTCGTGCACCACCACCACACCGGGCAGCTTGCCGGTCGCGTTGGCCGGTTTGACGAAATAGCCGCGCTCCTCGCCATGGCCGTTGGGCGACGGATACATGATATATTCCGCGACAATATCGGGATCGGTAAACTCGACCTGTGTCGCCAGCGCATAATCCGGGCTAAGCGACGCCAGAACCGACATCGCGGTGACCCCGCCGACGGTATATTTCGCGGCCCGGTCAAGGAATTCGCGCCGCGAAATGATCCCGTGCGCATAAAAATCATAAAGCTCAAGCAATTGTGGCGAGAAATCTTTAGCCGTCAAACGGTTCATTACAGGCTCCCTTCGGTATTAACCGGGGCGGAAATCATGAATGCGGTGGCAGGAATGCGAAAAGTTTTCGGCAATCCGCATCGGCAGGCAAATCACAAATCCGCTATCGGTGAACCAGTTCACCTCCTCCTTCCTCCCGGCGCGAAAATGCGCAAACCAAAAACGGCCGCCCCGATGGGACGACCGTCTTTTGCAAACCGGCGGATGCTTCAAAGCACCTTGGCCTACCAGCTATATTTCAACGTCGCCAGAACCGTGCGGCCATCGCCATAGAAACGGCTGCCAAACGTGTTGGACGATACATATTCCCGATCAAGCAGGTTGGTCGCATTGACCGCAAGGCTGACATTGTCCGTCACCATATAATTCACCATGGCATCCACCACCGTATGCGATCCCAGCAGATCGGCATTGGCATCATTGTTATAGCGTGACCCGACAAAACGCAGGCCCCCACCAATCGTCAGGTCGCCAAACGCGCCATGTTCTGGAATGGTATAATCAAGCCACGCCGACGCGGTATGTTCAGGAACGTTTGACGGACGGTTACCGACATTGGCCGTCACCACATCGTCTTTGATTTCGGCATCAAGATAGGTATAGGCCAGCGTCAGGTTGGTCCGCGCGTCAAGCGACATCTTGCCTTCAAGCTCAAGCCCCCGCGAATTGATCTCGCCAATCTGCTGATAGGTCGACGTCGTGGAATTCCACTGCGAAACGTTTTCCTGCGTCAGATCAAACAGGGCCGCAGTAAACATCGCATCAATCGCAATCGGCTGATATTTGACACCAACCTCGTATTGCGTGCCTTCCTGTGGCGCGGTCCCGTCCGGGCGGGATGCCGCACTGCCATAAACCGGCTGGAAGGATTCCGAATAGTTCCCGTAAACCGAAACCTCATCCGTCGCCTTATAGGTCAGGCCAACGCGCGATGTGAATTTGTGGTCATCACGTTCGTCAAGCGTACCGCTGCTGATCGTGTCCGTATCGCTTTGGACATAATCGAAACGCCCCCCCACGGTGGCGATCCAGTCATCGGCAATCGTAAGCTGTTCCTGCGCATAAAGACCATAGGCCGCCTGCGTGATTTCCGTGTCCGAACTGCTGGTAAAGTTGATGCATGAAAGCCCGCAATAAGCCGGGTTATAGGGATCAATCGGCGATGCCGTCCCGTCAAAACGTTTTTCCCGGTTCTGATCCCGGTTGAAGTCAAAACCCACCAGCGTCTTGCTATCGAACGTTTCATTCAGTGCGGTATCGTATTGCACCTGGTTGTCGACGGCGAAACGGTCAAGCTCGCCGTAAATCGCAAAAGCCCAACGATTGCCAAGCGGCGTGGTGTCGTTCAGATAAACCGTCTCGTAATCCAGATCGACATGGGTATATCGCGCATTCTGGCGGAATTGCAGCTTGTCGGTAATCTGGTGCGAGAACTCGTAACCGATATTGGTTTCTTCGGTATCGAAAGTGTTGAAATCCGGTTCACCGAAAAACGCATTGCGGCTGGTTTCGATCCCGGTCGGGAAGCCATAACCCAGATTGCTTTCGCGGTTGCTGTAACTGGTCAGGATCGTCAATTCCGTTCCCGCCTTCGGCTTATAGGTAAAGGCCGGTGCCACATAAATGCGGTCATCCTGCGAATAATCCTGTTCGCGTTCCGCATCCTGCCAAAGCCCGGTCAGGCGATAGGTCCAGTTGCTGCCTTCCGCAACCGGCCCGGTCACATCGCCGCCACCCCTTACGTGATCTTCGCCAAAGGTCGTGAAAACCTCTCCCCCCGCTTCATCCTGCGGGCGCTTGGTAATCAAATTCACCAGGCCCCCCGGCCCGTTCATGCCAAACAGGCTCGATGTCGATCCTTTCAGGACATCAACCTGCTGAAGGCCATAGGGTTCCTGGCGGGCGGTTGTGAAGTTATAGGTCCGCGACGACAATCCATCGCGATAGGTCGAAAGCGACGAATAAAATCCCCGGATACGGATATAGTCATACCGCACATCCGATCCGTATTCGCCCGCCTGCACGCCTGCACTATAGGCCACCGCCTGCTGCACATCCTGCACATTGCGCGTTTCCAGTTCCTTCTGCGTCACGACAGAAACGGCGGCGGAATCATCCAAAATCGGCGTATCGGTTTTCGATGCGGTGCGCGACCGGCTGGCAACAACGCTGTCGCGTGTCGGACCCATCGGGCCATAGGCCCCCTCTGCATTGCCCTCAACCCGGATCGGATCAAGAACTTCGCCTTCGGCGGCGGCACCGGTTACGATCTGTTCGACCACCACCGTGCCGTCATCGGAAATATTGTAACTCAGGCCACTTCCGGCAAACAGCCGGTCCAGCGCCTGCTGCGATGTCATGCTGCCGCTGACCGCAGGCGCATCAATCCCGCGCACAAGCGCCCCATCCACCGTAATCTGAAGCCCCGACTGCTGCCCGAACAGGGCCAGCGCACTGGTCATCGACTGCGCCGGGATATCAAACGCATGTGACGCGCCAAGGACCCCCGCCCCGCTTTGCGCCACCTGTTGCTGTGCCATCGCCGGTGCCGCAATCAATACCGGCACCAATGCGCTTGTCACCAAAAGCGCGCCTGCGAAAACCGTCTGTCTGCTGCGGCTCCGCATGCCCGCCTTACCCCCTGTGGTCATTCCGTCATCTCCGTTCTGCGTCACATCCACGATCGCAAATGAGAATAAAAACGCTTCTCACTTGCGCTTAAAACACAAAACGCGCCTCAGGGGATTTTTTTCAAAAAAACTTCGGGAAATTTTTCAGATTTTTGTCAAACGGGCTGTTTCAGGCCGTTCTCAGGATGCCGACACCAGCAAAATCCACGGTGTCACCTGCCGCACCACGGCATTTTGCGCCCGCGCAATCCCGCGAAGGGCTGCCAGCGGATCGGCAAGGTTATAAACCCCCGTCACCGTCCGGGTCGCCAGCGCATCATCGGTGATGATGATCCGGCCCGGATAATAACGCCGCAACCCGTCAATCACGGTGCCCAACGGCTGATCCTGCGCAATCAGCTGGTTCTGTCGCCAGCTCGCGATCTGCCCGGCCGGAAGGCTGCCACGCGCCACCGCCCCCTGCCATGTCACACTGGCACTTTGTCCGGCTTCAAGCATTTCATGAACCGGCGGGTTAATCGCATCAAATCCGACCCGCACCAATCCATGTTCGACCGCAACCAGCGTACCGGCATCATTGCGCCGCACGTCAAACCCGGTGCCCAGAACCGTGACATCGACATCCTCCGACGATACCCGGAATGGCCGTTTTGGATCGGGCGTCACGTCAAAAAACGCTTCACCGCCCAAAAGCGCGATATGGCGCTCCCCCGCCTCAAACCGCACCCGGATCGCACTTTCCGGTGCCATCGTCACCGTGCTGGCATCGGCAAGGGTGATGGTCCGCATTTCGGCGGTGTCGGTCACATAATCGGCCTGCCAGCCGGTCACGGCACGGCTAACGATCCCCGGCCCGACCACGGCGGCAAAAAGCGATGCGGCAATTGCAAGCCCGCCACCAAGCAGCATCTTCCGCCGTCCGAACGTCGGGCGGACAATATTGTCTTTACGCGATGATGATGAAACAGATGATCCGTCACCGCCCGCCCGCATCTCATGCACAAACGGCTGCCATCGGTCGGCATGTTCGGGCACACCTGCCGCCATCACATCGGCTGCCAGGCGGGTTGCGTTCCATGCCTGCATATGGGCCGGGTCGGCATCGCACCATGCCGCGAATGCACGCAGAATATCCTGATCGTCCGGCTCTTCCTGCAACAGGATCAGCCAGTCGGTCGCCTCCCGTGAGGCCTGCGGCGGGATCGCATCTGTGTTCGCTGCCATTCTCGTCTCTATTCCCGGTCGGTATCGCAGATTGCGGGTGCGCACCGGCCTGCCCCGCAAAATACCAAAGCCAAAATCCCTGCAACTACTAAACGCATTTGCGGAACTTTTTTCTATAAATATTGTGAAACCGGCTCATGCCTGATCCAGCCGCTGTTTGCAATGCTCGATCCCGTCCGCCACCAGCTTGTGCGCCAGCGGCACGGATATGCCAAGGAAGGCGGCAATTTCCTTAAGCTTCGCGCCGCCAAACCGATGCATTTCACATGCAATGCGGGTACGTTCGGGCAATTCATCCATCGCCGCCATCACGATCGCATATTCATCCTTGTAAAGGGCGACGGTTTCCGGGTCCGGGGTGGCATCGGGCGATGTCCGGGCGGCTTCGTCATAATCCCCCGCCGATGTCAGGCGGCTTTCACGCACCAGCCTGCGTTTGCTATCCAGTGCCAGGTTGCGCACGATCCGGTAAAGATACCCCGTCGCATCCTCGATCAGCCGCCCGTCCGATGCCGCGTCAAACCGCAACCACGCTTCCTGCACCAGATCCTCGGCCTGCACGCGATTGCCCGTGATGCTGCTGGCATAATTCACCAGCGCCGGACGGTGCGACATGAAAAGGACAAGGGCATTGGGGTTCGCGGACAAAGCCGTATCTTCCTTCTGGACCGGCACAAACAATGGCGTATCGGAAACCGGAAACGTCACTAGCAGATATTAAGACTGATTATCAATATCTTTCGCAATCTTCCCCGCCACATTCGAAAACGTTCCTTTACCAAATGGCGCTATACTCCGCGCAAGCAAGAAAGGGGGAAACCGCCATGAAAACCAGAATCCGCAAAAGCAGCCTCGTCATCCTGATCACCGGGGCCGCCGCCGCCACCTTCCTGATCGTCAGCAACCAGCTGGCCCATCGCGGCGAGGAACAGGGCGATATCGCGCGCGGCAAATCGATTGCCGAACAAACCTGCCTGCGCTGCCATATGGAATTTGCCGGTGATCCCTATCCCGACCCCGAAATCACCACCGCCCCACCGCTCGCAAGCTTCGGCCAGCGCTGGCCGATTGAAAACCTCGAAGAAGCCTTGGCCGAGGGCATCACCGTGTCGCATGATCAACTGACCATGCCGGAATTCACCTTCACGCCGGAAACCATCGCCGATCTTCTGGCCTATATGGATGATCTTTCCCAACGGGCCGATGCAGACCGGCAAACTGATCCCGAATGATCCGGCCCGGCGGATGGTCTTTTTATCTTTTAAAAACCTGCCAAATATCCACTTTGCGCAACCCCTTATCCAGATTGCGCAGAATAAAGCCTAAGGCCCCAGATAGCGGGTTGTCCCCTTGGCAAAAGTCGCCCAAAGGATTGGGAAATCATCATTTCTCATGACCGAAGGCGTGCTGTCATATGGATCCGCATCAACCATCCCGGCGGGCACGTCAATTCTCCTGCTGGCGTGGTATCTTTGCGCACACCCGATACGGTCTTGTCCCCCTGATCCTGTCATGCGCCGCACCAATCGGATCGGCACAGGCCGCAACGTTCAACGTGACCAACACCGCCGATAGCGGTGCCGGTTCCCTGCGTCAGGCGATTTTTGATGCCAACGCTGCGGGTGGTAGCAACACCATCGATGTCCAAAATGGTCTGGGCACCATCACGCTGACCAGCGGCGACCTGAACGCGCTGAACAGCAACATCACGCTGAACGGCAATGGCAATACACTCAGTGGCAATAACGCGTTTCGCGGCCTGTTTGTTTATTCCGGCACCGTGGCAATCAACGACCTGACCATCGAGAATGCGGTTGCATCTGGCGGCGATGCAGGCCAGGCCGCAGGCGGCGGGGCCGGGCTTGGCGGGGCGCTGTTCGTCAAGGATGGCGCCAATGTCACCATCAGCAACCTTGTCGCGCAAAACAACGCCGCAACCGGCGGTGATGGCGGTGCACAAACCGCAAGTGGGGTCACCGGCGGCGGCGGCGGCATGGGGGGTGATGGCGGCACGGTTGTCAGTGGCACTAACGGCGGCGGCGGCGGCCTTGGCAGCGGGGCAACCGGTGGATCAAATAGTGGCAATGGCGGTGACGGGATCGCCCAGGGCGAAGGTGCCGGTGGGGATGGCGCCGATCTCGGCGGCGGGGGTGGTACGGGCGGCAACAATGGCGGCGGCGGGGGTTCTGGCGACCAGTCGGTCGGCGGCGGCGGTGTCAACGGCATTGATGGCACGTTCACCGACGACCCCGATGGCGGCTTTGGCGGCGGCGGCGGCAAAGCCGGCAATGGCGGTTTTGGCGGCGGGGGTGGCGCATTCCGGGGCGATGGCGGTTTTGGCGGCGGCGGCGGTGGTGGCGGCCTTGGCAGCGTCGCCAATGTCGGTCAGGGCGGATTTGGCGCGGGCAACGGTGTCTCAAGCGGTACCATCTCTCAGGCGGCCGGGGGTGGTGGCCTTGGTGCCGGGGGTGCCATCTTTGTGATGGATGGCGCAACCCTGACCATCGCCGGAACCCTGACCGTCAATAACAACACTGTCACCGGCGGAAACGGCGGAAACGGTGCGGCGGGCACCGCCGAGGACGGCTCTGCCTTTGGCGATGGTGTTTTCCTGCAAGGCAGCGGCACCCTGACCTTCAATCCTGATACCGGCGATACACAAACCCTTGCCAATACCATCACCGATCAGGCCGGATCGGGCGGCACCGGAAGCTGGGCACTGACCAAAAACGGCGCAGGCACCCTGACACTCAGTGCCGCCAACAGCTATTCCGGCGCAACAAACCTTTCGGCGGGCACGTTATCCCTGTCGGGATCGGGAACACTCGGAAATGCCGCAGGTGCGCTGAACCTGACCGGCGGCACGCTCGATCTCGGCACGACGACACAGACCCGCACCGGCACCATCACACTCAATGGTGCAACCGTGTCAAATGGCACATTGTCATCATCGGGCACCTTCGATACCCAGTCGGGCACCATCAGTGCCGTTCTGGCCGGGACCGGGGCGCTTGCCAAAACCGGAACCGGCACCGTCACGCTCAGCGGGGCCAACACCTATACCGGCACAACGGACCTTTCGGCGGGAATATTAACCCTGTCAGGATCGGGAACACTCGGGGATGCCGCAGGCGCACTTAACCTCACCGGTGGAACGCTTGATCTCGGCACGACAACACAGACCCGCACCGGCACCATCACACTCAATGGCGCAACCGTGTCAAACGGCACATTATCATCATCGGGCACTTTCGCGACCCAGTCGGGCACCATCAGCGCCGTTCTGGCCGGAACCGGGGCGCTTGCCAAAACCGGCACCGGCACCGTCACACTCAGCGGGGCCAACACCTATTCCGGGGCCACGACTGTCTCAGGTGGCACATTGTCGGTTAACGGCTCTGCCACTTCTTCGGCCTTCACGGTCCAGAACGGCGGTACCCTTGGCGGCACCGGCACCGTAGGGGCGACGACCTTGCAGTTGGGCGGCATTCACGCGCCGGGCAATTCCATCGGCACCCAGACCGTCAATGGCGCCTATCTCCTCAATGCCGGTTCCATCCTCGAGATCGAGGTGGATAGTGCTGGCAATTCCGACAAGGTCATCGTGACCGGCACGGTCGACATCACCGGCTCGACGCTGCGGGTCAAAGGCGTATCGGGGAACAATTTCTCCGGTCAAACCACCTATAATTACGTAATCATCGAAAATGATGGCGTTGATGCGATTACCGGCGATTTTGCAACGATTGACAATCAGCTTGCCTTTTATGACGCCGCCCGTTCCACCGTCGGCGGCACCGGCAATGATGTCTCCCTGACACTGACACGCAACGCCAGCGGCTTTACCGACATTGCCACAACCCCCAATCAAAAAGCCGTCGCAGGCCAGATCGGGAACCTTTCGGGCACGGACGGCACCACCATCAGCAACGCCATTCTCGGCCTGACGGATACCGGGGCGCAGCACGCCTATCAGCAACTCTCAGGCGATATCTTTGCCGCGGGCCCCACCATGAATGACCGCATCACCCATCAGGCCACCGGCCAGATCGGGGCACGCCTTGCCGATCTGAATCGCAGCCGCAACATTGCCCAAACCGTCAGCGGGTCCCTTGTCGCCGCCAGCACCCTGTCCCCCGCCGAACTTACCGGCTTTGCCCGTTCCGGCCCGATGGCAAGTGACGCAAACATGCTGTCGCTGGGCACTGAAAATGCACCACAGGCCGCCTCCGCCATCTGGCTTCAGGCCATCGGCGCAACCGGCCGGATCGATGGTGATGGCAATGCCGACACCACCGATTACCAATGGACCGGCATGGTTGGCGGCTTTGACTCACCGCTTTCCGACACCACCATTCTGGGGGTCTATTTCGGTTATGCCGACGCCAGGAACCGTCAGGCTGGCCGGGATGCCACCCTCGATAGTCGCAATTTCATGGCCGGGTTTTATGCTACGCACGATCTTGGCAATGATTTGCGGCTTTCCGGGCAGGCCGGCTGGACCCGAACGGCAAATGACAGCCGCCGTAATCTTGATTTTGGCGGCATTGATCGCACCGCCACGGCGGATTACACCGACAATGCGCTCAATGCCAATCTTGAACTGGCAAGGGGATTTGACGTTGCCCCTAACTGGCGGGTTGTGCCCTATGGCGCGCTGGGCGTGCTCTGGAACGATCATGACGCCTTTACCGAGACCGGGGCCGGATCGGCCAATCTGTCACGCGCATCTGACAGCACCCTGACCGGAACCGCAAGCCTTGGCCTGCGGATGGCGGGCATGTTTGAAACCGGCAATGGCAAAACACTGATCCCGCAATTCCGGCTTGGCTGGGACCATCACCTTGGCCCGACAGCCAACAGCACCACATTGGCCTTTACCGGCACATCCTCCTTCACGGTCGCAGGCAGCGAAACCGACCGCGATACACTGGTCGGCAATCTCGGCTTTGCCCTTGCCGATGACGATGGCTGGAGCTTCTATGCCGATTACCAGCCCTCGATCTCAAAAAGCCGCCGCGAACATGCCCTCGGTGCCGGGTTCAGGATGAAGTTCTGAGCCCCACCGCACCACGAACGCCCATGCCCTCCCCGTCATTCCCGCGCGGGCGAGAATCCAGTCCTCCGTGCCACCCCCTCTAAACCAACCGTCAAGCCCGCTGCACCATGGACTCCCGCTTTCGCGGGAGTGACGGCGGGTGTGTGTGCTCTCCCCTTAAAACCCGTTACCAAACCCGCCCCGCCCGCTCACGGGCCATAACACCGACCTCACGCTTATGTGATTGCACGTGATTAAATCGCACACGATTTAATTGCACGATCATAAATTCGCGGCTACAAGCATTTCATCGAAACAACGTTTGGCCGGTCATCGGCGAAACCGGGAAAAGGAAGATGAAAATGCTGAATGTGAAAAACCTGCTCAAGGCGACCGCTTTTGCTTTTGGCCTGATGGCCGCTCAATCTCCGGCCTTTGCCGCTGACACTGCGGCCGCGAATGCCGCCAACACCAAACCAACCATCCTTCTGGTCCATGGTGCCTTTGCCGCCTCTGACAGCTGGGACGGTGTTGCACCGATCCTGCAGGACGAAGGATATCGCGTGATCAGCGTTGCCAACCCGCTGCGCAGTGTTTCGGGCGATGCCGCCTATACCCGCTCGCTTATCGACAGCATTCCGGGTGACGTGGTTCTGGTCGGTCATTCCTACGGCGGGCCGGTCATCAGCAACGCCGCAACCGGTGCAGCCAATGTGAAATCGCTGGTCTATGTCGCCTCTTTCGCCCCGGAAAAGGGTGAAACCATTGCCGAACTGGCCGGAAAATTCCCCGGCGGCACATTGGGTGAAGCCCTGGCAGCCCCGGTTCCGCTCGGCAACGGTGTGAATGATCTTTATATCGATCCGGCGAAATTCCACGCGCAATTTGCCGCCGACGTGCCCGCTGACAAGGCCCGCCTGATGGCGATTGCCCAACGCCCGGTCACCGACTTTGCATTGAACGAGCCGTCTGGCGATACCGCATGGAAAGACCTGCCGTCCTACCACATCTATGGCACGGCTGATAAAAACATCCCGCCCGCCGCAATGGAATTCATGGCGCAACGCGCCAATTCACAGGAAACCGTCGTGATTGATGGCGCCTCCCACGTCGTCATGGTTTCCCACCCCAAAGCTGTTGCCGACCTGATCTTGAAGGCCGCCAACACCAACTGATCTTCAACCCCTGCCTCCCTCAACATCTGCCCGACTTTGCGCGCCGCATCCCCCATGCGGCGCGTTTTTTTTTTATGCCCGATACCTCAAAGCCAAACCTGCATCCCCCTGCAAAGTTCTTCTGCCCTACCCATATACAATGAAACACACGGTTGAATTGCGACCACCACAGAACACCGCAACCAATCGCCCCGGGGCATCGGGAAAGGACGCGGATGACATTTTTTCGCAAAATCGGGCTCGCAGCCGCCCTTTTGCTGCTCGTCCAGACAAACGTTCAGACGCACGCCAACGCGCATGAACTGCCATCGGCACACGCAACCGAAACGCTGGTCATCGTCACCAACGATTACCCGCCCTATGCGCACGCCGACGCGGATGGAAGCTTCCTGCCCGATCTGTTTGATGCCATCGGCCATGAAATGAATGTCACGTTTGAATTTCATTTCAAACCGTGGAAACGCGGCGAACAGGATGTTGAAAATCTCGAAGCATGGGGCACGCTGCCCTATCGCCGCACCGAAGAACGCGCGCGAAAATTCAATTTCTCTGATGCGCTCTATATCGAAGATTCCCCGTTTTTCGCCTATAACGCAAAGGGTCGCAAACCGGCCATTCACTATGAAGAACTCTCTGATCTCAAACCCTACCGCCTTGGCGGGATACAGGGATATTATTATCAGCCATGGTTCGAAGAAGCCGGGCTTTCCGTCGAATATGCCCTGACCGAAGAACAGAATTTCAAAATGCTTCACATCGGCCGGATTGACCTGTTCTCCACCGCGCGCTCCGTCGGCTGGTACACCATCCGAAACCTTTTCCCGCCAGAAGAAGTCGAAAAATTCTATACGATTGAAAAACCGCTGCTTGAAGGATCGGGGCTTTTCCTGATGACCTCAAAGGATTACCCGAACGGCGATGAATTGCTCGAACGCTTCAACACAGCCCTCGCCACCGTCAAGCAGAACGGCACGTTTGAAAGCCTGATGAACCGGCATGAATTGACGGTCAATTACTGACCCCACATGCAAAAGGGCCGCAGCACTTTGCCACGGCCCTTTATTATCTGAATTTCGCGGCCTTACCCCTGCCTGCGCACGGCCTCGGCACTGGCGACCACATCTTCAAGGTAGGTCCGCCAAGACGGATCAACGCTGATGCCGAAAATATCGGTCAATGTCTGCTCGACATCGCCGACCGACAGGTGATGCACCTCTTCCTCGCCTGTGCGCAGCCGGATGGTCAGGCGGTTGTTCAGCAACGTGAACCTTGCATGCGGCGCACTGCGCGCCACCATCAGAACCTTGGCAAAGCCGCTTTCGGGATGGGTGCTGGCATAAAAGTTCATCACCTCGTAATCGATATCCTCGACCGGGACGATATCGACCTCATGCACCGGCTTCCACACCCCGTCGCGTTCAAGCTCCGTCAGGTAACGGCCATTTCGCTCCCGCACGCGGAAGGTATCATGCGGGGTGACCTGCGGCACCGAAACGCCCAGCAAAAGCGGCGCGGTCGGCACACACCCGCCCAGCCCGACATCAACCAGCCACGCCTCGCCATCCAGCGTTACCCGCATCGCCATATGGCAGCGCGGCCGCGGGCCGTCACTCTCGGAATAGCCCCACAATACCCGCCCGGCAAGGCTTTCGACCTCGAAACCAAGGCTTCGCAAAACCCGCCGGAACAGGCCATTCTGCTCAAAGCAATATCCACCGCGCCCGTCAAAAATGATCTTGCGGTCCACATCATCGGGGTTAAGGCTCACGCCCTTGCGGCACAGCACATTGATCGCCTCGAACGGGATATGCGCGGGATGGAGCGCATGCAGATCGCGCAAAACCTCAAGGCTCGCCTCGCGCGGGCCGTCATAGCCGATCCGCGCGAAATAGGCATCCAGATCGACCTGCGGTTCCGGCAGGTTAAAGGGCTTCGCCCAGCTTGCGTCAATCGCGTTCTGCACGCTGGAATGGATCGTGGCATCATCGAATTTGGCGGCATTCGTCGGCAGATGCGTATTCATCGGGGGGCTCCGTGTCTTGTCCGTTCGGGGCGGTATGGGGCGGTATATCGAAGAACCTCTATCTCAGGAGCAGGACCATAGGACCTCAAGTTAAGTTCAGGTCAAACACTAATTTCAAAAACTTATCATCGAATGTTCTGCGGCCCTGCACGCCAATAAACGCATATATGTGCAACATTGCGGCATTCCAAAGGCCACAAAGGCAATTTTCCACCTTTTACACGCAACAACCAAAGCGCGACGCGACAAACCCGCCTGCTCTGTGCTATCGAAATGGTATATGATGTAACGCTCGCGAATGCCCGCACCATTCCGACGGTTCCCGAACAGACAGGAAGATGACATGCGTACTGTTTATGTGAACGGCGATTATCTGCCGGAAAATGAAGCCAAGATTTCGATCTTTGACCGTTCCTTCCTGTTTGCCGATGGCGTGTATGAAGTCACCTCGGTACTTGATGGCAAGCTGATCGATTTTAACGGTCACATGACCCGTCTGGCCCGCTCGCTCTCGGAACTGGGCTTCACCTACAAGGCCGATATCGACGAACTGCTTGAAATCCATCGCGAACTGGTCAAACGCAACGACATCACCGAGGGGCTGGTTTACCTGCAAATCTCGCGCGGATCGGCCGGTGATCGTGATTTCGCGATCAAGGATGACACCCCGGCCACGGTTGTTCTGTTCACCCAATCCAAATCCCTGATCAAATCGCCGCTGGCCGAACGCGGCCAGAAAATCCTGACCTACCCGGATGTCCGCTGGCGCCGGTCCGACATCAAAACCGTACAGCTTCTTTATGCGTCGCTTCTCAAAACCGAAGCCGCCGCCAAGGGGGCTGATGATGCGTGGATGGTGCTCGATGGTTACGTCACCGAAGGCTCGTCAAACAACGCCTATATCGTGACCCAGGATAACGTCATCGTCACCCGGCAGCTTTCCAACGACATCCTGCACGGCATCACGCGTAAGGCCGTCCTGAAATGTGCCGAGGAATTGCAGCTCAAGGTCGAAGAACGCCTGTTCACGGTCGATGAAGTCTATGCCGCCAAGGAAGCCTTCTCAACCTCGGCCTCGGCCTTTGTCTGCCCGGTCGCCGAAGTCGATGGCAAAAAAATCGGCGACGGCACGCCGGGCCCGATCGCCAAGCGGCTGCGCGAAATCTATATCGAAGCCAACCGCGCCACCGCGATCTGACCCATCCGCATCTCGCGTCCCAAACGCAAAACGCCGCTCCTTCTCGGGGCGGCGTTTTTTTGTTTGTCTGAAATAATTGTCGAGTGCCACAAAAGTTGAAATTTTCGCCAGAGAAGATGAAATTCTCGCCGGAAATGATGAAATCATCACGACCCAGGAAACTCCACAACCCGACAGCATCTGAGACTGTAGACCGTCTCATCGCCCTCAGGAGCGAAGGTTTTCTCTGATCCACTCCTCAGCGGTCGTGACATTGATGCCATTCCGCTCATTGAAGCTGTCGCGTTTGGGCCATGCCACACCCTTCCCTTCGGCAAAGACAGCCCGATATTTCTTGATGTGGTTGTCGGGGTCCTGTGCAAGCTCCGATTTGAGCTGAGGAACTGTCCATTCCGATTTCGTAAACGGACGCCCAAGCACAGTCTGAAGCTTGTCTGCAACCTCCCCATACGTCACCGTGTCACCCGCAAGGTAGACGATCTCGTTTCGGATCGCCGGTTGAGCAAAGACCACCTCTGCGGTCAAGGCACCGATATCATCAGGGGTCGTCAGCGTAACTTCCGTATCCAGGCTGCCCAGCGCGTGGACCGCATTCTTTTTGAGATCAACGACCTCAAATATTGGTTCGAATAAAAAGCTCGTGAACATTCCCGTGGAAATTACGACCCAGTCCGTTTTGTCTTGGCCGCGCAGGAGTTCACGCACATCAATCTGGGCGTCGAACAGGTCCTGGGGGCTGCCGCGACCGATGACGTCGAAATCGACACCGAACTGCCAAGGAAAATATCGCTTCAGGTTGGCTTCAAGCGCAGCCTTTGCGAGTTTCATTGGAGTGTTTCGACCGGCGGAAAAGCCTGCGCAGCCGATCACTGTATCATAAGGTGCAAAGATCGCTGCCAGCTCGCTTATCGAAGCGGCAAGGATATCTCCGGGTACGATCTCGATCCCTAATGCGCGAATTTCAGCGACGTCGCGCTTTTTCACTGGATCGATGGATTCAACGGTGGCCACCCGCAAGAGAACGCTGACCGTTGTCCCTTCATGCGCCTTGGCTTTACGTGCAAGATTGCGCAGAACCGGCATGCCGAGTTCTCCGGCACCAATGACCAAGATCGACTGTGCGTCGACTGTTTGCGAATAGTTCATCGTGGAAATCCTTCCTAATCTCATCGTTGATATGACCGGATAGATGACATAGTTCGAAAGCTGTCGTAAGAAGGCACACGCGTGATACCGGAGGGCAGGAAGATGACCAGAGACGAAATGCTGAGCTATTCTCAAGCTGTCTGCGACGGTCTTCGCGAGGATGAAGACGGAGTAAGGCGCGAAGTTCTGACCCACGCAGGGAACAGATGGTCGCTGGGCATCATCCACACCTTGGGTGTCTATGGCAGACTACGCCATGCGGATATCGGACGACGAATGCATGGCGTTACCCAGAGAATGTTGACACGTACCCTCCGTCAGCTTGAGAGGGATGGGCTGGTCACACGTTATGATCTCGTGGAGATGCCGCCACGCGTGGAATACGAGCTGACAGAGCTGGGAATGGGGCTGCTTATTCGCATGATCCCGCTTTGGACATGGGTTGTTGAAAATTCGGATCAGTTTCGAAAATCGCGTGAAGAATACGATTCCCGACCGGCAGAAAATCCGTCGTGGCAAACTTTTTGATGGACTGTTCGCCTGTCCAATGGCCGTCTTTTTGAAGTGCGCGAAACGATGCCGTCCCTGCCGATTGAGCGCGGCATGCCCACGGCCAATCTTCTCGCCCATGTGCTGGTCTCGAAATATGCCGATCATTTACCGTTGTACTGGCAAAGCGGCATTTATGCCTGCGGCGGCATGGAGCTGTCCCGATCATTGCTGGCCAACTGGGTTGGCAAATGTTCAAGCCTGATGGAGCCGCTGATTGATGCGATTGAACGGCATGTTCTGGCCGGGTCGCATATCCATGCGACGATACACCGGTGCCTGTCCTTGAGCTTGGCCGGGGGAAAACAAGGCAGGGCCGGTTATGGATTTATCTTCACGAAGAACGGCCGCATGGCGGTGATACGCCGCCAGCCGCCCTTTATAGCTATACACCTGATCGCAAGGGCCTTCATCCGCAGACGGTTCTGCAAGACTTTACCGGTCATCTCCATATCGAAGCCGACGAAGGAGGCACTCGATCATATCGGGCATCTGTTCGACATTGAACGTCAAATTATCAACAAGCCGCCTGATGACCGTTTGGCGGTGCGTCAGTCTCACAGCCTGAGGCAACTTGGCGAAACAAAAAACTGCTTCGCGCATTCCTTGCGCAAGATACCGGACAAAAGCGATCTGGCCGGAGCGTTGCGTTATGCCCTGACCCGGTGGGACGTATGCTTATGATGGCAGATGCGAGATCAGCAACAATGCCGCAGAACGCGCCATCCGGCCTTTGGCCATCGGCCATTTACAGTCTCATCAAGACAGCAAAGATGCAGGGCCTTGATCCGCGCAAATACCTCAGCGCCGTCCTTGAGCGCATTGCAGATCATCCGATCAACAAGATCGACGCCCTGCTTCCTTGGAACATAGACCTCCAGGACTGATCCACTCTCCGAAAGGATATCGCAGGCCCTGTCAAGGTAGTCGTGACACGACGCTTACAACTTATCTGGCAATCGAAAATGTTAAGTAATTGATTTCGCAGAAAGCCGAATGCCGCCTTTTGTGGCACGTGACAATAATCGGGGCCCCGCGACCGAACCCACGGCCCCATTGACTCCCGCTTTCGCGGGAGTGACGATAAAGTTGCGCATAGCCCTCCCCCCCTAAACCGTCATTCCCGCGCAGGCGGGAATCCAGTCCTTCGTGCCACATCCTCAAAACCACCCATCGAACCCGCAGCCCCACCGACCGCTTTCTTTGCTGGCCTCAATCGGCACTTTGCCCTAAAGCTCAGAAAACAGATGGTGATTGCGATAACCCACCATCACACAGGGAAAGCGCCACGAACCATGAATGCACAACAGCCCCAGCACAACCTGACCGGCATCATTCTGATGTGTGCCGGTGTCGCCCTGCTGTGTGTCAACGATGCCCTGGCCAAGGGACTGATGGATCATTATTCGCCGATCCAGATCATCTTTCTGCGCAATTCGATTGCCCTGCCCTTTGCCGCCCTGCTGGCGATAAAAATGGTCGGGCTTGGCGGCCTGCGGTCCAATCGGGTTGGCGTCCATTTCATGCGCACCGTCATCTGGATCGCCGCGACCATCATGTTCTTCACCAGCATCCATCTGATGGGACTGGCCGAAGCCACCGCCCTTGCCTTTGTCGCCCCGCTTTTCATCACCGCGATTTCATCGGTGCTGATTGCGCGGGTCGGCTGGCGGCGCTGGGTTGCCGTGATGGTCGGTTTTCTCGGTGTTCTGGTGATCGTGCGCCCCGGTGCGGCAACCTTTGAGCCCGTCTCGCTCTTGCCGGTGGCGACCGCCTTTACCTATGCGCTTCTGATGCTAAGTGCGCGCCTGCTCGATCCCCGCGAAAGCATGTGGACGCTTCTGTTTTACCTCAGCTTCACCAGCACATTGCTTAGTGCCTGTGCCGTCTGGTATTTCTGGACCCCGATCCGGGCAGAGGATATCGGACTTTTCATCGCCATCGCCTTTGTCGGCACCAGCGGCATGACCCTGATCACCCAGGCCTTCCGCGTGGCCGACGCCCCAACCGTCGCCCCGTTTGATTACACCGCACTCGTCTGGGCCACCGGACTTGGCTGGTTTTTCTGGGGCGAAACGCCCGATCTTCTGACCTTTGTCGGTGCCGCCATCATCACCGGAAGCGGCATTTTCATCATCTTCCGCGAAAAGCGCGTGGCCGAAAGCTGACCGTCCCCCGAACCCAAAACCCGTCATGCCCGCAAAGCCTGCCCCCGCGAAAGCGGGGGGCGGGCGAGCGGAAAACAGGATCAAAGCAGATCAATAATTGGCTTTAAAAGGCGGCTCACGCCCGTCCCTTGCAGCAAGCTCGGCAATATTGCGCAACAGATTACGCTTGCTTTGGGTGCGCCGACGACCGGAATTTGGCTGCACGTCACCCTTGCCAGACAGGCCCAATTCGGCCCGTTTCTGGCTGATGCGTGCTGCCAATTCTTCAATCGTGATTTCGCGCATTCACGTGTTTTTCCAGAAAATTCAAATCGAAATCGCCTGAAGTTTCCTCGACGATACGTTTATCAAGATAAGGTTTATCAAGCTCAAACGCAAGCTGGTACAGGCGTACAGCCTGATCAAGCATATCTGCACCATAGTGCGGCGGGCTATTGTATTGCCCCATACGATCAGCAATCAAATCTTCGATACAGATCACCGAAACACTATGATCCGCATCAAGCCGAAGCAGATAGACACGATCATAACTCCCGCGCCCATCCATAAGGTTACTATCAACAACCTCGACACCAACTTTCAGCTTCGGGTGCTGAAACCCGCGGGAAAATGATCCCGGCCCGACACTGCGCTCAAAGCCGACTGCCTCAAGGGCATCCTCGAACACCTGCTGCCAGGGTGTCACGATATCAAGATCACCGGAAACAAGCTCGCCAAGTGTCGCCAGTTCAACAGCCGCACCACCGACAAGCACGGGCCGGTTATGACCATGTTGCTCCACAACATCCGACGCCTCGGACAGCAGCCGCAAAGCTTCGACAAATTCAGGCCTGTAAAAGGCGTCTACCAACAAAAATCCCCAACCGCATAGGTAATGCTGCGCCCGGTCGCGTTCAGCAGCGCGTCAAGCTTGCCCTTTTCCGGCAAAGTCCCGCGCGGTGCGCCAAGTTCCTCGGCATGGATGCCGCCGGTCACGAGTGCGACATCAAGCCCGGCATTGTTCGATCCGGCCACATCGGTCGAAAGGCTGTCGCCCACCACCAGAAGCTTCGCATCCGGGCCCTTGTCAAACAGTTGCAGGCAGAAATCATAGGCACTCGCCAGCGGCTTGCCTTCCCAGCGGACATTGCCGCCCAACACCTCGTAACGCGCAGCAATCGCACCGGCACAGATGATGCGATCCCCGCCGCGGATCACTTCGCGGTCCGGGTTCGGGCACAGCATCGGAAGGTCGCGCGCCTTTGCGGCATGCAGCAGATCCTCATAAACCGAAACCGCGTCATAATCGTCATTCGGCCCTGTCACCAGAAGCCAGTCGGCATCGGCGACATCCTTGACGATCTCGATATCCTGCCCCTCAAACATCGACATGTCGCGCACCGGGCCGACACTCATCACCCGACGGCCAAGCTTGGCGTACCAAGGGTCGGTCCGTGCGAGAAGCTGGCTATAGGCGATCTCGCCCGAAGCCACCGCCGGGCCATAAAGGTCGCGCGCGATACCCATATCTTCCATCCGTGCCACCACGACGCTTGACCGGCGCGGCGCGTTCGACAGAAGGGCGACCGGCACACCGGCATTTTGAAGGGCGCGCATCGCCGGGATGGAGCTTGGATAGGGTGTCACCCCGTCATGCACCACGCCCCAAAGATCAAGGATCACCGCATCGTACTGTTCGATCACTTCCGACAGGCCGTTGATCATCTGATAGCTGGTGCCAACCGTCATTCACCCATTCCACTTCATGTTAAAATCGTCATCGCACATGCGGCAAGATGGATTCCCGTGCTTGCGGGAATGACGGGGAGCGGGAAACGAACGCTCAGCCCCAAAACCGTCACTCCCGCGAACGCGGGAATCCATGGTGCCACAAATCAATCTGTCGCCGAACTGCCCTTTGGTGCCGTCTTGCTTTTCGCCGCCGGTTTCTTGGTCGCTGGCTTCTTGGCGGTCGCCTTCGCAGCGGGCTTTTTAGTCGCCGGGGCCGTTTCCGCCTTCGCCGTCACCGCCGCCTTGGCCGCGCGCGCCTCATCAACCGGAGCCTTCCGCCCGGAAATTTCCGGGAACGCCGCCCCAACCGCATCGGCAACACTGGCAAACCCATCCTTGCGCAAACGCCGTGCAAGGTCTTCCTTGATCTCGGTGACAAGCTCCAGCCCGTGATAGACAAGGGCGGAATAAAGCTGCACCAGCGACGCCCCATTAAGAATCTTCTCATAGGCATCCTTGCCCGATGCAATCCCGCCGACCCCGATCAACGGGATTTTGCCTTCGGTCAGGCGGTAAAAATCGGCAAGAACCTTGGTCGAAGGCTCCATCAAAGGCGGACCCGAAAGACCACCCTTTTCATCCTGATCATAGGAATTAAGCCCGACCGGCCGATCAATCGTCGTGTTTGAAACAATCATGCCATCAAGCCGGAGCTTCAAGACCACGGCGGCAATATCAGCCTTGTCTTCCTCCGTCAGGTCGGGTGCGACCTTAAGCAGCACCGGCACACCTTTGGCATGGCTATCACGCGCCTTCAAAACCGACGTCAGAAGCGTCTCAAGCGGCCCACGGCCCTGCAATGCCCGCAAACCGGGCGTATTGGGCGAGGATACATTGACCACCAGATAATCGGCATAGGGGCCAAGGGCCGCAACCCCCTTCACATAATCCGCCGCCGCATCTTCGGAATATTTGTTTTTGCCAAGGTTGGCACCCAGAATGCCCTTGCGCGCCCGCTTGCGCAGGCGTTCGGCAACCACCGCAGCACCCTCATTGTTAAAGCCCATGCGGTTGATCACCGCCCGGTCCGAATAAAGCCGGAAAAGCCGGGGCTTGGGGTTGCCCGGTTGCGGTTCGGGCGTCACCGATCCGATTTCAACAAAGCCGAACCCTTGGCGAAGCATCTGATTGGGCACCTCGGCATTTTTGTCAAACCCTGCGGCAAGCCCGACCGGATTGGCAAATTTGCGCCCGAAAACCTCGGTCTCAAGGATCGGCGTGGCATCCAGCGCATCATCATCGCGCGGCACCAGATTGTTTTTCAATGCGCAAATCGCAAGACCATGCGCGGTCTCCGCATCGATCCAGCGCACAACCGGCAAAACCAGTGACTTGTACCACCCCACGCGACCTGCTCCGTGCTTGTAAATACCTGCCCTGTTCTTACGCTGTGTGCGGGGATGGGGCAAGGATCAATGCCATTGATCCCTGCCCAGCCATACATCTTGCGGCGTCGTGGAAACACCTTTCCGGGTTTCACGTTGCAAGCATCAATTCCCCAGCCTGCAACGCTTCTTCGTGATCCCCGACCACCTTCATCGGGAACCGGAAAAGCCGGCCCGATATTGTTGCGATACGGTCCGTCAGCAATGCGGCAAGCGCCTCGTCGCGCGTGATATAGACATAGCCCTTGCAATAGGTATTCAGCGCCTCTCGGTGCCGCTTGATCCATTTGTTGGATGCGATTTCATCTTCATGCGGCTCGTCATCATGGTCATGGCTTGCCGGGATCCAGACGGCAACAAAAGGAACCTTCTGATCCAGAAGCATTTCCAACCCGCCAAGAACACCTTCAAGACGATCTTCGTCATCAAGTTCGGGAAACCGCACAAATGCAATCGGCCATGCCGCCAGATCAAAGAAAACCGGGCTTGGCGCAGGCCCGATAAAGCCCGCAGGCAAAAGGTCATCAGCAGACATCAATCATTTCTTCCAATAAGAACAAGTAACAGAACCACCATGACAAGCAGCGCAATCGCCCCGCCACCATAAAACAGCCCCCAATTCACAAGCGGTACAATCTGTGCCGCCGCCACCGTCATCAGTGTGCTGGCAAATCGACTGATCCCATAGTAGGCGGCGTAATCGGTGGCCGGTTGTGTTCCAGCCGACCAGCCAAGAATTTTGGTCGCAATGGTCACATAAACCCCGCTGACGCCTGCCCCGACTGCAATCGCCCCGCCAATGCCCGCCAACTGGTTTTGAAACGCAAAACCAAACGCCATGGCAACAATCGCGGCAAAGGCAACGGTGGCAAAGATCAGCATGCTGCGCACAAGCCCCAGACAGCGCATCAACGGGATAGAAACCGCAGATATCAGCAACATCGACAATGGACCAAGGGTGCCGACAATCCATCCGATTTCAGAAACCGGCACACCAATATCGACCAGCATCAGCCGATTAAGCCCGACCAACGGAAACATGATGGAACACGCAATACAAAGAAAAATCAGCCGCTTGCGCAATTTTGCATCCCGCAAAAGCCTTAAAAGGCTCGCCCCGCCGATACTTTCCGGTGCATCGGCTCCAGCCCCGGTCAGTTCATCTAGTTTTCCAAGCGTCAGCACCGGACACAGCAAAAAAACAAGCACAAGCGACAGAACAAGGAAGGTCGCCTGCCATCCCAGATCCCCGGCAAGGGCCACAAAAACCCCACCACCAATCATCGTGCCAATCGAAAGGGCTGCAAGCTTGGTGGCCGACGCCGTCGATCGCCAGTCAGGTGCTACAACCCGAACCGCAAGCGCATCAAGGGCAATGTCCATCGTGGCAATGGCAAGAACAACACCAAAGCCCAGCAGAAACAAGACAAGCGGTGCCGCCCCTTCACTGAAGGCAACAATGACAAGCCCCAGAACAGCAATGGCCTGCATGGTCACAATCCAGCCAATCCTGCGCGACAGGAAAGGCAGGCGCAGACGATCAATCAATGGCGCCCACAAAAAAGTCAGCCCAAAGGGAAGATACAAAAGGTAAATCCACCCTGCTGTGGAAATGTCGATACCCTGGGCGCGCATGACGGTCGGAAGCCCGCCATTGACCACGCCCATGATCATGCCAAACCCGACATAAAGCGCATTAAGCCCGAAAAGGATCATGCCATGTCGCCGTCGCGCGGCGGGGATATTCCCCGCCGCATCTGCATTCATGCCCGACATCAACGCCTCACCAAGCGTATTTCAACGAAACATAAACCGTCCGGCCATTGCCATAGTTACAGAAGTTATTGGCAAGACAGGTGGCATAGGTTTCATCGGCAAGGTTGGTAACATTCAGTTGGGCCGAAACATTTTCCAGATTGTTGCCAAGCACACCAAGGTCATAACGCAGCATCGCATCAAAAAGCGTATAGCCCGGCACATCAATGCGACGTGCGCTTGCGTTCGCTGCATTCGGGCTGTAACCGCCAACCGTTTCCCCGACATAACGCACACCACCACCAACCGTCAGGCCATTTATAAGGCCGCGATCAAATTCATGATCAAGCCACAGGGATGCCGTCATGTCGGGAATTGCAATCGGCGCATCCCCAAGATCATTGACAACACTTTTGGTAACTTCGGCATCCGTGAAGGTGAAGTTGGCAATTGCATTTGTCTGGCTGGTCAAGGCCACTTTGGCCTCAAACTCCACCCCCTTTGACTGTACTTCACCCGTTTGATAGCGCTGGTTGGGGTTGATCTGGCTAACAACATCTTCCTGCGTGATGTCGAAATAGGCCAGTGTAAACAAGGCATCGAAACTCGTCGGTTCGTATTTCAAACCGACTTCATATTGCTTGGCCGTGGTCGGGTCCATCGCATCGCCATTAAAGTCGGTACCGCTGACCGGCAGATACGACGTGGCATAGCTGACATAGGGTGCAATGCCGTTTTCGAAATTATAGACAGCACCGGCTTTCCAGCTAAATGCATCATCATTCTGGGTCTGGCGCACGTTTGTACGATTGTTGTCGGTTACGGTCTGAACAGCGTCATACCGCCCACCAACCAGGAAATTCCAGTTCCCGATATCAAGCTGATCCTGCACATAAAGCCCGGATTGGCTGATGGTCTGATCCTGATCGACAAACGGCGACAGGGATATGGACGTCGCAACCCCATAAACCGGGTCAAGATAGTCAATTGTCGGTGCCGTCGCGCCATATAGCCGGTATTGCGATGAATCCGAATATTTGTAATCAAACCCGAACAGGGCCGTATGCCCGATCATACCAGTAGCGAAATCGGCCTGTGCCTGCAAATCCGATGCAACACCGCGGGTCTGCTCGTCTGTGGTCAGGGCATAACGGTTGATCGTATGGCCATCCGCGGCAAGGCTTAATGTCGCGATATCCTTGGTCGATACATCAATGTCAAGATAACGGAGATTGTGGCGGAACGCCCAAATGTCGTTCAGGACATGCTCGAATTCATATCCGACGGAAAACTGTTCCCGATCAAAATCGGAAAATGCCGGGTCGCCATCATTAAAGCTGCGCGGGATGGCCCCGGCAGAGCTGCTCCAGACTGTGCCGACTGTTGGCAGAATACCATAATAGCCGCCTTCCGGGTCACGCTGATAATGGGTCAGCATGGTAAGCGTGGTGTCATCCGTTGGCTTCCAGGTCAGTGCCGGTGCCACATAGACACGCTGCTCCTTGGTATTGACCACCTGTGTTTCGCTATCCCGTCCCAATGCAACAAAACGATACAGTAATGAATTGTCTTCGGTCACAGGCCCCGAAACGTCGGTTGCCAACTGATAGCGATCATGACTTCCGACAAGAACCTCGACTTCGCCGCGCTCTTGCTCGGTCGGGCGCTTGCTCACGGCATTCACCAGACCACCTGGCATTGCCGAACCATAAGTCGTCGATGCCGGACCTTTAAGGACTTCAACCCGCTCGACACCATATGCTTCGGTTTGGGGAAAGGCATATCCCGGACCGCGCAACATATTGAGTCCATCCTGATACTGAACCGGGTCGCTCGGCGAGCCAAATCCGCGGATGTAGGGAATGTCATACCGCGATGCCGAACCGCGCACTTCGGCTGCCACACCGGATGTATAACGCAGCGACTGCGTAATGCTTTGCGCCTGCTGAATTTCCACCTGATCACGTGTGACCACCGAAACCGATTGCGGTGTTTCGATCAATGGGGTGTCGGTTTTGGTTCCGGCAGCACTGCGCGTCGCGACATATCCGTCGACCGGGCCGGTCGCGGTTTCCATTCGTCCCTCGACCATCACCGGATCAAGCAATGTCGCACCGTCCGCACCCTCGGTAATCCGCTCGATGGCAACGGTCGAACGCGAAATGGTGTAGAAAAGGCCACTGCCCGACAAAAGCCCGCGCAGGGCATCTTCCGAGGGCATTCTGCCCTGCACCGCCGATGCTGAAACACCCTGCGCAATATCGCCATTGACCGTCACCTGAATGCCCGATTGCTGACCGAACGCAACCAGCGCGTCCGTCAAGACCTGGGCAGGAATATCGAAATCATGCTCCGCTCGGAATTTTTCGGAAAATTCCGACGACATCGATGCTTCCTGTGCCCGGACCTGGATTACCGGATAAACCGTGCACAGCGCCGTGGTCAATGCCAGTGCTCCTGCGGCTGCGACATGTCGATTGACCACCCCAAAACAAATTCCAACCCCCTTGATCACGTCGAATCCCATCCTTTTTGACATATGAATATCCGGCGCCACTGCGAATGAGATTGCATCGCAATTTCGCCTCTACAGAGGGAACGTCGCGTGAGAGAAATTTTCTCTAAAAACTTTATCTTTTTTAAAAATCTTTTTTGAACAAAGGGTTATCCCTTTGAAACGAACACCAGCCACGGCGATATCTGCCAAAGCACGGCGTCCTGCGCCCGGGCAATCCCGTAAAGGGCTTCCAGCGGATCGGCCAGATTGTAAACGCCAGTCACCGGCTTGGAGGACAGCTCGTCGTCAAGCACGACAATCTTCCCCGAATAGTGCCGACGAAGCTGATCAACGACTGCACCGAACGGCTCGTAGCGCGCGACAATCTGGTTCTGCCGCCAAGCAGCAACATGGTTTGCCGGACTTTCCACGATCTCATAGGCGCCCGACCAGTCAACCCGAAGCGATTGGCCCGCCCCCAGCGTCTCTGCCACCGGCAGAACACCTTGATCGGCATAATCCACACGGACCCGCCCGTGCTCGACCGATACCCTGACCCCGCCATCATTTCGCAGCACATCAAACCCCGTGCCAAGAACGGTGGTATCAACACCTTCTGCCTCAACCCGGAACGGACGTTCCGGATTTGGGGCAACGTCAAAAAATGCCTCGCCACCCAGAAGCCTGACCGTGCGTTCACCCGCACTGTACGCAACAGTAATCGCGCTTTCCGGTGCCAGGGTAACCGTGCTGCCATCTTCCAGCGTGATCTGGCGGGTTTGTGACGTCCCGGTCATGTAATCGGACTGCAAACCGCGCAGAAAATCCGGCCCGGCAAGCACCGCGACAAGACATGCCGCAACCGCAAGCCCGACCACCCCGAACATTGCCGGACGCTTGAAACCACCATTCCGCAAAGTACGCGTTTTCAGAACAGGCGCGAACATCCTGCCTGCCATGGCCGCGGCCTGTCTGTGTCTGAAACGGGTTTCTTCTGTCCGAGCAATATCAGCCTGCTCTGTACCACGCACAGCTTCAAGCAACGGCGTCCATTTGTCGGCAAGAACCGGCGTTGCGGCATCCATTGATTGTGACGCCTGCGTCATCGCCTGCCACGCAGCCACGTTTACCGGACTGCGCTCAAGCCACTCCCGGAATGCGTCCTGCAAAGGCACATCGTCCGGATCGTCCTGCAGCAGAACAAGCCAATCCGTTGCCTCGCGCGAAGCTGCCTTCTCGATTTGTTGCGTGGTAGCCGTCATGCGCTTCCTTCAGTCCCGACCGGAACAACCCGAACCTCCGATGCCCGGACACCGCAATTCAAATAACTTTTCAGGGCGCATCCCTTTATGACTAAAGGCATATCGGATGATTTTTTATACAAGTTTCGCAAAACCGGCAAGGTTACGGCCATCCGAGTTGCTCCTTGCAATGCTGCACGGCATCGGCAACCAACCGGTGCGCCAACGGCAACGAAATGTCGAGTGCCTCGGCAATTTCCCGAAGCTTAGCCCCGCCGAAACGATGCATTTCAAAGGCCATCCGCGTACGCTCGGGCAATTGCGCCAACGCATCCATGACCAATGCATATTCGTCTTTGTAAAGGGCCACGGTTTCCGGCGATGCGACACTGTCGGTCCAGGCATTCGCCGCCGCTTCAAAGTCGTCGTCGGTAATGATCAGGCTTTCGCGCTTCATGCGCCGCCTGCCATCAAGCGCCAGATTGCGAACGATCCGGAAAAGATAGCTTGTTGAATCCTCCAGCAAGCGCCCTTTTGACGCCTCGTGGAAACGAAGCCATGCCTCCTGAACGACATCTTCCGCACGCGAACGGCTGCCCACGATGCTGCTGGCATAATTCAGCAGCGCCCGTCGATGCGTGACAAAAATGTCCAGATTGCTTGGCTGGTCGCTCAAGACGGCTCAATCCCGATTTCCTGAAATAAATGGCCCCTCTTGGGGACAATGAACTTCACTCATTCCATATATTCAAATGAGGATCATTATCATTTACATCTAAAGATTTGTTGAAATCGGTGCAACAGTTATTCGCAGCCTCACAAACAGGCTATCTTAAACCAATACACGCCGGAGCCCCCAAAAGCCTTTCATCAGAAATTGTCACCTATATCTGACATTTCATGAGAATGTACGGCACACAGCAATGAATGTCAAAAATACCTGACATTCATTGACTTCTTTGTCATTTTCGGCATAATGTCAAATATTCCTGACATTTTTGATACTGACATGACAACACTCATCAAAGATACCTACGATCTTGCCACGGCGATCCGAACCCGCCGCAAGCAGTTGAAAATGACGCAAACCTATCTTGCATCCATGATGGGCGTCTCGCGGCAACTGATCGGCGAGCTGGAAAAGGGCACGCCGGGCGTCAATGTCGGTCTGGCGCTGGATGTTTGCCGGGAACTTGGCCTGAAACTGGGATATGAGGACATATCAGATGACCAGACGGCTTGATGTGTATCTCGAAGGGGTCGATCACCCGATTGGCCAGCTTCTTGGCAATGACGACAAGTCGCTGACCTTTGCCTATGGCGACGATGCTGCTCGCGCGAACATGCAATTATCGATTTCGATGCCTGCCGCACGGGGATCATTTACCGATCACATCACGCGCGGCTTCTTTGCCAACCTGTTACAGGAAAACAACGCGCTTGAGCAGGTCATGGCAAAACACCGCATCGACCGCGACGACATCGCCGGATTGCTCTATCACGTCGGTCGCGATTGCCCCGGTGCCATTTCCTGTGTGCCATGGGGGGAAAAACCGTCAAAAATGCCCGGCAACATGGCCGATGATTATGACGTGATTTCAAGTGACGATCTTGGCGACATATTGATCAGCCTGCGCGACCGTCGTCGCCTGCCCGATGGCAAAAACGATCCCTCTCCACTTGCCGGGGTACAGGGGAAAATTGCCGTTACCCGGCTTGAAGACGGTCAATTCGCCCTGCCCAAACCGGGCTCGGGCGCGCCAACGACCCACATCCTCAAAATCCCGTCGCAGGGTAACGAGGCCCTTGTTGCCCAGGAAGCCGCCCTGATGGCACTCGCGGCCAGGGTCCTGCCGCTGCCGGTGGCACATGTGGGGGCAATCGAAATTGCAGGCTGCGAAGCCCTGCTGATCGAACGGTTTGACCGTAAAACCGAAGATGGAAACATCTATCGCATTCATCAGGAAGATTTCTGTCAGGCGCTATCGCTTGCGCCCAGTCTGAAATATCAACGCAACGGGACCGAGGAAAACAAATTCTCGGCCATTGGCGTGGCGCGCGTTCTTGATGAAACCGAAGTCCCGCTGATCGCGCGGCAGCATTTTATGGCCCTGTCGATATTCAATCTGGTGGTTGGCAATACCGATAATCACGCCAAAAACCACGCCATCCTTTATCCGGCCTTGGGCCGCAAACCAATCCTTGCCCCGGCTTATGATATCATCCCGGTTGTGCTCGATCGGTCCGTCACCCACGATTTTTCATTCAATATCGGTCAGGCCGAAAAAATGGAGGATTTGACTGCACCGGATATCGCCGCCTGCATTTCCGCCATCGGCCTTGCCCGCACCATGCGCACAGCAAAATCCCGTGACCGCTATTTCGACGAACTGGGCGGCCTTCTTCAGACCGTCGAAGACAATCTGGATATGATGGAAGGCCCAAGCCTCAAGGCCTGCCGCGATATGATTTCGCAAAACATCACCACAGTCGCGGAAATTCTCGACGTCCCCGTGAAACAGCAATCGCGCGACAGCTTCGTCCCCCAAGGCGGCGGTTGGGGCATGGGTTCCTAAACCCGCTCCTCCATCCGCGCATCAAACGCCGCCCGCGCCTTTTCCACTTCGTCGTAATGATCGCGCGTCCACAGATAAAGCGCCTTGAACGGCCCGACCAGCGACCGGCCAAGATCGGTAATTTCATATTCCACCGCGACCGGCGATGTCGCGATCACGTGGCGCGCGACAATGCCGTTGCGTTCAAGCTTGCGCAGCGTCTGCGTCAATGCCTTTTGCGTAATGCCCTCAAGCCCGCGCCTGATCGCGTTAAACCGTAATGGCCCTTCCGCCAGAACCGCCAGGATCATCATCGACCATTTATCGGCAATCTGGTCCAGAAGCTCCCGGCTCGGGCAGTTCGAGCGGAACATCAGGGCAGAACATTCCTTAATTTCCATGTCATTTCCTCCGGCGCACTGTCATGCAGGTTTCCTCAAGTATACCTGGTAACCTCAAGGTGCCTGATTGACAGTAGGTATACAACGTATATCTAGTAGCCACCATACACCCATTTCCAAACGGAGGATATCCGATGTCAAATACCGACATTCTGTTTCAGCCCTTCAAGCTGAAAACCCTTGAGCTTCCCAACCGTATCGTCATGGCCCCGATGACCCGCTCCAGCGCCCCGAACGGTATTCCGGGTGCCGCCAATGCGCAATATTACCGCAAACGCGCCGAAGGCGGCGTTGGCCTGATCCTGTCGGAGGGCACGGTGATCAACCGCCCGGCATCGCGCAATGAACCGGGCATTCCGCTTTTCCACGGGGCCGATGCCCTTGCCGGCTGGAAGGCCGTCGTTGATGCCGTTCATGAAGCCGGCGGCAAAATGGGCCCGCAGCTTTGGCATACCGGATCGGTCAAAAGCGCCCAGACCGAATGGGTGCCAGATGCTCCGGTCGAAAGCCCGTCCGGCCTTATCGCGCCCAATGAACCGCACGGCAACACCATGTCGGATGCCGACATTGCCGACACCATCGCCGCCTACGCCCAGGCCGCCCTTGATGCCAAAAATGCCGGTTTCGATACCTTTGAAATTCACGGCGCGCACGGCTACCTGATCGATCAGTTCTTCTGGTCGGGCACCAATCTGCGCACCGATCGCTTTGGCGGCAAAACCATCGCCGAAAGATCAACCTTCGCGGTCGAAGTCGTGCGTGCCGTGCGCGCCGCCGTCGGCCCGGATTTCCCGATCATCATGCGCGTCAGCCAATGGAAACAGCAGGACCTGACCGTCCGTCTTGCCCCCACTCCCGATGAAATGACCGCATGGCTGGGCCCGCTGGTCGATGCCGGGGTTGATATCCTGCATTGCTCGCAACGCCGTTTCTGGGAACCGGAATTCCCCGAACTGGACGGCGAAAAGGGCCTGAACTGTGCCGGGTGGGCCAAAAAACTGACCGGGGCAGCCACCATCAGTGTTGGCTCCGTCGGGCTTTCAGGCGACATCCTGACCGCTTTCGCGGGCGAAGGCTCCAAGACCACCAGCCTCGATGCCCTGATCGAACGCATGGAACGCAACGAATTCGATCTGATCGCGGTCGGCCGTGCGCTGATCACCGATGCGGCATGGACGGCCAAGGTGCGCGACAATCAAACCGATGCCCTGCTCGGCTTTGATCCGGCAACGCTGGGCGAACTGGTCTGATCCTGCCGATCTCGAAGGCAAAAGGGCGGTGCCATCCCGGCATCGCCCTTTCTTTATGCCCGCCTGAAAACTACCTGAAGGAAAGCCGCCCGCAAAAAAAGGAGGCCATCATGGCTCCTCTCATGGATGCCAACGAAATCACCCGCCTGCAAAGCCGCCTCGCCGCCCGTGCGCCCGGCACATTTCACTTCCCGGAAATCTACGGCCCCGGCTGGGACACGCTTTATATCGGCGACAAGGTCAGGATCGGGCGGGAATTTCTCAATGCGGTCCGGGCCGGTAAATTCCCCACGGTCGAGGATACCGGCCAAAAGCGGGGCGGCGGGCGCGTCTATCGCCGGGTATGATTACCCTCTGCGCATATGGTCGGGGCGCAGATCCTCGGGCAGGATGTGAACCTCGTTATCATCAAGCTTAAGGTCATCAACGCGTGCGACATGCTCGACCGAAAGCTGGTCATAAAGATGCGGAAACAGCGTGCCGCCGCGCGCCGGTTCCCATTTCAGCTTGTCATCGACCGCCGCGACCGGCACATGCAAAAGCCGCAATCCCCCGCGTTTCGGGTAATGCAGCGCAAGCGTCTCTGCCAGCGTATCAATCGTCGAAAAATGGATAAAACCGTCCGCAATATCATGCGGCGCACCGGCATAATGCCCGGTCGCAAGCGCTTCCGCCCACTCGTCCGAGCCCAATACACGGTAAATCATGGTGTGTGATGAATTTGTCATCCGGGGAAAATAAGGTCGCCTGGCCCATTCGGCAAGCAGGCGAAATGCCAAAGCACAAAAAAACCGGTTTTGTGCTTTTTCTCTCTTGCCTCTCGCGCGAAAAGCCTATACCGATGAGGAAATATAAGATACTTATGTATAGTTAAATTATACCAACTAAAATCATCCGGCAAAATCAGAAGACCAGACCACCAAACCGGACACGAGCACGCAGAACATGACGACCAGACAGGCCCGACGCGCCCCTGTAGACCTTCCCGACACCACCCGCCAATGGGTTTCAAATGATCAGGCCCCGAAACCGGCCGCCTTCCGTCGCGGCTCGCCGGACCACGTTACACAGAACCAGCGCCGCCCGGCGACAGAGATCATCGACATTCACAAGGATTTCCGCGCTTTCAGCGGTCCGAATGTGCCCAACATCTGGCCCAATGCTGACCTGCCCCGACTTGTCGCCCGCCTGATTGCGGCCATCGGCACCGCCTGCGTCCTGTTTTATCTTTATAGCGAACTGGCCCGGATCGCATCCTGATCCGCCTCATCACCTCACACCGCCGCCAGCAGCACCCACACCAGACCCGCCATTGATGTCAGCGAAATCAATATCGCGGCCAGCATCAGCGCCCCGTCGCGCACAAGGATCGCAAGCCCGAAGGCGGCAATCGCACTCATCGGCGCCATACCGGCAAACGGCACCATTTCAAAAAACGGCACCAATGCCGCCAGCAGCACACAGACAAGGGCCGCCACCCGCACCCCATGCCGCCCGGTCAATCCCGGCAACCGCCCGTAAAACCAGCGATCAAGCTTCTCGGCGACCGGTTCGATCCGCGCCATCGCATCGGCGACCGTGGCCCCGTCAAACGACCGGCGGCCAAGGATATCCGGCAACCATAAATGCGACCGCCCAAGAACGATCTGAATGGCAAACACGGCGACAATCACCGCAAGGATCGCCGGCACCATCGGAATCCCCGATAGGGGTGTAACCCCGATCAATCCGGGCACGAACAAAAACGGCCCGTAACTCCGCCGCCCCAGCACGGCCACCATATCATCAACCGAAACCGTCCGCTGCCCCGCCGCCGCCCGATCCCGTATCCGCGCGACAATCCCGCCAACGGAAAACGGTTCTGCCCCTGCCATGCCAAATCCTCGCTGCCTGTTTGCACAATGATGTTGCCTTTGCAACGCGGGGCGGGCGGGTTTGTTTCAGGGTGGGCCAAGCCAGCATTGACGTTTCACCGGGAATTTCCATCGCACCACCACGAAAAACATGCTAAATTCGCATTCAATTCGATGCTTTAAAGGTGCAAATATGGATATCACCAAGGATATTCGCCCGCTGACCGAATTCAAACGCGATACGGCGACCTTCACCAAACGCCTGCGTGAAACGCAGCAACCCGCAATCCTGACCGTCAATGGCAAGGCATCGGTGGTGGTGATGGATGCCAAGGCGTGGCAGGACATGCAAAATCGTCTGGAATATAACGAGACGGTCGCGGGCATCCGCACAGGCCTGAACCAGATTGCCGACGGTCAGGGACAGGACGCGGAAAGCTTCTTTGACGACCTCTCCACCCGGCATAAATGAAGCATTATCGGGTCGTCATATCGCCCAAGGCCGTCGCGGATATCATTGCGGCCTATGACTGGCTGCAGGAAGAAAACCCGCTCTATGCCGATCAGTGGCGGGATGGCTTGCAAGAAGCTGTAATGAACCTGAAAACCTTCCCATTTGCCCACGCAATTGCCCCGGAAAGTAACGCCTTCGATAGTGAAATCCGGCAATTGCTCTATGGGCGCGGAACGCCTTGGCGGGTGTTTTATTGTGTCGAGGAAGATCAGGTTTCAGTCCTGCATATACGACATGGAAGGCAGGATTATTGGTCCCCCATGAGGACACAAAACACTTAAATCCAGGCACCGGCTCTCTTAAGAAAGAATAACTTCCATGTCTTTTATTCCCAATAACTTGCTAAGCCTACACACACAAGAAGAAGTGCTCCGAGAAAAGGCGTTAATTACTCTAAATCAGAGCAAGAATTGCCATCTCCACTTGACTGTAATTGAAGCTGCAATGGACCTTGCAGATGTTTACAGACAATTTGAAATTGAATGTGAGGATGTGCGAATTGTACAGGTTTTAGGGATCAGAACATTTAATGCCTTCGGAGCAAGTTTAAAGCTCAGTTTCTCCGGATATCAACAAAATGCAGCATTAGTCATGCGTGATGTTTTGGAAACAATCTTCTTATTGAGCTATTTCTCAACCAACAAACACGATATCGCGCTGTGGAGAAATGCGGATAAAAAAACGCGGCTCGGAAAATTTGGACCAGCAAAAATTCGTAAAGCACTTGATAAGAGAGATGGCTTCACAAGTGGAAAGCGAGATGAGGCCTACGATCTTTTCTGTGAACTGGCAGGCCATCCGAATGTGAGGATGGCCGACATGCTCAGACCAACGCCTGATAGCAAAATAGCTCTTGGCCCTTTTCTTGAGCCATCTTCTTTAGAAGCGGTTTTAGCGGAAATGGGTAAGCTTGCGGTTCAAGTAGGCGAAAATCTTAGCATTTTCATATCAGATGTTTGCTCTTCCCCACATAAGAGCCAAATTCACTTCAACTCAGTGAAGACTGATTGGATCAAACATTTCTTCGGATAGTAAGTCTCTTTTTAGACCTAGCCACACGCGTCAGACACCGTGCATCAAACAATTTGACGAACAAACTGGATACCCTCCTTCGCGGGCATTACTAAACTAGATATCCTGCCCGTCGTTCCCGCGCGGGGAATCCATAACGCGGCAATAACCGCCGTGGCAATTCGCGAAGGATATTGGTAATCATGCCCCCTCCGCCAGAACATCCGCCGCCTTCCGCGCCACCCACGCCACATCCGCACTCAATTCAACGCCGCTTTCCTCAAGACCGGCAACCGGGAACCAGCCCGCATCCAGTGCATCATCCCCCGCAACCGGCTCCCCACCATTCCAGCGGCACAGCATCGCAATCAGGATGAAATGGCGTTTAACCTGCCCGTCCGCATCGCGATCAAAGGCATCGAGTGCCGTCAAAACACCGATGGCTTCCGCCGAAATGCCGGTTTCCTCGTGAAGTTCGCGTAATGCGGCCTGTGCAAGGGTTTCCCCGGCATCAATCTTGCCGCCGGGATATCCCCACATGCCCTGATCGGGCGGATTGGCGCGGCGCACCAGCAAAACCTGCTGATCACGCACGACAACGGCAATTGTCGCCGCAATCGGCCGTGATGGTAAATGCAATGACGACGTTTGATCAGACATGGCGGCCTCGTCTGCGGAGGCCAGCAAAATCTCAAGCCCCCTGTCAGCCCCCTGGGTGGTGTTTTCGATCATATCAGCCACACCACCCGTGACAACCCGCAATCACCGCCGCAAACAGGCCATCACCCCGTCACGCGCCACCCTCTCCGATCTTCTTATCCGCACTCCGCTTCACCACACTGACCCCCAAAACGCCCAGCGCAATGCCCCAGATCGGGCTGGTATTGACCAATGCGGCAATAATCGCCGGGGCCTGAAGCGGGGTTAAGATGATGGCGGCCGCAATTGATCCCATGGTCATGATCCAGGTGAGTGCCACCGCATAGCCAAAGCTCGGTCGCCAGCGGCGCACAAACGCATCCTCGCTTTGCACCTCGGCCCGGATGGTGCGGTTGACGGTTGCCAAAACGCTCCGGTCCCGCGAAAGCTCGATTTCCGCCATGCGTTCGGAATGGCGGTTGGCCTCGATGATCTGGGCGGGCGTGACATCGCCCTTGGTCACCGCATCCCCCACCTGTTTAAGCCCCTCGGCCGCGGTTTTCGCGACCGGATGATCAATGGTTTCAAGCCCCGCGCCGACCGCCTTCATCAAAAGCGGCAGGCCGATCTGTGCCAGTAATGCTGGTATCACGTGATACCTCCTTCCTTTTAAAAATGCCGGTTTCCTCGCCCCGCCAACACAACCCTGAATGAATTGACGCGAAAATAAAAAACCAATAGATTTATTTTTCAAATCTAATGTTCGCGTTTTAATACAGGGGATATCAGGGGGCCGCCATGAAAAGACTTCTTGCCGCAGTGCTACTGTTTCTGGGGATGAATCAGGCCACCGCGCAGCAGCTCCCGCCGCCGATTGACCTTGGCATTGTCAATATCCCGCAACAGACACAGGTCTGGTGCTGGGTCGCCGTGGTCGAACAGATCGCCCATTGGAAAAGCCAGACCTCCCCCAATTCATCGCCGCATCAGTGCGAGCTTGTCTCCGCCGCAAACGGCATGCCGCAGCCGTTTTGCTGCAATGCTGCCGCGGTGAACGCCAATCCGATGCTGGCACAGCAATGCGTGCGCACCGGACAGGACCCCGAAATCATGCAATTGCTAAGCCTGGTCAGCAACAATGCCGCAGGTTACGGCATGCCCGCCCATCCGATGGTGCTTTACAACACCCTGGCATCGGGTCGCGCCATCATCCTCAAACTGCAAAACACCCCCTATTCCGGGCATGTTGTGGTTCTGCGCGGCATGGCATGGGTGCAAACCCCGATGGGGCCGACAGCAGTACTTTATATCAATGATCCGCTGGCCTATTTCACCCAGCCCGTCCCGTTCCAGAACATCGCCCATATGTGGTCCGGGGCCTTTATCGCCAATTGAGATGGGGCTTTACGTTCACCCTATGTTTTTGAAAAACAGATGCCCGCCAATCTCGGCCACCGGCACCTGTCCGCGCGCCCAATAGGGATCAACCGCATGGGTGTGATAATGCGTCGCCCCCTGGGTCATGTCGGCAATCTCCCCGGCCAATGCCCGTGTCGCCACCCGCTTGCACAGCCGGTATGCCGGGTCGCGCGCACTGAGCTTAAGCAACTTCACCCGGTTCGGATCGCCCGCGTTCCAGCAGGAAAACTGCCCCGGTTTCAGGCACACCTGCGACACCGTATTGCCCCACCAATAGCGCCCGCGCGCTTTGGCAAATGCCACCCGGTTCAGGATCACGCAGGCCACCGCCTCGATCCCCGGCAAACCCTCGCCGCGCGCCTCACCATAAAGCGTCCTTGCCAGCACCTCGGCGACCGGCAATTCCTGCGGGTCGGCAACGGCTTCCATCATCAGAACATCATTCATCGCTGTTTCCTTTCTAGGGTTCAAAACCGGCCTCACGCTGCCGGTACATTGTGATCAAGCTTCGCCTCGATCCGCAGCAGATGCGCGGTCAGGCGTTTTTCAATATCTTTAAGGTACGGGATCGAAACGTAGTTTCGCGCCACATCAAGCTTGAAGTCCGCCAAGCCATCGCGAAGCGCGATCATCTCCGCGTCATGGCCCTCGCGCTGGCTTTCCAGCCGCGCCGAAAGCTCGCTCCGCATCCGCCAGTTCAGCCAGAAAAGCCCCGCCACGGCGGGAATTTCCACCGCCGTAATCCACCAGATCAGATCAACCGGTCCACTCATCACATCCTCCTGCCCCTTTGCATAAATCGCCCATGAAAAAGGGCCCGCATCGGAAATGCGGACCCACATGAAATTTTACCAAGCCGCCCGCCCCCTCTCCCGCCCCGCCCCGGCACAAAAAAGACCGGCACAAAAAAGACCCGCAAACCGAAAGGCTTGCGGGTCAGTCAAGGAGGTCACTCATCAAAACCAGATAAGATAGGATCAGCCGTCGTCTCAATCGTCCCGATTGTCTTCGTCTCAGTCATCCGTCAATGGTCACCAGCCGGGTCCGCAAGCACCCACCGGGAGGATAGGGTCGGTTGCGGGGCTGGTGTCTCGGTCCGGGGCGCGCCGAAAATTCAGGCGTGCGGCCCGTTAAGCTTTACCTCAAGCTCCTGCCACGCCTCGCCCGATGCCACAAGGCAGCTTGCCCCGTTGGGCGAGGTAAACAGGATGGTCCATGTCTTGCCATCGGGGGCTTTCAGCACCTCGATCACGCCGCCATTGGCGGTCACGCCAACCGCGACCGGTTCCTCGGAATATTTCGCGCTCAGGCTGTTGATCACCTTGGTGCGGTCGCCGCAAACCGGCGATACGGTCTGCGCCGTAACCGGACTGGCAAGGGTGATGCCACCGGCCATTACGGCAATCAGGCTTACAGTTTTCCACATGGTCAGGCCCTCCTTTAAGGGACAGGCAGTGCGGTGCGCCCGGGATGAACGGCAGGGGCGTCTTGTGTTCCGGCACTGCTAAATTGACCAACGCCGCGCCTTGCGGCAACAAACCCGTATCGACTCAAAGGATGCAAATTATTCCTTGGTATAGTTAATTTTCGCAATTACTATTCAACCATATAGTTAAGGTAATCACGAATATTGAATTTTCCATGAATTTCTCGATTTTGTGATCGACGGATTGCATAAGCATTTGTGAATTCACGAAACTTTTTAGGGCTGAAACCCGTTTCGCGCCGAAAAAGCCGCCCCGGCAGGCCGCCAGTCGCCCCCGGACCGGGCTTTTTCCACCCGCGGCAGGCGCACCGGCTCATGGATCAGGCAGCCCGCCACCGCATCCAGCCCGTCATCATGCTGGCCCGCTTTGCTCCTTCCCCGCCCCCGTCCCTCGCCGGGTCGCCATTCGCGCATTTCACGGATGAACGGCGTTTGCCAGATACGCGCATGCGCATGCAGCAACCCCGCACTCAACACCGCGCCAAATGCATCCTCGATCCGCGCATCCTTGTTTTTCGCCTCGTGATGCTCCACCACACTTGCCGCCCAGTCGGCCTGCTTCAAGGCGCGGCGCAGGATATTGGGCAAAAACCGCCCGACGCCATTGGTCTCGACCCGCACCGACGGCAAATGGTTCTGCCGGATGAATGCTGCAGCCTTGGCACAAATCTGGCTGGCTTCATCGGCCTCATGCAGGCGCGTCGGATCAAATGTCAGCCACGCCATATCATGCAGCCAGTATTCCCCGCGCTCGCAGACATAAACGCACGCAATCACCGCGCCATCATGTGCGCCCCCATTTGCGCCACCAGGTACGCCCCCGCTGGCCCCAAAGCTCGGATCAAAATGGCATGCGCCCGCCACCATCCGCCGCCCCGCAATCGACAGCCGAAGCGCCCCGTTGGCCTGCTCGATCACCGCATCATCGCCATAACGGTGCAACCGCGCGGGGTCGAGGATCCCGTCACTGGGGGCCAGCATCTTCAGCATCATCTGGCTGGCAAATTTCCGCTCCCCGGTATGGGTGCGGATTTCCTCGATCTTGAGGGTCGGAAACCGCTCTGGCCAGTTCGATTGCCCCTGTTCATCCAGGATCGGCAGGCAGAACCGCTCAAACCCCGCCAGAAACGGGGCGGTTTCCCCGGTTTCGGCCCGGATTTCGTCGGCATAGATCGAATAATAGCTATGTGGGGTTCCGACATAAATCTGCGTGCCATCGGGCGACAGGACATAGGCAATCTCGCCCAGCTTCTCGCGCAATTCGGCGCGTTTATGGGCGCTATCGCTGTTTTTGGGCACCTCGACATCATCGCAAATCACCACATCGGCGCGCGACCCGGTGATATTGCCGCCAATTCCCGCCGCCTGCATCGACGGATCCCGCAATACGCCCGGTCGCTCGACCGTAAAACGCTGCGTGCCCCAATCGACCCGCTTTTCGGGCAGAAGCCCCACCAGCAACGGATGGCGTTCGATCACGCGCTTGACATTGCGCACCATCTTTTTCGCCAGTCCCAGATCGGCCGCCAGCACCAGAATGCGCAAATCCGCATCGCGATACAGCAACCACGCGCAAAACAGCCCGACCAGTGTTGACTTGCCCGAATTGCGAAACGCCATCAGCAAAAGCTGCCCCTTCCCCGCTTTCCAGCACACCTCAAGCCACACCGCCATATCGCGATGATGCCCCGGCAACCCAAGCCCCATCATCGCATTCCAGATCCAGACAAACTCGCCAAACCCGGCACACCTCGCCCGCCCCCGATCAATCACCTGCGCCATGCCCGCTCCCCTCACCATCCAACCCGCTGCACCCTGGACTCCCGCCTTCGCGGGAGTGACGAATGTGTCGAAAGCCCATCCCCAAAGCCGTCATTCCCGCGAACGCGGGAATCCAGTCCTTGCGGGCCACGTCCTCTACCCCAACCACCGAACCCTCAGCACGATGGACTCCCGCTTTCGCGGGAGTGACGAATGTGTCGAAAGCCCATCCCCAAAGCCGTCATTCCCGCGAACGCGGGAATCCAGTCTTTCGTGCCGAGACCTCCACCCCCGCAACCAAAACCACCCATCGGCATCACCAAAAGCTCCGTCATCTGGCCAAATCCTGCTATCCTCCGGCGATGAAACAGCCCTGCGTCTATATCCTTGCCAGCAACCGCAACGGCACGCTTTACATCGGCGTCACCGCCGATCTGCGCGCCCGCATCTGGCAACATCGCACTGGCACGGATAAGGGCTTCACCCAACGTTACAATGTCGGGCAACTCGTGCATTTTGAACTGTATGACAGCTTGGAAAACGCCATTTTGCGCGAAAAGCGCCTTAAAAAATGGCGCCGCGCCTGGAAGCTCGACCTGATCGAAAAACACAATCCCGACTGGAACGACCTGTTCGACAGCCTGAACGCATAAGCGTCGATAAACTCTCTTCCGTCATTCCCGCGAACGCGGGAATCCAGCCCTTCGCGCCGCAGCCTCAAAACCTTCCACCGGACCCGCTGCCCGATGGACTCCCGCCTGCGCGGGAGTGACAAACGGGTGGAAATCGTATCTCAATAAACCGTCATTCCCGCGAAGGCGGGAATCCAGTCCTTCTTGCCACAGCCTTAAAACCTTCCACCGGACCCGCAAGCCCGATGGACTCCCGCTTTCGCGGGAGTGACGAACAGGTGGAAACCTTATCCCAATAAACCGTCATTCCCGCGAACGCGGGAATCCAGTCCTTCTTGCCACAGCCTCAAAACCATCCACCGAACCTGCAAGCCCCATGGACTCCCGCCTGCGCGGGAGTGACGACAGAGTGGAAAAAACCTTCGCGCAAAACCGAAGGCCTCCGCCCTACCGCCCCGCCTTCACCGCGCCAAACCGCAACCCGTCGACCAGAAGCTCCACCATGCTGCGCGTATGCGCCGCCCCGGCTTCATCGCCAACGCCCGCCACCGAAAGGTTGCCAATCGCGCGCAAAAGGTCATAGGCGGCAATATCGCGCCGCACCTCGCCCGCTGCCGCCGCGGCTTCCAGAAGCGATGTCAGAACCGGCTCGAACTTCGCGCGAAAATAATCGGGCAGCGCATCAAACGCCGGATCGCCGGAATGCAGTGCCGCCGCCAGCCCCTTTTTGGTCGCGATAAAATCGGTATAGCGATTAAGCCAGCGCACCAGTGCCTCGCCCGGCGGATAATCCATCGCAAGCGTTTCTGCGGTTGCCGCACAGGCATCGACTTCGCGTCTGAAAACCGCCGCCACAAGGTCGGACCGGGTCGGAAAACGGCGATACAACGTCCCCACACCAACCCCGGCCTTCGTGGCAATTTCGCGCACCGGCGCATCCACGCCAGCCGTCGCAAAAACCGCCTTGGCGGCCTCCAGCACCGCATCCTCGTTACGCTGTGCGTCAGCCCGCACGCGCCGTTTCGGTGCCTTGCCTTCAAGGTCATGGTTTGTCGGGTCGTCTGTCACTCAAATCTTCCCTGTTGTAGCAGGCCCAAAGACCCCGCACGCAATTGCCTCTTGATATACGGAACAACGTTCCGTATATACAATTCATCAAGTGGAACAAAGTTCCGTTTATTATCGGATCAACGTTCCGTTTTTCTATATAGGCGAAGCCCCCGACCTTCGCCAAGCAAAACAAGGCACCAAGTCATGAACAATCTGCTTACCGATGCCCGCCATATCCCGACCGGCCCGTCCTTTTCGACCCTGTGCCTCAACCCCGTCACCCTTCCGGCCCCGGATCGCGGTCAACCGCTTGACCTGCGCATCACCGCGCCGCTCACCCCGTCCTCGAATAATCGGGACCTTCCGATCCTTCTGCTCTCGCACGGGCATGGGCCGTCGCTTTATATCCCTTCCAAGGATGGTTACGCGCCGCTTGCGAATTTCTATGCCGCGCACGGCTTTGTTGTGATCCAGCCGACACACGGCAATTCCAAGGTCGCGGGTCTTCCGGCCGATGCACCGGGTGCGCCGTTTTTCTGGCGCTCGCGCGTGCTGGATATGAAGCTCATCCTCGATCAGCTTGACGCGATAGAGGACCAGTTTCCCGCCATCGCCGGACGGCTCGACCGCTCCAAAATCGCTGCCATCGGCCATTCGCTGGGCGGGCAGACGGTCGGCATGTTGCTTGGTGCGCGTCTGACCGATATCAACGACCCGGATGCACAGAATGTCGATCTGATCGAACCGCGCATCACGGCCGGCGTCCTGCTGGCCGCCCCCGGCAAGGGCGGGGATAGCCTCAGCGACTTTGCCCGCGCAAACTACACATCGCTCAACCCCGATTTCAGCCACCTGACGACCAGAACGCTCGTCGTTGCCGGCGATGCCGATGACAACCCGCACCTCACCACCCGTGGCCCCGCCTGGCACACCGACCCGTTCCACCTCAGTCCCGGTGCCGATGCCCTGCTGACCCTGATTGGCGGCAAACATGGCCTTGGCGGCATTGCCGGATATGATGCAAAGGAAACCGACGACGAAGACCCCGACCGCCTTGCCATCACCCAACGCATGACGCTGGCCTACCTCAAATCAGCCCTTGATCCCGCTGATACGTCATGGGCGGACGCCGCCAAAGCCCTTGCCGATCACGCCGCGCACCACGCCCATGTCACACTCAAATAACGCCTGAAACCGGCTGGCTGCACCACGAAACGGTGCAGCCACCGCGCCAACCGCCCCATGGACTCCCGCCTGCGCGGGAGTGACGAGGAAGGGAAATGTCACCTCAACTTCCGTCATTCCCGCGCACGCGGGAATCCAGTCCTCCGCGCCGCAACCTCACAACCACCCGGCTTTACAAAACCCGCGCCTAAAAAACCCGCCAAGTCTCCCCACTGGCAAGATTGCGAACATAATCGACCGCCTCCCCGTTCCAGTGATAGGAAAAATGATCGCCCTGCACGGGGATCGGCACCACATCGGGCCAGAACGCCGCAATACAATGCCCGCCATCAAACCGCACACTGGGCCAATAAATCCCGTCCGATCCCGCTGCCCGTCGCTCCGCGCCAAATTTCTGCGATGCGCTATAATCATCGGGGTCCAGCAAATCCGCCCGATGGCTCACGTCATCAAACACATGATCGCTCCGCCCGACCAGCTCGCGAAACTGCGATGTCCAGCCCGGTTCCTCGTCGGTCGCCCGCATCATGCGCGCATGGTGATGCACGGTTTCGGCAATCGCCACCGCCCGGCGATCCCCGGCATAATAAAGCCCGTATGTGCCATCCGAAAACCGGCCGGGGCGATAGGGCGAGTAATGAACAAACGGCGCCATCACATAACTCGCCCCCGGCCCCGATACCCGGCGCTCGACCGGCACCTTCGCCAGATTGCCGATACTGTCGCGAATGCGCGGGTTCATCTTGGCTTCCGCCGATGCCAGGGCCTCCCAATCGGCGGGATCGGCGATATCTTCAAACAGGTCAATCGGCGGATAGATCGACCGGATGATCCGCACACACTGCGGCCACGCAACATGCCTGCTCCTGCTCACCAGCCACCACGCTCCGCATCAAGGTAACTTCGGATATCGGCAATATCCATGATCTCGCCGCGCAACATGACCTCAAGCGCACTTTGCCCGCCAAACGCCGCATTGGGCTTGCGGATCCAGGCATAACCGCGTGCGGGTTCACGAAACAGATATCGCAACCCTTTGTGAATCCCGATCAGCATCGCCATGCGCGTACGCAAATCACGATCAATCCGCCCGATATCCTTCTTCTTCCACCGCGCCCAGGTGCGCGCGGGCATATCGCCCAGCAAAACCCGCGCTTCCTGATCGCTCAGATCCCAGGCACCAAACAGATTGACGGTGGCGCGCGCCAATGCCGCCGCCTCATCCTCGGTAATCACCGCCCGATCCGGCCGCGCCCCGGTCGGCTCCACAATCGCGAATTCCATCGCACACCTCCATTTGACATCAATATAGCATTTTTATGCCAAATGGCAAATGACGGAATAGCAAAACCACCCACCGCGCCCGCAGCCCCATGGACTCCCGCCTGCGCGGCAGTGACGAAAGGATGGAAAGGCCTTACCTCCCCCAAAGCCCGTCATTCCCGCGAACGCGGGAATCCAGTCAGCCGTGCCGCACACGCCGATCTAACTGCACTGCCTCAAGCCGCAAGACACGTCATGTCGATAAAACCGGAAAATTTCGACACGTTATTGGAATATGTCGATAGCATCGACATAAAGCGGCCCTCATCTTGGCCAAAGCGAACAACCAGAAAGCGCTGATTTCCTATCCCTAGTATTCCAAGTCAGTTCAACAAAAGAGCCAAATTTCCCAGACACAAAAATGCTTTCTGAGAATGCTCGAAAACGCCGAACCTTCCGTCAGGATCAATGTGGAACCTTGGGTTTGATGACGCAGACAAATATACTCCCTGAGCCAAAAGTTCTGTACACAACTGATCCCTTTCAGCCAACCACCGATAGTAAAAATTGAACATCACAGGCCACACATGCTTTTGAAACATAGCGCTCGAATGATGAGACAATCCAGAGGGTGACATCATTCCAGTTCCATAGAATGTCTGACCATCAATGTATATTGGCGAGTTCGCACCTTTATTTCTCTGAGTCAGATGTTCTGTCGCATTGTGCTCTAGCGGCTCTTCTTCTTGAACACTTTGGGCTCGAATCAGCAAATTATGGTTTGGCCAGTTGTCTAATATTGTCCTGAATAAACCACTATCTGCCCACAAATCAGTTTGGTTGTGCGGCAAAATATCAATCAGATAGGCATCATTTTGCCTGAAAATGCAGAAAAGCAGATGATCAGAACCAAAACCTTTGCCTTCTGGATTAGGCTTTTTTTCCACATGCAAATGATGGATGCCGCACTCGCTTAAAAGCAAATCCAAATGCCGACGCGCCATTAGCTTCTTGTGACGATAGTAACCATTATTTACAGCCCGACTAAGATACGACTGCAAAGAACCACCTGTTTCAATTAGGTTTCTGATCTTTGCGAATGCGTCTTTGTATTCCAAGAACAAATGGTTAAGCAGCAAAGATGAAGATAAATGCACCCGCCTTGGCACATTAGGCACAAGCCTTTGAAGCCAATTTATATAATAGCAAAACAGTTCTTCGGCAGACTTTGCTTCTAATTCGGCAACCGTTGCTGTTTTCGCCGGATCGTATGGAAGATTTTCCAAGACAAATAGTCTGATATCAGCTTCCAGAGCAGCTTTAACCCAGTCATACTTCGGCTTTGTTTCTACAGTCTGGTCTTTCGTTCTACCCATTAGAAGAACCCTCAACGGTTTCCACTCCGACAGAATTAATTGCATCTTTCTCGGATTACCCACCATCTTACCAACCATGTCATGAAAATCTCAATCAGCTAACCCTCACTCCCCGCCAACGCCCCCCGTGCCTCGGCAATCAGCTTCCTGATCTCCGCCTCCTCCATCGCAGGCGACTTTGCCTTGTCATTCTCCGCCGCATCCGGGCCGGACGCCCAGCGCAGCAGCTTGATCAGGCCTTCAAGATGCGAAAGCCCCGCCTTGCACGCCGTTTGATGGGCGGCAAAACTTTTGGCATCCATCTTGAGGGCTGCGGCCTGCGCCATCCGGCGATAGGCGTTGCGCGCGCGGCTGATATCACCGGGCAGGCTTTGCAAAAGCTCCGCCCGCACCGTATCAAGTTCCTCCATCCTGTCCTCCGTTTCCTCTGTTTCGTTTGGGGGCTTCCATGGGGTTAATTTTCGGGATTTGCCGAAAGAGCGATCAACCGATCATCGCCCAACCGTTCCGGCCAGTAGGAAACCCCGCGCAAATGCCCGTTTAAGGCCCCGCTTTGCCCGGCATAACTCCCCAACTGGATCGTGTTGAAACTGCGCGGCATGGCAAAGCCGCCGGGTGATTTCAAAATCGCGCCCGCTTTCGCCACCGCCACCCCGTCATCCGCCCACGCCAGCACGATCCGCGTGCGCGTTCCCGGCACAAGCCCGCCATAAAGCGACTGCGTGATGATCGGGCTGCCCGCCTTGCGCAATGAAATCCGCAACTGATCCGCCGCACTGTCATAGCCAAGATCAAGATGATCATCGTTAAGGTTCCCCGAATGCATCTGCACGATCCGCCAGATGCCGCTCCAGGCCGTCGGCAATTCAAGATCAAAAACAAACGTGCCCCGCCCGGTTGCGCCCCGGAACCAGTCGCCCGGCTCCAGCATCACATCATCCAAGGCGCGCGCCGCCGGGATGCCATTGCTGATCAGATCGCTGGTCAAAACCGGCCCGGCCTCAAGCTGCGCATTCCAGATCAGGATCGATGCCGGATTGCCCGAAATCGTCGTGCTGATTTTTGGGTATCGGCTGGTGCCCGATGCGGCCTCGGCAAAGCCCACCCGTTGCCAGCTTTCAGCAAGGCTCACCGCATGGGCAGATGCCCCATTCACCACGCCCAGCGTAATCTCCGCCGTGCCCGATACCGCCCGCGCCCAGACGCCAAAGCTGTATATCGCCCCCACAGTCAGATTATCCACCCGCTGATAAAGCCCCGCCGTGCCGCCCGGAAGGTCAAGCTGTGTGGCCGTCATACTCCCATCCGGGGCCGCAACCCCGGACGTCGCCACACTCACCCCCGCATCCTTCTCCCAAAGCGGATTGGAAAACGCGGCGGAATAGCGCAGCAGATTAACCGCCGCCGCCTCGATCAAAAGCCCCCGCGCCCGGCCCAGCACATCATGATCATGGCCCGGCATATCCGCACCGATCTCGGCCAAAATCCCGTCTGATCCGCGTACAATCTTGGGGCTGGCGCGCCCCACGCGCAGACAGCTTTCCAATGGCGCATATCGCATGCCCATTTTGCATTCTCCGTCTTCAAATGATGAAATGTCGTCAGGATCAACGAGCCTGCCGCCAGATGGAAAGGCCCAGCCCCACCCGTCATTCCCGCGAACGCGTAAATCCAGTCAACAGTGCCGTATCCTCAAAGCCGACGACCGAGCCCGCAGCCCCATGGACTCCCGCTTTCGCCGGAGTGACGATGTAGCGGACCTCACTTCCTTCCGTCATTCCCGCACACGGGGGAACCCAGTCAGCCGTGCCGCATACTCAAAACCGGCCACGGCAACCGCCGCCCGATGGACTCCCGCCTGCGCGGGAGTGACGAACAGGCGGAAAAGCCTTATCCCAATAAACCGTCATTCCCGCGCATGCGGGAATCCAGTCAGCCGTGCCGCAGCCTCAAAACCTACCCACCAACCCGGCACAGATGAAACCAGCTCATCCCCGAACTCGCCGCGATCTGGCGCGTAATCGTATCCGAATGGCGCACACGCAGCCGAAGCGCATTATCCGTGCCGATCCCGATCCGGGCGATGCCGCTGACCCGCACACTCTGCGTCGCATTGCTGCCCGCCCCGACAATATCGGACGCCTGCAAATGCGTGCTCCATCCCGCCGGCCCCTGCCGCTCGACATAGGCACTGACCGCCACCGCCGTATCGCCAATCGCGAAATTCACCCCGGCATCGACATGGTAAAAACCGGGCGGAAGGCTCCCGACGCCGTGCAGGGCGGCGTCATAAAGCCCGTGGCTGTCCTCTGCCACCTGATCCCATTCAACGATGAAATAACCACCCGCCGGAATATCCTGCGCATTGGTGCGCAAAAGCTTCACCACCGGCCCGGTTTGCGCGATCGGTGCGGCAAACCACCGCCCGCCATCACAGATCAGATCAACGCAATCGCCGCGGATCGGCAGGGCATAAACACTGCGCACCGCCGCCCCGTCCAACGGCACAATCTGATCCCCGCTGGCCGCACTTATATCGACCATCGTGCCATCGCCATTGACCACCCGGTATCGCACCCCGTTGCGCGCGGCACTCACCCCCGGAAGGCTCAACCGCCCGCCATTCGATAACCGCACCAACGCCCCGGTCTCGCGGATATCCATGATCCGGTCGCCCGGCGCATCGATCACCGGCATGCGCCGTTCATCCTGCCAAAGCGTGACGTTCTGGGCCCGCAGATCAAGGTCAAACGCCGCCCCCGCCATCTGCTTCTGAAACCCTGCAAGCGCGGTTTCCGCCCGCGTTCCGGCGGCCTCGGCCCGGTTCGCCGCATCCTGCGCCATCGCGCCATGCTGCCCGGCCAATGCAATCTCGCCCGCATCCGGCCCGTTCACCAGCCCGTTACCTTGCGCGTTCCACACCAGGGCCCGACCGGGCACCATCCGCGGTAACGCCAGATCCCCCTTGCCCTGATCGGCGGGATCAAGCCGCAAACTGCCCACCATCGCCCAGTCAATATCGCCAAGGGCCGCGGTCAGATAATCCAAATCCCGATCCACCGCATCACCACGCGGCGACGTCGCACTGCCATAGGAACTCAACCGCCGTAACCGCAAATACCGCCGGATCGAAATCGCCGCCCCCACCGATGGCGCGACCTCAAAAATCACCGCGCCACCGGGCGCGTCTTCACCATCATTCAACGCCACATGAAACCCGGTCGTGACCGGGTTTCCATCAACGCGCACCGCCACATCATCACTGCCAAAAACCGCGAACTGAAACGGAAAAACCGTACGTTTGCCGTCGCCGGTAAACCCGACACCCGTCCCGCCATCAACCTTAAATACCGCGCCCATCTCATCCCCCCAAAAAAACTAACCCGAACCTGCCACTCTGGACTCCCGCCTATGCGGGAGTGACGAACAGGTGGCAAGGCCCTACCCCAAAACCTCGTCATTCCCGCGCACGCGGGAATCCAGTCAGCGGTGCCACAGCCTCAAACCCAACCACCGAACCCGCAGCCCCATGGACTCCCGCCTGCGCGGGAGTGACGAACAGGTGGAAAGGCCCTACCCCAAAACCTCGTCATTCCCGCGCACGCGGGAATCCAGTCAGCCGCGCCGCATCCTCAAAACCAGCCACCGAACCCGCAAGCCCGGTGGACTCCCGCCTATGCGGGAGTGACGAACGGGCGGAAAGGCCCTACCCCACCCCCGTCATTCCCGCGCAGGCGGGAATCCAGTAAACAGCACCGCACACTCAAAACCCGCGACCAAACCCCGCAGCCCTCACCACCCATCCCGCCGGGCAAACCACGCATTCAACCGTGCCACCGTGTCATCCTGCAAGGATCGCAAAAGCGATGTTTCACGCCAACTTGCCTGCCGGTTAACCTCTGCCCGCTTGCGTGCCGCCGCATCCGCATCGGCATGCGTTTCTGACAATGCCTGTTTTTCAAGCCCGGCCAGAACCGCACTGGCCGATCCGGTGCCCCCGCTTTGCAGGCCCGCTGCCCCTTGGCGTGCGCGTAACCGTGCCTGTCGGATGCGCAATTCCTCGGCCCGTTCGCGTGCGCGTTCGGCCTCGCTGGCATTGATTTGCGCAATATCGACCTGCCGGTTGGCCTCGGTCTCTGCCGCGCGGTTTTTCTGGTCCGCCCGGTTTGATGAAATCTGCTGCCCGGTTTGCAGGGCAGAAAGTGCCATTGGTGCATAGGATGCAAACGCGCCCATCAGTCATTCACCCCCAATTCGCTGGCGACCCCCAGCAATAAAAAAGGCCGGGGAAAATCCCCGGCGATCCGCCATAATCCATCATTGTCCCGCCCGGCACTGCCGCGCCGCCAGCCAAGGGCCCGCAAACTGACATCACCGCTATAGGCCGCGTCTTCGCTCCGTCCTCTACCCAGCGTCACATCGCGAAATCCCCGCCCGGTATTGACGCGCAACTGCGCGGTCTGCTGCACCCGGAATGTCACCGACACAAGCCGCAGCGCATTGCCCCCATGTGCCCGCGTGCCATCCGATCCGGCCGGTGGCAGGGCGGCAATTTCATGGGTAAACGGCAATCCGGCCACGACCGTTGAAACATTTTCCGAAAGGCTGATCGTGCCGCCCGAAACCGTGATATCGCGGTAAAGCACGCCACCGGCCCAAACGGCCAAAGTGACATTTTCCAGATCATCAAACCCGCCCCAATGGCGGCGTGGTTCCTCGCCCTCGGCCAATTCTGCGGTGATCGAAAGATCAAGCCCGCAACCCTCATCAAACCGGCCAAGGTAAAATTTCCCTTCGCGCTCAAGGCAAAGGTAAACCTCCCCGCCCGCCACCGCGACGGAGCGAAACGCCGCCCCCGCAACGCTTTGCGCCGACCAGGCGGTAATCGCCTCGCTGCGGTAAAGCGTCAGGGTCCCAAGGCTGCCATCGCCCATCACCACATGCAAAAGCCGATGATCGGCATCAAACGCCTGATCAACCGGGCCCTGCACCAGATGGCGCGATAAAAGCGCCAAATCCGCCGCCCCATAAGCCTGCTCGACATCGGTAAACAGGAATTCGCGCAATTCCCGGCCGCTTCGCGCGGCAAAGATCGTCGCGCCATCCACATTGACCAACGGCACCGTGCGATCCGCCCGGCTGCCGATCCGGGTCTGGCGCGTCACCTGAATATTGGCCGGGGTCAACGGGGCCCCCGTTACCATCCATTCCGATCCGCTGGTGAAAACCTGCAAGTGGCGTCCGGCGAAAATGCCGGTAATCGCATTGACCTGATCGGCCAGCAGGGCAAATTCAATCGCCGCGTCATCCAGCCCCTCGCCCAGATCGAAATTGAACAGATCCCCCGATTTCGACATCCACAACCGGTTGGGCAAATCGCGCGATCCGCCAATCACCATGCGGTCCTGATGAAAGGTCACGCTGCGCGGCCAGCCGCGCACCGGCGAAAACACCTGTTCCTCGAAGTCCTGTGTCGTGCTGGCATCGGGCAGCGCCTCTTTCAAGGTAATGGTTGCCAGTGTCGCACTCGAAACCCCGGCAATCTGCCCCTCAATCCCCTGTATCCGCCAGCGCGTCCCGACATGCCCGGCCTCAAAAAGGGCCGAACTGGCCGTGATGCTGATCGTGCCACTGGTCCCTGAAGGCGTGATCGAAACCGCCGGATCACCGAATTTATAATAGGGCTGAAACCGCTTCACCGCCGTTTCCCGCCACGCCCAGTTGGTCATCTCCCACGTTCCCGCCCCGTCGTCCGATCCTTTGCGCGTCAGGCGCATCGGCTCGACGTCCGGATGGGTGACAAGCAGCGTATCGGCACTTTGCGTCCAGTTCAGAAGCGCATGGTGGATAATTCCAAACGGCGTTTCAAACCCGACAATCGCCACCCCATCGCGATAAACCGTGCCCTGATAATCCCCAAACACCAGCAGATAGGTCTGCTCGGTATTGAACTCGAACGCGATCAACCGCACCGGGCCGGACACCGCATCAATCAACGCGATACCGGGCCGCCTGCGCACCCCGCCGCTCGGTTCAATAAACACATTGCGCAACCGCGCCGCCCCATTGCCATAGGCATTAAGGTCTGAGCGCCCCCACAATTCCGGGGCCAGTTCACCGGTCGAAAATGTCGTCTTTTCCAGTACCCTGCGCGCCATAGCCATCCCCTCCCCGTTGGTCAAAACCCTTATCCCCGCGCCCCGATCAGGGTGAAATCCCCAATCGCGCGGGGGGTTGATTGCTGCGCATCGGCCAGCCGGGCGCTGCGAAACTGGTCCTCGGCGCGTTTAAACAGATACTCCGCCCGCGACGTACTTTCGGTCAGCGGCACACAAAATTCCGCCGCAAGGCGTGTGATCAGCGCCAGATCGAAAAAGGCGGGAAACGCTCCCTCCGCCATCCGCCCGACATAGCGTAAGTACGCCCGATCCGCCGCGCACCTCACCGCCCCCTGCACCAGCTCAAACTCCGGCACCGCCCCGCCCTCGGTCTCAAGCGACAGCAACCGGATAAAATCCCCGGGCAGGACAAACATGCCCTCGCCAGCGCCCAAAACTTCCTCACTCTCCCTCCGCGCCAGCCACGCCCCACGCGCGGCAAACCGCCAAGGATACGCCGCCAGCATCCCGTCCCGGATAGCCGGATACAACATCCCCGCCACCTCCGCCTCGGCCGTGTCATCCTCAAACGAAACAATCGGTGCCGCCCCGATCATCACCAATGCACGCGCACAAAGTGCGATGTCGCTCAGTGCCATATCGCGTTCCCTTCAATTCCCGGTTGCCGATATCGTTGAAATATTGTCAAAATCCGTATCAACCGGTCGGAACAGACCGGGTAGTCAGTGGCCGCCCGAACCAACCGGCCCGCAGGAATGGAGCATCAATGTCGCGGTCCCAGCTTTTCGCATCGCTTTTCCTGATCGGAATCATCGGCACATCTGCCGTCACATCGGCCCAAAGTATCGATGACGACATCCTGATCGATAATTACTGGCGCAAGTCCTACGCAGGCAATGCCGAGGCCCAGCGCCTGCTGGCGATCTTGCTGTCCTACGAGTATGCCGAGGACGGCGACATTGACGATGATGAACATTTCACCATCACCCGCCTGCTTGAATGCGCTGCCCTGCAGGGTGACCAGCCCGCCATTGATCAGCTGCAAAACATCAACGCCAATTTCGATATCAGCGAAACCGGCGAATGCTATTACACCGGGGCCGGTTACACCGCCGACGATCCGAAACCCGCTGATCCGACCGCCGGGACTTTCGATGAAGACGCCCTGCGCGACGCCGCCATGAATGGCGATCCCGCTGCACAGTTCGCTCTGGCCGAATATCTCGAAAGCCAATTCCTTTTCTTTGACGCCTTCGACGAAGCCGAAGGCTGGTATAATTGCGCCGCCAAACAGGGTTACGCCCCGGCCATCGCGGTTCTGGCCGACGGCGACGCGATTACGACCTACCCGGCATCAGAACCCTGCCCCTTCACCAACCGGACCATGGATGCCAACGGCACGATAACCGAACGCTTTACATCCTTCCGGCTCGTCGAGATCGAACCAGCTCCCGCACCCGAACCGGCACCCAAACCCGCCCCCGAACCGACGGCGACCGCCCCGGCAACCGATACCGAACCGCTCTTTGCCGATGCGCTGGCCGCCTATTATGGCGATGGCATGCCGCAGGATTTCCCCCGCGCGATGGAACTGGCCCGCAAGGCGGCGGATCATAACCATGCCGGGGCGATCAACCTGATTGGCGTCATGTATCTCAACGGGTCAGGCGTCGCACCCGACGCCACCGAAGCCGCCTATCACTATCGGCGCGCCGCCGATCTGGGCGATGTGTCTGCCATGGTCAATCTGGCCGATTGCTATCTGCACGGCATCGGGGTCGATGTCAGCCTTCCCCGCGCACGCGAATGGTATGAAAAGGCCGCCTCCGACGGCGACGCCTACGCCCAATACAACCTTTCCGCCATCTACCAGTCCGGTGCCGAGGGCATCGAACCCGATCCGGTGCTGGCCCGGAAGTGGATGAAGCTTGCCGCTGAAAACGGCGATCCCGATGCCCCTTACTATTACGGCCATTTCCTTGAATACGGCATCGGCGGCCCCGAAGACCCGGCAGGCGCAATTGTCTGGTATCAGAAGGCCGTCGAACTTGACGATACCAACGGTTTTGCCGCCATGGGCCGGATGCATTATTACGGCGAATACACCACCGAAGACCTCGAACTTGCCTGGTACTATCTTTCCATCGCCGCCGCGCGCGATCATGTCGAAGCCAAAACCTGGATCGAAGTCGCCGCCCCCTCCGTCACCTACGAACAACGCGCCCGCGCCGCTGCCCAGGTCACCAGATATCTGGCCGAAAAAGGGGCACAGTAAAACCATCGGACGGCAGGCTTAGCGCCGGTTTTAAGGATGCGGCACGATAGACTCCCGCTTTCGCGGGAGTGACGGGGAAAGGAGCTTTTCCCTGCCGTCATTCCCGCGCGGGCGGGAATCCAGTCCTGCGTGCCGCAGGTAAAAGCGGGGCCCGGAACCCCGGACCCCGCCCATCACTCAATCAGGCCCTAGCTCGAAGCCGCCACCGGATAAAACGCCTTGATCGCATAGGTCATCGCGACGTTGCGTGGACGGGTTTCGGCGCCAACTCGGGCATTTGGCGAGCCAGCACTGTCAAATGCCAACCCGGACACCAAACCACTATGGGTGCCCACGGCAGCTCTACCATTGTTATTAGCCTCGGCCTCACTGAACGCCCCATCAAATGACGCAAACGGTGCAAACATACCGCCGTCAGTGCCGTAGCCTAACGCACGAGCCGTAATGCGCTGCATCTGATCAAGCTGATCAGATGCAAACACACGATCCACATCGACACCACGCCCAGCATCAAAGCCACGAATGAATTCCCCACGAAGGTCCGGCAGGTTAAAGGTGGCAATCTGGTCACCATCCCCCCAAACCGTGCCAATCGCGGCATAAAGATCGGCATAATCGGTCCGCGAAACCGCCGAACCGTCACAAACCAGCCAGCCTTCCGGCGGGGTCGGCATGGCAAGAGCTGCGATCACACCGATCTCGGTGCCACCGGATGCACCACCATTCTGTCCCAGATAGCGGGCATCCAGCGCCTGAAGAAGCTGGGTTTTGTCATCGCAATTGGGCGTAATGCCTGCTGCCTGAATAACGTGAAGGACTTCGCAATCCACCGGGGTTGAACCCAACATAGACATTCTCCTGTCATTTCAAAAAACAAAACCCCGGCAACCTGCGCTGCCGGGGCAATAGAAAAGTGCGTTATTCGAAAGGCAACACCCGATCAGGCAACCGGATAAAACGCCTTGATCGCATAGGTCATCGCGACGTTGCGTGGGCGGGTTTCAACTCCTCCAAATTCACCAGTCTCCCCTGCAGCAAAAGTACCCGAACCGGCAAGAGCCAGACGATAAGGATGTGTATCACCGTAGGTGTTTATGACACCGGTTTGCCCATTATTTGAATGAGAATGGGCTTTCGTTTCATCATCCTGATATGACGCGAACACACGATCCGCATCCACACCACGCCCGGCATCAAAACCACGAACAAACTCGCCGCGAAGATCCGGCAGGTTAAAGGTGGCAATCTGATCCCCATGGCCCCAGACGGTACCAATCGCGGCATAAAGATCGGCATAGTCGGTCCGCGAAACCGCCGAACCGTCACAGACCAGCCAGCCTTCCGGCGGGGTCGGCATGGCAAAGGCGGTGACAGAGCCGATTTCGGCACCGAAACCGCCACCATTGCCGCCATTACCACCCGAACCACCATTGGCAATCAGGGTATTGATCGCCTGCAAAAGCTGGGTGTCATCCTGCCGATCCGGCGCGATATTGGCCGCCAGAACAACGTTCAGAACTTCGCTGGCAACCGGTGTATTACACTGCATGGATATTCTCCGTTTCAGTCAAAAGAAAACCCGGCAGCGGGATGCAGCCGGGTCGAGGGAATTGGGTTTGAAACCGTAAAATCAGACCTTGATGATGTAGTTCAGCACCACGAAAGGCTGCATGTTGTTGTGCGGCTGGCCGCCCCCGCGGATTGATCCTGAGGAACTGGAGGAAACCCCGGCATTATTACCAGCCTGACCAATACCACCATCAATATGACCATCGTGTTCGGGCATCTCATCAACAGTAAGCTGGTGGGTTTCAGCCCCCGCCATCGCCCCCAGAACCCGATCACTCAGATCAACACCCTGACCGGCACCAATCGCCGCACGGCCACGCAAATCCGGTAGCTTGAAGCTGCCCGGTGCTTCGCCTTCGCCATAAACCGTGCCGATCACGGCAAACAGATCGGCATGTTCACTCGCGAAAAGTTCGGCACCATCGCACAGCATGAAACCATCCGGTGCCGTCGCACCGGCAAAGGGCAGCACCGTGCCAAGCGGTGTCGCACCACCGCCACCACCATTGCCGCCACCCGAAATCAGCGTATTGATCGCCTGCAAAAGCTGCGTCTTGTCATCGCAATCCGGCCAGATACCCGCCGCCTGGATAACGTTAAGCACTTCGCATTCGACCGGTTTGGAACCCTGCATGGGCATTCTCCTGTGTTGGACATAAAAAAAACCCGACAGCATTTGCTGTCGGGGTCGGTAGAAGCCTAGATGGTTCACATCTGAACCAAAACAAAAAAGCCCGGCTCAGTGGCCGGGCTGCTCGAATTCGTCTATTTGGACTATTCGCTAATGAGTTGTTTCCAATCCGAAGCGGACAGCCATAGCCTCATCCAATCTGTCAAAAGGTACAATCGTTCCAGCGAGTTCAAGAAGCCCTAATCGATCTGTTCTCCAGCTATCAGTCTCGTCATAGACCAACAGAGACTCAGCCTTGATCTCCGAATTTTCTCTCACATCGATATGAGCAACTACACGTGAACTTATAGAGGTTAAGTCAGGAACAACTGTATCCAGAATAATCAATCGATTGTTTCTGCTCTCAAATACATGCTCAAACTTATGAGCCGTATGCTTTCCTGAGATGGTGCGATCTCGTTCGAATTTAAGCAAATCTTTCTCGCGAACGAAATCGGCAACTGCAATCTTCAAATCTCGATGATGCTGTGGCTTCATACGGAATGTTTCTGTATTAACCGCTTCCTGAACGGCGTTGGCAACCAGCACAACTGCTGCTGATATTTCAGCGGCAGAAGTCTTCAGATAAAGTTCCCCCTTTTGAGAAACATTCACTCCGAATTTGGACGCATAGCCTTTAAAGCGCCTGGACGGAAACTTTTCAACCGCTCCAAGGTTTTCTATTTCTGTCATTGCCAAACCACAGTCAGAAACAACCACATCGTTTAAACCGCCGCTTACAAGAACTTGTACAATTTCACCTGTTGCAAGCAAGCAAGTGGTATCAACAAGCGTTCCATGTTCGACGGGACGCGCCTTAACAATTTCGGAGGAGATTTGCAAATATCTGTCTGTCATAGCAACGTCTCCCGCAACGGTGGTTCGGGAAGTTCCGAACTTGGAGAAGCGATCCCTACCATATCACAAAACCAATCGAAAGCGGTTCGGATATCTGTTGCCCTGTCATACCGAAGAGCTTCACGCAAACTTTTGGGAATTGCAGCCCGCCCTTCGGGCGAGTTCAGTTCCCAAGGATGATAATGATGCCCTCGAATCATATGAGGATGCGGTCTGTGGTTCATATGGGTTAGTTCTTTGCCGACATCAAGTCGAAACACCGGCGGCGGCACCATCAACATCATGCTATATTTAAGATATGGCGCTCCACTGCTATAGGTGATCTCTAAGTGTGTGCCACCTGTACCCCTGAATATCACCGGCCACTTCAAACGAAACTGATTGTCTTTTGAGCCTGCAATCCAAATCGGTGTACCGGACAAAGACTTGGTTGCACTCAGATAGTGAGCAACTTCATCGGCTCTCATACAATTAAGTCCTTGATCATGCTTTCATATGAGCAAGATAACATCCGTATGATCGCAACCCAAAACCAAAATGCAACCAAGAGTACAATGTAATTGTTTGATCAGTCCGTATTCGAACTGCCAATCGCCGTCATATCGCGGACATCAACGCCCAAAGCCCCCGAACTTGCCACGACGAACAGCCCGCCGGACATGGTGGCATCGCGGTTGGTATTGGCGATGATGATGTCACCAACCCGCAGCATGTCGCGGGCATCGGCAAAATAGCCCGCCGTATCAACATCGGCGGCGAAATCCGGGGTGATGTAATGCCAAAGCGTAAAGCCGTTGGCATAGGCCAGAACACTGAGGTTTCTGGCTTTAAAACCTTCTGCCATTTTGGTCTCCGTTATCTGTATGAAAAATCTTCAAAAGCCACGCTCTGTCGCGGCTTATTCCTTGGCCCGGATGCAGCTCACCCCGGCATCATCAACAAGCACCGCACCCTGGCTCATGGAATTGTTGACGAAATGCGCCGCATGATCGCCGTGCCAGGTAATGTCGGACTGCACATCGGCCCCGATCGCATGGCCAATCGCCGTTCTGTGATACCAGAAGCACGACCGGATGCCGTCCGCCACCGGAAGCCCCGAATGCGGCATCCACAGCGTGCCAAGCCACCGTTTGGCCTGCGTTCCCTTCCACGGAAGGTCATCATCGCCGACATAATCGGCATTGGAAAATTCGTTGATCTGCAAAAGCTGCGACCATTGTTTCCAGCCGACAATCGCATAACGCTGCCCGTCATCGGGCACATCGCGGTTGCCCATGCCCTCAAACGCCGCCATCACCTTGCCAAGGGTCAGGCCCGTATCATTGTGATCAATAAGCTCCTCGCCGCTTGCCAGCGCATTGATGATCAGCTCATCGGTCTTGCGACCCAGCGCATAGGCCCCGGCATTGGCCAGAACCATCTTTTCATCGTGATTGGTCTTGAGCTCATCAAGCGCATCGACCCAGTCACCGGCATAATAATCGCGAAGGTCACAGCGCACTGCCTCATGTTCGGCATTCATCACCGGCACCTTGCCGTGGCGTGCCTTGGTGGTCGCCGTGCCCTTGCCGACTTTCTGAAAAACCGTGCTGGCCCCCTTCACGCTGTTTTTGACCCGCACCGTATTACGAAGCTTTGATCCCATCCGCTGATAGGCCTGATGCACATCGGCCTGGAAATGATCCACAAAGCTTTTATCAATCGTGACACTCATCGGTTTATATCCTTCTGCCCATAAACAATTTTAAGACCGCAACGCGCGATGCAGCATCCCGAAGCGGCAGCAAATCAGGCAATTCCGCCTTATTTGCACCCCGAACCGGTCATCTTGCGGTCATGGTTGAGTGGTCTTGTGTTTCGGCTCGAACCCCCATCGCCACGGGGGATCGAACATCTGTCCGGTTTGGCCGGACCTGTTGCAAAATTGATGATCTGGAGTTTGCGTTGCGCGCAAAACTGTTTGCCACCATCGCCCTGATCGGGATTGGGGCAGCGGGTTATACCCTGCTGCCCTATACCCCCGTTCCCGGCTATTTCAACGATTTCACCAGCCGGGTTTCGTCCCTTGCCGGGTTTGGCGCGGAAAATATCCGCGACCGGGTTCTGCCCGATCTCGAAGCCGAACTGTCCAACGCCGATCTTGCGATTGGCGCACCGGTTTTCGTGCGCGTCTTCAATGCGGATCGCGATGTCGAAATCTGGCTCAAGGCAAACAACCGTTACCGCATGTTTACCCGCTATAATTTCTGCGACGCCGATGCCATCACGCGCGCCAGCGACGCGAACAGCAGCACAACCGATGCCGCTACCGCCACCGTCGGCAATGCCGCCGAACTTGGCGTTTACCATGTCACGCGCGACGACCTTTCGCCGAGCAGCCCCCATCACCTCGAAATCGCCCTGACCCCGCTCACATCAGGCAGCCCCGAAGAAATGGCAGAACAGGCCCAAACCGCCCGCCCCGCCCTTCGCGGCAATTGCGAGGGCACGGGCGGTATTGCCCTTGAAAACAGCGATATCGAACCGGTCTATATGCTGATCGATACGGCCCTTCGCGCCGGGCAGGCACAGGTACCCGTCCACGTCTTTGAAAAACGCCAGAACATGGATGATGCCGTGACCCTCACCGAAGACGCCTTTGCCAGCGTCCCGGCACCGGGGCTTTATGACGTGTATGCCGCGTTCGAGCGCACCCGCATTCCCCCCGAAGTCCACAAAACCGATGGCCGCTATCAGGTGAACTAGGAAATGCCATGCAGGCGGTCAAAACCTGCCTGCACCTCGGCGACAATCCCCGGATCACGGTCGCGCCAGTATCGCGGATCATTCATTTTGGCCCGGATATCTTGGCGCAAATCGCCTGTCCCGTCCGCGCCTGACCCCGACGCCAGTCCCTGCTCCGCCCGGCCGCTCATCAACCGATGAATGCTGCGCACCCCGTCTGCCGTTTGGCACAGAACCTCAAACGCCGCCTCGGGCAGGTTCTCGCGCCCCCATTTCTCAATCCGCGGTGCCAACCGTTTCCAGTTTTCCGCCCCGCCAAATTCCGCCGCCAATGCCGCCCGATCCGTGGCACGTTTGCCTGCGCCCTCAACCTCGCCGATTAACGGCCCGATCACCTCGGCCGCCAGATCATAAACAAGCTGCGCCTGTGCGCCGGTAAATCCCGCCGCATGCAACCGCGCATTTACCGCCGGATCAACCGCGCCCAGCACCTCATCAACCGCAATCTCGTATCCGTCGGGCGTTTCGGGAATGCTGGCGGGGTCAAGGGCCGCGATGGCTTCACCGGCCTCAACCTCATCTTCTGGCAGGACACCAGCATCGGAAACCACATCCTCCGCGCCACTTTCCAAATCTTCCAACGCCTCAGGCACGCCACCCGCCGCATCAGCCGGGCGCAACAGATTACCCTCTGCTCCATGCCCGGCTTCTGGCCGCGTCAGGTTCTGCTCAATCGTCATGCTGCACTCTCCCCTCTCCGCGCAGCCGCTTCGCTGCCGGATTGCTGTTCATAAAGTTACGGTTTTCCTGATTAACGGTACGCGCGGCACCAAGTCTGGATTCCCGCGTTCGCGGGAATGACGGTTGAAGAGAATGATACCGCCCCAACCTCTCCCGTCACCACACCCACCCCGTCACTCCCGCGAACGCGGGAGTCCATCGGGCTGCATGCGCCAAACTGGCACCAAACACACCAAAGGATCACCTCATCCCCTGTCCGAACCACCCCCATCTACGCTGCCCATTGCAAGCCGCGCCATCTGCAAAACCAGCGCCCGCTGCCCTTCCCGCATCCAGATCGCCCGATCCGGGCTTTGCGGGCCAAGCGCGGTTTTGATGATGCTGCGTTCAAGCTCCGCCAGAACCTTCTGCCCCGCGTGCGTGCCAAAGCATTGCTGCCAATGCACCCGATCCGCTTCATCCGTTTCGTCGGCGGCTGCCACCCCCTCAAACCAGTCCCAGCCACTCATACCGCATCCTCCATAACGCCCGCCTCAAGTGATGCCTCAACCGGCAAAACCGGCATCATCGGCCTGAGCAAATGGTCCGGCACGCCAAACTGATCGGCAAGCCAGCGGACCATGTGCGGCATATCGACCTCGCCCAGCGCCTCCGGCCCCAGCGTCGCGATGCGTGACAGCCAATCCATCGCCTGCCCGGCCTGTACGCGTTTGGGCAACTGGGCCAATGGCGCGCTATGGCGCAACTGCACGACATCGCCATCAAGCGGCATATCGGGAAGCTCGCCGCGCCGCACCAGAATATGGATCGCCCGCCTAATCAGCGGATAAAGCAGTTCCGCCTGCAACCTGCCATAAGTCGCCCCCAGCAACCGGGCATTTTCCGATGCGCGTTCGAGAACCTCGGTCGCGGTCATGCCCGGCTGGTCACTTTGCCCCAGCCGGTCGGCCAACAGGCACCGCCGGATGCGATCACGCAGATCCGACAGCACCAGATCGGAAACATCAAACCGCCCCGGCGCATCAAGCGGCGTTAACCCCGCCGATCCAACCGCCTTGGGGATGATGCTTCCGGGCACCAGCCGGATCGCCGCCGGGTTCAAAACCCCGTCATCATCGGCCTGCCAGATGCCGGTCACCGCGATGGATGCGTTTTTAAGCACCAGCTCGACCACCTTGTTCGCCGTCTTGATATCCGGCAGCGCCTTCATCACCGGCGACCTGCCATAAACCTCGCCCGGTGCCTTCATCCACCGAAACGCGATATAGGGCGACACCTCAAAACGGTCCCGATGGATCACCCCATCTTCGCCGGCCAGACCACCAGAAACCTGCCCGCCATCCTCAAAAAACACGCAAAGCTGATAACCGCCAAACGCCCCCGGATTGGGCAGAACCGCCTCGACCACCGCGTATCGTCTCGGGCTCTGCCCCTCATCCCGATCCCTATCGGGCAACCGCGCCTCTGGCCATTGCCTTGCAATCTCGTCCCGGCTCAGCGACAGCTTGCGAAACACCGCATCCATTCTGCCGTCACTGCGTTCCTCGAACGCCAGTTCACGCAGCGGCACCGCGCCAAACCGGAACGCCGACGGGCTTAAAAAATCATCCGCTTCAAGCCGAAGGCACGCCGTCCCCGCCGTCACCAGATCGAGAAACGCCTGATGCATCTCGACCGCGAAATTGGATCGGTCAAAATGCCCCTGCAAAATGCTTGCGGCCCGCGCCAGCCGCGCGGTCAGAATGTCCCGATCCGCATCCGCCACATTGCCGCCCGGCTCAAATGCGAACCAGCCACCACTCGGCGGGGTGATTTCCGCCATCAGGCTTGCCGCAAGCTGCTCGACCGCATCGGGGGCCGTGGCATCAAACACCCGATCAAATTTCTTTTCCCCGCCAGATACCCCGCCGGATGCTCCCGGTTGCTCGCTTGCCCCGTTGCGCTGCGGCAGGGCGAATTCGTAACATTCCTGCCAATGCCGGACCCAGCCCTGCTTCTGCCCGACCGCCGCCCGGAACCGGGCCCGCAAATCGGCAATCGCAATCCCGCCGGCTTTGGCCCCGGTCCCGGCATTGCTGCCTGTCCCGGCACCAGCACCAGCACCTGCTCCAAGACGGCCGACCGGCTCCTTCGCCATCCGGCCAAATGTCGCCGCCCTCTGGTCTGCTCCCGACGGCCTGGCATCACCCGGATTGGCATCACCCGGATTGGCATCACCCTGCCCGGTCGCATTCCGACCGGCAGCACGCTGCGCTCCATCGGGGAGCCCCCGATCAGACGTCGCATGCTTTGCCGCCAAACCCACCTTCCGGGCCGGACGGACCGGGCGCGCTTTGCGGTTCTGCCGTTCTGTCATCGCCTAATCCCCCAAAAGATTTTTGCCACCCGCCGCACGGTCGATCCGGTCTGACAACAGGCCACGAACCCCCGTACCGATCAGACCGGCCCGGCCATAGCGTCGCCGCTCCAGCGCCTCGGACCGCGCCCGTCGTGCCGCTTCTGCCGCACTTTCCCCGTCATCGACGGACGCCGGGTTTGCGGACGGGCTGGTGGCAATTGGTGGTGGCGCGGATGGTTTTGGTGTCGAAAACAGACTACCCATGATGCCCCTTTACCTCCTTCTGCACCCGCCCCGAACGGGGCAAAACAAAACACCCCAAACCGGGGCCCAAAAAACAAACAGCCCCAAACCGGGGCTAAAAAAAACAAACGCCCTTAAACGGGCTTGGAAACAAAAACGCCCGCAACGCGATAAAGCGATGCGGGCGCAATTGTGGTGTTGACTTCTCCCTTATGGCACAAGAAAAAGAACAAATCAAGAACATTTTTCAGAAAAAAACACTCTCCCACGATAACCCTTTGTTTCCGCACGTTTTATCGCGCAAAAAAGTTGATGCGGTGTCACGATCCAGAACCCGGAAATGCCCAGCAACCGCTTGACGAACTCGACACAGGTAAACGCGCCCAACCGCACCCGCCTTGGCACTTCCGCCGGATAACTGACCCAGACGCAATCAAATCCGCGCGCCCGGTAATGGGCTTCGGGATCGAACAGAACCGAATATTGCCAGACATCGCACGCCACCCGGTGGCTTTGCGGATCAAGGCAGATCCACTCCCCGGCACGTCCGCCCGACATCAGCACGAAACAATGCCGGAAACCGGGTTTCAGCCACCGCAAAAGCCGCTTTTCGGGTGCATCGGCAAACACGACAAGCACATCGCGCATCACCGGTTCAGTTGGCGAATTTACCGGCTGTTTCGGCACAGAATCCGCCTGAGCACCCGCTTGGATATCGGGCCGGATCGCCTCTCGGGTCAAAGTCTGCATGGCGGCAATTCTCCCGTCATTTTAATCATCCTTTCGGGATGGTGAAAGGCATCCTCGGCCCCCGGCAGGACGATATCGCGCGCAATCAACGCATCCTGCAAGGCCGCCATCGCATCGCACCAAAGATCATATTTCGGCTTTTCACGACCATCACGCGGATCGGGCGTGCGTTCCACCAGCCCGTAATATTCGATCACCTGCAAATGCCGGTCATCCAGCACATTTTCGCGCCGGAGCCGCATGACCGCGTTATAGATATCATCCGGGTCGCACGGCCGCACAACGTCACTGGCATCCGCCACCACACGCGCCCCTTCGATCCGTGACGCCTGGCACCGCACAAACCAGAACCAGGCCTGCATGGCGCTGGAAAACGGGGTCGTCACGCGGTCCGCGATCGGCTTGGGAAAAAGTCTCTGTTCACTCATTTCGCCCTCCTGCTGAACTGCCTGTCTCGCATCAACACCTCCGAAAACGCGTGCAATTATCCCCTTTCGCGCCTCAAAGAAGCCCAAAGCCAATTGCCTGCCGGATATGTAAAGATGGCCAACGTGATACGTGCAAAACCCGGCTTATATGCCGCTTTCCGCCATTCTGACCGCATCAAAGCTATTTCCGGATGCACTTCCGGTGTTGATCCACAAGCTATAATCCCTTTTTGTTCTCATTGTAAAGGATTAATTTCCTATTATTCGAACGACCGCAAAAATCCTCGACTTGCGGGCCAGCGGATGAATAATGGCCTGTGAAATATCCGCAACCAGACGAGAGACTCCCATGAGTTGGGCCAGCATCAAAATGACGCAACAGGAAGCAATGGGAACATCGACCGATTTTGTCGATGCGTTTGAAAAGCTTTTCATTGCCGCCAAAAAACCACGTGATGCCGCCCTTTTCTGCTCCCGCGAACTGGGGCCGGATGATGCGTTTTTCCTCTCCCCCGGCGCGCAGAAAATTGCCACGTCCCTGCTCGCACTCCGCCCGGCCACAAAATGCAAGGCCCCATCGAAAAAGGATGTGATCCTGCTGGCAGGCCACGATGACGGGATTGCACTTCTGCGCTAATCACCGCCCGGCCCCTTTCATCACAAAACCCTTCCTGAACTGTCTTCATGGACGCCCCATCGGGCAATTTTCCATCACCGGTCGATGCAATCCACTGCATGCCGATCCACTGACAGTCAGGAGTCTCCCATGGCAAATGCACCCGCCCCGCGTTACGAGCTTTACAAGGACAAGAAAGGCGAATGGCGCTGGACCTATATCGCGCGCAACGGCCTTAAAATCGCCATGAGCAGCGAGGGCTACAAAGCCAAATCCGACTGCATCCACAGCATCGATCTGCTGAAATCTTCCAAGGATGTCCCGGTGCATGAAGCCGATGCATGAAAACGGCGCATGACGCCACCGCCTGCCCCCAAAACCCCGGCATGCATTGCCGGGGTTGATAACCTTTTCAATCATATGGCGATATCGGTTCAACTTTCGGATATGCAAGGAATTTGTTCCTTTTCGGCCGCCCCGTCATCCTGCTAGGATACCGTATGATCCGGCAAGAACAGATATGGGGCGCACTCGACAAGATCGCCGAAGATAACGGGCTGACCCCCTCCGGGCTGGCCCGCCTGGCGCAGCTTGACCCCACCACATTCAACCGGTCCAAACGCACGACAAATCAGGGCAAACCCCGCTGGCCCTCGACCGAAAGCATTTCAAAGGTGCTCTCGGTGGCCAATGTCACCTTTCAGGAATTCGCCCAGCTTGTCGATGGCAACGGGGCCGGGCGCGTGCCGGTCATCGGCTTTGCCCAGGCCGGGAATCGCGGCTTTTTTGATGATGCCGGTTATCCGGTCGGCGGCGCGTGGGAAGACATCACCTTTCCCGCCCTGCATGATCCGACCGCCTACGGGCTTCGGATTTCGGGGGATTCCATGGCCCCGGTCTTTCGCGATGGTGATCTGATCGTCGTCTCCCCGGCATCAAACATCCGCCCGCAGGACCGCGTGGTTGTCAAAACCACATCGGGCGAAGTCATGGCCAAGGAACTGGTGCGCCGCGGGGCGATGGGGGTGGAACTGAAATCGCTGAACCCGGCCTATGAGGACCGCTATGTCGAAGCCCGCGACATTGACTGGATCGCGCGCGTCCTTTGGGTCAGCCAATAGAACAACCATCACCTTTTTGCATTCTCCTCAAATGGGGATAGTGCGTTAAGAATTTTGCGTGATAATCGTCCCTAAACATTGGGATCGGGGTCTTCATTTTTGCGCCCGACTTCCCATCTGATCAGAAGCGCCCAACCCCGGGAAGGAACGAATTTGCGTTTGGCCCCTGTGCACATCATCCGCTTTGTGGCGATTGCGCTAACCTATTTCGTTTTTGGCTATGCCGGGTTGCAATTCCCCTTCTATGGCAGCAGCGTCACCCTGATCTGGGCGCCTTCCGGGATTGCGCTGGGGTCTTTGATTGCATGGGGATGGCGTTATTTTCCCGCCGTGTTTGCAGGTGCGCTTCTGGTGAACCTGACGACGGCGGCACCGGTTGAAACCGCCATTCTGATTGCAATCGGCAACACCCTGGCCGCGACGCTTTCCGCGATACTGATCGCCCGGATATCTGGCCGCTCCCCGCTTTTGACCGCGCGCGGGATTTTCAGCCTGATCATGATCGGCGGGCTTGGCGGCCCGGCGCTTGCCGCACTTTGCGGTACGACAAGCCTCAGCCTGACGGCAATTGGCAATTTTGACCAGTTCGCCACCATCTGGCGGGGCTGGTGGCTTGGTGATCTGGTCGGTGTAATGGTGATCGGGCCGCTGGTTTTGCGCCTGATCCATCAGAAATGGCGATCACACGGCTTTGCATATTACGGCGAACTGGCCTTTGTCTGTGTCGCCACCACCATCGTGTCCTCGGTCGTCCAGACAACCCCGCTGATCGCCAAACCGGAATATCTGTTCATCTTTGTCTCCCTTCCCTTTGTTCTGTGGGGGGCGGTGCGGTTCGGGTTGCTGGGCGCGGCATTGGTCAATGCCTTTATCGTCGTTGATATCGTTGTTTTTGCCGCCTTGGGCGAAAGCACCTTTATCCACACCTCAAACATGAATATCGGCCTTGAAAATCTTTACAGCTATGTGATTGCGGTTTCGGTCGGGACATTGTTGCTCGGTACGGGCATCGAAAAAATCAATGTCATCACCATGCGCACCCGCGATGGCCGGATTTCAAGCGACATCCATCGTCTGCGTCGCAATCTGGCCCTGATTGTCGGCCTGACCGGTTTTTCGATATCGGGGCTGGCGGCATGGTACACATTCGGTCAGATCGATCACGCCGTTGACGTCCAGACGGAACAGTACCGCCGCGCCTTCGAAGCATCCCTTCGCGAAGAACTGGGCCGCGCCACCGACAGCCTGATTGCCGTGCGCACCCTGTTTGATGTCCATGGCGATGTGTCGTTTCATACCTTCAACGCCATGATCGGCCCGTGGGTCGAACGCAGACCGGGTGTCGCAGCACTGGAATGGGTCCCCTATATCGAACGCCGTGCACGCGGTCTGATCGAGGAAAATGCCTCCCTCCGGGGTGTTGAAAATTTTGAAATTCGCAATCTGATCGATGGCGACATGCGACGCTCCCCGGAACGCGATGAATATTTCCCGGTTTTTTACGTTTTTCCGCAGTCCGGCAATGAAAATGTCGTCGGGTTCGATCTGGCAAGCGATGAAATCCGCAACCAGGCCCTGCAAACCGCCATCCGCACCGGAAACATTACCCTGACCGAACCGATCCGGATGCGGCAGTCCGCCACCGCCGAAATCACGGCACTGGCCTTTTTAAATGTCCCGAACCGGCGCAATCCCGGCAAGGCGCCGCTTGGCCTTGCGGTTGGCGTGCTGCGTCTGACCAATATGATCACGCGTGCCGCCCGCATTGCCCGCCTGCCATCGGATTTTGAAATCCATCTGGCGGATATGGATGCCCCCGAAGGCCATCAACTGATCTATTCCAATCGACGCCCGGAATATGCGATCACCCATATCGTCAAGGAAATCACCTCCGGCTATAACCCCAAGGTATCGACCTTTACCTTTGGCTTCCGCGACTGGACGATTGTCCTGCACGGGCCCGAAGCCCGCCTGAACGGGCTTTTATACTGGCAGCCATGGGCGATCTTTGTATTTGGTGCCACCATCAGCATCCTTCTGATGGTCTATCTGCGGTCCCTGACCCGCACCGAAAAACGGATTGTCGATCTGGTCTATCAGCGCACCAGCGAACTTGATAACGCCCGTCAGGAAGCCGAAAACGCCATGAATCAGGCGCAGCAGGCCGACCGCGCAAAATCCGAATTCATCGCCCATATGAGCCACGAATTCAGGTCCCCAATGACCTCGATCCTCGGCTACGCCCAGCTGGCACGCGATGCCATCGACAAAAACGAACCGTCCGAAACCATCCGAAGCTATCTTTCGACCATCAATGGGGCCGGGCGTCATGTCTTGTCCCTGATCGGCGATGTTCTTGATCTCTCAAAGATCGAAGCAGGCAAACTGGTCCTTGAAGAAGTGCCAACCGACATCCACGCGATTTGCGAAGAAGTCGTTTCCATGATGATGGTCCCGGCACGCAATCAGGATAACCGCCTGCATCTTGATATCCCGGCCGACATGCCGCGCTGGGTGATCGGCGATCCGGTCCGCATCAAGCAGGTCCTGACCAATTTGGTTTCCAACGCAATCAAATTCACCAGATCCGGCAGTATCCATGTTGTCGTAACCCGGCAGGAAACCGCCAACGGTCGCATGGCGTTCCGCATCTCTGTCCGTGACGAGGGGATCGGCATCCCGGTCGATAAGGTCCGCTCGGTCTTCGAAGCCTTCACACAGGTCGATACATCAACAACCCGCCGTTTTGGCGGAACCGGCCTTGGCCTTGCCATCTGTCAGAAAATGATCCTGGCGATGGGCGGCACGATTGATGTCGAAAGCATCGAGGGCAAGGGCAGCACCTTCTGGTTTGACCTCGACCTGCCGCTGACAGACGCGCCAAAACTTGGCAGCGAAGCCGAAGACGACCGTCAGCTTGGCCTTGCCGATCCGGACAAACCGCGCGTCATGGGACGGAAGCTTCTTCTGGTCGAGGATATCCAGATCAACCGTATTCTCGCCCAGAAACTGCTTGAACAGCAGGGCCATGAAATCGTCACCGCCGCCAACGGGCAGGAAGCCCTTGACCAACTGCTTGAACATGATTTTGACGCGGTCTTGATGGATGTGCATATGCCCGTCATGGACGGGATCGAAGCCACCCGCCAGATCCGCGAATTTGCCGACCCGATCAAGGCAACCATCCCGGTTCTGGCCCTGACCGCAGATACATCAAGCGACAATCTGGCAGAATTTCGCGCGGCCGGCATGGATGCGCACTGCACCAAGCCGCTCGATATCAAGGCCATCAATCACGAACTCTCCCGCCTTGATTACCGCATGCTCACAGAACGCAAACAGCAACTGACCGGCACCGGGGACTAAACCCGGCACCGGTCAGCATGCATTCAATATCGTGCCATCAGGCGTGATCAGCCCCGATACGAAAGCCCGATCATATCCGCCAGATGTTTGGCGACATTGGGCCCCGCGGCCAATATCGGCCCACCATCTTCAAGCACGTTGGGCAGATCAAGAAAATCATTGCACCAGCCCCCCGCCTCACGCATCAGGACAATCCCCGCCATGCAATCCCACGGATTGATATGCGGCTCGTAATAGCCGATCAAACGCCCGGCACTGGCATAGGCCATCATCAACGCACACGACCCGTTGCGGATGAACATGCCTTCCTCGTCAAGCAACTGGCCGATCACCGGCACGATCGAACTGCTTGGCAGACGATGCGACATGCCGATCCCCATGACACCATCACTGACAAGTTTGGCATCGCTGGCCTTGACCGGCTCGCCATTGACACGTGCGCCATCCCCGATCACCGCGCTGAAAAGCTCCCCATTGCAGGGATGGTAAATCAGGCCGATGACCGCTTCCTTGCCGATCATAAGGGCAACCGAAATGCACCAGGTCGGCATCTGATTGACAAAACAGGCCGTGCCATCAATCGGATCAATCACCCAAAGGCAGTCATTATCACCCTTCTCGATGCCCATTTCTTCGCCCAGGAACCCGTCCTCGGGAAAGGCATCGCCGATCCGGTCGCGGATGATCGCCTCGACGTTTTTATCCGCAATGCTGACCATATCAAGCGCGTTGGTTTTGGTTTCAATCGCAAGGTCGGCGGCGTCGCCTTCGTAATATTCCATGGCGCGTTTGCCCGCTTCGCGGATCACGTCGCGCGCATGTTCAAACCGTGCTTCGATATCAATTCCCGAAAATGTCTTTTCCACTTTGTCCCTGCCTGAAACAGTTTTGCGATTGATCCGTTATTGCCCCGAAACCACGGCCATGCCGCGTTCGGAAAAGCCGATGGCAACCTGTTCACCGGCGATGATCGGTGTATCGATCCGATGATCGATCACAAACAGCTCGCCAATCGGGGTTTCCACAGAATACTGCATCTGACTACCAAGATAGGCTGCATGCGTAATGTGACCTTTTAGCGACGTTTCAATGACATGTGCATCGCCCGCAATCGCCGCCAATCCGGTCAGTTGCACCGCATCGGGTCGCACCGCCACCCGAACCGGTCCCTTTGCCTGCCCGCGATGACGCAGATTGCAGTGCGCGCCCCCGATATCGACGCGGGCGTGATTGCCATCAATGCTGATGATTTCCCCGTCAACCAGATTGGCATCACCGATAAAGTCGGCGATAAATTCCGATTGCGGCTGTTCATATAATTCGCGTGGCGTGCCCTGCTGCGCGATCACCGCCCGGTTCATCACGATGATCCGGTCCGACACCGCCAATGCTTCTTCCTGATCATGGGTCACATAAACCGCGGTCAGGCCAAGTTTTTGCTGCAAATCGCGGATTTCGGTCCGCACATGACGGCGAAGCTTGGCATCAAGGTTCGATAACGGCTCGTCCAGCAACAGAACTTCAGGCTCCAGCACCAGCGCACGCGCCACCGCCACCCTTTGCTGCTGCCCGCCCGAAAGCTCGGACGGCAGGCGACTGCCATATCCGCCCAAGCCCACAAGGTTAAGCCCTTCCTCGGCCTTTTCCCTGGCCTCGGCCTTGGCAACGCCGGTGACACTCAGCCCATAAGCAACGTTTTCCGCCACCGTCATATGCGGAAACAGCGCATAGGACTGAAACACCATACTGACATCACGGTCCGTCGCCGGAAGCTGTGTGACATCCTTGCCCCCGATCAGGATCTTGCCCGTTGTCGCATGTTCCAGCCCGGCAATCATGCGCAATGTCGTGGTTTTGCCACAGCCGCTTGGCCCCAGAAGGGTCACAAGTTCGCCCGGATGGATGGTGAAAGATACATTGTCGATCGCGGTAACCGCCCCATGACCATAGGTCTTGGTGACATTGTCGAATACGACCGAACCCGCACGCGTTTTCAGTTTCATGAATGCTTCTCTCTCAGATTTCCTGTCGATGTCTTGTCCGGTGTTGCCTCAACCCGGTCCTCGCGGCGCAGACGCCGTTGCCCGATCAGGCCGTTCACAACAAGGATCGCGCTCAGCATGACAAGGATCAGAACACTGCAATAGGCAATCGCAACGCCGTATCGCCCGTTTTCCACAAGCCCGATAATATAGGATGTCGCCATATTGTGATCCGCACTGACCAGAAAGATCACCGCACTGACCGAGGTAATGGCACGCACAAAGCTGTAAACCAGTGCGGCAACAATCGCCGGGCGCAGAAGCGGCAGGATCACACGCCGGAACGTGGTAAAGCTGTTGGCCCCAAGCGTCAGGGACGCTTCATCAAGGCTTTTATCAAGCTGGCTCATGGCCGCAATCCCGCCGCGCACCCCCACCGGCATATTGCGGAAGATAAAGCAGATCACAAGGATCACACCCGTGCCGGTCAATTCGAACGGCGGCACGTTAAACGCCAGAATATAACTGACACCGATCACCGTACCGGGAATGGCAAAGCTTAACATCGTACCAAATTCAAAGGCACTTTTGCCCCGGAAGTTCTGCCGCACCAGCAGATAGGCCGTCGTCAGACCAACCGCTGCGGTCAAGGGTGCGGCAATCGCCGAGATGTTCAACGTGGTCCAGAAACTGTCCCATGCCGCCCCGGCCCAGACGATGCCATGCTCGCCCCAGCCAATGCCAAAAGCATCGCTATAGTTATCGAACGTTAGGCTGTTATCAAAGCCCCAGCGTTTGACAAAGCTGCCATAGAAAATCATGCCATACAGCACGACCGTAAAGATCGCCCACGGAATGGCGGTGAAGTAGCACGCCAAACGCATACCGGGATTAAGCCCGACATGCGCCCCGTTATCGGCCTTGCCCGATACCGTGGCATAGGATTTTTTGCCGAGCCAGAACCGCTGTGCGGCGAAGGCAGAAAGTGTGAAGAACAGCAATATCATCGCAAGGACGGCAGCCCGCCCGGCATCGTTTTGTGCGCCGACAATGGCAAAGAATATCTCGGTCGACAGCACTTCGTAATTGCCACCCAGAACCATCGGGTTACCGAAATCGGCCATGCTTTCGATAAAGGCCAGCAGAAAGGCATTGGCCAAACCGGGGCGCATCAAGGGCAGCGACACATTGACAAACGTTTTCCAACGTCCGGCCCGCAAGGTTTGCGATGCCTCTTCCATCGACGGGCTGACACCCTCGACCACACCGATCAGCACCAGAAAAGAAATCGGGGTGAAGGACAGGGTCTGTGCCAGCCAGATTCCAGGGAGGCCATAAAGCCAGCGCCCTGCCTCCACCCCGAGCAGATCAGCAAAGAACTGCGTTACAGCCCCCGATCTGCCAAAAAGAAGGATCAATGCCAAACCGATCACGAAAGGCGGGGTAATGATCGGCAACACCGTCAAAACCCGCAGCGGCTTTTTGAACCGGAACCCGGTCCGCGTCACCACAAGCGCAAATGAAAGCCCAAGCAGCGTGGTCGAAACAGCGGTCAGAACCGCCAGAAACGCCGTATTCCACGCAACCCCGCAAACACCCCCGGCAAGGCAGCCCAGCCCCCAGATGCTGTCATCAAGGAAATTGCGGATAAAGGCCACGCCCGAAAGGTTGCCATCAATATCGACAAACGATCCGATGAAAATGCGCGCGACCGGAAAGAAGACAAACAACCCGACAAGCGCAATAACCGTCCCGATGGCGGAAGTAACAAACACATCGCCCCGCATCGCCCCCGCTGCGGCAAGACCGGTGCAAAGCATCACAAGCAGGCTGGCCGCAACAAACATCGCGCCATAGCCAAGCCCGTATTGCCGGACGTCAAGCGGACCAAACATCGCCTCAAGCCAGCCAAATCCCCAGCCGGAAATGCCGACAAAAAAGCCCTGCCCCACCAGATAGATCAAACCGCCAAGCCCGCATGAAATCAGGATACGGGCATAATGCGGATGATCCCGCCCGGCCCGCACCAGCGCCAATGGCACCAGCAGAAACGCCGCAACCGGTAAAAGCCAGAATTTTTGATGAAGGGTCGTTTGCAGGATCGCAGGCGAATAATCGCCATACATCGGATAGCCGTCATACAGCCATTCCAGGGTCCAGAACCCGTATTCCTGCTGATACCAGGGTAAAATTGCAAAACCGATCCAGCCGATCACCAGCCAGAACCAAAGCATCCGGTTCACGAAACTCTCCTGCACGCCGAATTGGGAAGTCTGGTTCTGCCCGCCCGATAATCACACCGAACGGACAGAACCGTTAAGGCAGATCGCGCTTATTGCGGCGCGGTTTTGACTTCGTCATCCCAACGCGACAGAAGATGACGGCGGGTTTCCGCATCCCCGTATTTCGCGAAGTCATAATCGATCAGTTTCAATTCACTCAGACGCGGTGCTCCATCGGGAATTTTTGACTCTTTGTTGGACGGCACCTGATAGCTGTGCGCGTCTTCGGCAATAGACTGGGTCCGCGGGCTAAGTGCGAATTCATACCAGATTTTCGCATTTTCAAGGTTACGCGCACCTTTGATAATGCTCATGGAACCCACTTCGTAACCGGTCCCCTCGCACGGCGACACCACGGTCAGGTTCGCCCCCTGTTTGATCTGGGCGACCATGTCATGCATGAAGGTGATGCCGATTGTGGTTTCACCAACGGCTGCGGCCTTGATCGGGGCGGAACCCGATTTGGTGTACTGGTTGACGTTCTTGTGCATTTCTTTAAGCAGATCGAAGGCTTTTTCTTCGCCAAAAATCTGCACAAGCGTCGCAAGTGCGGTATAGGACGTGCCCGATGAATTCGGGTTCGCCATCTGGATTTCGCCCTTATAGGCCGGGTCTTTCAGATCTTCCCAGCATTTCGGCGCCGGAAGGCCCTTTTTCGTCAGAAGATCATTGTTGTAACCAATGCCGAGTGCACCGGCATAAACCCCGACCGTCCGATTGCCGGAATTTTTCGCCTGCCGCACGGCCCAGTCATTCAGGTTGCCAAGTTGCGGGGATTCATATTCTTCCGTCAGGCCTTCGGCGGCAGCCTGAAGATGGGGGTCGCCGGTCCCGGCCCACCATACATCCAGTTTCGGATTGGCAGCTTCGGCGCGAACCTGCGCATAAGCCTCGCCCGAACTTTTGCGAACCATCGATACATCGATGTCATGTTCCAGCTCGAACGCGGTTTCCATCATCTCGCACCATTCATTATCGGCCGAGCAGATGACATTAAGCCGACCGGCCGCATTGGCCGAACCGGCGGTCGCAACAGCCAAAAGGCCTGAAATCGCGACAGTCGCAAAAAGAGAATTTCTGATCGTCATTTGGGTTTCCTCCCGGTTCGCATTTCGTTGAATGCACACGTGTGCATTACCATTGCGCAAATCACGTGCTGGAATGATTTAATCATAAATTCCATCAAATGACAGAAAAATTCTATTTGGAGCCCAAAAACTCTCACCATCAACGGGTAACCATCTGTTTTTAAATGTAAAAATTTCATGCCCACAAACCGCCATCGCAAAACCATACGCTGCCCTCAGCAAGGCCTCCGACTTAAAACTTAACGCACACGTGTGCGCAAAACCCGCAGAAACATCGCGAGTCAGCCGTTTTGCATCAGAAATCGAAGAAAAATAGGCCAGAAATCCGTGAAAAAGACCGGCTCAGGCCGTCCGGCGACGCGTCATTTCCACCGGCAGGATCAGCCGCTGATCCGTCAGGGCATCGCCCCGGATGCGCTGGCGCAGCCGATCCACCGTCATTTCGGCCAGCTTCGTCGCACTTTGGCACACAGTGGTCAATTGATACGCCCCCTGCCGGGCCGCAGCAATATCGTCAAACCCGACCACGGCAATATCTTCGGGGATGCGCAGGCCCAGTTCAAACCGGGCCGCGTCCAGAAGACCCAACGCGATATGGTCCTTGGCACAGAAAATCGCGTTTGGTGCGGTTTCCGGCGTTGCCAGGAATTTAAGCGCGGCATTAAAGCCACCATCATAATCGGCACTGTCGCAGACCAGCGGGGTAAAGCTGACATCCCCGTTCGCAAGGCGCGGAGCAAGGCGCGAAACGAATGTTTCGCCCCGCACATTGCCGCTGAATGTACCACCCTTGACATTGAGGAACCCGAACCGGGTTTTACCGGTTTCAAGCAACAGGTCGGCGGCCATTTCACCGCCGCGCACATTATCGCAATTGATAACATCCGCGCCCTCAAGCCGCCCGGCGCGATTGACCAGAACGACGGGGACACTGCGTTTCAGGAAATGCACACCCACCTCGGGCGGCGGGCTTCCCGATGTCACGACCACCCCGGCCACCTGATATTGCAACAGATGCATCATCGATGTGCCCATCTGGGCGGGATCTGATACATCAATCACCAACGGACGATAACCGGACTGCTGAATTGCAAGGATCAGTTTATCAAGGAATTCAACGCGGAACGGATCGGAAAGCCCCGATGTCACCAATCCGATCAGATCGCTTTTGCGCGTATTCATCGACCGGGCGATTTTATTGACGTGATAACCAAGCCGGTTGGCGGTTTCCTGTACCCGCAGGCGGGTCGCATCCGATATCCGCCGGTCGCCTGATAAACACCGCGAAACGGTGGACCGCGAAACACCGGCTTCGCGCGCAACATCGGCCGAGGTCACGATATGCTGCAAATCGCGGCCTGGTTCGGTCCCGTCACCATTTGCAGGCGTGTGTTTCCCCTCGGTCATGCGCGCAATTTCCCTCTTTACGCCATCTGGCCGTGCCTGTTTTCAGTCTTGCAGCACGGCCACACACATATCACAGGCCTTCCGGTCCGCCAACGCACACGTGTGCATGATGCGGGATATTTCACAGAACCGTCATTTATCGCAACTTCCTTAAAAACGGCACCGAAACGGCATTTACCCTGTCAGTTTTCTTTGACCATGATCGCGCAAAGCCCCTATTCTGGATGCCTTGCATCGCCCCGCGATATGCAAACGCCACCCGAAATTCGATCAGGAGCAAGAAGAATGGGTCACGCCACCACCGCAAATACCACCCCCGTCACCACATGGACCTGGTACAAAGGCGAATGGCACGAAGGCAACCCGCATATTATCGGGCCGCAGACCCACGGCATGTGGATGGCCTCCACGGTCTTTGACGGCGCGCGCCGCATCAATGGCAAAATGCCCGATCTTGTGCCCCATTGCGCCCGTGTGCTGCGTTCGGCCGAACTGATGGGTCTTGCCCCGCAGATCACCACCGATGAAATCGTCGCCCTCGTCCGCGAAGGCGTTCAGAAATTCGATCCGGCGCTGGCACTTTATATCAAACCGATTGTCTATGGCGGCGAAGGCTTCCTTGCCCCGACACCAGAAAGCGCGCAATTCGTGCTGTGCATTTCGGTATCCGACCTGCCCGATGCCATCAAGACCGGCTTTACCGCCCGGAAATCAAGCTTCCGCCGCCCCTCGCCCGAAAGTGCCCCGACCGAGGCCAAGGCATCCTGCCTGTATCCCAATGTCGGCCGCGCCGTGGCAGAGGCCACCAAAGACGGTTTTGATACCGGCGTAATGCTCGATCCTCTCGGCAATGTCGCGGAATTTTCCTATGCCAACCTGTTCTACGCCAAGGATGGCAAGGTCTTTACCCCCGTGATCAACGGCACGTTCTTAAACGGCCTGACCCGCCAACGCGTGATCAGGCTGCTCCGCGAAGACGGCGTAGACGTCACCGAAAAAACCGTGACCTACAGCGAACTTGAAAATGCCGACGAAATCTTTGGCACCGGCAATTATTACAAGGTCGCACCTTGCGTCAAACTCGACGACCGCAACCTGCAACCCGGCCCGATAACCAAACGCGCACAGGAACTTTACTGGGCGTTTGCCGAGCAGAGCTAAAGCCTCGCGAACAGCCGAAAACGGAACGGGCCGGCATCCCCCCGGCCCGTTCCGCTTACCAAATCCACCAAACCCGCCCTACTGCGCCGCAGGTATCACCGGTACACTGCTTCCCGCGACATAGGGATATTTGCCAAATATCGCGCCAACCGCTTTGCGCACCCCCTGATCGGGATTGTTGCGAAACTCGCTGTCGATACGGCCAACCGCCGTGCCTTCCCAGATCATCTGATCGGTGCGGCGGTCTACCATATCGACCGAAATCGTGCCTTCGGTATAATTGTCAACATATCCCGGCTCGACATACCCGGGCCAACCGACATACATCCCGCTGCGATAACCGTAATACCCGCCGTAATAGACCGGCGGTGATGTCCGGGTCTTTTCCTCGGTCTTGAGGTGATAGTTGATCAGGATATCAGGGGTGTTGATGTCAACGCGATAACCGCGCGCTTCAAGGGCGGCACTGACCGCATCCTCGATCCGCTGACCGTGCAGGGTGGCGTATTTTTCATCCGACTTTCCCGCGGACTCATAAAAGGCAAAGGTCCGATAACGCGAAAAATCGGCCGCCGGATCGGCATCGGTATAGACACGCGGCCCGGTCGAACAGGCCGCCAGCAGCATCGCCATTGCCCCCGCCATCATGATCTTGACCATCTTCATCCGGCCTTCCTTTCGGTGCTCGCCGTTTAAATGATCATTCCCGGTACATGGCCCTAACCAAAACACCGGAAATGACTGATTTTGTTTTACGTTACATCTTATCATTTGGGCAGATGCATGGCAGAACGCAACGAACACAACCCGCTCGCATTTACAGGCCCGTAGCATTCAGCCGCGAACGCAGCAAAAGACCAAGATTGCGGGGGTTTTCACCAACACGACGCCACGCATAAGCCCACCAATCCGCCCCAAACGGCGCATAAAGCCGAAGCCGATAACCGAGCGACACAAGATCCCGCTGAAGTGGCTGATTGACGCCATAAAGCATTTCAAACTCGAACGCCTCACGCTCCCACCCACGTTCGTCTGCGACCTTTGCGATATATTCAACCAACTCACGATGATGCGATCCGAAAACCGGCATAAATCCGGTAAGGCGCGCCTCGTCGGACAACATCATTGACGCCAGTTTCAGATAATTTTCGTCGATGTCGCGACGCCGGGTAAAGGCAACATGATCAGGCGGGGCCATCGCCCCTTTAACCAGACGTATCATGGCCCCCTGTGCGATTTTGCGCACCATGTCGGCTTCGGTTCGCAATAATCGCGCCTGCAATGTCTGGGCTACCGGATACCCTGCCTCAAGCAGCCGATCATGAAGGGCCAGCGTATCATCGACCATGTCGAAATCTTCCATGTCGATCATCATCCGGCAGCAGCGCCGACCTGCTTTCTCACCACCGACATCGCGGATCAAACCGGCAATTTTGTGGGCATTGTCATCCAACATCCCCGGATCCTGCATATAGCCAAGCTGCGATGGATCAATGGAAACATGAACATCCAAACCAACACGATCAAGCTTGGGTATCACGGCTGTAATTGCATCAACCGTTTCCGCCACCTGTGCCGGATCGGTCACATATTCGCCCAGATAAAAGCTCGAAACCCGAATACCCTGCTTTGCCAATTCCTGCGTGCGTTTCACGTGCCCGGCGCCATCCGTGCCGCTAACGAACTGTGCGGCCAGGCCGGTTTTCCGCCCGACCGCCTCGCCCGCGCGGCGCAATGGTTTGCTGCACGCCACTGCGATCATCGTCTTTTGCCAGAAACCCATCATCAACTCCGTTTTGGTCAAACGCAAAAGAGCAACCATCGGCGATAAGCTGGCAAACTTATTGAAGGAAATGACACTCGATCAAACAAAAAGCGACCCGCCGGACGACGGATCGCTTGATATTTCACAGCAGCCTGAAAAAAGCGACTGCTTACGCGCCGAGTTCTTCACCGGCAATCGCACGGTCAATCAGCTGGATGCTTTCATCAATACCGTAAAGCGCAATGAACGATCCCATACGCGGGCCCTGTTCCTGTCCCAGCAGGATTTCATAAAGTGCCTTGAACCAGTCGCGCAGGTTTTCGTAATTGTGGTTTTTACCCACTTCGAAAACCTGGGTCTGGATATCGCCACCATCGGTGCCGGCATCAAGGGTTTTAAGCATATCGCGCAGTTCGGTCAGGGCTGCTTTTTCCGCATCCGTCGCGGCACGGTATTTTTTCGTCGGTTTGACGAAGTCGTTGTAATAGTTGATCGCATAGCCGACCAGCTTGTCGAGATAAGGCTGATTTTCCGGCGTTGCGCCCTTGGCATAGCGCGAAATGAACGCCCAAAGCAGTTCCGGGTCGCTGGTATTGCAGACCGAAACAAGATTCAGCAAGATACCGAACGACAACGGAATATCGCGTTCCGGTGCCTTGCCTTCATGGATGTGCCATGCCGGGTTCTGCAAAAGCTTTTCCGGATCGGTTTCGGTTTTCAGCTTGTCGGCAAAGGTCAGATATTCATCAACCGTTTTCGGGATGACATCGAAATACAGGCGCTTTGCGGTTTTCGGCTTCTGGAACATGAACAGCGAAAGACTATCTTCCGGCGCATATTTCAGCCAGTCTTCCATCGAAATGCCATTGCCCTTGGATTTCGAGATTTTCTGTGCGTTCTCGTCCAAAAACAGCTCGTAATTGAAGCCTTCCGGCGGGGTGCCGCCAAGCGCCTTGACGATCTTGTTGCCAAGTTCGACCGACGGAATAAGGTCCTTGCCCGCCATCTCATAATCAACGCCCAGCGCAAACCACCGCATCGCCCAGTCCGGCTTCCACTGCAATTTGCAACGGCCACCCGTGACCGGGGTTTCAACCAGCTTGCCGGTTTCGGGATGTTCGTAAACGATGGTCCCGGCTTCAACGTTAAGCTCGGTCACCTTGGCCATCAGGACCTTGTTGGTACCTTCTTCGACCGGCATGAACGGGCTGTATGTCGCGCGACGTTCTTCACCAAGGGTCGGCAGCATGATCTTCTGGATCGCATCATACCGTTCAAGAAGACGCAGAAGCGCTGCATCAAACATGCCCGAACGATAGCATTCGGTCGAAGATTTGAATTCGTAATCAAAGCCGAAACTGTCGAGGAAATCGCAAAGACGCGCGTTGTTGTGATGCGCAAAGCTTTCATGGGTGCCAAACGGGTCCGGCACGCTGGTCAATGCCTTGCCAAGATGCTGCGCGACCATATCCTTGTTCGGGATATTGTCGGGTACCTTGCGAAGACCGTCCATGTCATCCGAGAAGCAGAAAAGTTTGGTCGGAATATCGGACATCTGTTCGAACGCGCGGCGGACATAGGTCGTGCGCGCAACTTCGCCAAACGTCCCGATATGGGGCAGGCCCGACGGGCCATAACCGGTTTCAAACAGCACATAACCCTTTTCAGGCTTCTTCTGTTTGTACCGCTCAACCAGCTTGCGGGCTTCCTGGAAGGCCCAGACGTTGCTGTTAAAGGCGGCATCACGAAGATCGGCTGTCATTTTTGAAACCTTGTTTGTCAGTTGTATCGTTGAATTATCTGGAAATCCGGCCACACGTGAAATCACCCGGATTCCGTGCGTGCGCGAAGCTATCCCCGCCAGCCTGCAAGATCAAGTCCGGATCGGGTATGACCGGGCTGCAACGCGCAATTTAACCGGCGCACCCCGTCACTTCTCCCACCCTGACAGAGAGGGCGGGCATGGTAACACGCAAAATTCGCGCGTCGGATCAGCAGGATACAGCAAATATAAGAAAAAAACCAAACCTACACCGACGGGTGGTTGAAACCAGCTTGCCGAGCGCTGATATGTCGTAACTGTTACTTGTCCGTGCAGTCAGGAACAAAAAAAGCCGCCGGGAGTGGGCGAAGAAAACTGGCGACGATCAAGGGTTCCCTGTCCTTCTTGAGGCGGGAGACCGCCTTGCACGGGAGAGAAATGATTGAACGAAACGTCAGACATGAAAGACTTGTCGGCGTCGCACACCGATGGATCGGGCAGTACGATGACCGCACCGCATGTCGCATTCGAGGAAGATCATCGATTCCGGCGCGTTGTTGAATATGCGCCGAACGCGATGATTCTTGTCGATGCCAAGGGTCTTATTGAAATGGTCAATGCCGAAACCGAAAAGGTGTTCGGTTATACCCGTGATGAATTACTCGGCCAGCCGGTCGATGTGCTGGTACCAGATCGGTTTCGCCATCATCATGCGGGCCTTCGCAACAGTTTCATCGCCGCACCCGGACCACGGCCCATGGGACCGGGACGGGATCTTTATGCCCTGCGCAAGGATGGCAGCGAGTTTCCGGTGGAAATCGGTCTGAACCCGATTGCCGAAGGCGACCGTGTACAGGTCCTGGCCGCCATTGTCGATATTTCAGACCGCAAAAGCCGTCAGGAAAGTCTGGAAAAATCCTTGCAGGAAAAGGAAATCCTGCTGTCGGAAGTCCATCACCGGGTCAAAAACAATCTGCAAATCGTTCACAGTCTGCTTGATATGCAAACCGCCAATGTGAAGGACGATCTGGCGCGTGAAATCCTCCGCGACAGTTGCAACCGCGTCCGGTCCATGGCGCAAATCCACCAGACCCTTTATCAAAACGAAGATGTTTCGCGCGTCGATTTCAACTATTTCTGTGATGCGCTGATCAATTCGCTGCTGGTGACCTTTAACACCAACCCCGACCTCATCAGGTTTGAACGCGATCTGGGTTCGGTGTCGCTTCCGATCGGAACGGCCGTGCCGTGCGGCCTGATTACCAACGAACTGATCACCAATGCGCTCAAACACGCATTTCCCGGTAACAGACAGGGCACAATAAGCCTTTCCGCCACCGAAATCGCCCCGAACCAGATCGAACTCAGCCTGACCGATGACGGGGTCGGATTCCCGGAAAGTTTCTATATCGACAGCAGCAGCGGGCTTGGCCTGCAACTGGTTGAATTGCTGACCGATCAGCTTGGCGGGACCCTTGATATGCACACCCGCAACCCGACCCGCATCACTATTCGCTTCACGATAAAGGATTGATGATCGCCATGCGCAAGCCGATCCATGTGATGATTGTCGAAGATGAACGGATCGTCGCACTGCATTTGCGTCAACAGCTTGCCCGGCTCGGCTATGACCGGACATCGGTCCATAGTGCCGGTATCAATGCCTTGAAAGCGATTGAAACCGATGCGCCTGACATCATTCTGATGGATATCCGCATCGACGGCGATATTGACGGCATTGAAACCGCGGCGGGCATCCCCGAACATCTGATGATCCCGATCATCTATCTATCGGCTTATTCCGAGGATACAACCCTTGAACGGGCGCGCCAAACCCGGCCCTATGGCTTTTTGTTAAAACCGTTTTCAGAACGTGAACTGCACGCGACAATCCAGATGGCACTGGAACGCCGCGAGGTAGAACTCGCCCTTCGTGAAAGTCAGGAACGGTTGTCGCTTGCCATGCATGCTGCCCGCATGAGCTGCTGGGAGGTGGATGTCAGTACCCGCAAAATGCACAGTACCGGTCTGGCGCAGTTTTTACCCGACGAAAATCAAAGTGCAGAAACAATCACCGAAAGCTGGGAAGATTTTCTGCATCGTGTTGCATCCGGTGATCGCGACATGGTCCGCAAGGCATTCGAATATGCCGTTCTGCATGGCGAATTCTATGACGTCGTTTTCCGCGGCCAGCAAAGCGAAGGCACCCAAAGCTGGTTCCGCGCACGCGGCAAGTCCTATATCAATGACCGCAAGGGCACCCAGCGCATCATAGGCGTGATGCAGGACATTACCGATCAACGTCTGACCAATGACAAGCTCCGTCAGGCGATGACAGTATTTGAAACCACCCAGGATGGTATTCTGATACTTGACCCGGACCTGAACATCACCAGCGCCAACCGTGCCTATTGCCAGATTACAGGCGCAGACCCGATGAACGTTGTCGGCAGCCCGCCCTATATGATCGTGCCAGAGGCCTTCCCGCCCGCCTTTTATCAGGAACTGTTCCATACGCTGCGCACACGCCGCCACTGGCACCGCGAAATCGAAACCCGCGACATGTCGGGCAATCCGATTTCCATCATGATGCAGATCATCGCGGTCGAGGACGACGATGGCGTCCTGACCCATTTCGTTGCGATGATTTCGGATCGCACCGCCATCCGACAGGCCGAACAGGAACTGCATTATCTGGCCCAGTATGACGGCCTCACGGGCCTGCCCAACCGGCTTCTGGCCACCGACCGGCTGAACCGTGCGATTGAACGCTGCGAACGTACCGGATCGGTGGTCGCCTGCCTGTTCCTTGATCTTGATGACTTCAAGAATATTAACGATACACTTGGCCATGCCGCCGGTGATCAGGTTTTGCTGATTGTTGCGACCCGTATCAAGGCACTGACCGATCGAACCGATACCATCGCGCGCCTTGGCGGGGACGAATTCCTGATTATCCGCGAAAACATGCATAGCGAGGCCGCCGCAGGCAACCTTGCCAGCCACATCATTCATGAACTGCAAAAGCCGTTCTATATTGTCGGCCATGAACTGACATTATCGGCCAGCATCGGCATTGCCCTTTATCCCGAAAATGCCCATTCACCACAGGATCTGATCCGGCTGGCCGACACGGCAATGTATGCCGCCAAGGATCAGGGGCGGCGCACCTATGCGTTTTATAAATCGGAAATGACCGAAAGTGCCACGCACTATATGACGCGCAGCCTGGAATTGCGTCGCGGTCTGGAAAAGGGTGAGCTGACCCTTTATTATCAGCCGCAAGTCGATGCAAAAACCGGTGAAATGACCGGGACCGAAACCCTGATTCGGTGGAACCATCCCCAAAATGGCATTCTTGGTCCGGCGGAAATCATCCCGATTGCGGAACAAAGCGGGTTGATTGTCGAAATCGGCCAATGGGTTCTTGAAGAATCCTGCGCACAGGCGCGCCGCTGGCAAGATGAAGGCTTTGATCCAATCCGCATCGCGGTCAATGTTTCGGTCCGCCAGATGCGCACACAGGGCTTTGCCAAAACGGTGCAAACTGTTCTGGCCGATACCGGACTTGATCCGAAATGGTTGGAGATTGAAGTCACCGAAAGCATGATCCAGGACGAAGATATCATGATCGATACCCTGCATGAATTGCGCGCGGTTGGCGTATCGGTCGCGATTGATGATTTCGGCACGGGTTATTCGTGTTTGCGGTCCATCAAAAGCCTGCCGATTGAACGCATCAAAATTGATCGCGCCTTTATCAAAGGCATTCCGCAAAATACCGATGATGCCGCCCTTGCCGAAGCCATGATTGCCATGGCACGGACCCTTGGCCTCAAAGTCACTGCCGAAGGGGTCGAAACAACCGCCCAACGTGATTTCCTGCATAGGCAGGGCTGTAACGAATTGCAGGGTTTCCTGTTCAGTAAACCGGTCCCCGCCGAACAACTTTTCAAGTCCAGCCACTCAAGCACGAAAATTTCATAAAACAATCCCACCTTTTATTGCCACCTGAACAGATAATTCCCACTTATCTAAAGTATAGGCTACGTGGTAGTGTTTCCCGATCAAAGTCGCCAAACCCTTGAATAAGGCGGCACAGGGAAGGACCGTCAGACTTACTTCAGAGGTATAAGCTTATCTGAGGGGGACCTTTAATGCGATTTTCCAATATGTCTCTTGGTGCCAAGCTGACCTGCGTCAGTGCACTCGCAATTGCCTTCTGTCTGATCGTCGGCATCTTCCTTCAAACTGTCCAGACCGGCAAAACAACCGAAGAGCTGACCGTGGGCGAAGCCCGTGCCGTTGGCCAGTTCCATGCCGAACAGGCCAGCCGGGTGCTGAATGGCGGGATGCTGGTTGCCAAAAACCTTGCAGGTGCCTTTCGCGCACTTCGTGAACAGGGCGGAGCAGACCGCAAGGCCTATAACGAAATCCTCAATCGCACCCTGATGGACAACCCCTCCCTTGCCGGGGCGTGGTCCGGATTTGAAACCAACGCCCTTGACGGCAAGGATGCCGATTACAAGGGCGAAGGCGAACCGTTTGGCGACGGCAGCGGAAAATATGTCACCTATTATTATAACTTCGGTGGCGGCATTACCCCCTATCACCTGACCGGGCTCGATAACCCGGAGGTCAATGAATATTACACCGAACCAAAACGCACCAATAAGCCCTACCTGACCGATGCGATTACCTATGACATTCAGGGCCGCGATGTGGTTCTGACATCGTTTGTCTATCCGGTGCAGGACAGCGGCGGAAAGTTTCTTGGTGTTATGGGTGTCGATCTTGAACTGAATGCGCTGTCGGAACGGTTTGCCGAACTGGCCCCGTTTGGCACCGGCACCGTCAATCTTGTTTCCGCACAGGGCACATGGGTTGCCCATGAAAACCCCGATATCCGCGGCACCAAACTTGATGTCGCCAATCCAACCGACGCGGCCATTCTTGAAGCGATGAAGTCGGGCCAGTCCGGTCAGATTGACGATGGCGAAGTCATGCACCTGATCGTTCCGGTCGCCATTGAAGGTTATGCCAACCAGTGGGGCGTAGTCGTCAACGTGCCGCTTGCCACCGTTTATGCCCCGGCCGATGACCTGCGCAATGCAACCCTGATCGGTGGTGTGGTACTTTTGATCGTTGTGATAGCGGTGATCCTGCTGTCGACCAACGCCATGGTTGCCCGCCCGATGACCCGTGTTGCCGGGGTGATTGCCGATCTGGAAAAGGGCAATTTCAACGTCACCGTCCCCTATCATGACCGGTCCGACGAAATTGGTGCGATTGCCAAGGCGCTCGAAGCTTTCAAAGAAGCATCCGCGGGCATGCAGCAGGCCGAGCGCGACAAACGCGAGGCCGAACATCGCGCCAGCGAAGAACGCAACCGTACCCGCCTGCAGATGGCCGACGAATTCGAAAAGTCGGTCGGCTCCATCGTTGTTCATGTCACTGACAGTGCTGGCGATATGGAAAAAGTCTCGCGTCAGATGCGCCGTGCCGCGAACGAAAGCTCGGAACAGGCAACCGTGGTTGCTGCGGCTGCCGACGAGGCCAGTGCGAATGTCCAGACCGTCGCTTCGGCAAGTGAGGAACTTTCCGCTTCCATTCAGGAAATTAGCTCGCAGGTCGCACGTTCTTCTGAAATCGCCAACAATGCGGTCGACGAAGCATCACGTGCCAACGCCATGGTCACCGGCCTGGCCGAAGCCGCCGACCGCATCGGTCAGGTTGTCAGCCTGATCAATGATATCGCGTCCCAGACCAACCTTCTGGCCCTGAACGCCACCATCGAGGCCGCCCGCGCGGGTGAAGCGGGTAAAGGCTTTGCGGTCGTCGCAAGCGAGGTCAAAAACCTTGCCAATCAGACTGCCAAGGCGACAGAGGAAATCGCCCAGCAGATCGGATCGATCCAGTCCGAGACCCACAATACCGTCGGCGCGATTGAAAAGATCACTGAAACAATTTCCAACATCAATGAAATCACTGGCGCAATTGCCGCCGCGGTCGAACAACAGGGCGCTGCCACGGCCGAAATTTCGGGCAATGTCCAGCAGGCCGCGGCAGGCACCAACGAAGTATCCTCCTCAATCGGGATCGTACGCAATACGTCCCAGCAAACCGGCGATGCCGCTTCCAACGTGCAGGCCGGGGCAACCGAACTGGCCGAACAGGCCCGCAACCTTGATACACAGGTCAAAAACTTCCTTGAGCGGTTGCGTAACATCTAGTCTTTCGGGGCACGAAGAACAGCATGGGCGGCACCTTCGGATGCCGCCCATTTCAATCGGTTGAACCGCTTCGTTCGAAAAAACACGCCACACCCGGAAATAGCAAACGCCACCCTTTTGGATAGCTTGAACAACCAAACATCGACCCCAAGTGGAATTGTCGTCTGCTTTTTCGCGAGGGAAACTAAATGTTTGGATGGGTGTGGAAGTCAAATATTGCGCAGCGCCTATATAGTCTTGCGGGCTGGCTGTTGTTAACCTCAGGTTTGCTTGGCAGCATCGCCGTATACAAAATGACCGTGATCGGCAATGAACTGGAACAGGTTACCGCGCGCGACCTGCCTCTGACACTGATGCTTGAAAAAATCACGCAGCATCAGCTTGAACAAGCCATCCTGATGGAAAAGTCGCTGCGTTTCCGCAATGTGGACTCCCATAGCGAGAGCGAAACCAGTGTTCGGGCTAATTTCGATGAAATTTCAAAACAGTCCGATGTGGAGCTCCGTGAAGCAACCAGAATGGTAAAAGCCTATCTCACCGAGCTTTCAAATAATGCAGACCGAACAGAATTTGCCGCTGTCGAAGCGGCCCTTTTGCGCATAGAAGCGGATCATCACAATTACGAGTCCAACGTCGCCAACATTTTCAAAGCTCTTGACAATGGGGCAAGCACATCCGACGTCGCGGATGCTGTCATCGCGACAGAGAAATTGCAAAAAGACCTTAATACCGCCATTGAAGCCCTTCTTGCCGAAGTCGCGAACTACACCCAGCTGTCAATGAACAAGGCGTTGGAAGACGAACGCATGGGCAAAACTCTGATCACCGCTTTGTCGGGCTTTGCGCTCGTATCAGGCATACTTTTGGCGTGGCTTTTGGGACGGTCGATTACCCGTCCGTTGCATCGCCTGACAGAAGCTCTGGGCGATCTGGCAAAAGGTAAACTTGATACACCGGTGCCGGTTTCCGCCTTCCGCGATGAAGTCGGCGAGATGGCTGATGCGATGCGGGTATTTCAGGCAGATATGATCAAGGCCCGTGAACTTGAAGCCATGCAAGAACAACAACGTGCACTTGATGAGAAACGCCGGGCAGAGACGGATCGACTGGTAAAAGAATTTTGCGAAACTCTTGTAAATACGTTTGTCGATATCGTCAAAGGCGCCAATGAAGTTCTCTCACGTGCCGAAACCATGCAAAGCCAAAGTACACAGGCAGGATCGCTCGCCGGTGCTGTTGCCACCGAGGCAGAAGAATCATCAGCAAGTGCTCAGTCGCTTAGTGCTGCAACCGAACAAATGGTTGCAGCGATTGACGAAATCTCATCCCAGATCACACAGTTTTCTGGGATTGCGCATAACGCTGTTGAACATTCCAATACCTCCCAGACCGAAATGCGCAACCTGCAGGAAGTCGCAGAAGAAGTGGGCCAAGTCGTGCAACTGATTACCCAGATTGCAGATCAGACCAATCTTCTGGCCCTGAACGCCACGATCGAAGCCGCGCGCGCCGGTGAAGCAGGCAAAGGATTTGCCGTGGTTGCGGGAGAAGTCAAAAACCTTGCCAATCAGACGGCCAAGGCCACGGATGAAATCACCCGCAAGATCGAACGCATTCAAAGCGTGTCGCGCAATTCAACCGATGCCATCACCAATATCGGCACCGTGATTAACAGCATCGATAGTTATGTCGCGGCCATTGTCGGTGCCGTCGAAGAACAGAACGCCACAACACGCGAAATTGCCCGCAATGTTGATTTCGTTTCTGAAAGTGCCAAACGGGTTTCGGAAAATGTCACCACGATTCAATCCAGTGTTACCGATGTCGGCAACAGCGCGATCACGGTGCACGAAAATGCCGATCATACCGCCCATCAGGCGGGTTTCCTGAACAGCAAGATCAGCGATTTCATCACCGCGATGAAGCGCGTGCAGGGCGATAGCCCGGAAGCCACAAGCAAATCGGGGCAATATCAGACCACCATGCTTCGCGCCGCCGAATAACACAGCAGAGTCAGACAAACCGATCCAAGCACAGGCCGGATATTTCCGGCCTGTTTGCATGCTGCCTCTTGCATCGCCCCGCCAATCAGGCAAAGCTGTTTCATCCCAACGCGTCAAAGGACCATGCACATGCTGCCGATCACCGTTACCGTCTGCCTGACTGGCATTTTTGCCCTAATGCTGATCGCCCTTAGCCTGAATGTTTCCTTGCGGCGGCGCGACCTTAAACTGGCCCGTGGCGACGGTGGTGACGAAGCCCTGCAACGCCGGATACGCGCGCATGGCAATTTCATCGAAAATGCGCCTTTCTGTATTCTTGTCGTGCTCGCACTCGAGGCTGTTCTGGCAACGTCTGACATCATCTGGCTGGTTGCCGCGGCCTTCATTGTCGCACGGATTCTTCACGCCTGGGGCGCCCTGACCGCATCAATTGCCTTGGTCGCCCCCTCCATGCTGATACAGCATGCCGTCATGTTCTGCGCTGCCATCTGGCCTCTGATCCAAAGCATCTAGATAAAAACTGGCCCTGCTCTGGGACCAGCCCCCTACAAGGCTGCAAGTTCCGGCTTGCAGCCTTTTCCATGCCCGAATCGCATCCCGCTATCTTCGACGGAATAGGCGATATGCTTTTAACCTCCTCATATGGGGATATGCCGGTGGCTGCATTCCGTGGTTTTCTGTTCTCGCAGATAATCTGAACCTTGATGTATGCCTCCCTGCTGTCCCTGACAGCAAACTTGGCGCGATTTCCACCAGGACATCGCGCCCTTTCTTTTTCTGCGATATGATGTCTGGCTGATGCATTCAATGCCGGGCAGGAATATGAACCAGACGCAATCCTTCGGAATAGGCCGATCTGACCCCGGCACGGTTCCCAAACTGGCCGCTGACCTTTCTACCAAATTCGCATGCTATCCCGACGATGCCCGCTCGGCGCTAATGACAATTCGCGGGTGGATTTTCGAACTGGCGGCAAATATCCCTATTGGGATGATTACGGAAACCCTGAAATGGGGGGAACCGGCATGGGTAACGCCCTCCGGGTCGGGGACGACCATCCGGGCCGACTGGAAACCAAAGGCACCCGACCGGATCGCCATTTACGTCAACTGCCAGACCGACCTGATTGATCGGGTCCGTAGCCATTTTGACGGGGTTCTGGAATGCGAAGGAAATCGGGCGATCCTGCTTGCGCTGGATCGCCCGTTTCCCGAAGAAGCAATTAAAACCGTGCTTGGCTGGGCGCTGACTTATCATCAGGACCGGCGCAAACCGACACCCAAACGCTAGTCGCCGCTTGCTTGAACGTTTTCATCACTATTTCCGCGATGCATTTGCCTCAAGATTGTCACGCAACTGGCCCAGATCATCGATCAGGCGTTTGATTGTCGAAAGATCAAGTTCCGCCACCTCGCCAACACAACGCGGTACATCAAGTGCCTTTTGCCGCAATTCCCTGCCCGCTGCTGTCAGGGTAATACGTACGGAACGTTCATCCTTTGGATCACGGGTACGTTTAACCAGTCCCGCCGCCTCAAGCCGTTTAAGCAAAGGCGTCAAGGTGCTGGATTCCAGAAACAGCTTTTCACCAATGCTGCGAACCGGCTGATCATCCTCCTCCCACAGGGTCACCATCACCAGATATTGCGGATAGGTGAGCTCAAGCGCGTCAAGAAGCGGTTTATAGATACGGTTAAACGCATGACTGGCCGCATAGACAGAAAAGCACAGGAAGTTTTCAAGCCTGAGCGGATTGTTATCATGATTGTCCATAGTGGCGTTCTCCTTTGTCCTATCGGGCCGGGCCGACTGGCAGTCACTGGTGCTGCTTCTGTGGCTCGTAACACGGCTGATTTTAAATCAAACCCATATTAATATATCGTGTACGATTTAATTACAAGCGATTTAATTGCATGACTCATATTCTCAAATTTATATCGTGTACGATTAAATCGCATGCTATTTCATAATCATCGAAACGGAAAACGCCGCACAGCGGCACCATCCAGACAGCCAAAAGGAACAAGATCATGAATACATTCAAAACGACTGTTGCCTCCGCTGCATTTGCTCTGGCAGCAACCTTGGCCACCACGACCGCACTGGCAAATCCGGTTCTCGAAAATAACACCCAGAACTTCATCAATGCTCTGACCGCTTCGGGCGGTGCGCCGATCTACACGCTCAGCCCGGCTGATGCCCGCAATGTTCTGGCCGGTGCGCAGGCAGGCCCGATTGCAAAACGCGCCGCCGATGTTACCGATACCGTCTTCCCTGTCGGTCCGACCGGCGAAACCCGGGTCCGGATCGTCCGCCCCGAAGGCAACACCGACCGCCTGCCGGTTGTCGTCTACTTCCACGGTGGCGGCTGGGTTCTGGGGGATAAGGAAACCCATGATCGTCTGATCCGCGAAATCGCCGTACAGGCAAATGCTGCCGTCGTCTTCGTTGATTATGAACGCTCACCCGAAGCCAAATATCCGATCGCGATTGAACAGGATTATGCGGTGACCAAATATGTCGCCGAACACAGTGAACAGCTTAACGTTGATCCGACCCGTTTGGCGATTGCCGGGGACAGTGTCGGTGGCAACATGACCGCGGTTGTTTCCTTGTTGGCCGAGCAGCGCAAAGGCCCTGAAATCATCGCCCAGGTCCTGTTCTATCCGGTGACCGATGCGAATTTTGAAAATGGCTCTTATACCGAGTTTGCCAATGGCCCGTGGTTGACCAAGGCGGCAATGGAATGGTTCTGGAACCAGTACCTGCCCGAAGGTACGGACCGCACCGATCCGAAAGTAACGCCGATCCATGCCCCGCAGGAATTGCTGGCTGGACAGGCACCTGCCCTGATCATCACCGATGAAAACGACGTGCTGCGTGACGAGGGCGAAGCTTATGCCCGCAAACTCAGCCAGGCCGGGGTGGATGTCACCACGGTTCGCTACAACGGCACGATCCATGATTTCGTCATGCTCAATGCCGTCGCCGACACCCCGGCTGCCAAGGCCGCAACCGCCCAGGCCAGCCAGTTTTTGAAGAACGCCTTCTACGGCGAATGACCTGAACTTTCTGCAACTTCTTTCGGGGGCGCGGTTGCGCCCCCACCCACCCGGCGACATATCATCTGGGGCACTAACCGAACCAACGCCCTGATCAGCCGGGTTATCGAAACCTTAGAACCATCACGTTCAAACAAAGGAAGAAAACCATGTCTGTAGATGTCAAATACCGCGCAACAGCAAGTGCAACCGGTGGCCGTGACGGCCGTGCGAAAACCGAAGACGGCAGCCTCGATGTCAAACTGACCACGCCCAAGGAACTCGGTGGTGCTGGCGGTGAAGGCAACAACCCTGAACAGCTTTTCGCAATGGGTTACTCGGCCTGTTTCATCGGCGCGATGAAATTCGTCTCCTCCCAGGGAGGCCCGAAAGTTCCGTCTGATGTTTCGGTCAAGGCTGTTGTCGGCATCGGCCCGCGTGCGGCTGGCGGTTTCGGCCTTGCGGTTGACCTGCATATCTCGCTGCCGGGCCTTGATAAGGCCGAAGCTGAAAAGCTGGTCGAAGAAGCCCACAAAATCTGCCCGTATTCCAACTCGGTCCGCGGCAATGTCGATGTAACCTCGCACATCGCCTAATCAACAAACGGCCCCTCTTCGGCACGGAACCTCCCCTGATCCGTATATGCCGAAGCCAAGCCCGGTGCATCTCCCCTGCACCGGGCTTTTATTTGTCGGCATTTAACAGTTGCCCGATGCGGCCTCTGCCCTGATGATCCTTGGCAGCAAAAATACCACAAAAATTTCATGGGAAACATTGATGACCACCAAGCTTACCGTTCTTGCCATCGCACGCGCCAAACCGGGCAAGGAAGCCGAACTTGGCAAACAGCTTCTGGCACTTGTCGAACCGTCGCGCGACGAAGAAGGTTGCATCAGTTACGATATTCATCAGTCCAACGAAGATCCGGCGATCTGGATGGCGTATGAAAACTGGCGCTCTGACGAAGACCTCGCCCTTCATTTTGAAACACCATACCTGCGCGCCTTTGGCGCCCTTGGCGATGAATTACTGGCAGAACCGGTCAGCATTCAGAAATTCACCGTTAAATCCTGAAGCCTGAACTTAATTCCTGCCTTCGCCTGATCCAGCTCATTTGACCTGAACGGGACCTTTATCCGTGCTTTTCGCCTTGTTCCTGTCGGCATTGACATCAGCCACCATCCTGCCCGGCACGTCCGAGGTGGCCTTGGCAGCTCTTGTCGCGTCGGGTGATCATGCGCCGTGGTGGCTGGTTGTCGTCGCGACGGCGGGGAATGTTCTGGGCTCGTGCGTCAACTGGGGGCTTGGACTGTATATCGATCATTTCAAGGATCGGCGATGGTTCCCGGTATCGCCAGATGCCCTTGATCGTGCTTCAGACTGGTTTGGCAAATACGGGCTTTGGTCGCTTTTGCTGGCGTGGCTGCCGATAATCGGGGATCCGCTAACACTCTTTGCCGGTGTCATGCGGGTGCGCTTTTTGCACTTTATCGTGCTGGTGACGATTGGCAAGGCGGCACGATATGCAATGATTGCCGGTGGCGCGGGCTGGATCGCCAACCTACTTGGATATTCATAATATTCGTCAAAACAAAATACACAATAAAATCGAAACGCGCAAATTGTCGAAAACACAATAGCCATATCAATTATATAAAAATATAGTTCATTTGCTAAAATGGTGCCCAAATGATTTCATTGAGTGAAATACAAACGAGCAATTGTTTATAAATTTCACAAAATTAATGGGAGTATATTATGAATATGGAAATTCCAGTCTGGGTAAAACCCGCAATCTGGGGCGGTGTTATCGGTGCCGTTGCCATCACGATCATCGGCTTTAGCGCAAGCTGGGTCGTTTCGGGCAGCACCGCAGCCGAAATGGCCAACACGCAAAGCAAGGATGCGGTCATTACCGCCCTCGCCCCGATTTGTGTTGCGCAGTTCAAAACCCAGACCCCCACCAATCAGACCATGCAGCTTGCCGCCCTTAAAGAGGAAAGCTCCTACAAGCGTGATGATTTCGTCGCCGCTCAAGGCTGGGCCACCATGCCTGGCAATGATGCCCCGACCCCGGAAATCGCCGACGCCTGTGCAAGTCAGTTGATGAAACTGACAGAAAACTAAGCGGATCCCCTCCCCCGAGGTAATTGATCCGTCCAAAACGGCATCCGGGCCAACTCCCGGATGCCGTTTTTTTTGGGGCATTTACAACCGGCAGGGCAATATCGTTCAATAAACCCCAAGACCTGCGGCGCATTGTTGCATCCAGCAAAGCCACCAAAAGGATCGCCAACCCATGCTTGCCGCCGCCCCAAGCCTTTATCTGTCGATGGCTGCCTTCGCGCTTGCCGCCTCGATCACGCCCGGCCCGGTCAATATCCTGATCCTGAGTTCCGGCGTGCATTACGGCTTTCGTCCCAGCCTGCGACTTGTGTTCGGCGCGACCAGCGGCTTTTGCCTGTTATTGCTTCTGATCGGGTTGGGCCTGCATGAATTGCTGGTGATTTTTCCCAACCTGACGACAGTCATTCAATGGGCCGGGGTGGCGTTTTTGCTGTTCATGGCCTTCAAGCTTGCCACCGCATCGGGCGAATTGGGCAAAACGCGCGCGGACAAGGGACCATCGATGATCACCGGCGCATTGCTGCAATGGGTTAACCCCAAGGCGTGGCTTGCTGCGGTTGCCGGCATGGGGGCCTATGCCGCAAATGGTGCGCCGGCGCTGGTCTGGGAATTCACAGTGCTTTATTTCGCGGTCTGTTTTGCCTCGGTCGCCTGCTGGGCCTATGCCGGGGCGTTCCTCGGCCGGTTTTTAAATGATGCCGCCCATATCCGGCTGTTTAACCGGATCATGGCATTGCTACTGATGGCAAGTGCGGCCTATCTGATCGTCACTTGATTGGCTCAGGCGACATGCGCCATCGCATAATGGCGCGGCGTGGTCGCCATCAGGCGTTTGAAAACCCGTTGAAAATGCGCCTGATCGGCAAAGCCGCAATCAAGGGCAACGTCAACAATCCGCTCCCCGCGCTTGAGCGCATGGCGTGCCTTCTGCACCCGGCAATTGATCAGATAGGCATAGGGCGTCATGCCATGTGCCTTTTTGAACGCGCGCACCAGATAGGATCGCGAAACCCCGATCACCCCGGCAAGATCATCCAGATTGACGTCTTCGGCGTAATAGGCCCGGATATAATCCGCAACCCGGCCCATTTTGTTTTTATCCGTCGCACCGCCAACCCCACGCAAGATACCGCGCCGATCAAGCGCCACATGCAGATCAGCAAAGAACGATACCATCGTACTTTCCTTGGCCAGCCGGTCACAATCGGGATCAATCAATGTATCGGCAAGGCTTTGCAGGCCGGAATACAGCATTGGACTATGGCTGATGGTGTCGGAAAACATCGCAAACCGCCCGGCGGCATCGGCATCAATTTCCACCTGCAAATCCAGAAGCCACGCCGGATCGACAAACAGCATGTCATAACACCATCCCCCACCCGGCACCGGGTTGCAGCCATGGAAATCCTCAGGGTTCAGCACAACAACCGATCCTTTGCCGGTTTCATGGGTCTTCCCCCGGTTCCAATAGGTGCTGCGCCCACCCTTGACGATGCCGATTGAAAACGTGTCGTGGCTGTGGCGCTCATAACAAACATTACGCCCGTCATCGACCCGACGCAGCTCGACAAACGGCAAACCGGCATCGCGCCAGAAACACTGCTTATCTGATTTTGCCTTGCCCATTGAAACGCCCGCACCATCTTTGGGAATGAAAACGCGAAAATCCGAAGATAGGATAATTTCCCCGGTGGCACCAGTGGCCCGACCTGATTATAGTCCCCCAAATGTTCGATGATCGTTCTGATCCCACGCCGAAATTCATGCCACCCGACGCACCCGTCATGGTCGTCGGATTGCGTCATGCTGTTTTCCTCTCGCCCGACGGGGAAATAGAAGAATTGCCGCATGGGGCGGCGGCCAAACGGGCGCGATCCCAACGCCCGATATTGGTTCATACCCCGGCATCGGCACGGCGGATGAAATCCGATCCGTTTCCGGCCCATGACCTTCTGGAACTTTTTGCCTTTGTCCGCCCGGCGCAGTTTTGCGTCCCCACACCACGCGGGCTTGCCATGGCGACCGGGCAACGGGCGTCTGATGATCTGATCGGACAGGCCGAAGCGTTGGCCGAGGCGATGAAACGATTGTTGCAGGAACTTGCCACCCTGCCGCGTGAAAAGCGCGCACGTGCGCTTTCCATTGCATGGCCGATGGCACGCGGGCATTGGATGTGGGGCGTGCCGGTTCTGGCCGCCCTTGGTGCCGATGGCGACGGCCCGCATAAATTTGCCGTCTATGAAGGTCTTAAGGTCTGGAAGAAAATGGGCGAATGGGCGGAACATGCCCCGCCGCCGCCGCCCGGCAACAATCCGGTCGATCCAAAGGATGCCCGTGAACGGCTGAAAAAGCTTCTGGGCGAAGGGGCAGAAGAACGCCCGCAACAGGCCGATTATGCATCCGCCGTCTGTTCGGCCTTCGCGCCACGCACTGCCGAAGGCACACCCAATATCGTCCTGGCCGAGGCAGGGACCGGGACGGGCAAGACGCTGGGCTATGTTGCCCCGGCCTCGATCTGGGCACAAAAGAATGACGGGGCGGTTTGGATTTCAACCTATACCCGCAACCTGCAACGTCAGATCGATCAGGAACTGAACCGCCTTTATGACGATCCCAAGGACAAACGCCTGAAGGCGGTCGTGCGCAAGGGTCGCGAAAATTACCTGTGCCTTCTGAATTTCGAAGAAGCCCAAAGACCGTTGGCGCAACAGCCCCATCAGGCGATCCCACTGGGGCTTATGGCGCGCTGGGCATCGCAAACGCGCGATGGCGATATGGTCGGCGGTGATTTCCCGGCATGGCTGACCGAACTGATCGGTGGCCGGTTTACCAGTGCGCTTGCCGATCAGCGCGGCGAATGCATTTATGCCGCCTGCCCGCATTATTCGCGCTGCTTTGTTGAAAAAACCGTGCGCCGGGCGCGGTCGGCCGAGATCGTGGTCGCCAATCATGCGCTGGTGATGGTGCAGGCTGCCCTTGGCGGGCTTGACGACGCATCGATGCCCACACGTTATGTCTTTGACGAGGGACATCATCTTTTTGATGCCGCCGACAAAGCCTTTTCCGCCCATCTGACCGGGCAGGAAGGGGCAGAATTACGCCGCTGGTTATTGGGTGCGGAAAACAAGGGCCAGTCGCGCGCACGTGGACTTAAACAACGGCTTGAAACCCTGATCATGGATCGGGACGAACTTCGTGATGCGGTCAATGCCGTGATTGTCGCCGCCCAATGCCTGCCCGAACAGGGCTGGCTGATGCGCATTCATGACGGGGCCGAACATGCCAAGGGCCCGGCGGAATTGTTCCTTGCCCATGTCCGGGCACAGGTGATGGCGCGTGCGGCCGAAGGCGACCGGGGTTATTCGATTGAAACCGACTGTAAACCGGCGATTGACCCGGTTCTGGCCAGTGCGGCCGATCTTGACCGTGCCTTGGCCGCCCTTGAAAAACCGGCCAAGGCCCTAATCAAAATCATCGCCCATATGCTAGATGAAAAGGCAGACGAGCTTGAAAGTGCCGAGCGCCAACGCCTTGATGCCGCGATCCGTTCCCTTGAACGGCGTGCGATCATGCAGGTTGCCGCATGGCGCGCAATGCTTGAAAGCCTTGTCGATGCCACCCCGCCGGAATTTGTCGACTGGTTTGCCATCGAACGGCAGTTTGGCCGCGATTTCGATGTTGGCATGCACCGCCATCATATCGACCCCACATTGCCCCTGACCGCGGCCCTGGCACCCTCCGCCCATGGGTTGGTGATCACGTCGGCCACGCTCCGCGATGGCACGGGCGATGAGATGTTTGACTGGGGCGTTGCCGAAGATCGCACCGGAGCATCGCACATGCCGATGCCCGCGATCCGGGCGGCGATGAAAAGCCCCTATGACTATGCCAAACAGACCAAGGTTTTCATCATCAATGACCTTGGCCGTGATAACCCCGATCATGTGGCGGCGGCCTATCGCGAATTGTTTCTGGCGTCCGGCGGCGGTGCACTTGGCCTGTTTACCGCAATCAACCGTTTGCGTGCGGTTTACGAACGCCTGACCGGGCCGCTTGACGATGCCGGGTTGCAGCTTCTGGCACAGCATATTGACGGTATGGATGTGTCAACCCTGATCGATATTTTCCGGGTAGAACGCGATGCCTGTCTGCTTGGAACCGATGCGGTGCGCGACGGGGTTGATGTGCCGGGTGACAGCCTTCGCCTGATCGTGTTTGATCGCGTGCCATGGCCCCGCCCCGATATCCTTCACCGGGCGCGCAAGGCCGCATTTCATGGTGCGCGCTATGACGACATGCTGACCCGTCTGCGGATGAAGCAGGCCTTTGGTCGCCTTGTTCGCCGCGCGGAAGACCGTGGGGTATTTGTGCTGCTTGATAACCGGATGCCGTCGCGATTGCTGGGTGCATTCCCCGAAGACGTCAATGTCCAGCGGGTCGGCATGCGCGAAGCGATTGAACAGACACGGGCATTTTTAAGGCCAAACGCCGACAATGGAAATCTGCTAAAGTAATCTGTGCGGGTCAACTTCACCTGACATCTGACAACAAATCGATTGTGCAATACCCCCATTTTCCGCCGAAGGACGCGATATGCATATCTTGTTGATGACCTATGGCACACGCGGCGACATCCAGCCCTTCATTGCTTTGGCGTACGGGTTACAACAAACCGGCCATATGGTTACACTTGCCGCCCCCGGGCGCTTCCAATCGTTAGTGCAACAACACGGCCTCGCATTTGCGCCCTTAACAGATGCGTTAATAAATCTGACCAGCAAACCACAATTTGCGAATGCGTCAAATCCGGGCACCGGATTCCTAAAGAAAATAAGCAGCATCTTAAAATTGCGTGCGCAAGGAAGAGACCTTCAAGGTGCGCTTCTTGATGATATTTTTGAAACCATTAATAGGCTCAGGCCAGACAAAATAGTATTTCATCCAAAAGCCTTTGGCGCCTTGGCAATTGCTGATCATTTTGCAATCCCAGCCATTCTGGCCCAGTTGATCCCAGCACTTATTCCAACTCGTGCCTATCCGCATATCGGCTTTCCCAATATGGCGGATTGCCGGAAATATAACCTTCTGACAGGGAAGCTTGTGAAGGGGTTGGTTAATCTGTCGTTGCGCAACAGCCTCCGCGATTGGGCATCAAAACGGCATAAAGCCATCCCGTATCAGAAATTTGATATCCTAAAATCACAAAAGTTCGGAGCCATCACGATTCTAAACGCCTATAGCAACGCCATCATAGCGCGCCCAAATGACTGGCCGAAAAAAGCTGCTGTCACGGGCTATTGGTTTGTAAATGATGCTTTGTACGAGCCAAGCACCGAAATGACGAGCTTTATCAAAAACAGTCAAAAACTGATCTATATCGGGTTTGGCTCCATGCCCGCCGCCAATCCGCAAAAGACCGCCCAAATGTTGATTGATGCGGTCAAACAGGCAAATGCCCAGGCAATCATTGCAACCGGTTGGGGCGGCATTGCTTCCGATGTTGATTGGCCATCCAACATTTATGCCGTTCGGGAAGTACCACACGAATGGATGTTCAAACATGTAAAGACCGCCATACATCATGGGGGGGCCGGAACGTGTGCAGCAGCATTACGGGCGGGATGCCCATCCATTATTGTACCGTTCTTTGGCGATCAACCATTCTGGGCCAAACGGCTTTACACGATCGGCGTTGCCCACCAGTTGATCCCCTCATCGAAGCTTGATGCAAAATGTCTTGCCAGCGCCATAAGCGACATTCTGGCAACACCACAGGTTCACGAAACAGCAAAACGAATTGCCAAACAAATTTCGCATGAAAACGGTGTTGCTACGGCGGTTGATCTGATCCTGAACGGCACAGAAATCGCAGCTTAGCTCTTGGTAACCGTTCGCATTGCCATTGACACCATCAGATAGCTCAAACCTGACGAAATCAGATTAATCCCAAGCAACAATCCAATCGCCCAAGTGGCAGCACTTGGCAATTCCACGAATATTAAAACACCGGCAAGTACTGCTATACCGCCGGAAAACAGCATCCATTTCCAGCCGGGAAACTGGCTGAGGCGGAACGCCATGGCAAGTTCAAGCAATCCTTGCAGGATAAAGGCAATTGCCAGCAACACGGTCAGGGTCACAATCCCGGTCAGCGGGAAAAACGCCAGCCACCCGCCGACAAGCGCGAACAGAACGCCTTGCACCACATCGATCCAGCGGCGCGTTGGTGTATCGGCATTCCACGCGCCGTAAAAATGCCCGACAGCCCCGATGATAAACAACCAGCCGATCACGGTTTTAAACGCAATCGTCGTGGCAAACGGGAAGGCGACGGCAAGAATACCCAGCAAAAGCAGAACGACCCCGACAGTCCGAAGCCGTTTGCGGCCCTTTTCCAGAAGTGCGCGCATTTCCGGCGTGCCGTCATTTACAACGAGTGTCATGGACCTGTCCCTTTGGTTTCATTTACCGATTTCTTTAAATATGATCCGTCGTTTGTATAAACGCCGCCATCAAAGCTTGGTTCCGGTCGATGATATGTTCAGGATATCTGCTTTTCATCCCCAACAAGATCGGCGCGGATGTTGCCCGCCAGGGCAAGGCGCAAGGCATTGACGATCGCAATGACATCAATCCCTTCCTGCAGCACGGCACCAGCAACCGGACTGATGTAGCCAAAGGCGGCAAAGCCCATGGCAAAGATCGATAACACCATGCCACCGATCACACTTTGCAGCAGAATGCGCCGCATGGTCATGCTGATGTGAAACAGTTCGTCAACCGCCTGAAGCGAACTTTCGGGGATCACGGCACCGGCGGCCTCGGCCGTTACAGAACTGTGTTTACCAAAGGCGATACCAACGGTTGCCACCGCCAGCGCGGGCGCATCATTAATGCCATCCCCCATGAAAAGCGTGGGCGCAAGCGCCGTTTCGCGCCGCACGATTTCAACCTTTTGCTCCGGACTTTGTGAGGCAAGACTCTCATCAATGCCAAGCAGCTTTGAAAGATGGCTGACCTCGCTTGCGCGATCCCCTGACAGAAGCATGACCTTGTTGAAATTATGAACCGGCCCGAGATGCCCGACGAAATTCCTGCCATCGGCACGCGGGCTATCGCGGAAACGCAATGTCGCACCATAGGCACCATCAATCATGATCACGCATTCAAGTCCGCTGGCATCGGGCGGCAGGATTTCGGCCATGGCCGGGTCACTTGCAATCAGCTTTTTGCGGTGGGTCACCGCAATCTCCTGACCATCCACCACCCCGACCAGCCCCTGCCCGGGCTTTTCTGATACTCGTGCCACATCGCCAAGCGCCAGTTTGCGGGTTTCTGCCGCTGCCAGCACCGCGGTTGCCAGCGGATGTTTTGAATATCGTTCAAGACTGGCGGCCAGACGCAAAACCTCGTTCGCGCCATGACCGCTGGCGGGCAGAACTTCGACCAGTTCAGGTCGGCCATATGTCAGTGTTCCGGTTTTATCAAAAATTGCCGTTTTACAAGTCGGCAACCGTTCCAGAACCGTCGGATCGCTGATCACGATGCCCCGTCTGGCGGCCATGGAAATCGCGCTCATGATCGTGATCGGAATGGCAATCAAAAGCGGACACGGCGTTGCCACGACCAGGACTGCCAGAAACCGCACGGAATCACCGCTCAGATACCAAGCGATAAAAGCAACCAGCAAAGCAAACGGGGCGAACCACGCCCCGATCTGATCCCCGATCCGGCGAATTTTCGGGCGTTTCTGTTCGGCTTCCTGCATGACCTGCATGATCTGGGCATAGCGTGACTCACTTGAAAGCCTCTCCGCCCGAATGACCAGAACCGCATCTCCGTTGATCGCACCTGAAAGCACCGATGCCCCTGGTGCCTTTGCCACAACAAACGGCTCCCCGGTCAGGTAACTTTCATCCATGGCACCATGACCATCGACGACCACCCCATCGACCGGGGCAGTATCATGCGGGAAAATCGCAATCAGATCACCGACCACGATGTCATCAAGGCTGATGTCGGTAATGTTTTCGCCGTCTTTGCGATGCGCCACACGCGGCATCCGATCAGCAAGCGCATTTAACGCCGAAGATGCCTTGCGCATGGCAAATGCTTCAAGAACCTGCCCACCGCTCAGCATCAGGATAATCAGCGCCGCCGCCAGATATTCGCCCAACACCACACCGGTGACAAAGGCAATCACCGCCAGAAAATCCGCACCGAAATCCCGGGCAAGCGCCTTTTGCACGATTTCAAAAATCAGAACCCCGCCGCCCAGTGCAATCACTGCAAAAAGCGGCCAATCCATCGCGGCATGCCCGAAAACCGGTACAGAGATCGAAACCGGTATCAAGGCAAAATGGGTGACAATGCCGACAACGGTCAAAATCAGAACCGCCCGGTTCAGACGAACCGCAGACCATATGGGCGTTTTCTGTTCTGGCACACCACCGTGCTGATAGGCATGCATAGGGGGTTCTCCGCAAATGACCAAAGCAGGTAATGAAGCCTAGCCCCAAACAGGAGTTTTACCGAAAACTATTTGCAAACCGCATGCTGGAAGCTTTGACAGCCTTCGCCACAACCGGCGTTTCGAAATCCGAGACAAAATTTTTTGGCTTTCAGAATGCCAAAACACTGTTGGTGCAATTCGTCGCAACCAAGTCAAATCAGCGAATTTCAATTGTTATAGGAACGATTATAAAAAATTGCTGATAAGTGGTTCACACCAAGAGGTTTTGACACTCCGCCTTCAAGGGATTATTGAAGGCAGGTATCTTTCCGGAATGGATTGAAAGCCGTGATCAGAACCCGCCAGATATATTCGGCACTCAGACGCAGCCTGTCGGTTGCTGTCGCGTGCTTTTTGCTGGCAAACGCCCTGATGTTCGGCTTTATGCATGCGCCGGTCGCGCTTGCCAATACCCCGGCCGCTGTCGGGGGCAACGCCGATCGGAACTTTATCCCGCTTATCATCTGTACCGCCAATGGCATCAAGACGATATCTGTCCCGGCTGGCGCAACAGAAGAAGGCGGTTCTTCCCCTCATTCCAGTGCCTATGAAGGATTCCAATGCGCGATTTGCGGCCTTGGCAATCATGCGGTCGGCCTGCCCGTCGAACCGGAATTGCCATTGATCCATCGCGTGCGGATGTCCAATGCGGTCACCGCCCTTCATATCACGGCACGCCTGCATGATTTCTGTCCGATTGCGGCATCGCCCCGCGCCCCGCCCTTTCCCGTCTGAGTGTCTCCCGGCCTGATGGATGATGTCCGTTGCCCTTACTGGCCCCGGACCGCCCAGCGTGGTCAACTTCAGATTGTTTGAGCTCCGGGTAGGGATCATCGGGCCAATGCGCCCATATCCCGACAGACCCGCGACCGAATTGGGGATATCGTGATGCCAAACGCATCGGCACATGCCAAAAATGCGCCCAAAGGGACAAGCAGCCTTTATCGCGCTGTCTGGCGCTGGCATTTCTATGCCGGACTTTTTGTTCTGCCTTTTATGATTCTTCTGGCCGTCACTGGTGCGGCCTATCTTTTCCGTGACGAAATCGATGACTGGGTCTATTCCGACCTGAAATTCGTCAATGTTCTGGATGTACCGCCACTTCCGATCAGCACACAGGTTGATGCCGTGCGCTATTTCGTCGGGGACAAACCGGTCAAAATCATCACGCCGACCTCGCCGGACCGTAGCACCGAAATCGTCATTGCCACATCGGCGGGTGATCGCCGGTCGGTTTATGTCGATCCCTATACCGGGCTGGTGCTAGGATCGATGCCAGATCGCGGCACGATCATGTGGCTGATCCGCCGCATTCACAGTCTGGCCGAATTTGGTACCGTTACCAATTACCTGATCGAAATCGCCGCGGGATGGAGCATCCTTCTGGTCGCGACAGGCACCTATCTTTGGTGGCCGCGTGGCAATCAAAACGGCGGCGTTCTAACCGTGCGCGATACCCCGGCGCGTCGGCGCTGGTGGCGCGATGCCCATGCGGTTACCGGCATTTTCGTTGGCTTCTTTATCGTGTTTCTGGCCGCGACCGGCATGTTCTGGTCTGTATTCTGGGGTAAATATGCCAACGAATTCGCCAATGGTACGCCGAGCGGCTATCCTTCGGGTGTTCGCGTCGATGTGCCCCTTTCGACCGTCCCGATGATCAAGGCTTTCGGTGAAACCGGCTGGACCACCGAAAACGCCCAGATCCCGTTATCGGTTGATGGCACGTCAACTGCCAATGGTGGCACACCAACTCCGTTTGGCATCGATGCCGCCGTGGCAAAGTTCGCAGAACTTGGCATTGCACCCGGCTATGCGATTTCATTGCCAAGCAGTGAAACCGGTGTTTACAGCGCATCAATCTATCCCGATGACCTGTCCCAGCAGCGCGTCATTCATCTGGACCAATATTCAGGTCGACCGTTGATTGATATGGGATATCAGGACTACGGCATCTTTGGCCGCATCATGGAATGGGCGATCAATGTCCATATGGGTCAGGAATACGGGGTGATCAACCAGATTGTGCTGATGATTGTCTGTGCCGCGATTGTCTTTATGGCTGTATCTGGCGGGATGATGTGGTGGAAACGCCGCCCGGCCGGATCGCTGGGCATACCGCCCTTGCCGCGCCGGACAAAAAGCCTGGTCGGAGTGACGGCGATCCTTGGGATTGGCGGAATCATTTACCCGGTCGTCGGTGTATCCATGCTGGTGATCTGGTTCCTGGACTGGCTGTTTGTGGCCCGCCCCGCCCGGGCATTGCGCGTGGCCTGAAGGTTCGACAATGCAAACCAGCCGTCCGGCTGGACAAAAGATCTGGTGTCGATACGCGGCCCCCCGCAACGTGCCGCGTATCTCCCTTGTGCCATCGGGAGTTCCCCATGAACAACGAAGACGCCTTGAAACATCTTGAGAAACTTGCTGAAAACCCGGCCCTTGATATGGGGGCCAATGCCGCCATCGGGCACCACGAAGAGGAAGGCGAATATATCTATCGCATCCTGTCGGGCCTTGTGATGCAATGTCATTATGCCGAAGATGGCGAACGTCAGGTCTGCCGCGTGTTCCGCCCCGGTGATCTGATCGGGCTTGAAACGGTTGTCGAACCGGGTCTTTCACTGATCAGCGAAACCTTGACGCCGACGGTCCTGATGCGCATTCCGGTTGCGCGCATCCGAATGGCACAGGCGACCAATCCCGAACTGCAACAGGCGATCCTGCGGCTGCTCGCACGCGAGGTTGTCGATGGCTATAACTGGAAGGTCAATCTGGGGACCGGATCGGCGATGCGCCGGATTTGCCGTTTCCTGCTCTGGAGTGCCAAGGATGATCACTGCCCGCTGCCGACACGCGACAAGCTGGGCAGCATCATTGCCACAACCACCGAAACCGCAAGCCGCATGATTGCTGATCTTCGCCGTCAGGGTGTTTTGCGCAAAAGCCGGTCTCGCCCGTCAACGGTCGTGATCGACCGGGATCGCGTGCGCCAGAAGGCCGGAGATTTCTGGGACCACCGCGCCGCGTGATAACGGACGAAACCTGTTGAAAACCGGGAATGCGGTCGCCTGCATGATCAGTGCGGCCGCGTGTTCCCGCCAAAGGACACATCGAACGGCATGGTCACATTCGATTTCAACAGCATTTCAAAATCGCTGGCAGGGATCGGCTTGCTGAAATAGAAGCCCTGTACCTCATCAACGCCTTCAGAGACGATGCGTTCCAGTTGCATTTCGGTTTCGATCCCTTCGACATTGACCGCCATGCCAAACGACCGCGCCAGGAACACCACCGCGCGCACAATCGCGGCATTGCCATCGCGGCTGTCGAGGTCGATGATAAACGACCGGTCTATCTTGATCTTGTCGACCGGGAATCGTTTCAGATAGGCCAGCGATGAATAACCTGTGCCGAAATCATCAATTGCAATCCGGATGCCCTGATTTCGCAAAATGCCAAGCGTGATCGCCGCTTCGCGCGGGTTATCCATCACCGCACTTTCAGTGACTTCAAACTGCAGCTGGGTCGGGTTCAAACGCGACCGTTCCAGAACATCGCCGACACTTTCAATCAGGTCTTCGTGCCGGGCAAGCTCCAGCGGCGACAGATTGACCGAAATCGTCAGTTCGCCATATCCGGCATCGAGCCACTGCCGGGTCTGTTTGCAAGCCTGATTAAGCACCCAATGGCCAACATCGGCAATGATGCCCATGCGTTCGGCCACAGGAATGAAATCGACCGGGCTGACCTGCCCGCGGGACGGATGGAACCAGCGCACCAGCGCCTCCATTCCGATGATCTTGTGGTTCGCGATATCAATAATCGGCTGATAGAACAGCTCCAGCTCGTCATTTTCAATCGCATGACTAAGGTCGCGTTCAAGCGCCTTGCGTTCCTGCACTTCGACCTGCAAACGCGGTTCGAAGAAATGATACCGGTTACGTCCTTCGGCCTTGGAACAATAAAGCGCCAGATCGACATTGCGGAACAGGTCCTTTTCATCGCGCCCGTCCTGCGGGAACATGCAGATACCGACCGATGTCGATGCCTGCACCTCGTTCCCATCCAGCATGAAGCGTTCCGAAACCCGTTCAATCAGGCGCTGTGCAACAAGGGTCACTTCCTCGACCGTGCCCGGATCATGGATCAGGACGGCAAATTCATCCCCGCCAAGGCGCGCGACCACATCCTCGTTGCGCAGACAAACCCGCATGCGTTCCCCAACCCCCTGTAAGAGCAGGTCGCCGATGGGATGCCCAAGCGTATCATTGATGTCTTTGAAGTTATCCAGATCAAACAGCATCAGCACGAAACTGCGCTTTTCATGCTTGCCACGCTTGACCGCGGCTGCAAGGCGCTCCTGAAACAGGGTGCGGTTCGGAAGTCCGGTCAATCCGTCATGATGGGCCAGAAACTGGATACGTGCTTCGCTGCGTTTGCGATCTGTGATGTCGGTGATCGATCCTTCGATCAGAACCGGAACACCTTTGTCATCGCGTACCAGTCGCGCATTTTCCTCGACCCAGATGATCTTGCCGTCGCGTCGGCGCATCTCGGCCTCAAACCCCTGAACCACGCCATCGCGCATAAGCTTTCCCGTCAGGCGCAGGCGATTGGTCGGGTTCAGGTAACATTGCGAAAACCCGGCTTGGGACACCAGCAATTCATCGGCACTGTCATAGCCAAGGATCGATACGAAGGCCGGATTGGCAGACAGGATATCGCCAAGCGGGCGGCTCTGATAAAGACCTTCGGCGGAATTTTCGAAAATGCCGCGATATTTTTCTTCGGCCCGGCGAAGGGCACGTTCGACCGACAGCTTTTCGGTCACATCCTGCCCGATGCAGATCACGCCCGATACGTCGCCATCCTCGCCGAAATGCGCACGCGCATTCCATTGCAACAGGCGAACCTCGCCATCGCGGCGCCGGAATGAAATGACTTCGTCCTTGATGATCTCGCCGGAAATCAGGCGTTTGATCCCCTGACGCACCTGATCCGCGTTCACCGTCAAGCAACAGGAAATCAAAGAAATTCTGCCCCGGCGGCTTCCATCCAGGAAAAGCCGAATGTCCATTCACATTCACGGTTATATTCCAGAATGCGACCTTCGCTATCAAGGAACAGGATCACGCTGCCTGCAGTCTGGACCAGCGCACGATAACGTTCCTGACGGCGGCGCAGATCATATTCCGCCTGACGGCTTTTGGTGATGTCGGTAACCGTGACGCTATAACCCAGAAGCGATCCACCTTCGCCACGAATTTCGGTAGCATTGATCCGCACCCAAAGCTGGCTGCCATCCTGACGGCGCATTTCGATATCGCGCGCCTGAATCCCTGCCCCGGATACGAGGTCGCGACGCAAATCCCGCAAATCCTCGGCCCGGGCATAAAACTTTTCACTATTGGCAATATAGGCCTGGCGCAATTCGCGAACATTGTCATAGCCAAACAATGTCGCAGCTTCTTCGTTCACACTGGTCAATGTGCCATCGGCGGCCAGATCGATAATACCGTGCACCGCATGTTCAAGGGCACGGCGATAGCTTTCCTCGCGGGTGCGTTCCTGCCCGAAAAGTGCAATCGCATCCTGTGTCGGTAACGGCATGCGTTGCCACTGATAAATCCGCTGCCCGTAATGCACGGTGCGGATGTCATCCCAGTCGGCGATGTTTTCGCCGTCTTCAATCAGGGCACGCTGGCCAGATGGTTTAGTCAGCGACAATGCACCAGGCAGCCCCATTTCAAGGGCGGCCTGCTCGGCTGCCTTGTTGGAGAATCGCAAACCGCCGTCACGCTCCACCACCAGAACCGGCTGCGGCGAAATCAAAACCCCGGTGCCAGTCGTCGCATCTGCGTCCTGAAGGGCGATGATCCGGATGAAAACCTGCCCGGAGAGTGAAAGCTGCCAGGCAAAGAATTGGACATCGCGGCCATCAATTTTATCGACACGCGAAAAATATCCGACGGCATTTAGGGCCTCGGCACTGATTTCACGGATATTTTGGGCGATTTCGGGATGGGTATCAATCTTGTGCCAGGTATCATCGACAAGGTCGGGTGAAATCGTCTGCGCCCATGGCGCATTCACAAGAAGGCTTTCGCCGATGGGGTCATAAACCCCCGACGGGACACGAAGATGCCCAATCAACGCCGCAAGAGTCCCCGCAGCGTTGCTTGAAATGATAACTCCCATACCCGGCTTATTCGTCATTTTTGTTATCGCTGCGAGACCATAACTTTTACCCCATGCGCTGCAAAGGCCTATTTTATTCCCAAGAGAGAATGCGATGCGTTCTTGACGCTAACATGTTGTAATTTTTTAAGCATCCCCTTCGGTTCACAGCCCCTGCACATGCATGCGCAGCAAGCCCCCCTGTGTTCCGACGCCCAGAGGATGCGCCACATTTCACTACGCAATCATTAAAATCGTGAATATTTAACCGGTTAACTGTTGCCGGAGATCAAATACCGTCTTAGGTTCTATGTCCATCGGAGTTGTCACACGCCATCAACCGGTGCGTCGACGTTTCGCGGGAATACCCGTTAACGGTCAGTCATCCGGAAAAGGAGTAATCATCGTGATCTCACATCAGGACGCCTTGATTTACACAATGGTTATGGTTTCGGCCTCGGATAACGACATCACCGATGCGGAACTGTCCGCAATGGGGCGTCGGGTTCGCTATCTTCCGATTTTTGCCGGCTTTGACAATGACGGTGTCACGGCGGTTGCGCGCGATTGCGCCAAACTGCTTGCCGAAGAAGACGGCCTGGACAGCACGCTGGACATGATCCGCGAAGCCCTGCCGCGCAAATTGCGCGAAACCGCTTATGTCTTTGCCTGCGAAATTGTCCTGTCGGACAGCGAAATCAGTCAGGAAGAACTTCGTATTCTCGAACTGATACGTCATCGGCTCGATATTGACCGCCTTGTGAGTGCCGCGATTGAACGCGCCATGGCCGCGCGATATGTCCGCCCCGGCGAGTTTTAGGCAATCGCGCAAAGACGGCACAGAACGACCACATAATTTCCATTCCGACGACATAGCGTCGGCCGATAACGACGGAAACCGAACGAAACGCGCATAAAACCGGGCAACGCCCTGAATTGCTGCTTTCTTTGTCAGACCGCCATGTTATGGCCGCACTTGCGATTTGACTGCCGCCCACCCGGTTCAACCAGCCGGGATGATTTTGATCGTCTGATCGCTTTTTGACCGTCACATCGAAGGCCCACGCGTTGGCCAAAACGAAGGAACACCGTTATGACCGCACTTGCCGGGGAAAACATCGCATTCATCGGTTTGGGACTGATGGGCCGTCCTATGGCGCTCAATCTCGAAAAAGCAGGGGCGATCCTGACCGTCAATACGCGCAATCCCGAAACGCTTAATGCCTTTGACGATCTGGGCGTTGCCACCGCGCCCACCCCGGCCGATGCAGCGGCGAATGCAGATATCGTCATCATCTGTGTCGCCAATACCGAAGCCCTTGAAAACGTGCTGCTTGGCGAGGATGGCGTGATTGACGGCATGGAAGAAGGCACCATCGTTGTCGACATGGGCACGACCGCCATCGACGCCACACGGCGCTTTGCCGATGCCGTCGAAGAAGCTGGCGGTCACTGGATCGATGCCCCGGTATCAGGCGGAACACACGGGGCTGAAAACGGTACGCTCACCATCATGGTCGGTGCAGAAGAAGAAGATTTTCAACGTGTCCAGCGAGTCTTTGGCGTGCTTGGATCACGCGTCACCCATGTCGGTGAAATCGGATCCGGCCAGATCGCCAAGGCCGCCAACCAGATGATCGTTGGCATCACCATCGGTGCGATTGCCGAAGCCTTTTCCATGGCCGACGAAGCCGGTGTAGATCTGGGCAAATTGCGCTCCGCGCTGACCGGCGGCTTTGCGGATTCCGCGATCCTGCAAAAGCACGGCGAACGCATGATCGAACGCAATTTCGAACCAGGTGGCAAGGTCGTGACCCAGCGCAAGGACCTGTATCAGGCGCTTGAATTTTCCGAAGGCGAACTGGGCCTTGAACTGCCCTTCTCGCGGCTCGCCCTTGAACTTTACGAAGAACTGATCGAAATGGGCGGCGGCGATCTTGACCATTCCGCCCTGATCAAGATTTACGAAGAAGAATGACACGCAAAAAGCAGGGTGTCATTGGGCGACCCTGCTTTTTGCAAGCCAGGCAGCGCCTCATCCTGGCAGATGCGATCCCATTCGGTACAGGTAAAGCATATCCGATCCCGACTGCATCGGGACTTCGCCAAAGGCCTGCCAGCCCGGAATGGCAAAAGCACGTGAAATCACAATCCCGCCCGGTGCCATGCGCTGGTTTAAAACATCGCCGACATCGGCCATCACCCGCGGGTCAAGGAAGCACACCACAACATCCCCCGGATTCTGATCGCGCTTTCTGAAGTCCGCGCGCACCAGCGACAGGTTTTCAAGCTGTGCCAGCCGCGCGCGAATGCGGCTGACCGCATAGGGTAGCGGCGATAACTCAATCCCGGTCACCGTTATATCGGGTCGGGCACGCGCGATATTGATCGCCAGATCGCCCCATCCCGATCCGAAATCCGTCACCCGGCAGGGTTCCTTGGGAAGATAGGATATGATTTCGTTGCGTGCCTTGCGACCACTTGGCATCGGCACCGCACGCAACCGGATGGCATAGACCACGATCAGTGCTGTAACGACGCCAAGAATGACGAGGATGGATAATTCGCTCATGGGCCTGCTAACCAATCTTTCTGATCTGTGCTAGGTTGGTGTCTTACTCCTGCCACAGGGCATTGTCCCCGGCAAGTTTTCACCCATCCAAGCGGGACAACCATCGCGCCATGAGCCAAGACGCAAGCAACCGTATCGACGAACTCGAAATCCACATCGCCCATCTCGAAAGCTCGATACATGACATGTCCGACATGATCAAATCACAGTGGGACCGGATCGACCTGCTGGAACGGCGCAACAAATTAATGGCCGAAGATATAAAACGGCTTGTCGATTTTCTGCGTACATCACCAGAAGATGATGCACCTCCGCCTCATTATTAATGGTGCCATGAACTGGCCCCGCCAACCCCAGAGATGCCCTTGATCAATCCCTATCTCGACATCCCGGTGTTCGACGATTTCGCCAAGGTTCTTGACCCGTCAATTTATCGCGAACTGCCCGATGACTGGTGGGTTGGCACATCCGATATCGTCGGGTCGACCAAGGCGGTCGAAGCAGGCCGTTACAAGGAAGTCAATATGGTCGGCGCGTCGGTCATTGCCGCAGCCACCAATGCCATCGGACATTCGGATTTTCCATTCATCTTTGGCGGGGACGGTGCAGCGATTGCCTGCCCACCCGACAAGGTTCCCGCCGTCCGCGATGCCCTTGCCGCGACCGCCATCTGGGCAAGCGAAGAACTGGGTTTTGATTTGCGGGTTGCCTTGGTCCGCATCGACGAAATCCGAAAAAGTGGTCACAATGTCCGGGTTGCCCGTTTTCTCGCATCAAAAAAGCTGGCCTATGCGGTATTTTCCGGGCGCGGCATTTCCTGGGCCGAAGAACAGATGAAGCAGGGCCATAACCTGATTACACCGGCACCGTCTGGCACGCAGCCCGATCTGACAGGACTTTCGTGCCGATGGTCGCCAATCCGGGCCGAGGATGGATGTAAAATCCTGTCACTAATCATGCTGCCCCGCGATGATCGTGCTCGTTTTGACCGTTGCGCAACCGCCCTGTTTGGCATCCTTGAACAGGACCGTCGTGACAGCAATCCGGTCCCTGAATCCGGTCCCGATTTCCGGATTGGCTGGCAAAGCCTGCGCCTCGAAGCACTGGCAACACAGGGAACCGAAGGATCAAAACTGCGCGCATGGTGCAAGGCGCTTTTCGTCTCCTGCGTTGCCCTGTTTCTGTTTAAAACTGGCCGGAATCTTGGCGATTTCGATCCGGTGCATTATCGCGAACAAACCAAACTCAATACTGATTTCCGACGCTTTGGCGATGGTATCTGGCTGACTGTCAATTGCACCGCACCACAAACAGAACAAATCGAAACGTTGCTGTCGGATGCCGAAAACAATGGTGATATCTGGTTTGGGATAAAACAGCAGGACGAAGCGCTGATGACCTGCATCGTTCCCGATATTGCAACGGACTCCCACCTGCATTTCCTAGATGGAGCCGATGGCGGTTACACCGCGGCAGCCAGCATCTGCAAAGCAAAGATGAAAAAGCTCCCGGCACAACCAGCTCATGCAGAACTCGCATCAACTTAACGACACCGATGCTTTTCTTGCATCAATAGCCGATTTGCGCGATCCTGAACCATCTTTTGTGACAACAGGTGACCGTCATGGATACCCGCGAACTTCAGGCATTGATCGCCGTTGCCGATGAAAAATCCTTTCATGGGGCCGCCGCCCGCCTTGGCCTTACGCAACCTGCCATCACGCGCCGTATCCAGCGCCTTGAAGAACGCATTGGCGCACAGCTTTTTGACCGGTCCTTAAAGCCGTTACAACCCACCCCCGCCGGGCACCGGGCATTGGCCGAAGCCCGCGATCTTTTACGCCGCCTTGATGGTTTCACCGAAAGCATCACCGGCAACAATGCCGTGACCGGTCCGTTCCGCCTTGGCGTCAGTCACGGGGCGGCACCGCTTCTGGCGGCGCACGAACTGCGAGATCTACACGCACGTTTTCCCGACATGTCGCTTACAATCAAAAGTGGCTGGTCAAGCGAGCTGTTGCCGCTGATGCGGCGGGGCGAAATTGATGCCATGCTGTCGCTGGATGGTCCGCATGGTACAATTGGCAGCATTGATGTCCGCGATATTCCGCCAAGTCTGCGTGCCCAAAAACTTCTTGATGATCAGATCGTTGCCATCGGCCCCCGGTCAGCCAGACATCACCCGAAAAACATTGCCGAACTGGCCGAACATCCCATGGTCCTGATGCCGGATGGCTGTACTTTCCGGGCACTTGGCAATGCATGGGCGCGCCAGAACGGGGTGCAGTTCAAATCCGTCCTGGAAGTTTCCGCTCTTGAATTGCAGATCGAAATGGTAGCCGCCGGGGCAGGATACGGCATCATGGCACGGCGGTTCTGCATGCACAGCCCGGCGACAAACCGCATCCGCATTCTTAATATTCCGGGCATGAATTGGGATATGGGGATCATGCTGATCCGCCGTCAGTCCAACACCGATCTTGATGATATCATTGATACCGTTGGCAAAATTGTCGTCGAAGCCGGGGCTATGTCCGATACGCTGCCAGATAATAATGCGCAAATGTTATCCGCATAATAAACCGAATGAATTGGACGCATCGCGGCCCTGCGTTCAAATTTGGAACAATTATTGAAATCCGCTCCGGAGTAAACCGATGAGCCCCACTCTTCGCACCGCCAGGTGGTTTCCCTGGCTTGTTCTTGTCGCTGGCTGTCTTGTCCTGGCGGTCAATCTCGGCATCCGCCCGTCGCTTGGCCTGTTCATCCCCGATATGCTGACCGCCACCGGCTGGAGTGCCTCGACCTTTGGTCTGGCCTTTGCCATTCAGAACCTGATGTGGGGTGTTGCCGCCCCGATTGCCGGTGCCCTTGCTGATCGCTATGGCACCACACGCACACTGATTGGTGGGGCGGCGTTTTATGCGTTGGGCCTGTATCTCATGGGTATTTCGACCTCGCCAATGGAACTGCATCTGACATCGGGATTCCTGATCGGAGCAGGGGTCGGTGCGACCAGCTTCCCGGTCATTCTGGCCGCCATAAGCCGCGCCTTTCCGCCGAACAAACGCAGCTTCGCCCTTGGTCTGGCATCCGCCGGGGGATCGGTCGGCCAGTTCGTCATGGCCCCGACAACCCAGTTTCTTAATGACGGTTATGGCTATGTCACCGCCCTTGCAATTCTTGCCGTCATGTCGATGATCATCGTACCCTTTGCCTTTGCGCTTACCGGCAAGGCCGAGGCCCATGGCCCCAATTCAGGTGGTGCCGATCTTGAACCGACCGGGCTGGTCGCAGCCTTCGACGAGGCGCGCAAACATCGCGGTTTTCTGCTGCTCAATGCCGGGTTCTTTGTCTGCGGCTTCCATATCGCGGTGATCGCAACCCACCTGCCAACCTTTACCCAGCTTTGCGGCCTGCCCGGTTCGGTCGCGGCACAGGGGCTTGCGATTGTTGGCCTGTTTAACATCGTTGGCACCCTGACGGCCGGTTGGGTGGGCGGCAAGTGGCGAAAAAAATGGAGCCTGTCGTTTATTTACGGCATGCGCGCACTGGTCATTCTGCTGTTCATGCTTGCTCCAAAAACCGCCGAAACCATCTGGCTGTTTTCTGCCCTGATGGGAGCGCTTTGGCTGTCGACGGTGCCGTTGACCAGTGGCATCATCGTGCAGGTTTTCGGCCCGCGCTATATGGCGACCCTGTTTGGCATTGTCATGCTTTCCCATCAGATCGGCGCATTCTTTGGCGCATGGATGGGCGGGATCATCTTTGATATGACCGGCAGTTTCGATGGCGTCTGGATCGCCTCCATCGCGCTTGGCATCTTTGCCGCCATCGTCCATATGCCAATTGACGACAAAGCCCTTCGGGTCGAAGCCAACGCCTGATCGCTGATTATCCGAACAAAGCCGTGACACATATTTTCTGTGTCACGGCTTTCTCCTATCAGACCACCGTAGCAATGATCTTGCCGCGTGCCCGGCCCGATGATTGTCGGGCAAAGGCATCGGCAAACTGATCAAGCGGCACGGTCCGGTCGATCAGAACACGCACATTGTTCTCGGTCATCGCCGAAACGACCCGTGCCAGCCGATCCCCATCAGACATGTGAAACACAAACTGCGCATTGACATTGTGGGCATGTGCCAATGCCTCATCCGGCGGGGCAACAAGCGATAGCAGCCTGCCGCCGCTTCGCAGAACACCAAACGATTTTTGCTGTGTTTCACCGCCGATGGTGTCAATCACCAGATCAATATCCGAAAGCATTTCTGCAAAATCAGCATGGCGATAATCGATCACCTGATCTGCACCCAATGTCTGCGCAATGGCGATCCCGTCCCCGGATGCGGTTGCAATCACGCGTGCGCCTGACGCACGGGCAAACTGGATGGCAAAACTGCCTACCCCACCGGCCCCGGCATGGATCAGAACCGTCTGCCCGACACCAAGACCACCCAGCTCAAACAACGCCTGCCACGCCGTTCCCGCAGCCGTCGGAATGCCTGCGGCGACTTCAAGCGGCATGTCTTCGGGCACCTTCACCAGATAATTCGCCGGAACACAGGCAAACCCGGCTAACGCCCCGCCCGCAACCGGATCAAGCCGAGCAATAACCTTGTCACCCTTGTGCCAGCCACTCACATTTGCCCCGACCTCCTCGATCATCCCTGCAAGGTCGGATCCGACCGTGTATCGGAACTCCAGCGGGAAATAGCCCTGCAACACGCCGCTTTGCAATTTAATATCAAGCGGATTAAGAGCTGCTGCTCCCACCCGGACCAGCACGTCCTCCGGGCCGATTTCCGGTGTAGCAATATCGCGGATGACAGGTGCGGTATTGTAATCATCAAGTCTGACGGCTTTCATTGCGCGGCCTCCTGATCAGTGATTGGCCATGCGCCCACCTGATACAACCAGCCAAGCCAGTCTTCCAGATGCCATGTATGGGTCACCTTGCCGTTTTCGACATAATGAAATTCGTGAATCGGCATGTGAAAAGCCCTGCCTGTCGGCGCAATCCCGAACCATTCGCCTGAATGCGTGCCGGTGATTTCGGCCCGCACGGCAACCCGGCCCGGTCCGCCAATCATTTCGTGGACGATGATTTTCACGTCTGGAAAGGCAGCCTGAAACGCCCTGATCAGGGGCTTCATGCCATCGCGTCCCGGTGCCTGCCCGGGGGCAAGCGGGATATCCTGCCAGTCGCTGCAAACCGCCTCATCCAAAAGGTCGGCACCTTCGCTAAAAGCCCGATAGAGTACCTCGATGGCCTTGCGATCCGGGTCTGATACCCCGGTAATCACAGGCTTATTGATTTGCTCCGTCATTTTCATTTCCCATTCAGGATTGTTGGATATGGGAAATGCTATCGATCCTCTCGACATAATTGAAATCGATATAAGATATATGGCAACATCCATTTCATGGATTTACATGGTATCGACCTCAATCTTATGGTGGCCTTCGACGCGCTGATGAAAGAACGCAGCGTCACGCGCGCGGGTATCCGCATTGGCCGCACCCAACCGGCCATGAGTGCCGCACTATCGCGGCTGCGCGGATTGCTTAATGATGAACTTTTCATCCGAAGCCCTGCGGGCTTGCAGCCAACCCCGCGTGCCCTTGATCTTGCCGAACCAATTGGCCATGCGCTGGCCGAAATTCAGCGCACGCTTGAATTCACCCAGACGTTTGATCCGACGACGTCAACCGCGACTTTTTCCATAGCACTTTCGGATCATCCGACCTTCAAAGTCCTACCGGTGTTGCTTGATGCGCTGCGTCAGAAGGCACCGGGCATCACGCTGCGGATCGGTAACTTCACCGCGCGGGATGACGCCATTACCCTGCTTGACGCGGGGGAAGCCGACCTAACGATTGGCGTCTCCCCCACGGCAAGCGGGCGCATACTGACCCGACCACTGTTTTCGGAAGACTTCGTTTGCGTTCTGCGCCGTGACCACCCAGCAACCAAGGCACCGCTGGATCTTGCGGCTTTCCTTTCGCTATCGCATTTGCTGGTATCACCGGAAAATGACCGTTTTGGTCTGGTGGATGCGGCACTGGCAAAAATGGGCCATAAACGCCGCCTTGCCGTGACCCTGCCAACGATGTACGCCGCCCCGCTTGTGATTGCGCGCTCCGATCTGATCGCGACTCTGATGGCGGGCGTCATTCCAGCGTCTGGCCAGGCCGATGCTCTTGCCATCCGCCCGCTTCCCTTCGATCTTGATCCGATCGGCTTCACCATGTCCTGGCATCGCCGCAATGATGTCCATCCCGCACAACGCTGGCTGCGTGATTTTGTCTCGGGCCTGCCGCTTGATGGATAACAAGACGCCCGGTATCTGCTACACCGCCGACCCAAATCGCCTCTTTCCCGCGGCGCAGCGTTAAGCTAAAACCCGCTCATGGACAGACCGATTTACATGACCCCCGAAGGGCTCGCAGCCCTTCGCACCGAACTTGATCACCTGTGGAAAAAGGAACGGCCCGAAACCGTTGCAGTGGTTTCATGGGCGGCAGGTAATGGCGACCGGTCGGAAAATGGCGATTACATCTATGGCAAGAAGCGCCTGCGCGAAATTGATCGCCGGGTGCGCTATCTGCGCAAACGGATCGAGGACGCGGTTGTTGTCGACCCGCACGAACAACCCGATCACGGCCGGGTTTTCTTTGGCGCCACGGTTACATATGTGAATGCGCGGGACGAAGAAGTCACCATCCGCATCGTGGGCGAGGACGAGGCCGAAAGCCTCAAAGGCAGAATAAGCTGGATTTCCCCTGTCGCCCGCGCCCTGATGAAGGCCGGTGTCGGTGACGTCGTCACGTTGCGCACCCCGGCGGGCGAGGACGAGCTTGAAGTCCTAAAAATCAGCTATCCGACAGCATAACCCGTCGGTTCTGTGACCGCAATTTCATACCCATCCGGATCACGGACAAAAAACTGATGCGTGCCGTCCTCAAGCTCCGTCACCGGCTCTGGCTTGAACCCGGCATCGTTTAGCGCGTCAAACATGACATCAACATCATTGCATTCCAGATACCAGACCAGCCCGGCAAAGGATGGTCGCATCCGGCGCTCTTCATGCGAAACACCGCCATGCGCGGCCAGCATCAAACGGATTCCGGTATCCCCGTCACCTGCCTCCAGCATCGCCCAGACCGGTTGCTCATCCAGATCGGACAGGGTACGCGCCACCACCTCAAACCTCAGCAAACGGTAAAACCCGATGCTGCGGTTGATCTCGGCAACGTTTAAAAGCGGTGTGGCGGCTGTGATCATCATGATCCTGTTAAACGCAAAATCGAGTCACGATTATGCCCGCCTGTGCCACACACGCATAGCCCTACTGCGCCCGACAAGGTCGCCTTCTCACATCCGGCTTTTACCCCGACGCGTCGGTTCGGCCTGCAACGGGTCGTCGGGCCAGTAATGTTTGGGATACCGTCCCTTCATCTCGGCCTTGACCTGCGCATAGGAGCCGTTCCAGAACCCCACCAGATCAGACGTCACCTGAAGCGGCCTTTGCGCTGGCGACAGCAGATGCAACGTTACCGCCACCTTACCACCAGCAATTTTGGGAGTTTCGGTCGCGCCAAACATTTCCTGCAACCGGACAGGAAGCCCTGGTGTTTCGCCACTATAATCAATGCGGATGTGTGACCCGGTTGGCACGGTCCAGTGGGTCGGTGCCAGACGATCAAGCTCTTGGCGCCTGTTCCAGTCAATGCCTGATACCAATGCCTCGGCCAAATTGACCTGTTTAAGCTGGCTGCGTTTATTGATCCCGCCAAGATATGGCATCAGCCAATCCTCAAGCGATGCCAAAAGCGCATCGTCGCTCATGTCGGGCCAGTTTTCCGGATCAACCCGGTGCAGGAACGCGATCCGTTCGCGCAGTCCCTCGGCCGCCTTGTCCCAAGGCAAACAATGCAGGCCAAGACGACGAATGCCTTCGATCATCGCGGCCGCAATGGCATCAGGTCCGGCTTCGTCACGGGTGGTCTTTTCGTCAAGCACCAGCGCCCCGATCCGCCGTTGCCAGCGCGCCTGCACCGCATCGCTTTGCGCATCCCAGAAGACCTCTGTCCCTTCGGAAATCTGATCGGCGAAATGGGTTTCAAGGCTCGCGCGCGATAACGGTGCGGCAAGGTAAATCCTTGCCTCTCGTGCCTGTCCGTCAAGCTCCGCCACCGCGATATAGGGTTCGCTCGCCAACCCATCATCGTTCGCCAGAATCCCGCCACGCCCACCCGACAGACGATACCGCGCATCAGTCCCCTTGCGCCGTTCGCCAATCCGGTCGGGATAGGCAAAGGCCAGAAGCAACCCGACCTGATCGGCATGATCAACAGGATCAGCGGGGTTATGACTACCCGCTTTGCTGGCCTCTTTCTTCGCGGCATCACCCAATCGCCGCGAAAGCTGCCTTGCGGCCTCGGTGATCATTTTCGGGGCCTTGCGGGCCAAAATCGCCTCTACCCTAAGCCGTAAATCCGCGCCGCGACCGCGCATGAAATCCCGATCCGATAACAATGCCGCCAGCGCACAGGCAACCTCACCCAGTCCAAGGCGCGCCCCACGCAACATCATATGCGCCAAGCGTGGATGCACCGGCAATCCGGCCATCGCGGTGCCCATCGGCGTGATCCGGTTGGCATCGTCAATCGCCTCAAGCCGCCTCAACACATCGCGCGCCTGATCGATCTTTGCCCCGTCGGGCTGATCCAGCCACGGCAGGCTTGCCGGATCAGACACGCCCCACTGCGCGAGTTCCAACGTCAGCGGCGCAAGATCGGCATCGGCAATTTCCGGTGCGGTAAAGGGCGGGCGGGCACGATGTTCGGCTTCCGCCCACAGGCGATAACACACGCCGGGCTCTAACCGCCCCGCACGGCCACGGCGTTGTTCAGCACTGGCCTGCGATGATTTGACCGTCACCAGCCGCGTCATGCCCGATGCCGGGTTAAACCTCGGCAAACGCTGCAACCCGCAATCCACCACCACCCGAATGCCATCTATCGTCAATGACGTTTCGGCAATCGCAGTCGCCAGCACCACCTTGCGCATGCCATCTGGTGCGGGCTCAATCGCAATATCCTGTGCCCTGGTTTCCATCGCGCCATAAAGCGGCGCAATGATCACCGATGGATCAAGCCCATCTTTCAACGCCACCTCAACCCGCGTGATTTCCCCCTGCCCGGGCAGGAAGGTCAGGATCGACCCGCTTTCCTCGCGAAGTGCCAACCGGATCGCCGCCGTCATTTCCCGATCAATCCACGCATCAGGGCGGATCGGGATATATTTTGTTTCAACCGGGAAAGCGCGGCCTTCGCTGGTGATCACCGGGCAACAGCCCATCAGAGCCGCAATCGGATCACCATCAAGGGTTGCCGACATTACGACAATGCGCAAATCATCGCGAAGGGCTGCCTGCGTTTCCAGTGCCAATGCCAACCCCAGATCGGCATCCAGCGACCTTTCGTGAAATTCATCAAAAATCACGCAACCAATGCCTGACAGTTCCGGATCATTCTGAATCATGCGCACCAGAATACCCTCGGTCACGACCTCAATCCGGGTGCTGGTGGAAACCTTGCTGTCAAACCGCACGCGATAGCCGACCGTCTCACCAACGCTTTCGCCCAATAACTGCGCCATCCGGCGCGCCGCTGCCCGTGCGGCCAGCCGCCGGGGCTCCAGCATCACGATCTTCTGGTCATTCCGCCATGCACTTTCCAGCAATGCCAAGGGCACCTTGGTCGTTTTCCCGGCCCCCGGCGGGGCCTGCAAAACCGCATTGGTACCGGTTTCCAGCACGGCACAAAGGTCGGGCAGAACCGCATCAATCGGAAGGATGGGGAAGGCTTTGGGCATGAACTGGACTAACAACTACGGCAAGGGCCGGACATTACTGAAGGATTTCATCAAAAGCGCAACAAAATCAGACCAAACGTACCGGCCCCGCATATTTCGCGACCAGATCATCCGATGTCAGAAGCATTATCCCTTCCGATATCGCCTGAGCAACCAGAAGCCGATCAAACGGATCCTTGTGAATAGACGGTAAAGTATCGATCATAAGCGTATGTTCGCCAATGATCGGCAATTCGGAGTATCCATTATCAATTAACCCTCGACGCAATAGCCGGGCATTCACCCGAAAATCATCTCGCCCCAGCCCGGACTTGATTGCGATTTCCCAAAGACTGACCGCGCTGAAAAGCAATTCGCTCTCCGCGTTTTCGATCAGATCAACTGCGCCAGATGGAAGCTTTTCCGGTTCTCCTGCCGCCCAAAGGATCAAGTGCGTATCGAGCAAAAGCTTCATCAGCGCAGACCAAACATTTCTTCGATCTCGTCCGATCCCATTCTGTCGAAATCGTCCGGAACCAGAATTTCACCGCGAAGGAATCCCGTCCGTTTGGCAAGGGATTTCTCGGGATCAAACGCAGACATCTGAACGACCGGTTTTCCTGCCTTAGCAATCACAAGATCCTCGCCGTTCATTACCCTTGCAATCAACCGGGACAGGTGTGTTTTGGCCTCATGAATGTTAACGGTTCCCATCGCGCACCTCAAATATGACTAAGTTAACTTAGTCTATCTTATATTTATCGAATTCGCAGCAAAAAGCGAACTACTCCTGCTCGTGCAAGAATTGCACCGGCCCTGTCCTCAAAACAAGTCCCCGCTCCCCGCCAATCCGTTGCAGGGTTTTAAGCCCGCGCGTCAGCCTATAAAGCGCATCCATATCGCCGCTTACCCGCATTTTCTGCGCTTCGATCCGGGTCACTTTAAACAAGTCGCGAAACGCCTCTTCGGAAAGCACACGAAGGGCTTCCTCCTTCTCCAGCCGGGTCGGATCGGGATGCTCGAAAGTTAACGGCAACAAAAGGTTCAATATGTTTTCCATCGCCGCCTTTTCTATCACAATCGACAATGCCCAGACCATCCATGCCTGAGTCCAGCGCATATAATTACGCCGATCCACGCCAAACCGCCCAAGACCGGCATAAAAAACACCGCGCTTTGCATCAAACAATGCTTCACACGCCCAATCCGCAATCTTCTTTGCCGCGGGAAGATCACCAAACCGGCAAAGTGTCCCGATGGCTTGTGCCACCGCATGACAATCAACATACCCGTCCCGCTTGGCAAAGCTGCGCGGGCGGCCATTAGTGTCAAAACATTCCGCACGGTAAAATGCATAGCCACGCATGATCGCGTCATCCAACCCGACCATCCCCGATGCCCGGAACCGATCCAGCAGATCAAGGATGTAACCGGTATGAAAGCCATCAACAAAGCGATGATGCGACCGCGTGCCATATTCCCACGCCCCATCGAAACGCTGCGCGGCCAGAACCCGCGCAACCGCCTTCCGGCTTATTTCATTACCCGGATCAATGCGATGCAATGTCCAGGCGGTCCAAAGGCTGGCATTATGGATTTCCCTATCCCCCTGCCCGACATAGACAAAATACCCATCACGCCAAAGCCCACGCAAAAATCCCGCCGCCCGATGCAATACCGGGTCGCTTGGTGCCATACCGCCAGTCATCAACGCATCAACCGCAAAGCTTGTGACAATCGCATTGGACGCACCGCGCGGCACATAGAAGGCGCGTGCCTGCCACGCAAACGGATATCCCCAACCACCGTCCTCGTTTTGCATCTGGCAAAGCCTGCCCGCCACATCGCGAAGCCGTACCCCATCAGCCGCCCCCAGAAGCAACGCCAACGTTTTCGGGTTTTGCAATGCCGGGATGATCGCAATATGGCGTAATGCCCGTGGTCCACGCTTAATCGCCTGCAACCAAGTCAGCCGCGCCATCCGAAACCGCCCCAAGCCGCTTAAACGGAACACCCCGCTTTCGAGCCCGTCAAACGGATCGGCCCCGGCAAAGTTGGCGTGAACAATCCCCGCAAGAACACGGTCACGCACCGCAATCAGATCATTGCCTTGCATCGGTATTCTCCCGCATGGCAATCCCCGCCGCCATCCCGCAACAAATCAGGTAATGCCCGTATGACAGTGTATTGTCCGTCACCATCGTCACCACGACTGATGCCAGAACACACATCGCCAACCGCGATCCCCGTGCAAACCAGATCAGCATCCCCCAGCCCATCAGCCAAAGGATTGCTCCGATCAATCCCGTCTCGAACAGGATGCGGAAATGATCATTATGCAGCGCGCCGAATGCCGCCGCAGACGGCAAATCCTGCAAAATCGCCTCGACACTGCCCGCTCCAAAGCCAAGCCATTGACGTGCGGAGGATGCCGTTTGCCAATCATTCCAAAACATCTGCCAGAATGCCAATCGCCCGCTGCCATGCGTCATCAAAAGGCGCGGCAGCCAGATCGTCATCATCACCCCCACCGCAATCAAAGTCGGCAATCCGAAAAGCCACGTCATCGCTCGCGAAAACCGAACCCGCCCGACAAAGGCGATCATCAGCGCCAAAACCGCAATCCGCGTCTGGCTCAGGACCACGGCAACCGCGGCAACCCCACCAATCCATCCGCGCGCACGCCTCCGCATCGCGCACGTCAATGCAAACAACCCCAGAAACAGAAACGGATGATTAAGCCGCCACCCTTCATGGGTGATCTGAAAAACACTTGCCATCGGCAGATACAAAATCAATGCCGGCACCATCACCCGCAAACAATCCCGCCCCAGCCATAGGCCGCATATCAGGCCAAGCGGCAGGATCAAAAGATTGCCGATCAGCCGGACTTTCTCATCCGTCCCGCCATCGCCAAGCCCAACAACCCCGACCAACACGCCCAGCAAAAGCACGGCGACCAATCCATCTCCCGTCAATCGCCCCCGCAAAATCGCAGGCCCAACCCAAATCCCCCAAAACCCGATCAGGATCAGCTTCGCCAGCATCCCGCCAAACCCGGTCAGCCAAAGCGATGCCAGCATTGCCACAATGCCCAGCAAAAGAACCGGCATGTTTGAGCCCGCCGTATCCCCGACCGTGTCCGGCTTTGCGTTCATTTCGGCCATGAATTGCCCCTGCAACACCCCGCCACACCTCGCGGCGGGACAAATCCGAAAAACTCCGCTATCGTGATCAGCTTGAAATCATGGATATTTTCGGAACGCTGATGCAGCGACTGGTGACATTTTGCCTGACATCCCAGATCGTTCTGGCCCCTATCATGCTGGGCGGCACACGACCTTGGGCGATAGCGGTTTTGACCATCCTGACCGGCATCGGGTTGCTGGCGGCGGGATGGTTCGGCCACGTGAAACTGACCCGACCGATCAAACAGGTTGGCATTGCCGGCGCACTCCTGTCTGTATGGCTGGTCGTGCAGGCCGCACCGATCTGGCCAACGCTGCCTGCCCCGTTCAACGCATCGCACCTTGCCCTTTACCCAACCGCCTTCCTGCCGATGATCGGCAGTGTTTTGTGGCTGGTCGGTATCTATGTGCTGGCCGCTGGATGCGCGCAAATGCGAGGTGATAAATTCACCCGAATAATCGCATGGGCCGTGATAATTGCGGCAATTCTGCAAGTCGCACTTGCCTGTCTTGCCGATATCTTCTCGTTTGAAAGCACCTATTGGTTTGCCAAGCAGGCCCATCTTGGTGACTGGACCGGAAGCTTTGCCAATCGCAACGCCTTTGGCGGCCTGATGACGATTGCGGCGATCTACGCCCTTTACCTTTTCTGCGCCAAGGGCACGGCCACAATCGGAAGCCGGATTGATCACGCGGCTGGCTGGATCGCACTTGCACTGATTTTCACATCCGCCCTGTTCGCCAGCCATTCGCGAAGTGCGGTTCTTGCACTGGCAATTGCCCTCATCACCTTTGCAATCATGCTTCGCCCAAAAGCAGACCGCCTGCTGCCGCGCATCACATATCCCGTTCTTGTCGTAGCCTGCGTTACAACTGCCCTGATCGTCATCGCCATGCTCATTCCCGATCTTGGCAATCGCTTTGCCGAACTGGCCCGCCCCGATCTGATCCAGCGCGATGACGCATGGCACACTGCCATCATCGCCATATCCCATCGCCCATTTACCGGCTTTGGCCCGAACGCGATTGCGCTGGTGATGGATCATTTCGCAACTCTTGGCCTTAACCGCAAAGCCGCATGGTTCAGCAGCCATAATTTATGGCTTGATGCCGCCCTCATCTTTGGCATTCCCGCAACGCTGGCGATGGCTGGTTTTATCCTGTATCGGCTGACACGCACTTTCCGAGCAGCCGCAAACCGTCTGGATCGAACGCTTCTGATCAGCCTTGCGGCTCTGATCGGTATCATGTCCAGCATCGGCTGGGTCGCGTCGATGCCTGCACTCATTCTGCCCTTCCTGTCCCTTCTGGCCGCGCTTGAAGCAAGGCCGAAAGTACAAAGCCGCGCAGCATCACAATATCGGAACGGTCCCCGGCAATCCGTGCGGCCCGATCCAGTTCTTCGCCAATCGCCTGCGGATTAAAGTCTTGTTGCTGCGCCCGTGCCAAAGCCCGAAGCGACATCAAAACCGGATCAAACGGCGCATCTATAAGCTCCGCACTCGTCAATATCTCCAAAGCCATCCATTCGCCTGATTTAAAAGCTGCCGTGACCGCGTGCTGCTTTTCGTAATCGGCAACTCCATCCCCATCACGCAAAGCAGCTTCGATATCCGGCACATTCCGCAAGGCCGCCATCTCAGCCCCAAGGCGGCCCAAACCGATCCCGATCAAAACCAGCCCGGCAAATATAGGGGTCCGGCGAAAACGCATCAGGCGTTCTCCGCCCTGTCGGCATTGTCCCCACCATACGCCGGTCTGCCCCGTGTGGCAGCCAGGACAAGGCCATCGGGCACCAACCCGGCGGCGTTCAACTGACTGATGGCATCGCGCACATCACTGCGTTTGCTGTAACCACGGCGCAGCACCAGCAGCCGTGCATCCGCCGCTCCCATCAGCAGTATCGCATCGGCCACCGATAAAACCGGCGGACTATCAATCACGATCCGGTCATAACGACCGCCTAGATGATCCAGAACATCCCGTAATCCATTCTGAAGCAAGCCGGTCGCAAAGCTTCCCGGTACGGATGCCCGCGCACCGATATAGTCAAAGGATTCGCGATCTTCCCAGCTTTGAATGGCGTCCTCCAACGTCCCTTCACCGGCCAGAGCCGCCGTCAAATCCGACACGTTGCCGACACGCGCAAATCCCGCTGGGTGGCGCAGGTCGCCATCAAGCAGAATCGTCTTCATCCCCGCAGTCGCAAAGCTTGTCGCAAGATCACGCGCCAGTCTGCTTTTGCCTTCGCCAGGCACAGCCGACCCGATGCAACTGACATGGGCGCGACCCGCATGCACGCGCGTTTTGGCAAGGATATTGATCAAAACCGCCAGATGGCCAACCGCTTCCTCCATCGAAACCGCACTGGCAAAGGGGGCATCAACTTGCGGAGTCCGGGCATAAAGCGGAATACCAAACCGGTCTTCCAACTTCCCGTCATCATGGATCGCCTGATCGAAATAGTGTCTAAGCATCCCCGCAACAACGGCGGCAAAAAGCGCGACCAGAACTGCCGCCATCCACAAATCGCGCCTGGTCGGAAACTCCGCCGTTTCAGGCAGGCTTGCGGCCTGCATCACCGTCACATCACTTTGAAATGCAGCCAATGCGATGCGAAGTTCCTGCTCCGTTGTGCCAAGCGTGTCGGCTTCGCTGCGCATCAGTTCCACCGCGCGCAAAAGGGCGGCCTGCCCCTGTGCCTTTTCATGGCGGACAGTCAATTTTTCCTGCCAGTCATCACGCTGGCTTCTGATCACATCATATTGTTTTTGCGCATCTCGCAGATCAAGCGCGATCTTCTCTGCCGCCACCAACACGGCGTCGCGCAGATGCCGCTGCACGGTTTCAAGTTCACGATGAACAGCAATCATCGCCGGATGCTTGGGACCGTATCGCTGATCCAATGCCGCATGATTTCGACGCACCTCGTCATATTGCCCAGAAAGCCTTCGAACCGTTTCATTATTGGCAATCGGTGGCAGGGCCAGAAGGGCATCAATCGACTGCGCATTTTTACGCGCATCTGCCATCAGGCGTGCCCGTTCCAGATCACGCCGCGCAACCTCCAGCATGCCATTCAGTTGATAAATCCGGTCCAGCATCAAACGGCTTTCATCGGGTTCGATAAAGCCTGCCTGCTGCTGCCACACCGAAAGATCGGTTTCGGCCTGCGCCAGCTTTGCGTTCGCGGCCAAAAGCTGTTCGGACGTTTCCATCAACCTCGCGCGAAGTCCCTGTTTGCGTGTACTTTCGCGCTGCCAAAGGTAACTGTCGATAACGGCATTCAGGATTTTCTGGCTTTGCGCCGCATCATGATCGGTCACACTAACCTCGATCACGGACGCATTGCCAATGCGCACCACCTCGATCCGTGATCGCAGGGCACCAAGTACGCGGTTATCGCCTGCTTCATTTCCCTCACTTCCTTCAATCGCCGGCACGATCTGAACGCCCTCACCGCGCAGGACCGAAAGTGCGGTTGCCAGTACTTCATTCCCGCGAAGCTCCGTCATTGCGGTTTCCAAATGCTGCGCAACCCCGCCCCCGTTTATCGGGGCATCTTCGCGATCAATCACAAAGGCAATTTCGGCCACCGAACGATAGGTTGGCATTAGTCGGGGAATAAGAGCCGCGGCCACCATCAACACCGCAACAAAAACCAGCATCACAATCCCGCGGCGCTGCCACAGCACCGCGAACAGATCAATCAACGTCAAGTCTGTATCCTTGTCGGTTTGCAGTTGATCCGAATGCCTCATCGCGGGCTGACCGATGGCTGTTCAATCCAGTCCGACTGATCGGTATCTGCCCTTTCTTCCGTGAGGCTCGTGTTCCAGCTTTGCGTCGCCGCCGGGTCCCATTGCCTGTAATACGTGCTGAAACGAATTGGCAAAAAGGGCTGGGGTGGCTTTGATATTGATCCGGGACTGGTATTGTCGGTTGTCTCTGACACAACGGCTTGCGCGCGATATCCCGCATCAAAAAACCGTCTTGAGATTTCAGGCATCGTTCCTGCTGCCATCGCTTCACGCATCATGGGTTCGGGATACATTGCCACCACCCGAAGCACCGCCTTCATAACGATCAATTCCATCAGAAAACTGCCTGTCCCGCCGGGCATGAGCATCTGCGTCAATGCCAGAACCCGATCCAGAGCCAGCAAGACCATCCTGAAATCCTCTGGCCCCAGATTGCCTTCGCTTGTCACCACATCCCGGCCCAACAATCTTGCAATCAGGGCATCGACCGTATCGTCAATTTCCACAGTGTCGTTTTCGGATAGCTGATCGGTCAGGAATTGCATGATCTGGCTTGCATTTGCCTCAGCCGCTTCGATTTCAGGTGGGGGTAAAACCACCTGTCCGCTGGCATCGGCAGGTGTCAACACAAGCCAGATCGCAAATCCGACAGTCACGACCCAACCTGCCGCGCGGTAAAATCGTCCAGCCCATGCCCGCAAGATTGCCGGAATGATACCCCCGGCAAACCGCCAAAGCCCGCGGCCATACCGTGGCCCCATCGTGCGCGGTGCCATGGCAATGCGCCATGCAAATTCCAGCCCGCATCGCTGCATCATCGCTGGTGCCCGCCTGATATCACCGGCCAGGACATCAAAGGCCCCCCCAACCCCCATGATAAAACGGCATCCGGTTTTCGGCCCGTAATTCACCACAAACGCATCCTTGCGCGGACTGGGAAGGGCAACAAACACCACGTCCGCACCGCTGGCTCGAACCTTTTCGGCCAGTTTGGAATCATCGGGGTCGTAACCGTGATGGCCCCCGGCAATGATCAGTTCGGGAAAATCGCGGCGAAGGCGTGCTTGCACGCGATGCAGAACATCATCGCGTGCGCCTAGCAAAAAGACCGAATATCCCGCCGCCTCAAACCTTGGCAAAAGGCTTTCCATCAAATCAATGCCTGTCACCCGTTCGGGCACCGCAAGGCCCAGCAATCGCGCCGCCCAGACAATCCCCATCCCATCCGCCGACAGGCAATCGGCCTGTGCCAAAACACGCCAAAGATCGCCATCCCGACACGCTTGTGCGAATTTGACCGCATTTAACGACAAATGGCGGAAACAGCCTTCTTGATGGATATTGGAACAGATGTGATCGGCCAATGACGCCTGCCTGCGCAAATCAAGCGTCAGGCCGAAAAAGTCCCCCCGGTCGCTGGTCATCCCCGCCGATCTCTCCCCAATGTCCCTTTATATGATGGCTGCAATTGTTCGCACCCCGACAACCATCTGACAAAGCATTGAAATTCAAAGTAACTTATGATTGTTTTGTCATCAAGACAAACACCAAAGAGTGATGGCGCGTGAAGATCATTCTGCTTACGAATATCGTTCCGCCCTACCGGCAACGCGCCTATGGCATGTTGGCCAGCCTTGTTCATGCCTGCAACCCGGCCCGAAATCCAGATGGCGACTTCCACGTCATCTGCACCCAGCGTCAAGAACCCCAACGCGCGTGGCCGATGCTGACCGGCGATTTCGCCCAATCAATCCTGCCCGGCATCAAAATCCCGCTTGGTGAAAATCGCGTGATCCCGATTAATTTCGGCTTAATCCGCGCCCTTGACGCCGCCCGGCCTGATGTCCTGATCATTGCCGGTTTCGGACTGGCACAATGGCAGGCACATCTTTATGCCCGCCGACACAATATCCCAACCATTTTACAGTTTGATGGTTGGGCCGGATCGGACGCCACCTATCAAAACCGTCTTCGCGATTGCATCCGGAAAACGATGATCGCGCATGCCAAAATCTGCATTGCCGCCGGGGAAAATGGCCAAGACTGGTTTGTCAAATCCGGCAAGGTCAGAAATAATATCCTGATCGCCCCCATCCCGCCTTCCTTCAAGGCTCCCAATCATCTTCACGGCTTTGATGACCGTCCTGTCGATCTTTTATGGTGCGGAAGACCAACATTATCCAAGGGCTTCGAAACCTTCCTTGAAATTGCAGCCGGACTACACCGCCAAGGCCACGCAAAGCGTATACAAATCGTCGGGGCCTGCGACCAGAATGACCTTGCAAACCGGCTTACTGGATTAGGCCTGAGCAAGGCCACCGACCATATGCCCGAAATCCCCCCGGCGAAATTGCCCGGCATCTATCAGCAGGCCAAACTCTGCCTCCTGCCCAGCCGCAATGATGCCTATGGCGTCACCGTGATCGAGGCCATTGCATGCGGCACTGTCGCCCTCGCAAGCAACCGGGTCGGCTGCGTTCCCGATATTCTCGGCACCGCCGAAATTCTGCCTTGCAACATCGTGCCCGCATGGATGACGGCCTGCGCGCGATTGCTAAGTGATCGCGCCGCATGGCAGAAAACCCAAGCCCGGCAGCATTCCCGCATCGCCAACAACAGCCCAGCCCATCACGCCGAAACCATCTTGCGGGCTTGCAAGATGGCAAACAGCGCGGAGGTGCCTGATGCATAACCGCGTTTTGGCCCGTGATGCCCCGGTCTGGATGATTGGCCGCAATGACCAGCTCCGCATTCTCGCCGCCCATCTAGCACACCATAACCGGCTGGTCCGCTGGGACAGTTTCTGGCGTCATGACGGTAGCGGTTTTCTCACCCCCCCGGCCCGGCGGGTGGAACCACATCTTTCCAATGTTCCCGGCCGACATCTCTTGCCCGATATTATGGGAAAGCTCGCACAAAAGCTTCACCTTCCCGCGCGAAACCTCTATTCCGATCTGCCTCTGTCGTGGCTGGCGCGGCTCCATATGCCCGATGCCCGCATCCTCCACGGTCAGGGAAATTACAGCCTTCCCGCCATGCGAGCTGCCCGTGCACATGGCATGACGATCATTTCGGATGTCACCGGCCAGCTTGCCCCGGTCCGCCATCGCCAGCTCGCCGACGAATATCACCATCACGGTTTGCGTTATCGCGAGATATCAAACTTCCTTGCCCGCCGCCGCATCGCAGAAGCCCGATTTGCCGATGGCGTTTTTGCCCCCTCCGACGTGGTTGCCGCCGGACTTGAAGAATGCGGCATTGATCCGGCACGCATTCATCTGGTTCCCTTTGCGTCCGGCCTGTGTTCTCAATTGGTCAAGGCCGAACGAACGACACAAAATCCCGGCATCACCCGCCTTCTCTATGTCGGCAATATCTCGATTGCCAAGGGCATCCGAATTCTGATCGAAGCCTTCCGTGCGCTGCGCACCCGTCTTGGGCCGTCCATCACGCTTGATCTGATCGGTGCGGCACAGCCCTGTGCGTTCGCCTATCTTTCCAAACTGCCGCAAGGTTGCGTCTGGCACGGCGCAATGCCACAGGCGAAGCTTGCCGAGCACTTGCTCTCCGACGATATATTCGTCTTCCCCAGCCTGTCCGAAGGCAGCAGTCTTGCCGTGCTTGAAGCCATGGCGGCTGGCTGTGCCGTGATCACGACCCCAGATGCCGGAAGCCCAATTACCCATCAAAAAAATGGGCTCCTGATCCAGCCCCGCGATAGCAACGCTCTGATTGACGCCATCCAGGCCCTGCATGCCGCACCGGCACGTGTTCAGGCACTTGGCGTCGCCGCCCGCGACCTGATCGCAACCAATATCACCATGGATTACGGCACCCGATCCGAAGCCGCCTATGAAAGGGTTCTTGCCCACCATGCATAGGTTCCGCACGTATATTTATCCGCTCTGGATGCTCTCAGCCAATCTGATCACACGCCTTGGCGGAATGATCATTCTGCTTTTGATCGGCCATCATTTCGCCCCCGATCAGTTAGGGGCCTATTTCGCGGCCGTTGCCACCATCGGCCTTGCCGTAACCATCGCGCAGGCCGGATGCGGCCTGCTTCTGATCCGGCTCTATCAGGCAAACCAGCGCCGCGCCGCCTTCGCACTTTGTGCGCTTCGCCTCACACTCGCTATCGCGGCAACCGCGTTTGTCGTCATCATGACAGACATCCCCCCATCGCCGATCCTTCTGATGCCCATGGTCGCGGCTATTGCCCCGGACTGGATCATCACGGCACGCGGTCAGCTTTCCAAAATCGCCCTGATCGCCGTTCTAGGACAAATCGCCGGAATCACCGTCGCTTTCGTTGCCATCGTCACCCAAAGCAATCTGGCCCTCTTTGCCATCGCACCAGCAATCTCACTGGCAAGCCTGATCGCTGGTGCCTTGCTTGCCCTTCGCGATCATGCCACTCACCCAACTGCCATAACCAAAATCACCCGCAGCCCGATGATCAATCTGATCGGCTTCACGCTGCTGGCTGGCGCACTCCCCAATCTTGATTTCGTGCTGCTCGGCAGAAATCTGCCCGACGCAGCGCACGCCAATCTGATGCTGGCCCAACGCATCTTCCTGATCACGGCGGCGATCATCGCCAGCATTTCGGCGGCATTATTTGCCAAAAAGCAGGCCGGGCTGCTCCGCGATATCTGGCTGATCGCACCACCGCTTGCCATGACTGCAATACTTATGATGCTGCCCAAAACGCTTGCCCTGCTTTTTTACGGCACTGTCAATGCCGACCTCGTCGCCTTGTTGCGCACAGGGGCCTTCTGGCCCGTGCTGCTTGCGATGGTCTCGCGTCAAATCCTGATATCGCAGGAAACCGAAAACCAGTTCTTCCCCGGCTGGATTTGCCTTGCCCTTATGGTTGTCTCAGGCGTGCTTCTTCCGGCTTCCCCTCATGAAACCGATGCTGTGATCATTATGCAGCTTCGCCTGAGCCTCTGCCTGATCCTGATCGCGATATGTCACCGCAATCCCATTTTGCGGAACAAACCGGCATGAAGAAATTGCAGGCCGAAATCATCAATAACCGCCTCATCACCGGCCAGTATGGCGATATCCGTTTCGGGCCCTGGAGTTTTGAATGCTCTGATAGGTACTCTTTCGTCACACTCAGCGATCAATGCCGCAACACACGCCAGGTTGGCGATCACTGGCAACTGGCCGAAGGCGACTGGGCGCTTGATTACCAGACAAGCCGGATTGATCCCGCAACGCTTCGCATCCGGACAACACTCTCCGCCCGCCGAGATGGGCTGTTACAGGATGCCGTCATCCGGCTGATCTTTGACAAACCCACCATTCAAACCGGCGAAATTGCTGGTCGCAAATATCACCACACCGACAGTGACAGATACCGCCTGTATCCCGTCCGCACCGTCCGACTGATGGGAACCGATGGCACAATCATTTCCGTCACGCTTGATCGTTATGACGGGGCCGGTCGCTTTGCGCCCTATATGTACCTGCGTGATCGCGGCGATCACTGGATCATTCACGCCCGCCTGCTGCCAATCGCCCCGGTTGATCACGTCTGGTTGCGCTGGGCCAACCGATTTTTCACTCTGTCCGCCCCGGATTGGCTGGCGCATCTGGTCTGGAATTTTCCGGGTGGCAAAGCTGTTTTCTGGCGCTTGCGCGAACGACTTGGCCGACGCTGTCCCGAAATACAGGCAGTCCCGCTTAACAGGCTGAAATCAAGTCAGTCCCTGATGCTGGAGGTCACATGTCGTTTCGCTTAGTACAATCTGATTTGCAGGAACGCTGCCTTCGCCTTGCGCGTTTGATTGCCGATCAACTGGCCAATCAGCAGTTCGAAAATGGCGATTTCCCCCAGCACAGCTTTTACGCCAAGGCCTATGCCGTCGCCCTTTGGCAAAACCTTGGTGACGATCACTACACTGCGAAAATTAGGGCGGCCGTCAATGCGCTGAAAACCGAAATCCAGGACCACAGTTATCATCGCGAATTCATCGAATACGCACTGGAAAACTGCCCGGACATAAACGCCGAAACCCGTAATGCCATCTTGCGAAACGCCCCATACCAATCGCCCAATGTCGCAAACTGGCACATCCTTGCAATGCACATCCGCCAATCCGGTTCATGGCGGGATAAACTGCGTGCAAAACTGGACTGGCTTTATATTCGTACCCGCTTCTGGCGCGCACCAGTCTTCATGGACCGCCCCGGCTGTTTTTCCGCGCAATATCATGCCTTGTGCGTCGCCTTGCTGACCGATAGCCCTATGCCAGCCCAACGCAAAATCGCGGCGAAGGCCACTGATCTGATTGCCCGACTTTGCGCAACAACAGGCATCCCCAACCTTGTCGGGCGCGGTGCCGGACAGAGCTTTGGCGCAATGACCGCCCTTTATGCCCTGCTCAAACACGGCTATCGCGCTGAGGCCGAAGCCATCCTGTTTCGCCTTGAACAGACATTGCTGCAAACCGAAACACTGCCACTCAACCTGCTTGCCTCCAATCCTTTGCCAGATGATCCAGGCCCGGATAATCCACAAACACCGGGCTGGTACAGCTATAACCGGCATTACGATTATCTGGCTTTCACCGGATTCTGGCTGCTGCGCGCAGCAATCGATAGTTCGCCCGAACATGCACCAACAATTGGCGCCAATGCCGATTTCCTGCTGATACACGACACCGATCATTATCACGCCCGAATGTGCCTGCGCGGAAAGTCGTCCTATGAGATCACCCCCGCGCCGGTGTTGATCACAAACGGTCATGTGTTCCTGCCTCCCTCCGGCGGAGAAGAAGACTTTTCAAGCCTTTATGGCCCAGCATCACTGCCACTTCCGGCCTTTGCCGATCAACAGGCGTGCAGCACCTTCACATCCGGCACGATAAGCGATAGCACCGCAAAGATCTTATTCAGACTGGCAGGCCGCCGGGGCCAGCGCGACATCACATTCAACGAGAACGAAATTGTCATTCATGATCAGGTCGATACAGACAGCCTATCCGACCTGCATCTGTTCCGCCTGCTGGTCCCCGCCGGTTTGGCCTTCGAAAAACCCGGCGAAAACCGGATTGATTTTCCCGATTTGAACCTCCATCTGATCGCGGACCAACCGCTCCATATCACCGATGATGGCCTGTTTGCCGTGACCGGCCCGGTCAGAACGATCTTTGTCCCGAACCAAGGCACCGCAGCACTTCGCATCCTCTGGAGACCCTCATGACCAAGGATGATGCGATCACCGTGATCACTACGGTTCGGGATGGCGATGCCTTTCTGGAACGCTATTTTGCCAATCTTTACAAAATTCTGCGCCCGCAGGATGGTGTCATCCTTGTCGATGATGGTTCGGTAAACCCGGTCATGCTTCCCGACCAACCTGCAAAGATCAAACTGATCCGCAGCACTCCGATTGGCAGGGGAGCCGCCCTTAATCTTGCCATTTCCAATGCGACAACCCGCCTGATTGCCATTCAGGATATCGATGATGTGTCTCACCCGGATCGCCTGTCGATACAGGCGGCCTTTCTCATGGATCTTCCAAACGCCCTTGCCTTCGCCGCAGGACAAAAAACAGCCACGCCAAACGCCAGCAACCCGTGGCAACAAATCCCGGCCACACGGCTTTATCGCAGCAACCCGCTGCATCACTCGTCATTGGCGTTTCATCGCGATATATGGGAAATGGCCAGTGGCTATGACACGGTACTGCCGTGCTGCATTGATCTTGATTTTTATCTGCGCACAGCAAGCCTGCCCATGACCTCCATCTGGCAGTTTCGCCGACAATTGATTACGCGAAACACTAATCCCGCGACACGCTATTTTGCATCCATCCCCGACCCTGTCTATCAAGAAACTTTGCGCATTGTTCTGGCGCGACATCGCCGGGCTATCGCGCCACCACATTGGATGCGCATTTTCGATCTGAAACGTTTGTCGGGGATTGGCCGATGACGAAACCACCGCGGATCATTGCCTTGGTGCAACTGCCCCCGCCGATGCACGGGGCGGCAACCATGAATGAACGGGCTTCGGTCGCGCTTCGCAAAATCTGTGATGTGACAGTGCTTGAAATGCGCTTTGCCAAAAATCCCCGCGATATTGCCAGGATGAGATTGGGTAAACTGGTTATGGCTCTGGGACTTTGGCTAAAACTATTGCTCGCACTCCGGCGAAAACCCGATGCACTTTATATCTGCTTTGCCCCAACTGGGGGCGCGTTTTATCGAGATTGTCTTTATGTGATGACAGCCAAAATCCTTGGCATCGCAACCATACTGCATCTGCATGGCCGTGGATTGCAAACCGGGCGCAGCCAATGGTTAATCGCATTTTTGCAACGCCATGCCTTTGCCGGGCAAACCGCCATTATTCTGGGCAAGGCGTTGCGCACTGAAATTGATGGCCTTCAATGCCGATCAAAAATCATCGCCAATTGCCTGCCCGATACGGCCTTCAAGATCAATCACGACCCGATCAGCACCACAACGCCGCGTCTGCTTTATCTATCAAACCTTTTTCGCAGCAAAGGTATCGATGATGTGCTGGCGGCCTGTGCAATTCTCAAACAGCGTAATATCGATTTCGCGCTTGATATCGCCGGCACCGAAGGCGACCTCTCAACCTGCGAACTTTCACAATTGATCCACAATTTGAATCTTTCGGATCACTGCCGTTATCACGGTCCGGTCGATGCGGATATCCGCACCAAACTTCTATCCAACGCCAACCTCTTTCTGTTTCCGTCACGCTACCCGAACGAAGCTCAACCTCTTGTCGTGCTCGAAGCCATGGCCGCAGGAGTTCCCGTCGTCAGCTCCACCATCGGAACTTTGGTTGATATCGTTCGCGATGGCGAAACCGGCCGCATCTGCCAGCCCGGCAATCCGGAAATGCTGGCAAATATTGTTTCAGATGCCCTGACCCAACCAACCGAAACCCACGAAATGGCGCGGGCTGCAAAGGCCTTTTGCAACCAGCACTTCCGGGCAAATCGGTTTGAGAAGGAACTTCAACAACTGATCAAGGAAATCATTTCTTGATCTCTTTAACCACGCCTGCCCAAATATCCAGCAAGCCTCAATCGTGAAAGATACCGTCATGACCCGCGATGAATTCAACGCATTTTGCCAATCGCTGCCCGTGACAACGCATGTCGTGCAATGGGGCGGGGCGGATGTCTGGAAAGTCGGCGGCAAGGTCTTTGCGATTGGCGGCTGGACCAAGGGCCATACGATTGGCATTACCTTCAAGGTGTCCGACATCGCCTACGAGGTTTTAAAGGAACGACCCGGTTTGCGCCCTGCCCCGTATCTTGCCTCGCGCGGGATGAAATGGATCCAGCATTATGACGCACCGGGACTTGATGATGCGAGCCTGCGTGACCATTTGGCAGAATCCCACAAAATCGTCTCGCGCGGCCTGACCAAAAAGATGCAGCGCGAGCTTAATCTGTATCAGGAATAAACGGCGCGGCTTTTACAACCGCCAAAGGTCGATGCCTGCGGGCACGTCGTCGCGCGGCAGAATGGCGCGCACATCGGCAACGAAGCCGGTGCCACCCTTCAAAAGCCCCTCCACTAGTGGCCAACCCTTGGCAACATATTCCCGGTGTGACACCGCCAGCACGACGGCATCCGCCGGCTTCAGGTCGGCATCACCACACAATTTCAGACCATCGAATTCATGCAGAACTTCCTCGGCATCGGCATGATGATCATGGACCTGAACATTTATCCCGGCATCTTCGAGCGAGCGGATGATATCGATCACGCGCGTATTTCGAATGTCGGGCACGTTTTCCTTAAAGGTCAGGCCAAGCACCGTCACAGTAGGGTTCTTGGTCGCTCCTTCGCGCAACAACGCCCGAATGACCTTATTTGCGACAACCTCGCCCATGCCGTCATTAACCCGACGACCGGCCAGAACCACCTGCGGGTAATAACCAAGTTCCTCTGATTTGTGGGTCAGGTAATAGGGATCAACCCCGATGCAATGCCCGCCGACAAGGCCGGGCGTAAAGCGCAGGAAGTTCCATTTGGTGCCCGCGGCATCCAGAACATCACGGGTATCGATACCCGCCCGATCAAAGATCAGCGACAGTTCGTTCATCAGCGCAATATTCAGATCGCGCTGGGTATTTTCAATCACCTTGGCGGCCTCCGCGGCCTTGATCGTCGGTGCTTTGTGGATCCCAGCCTTGACGACAGATCCATAAACCGCCGCAACGATTTCAAGCGTTTCGGGCGTCTGCCCCGACACAACCTTGGTTATGGTGGTAAAGCGATGTTCACGGTCTCCAGGATTGATGCGTTCAGGCGAATAACCCACCGTGAAATCGATCCCCGCCTTCAACCCCGAAAGCTGTTCCAGGATCGGCACGCATTCTTCCTCGGTCGCGCCGGGATAAACCGTGCTTTCATAAACAACGATGTCGCCCTTCTTAAGGATTACACCAACGGTTTTCGATGCAGATCGCAACGGCGACAGGTCAGGACGGTTTGATTTGTCAATTGGGGTCGGCACAGTCACGATATGGAAATCGGCCTGACGCAAATCTTCGGGATTATCACTCAGCAACAAATCGGCGGCTGCCAGTTCATGATCATCAACCTCGCCGGTTGCGTCATGCCCTTCCTTAAGCTGTGCAATGCGCGACTTGTTGATATCAAACGCGACTGTTCGACCGATCTCCGTCCCGAAGGCCACCGCCACCGGCAAACCGACATATCCCAGACCGATAACCGAAATCTTGCGACCGTGGCTCATTGCTCAACCCTTGAAATTGAATTCTGCCTGACTTCTAGCCAGCACACATACAATCGTCAATAAAAGACGGAACAGCATCCGATTTAGGCAATCAAAAAATATGTGCTACCCTGCAAGCATCCGAACTCAGACTGTTATCCATGCATAAAATCCCCTATCTGATTTGCCTTTTCCTGTTTTGTCTTGTTGCAGGAATGCCCGCCACAGGCCGGGCAGGAGCTGCGCGCATAAGCGTTGTAATGCCTTATATCCCGATGATGGCCGAAAGTCCGGCGCGTGGGACATTCATTCGCATGTATGAAGAAGTGGCTGCGCGAACCGGTCAGGAAATCATCATTGATATTCTACCACCCCGCCGAGCGGTACAGTCCTTTATTGTCGGCGAATACGATGCCTTGGGCGCCTTCCCGTCGCTTAGCGAATTACCGGTTTCGCTGGCATCCGTGCCGTATTACCTGCGCGAGAATCTGATTTTCTACAAACCGGGCCAATTTGGTCAGAACGCGATCACCTCACCCGACGGTCTGGCCGAATTGCGGGTCGGGCTTTCGGCCTATCATTATCCACCCGCCATCATCAATCGTCAGGATGTCGATTTCGAACGGGTTCCCAGCGACCATTCCTTGCTGAGCATGATTGCCAACAACCGGCTTGATGCTGCTCATCGAGAGGTCTTCGGGGCTTCACATTCGCGATCAGCTAGGACTTGCCGGGGTTATCGATACTCTCGACATCCCGCTCACAACAGAAAATGTCTTTTCCCTGTTTCAGGCCAACCGCGAAGGTATTGAAAATCGCGCCATATTTAACCGGGCTGTTTACGACATGCTGTGTGACGGAACGCTGGCGGGAATTTTCGGACGAAGCGACGTTTTACCCGATATTTCCTTGCTCGAACGTGATCTGCCACCTGAAAGCTGGCGTAACGATTGCCTCCCCTCCCTTTCGGGTTACACCCGCTAAACAACCAACGATCCAGTATGCAAAACGGGGTGCGCCATATCTGACGCACCCCGTTTCATCATCATTGTCGGTTAAGGCTGGGCTTACCCCTTGACCACGATATTGATCAGTTTCGGGGTCGGCTTGGCGATATAGATCACCTTGACGATCTGCATGCCTTCAAGATGGCGGGCAACATTTTCATCGGTCTTTGCCATTGCCTCGACCGTTGCCTGATCGGCATCCGCCGCCACCATGATCGAGCCGCGTTTTTTGCCATTGACCTGAACCGGGACTTCAAATTCGTCGTCCTTGGCCTTTTCTGCATCAAATACCGGCCAGTCAAACTTGATCACCGATTTTTTGGAACCAAATTCGGCCTCTGCCATACGGCTCATAAGCTCTTCGCCCAGATGCGGCGCAAAGGGCGCGACCATCAGGGCAAGCGCACGAACATGATCGTCATGCACCGCATTCTGGCGGGTCATGGCATTGGTCAGCTCGATCAATGCCGCAATCGCAGTATTCAGCCGCAATTCAGCGATGTCGTTGGTCACCTTGGCGATGGTTTTATGCAAAAGCGTTTCGATCTTGCCATCGACGTCGCTTGTGCGTTCCATCTGGGTTGCGACCTTCCAGACGTTCGACAGGAAGCGCATCATGCCAACAATCGCGTCAGACTGCCACGGTTTGGAGCTGTCAAGCGGCCCCATATACATCTCATACGTCCGGAAGGTATCAATCGTATACTGATCGCAAATTTCTTCCGGCGGGATGCCGTTTTTATAGCGCTTGCCCATCTTGCCCGGAACGGTGATCAGTGCCTCGTCCGTCTTGGCATTGAACGGCTGCTTTTTGCCGTCAACATCGCGCATTTCAACATCATGGATGTCGACATAAACGCCGCGCGCGTCGGTGTAGGCATCGGCTGTGATCATGCCTTGGTTAAACAGCTTCTGGAACGGTTCGGGCGTTGCAACATAGCCAAGGTCAAAGAGCACCTTGTGCCAGAAACGCGAATACAACAGATGCAGCACCGCATGTTCCGCCCCGCCGACATAAAGGTCGACCGCACCGGGCTTGGCATTACCATTCTCGTCGGTAGTATTGGCCCAATAGGCCGCTGCCGCATCCGATGCAAAGGCCTGATCGTTTTGTGCGTCGAAATAACGCAGATAATACCAGCACGACCCGGCCCAGTTCGGCATCGAGTTCGCATCACGACGGAACGAACGCACTTCGTAATCCGCACCGGCATGGCTGTAGGTCGAGCCCACCGCCGCATCCACCGGCAGGACCGAACCATCGGCAAGCACGATCCCGGTGACTTCCATCCATTCCTTGGCGCGTGCCAGCGGCGGTTCGGGCTCCGAATTCGGGTCTTCGTTTGATTGCGGTTTGAAATCGGTCATTTCCGGCAGGACGACGGGCAATGCCGCCTCGGCCACGCCATGCACCTGTCCGGTTTCCTGATCAAACAGCACGGGGAACGGTTCGCCCCAATAACGCTGGCGCGAGAACAGCCAGTCGCGCAGTTTATACTGCACCCGACCACGGCCAATGTTCTTGGTTTCCAACCATTCAATGATTTTCGCCTTGGCATCCGGGGTCGAAAGCCCGTTCAGGCTGACCTCGTCATTGGCGGAATTGATCGTATCGCCGATATCGGTCTGCGCGATTTTGAAATCGCCCGGTGCGGTTTCATAGCGCGCCAGCAATGCCGCATCGTCAAGATCGGTCGCATCATCCGGTGCATTGGCCCGAAGCCAGCTTTCCGACGGTTTGGTGGTGGCGACAATCGGCAGGCCGAATTTATGGGCAAATTCAAAATCGCGCTGATCACCGGCCGGCACCGCCATGATCGCGCCGGTGCCATAGCCCATCAGGACATAATCGGCAATCCAGACGGGGATTTGCTGCCCATTGGCCGGGTTGGTGGCATAGGCCCCGATAAACACGCCGGTCTTTTCCCGGTTGGCTTCGTCCTTGGACGATACCGGACCGGCCAATTTGACCTCGGCCCGATAGGCAGCAACCGCATCCTTCTGATCGGCTGAGGTCAGCGCATCGACCAATGGATGTTCGGGGGCGAGCACCATATAGGTCGCGCCAAAAATCGTATCGGGACGCGTGGTATAAACCGCGATCTTGTTCTTGCCGCCACCGGCAAGTGCCACCGGGAAATTGACCCGCGCGCCGACCGAACGGCCGATCCAGCCTTTCTGCATCTCGACAACGCCGTTGGGCCAGTCAAGCCCTTCAAGGTCGCCCACCAGACGATCGGCATAATCGGTAATCCGCAACATCCACTGTTTCAGCGGGCGCTTGTAAACCGGGTAATCACCGCGTTCGGACTTGCCTTCGTTGGTGACTTCCTCGTTCGACAGGACCGTACCCAGCATCGGGCACCAGTTGACCGGAACCTCATCGACATAGGCCAGACGCCCACGATCAATCGCGCGGTCGATCTCTTTGCCTTCTGCCTTCGTGCCCTCACCAATGACGGATTTTGGCTGTGGCACACCGTCCTCGTCCAACAGCCATTCCCCGCTTTCAAGCAGCCCGCGAAGCTCGGCAATCGGGCGGGCCCGCCCGGTGATGGTCTGCCCCTGCGGGCCTTTCCATTCGACGGTCGGATCATAGAAGCTATTGAAAAGCTGAAGGAAAATCCACTGCGTCCATTTGTAATAATCGACATCGGTCGATGCAAAGCGACGATGCGGATCATGGCCAAGGCCGATCACCTGCAACTGGCGCAGCATGTTTTCGATATTGGCTTCGGTGGTGATGCGCGGATGCTGGCCGGTCTGGATCGCGAACTGTTCGGCCGGCAGGCCAAACGCATCAAATCCCATGGAATGCAGCACGTTAAAGCCGCGCATGCGTTCGAACCGTGCCTTGACGTCGGTGGCGATATAGCCCAGCGGATGACCGATATGAAGACCGACCCCGCTTGGATAGGGGAACATATCGAGGATGACTTTTTTCTTTTTGGCGGCGTCGAAATCGGCATCGCCCGGATTGGGGGTACGATAGGTATCGTTTTCCCGCCAGTAATCCTGCCAGCGCTTTTCAAATTCGCGCGCACTTTCCTGATAGTTCGCCACCGTCAAACAGCTCCTAAGCTCAAAATACCGGATGCGGAGTAAACCTCGACACGATCCGGATCATCAATTCTGATTAACCAAACCCTGTTCAATAATCGGGCTTGGCCCCTGTTGCAATATCAGAGTGCAGGATAACCGCCACAACCGGCCCGGATGCAAGCCCGAAAACCCGCGTATCACGCATGGCGGGTTTGCACATCGCCCAACCGAACCTAATATAACTGGCTATGGCCTTTTCGCCCTGATTGTGCGATATTATCCGCACGTAAAGACTTCCGGCGCGCGATCCGCACCAAGAAGGTGCCCGCGCAGGCCATCAGGAAATCACCGTGTATCAAGCCCGATCAAGGACTTATACACCCACAACCCGCGTCCAGGGAGGACGGCATGGATATCACCATCGGCGGACTGACATCGCAGGCAGCAAACGGCTCAAGCCGCAGCGCGCAGTCTTACCTGCCCGGTAATGACGACTCGAAATCCGGGTCGAACAATTCTATTGCCTCCGCCTTCGCCAGCGCGACCTCGGTTTCGCTGTCCTCTGAGTCAGGCAATCTTCTTTCGGCCGATCAGATCGTTTCGGCGATCAATGAAAGCCTGTCTTCGACCGGCCTGTCGATCCAGGGCGTCGATCCCACCGATTACACCCCCGAAGCAGTTGCTGATCGCATTCTGGCCCGTGTCGGCGATCTGATCGCCTCGAACGCCACCAGCCCCGAAGAAGCCCGCGAGATTTTTGATCAGGCCAGCGAGGGCATCGCCAAGGGTCTGGAACAGGCCCGCGACTTCCTTGACGGCCTTGGCGCGCTCAATGACACGATCAATGGCAATATCAACGAAACCGAAGACCGCCTGAATGAAGGCTTGAAATCCATCGAAGCCCGCCTGACCGAACTGTTTGAAAGCAGCCCGGCCAAGGAAGCGGCCGATACAACGCCGGAACGCGATGAGCAGGTGCTCCAGTCGCAGATCACCCAGACCGCACAGGCAAGTCAGGCCTATGCCGAGGCTGGCACCAATGCGCAGCGTAACGCCCCGCGTTACGGCACTTCCGCGATCTGATCTTCGCGATCATAGCCTCACCCATCCAAACCGGCAGGCACATCCCCTGCCGGTTTTGTTTTGCGCCCTCACATCCCCGCCGCCCCCGGCCCGTCATCGCCGCCAACGCGAAACAGCTTCCGGCCGGCATCCTGTATCTTGTTAAACGCATCCTCGGCCATGAAGCCCGACACAAACGCCATGAAGGTCACAAGGAACGCGCTGATTTCGATATTGCCTGATCCGTCCGGGCCTCCTTGGGTGACCATCAGCATCCCGGCCTCGGTAAACAGGAAAATCGCGATGGCGGCCGCAATCCCCTCCCCCGTCATCACCATCAGGTGGCCTGCGGCGGCAAAGCCGGTTTCGGGTGCCACCACCGCCACCTCTGCTACCTCTGCCCCATCCTCATCCCTGTCCGCCACATTCGCCCCCCCAACCCGGCGATAGCGACGCGTAAAGCTTACGACGGAGCCAAGGCCGCCCGCCGCCACCGTGACCAAAAGCGTCAGGACAATGCCAGGCATCTGAAGCAGAAGCGACAATACCCCGCCAAGCGGCTGCTGAAACAGGGCGACCAGCGACCGTCGCCCGCCCTCATCTGTCGCATCCTCGTCCGCCCAAAGGGCGGCATGTTCTTCTCTAAGGTCGGCAAGCTCCGCACTCAGGCTGGCGCGCAGCCGGTCGGCCTGCTCCTGTTCGGCGGTGATATTGGCCCAGGTCACCTGGGCGCGCGCCGCCTTCTCGCCAAAGCTCATCACCGCATTTTTGATCGCCTCAATCCGGCTGCGGATATCGGTCGCAAAGCCCTCGTTTACCCCCGGGGCCAATGCCATCTGCGACAGGGCATTATCCAGGTTGGCAATCACCTCCTTGCCCTCGTCGGTGCGGGCATTGTCGGGCGATGGTCGCCCGTCCTCGGCACTGAAATCGCTTTGCGCCAGAAAGGCGAACGCCTGATTAAGCGCCCCAAGATAAGCCGTGCGAAAGTCCGGGTCGAACCTGCCCGGTTGTTCGGCCACCACCGCCCCCAATCCGGCATAAAGATCAAACGCCACCCGCCACGCGGCAATCGCATCCTGGCGCAGGGCCAATCCGTGCCGGGCGGCGGCAAGGCCGCTTGCGTCAAGCATCCTGATTTCGGTGCGCATCGCATGAATGTCGCCCTTAAGCTGCGCCTCGTGATAGCCCTGAAACACCAGCCGCTCCAGATCGCCGGGCGAGCTTAGCTCAAGCTCGCGGCTCAGAAGCTCGCGCTGGATATCGGCAGTAAATCCGGCGAACAGGGTCACGACAAACCCGACATACAGAACCACCACCAACCCGATCAGCATGACAGAGCCCAAAATCGCCGCCCCGCGAACATATAAAACCCGGCCAAACAGAACACGCCGGATCAGATCTCCCAATCCTTTTGCGCCTACGCCGCTGCCAGATGCACCAGATAACGGCGGCCGTGCCGGAGCCCCCGAAGATTGCCGGTCATTCTCCTCTGCCATGGTCTGCGCCTGCACTCCGTCTGGTTATGCCGTGATACGGCGGCCCGCGCCGCCTCAAACCTGACGCTCCCAGACCCGCCCTTGTGACGGCGGCCTTTCCCTCATGCACTTGCCGTCGTCACAATCACTCCCGAACTCCCCGCTCCCCTTTCGTCACTCCCGCGAAGGCGGGAGTCCATGCCGCCCCGCGCTCCCACGCGGGATCGACCCCATCGTCCCACAAAATAGCCTCAAACCCCGCCAATACTCCGGCCGCAATTCAACCAACAGGTCAAAGATTTACGGAACAAAACCCGGTCCCACCGGTTTTACAAAGACAGGTTTTCAAAGAACGGCCAAACCTGCACCATGCCGCCCACTGACCCGCCCGCAACAGCAGAGGATTTCCCATGTTCCATCGCGAAAACATCTGCCGCCAGAAATCAAATGCCACCGCCATTCCCACCACCACCAATGCCAATGATGCCCGCCACATGGCACTGGCGACTGCCGCCACGGCAGCACTTCTCGCCCTTGGTGCGGCGATGGCACTTGTGCCCGGCCATGCGAGGGCGGGCGAGGAAGCCCAATCAAGCTTTATCAATACAAACGGCGAGGAAATCGGGACGTTGACGGTCAATGGCGTGCCGGATGCCGCGATCCTGAAGATCGAGCTTCGCGACCTTCCTCCCGGACAGTGGGTGGCGTTTCATATCCATGAAAACGGGGAATGCGATGCGAAAGGAGGCTTTAAATCCGCTGGCGGCCATTTCAACCCAACCAACAAATCCCACGGCCACGAATTTGCCGACGGCCCGCATGCGGGCGACATGATGAACCAGTATGTCAATGACAAGGGCGAACTTTACGCCCAGATTCTCAATAACGCCGTGCGCTTTGATGGCACCGGCGAAACCGACATTCACGGCAAGGCCGTCATCATCCATGCCGGCGCCGACGACTATAAATCCCAGCCCTCAGGTGATGCCGGGGATCGGATTGCTTGTGCGGTGATTGAATGAACCCCCTTTGGTCAGATAGAGATTAATCTTGTCTGGCCTGGAAAATAACAATTTCAGTTAATCTTCGGTAAGTGCACAAGTAAATCATCGCATACTGAGAAAATTATTTTCAACCTACTAAATCAACCTGAGGCTCTGCTCATCCCTTGAGGAATATTTCCCAACAAACAATTCTTCGTTAAGCTCAGGAGAAGGCATCGAGGTTGCTAAAATAAACTGGTGATCAACTTCTGATTCATTCGAAATATTAACCACCTGATTTTGGAAATTATAGGTTCTTACAACCTCCATTCCTTTATCCTCTGTAATATCAATCAACAGAAATCTGAGATGTCGGAAGTAAGATTTCTTCAATGCTGCAGCCATCATTCCAACTAAAAAACTACTCTTCAGTATCACCCTAGAACTTGCCGAAAAATATTGCTTTCCATCAACTGTCAATTCGTTCTTAGCGAAAGAAAAATATACGGATTGAGGATTTTCAAATGCGTCTTCTCTCAACAAATCTTTTTTGAGAAGATCAATCACCTCATCAGCAACATCCTTGTAGGATTTCTGCAGCCTAGCAGCCTGTTCTGCCTTAATTTTTTCGATTGAAGTCGTCAGAGATTCAACTTCACCACGAAGGCGCTCTTTCGCTTCAGTAAGTGACGTTACTTTCTCTGCTAATTTTCGTTTGTTAGCTACGTCATCAATCTGGTGATCTACATAGCCAATTTTCTTGTGCAGTTCTCTAAGATGGTCACGTTTCTCTGAAGATGGAAGAACCTGCAATGACTGCAAACGTTTAGAAGAAGTTCTCCACTTATTTCTAAGAATATCACGAGATTCTTTTAACTCTTCAATTTTAGTCAATCTTTTTGATTGAAGTATTTCAGATTGCCTCAACTGAATTGCGGTTTCGTTTATTATACCAACAATTCTCTCTTGCGCCCTTTCTTTATCAAAAGGCGCCTTACACAAGCTGCAGCATGCGATACCATCATTCTCGTGAATCTCCGCATGACACGCAGGGCAACTTCCAAATTTCACCTCCGTGATATATTTCGCAACTTCTCCAGACTGCTGTAGAGCACTAATTTTATCTTTCAAAAAATTGATGTATTGCTGAGAATCAGCATAATCCAATTCAACACTTGAGATACTATCATCCACATTCTTCAACTCAGATTGCAGACCTGTCACGATTTTGAATTCTTTTTGGTAAGCACTAAGAGTGATTTTATCTTCGTTTTCGCTATTATAAAGAGCCTCTTCCGCAACATTGATTTCAGCAGAAATCTTATCGCGCTTCTCCTCAAGAGCAGTGGCTTGAGCCATCACTGTTTCCAAACTAAAGCTCTGCCCAGCGCCCCCCAACAGAAGAATGATACTTCTAAGTTCTGCGCTCGCTAACTGATATTCTTTTTCTTTCCTTTTTAGTGTAAGCTGAAGATCATATATTTTCTCATCAAAGGCACCGCAGATAAGGTTGCCTACCGCCTCTCTATTTTGCGGAAAGTCTATCCCATCCTGATAAAATAAATCATCTACTGGACTTAGCTGATCAGCGTATAGCAACCGCAAAACTTGATGCATTGTAACGCTCCCAGTTGACTCAAGGGCAACATCTGGCATCTCGAGCAAACGGAACATTACTTGAGAGAAACTCTCTTTGCCTTGACTACGCCTGTATGGATACCTCTTCCAATCATCTGGCGGCGCAGACATCGCGTCAGCAAACGAGCCACCAAACATATCTACCGGTGCATTCGAACCCTCGTCAACATAACGCCTTAACGTAACCGCCTTTCCATTGACCTCAACTTCGGCAACACAATGACTACATCTCAAAGCAGCCTCACTCCAATGAACAAGGCTGCCACCAAGCGCAAAAAAAATGAAATTCAGAATCGTAGATTTTCCAGAGGAGTTAGCTCCTCTAATGACATTAACCCCTGAATGGAAATTTTCATCGTATGCAACATAGCTTCCAGAATAAATAGCAAGCCTTTTCAAAATAAGCGTCGGCTTAAATAAGGTCATACTTGTACTCCATAAGACCGGATCGCGATTTTATTCCGTTTTCACCATTTAATTTATAGTGATCATATATATATTTTACTGCAGAAACCTGCTCTTCATTCTCCAAGTTTACCTTGGAACATAATTCATGAATTTCTCTTGGCGGCTCCTTTTCGGAAAACTCTACCACTCCATTTTCTAGAGCCGATGAGTTCAAATACTCATTCGCCGCAAGCGTCGTGAGCGCAGCCCTTTGTATAGCAATCATTTTACTAAAAATAGTATATGGACTCGGAGTACAACCATAAGGCCTTCTCCATTTTTTCGCTAAAGCCCTCAACCATTTATCTTCATTCCTTAGTCTTATATCCGAGACAAAGAATGGAAACAAAATATAGAAATCTCTAATTTGAAAATATTCAACACGGATATTTTCTTCATTCCGGAATATTTCCCTCTGCCGGAACATCCGAAACATTGTGTGATAACTGTCATATGCTTCTTCATAAGTGATATGCATTTTATCGATGCCACCTGATAAAGCATTGCTCGGCAAGCCAATAGACCATTCCAATCACATGATTGTGAGAAACATAGAAATTGTCCGAGACACAATCTCCAACTATTGGATTGACAATGCGATCCAGAACCAATCTGTTAATTTCAGATTCACTAATATTATTTATTTCTGGGTATATAACAGAGTTAAACTCATTCTCTGCCTTCGCCAAAAATCGAACAAATATCTGTTGAGCTGTAGAGTACATGGAGAATCTATAAAGTAATTTTGAGAACATCTCTTTTTTCTCAATTGCATCTAGATAAACATGAGACATACCAGCAGCATTCAATTTATTCTCAAGACCATCAATTCCATCAACCGACCTCCTAGAATAATATCTAACGAGCTCATCCATCGTCTCACTTACTGTATCATTCTGATTTATTTGCTCATCCAGATGCTTCAGCAATTTCTCAATTGCACTTTGAGGATAGGTATTTACTACATAACTCTTGTTTATATCTCTACCAGCCATATCTCTGGCAGATGATGCTCTCCGCTGATCGGTGTGGTTGCTCATGCCTTCGTCGTCTTATCTCTGCCCACAATATCACCACCCGATTGGGCACCAGATTGGTCTACATTGCTTCCTTCGCTTTTTGCGCTAAATCGTTTCTTCAATTTGAAATAGCTGATAGAGCAACCTGCTGCTCCACCACCTAATACCCCTAAAATTAGGCTTGTAAGATCGAACGAGAAGTCCATACCGCCACCCCAAATCCTTAAAATTCTGCCTGCTTGCTCAATCTATATTAGCATTTACAACATGAACACTCCTCATAAGGATAGGCGACACCTCCTCTAAAGAGACAAGAGTATGCAAACATGGCACCACCTCTCCCCAGACTGGCTGAACTGGGCTGATCAACTCGCCCCCGCAGCACAGAAGATCAACCGGCATCTGATCGACGCACTCGATCTGCCGGCTTTGACGCGTGCCGCCGACGGGCGGGACTTGGCCGTGCTTGATCTGGCGTCCGGGGTTGGGGAACCGGCATTCGGGATTGCGCAGATGCTAGCCGATGCCGGAGATAATGGTGATGGTGATCCCGCCCTGCACGGCCAAGTGATCGCATCTGATATCGTGCCGGGCATGTGTGCCGGACTGGCCGAACGCGCCGGGGCGGAAGGGATTGGCAATCTGTCGGTGGTTGCGGCCGACATGGAAAAGCTGCCCTTTGGAACGGGCACGATGGATGCGGTTTCGTGCCGGTTTGGCGTGATGTTCTGCCATGATCCCGATGCCGCCCTTGGCGAGGCCAACCGGGTGTTGCGCTTTGGGGGCCGGGCGGCTTTCATGTTGTGGGCACCGCTGGTCGATAATCCGCTATTTAGCGCCATGGATGGGGTTCTGGGTAATATGCTGGGGACCGGGTTTGCCGATGCCGGGCTTGATCTGTTTGGCTTTGCCGATCCCACGTCCGCCACCGCGCACATGGCACGCGCCGGGTTTGGTGATGTCACCCTCACCACCCACAGCCCCGCCGGGCGCATCCCGGAACGTGCAGCATTCTGGAAGCCGCAGATGGAAATGCTGTTTGGTCCGCAATTGCGTGCCGCCACGGATGCGGAACGCGGGGCGATTGATGCCGCGATGTTCGAAGCACTGCGTCCCTATGTGACGGACGGGCATTTTCAGGTTCCGATTTGTTTTCATGTACTTGCCGGGGTGAAGGGGTAAGACCGCCCCCAAAAGCGGCGTTTTTCCCTTGATTTCCGCAAACCTTCGTGTCAAACCGCGCGCCTTGGAAGGGATGTTTCCTTCCCCTGTCGTAGCACCAGGTTAAAAACACGAAAGACATGACATATGAAGACGATTGTCGTCTGTTCTGGCGGGCTGGATTCCGTCACGCTGGCCCATAAGGTTGCGGCCGAGCACAACCTGCATTCCCTGATTTCGTTCGATTATGGCCAACGCCATAAAAAGGAACTTGATTACGCCGCGCGTGCCGCACGCGATCTTGGCGTCAAACATCACATTGTCGATCTGACGCCGGTTGGCGCATTGCTGACCGGGTCGTCATTGACAAGCGATGATATCGCTGTACCCGACGGCCATTATGCCGAGGAAACCATGCGCATCACCGTGGTTCCCAACCGCAATGCCATCATGCTTGCCGTGGCATTCGGGGCTGCGGCATCGGCCGGGGCGGATGCGGTGGCGGCCGCTGTTCATGGTGGGGATCATTTCATCTATCCCGATTGCCGCCCCGACTTTATCAAATCGTTCCAGATCATGCAGAACCATGCCCTTGAGGGTGTGCGCGACGTGTCGCTTTATACGCCGTTCCTCCACGGGTCGAAGGCCGATATCGCCGCAGAGGCCGGGCGGCTTGGCGTGCCAATTGATCGCACATGGTCGTGTTACAAGGGTGGTGAAACCCATTGCGGGCGGTGCGGCACCTGTGTCGAGCGGCGCGAGGCGCTTGAACTTGCCCGTGTGCCCGATCCAACGGTTTATGTGGATCGCGATTACTGGAAACAGGCACGGGCCGAACATATGGCGCGTAGCCTTGGCGCTTCCGGGAACTAAGTGGATGCCCGACTGTGCGGGAGTCCATATCCCCCCCCCACACAACCGACTTAGCCAGACAAAACCAACCGGCCGCAAGCCCTCCGCCGCATCGCGGGCACGGGCGCGCCGTATCGAAAGCCATTATGATGTTCACCATCACCAAACAATTCACCTTTTCCGCCAGCCATCAGTTGGCCGGGCTTGATGCCGATCACCCTTGCGCGCGCCTGCACGGGCATAATTACATTGTCGAGGTAGAGCTCCGCGATGCGGAGCTTGATGCGCGCGGCTTTGTCCGCGATTACCGCGAACTGGCACCGCTTAAACAAATGATCGATGAAGAGTTTGATCACCGCCATCTGAACGAGGTCCTTGGCCATGATCACGCCACTGCCGAACGGCTGGCGCTGTTCTTTTACGACTGGGCGCATGACCGCTGGCCCGAAGTCAGTGCGGTGCGGGTGTCCGAGACCCCGAAAACATGGGCGGAATACCGACCATGAGCGGGACGGAACTGGCTCTGGCACCTGACAAAATCCGCATATCGGAAATTTTCGGGCCGACCGTACAGGGCGAAGGTGCGCTGATCGGCATGCCGACGGTGTTTGTCCGCACCGGAGGATGTGATTTTCGCTGTTCATGGTGTGACACGCTTTACGCCGTCGATCCGGCCTTTCGCGCCGACTGGAAACCGAATACGGCGGCCGAGGTCATGGATCGGGTTCGCACCCTTTCGGGTGGCAAGCCGATCCTTGTCACCCTTTCGGGCGGTAACCCGGCGATCCAGCCCCTAGGCGGCCTGATCGCGCTTGGCAAACGCAATGGTTTTACCTTTGCCATCGAAACACAGGGCAGCATCGCGCGTGACTGGTTTGCCGATCTTGATTACCTGACACTCAGCCCTAAACCGCCAAGCAGCAGCACCGATTTCGACCCCGATGCCCTTGCCGCCTGCATCACCGCGGCGCAAGCCAATGGCGTGCTTGACGGCCCGGCGATTACGCTTAAATTCCCGATCCGCGACGATGCCGATCTGATGTTTGCCGACCATGTCCGCAAACGCCATCCCGATATCCCGGTCTGCCTGCAACCGGTCAACATCACCCCCGCCGAACCGCACCCGGACGGCCTTAACGGCGTTGATATAGACGGCCTTACGGAACGCTACCGCTGGCTGGTTGATCAGGTGTCAGAACGCGGCTGGTTTAACATCCGCGTCCTGCCGCAATGGCACGTCCATGTCTGGGGCAACCTGCGCGGGGTGTGATTCTCCGCTGCCCCTTGCACGGCAAAGCCCGCGCCACATTCGTTATGCGGGCATATATTTATGAAAAATAAACCATAAATTGAAAATAAATCATCCTGCAGACGACAAGCAATATCAGATAATTAGCCGGTTTTCCGAGGCGTTGCGGCCGCCCGCGATTTGCTTTTGCGCGCCATTCTGACCATTTCTAATAGGGAGGTCTATTTTGCCCTCCTGAACAGAAAGCAGGACAAAATGTCTTTTCGCAGCTTTTCACTGAACCATGTGAAGTCCGGGAAGCAAAAGCCCGCAGAACCGCTGGAAGGCCGCCCGGTCGATACGCCGGTGGCCCTGCCGGAACATTCGCCGCTTGAAGGTCCGCCAACCGTCAAACAGGCAGAAAATCCGGTCGCTAACCCCGCGCCATCCGCGCCACCGCAATAACCGGTTTCACAAACAGGCGGGGGGATTGCCCCCTCCGTCGGTTTTGGTTCCTGTGTCGAAGGCGCAAGGAGCTTGATCATGACCATCACCCGCAACACGCATCGGACCGTCACCTTTTTCCATCCGTTCCGGCTGGAAGGATATGACGAGCTGTTTCAGGCCGGCACTTACGAGGTCGAAACCCTTGAAGAACTTGATCTGATGGCCGCGACGCGCAGCTATAAAAAGGTTCAGAGCAACCTGCATGTCTGGTCACGCGATGGCAAAACGACCGTTGCACGCCTGCTGGTTCTTGATCCCGTCATTCTTGATAGCGCCCTGGTTCTGGATGCCGATCCCCTGCGCGAGGAAGAACGCGCCCGGATGATCGGCACAACTGGCAAAGATGACGACCACGGCGACGCAGATGACGCAGGAGAAGACGATCACCCCGGCCACGCGACCACCGGTCCCGGCCCTGCCTTCCGTCCCTCCCAGCCCGATCACAGGACGCCATGAAATCATGCAGATCAGGATCGAGTTTTTCCGCGTGCATGACGGCTCTGACGCCCGTGCACGGTTAAACCGGATGGACTGCGTCACCTCCGATATCGAGGCCGCGATTGCGCAGGCCGAAGACCTTTTGAAAGGGGCGGGCATGCCGCAAAAACCAGATGCCTTTGCCCTGTTTGATGATTTGGGGAACGAGCTTTATCAGGCCCGTTTCACCCCGACCAATCCAAGATAGCCCCTTTGATATCGCCTGATCCCGCGCGCCCCAAAAAAAGGAGCCATCAATGTCCTTCAAGATGATCGAGTTTATGAAAATGGCCGCCGGGTCGCTTTCATTTCTGACCGTGACGGTATTCCTGTTCTGGACCATTCTGGGCTAGGGTCCGGTCATCACCAGAAAAAGCATCATAAGGCCGCCGATCCGAAAGGTCCGCTTGCGGATATGCTGCACATTCCGAAGGCCATCATCATGGCCATCGATGGCGTTTGTGACGATACCCTTTCGGGCAACCGTGCTTCGGCCATTATTACTATCGCTGGGTTTGGTACTGGTATTATGGCTGGTCTTCGTGCTGGGCTTGAAAAGGTTTCTTTGATGGTTGCTTTGATGGTTTCTGGGGCGGATCATGTCGGCAGGTTCCTGTTGTGAAATCCTGCCGACCCTGCCCTATTGTGCGACGTCCGGCGTCCGGCCCTGCCCATCCGGCCCACCAGGTGTCGCTCCGGACGGCCTATTTTCTGCCGCTGCTCGCGCATTTGCCCGCACCGCACTTGGCGTATCCCCGGTCAGTTTCTTGAACGCCAGATTGAAGGTCGATTTCGAATTGAAACCAACACTGAGCGCCACATCAAGGATGGTCCGCTCCGGCTCGGCAATCAGCACCGCACGCGCTTCCTCAATCCTGGCCCCATTGACATAATCAAAGAAATTCTGCCCGACATGATGGTTTAAAACATAGGATAACTGATTGGGCGAAAGCCCCACCGCACGGGCGAGTTTTGGCAGCGAAACCAAAGGATCCAGCAGCAAGTCACCGCGTTTACGGATATCGTCAAGCCGCCTGAGCGCGGATGCCACACCGTCACCGTCAAGCAGCGGCCGCGAGATCGGCTCCGCGTCGCCCCCCCTTGCAGAAGACGCAGCAGGAGCCACCGAAACAACAGCACTGTTTGCCGAACCTTGTACTGGCTGGGTCAGGTCCTCTTCATCCACCTCACCTTCGCCCGGCCAATCGGGCATGACAAACAAAACCGGCTGGGTCGCGATTTCATAACTGAGAGCGAACAGCAGCAGCACAAATGCCATCCCGGTTCCCGACATCGCCAGGTCTTCAACAAAGAAAAATGCGGCAATCTTACCGATCAGGGCCGTCAGGAAGATCAGGCTGACACCACCAAGAATGACGCCCATCCAGCGGCGCATCGCGTTGCGATCCACGCCGAGCTGTTCCTGTGCCTGACGGAAATACCGATGCGCCACCTTCCAGATCAGCAAAACATAAGTTCCCGCCTGCGCGAAAATCGCAAACCAGCAGAAACTGCTGATGGCGGCAGGAACAGTAAAACTATGTTGAAAATCATCGGAAATGGGCATGCCATTGGTGATCGACCATGCCATGAGATTCAGGACCACCCCAGCCAACACAAAATGCACCCAAGGCTGACGTGACGGCACGCCCGAAACTTCGCGGAAGTAAAGATAAACAGCAGGGGCAATCAGGAAATTGGCCGGAATAAATATCATTTCGACAACCTGATAGCCTTGCTGCGAAAAGAAAACCTCTGCGACATCTTCGAACAGGTTGAACGCCACAGCGGCAAGGAAAAGCATCATCCAGCGATTGGCGCGAAGCGCACGCGCACCTTCGGAACGCAACAGCAGACAAAGGAATGCTGCCTGCGCGATGCCAGCGACAGCCACAAACAGATCAAGATAGTCATATATATCGTTCATAAACGCGCTTTATCCCGTTTGATCGGTGCCCGGCAGTGCCCCCTTACCGGGGTGAAGAAATGTCGTCCTATATCGTTTCAATATGCACGAACAAACACAATCGGCGTCCGACGATGCACAACCGGACGCCCGGCCGGACAAATTAAGCCAGTTTGTTTCAACGATAAGCGCGGTTAACCCCAACCGAATCAAAACACTCGCCCGATTTTGTAACAAACCACCCTTATCAGTCGTCATTAAACCGAAACGTGCAATAAATTGACTATATCAGTCTGATATACTAAGAATCGATATATATCGAAATGATATAGTTTTTCTGGCATCTTCCCCCGCCGGAACGATGATCGGATCGAGACGCATAACAGGATGGATACCGAACAGAATATGGATGTACGCACATTGTGCCTTGGTGCCCTGATGGGTGGTGAAGCAACCGGATACGAGATACGCAAAATGTTTGAAGATGGCACTTTCAGCCATTTCCAGATCGCGTCTCTGGGTTCGATCTATCCGGCACTGACCAAGCTGACCCAGGACGGGATGGTGACCTTTGTTGAACGCGAACAGGAAAATCGCCCCGATAAAAAGGTTTACCAACTGACCAGCGAAGGCCGCCGAACGTTTCTGCGCACATTGTTGCAAACCCGCCCGGGCGAGGATCGTTACCGGTCCGATATTCTGTTCATGCTGACCTTTGCCGAGGAACTGCCCATCGAGCTGACCGAGGCATTGATCGATGAATTCGCTGCTCGCCACGAAATGATGAAATTCGATATCGATCCGGACAATCCGCAAAAGGATAAATGTCCGCTTACCCATGGCCGCGATGAAGACGGACAGCCGACCCCGGGTTGCCGTTTCGTCGCCGGACTTGGGCAGGCAATGTGCGAGGCGACACTGAAATTCATCCGCGAAAACAAATCAGGTTTGATCGAGGAATTGCGAACCCGCAAAGACAGGAAAGCCTGATCCGCCGACAACAATAACAACAGAACCAAGAATAACAAGAACCGCAAGGTTCACCACAAAGCGCCACTTTATCAAGTGCCATACGCATTCCGTTTGGGCATATCTGAGGGAATAGAACCATGAATGCTTCACGCCTTATCGCCATCGTACTTGCCGTCGGGGCGGTACTTTGGGTTGGGTCCGGATTACTAAGCGGGGACGATTCCGCCGAAACAGGGCCGACGTCAGTGGTCGAGAACGCAGACGGTGCGCAAGTCGCGAAAAATGGCGATGCGCCTGTGACGACCGCGTCACCTTCGGCCGGGCATGCCCCACATGCATCGGTCCGTGTCAGAACCAGCGAAGCCGTCGAACATGTCGATGTCCTGCGCATTTCCGGACGCACCGAAGCCGTGGTTTCCGTTGAAATCCGTGCCCAGGTCGATGCCATGGTCGAAGAAATCGGCGCAATCAAGGGCCAGCGCGTGAAAAAGGGTGATCTTCTGGTCAAGCTGGCGGTTGAAGACCGTGCTGCGCGCGTGGAAAAGGCGCGTGCCCTTGTAGCCCAGCGCGAACTTGAAAATAGTGCGGCCAAAAGCCTTGCCGAAAAGAATTACCGTTCGAAAACCGGTGTCGCAGAAACCAAGGCCCTGCTGGAAGAAGCGCGGGCGGACCTGAAACTGGCACAGATCGAACTGAACCATACCGAAATTCGCGCCCCTTTTGACGGCGTGGTGGAAAACCGCCCGGCTGAAATCGGTGATCTTCTGTCGGTAAACGATCCGGTCGCAACCCTGATCCAGGCCGACCCGATGCTGGTGGTTGCCCATGTCCCTGAACATTCGATCGGCAGCGTCCAAACTGGCCAGTTGGCGCATATCACCCTGTTTGATGGGCGCGAGGCCGATGGTGTCGTGCGCTATGTGTCGCAGGCATCGGACAATTCGACACGTACCTATCGGGTCGAAGTCGAAATAGATAATACCGACCTTGGCATCCCCGATGGCATGACATCCGAATTGCAAATTCCAATCGGCACCAAAATGGCGCATCGCGTTGCCCCGTCGGTCCTGACGCTGAATGACGAAGGTCAGGTCGGCGTGCGCGTCATTGTCGATGACAACAAGGTTGCGTTTTACCCGATCGAACTTCAGGGAGGAAACCGAGATGGCATCTGGATTGGCGGCCTTCCGGAAAAGATCGACCTGATCGTGGTCGGCCATGACTGGGTCAAGGAAGGCGCAACGGTCGAAGTCAGCCGGATTGAAACCGGCGATACCCCCGAAGGTTTACAAAACATGGCCCCCGCCCCCAAGGAAACGGTCGCGCGTTAAGCGTGGCATGAGGAACCGGAGACAGAAACATGTCCCTCATTGATATTGCGCTTGACCGTTCGCGCACCGTTATCCTGACCCTGATCCTGCTGTTGGCAACCGGTTGGGTGGGTTACAACGCGATCCCCAAGGAAGCCGACCCGGATGTGCAGATCCCGGTCCTTTATGTGTCGATGCATCATGACGGCATTTCGCCCGAAGATGCCGAACGGCTTTTGCTACGTCCGATGGAACAGGAACTTCGCACCATCGAAGGTGTGAAGGAAATGACGTCACAATCCTATCAGGACGGTGCCTCGGTCACGCTTGAATTCTATTCCGATGTTGATATCGACGACGCCCTTGCCGATGTGCGCGAACGCGTCGACATTGCCAAGTCAGAATTGCCCACCGATACCGACGATCCCGAAGTTCACGAGGTCAACCTGTCGCTGTTTCCGGTTCTGGTTGTCACCCTTGCCGGTGATGTGCCTGAACGGACCTTGCTGCGTCTGGCACGCGACCTGAAAGACAATATCGAAGGTATACCCGCGGTTCTCGAAGCCAATCTTGCCGGCAACCGCGAAGAACTGGTCGAGTTTGTCATCGATCCGATGAAAGTGGAAAGCTATCGCCTGAACGGGGTTGATATCGTATCGCTGGTGCGCAATTCGAACGCGCTGGTGGCCGCGGGTGCCATCGATACCGGATCGGGCCGCTTCAACATCAAGGTTCCCGGCCTGTTTGAAACAGTCAATGACATCCTTGACATGCCGCTTATCGTTGACGGGGATTCGGTGATCCATTTCCGCGATATCGGCGAAGTCCGCCGGACCTTCAAGGATGCCGAAAGCTTTGCCCGTCTGAACGGCCAATCGGCCATCGCGATCGAGGTTTCCAAACGTGTTGGCGAAAACATCATTGATGTGATTGACCACATAAAGTCGGTCACCGCCGAAGCGGCTCAATCCTTCCCACCCAATATCACGGTCAGCTACTCGCAGGATAAATCATCCGATATCCGCACCATGCTGACCGACCTTCAAAACAGTGTTATCCTTGCGATCCTGCTAGTCATGGTGGTGGTGATCTGGTCGCTGGGCTGGCGGTCGGGGCTTCTGGTGGGCCTTGCCATTCCGGGTTCCTTCCTGACAGCAATCCTTGTGCTTTGGGCACTGGGCATGACGGTCAATATCGTGGTTCTGTTCAGTCTGATCCTGGCGGTCGGGATGCTGGTGGATGGCGCGATTGTGGTTACCGAATATGCCGATCGCAAAATGCTTGACGGATTGCCGCGCAAGCAGGCCTATCCGCTGGCAGCCAAACGCATGGCAATGCCGATCATTGCATCAACGGCAACAACCCTTGCCGCCTTCCTGCCACTGGCATTCTGGCCCGATATCGTCGGCGAATTCATGAAATTCCTGCCGATCACGGTTTTGTTTACCCTGTCCGCGTCGCTTGTAATGGCGCTGATCTTTGTGCCCACGGTTGGCGCATGGTTTGGCAAGCCCGGCTCTGCCTCAAGCGAGGCATTGGATGCGGTTGCCGCGGGCCGGATGGATCGTTTGCGCGATCTTAAGGGCGGAACAGGTTTTTATGTCCGTCTGCTTAAAGGCTCGTTGCGGTTCCACTGGCTGGTTGTACCGATGGCATTTGTCATCCTGATCGGGGTTTGGGCGGCATTTGGTATATTTGGTCGCGGTGTGGAGTTCTTCCCGGCAGTAGAGCCCGAAGTCGCCGCCGTTCAGGTCCGCGCACGCGGCAATATGTCCTACTATGAACAGGATGCGTTGTTAAAGGAAGTTGAGGATCGCATTCTTGGCCTTGACGCCAAGCATGAAGGCGAACACTGGTTCGATACCGTCTATGCCCGTTCGGGCCGCAGTGCAAGCAGCGGCGGCAACGACACCCCCGAAGACGTGATCGGTGTCATCCAGCTTGAATATGCCGACTGGCAGAAACGCCCGAAGGCGACCGAGATCGAACATCGCATCCTTGAAGAAACCGCCGATCTGGCCGGCTTGCAGATCGAAATTCGTGCCGCCGAAGCAGGCCCCCCGCAAGGCAAGGATGTCCAGATTCAGTTGCGGTCGCTTTATCCCGATGCACTTGATGAAACCGCGACCAAAATCATGACCGGATTGCAGGAGATGGGCGGTCTTTACAATTTCGAAGACGGCAAATCGCCTCCGGGAATTGATTGGGAATACACGGTTGACCGTGCGCAGGCCTTGAAATTCGGGGCGGACATCAACCAGATCGGCAATGTGATCAAGCTGGTGACCAACGGGATCAATTTTTCAACCTATCGCCCGGATGATTCGACCGAGGAAATCGACATTGTCGGTCGTTACCCGGCCGAACACAGGTCCCTTGAAGAATTGCAAAGCCTTCAGATCGTGACCGACAAGGGGCTGGTGCCGCTGGCCAACTTCGTCAAACGCACCGCAAAACCCAAAACAGGGACATTGTCACGCGTTGACAGCCGCCGCGCCCTGACCGTCAAGGCCGACGTTGCCGAAGGCATCCTGGTCGACACCAAGGTGCAGGAGGTCAAGGCATGGATGAAAAACCTTGATATCGATCCGCGCGTTTCGGTCGAATTCAAGGGGCAGGATGAAGAGCAGCAAAAGTCGGCGGACTTCCTGAAAAATGCCTTCTCGGTTGCGCTGTTCATCATGTTTGTCATTCTGGTCACCCAGTTCAACAGCATCTCAAGTTCGCTTCTGATCATGGTGGCCATCATCATGTCAACGGCGGGTGTTTTCCTGGGGCTGATGATCACCGGACAAGCGTTCTCCATCGTTATGAACGGGATCGGGGTTGTGGCACTGGCCGGGATCGTGGTGAACAACAATATCGTTCTGATCGATACTTTCGACCGGCTAAAACACAGTGCGGACAGTATCGAAACCGCGATTCTGCAAACCGGGGCACAGCGTTTGCGACCTGTGATGTTGACCACAGTTACCACGATCCTTGGTCTGGTACCGATGGTGTTACAGATCAATATCGACTTCGCCGAACGTTCCATGTCGATTGGAGCCCCTTCGACCCAGTGGTGGGTGCAACTTTCGACATCCATCGCGTTTGGTCTGGCCTTTGCCACCGTGCTGACACTGGTCTTTACCCCCTGCGCACTGATGATGCGCCACAAGGCGGGGATCGGCTGGCGGAAGCTAAAGGCACGGATGGCGGATAGATTTGGCAAGGGCGGCACGCCACAATCTGCCGACCATAGGTCATAATCCCGACCACGCCAGACATAACAGTAAAAACCGCGCGACATTCCCCCCGACCCCGCCGCGCGGTTTGACCGGCCCCCAGCTACGCACCGGGGGCCGGTCGCTTTTTTTTGGGGGGTACACCATAAAATCCAGAGCGTCAGGGCATAGTTCGATGGAGCACTCACCGCATTTCAAGACCGCCCCAAGTGATAGGATAAATCCTTCGTTCGGATAGGACTCCTTACATAATTTGATAATGAGTTGGGTACTATCCTGACGACAAAACAATAACGATCCTTGTAAACTCGGGAACTGAACATGGGATTGCGGATGAAGTTCCGGCTTGGATGTGGTGCAATTTCCGGCCTGACTGGGCTTTTAGCCCTGCCCTTTATGGCAGCAACGGCCAATGCCGATGTGCCAGGCACACTGATCTGGACAGTGCCGCCATTTGCGCCCGCCTTCATCTCCGAAGATGGTAAACTGACGGGATATGCCGCCGATACCCAGAACTGGTTTATTGCGCGACTGGGGGATTATCAGCACAGAATTCAGGAAGTCCCTCTGGCACGGCTTCTGGCAGAAATGCGTGATAGCAGCAACCCGGAAAACGAGCACAACAATGCCCGATGCAGTACCACCCTGATCCCGAATGACGAACGCCGCAACTATATCAGCTTTGCCAAAACCATTCTTTTGCACTTGCCGATTTCAGTCGTTATCCGCGCCGGGGACGAGCAGAATTTCAAACCGTTCATGGATGAAGATGGTCATATTCAGCTTGCACAGTTGATGGCAAACCGGGAGATGGCCACCGCCCTTCGGATCGGGCGCTCCTACGGGGCGCTGATTGACAATTATGTCGAACGATATCGCAAAGCCCCGCAAATCATGCCGGTGGCCGACGACAGCAAACTTTTAAGGTTGCTGGCAATGGGGCGGATCGACTGGATATTCTATTTTCCGTCCGAAGCCGAATTTTACCGCCGCGATGTCACACCACACCAGCAGATCAAATCATTGCCAATCCGCGGTAACACCAATCTGCTGGAAGCCACAATCGGTTGCGCCAAAACACCAGTCGGACAACAGGCCATCACCCGGATCAACCAGATTGTCGATGCCAATCCTGATATGCCTTGGACAAATTTCTATGCCGCGTGGCTTTCCCCCCAGGACCGCGAATGGTTCCTTTCGGCCCGCGCGCAATACATTGATACCAAACAGTTCGAAGCGTTACTGCAACCAACCAAATAGCATCAGCGTCGCGTTAGCCGGTGACAGAATGCGCACACATCCTATCCTAAAGTGACCGACATGACATGAATGGGGCTGGAAAAACCATGCGCATTCTGATCATCAAAACTCTTTAAAAACAGGTAATTATTCCACAACAACGGGATTTATGGCGCAATTTTCTGTCGCGTGGCTATTGATCCTCACCGCCGACCCACCACCTTTGTATAAGTACAAATTGAAACATCGAACCGCGCATCTTGGCGATCGGAAGACTTGGCATGGGCAGACGGCTTTTCAGTTCTCTGATGATTGCAGGATTATTGGCATTGCTGGCCTTGAAGCCATCGGGCGTGATGGCGCAGGACGTGCGGCCATCACGCCCTGAAACCAAAACCGATATCGTTTGGGCGATTGATGCAGACATGCCGGGCTTCATCAAGGTCGAAGACCGCTTGAATGGTTATGGCGCGCAGATGCTGGACTGGTTTATCGTGCGTATGCCCGAATATCATCATTTGATGAAAATCCTGCCACGCCGCAGTGCATATGACGCCATGCGCATGACCGACGATACCGGCCAGACGGTCTGTATTCCCGGAACGCAAAATACCCCGGAAAGGGCGCGCGAATTCATCCTGAGCAACACCGTCGCCCCCCTTCTGCCGTTGTCGGTTGTCGTCCCCGACAGCGCGCTGGTGTCATTCACGCCCTATATGTTCGGGGACGGCACGATTGACCTTGAAGCCCTGCTGGGAGACACGTCGCGCTATACCGCACTGGCAAAATCGCGGTCTTATGGTCCCGATATTGATCGCATCCTGGCAGAGGCTATTGATTCCCCCAATGTTCTGCGCACCGACAATCAATCAAGTTTTCCTCTGATGATGGAAATGGGGCGGATCGACTGGATGCTGGCCTTTCCGGCGGAAATCGAATTCCATCGCCGGGCACAGGGCAAAGCATCCGATACGGTTGCACTGCCTATCGGGGGAATGCCGCGATTGCTTGATCTTGCCATTGCGTGCAACCGGTCATCAACCGGAATCGGTGCGATCACCAAGATCAATGACATCCTTGCCAGCAATCCTGACATGCCGTGGCTTGAATATTATGTCGATTATCTCGGTCACGCCGACCGTGCCCGTTTCAACGAAACACTGCGTGATTTCAAAACAACGCGTGATGTCCCTGCATCCGCGATGCAATAACATCCGCAAAACAAAACAGGCACCGTAAAAACGGTGCCTGGGAAAGTCTTGATCGGGTGTGATCAGTTCTGGTGGACCCTGTTAAGTCCCTCGTCGGGATCGTCGTCGGGTTCACCGTCATCGTCTTCTTCCTCGGCTCGGACTTCTTCCTGCTGATTTTCAACGCCCATCCGGCGATAGGACCGATAGGACAGCGGGAAGGTTGCGAAATAGACCGCGGCAATCACCGACAGGGTCAACCAAGGCGAGGACACCAGAAACGCCACAGACGCCCCGAATGCCAGCATCAGTGGCAAAACCCACGCCCGCGGAATTTTGACCTTTTTGAACGAAAAGGTCGGCATGCGCGAAACCATCAGTCCGGCAATCAGAACACCATATGGTGCGACGATATAGGGGCTGTCAAACACGCCCTGCCCGAACTGGAAGGTCAGAACAATCGGCCACATCGCAAGGGCGGCTGCCGCCGGGGCCGGAACGCCGGTGAAAAAGCGATAAGCCCATGTCGGTAATTCCGGTTCACCCAGCATCTGGGTATTAAACCGTGCCAGACGCAACGCCATGCACACCGCAAACAGAAGCGACAAGGCCCAGCCGACCGGTCCGAATTCATGCAGCGACCAGAAATACAGCATCATCGCAGGCGCAACGCCAAAGCAGACAAAGTCCGAAAGACTGTCAAGTTCGGCCCCAAAACGGCTTGACGCGTTCAGCATCCGGGCCAGACGACCGTCAAGGCCATCAATGATCCCGGCGATCAGGATGGCGGCAACCGCGGCTTCCCATCGATCCTGCATCGCAAAACGGATCGACGTCAGCCCCGCACACATCCCCATCAGGGTCGCGACATTCGGCGCCAGACGGCTGAGCGATAATGCCTTGAACCGACGGGGGCGATGATCTTGCCGGATGCCGCCTGCCATTAGCGAATCTCCCCGACGGCCGCTTCAACCCCCTTGGCCGCAATATCGGCAAGGATGGTTTCACCCGCAATCGTGGTCTGGCCAACGATGACCTTGGGTTCGACACCTTCGGGCAGATAAACGTCAACCCGCGATCCGAAACGGATCAGGCCGAAACGTTCGCCCGCCTTAAGCTGCGAACCACGACCGACATCGCAAAGGATACGACGTGCTACCAGACCCGCGATCTGGACAACACCGAACTCGCGACCTTCCCTGTCACGCACCAGAAGGATCTGGCGTTCGTTGTTTTCCGATGCCTTGTCGAGTTCGGCATTAACGAATTTGCCGGGCACATAGGCCTCGCCAACGACTTCACCATTGACCGGGCAACGGTTCACATGAACGTTGAACACATTCATGAAAATCGAAACGCGGGTACGCGGTGTTTTGTCGTCCAGTTCAAGTTCCTTGGGCAGTGGTGCCTTGGAAATCATGCAGACGCGGCCATCCGCCGGGGAAATGACAAGATTTTCGTCAACCGGGGTAATACGGTCAGGGTCGCGGAAGAAATAAGCACACCAGAGTGTCAGGATCACACCGATCCAGCCCAGCGGTTCGGCAATCAGAAACAGAACCACGGTGATCGCAGCAAAAATCGCAACGAATTTCCAGCCTTCGGGATTGATCGGCACAAGAACGGATTTCAAAGTCTTTATTCCCTGGTTGCCATGGGTATGGGCATAACAATGACGGTATCGATACTACCGATTGGTCGCGTTCTTAGCATCTAGTGATGACAAAGGGCAACGCAACCCGAAAGGCCCTGAATAAAAAAAGGGGCAAAACACCATTATCATGTGTTTTGCCCCTCGCAAAGAACAGCAATTACTGCTGGGCGGTTCCATTTTCCGGAAGCGCAAAAATCTGGCCCGGATAAATCAGGTCGGGATCACGGATCTGTTTGCGGTTCTGGTTGTAAATCACCCAGTATTGCAGGCCATCACCATAGGTCCGGCGCGCGATCCGCCACAGGCTGTTGCCCGGTTGAACGACATAACGTGTCCCCGGCTCCAGAATCTGATCCGGGCGGGCACGTTCAAACGGCAGTTCAACACGTGCCGTCACCTTGTCGGACGCATCAAGCTGATCGGCGCGCAACTGATACTGGCCCGGCTCAATCGGTTCGCCAATTGTCAGGGCCCAGTTGCCGTCATCCCCAGTCGAGGCACTGCCGACAAATTTGTTGTCAAGGTAAACGCGAATGCTGGTGTCGTCATCGGCCTTGCCAGACATGGCAACCCGGCCCTGTTCGTCATAATCGACAACATCAATCGACAGGCGCGGCATCGCTGCTGCGGGAACTTCAGACCCTTCCGGCATCGCCTGGGCCAGTTCGCGCGCGGTTTCTTCGCTCATATCTTCGGGGGCCGGGCCCTGCATGACGCTCGCGGCACCACCTTTCTTGGGGACGCGCATGGCGATGATCGGCTGTTCTGCCTTGTCATCGTCTTTTGCCGCGTCACCGGACTGTTCGGCCGTTGTGGCTTCGCCTGATGCCTGTTTTTCAGGGATCAGAACCACGACATTGTCATCGCCCTTATAGACTTCGCCAGTGCTGTCTTCGGATTCAAGCGACAATTCCCGGTCACCACTTGCCAGCGGCTTATCAGGCAAAACCACCCATTCCCCGCGTTCATCAGCGGTTGCCTGCCCGATGACTTCATCACCCTCGCGGATGCGCACGGTGCTGTTGGGAGCGGCGCGACCGGCAATCACGGCATTGCCATCCGGTCCAATGCGCACAACGTCAAAGCTCGGCGTGCGAACTTCGGGTGCGGCTTCGGTTTGTTCCGGCGCGACCTGCGGCGTATTTGCGGCATCCGGTGTCACGGCGGGCGGTGCTGTTGTTCTTGCCGGTGTATCGGCTTCATCTGCCGACTGTGTCAGCATATAATTCAACGAGATCGCAGCGACAATCAGCAGGACGCCAATGATGACGAGGATATAAGGTCTTTTCACCGGTAATATCCTTGAACGGTGGTTATGATTATTACGGGCGGCGTCGAAACCTTATAACTATCAGTCATTAAGTCCCCCAAACGCCCCGCCCGACGCGTTAATTAGAACCTTGTACTACTTTCAGCACACAGTTTCCATAACGTAACAAACCGAGATTACAGTGCAACAGTTAGGCAAAGATGAATAGAATCAGCGCTGTTGGTCAAGCCTTGTGCCGAATTCCTTACGGAATGGCCTGCATTGTCGCCCCGATATAGGCCACAAGTGCCGCCACAAGCACTGGTAGCGCCAGAACCGATACCCGCACCAGCATCGCCAGAACCGCACCGCCCGCACCAGCATTAGCGCCCATATCGGCAGGCAAATGGGCGGCAATCCGCGCCGCCCCCGACCCGGCAAACACCACCAGAACCAGAACCGCCATTGCAAATGTCGCCCCCGGGGCCGCCAGCATCACACCCGATGCGCTTGCCATCAGGGCGGTACTGATCGCCAACCACAAGGCGGCGCGATATTGCGGGGCGGCCTTTTCGGAAATCAGCGCCACCAACAGGGCCACCGAAAGACCGGCCTGAAACACCACATGATCGTGCAGACCAAACTGGGCGGCGATAATCCCCTGCCCGATGGCAAGCGCGACAAAGGTCGCAACCGGGGCCGGTTTCGCCGCATCCTCGTCGCTTGTAACAACAGATTTTGTCGATGTTTTGGCGGATTTTGCCGATTTGCCGTTCTTTTTGCCCCTGCCCTTGGTCACAGCCGGGTCTTCGTCCTCTTCAAAATTGGGGCGCGTCACCCACAAAAAGGACGCACCGATCAGGATATAGGTGATCCACACCAGCGTCACCAAGCCGCCCGGATGATACAAAAGCCCGGTAACCGGGGCCGCCAGAACCAGCCAGCCGCCAAGCAGCATCAACAAAATTGCGACAATCGCGCAAGCGCGCGCACGCAAATGTGCGAAATCAAGGATAGCGCCGCAAACGCCGCCCAGCACCAGCATCAGAAGTGCTGCCCCCACACCGCCCCGGGCGGTTGCAGGCAAACCGATGGCCGCCGGGACGGCAACCACCACCGCCGGAATAACCGCAGCCAGCACCATGCGCCGCGCAAGGGCCCGGTCAAGGCCCAACCAAAGGGCAAGCATCAAGACCGTGGTAATAACACCGGACACCAGAATGGCGAGCCAAAAGGGACTGTCGACAAACACGTTGGGCGATCCTGCCTTCTTGTTGTTTCATTTCAACCTGCGCGAACATGGCCTGCGCGCAGATGCGAATAGCCATCCCACAATCAGGTTCAGAACCTGTTAACCATCGGCGAAAAAATCACCTCGGCTTATCGCGCCCGATCATGGCGATTGCCAAGGCAAAAATGCGGCAAGGATCACATGATATCGATAACCCGATGTCACGGGAACTTCGCAAAGGAAACTATTGACCGGGTGACCGCGCAATAGGCTATGCTCGGCAGATAGACGGGCCACGTCGCCAGACGACAAACGCACCATCCACATGGCGCGATGTTCAGGCGAGAGTTACCTGCGAGATAACAACAAAGAGGCAGGTTGCCATGACAAGAGTTAAATCGATCTGTGTTTTTTGCGGCGCTTCGAACGGCAAAAACCCCCAGCACATGGAAAACGCGATTGCGTTTGGCAAAATGATGGCCGAACGCGGCATCACTCTGGTTTACGGTGGCGGCCGTATCGGATTGATGGGCGCAGTTGCCGATGCGGTCATGAAAAATGGTGGCAAGGTGGTCGGCATCATCCCGGCCCATCTGGATGACATCGAAGTCGGCCATAAGGGGCTTAGCGAACTGATCGTCTGCAAATCCATGTATGAACGCAAGGTCGAAATGTTCAAACGTTCGGATGCGTTCGTCACCCTTGCCGGTGGCCTTGGCAGCCTTGACGAAGCCTTCGAAGCGCTAACGCTGCGCCAGCTTGGCATCCATGACAAGCCGCTGGTGTTCATGAACGCCCTTGGATATTGGGACAAATGCCTTGATATGATTGATGGCATTATCGAAGACGGCTTTGCACGTGAAAGCAACCGCAACCTGTTTACGGTGGCCGAAACGCTGGATGAAGTGTTTGAACAGCTTGAAGCCGAACCCGCCCCAAAATTCGATCCGCGTGAAAAGCTTCTTTAAGCCCGATTTAACGGCCAGGATATCCAATCCGCAAGATATCGATTCTTGCGGATTTTTCTTTGTAAAATTCTAATCAACATACTGATATTACATTTATTTTAGTAACTTGACATATATCATCGTGATTGCATTTGCCGCCTGTTTTACTTCCCGAACCACCATCATTTGGGAGAGAGCAAATGAAATCGTATCGTGGTCTGGTCGGCAGCCTTGTTTCCATTGCTGCCATGCTGGGGGTCGCCGGGAACGTCCTTGCAGCAGAACCACTATCACCTTCTGACTTGCGCAAGACGGCCCTTGAGCATTTCGAAGTCATTCCGTCAATGGTACCTGCCGTCAAAGGCAACGCGGTCACACGCGAAAAGGTCGAACTGGGCAAGATGCTGTTCTTTGATCCGCGTCTGTCGGCCAGTGCGCTGATTTCGTGCAATACATGCCACAATCTGGGCATGGGTGGGGATGACAACCTTGAAACATCCATCGGTCATGGCTGGCAGAAAGGCCCGCGTAACGCCCCGACCGTTCTGAATGCCGTGTTTAACGAGGCACAGTTCTGGGACGGACGTGCGGAAGACCTGAAGGCACAGGCCAAGGGCCCGGTTCAGGCCGGAGTTGAAATGGCGAGCACCCCCGAACGCGTTGTCGAGGTACTGAAAAGCATGGGCGATTACGTCCAGAAATTCGTCCACGCCTTCCCGGGTGAAAGCGACCCGGTAACGTTTGATAACATGGCCAAGGCGATCGAGGCGTTCGAAGCAACCCTGATCACCCCGGCATCACGGTTTGACCAGTTCCTCGAAGGAAACGATGCCATCCTGACCAAAACCGAAATGGCCGGACTTGAACTGTTCATCGATACCGGTTGTGCATCCTGCCATAACGGGGTGAATGTCGGTGGCACCGGTTATTATCCGTTCGGTGTTGTCGAACAGCCGGGTGCGGAAATCCTGCCGCCCGATGACAAGGGCCGCTTTGCCGTGACCCAGACGGCAACGGATGACTATGTGTTCCGCGCCGGACCGCTCCGCAATATCGAACTGACCGCACCCTATTTCCATTCCGGCAAGGTCTGGGACCTGGAGCAGGCGGTTGCGATCATGGGATCAAGCCAGCTTGGTGCTGAACTTGACAACAGCCAGATCAAGGCGATTACCGCCTTCCTCATGACCCTGACCGGGGAAGCGCCGCGGGTGGAATATCCAATCCTGCCGGTCAGCAGCAAAACCACACCCAAACCGGCCGCAATGGTCGCAAACTGATCCCACAGGGGTGTGGAAAAGCAGAAAGTAGCCGCAAAGGTGCGAACCCCGACACGCTCTTTGCGAACCTGCCGCCCGACACAACCCGGGCGGCATTTCTTTTGCCTATTTCAGTTCCATTCCCTCACCGCCAGAGGCCCGTGCACCTGATAACTGCATCACCCGGCGTTTATACATATCGGCAACCCAGTTGGTCGCCTGCTTGATACCTTCGGCGGCCCGCAGATCGCGATGAACAATCAGCCAGATATCAGAATCCAGCGTCTCGATCGGGCGCGAAACCCGGGCCAGTGCCGGGTCGCTGTCGCCCAGAAAGCACGGCAAAATTCCCGCCCCGATCCCGGTGCGCAATGCATTTTGCAGCATCGCGGTATTGCCCGCGCGAAATAACGGTTTATTGCCGTCAATATGGGCCAACAACCAGCGCTGGCTTTCATAAAGGTCGAATTCTTCCGAAAAACAGATCCACGGCGCATTGGCAAATACCCGATCCGGTCCCATACCCCGCATATCGTACGCCAATCTTTCGGTCGCATAGACCGCACATGAAATCGTGCCAAGCCGCTTGGTAATGAAATCCCCGGTCAAAGGCAAACCATGCCGGACGGCAAAGTCCGCCTCGCGCTTGGTCAGCAATTGCGTATCATCGGATTGCCGGATTTCAAGATAAAGCCCATCGGGTTTGCTATCAATCTGACCTGCCAGAAACAGGGCCGACCACGCACTGGCGGTCAGGCGAACCTGCCGGTCGCGAATGCCCGATATCGCATCGCCCTGCCGATGGAAGGCAAAGGCGGCTTCTTCCATCGCCTCGGCGCGCGGGCGTAAATCGCGCCCGGCTTCGGTCATGCGCAATCCTTCTGGCAGGCGATCAAACAGCACCACGCCGACGACATCTTCAAGGGCGGACAAATGCCGCCCCAATGTCGGCTGGCTGACGCCAAGCTCCTGAGAGGCCGCCCTGAGGCTGCCGGTGCGCGCAAGTGCAAGAAACACGCGTATGTGATCCCAGTCCGGTTTTTTGGTTGTCATCGGGGGCCTCGGTTGGTGGTTGGGGCGCGATACAGGATTGAATAACGGATCATCAAAAAATCCCGTTGTTATTCATTATTGGATCACCACCAATCCCGCAAGCCATGGTTGCGCGGGTACAGACATAGAGCCACAAGTATTTGCAAGGTATGATTATTCGGGATCGCCGGACTGAGGCAGATGTTCAAAAATGCTGCCCGGTCCGGTCCATTTGCCATCGGGCTCGGTCGGCCAGCGCTGATCGACGTCAGCGGCAAGATCGGCCAGCGTGACCGACGCAAACCGTTCAAGCAAAAGTTTCTCGGCGGCGTCAAACGAACTGCCAAGGGCGGCATTTACCGCCTGTTCAACCAGACATTCGGGATGTTCGACCGCAACCCCCATGGCAAAGATCGACGGGTTGCCAAGCGCGTTATGGATATCAAGAAACGTGATTTCCGAAAGCGGACGAATAATCACCCATCCGCCGCCATGTCCCTTTTCGGATCGCACATAACCGGCATCGCGCAACCCTGCCATCGTGCGCCGAACCACAACCGGATTGGTATCAAGCATCCGGGCAATCATGTCGGACGTCATCGCCCCGCCAAACCGATCCATATGGATCAGGACGTGCAACATGCGGGAAAGGCGACTGTCACGGCGCATTGATGGTTTCCTTGGTCTGGCAATATTGCGGCCAGACTATCGGGCTTTGGCGCATATTCGCAACACCAAAAGTTTCAAGACGCTTGACACTGCAAAATCACGATACTTATAAAGTTACATGATTCATTTTCAGTTACCGCACGGAGCCCCGATATGTCTGATACATCCGCACCCTCATCATCTGGCAATCCAGTTTCGATGCGGGACCCGCAAAAACTTTATGATGCGATCATCATCGGTGCCGGTTTTGCCGGTTTATCCGCTGCCATGCAGTTGGCCCGCGCCCGCAAAGAGATTTGCATCATTGATGCCGGATTGCCGCGCAACCGTTTTGCCACGGCATCGCATGGCTTTTTCGGGCTGGATGGCAAAAGCCCGGACGAAATTACCCGTCTGGCGATGGGGCAAATTCGCGCCTATCCCACCGTCAGCATTGCGCATGGCATGGCAAAAACCGCGACCCGACTGGAACCGGATACCGCCGGAACCGGGGACGAAGACAGCAACCGTTTCAAGGTGTCGCTGGAAGATGGCCGCCGCTTTCAGGCCCGCCGCCTGATCCTTGCCACCGGCGTGGTTGACACCCTGCCCGACATTCCCGGTCTGATGCCGCGTTGGGGCAAAACCGTGCTGCATTGTCCCTATTGCCATGGTTACGAAGTTCGTGACCGGGAACTTGGCGTGCTGGCAACCGGCCCGATGTCCACCCATCAGGCAATGATGATCCCGGACTGGGGCCCAACGACCTTCTTCACCCAAGGGAAATACGAACCGGAACCTGAAATCCGCACACAGATGGATACGCGCGGCATCACGATTGAACAAAGCCCGATAGTCGAACTGATCGGCACCGCCCCCGAACTTGATGCCGTTAAACTGGCCGACGGGCGCACCAAACCCATTCAGGCCCTGTTTGCCGGGCCAACTGTTTCAATGACCAATCCACTTGCGGAAATGCTGGGTTGCAGGTTCGAAGAAGGCCTTGCCGGACCGTTCATCAAGGTCGACGCATCACAGGAAACCAGCATCCCCGGCGTCTTTGCCGCTGGTGATGCCGCCACCGCGCGCCACAATGCCACACTGGCCTCGGCCGCGGGCGTTCTGGCCGGGGTTGGGGTGCATCAGTCGTTGATTTTTACATAGTTGAAACGCAATCACAGCAATCTCGCGACATGATTTTCACCCGGCCATCGGGGCATCCCGGTGGCCGCAATCATACTGGAGAAGGACCGAAAACAACATTCATACGAATGTCACTCTTCTGAAATCTTAGTGACAACGAAGCTCTATATGATCGCGGTTATGTTCAAAACAACAAATCAAGCGATCAGATGAACATCTCAATCCGGCAACGCCATATTATCGATATTCTGCGCCGTGATGGCTTTGCATCCATTGATGCATTGGCGGACCAGTTTGAAGTCACACCACAAACCGTGCGTCGCGACGTCAATATTTTAAGCGACGCCAATCTGGTGCGCCGACGCCATGGTGGGGCCGAATACGCCGGCGAGCCGGGCATGAACCTGTCATATGACAATCGCCAGGTGACCAACATTGCCGCCAAGCACGCCATTTCGCTGCATGTTGCCGGGAAAATTCCCGACGGGGCATCAATCCTGATCGGGATCGGCAGCACACTTGAATTGCTGGCGCTTAATCTGGCGGATCATCGCAACCTGACCGTCATCACCAACAATCTGAATGTCGCGATGGCGCTGGGCACAAATACCAGCAACCGGATCGTTATTCCTGGCGGCACTGTGCGTCTGCCCGATCGTGACCTGATCACACCGGACGCCGAAGAGATGTTCCATAACTACAAAGCTGATTTCGGTATTTTCGGTGTTGGTGGAATTGAAACCGACGGAACGTTGACCGACTTCGACCATCGCGAAGTCGCCTTGCGTCAGGCGATCATTGGAAACTGCCGAAATTCCATTCTGGTTGCCGATCAATCGAAATTCGGTCGCCCGGCCCCGGCCAAGGGCGGGCACCTCACCGATCCCGACATGATCGTCATTGATCAAAAACCCGGTGGTGATTTTAACGCCCTGTTCCAGCGCCAGGACATCCTCGACCGGCTGCAAATAGCAAAAGGCGAAACTCTCAAATGACGTCTCAGACCCCCGACACCCAAAGACCCTTTATCAGGATCGAAAATGTTTCACGCATTTTTGACGGTGGAAACGGTGTTCATGACCTTTCCGTTGATATACCGCGCGGCAGCTTTGTTGTTCTGCTGGGGCCCTCCGGCTGCGGAAAGTCAACCACGCTGCGTCTGATTGCAGGTCTTGAAACCGCCGATCAGGGTCGCATTCTGATTGACGATCAGGACGTCACCGCAGTCCCGCCGTCAAAACGACAGCTATCCATGGTGTTTCAATCCTATGCGCTGTTTCCTCACCTTAGCGTCGCAGAAAACATTGTTTTTGGCCTGAAGGTTCGCAAATGCGCCAAGGCTGAAATGGCGAAACGCCTAGCCGATGCGCTCGGTGTGACCGGACTGGAAGGGTTGGAGAAACGCAAGCCTGCCGAACTTTCGGGCGGACAACGTCAACGGGTTGCACTGGCACGCGCCATCGTTGCCGGGCATCCGCTGTGCCTGATGGATGAACCACTATCCAATCTGGACGCAAAACTGAGGCATTCCGTGCGCAAGGATATTCGCGACCTGCAGCAACGCCTTGGCATCACGGTGGTGTATGTCACCCACGATCAAACCGAAGCGATGAGCATGGCAGATATCGTCATCCTGATGAAGAATGGCCGTATCGAGCAGGCTGGAACCCCGGCAGACCTTTATCTGAAACCCGCCACCGCCTTTGCTGCAAGCTTTGTCGGCAGCCCGCCAATGGGGCTATTGCCAGCAACCGCAATCCCGTCCGACGCCCTACCAAGCGGTGCACGACCCGACAATCTGATTGTCGGCATCAGACCCGAAGACATCAAACTTGATACCGACCAGCAAAACAGTGCTTCGGGCCTCTCCGCGACGGTCATATCCAGCGAGTTCCTGGGACCGGAAACCTTTGTCTATCTGTCAATAGACGGAACCGACGGGACAACGGCCCGCCTGCCCGGTCGTGTGCATCTTTCGCCCGGGACACAAGTCTCGCTCAGTTGGGCTGGCGTTGCTGCCCACTGGTTTGATCGCGAACACGGTCATCGTCTTTCGGCGGCGATGAACGACCATGCAACGCAAAAATCTTTTGTTACGACGACCAATCACTCAGCAATTCCGACATCGTAAAAGGACAGAAACCGATGCGTAATTCCATTACCAGTGCCGCTTTTGCTGCCGGTCTGCTTGCTTCGGCGGCAACCCCGGCCTTTGCCGCAACCGAACTGACAATGTATTACCCCATCGCCGTTGGCGGTGCGTTGACCGAAGTAATCGACGGCATGATTGACGGTTTTGAAGCCGAACATCCCGACGTCAAGGTCAATGCGATTTATGCCGGAAACTATGACGACACCCGACTGCGTGCGGTTTCTGCAATCAAAAGCGGCGATCCGGCGCAGCTTTCGGTGATGTTTTCGATCGATGTCTATGACCTGATCGAACAGGATTTGATCATTCCGTTTGATGATGTTGTCAAAACCGCAGAAGACAAGGAATGGCTTAACGGCTTCTATCCGGCGCTGATGGCCAATGGCAAAGTCGACAACAAAACCTGGGGCATCCCGTTCCAGCGTTCAACCATCGTCATGTACTACAACAAGGACATGTTCCGCGAAGCCGGTCTTGATCCTGAAACTCCACCCCAGACCTGGGAAGAAATGGTTGCCGCGGGCAAGGCCCTTTCCAAAGACGGCAAATGGGGTCTGATGGTTCCGTCCACCGGATATCCTTATTGGATGTTCCAGTGCTTCGCCATTCAGAATGGCAAGGAACTGATGAATGCCGACGGAACGGAAACCTATTTCGATGATCCTGCCGTTATCGAGGCTCTTGAATATTGGCGCGGCCTCGCCACAAAAGAAAAGATCATGCCTGAGGGCACGATTGAGTGGGGCACACTTCGTCAGGCTTTCGTGCAGGGTCAGACCGGCATGATGTGGCATTCGACAGGCAACCTGTCTGCTGTCAAAAAAGAAGCCAAGTTTGACTTCGGTGTTGCCATGCTTCCGGCGCACAAAAAGCCCGGTTCACCGACCGGGGGCGGCAACTTCTATATGTTCAAGGGTTCCAGCCCGGAACAGCAGGCCGCGTCGCTTGACCTGATCAAATACATGACCGCGCCGGAACGTGCCGCAGAATGGTCAATTGCAACCGGTTATGTCGGCGTTACCCCGGCATCCTACGAAACCGACGCGCTGAAATCCTATGCCAGCGAATTCCCGCAGGCTGTGGTTGCCCGCGATCAGCTTAACGTCGCGATCCCGGAATTCTCGACCTATGAAACGGCCCGTGTTCGTGAATCTCTTAACAACGCCATTCAGGCGGCCCTGACCGGAGAAAAATCGCCGAAACAGGCCCTGATCGACGCCCAGGAAGATGCCAACCGTCTTCTTAAGGCGTTCAACTAAGCCGATCTGCTGCCGGGACGGTTTCCCCCCGTCCCGGCCCTTTTGCTTTCTTCATTTGAAATCCTTTTGAATTCAGGACGTGGCCTCGATGGGTGATCAGCCTCGAAACGATCTGGCAGCAATACAAAGACGCAAACTTGCTCTTTACGGTTGGATGCTGATGGCACCGTCGTTGGCGTTGCTTAGCCTGTTTGCATTTTACCCGGCCATCGCGACCTTCTTTGGCAGTCTTTTTACCCGTGGCACAACACGCCGCCCCAGCAGCTTTGCGGGATTTGAAAACTATCTTGATCTGTTTGCCGATCCGACATTCTGGACCGTGGCAGGCAACAATCTGATTTATGCCGGGGTTACAATTCCGGTTTCGATCATCTTTGCCCTGATCATGGCGCTTTGGGCCAACGCGCATATTCCCGCACGAAGCTTTGTGCGCAGCGCCTATTTCACGCCGACAATCCTGCCGATGATTGCCGCGGCGAATTTATGGTTGTTTTTCTATACCCCCGATCTTGGCATCATTGATCGTATTACCGGATTTTTCGGCGCGGAACCGACCAACTGGCTAGGGCAGCCCGAAACGGCACTGGCCGCGGTCATCATCGTGACGATCTGGAAAGAAGCCGGGTTCTTCATGATCTTCTATCTGGCAGCCCTTCAGACCATTCCGCCGGACCTCCGCGAAGCGGCCCGCATTGAAGGGGCCGGTCGCTGGACCTATACACGACGGGTGCTTTTGCCGCTTTTGATGCCAACCACGATATTCGTCTTTGTCAATGCGCTAATCAATTCGATCAAACTGATCGATCATCTGTTCATCCTCACCAAAGGCGGGCCGAACAATGCGTCAAAACTGATCCTTTACTGGATCTGGGAAATGGCATTCGCCTATTTCGACCGCCCGCATGCCGCGGCAATGACCATGATGGTTTTGCTAGTACTTGGTATCGTCGCAATCGTGCAATTCCGACTGGTTGAAAAACGGACCCATTACCGATGAACGTACATCTCGGCACCCGCCCATCACACATCGCCCAACCACATATTCGGTTCCCCGATCTTGCCAGGATTCTCGATACGCTGGGCGCATGGGTTCTTGCTCTTGTCTGGATTGCGCCGCTGTTATTTGCCCTTTGGGCGGCACTGCAACCGTCGGGCAGTGCACTGGAACTTGATTTCAGTGCACCACTGACCTTGCAGAATTTCATTGATGTCTGGAATGCCGTGCCTTGGATCGGCTATTTCGTCAATACGCTTACGCTTGTGTCCCTGATCCTGATGGGTCAGCTTGTTTTGTGCACATTGGCCGGTTTTGCCTTTGCCCGGTTTGCGTTCCGCGGCCGTGATGCCCTTTTCATTCTGGTGCTGTTGCAGTTGTTCATCCTGCCAGAAGTTCTGATTGTCGAAAACTATGCCATAGTTGCCAAACTGGGCCTGTTTGATACCGCCCTTGGCATCGGCCTGCCCTATATGGCCAGCGCATTTGGCATTTTCCTGCTGCGTCAGGCCTTCAAATCCGTACCGCTTGAACTTGAAGAAGCCGCACGTATCGAGGGATGCAGCTGGATGGGCGTTTTGTGGAAGGTTTATGTCCCTGCGGCCAAGCCGGTTTATCTGGCGTATGCGCTGGTGTCGGTGGCGACCCACTGGAACAATTTCCTGTGGCCGCTTATCGTGACAAATTCACAGGAAACCCGGCCCTTGACCGTGGGGCTTTCATTGTTCGGTGCGCCGGAAACCGGTGTTGATATTTCGGTGATCAGTGCTGCCACCATCCTGACCATTTTGCCGCTTCTGATCGCCTTCCTGATTTTCCAGCGCCAGTTCATTCAGGCATTTCTGCGTGCCGGGATCAGATGAACCGCAAGCTGTCCCGTTGACCCGGCGATACAAATTTGAATAACGCCACTTAAATATCGGGCATGGCTATTCATTCCTGAATCCAACAGACTGGCAACGTTCATAACTTTTGAAGTTTTTTCATATGCCGGTTCTGATCCTGCTTGTCAGCACAACAGTCGTCTGGGCGATGCTTCTGGTGTGCAACCGGATTGCATTGACAGCGTTTGATGTCGATGTTTATGCCATGACCTGCTGGCAGCTGGTTTTCGGCGGGCTGGCACTTGTGCTGATGGCGCCTGGAAGGCTCATTCCGTGGCGGCAATTCACCTTGCCGATCAACTGGGCATATGGGGTTTTGCGCGTTCTGACCGGGGTCAACTGGACCGCGGCACTGGTCTATATCAGCGCGCCTGAAAGCGGAATTTTATCACAAACCGGCATGCCGATGGCGGCCCTTGCCGCGGCCTTTATCCTTGGTCGCGCACCGGGCAAGGCGGAATGGTTCGGGCACACGATCCTGCTTGCCGGTGCCGGTTTTCTGGCGTGGCATCTGCCCGACGGCCTTGCCAACCCTGCGGTGTGGTTGATGCTGGCGTCCGAGGTTACGGCGATTTTATCATCCGTTCTGGCGGAAAAACACCCTGACAACCAGATCAAAGATGCGTGGTCGCATCTGCGATTTACCGGGGTTTTGTTGCTGATTACCGCATCGGTATTTTTGATCTTCCCGCCGCTGATCGGTTTTATCAGCCCGGTTCCGATCCCCTATACCTCGCTTGACGGGTTCTTCGGGATCGAGACCATATTGGCCGGTCTGATCCTTGGCACACTATTGCGCGGTCCTGCCATGGTCCTGACATTGCGGTCGATCAAGACAGCCGGGATGGAGAAATACATCCTTGCGACCAGTATCCTGCCTTTCATCCTTCTGGGCCTTGAAATGCTGGCCGCGCAATTTGAACTGACGCCAGCCCCCACCCATAACAGCGTTTTCTGGATTTCGGCCCTTCTGGTGATGCTGGGCATTATTCAGATCACCTATTCGAAACGTCTCCATTCCAGACGCCTGAAGGCGCTTGGTGCAACCACCCCGGCCGGGGCAGCCCCCACTGCCCCGGCCTGAGAACGAAAAGAACAATAAGCCCCCCTTGCGCCACCAATGCAGGGTCGCCCGGCGGTCAGGAGCCCCTTTCTTCTGACCGCATCCCCAAACGGCCAGCCTCCCAAAAAATTGGCCGTCCGACCCTGTTTCCATCCGGTGGTCTCCCTTCCGGATGGACCGAAACGCCCGGGTTCCCCGCCTGGGCGTTTCCTGTTTAATGGCAACGGATACTTCCCGATAAGATTGCCCCAAACAAGCATCTGAAACTTGAAATTGATACCGCCGTAAATTGGCCTAAACTGTCTGCAACAAGACCTGGCAATAACGGGCCAAGCAAGCACCCGAAAAAAGGGGCGCAAACAGAGCGGGGATTTCCAATGGCAAGTCTGCAACAACCGGACAATTACGAAACACTCAAATCCAAAATCGATACAGCCGCCATCGTCGGCCATACCACCGACAACACGGCGAAAATCTGGGTAAGGGCCTATATGACCGGGCGCTGGACACTGATTGTCACTGTGCAAAAACTACCCGAGGATGCCTATGATCTGTCAGGCAAAAGCCTTGCTGCTATGAAGGCCGCAAACAGTGATATCGTTTTTATGGAAGAACGCGAATTCACCCGTGAAACCGACCTGACCATGACGTTCGAGGTAGACAACCTTGAACCAGATACCCGCTATTACTATTACCTTGCATCGGACAAGCTTGATCTTGAGCGCTGCATCGAGATGGGCGGCGAACATGATTACTGGTTCCGGACATTGCCCAAAAACCCGCAGTCATTGCAGTTCGGGTTTTATTCCTGCCACGACCCGTTTAGCGTCAAACCCAACAGCGAAGGCGCATGGGACAAGTTTTATGATGTCCTGAACGAACGCCGTGCGGATTTTGTCATTGGCGGCGGCGATCAGGTTTATTGTGATACCAATCACGCATCGCGCATGCAGGACGTCTGGGTGTGGCTAAAGAATAACAAAAACGCCTTGCTGGCCGCCTATAGCACACCTGATGACAACCTCGACGAACCCGCGATCATTGATTATTTCACCAAGCTTTATCGCACCTATTACCGGATTTACTGGCAGTTCGAACATCTGCTGTCTGTTTACCGGCGTTTCCCGCAATACATGATATGGGACGATCACGAGATCATGGACGGCTGGGGCTCGCTGACCGCGGATGAGCGCAAGGCCAAGCTCGCCAATTTCTTTCAGGATGATGACGAGGACGCCAATTACGCGCTTGTAATGCTGATGTTCAAGGCCGCAGCGCGGGCCTATCTTGAATATCAGCATGCGCATAACCCTGACAGCATGATCGTCAATGGCGATCCCGATGCCAGCCACTGGGATTATAAATTCGATCAGGGAGCCTATGGCTTTTACATGCTTGACGTGCGCGGCCATCACGATTGTGAATTACCCGACGGACAGCGATTATTGGGGGCGGAACAGTTCGAACGCTTCAAAAGCTGGATCAATTCGGCCGCAACCAAAAAGAAAAAGGCGATCTTTATCTGTTCGCCCGTGCCCGTCGTGCACTGGACGGAAAGTGCCGTAAACACGCTCGATTTTGGCGGTCAAAAGGATGATTTCATGGATGAATGGGGCCATGAAACCAACCACAAGGAACGAAATGCGATGCTTGAATTGCTGCTGGCGCGATCCGCTGAAAGCAGCATCCCGATTGTGATCCTGAGCGGGGATGTCCATTGCGCCAGCGCGTTTCAGATCACGCATGGCAAAACCTATCCCGGGGCAAGGTTGTTCAATGTAACGTCAAGTGCGATTTCACGCAAACCGGCACCGGGCATTGCCACCGCCGCCATGCAAAAATCGGCCGATATAGACGGGTTCGATGGCGGTCGGTTTGAACAGATGTTCCGTTTTGCCGGGGAAAACAATTTCGCGCTGATCAATGCCGATTGCCGGGATGGTGACCTCAAAATAAGCGCCACCCTTTACTGGGCCGAACCCGGATCGGAAAGTGTCACACAGAAGGTGATCAAGCTGGTTGGCTAAAAAAAACCGGTCCCCGGGGGAACGGGGACCGGTCAGGCCGCACTCAAGCTTTCGCTTGCGGGGTCGGGGGAACGATGTGCGGCCTTTTCTGTCTGGTTGGGGAATATCCTGTTTTCAGTGTGCGTCGACGGATGGTTTGCCCGATCCTGCCGGACGTGCGAGCGGCAGAAGCAGCAAAGCCAGAATGAAGATGCCGGCCATGGCAAGCTGCACGTCGTTGAACGAAATCATGCTGGCTTCGCGCGTGACGATATTGACGATGGATTTCATCGCACTAGCCTGTGGGTCGGGCAGCCCCATGGCACCGTATCGTGCCGTCATGGTCGCCAGATAATTCTGGAAGGCCGTGCTTGATGTATTGATATGTTCGGCCAGATGGGCGAAATGCAGGTCGGTGCGTTTATCAAGCATGGTGTTGATCGCAGCCAAGCCAATCGCCCCGCCAAGGTTGCGCATCAGGTTATAAAGGCCGCTGGCGTTTTTGATCTTTTCCGGTGGCAAGGTGCCAAGTGCCAGATTGGTGATCGGCAGCATGCAGAACATCAGGGCAAAACCACGCACAGCCTGCGGCAGGATCAGTTCGTGAAACGATACCTGACTGTTCTGAAAACCGTTCAGGGCAACCCCCACCGCAAACAACGCCAGACCAAAGCCCAGCACGACACGCGCAGGCAATCTGGCCGTCAGTTTCCCGGCAATCGGGGCAGAAATGAACTGGCAAATGCCGGTGACCGCCATGATGGTGCCGATTTCCAGACTGTCATAGCCGCGCACACGGCTTAGCAACAGCGGCAGGATATAGACACTGCCATAAAGCCCGATGCCAAGGGTGAAACTGAAGATACAGCCCATGGCAAAGTTGCGATCCCTGAACGAGCGCAGATCGACAATCGGATGATCATAGGTGAACATCCGCCGGAAGAAGTAGAGTCCCGAAATCACGCAGATCACGGCACCATAAACAATGGCGCGTTCATCAAACCAGTCATCTTTTGGGCCCTCGTCCAGCACATATTCCAGACTGCCGAGAAAGGCTGCCATCGCAAGCAATCCGCGCAGATCAAAGCCACGGAGCAGCGACCGATCGCCACGATCAACATCAAGCGTTACCGCGACGACAAGCGCGATCAGCATGCCCGGCACAACATTGATCAGAAACAGCCAGTGCCACGAAAATGACTGCGTCAGATAACCGCCCAAAGTCGGCCCCACAGTCGGCGCCATAGTGGCAATCAGACCAATCATCACCGAGGCGGTATTACGTTTATCCGCCGGGAAAATGATATAGGTCGTGGCAAACACGGTCGGGATCATCGCCCCGCCAAGGAAACCCTGCGCGGCACGGAACCAGATCATGCTTTCGATTGACCAGGCACAGGCCGAGGCGATGCTGAAAATCGTAAAACCGATTGCAGAGGCAACAAAAAGCCAGCGGGTTGAGATCAGGCGTGACAGGAAACCCGAAAGCGGGATCATGACGACTTCGGCAATCAGGTAACTGGTCTGGACCCAGCCGATTTCATCGGGGCTTGCTGACAGACCGGCCTGAATGTTTTCAAGCGAGCTTGCGACGATCTGGATGTCAAGGATCGCCAGAAACATGCCAACCACCATCGCAACCCAGCCAATAAACTTGGTGGTATCGACATGCTGCACCGGATCATCGGGAAAGGCTATGGAACCGGGGCTGGTGGCGGCACTGCTCATTTCAGTTGCGCTCCGAGAGTTCCGGGGTCGGCGTTACAACACTGGCAAGGCCGGAACCCGCCGCATGCTCAGCACCGTCACCATCACGCACATCGACATTCACAACAACCGACAGGCCCGGGCGTAGGGCCTTGGCAAGGTCACTGTTATCAAGGGCAATACGCACCGGGACACGCTGGGTGATTTTGGTGAAGTTGCCGGTGGCATTTTCGGGCGGCAGCAAACTGAACTGCGCGCCGGTGGCAGGGGCAAAGCTTTCGATCCGGCCGGTGATATCAGCATTGGGAAAGGCATCGACTTCTATCCGGACCTTCTGGCCCGGTGCCATATGGCCGATCTGGGTTTCCTTGAAATTGGCCACAACATAAACACCCGGAAGCGGCACAAGCACGAGCAACTGTTCGCCGGGCTGAACCAGTGCGCCGGTCTGAACCGACCGATTACCAATCACACCGTCAAAGGGTGCGTAGATGCGCGTGTCATCAAGGGCCTGCTGCGCGATATCGCGCGCGGCCTCTGCCTGTGATACGGCGCGTTCGGCTTCGACCTTCTGCGCACGCAGAACGCCGATCCGCCCCTGCTCGACCGCAAGGGTCGCATTGGCAGCAGCCACCTGTGCCTGTGCTGTTTGACGGTCGGCCTTGGCGTAATCGAATTTCTGGCGGCTGGCCGCCCCCTTTTTCACCAGATCCTCGTAACGCGTATAATCCTCGGACGTGCGATCAAGTTCGACCTTCGCAATGCGGACATTGGCCGCCGCCTGATCGATGGCGGCCATCTGAAGGGTGATCTGCTCGTCCATGGTCTGAACCGCGGCACGGCGCGCATCAAGGGCGGCCTCGGCCTGTTTCAGTTCGGCACGATAATCTTCGTCCTTGATGGACAACATCAGTTCGCCCTTGCGCACAGGCTGGTTTTCGGCAACCCGAAGGTCGCCGACATATCCCGAAACCTTTGGCGAAATCGCGACTTCGTCAGCCTGTAAATAGGCATTGTCGGTCGATTCGTGGTACTGACCTTCAGTCACCCAGTAGAACCCGTAATACCCACCGCCACCGGTAATCGCCGCAGCGATCAGGGGCAGTATGACTTTTTTCACACTCATCGTCCGTTTGATCCTTTTGGTATTGATCAGTACCATTTGAACCCTTATGGTACCAAACAGTACCAAACGTCAAGTGCAGAATTGGAACAGTTGCTTGTCCGAAACGCGAAATATCGACCCGAGAACCCTGAAACGTCGCGAAGCGCTGATTGATGCGGCCCGTGAACTTTTTTGCGAACATGGCCTTTCGGGTACGACACTTGAGATGATCACCGCCGAAGCTGGCGGCTCCCGGCGAACAATTTACGAATTGTTCGGCAACAAGGACGGCGTATTCGAAGCGGTGATTCGCAATTGCACGGGACGTGTGGTTGCTGTCATGGCCGATCTGGAATTGTCACAGATGCCGCTGCGTGCGGCCCTGATCCATTTTGGCGAAACGCTGATGACGCTTCTGACCACGCCGGAAACCATTCGCTATATGCGGCTGTTCCTGTCCGAAGTTCCGCGGTTCCCGCATCTGGGCAAGGTGTTTTATGAAAGCGGCTTGATGAGCGGCCGCCGGATCATCACATCCTACTTCGAACGCCAGATGGAAGAAGGCAACTTCCCCAAAAGCGATCCGAAACAGGCCGCCGTGTTTTTCACAAGCCTGCTTAAGGCCGATTACGATTTCCGACAGATGACCTATGTCGGCTGGGAACCACACGCAAAGGATTTGCACGCCCATGTAATTGCGGCGGTCGATATGTTCCTGCGCGGATACGGAATAGACCCGGCCAAGGTTGACCAGAAAACCCCGGCGCAGGCATAAGCCTGCGCACCGAACGACTTCCGGCTCAGAACATGACCAGCAGGCGATAGGCAATCGGCCCCATCATCGTGATCACCCCGATCCAGACAAGTGCAAGGCCCCATCCCCGGTCGCGGAAGCTGTATCCGACGCCCAAAAGGCAGAAGCCGACAATGCAGAGCGCGATGATGATGTTGGTTTCATAAGGCAGGTTCATGGAAGCCCCCATTTGGTTCCGGTTTGACGTTGCCGGAGTCTTCCCCCTGAACCCGACAAATGCGAGTTTGACCCATTCCATAACCTTTTTCTTTGATCAGGATCATATGCCGTCACATGCCATGTCCCCTGCCCGTGGGATGCGCACTAATTCAGGGAATGGTGTAAATATCGGGCAAACCAGCGTTTTCTAGAGCAGCATCAACATCGGCCAAGGCACAAAAACCCAGCAATTTCGGCCTTGCGCGAAAGTCTTAACAAGGATGTTGCGCCGCCCTCTTTGATTTTCTGATTTCATCCTGTATGTTGCGCTCTCCCGACGCGGCCAGGGCGCTCCCTCGCGCGCCGGATGAAATGTCAAATGGCAGCCGCGCTGTATCCTGGCCGCGGCCAGAAAGGGAGTATTCCATGAGCAAGATTCAAGTGAAGAATCCCGTCGTCGAGCTCGACGGCGACGAAATGACCCGGATCATCTGGGACTTCATTAAAACCAAACTGATCCTGCCGTATCTCGACATCGATCTTAAATATTACGATCTGTCGGTTCAGAAACGCGACGAGACCAACGACCAGATCACCATTGATGCAGCAAATGCCATCAAGGAACATCGTGTTGGCGTCAAATGCGCGACCATCACGCCGGACGAGCAGCGCGTCGAGGAATTCGGCCTGAAGAAAATGTGGAAGTCGCCGAACGGCACCATCCGCAACATCATCGGCGGTACCGTTTTCCGCCAGCCGATCATCTGCTCGAACGTTCCGCGTCTGGTTCCGGGCTGGACCCAGCCGATTGTCATCGGTCGTCATGCTTTTGGTGATCAGTACCGTGCGACCGACTTCAAGGTTCCGGGTGCAGGCAAACTGACCATCAAGTTCCAGCCGGCAGACGGCGGCGAGCCCATCGAACACGAAGTCTTCGACTTCCCGTCTTCAGGCGTTGCCATGTCGATGTACAACCTTGATGACAGCATCATCGGTTTCGCACGCGCCTGCATGAACTATGGCCTTGCTCTTGGCTGGCCGGTTTACCTGTCGACCAAGAACACGATCATGAAAGCCTATGACGGCCGCTTCAAGGATCTGTTCGAGGAAGTCTTCCAGAACGAATTTGCCGACAAGTTCAAAGCTGCTGGCATCACCTATGAACACCGCCTGATCGACGACATGGTTGCATGTGCGATGAAATGGAATGGTGGTTTCGTCTGGGCTTGTAAGAACTATGACGGCGACGTTCAGTCTGACACCGTGGCACAGGGCTTTGGCTCGCTTGGTCTGATGACCTCGGTTCTGATGACGCCGGATGGGCAGACCGTAGAAGCAGAAGCAGCCCACGGCACCGTCACCCGCCACTATCGTCAGCACCAGCAGGGCAAAGAAACCTCGACCAACCCGATCGCGTCGATCTTTGCCTGGACGCAGGGCCTGAAATACCGCGGCGAGTTCGATGATACGCCGGAAGTTGTGAAATTTGCCGAAACCCTTGAAAAAGTCTGTGTCGACACTGTCGAAGCTGGCTTCATGACCAAGGATCTGGCGCTGCTGATCGGTCCGAACCAGAAATGGCTGACCACCATGCAGTTCCTCGACAAACTTGACGAAGGCCTGAAAGTTGCCATGGGCTGATTGCCCGGCATTTTGCCAGAATGATGAAACCCCGCCAGTGCAAACTGGCGGGGTTTGTCGCATTTTATGGATGTTTTTTTTTCAGGAAGCCGCCGCAGCACGGACGAAACGGCCATGCTGATAATCATCGAAGGCCTGCATCAGTTCCTGTTTGCTGCTCATGACGAACGGGCCATAGCGAACAACCGGTTCGTGCAGCGGACGGGCCGCAATCAGAAGCATCCGCCCGCCTTCGGGGCCGCCTTTAAGGGTGATGCTGTCACCGTCTTCAAGCACGGCCAGATGATGCGTGGTGACGGCTTTATCGGCAACAATCGCATCCCCGATAAAGACATAAACCATGGCCGCGTGGCCTTCAGGCACCGGCAGGGTCACCTCGCGACCAGCCGCCAGTTTGGCATCAATAAAGACCGGTTTGGTGGCAATCCCGTTAACCGGGCCGGTTTTGTCCATGAATTCACCGGCGACAAGGCGCAGATCAACACCGTCTTCGGGGCTGAATTCGGCAACGTCGCAGCCTTCAATATTCTGGTAACGCGGGGTAACCATCTTGTCCTTGGCCGGCAGATTGATCCAAAGCTGGACCCCCTGCAAAAGACCGTTTTCCTGTTCCGGGCTTTCGGAATGCAAAATCCCGCTGCCGGCGGTCATCCACTGCACACCACCCGAACGCAGAACACCTTCATTACCCATGCTGTCCTTATGACGCATGGCGCCTTCGACCATATAGGTCACGGTTTCAAAACCACGATGCGGGTGTTCGGGGAAACCGGCAATATATTCGTCAGCATTATCCGTCGAAATTGAATCGAGCATCAGAAACGGATCAAGCATATCAAGCTGCGGCGATCCGACGGACCGCTTCAGCGATACGCCTGCCCCGTCGGATGTGTCCATCGCGCGAAGTACGCGCGCAACACCGCGCGGTTTTTTGCCCTGTTCAGACATCAGGTCCTCCTGTCAGCAGCCGGGAATCTATCGGGCTGCGATCTGTGAAACTTCATATCCCCGAATCTGGCAGAAAACTGTCGCGAAACAATGGCCAATCAAGCATCGAATTGTTTCCCATAACACCCCAATCAATCAAAAAGGCACGAACATCATAGCAAATGTTCGTGCCTCTCAATGTATCGGGGCCGCGCAGATAACCCGCACGGCCCTGATATCGAACGCAATCAATGATTACCCAGCCAGCTTTGCCGCCAGTTCGGCAACGTGTTTGCCTTGGAATTTTGCAATATCAAGCTCGTTGGTCGAAGGCGTGCGCGAACCATCCGCCCCGGCAAGCGTTCCCGCGCCATAGGGCGAACCACCGGTAATTTCGTCCATATTGGTCAGCCCCGAACAGCTATAGGGCACACCGACAATCACCATGCCATGATGAAGCAACGTCGTATGGGTCGTGACAATCGTGGTTTCCTGACCACCATGCTGGGTTCCGGTCGAGGTAAAGACCGAACCGATTTTGCCGATCAGTTTGCCTTTGGCCCACAGACCGCCGGTCTGATCAAGGAAGGTGCGCATCTGGCCGGGCATATTGCCAAATCGGGTCGGAACGCCAAAGATGATCGCATCATATTCCGGAAGATCGTCAACTTTCGCCACCGGAGCCACCTGGTCAAGCTTGGCACCAGCACCTTTGGCGACATCTTCGGGCATGGTTTCAGGAACGCGCATGACGTCAACATGCGTACCGGCAACACCACGTGCGCCTTCGGCCACGGCATTTGCCATGGTTTCGATATGTCCGTACATCGAATAATAAAGAACCAGAACCTTGGCCAATTTTGCCTCCTTGAGTTGAAAATCCGTCGCCATCAGCATGCGACAACTGCCGCCTGACGGAAACAGTCAGATTGGAAACAGTCTATTTCGCTTAACCTACCCGGATCAGAACGCGCGCATCCCGAAACTGTTCCAGACCGCGACATACCAGCGTAGTCAGTCCTGCTGCGGTCGCACCGCCAGATATTCGACAACCTGATCGGGGAAGTCGGTAAAGATGCCATCAATCCCGGCATCGTCAAAGATCGCCTTAAGCGCAATATCCATATCGCCCGCCCATTTCGGCAACTGGTCAGCCCGCAGGGTATAGGGATGGACTTTCAACTGCGCACGCTGGGCTGCGATCAGGGTTGGTGTCATGATCGCCGTGCCATCGGCACTAAGCCCTTCGATGACCTGTGGCAACCAAGGGCCAAGACCATCCACCACAGTTGCCATTTCGGCCACACCATCATCGGTTTTCAGATAATCGTAGTCCGTGCCTTCGGGCGCACCCCATTTGTTTTCACCCAGCAACTGAACCAGCTTGCCCTGATATTTCAGATCATTCCGGATACGCTTGGTTTCGGCCCAGTCGAAGCTCTGAACAAAGGAATTGGATTCCGGCGTGCCATAACCCCAATGTTCCATGATCTTGATGACCGCGGCCGTTACATCCTGTCCTTCGGACTTGTGCCAGGCCGGGTTCTTGATTTCCGGATAGATGCCGACATCGCGCCCGGTTGATTTGTTAAGTCCCCGGATCATGGCGATTTCTTCTTCAAAGGTCGGGATTTTGAAGATGGCATATTCGCCGGGGAAACGGTTGGGATAAACCTGCTCGCCGGTCTCGGCTTTGAACCGTTCAGTAACGTTCAGACTTTTGAGTTCTTCAAGCGTGAAGTCGATGGCGTAGTACCGGCCATCTTCACGTTTGCGGTCGGGGAACTTCTTGGCAACGTCGGTCGTGGTATCGATATGGACGTCATGCAGGACAACCGGCACGCCATCCTTGGACATCACCACGTCCTGCTCGATGAAATCCGCCCCCATGCCATAGGCAAGCGCCTTTGCCGGAAGGGTATGTTCGGGCAGATAGCCCGATGCTCCCCGATGGGCGATCACAACCCGTTCAAGAGTACTGTCCTGTGCCATTGCCGGTGTAATCGACAAAGGCAGAATGGCAAGTGCCGTTCCCAGAATGGCCGCACGCGCAGATTTCATCAGCATCCCATAACTCCTTATTTCCACATAAGTTTTGCCTAGCATAGTGACGAAACGATGCGGCAGGAACAAGGCAGAAGGCGATAGCACAAAGTTTCTTGAAACTGTTACGCCTGATCGCCTTCCATGGATTGCTTTGCAACGGGTTGATCACCCCAGAAGTTCATCCGCGATTTCGGCCAGAAAATCGGGCAGCACATGATAGGCGTATGGTGCATAAAGTCGTTCATGACGTTGGTGATATTCCCGGCCCCACGGACCGATATTAACCACCGGATAGGTCAGGGCATTGTCAACCGGACGATCGACCAGTTCGGCAATCGGGGTGCTGGCGGCGATGATATCGATATCGGCGACATCGGTCACATGGCCGAAAAAGCTCATATCCGAGATGCCCATGAAATAACCGCGATCACAGATCCGCGTTTTGTGGCGGGCCTCTATCGTGGTGCGGGCCCGGTCAATCGCATCCAGAAACTGACGGTCCATATCCTTTGCGCGATCAACATGCACCGCCGGGTAATGCAAACCGGCCAGACCGGTCACTACGGCCGGGCCGCGCAGATGTGCCTCGGCCAGCATGGCCCTAACCATAATGCGGGTACGGTTGAGCGGATTGTTATCATGTGCCGTTTCAATGGCCACCGCATCGATCCGGTCAAGCGCATCGCTGCCGCCCGATGCAAAGGCCATGTCACGCAATTGGGCAATTGTGACCATGCGTAAGGGTGGCAAAGGTGCGAGAGCAGCCTGACCGCAGGCCTTGGCATAGCGGGCCGCGTGGTCGGCAAACCGTTCAAGTGCGCGGTTTCCGGCATCCTTTACGATGGCGGTGAAATCGCCCATAAGTTCGGCACAGCTTTTCCCCATCACCAGCCAGTTAAACGCCATCCAGACATGTTCAGGCGTGGTGACTTCGTAGATATCGCGCACATCGCGGGCCTCAAGACAGACCGGGGGCGGTGCGGTTTCACGCATGCCGCGATCACACAGGTTACTATTAGCCTCGATCGCCTGCATGATTTCCGATGCGATCACATGGGCGGAAACACCATCAAACGGATAACCGACATGGGTTGGCAAACCCACCACCAAGGCAAAGGGCAAAAGCTTCCCGACCGAGCCATGGAAAATTGCGCGCCCGGCCTCGCCATTGCCGGGGTCGCTGCTGGCATCCAGATTGACCCCGCCGACAATATCGAGGTTCCATCGCCCGGCCAATTCCGGCAACGCATTGCGCAGGCTGCGCATACCGCATGAATTGCGTTCTTCATCAGGTGTCAGGAACAGGACGACATTGCCCTTCCGGTCCGGCTGCTGGCTGAAATGTTCAAGAAATGCAATGCCCGCCGCATCGCCGCTTTTCATATCAAGCAATCCGCGCCCCGGGATGAAATCTCCTGTCTGAAAATCGCGAAGGGCAAGTGCCTCGGCATCGCTAAGATTTTCCTGGCCCGAAAGATCGGCAATCAAAGCCTCACACAGCGCATCGGGCTCAAAAGCCAGATGTTTCAGATCATGATAATTTTCAATCGAAACCACATCAAAATGCCCGGCCATCGCCAGTGTTTTGCGACCATGCCCGCGCACCAGTGCGACAACGCTTTTTGCCATCCGGCTGCCCCCCGCCACCGGATGGCTGTCGATCACGGCGATATTGTCGGGGTTATCCTGAAAATAAGGAATTTCATGCAAAATATCGATGATCAGCCCTGCGATATCGGCTTCCCCGGCGCTGCCGGTAACACTGCCAAAACGGGTCAGACGGTCGGCGATTTCAGCAGTACGGGCATAAGGTGCCCATCGTTCTTCCGGCATGGCCATGTGTTTGCTCCCTGATGACGAGACAACAGAATATGCTTTGCCGAAAACAGTTAAAATGCCAGTTTGATACAATTTTCGATTGGAAATTGATGATTTCATCAGGATAATTGACGAAATCATCAAAGCGAAATGAAATCATGGATGACCTGGATCGTCGCCTTCTTGCCGAACTGCGCATCAATGCGCGTGCATCCGTCCCGGAACTGGCGCAGCTTTTGGGGGTTGCCGCCGGAACGGTTAAAACCCGAATGGATCGCCTGATTGATCAGGGGGTGATTGCCGGATTTACCGTGCGCCTGCGCGATGATGCGTCGGACGGTACCATTCGGGGCGTGATGATGATCGAGCTATCGGGCAAGAATGTAAAAACGCTGGTCGCAAGCCTTCGCAAAAATCTTGGCTTTGCCGCCCTTCACACCACCAATGGCGAATGGGACCTGATCGCGGAAATTCAGGTGCCTGCCCTTTCGGATTTTCATCAGGTGGTCACGACCGTACGCACCATGGAAGGTATCGCCAAAACCGAAAGCTATCTGTTTTTGGGGCCGGCATGATCGGAATGAGTTGGTTTCATTCCATCAATCTGGCGCGCAAAGCCTCATCGCGCAGCGCACACATATCCGTCCGGCCAAATATCCTGTAACGGTTCCGCGCCACCCATCGATAAAGCCCTTCCTGCAATGACCGCGGCAAAATCCTGAGCGGCTGAAACAGCCATCCGGTGCCTCCTACCCGTGCACCGGCGCGAATGATACCGTCAAGCGCACTATAAGCCCGACCATCCAAGATATAGAGCCAGCTTTCGGGTTTTTGCGCATCAATACCATAATGACGCAGAAGCGCCGTCCCCAGTTCCGCCTGCGAACGGCAGATGCCAAATTCTCCGGCTTTGTCGGCATGCGCCATCCAGCGGGCCGTCATGGCACACAGGCCGCATTGCCCATCCATCACAATCACCGGACGGGAATCGTCAAAGTCCGGCAACGTGTTGTCGTCGCGGTATGAATAGGGCGGTTTGGAAATGCGCAGGTTCATATCGATAGACCACGGGGATATATTGATCAGGTCCGGAGGCGGTTTCTTACCCGGCGATATCATCGGACTTGTGAGCGGATATGGCCATGTCAACCTTCCGATCAGTTTCCTGACACCGATATCAGCGGTTCAATTCCCCGGTCATCCGATCAAGCCCCTCAAGGGTCAGCGGATACATCCGGCCTTCCATCAGCTTGTGCATGATCTGGATCGAGCCGTGATATTGCCACCAGTTTTCCGCCTGCGGATTAATCCAGGCGGCATGTTCGAAATGATCCAGCAAACGTTGCATCCAGACCGCCCCGGCTTCCTCGTTCCAATGTTCGACCGAGCCACCGGGATAGGTGATTTCATAGGGGCTCATGGTGGCATCGCCAACAATCACCAGCTTGTAATCCGCACCATAGGTCCGGATTACATCCCATGTTGAAACCTGATCGGTGCGGCGGCGCGCATTGTCCTTCCAAAGCCCCTCATAGGGGCAATTGTGGAAGTAATAATATTCCAGATGCTTGAATTCGGTTTTGACCGCGGAAAACAGTTCCTCGCAGACCTTGATATGGTCATCCATCGACCCGCCGATATCAAACAGCATCAGGACCTTGACCGCATTATGCCGTTCGGGCCGCATTTGAACATCAAGCCAGCCCTGACGGGCAGTGGATGAAATGGTACCGGGCAGATCAAGCTCATCTGCCGCCCCGGTCCGGGCCCATTTGCGCAAACGCCGCAGGGCCACCTTGATATTGCGCGTGCCGATTTCAACACTGTCATCAAGGTTTTTAAACTCGCGTTTGTCCCAAACCTTGACCGCGCGCCGATGGCGGGATTTATCCTGCCCGATCCGCACCCCTTCGGGGTTATAGCCATAGGCGCCAAAGGGCGATGTCCCGGCGGTGCCGATCCATTTATTGCCACCCTGATGACGGCCTTTCTGTTCCTCAAGCCGCTGTTTAAGGGTTTCCATCAGTTTTTCCCAACCGCCAAGAGCCTCGATCTCGGCCTTTTCCGAGTCGGTCAGGAATTTTTCGGCAAGCTTGCGCAGCCATTCTTCGGGAATGTCAGCCTTGGCAACTTCGTCCATGCCGTCAGCCAGATCAACCACACCCTTGAAATGGGCGCCAAAGACCTGATCGAACCGATCAAGATGGCGTTCGTCTTTCACCAGTGCTGCGCGCGCCAGATAATAGAAATCCTCGACCGCATAGTTCGCAAGGCCCTTTTCGACGGCCTCAAGCAGCGTCAGATATTCGCGCAAACTGACCGGAACGCGGGCTTCTTTCAGCTTGTAGAAAAAGCCGGTGAACATGATGGTCTAACGCCCTTCTCGCCGCGCCATGAAGGCAAGACGTTCAAACAGATGGACGTCCTGCTCGTTTTTCAAAAGCGCCCCATGAAGTGGCGGCACGGCTGTTCTGGCGTCCCTGGCCCGCAATGCTTCGGGCGGCAAATCCTCGGCCATCAGAAGTTTTAGCCAATCAAGCAGTTCCGAGGTAGACGGCTTTTTCTTAAGCCCGCCAACATCGCGCATGTCGTAGAACAGGTTCAATGCCTCGGACACCAGACGTTTCTGGATATCGGGGAAATGGACCGCAACGATTTCCGCCATGGTTTCGGCATCCGGAAAACGGATATAATGGAAGAAACACCGGCGCAGGAACGCGTCGGGCAGTTCCTTTTCATTGTTCGATGTAATGATCACGATCGGGCGATTGGCGGCCTTGATGGTTTCCTGTGTCTCGTAGACAAAGAATTCCATCCGGTCGAGTTCCTGAAGCAAATCATTGGGGAACTCGATATCGGCCTTGTCGATTTCGTCAATCAGCAGAACCGGCGCGCTTTCATCCTCGAACGCTTCCCAAAGCTTGCCTTTGACGATGTAATTGGCAATGTCGTGCACGCGCGCGTCACCAAGCTGGCTATCGCGCAGGCGCGAAACCGCATCATACTCATACAATCCTTGCTGGGCGCGTGTGGTTGATTTGATCGACCAGGTAATCAGCTTCTTACCAAGCGATTTTGCAATTTCCTCAGCCAGAACGGTTTTGCCGGTTCCCGGCTCGCCCTTGACCAGAAGCGGCCGTTGCAAAGTGATCGCGGCATTGACCGCCACCATCAGATCCTCGGTCGCAACGTAATTTTTCGTGCCCTGAAACTTCATTTTTGCCCTGCAACATAAGTTGACGTTTACGTTAACCTAGGGCGTTGCGAGCCGGGCGGCAAGGGACGAGTTTAACAACCCGCCAACTTCAACGTTCTTGTAGAGTTCAAGCCGATAGCCTAAGGTTAGTGAAAATCATACAAACTCCAGACTATTTTAAAGTCTTGGTGCCGGGGGAGTTACAAAGCTGCGCGATTGCGATTGTGCAATGCGTCTGGGGGAAGCTTGTGTGACGTATCTTCAGAATTATCAGGTTCTATCATCGCGTGATCTTTATGAAACCCGGGCTCTTCTGGCCGAACTGAATTCCATTGATACACTGGACCTGATCGAACGCCACGCATCTTTCGATGTCTCGATCCATGGCGTTGCCTTGGGCGATTTGCAAGTTTTGCATTCGTCCTTTGGGGATTGTCGCATTCAGCTTCGAACACCAGAAAGCGATAACGATGCCCTATTCATGATCATCCCGACCGAAGGGGGGGGATCGGTGCAGCATCAAGGGCAGAATTACACAATTTCGACCAAGCGCGGAATGATCCGCGACATGCGCGTTCCGCTTTTCGCTGACGAAGACCGGTTTGCCTGCTTGGGCGTCCGGTTGCCGAAAGACATCATCGCCAGACATTGCCGGACACTTTTGGGCAATGATATGCCGACCATGGATCCGGGGTTCGAAATCAGCCTTGATCTGGACACTGCGCCGGGTCGGCATGTCTGCAATACTCTGAATTACATCGCGCAAGCACTTGATGACCCGCTTCACAATCTCGACAATTCCATTGTTCTGAATAGTCTTCAGGATCTGCTTTTGACAAATATCCTGATGATGTTTCCGAACTCCTGTTCGGAGCAACTAAATGGAAAACCGAAATCGAACGCGGTTCCTCATTATGTCAAACGGGCGCGCGACTACATTCATGCCTACGCCCATACAGCGATCACACTTGAAACCCTGGTACAACATGCGGGTTGCGGTTATCGGACGTTACAAATGGCCTTTAACGCCGCTTATGGTATGTCGCCAATGGCGTATCTCAGATCGGTGCGCCTGAACAACGCCTATAACGACCTTCTTAATGACGCAGACGGAGCAGGCGTTGCCGAGATTGCCATGAAATGGGGCTTTGCCCATGCCGGTCGCTTTGCCCGGATCTATGCAAGGCAGTTCGGTGTTTTGCCTTCCGAAACCCTGCGCAAACGACAATAATCTATGACCATCACCTGTTGTCACGGGCAGGTTTCAGTTTATGCAGATCGGGGGTGGAAATGATCGCATCACCGCCTATAATCCCATCGAAACTCGATAAATTTGATGTTCCGGGCAACGGGATGAGCACAAGGTTGGGAGAATTTGCATGACCACTATGTCCTTTGCGGATATGGGTCTTGCCGCGCTTAAACGCCGCCAATATGACGCCGCGATCAATATGTTGCGTCAGGCACTTGGCGAGGATGAGGATAATCTTGAAGCACGGTTCGGACTGGCGCGTGCCCTTCATGAAAAAGGTTCGCTGACCGAAGCACTTGGCGAATATCGCACTGTGCTGCAATCTGATGAAGGCCACGAAGAATGCCTGCATCACATTGCACGCGCCCTGCTTGAAAATGGTGATGCCCGTTCGGCACTTAATCATGTCGATATCGTTTTGCGCCATCATCCGACCGACCCGGATTTGCTGGTACTGCGCGGGCAGGCATTGCTGGACCTTGAACAGCCCGAATATGCGCTGAGTGCTTTTCAGAGCGCGGCCCACAACCGGCCGGGTGATACAAAAATACATCAGTTGATTGCCGCGGCACATCGCGCCAACGACGATCCGGAAGGTGAAAAACGCGCAATCGAGCAGCTTTTACGCATTGATCCAGCGTCACTTGCGGCAAAAAATGATCTGGGCGTTATCCATCTACGCGAAGGTCATCTGATTTCGGCGTTTGAGGCGTTCGAACTGATCCTGAGCCAAGATGCCGAAAATCCCGAAGCCACCCTTAACCGGGCGATCACCCTGACGGTGATGGGCGGTATGGATGATCAGGCGATCTGGGATCGGGTGATGGAAATCAGTGCCGATCTCGACGGGATCGACGAAACCCGCGCGCTTGTCGATGACCTTGCGAAACTGCCGGACAAGGACCGCAAAGACAGCGAAAAGGCGGCCAAACTGATTGCCTGCGCCGCCTATGCACCGGTTGATGTCTGAGTCTGTATTGCGAACTTATGCCGCCGGCACGTCCGCGGTTGTCTGACGGATGCGCAGCCAGCCCAGAATACCAATTACGCATAGCATCGCCGCGATAAAGCCAAGGAAGAACGGCGCATAGCTGGCGATCCCGGCCAGAACCCCGCCGATCAGGACAGCGGTGGCTTCGGCCAGAACGTGGGCGGACCGATAAACGCCAAGCGCCTGCCCCTGTTCATGCGATCCGGCAGCGTTGGAAATAAACAGGCTGGTCGTGACCTCGCACCAGGCAATGCCAAACGCCGCCAGACACATCGGCACAAATATCCACACCAGCCCATCCGGGATCAGGAACGTGATCAGGCCGATGCCGAGAAACAGATGGCCAAGGGTCCCGACACCGATCAGGCCGCAAATCTTCTGCGCGCGATCAACCGTCAATCCGGCAAGGATCAGCGGGATCGAAATGATGGCCGAACACATGCCAAGGAAGCTGCTGGTGACGTCGTAATTCTGCACCAGATAGACCCCGAAAAAGGCAAAAAAGATATAAACCGCGATATAGCTGAAAAACGAAATCACATAAGCGGGCAGAAGGTCCGGATCCTTGATCGTTGCCCAAACCGTACGTGTAGCAGGTGCCACCATACCCTTTGGCGTGCCGCGACGACGTGCATATTCCGGGATATGCAGGATCACGAACACCACCAGCAGGTTAAAGGCATACATGCCCGCGGCAAAATAGAACGGCCAGGACACGTTAAAGGACGGATGAATGGTCGGGTCGGAGAAAAAGCCGCCCATCAGAGGGCCGATGATCCAGCCAACATTGATCGCAACCGTGATCAGGCCAAAATTGCGCACCTTGGTTTCCGGGCGGCTGATATCCGATGCAATCGATTGGGCGATGGCCATATTGCCCTCGCACAGGCCCGACACGAACCGGCCGACCAGAACCAGCGGAAGATTGGCATCAGCCACCCCATAGGCCGTCACAAGATAGCCAAGGGCCGCTCCCAAAAGCGACGCCATCAGAACCGGACGACGACCAAGCTTGTCCGACACCCGACCAAGCCACGGCGCGCCGATAAACTGCCCGATGGGATAAAGCGCCATGGCGACACCCAAAAGCATCGTGCGGTATTCCGTCGGCACCGATGGATCAAGAAACCCCAGTTCGGGTTTCAGAAACATCGGGCTGAAAACAGGATAAGGCAGGCTGAACCCGGCAAAACCGAACAGCACGGTCAAAAAGACCGCAGTCATGGTTTTGGTTTCCTGGGACATGGGGCGAATACTCCGTGGACGTTTTTTGGTGGCAGCGGTTTATGGAAATCGTGGGTGGCAGCTATGTCGCATCTTCGGGCAGTTCGGCATAACGTGCGGCAAGGTCGCGCACGATCTGGCGGGCATCATCAACATGCCATCCTGCCCCGGCCAGAAGATCGGCCAGACTGTCACAGAAAATATCAATCGCATTGTTGCGAAGCTCCGCGCCGTAATGGCGGTCGGTAATTTCCGACATTGCAAGGGCATTCATGCCAAATGAAAGCCCCCAACTGCCAAGATTGAGGTTGCGTGTTCGCGCAATCACATCATGCGAAATGCCAAGTTCATCGGCCGCCGCCGACAGGAAGCTTTGGAACATTTCGGTAATCCGGCCAACCTCGGCCAACTGGCTTTGATGATGGGATGGTGTTGCGCGCGTCCAGATCGAAGGCGCCAGCGCAAGATATTCCGCCTCAAACCATTCGGGATGTTCAAGGGAAAAGCGGATATCGAGCAAACTGGCGACAATGAACTTCTCCATCGCACTGCCATCATGGGCGCGCGCATGACCAAAAAACCGCGCACGTTTCTGCCCGGCTGTAATGGCAAGCCCCAGCAAAAGGTCTTCCTTGCTGGCGAAATGGGCATAAAGCGTACCGACCGAAATATCACAGGCCTGTGCCAGATCGGACATTTTCAATTCGAAAAATCCGTATTGCGCAATCAGTTCACCCGCGCGCTGAACAATCAGTTCTTCGCGCTGCTGGCGCTTTTCTATGCGGTTCACCCGTGGCGTTACGGGTGGGTTTTCCGGGATGTCCTGCCGGGTCATGGCAATGCCTGTTTAATTAAATGACGCAAAATCGAATTTTGTTCATTTTTAAACAACCGGCAACCGCGAAATTTGCATGGGTGACATCCAGCAGTGATGAAGGCGTTGAAATTCCCCTAATATGCTATGACATGAATTCCCGTCATCGGTCGGGAACCGGCTTTGTACGTCGGACGTTAATATGATGATCGCTGTCCCGGTGCCGTCTTTGCCGACGGGCGGCATATGTCGCCACGCAAAGCACATGACAAGAACGGGGCTCCTTTAAAAATGTTTCATCGCTTTATCCGGCTCTGGGAAATGATCAGCCACAGCCTGTGGTTTACCCCGCTTCTGTATGCGATTGGCGGTACTATTCTTGCCCTATTATCCATTCGGTTACCGGGCGAGGATTTGATCAGAAGCCTTCCGGATTTCTGGCCGCGTTTTGGCACGATTGAAACCGTACAGGACCTGACATCGACACTGCTGGCAACATTGGTGACGATGACCACCTTTGCCCTTTCGGTGACCATGGTGGTTCTGACATTGGCTGCCGGGTCGCTTGGACCACGCACCATCCGCAATTTCATGGGGGACCCGAAAACCCAGAACTCACTTGGCAGTTTTGTCGGATCGATCCTGTTTCTGATCACCACCCTTGTCATCATGGGCGAACAGGGCGAAGGCGATCAGATACCCCAAATTGCCGCGATGGCGGGCATTACGCTTTTTGTCGTCAGCCTGTTTGTGTTGATCCTGTTTGTGCATCATCTTGGCCGATCCATCGTTGCCGATCAGGTGATCCACAATGTCGGCGCAAATCTGGAAACCACCATTTCCTCATCGCTTGAGACCCTGAAATCCCCCATTGAACGGGCAGCAAAAATTAAATGCGCGCTACCCGATGCGGCTTCGATCCAATCCGAACGGATCATCCGGGCCACCAAATCGGGATATGTTCAGGGAATTGCCTATGACGATCTGCTTGAACTTGCCATCCGGGCCGACATCAAAATCGCCCTGACGATCCGCGCCGGGCAGCATGTTATTGCCGGTGACATTATCGGTGAAATCAGCCCCTACCCGACGGCGCGCGACAGCAACATCGACACCGACAAACTCCGCGAAGACATTGACACCGAAATCATGATCGGCAATCAGCGCACGGCCCTGCTTGATATCGAATTCGCCCTGCGCCAGCTGGTCGAGATTGCCTTACGCGCCCTGTCGCCGGGGATCAACGACCCGTTTACCGCCATTGCGGTGATCTATCGTCTGGGCCGGGCGCTGCCAGAAGCGATGCGCTTCCATTATCCACTTGGACTTTGGCAGGATGATCAGGGTAAGGAACGCATATGCGCCCATCTTTCGGATTTCGGTGGCATGCTGGACGCAGCATTCGATCAGATCCGCCAATCGGCTACTGCCAAGCCCGATGTGCTTCTGCCAATGGCAGAAGTCCTTGAAAGTCTCGTCGGGCTTGCCCGCCACCCGGGGCAGCAGGAAATCCTGCGCGAACATGCCCGTCTCATCGAACGCGCAGCTGCGCGCGATGTCCCCGATGCGACGGACCGCAGGGCGGTTGAACGCGCCGTTAACCGCGTCCTGCGACAGCAACAGGCCAAAGATGATTATTCAGCGGCCTGAACCTTGGCTGGGAACTGATCAAAACCAAGCCAGTCCATCATACAGCCGGATAATTCAGAACACGACGCCAGACGCAAAAAAGGAGACCCGAAGGTCCCCTTTTCTCGTTTCCATATCCGAAACTACCGGATCAGGCAGCAACCGTTGCCTCAATCGCGGCAAGTGCCGCTTCGGCCTGATCGGCATCGGGCCCACCGCCCTGTGCCATATCCGGGCGACCGCCGCCGCCTTTACCGCCGAGTTTTTCGACACCGACACGCACCAGATCGACCGCGCTGAATTTACCCGCAAGGTCTTCGGTCAGGCCGACAACGATGGACGCCTTGCCGCCGTCCGTCGAGATCAGGGCAACAATGCCCGATCCCATCTGATCGCGCAATTCGTCAACCATCCCTTTGAGTTCCTTGGCCGGGATACCGTCCAGAACACGCAGGGCCAGTTTGACACCGTTGGCTTCCTTGAACGCATCCGCACCCGATGCCCCGCCCGAACCGGCGGTCGCCAGTTTCTTGCGCAGGTCGGAAACCTCACGTTCAAGCTTGCGGCGTTCTTCCTGCAAGGCTTTGACACGCGCCGGAACATCCTCGGGAACGGCTTTCAGATCGGCCGAGATGGTTTGCAGAAGCTGATCGCGGGCCGCCATATAGCTTGCAGCATCCGAACCGGTCAGGGCTTCGATACGGCGGACACCGCTTGAAACCGCACCTTCGGATACGATCTTGAACATGCCGATATCGCCGGTCCGTTTGACATGCGTACCACCGCAAAGCTCAAGCGAATAGGCATGTTCGTTCGCTTCGGGCAGGCCCATCGAAACAACGCGGACTTCATCGCCGTATTTTTCGCCAAACAGCGCCATCGCACCCAGTTCAATCGCCTCGTCCGGGGTCATCAGACGGGTGGTGACTTCGCTGTTTTCGCGAATCAGACGGTTGACGTCGAATTCGATCACAGCGGCTTCTTCGGCGGTGATCGGTTTAGGATGCGATACGTCGAAACGCAGGCGATCCTTGGCCACTAGCGATCCCTTCTGGGTGACGTGATCGCCCAGATGCTTACGCATCACCGCATGCAGAAGATGGGTCGCCGAATGATTGGCGCGCAAGGCCGAACGGCGGCTGTGATCGACGCGGAATTCGGCGGCATCGCCAACCGAAACATCACCTTCGACAACCTTGCCAAGATGCACATGCAGTGCGCCAAGTTTCTTCTGGGTGTCGGTGATTTCAATCACGGCACCCTTTTCGGTTTTGATCACCCCGGCATCGCCCTGCTGACCACCGGATTCCCCGAAGAACGGGGTCTGGTTGGCAACGATAGCAACGTTATCGCCCTTGGCCGCGGTTTTGGTTTCCGCACCATCCTTGATCAGGGCCGTGAGAACGCCTTCGGCATTTTCGGTTTCGTAGCCCAGGAATTCGGTCGCGCCATCGCGATCATTGATGTCAAACCAGACTTCCTCGGTCGCGGCTTCGCCCGACCCCGACCATGCGGCACGGGCCTTGGCTTTCTGTTCTTCCATGGCGGAGGTAAAACCGCTTTCATCAATGCCGATCTTACGCGGTTTAAGCGCATCCGCCGTCAGATCAAGCGGGAAGCCGTAGGTGTCATAAAGCTTGAAGGCAACATCACCCGAAAGGGTCGCGCCCTCGCCCATGCCATCGGTCGCGTCATCAAGCATCTTGAGACCGCGATCAAGCATGGTTTTAAAGCCCTGCTCTTCGAGCTTAAGGGTTTCTTCGATCAAGGCCTGCGCCCGAACCAGTTCCGGGAAGGCACCGCCCATTTTGCGTACCAGTGCCGGAACCAGTTTATACATCACCGGGTCCTGAGTGCCGATCATGTGCAGATGGCGCATGGCGCGACGCATGATACGACGCAGAACGTTACCGCGACCGGCATTGGACGGCAGAACACCATCCGCAATCAGGAAGCTGGTCGAACGCAGATGGTCGGCAACCACGCGGTGCGACACATTATGCGGGCCATCGGGATCGGTGCTGGTGGCATCGGCCGATGCCTCGATCAGGGCACGCATCAGGTCGATGTCATAGTTATCGTGCTTGCCCTGAAGGACGGCTGCAATACGTTCAAGGCCCATGCCGGTATCAATCGACGGCTTTGGCAAATTCACGCGTTCACCATTTGCCATCTGCTCGTACTGCATGAAGACGAGGTTCCAGATTTCGATGAAACGGTCGCCGTCTTCTTCAGGGCTGCCGGGGGGGCCGCCCCAGATTTTATCACCATGGTCAAAGAAGATTTCCGAACACGGACCACAAGGACCGGTATCGCCCATCGACCAGAAGTTATCAGACGTCGGAATGCGAATGATGCGATCATCGGAAAGACCGGCGATCTTTTTCCAAAGACCATGGGCCTCGTCATCGGTGTGATAAACGGTAACCAGCAGCTTGTCCGCCGGGAGGTCATATTCCCTGGTGATCAGGTTCCAGGCGAATTCAATCGCGTTTTCCTTGAAATAGTCGCCAAACGAAAAGTTTCCGAGCATTTCAAAAAAGGTGTGGTGACGGGCGGTATGACCGACATTTTCAAGATCGTTATGCTTGCCACCGGCACGCACGCATTTCTGCGAGGTGGTCGCGCGCGAATAATCGCGGTGTTCCTGACCGGTGAAAACGTTCTTGAACTGGACCATCCCTGCGTTGGTGAACATCAGGGTCGGGTCATTGCGCGGCACCAGCGGGCTGGAAGAAACGACCTCGTGGCCATTCTTGCGGAAGAATTCCAGAAACGTGGTGCGGATATCGTTAACGGTCTGCATCTCTCTCCAACCCGGAAAACGCGGAACAAACGCTGCCGCAAACTTGCGGCGCGACTGCCCTATTTAGCGGCTCGGCCCTGTGCTGTCCAGTCGGGGAAAGGCTTTGCGGTGTTTAAGTGACGATTTATGCATCCGGCACCGCACCGGCACGCCACAACGCCCTGATCAGATATGCCGCCCTAATCAAGAACCGGGCGCATGAAACTGCGTTCGTAACTGATGATGCTGCGGTTGCGTTTTTCAAGTTCGAGTGTTGCAACACATTCGTCATCATCGGCCATGCTATTGCGGTAATCTTCGTATGCCGCAAGGCTCGGGAAACTGAACAGGGCATAGGCGATGCTGCTGGCGCCTTCATGCGGCAGGAAATAGCCGTGATGCGTCCCGCCCATCCGATTGACGATGGGAATCCAGCGACGGGCATAATCCTCGAACTCAGGGATTTTATGCATGTCGATAACGTATTTCAGATAGCAGGTGATCACGGCGGGAACTTTCCGGAACTTGAGGATGGGTTACTTTTCGACGCCTTCCTGAATCTGTTCGCCCAGTTTTTCAACATCGCGACCAAATCCGGCGGCAGTTTCACACGCCGCAAGCGACATGCCAAAGCCCGCAATCAGGGCCAGTGCCAGAATACGTTTTACAAGAATAGCCATTGTTTGAATGCTCCTGCCTTTAACGACATGTTGATTTTGAAGGCGGCCGCGGCCTGCTTCTGACGCAAGGCATGTGGCTTCCGAAATCAGTCGCTATCTTGTCGGGGTCACGTGCTGCTGGCAACTCTTTCCTTCAGCGTGAATTCAAATGCCAAACAAAAAACGGGCATGCATTTACATACCCGTTCCCATTTACCCGCATCATGTGTTTTGACGACGATCAGATCGTCAGACCGCAACCGCGCAGTAGATCAACCTGCTCCTAGTCGGTCCCTTTCTGGATCGCTTCTCCGGCATCCTCGACATCACGGCCAAAGCCGTTTGCCGTCTCGCACGCCGCAATGCCAAATCCGATAAATGATATCAGGGCAATCGCAAAAATCTTCTTGCAGATGTCAGACATGGTCTTCTCCTGTTTGCTCAAACAAACGGGATCAATCGATCAACACGGTGCTGCGTGAACTGCCAGAAAGAAGCAGGGTTTTTAGGGCGGTTAATCAGGCCATCGCCAAAATCCGGACCGTTTTTGAGCAGCAAACATTAAACGCCCAAGATACCGGTTCGACCATAATTCAGATCAGTAAAACGCAAAAAAACAGGGCGTTCATGAAAGCCCTGTTTTAACAGTTTGTCGTGTTCGTCTCGGGTTACGGTGCTGTGGTTGGCTAAAACCCGGATCAAAAAGCGTTAGCGTACTTTGTCAGACCGGCGGGCGGCGGCCACGCAGCGCGTTGACCAGAAGCGAAACCACGAACAGGACGAGGAAGACGAAGAACAGGATCTTGGCGATCCCGACAAACGTCCCTGCCAAGCCGCCAAAACCAAGGACGGCGGCGACAAGCGCCAGAATGAGACAAAAGACTGCCCAACCCAACATGATGTTATCTCCTTATTTAGGCTTTAGCTGCTTGCGGGTGATGGAGTTGATCCAAAAGTCCCGTCAGCGAACGAAAAATCCGCGATGATGCCTTACTCGCTGGCTTCATCCTGGATGGCTTCACCGGCATTTTCCATATCCTGGCCAAACCCTTCGGCGGTTTCACACGCGGCAAGGCCAAGGCCCATGCCAGAAATCATCGCAACGGCGAAAATCTTTTTCCAAAAGTCGGACATTTCAGTTTCTCCTGTTTGCTCGACGTGATTTTCTTCACACCATCCATAACGGAGCCGGAAAGAAAAAGTTCCTTGCGCTACTGCCAAGCTGCTGATCTGACGCAATTAAGGCAGATAAAATGCCTTTATTTTTGCGGGTTGTAGCCAATCGTGATCATTTTTGGGCAAATTGAGAAAGAGGACGTTTCAGGCCCTCTTTTCCCATTTCCTAAGCTTTATTCTCCGCTCAGGAACCGGCCAAGTTAAGGAATTCCGCAATCGCCAAAACAATCTTTTGATGAATCTGGGCGCGATCCGTACCGGGAGGGTCGGCGCAGATTGGCTCGCTGCCTTCTTCTTTAAGTATCTCGGCAGCCCCCGGCATACATTCGCCAAGAAACGTCAAATGATATGCCGGCGCAAACGTTGCTGAAGATGCGTTTTGGATCCGCGCGACCAGATTACTGCCGTTCGGCCCAAAATCAGCAGCCACCCATTTGTTTTCCTCGCCAAGACCGATAAAGAGCATGGCAGAAGTTACCTCCGCCAGGCTGGTTTGTGTCGCGGCAAACCCCATACCTGGCTCTATCGCGACAGTGCGGACAATCCGGTCGTCCCGGCTGGAAGCAACAAAGTCATCGGGAAGATGATCAGGATCAACACCCCCTTTGCGCAAAAAATCGCAATCCTGGGCCGCATTGCCGAATTTGTCGCAATATTGCGCATAAAGCGTTTGATCAAACCGTACCCCCGCAAGGTTTAAAACCGTCGTACCCCCCAATGAAAACCCGATCGCGGAAATATTCTGATGATCGATGTAAGGAGCAAAAGCCGTATTGGAGAGGACCTGATCAAGGGTGGCACTGATATCTGCGGCACGTTCGCCGATAAGCGGTGTACGTCGCGGTGACGAATCCCCCGATGTCGTACCGGGATGGTTGACAGCAACAACAATCGCCCCACGCAACGCCAGTTGCGAGGACAGCCAACCAAGTCCATCCATATTGCCGCCCGAGCCATGGGAAAGAAGAACCAGCGGATGTTGCCCCGGCGCAATTGCCGCACCGACATACGCATCTGTTCCCTTCCAGATGATATTCCGGCCGACCGGCGCACGATAGATAAAGGTATCTGCCGGATACCAGACCGAGGCCGCGATTGGCATGGAACGATGGGCTGCGCGCACATCAAAACGGTCATATCCGGCATAATCGGTTTGCGGTTCCGCCAAGACGGGCGATATCTTCAGGCCCGCGGCCAGAAAGAAGGCGACAGCAAGATATATCGGTTTCATCATCAGGATCCTTGTCATAAGTTAAGCGTGTCGGAACGTTTTTGCCTAAAACAGGATTTCCTGCGCCCTCAAACGGGTTTGTGAACGTCCCAAAACCGGTTTTGATACCTTTTGTCGGGAACTGACTGTCCGATGCTTGTCCTCCCCGTCCCAATTATAGTTGCACTGGTTTTTGGCTTTCTCTTTGTCAGCGCGATTGTGGGCGGAAGAACACCCAGGATGCTTATGGCGCTGCTGCTTGCTGCAGCCGGACAAAGCATTCTGGTCGGAATTGTTCAGTATTATGGTTTTGCCAGCCTGCGATGGCTTCAACCCATCACCGCATCCATTATCCCGGCTCTGGCCTGGATGGCCTTTCTGGAAGCAAGTCTTCGTGCGCGCCTGCAAATACGGGATTGGGTGCATTTCTCGGTACCAGCGATCGTCGCCCTATGCGTGTTTGTTTTACCGGCGATCATTGATGTTGTGCTTTGCAGCCTTTTTGTCGGATACGGGGCGGCAATTCTGGTGATGCTTCATCGTCAGGGCGGTGATTTTGCCCATATGCCTCTGACTGCGGGCCATATCCCGGCACTGGTTTGGCGCTTCATCGCCTTCGCCCTGATCGCGTCGGCCATCAGCGACATGCTGATCATCGTCGCCAAGATCGATGGAAACGATCAGATTGTCGGCCTGATCCTGAGCATCACATAATCCCTGGCACTCTTGACCATCGGCTTTCTGTCTCTGTCGCCCGACATTGCAATTGATGTTGATGCGGATGTCCAATCAGGGGAACAAAATCAGCCTTCCGATCACGTGCGGACAACACCCAGCACCCCGGAACATCGGACCATAATGGCCCAGCTTGAAGATTTGCAGATACGCGAACAGCTTTATCTTGACCCGGATCTGACGCTTGCACGCATATCCCGACGTATGGGCGTCCCGCTGAAACAGATTTCGAACGCGATCAACGCCACGACCGGTGAAAATGTCTCGCGCTTCATCAACAAATACCGAATTGAACATGCTTGCCGCGAACTGGTCAAGGGCGAGACTGTCACAACGACCATGTTGACAAGCGGCTTTAACACCAAGTCGAATTTCAATCGGGAATTCTTAAGGATAACGGGCAAAACGCCCAGCCAATGGCAACAGGAAGCACAGCAACCCTGACTCCCGCTTCGCCCCATATCGCGAAATCCATGTTGGCCTGCGTTACACACGCTGCCAACAAAACGGATCAGACACAAAAACGGGCGCCCAAAGCGCCCGTTTGATTATTCAGTCCGCTTTTAATTACGCGTCGTCATCGTTTGACGGTTCATCTTCGCTCATGCTGGTCATCGCCTCGGCGATCAGACCGGCACTTTCGCGGATGCTGCGTTCGATCTCGGCAGTCATTTCCGGATTTTCACGCAGGAAGGTCTTGGCATTCTCGCGGCCCTGACCGATACGGGTCGAATTGTACGAGAACCAGGAACCGGATTTCTCGACGATGCCTGCCTTGACGCCAAGATCAAGGATTTCACCCATCTTGGAAATGCCTTCGCCATACATGATGTCGAATTCGACCTGCTTGAACGGCGGGGCCATCTTGTTTTTGACAACCTTCACGCGGGTCTGGTTACCCACGACTTCGTCACGATCCTTGATCTGGCCGATACGGCGAATATCGAGACGGACAGACGCATAGAATTTAAGCGCGTTACCACCCGTTGTGGTTTCCGGACTACCGAACATCACACCGATCTTCATACGGATCTGGTTGATGAAGATGACCATGCAGTTGGAACGCGAGACCGAGCTGGTCAGTTTACGCAATGCCTGGCTCATCAGGCGGGCCTGCAGGCCGACGTGGGTGTCACCCATTTCGCCTTCAAGTTCGGCACGTGGCACAAGGGCGGCAACCGAATCGACGACCAGCACATCAATCGCACCGGAACGCACCAGCGTATCGGCGATTTCAAGCGCCTGTTCACCGGCGTCAGGCTGCGAAATCAGGAGTTCGTCGGTATTCACACCCAGCTTGCGGGCATAACCCGGATCAAGCGCGTGCTCGGCATCGACAAAGGCACAGGTCCCGCCCAGTTTCTGGGCCTCGGCAATGGTGTGCAGGGCCAGTGTGGTTTTACCCGAACTTTCCGGGCCGTAAATTTCGACGATGCGGCCACGCGGCAGACCACCAATGCCAAGCCCGATATCAAGGCCAAGCGATCCGGTCGAAATGGCTGAAATATCCACCGCACTATCGCGCTGGCCGAGCTTCATGATCGAGCCCTTGCCAAATGCGCGTTCGATCTGCCCAAGGGCGGCTTCGAGTGCCTTCTGCTTATCCATCGTATCCTTATCCACCAAATGCAGTGCGGTCTGAATCATTTTTCGAACTCTCTTATTCCACAGGGCCGGGTAGGATGCAACGCAGGCGGTTCCCCGGTCCTAAATGCGGAACGCCACCGCTAGGTGCCCCGCCGGATAACTGACATCACGCCAACCATTTTCCGGCAAACGCATTGAGAACATAATGTGAACACTCGCACAAAAAAATGGATGTTGCAAGTTTGTTCTCATTCTGGTGGGTAAGAATTCGAACCCGGATAAATAAAATTGTCGCCGGGCTTGTGCCGGGATTTTTAAAACAATTCGGAGAAGCCCGGTTCAGGTCGTGATTTTCAGATGTTCGTGCCGATGTGCATGTCCATGATCGTCATCGCCGTGATGATGGGTTTCGACATGCAATTCACCCGGAACCGAATAAAGCTGCCCATGGCGCACGCCAGGTTGTGCCAGAACCTGATCGGCGAATTTGCGAATATCGGAAAGCTTGCCGCGTAAGGTCACGCTTTCAAGGCACGTATCGTGATCAATATGGAAATGCACGGTCGAAACGGTCAGGTCATGATGTTCGTGCTGCGCACTCATCAGCCGTGATGCCAGCATGCGTTCTTCATGATCATAAACATAATTCAGGACCGCTATGCCAACGCCACCGGTGTCTTCGTCAAGCTTGGTATTCTGGAGCTTTTCCCGGATCAGGTCACGAAAACCTTCTGACCGGTTGGTGTAGCCGCGATGCTCAAGGAAAGCATCGAACGCCTCCATCAAATCGTCTTCGATTGATACGGTCACGCGGGTCATACGAATTCCCTTTCAGAATCATCAGCTTGACTCGTATGAACATTTTTGAAAAGTTCATACCGCCTTTCAACTTCCCTAATCTCCCAAAGGATAGCAGATGTTTCAATCAAAGTTCACAACCCCGCTTGCAATTGCCGCACTGGGTTGCCTGATCGGCTTTGGCGCAGAGGCCCATGAATTTGTCGCCAGCAGCAAAACCACCCCCGCGAATGGCAAGGACACTGCTGCCTTCATCCTCGATTCGACCCATGTTTTCGGCACCCCGGAAGAAGCCGAAGCGCCAAAGCATGTCCGTGCACAATTGATCACCCCCTCGGCCACCACCAAACTTGATGTCAGTGAAAATGCGGATGTCCCCAATCTGACCGGCACATTCACCATTTCCAAAGAAGAACCCGCATGGCTTGTCGGGCATCGCCTGCCGGTAATCTGGTCACAAACACCCGATGGCTGGAAAGAAGGCGGGCCGGACGCACATCCCGATGCGGTTGCGTCATCCCGATTTGAAAAATTTTCCAAAAACCTGACTGGAGGCTCCCAAAACGCGGATTTTATTTCTTCCCCTATGGGGCACAAACTTGAAATCGTGCCGCTTTCCGATCCGCGCATGACGGCAATCGGCCAAGACGTTGCGGTTCAAATCCTGCTGGACGGGCAACCTTATTCGACCAGTGTCCTGGCAACCTATGCCGGATTTACCGACACGCCATCGTCTTATGCCTATTACACCGAAACTTTCAGCGATGATCGTGGCAGCGGCATTGCCAAAATCCGGATTACGAAACCGGGTCTTTGGATGGTTCGGGTTGCGGCCGATGTCCCGGACTCAGATGCATCTGTACGGGTACATAACCTGAGGGCAACCCTGACTTTCGATGTCAGCCAATAGGCCGCCACATGCTGCAATCGTTTGGACGTTTGATGATCGCGGCAATTGCCTGCGCGATCCTGCTTTGTGCAGGATCGTTCCCGGCGATTGCCCACGGGGCGGGATGGCAGATTGACCAAAACCGGACCGCCACCATCTATCAGTTCGGCTATACAGATGGCACACCAATGATATTTGCCGAAGCCACGGTGACGTCACCGGACGGGAAAACCTGGCAAAAAGGAAGAACTGATCGTGACGGACGCCTTGCCGTCGCGGTTCCGGCATTACGCCCTGAAGATCATACCGATGCGCATTGGAAAATAATGGTATCAGACGGCATGGGTCATCAGGTTGTCCTGATCCATTCATCGGAAAAAACACCGCCACCGGGAACACAATCCTCGGCCCCAACCCCCGGATTGCAGGGAAACAGCGCCTTGCTTGACCTGCCGGTCTGGGCTGCAATCCTGTTCGGGTTCAGCCTGATAACCAATCTTGCCTTTCTGCCGGGCTGGATCACCAGGATCAAAAGGCAGAGAAAATCGCACTTAATGCAGGAATAAAAGCGCAACACCCCCAAAGGCCATGCAGGTCCCGACGATGGCCTGCAGGCCAACGGGGCGGCGCAGAACCACACCTTCATAGACAATCAGCAAAACCGGTGGCAACGCCATCAGCGTTGATGCGATACCGACATTGGCATTCTGAACCGCCACCATCGAAAGCCACACGCCAAGCGCCGGGCCGATAAAAGCCCCCAGGAACAGCCACCGCCCGACATCAGGTGCGCCGCACGCCACAATCGTGCGCCGAGCACGCCCCATGGCAATCGCAATTCCCCACATGATCACAACTGCGACAAAGGTTCTGATCCATGTGGCCGACAGCGCAGAATAACCGCTGATCAGTGCATATTTCGCCGTCACCAGATTCGCGACCTGACCAATGGCACCGCCAAGTCCAAACAAGATACCAACCAGATAATTGCGTCCTTCCAACCCGACAGGACGCCCCTTTTTCATCATGATGACCAAAAGAATGCCGGCAATGCCAAGCGCAATACCCGACATTTCCTGAGGGCTGAGGACTTCGTCAAACAGAAACCAGCCCAACACCGCCCCCATGATCGGCACGGTCGACATCATCAGCATCGATAACCGCGCCCCCAGGGTCACAAAGGCCTGAAACAGCATGGCATCGCCAATCACAAGGCCAAGAACCGACGACAGTGACAACCAGCCAAGCTGCTCCCACGTTACCGCGCTCGGCCAAGGCTGGCCTTTCAATAGCCAGTGCAACACCGTCAGACAGGTAATCGAGCAGGCCAGACGCCCGCGATTGACCGTCTGCGCGCCGACCTTGCCGCCAATGTTGGAAAAAATCATGCTCGACGTCGCCCAGGCCATCGCGGCAGTAAAGGCGGCTGCTTCACCGAAGAACGGGATCATGCGGGGCTCTTGCTTGGACGTTGTTTTGGTTGTTGACCGGGATGTGGCGCAGCCGGTTCGGGAAGATAAGCGCGACTTTGCCCTTTTTGGCAACTGTAGAAATCACAGATTATCCCAGTAAAACAACGAATAGTACCAAAGCAAACCCTTCACCCGCTTGCGAAATTCTGATCGCGCCGTATGTTGAACCGATTGCTTGAAACAGGACGACATACATGATCCGGAAAAACGAGACCGCAGCGGAAACCAAACCGTTCAAGGGCATCCGCCGCCATTTGCATGATGGCGAGGTGGTGATCATGGATCTGCCGATTTCGCCGGTTTCGATCCTTGTCCCCGGTCTCATCAAGATCATCTGGATTGCGGTGCTGATTTATGCATCCTACCACTGGCGCGCAATTTACGATTTTCTGATGCCACAGGCCCGCGCACTTCTGACTGGGCCCGAAGCCTTTGCCGCACTTGACCGGGTCTGGGAAGAATATGAATTCGTCTTTTCGATTGCCTTGTTTGGTGTGATCATCGCGTTGATCTCGATTGTCTGGAAGCTGTTGAAACGGGCCCTTGGCGTTTCAACGCGCGCGGCGCGCGACAGCATCCTTTTGCCCCTGACCGCCATTCGCGATCTGTTTTTCTTTGAACGCGTTATCACCAACAACCGCATCGTCACGCGAAGCGGTGTGTTGCGCAAGGATCAGGATGACCGCGGATTTGAGTCGATCAAAAGCACCCAGATCAGCAAAAGCGTGATCGGCAATATCTTTGATTATGGCGATCTGCATGTTACCGACCGGCTGGGGCACAGCTTTACACTGCGTCAAGTCACGGCACCGGAAACCGTTGCCAAGGAACTTTCCGATTTCTTTGGGCGCGTTCGCCCCGATAACCGTCAGGGCGAGCCGATTGACATCACGCATCGCGCCCGCGAAGAAGCAATAGAACACTCAGAAAACAAACCGCTGACACGCCCGGAAGACGAAGTGTTTTAACTTTACACAATCATGGAACATGACAGCACCCGACGCGTCTTAAAGTTCAGGTAAAGCCGCCCCGATGCAAATGCGGCCAGATCCGAACAAAAGACGTTTTGATGCTGCCTGCAATTGCAACCCTTCCGCTTTGGTCCGTTATCGGACTGTTTTCAATCTGTGCAGTGGTGATCGGCTTCGCTGGAACTCGGTTGGCAACGATTGCCCTCAAGCTCGCCGAACGGACCGGCATGGGACAAATCATAGCCGGTGCTGTTTTTGTCGGCATGTCGACCAGCCTGCCCGGAAGTGTGCTTTCGGTAACGACGGCGTGGCAAGGACACACCGATCTTGCCATCGGTAATGCGCTGGGTGGCATTGCGGCCCAGACGACCTTTCTGGCAATCGCTGATTTTCTGTATCGCAAGGGCAATCTGGAACATGCCGCCGCCAGCGCCACGGGACTGGCGCAGGCCACCCTTCTGGTCAGTATGCTTGCCCTGCCGCTTCTGGCCTATGGCGGACCTGACTGGATGGTGTTTCACATCCACCCGGTATCGATCCTGTTGTTCGTTCTGTATGGCTTTGGCCTGTCATTGCTTGCCGAAATCCGCCATCAACCGATGTGGCGACCTCGCAGGACCGACCTGACCGACGAGGACGCCAAGGAAGACGATGCAGACTACCATCCCGAAAGCACACTTCGCCTTTGGACGGAGTTTCTGAGCTTTGCCGCGATAACAGCAGTCGCCGGTTACACTATTGGTGAAAGCGGGCTGGCAATTGTCGAGAAAACCGGCATCAGCGAAACCGCCGTGGGTACTTTCCTGACTGCGATAGCTACATCACTTCCCGAACTTGTTTCGGCAATTGCGGCTGTCCGTATGGGGGCTGTCAATCTGGCAGTCGGGGATATTATCGGCGGCAATGCGTTTGATGTTCTGTTTCTGGCGGCATCAGACTTTTCTTATCGCGACGGATCGATTTACGCAGCCTTCAACCAGCAGCACCTGTTCACCATCGCCCTTGTCATTCTGATGACCGGCATCCTTCTGTTGGGCATGCTTAACCGCGAACGCAGGGGAATTGCCAATATCGGCTGGGAAAGCGTTTCAATCCTGTGCCTTTATGGCATGTCGATATTTTATCTTTCGGGATAGGCCAACGGATACCGTCCGCAGGTTATTGTCCCTTTTGGCGCCACTCGATGATCGTCTGTAAAAACAGTTCCGTGCCCTTATCAAAAGCTGGGAGCAAATCGGCATGGTCCGCAGCAAGCCAGCTGTAAACTGAAAGGCTCATGACAGGAACAGCCTGAAATCCGTCGGGGACACCGCCGGTGACCGACAACGAATAGTTATCGAGCAGAATTGCATCCAATCGCCCGTATCGCAGCATCTTCTGCATCATTTCGGGACCGCGCGGAACATGCACGACATTGGGATAATCAGCCAAAAGTGCGTTAGACCACTTCGCCCCCAGCCAAACACCAACGGTTTCATCCTTTAAATCGTCAATTCCCGATATCTTTCCCAACGGTACAACCAGCATTCCGTCCACCAAACCAACACGTATATTTCCCCTTAGGATCGGCCGGTCAACATTTTGCTGAAATCCCTCAAGCTCGGCAAAAACACCGTCGATTTCGCCATGGGACAATGCCTGAGCAACCCTTGCAAGGGGCATGCGCACAGGTTTGACGCATAGCCCTCCCTGTTGCATCGCAGAACGATATGGCTCGATGCCGTCCCCGGTCATCCGGACTTCGGGCATGGCAATCAACAGGCACTTTTCACTGGCGCGGGCTAATGTTGAAAGGCTCAGGATCGAAACCAGAACCAAAACTGTCAGGCCAGACATACGGAAAGTCGCATGCTTGCCGAATTCATGGCAAAACGTGCAAAGGCCGACATTGCGAGGACGCATTAATTCATCGTCCCCGGTCCGTGACGGGACACATGATCCGAACAGCAAACAATTTTGACAATCAACATTGGGGGCAGAATCCGCAGCCAGCTTATGAGAACGAGTCTGGCTTCTTAAAGCACTTCCTTGACCTTGGTCGCAAGCTCCTTCAGCGAGAAGGGCTTGGGCAGGAAATGCACGCCGTTTTCTTCATCAAGTTCGTCGCGATAGGTATCTTCGGCATAGCCCGAAATAAAGATCACGCGTAAATCCGGGCGTTTTTCGCGCAACATACGGATCAGGGTCGGGCCATCAATACCTGGCATCACCACATCGGAAATAACCAGATCGATGGTTTTGTCGGTTTTCGCCAGAACCTCAAGCGCGTTATCGCCATTATTGGCTTCAAGCACGTCATAGCCTTTGCCGCGAAGCGCACGCGCACCGAATGTCCGCACCGCGTCCTCGTCTTCGACCAGAAGGATCGCGCCGGTACCGGTCAGATCGCGTGAGGGGGCTTCTTCGGCCACCGCACGGGTTTCGGCCAGTTCTTCTTCGGTCGCCTCGTAATGCGGAAGATAGATCGTAAAGGTCGTGCCGACACCGGGCTCGGACTGGACGGCCACGAAACCACCGGTCTGTTTGACGATCCCGTAAACGGTCGACAGACCAAGGCCTGTGCCCTCGCCCCGCTGCTTGGTCGAGAAGAAGGGTTCGAAAATACGCGTCAGGTTATCCTTGGGAATACCGATACCGGTATCGGAAACCTCGATCCGGATATAATCCCCCGGCGGGATCAGTTCGGTGCCTGTGTTGCGGGCTTCGTCAACAATCTCGGTGCCGGTCTGAACCGTCAGGGTCCCGCCATTGGCCGCCATGGCATCGCGCGCATTGACAACCAGATTGATGATCACCTGATCAAGCTGGCCCGGATCAACCTTCACCAGACCAATATCGCGACCATGGCTGACCTTCAGATCGATCTTTTCACCGATCAGACGACGCAGCAGGTTCGACATTTCCGCCAGCGCATCGGTGATATTGATGATTTTGGGCTGCAATGTCTGACGTCGCGAAAACGCCAGAAGCTGCCGGACAAGATTGGCCGCACGATTGGCATTCTGTTTGATCTGCATAATATCGGCGAAGCTTGGGTCACCCGGCCCATGGCGCGACAACAGCAGATCGCAGAAGCCGATCATCGCGGTCAGCAGGTTATTGAAATCATGCGCAACCCCACCCGCAAGCTGCCCGACCGCCTGCATTTTCTGCGACTGGGCAAATTGTTCCTCAAGGTTCTTTTGTTCGGTCGTATCAAGGAAGTTCAGCAGAAGCGCACCGGCTTCACCCGACCGTCCGGCCACACGTTGCAGGTAAATCTGCGCGGCAACGCCGCGTGAACCCTGCAAACGAGCCTCGATCTGCCCCCCCTTACCCATGCCCATGACCGCCTTGGACAGATAGCGCGCGACCTCGTCGCGGTCTTCCGGCAGGATCAGTTCAAGAATGGAACGACCAATCACCCGTTCATGACGTTGACCCGCCGTTTCGATAAAGGCACGGTTGGCGTCGGTAACCGTGCCCGACATATCAGCCAGAACAATCGAAAGCGGACTGTCATCAAAGAACCAGCGCACCCGACGTTCGGTTTCGGCAAGGGCATGTTCCCATTCATGGGCTGGCATCGGATCGGGGAATACGACAGCCTGGCTTCGGATCGGACCGGTGCCGGGCGCATTGATCGAATGAGTGACAAAGCATTTGATCGGCTCGCCACCTTTGACCTTAAGCTTGACTTCGCCATTCATGCCATCGCCGACGATAAGGTCCGCCAGTTCCAGCGTACCACTGGCAAAATCTTGCGGTTCACCGCCCAACCAGTTTGCCAGACGCCGGTTCAGGTAAAGAATACGACCTTCTTCATCAAGACCGCAAACCCCCACAGGCAGGCGCTCAATCATCTGATCAGCCTGCTCGCTTCCGGCACCATCTGCCATCCGCGAAGCCACCCCGCCGACGGTCATCTCATCATCGGAACCCGTCACAAACGCGCCAAAGGCAGCAGACTGTTCGGCAACGACAAGCGAACGTCCTGCTTTGGGCATGGCGGATGGATCGATACCGTCAACGGTCCAGAGCATCTGACCGGCGTGCGCATTTGCTGCTGTTACCGAAATCCGAAGGCAGACCGTACCCGCATCATAGGCTTCTTCAACAATGTTTTCTGCCGAAGCATCGTCGATCGCGGTATCACTGTTTCGTTCGGCATCATCTGCTGCGGTGTCGGAAGGTGCAGCAAGCGCAAGCTGTTCACGCTTTTTGGCTTGCGAAAAATCGACATAAATCTCGCCCGCTTCCCCCCGCATTGCACGTGTCCGCAAATCGGCCAACTCGGAACTGCCGACGTCCAGATAACTTAAACGTGCCTCAAGGGCGGCAAGCATGTCTTCGCCCGGCTCAATACCAAGCTTGCGGGGGAACGCGGGGTTGGCATAAAGCGTGCGACCATAGGCATCAATCAGGGCAACACCAATATCGGAATGCGACAGGCCACTTAACAGCGGGGCGAGATCATGATCAGCTGATGATCGCCAGCGCGCAGACAGGGACAGGGCGGCCACCGCGACGATCGCCACCCCAGTTACCATGGACCCGATGATCCACATGATACGCGCATCAAGACCAGCCTTTGCCATGACCTGTAACAGGACATAAACAAAAGCGACAAATGCGACACTTACAGCAAGGATAATTCCCCGAAACAGCACGCGACCGCCTTTAACGCCAATAACTTACAATATTGCTCTATACTTTTAGCTGCTATTGGCCTGACTGGCTACCGGCAAGTTTTACATTAGCTGGAACGCATCATGCACCCTGTGTGGGATCGCGCCCTAGCGCATGATCGCAGCGGCAATTTCCTGCCCCAGATCGGCAATCGCAGCGTTCCGCTCCTCCATTGAGGCGGAAGTCTGCGTGATATAGATCGCAACAATCACTGGTTTTCGTTCCGGCGGCCAGATCACAGCAACAATCGCACGCGATCCAAAGCCCCCCGCACCAGTACGGTCCGCAATTTTCCAATCATCGGGTAAACCGGCCCTTAGCAACGGACCACCAACCTGATTTCCCGTCAACCAATCTTCCAAAATCTGTCTGGATTCCAGAGACAGTGCATCACCAAGCAACAAATAGGTAAGCGTGGCACGCATGGCGTTCGGTGTGGTCGTATCGCGCGCATCGCCAGGTGTTGCAGCATTCAAATCGGGTTCGATCCGATCAAGGCGCGTCACATCGTCACCGATATCACGCAAATAAGCCGTCAGCACATCTGGCCCACCCAGCACATCCAGAACAAGGTTCGCCGCTGTATTATCGCTCAGATGCAATGCGGCTTCGCACAGCTCCCCAATCGTCATCCCGCTATCAACATGTTTTTCGGTAATCGGGGAATAAGTGACCAGATCATCTGAGCGGTAAGTAATCCGGCGATCCAGCGTTTCGCTTTCACGGTCTACCTTATGCAGCACCGCCGCACAGGCAAGCAGCTTGAAGGTACTGGTTAACGGAAAACGTTCATCGGCGCGATATTGCCATTCTCGTCCGTTTTCAACATTCAGAATACTGACACCAACCCGCGCATCAAGCCGGGTTTCAACCGTTTGAACGGCATCCAACAGTCGATCATTGGCCGATGCAGCCATTGATATCACAAACGGAACCATAAAAAATAGAATGGGAGCAGTTGCCAGAACGGCTCTTTTAAAGGCAGGCATGTTTTGTCGACTTCCCGGAAACAGAAACAAACAGATAACGAGGCAGGCTGCTTGTCACCGGGATTAACGGCTGAATTTTGGCGCAATAATGTCGAAAGGCCGAATTTGCGATTGGCAGGAGGTCGGGCAGTCAGCCCAGCTTCTTGCCACGCTGGCGGAAAACGAACGAGATGATTTCGGCCACCGCCTTGTAATGTTCCGGCGGGATTTCCTGATCGACTTCCACTGTTGCAAACAGGGCACGCGCAACTGGCGGGTTTTCCATAATGGTCACGTTGTTTTCTTCGGCTACTTCACGGATTTTAAGCGCGATATTGTCCTGACCTTTCGCCACACACATCGGAGCTTCCATCGCATTGATGTCGTATTTAAGCGCCACGGCATAGTGGGTCGGGTTGGTGATCACGACGTCGGCGGTCGGAACGTTCTGCATCATGCGTTGCTGGGCGCGCTGCATCCTGATCTGGCGGACCTTGGCCTTGATTTCCGGGCTACCCTCAGTCTGTTTATATTCGTCCTTGATCTCCTGCTTGGACATCTTCATCTGTTTATTGAATTCATACCGCTGATAGGCAAAATCCAGCCCGGCAATCACCGCTGTCAATGAAATGGCCGCGATCATCAGAATGACGATCATGTCGTAAAGCCGTTCCAGCATCAGTTCGACCGGGATCTGAGGATAAAGTTCGACATCCATCAATTCAGGAACGATAACAAACCCCAGCACGGCCCCGACCAAAACGATTTTGAAAACGTTCTTGACGAATTCGACCATGTTCTTCATCGAGAATAGGTTCTTTGCCCCATTCAGAGGGTTAAGTTTATCCGGTTTGGGAGAAATGCGTTCAGCCGCGATTACAAGACCGTTTTGCAGCAAATGCCCGGCGGCTGCAAAAAACACTAAAAGAACGAAGGGAATGCCCAGCACGTAAAGCATTCCCAACAGCACATCCTTCATCAGTACCGGCAAGCCTGCCTGACTGACATCATACATATGCGGATGTTCAATAAATCCTAAGGACAGGTCGCGAACAGATCGCGCCATATCGGGCGCCATCATGACCATCACCAGACCGCCACCAAACAGCAGCATGAAGCTACCGACTTCCTTGGAAACCGGCACTTGTCCCTTCTTTCGGGCATCTTCAAGCTTTTTACTTGTTGGGTCTTCTGTCTTTTGGCTGTCGTCTTCTTCGGCCATTCCCACACCATTCTGGGCTGCCCGGCATTATGCCGGAAGGTTGGCTATCCCTAGGGGTTGACGAAACTTTCCAACCCGTTTTCATAATATTCCAAAAATACCATCATCATAGTCGGCAATGCCAGTGCCAGCAGAACAAAAGCCAATCCGATCTGGATTGGCATCGCCACAAAGAACACCGGTAACTGGGGCATCAACTTGTTCAAAATACCCAACGCCACCTGAAGCACGATAGCAACGATCAGGAACGGGGCGGAGATTTTCATCGCGATGATAAAGCTCTCATTTATCGCTTGTGCGAAAAATTCGCTCATATCTCCGACCGGCAATACCCCGCCTGGCGGAAACAGGGAATAGCTTTCAAACACAGCCTGTATCATCAGGTGATCAAGACCGGTCGCAAAAATCAGGACCATGCCAATCTGCGTGATGAAATTGCCCGTGACGGCACTTTGTGCACCAGACAATGCATCACCGCTAAACGCGTTCGCCATCGACGAACTATAGGCAATGATCGATCCTGCCGTCTGCAGGCCGGCCATCATGACCTGCCCAAACAGGCCAAAAAACGCCCCAACGGTTAACTCATACGCCAAATGCAAAAAAAGCGTCGGCGCGTCGGCCGGTTGTTCGGGGATAAGTGGCCCGGCCAGCGGCGAAATCACCACGGCGACCCAAAAGGCAAAAACCAAGCGCGCACGCGCCGGTACAACTCGCGCCCCGATGCCCGGCATAAAGGCGAACGCCGCCCCGACCCTGGCGAAGCTCATCAGGACCACATAGACATTAAGCGTCAGAAGATCTTCGAGATTCATCTTCTTTCAGGATGTCCCGTTATTGGTTCGCTTTGCTAGTTCGGCAGGCCGATAAAATGATCAACCATTCGTCCCATGAACTCGTTCATTTCCGTCATCATGAAAGGCAAAAGAACCAGAAGAGCGATAAAAATCACGAGGATTTTAGGCACGAAAGTCAGAGTCATTTCCTGGATTTGGGTCAAAGCCTGAAACAGCGCAATAACCAACCCCACCCCTAATGCGATCAGCATCAAGGGCGTACTGACCTTTAGAAGAGTCCATACGGCATCATAGGCCACGTCCATGATTTCCGCTTGATCCATAGGGTCTTCCTGCCTCGTCTTCCGTCACGTTACATCATTCATACAGGATAAGGCCGGTGATGGGCCATGATTTCCTGAAATTTCAATTTGATCGCCCCGAAAACAAAAAACCGCACGAAAGTCGTGCGGCTTGTCTCAGGCATCCATCCGACAATTCAATCACCGTCAGATCGGCATGCTCAATACGCTTTGATAAGCTTCGACTGCCTTGTCACGGACACTGACCACGGTACGCAGCGTGACTTCGGCCGCCGACACAGCGGTGACCACTTCATGCAGTTCTGCATCGCCAACGATTGCTTTCTGGGTCATCTGTTCGCTGTTCATCATGGTTGCGCGGGCATCAATTGCCGCCCCTTTGACCATGTCGGCAAAACTTTCCCCCGGATTGACCGTCTGACCGTTACCGCCAACACGTTCGGCGACACTTGCGGTTTTGCCGCTTGCAGCGTTCCGGTAGGCAGAAATGGCATCGTTAAAACTGGCAACCATCGGTTCGTATCCTTAAAGCGGCGTTTGCTGACCAGATATTTTGTAAACTACTGCAGAATATCAAGGGTCTTAAGCAACATGCTACGCGAAGACTGTATCACATTGAGGTTGGCTTCATAGCTTCTCTGGGCTTCGCGCAAATCCATCATTTCGACCAGTGTTTCAACATTCGGGGTCTGCACATAGCCCTGATCGTTGGCGGCCGGATGGCTTGGTTCATATTTCATACCAAAATCGGACTTGTCCGTCATGACTTTATTGACCTTGACCAGTTCGACGCCAACTTCGCGATCCATGACATTCTTGAAAGTCAGCAGCTTGCGGCGGTACGGGTCCTGCCCCTGTGCAGTCGGGAGACTGTCGGCGTTGGCAACGTTTTCAGCCGCGATACGAAGACGGGTACCCTGTGCGCGCATGCCGGCAGCGGAAATTTTAAAAGCTTTGTAAAGTTCCATGATCGCTTATTCCTTCAACGCTGCCAATTAACGACCCAAAGCCGAAATCATCATTGTTTTATGTTTGGCATACAGTCTGGTCATGGTCTGATAATCGACTTGGTTTTCGTTCATCTTGACCATCTGTTCTTCAAGGATCACGGCGTTTTTGCCAGGTGCCACTTCATAGTTCTTACGCACTTCCTCGTCCTTGAAGTTCTGCGGTTTGTGCAGCCCCTGGCTGTGACCCGGTGTAGTTGCCTGCATCGCCAGAATGAATTGACGGTCGCGACCAACGGTTTTCGGGTCGAATTTTTTAAGGTCGTCAGGGCGATAATTCGGCGTATCAGAGTTGGCAATATTCTGCGCGATGAGTTCCTGACGCTGTGTCAGCCAATCCATCTTTTCTTTCAGATTGGCGAACATGCCAAGTTTGCCGATATCCATTGCCTGCTCCTGTTATCACGACCCCAGTATTGGGCGGGCCGGTAAAGCCGAAGTTAACGCGGTGCCCGGATCGGGACCGGGATCGTGCGGAAGGCCAATTTTGCCGCCCGGTTCGATCCTGAAAACTACTTTGCATGCGCCGTGCCAAATGTCAGAAAAGCGTTAAATTACAATGCCGGGCCTGGTTGCGATTGGCGGCACTGGACCGCGACGAACAAAGCGGGCATATTGTGTCGCGTCTGGCGAATTTCTTTTGCCATCTATCGAAACCGGGACATTTCATGCTCTATCTCACACGAAAAGTTGGCGACTCCGTTGTTATTGACGACAACATCGAAGTTACCGTCGTTGAGGTTCGCGGCAAAACCGTGAAGCTGGGCTTCACCTTTCCCGAGGATGTGCAGGTCCTGCGTCGCGAACTTTATGATCGCATTCAGGAAGAAAACCGTTCGGCTGCGGCCAGTGCGGATCTTGTGCGTCAATTGGGTCAGGTCACCAATGCGGTTGCCGACAATATGAAAACCAGTCCTGACGCCGACGAAGACGACGGTAAAGACTGATTTTCCGGTCGCGCGATCTACCGGCAAGAGCCGGGGAAGCAAGACCACCAACATACGACAGGCACTATCGTCATCCTCCTGGCAGGTAGCCGGGATATTGACCCTCTGCATACAAGCCCCAATGCGTCCTTTGCATTACGGCCCCTCCTCAACGACATTTATCCTGCTGACCATCGGCGCAACGTTTTGTTGACCATCTTCAAGCTATGGTCGAGGCTTGCTAAGGTAATTAGAGTCAATCAAGACGCTGGAATTTGACGAGATGGGCAAGAATGACCGGTAACCGACCCAAGGTCGACATCACCGATCCGCGCGAAATTGGCACGGAAAATCTTGCCGCGCCCGGTTCCGGCGATCAGAAAGCTGTGGCGTTACGCTATGCGCATGGCCGGGATAACGCCCCGATATTAAGCGCAAAGGGCGAAGGCAGTGTTGCGGAACAAATCTTGCAACTGGCTTTTGCTAACGGGATCAAAGTCCGAAAAGACAGCGATCTTGCCGAAATTCTGATGGCCGTCGACGTCGACAGCGAAATTCCGCTCGAAGCGTTTGCCGCTGTCGCCGAAATTCTGAACTACATATACCGTATCAACCGGATTTACGGTGATCCGGCCAAGAAGCGGTCGACAACATCGAATATCGATCAGGTGTCGGCAACCAGTTTTGCAGATCTCAACCGGGAAGATCCAAATGAGCCCTGAACAATTCAAACCCGACCAGTTCAAGAAAGATCTCAAACGGGTATTGTCTCTGATCACTGCCAGCCAACGATTTGTTGATGACGGCAAAGTGGTCGAACTCAATACACTCGAAACCAAGATTTCCGATCTTTGCGTTCAGGCCCGTGCCATGAACAGCGAACAGCGTCGCGAAGTCGCCCCACTTCTGGCGGCACTAACTGACGATCTCGCGCGTCTGGAAACCACAATGCACAAGGAGTATTCCGAACTGCAACGCCAGTTGCGCGGTCTTAGCAATAATGCACAGGCAACCAATGCCTATGCCAATGCTGCCCGCACCACCCGCTAAGCAACACAAGTCCCGCCGTTCCGTAACTTGCCATCTGATCGCGGAACTGCATGGTGACTTGCCTGCCGGGGCCGTGCACGGTAAACAGAACAGGTTCCGGTTGACTGAATCGGGCTATGCAACAGGTTCGTCGCGGGGAAGGTAACCTGATGGAATTTAGCGCTTATTTCCGATTTGTGGCTGCTCTGGTTTTTGTGCTGGGCATGATCGGGGTTTTGGCGCTGGTGGCACGGCGTTTTATCCCCGGTGCGCGCAACATCAACCGCCGCAGCAAGGAACGCCGACTTTCCATCGTGGAAGTCGTTCCTGTTGATACAAAAAGACGTCTGGTTCTTTTTAAACGCGACGACACGGAACATCTGGTACTGCTGGGGCCGTCCGGCGATTGCGTGATCGAACGCAATATCGGCACCCATTTTTCCGAAGTTCTCAGCGACGATATCCGCATTCACAGTGACGACGGCCTGCCGGATGCATCACCAATCGATACCCCGCCGACAAAGACCAACGGGAAACAACCCGCATGACCATCGCGCTCATTTCGCATTCCCGACAGGATCAAACCAAACAGAAGCATCAAGCGCGTAACGGTTACGTGCCGCGCTGGCTGGTTCTGATCGCGATCTGGTCGCTGGTGCCATTGATTGCCATCGGATTTGGTGGTGATACCGTTCACGCGCAGACATTCAATTTCGACCTTGGGGATGGTCCGGGCGTAACGTCGTCTGGCCGGATGATCCAGCTTATCGGTCTGCTCACGGTGCTTAGCCTTGCACCCGCTATCCTGATGATGGTGACCTCCTTTACCCGGATCGTGGTGGTTCTCAGCCTGCTGCGTACTGCCCTTGGCATTCAGCAATCGCCGCCCAATCAGGTCATGGTGAGTCTGGCGCTGTTTCTGACGTTATTCATCATGATGCCAACGATGGAGCGGGTCTGGGACGAAGGCCTGCAACCGATGATCAACGGCGATATCGACGAATTTGAAGGCATGGAAAGATCGGTGCGACCGGTTCATGACTTCATGATGACGCAGGTACGCGACCGCGACCTTGAACTGTTCGTCAATCTTGCAAATGTCGAAGTCACCGGACCAGAAACCATTCCGCTGCGGGCTCTGATCCCGGCCTTCATGATCAGTGAACTGCGCCGTGCGTTTGAAATCGGCTTCCTGCTGTTTATCCCGTTCCTGATCATCGACATGGTGGTTGCCAGTATCCTGATGTCGATGGGTATGATGATGCTGCCGCCGGTCATCATCTCGTTACCCTTCAAGCTGATATTCTTTGTGATGGTCGATGGATGGTATCTTATATCGGGGTCACTGGTCGAAAGTTTCGGCGGGTAGCCAGCATTTACGAGAACACCAAAATAAAAGCCACCTTGCAGAAGCAGGCGGCTTTTTGATTATGACTTGGACTGCGTCAGGCTGAGCGCTTACCCGTCTTGAAAACGTTCTTTTCAAGTGGCTTCAGACCAAAGCTGCCACGGCGCGGTGCAGGGTTATCCGCAACGTAGCGGTCCGCCTGCTGGCGTTCACGTTCATTCATGCGCGCACGCACCGCTTCCATTTCACGGTAAGCCTGGCTTCCTGCCGAGGGTGCTGACATCCGCAGCCAGTAATAAGCCATGATGTTGTCCTGATCGACACCACTGCCAATCGCATAAAGCCGCCCCAAAGCCGCCTGCCCGTTAGCAGAGCCTTTACGTGCGGCACGTTCATACCAGCTTGCCGAACGGGCCATATCAACCGGCACACCAAGACCATGTTCATACATCACACCGATCAGGTGATAACCGCCCGGATGGCTGAGTTCAGCAAGGTCCATGGCAAGATCAAGTGCCGCAGCATAATCCGGCTCACGATGGGCGACGCCAAAGATCAATATCTGTGTCATCTGGTATTTGGCAGAAATATCGCCCTGATCACACGCGTTCATCAACATGGTCCAGCCACGATTAAACAGCTTCAGATCCGACGAATGACAGAAATACATGGCGAGATTGGCCTGGGCATAGGTATCGCCCTCGTTCGCGGCCATTTCAAACCAGCTGATGCTTTCGGCAATATTGCGTTCCGCACCCAGCCCGACGCCAAGCGCATAACCAAGTGCCGATGCCGCCTCGACGCTGCCGGCACGTGCCGCGCGCAGGTTATATTCAAACGATTTCGACGGATCGCGTCTTACCCCGCGTCCTTCAAGATAGAGATAGGCCAGAACACTGGCCGCGGAGGGATCATTCTGCTCGCTCGCGCGGTGGAGATATTCAACCGCCATCTCGTCACTCTGATCAACCCCCCATCCATTGAGGTAGCAGACCCCAAGGTTATAAAGGGCAGCGATCGAACCGTTTTCCGAAGCCTGTTCAAACCATTCGGCAGCTGTTTCCGGGTTTTCAGGAACCCCAAGCCCCTTGGCATAAAGATAACCAAGATTGTTGGCCGAAATACCTTCACCACCCAGTGCCTCTTCGCGGAACCAGTATGCCGCTTCGCGGTACCACTGTTCGCCTTCGCCCTGATCCTCGGCCACACCGATTCCCTTGGAACGCATGAAGCCATAGCAAATGGCAGCAAAGGCACGGCTTTGACGGTGAATCTGATCAAGAATTTTGCGGGTGGCACCCTCGTCGCGCGGCATACCAACGCCGCGAAAATGCCTCAGCGCAAGCGAAAGCTGCGCGAAAATATCACGCTCAACCTTCGCGTCATCGTAATAGACCATTTTAAGTGCACGATCCATCACAGCACTGCTTCCACCAAATAGGACAAGACCCGACTTCCGAACCTTACAGACACAGAAAGCCAATCAAAACATTAAAATCACTATTAGTTTATAGCACTAAGCTGTGACTTTTCCAACTGATCACGATAATTGCCCAGAAATCCTTGGAAACTCTCGACTTCATCAACCTTGTTTGCCAACGTGCGATAGTCGATCAAGCCTTGAGACGGACTGGAGGTGATCAGGCTGAAGGCTTCTGCATACGGACTTTGCGCCATAACAATTCCATAGCGCCGCTTCAACATATTAAGCGTGCGTTCCTGCCCACCCATCGCCAGATTGACCGCCCAATTCAGGACATAGCGGGCCCGTTCGTCACCAAAATTCTCAATGACATTGCCCTGATCCTCACCCACAAGGCGCTGGAAGGTTTCAGCGGCAGAGAGATAGTCACGGGTATCCCGGTAATATTCGACACGCAAAAGCTCGGCATCCTTGGACAGATCACCTTCAAGCGATGCCATGGCTTCGGCTCCGCGGTCGGTATCGAGGAGCGCGCGTGCACGCAGGTGACGGCGCTGGGTTTCCAATTCACTGGATACCCCGGGAACGTCGCTGTTATCAAGCACGCGGATGGATTCTTCGGGCTTGTTATCAAGCAGATATACCAGCGCCAGACGTGCACCGACGCGTGCCTTTTCGGTTCCTGTCAGGCGGAAATCGACCTGATGCTCCAGAAGAGTTTCGGCACGATCGAACAATTCAACGTCAACCATGCGGTCAGCCAAACGACGAATGAGCTCATCGCCCTTTTCTCCGGCCGGGGTCAGTTCGCGGAACTCGTCATACAGCGCGACAGCCTTGATAGCCGAGATGTTGTTGATCTCGTCACCCAGATAAATTGATTCGAACGTGTTATGCATCAGATCGGTGACTTCGGTCGCCGACGGGCTGTTGGGGAAGAAGATCGCCGCCTGGCGCAGGGTATTAAGGCCTTCGCGATATTGCTTGTTCTTGATCTGCAATTCGCCAAGTCTGCGCAGCAATGCCATCTCAAACCCATCGCCACGCCATGCAAAACGCAGTTTTTCAAGCTGCTCGATCGCATCATCAAGTGTCAGCCGTTCAAGCCGCATCAAAAGCTCGGTGCTGTCAAATATTGCGTGCGCCCGCGCTTTGCGATTACTGCCCTCGGCAACCTCGTCCCAGGTTGCAATAGCCTGTTCAAATTCGCCTGCTTCTTCTTCGAAAATGCCCTTAAGATACTCGACATCCTTGATCTTGCTCGGGTTGATCCCCTTGGTCACAAGCATCTTCTCGATCAGGTCCATACCCGCGTCCGGATTACCAACGATCAGGGCCTGCTCCGCGGCAAGTGGCCCCAGCCGCGACAATAATTCTGGCGGATAGTTATCAAGGATGTGAACGCTTTCAAGCAGATCACGCGCCCCGTCATTCGGACGACCACGCGCAGCAAACGTCACCGCACGCCACAACTGCATTTCGGGAATGGCACGCAGGCGCTCATCCTCCAGAAGGCGGGCCGCCTCATCATATTCGCGATCAAGAAACTTGATTGCTGCCTTAAGTGCACGGAACTGCAGTTTCTGGGCAATCAGCGGGTCGTCGTCTTCCATTGTAGAGGCAACCGCGTCTGCTTCGGGGCCAAGCCCGTTTGCCAGGTAATATTGCGCCAGTTCAAGACGTGCCTTGTTCCGATGCTCATCACCGCTTTCGGCCAGATCGCGACGCAACTGATGAATTGCCTTGTTATAGTTATCAAGCCCACCGCGGCGCCAATCATCCAGTTCGAAAATCAAACCTTCGCGGCCATCCCCCGCACGTGCGCGCACCCCTGTCGCCGATGCCAGAAGGCGTGCCCCCTCGGGCGAGATATTCAAACCGTCGGCAGCCGTCACCACAACCGCCTTTCCATCATCCCGGTTCGTGACCTGTACACTTTCGTTAACCGGTGCGACGACAACGCCCTGCACCGACGGAAGAACTTCAAAATCCGGATACCGCAACGCTGTCTCGATGCCATACCCCATTTCCCGTGTTGGCACGACGCGAAGCGAATCACCGACTTCCGGGTCTTCAATCGGAATTGTAGGGCTGATATTGATCAACGGCACAACAAGGCGGGCGCGAGTTTGATTATCGAGCTCAATAGAAGGTCCCAGCCGTTCGATCGGCTGCATGGAGCCCTGCTGCAAGGTTACATCCCAGTCACCATTTTCTGATGGTGTGCTGTAAAGCCCCACACCGTCAGGGATGGTCATACGCAATACCGTCGCATAAGGACTGTCGATCTGCTCGATCACTCCGATGATCTGGGCGGCATTCTGACGCACGGCATCCAGATCAAGGTTCGCGCGAACATCAAAAACCATCCAAAGGAAGCCGGCACGCGACCATATTGCAGCCCCCCCCGGACGGTTGAACGGGAAGCCCAGTGTCAGTTTGGTTGCATCCTGGGCGACTGTCACCGCAAGATTGCCAATACTTTCGCGTGCTGGCGCAACAGCATCTGGCGAAATCGGAATATCGGGTTGTTCCGCCAAACCACGTGCAATCGGATCATTCACCGGGGACGACGGGCTTCCCCCCGCTGCCTCAGCAACACCGGGCGTTTCCCCAGTTGTTTGCGACGGCACTTCTGGTGCGGCAGGCGCAGCAGGTGCGGGGCTTGGGGATGGCGTGCGTCTGGCTGCCGTGGTCGGCGGCGCAGCGGCTCTCGATGCACTGGAATCGGCAGGGTCGCCCTGGACTCCCATCAGATCAACAACAACCTTGTTGCCTGAACGGAAATGACGCAACGCGCGCGGCGGATTTGTCGCGATCTCAACAGATAAAGGATCTGTTGCACTTTGGCGCAAGGTGACACCTTCCGGCAACCGACGCGTTACACCAGTAGCATCGATGCGGGCAGGGCTGGTGAAGGCCAATATCTGATTACCCTGATCGCCATTCAACACATAGTCCGTGCGGATGGGCCAATCAAAAACCAGACGGTAGAATGTCGGGTGCCGCCCAACCCGAATTTCAAGCTCCGGCGCGGTGGCGGCAGGTGTAACAACTGCAGGTACAGACGCAGTATCCGGCCGGGTTTGCGGTGTTGGGAATGGTTCGGACGCAACTTCCCCCTGTGGGTTTGGTGCAGGACGCGGCGGCGTTGGCGCGGGTGACGCGGATTGCACAGGAGCAGGTGCGAGAGCCGGTTTATCCAGAATATCAAGGACGACATTGGTGCCGACATTGAAAACACGGGCTTCGAAATCGTCTCGTAGGACGAAGGCGACCGTACGTCCGTCCGGATCAAAAAAACCATCGCTGACATAATCGGATACGGGGCCAAGAACACCGCGCATGGAAGCAACCAGCGGCTGGTCAAAACGCACAACAAGTTGGTCACCGATGATTTCAGCGGTGTAATTGACGGGCTTGTTCCATTGCAGAACGATACGTCCATAGCCACTATGTGCGCCCGAGCGGATGATCACGGGATCTGCCGCCTGAGCGAGTGCGGGGCGCATTCCGGTAACTGGCAATACTGCCAGACTGGCTACCACAATCACGGCAGCCAGCAGGAAACGCGCTACGACCAAAAGCATTCTTACGAACCTCCGATCCCGCTTCCGCTATGGGGTTCAATAACAATGTCGACCCGACGAGCCATTGTGAAACGTGTCTGCTCGTCTGCCATAACCGGAAGCTGGTCGTATCTTGATGCCGCAAATCCGTAAATATTTATGTAATCTGTATAGCCCGATCTTTTAAGTTCGTTGGCAACGGCAGCAGCACGAGCAAGGGAAAGCTCCCAGTTCGAAGCATAAAGTCCGCGACCGCTGACCGGGCGCGGGTCAGTATGCCCCTGAACACCAATCCGGTTCCCAATGTTCCCAAGTACTCCGCCAAGGACAAACAGCGCCTTGCGGGCCTGATCCGTCATCTCGGAACTGCCACTGATAAACAGGATATCCCCGGGTAACGAAATCACAAGCTTATCTGCTTCACGGCTCAGCGTGGCATCACCCAGTACATCGTTGTCATCGATGGCGTCATCGATCACAGCGCTCAGGTAATCAAGATTCATCGCGGGCTTGCGATAAACACGCGGGATATTAAGCTGCGCAACGGGCTCATCGCTTTCTTCAACCGGTGACGGTTTTATTGACTGGGACAAAGAATCAACAACCTCGTCCCAACGGTCAATCTTGACCTTTGACATTGCAAACAGCATCACGAAGAAAGTCAGCAGAAGCGAAATAAGATCCGCAAGGCTGAGCATCCATGGTGGCGGCCCTTTGGGGCCATCATCGCGCTTTGGTTCATCCATCAGCCGTTCCCCCCGGATTGCGGAGCCAAGGGAATCGGTGCGTTTATTCCTGGCTGGCCTGCGCCGGGCAATGGAATAAGCATTTTTCCACCGCCAGCGTTACCCGAACCATTCGACGCAGGTGCCGGTATCGCGCCATTGCTGGTACCGCCTGCGTTGGCTGGTGTCGTTACAGGTGCTGGTGGCTCTTTGGGCCCGAAATTCCAGAAGAAACGGAAAGTAACGATAAAAGGATCAGCCCCCGGATCGATGCCAACATAAAGATTTTTATCTGGGGCCCCGCGATCAATAAGGTCGCGGGCGAATGCACCTGCCCGACCGATCTGAAGGTTGTTTGCAATCTCGACAGTGCCTTTTGAACCGACCTCGCTGCCCATGACCATTTCCATCTCGTAGGACGCATAACCACTGTCATCGGCCAGCACTTCCGCGAGCTGATCCATGAATTCGCCTTGACGGTCCCTGATTAGAATCGAGTTGGGTTCAAACAACTGGTCGACATGCATGATGACTTCCATCAGCGTGCCCGGCTGTATCACCTGGACGCGCACGACCTTGATCGCTGTCTGAAATAATGATCCCAGCTTGTCCTGGGTATCTTCGGCCGAAACCACCGGCCCCTCAATCGAGGTTACCGTTTGCAGACTGGTGGTTGGCGGCAGAATGGCCGCAAACGCGGAAGACAGACTTTCCTGTACTTCGCGGGTTTTGACTTCTTCGAATGTCGAAATCGTATTCAGAAGGATGAAGAACGCCAGAAGCAGGAGATAGAGGGCTAGGAACAGTGCTACGGCACCGTTTGCGGGCGGGCTTGGTGGTCTTGGTCCGTCGTCCTCTATTTCCGCCATAACCGTCCCATTTAGCTAAACATCGCGTCGATGTCAGCCTGCGAAACCCCCTTGCCGTCGAGCTGCGGCCCGTTCAGCAAGGCTTCTTCACCTTCAGGTTCCTTTTTCTTCCGCGGATTGGACGCAGCATATTTGGCAATTTCATCACCAAATGCCTTGACCAAACCCTCGACCCTTTCTTCGATTGATTTCAGGGCCTTGATCACCTTGGTCGTACGTTGACCGGTGATATCCTGGAAGTTGCAGGCTTCATAAACGCGCATGGTCGCGCTGGTTACGATTTCAGCCTGCTCAGGGGGAAGACTTGCAGCAAATTCCTCAAGCGTATCCATCGCATCAAGGATTTCATGCGTCGCACCGGCGGTTGCATCGACAATCGCGTCGAGCTCGTCCGTTGCGTTGGGAATATATTCCGCCTTGATATCGTCCGGCCGCAAAGATGCTATTTCGGATTTCATCTTGCGAATGATGCCCGAAAGTTCATCCAGTTCACCAAACAGGCGTTTCTGGTCGTCTGATGGCTTGTCACCTTCCGAAACAAAGCGGGAAAGCTGATCCATCAGGTCAGACAGTTGCTCGACCTTAAGCTCATCGCCATCAAGGCGCGCTTTAAGGTCCAGCAACAGCTGCCGCAATTCGTCTTTGGACGTTTTGGACATCTACGGTATCGCGGGACTAAAGCCCCGCGCCCCTAATCAAAACTCACCGATCACGGTGGTGAGTTTGCCCTTCAACGTCTCTGCGTTGAACGGCTTGACGATATAATTCGAAACGCCGGCTTTTTTTGCCATGACAACGTTTTCGGTTTTCGCCTCTGCGGTGATCATGATGAAGGGCAGATCCTTCAGCTTTGTATCAGCGCGAACTTCTTTCAGAAGCTGAAGACCGGTCATCGGCTCCATATTCCAGTCAGAAATCACAAGGCTGAACGACTTTTCGCGCAGTTTGCGCAAAGCCATGCTGCCATCCGTCGCTTCTTCGATGTTCGTAAAGTTCAACTGCCGCAGGAGATTGCGGATGATACGCAACATGGTTTTGTAGTCATCCACAATCAGGATCGGCATATTCGGATCGACGGCCATTCACCACTCCATCATGCTATCAAATCTCTCACCCTTACCCCTGTATTCCCTGTGCATAAGGGTAAGGCCCCTATAATCGTGATGTACCTATTTAACAATGGTTAATCAAGGCTTTTCACAATTCCCTAATAACACCCATCATGTTGAACACACTGTAATAATCGTCTGGTTGATGCCCTTCCAGATAACGGTCAGCGCCCCGGATCAGCACCATTTGAGATTATTGAAGCGGCAACATGTTTATATCCTGTTTATAAGCCAACTCTGTTGTCAGAGCACGTGCGCGGTCTGGCGACATCTCCGCCAAAACAGCAGCAGTATTTGCCTCGCGCATACCAAGTGCAACCTGCAACAGGATTTCCATATCAAGATCGTTCCAGATACGCGCGGCATCCTTCGGTTTCATTTTCTCATAGACACTGATCAGCTTCTTGATCCGATCACTTTCCTGCTCTTCCTTGGTTGCCACCAAATCCTCTATCGCAGTTTTAAGCGATTTCATTTCTTCGATCTTGGCGTCAATTCGGGCTTCGGCAGCAGCAAGAAGGCTCTCGCGCTCATCAAGGCGCTGTTCCTTGCGATCAAGTTCCGAGCGCCGCACCGAAAGGTTCTGCAAAAGATCGATTTCTTCCTGTGTGAAAAGGGTCGGATCACCGCCCAGCATCGGCGGCGCATCACCTGCGCCATCAATACCCCCAGTGCCGTCACCTTCCATCATCCCCATCGGGTCATCAAGCCCAGGCGCACCTGTTTCCGCAGGTTGATCCGGAGCCGCCGCCGGATCAGGAGCCTGGGCACGCGCAACCTGAACCACACTGATACCCGATGCATCAGCCGCTTCGTCGCCTTTGGGCTCATCCGAAAACAGTCCGACGATCTTGACCGTTAAAACGACAAAACCAACCACGACCACCAACGGCAGGATACGCACAGCAGACATTCATTCACCCGGCAAATGGGACGCTTGCACGCCCATATTGAATTTCAAATCATATACTAACAGGTAGGTACCAAATTTGTCGAAAAAAGACGCCCTAACTGTTTTTTAGCAATCATGGCGATTTTATCTGATTGATCCTATCCGCAACGCCTCTAACGGACAGACCGCAAAGCGGCGAGAAGTTCACGTTCGGCTTCGGAGCGCCCGGCATCCTCATCTTGTTCATAAGGATCAGAAGCAGGTTCGTGTACGGGCGATCCACCAGATCGCATGCCCGAACCATATCCACCACCAGACGGTTCGGTCGAAGAAGACGCCGATGCGCCAGGCATTGTGCCGCGTTCAACATCACGCATCAACCGGGCAGCCAGTTCCTCTGCTCGGGTTTCAACACCCTGCCTGTCATCAACAACGTTGTTTCGCTCGTTACCGGTAGCATTTCCGGCCTCGGCAAACTTTGCCCCGCCGGCACCGCGGCGGGTGGCATTGACATCACTTGCCGCCTTTTCCAGTCGGTTGGCAATGCTTTCACCCCGATCTACCATAAAGGATAGATCTTCGTGCAGCCCACTGGCCTTTTCGATATCTTCACGCAATTTTTCGCCGGATTGCTCGGCCATTTCCTTCAGCGCGCGGATTGAAACTTCGGCTCGTTCGTTTGCCGCATTGAAAGCCGTCAGAAAGTTCTGCATTTCTTCGCGATTGCGGCGAAATGCCGCCAAACGACGGCTCAGGATCATGGCGTAGATGATCGTCGCAATTAGCAACACAATCATTACCAGATCAAGATAGATGGCATAGTCCATCAACTGTCGTCCTCGTTATGCCGCGCCCGGTCACGAACCTGAATCGCGATCCTGTCCCCCTTGCGCCCCATCATCCCCTTGAACAGGGGCACATCGCCGCACCGAACCTCGACAGGCGAGGTCGGACTGGTATTAAGAACCAAACGGTTGCCAACTTCCAGATTAATCACATCGCCAAGCGACATGATCTGCTCGTCGAGTACCGCAAGAAGGTTCACATGGGTTTGCCACAACTCGTTCGCCAGGTGGTTTTCCCAGATCGAGTCTCGACCGAATTTTTCCCCCATGAACATCTGAAGCAGCAGCTCACGAACCGGCTCCAGTGTTGCATATGGGATCAGCAGTTCCAGACGACCGCCGCGATCTTCCATGTCAATGCGCAGCTTTGCAACGATGGCAGCATTGGCATGACGGGCAATGGTCGCAAAACGCGGGTTGGTTTCAAGGCGCTCGAACCGGAAGGTCACCGGGCTTAATGGATCAAATGCCGCCGACAAATCGCCGAGAACCACATGGATCATGCGTTCGACAAGATTGCGTTCAATCGTGGTGTAGGGACGACCTTCAATACGCATTGCCGCCGTACCGCGACGCCCGCCCAGCAACACATCCACGATGGAATAAATCAGCGCAGAATCAACCGTCAGAAGCCCATAATTGTCCCATTCCTCGGCCTTGAAAACACCCAGCATGGCGGGCAAGGGGATCGAGTTCAGATAATCCCCGAAACGCAGCGACAGGATGTTATCAAGCGATACTTCAACGTTGTCGGATGTGAAGTTACGCAACGAGGTGGACATCATGCGCACCAGCCGGTCGAAAACAACTTCGAGCATCGGCAGACGTTCATACGCCACCATCGACGAGTTGATGATCGCCTGAATGCCGGATTGGTCACCCGCGCCCGATCCATCATCAAAACCAAGCAGACTGTCAATTTCATCCTGGTTCAGAACACGCGCAGATCCGGGGCCAACATCCTCATCTTCACCACCGCCATCTTCATCGCCAAGCATGGATTCCCATTCGGCGGCCATATCCTCGCCACCGTCGTCTCCATCCTCGTCACCGCCTGCCATGGCTTCCCATTCAGCGGCAAGTGCATCATCATCATCTTCATCTGCCATCGGCGATTTGTCCCTGGCCCTTCTGGCCCGTTACTTTCTTGCCCATATACTTTCTTGTATGGTGTCTCTGACATTGCCGCCAGCACCTTATTGTACCAGCATTTCCTTGAACAGAACGTCGTTGATTTTTGCCGGCTTTGCCGCGGCACTGACACGGATCAGCAATTCTTCACGAAGGCGGAACATTCCCTCGGAGCCAGCCAAGTCTTCCGGTCGCAGTTCACGCAGGTAAACCTGAAAGTTATCAACAATACGCGGCATCATTTGCTCGATTTGGGGCAACATGCTCTGGTCTGCAACTTCCAGACTGACGCGTATTTTAAGATAGCTTTGCTTACCGCCTCCGGCGTTCAGGTTCACCAGAATTTCCGGCAAATCGACAAACCCGACATTTTGTGGAACCCCCGGCGCCTCTTCGATGGCGCTTTCGGAAATCACTTCTTCGGTGTGATCCCCTCCGCCGCCGGTCACCATATCAATCACAGGCTGAAGAAGCCCCGTGAAATAGGCCGCAGCAGCACCACCCAATAGCAGGAGTACCAGCAGGATAACCACGACCAGCAATTTCTTGCTGCGTCCCCCGCCACCATCCATTTCTATTTCGTCGACATCATCACCCATCGGTCTGCGTTACCCTGCGTTCAAAACCGTTACCCTGTCTATCCAGCAAACACTATGCCGGAATGATGAGACATAATACCTCGACGTTAAAATTCCGTTTCCCGCCTCTTTCCATGCAAGCGACTCTGTAAAGTACATTAGTTCAGGAACTACCGATTATCACCTGCGGCATAGATGACCCGGCAATAATGCACGGCAGGTTCTGCCAAAGCAGGCTCTGAAGATGCGCGGCAACAAATGCCGATCAAAATTTTATCGTTCAATTTCATAAACTTAAGTCAACTGGCATAACTTTCGCTACTAGCCTGTTCAGAACACCGACCCGATTTGGGAAAGCAAAATTATGGAAAACGTTACCTACATCGCTTTGTCGCGTCAAAAGACGCTCCGCAGCATGATGAACAATATCTCCCAGAACCTGGCGAACATGAACACGACCGGGTACAAGGAAGAAAAGATGATGTTCACCGATTGGGTTGCGAAGAACAAGGACGCGCCTTTCCGCGGCGAACGTGAAATATCGCTTGTTCAGGACATCGCTCAGTTTCGCGACACACGCGTAGGCAACATTGAACATACCGAGCGTCCGCTTGATGTGGCTCTGAGCCAACCGGACATGTTTTTTGCCGTCGAAACCCCAAGCGGCACCCAATATACCCGAAATGGTAACTTCAGCCTAGATCCCGGCGGACAACTGATCACAAACGAAGGTTATCCCGTTCTAAGTGATGCCGACCAGCCTATCTTCTTTAACGAAGCCGACGGCCAGATCGAAATCAAGGGTGATGGCGCGGTGACAACCGATATCGGTCAGATCGGGAAACTCAAGGTCGTCACGTTTGACAATGTCCAGGCAATGAACACGACTGGAAGCTCGCTTTACAGCGTCGTGAAAGAAAACCCGAACGATCCCGATGGCGCCCAGCCGGTTGAGAATCCCGGCGTTGTTCAGGGTGCCCTTGAAAAATCTAACGTCAACCCGATCAGTTCAATGACACAGATGATTGATGTGTTGCGCACCTATCAGTCCGTGACGCGGTCGCTGGAAAGCGAGAACGAGCGTCAACGTAACATGATTAACAAACTGGGCGATGTTCGCGCCTGATTAGCCTGATTAAACGGGCGCCCGCCCTAAAGAATTCATATGCGCCCGTGGCGCAGACCCAGGAGACAGAAGATGCGGTCACTTGATATTGGAGCCCTTGGTATGCAGGCACAATCCACCAATGTGGATGTGACCTCGCACAACATCGCCAACATGACCACCACAGGCTATAAACGCCAGCGCGCCGAATTCCAGGACCTGCTATATCAGGATCTGCGTCGCGCAGGGTCCCCGTCATCCGATACTGGGACAATTGTTCCTGTCGGCGTGCAGGTCGGCCTTGGTGTAAAAACCGCCGCCATCGGGCGCTATATGGGGCAAGGTACCCTATCTCTGACCGAAAACGAGCTTGATGTCGCCATCCAGGGACGCGGCTACCTTCAGATTGATTTGCCCAGCGGCGAAACGGCCTACACCCGCGACGGCACCCTGAAACTTGATGCCAACGGGCAGATTGTGACCAAGGATGGCTTTGCCGTTCAGCCGGGCATCACCGTACCAAACAACGCGACATCGGTCACGATCAACACCTCAGGCGAGGTGTTTGCGGAAATCGATGGTCAGGTTGCGCTTCAGAATCTGGGACAGATCCAGCTTGCAACCTTCATCAACCCGGCCGGGCTTGATGCGCTTGGCGATAACCTGTTCCTTGAAACCGAGGCATCAGGCGATGCCACGACCGGCGTTCCAGGGGCCGTTGGCTTTGGCACGGTGCAGCAAGGGTATCTGGAATCCTCAAACGTCAACGTGGTGCAGGAAATCACCAACCTGATCAAGGCACAGCGCGCATACGAGATGAATTCCAAATCGATCTCGACCACGGATGAAATGATGAGCTCCGTCAGCAACCTGCGTTAATTCGATACGGTTCCGAACTGATAAAATTTGCTGGAAAATGAATGCGCGGGCAGCCTTGGAAAAAGTGGTTTCCCGCGTTAACTGCGTTTACACGATTTATACAGTTCCGTGCTATGGTTGGCGGATGAAAATGCAGAAAATATTCCTTGTCCTTGCCCTTTTGCTTCCGGTACTGCTGAGCAACCCGGAACCATCGCACGCGCAATCATCGTCCAGCTCCCAAGAACTGGATACCAATATCCTGTTGCGCCCTGATGCGGTTGTCGAAGGGCAATATGTGACATTGGGAGACATTTTCAGCGGCATCGACGTTGAACAGGCTGATATTCCGGTTTCCCATTCCCCGCAGCCCGGACGGCAAACCGTTCTTGATTACCGCTGGCTTTATGGTATCGCGCAGCGAAACAAAATTGCATGGCGCCCCCGAACGACGGCGGACCAGATCGTCATCACCCGCGCAAGCCAGACAATTTCCATCGACGAAATTTCCGAAGCGATCAAAGATGCACTTGTCGACCATGGAATAAAGCCGCCCTTTACTGTCGACCTTTCCGGCGAGACATTTCAAATCCATCTGCCTGTCGATGTACCGGCCGAAGTCGAGATCACAGGTCTTGACGTCAACCAACGGACAAACCGATTCATTGCCAGTGTCACCACCGGCACGCAAACAGCCCAGCGCCGCACTTACCGCATGAGCGGCAGATATTTCCCCCTGGCACAGGTTCCCGTCGTGATCGAGCCCGTCCGGCGTGGCGAGATCGTGCGCCCGGATCAGGTTGAATACCGAAATGTCCGCTCGGAACGTCTTCCAGCGGGCGCCATTCGCGACATCAACGATGTTATCGGCAAAGAAGCTTTGCGCCCGATCAAATCAGATGAACCCCTGATGTTCCGCGACTTTTCCAATCCGATCCTTGTTCGGCGGGGCGCACTGGTTACGATCCGATTGTTCACCGCCAACATGTCGCTAACCGCACGCGGCAAAGCGCTTGAAGACGGCGCAAAAGGCGCGATCATTCGCGTCATGAACATGACCAGCAACAAAACCATCCAAGTGGAAGTTGTTGCCGACAACGAAGTTCGCGCTTTGCCCGCAATGTCGCAATAACACTGCGATTTCGCGCAATTCACGATGAAAGACAAAGGCTTGCCGACCCGGCAAGCTTTGCCCGCTCAGGAGCCACAATCTGGCATGAGGATTGCGTAGATACAGGCAGGAATTCCAGGAGGAATAAATGCCCGTTAATCACATGCAGATTTCAATGCGCCGCTTGGCAATTGTAACCGGCCTGATCGGTGCTACGGCACTGCTTTCAGGCTGCAACGCGATGAAACGCCTTTCCGAAGTCGGCGAGGCACCGAGGCTGTCGGCAATCGACAATCCCACGCAGTCAGAAACCTATCGACCGGTAAGCTTGCCAATGCCTGCACCGCAGGTCGCAGAAAGCAATCCGAACTCGCTATGGCGTTCCGGTGCACGTTCGTTCTTCAAGGACCAGCGCGCCAATCAGGTTGGTGACATTCTGACGGTTGTTGTCGATATGCAGGACAGTGCGGCACTGGCCAACACCACCGCACGTTCTCGCACCAATAGCGAGGATCTGGCGGTGCCAAACCTTTTTGGCCTCGAGTCCGAACTCACCAAAGTACTGCCGGAGACGATCAACCCGTCATCGATGTTCGATATGGACAGCGCGACGTCCAACAGAGGCAGTGGCACGCTTGACCGTAATGAAGCGATTGACCTGCGTGTGGCGGCCATCGTCATTCAGGTCCTTCCGAACGGAAATTATGTCATTCACGGTCGTCAGGAAATCAGGGTAAACAGCGAAGTCCGTGAAGTTCAGATCGCGGGCGTCATACGTGCCGCGGACATCAGTTCGTCCAACGAAGTCGAATATGACAAAATCGCGGAAGCCCGTATTTCCTATGGTGGTCGCGGTACGATTTCCGATGTACAGCAGCCGCGTTACGGCAGCGAAATCATGGATGTCATTCTACCGTTCTGATTAATCCTGATCGCCTGCGCCTTCCTGGATTCCCGTGGGCAATCACGATTGACCAAAACCGGCCTGCCACAGGCCGGTTTTGTTTCGCCTGAACCAGGCCAAAACAAAAAAAGGTCCAGCTGCAAATTACAGCCGGACCTTTGATTTTGGTTATCCCTAACCGGTATTCCCCAACAGAGCCTTGGCTTTTGCCATTTGACCGGATCAACGCAGGCGCGACCCGTGTTTATTCCCGACGCGATCAGTCGTCGCGGCGAGTGCGCTCCATCCGTTCGTGGCGTTCCTGGGCTTCGATGCTCAGGGTCGCAATCGGACGAGCTTCAAGTCTTTTAAGGCTGATCGGCTCGTCGGTTTCTTCGCAGTAACCATATGATCCGTCTTCAATTCGACGCAAAGCAGCATCAATTTTTGAAATCAGCTTACGCGCCCTGTCACGAGTGCGGAGTTCCAAGGCCCGGTCTGTTTCGGCCGATGCACGATCGGTCAAATCCGGTTCCTGAAGTCCCCCGCCATCCTGCAGGCTCGCTAATGTTTCCGAAGATTCTTGCAGCAGTTCAGCCCGCCAGGCCAAAAGCTTCTGCCGGAAATATTCCCGCTGGCGCGGGTTCATGAACTCTTCGTCCTCAGCGGGACGATAGTCTGGTGGTAGCGTGATAGTCATGTACGCCCTCTATACAGGACTCATCGAACGCGCGGCAATATAGAGGGCGCGCGCAATGGGTGCAAGCTGATTGAGTAAATAAATCTGAATTAGCCTGAAAGCCTTCATAACCTTGGGTTTTGCGACCAAAGCTATTGCCCAAACCGTAAATTTCAGGCCAAACCCGAAACTTCAAGCTTTGCAAGCTCGACCTGTGCCCGCAGATCAATCTCGTCCAGCACAGAAGAAAGGGCTGGATCGGAGATATTTTCGCGCTGCTGATCCAACAGCCCGACAAGCTGGCGCAGTCGGCTGGCAGGCAAAGTCCCGCTCAACAGAGCATCCCGCACACCTTCAAGCTGCTCAAGCAAGCTTTCGGCCCGCAGGACGGCGTGCTTTTTCGGGGAATCAAGAGCATCACCACTTTGCTGTAACGCCAGCAATGCATCAAGCGCACTGACCGTTCCCGCACTATGCACACCACCTGCCCCGCTTGCTCCGCCTGCGGAATCGAGTGAACGAATTGCATCAGCAAAACCGCCCGCACCGCCACCGCCAGATGTTTTCTTGCGTGTCGTGCTATTCGTGCCTGTCGCTTTGGATCCGCTGACCTTCATTTTTCACTTCCGCCTGCTATGTGGTAAGCTTGCCGGGATCGAACATGCAGCCATCACTACGTCAATCAGCTGTGTAAAGCCTGTCGGCTCAATCCGCACAGCCCTTTGACAGTGATCCCGTTAGCCCGAGTCTCCCCCAAAGCGTTGCCTGACGCAACGGGAAAAAAATGCCGGGTCTGCACTCCACTATTGCCGTGCAGTTCGTCTGCTCGTCAAAAACACACCGATTTTCCGGCAACTTGCGCAATCAGTGATCCAAAGCTTTGGCTTTCTGCCATCTGGCACGGTTTTCGCTGAAGTGTTTGCAAATTGTATCGGGTGGCAAACCCATCCCCGGAAGCGGAACAAAGAATATGATCAAAGGTCTAGGCAAATATGCATTAAAGGCAGCAGTGCTCGGCATGATCGCCCTGACGCAGGTTGTCCCGGCAAACGCCCAGTCGCGCATCAAGGATATCGCCGACTTTGAAGGCGTACGTGACAACATGCTGGTCGGTTACGGCCTGGTTGTCGGTTTGAACGGAACGGGTGACGATCTTGGTGATGCCGACTTTACCCGCCAAAGCCTTGTAGCCATGCTTGAACGGCTCGGCATCAACGTGCGCAGCCAGATCGATGACATTGATTCCGACAATATCGCAGCCGTAATGGTCACCGCCACCCTGCCGCCTTTCTCGCGTCAGGGGTCGCGCCTTGATGTCTCCATCAGCGCAATCGGCACTGCCGAAAGCCTCCAGGGCGGGACCCTTCTGGTTACACCCATGGTCGGTGCTGACGGTGAAGTTTACGCCGTTGCCCAGGGCAACCTTGCAGTCGGCGGGTTCTCTGCTGGCGGCAATGCTCAAACCGTGGTCAAGGGTGTTCCGACTTCCGCGCGTATCGCGAATGGCGGCATCGTTGAACGCGAAATCGATTTCAATCTCAATTCCATGCAGAACATGTCGGTTGTCTTGCGCAACCCTGACTTTACCACAGCCAGCCGCATTGCCGAAGCCGTCAATGCCTATCTTGGAGAAATCGCCGCGCGCCCAAGCGACCCCGGCACCGTTCGCATCAACATTCCGGAACGCTACAATCAGAATGTCGTGGCTTTATTGACGGACATCGAACAGCTTCGCGTTGAACCTGATCAGATCGCACGTGTCGTCATTGATGAAAACACCGGCACGATCGTGATGGGCGAAAATGTTCGCATCAACCGCGTGGCTATCGCGCAGGGCAACCTGACCATCCGCGTAACTGAAACTCCGCAAGTTTCTCAGCCTTCTCCCTTCTCGCAAACCGGCACGACCGAAACCGTCGACCGAACCAATATCGAGGTGGATGAAGGCGAGGACAACCAGCTTGGCGTTCTTGAAAGCGGCGTCAGCCTGCAGGAACTGGTTAATGGCCTGAACAGCCTTGGCGTCGGACCGCGCGACATGATCACCATCCTTCAGGCGATCAAAACGTCCGGCGCACTTCAAGCCGAAATCGAGGTGATGTGATGATGATCGACAGCACCAATGCATTGATGGCGCAGGCGCAGGCATCTGCCCAGTATGGCAGCCAGAACAATGTCTCGAACCGCGCAAGCCAGTTGACAGACGGACATATCAAAACCGAGGCCCAGGCGCGTAAAGCAGGCCAGGAATTTGAATCAATGTTTCTAGGCCAGATGCTGAGCCACATGTTTGCAGGTATCGAAACCAACGAAACCTTTGGCGGCGGTCATGGCGAAACCATGATGCGGTCCCTGCTTGTTGATGAATATGCCAAAGAAATGACGCGCGCGGGTGGCATCGGAATTGCAGATGCCGTTACACGCGAAATCCTCAAGGTGCAGGAAGGATAATGACCATGACCACCGAACAGATGGTTATCGAACTCAAAAGCGTCACTTATGACCTGATTTCCCTGCTGGAGCGTGAGACCCAGGGACTGCGCAAGCTCGAAATTGCCGAGTATGAGCAGTTCGTGTCGGAAAAATCTGCCCTGTCGATGCAGTATGAACAGCTGGTCGTCAAGTTACGTGCGCGCGGTCCCGAACTGCGCCAGCTTCCCGAAGACGACAAAGCCGAACTTCGTGACCTTCAGGCTGAATTCCAGCAGGCCGCCCGCCGTAACATGACCGCCCTTCAGGCCGCCAAGGCCACGAATGAACGCATGGTCAATGCCATTGTGCGCGCGGTGAATGACAAGGCCAAGGAAGAGTGCACAACCTATAACCGTTCTGGCCAGACCGGCAAGGCATCCATTGGCGGTTACGGCCGCCCGACCAGCAAACCCGGCACGTCTTACAGCGTTAACGAAACGCTCTAAGGGTAAAGGCGAAGATCATGTCACTGACTCAGGCACTCAATAGCGCAATTTCTGGCCTCAACACTGCCCAAGCCCGGATTTCCATCGCGTCCTCGAACATCTCGAACGTGAATACCCCCGGCTATTCGAAAAAGATAGCCGGACAGGAAACCCTGGTGCTAGACGGGGTTGGCGCAGGTTCGCAGATCGGTGACATTTATCGCAACGTCAACGAAGGCCTTGTGCGTGAAATGCGCGGCGAGCTTGGCAAAGCTGGCCGGGAAGAAGTACGCTTTGAATTCTTTCAACGCATTCAGACTCTGTTCGGAACACCTCAGTCCAACGGTGCGATAAGCCAACGCATCAGTGACCTTGCCGACGCTTTCGAGCAACTTGGCAATACTCCCGAGCAGAATTCCCCAAAAGTGGAAGTTATCGAAAGCGCCATTCAGGTTATGGATGCGTTCGAGAACCTGTCCGAACAGATTCAGCATATGCGTGGCGATATTGACAAAAATATCTCTGACGAAGTCGACCGCGCGAATACTTTGCTCAATGAAATCGCCGAACTCAATACGGACGTGGTACGCCAGAAGAACCTAGGGCAACCGACCACCGAACTTGAGGACCAGCGCGACCTGAAAATTAACCAGTTGTCCAAAATCATGAACGTGACCACGTATAACCGTGGTGACGGATCCATGGTTCTGTTTACGGCCAATGGCAATCGCACACTTCTCGATAGAACCCCTGCCACCATTTCCTTCAGCCCCACCGCAGGTTTCGAACCTGGCACTGGCGGGTCCGGTATCATGCTGAACGGAGAGGATGTAACCGATGTCATCCAGAATGGCACAATCAAGGGTTTGCTTGAAATGCGCGACACGGAATTGCCGCGCCTGAACGACCAGATAAACGAACTGGCCGGTGAATTGCGGGACGCCATTAACGAAGAACACAATAAAGGCACCGCCTTCCCGCCTCCGGCCAACTTGTCGGGCACCCGGATGGTTGCTGCGAACGATCCACTGACGGCAACGGGAACCTTCCGTATTGCCGCACTTGACGCAGATGGTAACCTGACCGCGACAGACAGCTGGGCCGATATCAGTCTGCCGACTGCTCCCGCTACGGTTCAGGGAATGATCGACGCGATAAACGGCTCCACCGCAGGTACTTATCTTACCGCATCTCTAGTCGATGGCCGGATGGTTATCGAAGGACTGGACGGCAGCCGCATTTCAATCAATGAAATGACCAGTTCAATCACAACGAGCGATGGTCGCAGCCAGGGTATGTCACACTATTTCGGCCTGAACGACTTCGTGGCGACGGTAAAACGTTCCGATACAATGACCTCTTCGGCACAAGACAGTGCAACCGCGGCTCTTGGCGTCACGGCGAGCTCAATGGTTATCAGTGCTGGCAGCGGGGTTCTGACCACACCCGGCATTACGGTGAACTACACCGCGAATGACAGCCTCACGGATGTACGTGACGCGATCCGGACTGCCCTTCAGGGTGCAGGCATGACGGCCGCCGACGCCGCCGAAACCGCGTATCTGGTTGAGGATGGCGATCGCTATCGTCTCGTGATCAGTTATACATCCAACATGACAATCACTGACTCCGGCAACATGTCCAAGACGATTGGCATGACCGAGGACATGCCTGTCCTTGCCGGGAATATGGACGTCGCCTCCAGCATAAAAAATGATCCGGCGCGTATTGTCCGCGGTCAATTGAATGCCGACACGTATGAAACATCTACAGCGGTTGTCGATACAGCAACCGCTATTCCGGGGTTGGGGCCTCTTGTCCCCCCACCCGTCAACTATACACTTACGGTTGCTGGCGATTTCACGAGTGTGAATATCAATTACGACAGCAACTCGTCGCTCGAAGACATCGCAAATGCCATCAACAACAGCGCCACACTGACAGACAACAACATTAATGCACAGGTCGTTTTCGACAGTGCATTGGGTGGATACAAGTTGCGTGTCACCGATGCCGATGGCGACCCATTCTTCTTCCAGGACAGTGGCGCAGGAGCAGGCGACAGTCTGACAGAAATTCCGGGATTGGGCATTCAGCATGGCGTGCACGAGGGCGACAACAGTGCTGCACTTGCGCTGAGCCAAACCTTTGAACGTACCGACATTGATTTTGAATCTGCGGGCGGGCTATCGGCAGAACGAACTTCTTTGACCGACTTTGCCGCTGGCATCATCGCAACTGCCGCAACCAAGGCATCGGTTGCCAGCAACAGCTACGAGTTTCAGTCCAATCTCGTTACAGATTTGGGCAACCGCATCCAGAATGAAGCGGGCGTCAATCTGGACGAAGAAATGTCGGATCTGATTATTTTCCAACGCGCCTACAGTGCATCTGCCCGGGTCATATCCACGGTTGATGAATTGTTTGATACGCTGCTGAATGCAGTTTAAACTGCGACAAGGATTTGTGAGGGCAAAATGGTAACGCGCGTAGCTACATATACAAACCATACGCTACTGTCCGACTTGGCGCTGAGAAACGCAGCCAAGGTTGCTGACCTTAATACCCAGCAATCCAGCGGGCAAAAATCACGCAATTATTCCGGAATTGCCGATAGCTCCCAGCGCCTTCTGAACCTCGAAGCGGAATATACCCGTACAGAGCAATATTTGCGTAACACCACGCAGACCAAGCTTCGCCTTCAGAATATGGAGAGCGCCGTTGACACAATGATGGACATTGCAGTCAAGATGAAGACATTGCTTGTCCAGTCGCTTAACGCCAATCAGGCTGCGGACGTCAACCTTGACAACGAAGCCAAGCAGGCGATGGAGCAGATTGCAAGCCTTCTCAATACCAACCTTGATGGGCGATATTTATTCGCCGGCGGACGCTCGGAATTACCGGCTGTCGATATCGACAAGATGTACGCTCCAGACAATTACATGAGCAAGTCCGGCACCACCATCACAGACGGCCTTACTCTTGCCTCCCTCGGCGTTACGGATGGCGAACTCCAGATTGTCAGTACGGATATCGACGGTAACAGCGTCACATCAACTGTTGACTATGATCCGGCTACATGGACAATCGGCGACTTGCGCGCAGCGATCAATGGCAACACAACCGATGGTGCAATTGCAACGTTACGCGGCCTCGACGAACATGAAGGCCCGCGGCTGAACATCGAAAATGTGGGCAACGGGTCAATCACAATCACCGAAATTGCCGGTGGTGACCTACTTGACGTGCTGGGCATGACGAAAATCCCCAACCCGCGCCCGGATACTTCTTATTATGCTGGCGACCAACAGATCCTCTCGTCGCGCGTTGATGATGGTTATAATGTTTCTTATGGCGTACTTGCCGATGACCCCGCATTCCAAAGCCTGATCCAAGGCTTGGGGATTGCGGCGGGCACAACCGACCAGAATGCGATTAATGTTGCACTGGGTCATATCACCGACGCTATCGACAACCTGCCAAATGTTCAGGGAAAAATTGGCCTTAACATCGCAAATATTGAACGTGTTGAAACACGGCACCAAGATTACAAAGTGTTTGCATCACAGGCAATAAGTGACATTGAAGGTGTCGATGTACCGTTAGTGGTGGCCGAATCAGCGCAATACTCTACGGCGTTGAACGCCAGCTTCATCGCAATCTCGCGTGCTTCAGAATTGTCCTTGGCCAACTATTTGCGCTAATGATCCATAATCGGATTATCGTGGGCTATTAACTTCACGGCCATGCGTGGCCGAAACTTCTAAACGCCGGAGTAAAATCGGTTATGGATTCCGAAAAAGTCGCCGAAAAAGAAATACCTGAGTCCGTGATTGTTGAAACGCGCTTTGGCGATATCGAATTCAGTTGGGACAAGGGCATTTATATGCCCGTCGGATTGCTTGGTTTTCCCGAACATCATGTGTTTGGCATCGCCAACATCCCCAACACGTCGCTGGATCAATTCAAACTTTACCAAAGCCTCACAGACGCCAATCTATCCTTTATCGTAGCCCCCTATAATATGGAAAGTGGCGTCTATTCGGACAAGGACTTGGAGATCGCGCTGAAGAGCTTGGCGATAGAGCATAAAGATGTTGCAATTATTATGGTTGTGACAGTGAGAAGTGCGACGGATGGCAAAGGCATAACAATGTCGACCAATCTGCGCGCACCAATCCTGATTGACACCGTTCGACAGGTGGCATGGCAGCACATCATGCCTAACGACAAATACTCGGTACAACACGACCTGTAATTTTTGCCTAGCTCAACTGGCACGATCTTTGCTGACGAGAATGCAAGGCAATGACGCCGACGGATCGGATGGCTTGAAGCCATTCTTTTGGATCCATGTAGGAGGGAAAAATGGCTCTTAATATTATTTCCAACTATGCTGCCAACGTTGCGCATCGTAACTTGTCAGCTTCTGATGAAATGGCGACCCGTTCGCTGTCGAAACTGTCATCCGGTACGCGTGTTGTTTCCGCACGTGACGATGCGGCTTCCATGGCTATCGGTGCCCGTCTGAATGCAACCACCCAGGCACTCAAAACAGCAACCGTCAACGTTGGCCAAGCCAACTCGATGTTGCAGATTGCCGATGGCGGCATGGCAACCATTGATGACATTCTCGTTCGCATGAAAACGCTCGCTGTTCAGTCTTCCTCGGGCAACCTGTCCGATACCGAACGCGGCTTCCTCAACGACGAATTCACCCAGCTCCGTGACGAGATTGATCGTATTTCGTCCTCGACCAACTTCAACGGCATTCAGTTGCTTGGCGATGGTGGCGATGTTGCCCTTAACTATGCCGATCTTAATACCGGTGGTTCTGGTGCGGCACTGACCCCGGCAACCGGTTTCAGCGGCTTTGGCATTACCGATAACAATCTGTGGGCATCGGACGGTGAACAGGACGGCGTAACCGACAACAACTTCTCGGTTTCGATCAACGAAGTTACTGTTGGCGGTGGCGGCACACAGATCATCATGACCGTAACCGCAAATGTCGACTTGACTGCCGGTGCTGATGCGCCACTGACCCAGTCGATTGATGTGACAGACTACCTGACCGGCGGTAGCAAAGCCATGGGCCCTGGTGACAGCGGCACCCTGAACTTTGATCAGCTTGGCCTGACCATCGACATCAACGATAACTTCACCGACAACGTTGACGTTGTTGGGGCAGGTACTGGCGGCAACCAAGATTTCGGTGTCGCGGCAGCGACCGCCTTCACAATTGGTGGCGCGGTTATCAACGCATCTTTGACCACGGTTAATATGGCCGCCGACAATGGCCAGCAGTTGCCTGCAAGCATCGACTTCCAGGTTGGCGCGGGCAACACCGCCAATGATCGCTTGGCAATCACACTGACAGCTGTTGATTCCGGGACGCTCGGTACGGGTGCCGCCGGTACCGGTACGGCCCTGAATGCTGCCACTGTGGACATCACCACGGCCGCACGCGCCCAAGCAGCTGTTGAAGTCGTAACCGTAGCAATAGATGATCTGCAGCGCGCACGGGCAGGTATCGGCACCTATCAGAACCGCCTGGACTTTGCTGGTCAAAACCTTGCGACGACGCAGGAAAACACTGAATCGGCTCGTTCTACCCTGCTTGACCTTGATGTCGCATCGGAAATGACTTCGTTCACATCAAAACAGATTCTAGTTCAGTCTGGTGTCGCAATGTTGGCTCAGGCAAACCAGATGCCGCAGAACCTGCTACGTCTGCTGCAAGGTTAATTGCTACCGGATTAAAAACTGGAACCAACAAAGAGCGATGGCAAATGCTGTCGCTCTTTTTCATTAGCAATCGGCGACAACACCAAGCGACCCCATACATAGGTATTAGTCACGATTCGCAAAACCACACAAAACGGCGCCACTATCCACAGCAAAATACGCCTTCTCGTTGAGAAAACATCCGGTAGACACCTTCGCCAAAAACCTACAAGCAACTGATTTTAAAAGACGAATTGCAAAGAAAAATTTCTCTGGACAGGCGCCCCATCCATAGGTATATTTCGCAATACAAGAAGTCCAGTTTTCATTGATCAGGAAGATCCTTGGGAACTATCTGGCGTTGTTGCCAGGTTCAAGAATGGCAAGATGCCGTTCCGAGCTATCCAAGTAGGAGATTACACCATGGCTCTTAATATTATTTCCAACTATGCTGCCAACGTTGCTCACCGTAACCTTTCGGCTTCGGATGAAATGGCGACACGTTCGCTGTCGAAACTGTCATCCGGTACGCGTGTTGTTTCCGCACGTGACGATGCGGCTTCCATGGCTATCGGTGCCCGTCTGAATGCAACCACCCAGGCACTCAAAACGGCATCTACCAACGTTGGCCAGGCCAACTCGATGCTGCAGATTGCCGATGGCGGCATGGCAACCATTGATGACATTCTCGTTCGCATGAAAACGCTCGCTGTTCAGTCTTCCTCGGGCAACCTGTCCGATACCGAACGCGGCTTCCTCAACGACGAATTCACCCAGCTCCGTGACGAGATTGATCGTATTTCGTCCTCGACCAACTTCAACGGCATTCAGTTGCTTGGCGATGGTGGCGATGTTGCCCTTAACTATGCCGATCTTAATACCGGTGGTTCTGGTGCGGCACTGACCCCGGCAACCGGTTTCAGCGGCTTTGGCATTACCGATAACAATCTGTGGGCATCGGACGGTGAACAGGACGGCGTAACCGACAACAACTTCTCGGTTTCGATCAACGAAGTTACTGTTGGCGGTGGCGGCACACAGATCATCATGACCGTAACCGCAAATGTCGACTTGACTGCCGGTGCTGATGCGCCACTGACCCAGTCGATTGATGTGACAGACTACCTGACCGGCGGTAGCAAAGCCATGGGCCCTGGTGACAGCGGCACCCTGAACTTTGATCAGCTTGGCCTGACCATCGACATCAACGATAACTTCACCGACAACGTTGACGTTGTTGGGGCAGGTACTGGCGGCAACCAAGATTTCGGTGTCGCGGCAGCGACCGCCTTCACAATTGGTGGCGCGGTTATCAACGCATCTTTGACCACGGTTAATATGGCCGCCGACAATGGCCAGCAGTTGCCTGCAAGCATCGACTTCCAGGTTGGCGGCGGTAACACTGCAAACGACCGCCTTGGGATTTCCCTGACGGCCGTTGACACTGCAACCTTGGGTACGGGTTCTGCCGGTACCGGTACGGCCCTGAACGCTGCTTCTGTGGATATCACCACGGCCGCACGTGCCCAGGCGACTGTTGAAGTTGTCACAACCGCGATCGACGATCTGCAGCGCGCACGTGCTGCGATTGGTACCTATCAGAACCGTCTGGACTTCGCCGGTCAGAACCTTGCTTCTACGCAGGAAAACACTGAATCGGCTCGTTCCACCCTGATGGACCTTGATGTTGCTGCCGAGATGACTGCGTTCACCTCGAAACAGATCCTGGTTCAGTCTGGTGTCGCGATGTTGGCTCAGGCAAACCAGATGCCGCAGAACCTGCTGCGTCTGCTGCAGTAATCCGGATATCCGAGGAAGGATGGGAGTTTACCTCCCATCCTTCATCCGGATTATCCTTTGTCGCAAAGGCGGCATAGGAGGGTCAGATGGAAATTGTAAGCGCATATCAAAACCAACGTTCTGCAGGATCAGTTTCTGGTTCAGCACCTACTGCGTCAAACAATGCAGCTGGCCAGTCTGTTTCGATTTCAGCAAAGCCTTCATTCGATACCAAAGGCCCCGCTCAGGCAGATGCCGGACACAGACTTCAAAAAGCTTTGTCCTCACTTGATATCCCCGAACTTGCCGATGCCAATGCCCGTATCGAACTGAACTTCAATCAGGATACCGGACGTGTCATCGCCAAAGTTACGGATCGGTCAAACGGCGAAGTTCTTCGTGAAATTCCGTCAAAAGAGTTGCAGCATTTATTCTCGCAAATCCGGGAATATCTTGGCAGTATCGTTGACGAAGAAATTTAATTCAGCGATCGGGCTTTCCGGAAAAGGCACGCTTCTTGCGTAGAAAACCGTGTTAAGGCAAGAAGTGCAATAATTGCCTACCGACGTGCCCAGGGAGCTAACCAAATGAGCAGCGTAAACCTGAATAACATCTATGTTGGCGACAACGGCCGAATCCAACTTTCGGGCGGATCTTCGAACATCGACTTTGTTGATGTTGTCGACAAGATGATCGCTGCACGTCGCATTCCTGCGGACTCTCTGGAAAAACGGATTGAGTCCAATGACGACAAACTGAAAGCTCTGAAAGATCTTCAGAAATTGATGGGAACGCTCAAGGATTCCATGGCGAATCTTTATGGGGCGACCAGCTTTGACAAATCGAAGAATATTTTCGAGTCAAAACAGATATATGCATCGACTGACAGTTCGACCACTGCAGGCGAGTTGATTGGTATCACCGCATCCAATGCTGCGGCAACCGGCTCCTACTCTTTTGAAGTCGATCAAATCGCGACCAAACACAAGCTTTCAAGTGACACGATTGGTGTCGCAGCTGGCGCAGATGCGACAGGAATATCCGGTACAGGCCAATTTACGATTACCGGCGGCACGGGAAGCTCGCAAATTACCGTGAATGCTGGTGATACCTTGCAGGATATTCGCGACAAGATTAACAACCTCACGGACAGCACAGGCGTTCAGGCCTCTGTAATCAAAGTCTCGCCGACGGAAAGCACACTGATCTTTACTTCGACATCAGAAGGTGAAGACAATCGGATTTCCTTTAGCGATGACACTGGTGCAGTTCTGCAAAATCTTGGCGTTCTAAGTGATCCAACCACCATCAACGCGGCAAACGTGATTGATGGTGGAAACAATGCCCTGATCAAACTTGACGGGGTTACTGTTAGCCGTTCTTCAAACGAGTTTTCGGATCTTGTCGACGGGTTGAGCATCAGCCTTTATGATGCGGAACCCGGAACAAAGATCAAAATTGATGTTGAACAGGACTTGAATCAGGCCAAAACAGCCATCGTGGGTTTTGTTGACGCATATAATGCCGTGCAATCCTTTATCAACGAAAAAACATTTGTTGATCCGACCACAGGCGAGGCATCCGAAGATGCTATTCTGCTGGGCAATTCGACAGTCAAAACCATTGAATCCGCGTTACAGCAAATTGCAGGTTCATTCGCCCAAGGCGTGACCGACAGGGCCGGCAAGGATGATTATTCGGTTCTGGCTGAAATCGGCATTGATTTTATTGCGTACGGCACCAATCAGGATCCCTTGCTCAATAACACGCTTAAAATTGACGAAACCAAATTGAACGATGCTCTTCTTAAAGAGCCAGATGAAGTTATGGAGCTCTTCCTGTTCCGAAGCAAATCCGACAATTCGGATTTGACCATGACAGGCTTCAGTGGCAAAACCAATGCTGCGGAATACAGCTTTAATATAGATGCATCCGGTGGCACACTGAATAGTGTTACGTATGATATAACCGTTGACGGTGTTACAACCACAGGCAAGACAGCCATGATCAACGGAAATACCGTAACGACCGCCGATGGTCTGCGCTTGATCTATAGCGGTGACGGAAATGCCGCAAGCACCGCAACATTAAACACAAGCAAAGGCATCGGGGCTCAGATCTTTTTCGAACTCGATTCGCTTCTGAAAGATGAAACCGGCACTCTGAGCCAGGAAGTCACTGCGCTTGAAACGCAAAATACATCCTATCAAGACAAGATTGATCGGATTGATGAGCGTCTGGCAAGCCAGCGTGAAAACCTGATGGACCGGTTCATCAACATGGAAACGGCCTTGGCCCGCATGAAGAACATCCAGAATTCTCTCGATGAATTGATGGCGGCAGGAAAAGATAAGAATTAACTTTTTGCTGCCATACATGCACACTGACAGGACGCCTAGCAGACCAAGGAGTGTAGCATGAACGAACGTGCAGCACAGACGTACAAGAATCAGCAAGTCAATACAGCATCCCCCGCCAAGATGGTTTTCATGCTGTTTGAGAAGACGCTGTCGTGCTTGCAGGAAGCTCTTCGCGCGATCGAAGTCAAAGATATCCAAAGACGCTGCAATGCCAATTGCAAGGCACAGGAACTTATTGCACATCTGTCGAACACACTGGATATGGATCAAGGTGGTGAAATCGCTGCCAACCTTGAACGTTTATATACCCACTGTATGATCCGGTTGATGGATGTTGATCGCCACAATAGCGCCGACGCGGCAAATGAAGTTATCCGCCTTTTGACGCCTTTGCGTGATTCCTGGGCCGCTCTTGCAGACAAAAGTGAAGACGATATGCGCCAGGCTATTATGGCGGTTCAGCAAAGCCAGCCTCGTCCACAAACGCAACCTGTTCCGCATCAGCGTTCCCACGCATCTACTGACGAGAATCAGAATCGGCCGCGGCCTTCCGGTTTGTCAATTTCTGCCTAGATTTACTTGGCGTAGTACCGTGTCCGCGTACCATTTCAAGCCCCCACTCGGGGGCTTTTTTGTTGATGACGTTTAAGGAAAAGAAAGCCCGGCAAAAAATACCTTCTGATTGAGCCATAGACCAAGTAGCTGTTTTATATACAGTTTCTTAACGCTCAAAACTGGCCCGTCTTTTGCAGATGTTGTGACACTGTTTTAAGAAGGACCATGTCATGAACAGCTCTGCGATTATCAGATCGGCATCTCCAACCGTATCCATTCCGGGCCAAACTGCGTCTGCCAGCAGCGACGTATCCTTTGGCGACGTGATGGAGCAGATCACTGACAACTGGGCAGAACGCAACGCCCAGGTCCAACATGACACGGCAAAAAATGCCCAGGCACAAATCCGCGAGAATATAGAGGCAAGACGCAGCGACACCGCAAACAGCAAGTCGCGCGATGATTATACCAAACCCGATGCACCGCGGACCAATACCCCCGTCAATAATGATGACCGTGACCGTTATGACGATGTCAACGCAGCGGACACCGGTGATGATGCCCACCCGGCACGTGATGTGGCCGACAAAAAGGGTGACAACACACGCGACGATCTGGATGAAACCAAAACAGCCTCGACGAATGATCCCAAAGAAGCTTCTGGCGGGCAGAATGAAGAAGCGGCCAATGCCGATCAGCCTGCGAAGGTGAAAGACGAAACTGTCGCTTCTGCAGATCCTGCTTCGCAAGATGAGCAGACGATTGATCCGAATATGGTCGCGGTACCCTCTGTCAATCCGGCGGCCCCCCCGCAAACATCTGGAAGTACAGTTACACAGACAGCGACGGGAGTCGCAGGAACAACGGCTCAGCCTGTTTCAACAAATCCGGCGCAGAATGCCGAGGGCACCACCGATGGATTGATGAATTCCACCGCCCTGTCGCAACCCGCAGCGGGTGCAACTGCAAAATCTGCCCTTAACGGTCTGGATGGAACCGGCTCCGCTGCCGACGACAATGACAGCTTTATCGCCAAGGTCGTTGATGCCATGAGCGGCGAAGGTAATAGCAAATCCGGCACAAAAACAGAGAACTCGGGCACCAGCACCAGTGCTGCGAACGCAAACAACAGCGCAGCTCAGCAAACCCCTGCTTCGACGGGTAATGCGACGGCTGCGAACGGCACCAGTCAGGCCGCTCAGCAGGCAATGGCTGCTGCGGCAAATGTGCCGAATATGCAGCCAGGCGTACAGGCACAGACCGCAACGACCGGTAATGCAGCAACAACCATCAATGCAACCGGATCAGGCGAAAGTACAAGTCAGACAGCCAATGGAACGCTTACCGGCAACAGCAACCTGACCCAAGGCAATTCTGCCGGGCAAACCGCGCATACGGCACGCAGCGCCCCCGCCCAGCAGGTGCAACAGCAGGTCGCGGTTCATATCCGCAATGCCGCCAGCGAGGGTGTGGACAAAATTTCGGTCCAACTGCGCCCCGAACATTTGGGCCGGGTCGATGTGAAACTTGAAATCAGCCATGATGGCCGTGTTCAGGGCGTCATTCAGGCCGATACACGCGAAACACTCGACATGCTCCGTCAGGATTCACGTGCTCTGCAACAGGCGCTCAAGGATGCTGGCCTGAACGCAGACAGCCAAAGTTTCACCTTCGAGCACAGGAACGAAGGCGGCCAAAGCCAGGAAGGCAACGGCCAATCCAGAATGGCAAACAATTCTGGCAGCATGCCTGATGAAGGCGATGTCATGAGTGGTGCCGAGCTCGCTGAGCATGTCGCGATTGGCTATGGGATCAATCCCAACGGCCTCGTTGATATCCGGATTTAGGAAAGGTAGGGGAACAGGACCATGACCGTTTCATCAACTACCAATATTGGCGTGGCAGGAAACAATACAAATGCTGCCTCCAGCAGCTCCGCCAGCCAGTTGGCCCAGAACTTCGACACGTTCCTGACGCTGTTGACCACCCAGCTCAAGAACCAGGATCCGACCTCGCCGATGGAAAGTGACAAATTCACCGACCAGCTCAGCCAGTTCGCCCAGGTGGAGCAAGGAATCCAGAGCAACAAGAACCTTGAAAACCTGCTTGCGATGCAAAGCCAGCAGCGTCAGCTTTCCGCCCTGTCCTATGTCGGGGCAGAAATCGAGGCTGTTGGTGATACCAACTGGCTCGAAGAGGGTGGCGAGCTCAAATACAAATACAACATCTCGCCAGAAGTTCCGCGCCTGCAATTGCAGGTTCAGGATCAAGACGGCAAGACGGTTTATTCCGAAGATCTCACCGACATTTCCGGCCTCCAGAACTTTACCTGGGATGGCAAAAACAATAGCGGCGTCGCGCAGGCCGAAGGTGCTTATACCCTCGTGCTTAAACCGATGGCAGCCAACGGTGATACGTTCAAGGACGAAAAAGGTAAACCGGCCTCGATGGCGATTGGCATCATTGGCAATGTCGACAGCGTCGATATTGGTGATGACGATATTTATCTGCGTATCGGTGACGTTTCTGTACCGTTCGGAACGCTGACCAACGTCAAACTTGGCGCGAACAGCACGGATACCGGAACCGAAACCGGCGACAACAATAATGCCGGAACAGACGAACAGGACGAAGCAGCCTGAGGGCTTTCATCCGGATTTTGATCAACACCCTGTAGGTGCAGGAGAAATACAATGAGCCTTTTTGGTGCTATGATTTCCGGTGTATCCGGCCTGAATGCCCAGTCGCAAAACCTGGGCGTCATTTCGGATAACATCTCGAACCTCAACACGGTTGGTTACAAGGGTACCGTCGGGCGTTTTTCAACGCTTGTCACGGAATCTGCGACCAACACCCGTTACACCCCCGGTGGTGTGCGGTTCCATCCGACGGCCCTGATCAGCAAGCAGGGCCTGTTGCAGGCGACCTCGTCAAATACAGCCGCAGCAATTTCCGGTGATGGCTTCTTTGTTGTCCGTGATACGAATACTCCCGGTTCAGACAACGAGATTTTCTTCACACGTGCAGGTGATTTCAAACCGGATGATGACGGCTATCTACGCAATACCGCCGGATATTACGTTCAGGGTTGGGCGACGGATCGTAACGGTGGTCTTCTTGATCCGACCGGAACGGCAACGACGTCGAACAGTTCGGCGATCTCTGATTTGCAGGTTCTTGATATCAACTCGATCCTGACAGCAGCGGCGTCAACCACAACCATCGAGTTCGGGGCAAACCTTAATGCCAACGAAACACCGCTGGCCGGTGGGTCGAATGTTTCGACAACGTTGGGCATCAACGGGACGGCTGCCCTTGCCGGTCAGGCCGGTATTGCCGCCGGTGACTCTTTTGATATCACCTATAACGGTACCACCACGACAATAACGATAACCGGCACGGATACGCTGGCAGACATCGCGACAAAAATCAGCGCGGTGACGGGCGTCAGTGCGACGGCCACCACAACCGGTGCCAATGATACCCTGACCATTAACGGTTCGTTTGCCGATCAGAATGTTGTGATTACCAACAACAACAACACCCCTCTGACCGCCCTTGGCTTTACAGGCCCGTTCCCGGCGACACTGGCAGCAACCTATACAGGAGGTAATCTGGCGTCAGGGGCTGTTGCTGAAAACAACAGGATGCCCGTGACAATCTATGATTCCCTTGGATCGGCACATGTTGTCGAATTGCAGGTTATCAAATTGGGCCAAAACCGCTGGGGGTTTGAACTGACAGGCAGCACTGGTGCGGACGAACTTGATCCGACCCTTCATCCTAACGGATTGATCCAGTCCGGTATCATTACCTTTAACGGTGATGGTAGCCTGCGGACCTTTACCGATAATGCCGGAACAACAAGTCTGGTGGATCAGGATATTGCTGTTAACTGGAGCAATGGTTCAAATGCAAACCAGATCACAATTGATCTCGGTACAGTTGGCCTGACGAATGGTATCACGCAGTTTGGCGCAGGTTCGGACTCGAACGGCAACCTCGTAGAATATGACACCCGCTTCATTAACCAGAACGGTGCGCAGGCAGGTTCGATGGTTAACTACGGCTTCACCGAAGATGGCTTCCTTCAGGTCGAATTTGCCAACGGTGTAAAACGCCCGATTTACAAACTGGCGATCGCCACCTTCGAGGCACCTGACGAGATGGAAAACCATACTGGCAACGTTTACCGCCAGACACGTGAATCGGGTGACTATCTACTGCGTGAGCCGGGTCTGAATGGTGCAGGTAACGTTGTGGCATCTGCTCTTGAATCGTCGAACGTCGACCTTGCCGAGGAGTTCACAAACATGATCGTGACCCAGCGCGCCTATTCGGCAAACACCAAGACGATCACCACGACCGATGAAATGCTCAGCGAGCTGATCCGTATCAAACAGTAATTGATTGAGGCCATCGGGGCGGTTTTCCTGCCCCGATGCACTGCATGTTTACAGGGACTCGCCCGGCTTTTTTTAGCCGGGCTTCTTTTTTGGGAACGGAATACCTACATAGGGGGCAGCATATTGAACGTGCCAAAGATTCAAATGATTCAAATCGCTGGCGAATTTTGAACACATTACTGGGCAATAATTGCCGGTCGTTAACCTGTTCTTCAATATGCGCTTCTATTCGTTGATGATACTGGTAGCTATTGTGCGGACATCTGCCGGTATTGGGGACAGTGGTAACAATCGATCCGGAGCAGTCGAACGTGGGCGGTTTATTGCAAACGCTTAAAGGTCTTGGACCGACACGCCTGATGGCCATCAGTGGCGTCGGGGTGTTGCTGCTTGTGTTTTTTGCATTCCTTATTCTGCGTGTTTCGGCACCGAATATGGAGTTGCTCTATCGTGATCTGAACCCGGCGGATGCGAGCCAGATCGTCAACCGTCTCGAAGAACAGCAGGTTTCCTACCAGCTTCTGAATAACGGCACCGAAATTCTTGTACCCGCCGATCAGGTCAATCGCATGCGCCTGTCAATGGCGGAAAGCGGGTTGCCGACCGGCGGCTCCGTCGGGTACGAAGTGTTCGATAGTGGCAGCGGCCTTGGTGCAACAAGTTTCGAACAGAACATTAACCATGTTCGCGCCCTTGAGGGCGAATTGGCCCGTACCATAGCCTCCATACAGTCCGTTCAACAGGCCCGTGTACATCTGGTTTTGCCCAAACGTCAGATGTTCTCGCGCGAGACCCAGGAAGCCAGCGCATCAATTGCAGTTAAAATGGCCGGTGGGGAACTTAAACCCGAACAGGTTATAGCGATCCAGCATCTTGTTGCAGCGGCTATTCCCCAGCTAACACCAAGCAAGGTTTCCATCATTGATGAACGCGGTCGTCTTCTGGCGCGTGGTCAGGGTGAAGAACAGTCTTCAACCTTCCTGACCCAGACCGCCGATGAGATGCGCATTAGCAACGAAACGCGTCTGCGCAACACGATCGAAGATCTTCTTTCCCGGTCCCTTGGTTATGGCGAAGTTCGTGCCGAGGTGTCGGTCGAAATGGACTTCAACAAGGTGACGACAGCAGACGAGCGATTTAATCCCGACGAACGGGTGGTGCGCTCTAGCCAGACGATTGATGAAAACTCGACCAACAGCGAGACAGAGGGTGCAGACCCGGTTACGCTGCAGAACAATCTTCCGGATCCCAATCTTGGTGGAGCACAGGGTGCTGGCACCAACAGTCAGGAAACCCGTTCCGAGGAAACTGTCAATTACGAGATTTCCAAAACCACGACCACCAAGGTCAAGGAAATCGGCGAAATTTCGCGTGTGACTGTGGCGGTTCTGGTCGATGGCACCTACACAACAGATGAAAACGGCGAACGGCTTTATCAGGAGCGCTCGCCTGAAGATCTGGAAAAGATTGCGGCCCTCGTTCGTAGCGCAATCGGTTATGACCCGGCGCGCAGTGATCAGGTCGAAGTGATCAATATGAGATTTGCCGATACAGCAGACCTCTTCGCGGATGAAGCTGTCGAAACATTCCTTGGTCTTGATAAGGCAGAAATCTTCCGCATCGCAGAAATGCTGGTGCTGGCAATTGTCGCGATCCTTGTGATCCTGCTGGTGGTCAGGCCGCTGCTGACCCGTGCATTCGAAACACTGCCAAGTGCCGCCGACATGGCACAGCGCCAGTTGCTGTCTGAAGACATGTCCGCAGACGGCACCCCCGCATTGACAGGCCCATCCCCCGTACCGATGGCGCCGGGGATGAGTGATGAAGGCGAAGAACTGATCAATCTGTCGATGGTCGAGGGCCGGGTTAAAGCATCTTCGGTCAAGAAAATTGGTGAAATTGTCGAAAAGCACCCGGAAGAGGCCCTGTCGATCATTCGCAACTGGCTTTATCAGGAAACCTGATATGCCTGAAGGTTCATTCATGGGCAGGTTGGCATAAGGCCGCCGGCCTGCTTGTCGCACAAATCAAACCAGCGGTTCGATATGACGGCCATTGAAAAATTCAAATTCTCGCTCAGTTTCGATGATGCCGATAACGTCATTCGTTCGTCCGGTTCGGATGATGAACATTATTCTCTGGGCAAAAAGAAAAAGAAGAAAGAGGACGAAGCCCCGCCTCCGCCTCCGGCAGTTTATACCGAAGAACAGGCCGCCCAGATGATTGCAGGGGCCGAGGCAGTTGCGCGCGAGGCCGCCGACGCAGAAGGCTTTGCGCGCGGTGTCGAGCAAGGCCGCGCGGAAATCCAGTCATCGCTGCAACAAGCTTTGACAGATACGTCCGCACGACTTGCCGAAAAACTTGCGCAAATTGACGAGCAGCAGAAACGCGCCAATGCCCGCATCAACGAGGATGCCATTCATGTTGCCGTCGGCATCATGCGCAAAATCGCACCGGCCTGGTCAAAACAGTTCGAACTGACTGAAATCGAAAGCATAGTCCGTCAGTGCCTTGCCAATCTGTTCGATGTTCCCAAGGTGATCGTTCAGGTCCACCCCGATATCAGCGACATGGTTTCCGAAAGTGTTGAAAAAATCGCACAGTCGCGGGGTTTTTCGGGTAAGGTCGCGGTTGTTGGCGAGCCCGATATTGATCTGGGTGACTGCCATGTATCGTGGGGTGACGGAACGGCTGTGCGGGAAACCAAACGCATCTGGGCCGAAATCAACGATATCGTTGAACGTGTCCTTCAAAATCATAGCGAGGAGCATGAGTTTGAAGAAAATGACATGGGCGATCCTGATGTCCAGAACACCCGGCTTGCCGACCTTTCGCCCGCCCCCCGCCCGGCAAGTCCAGAAACCCCGTCGGCGAAACCGGAAACAACCGTTTCGGGGCATGATTTGACACCAACCTATGCGACAGAACCTGATACTTCCGAAATGCAGGCCGCCCCGACAGGTGATAATCATATCGGGGATAGTGGAACCGGATCACACCAAGCCGGTCAACCGACAGGCCAGATCGAAGAAGGTCATGGCACAGAACAGGTTAATATGCCAACATCCCCCAAGGATGATGCGTCGCACACTCAGATCCGGGATGAGGAGAAAAGCGATCCGCGACAACAGGATGGGAACCCGTTGCAGGAAGATCGCACCCCCGATACCCGGGACGAAACAGAAGCCGATGTGACGCAGGAAGCTCAAGGATCAGGAGACGAAAATGGCCGATGATGACGATCTTGAACTCTCGGAACTCGATAATGATGATATCGAGCTAGAGGGCGAAGGTACCGAACTTCTGGCCGCCGCCGAGATCGGCAGCGATGCCATGAAGACCTCCAAGGATCTCGAAGCGGTTTACGACATTCCCGTTCAGGTTTCGGCAGTCCTTGGAAAAGCAACCATGCAGGTAAGTCAGCTGCTAAAACTGGGGCGTGGCGCAGTGGTAGAGCTTGACCGCAAGGTTGGGGAAGCTATTGATATTTATGTAAACAACCGTCTGGTCGCACGCGGCGAAGTGGTGGTTGTCGAAGACCGTCTGGGGGTAACCATGACGGAAATCATCAAGTCCGAGAAAAACTAGTCTTTTGAGAGGATGAGCGGGTATGGCGGACGGGGGGACTAAAACGTCGTTTGATATCGCGACGGTTGCGGGGCTGGCTATTGGCTTCGCACTTATTATCGCGGCGATCGTATTGGGGGGATCGCCCGGGGCATTTATTGATATTCCATCCGTTCTGATCGTGATCGGCGGCACGGCTGCGATTACCGCTGTGTGTTTTGCGCTGGGCGAATTCCTGGGGGCTGGCAAGGTTCTGATGCGCACGATTTTCCACAAATCGCGCAACCCTGCCGATGCTGCCCTGCAAATCCTGCAACTGGCTGAAATCGCCCGCAAAGGCGGGGTCCTATCGCTTCAGGGGCATCTCGACAGTCTGCAAAGCGAGGAATATCTTTGGAAGGGACTGTCGCTTGTCGTCGATGGCACACCACCCGAAGAAGTCGAAGCCATCATGCGCAAGGACATGAACGCCACCATCGGTCGCCACCAGAAAGGTGCAAACATCATGAAAAAGGCTGGCGATATCGCGCCGGCCATGGGGCTGATCGGGACACTGATCGGTCTGGTGCAGATGCTGGGCAACCTTGATGACCCGTCCTCGATCGGGCCGTCCATGGCAGTTGCCCTTCTGACGACTTTCTATGGTGCGGTTCTGGCAAACATGGTTTTTATGCCGCTTGCTGCCAAACTTGAACGCAACTCGGGCGAAGAAGAACTTTTGAATTCGGTCTATATGGTGGGGGCCGTCTCCATCGGGCGACAGGAAAACCCCCGTCGTCTGGAAATGCTGATCAACTCCATCCTGCCCCCGTCAAAACGGGTCAGCTATTTCGATTGATCGGTGAAACCCGCCAATTGAAATTGCCATTGGGAACGAAGCGGAAAGAGATGAGACTATGCAGGTATTGATCGTTGGTGGACTGGGCGGTCAGATCGGCGCAGCCAGCAAGATCGCGATGGCACGCGGCGCAACAGTCCAGTTGGCCGAAAGTGTCACGACATCGCTGAATATCCTGCGCGCAGGCAACCGGATCGATCTTGTCATGGCTGACATCACCCTTGATGTTGCAGCCTTGATCGAAGCCATGCATCGTGAACGGATCAATGTCCCGGTTGTCGCGTGTGGCATCGGCAATGACGTCAATGGTGCGGTCAATGCCATCAAGGCCGGTGCCCAGGAATTCATCCCCCTGCCCCCCGAAGCCGACCTGATTGCCGCCATCTTCGAGGCCGTTACCGAAGAAAGCCATGCCCTGATCCATCGCGATGCCCGCATGGCCGAAACCCTTCGTCTGGCAACCCAGGTCGCCAACAGTTCCGCCTCCATCCTGATTACGGGCGAAAGCGGTACCGGCAAAGAAATCATATCGCGCTTTGTTCATCGTAAATCCAACCGGGCGGACAAACCATTCGTTGCCGTGAACTGTGCCGCGATTCCCGACAACCTTCTTGAATCCGAACTGTTTGGCCATGAAAAAGGTGCGTTTACCGGCGCACAGGCCCGACGCATCGGAAAGTTTGAAGAAGCCAATGGCGGTACCCTTTTGCTTGATGAAATCAGCGAAATGGATGTCCGCCTTCAGGCAAAGCTGCTGCGCGCCATTCAGGAAAAGGAAATCGACCGTCTGGGCGGTAAAAGCCCGGTCAAGGTTGATGTCCGTATTCTTGCGACCTCGAACCGCAATCTTGAGGCCGAAGTCAATGCGGGCAACTTCCGTGAAGATCTTTATTTCCGCCTGAACGTCGTCAATCTCGATATTCCTTCGCTGCGCGAACGGCCTGACGATATTCCAGTTCTGGCGGAATTTTTTGTTAAAAAATATTCCGAAGCCAACGATGTACCGATCCGCCCGATCAGTCCGCTGGCAATCACGCGTTTGCGTAGCCATCATTGGCGTGGCAATGTTCGCGAACTTGAAAATACCATGCACCGCGCCGTCCTGATTGCCGGTCCGACGGAAATCGGCCCTGAAGCCATCATGCTTTCGGGTGCCGGAAGTAGCGAACCGGGCTGGCAGTCTGCTCCGCCCCCCGAAACAGCGGCACCTGCCCCGGCTCTTTCGCAGCCAGCCCCCAGTGCACCGTCCCGCGCAAGTTCGGCCTATGCCAATGCCAATGCGGCTTATGGTGGTGCGGCCTATCGTCCGGTTCCCCCGGCACAGCAGGCACCATACGCACCTGCCCCGCTGCCTGATCATCACGACGATTATGCAGCACCCTGCCCGGCAGCACCGATCGACCATGATGCGGATAGCGCCGATCACACCAACGCGGATTCATCGGTCACGGCAGCCCTGGTCGGTCGCACGGTTGCAGATGTCGAACGCGATCTGATCATCGATACGCTGAAACATTGCTTTGGCAACCGCACCCATGCGGCAAACATTCTCGGCATTTCGATCCGCACACTGCGCAACAAGCTTCGTCAATATACCGACGAAGGCCTTGCCGTGCCGCAACCTGGCAATGGTCAGGACTGATTATTACAAAACGACCGGTGCACCCCATATCAGAACAAGGGATGCATTCCCGGGATCGCGCAACATAGGGTAACCAGAAGTCAACATGGCCGACGGTCGAGACATCACACCGGCAGGATCTGACGGGTCACAAGGCCCCCAAAGTGCGGGCGGCCTGAATATGGCTGGTATCCAGTCACGCGTCCGGTCGGCCATGAAACGTGGCGATATCGCCATGGCGCTTGGCTTCATCCTGATCCTTGTGGTCATGATGTTCCCGATGCCGCCCTGGCTACTCGACTTCCTGCTCGCCCTGTCGATCAGCTTCTCGGTGCTGATCCTGATGACGTCGCTATTCATCCAGAAACCTTTGGAATTCAACTCTTTCCCGATGATCCTGCTGGTCGCGACGTCGCTTCGACTGGCGCTAAACATTGCAACCACGCGTCTGATTCTGGGCCACGGACACGAAGGCACCCATGCTGCCGGTGCGGTGATTGAGGCATTCGGCAGCTTCCTGATCTCGGGCAATTTCGTGATCGGGATTATTGTTTTTGCCATCCTTGTGATCATCAACTTTGTGGTTATCACCAAGGGTTCCGGTCGTATCGCCGAAGTCGCTGCACGCTTCACCCTTGATGCCATGCCCGGTAAACAGATGGCGATTGACGCCGATCTGTCATCGGGTCTGATCAACGAAGCGCAGGCCAAGGCACGCCGCAAGGAACTGGAAGATGAAAGCTCGTTCTTCGGTTCCATGGATGGTGCATCCAAATTCGTCCGCGGTGATGCGGTTGCAGGTATCCTGATTACCTTCATCAACGTGATCGGCGGCATTATTATCGGCACCGCCCAGATGGGCCTATCCCTGGCCGAAGCCACTGAAACCTACACGATCCTGACTGTTGGCGATGGTCTGGTGTCGCAGATTCCCGCCCTGATCGTCTCGACGGCCGCTGGCCTTCTTGTCACCAAGGGCGGCCTTGACGGCGCAACTGAAAAGGCCGTTTTCGGACAGGTAAGCAATTACCCCGCAGCTCTTGGCGTTGCCTCGGCGATGATGGCGGGCATGTCGCTTTTGCCAGGTATTCCGATGGTCTGGTTCCTTGGTCTGGCGATTGTGCTGGGCTATCTTGCGTGGCATTTGGGCCGAAAACAGAAAGAAGCCGCCGCCAACGCCGAAATGGAAGAAGCCCAGACCGCCGCCGATGCCGCAGGCCCGCCCCCCGAAGAGCCGATCGCCAATGCGCTTCGCATGGATTATGTGCGGCTTGAACTCGGATATGGCCTGCTGTCGCTGATCAGCACCGAACGCGGCCAGAAGCTGACCGATCAGATCAAGGCACTACGCCGTCAGCTGGCGACCGATATGGGCTTTGTCATGCCCAGTGTGCGTATTCAAGACAATATGCAGCTTCCCGCCAACACCTATGTACTGCGCGTCAAGGAAATCGAGGCCGGCCGTGGCGACCTTCGCCCCAACATGCTGCTGGTCATGGATCCGCGCGGCGAGGAAATCACCCTTGCCGGTGAAAAAACCATGGAACCGACCTTCAACCTGCCAGCCATGTGGATCGAACAGGGCATGAAGGAAGAGGCCATGTTCCGTGGCTATACCGTTGTTGATCCGCAAACCGTGATCACCACCCATATTACCGAGGTGATCAAGGACCACATGCCCGAACTTCTGTCCTATGCCGAAACCCAGAAGCTTCTGGACGAGCTCGACGACGACCAGAAAAAACTGGTCGAAGACATCGTACCGGGTCAGGTTTCCGTTGGCGGGGTTCAGCGCGTTCTGCAAAACCTTCTGACCGAACGCATATCGATCCGCGATCTGCCGACCATTCTTGAAGGAATTGCGGAATCCACCGCCTTTACGCGTAATCCGACCTTCATGACCGAACATGTGCGTTCCCGCCTGGCACGACAGTTGTCGGATGTGAATACCAACCATGATGGCGTGATCCCGCTGGTGACCCTGTCACCGCAGTGGGAACAGATATTTGCCGAAAGTCTGGTCGGCTCTGGCGAGGAAAAGCAACTTTCGATCCCGCCAAGCCAGCTTCAGGAATTTATCAACAAGGTTCGCACCACGTTCGAGCGACTTGGCATGATGGGCGAAAGCCCGGTTCTTTTGACCAGTCCCGGCATTCGTCCCTATGTCCGATCCATTGTCGAACGATTCCGGCCCACCACGGTTGTCATGTCGCAAAATGAAATTCATCCCAAGGCCCAACTCAAAACCATGGGGCAGATATGATGATCCGTTGCGAGGGGACAGCATATGCGCCTTAAGACGTTCAGCGCCCCGACCATGACCGAGGCGATGGCACTGGTCAAAGAGCATATGGGATCGGATGCCATTATCGTATCGACCCAGGATATTCCGGGCACGGGCGTGCGGCTGACCGCGGCCCTTGATCGTGATCCGGATCTGGATTTCGATATCGCGGATCAAGGCCCTCCGGGTCATCAGGAACTGTTTGATCACGCACAAGAAGCCCTTCTCCGTCATAATCTGCCCGAACGGCTGCGTTTGCGGCTTTGTGATCTTATGGGCCGCGAAAGCGGTGCCACTACCGCACAGCAATTACTGGCATCGGCACTGGACGAGATTTTTGATTTTTCGCCGTTGCCGGAAAAAAACACGCCGCGTGCCTTGGCCTTTGTCGGCCCGCCCGGTTGCGGCAAAACGCTGGCGGTTGCCAAAACTGCTGCCCGTGCAGTGATGAAAAAGCGAAAAGTCGCGGTTCTGACCACCGATTACAAACGCGCAGGCGGTGTGGCCCAGCTTGAGGCATTCACCCGTATCCTGAACATCAATCTGTCACTGGTCAAAACACCCGAAGAATTCAAAGCCCAGTTTGCCCGTATGCGGGATGCCGACATGGTTCTGGTCGACACGGCAAGCTGCAATCCCTATGTCGATGCCGACATCAAGGCACTGGGCGATTTCATGTCCGTTGTGCCAAGCGAACCCGTACTGGTCAATCCCGCCGGGATTGATGCCGACGAATGTGCCGATATCGCCAATGCCTTTGCCGATTGCGGCGTTGCGCGCATGGTGATTTCCCGACTGGATGTTGCATCGCGCCTTGGCGGCGCGTTATACGGTGCGGATTCAGGAAATCTTTCCCTTTGCAATGTCAGTATGACGGCCCAGGTCGCAGACGGTCTAACCGCAATAAGCCCCGTCGCCCTGGCCAAACTTCTGATACCGTCCCATCGCGCCGAGAACGCGAAACCGAGTTTCTCCGAGGTCGTGAAATGACTGCCAAGTCTGATGAAGTATCCAAAACTGCTCCGCGCGCCAAAGGCCGCAACGTCCTTGCCATCGCATCTGGCAAGGGGGGCGTGGGCAAGACCTGGTTTGCCATTACCCTGACCCATTCGCTGGTGCGCGAAGGCAAAAAAGCCCTGTTGTTTGATGGTGATCTTGGCCTTGCCAACATCGACATCCAGCTTGGCCTGATGCCCAAACATGATCTGGGCGGGGTGATTTCCGGACGGATCGGTTTGCGCGATGCCGTAACCCCCTTCCCCGATGGCGGCTTTGACATCATTGCCGGGCGCAGCGGATCGGGCAGTCTTGCCAATCTGCCCGTGACCCGTCTTCAGGCCCTATCCGATGATTTGATCCAGACCGGTAAAAGTTACGACAAGGTCCTGATCGACCTTGGCGCGGGTGTTGATCAGGGTGTGCGTCAGATGACCAGCCTTGCCAATACGGTGATTGTCATCACCAACGGTGATCCGACATCGCTGACCGATGCCTATGCCTTTATCAAGGTCACACATATGGCGCGACCCAAAACCGATATCCGGGTGGTGGTGAATATGGCCAAGGACCGCAAGGAAGGCGAGGCGATCTACAACAAGCTTCTTAAAGCCTGCGAAGGTTTCCTGAAAATCAGCCCGCCACTTCTGGGTGTTGTACGTGCCGATCCGCGTGTTTCCGAATGCATTCGGTCACAGACCCCGCTTCTGATGCGCCATCCCAATTGCGATGCCGCCCACGATATGGAAGCGATCACGCAAAAGCTGCTGGAGGGCTGACGCCATGACTCTCCCGCCACAAGCCGTAACACCAGGCACTGCCGTTGGCGGTCAGGGCGGTGCGACGGCCGGCGGGGCATCGGGTAGTCCACAGCCGCCTTCTCAGGTCAGTGCTGCCCAGCAGGTCGCCAATGCCATTGCAAAACTGCCGGTCGAAAGCCTGCTTCAGGCGTCTGTTCAGTCGCGTTCGGGTAATGAACTGACTCTTCTGACCAGTCTGGGGCAGGTTAATATAAAACTGCCAACACCCCTTCCAACCAATCTGGGGGACTTTCTTTGGGTGCGGATCATGCCCCAGGGACAGCCGCAGCAGGGCAGCGATCCCGCAGCCGCCCTTCGCCTTCAGGTGCTGCCGCAAACGCTGACACCGGGTACAACCGGAACTGGCGGCGGATTGCCGACCACCGGGATCAATGGCAACGTTCTGATCCCCGGCCAGGCCTTTAACGCCATCACAACAAGCAGCCTGACCTTGCCTAATGGCAGTCAGTTACCCGCCGGAAGCCAGACACAGGTTATCTTTGTCGGTCAGGGTGCCGTCAGTGCCGGCAAGGCCGCCCAGATTGCCAACATGAATGCAACTGGCACCATGACACCCACTATAACAACCGGCGGCGCGCTGGGAACGCCATCGGGTGCGGGTATCTCAGGTCAGGTTGTCGCAGGCGGTACAGGTGCGGCCGGAACAGCAACCCCGCTGGTGCTGACCGGGACGGTTCTGCCACCCGATAGCGCCGAAGCCCGGACGTTGCCGAACGGCTTTACCGCCCTTCGCACATCTGCCGGTGTTGTCGGCATCAAATTGCCGGTTCCAGCCCCGGTTGGTGCGACCCTGTCGTTTAGTGTCGATGCCAATACCGCCGCCGGACGCGGCACTCAAGCCCCTCCGATGACAGAGGCAGAATTGATTGCACGCGGGCAGAACGCAGCCCTGTCACGAGACTGGGGCAGTTTGCAGCAGGCGGTGACCGCACTGGCACAACACGATCCGGGCGCGGCAGCGGCTCTGTTGAACAATATTCCGCAGGCCGGACCGAAACTGACCACCACGATGATGTTCTTTTTTGCCGCCATGACCGGCCCCGGGGGAACAGCACGCGGCTGGTTGGGGGATCGCGCCAGCAACAGCCTGTCATCGATTGACGGGAACGGCGACGATATTCTTAAAAAGCTCGAAGGCGATTTCAGCAGATTGCGGGGCATGGCCGCCGACGAACGCCCGGATGGCTGGCGTGTGATGCCGATGCCGTTTCAGATGGGGGAACGAATCGAACAGGTTCGTCTGGCATGGCGACATGGCGACGACGAAAACGAGAAAGGCGAAAGGGAAGAACCCGGCACGCGCTTTCTGCTCGACCTGTCTTTCAGCGAAGTCGGCCACACCCAGCTTGACGGTCTGGTCAAAGGCGAAGACAGCAAGTTCGATTTGATCGTGCGCACTGAAAATCCACTGCAATCTGATAATCGCGACGATATTCGCGGCATCTTCCGCGAGGCTTTGCAAATCTCCGGCTACAAGGGGCACCTGATTTTTCAGGATGGCTCGCGCTTTGTTGAAATTGCCCCGCCGGTCAACGAAGCAGTTGTCAACCGGCATCGCGGGATTGACGCATAAGCGGCCATTCGCCCCACCTGCCCCGGAAAAGAAGCCTTTTCGTTCCCGAAAGGTGGGGGTAATCTTGATTATCAAACGAATAAACGCAGGTAGGCCTGATGCTGGAAATATTTGAACGTCGAAACCTGTTGCTGACAGAACATAATCCCGGTGCACAGCTTGATTATGTCGTGACGTTGCAAAGCGAACTGAGCGGATGCGAAACCGTGTTTCCGGCCCGTATGACCCTGCGTTATGTCCCGGACCGCCTGATCATAAAACCCGATTGCCTCGCGGAATATTTCGCCGAAATCGCGCGTATCCCGTTTGATAATTTCGAGACCGCAGCCGTGCTTCTCATGGAAGATTTCAACAACGAAATCATTCCGCGCTGGATCAATCTGCGCCTTGACAAGCAAAAGGCCGACAATGCCAGCGTCCAGCACCACGAAGCCGCACTCGAAGACCGGCAGCCGAAATGGCACAACCCACGCCTTCTGGACCGGTTGGAACGGTATTGATCAGCGGAAAGGCGTTCCATGCACCCATTGGGTAAGCGAATAACGCAGGCCCGCTGTCGTCGGGGCGACGCGGTGCAGAACGAAGCTCGGGAAAAAGATCGCCGTGCCACGTTCCATCGGCGCATCAAAAACATGCCCCGCCGGGTTTAGCTGCAACAAACCGCCTTCATACTGGTCGGGTTCGGATAGCTGGATCACCATGGTCAGTTTGCGACGGCGTGCAATATCGGATGCGCCAACGTCGCTGTGCCAGTCATAGTGACCGCGCTGATCCCCGGCATAGCAGGCAATCTGTGCATCTTCGGCGAATTCCGACAAAGAAAAATCAAACACATTGCGGTTTACATCCGCAACCATGTCAACGATCCGGCGCATGACGGCCGGTTCCTGTGTCTCGTTAAACCAGGTGATCTGTGACCGGCGGATATGGCTTGCCGACTGGCCCTGAACAAGGCCACCATCGTCAAGTTTTTGCGAAAATCCGTCAATCAGTCGATTGCAGGTTGCACGATCAAGCGCATCCGGGACGATCGCATACATTTCTTCTGGAAACATTCACGACATTCTCCAATGCCGCATGGGCCTTTGATTTCGTGTTTCGGGCCCAAGACAATTCTTTGCGGTGCGCTTCTCTTAGGACCAAACGCACCGATTGACCAGCGCGAAAATCATGCAAGAAGCGCGTGCATGCTATACCGGATTTATGATCCTGCCGCCGGCTGCCGCCCCGTCATCGGGATCATGGGTCACCATCAGGGTTGGCAAACCACGCAACCGCGCCTGTTCAAAAACAAATGTCCTGATCTGATCCCGTAACTCGGTATCAAGCTTTGAAAAAGGTTCATCGAGCAAAAGTGCGCCGGGCTCGGACAGCAACACCCGCATCAGGGCGACACGCGCACGCTGCCCGCCGGACAATGTTGCCGGGTCACGGTCGGCAAAACCACCAAGCCCCGCACTTTCCAGCGCGTCCTCGATACGCGTTCTGCGTTCTAACCGCCCCCGAACACTTGATGGCAGGGCAAACGCCAGATTGCCGCCAACCGATAAATGCGGAAACAGAAGATCATCCTGAAACAGGATACCGACATGGCGATCCTGTGGTGCCAGACCATCCAGCCCCCGGCCATTCAGAACAACCTGCCCGCTGACCTCAAACCCGGCGGTTCCGCCCACCGGCAATGTTCCGCAAATATAGGTCAGCAGACTTGATTTTCCCGAACCGCTCGGCCCCATCAGCGTCACGATCTCGCCCGATTTGATGATGGTATCGATATCAACCAGTACACGCCCATTGAGGCGAATGGAAACCCGGCGTAATTCAAGACCTTTGGCAGTGGCGGGGGCGAGGGCGAGGGTGCTGTTATTGGTTTGTGTGCTGCTCATCGGCTGATCATATCCTGTTTCGGTTTCCCATGCCGCGCCGGTGGCGGAATAAAACCGCCGGGATCAGAAGGGCCAGGGCAAAACCGGCAAACGGCAGGATCATTTGCAAAAGCCCGTAAATCCCGATCATTCGCCGGTCTCCGCCTGATGCCAGTGCTACCGCCTCGGTCGTTACCGTCGCAAATCGCCCCGCCCCGATCAAAAGGGTTGGCAGATACTGCCCGACACTGACCGCAATGCCGACCGCAAAGGCGGTCAGAACCGCGCGGGTCAATAATGGTAGGCGCACCAACCAGAACACCCGCGCCGGTGATGCCCCAAGGCATAAGGCAGTTTGCAAATATCGAGGGTCAAGGGCGCGAAACGGATCGGCAAGTGAGAGAAAGATATAGGGCAGCACAAAGATCAAATGAACGATCACGACGGAAATCAACGTTCGTTCCAGCCCGATGCCGGTAAAAAACACCTGAAGCCCGAACATGAAGCTGATTTGCGGCATCAAAAGCGGCAGATAAATCAATAACATCGCCCCCTGCCCCGGATCTTGAAACCGGCGGGTTTCGTTTTCAAGACATCCCAGAACCAGGGTAATCGCCCCCCCGACCGAGAGAACCGCAATCATCAGTGTGGTCCAAAGTGTTGCACCTAGCATGTCATATTCGCGCATCCAAAGACGCAGACTGAAACTGCGCGGCAGAAACTCCGGAAAGGACCAGTACCCGGCAAAGCTCCAGACCAGAAGACTTGCCAGGCCCAGAAACACCGCAGCCGACGAGAGGATTGCCGTCACGGCGGCAAAGCTTCGAACGGTATCATCGCGTCGCCCGCGCATGCCGCCTTCGGCCCAGACATGCCCCCACCACGCCACAAGCTTTTCCCCACCCCACCAGATCGCCATCGCGATCATTACAAGGACAAATTGCAAAATGGCCCCGGCAGAGGCCAGAAAACGACGCGACAGGTCCGGATCGGATAGCCAACCAAGAATACGCACCGCCAGCGGTGCGGGTGTTGTTGGGCCAAGGATCATCGCGACATCAACGACCGAGGTCGAATAGGCCAGCACCGCCAATATCGGCAAACGGATTTGCGGATAGACCCGTGGCAAAACGGCTTTAAGCCAGCCAACCACGCGACCATATCCAAGTGTCAAGGCCACCTGGCGCGTCCGGTCGGCATCTGCCTGCGGCAGGGCCGCCAGCGTCATCAACAATAAAAACGGAATTTCCTTGGCAACCAGCCCGGCAATCAGGGCAATCCCCAACGGGTCCTGCAAGGTCACAATATCGGGTGGACGTTCCCATCCGGCAAGCGGCGCGACCGCCCGAACGATCCAGCCGGTTGGTGCAATCAGAAAAGCCAGCCCAAAGGCCGCGGCTGCATGTGGCACGGAAAGGATCGGCGACAGCAGGCGTTGCATGACGCCAAAAATCCGCGTTCCCTGCCATGCGGCACAAAATAGTATGACAACCTGAAACGAGATCAGTGTTGCGATCAAACCATTGATCAATGACAACCTGATCGAAATGCCAAGCCCCGGCTGATTGATCAAATCCCGCCAAGGATCAATCGATATTACATCGCCGCCAAGCGCCGGAAGATACCCGAATGCCGGTAATATCGTCCCGATCAGCCCGGCACAGACCGGGCCGATCATCAGGATAAGGGTAAAAGCCGGAAAAAGCCGGAGCATTTGGGCTTATTGCACCACGCCGTAGCGCTTCTGCCATTCTGTTTCAACCAGTTCCATCCAGCTTGGATGTGGTTCCGGCAGAACCGTACCACGTTCGGAAGGCGACAGAGACGCAATGCCAAGATCCAGATCGGCAAAGGCCTTTTGCATGTCTTCTGGCAATTTATCCATCGCCAGTACCGTATCGGCTCCCCAGTATTGCGGGTCCTGTTTGCGCAGTTGGGCTTCGGGTGACATCAGGAAATCGGCCAGCACGACCGCCCCGGCCTTGGCCGATGCGTTATAGGGGATGGCAACGAAGTTGGTGTTGCCAAGCGTACCCTTGTCAAACACATAGGATCGGACTGTATCGGGCAGTTCCATCGCCTCGATTGCCGATGAGACTTCGCCCGAGCTAAACGAAAACGCGATATCGATCTGGTTATCGGCCATCATCGTACGTAGCGAGGCACCATTTTGCGGATAGGCCTGCCCGTTGCGCCACAATAGCGGTTGCAAGTCTTCGAGATATCCCCAAAGAGGTGCCAGAACCTTTTTGGCGTCCGTTTCATTGGCGGGCTGTTGCAGAACTTTCGGATCCGTTACCAGTTCGGCCAGAATCTGCTTCAGGAAAGTTGATCCCATATAGTTTGGCGGCTGGGGATAGGTGAAGCGCCCCGGATGTTTGACCAGCCATTCCAGCAAGGCTTGAGCTGACTTCGGTACGCTATCAAGGCGTGCGGTATCATAATAGAAACTGACCTGCGCCATACCCCACGGCGCTTCAAGGCCCATGGTCGGAACCGTGAAATCGTTGATTACGGTTGGCTTGCCTTCGACATCGACATAGGCAAAATTCGGCGTCTGTTCGGCCCACGGCCCAAACAGAAGGTCATTGCGTTTCATGGCGGCAAAGTTTTCACCATTCAGCCAGATCATATCGACCGCCCCGCCATCATCGACGCCAGCCGTCTTTTCCGACAACACCTTTGCCACTGCATCGGCCGTGTCGGAAAGTTTCACCTGTACGACATTCACACCGTACCGTTCCTGTACCTGGGCACCCGCCCACGCGATATAATCATTGATGCGCGGCTCCCCACCCCAGGCATGAAAATACACGGTCTGGCCGCGCGCCTGATCAAGCACCGACTGCCAATTGCCGATATCGGGGGCCGGGTCGGCTTTTGCGGGCATCGATACCATGGCCATTGCAAGGCCTGTGACGATGCTCAGACCGGCGAAAAAAGCGCGCATACTGGAAATCCTTGTTGCTGAAGGGCCTCTCAACACTACCTGATTGAAGCAATCTGGCACCATCGGCGATACCTGTCTGTTTTTGTTGCCATCATTTTTCCAATCTTGGCAGTCTAAAATCAATTCACGCTTGCGTTAGATGGCAGGTGTCTGGGCTTAATCTCTGCCGATGGTTTTGGCACCCGTGACATAGGAACGAAAAGATCATGTTTGAATGGGTCACAGATCCGCATATGTGGATGGGGCTTGCGACTTTGACCGCGCTTGAGATCGTACTGGGCATCGATAACATCGTTTTCCTGTCGGTGATTGTTTCCAAACTCCCGAAAAATCAACAGAAATCAGCTCGTCGCATCGGCCTTATCGGGGCGATGGGCATGCGGCTTGTGCTTCTGGCCTGTATCGCCTGGGTGATGGAATTGACCGCCCCGCTGTTTGCCGCCTTCGGGCAGGAAGTCAGCGGACGTGACCTTATTCTGATTATCGGTGGCCTGTTCCTGATCGCCAAGGCGTCCAAGGAAATTCACCATACAATTGACGAACCCGAAGAACACGGCCCCGGCAAGATCATGTCGAGTTTTGCGATGACCATCACCCAGATCATGCTGCTTGATATGATATTCTCGCTCGACAGCGTGATTACGGCGGTTGGACTGGTTGATCATCTTTCGATCATGATGATCGCGGTTGTCCTGTCGGTTCTCGTCATGCTGGCAGCAGCCGGCACCATCAGCGATTTTGTCGAAAAGCACCCGTCGGTCAAAATGCTGGCGCTGGCCTTCCTGATTCTGGTCGGGTTTGTCCTGCTGCTTGACGGTGTCGAAATCCATGTTCCAAAAGGTTACATTTACTTCGCCATGGCATTCAGCCTGGGTGTCGAGACGCTCAATCTGATCAATCAGAAACGTAAACGCAAAGCCAAAGAGCTGGGAGCAGCCAAATGAAACAGGTTTCACCGCCCTCGTGCCTGCAGAACGCCTTCAACAATCACCACCTTGGCCATGTCAAGGTTCTCGAATTCCCTGATGGCACACGGTCGGCCGCGGATGCCGCGGCGGCTATTGGTTGCGATGTCAGTGATATCGGCAAATCACTGGTTTTCATGACCGAAGGCAACAAACCGGTACTGATCATCATGAACGGTGCCGACCGGGTAGATGAAACCAAGGTTGCCCATCTGCTTGGCCTTGATATCCGCAAGGCGGATGCCAACGAAGTCCGCACCCATACCGGTTACGCCATTGGCGGTGTTCCGCCCTTTGGACATGTCGGCCCGGTCGAGACCCTGATTGATGAAAAGCTGCTTGCGAAAAAGATAATCTGGCTGGCCGCAGGCACACCCAAAACCGTGTTTTCCCTGATGCCAGATGAACTTCGCGCGGTGACGGGTGTTGACACGGGTGTGGATATTTCGGCCTGATCAGGCTTAGATCAGACCGTCATCACGCGTTGCCGAACGTGCACCGATTTCATCAAGTTCGGCCTGCTCCTTGCGATCTTCTTCGGCGCGTTCTGCTTCGACACGGTTGCGTTCAGCGATTTCCGCGGTCTTGACGGCCTTGAACGCATCCGCGACCTCATCGCGGAACGCGTCGATTTTGGCTTCCTGTTCTGCGATCCGCTTTACCAGTGCTTCGCGCTCGAACACGACGGCACTGGCAAAGGGGCCATAGGCAAAACCGGCCAGTTCGGGGTTTTCGGCGGCAACCTTCTGCTCGGCTATCACGGCCTTTTCCAGCGCATCCTTTTCCGCCAGAAGATTGGTCAGTATGCCCTGCATTTCGCCAAGTTCGCGGCGTTTATCATCCAGCGCCCATTTGCGCATGCGGATCAGTGTTTTGAAATCCTTGGCCATCGTGGTCAGTTACCTGAAATATGGCGGACGCGGCATCAGCATGATCATGTGATTACTGCTGATCGCGGCGAAGCGCCCGTTTGGCCGCATTCAGATCATTACCCGCATTCGTCACGGTTGAACGGCTATTGACCTGCGGGCGAAGCCGGTTGCGTTCCATAACGGTTGCGCCCTGCGGGTTGGCTGCCGGTTGGCCACCTGCATCCGGGACTTCCTGTTGGGCGGGTGCCAGATCAAGACGACGTGCCAATTCGGCATAACCATCGGCCAGCCGGGTACATTCGGTTTTACGCTGTTTGAGGAATTCCTCGATCAGCGGGAAGTAATGAATGGCTTCGTCCACCTTGGGATCCGTCCCCAGACGATAGGCCCCCAGACGGATCAGTTCCGCCATGTCTTCATAGGTTGCCAGCAGCTGACGGGCGCGCGAAACGATCTGGTTTTCATACTCGCTATTACATCCGGGCATGGTACGCGAAACACTGCGCAGGATATTGATCGCCGGATACCGACCCTGTTCGGCGATTGCGCGGTCCAGCACGACGTGGCCATCAAGAATACCACGCACCGCATCGGAAATCGGTTCGTTATGATCATCCCCGTCGACCAGAACGGTAAACAGGCCGGTCACCGATCCCTGCCCCGGCCCGCCCGGCCCGGCACGTTCCAGAAGGCGCGGCAATTCGGCAAACACCGTCGGGGTATAGCCCTTTGACGCGGGTGGTTCGCCGACCGAAAGGCTGATTTCGCGTTGCGCCATGGCAAAACGGGTCACAGAATCCATCATGCACAGCACGTCACGCCCGGTATCGCGGAAGAATTCCGACAGCGCCATGGTCATATAGGCAGCCTGACGTCGCATCAATGGCGGCTCGTCCGACGTGGCAACCACGACAACAGACCTGCGAAGGCCTTCTTCGCCCAGATCGTCTTCGATGAATTCGCGGGCTTCGCGGCCACGTTCACCGATCAGGCCGACAACCGAAACATCGGATGTCGTATGGCGGGTCATCATCGACAGCAAACTGGATTTACCAACCCCGGACCCGGCAAAGATGCCCATACGCTGCCCCCGGCAGCAGGTGAGAAAGGTATTCATCGCCCGCACACCCAGATCAATCTTCCCCGCCACACGCTGGCGCGAATGGGCCGATGGCGGTGCATTGCGGATCGGGTATGGTGTCGGTCCTTCGGTCAGCGGGCCCTTGCCATCGACCGGCTGGCCGAACGCATTGACCACACGCCCCAGCCAGCTTTCATCGGGATAGACTTGCGGTTGGGTGTCGGCCAGTTCGACTTCACAGCCAATCCCGATGCCGTCAAGCATCCCGAACGGCATCAAAAGTGCTCGTTCATTCCGGAAACCAACGACTTCGCAAATTACGGCCACACCATCACGACGTTTGACCTTGCAACGATCCCCCACCGAAAGCGCCCCTTCAACCCCGCCAATTTCAACCAGCAGGCCAAGAACAGCCGTTACCCGCCCGACAGTCCGGTAATCTGGAATGCGGCGAAGTTCGGCGACAATATTTCGGCCAATCTGGAACACGTTTGCGCTTTTCTGTTTGATGGGTTCCGATATGTGATGCGATCGGGAATTTTATCGCAGTCCCATGTCAAAGGGTGGCAAATTCGACCGCGTCGCACCAGATATAAGTGGCATAAACGGTATTAAAAACCCGTATATGCGGAATTGCCATTAAAAATCCGGTATCGGCAATCATGGTCGTTAACGGCGCAAACCGTTGGGAAACTTCACATTCCCCGCACCATCTGCCTTTATCGATGAAAAAAAGTTAACAACATGCGACTCGCCTGCTTGCCACGAGTCGCAAAGCAACGTATCGTTAACGGAATGGAATAAAATTCCACACGGCAATCGTTGGGGCGCTTGTCGAAATTAGCCGGATTAACACGGATTTTTTGCGGAACACGGTAACGGAGCGGAACATGCGGGTGCTGCTTGTCGAAGATGACAACGCCACTGCTGACAGCATCGAGTTGATGCTGAAATCGGAGGGCATGGTTGTCGACACCACGGATCTTGGGGAAGATGGCCTCGAGATCGGTAAATTGTATGACTACGATATTATTCTTCTGGATCTCATGCTGCCGGACATCGACGGCTATGAAGTTCTCAGACGTTTGCGCGACGCACGCGTTGAAACCCCGGTGCTTATCCTGTCGGGGTTGACCGAAACCGAAGACAAGGTCAAAGGCCTTGGTTTTGGCGCGGATGACTATCTGACCAAGCCCTTTGACAAGGTTGAACTGCTGGCACGCATTCAGGCGATCGTTCGCCGGTCGCGCGGCCACGCACAATCGATGATTGCCACCGGCAGACTGAATGTGAATCTTGATGCGCGCACGGTTGATGTTGATGGATCGCCGCTGCATCTGACCGGCAAGGAATATGGCATCCTTGAATTGCTGTCGCTGCGCAAGGGCACGACATTGACCAAGGAAATGTTCCTGAACCATCTCTATGGCGGTATGGACGAGCCGGAGCTCAAGATCATCGACGTTTTCGTGTGCAAGCTGCGCAAGAAAATCCAGTCCGCCACCAAGGGCGACAATTACATCCATACAGTCTGGGGCCGGGGCTATGTCCTGCGCGATCCGGATGTAAACAGTAGTGCTGCCGCCTGAACGCAACGCAACTTTATCGCGTTCCGCTGCGCACGAAGTCAAAAACGCCCCGATGGATCGTCGGGGCGTTTTGCTTTTGGCGGGTGCGCGTTACACGGCAACCATCCTGATTTCTATTTCTTGTCTTCCGGCTTGCCAAAGCGCGACCGATCAAAGGTCGTGGACGGGCGGGTTGTTCCGCTGCCCGTGCTGCCGGTTCCGGTTGACGGCCTTGCGGGCGGAGTGCTGCCCGTGCCGCTTGAACCGGCGGTGCCTGTTGTGCCCAGTGGACGGCGATATGTCGATCCAGCCGTCCCAGTTGATCCTGCCGTCCCGGTAGTGCCGGTTGAAGGACGTGAATATGTGCTGCCGGTAGTACCGGTTGTTCCCGTTGTTGACGGACGGGCTGTTGTGCCGGTGCCCGTTGGGGTCGTGGGGCGTGCCGTGGTTCCGGTCGAAAGCCCGGGACGTGGCGGGGTTGCGGCTCCGGCACCCGCACTGGCAGTCGTACCACCGGTGGCAGTTTGCATATGTTTCGGCTTGGGAAACGCAAGACCGCCTGTCGCGGTACCACTCGCCGCCCCAGCCGCCGCACTGGCACCCGCCTGAATTTTCTCAAGTGCTGAAACATCGACATCCGGCGCTCCCGGACGGTTCAACTGATAGATGCCGCGTTGACGCGCAAGCGGTTTGAACTTGTCGGAAATCCCAAGAACCGTTTCCGCCCCGCCAAGGAACAGGAAGCCATCATCGGGCATCAATGCCGATATACGCGCCAGCACATCTGTCTTGGTTGGCTGATCAAAATAAATCAGAACGTTGCGGCAATAGACGATATCGAACTGACCCAGCGGCCGGAAATCCTCAAGCAGGTTGAATTCCTTGTATTGAACCTTGGAGCGGATTTCCTGCGAGATTTGCCACTGGTCTTCTTTCTTCTGGAAATATTTGACCAGAAGCTGGATCGGAAGTCCCCTTTGAACTTCAAACTGGGAATACAAACCAGCACGCGCCTTGGTCAGGATTTCGCGCGAAATGTCGGTTCCGATAATTTCAACCCGCCAGCCGGAAAGCTGGGATTTGAAATCTTCAAGGATCATCGCCAGCGAATAGGGTTCCTGCCCCGAAGACGCCGCCGCACACCAGATGCGCAGATGGCGCTTTGACGCGCGCTCCTTGATCATGTGCGGCAGAACGACATGCCGGAACTGATCAAACGGCTTGGTATCGCGGAAGAAGAAACTTTCATTGGTTGTCATCGCATCGACGACTTCCTCGACAAGCACGCGGTCACCGCCGCGCAATGCCGCGATCAGCTCGGTCAGGTCCTTAAGCCCGCGCTTGCGTGCAATCGGCATCAGCCGGCTTTCGAGCAGATATGTCTTGTCCTGGCTCAGAACGAGCCCGGATTTTGACTTTATAAGTCTGCTGACGAAATCGAAGTCTTCCGGCCTCATCATCTCGGCTTAACGACCCCCTGCAAATTTTTTGATATAGGCCGCGATGCCACCCACGGGGAGAACCGCCGAACAAATGCCTGCATGTGCCGCGGCACCGGGCATTCCCCATACAACGCTTGTCTGTTCGTCCTGTGCAACAACCATCCCCCCAGCACCCACGACAGCACGCCCACCCAGCATACCATCCTGTCCCATACCTGTAAGGATAGCCGTGAGTATATTACCACCGTAGCTTTCCACAAGGCTGCGGAGCATCGGATCAACCGACGGACGACAGAAGTTTTCTGGCGGGTTCTGGTTCAGAACAATTTTCCTGCTGTTGCCACGGCCCTCTATCACCATGTGGTAATCACCGGGGGCTAGGTAAACCTGTCCGCCCTGAATTTGCATGCCCGTCTGGCCTTCCTGACATTTAAGCCCGGTCAGGCGGGTGATGTGTTCGGCAAGGATCGTGGTAAAAGTCGCAGGCATATGCTGGGTAATGAAAATCGGCTGACGCACACCGGCAAGACCACGCAGAACCTCGAACAGGGCCTGCGGACCACCGGTAGAACTTCCGATTGCAATCGCTTCGACATTAAGCCGTTTTTCGGGAAGCAGACTGATCTGTCCGCCCGTGATCACCCGTTTTGCCGGCGCCGGTGCAGCGGCACCGGTCGGCGCCTTGGCACGCGCTGCCGCCGCGGCGGCTGGACTGCGTGCGGCCGGGGCGGCACGTTGTGGTGCCTGTTTGACCGGCGCATTTCGCGCCACTGCCCCACCACCAACAGCACCACCCGATGTCTGGCGGGTTGACGGTTTGACATTCGCGCCTGTTGCCTTGGCATCACCGGCTGCGATTGCCGCCTCGCGGATCAGACGACCCGGATCGCGCGCAGGCATGTTGGTTGTTTGTGTAGCCGCATCACGGTTAATGGTCGTGGCCCCGCCTTCTTTACCCTGCCCCTGTTCCGGGGATATAGGCTGCACGTGCTGAGGATGTTGGGGCTGAGGCATCGGGCGGGTCGACATCGGGCCAAGACGACCGGGCTGGTGCGTCGGACGCGGGCGCAGTTCAGCGGTGAACCGTTTGCGCTGAACCCGGCCGGGCTTTTGCAATATCTGATGCTCCGCCGACAGTTCGGCCCGGAACGGTGCCGGAGCATCGCCAGCGGGCTTTTCTGTTGCGGAGGCGTCATCTTCCGGTGCAGCAGATTCCGGCAACTCTTCATGCCGTTCGGCGGTATCCGCATCGCCAACGACGACCTGTTCTTCATGGATTTCTTCAAGCCGTGCCTGATCCGCCCCCAGCATCTTGCGACGCTGTTCAGCCCAGGCCTTGACCTTGTCGAGCAACTCGGCCCGGAAGCCTTCGCCAACATTAAGGTCCTTGGCCGAGGACGGTTTGGGAATGTAGTCCACAGCACCCAGCGTCATGGCCTGAAAACTGATATCGGCGTTTCGCTTGGTCAGGGTCGATGCCATGATCACGCGAACCGTCGGATCGATTTCAAGCAGCTTGGGCAATGCCGTCAGACCATCCATGACCGGCATTTCAATGTCGAGAACGATCGCTTCGATACCGATCTCCTGACGCATGACGCCAAGCGCGTCTTCGCCATTGGCAACAGAACCGACGACCTCGATATCGTCGTCTTCCTGCAACATGCGGGTTACCAGACCACGCACGATTGCGGAATCGTCGACAATCAGGACTTTATAGGGTGGATGAATTGGCGTGTCTTCCACGTACCGACGTTCCCGTTAGAGCAACCGGACCAAAAACCAAGGCAAATGCACAGCGACGCTGACAGGAACCTTAAATCAGACCCACCTGCTCAAATTTTGCCTGGATGATCTCGCTGTCGAACGGTTTCATGATGTACTCGTTCGCACCGGCCGTGATGGCCTCCTGGATATGCTCGAGATCGTTTTCTGTAGTGCAGAACACGACAACGGGCTCATCACCACCAGGGGCTGCGCGCAGTTCCCGCAGGAAATCAATCCCGCTTTTCACCGGCATGTTCCAATCAAGCAACACCGCGTCTGGCATGGCTTCAAGGCATCGATCAATTGCCTCCTGCCCATCCACAGCCTCAATGACCGCAAATCCCATTTCTTCCAGGATACGGCGTGCCACCATTCTGATGACTTTCGAATCATCGACGACGAGACAACTCTTCATCGACTTCCTTCTCGCAAATTAGATCGTTAAGCCAAAACCGGCATTGTACCGGATGCATTTTGCACCCGGTACAGACTAACATAGCTAGCCAGCCTGTTTCACAGAAACCGTGAAATCAAGCAGACGGGTCACATCCAGAATGACAAGAAGCTGCTTGTCGAGCCGGAAAATGCCATCGGAAAATTCGCGCCAGCGCGGATCGAGCGTCGCGGGGTTCTGCTCGAACGCTTTTTGCGGAACGCTCAGAACTTCTCCGACCTGATCGACCATCAGGCTGTATAGTTCACCACCCTGATCGACCACTATGCTCATGCCCGGCACGTCGTCTTCGCGTTCACGAAGCCCTAGACGTTTGCGAACATCAATCGCCGTAACAATGCGCCCACGCAGGTTCAGCGACCCCGCCACTTCGGGCGGAGCCAGCGGAATGCGCGTGATGCGCTGCGGACCAAGAACATCCTGAACCGTCAGGACCGGAATACCGAACAACTGCTTGCCGATATAGGCGGTAACGAAATCCTTCGTCGCCCCGCCAAGGTCAAGGGCCGTACTCTGTTCTTTGCTCGGGACGAGTGCCTTTTTATCGCTCATTGGACTTTTCCCCGATTTACACTGCGCTCAGCGTCTGGATCAGCGTTGATACCAGCGCATCTCGATCGAATTTCGCGACATAGTCGCTAAAGCCAACCTGACGACCCCGTTCGAAGTCTTCCTCGCTGGTGTGCGAGGACAGCGCGATGATCGGGGTATCCCCCCAATGTTCATCATTCTGCAGGCTTTCGGCAAATTCGAAGCCGTTCATGCCCGGCATTTCGATATCACTGATGATCGCGTCGAACATTTCACCGCGATTTTTAAGATCAAGCGCCTGCTCGGCATTCTCGACGGCAATGACACGGAAACCGGACACCGACAGCATCGGTGTGAGAAGGTTACGGAAGAACGGGCTGTCATCGACCAGAAGCACACGCTTTTTCTCGCCGCCGGTATCCTCATGACCAAACCAGTCCGAGAACGCCAGTTCAAGATAGTAGCCAGCATCAATCAGATCGGTTGCCTTGCCGTCGATCACCGCAGACCCGACCAGACCATCCTGATCGGCTGTCAGTTCGACATTAAGGACGTCATCGACGATATCGACAATTTCGTCAACCACAAGGCCCATGGTCCGTTCGCGATCCTGGAAGACCAGGGTCGGCTGACGGCCTTCGGCTTTCATCTGATAGGAACCATCAATGAAGACCAGCGGCATCAGCTTGCCACGATACTGAACCAGCGGACGACCGTTCGAATATTCGATGTTTTCGACATCGATTTCTTCGAGGCGGGCAACCAGTGCCAGCGGTACGGCACGAACTTCTGCACCGCCAGCCCGGAAGACCAGCATGGACGTCGTTTCGCGATCACCGGTATCGGAGCGCGCCTTGCTTTCGACACCCTGCGAACCACCAACGGTGATTTCGCCGGTGCGGGTCGCAATGCCGTTCGGATCCAGGATCATGATCACGCTACCGTCGCCAAGGATGGTGTTCCCCGAGAACAGAGACAGGTCACGCAGGATCGGTGCGACCGGTTTAACCACGATTTCCTCGGTGTCGAACACGCGGTCAACGATGATACCGAACGAATAGGTCCCAACCTGGGTGACGACGATGAAGGCTTCTTCATCCACGTCATCGACCGTTGTTTCGCCGTCATCAAGACCAAGAATTTTCTTGAGAGTGACAAGCGGCAGCAGACGGTTGCGCAGACGCAGGACAGGCGTATCGTGGATGCGTTCGATCGAATGATCGGAATTGCTTGAAGCCCGGACCAGTTCCAGAACGCTGATCTGCGGAATGGCGAAACGTTCGCCGCCACTTTCAACGATCAGTGCCGAAACGATGGCAAGGGTAAGCGGGATTTTGATGATAAAGGTCGAACCACGGCCTTCGACCGATTTCAGTTCAACCGTACCACCGATTTTTTCGATGTTGGTACGGACCACGTCCATGCCGACACCACGCCCCGAAACCGAGGTCACCTTTTCGGCGGTCGAGAAACCGGCCTTGAAGATGAACTGGTGGATTTGCGAATCCGCCATGCCGTCAAGATCGCTTTCGGTTGCAAGACCGTTGGCAATCGCCTTGGCCTTGATCCGTTCGATATTGAGACCGCGGCCATCGTCGGAAATCTCGATGATGATGTGACCGCCTTCGTGATAGGCATTCAGCGTAACCGTACCGGTTTCCGGCTTGCCAGCTTCACGACGCCCCGGAATATCTTCAAGACCATGGTCGGCAGAGTTACGGACCATGTGGGTCAGCGGATCCTTGATGAGTTCAAGCACCTGACGGTCAAGTTCCGTATCGGCACCGATCATCTGCAGATCGATTTTCTTGTTCATCTCAAGCGCAAGGTCGCGAACAATACGCGGCAGTTTCGCCCAAGCGTTGCCAATCGGCTGCATACGCGTTTTCATCACACCTTCCTGAAGGTCGGTAGTGATGTGCGACAGGCGCTGCAAGGGAACTGTAAATTCGCTGTCATCCTTGCCGCGAACCATCTGCAACAGCTGGTTACGGGTCAGAACAAGCTCGGAAACCAGGGTCATAAGGTTTTCAAGCAGCTCGACGTTCACACGGATCGTCTGAGCCGCGACAGAGCTTTCCTTCGCCTCGACACGCTGCGCTTCGGCCTTTGGCCCCTCGGAGGCAGCGGCCTTGGCCGGGGCAACTGCCTGCGACTTTGCTGCTGCGGGCGGGGCGGCTGCCGGTGCGGGTTTCTCGGGCGCAGGAGCAGGTTCCGGCTCCTGAATATCCGGGTCGACTTCGGTTGCATCGAAAATTGCCTGCAACCGCTCATCATCGGTCATCGGCACTTCTTCGGCGACTTCTTCCTCGACCGGGGCGGCTGCCGGTGCGGCGCTGCCGCCCATAATCGTACCGGTATCGGCAAAATGGTTAAGACGCGCGATCAGATCGGCATCATTGCCATCCGGTTCGGTTTCATTCTGCTCAAGCTCGCTCAGCAGATATTTGATCGTATCAATGGATTCAAGAACAAGCGTCACCGCATCCGGTGTTACAACCAGTTCGCCATCACGGATCTTGCCAAGCACGTTTTCACCGGCATGCGCAACTGCTTCCAGTCGCGGCAAACCAAGAAATCCGCATGTCCCCTTGATGGTATGCACCAGGCGGAAAATATTCGACAGAATATCCGGATCGTTCGGATTCTGCTCCAGTTTGACCAGCTCGACGTCAAGCGTCGAAAGGCTCTCCGAAGTCTCTGTCAGAAATTCACTTAAAAGATCGTCCATAAACCCCCTCCACATCTCCGACAATCATACTGTTTGCCGGAACCGGAACGCCCATCCCCACGACCACTGCGCGAAACACACGTTCAATCCGTTACTTACGTAGAACCTAGCACACCGTATTACCAGACCCGCATGTGTTTTTTTTAATCATAGATCAATGCAACATTTCCGTCCTCTTGCAAGACTGAAAGCGCACCACCGGTCCGATGCGCAAGATTTCGCAGGAAAAAGCCATGTACGGTCCGGGGATCAAGCTGTTCCGGGGCCACTTCATTTTTCATGACATTTTCCACATCGGGGCGAAACGCGGCACGTTTTCCGGTTGCATTGACCGAAATCCGCCCCCCGGATTCGCAGGTAACAACAATATCCCCACCAAACGGCAAAGCTTCACGGGCCAACATCACCATATTGAGCACAAGCCTTCCATGAGCTGGATCAATTCCAATTCCAGTTTGATCCCACAGAAGGGTCACCTTGCCTTCGGCCTCGAAACTCTGGGCAACCGCATCGCGCATGGATTTTGTGTCAACACTGTTGCCGGCGCGCCCGAATGCCAGACGGAACAATTGCAACCGGCGCGCGGCCTCAAGCCCGCTTTTGCGCATCAGCGCAAGTGCCTCGTCATCGGCAACACCGGCCTCCCCCATCAGTTCGGCACCGGCATTCACAGCCCCCACAGGCCCGACAAGGTCGTGGCAAATGCGCGAGCTGATCAGCTCGATCAGGATCAGTTCCACTGCTCTGTCCTGTTCCATGTAACGGGTATCTCCAAGAATTCTGTTCAACAGGTCCGCACTGCTTCCCCAAAACAATACGTGGCTCACATCTGGCCGCCCGGTCGATATTTGGGACATGATCGGATCACGGTCGGTGTAAACCGCGCCCAGATTGCAGCCTGATGTGTTAAAACCTTCTTTAACCTGCGGATTTTTGCCGCATTTGCAGACCGGCAAATTTTGCCCATCATCGACGAGCCTCAAAAGATGTGACTGTCATCATTGCGCATTATTTGTTCCGGGCCTATTGCCTGACTATATTAAAAAGACCAACATCAGACAAAAGAGCTTGATCATGGATTTTCTGCTCACACCTGGCACCATTGTCCGCCATCCTGGCCAGCCCGACTGGGGCCTTGGTCGCATTCAGGCGGTAGACGGCGACAGGATCGCCGTCAATTTCGAAGAGGCCGGACGCCAGATCATCCGCCCACGCCATGTCGTGCTTGAAATTGTCGAGGCTGCCGTCGGCTATGAATAACAGCACGTAACCGCCTGCGATGGCACGGAACTTGCTGAAATGAAAAGATTGAATAATTCGGCGTCTTGACGGAATTTGATACGCAAGATCGCATCCATCGGCTACCGGGCGAACCAATCCGGTGATCTGATTTAAATGATAACAAGGTCGGAACGGGTAAATGATTGCAATCGTCAAACCACCGCGGGACAGCTTCAAACAGCGTCACCACTCCGCCGCATTCGCCGTACTCGAACAATTTGCCGCCGGCCTCATCGAACAGGCCAAGGCGCATGGCGGCACCATCAGCGCCGAACAGATTTCAAGCGCGCTGGAAACATTGCGCGGGCAGAATAAGCTGTTTGACGCGGCATGGATGACGCTTGAAGCCGATCTTGATACCGTCAAGACCCGCCAGAATGCCGCTGTCCGCCACGATCCGCTGGGCCGCCTTCTGGTCAGCCGTTTTGCCCATCAGCTTGAAGGCCGCGAAGCGGGCGATCTGGAACATGGGGCACTGTCGCGCGAAATCCTGCAACCCTTCTTCAAGGTCATCCGCATGATGGTTGGCATGGATATGCTACAGGAAATCGATGGCGAAATACAGACCATCATTGAACAGCATGCCGACGAAGAAGATGAATTGCGTGATCCGACAGATTACTGGGATCACCTCGCCGAAGAGCCACAGGTCGCCAACCGGCTTAATCTGGTCTTCTCGCGCATGGCCCTGCATTTCAAGGATTACGAGCGGCGTAAAAACTGGATGATCCAGTTGGTCAATGACAACATGCCGCATGGCGATCATGCATGGACCTTTACCGAGGAACATTGTGTGCGATTGCTGCGCGCCCTGTTCCGCGATGTACGTTCCGCCCTGTCCAAGCCGGAACGTTCGGCCGAACTGGTTGCCAAGCTTGGCAGCGAGAATGTCGAGACGCTACGCAATGTCATGGCATCGCTTGATCGCGACGTCGCGACCCTCCACATCCGCGAAGCCGAAAACTGGGAATAGGCATTCGATAATTCCTGAATTTCCTGACAGATAGAAACACCGCGGCGGATATTTCCCGCGGTTTTTCTGATGTCATCTGACGGAAAGGTGATGATTTCATCACAAATCGGGGTGGCCAAATCAATCCCCCCTGTGCCAAAGTCGAACTTGCGCACTACATAGCGTTTCCAGACCAATAAACAGAAACAAGCGCCGCCGCCATGACCAGACCGCTGATTGACAAATATGGCCGCCATGTATCGTACCTTCGGGTATCGGTGACGGATCGCTGTGACTTCCGCTGCACCTATTGCATGGCCGAAAGCATGATCTTTCTGCCAAAATCCGAAGTCCTGACACTTGAAGAACTCGATCAGCTCTGTTCGGCCTTCATTGCGCGCGGTGTACGCAAACTGCGCTTGACCGGGGGCGAGCCACTGGTGCGCCGTGGCATCATGGACCTGATCAGGGATTTGTCGCGTCATCTTAAATCCGGTGCGCTTGACGAACTTACCATGACGACCAATGGCAGCCAGCTTGCGACCTACGCCGATGATCTGGCACGTCTTGGCGTCAAACGGCTCAACATCTCGCTTGATAGCCTTGATCATCAGAAATTCGCCGAAATCACCCGCCGTGGCCGCCTTGAACAAGTACTAAGCGGGCTTGAAGCTGCCAAACAGGCGGGGCTCAAGATCAAGATCAACACGGTCGCCCTTCGCAATTTCAACGAAGACGAAATTTCCCGTCTTGTCGCCTGGTGCGGCAAGGAAGGCTTTGATCTTTGCCTGATTGAAACCATGCCGCTTGGCGATATTGACGGGGATCGCACCGATCAATATCTGCCGCTGACCGCCGTTCGTGAACGGCTGGAACAGGAATATACCTTGGTACCCAGCAACCATGTCACCCCCGGCCCGGCACGCTATGTCACGGTTGCCGAAACCGGCGGGCGTCTTGGTTTCATAACACCGCTTACCCATAATTTCTGTGAGGGCTGCAACCGCGTGCGCGTGACCTGTACCGGTACGCTTTACATGTGCCTTGGTCAGGAAGACCACGTTGATCTGCGCGCGGCCCTCCGCTCGGGCGCGCCCGAAACCCTTGACCGTCTACTTGACGAAGCCATGCTGCTGAAACCCAAGGGTCATGATTTCGTCATCGACCGCAAGGGCCAGAAACCTGCAGTCGGTCGCCATATGAGCATGACGGGCGGCTGATCCGAACATCACCCCATTCCAGTTACAGGCATAAAATGAACATTCTGATTGTCGGCGGCGGCATCGCCGGTTTGTCTGCGGCCATTGCCCTGCAAGGCGACGGACATGACATTACGATTGCCGAAACCCTTGATGGCTGGAAACCGGCCGGGGCAGGGTTGCACCTGCCCGGCAATGCGGTGACGGCCCTTCGGGACCTTGGCATTGATCAGGATGTTGCCGACAAATCCTGTGCCTTTCCAAGGCTTGATTATTTCGATCATCGTGACCGAAAACTGTTTGCGCTTGAAACCGAACAGCTCGGCTGGCCGACATTTCAGGCCCTGACCCGCAGCGACTTTCACGAAATCCTGTGCGCCAGACTAACAACACCGACCATCCGGTTTGGTCTTTCCGTATCCGACATCAGTAACGCACCCGATCAGGCACAGGTTCGTTTTACCGACGGCACGACCGGCAGCTTTGATCTTGTGATCGGTGCGGACGGGATCAATTCAGCCGTTCGACGCCTGGTTTTTGGCCCGGAACATGTCCCGCAGCCGACTGGTTATATCTGCTGGCGCTGGATCACGGATTATCCCTTCGGCCTGACAGCGCCCAAATTCATCATCGGTCACGGGCAGGTTATTCTGCTGATGCCGTTGGGTGATAGCCGGTTTTATATCTATGCCAGCACCTATGATCCGGGCGAAAGAATACACGACTTGCCGACAAGCGAACTTGCCGCGCATTTTGCCCGGTTTGATGGATCGGTGTGCGATATGCTAGGCACAATCGGAACGGACACCGTCATTCACGAAGGCCGTCTTCAGCAAATGGTCATGCCCGAATGGGTTGCGGGGCGTGTGGTACTGATCGGGGATGCGGCACATGGCACCCTTCCGACCATGGCACAGGGGGCAACGCAATCGATCAAGGATGGCTTGGCACTGGCCAATGCCCTTCACAAACAACCCGACATCACAATCGCGCTTGCCGACTGGCAGGCCGCCCGACTGCCCGAAGCACACTGGGTCCAGCAACAATCCCTGCAACGCATGGGTTTCGCCAAAATCCGCGGCAAGACCGGTGTCTGGTTGCGCAATACCCTTATGCGCAGGATCGGCCCAAAGATTGTTGCATCGGGCTTCCGTCCGCTGATTGACGGCACGGCAGGCAACCGCAAGGACTAGGTGAACGCCTTTCGGACCTGCTCGATTGCCGTCATCGCGACGGCATGGCTTTCCGCCGCCAGCAGATGAGCAGGGCAACGCGCGCAATCCGAACTGCCAAACCCGGCAATCGGAATGGAAATGCCCGGCACCATACCCAAAGCAGCACGCAAATCGCATTCACACCCATCGGGCATGACAAGCATCGCAACCACGTGCCCGGTGCCGTTGGTCAGTTCATCGACATGCCAATGCTGTTTTTTCTCCGTCCGGCAATGACGTTTGACACGGGCCGCAATGCCACCCGATCCGTTGGCAGAACCGCAATAAAGATAAGTGCCCCGGCGCAGGATGGCCCCGGCGAAGCGTTTGTTCCGTAAAACCAGATCAGCAGAAAGATCAATCACGAGAATGTAGGCTCCGGCAACTTTGGGAAGCTGCCGGAGGGTTTCATTATTTATGTCAGCAACAAGCTGCGTCAAAGTCACAGCAGCAGATCAACCGAAAGACCGGGGCCGCGCGTGCCATTGGCAAGCACGGGTTCACAATCCTCGTTGATCCGTGACGCGATGCGCTGTCGCAAAGCACTGAAACGTTCCGACGTCACGACATCAACAGGCTGATCCAGATGAACCTCGATCCGGTAAACACCGCCAACCGGGGTTCTGGTGACACCGCGGATTTGGCCGCACACCGCATGGCCGAGATAGGACCCGGCAAAGCGTTTGCCGATACCAAGATCGGCAATCCGGACCGGTTCGCGTTTGCGCGTCATGGCAATCGCGGTGTTCCAGTCACGAAATCCGTGGCTTTGCGCCAGAAGCTCCAGGCTTCCGGTGTGGGAAACCGTCATCTTGCGGCTGGCCAGTGCCTTGCGCAGGCGCTTTGCCTGCTGCTTAAGTATTTCCGCCGGATCGCCCGATGCGATTATCGCAAAATCGGCAAGCTCGACCGGTGTCTGTTCAGGCTTTTCGGGCGGGTTATGAACGGGTTGGGTCATTTTCGTCTCCTGACAGGAGGCCGGGTGTCCGCATTGCCGGTCCGACGTCACAAGAAGACGGGGAACCGATAAAATCGTCTGCATCACTTTACCATGAGCCAAAGCCCCGCGAACGGCCGGTGTGTGCAACCGCGCATTTCGTAGCGCAATGTGCCGCAAAACACAAGCACCACCATATCTTTGACCGCGCGAAGCGCATTACCGCTTGCAGAAATTGACAGCCCCTACAGGGACAACATATACCAGAATTAACAAATATCGCCGGGCACCCGGATGAATGCGCCAAACAGGGCGCAAGGGTATTCGACCAATTATAAGGAATTAGCGCCATGGCCATGGAAGCCCACGAAATCGAAACGATGATCAAGGAAGCCCTTCCCGATGCACAGGTCCGCATCGAGGACCTTCGCGGTGATGGCGATCATTATGCGGCAATCGTTGTGTCCGAGTCCTTCCGCGGTAAAACCCGCGTGATGCAGCACCAGATGATCTATTCGGCCCTCAAAGGCAAAATGGGCGGTGACCTGCACGCCCTTGCGCTTCAGACTTCCGCACCGGAATAAGTTCCGGCCGCACGCACGGGACCGCCTTGCGTTTGCCACCATCCTTGCAAGGCCGCCAGAAAATTACGGGCACCGATCAGCTTCGGTGCCCTTGATAATTCCCGACCCAGACCAGAATGACTACCCGTATTCGAACCCGGATCAATATCCGGGTTTCCGCTCCGGTTCAGGCTTGAATATCGTTCCGCCCATCGGGCACCTGCCGTTTGGCCCCACAAAATGACCATGGTTCAATAACGATGTCCTCATCCCAAAAACCGGCTTTGATCGGTGCCGGACCGCTAGCGGGGCTTGGTGCCTTTGTCATCTGGGGCTTTCTGGGCTTCTATTTCAAAATCATCGATTTCGCGAGCCCGTTTGAAATTCTCGCCCATCGCATCCTATGGTCGGCGATCCTGACATTGACACTGGTTTTTGTCCTGAAACGTCGTGCGCGATTGTGGGACCTGCTGTCGTCTAGGCGCACCATGGGACTGTTATTCATAAGCAGCCTGCTGATCGCCGGGAACTGGGTGATCTATATCTGGTCGGTTCATATCGGACATGCGCTTGAAGCCAGCCTTGGCTATTACATCATGCCGCTGATCATGCTGATCCTTGGTCGCATCTTCTTTGGCGAGAAGCTTAATCGCATTCAGATCGTCTCGGTACTGATCTGCTTTGCCGGGGTTCTGAACCTTCTGGTGTTTTTCGGATCACTGCCGTGGATTGCGCTTAGCCTGTCGTTGCTGTTCGGCTTTTATGGCGTCATCCGCAAATTTGTTCCGGCCGATCCGATTGCCGGTCTGTTTGTCGAATGCCTGCTGCTGTCGCCGGTGGCATTTGGCTATCTGGTCTGGCTGAATGCATCGGGCACCATGGCCTTCACCAATCTGGGGATTGGCCATGATGCCCTGCTGGTGTCGCTGGGCGCTGTCACAACCATTCCGCTGGTGCTGTTTGCCTTTGCTGCCCGGAACATGAAATTTTCCGCGCTTGGCCTGATGCAGTATCTGAATCCGACGATCCAGTTCTTTGTTGCGGTTCTCTTGCTCGGCGAAACTTTTACCCAGGCGCATATGATAACTTACGCGCTGGTCTGGATCGGACTTGGCATTTTCACCTGGGATAATTTGCGGACTGCACGGCAATTACGCCGCAAGAGTTGACAGAACCGCCCCTTCCAGCCATATCTTCGGCCATAAAACCATAACCTGAAATATCGCGGCAGAGAGATCGCCGCCTTTGCAGCCAAGGACAACCAACATGACCGACAATCCGGTTTTTGATCGCATCCAGAAAGACATCAACGACAACGACGTCGTTCTGTTCATGAAGGGCACCTCGATGTTCCCGCAATGCGGTTTCTCGGCCGCAGTCGTTCAGGTCCTTGCCGAACTCGGCGCGCCTTTCAAGGACATCAACGTTCTGGTCGACCCGGCAATCCGTCAGGGCATCAAGGACTTCTCGAACTGGCCGACCATTCCGCAGCTTTACGTCAAAGGCGAATTCGTTGGCGGTTGCGACATCGTTCGTGAAATGTATGCCTCGGGCGAACTGGCCCAGCACCTCAAAGACAAGGGCGTTGCTGTCGCTGCCTGATCAAGGCGGATGACGCAAACCCGAACCGGTCTGACACCCGATGATTTAAAACGCGCCGCGCAGATGCCCGGCGCGTTTTTTATTGCCTCAATCCCTGCATGCATATGGGTCGATGCTGTAAAACCATTCCTTAACACCCCTGTTTGGCTGTACCATGCTTGCAAAAAGGAATTCGTTTTTACGAACAGGGCTTTGGGCGGGACATTATGAAAATCACAACAAAGATCCTGATGTGTTTCGGCCTCTGGCTGCTTGTGACGGGTATGCCAGACTGGGCACATGCACAGCCTGCCTTGGCTACAATGGCCGCTCAAAACGAAGAACAGACCACGGAAACAACCGATCCGTCCGATGATGCCTTGTCCGATACGGCTGAAACGACCTTCAGCTATTACGACTTCCTTGATGCCGGGGTGGCGCGAACCCGCGAACAGATTGCAGATACGATTACCGGCCTTGAAACCTTTCCCGATGAAATGGCACAAACCGGCGATTTTCTGTCATCAGATATCGGCCGCAGGGGGCTGATGCGCCTTGCGCTGTTTACCGTGATCTTTGTCGGTGTCGGATTGATCGTCGAATTTCTGTATCGCCGGGCTGCTGCCCCGCTCTGTAGTTATCTTGAAGCACAACACCCCACCCGATTTTTCGACCGACTGCGTCAGATGGTGCTTTTATCCGTCCTGTCGCTGCTGTCTTTGACGGTCTTTGCCATCGGCTCAATCGGTGCTTTCATGATTTTTGACTGGCCGCCCCTGATGAAGGGAGCGCTTCTGTCGATGCTCGCCGCGTTCTTTGCTCTGCGTCTTGTCATGATCGTGCTGCAATTCCTGTTTGCGCCGCAGGCTGAAGGCCTTCGGATGATCGATGTCGATCCGCAGACCGCAGCGACACTGGCACGTACCATCACCATCGCAAGTGGCGTGTCATTATTTGCCTTTGCACTGGCCGGGGTTTTCCGGCAGTCACCGGCAATGGTCCATGGCGACATCATTCTTTTTGATATCGCGGTCGTGATCAGTGTTCTGGCGTTTTGCATCGCGACGGTTTCGCTGGCGCGTTATTTCGCCACTCACCGACTCACGGGCACAGTTGAAAAGATTGCCCTGCCCGTATCGCTTGCCCGTTTATGGCCCGTCATTGTTTGCGCCTATCTGGTGGCACTCGGCGCGACGACCATTCTGGCGGCAGACCGTTTCATGAAGTTCCTGCTGGCGATTGGCATTGCCTGCCTGTTTGATGTGATTTTACGCAGCATCATCGAAAGCCAGCATCGCAAAAAATCCAGAATGGCCGAGACCAAAGCAGATGCCATCAATGCCCGCGCCGAAGCAGCGACAATTGAAGCCGGGGAAGAATTCAAACCTGTTCAGCCGGACCTTCCGGTCTTTACCCCGGTTCTGAAACGCGGTGTGCGGTTACTTGCCATCGTCTTTGTTCTTGCCAGTTTCTGGCGTATCTGGGGATTTGATCGACTTGCGCTTGCCGAAGATGCCGGGATCATCGCGCGTGCGCTTGATGCCTCGACCGAGATCATCATGATCCTGCTGATCGCCGATCTGGTCTGGTCCCTGATCAAGGCGTTCCTTGACGAGCGCATGAGCCAAAGCGGCGCGGGCGGCGGACATGGCGACGGCGAAGGGGGCGGCACCGGATTATCGCGGATTGAAACCCTGTTACCGCTTTTGAAAAACTTCGCGCTGACCGTCATCGTCATCATGGTGGTGATGGTGACATTGTCCGCCCTTGGGGTTGATATCGGCCCGCTGATTGCCGGTGCTGGCGTTGTTGGCCTTGCCATCGGCTTTGGCAGTCAGGCGCTCGTACGCGACGTTGTCGCGGGGGTTTTCTTCCTGCTTGATGATGCCTTCCGGCTTGGCGAATATATCGAAGTCGATAATCTGCGCGGACGGGTTGAAAATATCTCGATCCGGTCGATGCAGTTGCGCCATCATCGTGGCCCCCTGCAAACCGTGCCCTTTGGCGCAATCAAATCGATCATCAATCACAGCCGCGACTGGGTGATCGTCAAACTTGAATTCCGTGTGCCGTTTGAAACCGACGTCAACAAGATCAAGAAGCTGGTCAAAAGGCTGTCTGCCGAACTGCTTGAAGACCCGCTGATCGGTGACAGCTTTATCGAGCCACTGAAATCTCAGGGCGTGCGCCGGATGGAAGAATTCAACATGGTGATCGGGCTTAAATATACCGCCAAGCCCGGCGAACAATTCACCATCCGCAAAACCGTCTATCAAAGCGTTCTGGCGATGTTCAAGGAAAACGGCATCCAGATGGCCTCGCGCAATGTGAAGGTCGATGTGCCGGACGACGCCACACCGGAACAGAAGAAAGAAGCGATTGCCGCCGCCGAGCAGGCATACGAACAGGTTAACAAGCCATCTGCTTGATCCATTCCCAAAACGAACTTCCGAACCGAATGGCTCGGAAGTTCGAGATTACAGAGCTTGATGCCCAAAGTAAGACAATTTGACTTACTTGGGTGGAAATGCCTGGGTTTCTTCGCCTTTACCCAAAATCATGCTGCCATCGGCATTCAAAGCCGTGACGGTAAAGCGGTAGTCATGCGATCCGCTCGGGGGACACGGCCCTTTATAGGAAAAGGCACCTGCAGGAATTTTATTGGAACCAGAATAATCGATCGTCCCTCCTCCGTGATTGTAGGTTGGAACGTCAAGATCAACCATTTTAAAGCGGAGTGATGCTGTATCAGCAGGAATGTTTGAAATAACAAACGCAGGCGGCTTGGTGGAGCAGGCGGAAGTCCCATGCCAATCGAATGACACATCCAAAGCAACCATATTTGCAGCCTCTTTTGTTGTTTGGCAGCCAGTTAACCCGAGCACAGACAGCCCAACAATCGCTGCCATTTTCAATATCTTCATAACTTCATCCTCAACCTGAAAATATACATAAAGAGCACAGATCAGCATTCAGGAAGCAGGCAAAGGTGTCAACCCGCCCTCAAGAGTAGAATGCAACTTGAAGCAAACCAACACCTGCTCAGATAACGCATCAGCAAAACAAAAAACGCCCGCTGTTTCCAGCGGGCGTTTTGTGTTCGTCTTCGCGAAATCCGATAAGGATTAACGCGAGTAGAATTCGACGACCAGGTTCGGCTGCATCTGAACCGGGTACGGGATTTCTGCGAATTTCGGAACGCGAACGAAGGTGCCTTTGAAGGCCTTCGCGTCAACGTCGAGATATTCCGGAACGTCGCGTTCGTTCAGGTTGGCAGCTTCCATAACCATCGGGATTTCGCGCGAAGCCGGTTTGACTTCAACAACGTCGCCTTCTTTAACGAGGTAAGAAGGAATGGTGACTTTCTTGCCGTTGACAAGAATGTGGCCGTGGTTAACGAACTGACGCGCTGCGAACACGGTCGGAACGAATTTCATGCGGTAGATAACGGCATCAAGACGGGTCTCGAGAATACCGACCAGCGTTTCGGAAGTATCGCCCGGACGACGCGATGCTTCTTTGTAGTAACGCAGGAACTGTTTCTCGGAGATGGAACCGTAATAGCCTTTAAGCTGCTGTTTGGCGAACAGCTGGGTGCCGTAATCGGTCGGCTTTTTACGGCGGGTCGCGCCGTGCATGCCCGGTGCATATTCGCGCTTGTTCAGCGGCGATTTTGCACGGCCCCAAAGGTTCACGCCAAGGCGGCGGTCAATCTTATGCTTTGCAGCAATACGTTTCGACATTTTGTAACTCTCTTTTTTAAGATCACTTTATTGTCCCGATAGTTTCCTGTTTCGGTTAACCCAAACAGGAACGGGGACGAAAACACCTGTTTCGCCCCACTTTCTCGGAAGTGAGGCGCAATATAGAGATCAAGACCGCAGAGTCAAACGAAAAGGCACCCAGGTTTCCCAACCCGAGTGCCCCTGATAACCGTTTAGCCGATTTTCAATGCAAAATCAGACGCCTGCCCGAATATCTCGCAGGAATTGCTCGACCTGCTGACGCAAGCTTGCAGCCTGCCCGGTCAGTTCCTCAGCAGCACTTGCAACATCACTTGCAGATTCGCCAACTTTGCCGGTCGATGCCGTCACTTGTCCGATCGTTGACGTAACCTCGGTCGTGCCCTGTGCCGCCTGCCCGACGTTGCGCGCGATTTCTTCGGTCGCCGCCCCCTGCTGTTCAACAGCGGCCGCAATCGTCGATGCGATTTCGCTGATGCGACCGATGGTTTCAGTGATCCCGCCAATTGCCTCGACCGCATCCCTGGTTGCCCCCTGAATACCGCCGATCTGACCGGAAATATCGTCTGTTGCACGCGCGGTCTGACTGGCAAGATTCTTGACCTCATTTGCGACAACTGCAAAGCCCTTGCCGGCATCCCCGGCACGCGCAGCCTCGATTGTCGCATTCAGCGCCAGAAGATTTGTCTGCGACGCAATATCCTGAATCAAGGTTACAACATCGCCGATCTTTTCCGCCGCATCGGCAAGACCACCGATCAACTGGTTTGTTCTATTGGCTTCTTCTACGGCATTGCCCGCAATCTCGTTTGATTGCGCAACCTGCGACGAAATTTCACGGATCGACGCAGACAGCTCCTCGGTCGCGGAAGCCACAGTCTGTACATTATTGGATGCTTCTTCGGCTGCTGCATTCACCGCTGCGGCCTGTGATCGCGTGTCAACAGCGATCTGGTTCATGACCCCGGAAGACGACGACAGACGATCCGCAGCATTGCTCACCGAGCCGACCACTCCTCCAACAGAACTTTCAAACGAGTCTGCAAGCTGGTTCAACTGGGTACGGCGCCTTTCCTCGGCCACATGATCGGCTTTAAGTTTTTCGGCCTCGGCATTGCGAACACGCACGGCATTTTCCCGAAACACCGCAACGGCCTGTGCCATGCGGCCAAACTCGTTCGAACGGTCGGTATAGGGAATCTCGACATCGACATCATTCTGCGCCAGCGCATTCATCCGTTCGGTCATCCGCAACACCGGACGCCCCAACGCACCGCCAAGCCAAAAAGCGATAATCGCAACCGCAAGAACCGCAACAGCCGCCACGACGAGGGCGATATAAAGCTGGTTATTTGCCTCTGCCAGAATAGCTTTCATCGGGATCGCCGTACCCAATGCCCAGTTCGTACCCGTTTTGCCAATCGATATCGGTGTAAAGGTGACATAGTAAGACGCACTATCGGCACCGAGCTTCATTTCACGGCCAAAAGCCTCACCTTTGCCAATACTTTCCAGGACCGGTGCCAGTGCCGGATCAATATCGCTGATATTCTGGCCAACCCGATCCTTGGCACTGTGTGCGACAACATAGCCCCCTTCTGAAATCAGGGTAGCCATACCACTCTCGGGCAAGGCAATCTGGTCGATAATGCCCTGCAGCGTTTCAAGCGCCAGATCGACGGTTACGCCGCCAATCACCTTACTGCCCGGTTCCCCCTCAAATACCGGCGCACTGATGGTTGTCATTAACACGTCGACATTGTTCACGGGATAGACATAAGGTTCGACAATGGTTTCACGTCGTTCGTCACGGGGAACCAACCACCAATCGCCATCCCCCGGCGTTTCAAACCCGATCAGCGGCTCAAACGCGATCTTGCCCGATGCATCACGATAGAAATAGGGCACAAACCGACCGGCATCATCGCTGCCTGCCACATTGGCGTTGCTGCTATCGGCACCGTCAAAGGCGTTCGGTTCCCACACCGTTCCACTGCCGACAATTCCGGGATGCTGGCGCAGTAATTCGGAAATGATTTCACCGGCAACTTCGCGGTCAGGCTTACCTGCCGCAACCATGCCTTTTAGCGCCGAGGCTGTCGAACGAACGGCTTCCGCCGGAATATTCAATTCCTCCGAAACCGAATTGGCATATCGATAAGCCTGTTCGCGCGCCTGTTCGACCGATACCTTGTGAATGGCATCAAATGACGAAGATTGCGTAACCAGCAAAACCACCGCAACCGCAGAAAACGCAAGTGCCGCCATCGAAATCAGCAGCTGAACCTTGACCGAAAGATTTAGAAATCCCTTCATACCCCACCCCAATGCTCAAACATTTGAGAAACCTCTGAACCCCCGTCCGGGTGACCCATCTCTTATAAGATTGTGTTATGAATCCCAGACTCAAGGATAGGTCGGGAAAACAGGCGATGTCACGGATAATTTTGTAACTACAATTACAAATCGCCTTACATTATTACATTTGTCTAAAAAAATTCACACAAAGCCGGTCGTGGCTCACGGGGCAGCACCAAGCTGTCGGCTGAATACTGAAAGCACCCCAAACAACAACACCCGCCAAAATCGGCGGGTGTTGTGTACCAATCTGCGCAGAAGCAGACATGCAGCTATGGCTTGTGCTTACCGCCCCGCATCGCGACGATCATGCCGCGAAGTGTCTGAACTTCCTGGTGGGTCAGGTTGGCGCGGTTGAAAATATTGCGGATATTGCGTGCCATATTCGGGCGTTTTGCCTCGACCCGGAAGAAACCGGAATTATCCAGTTCCGCCTCGAGATGTTCGAACAAACGATCCAACTCGTCCCGGGTTGCCGGGAAGGTATCGTTCATCATCATCTGGTAATCGGGCACATCGACACCGGCCTGCCACCATTCATACCCGATCAGCAGCACAGCCTGCGCAAGGTTAAGCGATGTGAAGCCCGGGTTCAGCGGCACTGTCACGACCGCATCGGCCATCGAAATATGTTCGTTGCGCACACCGGTGCGTTCCGGCCCGAACATCACGCCGACCTTTTCCCCCTGCGCGACATTGGCGCGCATTTCAGGTGCCAGTCCCTTTGGGGTAAAAACCGGCTTGATCGCGTCGCGCGTCCGCGCGGTCGTCACATAAACCCGGTTCAGATCCGCAAGCGCATCTTCTTCGCGCTCGAACACCTTGGTATTGTCGATGACAATATCAGCCCCCGACGCATTCGCGGTTGCCCTGTCATTGGGCCAGCCATCACGCGGCCGCACAAGGCGCAAGTCAACCAAACCGCAATTGAGCATGGCGCGCGCCGCCTTGCCGATATTATCGCCAAGCTGCGGTTCGATCAGGATGATGACAGGCGGATTGGCGATACCGCCGGTTTCGGGTCTTGCGCCATCCGGCATAGCCGCGTCTGCGACGTCGCTCATCGCTTGAATTCTCCGGTCTTTGCATGGGGTAAAGTGCGGGCATGCCCGTCAATATTGGCGTTTCTTTACCAAAAGCCAATGCACGATGCCAGCACACATTACACGCACGGAAGATGCATTATTTTTGATCATATTTATTTTTATGGTTATTTTTTAATCAAAAATTGCAGGCTGCATATATGCATTTCGCGCAACAGGCAGCGTCACTAACATCAGTATTATCCTTTATTTCCATAGCATTACCAACATCCAAAGACGTATTTCAGGTGACTGGCATATGCATTGCTTCTGTTTGAGTGTGCAGCGCGCCTAGGGTTCCGGTTCCGAAAGGAATGCTGGTCCAAGAGGCGCAAGCCAGCCAGAGTTTCACAGGCTGGTGACACGGCGGGCCAAAATCCCGGGAGACAACTGCACAGGTTTGTCGCGCACAAGCCTTCTCCCGGTTTGTGTGCAAGAGCCTTTCTTGAATTGACTGATCCGAAGTGATCCGCAAAACAAGCAGGAGCGCACACATGTTAAAGACGTTTTTCAAAACACTTTCGTTTGCCGCCGTCCTTTCTGCCTCTTTGGCTTCCCTACCCGCCCACGCCGAACAAAAGTCCGATTTCAAAGTCTGCTGGTCGATCTATGTCGGCTGGATGCCGTGGGGGTATCTGCAGGATAGCGGCATCATGAAAAAATGGGCCGACAAATACGACATCTCGGTCGATATCGTGCAGATCAACGATTACGTTGAATCGATCAATCAATACACCGCTGGCGAATATGACGGCTGCTCAATGACCAATATGGACGCGCTTTCGATCCCGGCCGGTGGCGGGATTGATACCACCGCCCTGATTGTTGGCGATTATTCCAACGGCAATGACGGCATCATCCTGAAAAACGCAACTGACCTTGCCGCCATCAAGGGGCAAAACGTCAATCTGGTTGAACTTTCCGTCTCCCATTACCTGCTGGCGCGTGCACTTGAAAAGGTCGGCCTGTCCGAACAGGACGTCACGGTCGTGAATACATCCGACGCCGACATGATCGCGACCTATGCCACTGACGATGTGACATCGGTCGTGACATGGAATCCGCTTCTGTCGGAAATTGCCGCCAACGATAACGCGACACTCGTCTTTGATAGTGCGGGTATCCCCGGCGAAATCATCGATATCATGATGGTCAACACCGAAACCCTTGCCGACAATCCAGCATTCGGCAAGGCACTGGTTGGCGCATGGTATGAATTGATGGGCATCATGGCATCCGACACCGACGAAGGCATTGCCGCACGCACCGCGATGGCCGAAGCATCAGGCACCGATCTTGCCGGATACGATGCCCAGCTTGCCAGCACGGCGATGTTCTTTACCCCGGACAAGGCGGTTGAATTCACCAAATCGGCCGAGCTTTCCGAAACCATGAAATTCGTCGCCGAATTCCTGTTCGACAAGGGCATCCTTGGTGAAGGCGCACCAAGCCCGGAATTCGTCGGCGTCAGCTTCCCGGATGGCAGCATCTATGGCGATAGCACCAATGTGAAGCTGAAATTTGACACGACCTATATGGAGATGGCCACCAAGGGCGAGCTTTAAAACCGTGTATTAGCCACGCCACCAAGCGCTTCGCTGATTAACTCTGTCGGCCATCCGGCCTTGTAACATTCGTTGCACCAGTTGCATCAGGTTCGGATGGCCGACCTTTCAGATTTTTGCCCGTCTTGACCACTGCCCCGTTTTTGCAATTGCAAGGTGACGGCCATGCGTATCATCAATCGCACCCTTTCCCGGCGTGCAGCCATATTGCTGGGCTCGATCCCGTTTGCGCTTTTGATCGGGGCCTATGCCATCGCAAGCCATCTGCGCCGGATCGATAATCCGGCCGACAAGCTTTTGCCGTCGCTTGGCAGTATGGGGGATGCGATCTGGCGCATGGGGTTCGAGGCCGACAAACGGTCGGGCGATTACCTTCTGTGGCTTGATACGATCGATAGCCTGTCGCGCCTTGCGGTCGGCATTTTCATTTCCACCCTGCTTGCCATCGGGCTTGGCATTTCCATCGGCTTCATTCCGCATATCAGGCGCGGTCTGGCACCCTTTGTCGCCACCCTGTCCCTGATCCCTCCAATCACCATCCTGCCGATCCTGTTCATCATTTTCGGATTGGGCGAGACTTCCAAGGTAATGCTGATCGCGATTGGCACCGCCCCGGTCATGATCAGGACAATCGCGCAGGCGGTGATGGATATCCCGCGCGAACTGATCATCAAGGCTGAAACGCTGGGCGCCTCGACCTGGCAAATGATCACGCGTGTGGTTTTGCCGCAAGTCATGCCAAAACTGATCACTGCCATCCGGCTTGGCCTTGTCCCGGCATGGATTTTCCTGATTTCCGCCGAGGCCATCGCATCAACCAGCGGCCTTGGCTATCGCATCTTTCTGGTGCGTCGTTACCTCGCGATGGATGTGATCCTGCCTTATGTCGCTTGGATCACGCTTCTGGCCTTTATTCTTGACCGGTTGCTGTTGATGGCATCGCGCAAGGCTTTCCCTTGGAACCACCTTTCGGGGGATAGCCTGTGATGCGCGACCCGAAATTCATGATCCGCAACCTGACCAAGTCTTACGGCGAATATCCGGTGCTTGAACGCATCAATCTGGATATCGAAGCCGGGGCTTTTTGCACGCTGGTCGGGGCATCGGGCTGTGGCAAATCGACCTTTTTACGCATGCTGCTGTCCCAGGAGCTGCCAAGCAGCGGCGATATCCTGATGGATGGCGCACCACTGCCGCAACAACCCACCCCTGATCGCGGCATTGTCTTTCAACGCTATTCGGTTTTTCCGCATCTGACCGTTGCTGAAAACCTCATGATCGGCGCGGAATTTGCCGCCCGCAAACTGACCGGGCGCCTGTTTGGTCGCGCGCGCAAGAAGGCCCGCGATGATGTTGCCGAACTACTTGAAACCATCGGCCTGTCACCAGCGGCCAACAAATATCCAAGTCAGCTTTCGGGCGGCATGCAGCAACGCCTTGCCATTGCTCAGGCCCTGACAATGAAACCCAGCGTGCTGCTGCTGGACGAGCCATTTGGCGCGCTTGATCCGGGTATTCGCAATGACATGCATGAATTGCTGCTGGACCTGTGGAAGGCGCATGACATGACGATCTTCATGGTCACGCACGACATCCACGAGGCCTTCAAACTCGGCACCCGGATGCTGGTATTTGACAAGTTGCGCGATGATCCGCACGCGCCAGAAGCCTATGGCGCGACCATCACATACGACCTGCCGATTGACCTGTCTGCCGCACCGCTTCCCGGTGCCAATGGCGAAACCGATGAAACCGACGGCATGAATTTCTCGGCCGCCCTGATGGCGACCGCGCCGGTTCCCTGATTTCAAACCCGAAAGCCACCCCAACAAAGACTGACGCAACCCGAAGGAAACAACTATGCGCGATTTCTTTGCCCCCCAAAATGTCCGCCGACATCGCGTGGCCGGAACATTGCCCTCCCCCGCCGCAACCCGTCACCACCACCCGAATTTCGACAAGCTGCAATTGCGTGGTTGGAAATCGGCGGAAAAAGAAGCCTTGCTGCCATCTGCCGCTTGGGAAAAGGAAAAGCAGTGGGCGCTTCGCATGGGTTTGACCGGCTCGGATTGCCTGACCGATAAATCGATCCCGACCTTTGCCCGGGGCGAACTGCCCCATTATGCCGGGATCAACACGTTTCTGAAGGCACCCTATATCGAAGACGTCACCAAGGTCGGTGCCTATGACGCGGCGGTTATAGGCATCCCGTTTGATGGCGGCACGACATACCGCCCCGGCACGCGTTTCGGCCCGCAGGGGGTTCGCAAGATATCCGCCCTTTACACGCCCTATAACTATGAAATGGGGGTCGATCTTCGCGAACAGATGACGCTTTGCGATGTAGGTGATGTTTTCACCATCCCGGCCAATATCGAAAAAACCTTTGATCAGATTACGCGCGCGGTCAGCCACGTTGCATCCAGTGGCGCACTGCCGATCATGATCGGCGGCGATCATTCCATCGGTTTCCCGTGCGTGCGTGGCATTGCGCAATGCACATCCAAACGTATCGGCATCGTGCATTTCGACCGCCATATCGACATTCAGGAAAAAGACCTTGATGAACGCATGCACACCACGCCGTGGTTCCATGCCACCGATCTGGTCAATGTTCCGGCGGTGAACCTTGTGCAGGTCGGCATTGGCGGCTGGCAGGTGCCGCGCGAAGGGGTCGAAGTTGCACGCAATCGCAATACCAACATCTTCACCATGCGCGATGTCGAGGAACTTGGCCTTGCCGAAACCGCCGCGCGCGCGCTTGAACTGGCATGGAAGGATGCAGATGCGGTCTATATCTCGTTTGATATCGACAGTGTCGATTGCGGGTTCGTTCCGGGTACCGGTTGGCCCGAACCTGGCGGTTTCCTGCCGCGCGAGGCATTGGAGCTTGTATCGCTTGTCGCGGCAGAGGGAATTTGCGGCCTTGAAGTCGTTGAAGTTTCGCCGCCCTATGATTGCTCGGACATTACCGCCCTGCTGGCAACGCGCGTGATTGTCGATGTGCTGGGTACACTGGTGTCACATGGCAAAATGGGATCGCATCGCGGCATCATCGACAAACCGGTCACCATCCCCGCCGGCCCGGATGTGGAGTAACCAGATGCCCCATGATCATCACGATAACGGCCACAACCATTCTCACGGACCGGGGCATAATCACGCCCCGGACCACGATCACCTGCATTCCCATGTCCACGGCCAAAGCGACGCCGACCATGCCGAGGAATTACAGGTCCTGTCCTCAAGCTTCGTCGAAGGCTTCCGCAAAGCCGATGACAAGGCAAGCTACCTTCGCCTTGCCGATATCCCGTTTCAAAAGATCGGCAAGGATGGCCTGACCATGCATCTGGTCGATGCCAAAATCACAACCAACTGGCAAATCGGCACCGCCTGCCCGGCCTTTGCTACCCGCGAACTGGCTTATCTGCCGTTCCCCGGCAGCATGATCGAGGAACGCGAAACCATGACATTCACCTATGTGTCGATGACCGAACGGGCCGATATCGACCTGCTAAGCTTCATGGCCGCACGCTTTGGGCATGGGCACAAACATGGACACGATCATCACGATCAAAGTCATGACCACCCGCATCACCATCAAATCTAAACGTCAAAGGGCGCGGATCAAAACGCGCCCTTTGCCATTTTATCGCCTGAACCAACCGTCACGCATGCTGGCTGCGTACGCCGGATTTGAACAGTTTATAGGTGATCGAATCCCGAAGCGCGTTATAGGACGCCTCGATAATGTTGGTGGAAACCCCCACCGTTGACCAACTGTTGCCTTCGGCATCGCGGCTTTCGATCATGACGCGGGTGACCGCGCGCGTACCGTCGCCACGCGTTATGATGCGGACCTTATAGTCGATCAGTTCGATCTGCTGCACGGCTTCGACATATTCCGGCACGGTCAGAAGCACCTTGCGCAATGCGGCATCAAGCGCGTTGACCGGACCGTTGCCCTCTGCCACCGACATGAACTGTCCATCGCCGACCACAACCTTGACAGTGGCCTCGGACATGGTGATGACCTGTTCGTCCTGCTCGTCCACCCAGCGGCGTTCGTCAATCACGCGGAAGGATGTCACACGGAAATAACGGTCAAGCTCACCCAATGCCTTGCGCGCCAGAAGTTCAAAACTGGCTTCGGCACCGTCATAGGCATAACCATCAAATTCGCGTTGCTTGACCGCTTCGACAAGCTTGCCGACCGCATCGGATTTCGGATCAACCTCGACCCCGATTTCGCGGAACCGGGCCAGAATATTTGAACGCCCCGCCTGATCCGACACAAGGATATGACGCTGGTTTCCTACAAGCTCCGGCTCGATATGCTCGTAACAGGCCGGGTTCTTTTCCACGGCTGAAACATGCAACCCACCCTTGTGCGCAAAGGCGCTATCCCCGACATAGGCCGCCTGACGGGTCGGTTCGCGGTTAAGCCGTTCATCAAGAATGTGCGAAATACGGCGCAGATGGGTCAGTTGTTCATGCGAAATGCCGACGTCATATCCCATCTTCAGCATCAGGGTCGGGATGATCGAAATCAGGTTGGCATTGCCGCAACGCTCGCCCAGACCATTCAACGTACCCTGCACCTGGCGCACACCGGCCCGGACCGCCGCCAACGAGTTCGCCACCGCATTCTCGGTGTCGTTATGGCAGTGAATGCCGACATTTCCGCCCGGCACATGGGTGCAGACATCGGTGACAATGTCGAAAATCTCATCAGGCAGGGTGCCGCCATTGGTATCGCAAAGGACAACCCAGCGCGCACCGGCCTCATAGGCCGCCTTGATCGCGGCAAGGGCGTAGTCGCGATTGGCCTTGTAGCCGTCAAAGAAATGCTCGGCATCGAACATGACCTCGGAAACCTGGCTTTTCAGATGTGCGATGGATTCCGAAATCATCGCAAGGTTCTCCGAAAGCTCAATCCCGAGCGCCTCGGTCACCTGAAAATCCCAGCTTTTTCCGACCATGCAAACAATCGGCGCGCTTTGGGCCAACGTTGTCAGCCCCGGATCATTGGATGCCGAACGCCCTGCGCGTCGTGTCATGCCAAAGGCGGTCAGTTTCGAATTTTTAAGTTTCGGCGGATTGGCAAAGAATGCGTCATCGGTGGGGTTTGCCCCGGGCCAGCCGCCTTCAATATAGTCAATCGACAGCTCGTCCAGCGCCTTGGCAATTGCGGTTTTGTCCGCTGCCGAAAAATCCACGCCCTGGGTCTGTTGCCCGTCGCGCAAGGTACTGTCGTATAGATAGACGCGCTTGTCTGACATATTCATTCCAAAACTGATCGATCTTGTCTTGTTCCGGCGCTTGCCGGGCGGTCTGGCAAATTGCCGCAAAACCGTCATTTACGCAACCGCATTACAAGACATGCCAATTATGCGCTGCTTTTTGCCCGAAATCGCGTAATTACCCACCTTTAGGATAGCAAACCTGTCCCCCTGAATGGTTGTAAAGGTATGGTAGTAGTGATTAACTCTACCATACATTGTGAGGCGACCGGGAATACACCCCCCCCATTTCTTCGGGCTTCACATGGATGGGGACACCAAAATGGCATTAAAAGCCGCCGAAGATTTTGACGTTATGCTGCTTGCGGGTCTGACATGGCACCGTGCTGGCAAAAACAGCTGGACGGCGTCTGACCGTTTCGCCGCCTATACGATTTTTCTCGAACCTGATGACCGGTGGTACGGTCAATGGGAACGCGACGGCGAGAAAATGGCGGCTGACTGGTCCTGTCCCACTCTTGAAACCTTTGCCGAATATATGGTCGACAACGCCCGTCGCCAGAATATCGAAGGCATGGATTGAAATTCGCACCCTGTTGGCCGCGCTGCCATCAGAAGCGTCCCACGTGCACACCCCGAAACTCGGATTAGATCGTTGATCGACCTCCCCCCGCCGAGTTGTTGCACATATGACGGCCTGTCTCCCCCGGACAGGCCGTTTCTTTTGCCGCCCTGCATATCTTTCCTTGCGTTTGGCTCCATAGCGCTTATGTCTGGGCCATCCAGATATTCATAAGACAAGGCACAATTCATGAGCAACGGCATCCCGATGCAGATCGATATCGTCTCCGACGTTGTCTGCCCCTGGTGCATCATCGGCTATAAAAACCTTGAACAGGCGATGGAACGCCTTGACGGTCAGGTCGACATCAAGCTGCGCTGGCACCCGTTTGAACTGAATCCAGATATGGGTCCGGAAGGGCAGAACTTGTCAGAACATATCAAGGAAAAATACGGTCTGACCCCGGATCAAAGTGCGGAAAACCGCGACCGTATTTCGATGATGGGCGAGAATGTCGGCTTTGACATCCGCTTTAGCTCCGACAGCCGCATCTACAATACCTTTGATGCGCACCGGATGCTCTATTGGGCGGGCAAAGAAGGCAAACAGACCGAACTGAAACTGGCCCTGTTCCGCGCCTATTTTCAGGAGGGCGAAAACCCCGGCGAACACGGTGTTCTTAAACGCGCCGCCGAGGAAGTTGGCCTTTCACCGGAAAAGGCAGTCGAAATTCTTGGCAGCGATATGTTCGCCAAGGAAGTCCGCGCCGAAGAAGAAGAATTCCGCAATGCCGGTATTTCATCGGTTCCAACCTATGTCGTGAACGGTAAATACGCCATTTCCGGCGGCCATCCGCCCGAGGTTTTCGAACAGGCCTTGTCCGAAATCGCCCGTCAGGTCGAGGTTGCCGACGACGAAGTCATTTTTGACGACTGATACCGTCATCGGATATGATCATCCAAAGCCCCGGTTGCCTCTCGCACCGGGGCTTTTGCATTCTCGACAGAACCACAACCGGGGCGTACAGTTTTCATGCCGCCACCACGGCATGTTTGCCACCATGTTTGACAAAGGATCGCCCTATGATCGACTTTGCCGATATCGCCCCTTATCTGCCGGGAATATTTCTGGCCTACGCGGCCCTTCTGATGGGCCTGATCAGCCCCGGCCCTGCCTTGCTGGGTCTGATGGGGGTCTCACTTGAACGCGGGCGCCGTGCGGGTCATTGCTTTGCCATCGGGATCGGGGCCGGATCGCTTTGCATTGGCATTCTGACCCTGACCGGCCTTTCTGCCCTTCTGGCAAGCTGGGCTGATGCCATGACCGTCATTCGTATTGCCGGCGGGATTTATCTTTTGTGGATGGCTTTCAAAGCCTTTCGTTCTGCGTTCCGCCCTGTGCAACCGGCCAGTGATGCCATTGCGCGCGACGACAAAGCCATCTCGCCGGTCGGGTATTTCGGCCGGGGACTCGGTCTTCACCTGACCAATCCCAAGGCAATTCTGACATGGATTGCCATCATCTCCATCGGCTTTGCCGATGGCACACCGATTTGGGTGGGGTGGGTGATCGTAATCGGCTGCGGCACGATTTCAACACTTGTGCATTTCGCCTATGCCACCGCCTTTTCGACCGCACCAGCCATTTCGCTTTATCGCCGCGCGGCGCGCTGGATTAATGGTTTGCTTGGCGTGTTCTTTGCCGCGGTTGGCATTCGCCTGCTTGCCGGGCGCTAGTCATCCGCGCCAGCATCAAGCAATGACCGGCGGGTGACACCGTTCTTCTGATCCATCCAGCCACCAAGCACTGTCAGCCAGACCGCAATCAATGGCAGCAGCGCGATATCCTGATCCATCACCCACAATGTGCCGCTCGCCAGTACACACCACGCCATCGGCACAGGCAATAAAATCCAGCGCCACGACCCGCGCGCCAGCAGGATAAAGCCAAGCGTCCCGATGACCGTCGGATCGGCAGCACTGCCAAACAGTTCCGCCTGTATCAGGTCGCGTCCTTCGATCAAGCCGACAAAGGGATAGACGAAAATCGCAATCGCGATCATCACTACCCCGGCAATGCAGGAAAAATCACCGCGCCAGCCAAATCGCAAAGGCATCCGGCGCGCGGCAAACATCACCATCAACAATGCCTCGGTAATAAAGGCCGGAATGAAATACGGGATTATCCAGTTGATCGGCTGGTAATAATACCAAAGGAAGCCCGCACTCACCCAGCCCCAGATCATCGCCAGCAGAACAAGCGCCACCCGGTTGCCGCGATTGCCATGCCGGATGGAAAGACCAAATGTGATCATCCCCGCGACCAGTGCGGCACTCACCGCCAGCCACCACGTGGTATTCAGCGTTTCAAACAGCCGGTAATAAACGCGCGGCGAAAACAGCAGAAAATCTGCCAGACTGTAGCTCCACCATTCGCTCATCACAGGCCCCCGATCACGGCAGCAATACGTTGGCGCATGTCGTCATCGGGCATCGGGCCGGTGGCGGCCTGCATGTTTTCCATGGCGTGCATCGGTTGCGTGGTTGCCGGGATCGGGCAGGTTACCGCCGAGTGAGATATCAGATATTTCAGGATCAGCTGCGCCCAGCTTTTTGCCTCGATCTCGGCGGCAAAATCGGGAAGCTTTTCACCTTCTAAGCGGTCAATCAGACTGCCACCGCGAAACGGTCGATTGACGATCACGGCAATGCCGCGTTCCTCGGCCAGCGGTAAAAGGTAATCCTCAACCTTGCGATCCACCGGGTTATAAGTCACCTGCACGAAATCAATCGGCGTGTTTTTCATCACCGCCATCAAATCATCGGTTCGCCTGCCATGCGATGTCGTAACGCCGACATAACGCAGCCGTCCGGCATCCTTCATATCAAACAGAAGCGGCAGGTTGTCGTTGATACCCACCAGATTATGAACCTGCAACAGGTCAAATTTTTCGATGTTCCAGTGCTCGGATGTTTGCGCGATCTGTTCGGCACCATCATCCGAAGTCCAAACCTTGTCGGTGGAAAATACCCGGTCGCGCGCGCCCAGTTTATCAAGCCCGTAACCGATCACCTCCTGGGATGATCCATACATCGGCGAGCTGTCGATCATGCGTCCGCCCCCGTCAAAAAACGCCTGCATGACATTGGCGCACTGATCGCGCAAAACCGGATCATTCCCGACATTAAACGTGATCCAGCTGCCCAGACCGACCGCCGGGATCATTTCACCACTGGACGGGATCGGCTTTTTGATCACATCGGGGATCTTGCGATTATCAAGCGTTTGCGCCCAAAGCGGCTTGATCGCGCCAAGGCCCGCTATTGCGCCAATCGCCGTCGCCCCACGAAGGAAATTCCGTCGACCCAGAAAAAACATCGCAATCCCAACATTGTCGTTTCAAACCGGTCACAGCTTAGAAGGTGGTCAGATTACCCTGCGGACGCAACCGCAAGCTGTTGCACAAACTGGCAAAAAATTCGCGCTTGACCTAAAGTACACTCCAGCAGCTAGCCTTTTGAAAGTTCCCCAAGCTGACAGGTGACCGACATGATGATTGGTGAAGTCTCGGCCAAAAGCGGTTTACCCATTCACACGCTGCGCTATTACGAAAAAATCGGTCTTGTGCCCAAACCGTCACGCGATGCGGGCGGCCGACGGTGCTATGACCCGGAAATTCTTGACTGGCTGACTTTCATTTCACGCCTCAAGGATCTTGGCATGCCGATCCGTGATCGGGTGCGGTTTGCCCGTCTGCGCAGCGAGGGCGAACAGACGGTTGGTGAACGGCGGGAACTTCTCGAAATCTATCGGACCGGATTGGCCAAAAAAATCGCCGAACTGACCGAAACCCTCGAAGTGCTTGATTACAAGATCGCCAACTACGACGAAATCGGCCGCAAGAAAACGGCCTGACCCCATAATAAACCTCGCAGGAACCCCTTATGGCTGAACAGAAAAACGCGCTCGATGCCGGGCGCGATGTTGTCGCACGTCTTAATCCACCCCTGGAGGGTGCCTTGGCCGAAAAATACGATGCTCTGGTGCCCGGATTTGCCGAAAGCCTCGTTGAATGGGCCTACGGCCGCCATTACGCGCGGCCCAACCTTGATCTGAAAACCCGTCAGCTCTGCACGATTTCCGCCCTGACGGTTCTGGGTGGGCAAACCGCACCGCAGCTTAAGGTCAATATCAGACACAGCCTTGCCGCCGGGGCAACGCGCGAAGAAATCATCGAAGCAATCTGGCAGATGGCGGTTTATGGCGGTCTTCCCGCCGCGATCAACGGCCTGAATGGCGCACAGGAACTATTTGACGAATTGGACGCCATGGACGCTTAAAGTAAAAAGGCACCGCCGGGAGACCTGCGGTGCCTTTTCCAATTCAAATCCGACGGATCAAACGCGTTTCCAGCTCGTACCTTCCTTGAAGTCTTCAAGCAGGATACCACGCGCCAAAAGATCATTTCTGATCTGATCAGCGGTGGTAAAGTCCCGGTTTTTCTTCGCTTCGGCACGCTGCTGGATCAGGCTGTCAATCTCGGCGGCCTCGTCCTCATCGGCAGAACCGGTGAACCAGGCTTCCGGATCATTTTCAAGAATACCCAGCAACGTTGCCGCCGCCAGAACACGGCCCTTGGCCTCGGCCTTGTCGTATTTCTTGGTCGCCTTGTTCAGTTCGGTCACCAGTTCATGGAATTCCGCAATCGCCAGCGGCGTATTAAGATCATCACACAGCGCATTCAGGACCGATTCCGGCACCGGAGTGTTTTCCGGTTCGATATCAGTGGTCTGACGAAGGGCGGTATAGAACCGGTCCAAGGCCTCTTTGGCCTGACGCAGGTTTTCTTCGGTCCAGTTGATCGGCTGATGATAATGGGTTCCCAGCATCGCAAGCCGGATCGCCTCGCCCGGCCAGCTTTCGAGCAATTCATGCACAGTGACAAAGTTGCCAAGCGACTTGGACATCTTTTCACCTTCGACCATCAGATGGCCGTTATGCATCCAGTATTTGGCGTAGCTGGATCCCTTGTTCGCGCAGCAGCTTTGCGCGATTTCGTTTTCATGGTGCGGGAAGACCAGATCCGATCCGCCGCCATGAATATCGAAATTCTCGCCCAGATAGCGCGTAGACATGGCAGAGCATTCAATATGCCAACCCGGACGTCCGCGACCCCATGGGCTTTGCCAGCCCGGCGTCTCGTAATCGGACGGTTTCCAAAGCACAAAGTCCGCCGGGTCCTTTTTATAAGGCGCGACTTCAACCCGGGCACCGGCGATCATTTCCTTGCGGTCGCGACGCGACAGTTTGCCATATTCTTCATACTGGCCGACCGAAAACAGCACATGCCCCTCGGCGGCATAGGCAAAGCCCTGTTCGATCAGGCTTTCGCACATCGCGATCATTTCGGCGATATGTTCGGTCGCACGCGGTTCGATATCGGGCTTGGCGGCATTAAGCGCGCCCATATCATCCAGATATGCCTGATGGGTGCGTTTGGTGATTTCCGAAATCGGCTCGCCACTTTGGCGGGCGCGTTCGTTGATCTTGTCATCAACGTCGGTCACGTTGCGCACATAGGTCACGTTTGGATAGATATGGCGCAACACACGCACCAGCGTATCAAACACCACAACAGGCCGTGCATTGCCGACATGGGCATAGTCATAAACCGTCGGGCCGCAGACATAAAGCCGGACATGGTTGGCATCGATCGGCTCGAACACCTGCTTTTCGCGGCTTAAGGTGTCATAGATACGCAATGTGGTCTTGGTCATGTTTTCGGTCCATATGGCTTGTGTTTTCGGGTTTGCGGGTATTTCCGGCGGTCAAAGCTGTTTGCCTTAGACCGCCTTTCCACAAAGCCGCTCACACGCCTTTTCACGTCCGATCAGAACCAGCATCGCCGACATTTCCGGGCCATGTTCACGCCCCGTCAACGCCTTGCGAAGCGGCATGAAAAGATCCTTGCCCTTGCGGCCGGTCGCATCCTTGATCGCACCGGTCCATGCTTTCCAGCTGGTTGTGTCAAGGTCGCCTTCGGGCAGCATATCGGCCGCCTGCTTTAAAAATTCCGCATCGGCATCATCGATCTGCGGAATAACCTGTTTGGTGATCACATCCCACCATTCAACTGCTTCTGCCACGCGCCAGCAATTGCCGCGCACCGCGTTCCAGAATTCTTCCGGCGCATCGCCCAAACCAAGGGCGTCAAGCTTTGGCTTTGCCGTTTCAAACGACATGTCATGAATGACTTTTTCGTTCAGGCTGGCCAGTTCCGCCGGATCGAATTTCGGGGTCGAACGGCCATAATGCGACAGATCGAATTTCCCAAGCACTTCGGTAAGCGTCGCCGGTTCGATTTTGTCCGATGCGCCAAGCCCACTCAGAAGACCGACAAGTGATGCAACCTCGAACCCGTCATTGCGCAGTTCACGCAGCGAAAGGCTGCCAAGACGTTTCGACAACTGCGATCCACCCGGCCCCGCCAAAAGCGGCATATGAGCAAATTCAAGCGCACCGGGCTTACCGCCCATCGCCATGTAAAGCAGGATCTGCGATACCGTGTTGGTCACATGGTCTTCGCCGCGAATGATATGGGTAACACCCATTTCAAGATCATCAACAACCGAACCCAGCATATAAAGCAGCGATCCGTCTTCGCGGATCAGAACCGGGTCGGACACATGTTCGGTGTCAAACGTACAAATCCCGCGCGTCAGGTCATCCCATTCAACCACGCCATCCGTCAGAAGGAAGCGCCAATGCGGTTTGCGGCCCTCGGCCTCAAGATGGGCAATTTCATCATCCGAAAGCGTCAATGCCTTGCGGTCATAGATAAACGGCTGGTGACGCTGGCGGGCGGCCTTGCGTTTCCAGTTAAGTTCGCCTTCGGTTTCATAGCACGGATAAAGCATGTTGCGCGATTTCAGGTCATCAATCGCCGCGTCATATTTATCCTGTCGCAGGCTTTGACGTTCTTCGCGGTCCCAGTCGATGCCAAGCCATTTCAGGTCTTCGCGGATCGCATCAACATATTCGTCTTTGGAACGGACCGGATCGGTATCGTCAAAGCGCAGGATGAACTCGCCACCATGTTTCCGGGCATAAAGCCAGTTCATCATGGCAACGCGGGCGTTACCGACATGGAGAAGCCCGGTCGGGCTGGGCGCAAATCGCAGGACAGGTTTTGTCATTTCAAACTTTTTTCAGGTCACTAAATTCGTGAAACCGTTGGTAATCGGATAGCGGCGGTCGCGGCCAAAGGCACGCGGCGTGATCTTGACCCCGGGCGGTGCCTGTCGGCGTTTATATTCCGCCCGGTCAAGCAATCGCCAGACCCGGCGTACCGTAGCCTCGTCATGGCCGCTTTGCACAATCTCGGAAACAGACTGTTCGCCTTCAATCATCTGATGAAGGATATCATCAAGAACGTCATAAGGCGGCAGGCTATCTTCGTCTTTCTGATCCGGGCGCAATTCGGCTGATGGCGGCTTGGTAATGATCCGTTCCGGGATCACGACGCCGTCCGGGCCAAGTGCGCCCACCGGATGATGGGCATTGCGCCAATGGCAAAGCGCAAACACCGTTGTTTTATAAAGATCTTTCAAAACCGAATAGCCACCGCACATGTCACCATACAGCGTGGCATAGCCAACCGACATTTCCGACTTGTTGCCCGTCGTCAGAACCATATCGCCGAACTTGTTTGAAAGCCCCATCAGGATGATCCCGCGCGAACGGGCCTGAATGTTTTCTTCGGTAATATCCGGGTCGCGGCCTTCGAATGCCGGGGCAAGCATCTGTTCGAATGCATCCATGGCAGGCCCGATATTGATGCTTTCAATCCCGGTTTTCAGCATCCCCGCGCATTGTTTGGCATCTTCAAGGCTTTCGCGCGACGTGTAAGGCGAGGGCATCATCACCAACCGCACCCGATCTGATCCCAGCGCATCAACAGCAATGGCGGCTGAAAGCGCGCTATCAATCCCGCCCGACATGCCGATCACAACACCCGGGAACCGGTTTTTGTTCACATAATCCCGAAGCCCCAGAACCAATGTCTGGTATATTGCATCAAGCCCGCTTGGATAATCGGCCTTTGGTGCATTTTCATCGCACCGCCAGCTACCATTTTCACTGCGCGACCATGTGCTGGTGGCGACATCCTCGGCAAAGCCCGGCAGGGCCACGGCTAGTGATCCATCACCGTTAAGGCCAAATGAACCGCCATCAAACACCAGTTCGTCCTGACCACCGACTTCGTTGCAGTAAATCATCGGAACGCCGGTTTCACGCACCCGATCCGCAATCAGGTTACGGCGTAGATCGCCCTTGTCGGCCTCAAACGGTGATCCGTTCGGCACCAGGAAAATTTCCGCCCCGCGATCGCGCAGATGGGCAACAACCTTTGGCGTCCAAACGTCCTCGCAGATCGGCACACCAAGTGTTACCCCCCGGAATGACACGACGTCGGGCATCGGTCCGGCACTGAACACGCGTTTTTCATCAAACACGCCATAATTCGGCAGGTCGTTTTTTGCCCGCACCGTTTCGATCTTGCCCTGATCGATCAGAAGAACCGCGTTAAAGCGTTCCCCGTCAATATCCCACGGTGTCGTTAACAACAAGGCCGGGCCGTTTTTGCGCGACCTGGTGCGTTCGCAGATATCTTCGACCGCATGACGCAGATGGCGCATGAAGGCAGGCTTCATCACCAGATCCTCGGGCGGATAGCCCGACAGAACCAGTTCGGAATAAAGGACAATATCCGCGCCCTGATCGGCCGCAGTTTCCCAGGCAGCCACAACTTTCTCGGCATTCCCGGCAACGTCGCCGACAATGGGGTTAAGCTGGGCAATCGCGATGGCAAGCATATTTGTCATGATGTTGGAATAGGAGGCGTCCGGTTTGGTGTCAATTGCCGAATGCGCGATAGCAGCACTGCATCGGCAACAATGCCGTATTTTTGCACTGTCACCGCAACTTCATTCACCGTCACTTGATAATCGCTTGCAATACGTTCGCAAAGTGGCTTTATTGCGCCAGCCGAAAAATCGGCACCAAAAACAATAATTTGAGACGAGCAAACCAATGACGAAAAACCAAAACACGGTGGCAGAATTGCCGGTCGTGACAATATCCCATATTCCGGGCCGTGAAATCAGCGAAAATCTGGGCATCGTATTTGGCAGTTCAGTTCGCAGCCGAAGCTTCCTGTTTGATATTTTTGCCTTTTTCAAAAACCTGTTTGGCGGCGAAGTGCGTTCTTATACCCGCCTTCTAGAACAGGCCCAGACCGAGGCCCTCGAACGTCTGGTCAAACAGGCCGGTGTGATGGATGCCGATGCGGTTGTTGATGTGCATTTTTCCACATCGCAGGTCGCATACAAGGCGGCTGAAATCTTTGCCTATGGCACGGCTGTTCGCCTGAAATAATCCCCGGAGTCTTTTCCAATGCAGGAACTATTTGTTCCGGGGATCATGCTAATGATCCTGATCGGGATCGCCTTTGTGACAGGCCGTCTGGCTGAAGCCGCCCACGAACGCGCCCTGCGCCGTGACGAGCAACTTTTGCCAAATCAGCACCTGAGCACCGAGGACCATGCCCCCGAAGACATCCTTCTGCGTTACAGCAGAATGGTCACCGGCAAGGTTGTGATCGGCGAAGACCGGTTCCGCAATCTGCTTGCGCGTCTGCGCATTTTCGTTGGCGGCCGATTGGGGGCACACGAAGCCACCATCACGCGTGCCAAACGCGAAGCCATGCTGCGCATGCGGACCGACGCCAAGGGCGCATCCCACATTACCGGCATCCGCATGACTACCGCCCAGCTTGGCCGCGGCATGGTTGAAATGATGGTTTCGGGCACGGCCCTTTATACCGACAAACGCCCCAGCGGCGGCTTTCCGTCTGCCCTGCCTGATGATGGCATCAATATCAGCCATAAAAACCTGCTGGTTGAATTTACATCGGCAAGTGCGGCGTTTCTGTTTATCTGCTGGGGAATTTACGCTACCAGCGGTTTTGCTGTCGAATGGGCAACCCGCCAGATTTCGATCGAGGATGAAATCGCCATCTGGTCCGAGCTTGAAGGCGACTACATCACCGAACGCCGCAGCGATGATCAACGCAGCCTGCCGGAACGCTATATCCTTGATCTGATCAACTCGATCCCGAAATCAGCCCTTGGCCCGGCTGCGGCCTATGATTTCGAAGTTGTCATCATCCCCGATGACACGCCAAATGCCGCCGCCCTGCCCGGTGGGCTGATCCTTGTGCATACCGGCATGCTTGAACTGGTCGATACCGAAAACGAACTGTTATCCATCCTTGGTCATGAAATCGGCCATTATAATGGCCGTGATCATCTTGAAGGGCTAGGGCGGCAGGCGGTTGGCGTTGCCCTGTCGGCGATGATGTTCCAGGCCGATGCGGTTCTGACCACCTGGATCGCTGGTTGGCCGAAAATGCTGGCCGACCTGGATTATTCCCGATCCCAGGAACTTGATGCCGATAAATGGGGACTCGATATCGTCATGGCGAAATATGGCCATGCCACCGATGTCGCAACCACCTTTGCCAAGCTTGCAATGATGCAGGAGGATGAGAGCATGCTTGATTATCTCGGCACGCACCCTCATCCAATGGATCGCGTGCGACGCCTTAATAAAATGGTCACGGACCGCAATCTGCCGCTTGGTGAACCGATACCTCTACAGACAGCTTTCGAACGATATGTCGATGCCCTCGAAGGGCAATCAGCAATCTACGACGAATACGAAGCTCCGGAAGGATCAGAATAATGCGTCTCTTTTTATCCCCGTTCCGCTTTCTTAGCGTCAGCGGCAAACCCAATATCGAATTCTGGTTCACCCAGTGCATCATTCTGGCATCAACGGTTCTTGGTGTGTATCTGGCAAGCTTTGCCGGCTTCCGGATTGCGGTTGATTTCGACCGCTATCAAAGTCTGTCGGATGTCAGCTATCTGGAAAAATCGCTTGAGGCCGAGTTTGTCGACAATATCGAGCGTGTAGAACAATGGATCGCGGAATATCCCGAAGCCCCGATGAAATGGCACGCCCGCGAACTGACGCCAGAAGCGACGCATCGCCTTGACGATATGGTCTGGTCGACGATGCGTTATTCACCGCGTACGTTCGAGGTCCATCCGGAAATCATTACCGGCGTGCGTCGTTTCTATACCGGTATCGAAGCCCAGATGACCAGTCTGTTCCAGCAACAGTCAGCCAACGGCTATTCCCGTCGCGCCATTGAAAACATGAAACAGCAGGTCGCGGCTGCACGCAACGATATCCTGCCAAAACTGCGTGGCGAAATCGAAACGCTTGATGCAGAACTGGCCGAGATGATGGATTGATCGACCGATCCGACAATGCGAAGGCCGGGAAGCATAAAACACCCGGCCTTTTTTATGCGGAATTTTTACAGCGCCAGTGCAGCGTCAATTTCATCCTGGCTCATGGTTTTGGCCGACCCATGGATGATGCCACTTGCGACATCCATGAAACGCTGCAGGGACAATGTCACCGTACTGGCAGTTTCGCGTAAAAGGTCTTCATTACCCTCGGCAATCAGCGCATCAAGCTGTTCGTTGGCGCGAAACACGATGGCATTCATATGCTCGATGGTTTCCTCGAACGGGCGGCGGAAACGAGCCGGCACATGATCATAGGCCTCAATCGCCAATTCCTTGTCGGAAAAGGCACTGTCACGGAAATGGTCCTGATAGCTTTTCGGCGCCCATTCCTTGCAGTCCTCAATCATGTCGGGCATGTCCGGAACCATTTCCAGAAGCATCACGATTTCATTGAAATGGTTCAGGTAATCGGTCGCAAGCAGCGTGGTCGAGGAAATGTTGGTTCCCTCCACTTTTTTCTGCCATGCGGCGAAATCCGCCTCATCCACCATGTTTCGTGCGACCCCTTCCCCAAAATCCCCGCGATATCGTGCCGCGATTGTCTATACTTAAGGATGTTGTGCCAATCAGTGTAGAGGCAAAATGCATACTCACTGTCAGAATTAACGAAACATCCTCCAGCCACGCATCCCTTAAATAGAAAAAACCACGAACTCAACTCTCAAAAAGACATGCCATCTATAAAAAAGGCGTCCGGTTTCCCGAACGCCTTTTCGCATCAATTGTTCGATGTTCAATTATGCCGACGCTGCAAGCTGCTCCGCACGAACGCTGTCGCGTTCTTTTTTGATCATTTCGGCGATCAGGAAGGCAAGTTCAAGGGCCTGCCCGCCATTCAAACGCGGATCGCAATGGGTGTGGTAACGATCCGACAGGCTGTCGACCGTCACTTCACGTGCACCGCCAATGCATTCGGTCACATCCGTACCGGTCATTTCAAAATGAACGCCACCGGCATGGGTGCCTTCGGCCTTGTGCACATCAAAGAACGATTTGACTTCCGACAGGATCGCATCGAACGGACGGGTTTTATAACCGTTCGCCGCCTTGATCGTGTTGCCATGCATCGGATCGCAGGACCAGACAACCTTGCGGCCCTCTGCCTTGACCCGCTGCACCAGACGGGGCAGGTGATCTTCAACCTTGCCCGCTCCCATGCGCGCGATCAGAGTCAGACGACCGGCTTCGTTTTTCGGGTTCAACGCATCGATCAGACGGATCAGATCGTCTTCTTCGGTGGTCGGTCCGCATTTCATGCCAATCGGGTTGTTCACACCACGCATGAATTCAACATGCGCCCCGTCAAGCTGACGGGTACGATCACCGATCCACAGCATATGTGCCGAACAGTCATACCAGTCACCGGTCAGGCTGTCCTGACGGGTCAGGGCCTGTTCGTAACCCAGCAAAAGCGCCTCGTGCGAGGTATAGAAATCCGTCTCGCGCATCTGCGGGGCGGTTTCGGCCGTGATGCCGCACGCCTGCATGAAGGCAACAGCTTCGTCAATCTGGGTTGTCATCTTGCGATATCGTTCGCCCGCGGGGCTGTTATCGACAAATGACAGGTTCCAACGGTGTATTTTGCTCAGGTCGGCAAACCCGCCCTGCGCGAAAGCACGCAAAAGGTTTAGCGTCGATGCCGACTGGTTATAGGCACGGATCTGGCGCTGCGGATCCGGAACACGGGCTTCGGATGTGAACTCGATGCCGTTGATATTGTCACCGCGATAGCTTGGCAGTTCGACGCCATCAATGGTTTCGGTATCCGCCGAGCGCGGCTTGGCAAACTGCCCCGCCATACGGCCAACCTTGACCACCGGGCATGCCGCGCCATAGGTCAGGACAACCGCCATCTGCAACATGACCTTAAAGGTGTCGCGAATGTTGTTGGGATGAAATTCCTTAAAGCTCTCGGCACAGTCCCCGCCCTGCAGCAGGAATGCGTTGCCTTCGGCAACTTCACCAAGCTTTTCTTTCAACGCGCGCGCTTCGCCAGCAAATACCAAAGGAGGATAGCTGCCGAGCTCTTGCTCTACGGCCTTGACGGCCTGTGCATCCGGATATGTCGGCATCTGCTTCACAGGCAGTTTGCGCCAACTATCAATGCTCCAGCTCTTGCTCATTTGCTTCCTCTCAATCCGGCATGTTCATCATGCCGTTACTATACCATATAATCAGCGTCACAGCGGATTTCCGCCCATATCGCCGGTGCTGTCAACCGGGCCAAACTTGATACGGGTTTTGCAACCGCATTTCCACCCCTTCCGTGCAATTCGCAAAGAAAAACCCGCAAATTTTTACCAATACCCACAAACAAAACGCAAAATTCCACCCCAAGCCGCCATTCCAGATGGATTTGGGAGGATGCTCGTTCTCGTCGGGGCTCTGGAAATCTTGCGAATCCGGCTGTCTTTCATGCCATCAACGCCCTATCAGCACTTCCGGTTTTCGTATCTGTCCATCACAAACTTACCTCGCGTCCGTCGGCAAAAGGCCAGCAACTTTGGAAAGATAAAGGCCATGCCCACAACCAACAGCAATAGTTTTGCCTTTCGCAAATCATTGATGGGTCCGCCTGGCCCGGCAATTCCAATACCGCGTCCGGTTTGGGGACCATGGAAACCGACCGACAGCGTGGCCCCCTGCCAAAGTTCAGATAATCCGGTTCCGCCACCCCTGCCAACTTCCACATCCGAGATGCGGTTTGAGTGGCGGCTTGAAAAAGCCAGCAAGCAATATAAGCCCAGCCTGCCATCCATGGCACCGGGACCGTTTGATCCGCCGATCATGAATTGGCGCCTCTATGTCAGCCAGATTTTATAGGGATGTAACGCCATGTTTGTTCTTCTGGACACAAATGGAAATCTCTTACGCCCGACACCCGAAGCATCAACAGCTTACAATTCATACTGGTACCCGGGAACAGCCGGCACGTCGGGCGACTTCGATTTTGGATCCGGATGCGAGGCATGGTTTACCTGCCCTGCCTGCCAACGCAAAGTTCCCAATGCCTTTGCACAGGCAGATCACAATTTTCCCGACAGCCTATTAAAAGACATGTTTACCGGTGCAAATCAAAACAGATACCAAGCGATTAGTAATCTGGCTGCGCAGCACAATAATAACCCTATGGCTGGCAACGGCTCCTGGGGCAACACATTGGGGGAAACGACCATCAGTCTCCCCGATTTCAGTTTTGTTCAATATTACGTCCTCGGTTACGGGGAGACCGACAAGACATTCTACGAAACATGGCGCAATGACGATGAAGACGATCCAATAGAAATATTGACCGCCACACGCGTCAACGGGCAAACACAGTTCAGGTTCAATGTGCCTGCCTTCCAGAACCCGATCACCCATTCTCTGGTCGATGTGGCCTGCGCCGACCACGATAATCTTTGTATGATCTGTTTGGCCTGCAATCAGGCAAAATCCAATGCACTTTATCCAGCCCACGAGCCTTTTACTCAAGAAGTGCGTCAACTACCCGGCGCAAACATTCGGCAGGCAAACGCAATGCCAACCAATCAGGGCGTAACCTATACCGTTCCCCCGGAAGGAGACTGCAACAACGCTCCCTCACCTTATCAGAATGACGATGATGTCGATATGCAAGACGAGGATACTTAGTCCTCGTAACCGCCTTGTAGATTCCGGCGTTAAACCCTGAAAACCAGTATTAATCGATAAACTTATCAACTATTAGACAAGGGTATTCCAAGCAGGATCAACGGAACCCCTATGACAATCGAAACGGCAGTGATCATTGCCTGCGCCTATTTCATTGCCGCTTTTGTCAAAGGGGCAACCGGGCTTGGCTTTTCAACATCCGCCTTGCCGGTTCTCGCCCTTGGTATCGGGTTAAAAGCCGCGATGCCGCTGGTGATCATTCCATCACTGGTCAGCAACAGCATCGTCATGGCACAGGCCGGGCATTTTCACGAAACCGTCAAGCGGTTCTGGCCGATGTTTGTTGCCACCGTGCCGGGGCTTGTCGTCGGGCTTGTGGTGCTTGATCTGGTCAACAGCCTGATGGCGGGGGCGGTTCTTGGCATTGTTTTGATGGTTTACGGCGCATTGACGTTATGGCGGCCGGGGCGGCCGGTACCGGAAAAACTGCAAAAACCATTGGCCCCGGTGATGGGGTTCGCAACGGGGCTTGTCAATGGCATTACCGGATCACAGGTCATGCCGGTTCTGCCTTTCCTTCTGGCCCTTCGTCTGGACCCGAAACGTTTCATACAGGCGATCAATATTTCCTTCAGCCTGTCGAGCATCGTTATGGCCATTGGCCTGTCAAAACTTGGCCTGATGACGCTTGAAACTGTCTGGATATCTCTTGCCGGGTTGATCCCGGTTTATCTGGGCACCAAGCTTGGCGGCATTGTCAGATCACGCATGGATGCGGAAAGTTTCCGCAGGCTGGTTCTGATCATGCTGGTGATCTTCGGGGTGATCCTGATCGGCAAATTCGCGCTGTTTCACCCTTAACGCTTGAGCACGCTGGTGCAATGCGCCTGCCTTTGCTATCCAGTCGTGATGAAAACCATCGCCCGCGCCGCATTTGCCGAAACCGAAGAAAAGAAATCGCGCTTCCTGGCCGAGCTGGTCCCTTATGACCATCTCGCGACGCGGCTTGCGGAATTGCGCGCGGCCCATCCCAAGGCCAATCATCATGTCACCGCCTATCGATACCTGAATGACGAAGACCAGCTGATCGAACATGGCAAGGATGATGGCGAACCATCGGGCACATCGGGCGTTCCCTGCCTTAAGGTGCTTCAGGGGCGTGATCTGATCAATGTTGCGGTGATCGTCACGCGCTATTTTGGCGGGGTGAAGCTTGGCACCGGCGGATTGGTGCGCGCTTATAGCGGGGCGGCAAATGCAGTTTGCAGCGTCGCTGATTTCATCGATTATGTCCCAAAGGCAGAGGCCGAACTGTTTGCCGGATTTTCCGACGCCGGAACGCTCGAACAGGCCTGCGCACAGGATGGGATCACGGTTCTGGACCGGCAATTTGATAGCATGGGCACGCATATCCGGATTTCAGGACCAAAGGATCTGGTTGCCGAACTGGCCGGACGTTTCCCGATCCATCGCGATTAGAACAGGATATCAGCCCCGCCGCGCGGTGCTTTGGCGTTCCTGCAACTGGAAACCAAGATCGACAACGCGGTTTTCCGGTTCTTCACCATCGAACCTTGTCCGGATCATATCAACCGCCGTTTTACCGATCCCGTAGCGGTTTGTCCGAATACTGGTCAATGACGGACAGGCCGCTGCCATCATTTCAAGATCGTTGAAACCGATAATGCCAAGGTCCTCGGGCACGCTAAGACCGGCATGCTGGCAGCCAAACAGAACGCCCAGCGCCATATCATCGTTGTTGCAAAAAACCGCTTCAATATCCGGGCGCTTTGCACGCAACGTTGCGATCAGTTCTGCGCCCAGTGATGTGCTTGATGACCGGGTTGTTGTCATGAACAGCTCCGAATCATACCGGCCTGCTGATCGCAGTGCTTCGGCAAAGCCTTCCATGCGGCGGCGTGATCGCGGGTCCATGCGTGCACCGATGAAACCGATATTGCGATATCCGCGCTGCAACAGGTGATATCCGGCCGCGCGCCCGCCTTCGAAATGCGAGAATCCGACCATCATATCAATCGGATCGGGATCGACTTCCATGACCTGCACCACCGGACAATCGGCACTTTCCAGCAAGGCCCGCGCCGCCGGGGTCTGATCCCCACCCGCAACAATCAGGGCAGCCGGACGCTGCCCAAGGAAAATGCGGATCAGGCGTTCTTCTTCTGCCGCGACATAGCGCGAATTGCCAAGCTGCACCTGAAGCGGCCCCTGTTCGAGCTCGTCATAAATCGCGCGCAGCGTATCGGCAAACACGTTATTGGTCAGCGACGGCACGATCACGCCAACAATGTTGGACCGCGATGATGCCAGCGCACTGGCATGGGAATGGGGAACATAATCAAGCTTGCGAACGGCGGCATCGATGCGTTCGCGCAACGGGGCGGATACCTTGGCCGGATCACGCAAGGCCCGTGAAACGGTGATCGTGCTGACCCCGGCCTTATCAGCCACATCAGCGATGGTCGGCCGTCCGGCCCCTCTGCGTTTTCTCATGTCTTCCTTCTCATGCCCTGTTCCTCATATCCGCGATCCCGGCGTTGCACAATATCTGTTGACTCGATGTTAGCGCTATCATTATGTTAGCGCTAACAAAGCAAGGCGGGCAAGACCCGCTCAAGAAAAGACGAAATAAAAGTGGCGGGAGGATTAGCCATCAAAGCCGAATTTGTCATCGTGATGGGTGTCAGCGGATCAGGCAAGACCGCGGTCGCAAAGGGCCTTGCCAGCATCATGAATGGTGTGTGGCTTGACGCGGACGATTATCATCCCCCGCAAAATGTCGAAAACATGCGCAATGGCATCCCGCTTGATGACGAGATGCGCTGGCCTTGGCTGGCATCACTTGGGGCGGCTGCCAAAGAAGTCGCGCATGGAATTGAGCCAAACCATGTATCGCCGAAAATCTTTATCGCCTGTTCGGCACTGAAACGGCGCTATCGCGATTTCCTGCGCGATCACATGGCACCCGTAACTTTTGTTTTTCTGGACGGTTCGCGCGAAGTGATCCGGTCCCGGCTGGATCGCCGGGTCGGCCATTTCATGCCGCCCGGATTGCTTGACAGTCAGTTGGCCGATCTCGAACCGCTGGGGCCGGACGAGATCAGCGTGACTGTTTCCATCGACGCCCCGATTGAAGCCGTGGTTTCGACCGCTGCTGCCCGTCTTGCGGCCGGCGAAATCGACAGTCCATCCACCAAAACGCATAACACCGCCGGAAAACCGGTAACCCAGGGAGAAGACAGATGACCCTATCGTTCAAGACACTCGCCGGAACCGCACTTGCCGCCAGCCTGATGATGGCATCACCGCTGATCGCAAATGCACAGGAATTCACCCTTAAAGTCCAGTCAAGCGATGCGGCTGGCGTGCCGAACTTTGTACTGGAGCAGGAATGGGCGGAGCGTGTCGGCAAAATGTCGGGCGGACGCATTTCGGTTGAAATGCTGCCGGTCAACTCGGTTGTTGAACATGCCGAAACCCAGGACGCAATTGCTGCTGGCATCATTGACGGCCACATCACCGATACCAGCTATTTCACCGGTAAAGACCCGGCATTCGGCCTGATCGCCAATCCGGTCGGTGCATGGTCGGCACCGTCCGAAATGCTGCGTTTCGTTGAATATGGTGGCGGCAAGGAACTGATGAATGAACTGCTGCAACCCTATGGCCTGCATTTCATCGGGGCGGTGACACCGGGCCTTGAGGCATTCGTTTCGTCAAAACCGCTTGATGGCGTTGCCGATCTCAAGGGGCTGAAAATGCGCGCACCAGAAGGTATGGTGCAGGAAGTCTTTGCCGCGGCCGGTGCGTCGCCTGTGAACATTCCGCAGTCCGAAGTTTTCACATCCCTTGATAAAAAGGTGATTGATGCTGCGGATGCGACCGTGTTCTCGACCAACCAGGCAATGGGTCTGCATGACGTCGCCAAACATCCGGTCTATCCGGGCTTCCATTCCATGCCGATGCTTGAAGTTTCGGTCAACAAGGCGAAATGGGATTCCATGCCCGAAGACCTCCAGACCATTCTGGAAGTTTCGGTCCGTGATCTTGCGCGCGATATGGACGCACAGCTGGCCATGAAAGACATGGAAGCCGTTGCCAAGGCCCGTGCCGAAGGTGGGGTTACCATCCACAACTGGTCAGCCGAGGAACGCAACAAATTCCGTAAAATCGCAACCAGCCAGTGGGAAAAAGTCGCGGCACGTTCGGAAAATGCCCAGAAGGTTTATGATACACTCGTCAAATACCTGACCGAACAGGGTATGATCTGAGCCTGCCTTGATACATCCGTTTCCGGCGGTGCCCGCAAAGGCCCGCCGGAACGACCCGGTACAATCCGGCCAAGCCAGATAGAAGAGACGCTATCGGGTGATGCGGTCCTCCCCGTTGCCGGATTGTATTCTTTGTCGTGACAAGGAATGCTGAAAATGGCCCCGAGCGCAGAAAAAATGGCGCATAGCGAAATTCCCCCTGCCCTGGAACCGGATGGCGCATTAACCCCCGTACCAGAGGTTTCCGGCATTTTTGGCCGGATTGTCGACAAGATCAGCACGGTTTTCGCGCTGGGTTTCCTGTTGGCGATGGGTATCCTGATTTTCGAGATTTTCATGCGTCACGTTTTTAACAGCCCGACCCTTTGGGCGCATGAAACCACAACGTTTTTATCGGCCATCGGCTTTGTTTTTGCCGGGCTTTACTGTGCATCGCGCGACAAACATATCCGGGTTGTCATCATCTATGACATTGCCGGGCCAAAATTGCGTCGGGCACTTGATATCGGCATATCAATCGTCTGTGCCATTTCGTCGGGCTTTTTCGCCTGGGCGGGGTGGTTGATGGTGCAGCGTGCCGCCTTCAAACCCGATGGTAGCATCCATCTGGAAACCACCGGCAGCGCCTTTAACGCGCCTTATCCGGGATTACTGAAAATCTTCATGCTGTTGGTTCTGATCGCGTTAACGATCCAGTTTGTCGTTCTGGCGATCAATTATGTCCGCGCCAAACCTGATGATGTGCGCGCAAATTCCGGGGCGGCAAAAGACAATGACTGACCCGAACTCCTGCCCAAACTCGCCCATGCACAGCATGAAGACCGTTATATCCGGCGCAACAGGATAAATCCCGATGTTTGATTTGCAGTCCCTTGGCATTGAATATGGCACGCTTGCGATGTTCGTGCTGCTGCTGGGTTTTTTGATGACCGGCATGCCGCTGGCATTTGTGACCCTGCTGATTGCCCTGCTGTTTACCCTTGGCTGGTTCGGACCGATGGCGGTGCCGCTGATCACAAGCAGGGTCTATTCGTTTGTGTCATCCTTTGTCTTTGTCTCGGTCCCGATGTTCGTGATGATGGCAGCAATCCTTGATCGATCCGGCATTGCCAAGGACCTGTTTGAAGCCATGCGCCTGTTTGGTGGCCGGCTTAAGGGCGGGGTTGCGGTCCAGACGATTTTTGTCGCCGTCATTCTGGCTGCCATGAGCGGCATCATCGGCGGCGAGATCGTGTTGCTGGGCCTTCTGGCACTGCCACAGATGCTCCGTCAGGGATATGACAAGAACCTGGCCATCGGGGTTGTCTGTGCTGGCGGGTCGCTGGGTACTATGGTGCCACCATCCATCGTTCTGATCATCTACGGCCTGACGGCGAATGTATCGATCGGCGATCTGTTTACCGCGTCCTTTCTGCCGGGCTTCATGCTGGCGGGGTTCTATGTCGCCTATGTGCTGTTTCGAAGCTACACGGGGGATAATATTGCCCCGCCGCCGCGCACCGAAAAAATCCCGAACGAAGAAAAAATCCGCCTGCTCAAGGGCCTGATCCTGCCGTTCCTGGTCGTGATCTGTGTTCTGGGGTCGATCTATGGCGGAATTGCGTCGGTCACGGAAGCCTCGGCCGTCGGTGTTGCCGGGGTGGTTGCCTCGACCATCGTTCGGCGCGAATTTTCGCTTTCCATGCTCAAGGCCGCATCGCTTCAGACACTGTCGACATGCGGCATGATTGTCTGGATCGGGATTGGCGCATCGGCACTGGTCGGAGTATTCAACCTGATGGGCGGGATCAAGTTTGTATCCGTCCTGATTACCGGCATTTCCGATGACCCGATGATCATCATCCTGTTCATGATGCTGATCCTGTTCGTGCTGGGCATGTTCCTTGACTGGGTCGGGATCGCCCTTCTGACCATGCCGATCTTTGTTCCGATCATCAAACAGCTTGGCTTTGATCCAGTATGGTTCGGGGTGCTGTTTGCGATGAACATGCAGGTCAGCTTCCTGTCCCCGCCGTTTGGCCCTGCCGCGTTTTACCTGAAATCCGTGGCACCACCGGACATAACGCTTGGCACGATCTTCAAGGCACTGGTGCCATTCATCTGCCTGCAGGTGCTGGCCGTGGCCATTCTGATCATCTTCCCGGGAATTACAGGGCGATAGGATCATCCGGACCGATAGAGACCCAAAACGACAAAGGGGAAGCCATAACGGCTTCCCCTTTGCGTTCGCACCACCTCATCCTCGAGGGAGAGCTGTGGGAGACCAAATTCCCGCCAGAACGGGAATGACGGGGTGGCGCGGGTGCAAGGGTTGTGAACGGCCAGTCAGCCGTTACGATAAAGGTAACTATAGGCATTGATCGCCGGCACACCGCCAAGATGGGCGTACAGGACTTTGGACCCCTTGGGGAAATAGCCCTTTTTGACCAGATCGATCATGCCCTGCATCGATTTGCCCTCGTAAACCGGGTCGGTCATCATGCCTTCCAGACGACCACACAGGCGAATTGCCTCGTTGGTTTCATCGGACGGCACGCCATAAGCCGGATAGGCATAATCTTCGATCAGGGTGATGTCGCGATCCGAAATACCGCCTTCAAGTTCGACCAAATTGGCGGTTTTCTGCGCAATCGCCAGAACCTGCGCGCGGGTCTGTTCGAGGGTACCCGACGCATCAATGCCAACCACCTTATCCGCACGGCCATCGGCGGCAAAACCGACAGCCATCCCGGCATGGGTGGAACCGGTCACGGTGCAGACCACGATATAATCGAATTTAAAGCCAAGCTCGGCTTCCTGGGCGCGGACTTCCTCGGCAAAGCCGACAAAACCAAGACCGCCATATTTATGCACCGATGCCCCGGCCGGGATCGGATAAGGCACCCCGCCCTTGGCCTTCACATCCTCAAGGGCGGCTTCCCAGCTTTCGCGGATACCGATATCAAAGCCCTCATCGACCAGCTCGATCTCCGCCCCCATGACGCGGCTCATCAGAATGTTGCCGACCCGGTCATAAACCGCATCGTTAAACGGCACCCAGCTTTCCTGCACCAGACGGCATTTCATGCCGATCTTGGCGGCGATGGCCGCAACCTGCCTTGTGTGGTTGGATTGCACACCGCCGATGGTGACAAGGGTATCGGCCCCGGATTTGATCGCATCGGGGATGATATATTCCATCTTGCGGACCTTGTTGCCGCCAAAGGCCAGCCCGGAATTGCAATCCTCGCGCTTGGCATAAAGCTCGACATCGCCGCCAAGATGGGCGGAAAGACGCGGCAAGGCCTCGATCGGGGTCGGGCCAAAGGTCAGTTTGTATTTTTCAAATTTATCCAGGCGCATCGCGCACTCCCTGATTTGCAGAACGACATGGGAAACGAACCTCATGAAGGGGAAATGCTACCGCCAACCGCGTGAAAGGTGTTCTCGAACTTCGTGCCAATTTTTCACACGAAGCTTTCATCACATATAAAAATGTGCCTAGAATTTCGAAAATTTACAGAATTCCGGAAGGTTCTTTCATGACGCAGCATGCCAGTCCCGCGAATGCCGCCCCAATAGACCGCATTGATCAAAAGATTTTGCGCCTGTTGCAAAGTGACGGGCGGATGGGCAATGCCGATATCGCCAAACGGGTCAATGTCAGCCCGGCCACCTGCCATCGCCGGATGCAACGCCTATTTGAAGAAGGATATATCACCTCCATCCGCGCGCAGATCGCCCCGGACAAGGTGGATCGCGCGGCACTGGTGATGGTTGGCGTGGTACTGGACCGCTCAACCCCTGACAGCTTCGCCGCGTTCGAAACCGCGTGCCGGAAACTTCCGTTCATCCTTGATTGCCATCTTGTGGCGGGGGATTTCGATTACTTCCTGAAAATCCGGGTCCGCGACATGGCCGATTTCAATCACCTGCATGGCGATCAGTTGATTGCGCTTCCCGGTGTCCGGCAAACGCGAACGTTTTTTGTGATGAAAGAGGTCGTCGACAATGCACCGCTAGCGTTTTGACCAAGAACAAGATCAACAGAGTTAGCGGTCGGACGGCAACGCTGTACGAATGGTGATGCGGCGATGGTGCGCTGCTCCCTGACGATCAAGCACGGTGATATCGTAAAAACCCGGTGCATCGGGCATCCAGTTTACGGTGCGTTTCCAAGGGTCGGAAACAAGCGGCACGCCATTGATGATCCAGATCAGAGGGCGCAACCCGTTGCGGGCACGCAGCGGCACGCCGCGCTGCTGAATATCGCCGAGCAGGAAAACCGCATCCTCGGCAGGGGAAATGATATCAAGGCCGTTGGCAGCCTGTTTTGTTGTGCCCTTCTGTTGACGCGAAAAGTCCTTAAGAAGGTCGGGCGGCGGGGCTTTCCAAAGGTTAAAGGCCGCTTTCCTGGCCGGTGGCAAAGGCGGACGAGGGAGTTTTTCAAACACGGAAAACAAAATGGGGGCGGCAGCGCCAAGGCCGGTTTGGCCCGGTATCGGTTGCCCGGATGCCTTCCCCACCCAAACGCCAACGGTATAATCCCCCGCATAGCCAAATGCCCAAGCATCGCGATAGCCATATGAGGTACCGGTTTTAAAGGCAATCGGCGTGGCATTGGTATTGTCCGACGATTGCCAACGATATCCCGCAGGACGCGGCGTATTTTGCAAAATACCCGTGATCCAGTTTTGAGTTCGAACTGAAAACATATCGCTGTCGGACAGGCACGGAACGGGCGCCCGATCACGCAGATATTGCAACGGACAGTTTTTACGATCCGCAGCCAGTGCCCGATAAAACCCGATCAGGTCTTCAAGGCGCACGCCAACCCCGCCAAGCGCCATGGCAAGATTGGGACTTTGCGCTTCACCGGGCAACCGCATTTCAAGGCCATTTCGGCGCAAGCTTTGCGCAAACCGGATCGGGCCATATCGTTCAAGCACCTTGACGGCCGGGATGTTGAGGCTAAATCGCAGGGCGTCGGCAATGCTGACCTGACCATATTCGCCGTGATCGAAGTTGGTCGGGTGGTAACTGCCATCGGCAATTTCCCGATCCCAGATCATGGTCTGGGGATGGGTCTGGTGATCATCAAATGACAGGGCGTAGATGAACGGCTTTAACGTTGATCCGGGGGAACGGATGGCGCGCGTCATATCGACGAACCCGTGACTGACCCGATCCAGATAATCGCGAGACCCCAGATGGGCACGGACCTTTGACGTGCTGTTTTCAACAACCATAATGGCCACAGAACGTTCGGGGGCCTGATCCCCACCGTGAAATTCAACAAGCTTTTGAAGGTCAGCCTGAAGGGCCGGATCAATCGTCGTGACGATACGGGTCTGATCGCGATTGGCTGCGACCAATCGTTCGGCAAGATGCGGGGCAAGCATCGGCAAAGGATATTGCGCAACAGGCAAAGGTTCCGCCAAAGCTTCGATATAATCGGCCCGGGAAATGGCATTCGTTAAATATAGCCGATCCAGCACCTTGTCACGGGCAGCACGCGCCGTTTCGGGAAAACGATCCGGGCGCAGACGGCCGGGCGATTGCGGCAGCACGGTAAGCAAGGCCGCCTCGGCAATTGTCAGGTGATCGGGTTCTTTGCGGAAATAGACATGGGTGGCACTTCGAATACCTTCGACACGCCCGCCAAACGGAGCCAGCGTGACATACATATCAAGGATTTCCGTTTTGGAATAATGGGCTTCGAGTTGGATGGCGCGCAGCATTTCGACGATTTTCGATAGGATCGTGCGATCACGCGGCTCCAGAAGGCGGGCAACCTGCATCGTCAGTGTTGATCCGCCCGACACGACATGCCCTGCCCGCACCCATTGCCCGACGGCGCGGATAAGGGCCAGCGGATCAACGCCAAAGTGACTGTCAAAACGGCGGTCCTCATAGGATTTCAGAAACCGGATATATTTCGGATCAATTTCCGCAATCCGCGTTTCCAGCCGCAGCAATCCATCGGCGGTGCCAAAAACCCGCAACGGGCGACCATTTTCACCTTCAACCACGATTGAAAGATCATCCAACCGGGAAAGATTGGGCGGGAAAACCCGATCAAGCCCCCACAGACACGCCATTGCCAGCAGAAAACTGCCGACAATGATAGAAGCGCGTCCGGGTTTGGGCCATGTCAATGTCACGGCGGATGTCTTTCGCGGTTAGTTGATCGGTTTGACCACAAGCGAGGACACCGCACCACGGGCGAAGAAGGCCGGTTTGTACATATCTTCGATATAAGGTGCCGGAAGAATATAGGTCCCCGGCGTCACCGCACGAACAACGTAAGACAGGCGGAAATCGGCTTTCTCGTAACGCCCATAGCCGCCACTGCCAATATTGATCGAGGCGACGAACCGGTCATCGCGTTCGGCACGGAAATCGGTCCAGGAGACGTCATCCGGGCCAAGAGAAAGCTTGCCATCCAGTTCAGGGAAATGCGCGTTGCTTTCAATTTCAAACCCGGCAGGCAGCAAATCCACCACCAAGGCACGGTGCGACAGTTTGGCCGTACTTTTCCCCGACAGAACCACAATCAACCGGTCACCGGTTTTGACATTTTCCAAAGAGGCCGGTTTGCCATCAAGATCAAAATATTGGCGCTTGATCGACAGGTTATGGGCCTCTGGTGCCAGTGGGCTGGCCGGAATGCCGGTAACGGACCAGCGGGCAAAAACCGTGTGATCCCCGATATTTTCCACCATGTATCCCGGTGTCACAAGTTCGGGCGGCAATGTCAGGCGATAACTTCGCGCCGGTTCCATGTCTCGTCCGTTCAGACGCAGGGAAACCAGTTGGCTGGCATCTTTGGTAATGCTGGTCGCCGCCTGCAACAGCCAGCCTTTTTCCTGGGTACTTGTATAGCGTTCCTGATCGGATTGTTCGGTGACAGCCCGCAAAAGTGCCAGGCGTTCCGTTTCGCTGGCAAAGATTTCCTTTGGCAGGGTCAGGATTGCCGACAGATCGCGCAAGGACGAGCCGAAGCTGTGATAATAGCGCCCGGTCGAGCCAAGATTTTGAAGGATGTCATCCATTGAAACCGGATCGGCGTCCGCGCCAACCGTCACCAGGGCAGCATTCACCTGAGCGCGCGCCAGCGACCCGATGCCGGTATTGAGCAGTTTTTCTGCTTCGTATTTCAGGTTCGACACGGAATACCGATCATTGCGCGCCAGCACCAGCACCATATAGGCGCGTGCTTCGGGCGGGTATTGTTCATAGCGCACAACATCCTGCATCCAATCCAGCGCATCATCAAAACGGTCATCCAGCACCGTATATCCGCGCGCACGCGCGGCCGTCAGGAAATCGGTGGCGTACGCGGTCAGCCACGGTTCGGGATCATTATGGCGATCCCAGAAACCGAAACTGCCATCGCCGCGCTGCTTGGCAAGAATGCGCACGATGCCGTCACGGATTTTGTCGTCCAGACCGGCCGCATCGAAACGGACGTCATTCCAGCGTGACTGGGCATCCCCAAACGACAGCAACGGGAACGCCCGGCTGGTGGTTTGCTCCAGACAACCATAGGGATAGCGATCAAGTGCCGTGATCAGGTCCTGAACCCTGATTTCGGGAACCGAGGACAGGGTCAGGTTCATATTGACCGTTTCAGGCAAATACTGACCGAGGATGTCAGCATCGAAATCAAGGACATCACCCGCGGTCAATTCCGACTGTGCGGTGTGGTTTTCCCACGGCTGGGCAGGACGGACTTCCATATCCCACTGGCGCTGCTGGCGGTAGCCATCCGGCCCGGAAACGTCAAGTGTCAGCGTCCCGACACCGATCTTTCGCGCGGTAATGTCAAATGCAGTTTCAATTTGCTGGCCCTGCGCCAAAACACCGTTCCAGTCGGGCTGGGCGATGGCAAATTCATCACTGGACGACAAGCGGGCGTGATAATCGCCAGCCGGACCGCTTAGATTTTGCAGACGCAGAGCCACATTGGAGACATCCCCCGGTGCCTGAAAACGGGCGGGTAAAAGTTCGGCGACAATCGGGGCACGTACCAGCATATTTGCCGCCCCACCACCGGTGGCTGTTTTGCTATAGGCCACGGCAAAGAAACGCAGTTTGCCGTTAAAATCAGGCAGATCAAACTGTGCGGTCGCCACACCGTTTTCATCGGGTTTCAAGGTATCACTGGCCAGTGCCACCGATTTGAATACGCGGGCACGCAATGACCCCAGATTCCCAGAATCCGTTTCATCCCCCCCGGACCGGATCGTTCCTGCATCCCCGGATTGCGGAGCGATCAGATGACCATAAAGATCATAATAGCCAAGTTGCAGATATTGTTGTGCCAGCAGATCAAGATCAGGGCGCGGTGTCCTGAAACCGGTAAGACGCAGGATGCCTTCATCAACGGCAAAGACATTGACGCGCAGGTCTTCATCACCAACCACCTCGCCCGAAACCGTGACCGGCACCGAAAGATGACTGGATGGCAGGACTTCGTCGGGCAGGTCAAAATCGACTTTCAATCTGTGGCTTTCACTGTCAAACGAAATCCATTTGGCCCCGACGGCACGGAACGGACCGTGCTGATCGGTATCAAGACCCGCACGATAGGCCGTAGCAAGAACATAGGCGCCGCTGCCCCATTCCGCACGGACAGGGATACTGAATTCCGTGCCATCCGCCGAAAGATCAAATTCCTGACGCCACAGAATGTTTTTGTGGGCAACCGTTACCTGAAGTCTGCCTTCGAACGGTGCTTTGACAAAGCCATTGATCGTATCACCCGGTTTGACGTCGTCGGCCTCAACCGTCAGGGCAAGCTGATCGGGGCGGTCGGGGGATTGCCCGTTCGACCACCAGCCGACATGGAAGGTATGATCGGCCGCACTGCCGGTCTGGGTATCGCGAATGACCGCGCGATAATATCCCCAGTCATCAAATCCGCGATCGAACGAAACAACGCCATCCGGGCCGGTCGTGACGATTTCCCGATCAACGGGAATGTCGTATTTTTCGTAACTCGATTGCCAGCGACCATCCTGATAGAACCAGTTGTAATCGCGTTCCTCGCGGACCCATTCGATCTGCAATTCATGATTGGCGATTGGATCACCCGTGGCATTCAGCGCGATTGCATCAAATGTCGCGGCTTGCCCATAAGACAGGGTATCGCCATCAAAGCGGGCTCTTACACCAACAAAGGTGTCGCTATTGCGCAGCGGCAGATTGACGGTCGCCCGGCTGGGACGGCCATCGATATCGGCAACCTCGATGTTTAGCCGGACGCGCAGCGGCGAGGAAACATCAACCTCGTCAAAGGCCGGAACCTTCAGTTCGGCGTAACCACTGTCATCGCTTTTAACAGGGTCGAAAGCATTGCGGATTTGCGCCGTTTCCGATGCCAAGCCAAAATAATAATCGCCATAGGTCTCAAACGGTTTGTGATCAACCTGAAGCAAGGCATCCCCGCTGACCCGAAGGCCACTTCCCGGGGCCCCAAACAGATAATCGGTTTGAACATCAACCGGCATGGATGCACCAAAGGCCATATAGGGGGCCGATACATGCGCGCTGACTTCAAGACGTTCGGGAACGAATTCCTCGACCTGAATTTCAAGATTGCCGATGGCATCCGCCTTTGGATCGCTATAGGCAGCAATCCGCCATTTCCCGGTCGCGGCAGCGCCTGAAATGGGGATATCGACACGCCCGCCGCCCAAATCATCAGGGGACTGAACGGTTTTGAAAACTTCCTTGCCATCGGGTTGATACAAAACAATGGTCAGGGGGATTTGGGCGCGCGCATTGGCCTTGTCGTCACGCAGCAAATAACCAAGCTTCACCGTCTCGCCCGGTCGATAGATACCACGTTCCGAGTACAGATAGGTTTGCAGCGGTTTGGGCGGCGCCTTGCCCGCGACACCATGGTCCGACAGCTCCAGTGCTGGCTGGGTCAGCGAAATAAACGAAAAATCACCGTCTCTGGTTTCTGCGGTCAGATAGACCGCCTGTTTGCCGCCGGTGCCGTTTAACAATGCCCCCGAAAGGTCCGCCCAGCCATCCGCCCTGGTGACGGCTTCACCGAGTATTTCATTATTGCGGGCGACAAGCCGCACCGTCGCCCGCCCGACCGGTTCGGCCGATTTAAGCGACCGGACCTGAAGCGACAGGCCATTTTCGCCGCTATAGGCCGAAAGACCAAGATCGGTGACCACCAACCATTGGGTCGGCTGGTTGGCCCAGCTTTCATCCTGATCCGGATCGCTTGCGACCAGAACATAGAGCCCCGGCTTGAAGTCCGAAACCATATCGCGCAGGGGAATCTGGGTGACGACGTCCTGATCCGGACGATTGCGAATATCAAGCGTTCCAGACCAGATTTCTGCGCCGATATCATTGCTGATCTGGCGCATGTCCCAATTATCAAGTTCACGCGCCAGAAGATTGCGGGTCAGCGTCGTAACGATGTTTCGTTCCACAACGCGATAGAATTTAAGCGCCACACGATCATGATTGACCGTTGTAACCGGCAAGACCGGTGTATCACTTTTTGGCAGGATATAGCTGTTTGTACCCAGCGAAATCGTGGCACGGCGCGTCCCGACCTTCACATCGTGGCTGAGATCCTCTGCCAGGGTAAAATCGTGGGGGCCTCTGAGGCCCTTGCGCAGGGTAACATTGGTGATTTGCGAATGCGGAAGGCCAAACAGACACAGTGCACCGTTGGAAATGCGCGCCGAATAGTCCCGTTTTGGCGACAATTCGATATAGGCACGCAATTCAAGATCCTGATCGGCACGCAATTCGTGATCAAACACAAAGCAGGTTTCGCTCACCGCTTTGTCCGATGCCACCGACACATTCTGAAGAACAATATCCCCGCGCAGCATTCCGGCAAGAACCGCAATCCGGGCATCATATTGCCCCGCAAGGCAGTCATGGATTTTTGCGGTTTCCGATGCGTCAAAACTGCAGGCGCGGTTGCGTTCCCAAAGCCAGCCCACCTGATCGCTTTCGATGCTGTTTTGCTGATCCGGGTCTGACATGGACATTACCGACTGGTAACGTCGCGCCATTTCAAGGTCACGTTTTGCCAGGTCTTCGTTCTGGCAGATCGCATGTTCAACAAGCGTTGATGCGCGTTCGCACGGGAAACTTGCGGCATAGATCACGGGCGTCTGTGACGGCCCCTTTTCCTGAGCAAGAGCCGTTAAAGCCGGCAAGGTAACCATCAAGAAAAAAAGGCCTGTCAGCCATTTCACGCAACGCATCCGAACCTCTGTATTTTTATTTTATTGGCAGAATTCTGATTTTTATCCTTCTGCACAATAAAGGTTTTTTGTGGTCCGTCGTCCAGCATAAACATCACACAAAAAAACAGGTGGTTTACGGGAAACCACCTGTTTTCAGAAGACTGGCCGGAAACCGGAATTTAGTCGCCAACCGGGAAGCGCATGGTCACGAATTCCTCGGCTGCGGATGGGTGCACGGCTACGGTCTGGTCGAACTGGTGATGGTTGGCGTGGCGCTGGACCGATCAACGCCTGACAGCTTCGCCGCGTTTGAAACCGCGTGCCGCAAACTGCCCTTTATCCTTGATTGCCATCTGGTGGCGGGAGATTTCTATTACTTCCTGAAAATCCGGGCTGGCGACATGGCCGATTTCAATCACCTGCATGGCGATCAACTGATTGCGCTTCCCGGTGTGCGGCAAACGCGAACGTTTTTCGTGATGAAAGAGGTTGTCGATAATGCGCCGTTGGCATTCTAGATGCCTCACGAGAAAAACTTTCATCATAAAATATAGACTTATTTGATATCTCATTCATCATTTGTATTGAAGTTTAAAATATTAACCATATGATTTTAATGATTTTTTTTAATTAATTAATTCGTTAAATATTTAATTAATTAACTCGCATCAGAAGAATACCATTCGCGACAAAAGTTTTTACTCTCAAACTCTCTTGACCAACACTGCAAAACCGGGCAAACTTGCGGTAGATTAGCTCAGGATAATAATTATGTCTGATGAACCCAAAAGAAAGAGTCCTCGATATCCTTCATTGAGCTTAGAGGACGCTCTCAGCAAAGCGCTTCAATTCTACGATGCCAATCATTTGCATCCTGTAGCCAATGATGCAGCAGCACAGAGCATGGGCTATGCTGGAGCCAACAACGGGGCCTCCTTGTCGACTTTGGCGGCTTTGAAATATTATGGCCTGGTTGATCGCGTTGGAAATGGTAAGCTAGCTGCAAGTAAAGACTTGGAGACTTATAGATACGCCCCCAGCGCAACAGAAAGAAAAAAAATACTGCGAAAATGGCTTCTGAACCCGCAAATTTTTGAAGAGATTTACCAAAAATACGATGGACACTTACCATCGGATGCAGCAGTCAAATATGACCTGATTCAGATGGGGTTCATTCCAGACAAAGCAGAAATTTGCGTAAAAACTTTCAAAGATTCCATATCGTTTGTAGATGCAAAAGCGGGAGATGATGAAGCCATATTCTCGCAAGGAGAATATTATTCGCCTGCCGAAACTCCGGAAATAAAAGAGCCGAAGCATACCATAGCGGTTCAGGGCCAAACACATCAGCCCCCATCTCTCTCCACCGAGACAGACCGGATACCTGTACGCCTGCAAGGAGGACGGAGAGCATGGCTTGAAATACCGATACCGTTTTACAGTTCCGATAAAGAGATAATAAAAAAGCAGATCGAACTACTGATCACCGATGATGATGATAAGCCTTCATAGAAAACTGCCCCGTAGCTCTAACTACAGGGCAGCAAACAATCCTCCAGGGTACACAGGATTTGCCCCCATCGGAGGGCCGGGAAAGTCCCAGCACACTTGTTTTGGTATACATAGCGTGCCTTGTAGTGGACTCCGGTGTCAACAAAATCCTGCGAAAGTAAGGAATTCCAATGACTGTGTCAGAGGATCTACCTCCACCGGGGTATCGTTATGTCTATTCTAAGTACATCACGAATCGCCACACCGGTCGCCGTATCTATAACAAGAACGGAAAATGCTTCCGTTTCTTAGTTAAGATTTAAAATCCAGAAGGGATGGTATCACGTGATGCCATCCCTTTTGGTTAAAAATCACTCACCAACCGGGAAGCGCATGGTGACGAATTCTTCCGCCGCCGACGGATGCACCGCGACGGTCTGGTCGAACTGGGCCTTGGTTGCGCCCATGCGGACCGCAATGCCGATACCCTGAATGATTTCGGCGGCGTCCGGGCCGACCATATGCGCACCAAGAACGACGTCGGTGGTTTTATCGACGATGAGTTTCATCAGCGTTTTTTCATCGCGCCCCGAAAGAGTATGGCGCATTGGTTTGAAGGTCGATTTGTAAATGACGACTTCGCCCCCCTTCGCGCGGGCTTCTTCCTCGCTCAGGCCAACCGTGCCGACCGGTGGCTGGCTGAACACCGCGGTCGGGATGGCGTTATAGGACATCGACCACGGTTTGCCGCCAAATACCGTATCGGCGAACGCCATGCCTTCCTTGATCGCGACCGGGGTCAGTTGGACATGATCGCGGACATCGCCAACCGCATAGATATTTGGCACGCTGGTTTGCAGCCCCGCATTGGTGATGATGGCACTATTATCCTTAAGCTCCACCCCGACCTCCTCAAGACCCATGCCATGGGTTTTCGGTTTGCGGCCGGTGGCAAACATGATGGCATCGACAACCTGATGTCCGCCGCCGGTCAGAGTCAGGGAAAGCGTCCCGTCGTCATTTTTGCTGATCGCGGTGACATTGGTGTTCAGCTTAAGGTCGATACCTTTTTTGACGATTTCCCGGGCCAGGTGTTCGCGAATATCATGATCAAAACCGCGCAAAATCTGATCGCCGCGATAGAATTGCGTCACCTGCGCGCCAAGGCCTGCGAAAATCCCGGCAAATTCAACCGCGATATAGCCGCCGCCAACAACGGCAATCCGTTCGGGCAGATCGTCAAGGTGGAAGGCCTCGTTGGAGGAAATCGCGTGCTCGACACCGGGAATATCGGGCAGTGATGGCGTGCCGCCCACCGCAATCAGGATACGATCCGCCGTTACGGTTTTATCGCCAACGGCAATGGTGTGTGCATCCTTAAGCACCGCGCGGCTTTCGAACAGTTCGATATTCGATCCCGCCAGAAGCTTTTTATAGATGCCATTCAGGCGGTCGATTTCCGCATCCTTGTTGGCAATCAGCTTTTTCCAGCTAAAGCTGGGCTCGCCCGGAAGGGTCCAGCCATAGGCGGCCGCATCTTCGAAATCCTCGGCAAAATGTGCGCCGTAAACCAGAAGCTTTTTGGGCACACAGCCACGAATGACACAGGTACCGCCAACGCGGCTTTCCTCGGCAATCGCGACCTTTGCCCCATAGCCAGATGCAACGCGTGCTGCCCGCACCCCGCCCGATCCGGCACCGATGACAAACAGGTCAAAATCATAATCCGACATGCGGAAATCCTTATTTCTCGATCATGGTGATCATTGCGTGATATGGGGCCAAATGTAGGGCGGAAATCACAAGAGTCGAGGCAAAAGCCGCCCCTTTGCGATGAATTTCGCGTTATCGCGTTAAAAAATGCCCCGGAATGCCGGTTCACCCAACCGAAGATAGCATTTGGTAATTTTCTTGCTATATGCTGAAAAGAGCCGGTGATTTGATGAACGGCCCCACAACACAGGAACAACGCCCATGAGTGACCGGATGACAGGTCAGGACGCATCGTTTGACAATGCCCCGCAATATGCAGATACGCGCGGCGGCAATACGGCTGTCGTCTGTTACGGCCTGATGATTGCGACCCTGTTTACCGCCTTTGCCACCGGTCTGATCGCGCTGATCGTTGCCTATGTCGCGCGCGAGGATGATGATCACTGGACCAACAGCCATTACACATTCATCATCCGCACATTCTGGATCAGCATCCTTTATGCGATCATTCTGGGCTTTTTCACGCTGGTGATCGGCTGGGTGCCGCTTCTGGGCTGGGCAATTGTCGGGCTGATGGCGCTTTATACCACCGCGTGGTTCATCGGGCGCAACGTGATCGGTCTTTTGCGCGCGCTTAACGGCAGCCCGATTGATAATCCGAAAAGCTGGTTCTTCGGATAAGATCACACTGATTTGGCGCAATCGGTTTTGTCCGATTGCGCCCGACTCCCCACCCCGTTAAAGTCGGGTTTGCGGACGCACACACGACACGGACAGGGAGTCGCATCGCCATGGGTTCGATGCAACCGGCCAAAATGCGCTGGGAAAATCTGCTTTCACCACACCGGCTTGATTTTCGGGATGGCAAGATCCGCCTGCCCGATGGTGATCCGCATCCAAGCCCGGATGGCAGAAGCCCGTTCCAGATCGATGTTGACCGGATCATTTTTTCATCCTCGTTCCGCCGTCTTCAGAACAAGACACAGGTTCATCCGCTTTCGGAAAATGACCATGTGCATACCCGCCTGACCCACACGATAGAGGTCGGATCGGTCGGGCAGTCGCTTGGCCTTATGGCGGGTGCGCATATCGTCAAACACCTGCCAAAAGACAGCCCGATCACCATCGCCGATATCGGTTACATGGTGCAGGCCGCGTGCCTTGCGCATGATATCGGCAACCCGCCATTCGGCCATTCGGGCGAGGATGCGATCAATGAATGGTTCACCACATCACGCCTTGCCAAGGAAGAACTGACCGGGCGGCTGACCGGGCCGGAGCTTGAAGATTTGCGGCATTTCGAAGGGAATGCGCAAGGGTTGCGCATCATCAGCCAGCTTGAAATGAAGCGGTTTGACGGTGGGCTGAACCTGACTTACGGGACGCTCGGCAGCTTTATCAAATATCCGCGCAGCACGTCGGTGCCCGATAGCAGACGCCGCGAATATACCGGGCTTAAGAAACCCGGATATTATCAGGCGGAACGCGACATTGCCCATGCGATTGCCAATGTTTGCGGGTTATCGCCGCTTGACGGGTTTGACGGCGCGTGGCGACGCCATCCGCTGGTCTATCTGGTCGAGGCGGCCGATGACATCTGTTATTCGGTGGTCGATCTTGAAGATGGCTGGGAACTTAATTGTGTGAGTTTCGAGCAGGTCGAACGCGCCCTTGCCCCGATTGCCCGCCACCCGGAAAAATATCCGGGTGATGCCGAAAAACGCTGGGCCGATTTGCGGGCAGAGCCTTGGTATGCCGAGAAATCCGAAGATGACCGGATCGGCTTTTTGCGCGGCAAGGCGATTGGCAATCTGGTGAAGGCGGCGGTTGATGCCTTTATCGCGCATGAGGACGCGTTGCTTTCGGGCACACTGGAAGGTGATCTGCTGGCCAATACGCCGCTTGGCGTAGATGCCAAAAACTGCAAGATGCTGGCGGTTGAACGGATTTATAACGCGCCGCATGTCCTGCCGATTGAAATGGCCGGGTTCGAGGTGATCAACGGCCTGCTTGACAGCTTTGTCCGGGCGGCAATCGACATTGAAGAACATCAGAAACACGGCAAGCGCCTGCCGCCGCAGGCCGACCGGATCGACAAACTTCTGTCGGGGAAGCTTTCGGAAGCCGACGGGCTTTATGCCCGGATCATGCGGGTGATGGATTACATTTCCGGCATGACGGACCGCTATGCGGTGACGCTGTTTCGCAAACTTCAGGGCATTACGATTTAACGCGAAAGCCCGGCAGGTTCGCCCGCCTAAGATATTGATAAATATACCATTCTTTCCGTGCCGAGCTTTGATTGGGAACTTTTTCCGGTTTTCTTTGAAAAAGTTCTTGATTTGTTCTTTTGGTTGTGGCGTAAAGATAAAGTCAACAGGACAAATGGGTCCGGAGACAAAACCCGCAAAGCGTGATTCGCTTTTGCGGGTTTTTTGCGTTTCGGGCGGCAAAAACAGGAATGAGAAGATGACGGGGCAGCGATCTGACGCGATGACATGGCGGGGGCGGTATCGCCAAAGGGGCATCACCGGTGCATGGAAAAGTCATTACGGCGGTGGTGCGTCCGGGCCGTGAGGCCGTCGGAAACTTACGAAAACGGGTGTTTATCATGACGGGAGAAATGTGCCCTTGGGGCAAGGGTGTTGGTTCGGGGCAGCGATAGCCGGGGCGAGGCGAAGTTCGTCCGGTCCGTTTAGTCCAGTCCGGTCGTTGAAGCGTGACAATGCCGAGAATCAGCGGGCCCGAATTGCGCCCGGATTGGGTCGGCACGGGATCGGCTGGCAGGATCGGTTGCCAGCGGGCCGATGGATCGTTCGGAGATGCCGAAAGGCTGGTCATCGATGGCGGGAGTTGTGTGCCTGCCATTCGGCAACGTTGTTGCCCTTGGGGTGAGGTGCGTTTTGGGGCAACCGAGAGCGGGGGCCGTCCGGGGCGTGGTCCGTCCGGTCGGTGGCGTTTGGCGATACCGGGGGCAGCGGGGTTGGTTGGCTGGCTGGATTGGTTGGGCGATGGATCAAAACCGTCATTCCGGGCGAAGCGCAGCGCAGACCCGGAATCCATGCCCCGTTGAAAGAGACTGGATTCCCGCCGTCGCGGGAATGACGATCAGGTTGGGAGTGCTTTGTCAGCGGTCCGGGGTTGGCTGGCGGGATTGGTATGGCGATTGATCAAAGCCGTCATTCCGGGCGAAGCGCAGCGCAGACCCGGAATCCATGCCCCGTTGAAAGAGACTGGATTCCCGCCGTCGCGGGAATGACGATCTGGTTGGGAGTGCTTTGTCAGCGGTCCGGGGTTGGCTGGCGGGATTGGTTTGGCGATGGATCAAAACCGTCATTCCGGGCGAAGCGTAGCGCAGACCCGGAATCCATGCCCGATTGGAAGAGGCTGGATTCCCGCCGTCGCGGGAATGACGATCTGGTTGGGAATGACGATCAGGTCGGGAAGGCTTTGCCCGCAATCTGAAAAGCCCGGCACAAGGACCGGGCTTTGATTTTCAGATGATGTAGTGGATGCCGCATTCGGTCTTGTCCTGCCCGGCCCAGCGACCGGCACGGACATCGGTTGAATTGGGATCAACCCGATCCGTGCATGGCATGCAGCCAATCGACAGGAAGCCTTCGGCTTCCAGCGGATGATGCGGCAGGGCGCGGTTTTCGAAGATATCTTCGATATCAGCCCGGTTATAACCGGCCAGCGGATTGATCTTGATCCGGGTACCGGCGGTTTCGATCACGGGTAATTGCCCGCGTTCGCCACCGTGAAACCGTTTGCGCCCGGTCAGCCACGCGTCATAGCCCTTGAGCGCACGTTGCAGTGGTTCGACCTTGCGCAGATAGCAGCATTTGGCGGTATCCGTGGCAAACAGCATGCCGTTGGGATCATCCGCCGCCAGAAGCGTTTCATCCGGGCGCATGATCTGGATATTGGTCAGGCCAAGCTGATCAACGAGCTGTTCACGATAGCGATGGGTTTCGCCAAACAGCTTGCGGGTATCAAGGAAGATCACCGGCAGGTTGGGATCGACTTCGGAGACAAGGGCAAGCAGTGCCGCGGCCTCTGTCCCAAAGGACGAGGTCATGGTGATTTTGCCGTGGAATTCCTCGTGCACCATCGGTTCGATCAGGGAAATGCCCTGCAAGTGGCCGTATCGCGACAGCAGATCGGCCGCGCGGACTTCGGCTTCCTCGACCGACATCGAGCCGCCGGTGACAATGTCTTCTTCGCGCATGACGGTCATCACAACCATCCCCGACGGTCGATATAATCGTCCGTCATTTTCAGGAGCTGTTTCATATCCGCCCCTTCGGCCTTCCATTTTTCACGCTGACCGGAAAGCTCGCGCAGGCGCTGATCCCATTTGGGCACCAGCCAGTTTTCAATCGCACGGCGGATACGCCCGGCCAGACGCGGGCTGTGCCCGTTGGTCGACACCGTAATCATCAGATCACCGCGCGTTACCCGCGCTGGCGAGAAAAAATCGCAGTATTCCTTGACGTCCTCGACATTGGCAATCGTGCCGACGGCCTTGGCGATGGCGGCCAGTTCGGCGGCCTTTTCATGCGGCAAATCGACAATAAACAGGATTGCAGCCGCGTTGACATCGGCCGAATTCGGGAGATAGCGGTGCAACCGGTCGCCGGCCTGGTCGACCAGTTCGGCAATCGGGTCTTCGGCATAAACGGTGACGTATCTCGCCCCATCACCGTCAAGCTGGCGCAAACGGTTCAGGGTTGCCTGACCGTTGCCCACCAGCGCGACCGACAGCCGCGCAAGGTCCAGATTGATGGGAAACATCGTCGATCCTCAAAAGAAAGTTTCTGTTGGTTGATTAAGACTATGATTGTGTATATCGGACAATTCAATACATTTTTTATGTGTTTTATATTTATAGAACACTATTTATTGCGCAAATACGTTTCGTGATCCGGCCCCGATGACGGCCGTAAAAGCACTACGGTGAAGCTTTTCCTGCACTTTTTGAAATTTCATCCTATATTGGGCGCGAAATTAAGCGCTTCGCATGACAAAGAGATCCCGCCGATGTCCCCGATTGAGCATACCAGCAGCGTTTCATCCGCCCTGCCCCATACCGCAACCACAGCCCCCGCCCCGCACAAGAATGTTGCGATGTGGCTGTTTTTTGTGGCGGCCATGGTGTTCATCATGGTGGTGATTGGCGGCCTGACGCGATTGACCGAGTCCGGGTTATCCATCGTGGAATGGCGGCCGTTTACCGGGATCATCCCGCCGATGAACGAGGCGGACTGGATGGCGCTTTATCAGCAATACAGCCAGTATCCTGAATTCCAGAAGATCAATGCCTGGATGTCGGTCGAGGATTTCAAATCGATCTTCTGGCTGGAATTCATTCACCGGCTTTGGGGCCGGTTGATTGGCGTTGTGTTCTTTGTGCCGTTTGTCTGGTTCCTTGCCAAAAAATCCATTGATGGCGCGACCAAATGGAAGCTTTGGGGCCTGTTCATCCTTGGCGGGTTGCAAGGCGCAATGGGCTGGTACATGGTCATGAGCGGCCTTGTCGACCGCCCCGATGTCAGCCAGTACCGCCTGACCGCGCATTTCGGTCTGGCGCTGGTGATTTTCATCGCGTTGATGTGGGTCGGGTTTAATCAATATGCGCCGCGCGGCATTTCAACCCCTGCCTCCAAACGTGGCTGGCAGCTTTTGACGCTGATCGTGTTTACCGCCCTGTCGGGTGGCTTTGTTGCCGGGATCAATGCCGGACATACCTATAACACCTTCCCGCTGATGGACGGGCAACTGATCCCCGACGGGCTGTTTGTCTATAGCCCGGCATGGCTGGCCCCGTTCGAGGACCATATGACGGTACAGTGGGATCACCGGTGGCTGGCGAAACTGACCTTTATCGCGGTGCTTCTGTTCTGGTGGCGGGCCGGGAAATGGAACCTGTCACCGCAGCAACGCCTTGCCACCCATCTGGTGCTGGCGGCGGTTTGCCTTCAGGTGACATTAGGGATTTCAACGTTGCTGAGTGTGGTGTGGTTGCCGCTGGGTGTGGCGCATCAGGCGGGGGCGGTGGTGCTTGTCGGGGCGATGACTTATGCGGTTTACAGGTTGTCTGAGGATCGGGGTGCTTGAAGGGGTTTGATGGCAGAATATGCGCACCCCAAAGCTGATGCTAAAAATAAATCTGTCCCCTTTTGGGTTATGCTCCCCTTTCTAGTCCAGAATATCCAATATCACCTTTAATTATCTTAATTGTCTGCCATGATTAGGGTTTAGCTGCGTAATGCTCGATAGCCTTAGATATACGACCTAACAAAGAATCGAATTTGGAAAAATCTATTGAGTCGGCATTTGGACGGACAACAGATTTTGCAAAAGCCTCTTTGCTAAGATCCTTCAATGGATCAATCTTGCTTGCGGTATTTAACTTCTTTCCATTTACCTTGTAATTCCTCCATTCCTTGGGAAACAGGTCTTCAATGCAGGTACCGTTTGATCCATTCTCTGGTGTTTTCACAATATAAAGATTATCCGTGACATTATAAAAGTCGGAAGTCGATTTCAGGTTTATTGAAACCCCAAAATTCTTCTTCACCGTGCTTGCTACGCTTGCAAGCCCTTCATCATTATCCAGAACGATGATTACCGGATGCTCCATGGGTTTGTGAAGAAGTGGTTTATGCGCCTCCTTTGATGGCCTGAGATTCCTCAAATAATCAAGAGGAATGGATTTCAAATCCCCAGTACCTCCCCCCAAATCCATGATCTCATGAGCCAGCCCTTCGTAATTGAAATATCGGACAGCGTGATTAAATCCGTCTTCGCCCAAGACACCCAGCACGGGGTGGGAATCTGCCCGACTTTGAATGGCTTCCCGAAGATAAATTGGATCAGTCTTTCCCTCTGTGACAATTAGAGGCGCCTTGAGTGCCATGAAATATTTATAAAAGAGGAAACGCCGATACAGCTTTCGGATTGCGCGTGGTTGCTGCCGCTGCTCCTGCACTGATCTACGTTCTTCGCTTTGGGTAACGGTATAAATATGTCCCAAAATGCCTTCAAGTGGGCTGAGGCTATCGATGAGCTCCGGCACTGGCTCTTCGCCCTCACCTGCTGGTGGCTGCGTGACCGTAAAATATTTCCCTGTCTGGAATAGAGAGTCACACATTGCACGAGCACGACGATAATAGTCACTGCGGATATTGACCTTTTCATTCACGACAAGGCCCGTAACCATCTGTCTGCTTCCACGAAAATGCATGCGGATTTTGGTATTGTTGATCACAAAACCTGATCCAGTAATCTCGCCTACAAGTTCGTCGCTCAGATGCCAGATCGACGGATCATTCGCATCTACGTGAGCAAGTCCCTTTGGAAATTCTTTCTGGCTTGTAGAAAATGTAATGTCGTCTGCATAGCGCGTATACGTCACGCTATACTTCTTAGCTAGCCGGACCAACCGCATATCCAAAATCTGCGCGATCAGCTCTGATATGACCGGTGAGCATGGGCTTCCTTGAGGCAACGCAGTTCCATCGCAGGCGATTTGCGCAATCGTCGTAGCCACTTCAGGATGAAGATGGAACGCCTTGTCTTTCAGAAAAAACCCTCGAACCCGTCCAAAATTAAAAGATGGGAAAAAATCTTCCAAATCCAAGTTTAGAACCCATCTTCGCCTCTTATGACGCGATGCATTCTCCGCGATAGATCTATCCCGTCGAAATCCGAAAGAAATTGGCTTTGCGCCCCTATCCTTCTCAATTTCAGAGAGACATTGATACAACACATGAGAAAGATGGGATTGAAGTTTTTTGAGTTTCGCTACTGGAGCCTTTATTGTCCGCTTACCCCCAGACTTTTTATCAATCTCGAACGTTGTGTATTTCCGATCTTTAGGCATCTTATACACAATGGCGGTCATTGATGCTGGAGCATACCCCAAGACTGCTGCCAGTTCCTTCCGTGACGTGGCTGCTTTAAGTTTTTTTAGATGTGACACGGAACCTCACGAATAAAAAGGCTTACAGGCACTCCTACGCGTACATCGAGTAATCTAAACACACGAATAGCCCGCAATAAGTATCCAGGAAGCACAAAAGCCCTCCTGAAATTGGTACATATGTCTCGAAACCGGACAACAATTCTGCCTGTAAGCCATTGATATATTTACACCATGCAAGACGCCTCTAGCAACAAAAAAACCTGAGGGCCTACTATACAAGTACAGTATATGATTTTTATCACTCTATACCTGAAGTTGAACACAAATGAGCCTAAGGCCGAACATTGCAGGGCCGCCTGCGTCCAATAAGCTTCCAATCGCTAAGCCTTAGTCTAAAGCAACCTCACCCCTCGTCGCGATGCAGCGCCTTTTTGATGTGGCGCATCGAAACCCAAATCGCGGCAAGGACGACGGGCACGGCGAGGCCGGTGGCGAGGCGGTCGTTGATCGGAAGGCCGGTATCCTTTAGCGCCTTGAACAGATATCCCAGAAGCCCGACGGCGTAATAGGTGATCGCCGCCACGGACAGGCCTTCGACGGTTTGTTGCAGGCGCAGTTGCAGTTTCACACGGCGGTCCATGCTGGCCAGCAGGTCGCGGTTTTGGGCTTCGAGCAGGATATCGACCCTTGTGCGCAGAAGGTTGTTGGCACGCGCGACACGTTTTGAGAGGACTTCGAGGCGGTCACCGATATTCTGGCAGGTGCGCATTGCCGGGGCCAGACGGCGTTCCATAAACTCGGTCATGGTTTGCAGGCCTTCGACGCGTTCCTCGCGCAGTTCGACAAGGCGGGCCTGCAGGATGCGGTAATAGGCGCGCGCCGCACTGAAACGGTAGTTCAGCGAGGCGGCCATTTCTTCGGTCTGGGCGGCAAGGTCGGTCAGTTTTTGCAGGGTGCCTTCGTCGTCGGTATGCGATTTGCTGGCCATTTCGGCGGTGATCGATGACAGGCGGGTATCGATTTCCGAGACCTTGGGCGTTGCGCAATGGGCCAACGGAAAGGCCAGCAACGCCATCATGCGATAGACCTCGATTTCCTTGAGCCGCTGGATCAGACGGCCGGCCTGCAGGACCTCAAGGCCCTGATCGCGGATCAGGATGCGGCCAAAGCCATCGCCATGCAGGCGAAAATCGGTCCAGACCATTGCCGTGCCGCCCAGAACGCGGCTGCCGGTCAGGCCGTTATGATCAAACAGGCGCGATACTTCATCAGACGAACGTTCGTCGCGATCCATCGCGATATGCAAGCCCACCAGAAGCAGCCCCGGGGTGGCAGCAAGCCAGTCCTGCGGGATCAGGTTGATGACCGGATCATCAAACGGATGGTCAAAGGCGGCCTGGCGTTTGAAGACATAGACCGTGAATTCCGCGTGGCGTTCCCAGATGACGGAAAAACCGTCGCACTGGGCTTCGTAATATTTCTGATCGGGTGCCGGGGGTGTCAGGCTGTATCGCTGGCAGAAGCCCTGAAAATGGGTGCGGACATCGGTATCGAGTTCCTCGCCTGCGTGAAAGGCGATGCAGGTGCAGCGGGCCGGGCTTTGCACGCCGCCAAACGGGCGGGCATGGATTTCGTTATGAAGGGCGACACGCTGGGGATGTTCAACAAACATTGCCACGGGCTTTCATAATTGGCCATTGCGGTCTATATAGGGTCAGAACCCTAACGCCCTGACACGTTCTGTATAGACGAAAGTCCAAGGTGGCAGATAGCCCTGAAAACGTAAGGGAAAATACTGTCACAAATGCTTTAATATCGCCCGCTTGGCCAAAACTGGCCGCCCGTCGCCCATCTGTTGCCATCCGGCACGCCCGCAAGGAGGTTTCATGACCGATCTGAGCAAAACCGACAGCCTGTTTTTCGCCAATGGCGACCTTGATCGCGACCGGCTTGAAAAGCAGGTCAATGATGCGCTGGGCGCGGCAGAAGACGGGGAACTTTTCCTTGAATACCGGCAGTCCGAAAGCCTGACATGGGATGATGGCCGCCTGCGCAGTGCGAATTTCGACACCGCACAGGGTTTTGGCCTGCGTGCGGTTGCCGATGAAGCCACCGCCTTTTCGCATTCCAACGAGCTTTCCAATGACGCGGTTGGCCGTGCGGCCGAGACCGTCAAGGCGGTTGGCAATGGAAGGTCGGGCAAGGTCGATCTGGGATCAATCGGCACCAATGTGTCGCTTTATTCCGATGTCAATCCGCTGGGCGAGGCAACGTTCGAGGCGAAGGTTGATCTGCTGGGCAAGATCGATGCCTATGCGCGCGCCAAGGACCCCCGTGTGGTGCAGGTTTCCGCATCGATTTCGGGCAACTGGCAGGCGGTGCAGATCTGGCGCAGCGGCGGGCAGCGGATTGGCGATATTCGCCCGCTGGTGCGGTTTAACGTTTCAGTCGTCGTCAAGCAGGGCGACCGCATGGAAACCGGATCGCATGGCCAGGGCGGGCGCATTGGCTATGACGGGTTCTTTGAAGAAAAAAGCTGGAAATCGGCGGTTGACGAAGCGCTGCGTCAGGCGACGCTGAACCTTGAATCGGTTGCCGCCCCTGCGGGCGAGATGACCGTGGTGCTTGGTCCGGGCTGGCCCGGCATTCTGTTGCATGAAGCCATCGGCCACGGGCTTGAGGGCGATTTCAACCGCAAGGGCACATCGGCCTTTGCCGGTTTGCTGGGTCAGCGGATTGCATCGCCGGGTGTCACGGTTGTTGATGACGGCACGATCCATGATCGCCGCGGGTCGCTTTCGATTGATGATGAAGGCACCCCGACCCAGCGCACGGTCCTGATCGAAGATGGCATCCTGAAGGGCTTCATGCAGGACCGGTTGAATGCGCGCCTTACGGGTGTGAAATCCACCGGCAACGGGCGGCGTCAATCCTATGCCCATGCGCCGATGCCGCGCATGACCAATACCTATATGCTGGGCGGGGATAAAGACCCGGGCGAAATCCTGGCGTCGGTCAAGAAAGGCATTTATGCGGTCAATTTCGGCGGCGGACAGGTCGATATCACATCGGGCAAGTTCGTGTTTTCCGCATCCGAGGCCTATCTGATCGAAAACGGCAAGCTTGGTGCGCCGGTCAAGGGGGCGACCCTGATTGGTAATGGCCCCGACAGCCTGACCAAGGTTTCCATGATCGGCAATGACATGAAGCTTGATGACGGGATCGGAACGTGCGGCAAGGATGGCCAGGGTGTTCCGGTCGGTGTTGGTCAGCCAACACTTCGCATTGATGGTTTGACTGTTGGCGGCACGGCCGTTTAGGTTGAATTTAGAACTTCTTTTGAAGCAAAAGGCCCGGCAAATTGCCGGGCCTTTGTACTTACGAATAAGTATAAAGACCATTGCATAGACTTGGCATCATTCAAACGCATGACTTTCCCACAGGCCGTATAATCAATAATCTATAACGATAAAATCAGACCGGTTTTGTTCAGGTATCGCATTGGGGTGGGTAGACTGAAAAAAGCAAAGCCGGGTTGCGACCTTGGGGAAAAATATTGAAATCGCTCAGATGGCGGTGTGGCACGGGTTTGATTGTCCTGTGCGGCATGCTGATAACAGGCGCGACAACAACAAGCGCACAGCAAAGTGTCGATGTCCGTACAGATGAAGCCCGGAATTTCATTGGCGATTTTACGCAGATCATGGATGCGGCGGAACGGTCGCGCCTTTTGCTTCAGACCGATGATGGCAGCGATATCAGTTTTGCCGATGTTCTGGCCAGTCCCGATGATGTTGTCCTGAATTTCCGCTGGGCCAAGGCACAGATTGCGCGCGGGGATGTTCGCGGCGCGTCGGCGACACTGGAACGCATCCTTGTGCTTGATCCCGATCTTGCCGCAGTCCGGCTTTATTACGCGATTGTGCTTTATCGGCTTGATAGCCTTGACGAGGCGCGTGCGCAGTTTGAACGCCTGCGGGCGATGAATGTATCGCCCGATGTTGCGGCCGATATTGACCGTTATCTTTCGGCGATTGAGACACGGCGCAAGCGGCTTCATCAGTACCTGACCGTGACCTTTGGCAGCCAGATTGACAGCAACCGCAATGCCGCACCGTCAGACAAGCAGCAGCTTGTTACCGGGACCCTGACCAACATCACGGCATCCGAGGACAAGCCGCGCAACGATATCGCCCATATCGGGGCGATGCGTTATGACATCAGCTATGACCTTGGCTATCAGGAAGGGCACGAGGTTTTTGCCGCCCTGACCGGCTATGGCAGCGATCAGGTGCAGATCGACAGCCTCGATCTGGGCTCGTTTTCGGTTGACCTTGGCGCGCGTATCCGCGGCGGATATTTCAGCCTGACACCGGTGATAAACCAGACGGTGCAATCGCTTTCGCGGGAAAAATACCTGACATCGCGAAGCGGCCGATTGCGTGCGGACTGGAACATCCGGCCCGATACCAATCTGTATGGCGAAGTCAGCTATGCCGATGAACGGTACCAGAATACGACGGAATCAAGTGCGCTTCGGCTGCATTCCGGGCAGCGATATGGCGCACGAACCGGGGTGAATTACGCCTGGAGCCCGTCAAACCGCACGACGATTGATCTTAATGCGGGTAAAAAAGAAGCCGCACGCAATTTCAACAGTTATGACAGCTTGAGTGCGGAACTGATCCATGCTTATCTGTTTGGCGGGGGAAGTTATATCAGCGGAAGTGTTCGCTATGGTCTTGATCAATATCGCGATCCGGACTTTCTGGTGACCGGCAATTCGCCGCAACACCGACAGGACCGGACGACGAGATTGCGACTGACCTATGGTGCGCCGCTTTCGCAAATGCTGCCAGATGACTTGTTTGGGGATAGCAAAACGGCAGGACAGATATATGCCTTTCTGGCACCGATCAACTGGTCGGTCACCGGTGAATATCTGAACACAGAATCAAACATTCCCAATTACGAATATCATAACGCGCGCGCGCAGTTTTTCCTGACGCGCCGTTGGGAATTCTAAGGGGCGGGAGTTCTAGGGAATGGGAGTTTTAGGGATGTCGGTATTTAAAGCTTTGGCCCCCCGTTTCGCAAAGCGGACAAGACATTTGCAGCTTGCAGTCCTTTCAGGGGCAGCACTTCTGGCCAGCGTTACCATGGCACAGGCCGAACGCAGCGGTGAAATGGCCGGGGTTTCTGCTGCGGTCAGGGGCGAGGTGATGCTGGCGCAGTCGGTTGGCGAGGTTGGCGTGCTGGTTGAAAGCGGCATGCCGGTTTACCTTGGCGACCGCATCACGACATCGGCCAATTCAGGCATGCAGATCCTGTTGCTGGATGAAACGGTGTTTACCATCGGCCCGAACAGCGACCTTGCGATTGATGAATTCGTTTATGACCCGGTGACCGGCGATGGCAGGATCGTTGCCGATATGGCGCGCGGCGTCGTGCGGTTTGTCACCGGTAAAATCCCGCTTAAAAATCCATCGAGCATGGATGTCAATCTGCCGGTCGGATCGATTGGCATTCGCGGCACCATCGGCCTGATCCGGTCGGTTTCAGCCGATGAAGCCAACCAGATCGTGCCGGGCAGTTTTGATTTTTCAAGCGATGGAAACAATAGCGGCACAGGCCCGCAGATTTTCATGGCGGTCAATCAGGGGCCGGGCCTTTCGCGCAATGACACCACATCGCGCCCCGGTGCCTTTGCCGTGTTCGACCAGAACGGCAATAGTGAAAACGTGACCGGCGAGAATTTCGGCGTGTTTGTTGCCAACAACAAGGTCACCGAACCGATCCGCTTCCCGGAAAGCCTTGCAACATTCGACTTTTCGCGCGCATTGGTCCGCACCGCATCGAACAGCCAGAACGAGGGCGGTAGCACAGCATCCTCCGCGTCTGCATCGGGTGGCAACAGCCTGACGACACAACAGACCCGTCAGGCAACGACGCAAACCGGATCAACCATGGCCTCGACACTTGACGTCGCCATGGCACAGGTATCGAGCACGAATGCCGGGGGTAGCGTCACGGATGCCGCTACGGCCTTGAACCAGATTGAAAAAACCACGCAGAATAATGGTGGGGGTAGCGGTGGAGATGGCGGCAGCAGCGAATTCACATTTGATGGCATGCGCCAGATCTCGTCCGGTAGTTATAGCGCAACCCAGAACGTAAGCTCTGGCTCTTTGAGCTACACCTACACCGCTCAAGTAGACTTCGGATCTCGCACGATCAAAATTGATTTTGATAATGTCGACGACGGAAGTGCAGCATTCGCGACTTTCAAAGGGGCGGCCACAACCGGGACATACGATTTCACGTCCAGCAATGGTGCAGCGAGTTTTGGTAGCTCAAATTTCATTTATGACGGCGAGTGCACCGCAGGTGGCTGTAGTGCGTCCACCGACTTTAGCGATGCTACCAATGTTGATTTTAATTTGACGACAACGGCAAATTCCTCCGGCGCAGGCGGATCAGCAACTCTTACCCCGTAACCCCTTTTATCAGACATGTTAAGTGAGTGATCAACCAAACACACCCGGTCGCCTTTCACGCGCACGCGTGACCCTGTGGCTGCATTATCTGGTGCCGCTGGCCGTGCTTCTGGTTTGTGTGGTTCTGCGCTGGCAGGATGTGCCGCTGGTCGGGCAGTTGCGGATGTCGGTGTTTGACACCTATCAGCGGATCGCGCCGCGTGCGTTCGAGGATGTCGGTGTCAGGATCATCGATATTGACGAGCGCAGCCTTGATGAAATGGGGCAATGGCCGTGGCCGCGCACGAGGCTTGCGGAACTGATTTACCGGTTGCGGCTGGCAGGGGCACAGGTTGTCGGTTTCGATATCGTATTTGCCGAACCGGACCGCACATCGCCCCAGCGGGTCGTGCATGACTGGCCCAAAAATGATAACAGCGACGCCCTGGCAAAACTTGCCGAAACCCTGCCCGATCATGATTTGCTGTTTGCCGAGTTTATCAATGGTGTCGGGCAGGTGGTTACCGCCGCCCAACTGACATCACAACCGTTCAGCACCCTGCCCCGGCAGGTCGGCAATTTCAGCGTTGGCGGCGAAGCCGGTCGGCATCTGGTGGATTTCATCCCGGTTCTTTCGGGGGCGACCGCGAACCTTTCGGTGATTGAGGAAGCCGCCGCCGGCAATGCGATCATTAATGTATCGCCCGAGCAGGACGGGGTTGTGCGCCGGGTTCCACTGATGCTAGCGCTTGATCACGAGGAAACGCTGATCGGCAAGCCGGTTTACCCGACGCTTTCGATGGAAGTTTTCCGTATTCTTCAGGATGCCCCGCGCACCATGAATGTACGGCTATCAGGTGCCAGTGGTGCAACGCGATGGACCACCGCCGAAGGCGTTGAAGCCATCCGGGTTGGCGAGGTCACCATCCCCACCGATCAATCGGGCCATATGTGGGTCCATTTCGCCGGGCACCGCGCCGAACGATATATTTCGGCGGTCGACGTGATCAAAGGTAACCTTCCCGAACGGGCCCTTGAAAACACGGTTGTTCTGATTGGCACCAGTGCGGCGGGGTTGCTTGATTTGCGGTCCACGCCGCTTGATCCGGTTCTGCCCGGTGTTGAAATCCATGCCGAGATGTTAGAACAGATGCTTCTGGGGCAGTTCCTGACGCGGCCATATTGGGTTGCGGAGATCGAGACGCTTGTATTGTTGCTGGTGGGCCTGTTTTTCGTTCTGGCGATCCCGAAGCTTGGTGCGGTCTGGCCGGCAATCATTGGTGGCACCATGACCGTGGCAGCAGGCGGGTTTTCATGGTGGGCCTATAGCAGCCAGCAAATCCTGATCGATCCGGTATACGGCGCGGTGTCGCTGGTGGCGGTTTATCTGATTGCCAGTTCAATCGGCTTCATGCGCACCGAAGGCGAACGCAAACAGGTGCGCGCGGCCTTTGCCAACTATCTGTCACCGGCACTGGTTGAACAGCTTGCCCGCCACCCGGAACGTTTGAAACTGGGCGGGGAAACCCGCGACATGACATTGCTGTTTTGCGATGTGCGCGGGTTTACGTCGATCTCGGAAGGGTTCAAATCCAACCCGCAGGGATTGACCCGCCTGATCAACCGGTTGCTCACCCCGCTTAGCAAGGCGATTCTGGACCGTGAAGGCACCATCGACAAATATATGGGCGACTGCATCATGGCGTTCTGGAACGCGCCGCTTGATGTGCCGGCGCATGCGCGCCGGGCCTGCGAAAGTGCGCTTGCGATGTTTGATGCACTTGAACACCTTAATGCGCGCCGTGCAGAAGAAGCGACCGAGGAAGGCCAAGACTATCTGCCACTGAATATCGGGATCGGGATCAATAGCGGCAATTGCCTTGTCGGCAATATGGGATCCGATCAGCGGTTTGATTATTCGGTGCTGGGCGATGCGGTCAATCTGGCTTCAAGGCTTGAGGGGCAGTCAAAAAATTACGGTGTCGGCATTGTCATTGGCGAGGAAACGGCAAGGCAGGCGGCGGATGATTTCGCCATCCTTGAGCTTGATCTGATTGCCGTGAAGGGCAAAAGCGAGGCGGTGCGCATCTTTACCCTGCTGGGCGACAGTACAATTGCCCATAGCGCGGAATTTACCGACCTGCGTGACCGCCATATGCAGATGATCCAGAGCTATCGATTGCAGGATTGGGATGGTACGGAACGACTGATTGAGGAATGCATCAATCTTGCGACCGATATGATCGGGCAATTTGACCTTGCGGGGCTTTACGGGCTTTATCGTGATCGCATTGCGACATTCCGTGCAAGCCCGCCACCTTCGGACTGGGACGGTGTTTTTGTCGCGACCAGCAAGTAATCCGTTCCCTTGCATTTCAAATGCGATCAACCGAAGCTGAGTATCCCGTCACCTAAAGCCCCTGCCCCACCTTAAAGAACCGAGGCCCCGATGAATTTTTCGTCTGATAATGTGTCGCCGATCTGCCCGGAAATCCTTGCCGCGATTGGCGAGGCCAGTGATCCCGCCCTGCCCTATGGTGCGGATGCGGCAAGCCAGCAGCTTGATCATGCGTTTTCGGACCTGTTTGGCAAGGAGGTCGCGGTGGTGCCAGTCGCCACCGGGACGGCGGCCAATCTGGTCGGGTTGTCGGCACTGGTATCGCCGTTTGGCGGGGTGGCCTGCCATCATCAGGCACATATCAACCGGACGGAATCGACCGGGGTGGCATTTTATGGCAACGGGGCGAAGCTTCTGACCATGGAGGGGCCATCGGCGAAGCTGGAACCCGAGACACTTGATGCGTTTTTAACCCGCGAAAACACCCATGGCATACATTCGGTTGACCCGGAATGTGTTGCCATCACGCAGGCGACCGAATTCGGCACGATCTATGACGTTGATGAAGTTCAGGCGATTGGCAGGGTTGCCAGGGCGCATGGCATGAAGTTTTTCATGGATGGGGCGCGATTTGCCAATGCCATTGCCGCCCTTGGCTGCCATCCGGCGGATATTACCTGGAAGGCGGGGCTTGATGTTTTAAGCTTTGGGGCAACCAAGAACGGGGCGATGGCGGTGGATGCGATCATCCTGTTTGACCCGTCATTGCGCGCAAGGGTCGAAAAGGCGCGCAAACGGGGCGGGCATCTGTTTTCCAAGCATCGCTATCTGGCTGCACAGCTTCTGGCCTATGTGAAGGATGATCTGTGGCTGCGCAATGCGCGCCATGCCAATCAGGCCGCAAGCGCCCTTTGCCAGTCGCTTGAAACCCTTGGCGCGCGGGCGGCCTTCACCCCGCAGGGTAACGAGCTGTTTGTGCATATGGATGACGATCTGGCGGATCGGTTGCGCAAGGCGGGGCTGGTATTTCGGCCATGGCCCGCGGTAGGGGCGGATGCGTTTCGCTTTGTTAGCGGCTGGAACAGCCCGATTGAGGCAATCCGTACCTTGCCGGAAACACTATAGGCATCATTGCCATTCAAACGGATCGCATGTGATAAAGGGTGGCCGGTTGGCGGAATGACGCCCGGCCCCGCATTAACGCCACTACAAGATACGGACCCGTTCGATGAATTTTGCCTCTGACAATGTATCGCCCCTGTGCCCGGAAATCCTGGCCGCCCTCGAGCACGAAGCCCACGGCAATGCACCGGCCTATGGCAGTGATGACACCAGCCGTCAGCTTGATGCGGCCTTTGCCGAGCTGTTTGACAGGGAAGTGGCCGTTGTTCCGGTCGCCACCGGCACCGCGGCAAACTGTATCAGCCTGTCGGCGCTGGTATCGCCGTTTGGTGGCATTGTTTGCCATCACGAGGCCCATATCAACGAAGATGAAAGCACGGGTGTTGCATTCTTTACCGGTGGCGCAAAGCTGATGCCGGTTGATGGCCCGGCGGCAAAGCTTGAAGCCGACAATCTGGATGCGTTTCTGGCAAGCCGGGTGGATCGCGGGGTGCATTCGGTGGCCCCGGAATGCGTGGCGATCACACAGGCGACCGAATTGGGCACGGTTTATTCCCCCGATGAAGTTGCCGCCATTGGCGCGATTTGCAAAAAGCGCGACCTGCGGCTTTTCATGGATGGGGCGCGGTTTGCCAATGCGGTCGCCCATCTGGGCTGTCATCCGGCGGATATCACGTGGAAGGCCGGTGTTGATGCGATCAGCTTTGGGGCAACCAAAAACGGTGCGCAGGCGGTTGATGCGATTGTCCTGTTTGATACGTCGCTTCGCGGCAAGGTCGAGCAGGCCCGAAAGCGCAGCGGGCATCTGTATTCCAAGCATCGTTATCTGGCCTCGCAGCTTCTGGCCTATGTGAAGGATGATCTTTGGCTGCGCAATGCGCGCCACGCCAACGGGGCGGCCAAAACCCTTTGTGACATGCTGGTTTCGCATGGGGCGACATTGGCGCATGCCGCTGATGGCAACGAGATTTTTGCGAATATCCCCGCCGAACTGGCGCAGAAAATGCGCGATGCCGGGGCGCTGTTTTATCCGTGGCCGTCATTGGGGGCGGATATTTATCGATTTGTGACAGCGTGGAACACGGATATCGCGCAAATCAGTGAGCTTAATGATCGCATTGCGCGCAATTGATCGGCGCAAGGGGTTCCGTGATCAAACGAATCTAGAAATTTCAAGAAGATAGATCGGATGGAAAAGCACGTTAGCTTTATGTGTTTTTCCGTTCGGTCATGTATAGACCCGAAAAAAATGCACGGCTCCCATACCCGATTGTGGGGGACAATTTCATAAAAATAACAAACACTTGACATAAATTCATCATTCCTTCGATCAGATCGTCCTACGTAAAACCCCGCAGGAAACGTTGACGATACCCAGAAACCCTGATTATTTTCCCTCGTCGATTGCCAACATAAATGTTGGATCGGGTAAACCCGCCCGTCTATTTGCGCAAATTGCAATGCATGAGCCGTTCAAGGCCAGCAGCCACCAGCGCAAATTGTTCGGGCCAGCCTTGAGGGAGGCATCTTATATGAAAGCGAATTTCGTCAAAGCGGCGATCGGTGCAGGTCTGCTTGCAGCGACTGCGCTTGCTGCTCCGACTGCCGCTTCGGCAAAAACCCTGGTTTATTGCTCGGAAGGAAGCCCGGAAGGCTTCAACCCGCAGCTTTACACCGCGGGTACCACCTTTGACGCCACCTCGCGTCAGGTCTTCAACCGTCTGGTACAGTTCAAGCGCGGCACGACCACCATCGTTCCGGGCCTGGCCACCAGCTGGGACGTATCGGCCGATGGCACGGAATACACCTTTAACCTGCGTAAAGGCGTTAAATTCCAGACCACCGATGCCTTCACCCCGACCCGCGATTTCAACGCAGACGACGTGATCTTCTCGTTCCGTCGCCAGTGGGACAAAGAACATCCGTACCATCCGGTTTCGGGTGGCGGTTACGAGTATTTCAACTCGATGTCCATGGGCGAACTGATCAAGGACATCGTCAAAGTTGACGATTACACCGTCAAATTCGTTCTGAACCGTCCGGAAGCACCGTTCATTGCCAACATGGCGATGGATTTCGCATCCATCCTGTCGGGTGAGTATGCCGATCAGCTGATGGCTGCCGGTACGCCGGAACAGATCGACCTGAACCCGGTCGGTACCGGCCCGTTCCAGGTTGTCCAGTATCAGAAAGATGCGGTCATCCGTTACAAGGCGTTCCCGGAATACTGGGAAGGCAAGGCACCGATCGATAACCTGATCTTTGCCATCACCCCGGACAGCACGGTTCGTTACCAGAAGCTGAAAGCCGGTGAATGCCATGTCATGCCGTACCCGAACCCGGCTGACCTGACCGCGATGGAAGCCGATGGCGACATCAACCTGATGAGCCAGGAAGGTCTGAACGTCGGTTATCTTGGTTATAACACCCAGAAAGAGCCGTTCACCAATGTCAAGGTCCGTAAGGCCCTGAACATGGCGATCAACAAGGCTGCGATCATCGAAGGTGTTTATCAGGGTGCAGGCGTTGCCGCCAAAAACCCGATCCCGCCGACCATCTGGTCGTACAACAACGATACCGTTGACGATCCGTATGATCCGGAAGCCGCCAAGAAGTTGCTGGCAGAAGCCGGTTATCCGGATGGTTTCACCACCGATATCTGGGCCATGCCGGTACAGCGTCCTTACAACCCGAACGCCCGCCGTATGGCTGAACTCGTTCAGGCTGACTGGGCTGCGATTGGCGTGAATGCCGAAATCGTTTCCTACGAGTGGGGCGAATATCTTGATCGCACCAAAAAAGGTGAACAGGGCAGCTTCATGCTCGGTTGGACCGGCGATAACGGCGACCCCGATAACTTCCTTGCTGTTCTGCTGGGTTGCGATGCCGTTGGCAGTGCGAACCGTGCACAGTGGTGCAACGAGGAATTCGACAGCTTGATCCAGCAGGCGAAAACCACTGCTGATGTTCTTGAGCGTACCCGTCTGTACGAAGAAGCCCAGGCCGTCTTCAAACGTGAAGCACCGTGGGCAACCATCGCGCACTCGATCGTTTTCGAACCGATCCGTAACGAAGTTGTCGACTACAAGATCGATCCGTTTGGCGGTCACATCTTCTACGGCGTCGATATCAAAGAATAACACGCCCCTACACCTTGCCGAGGAGGCCCGGTTTTCCGGGCCTCTTTGCAATTCCGCAATAGAGAGAGACGTCCGCCCGCAGGCCCGCGCGCGGATGCCAAAAAAGGCCCAATGGCATGTTAGGTTTCCTTTTACGCCGTTTGGGTGACGTCATACCGACTTTCTTTGGCGTTACCATTCTGGTGTTTCTGATGATTCACCTGATCCCGAGCGACCCGATCCAGATGCGCGCAGGTGAACGCAGTATCGACCCCGAACGATACGCCGAACTGCAAAAGGAATATGGTTTCGACAGGCCGCTTGTTGTTCAGTATTTCGATTATCTGGGCGGTGTTTTGCAGGGTGATCTTGGTGAGTCCTTTGTCACCAAACGTCCGGTGATCGAAGAATTCGCGACCCTGTTCCCGGCTACGATCGAACTGTCCGTCGCGGGGATTCTGTTTGCGATCATTATCGGTTTGCCATTGGGGGTCATTGCCGCGATCAACAGGGGAAAGTGGCTTGACCACCTGACCATGAGTTTATCGCTGACCGGATATTCGATGCCGATTTTCTGGTGGGCGCTGCTGTTGATCATGTTCTTTTCGACAACGCTTGGCTGGACACCGGTTTCCGGTCGCCTGTCGATCATGTATTACATCGAGCCGACCACCGGTTTCATGCTGATCGATACGTTGCTTAGCGATGAAAAAGGCGCGTTTCTCAGTGCGCTCCGTCATCTGATCCTGCCGACGATTGCGCTTGGCACCATTCCGATGGCCGTGATTGCGCGCATGACGCGGTCCTCGATGCTTGAAGTTCTGGGCGAGGAATATATCCGGGTGGCACGCGCCAAGGGCCTAACCCCGATGCGGGTGATTATGGTCCATGCGCTGCGCAATGCCCTGATCCCGGTGATTACGGTGATCGGCCTTCAGGTCGGTGTGCTGTTTGCCGGTGCGATCCTGACTGAAACCATTTTCTCGTGGCCCGGTATTGGCAAATGGATTGTCGAGGCACTGAACCGCCGCGATTACCCGACCATCCAGGGCGGCATCCTGATGATTGCCTTCGTGGTTATGGCGGTCAATCTGTTCGTCGATCTGATGTATGGGGTGATCAATCCCCGCATCCGGCACAAGCGTTAAGGGGGCACGGGAAATGACAAACCAGAATACCCAATCAACCACCCCCGAAACGGCAGCAGCCGAAGCGGCGGCAGTGGAAGACCAGAAGATCAACCCGCCAAGTCCGTTCATGGAAACGTGGAATTATTTCCGCAAGAACCGTGGTGCTTATGTTGGCCTGATCATCATCTGCTTTATCCTGTTCATGGCGGCATTCGCCCAATGGATTGCGCCGTTTGATCCGATTGCACAGGACCGCACCGCGTTCCTGAAGCCGCCGATCTGGATGGAAGGTGCTGATCCGCGCTATATCCTTGGCACGGATGCGGTTGGTCGCGATATCCTGTCGCGCCTGATCCATGGCGCGCAGCTTTCGGTGACCATCGGCGTATTCGTCGTGATCATTTCGATGGTTGCCGGTATCGTTCTTGGACTGGTTGCCGGATATTTCCGCGGCTGGATCGAAGTCGGCATCATGCGCTTGATGGATACCATGCTGGCGCTGCCCAGCCTGATCATGGCGATGGCGATTGTCGCGATCCTCGGCCCGGGACTTGAAAACGCCATGCTGGCGATTGCGATTGTCCAGTTGCCGCATTATGTGCGCCTGTCGCGTGCATCGGTGGTATCCGAACTGAACAAGGAATATGTCATCGCATCGCAGATTGCCGGTGCCGGTCATATGCGCCAGATGTTCGTCAATATCCTGCCGAACTGCATGGCGCCATTGATCGTTCAGGGCACATTGGGCATTTCCAGTGCCATCCTTGATGCTGCCGCCCTTGGCTTCCTTGGCCTTGGCGCACAGCCGCCGCTGCCGGAATGGGGTACCATGCTGGCCGAAGCCCGTGAATTCGTGGGATCGGCATGGTGGGTGATCACCTTCCCCGGCCTTTGCATCCTCGTCACCGTGCTTGCCTTCAACCTGATGGGTGATGGTCTGCGCGATGCCCTTGATCCCAAGATGAAGCGGTAAGTCATGGCTCTTCTCGAAGTTAAAAACCTGACAGTCGAGTTCGGCTCCGAAGACCGGCCGTTCCGTGCTGTTGATAATGTAAGCTATTCCGTTGATCGCGGCGAAGTCCTTGGCATCGTCGGGGAGTCGGGGTCGGGTAAATCCGTATCCTCGCTTGCCGTCATGGGCCTGATTGACTACCCCGGTCGTGTCACCGCCGACAGCCTGACCTTTGACGGTCAGGACCTGCTGACGATGTCGCCTGGCAAACGCCGTGCGATTACGGGCAAGGATATCGGCATGATCTTTCAGGATCCGATGTCGGCCCTTAATCCGTGCTTTACGGTTGAAGCCCAGATCATGGAAGCCCTGAAAGTCCATGAGGGCGGTTCGAAAAAAGAGCGGCGTGAACGTACGCTTGACCTTCTGAACCAGGTGGGTATTCCCGATCCGAAATCACGCATGACCGCCTATCCCCATCAGCTTTCGGGCGGGATGAGCCAGCGTATCGTGATTGCGATGGCAATTGCGTGCAATCCGCGCCTGCTGATTGCCGATGAACCGACCACCGCCCTTGACGTGACCATTCAGGCCCAGATCATCGACCTGCTGCTGAAATTGCAGGACGATAGCGACATGGCCCTGATCCTGATCACGCATGATCTGGCACTGGTATCGGAAGCCGCGGATCGCATTCAGGTGATGTATGCCGGTCAGCTGTTTGAAAGTGGCCCGGCGGACAGCATCTTTGCCGCCCCGCGCCATCCCTATACCCAGGCGTTGCTTGAGGCATTGCCGGAACGTTCCGAAGGGCATGACCGCCTGCGCACCATCCCCGGTGTGGTTCCGGGCCAGTATGACCGCCCGGCGGGCTGTCTTCTGGCACCGCGTTGCCGTTATGCCAATGATCGTTGCGTTGTCGAACGCCCCGATGTTGGTGCCTATAACGGGCGCGATGTGCGTTGTTTCTATCCGCTTGACGACCGCGGCCAGCCAACCGGCCAAACCACCGGCCAAAACACCGGGGAGACCGTGTAATGAGTTTTCTTGATGCAAAACCCGGTGTTCCGTTGCTGGAATCCGATGATCTTGTCCGTCACTATGAAGTCAGCCGCGGCCTTGGCAAACCCAGTGCGATGGTCAAGGCGCTTGATGGTGTTTCCTTTACGCTGGAAGCCAAAAAGACGCTGGCGGTTGTTGGCGAGTCCGGTTGTGGTAAGTCCACGCTTGGCCGTCAGTTGACCCTGATTGAAAAGCCCAGTGCCGGACAGCTTAAAATCAACGGCGAAGCGGTTGGTGATCTGAGCGACAAGGAAGCCAAACTGTTCCGTCGCACGGTTCAGATGATCTTCCAGAACCCTTACGGGTCGCTGAACCCGCGCAAGAAAGTCGGTCAGATCCTTGGCGAGCCGGTGTTGCTTAACATGGATCTGGGTCGCAAGGAGCGCGAGGAACGTGTGCGCGAAACCATGGCCAAGGTTGGCCTGCGCCCCGAATTTTACGGGCGCTATCCGCATATGTTTTCCGGCGGGCAGCGTCAGCGTATCGCGATTGCGCGTGCGCTGATCCTTGAACCGAAAGTCATCGTTGCCGATGAACCGGTTTCCGCCCTTGACGTGTCGGTGCAGGCACAGGTTCTGAACCTGATGATGGACCTGCAGGAAGAGATGAATGTCGCCTATGTGTTCATCTCGCACGATCTTTCTGTCGTTCGCCATATTGCAGATGACGTCATGGTGATGTATTTGGGGCGCGTCGCTGAAAAGGGACCGACCGAAGAAATCTTTGCCAAGCCGCTGCATCCCTATACAAGGGCGCTTCTGGCATCGGCACCAAAGATCGATCCGGCGCATCGCGTCAAGGCAGAACCGCTTACCGGTGAACTGCCTTCACCGATCAATCCGCCGTCGGGCTGTGCGTTTCATAAACGCTGCCCGTTTGCGACCGACCATTGCGCACAGGTTCGTCCTGAATTGCGCATGTATGAAGGCCGCGAGGTGGCGTGCCATCGGGTCGAAGAAATCGCCTGACAACAGGCGATCACCCGGATATCCGGGTAGACAAGGGAGCAAGGGGGCGCGCTTTTATAAAGCTGCGCCCCTGAGCCTTTCAGGGTCACAAGAAAGCCCGCAAAGGCTTTGCTTGCTGTATGCGAACCCTGAGAACAAAACTCAGCCCAAGAATGTTTCTTCGTGCGTGGCCTGATATTGCTGTATCCCGCTTCTCATCCTGCCTTGCCAGTTATGCACGAAGTCTAAAACCTCTGGTGTTTCAAGATGGGCTTTCAATGACGATTGATCGCGCCAACGTTCGGCAATCACGAGACGCCCCGGGCATGCCGCATCAGGATTAACCGCATAAAAAAGACAGCCTTTTTCGGGTTTTGCATTGCGCGCGATCACCTGAACGTCGGCGATGAACTGATCAATTTCATGTGGATCAACATGAATGTGCCCCATCAGGATGATCATGTCATTCCACCACAAGCACGATCTTGCCCTGAATGTGCCCTTTGGCCGCACGTTCATGAGCCTTGCGGGCATCGGCAAGCGGGTATGTGCTGTCGAGCACGACGCGAACTGTGCCGTCACTCAGCAGACCGGCAAGCTCCGCCAATTGATCACCGTTCGAGCGAACCTGCGTTGCCGATACCGTAATGCCAAGCTTTTCGGCTTCTTCGTGACTGGAAAAGCCCAGCGGGAACACCGGGAAAAGGGCACCACCCCGTTTGATCGTGGGCAGGAAACGCCCGGCGGTCGGTCCGCCAAGGGCATCAATCACAAGATCAAGATCCCGCACGACGTCTTCGGGTGGGGTTTTCGTATAATCGATAAACTCGTCAGCCCCCAAGTCGCGCAGAAGCGCCTCGTGTTTGCCAGACGCAACCGCGATGACCCTGGCACCCTTGAGTTTTGCGACCTGCACGGCAAAATGCCCAACACCACCGGCAGCGCCATTCACCAGAACGGTTTTCCCCGAAAGTTCAACCGGCTTATGCTGATAGGACTGAAGCGGATTTGGTTCGTCATGTCCCAGATCAACCAGGAACTGCCAAGCGGTCAGAAGCGACATTGGTACCCCCGCCGCATGCACATGATCAATCCCGTCCGGCTTGGGCGCGGCTTCCGATGCAGGGACCGTGACATATTGCGCATAGGCCCTGCTTCCCCCGGCAAGACCCGACGGGAAACGAACCATGGCGTAAACGTCGTCTTCTGGCGCAAAGCCGGTAACATCATCAGAAACGGCGTCAACGACACCTGATATGTCGGTTCCAAGTATCACCGGGAAGGATATTTGCGGCTGCCATTCCGGCGGAAGCATCCTGTAGCCATCACGCAGATACCAATCAGGGGGATTAATCCCGACCGCGTGCACCCGGACCCTTATTTCACCCGGTCCCGGATCAGGTATCGGCGCGTCCTCGTAGCGCATGACCTCGGGCCCGCCGAACGCGTGCTGACGGACCGCCTTCATCATCTTTGTCATCACTGCTTCTTCTTTCATCGCATATATGCTATCCATAATCGGAGCACTGATCCGCATTTATGGAGCAGTGCTCCGTTTGTCAAGAGGAACATATGCGAGCCGACGCAAAGAAGAACTACGAACATCTGCTTGCCATCGCGCGAGAGGTTGTCAAGGATCAGGGGGCGGAAGCATCTTTGCGCGACATCGCCCGCAAAGCCGGGGTGGGACTTGGTACGCTGTACCGACATTTTCCAACGCGCGAGGCACTGCTTGAAACCCTGCTTCGCGAGAGCTTTGACGGGCTGAAAGAATCAGCGCGCGAACGCGAAACCGCAAGTTCGCCGGATGATGCGCTGGTATCGTGGTTACGTGATCTTGTTGCGTGCGCGAACGACTATCGCGGCGTCATTGCCGCGATGGTGGCCGCCATTGAGGATGAAGAGTCCGCTCTTCATGCGTCGTGCGTTACCATGAAAGCCGCGGGGACAAGGCTTCTTGTCCGGGCACAGGAAAAAGGCGTCGCACGCACCGATATTGATGGCGGAGACCTGTTTGCGATGGTGGGCGCACTTGCCTGGCTTGGCGATCAGCCATCATCGGCACCACGTGCGGATCATCTGTTCAATGTCATCACCAGCGCCATCCTGAAAAAGTGATGGCTAGGACCATCACATCCGCAAACCGTCGCGGATCAGGCGCTACTACGCGTGCGGTCCGTCAGGGCCAGCAGCACCCCTGCGGCGATCAGGAGGCTGCCGCTGATGCGGTTGAGCCAGCGCATGTGGCGGGCGGAACGGATCAGCCCCTTTACCTGCCCGCCGACAAGCCCGTATCCGAGAAGGACACAGGCCTCCATCGCGATGAAGGTCACCCCCATGATCGCGAATTGCGGGCCATATGAACCGGCCTGATCAAGGAATTGCGGGAAGAAGGCGGTAAAGATCAAGATCGCCTTGGGATTGCCGATTGCGGTCAGGAATTCCGTCCGGGCCAGTGACATCGCACCGGGATGAGCGACGAAACCGACGCTATCACCGGGAATCTCCGGCTCGGCAACTTTGGTTCGCCAGCTTTTGAGGCCCAGATAAACCAGATAGATCGCCCCACCCCACTTGATGATCATGAAGGCGGTTTCGCTGGCCGCAAGCACCACGCCAAGCCCCATGGCCGTCACAACGATCATCAGGGCAAAAGCCAGCAGACGTCCAGCCCCGCCAATGGCGGCTGACGCAACGCCATGACGCGCGCCATTGAACATCGCGAGAAGATTATTCGGTCCGGGGGCCATCGAAAGCGCCAAGGCCGCGCCGGAAAACAGCAACCATGTATCGAGCTGCATTTCGGGAAGTCCTGTGAAAAATGGGTGACCGGCTGATTGCGCCCGAAATTCAGTCGCGCGTCAAGGCGGCAATCATCGTTGCCGCCGCCGGCCATTTCGACGACAGGTCGGCCCGCTTGCCCATGGCGAAATCGGCGAAGTCAAAACCGGGTGCCACCGTACAGCCCAGAAGGGCAAATTTGCCACCTTGTTTCAGGCGCGCCCCCTGCCAGACATTTTTCGGCACGATCATTTGCGGTTTCTGCCCCGCCAGCAGGTCATTGCCGATTTCAACCAGCCGATGACTGCCATCGGCATAAAGTTGCAGCTGTTCGACCGGATCGCCAAGGTAATGATGGAAAATCTCGTCACTGGTCAGGATATGCATGCCTGAGAAGGTATCGGGGGTCAGCAGGTAATAGATCGCGGTCCCCGTTGATCGCACGCCAAGATACCGGTTGCCCGGATTGCAGGTTTCCAGCGCGCGGAATGTTTCGGCGTAAAAGCCGCCTTCGGGATGAGGTTGCAGGCCGAGTTTTTCGATCAATTGGTCGATGGTGATATCGCGGGACATGGCGCACTTCCCTGCATGGGGTGGATGATGGCCGACCATCATGACAAAAAAGGGGAACGGTGCAAACCGTCCCCCTGGTATTTTCTGTATCGGTGGATTGATCGATCAGTGAAATCGCGGCCTAGTGGCCCTTGTGTTCCTGATCGCCCATTTTCATGTTGCCGTGATCCATCCCGGCATCACCATGCGGGCCTTTGGACATGGTATCCATCACATCAATGGTCACCGGTATGTCGCCCGCCTTTTCAAAGGTCAGGGTCACGTCGATTTTTTCGCCTTCGACCAGCGGCTTGTGCAGGCCGATCAGCATGACGTGATAGCTGCCCGGTTTGAACAGGACTTCGCCATGCATCGGCACATCGATCCCGCCTTCGACCGGGCGCATCTTCATGACGTTGTTTTCCATGATATGCGTGTGCAGTTCGGTTTTATCGGCCAGATCGGATTTCACCCCGACAATGCGATCCGCCATGCCGGTATTTTCCACCGTCAGGAAGGCTGCACCGTTTGGCACCTTGCCAAGCGATGCCTTGGCCCAGGCATCCCTGACTTCGATATCAGCCGCGAACGATTGAGTGGCAGCAAACAGACCGGCAAGGGTCGCGACAACAGCAAACAGTTTTTTCATGATCTTTGTTTCCATCCTGATCCGGTGTGGATTGGTTGCATCACACCGGTGATTTGATTTCGGGTGTATCGGGAAATCAGATGGAAAGCGGTGGTGCGCGGGAATAGCGCGTACGCGGCAATGTGATCGTGGCGGCAAGCAGGCGGGCTTGCACATATTCGGCATCATGGATGATCGAAACCGGTGCGCCAAACGGCACATCCAGATTTGCCATCGCCCCATGATGGGACGCACAAAGCGAACAGAAACCATGACCGGCAGAATGCCCGCCGGAATTTTGCGATGTGGCATTGGGTCCGGCATCGCCAAACGATACCGCGCGCACACCATCCGCCGTGCAGATGAAAATCACATCCCCACCCGGGGCGGCATTTGCCCCGGTAATGGCGGTTACCCCATTGCCATTGGCACCGCCAAACATCGCGCTTACGAAACCCGATTGCGTCACCCCGGTCATCAGGATGACGAATGCCAGCATCCAGACCCGCAGGAGTTTGCCCGCAGCCCGGATATTCATATGTGACAGCATCGGTTTGGTACGAATACGCATGGATTGGGTATGCCTGAATTTACCCCCCGCGACAATGAGATATATCATTGCCGCAGGGTAACAATTGGGGCACGATCACCGCCGAAAAAGCTGATCCAGGCTGATCGAAAGGATACGTTTTTGCCCTACGCGATGGCTGTTCCGATATCCCTGCCCCATCCTGCGATGATCGACGCCGATTGGGCGGACAGTTTTGCGATCACGATTGACGATCCCGACATCACGCCCGAACGCGCCGCGCAAAAAATCATGGATGGCAGGCCGGTCTGGATGGGGTATCTGCTGGCGCTGCGTAACGCGATGGTCCGGCCACTGGGCCTTAAAACCGCGCCCGAACCGGACGCCGATGTCATCGGCCTTTTCCCGGTGATCGAGCGCGGGGACGATTTCATCGTGCTGGGCATGGATGACCGGCATCTTGATTTTCGCCTGACGGTAGAGGTCGAAAAATTCCAGTGCGGGCAGACGGTGATCCGGTCCAGCACCCTGATCCGGCGGCACAATATGCTGGGTCGGATGTATCTTGGCACCATCATGCCGTTTCATAAGGCGATTGTGCCCGCGATGCTGAACGGTGCATTCGCATCCCGATAGGCAGATAAAGAACGGGCCGGTCAAAACCGGCCCGCATCATCCCATCACATCAGATCATATCGCGTGCGCGGACCAGTTCATCGAACTTCGCCCCGTCAAGGAAGCCGAGCGCAATGGTTGCTTCCTTAAGGCTGCTCCGATCCTTGTGCGCCTTTTTGGCGACGGCGGCGGCATTGTCGTAACCGATATGGGGTGCCAGGGCGGTCACCAGCATCAGGCTTTGTTCGACATAGTGATCGATTTTTTCCTGATCGGCTTCAAGGCCGACGATGCAGTTATCGGCAAAGCTGACCGAGGCATCGGCGATCAGGCGGATCGATTGCAGCAGGTTATAAATGATCACCGGTTTGAACACGTTCAGATCCAGATGACCGTTTGACCCGCCAACCGTGACCGCAACATGGTTGCCGATCACCTGCGCACAAACCATGGTCAGGGCTTCGGCCTGGGTCGGGTTGACCTTGCCCGGCATGATCGATGATCCCGGCTCGTTCGCGGGCAGCACCAGTTCACCAAGCCCGCAACGCGGCCCGGACCCCAGCAGACGGATATCATTGCCGATCTTCATCAGCGACGTCGCCAGCACGTTCAGCACACCCGACATCTCGACACAGGCATCGTGAGCGGCAAGGGCTTCGAATTTGTTGGCCGCCGTTTCGAATTTCAGGCCGGTGATATCGGATACCTGTTTGGCAAATTCGACGTCAAAGCCCTTTGGCGCGTTAAGGCCGGTGCCAAGGGCAGTCCCGCCCTGTGCCAGTTTGCGAAGCCGGACCAGCGCATCATCAATCCGATCAAGGCCAAGCGCGATCTGGGCGGCATAGCCCGAGAATTCCTGCCCCAAAGTCAGCGGCACCGCATCCTGCATGTGGGTGCGGCCGATTTTGACGATATCGGCAAAGGCTTCGACCTTGGCATCCAGCGCACTTCGCAAATGGGCCAGGGCCGGTTTCAGGTTTTCTTCGATCTCGACCACAGCCGCGATATGCATGGCGGCGGGGAAGCTGTCATTGGACGACTGCCCGCGATTGACATGATCGTTGGGATGAACAGGATCGCGTTTGCCCATCGGCCTGCCAAGGATTTCGCACGCGCGGTTGGCGATGACCTCGTTGGCATTCATGTTGGTCTGCGTGCCACTGCCGGTCTGCCAGACGACAAGCGGGAAGTGATCAAGAAGCTTGCCATCGGCGACTTCGCGCGCGGCGGCCTCGATTGCCTCGGCAAGGTTGGCATCCAGATTGCCAAGGGCAGCATTGGCGCGTGCGGCGGCAAGTTTCTGTATCCCGAACGCCCGGATCAGGGCATCGGGCATCCGTTCGCCGCCAATGCGGAAATTCTGTTTGGATCGCTGGGTCTGCGCCCCCCAATACCGGTCCGCAGGCACATCGATGCTGCCCATGGTGTCCTGTTCGGTGCGGGTGGTCACTGGATTGGTCACGATAGAAATCCTCCGTGTCAGAAAACATACTGACCGGGGCGGGAACCCGGCAGGCAATTATCTTTTGCCGTTCCCGAATATGGGCGCAAATGATCGTTCGCGCAAAGTCACTATGTTGAAAAAATGCAGTTTTATCGCCAGCAATAAAATATCAGCCGACGATTGCCCCATGATCTGCGGAAACATTGTCCTGCCATGCGACAATCTGAACGCCGATGCGATCAAGATGGGATAGCAGTTTTTCAGGCGGCAAACGATCCGTGATCACCCCGGTCAGGGCTTCGAGCGGTGCGATGTTTTCAAGGTAACGCTGATCGAACTTGGTGTGATCGACCATCAGCCAGGTTTCATCGGACCGTTCCATCATGGCGCGCTTGACCGCAACCGCGCGACGGTTAACGTCACTAAACCCCTGCCATGCAACACCCGATGCCCCGATAAAAGCCTTGTTGGCGTGGAAACGGCGCAGGAATTCGACGGTATCATTGCCGTAAACCGCATTTTCACGTGGATCGAACTGCCCCGGGCACATGATGACGTCATCAATCACCGCCTGTTCGCCCATGCCATGCACCACCGCATAGCAATTGGTCAGAACCGTGCGCCGCAATGCGCCGGGATTCTGGGCCATATAGGGGGCAAGCTGACTGACGGTGGAACCGGCATCGATCATGATCACATCACCCGGCCGGATCATGGTTCCGGCCATGATGCCGATCCGTTCGAACCCGGCAACCGCGGTCATCTGTCGCTGCGCCAGATCGGGTTGATGGCCCATCGGTTGTGCCGATGCGCCGCCGAATTCGCGCTTGATCAGGCCATTTTCGCTTAGCGCATCAAGATCACGGCGAATTGTTTCAGTTGCCACATCGAATCGCTCCGCCAATGTGGCAACTCTCACATGCGGATGGATTTGCAGCTCCTGAAGAATGCGCTGCTGACGTTCTTTTTTTCCGATACGCAAAGACGCTCTCTCCCCTGAATACCTTTGATCACACCTCATTCCGGCAAGGTTAGCAGCAATCTTTGTAACCATTTGTTACAGTTTTGTGTTGCTTTTCCAACTTTTTGACCTTCTATAATGTTGATAAAAGCAACAATAAAACCAACAAAACCACATTAAAAATGGCGCTTTACCAGCGTTTACAGGGAAGAAAGGTTCGACCACATGTTTTCACATGCGAAAAAAACAGACTTTTTGAAAGTTTCTACGGTGCTTGCCGCCATCGGCATGATGAGCTTTGGCAGCACCCAGGCATATGCGGCCGATGATTGCATCGCACGCGGCGATCTTGACCAGATGTATTGCGACATGGATGGCGATCTGGTCGCCGATGCACCGGCTGCCGATCAGCAGGTTGACCCCGACACCCTCGTATTTGCCTATACCCCGGTCGAAGACCCGGCGGTTTATGCCGATATCTGGGAACCGTTCCTTGAACATCTTGAAAAAGTAACCGGCAAGGATGTTCATTTCTTTGCGGTTCAGTCGAATTCCGCCGAAGTCGAAGCCATGCGCAGCGGCCGTCTGCATGTTGCCGGTTTCTCGACCGGGCCGACCCCGTTTGCGGTTAACCTTGCCGGTGCGGTTCCGTTTGCCCTGATGGGGGCGGATGATGGCCGTTTTGGTTACACATTGCAGCTTTATACCCGGGTTGACAGCGGCATCAATTCGCTTGCCGATCTTAAAGGCAAACGTGTTGCCCATACGTCCCCGACCTCGAACTCGGGCAACCTTGCACCGCGCGCCCTTCTGCCCGGTCAGGGCATCGTCCCGGAACAGGATTACGAAGTCGTCTATTCCGGTTCGCACGACCAGTCGATGCTGGGCGTTGTCGCCGGTGACTATGACGCCGCCCCGGTCGCATCCGAAGTGGTTGAACGCATGGCCCAGCGTGATCTGTACGATCCGGCTGACGTCAAAATCCTTTATGAAAGCAAGCCGTTCCCGACCACTTCGTTCAACTATGCCTATAACCTGAAGCCCGAACTGATCGAAAAGATCAAGGAAGCCTTCTTTACCTTCGACATGAAGGGCACGGCACTTGGCGAAGAATTCAAGGGTGTCACCAAATTCGTACCGGTCACCTATCAGAAAGACTGGGACGTCATTCGTGAAATCCAGGCTGCCAACGGTGTGAAATACACCCCGGACAACCTGAAGTAATCCCTTTTTTCAAACTGCTTCTGCCGGGATCGATTTTCGGTCCCGGTAGTCTTTTTTCAAGGTATCGTGATGCTGCGTATCAAAGATCTGGTCAAACGCTATGGCAAGGATGAGGCCGTTCTCAAGGACCTGAACCTTGAAGTTCCGGGCGAAAGCGTCGTTGCCATCATTGGGGCATCGGGCGCTGGTAAAAGCACGCTTTTGCGCTGTATTAACCGTCTGGTCGAACCGACATCGGGCTCGATTGACCTTAACGGCACCGAACTGACGACTTTGTCGGGTGGCGAGTTGCGTCTGGCGCGTCGTCGTATCGGCATGATTTTTCAGGGTTTTAACCTAATCAACCGCTTGACGGTGATGGAAAATGTTCTGTCGGGACGGTTGGGATATGTCCCGACCTGGCGCGCCATGACGCGCAATTTCCCCCAAAGCGACATTGATCGTGCGTTTCAATTGATGGAACGTGTCGGCATTGCCCATTATGCCAACAAACGCGCCGATGAATTATCGGGTGGCGAACGCCAGCGCGTCGGCGTCGTTCGTGCCTTGATGCAGGAACCTGAAATCCTGCTGGCCGATGAACCGACCGCGTCGCTTGACCCCAAAACATCCCGACAGATCATGGAATTGCTGCGTGCGCTTGCATCCGAGCTGCACCTGCCGGTTCTGATCAATATCCACAATGTCACCGAGGCCAAGGAATATACCCAGCGCATCGTCGGCATGCGGTTTGGTCGCATCATCTTTGACAGTGTGCCGACCGACCTTACCCAGGATGCCATGGATGAAATCTATGCCGGGGTTCCGGCAGAAGAACGCGGCGAAACCGGTGATGCGGAATCCCTGCGCGAGGTGGTATCGCAATGACCAGCTCCGTTGAAAAAACAACGGGCCATCGCACTTGGAAAAAGCCGCCCTTTATCGCCAATCCGGCGATACGCTGGGCGATTATTCTTGGCGTATTGGCCTATGTCGTGTGGGCGGTCACCAGCCTGCCGTTTAACTGGGAACGTATTCAGGAAGGCATTCCGCGCGCCATCCGTATTTTCAAGGGCGCTTTCCCGCCGGACATGATCCGGGGTGAACTGGTGTTGCAGGGTTTTCTTGAAAGCATCAAGATCGCCATCGTTGCAACCCTTGCCGGTGTGATGCTCAGCGTGCCGATTGCCTTTGCCGCCGCATCCAATATTGCGCCCAAATGGCTTTATAACATCGGGCGTGCCACGATCATTATCGCACGCAGTTTCCATCCGGTGATCGTTGCCATCCTGTTCGTCAAGGCGGTCGGTTTTGGTCCGCTGGCGGGGATTCTGACCCTGACGATCTATTCCATCGGTTTCGTTGCCAAAATGCTGGCCGAACGGATCGAGGAAATCGACTGGGGCCAGGTCGAAGCCATCCGGGCGGCCGGGGGCGGGACATTCATCACCATGCTTTATGCCGTGATCCCGCAAATCATGCCCCGCCAGATCGGTCTTTCGATCTATCAGCTTGACAGTAACCTGCGTGCATCCGCCGTGGTCGGCATTGTGGGTGCGGGCGGGATCGGATCGACCCTGATGAATGCGTTTCGGCGCTATGACTATGACTTCGCGCTTGCGATCACGCTTTGCATTATCGGCGTCATCCTGATCAGCGAAGCCATAAGCGGCCGGATCCGGAGGAACATATGGTAACGACAACAAAAAACACCGGACCGGACGCCATCGCCGAACGCGAATGGTCACGCTATACCCCCAAACAACGCTGGCTGCGCTTTGCCATGTATGGCGGTGTCGTGCTGGCAACGGTCTGGTCGCTTTCGACGATCAACATCATCTGGCCGTGGCTTTGGGATGCCCCGCAACAGATGGGCGATCTTTTTTCGCGCATGTATCCGCCGTCGCTTAATGATTGGGAAATGATCGCCATCACGTTGCTTGAAACCGTCAATATTGCGACGATTGCAACGTTTTTTGCGGTATTCCTTTCATTGCCGATTGCCCTGATCGCGGCCCAGAACACCACACCGAACAAGCTGACGCTTTGGATTGGCCGGTTCATTCTGGTGTCGTCGCGGTCGGTGAATACCATCATCTGGGCGCTGCTGTTTGTGGCGATTTTCGGCCCCGGCGTGATGGCCGGTATTCTGGCGATTATTTTCCGTTCGATCGGCTTTATCGGCAAATTGCTGGGCGAGGCGATCGAGGAAATCGACCGGGCTCCGATCGAGGCGCTTGAGTCCGTCGGTGCATCGCGGTTCAAAATCCTGATTTACGGGGTTGTGCCACAGGTCATGCCGACCTTCTTTGCGGTTTCGATCCTGCGCTGGGACATCAACCTCCGCGAAAGTACGGTTCTGGGTCTGGTTGGTGCCGGCGGGATCGGTATTGTCCTGCAAGGCGCAATTGACACCTTTGCCTGGCAGACGGTTGCCACCATTCTTCTGGCGATCATCGGTCTTGTGATCGTGGGCGAGGCCTTGGCGGCCTGGCTGCGCAAAAAGGTGATCTGACGTGTCTGAACATTACGACCTTCTGGTCGTAGGCGGCGGCATCAATGGTGCGGGTATTGCCCGTGATGCCGCCGGTCGCGGTCTGTCCGTCCTTCTGGTCGAACAGCGCGACCTTGCCTCGGCCACGTCTTCATCCTCGACCAAACTGATCCATGGCGGTCTGCGGTATCTTGAACATTACGAGTTCCGGCTGGTGCGCGAAGCCTTGCAGGAACGCGAGGTTCTTCTGGCTGCCGCCCCGCATATCATCTGGCCACTGACCTTCGTCCTGCCGCACCATAAAGGGCTTCGGCCCAAATGGATGCTGCGGGCCGGGTTGTTTCTTTATGACCATCTGGCAAAGCGCAAACGCCTGCCGGGGTCCCGTGCGCTATCCCTGAACGGCACGAAAGAAGGCAAACCGCTTCTGGACCAGTTCACCAGCGGCTTTTCCTATTCCGATTGCTGGGTTGATGATGCGCGGCTTGTCGTGCTGAACGCCCTTGATGCGCAGGCACGCGGGGCGGTGATCAAAACCCGGACGCGCTGTGCCGCCCTTGTGCGCGGAACGGATGGCTGGACCGCGACACTGCAAGCCGAAGACGGCAAAGAAACCAGCGTTTCGGCAAAAGCCGTGGTCAATGCCGCAGGCCCTTGGGTGACCGAAATGGTCAACCGTGCCGGGCTTGGCGACAAGGCCGCAGGGTTACGGCTGGTCAAGGGCAGCCATTTTGTCGTGCCGCGCATTCACCCGCATGATCATTGCTATATCTTCCAGAACGGGGACGGCCGCATTGCCTTTGCCATCCCCTATCAGCAGGATTACACCCTGATCGGGACGACGGATGTGCCCTATGACGGCGATCCGGCCGAGGTGAAGATCAATGATGACGAAATCGATTACCTGCTTGATCTGGTCAATGGCTATCTGGCGACACCGTTAACGCGGGCCGATATCGTTTGGGATTATGCCGGTGTCCGGCCGCTTTATGATGACAAGAACAGCAACGCATCGGCGGTCACGCGCGATTACGTGTTTGATCTGGATACCGGGGACGGCGATGCCCCCGCGATCCTGTCGATCTATGGCGGGAAGATCACCACCTATCGCCGGTTGGCCGAACATGCCCTGCAAAAGCTTTGTCCGGTTCTGGGCAATGATGCATCGGACTGGACCGCGACATCGGTTCTGCCGGGTGGGGACATGAGTGATGGCAATTTCGACCGGTTCTTGGCCGGTGTCAGAACAAAATTGAACTGGCTGCCCGAACAGATCGCCCATCGCTGGGCGCGCTGTTATGGCACGCGCCTGTTTGATATTGCACCGGATGCCAAGGCAATTGGTGATCTGGGTCGGGAAGTTGCGCCCAACCTGTTTGAGGCGGAACTCCGTTTCCTGATGACGCACGAGTGGGCCCGGTCCGCCGAGGATGTTCTTTGGCGACGAACCAAGCTTGGCCTTGGCATGAAAGAAAGCGATATCAACGCGGTTCGGGACTGGTTTGCAAACAGCGCGGATCAACTTGCCGCACAGTAAGTAACCGGCAACCGGTTACTTGCGCAGATCATCCCATTTGACGAATTCGTGGGCGATGAAATCTTCCATCATCGCCCGCCACATCCGTTCGGCCATGTCTTCGTCAAAGCCATCAATGCGGCACTGGGCGCGGACCTTGGTGATCACGTCCTCGATCCGGTCTTCGTCACGCACGGCATCCCGGGTCGGTTTGATGCGCGCGGCCTGTTCGATATAGTTCAACCGTTCCGCCATCAGCGCCACCAGAAGCCTGTCCACCCGGTCCACATTCGCACGTACATCGGACATGGTTTCGCAAGGGTTGGCTTTGGTCGTCATCACGGCAGAACTTTCATTATTCACGAAAAGTGAAAAATGGCGGTGATTATTCACCGCCACTTCACAATGTCTAATAGGCGTATTCCCGGAACAGCGGATCAACCGATCCGTTCCATTCGGTTTCATATTTATCGAGGAATTCCTCGGCCAGGGTACGGCCGCTTTCGGCGACGTCTTCGAGGCTGTCGAGGAAATGGCTTTCATCGTCGCCATAGGCATCCATGCGACCGCGCGCCTTAAGCCCCTGTTTGGAGACGGCCAGCACATCCTTGGCGAGGTCCTGAACGGTGCCGTTCCTGAACTTCGTGGCAAGGGCGGTACGCGGCACATCGTCGCGAAGGGCTTCGCGTTCTGCATGGCTGAGATCCTTGACCAGATCCCATGCCGCATCCAGTGCCGCGTCATCATACAACAGACCAACCCAAAGGGCCGGAAGCGCGCAGATGCGTTTCCACGGGCCACCATCCGCACCGCGCATTTCAAGAAACTTCTTGAGACGCACTTCGGGGAAGGCGGTCGTCATGTGATCGGACCAGTCATTCATCGTCGGGCGTTCACCCGGCAGAACGTCAAGCTTTCCGGCCATGAAATCACGGAACGATTTGCCTGCGGCATTGATGTATTTGCCATCGCGATAAACGAAATACATCGGCACATCGAGCATGTAATCGACATAGCGTTCAAAGCCAAAACCGTCTTCGAACACGAAGGGCAGCATGCCGCAACGGTCCGGGTCGGTATCGGTCCAGACATGGGATCGTGAAGACAGATAGCCGCTTGGTTTGCCATCCACGAACGGGGATGCGGCAAACAGCGCGGTCGCAACCGGCTGAAGTGCCAGCGACGTTCTGAATTTCTTGATCATGTCGGCTTCGGAGGCGAAATCCAGATTGACCTGAATGGTCGAGGTCCGAAGCATCATGTCCAGACCAAGATTGCCGACCTTGGGCATATAGTCACGCATGATCGCGTAGCGGCCCTTGGGCATCCACGGGATATCCTTGCGTTCCCATTTCGGCTGATGGCCGACACCAAGCATTTCGATATCAAGATCACCGCAGATTTCGCGGATTTCATGAAGATGCTGATGCACTTCGCCACAGGTCTGGTGGATGTTTTTAAGCGGCGCACCGGACAATTCGATCTGCCCGCCCGGTTCAAGCGAGACGGAACAATTATCCTTGGTAAGCGCAATCACATTGCCGTTTTCAATGATCGGTTCCCAATCAAAGCGTTCGGCAAGTTGTGTCAGAAGGGTCTTTACCCCCCGTTCGCCGTCATACGGGATCGGGCGAAGATCGTTACGGGTAAAGGCGAATTTTTCGTGTTCTGTGCCGATGGCCCAGTCTTTTTTCGGTGTACATCCGGACTCGAACCATTCGACAAGCTGACGACGGCTTTCGATGACCGGGCTGTCGCCGGTGGAGGCGCTGACAGTCATAAGGGCTTCCCCTAATCTCTCGTGACCGGAGGTATCGACCAGTCGCCGATGCGATCCTGAAACACGGACAAAGCAGCAATTGCCGCAGTTTCGGCCCGCAAGATACGCGGACCAAGGCTTACAGGCGTTGCAAAAGGCTGTTTGCGGATGCGTTCAATTTCGTCGGCGCTAAAGCCGCCTTCGGGTCCAATCACGATTGCATGGTTAACAACATTGTCGTTGTCGATAGCCGAGCCAGCGCCCTTTGCCAATAGCTGACTTAACACTTCACCAATTGGTGAGCCCGATCCCGTCTCGTCACAGAACAGCAAATGCCGGTTTTCCGGCCAGTCCGCGAGCCAATCAAGCAATTTTACCGGTGGGGCAATTTCCGGCACGCTGAGGCGTTCGCATTGCTCGGCGGCCTCGATCACCTGGGCCTGCAAACGATCAAGGCGGACCTTGTCGGTAATGCCGTGTGCAGTGACAATCGGTTGCAGGGTGCCAACTCCCATTTCGACCGACTTTTCGATCAGAAAATCAAGGCGCTGCTTTTTGATTGGCGCAAAAGCCAGGATCGGGCCGCGTTCGACAATCTGGTCACGCAATTGCCGTTCGGCGGTCAAGGTGCCCTTCTTTTTGCGAAGGTGATCGATGGTCGCCAGCCATTCACCATCAAGACCATTAAATATCTTGATTGGCGTTCCGGGCTTGAGGCGCATCACATGTTCAAGGTAATGAGACTGTTCAGGTGCGAGTTCGATCTCGCATCCCGGCGTGATAGGATCGGAAACGAATAGGCGTTGCCGGGCGCGGGTGGCGTCGTCTGTCATATATGTCCCCAGGCCGGTTATGCGGCGAAGTTCAGTTTGTTAAAGAGTTACATAGGCCAATTATGTCACAGGTCAACCAACCGATACAGAACACGAAGAACGATATGCCGTCTGATGGCTGGATCGACCGGTTCGCGCCGTTGGCCAGTCGGCCGTATCTTAAGCTGGCACGACTTGACCGTCCGATTGGCACATGGCTTCTGCTTCTGCCTTGCTGGTGGTCAACCGCCATGGCAAGCGACGGCGCGCCCAGCCTGTTGATGATGGTTTATTTTGCCATTGGTGCATTGATCATGCGCGGGGCCGGTTGCGTCGTCAACGATCTGGCGGATCGCAATTTTGACGGCAAGGTCGAACGCACGGCAACCCGCCCGATTCCCAGCGGCCAGGTCAAGGTCTGGCAGGCAATCGCGTTTCTGGGCCTGCTGCTTCTGATCGGGCTTGCCGTGCTGGTGCAGTTCCGGATCGAGGCGATTATTGTCGGTATCTGTTCCCTGCCGCTTGTCATTACCTATCCGTTCATGAAGCGCATTACCTATTGGCCGCAGGCGGTTCTGGGGCTGACATTCAACTGGGGGGCGCTTGTCGGCTGGGCGGCTGTCACCGGAACTGTCGCACCGGCGGCGGTTGCGATGTATGTTGCGGGCTTCTTCTGGACGCTTGGTTACGACACCATTTATGCCCATCAGGACAAGGATGACGACATCAAGATCGGGGTAAAGTCACTGGCGCTTCGGCTTGGCGATGCAACACCGCGATGGGCGATGGGGTTTTATACCGTAACCACCCTTTTGCTGGGTGTTTCGGGTGTGCTGGCCGGACTGCACTGGATTTACTTCCCGCTTCTGGCACCGGCGTGTTTGCATCTGGCGTGGCAGGTTGCCACGGTCAAACTTGATGATTCCGCGAACTGCCTGAAACGGTTTAAATCAAACCGTGATTTCGGTTTGATGGTGCTGGCTGCCATCATCATTGCCAATCTGGTCGGGACCGGGCTTTAGTTTAGGCCCGCATACGGGCTGATCCATCCTTCATCTGCACCATTATCGAAAGACCGCCCATGATCGCACCGCTTGCCCTGATGATTGCCGGATTGATCCTTGCGGGTGTCGGGGCGCAATGGTTCGCATGGCGGGCCGGTATTCCGGCAATCGTTTTGCTGTCCATCGTCGGCCTGCTGCTGGGACCGGGAACCGATCTGATCGATCCGGTCAATGATTTCGGTACATTGTTGCAGCCGCTTGTTGCGGTGGCGGTCGCGGTGATCCTGTTTGAAGGCGGGCTTGCGCTTGATTTTCGGGAACTGACGCACAGTGTCAGCGGTGTGATCCGCCTGACCACCATTGCCCCGCTTGTGGCGTGGCTTCTGGGTGCGGGGGCGGCGCATTATCTGGCCGATCTTTCATGGCCGGTGGCGGCCCTGTTTGGCGGGATCATGATCGTGACCGGCCCGACGGTGATTGCACCGCTGTTGCGTCATGCCCGACTGTCCAAGCGCCCGGCGACGCTTCTGAAATGGGAAGGCATCGTGAATGACCCTATCGGGGCCCTGTTTGCGGTGCTGGCTTACGAAGTCATTGCCGCAAGCCAGCATGGCAACGGCTTTGGCGCAGCCGTCGGTCATCTGGCGATCAACATTCTGCTGGCGGTTCTGATCGGCCTGGCGTTTGGTCTGGGGACGGTTCAGATTTTCAAGCGTGGCTGGATTCCCGAATTCCTGAAAGCCCCGCTTGTTCTTGGCGTGCTTCTGACCTGCTTTGCCGGGGCCAATGAAATTCAGGAAGAAAGTGGGTTGCTGGCCGTAACCGTGCTGGGCCTGACGATTGGCAATGCCCATTTGCTGGCGATTGATGAAATCCGCCGGTTCAAGGAAACCCTGACGGTTATTCTGGTGTCCAGCGTGTTCATCATCCTGACCGCGACGCTTGAATGGTCGATGATTGCCGAACTGACATGGGGGCATGGGCTTTTTGTTCTGGCCATGCTGTTTATCGTGCGGCCGGTTTCGGTGATCGGTTCGCTGGCCTTTTCAAGGGTGAGCTGGAAAGAACGGCTTCTGGTTGGCTGGATCGCGCCGCGCGGGATTGTGGCGGTCGCGGTTTCCGGCCTGTTCGGGACCGAACTTGTCGAACTTGGTTATGCCGACGGGGCACTTTTGATCCCGCTGGCCTTTGCGATGGTATTTTCGACCGTTGTGTTGCACGGCTTTTCAATCCGACCGATGGCCCGCCAGCTCGATCTGGCGGTCAAAGGACCGCCGGGTGTTCTGATTGTCGGTGCGCATCGCTGGACGATTGATTTCGCCAAGCGTCTGGTCGAGCTCGACATTCCGGTTGTTCTTGCCGACAGCCGCTGGCACAGCATGCGTCTGGCACGCGAGGCCGGATTGCCAACCTATTACGGGGAAGTGCTTTCGGAAGTTTTCGAACATCACCTTGATACTTCATCGCTTGGCACGCTGATCGCGACCACGGATAACGATGCCTATAACACGCTGGTCTGTACCGATTTCGCGCCGGAATTTGGCCGCCGCGCCGTTTTTCAGACCGGCATGCACGGATCGCCCGAAGACCCGAAACGCCATAGCCAGACATTGGGCGGGTTGCCACTGTTTTCCGAACCGATGACAACCGACGACATTCGGGAGGATTTCCGGCATGGTGCCGAAATCCGGCAAACCCGTCTGACCGACGAATTCGGCTGGGACGATTTCATTGACGTTCAGGGATGCGAACCACCGGTCATCGCCCTTGTCCGCGGGGCGCAGCTTCATATGGGGCCCGATATGCCAAAGGCAAAGCCGCGTGATATTTTGCTGTATCTTGGCCGCAATGCCCAGAACAGCCAGAAGCCTGACGAAAACCCGAAGGCGACTTCACTTGCGCCCGAGGCACAAAGCAAGTAAGCCCCGGCAATCCGTTTCACCCCGATATGGGCCGATCATGACCGATAATGTTTTCGCCGATGCCTTGGTCCCCGAAGTCGACGATCCGCGGTTTGCCGATCTGATCGATACATTTACCGTGCCGGCACGGGTGCCATTGGCGCCCGAAATCGAAATGTATCTGGCAACGCATATCACGCCACTTTGGCAGGCGACCGAGGATATCCTTGGCGTGCTGGATATCCCGCCGCCCTATTGGGCGTTTGCGTGGCCGGGCGGACAGGCGATTACGCGATATATCCTTGATCATCCGGAATTGGTGCGCGGCAAAAAGGTTCTGGATTTTGCGTGTGGCGGCGGCATGCAGGCGATTGCGTGTGTCATGGCCGGTGCGGACAGCATTCTGGCAAACGACATTGATCCGGTGGCGATTACGGCAACCCGCCTGAACGCCGAACGCAATGGCGTTGCCTTTGAAACCACCACCGAAAACTTTGTCGGCACCCAATCGGCAACCCGTCGCTGGGATGTGATTTTTGCCGGTGATGTCTGCTATCAGCAGGATATGGCCAATGCGGTATTGCAATGGCTGATGGGCGAGGCACGGCTTGGCACGCGGGTCATTCTTGCCGATCCGGGCCGGACATATGCCCCGACGCACAATATCGACGAACTTGAAACCTATGACGTGCCAGTCGATGTCGCGGTCGAGGATGTCGACACCAAATACACCCGTATCTGGCAGCTTTTGCCAGATCGCGATAAATAGCCCGTCCTCGTAAGGCACGAAGTACCAATATGAAAACGCGCGCAAGGATGTCTTGCGCGCGTTTTCTATTTCTCGATCGGCTCCGGTTCGAAGCCCGATTCAGCCTTCAACGACGCGATAACGGCAGTTGCAGTTATCAACGTGCTGCCATGCCAGTTTCGACCATGCCTTTTCGGCATCCTTGAAGGTCGCAAACGGGCCGTGGCGTTCTTCTTCGCCGCCGACCGGCTTTTCGAAATCGGTGGTTTCGTATTCGCCACCGACAACCCAGTATTCTTCAAGGCGTTCGATGCGGTAACGCGAATTGGCGTCGTCAACCGACTGCCATGCCATTTTGGACCATTCTTTTTCCGCGTCTTCGAAGCTGCCAAACGGACCGACTTTGGTTTCTTCGCCGATCGGCTTGTCAAAACCGGTATCCTGATAGGTGCCCCCGATAACCCAGTACTTGGCCATCTGTGCGTCCTTCATGCTTTGGTGAATGTCGACAGGCCGTGCAGGGTGGTGCTGCGCAACCCGGTTTCCTGCCCTTGTATAACCAAATCCGTCTGCGACCGACACCACCAATTTGGTCAATATTGCCATTCAGTCGACGCATGGACGACCAGAAGGCGACAATTTTCCTTTTTATTCTGACGGTTCGCTCTGCCGGATCGCCGCTTTGGGCAGCAGATATCCCAAATGATTTGGTGGGCACAAAGAGCAAAAGGAAAACAAAATGAACATAACACATATCAAGCGTGCCGGTCTTGCTGGCGTTATTTCGATCACCGCGGCCCTGTCTGCCTGCGGCACACCATCGGCGACCCCGGATATTGATGTTCAAAGTGACGACATGGAAGAAGCCAGTGCGACGGTTGTTGCGTCGGGATACAGCCCGTTAACCGGTACCGCATTGGTCAATACGATCAATGATCAGACCTTTTCCTATCGTGACGAGGGCAAGGAAACCAATGTGAATGTCACCTATTTCCAGAATGGCAAGGCATCGATCACCTGGATTGACGAGGATGGTGATCGCGGCATGCGCGAAAAACTCTGGACCATCGAACAGGGGCAATATCTGTGTCTTTGGGGACGGGATGAAGAAGACGATTGCATGTCGGTCCTGACCAAGGCGGGGCAGCTGGCGACCGTCGATAATGATGGAAACGTCGCCTATTACACCAATCGCTCGTCGTAATTTTCCTGTCTGGCATCTGCTCCCTTCCCCACCGATAAGGGAGTGGATGCTGGACATCGCGCCTGCACCGTATTAATTCGTGAAACAACAGATTTATTGTTGGCCCGGTTTGTCGCTGGCCCCGCTATTGCCAGCTCAGACCGACCGACTTCACAGATTGTGGTGCCCATGCCCTATCAATCCCTTCGCGATTTCATCGACGCGCTTGAAAAGACAAACCGTCTGGTCCGGGTGAGCGAACCGGTTTCGCCCTATCTTGAGATGACGGAAATCCAGACGCGCCTTCTGGCCGAAGGTGGCCCGGCAGTTCTGTTTGAAAATGTCATTGGCGAAGATGGCCAGAAATATGACATCCCGGTTCTTGTGAACCTTTTTGGCACCGTGGACCGCGTGGCGGCCGGCATGAACCGCAAACCCGAAGAATTGCGCGAAGTCGGTGAAACGCTGGCATTTCTCAAACAGCCCGAACCGCCCGGAAGCCTCAGGGAAGCATTTTCAATGCTGCCATTGGCCAAAACCGTGATGGCAATGAAGCCCAAAACGGTTTCCAAGGCCCCCTGTCAGGAAATCGTTCTTCAGGGCGATGACATTGACCTTTCAAAATTGCCGATCCAGTCCTGCTGGCCGGGGGAGCCGGCCCCGCTGATCACGTGGCCGCTGGTGGTGACACAAGGCCCGACCGCCAATGAAAAAGGCGGCGATAAACGCGATGTGTTCAATCTTGGCATCTATCGCATGCAGGTTCTGGGCAAGAACAAGGCGATCATGCGCTGGCTGAAACATCGCGGCGGGGCGCAGCATCATGCGCGCTGGAAAAAGGAAAAGCGCGATCCGTTGCCCGCCGCAATCGTCCTTGGTGCCGATCCGGGTACGATCCTTGCCGCCGTGACCCCGGTTCCCGATACGCTTTCAGAATATCAGTTTGCCGGATTGCTGCGCGGGGAGAAGGTCGAGCTGGTGGAGTGCAAAACCGTTCCGCTGAAAGTCCCGGCGACCGCCGAGATCATTCTGGAAGGTTATGTGTCGCTGGATGAATACGCGCCCGAAGGGCCGTATGGCGACCATACCGGTTATTATAACTCGGTCGAGGAATTCCCGGTCTTTAACATCACCGCAATCACCATGCGCAAAAAGCCGATCTATCTGTCGACCTTTACCGGTCGCCCGCCAGATGAGCCGTCGGTGCTTGGTGAGGCGCTTAACGATGTTTTCGTGCCATTATTGCAGCAGCAATTCCCCGAAATCGTTGATTTCTGGCTGCCACCCGAAGGATGTTCGTATCGCATCGCGGTCGTATCGATGAAGAAGGCCTATCCGGGGCATGCCAAGCGCGTGATGATGGGGGTGTGGTCGTTCCTGCGGCAATTCATGTATACGAAATTCGTCATTGTGGTGGATGACGATATTGATGTGCGCGACTGGAAAGACGTGATGTGGGCGATTTCGACCCGCATGGACCCGGTGCGCGACATCACCACCGTGACCGAAACACCGATCGATTATCTTGATTTCGCATCACCCGAAAGCGGCCTTGGCGGCAAGCTTGGCCTTGACGCCACCAACAAGCTGCCCCCCGAAACCCATCGGGAATGGGGAGAAAAGATCTTCATGGAAGACGAGATTATCGACCGGGTTGATGCCAAATGGGATCGATACGGATTGCCGGGATCGGGCAAGAAAATCTGGCGGGATTAAATTCCCTGAAACACCATGTCCAGTGCGTCGGTGAGGACGAATTTTTCAGAAAACTCACCGACCACCTCTCCGAGTTCGGCGACTGTTACTGTCGCAATGAACTGTGGAAGCAAAACCCATCGGGTGTCGCCAATCATAATGACCGGGTTCAAACGCCCGATTGGTTTTGGTATTTCCGAATGCGGACGAAGCGGCACAACCACACGCGTGTTCATATCGGCAAGAAGATCGGCCTGCACATCCACAACATATCCGTTGGCAAGCTTATGGATATCATAACGTGCCATCAGAATTTTCGATGCGATGCCAGTGGAATACCGTGCGTTTCAACATAGTCATTGCTGGCCTGTATCGCCGCACTGTTTTCCTTTTTCCAGATTTCGGCCTGTCGTTTTAAGACGGCGTCTCTCAGTCCGGCCTCGGCACTGCGTGAAATATTGATTCCAAGCTGCTTTGCCGTTTCCAGAAGTTCGGAATCAAGACTGACATTGGTTGCCTTGCGGGTATGTTTGTTCGTAACAGCGCCCATAATTCCGCCCATAATTCATGTGCATCATATATGCGCATTATATCACGCATAGTCTCTTGCCTCAATTCCGGAAGAACATCCAGTGTTCGCCGCTTTCGTCCGGCTTTTCCGACCAGAAGAATTGCGGCGCGTCGCACATGAAATCATCGACCCGCACGGCGATATTGCAAAGGTCGCCATTGCCAATGACATCGCGGATATATTCAGGGTCGTTGACCTGCCAGCTCATGACCGGCGGGGCGGTTTTATCGTCGATGCAAAGGGCGTATTGTTCCGATTGCGCAAACGGGATCTGTTTGAATTCGGAATGTAATTGACCATTGTGCCTGGTGACCATCAGGACATCGAAAAACGGTCCCTCGGGATTGTCACGATCCACCCAGCCGACGATCTGGTCATTGATATCGTCACAGGTAAAATCCCCGACCAGAACCTGATGACGGTTTTGCGCGGCATATTGTCCGGCCTGAATGCGCATTTCGCGGTAAAGATCATTGGCGGTGACTGGTGCTGCCATCGTATCGCTTGGTGCCGCGGTTTTGGCTTCTTGCGCATCAGCTTGCAACATCGTCAGGGAAGTGCCCAGAAGCAGTGTTGCCACAAACAGGTTTCGCACGTGTGTTTCCCGTCATTCTCTTGCAGGTTTCCGGTTCGTCCCGGTTCGGATTTCAGGTCATAATAGCAACTTGCGAAGAAAAAATGACCAAAGATCGGCTTTCGCCAAATGGATCATTCAAATGTGCGTCAGACGGTATCTGGTTGGGTCTTTCAGGCGACTGCCTTTTCTTGCCCTTTGCGAAAAGCGATCAGCCTGCCTATAACCATAGGAAACCACATTCCGACCAAAGGGAGCTTCCATGCCCAAAACCGATATGACACTCGATCGCATCACCGACCTGCTGGCGCGCGCAAAAAAGGCGGGTGCCGACGATGCGGATGCCGTTTATGTCGAAGGCACGTCACTTTCGGTATCGCAGCGACTGGGCAAGATGGAAAAGCTTGAACGATCCGAGGGGGCCGATCTTGGCCTGCGTGTTCTGATCGGCAAGCAGCAGGCGGTTGTGTCGTCATCGGATACCAGCGAAAGCGCGTTGAACGAACTGGTCGAGCGCGCCGTTGCGATGGCGAAAAACGCCCCCGAAGACCCGTTCTGTGGCATTGCCGATCCCTCCGAACTGGCCGAAACATTTGATGTCGAGGCGCTTGAGCTTTGCGAGCCGGGCGAAGTCAGCCAGGAAAAACTGATGGCATGGGCGACCGCCTGTGAAGAGGCTGCACGGTCGGTTGAAGGTATCACCAATTCCGAGGGCGCGGATGCCGGTTGGGGCACCCACCAGATCACGCTTGCCGCGACCAACGGCTTTGCCAATTCCTATGCCGGCAGCGGCAGCCACATTTCCGTATCGGTCCTTGCCGGAACCGGCACCGGGATGGAACGCGATTATGATTATGACAGTGCGGTGTTTTCGACCGATCTGCGCGATCCGGTCGAGATTGGCCTGAAAGCGGCGGAAAAGACCCTGAAACGGTTGAACCCGCGCAAGGTGAAAAGCACGCAGGTGCCGGTGATTTATGATCCGCGTGTTTCGGCATCCCTCGTCGGCCATCTGGCCGGTGCGATCAACGGATCGGGCATTGCACGCGGCACCAGCTTCCTTCTGGATGCCATGGGCAAGGAAATCTTTGCGCCGGGGATCAACATCATTGATAACCCGCACCGCAAACGTGGCCTGCGGTCCAAACCGTTTGACGCCGAAGGCGTCGCCAACGAGAAACGCCATCTGATTGAAAATGGTGTTCTGAAGACCTGGATCATGGATTTGCGGTCCGCCCGCCAGCTTGGCCTGAAATCGACCGGCAACGCATCGCGCGGGGCCGGAAGCCTGCCGGGACCATCCACCACCAACCTTTACATGGAACCGGGCACCATTTCGCCCGCCGACATGATCAAGGATATCAAGCAGGGCCTTTACATCACCGAAATGATCGGCAGCAGTGTCAACGGCGTGACAGGTGATTATTCGCGCGGGGCATCGGGCTTCTGGATCGAAAATGGCGAACTGGCCTATCCGGTTTCCGAAATCACGGTTGCCGGAAACCTGAAGGACATGTTCAAAACGGCTGTTCCGGCCAATGACCTGACCTTCAAATACGGCACGAATGCCCCGACAATCCGGATTGATGGCATGACGCTGGCCGGGCAATAAGCCGACTTTTTATCTGGATGTGATTTGTAACAGGGGTGCGTTTTGCGCATCCCTGTTTTCATTTTGGCGGCCATTGCATTGGTCGGCATAGGCCTGAGGCACCATAACCCGCACCGGATAAGGTGACAGGCTGATTTCACACGGCAGTTTACCGGCACTTTCGCCGTCAATCTGCAAGGGTGCGGGGCCGCAATGGCTGGTGATGGTCAGACGTTCGGTCTGCACGACCGACACGTCGGTTTGCGCATGCAAACGGTTCAGGGTCAAAGCAATCCCGTAGCGTGCCAGCGCCATAAAGCCGCTGCCGGGCATCAGCACGACATCAAGACTGTTATCGGTCAGTTTGGCATCGGGGGAAATCACAAACGCCCCGCCATAATGCTTGGCATGGGTCGCAACCACACCGGCAACGCGATATTGTTCGCGCCCGATATTAACTTCGAAATCGCGGTGATGCGGAAAGATAATATTGCGCAAACCTTCGATCACATAGGCACCCTTGCCGATCAGTCTTTTGAGTTTCAGTGACACATTTGCGACCGTATCGGCATCCGCCCCCATGCCGACCATCAAAAAGAATGCCCGGCCATTGACCAGACCGGGCCGCACCCAAACCTGGGCCGGATTGTTGATATAATCGGCAATCGCCTGTGCGCGGATTTCAAGCCCGACCTCGACCGCCAGAACATTGGCAGTTCCCAGCGGAATGATGCCAAGCGGCGGGACTTCGTGACCTTCGATCTGGGCATCAAGCAGGCCGTTGAGGGCCTCGTTCAGTGATCCATCGCCACCGGCAACAAACAGCCGTTGATGGGCACGCACCTTGCGCGCCAGTTCGCGGGCATGACCGGGATGGGTTGTCTGTAACAATTCAACCTTTACACCGGCTTTTTGCAAAATGCTTGAAAGGAAACGTTGTTTATTCCCGCCAGCGCGCGGATTGAAGATAACAGTCACCCCGGAATGGGTCATTGCGAAAAACTTCCGTAATAAAAATGAAACATTACTTTCGCGTTCTCTTTATAGAAAATGAAACATGTAACAGTATATTGACAGAACCGATAAATTTATATGAACGGGTTATATATTCGCGCGATTTGTTTTAAACCATTACTGGTTGGGGACACTATTCGGCATGTAAAACCGTCGAATTCCAGCCATCCTTTTGGCAGGATACGGAGGAGCGGCAATGACAGCGATGACGCTGCAACCGCATTACCGCACGGTCTGGATTTCAGACGTCCATCTCGGAACGCGTGGATGTCAGGCAGATCTTCTTTTGGATTTCCTCAATGAAGTGACGGCAGATACCTATTATCTGGTCGGCGATATCATTGACGGCTGGCGGCTCAAGAAAAGCTGGTACTGGCCCGAAAGCCACCACGCCGTTATCACGACAATCATGGAAAAGGCCAAGAACGGGGCAAAGGTCATTTTTGTCCCCGGCAACCATGATGAATTCGCCCGTGAGTTTGTCGATATGACCTTTGGACATGTCGAAGTCAAGATGAACGACATTCACGAGACGGCGGATGGCAGAAAGCTTCTGATCATTCACGGCGACGAGTTTGACGGTGTGGTCAAATATGCCAAGTGGCTCGCCTATCTGGGTGATACGGCCTACAACCTCGCGATTGTCCTGAACCGTTATTATAACGGCATCCGTCGCAAACTGGGTTACGGATACTGGTCACTGTCGGCCTATCTTAAGAACCGGGTCAAGAACGCCGTTCAGTTCGTCTGCAATTTTGAAAATGCCGTCGCCCACGAAGCTGCCAAGCGCAAGGTGGACGGTGTTGTATGCGGCCATATCCATCATGCAGAAAAACGCATGATTGGCGATGTCCTTTACTGCAATGACGGCGACTGGGTTGAAAGCTGCACGGCCCTTACCGAAGACCAGAACGGCAAGCTTGAACTGCTGTACTGGGCTGAAATGCGCCAGATGGCGATGACACATTCCCAACCCGGCCGCGATGCTGCCAGTGCCCCATCCCTTGGATTGGGCAAACTGATGTCGCTGTTTCGGGTTGTCGGGGACAATAACCGTGCTGCCAATGCCAGTTCCAAAAAGAACAGCGGCACGCCAATTGGAAAGACCGCATGAGAATTTTGATCGTATCCGATGCCTGGTATCCTCAGGTAAATGGTGTGGTGCGCACCCTTGAAACCGTGCGCAGCGAACTGGGCGAGATGGGACATGATGTGCATATCATCTCGCCTGATCAATTCCGGACGATCCCCTGCCCGACCTATCCTGAAATCCGGTTGGCCCTGTTTGCCAAACGCAAACTGGCCCGGATGATTGATGCCCTGCAACCGGTTGCGATCCATATCGCGACCGAGGGCCCATTGGGTCAGGCGGCACGTGCTTATTGCCTGAAACGCGAACTACCGTTTTCATCAGCCTATCACACCCGGTTCCCGGAATATCTGCATGCGCGGACACGGCTGCCGCTTTCGATTTCCTATCGCGGGATGCGGCGGTTCCATAACAAATCACAATCGGTCATGGTGGCCACGGAATCGCTTCGCGAAGAGCTGGCTGATCGCGGCTTTAACAGGCTGAATATCTGGTCGCGGGGTGTTGACCTTAACCTGTTCAAACCGCGACCCGATGCAAGTTTCGGGGATTTCCCAAAACCGCACTGGCTGTTTGTCGGTCGGGTGGCGGTTGAAAAGAATATCGGCCATTTCCTTGACCTTGACCTACCGGGGACAAAATTTGTTGTCGGCGACGGGCCGCAACTGGCGGAACTCAAATCGAAATACCCGAATGCACAGTTTCTTGGGAAAAAGGTTGGCGAAGAACTGGCTGTCTGTTTCGCATCGGCAGACGTTTTTGTCTTCCCAAGCAAAACCGACACTTTCGGCCTTGTCATCCTTGAGGCGATGGCGTCCGGAACACCGGTTGCGGTTTTCCCGGTTCAGGGACCAGCCGACATCGTGCGCGGGACCAAGGCAGGCGCCATTGATGCCGACCTTCGCAAGGCGGCGATGGCGGCCCTTGAACTTGACGGCAAGGATGCGCGCGCACTCGCAGAACAATATAGCTGGCGCAATTCCGCCAGTCAGTTCCTGCACAATCTGGCACCGTTTTCAGGCGGGTTTGACGGGGCGGCAGCCAAACGTCTGGCCGTTGAAGACATAACCGAAGCAAAAGAACCGGCGATTGTCATGCCGGCGCAATAACTGGCAGCCATTTATTTATTATCTGGCAAGCTGGGATCCGTCCTGCGGGGTTTCTTTCCCTCGCAGGCTTCGGCGTAGAGTGCCATATGCCCGCATCGCATTGATCGCATCCGTCCCAAGCCACCGACGGAACGGTTTAAGCGCGACATAAACCGGCCGGATAACCGCCACGATACGGGACAGAGGTTTCATCTGTGGTGCGGTCATGCCACTGCGGCTCAGATAAGCCTGCCATCCGGAACGCAAAAGATCGGGACGACGTTTAAAACCGCGCTGTATGGAAAACACAAACAGCAGAATGTCGCGCGCCTGTGCGTCGGGCAATGGCATACGTTTATTGGGGTCTTCTTCGAAATCAATAAAACCGATCCTGCCATCATCCCGAATGGTCATGTTGCGCAAAAGAGGGGCGCCATGCGCAAAACCATTGGCATGCAAATCCGCCAATGCAGTTCCGGCCATGGCAATCAGTTCAGCAACACGTGCTTCATCCCCACCCTTGACCGCATCGCTGATTACGGTTTGCAAGATCGCCCCGTTATCGCCAATAGCGATCCAGTTATCGGCGACTTCGAGAAGATCAGGCACCAGAACGCCTGCACGGTTCAGGGCATGAAGGACTTCAGCCTCGCTTGCCAGACCGGCCTTGCCGCCTGGCGACACTGTCGGGCGCAACATCGGTATCCGCGTCAGGGTTGCGACAAAACGCTGCAAGCGGTGCCAGCCCTTTTGCTTTGGCCGGACAGCCTGTTTGATCCAGATACGCCGTCCTTTCCACCGCAATGGAAAAACCCGTGCGCCAACACCTTGGGCAATCGTCTGTTCCACGATATCGTGGAGTTGCTCTGTCATTTTTTTATCTTATATGTCGTTTTTCGTGGCCTGCATTCCTGCAGGCCCTGTCAGTATCAGTTAAGTTACGTTGCTGCGGCTTGCCGCACCTGCCCGGGCATGCTAGCAACAGCCCGGAAAGATCAAGATATCCATGATGCCTCATCCATATAGATAGTGTCGGACTGACACAATCGGAAATGGCGTCGCACGACCGGGAAGAATTCATTGCCAAAGCATTCGCTAGATCACACGACGGAACATTGGAATACGTGGCCAATGATCAGACGCATCGTTCAGGATGCGGTTGCCCCTTATTTCGGCAAGATTGTTCTGGCTCTGATTTGCATGGCGCTTATGGCTGCCGCGACTGGCGGTTATGCCTATCTGATGGATCCGGTGATTAACGAGGTCTTTGTCAAAAAGAACCCGGCGATGCTGGTCCCTGTCGGGGTTGCCGTCCTTGCGGCTTTTGCGCTGAAAGGCTTTGCCAACTATGGGCAGTCGGTTTTGATGAGCTATGTCGGTGGTCGCATCCTTGCCGATATTCAGAACAAGCTTTACGAACATGTCATCCGGCTTGATATCGGGTTCTTCCACAATACCAATACCGGCAAACTGATCACGCGTTTCACCAGCGATATCACCGCGATGCGGGCCGCCGTTTCCGTATCACTGACCGGCTTTGGCAAGGACTTTTTGACCGCCATCGTGCTGATTGGCGTCATGTTCTATCAGGATTGGCAGCTTGCCATCATTGCGTTCACGGTGTTTCCCGCCGCCATTCTGCCGATTGCCCGTCTGGGCAAGCGCATGCGCAAGGTTTCCGCCAACACCCAGCAGCAGATCGGTGAATTTGCAACCCTCCTTGAACAAACCTTCCAAGGTGTCCGCCATGTCAAAGCTTATGGCATGGAGCCCTATGAATGTTCGCGGATGGAAAAGCTTGTTGAAACCGTCTTTGATCTGAGCTTCAAGGCGCAGAAAGTCAGTGCACGTTCGTCCCCTATCATGGAAACACTCGGCGGCGCTGCGATCACGACCATCATTATTTACGGCGGTAGCCGCGTCATTGACGGGGCAAGCGATCCAGGCAGTTTCTTTTCGTTCATCACCGCCCTGTTGCTGGCCTACGAGCCGGTCAAGCGCCTTGCCAATATCAATATCAATCTGCAGGCCGGTCTTGCAGCATCGCAGCGCGTGTTTACCGTCCTTGATATCGAACCGGAAATTCGCGATGCCGACGATGCCAAAACGCTTCAGGTCAAGGGTGGCGCCATCCAGTTCAAGGATGTTTCCTTTTCTTATAACAATGAAACGACGGCGCTGCGTAACATCAGCCTTGATATAGAGGCCGGTCAGACGATTGCCCTTGTCGGGCCATCAGGGGCCGGTAAATCGACCATCCTGAACCTGATCCCGCGGTTCTATGATATCAATGCCGGTGCAATCACGATTGATGGTCAGGATATCCGCGATGTAACGCTGGAAAGCCTGCGATCAGCGACCGCACTGGTCAGCCAGGAAATCACGCTGTTTGACGATACGGTTCGATCCAACATCGCCTATGGCCGATTTGGCGCAAGCGATGCCGAAATCGAAGAAGCCGCGCGTCATGCAGCAGCCCATGATTTCATCCTGCAACTTGAAAACGGTTATGACACCATTGTCGGCGAACATGGTGTGAAGCTTTCAGGCGGCCAGCGCCAGCGGATCGCGATTGCACGTGCGATGCTGAAAAACGCCCCGATCCTGCTTCTGGACGAGGCAACATCAGCCCTTGATACGGAATCCGAACGCCACATTCAGGGGGCCCTGACCGAATTGATGAAAGGACGGACGACGCTTGTCATCGCGCACCGCCTTTCGACGATTGTCGATGCCGACAAAATTTGCGTCATTCAGAACGGGCATGTTACCGAACAGGGACGCCATGAAGAATTGCTTGCGCTTGGAGGGGCTTACGCCAATCTCTATAATCTGCAATTCTCGGAAGAGAGCGATAACTAGGCCGACAGAAATCGGGATAAACTGGCGTGCAGTTTCATAAGCGGATCATAAAAAGCGATCAGGCGCGCAGCACTTTGTGCTGGCTTGCGGCAACCTATATCCGGTTCATTCGTCTTACCGGTCGCTGGCACACGGAAGGTGGCGATCATCCTGCGCATTTCCTGACCGAAGGAAAACCCTTTATCGTGGCTTTCTGGCATCAGCGGTTGCTGATGATGCCCTATACATGGCGTTCGGTTGCGGGGAACCGACCGTTTAACATGCTGATTTCATCGCATCGCGACGGTGAAATCATTTCCCGCACCATCGGTCATTTCGGAATTGCGACAATTGCCGGGTCAACCGGACAAGGCAAGGGCGGCGCAGCAGCGTTGCGGCGTATTCTCAAGGCCCTCAAGTCCGGCGAAGTCGTCGGCATGACCCCGGATGGACCGCGCGGACCACGCATGCGGATTTCCGATGGCATCGTTCAGGCCGCACGACTGGCCGAAGTCCCGATTTTCCCACTGACCTATTCTGCCTCAAGACGCCGCGTTTTTGGCAGCTGGGACCGGTTTGTTTTGCCGCTTCCATTTTCAAAAGGTGTCTTTAGCTGGGGCGATCCCATCCATATCCCGCGCGATCTGGATGACGACGGATTGGAAGAAAAGCGGCTGGAACTTGAAGCAGCTTTGACCAAGCTGACACAGGAAAGCGATGCCAAGCTTGGCCTTGACGTGATTGAACCAGCCGGACCGGATGAACTTCCCAAACAGAAGCGGTCGGCCGTGGCGGCGGCGGCAGAACAGGAAACGGCCAAATGAGCCTGTTTTACGCCTATCGCGTTGCGACACGGCTTTTGGGTCCGGTACTTGGTCTTTATCTGCAACGGCGCAAAAAACGCGGCAAGGAAGATGCAGGAAGGATCGGCGAACGGTTCGGTCATGCCAGCGCATTGCGCCCGAAGGGAAAGCTGGTCTGGATACACGGGGCCAGCGTTGGCGAATCCCTTTCCGCCCTGCCGGTGATTGATGCCCTTCGCGCGCGTTTTCCCGATGTGTCGATACTTGTCACCACCGGCACCGTCACATCCGCGGCAATGATGTATCAACGCCTTCCGGAAGGTGTGATCCATCAGTTTATTCCAATTGACCGACAGGTCTGCGTTGCGCGTTTCCTGCACCACTGGAAACCTGATGTCGCACTTTGGCTTGAAAGCGATTTCTGGCCCAACATTCTGACAAAGGCCAAAAAGGCGGGGACCAGACTGGCACTTCTGAACGGTCGTATCTCGTCCCGAAGTTTTAAAAGCTATTCCCGGTTCCCTTCCTTCATTACCCCGGTGATTTCGGCCTTTGACCTGATCCTAAGTCAGGGGGCAGAGGAAACCGGGCGTTTCATCGCATTGGGCGGAACCGATGTTCGTGCGGTCGGGAACCTGAAATTCGCAGCCCCCGCCCTGCCGGTTGATAGCGACACGTTGTCCGAACTCAGGACACAGATTGGCAATCGTGCCGTATGGCTTGCCGCAAGTACGTTTGACGGCGAAGAAGCCGCATGCGCACAGGTTCATAAAAGCCTTGCCAGCAAACATGAAAACCTTCTGACGGTGATCGTTCCCCGCCATTCTGATCGGGCCAACGATATCGAAACCGACCTGATCGCAAAGGGCCTGCGCGTCGCGCGCCGAAGCCTTGGCCATGTGATTACCGATCAGGTTGATGTTTATCTTGGCGACACCATGGGCGAGATGGGGCTTTATTACCGGCTTGCACCGGTATGCCTGATCGGCAAAACCCTTTGCGCATCGGGTGGGCAAAACCCGCTGGAACCAGCAAGGCTTGGCTGTGCGATCCTGCATGGCCCGGATATGAGCAACTTTAACGAAATCAGCCGCGAACTTCTTGCCGCCAGGGCATGCCGTCCGGTTGCCGACATCGATGATCTGGCCCGGCAGGTTGATACCCTTCTGACATATCCGGAAAAGGCCCGGGAACTGGCAAATGCTGCGCTGGAATATGCCAATTCCAAGGCCGAGGTGCTTGATCGGACGATGGATGCAATCGCGCCGCTTTTAATCAGCGAGGCCGCCAATGCGCGCCCCTGATTTCTGGCAAGCGGATGGTTTCTGGGCCAAGGCATTATCGCCCCTGTCGCTGCTGTGGCGGGCGGGTGCGGGCATTCGCGCCATGAAAACAACCATGCGTCATCCCGGATGCAAGGTTTTCTGCGTTGGCAATTTTACCATCGGCGGTGCTGGAAAAACCCCGACGGCAATCGCGCTTTATCACACGCTGCACCATATAGGCATCAACGCCCATTTTCTGAGCCGTGGCTATGGCGGGCGTGAAATCGGCCCGCATCGCGTTGATCCGGCGACCGATACGGCCTCCGATGTCGGTGATGAGCCGCTGCTTTTGGCACATACCGCCACAACGTGGGTTTCGCGTGACCGGGGCATGGGGGCCGAAACCGCCCGTAATGCCGGGGCCGATGCGATTATCATGGATGACGGACTGCAAAACCCGTCCGTGATCAAGGATTGCAGCTTTGCCGTTGTCGATAGTGGTTTCGGCATTGGGAATGGTCGCGTGATCCCGGCTGGGCCGATGCGCGAAACACTTGAACAGGGCTTGGCAAAAGTCCACGCCATCATCCTGATTGGCGATGGAAATCCGCCATTTCTGGCAAATCTTCCTGCCTCTGTCCCGGTTCTGAGAGCCCGAGTTGTGCCTTGCAACGGTGTCGAGTTTGACGGTCGCAGGGTCCTTGCATTTGCGGGCATTGCCCGCCCGGCGAAATTCCATGACAGCCTGCGTACCGTTGGTGCCAATATTGTTGCCACCGTCGATTTCGCGGACCATCATCCGTTTCGCCCGAATGAACTGGCTGACCTGCGCCAAAGGGCCGCAGCCCTGAACGCGGATCTGGTAACAACGGAAAAAGATCTGATGCGCTTGCCTGTCGCGGCGCGCAACGGCATAAGCACACTTGGCATCAAACTGGAATTCGAAGCCCCGGACCAGCTTGAGAAAATCATTAAAGCGGTATTGTCTGATGGCTGAACGCAGCGCCTTTTACAAAGCACGCCAGAAATATGTTTCCCACCCTTTACAGGGGCTTGGCGCCTATTTGCTGTTTGGCTTTTTCAAGGTCATGCCGATTGATCTTGCGTCTGCTATCGGCGGTCGGCTTCTGCGCGCGATTGGCCCGAAACTTGGGCAAAGCAAGAAAGCCCGAAATAATCTCGTCAAGGCTTTTCCGGAAAAGTCAGCCGAAGAAATCGAAGCCATCATTACAGATATGTGGGAGAATCTCGGTCGTAGTGCGGCAGAAATTCCCCATCTTCCAACGCTGGATTGCGGAAGCCCCCGCCTTGAAATCGTCGGTCTGGAAAACGGTATGGCGACAAGGGAAGATAACAAACCCGGTCTGTTCTTTACCGGCCATATGGGGAACTGGGAAGTTTCGACCAAGATTGGCGATGCGCTTGATATGGAAATGATGACCATTTATCGCGCACCGGATAACCCCTGGGTCGATAAACTTTTCAAAAGCGTTCGCAAGGGATTTCGCGGCGAACTGGTGCCAAAGGGTGCCAAAGGTGCACGAAAATTTGCCGCCTTCCTGAAAAAAGGTGGCCACGCAGCCCTATTGGTCGATCAGAAGCTCAATAACGGGATCGCCGTACCTTTCTTTGGCCGCGATGCGATGACGGCCCCCGCACTGGCACAATTTGCCCTGAAATACGATTGCCCGGTCATTCCGGTGAGGGTCGAAAGGTTGAGCGGTGCCAATTTCCGGATGACGTTTTATCCGGCGCTGACAATTATCCCCACCGAAGACCGCGAGGCAGATGTCCTTCGTATCATGACCGAAGTGAACGCCATCATGGAAGGCTGGATCCGTGAACGGCCGGCACAATGGCTTTGGCTTCACAAACGCTGGCCGAACTAAGCGACAATTATCACGCTGGCATTAACCTAATTGGAACGACCTTGCACCAGACTGGTGGCCACCTCACCACCATCTCCGGGGAAGTTTCTTTTTGCTGCGTTTCGTCGTCCCGCTTTTCCTGATCCTTATTGCATCGATGTTTGCGGTCTGGCCGTCCTTTGCGCTTGAGGGCGACATCGGCAAGATCGAAAGCAGTTCAAAAAATGTGCGCATACGGATTGCCGAGCTTGATCAGCAGTTGCGCACACATCTGCAAGAAGCGGTCGAAAAATTCGGTGATCGCCAGATCGAATGCGGTGCCAGCGGCGAAAAGAAATCACTGTCAGATTGCATTGCCGAAGACAACGATAACCTGACGCAAGCCAAACTATCGATTGCACGTGCCAAAGATCGCGACGCGGAAGAAAGCCCGCTTGATGAACTGGCTGCAACCGAAGAACGTTTTGCCATGTTCATCGAACGTCTCAATAAAACCAACGACCTTCTGTCCCGTGCCGGGGCAACAATGTATCGGACCAGCTTCGACATCACACCGGAAATGGATCAGTTGCGCCGACAGGTTATTGTCTATGTCGAACGCAAACAGGAATATGATCTGCGCCTGAATCAGGCGATGTTGATCGCGGGTGTAACGCTTGTCCTGATCGCTATTTTCGCGATGATCTTTTTCGCCACACGCCGCATTCGGGGAAATTAGGATCAGCATCCTTTGTTGCAGGACAAATTGCGTTGATAATGTGATCAAACCCCGTTACCGACTGGCTCAAGAGCGATCGTCCGAGGAAACTAAGAAATAATGACACAGGCCTATTGGCAGGACATTCTGGTTGCATTGCGCCAAATCATTCGCGCAACCGATCTGCATTCCAAACGCATGATGAAAGCCTGTGGTCTGACCATCCCGCAGGTGATGGTCCTGCGCGCGATTGACGAATTGCAGAACGTTACGGTGCGCCGCATTTCCAATCATGTGTCCCTTAGCCAGGCAACGGTCACAACAATCCTGAACCGCCTTGAACAGCGCGGGCTGGCAGAACGCCGCCGCAGCACCACGGACAAGCGCGTGGTCAATACGGTTCTGACAGAGGCAGGTCAGAACGTCCTGAAAGCAGCCCCAACCATGCTGCACGAAGAATTCATATCCCAATTCGAAGCCCTGCCCGATTGGGAAAAAACGCAGCTTCTGTCATCCATGCAGCGGGTCGCGACAATGATGAATGCGGAAAAGATTGATGCGGCCCCATTGCTTGACGTCCGCCCTGCCGACGAAATTCCGCGTTAGGTCAGTTCAAACCGGATTACAGGTCGGCAATCACCACTTGGTGGCCATTGCGTCGGGCATCACCAACCGCATTGAATTTCCTGCCGTCACCACTGACCTTGGCGGCGTGAACACCGCCAAAGAACATATCCTCCGTATCCCAGCGTTGCTGGTCTTCAAGGCTAAGGCCATCCAGAAGCGATCCGTCAAATCCCGGTTCGACAGACAAAAGACTGTCTTCGACATGAAGCCGCGGTGCCGCCACCGCCCCATGCAGGGTCATGTCATAGGCATCGATATTCAGCATCACCTGCAACATGGTCGAACGAATGCGGTTTGACCCGCCAGAACCAAGTGCAATCGCATCACCATTGCCCGCCAGATACAGGGCCGGAGTCATCATCGATGTCATCCGCACACCGCATGGCCAGTGATGGAACCCGTCGGTTGACAGATCGGCTTCGCCCAGCATGTTATTGAGCATGATACCAGTCCCCGGCACCATGCGCCCGGAACAGGACCCGTTTGAAATCGTCGCCGCGGCAAGATTGCCATCGCCATCAACCACGGAAATATGGGTCGTGCCATTCTGGCTAAGCGGGCGTTCGCCAATCATAGACCGGTAGGATTCGCAGAATTCGTCGGCAAGGATTGTCGGGCTTGCGCCATGTTCGCTACGTGCCAGCCCGGTGGCATGAAGAATGCGCGAAATGGCTTCGAGATGACGGGCCGATCCAAATGCCCCGAGTTCTATTTCGCGCGCAAGCTTAAGCCCGAAGCCAACCAAAACCCCGCCCGACGCCGGTGGCGGGTTTAAAACAAACCGCCCGTTGCGCCCGGCAATCAAAAGCGGATCACGGACCAGAACGCGGTATGCCGCCAAATCCGCCCCTGTCAGATAGCCGCCATATTCCCGGCATTCGGTCACCAGCGCATGACCAAGATCGCCGTGATAAAAGCCATCGGCCCCGATCCGCAGCAGATATTCAATGCTATCGGCCATATCAGCCTGACGAAGAATGGAGCCCTCGTCCGGCAATTCAAATCCGTCTTCATCCTGATGCCCCGGCGCACCGAAAACGGCCCGGCTATCTTTGGAAAATGCCAGAAGCGGGGTTACGATCCCCATGACATACCGTTGAAACGCATCCAGCTTGATCCCGTCGCGTGCGGCTGTAATTGCCGGTTCGGCCAGCATCGCCATCGGCAGGGATCCAAGATCGTCATGCAGCTTGAAAATACCGGCAACCACGCCCGGTGTTGCAACCGAACCGTATCCGCCGTGAAATTCCTGGGTAACGCCACCGGAAAATGTCGCAAACCGGCTTTCGAATTCAAGTTCTTCGCGCGGGCGTTTGGCAAGCGGGGTTTCGACAAAAAAATCATAAAGCCGGGGCGGTTTTCCCGCCGGGCGTGCCATGACAAAACCACTCCCGCCCAATGATGCCAGAACCGGCTCCGCCACGCACGCCGTCCACATCGCCGCAGTGACCGCATCAAAGGCATTGCCGCCCGCCTCAAGCACATCGGCAGCCGCGCGTGCGGTGACATCATGTCCTGCGGCGACGGCTCCGTGCTTTTTCATGGCAGAGGTTCCTTATTGTTTATTCGTCATCAATTGCTGGCCTTCATTTTCGCGGCCTTTTGTGCATCTTCCATCGGCGGCACAAGCAGGGCGGCGTCAACACGGGCATCCCCGACATTGATCCGCCAATCCAGATGCGGCCCGGTTGCCCGGCCACTTGCCCCGACCTTGGCAATCGGATCACCCTGCCGAACGACATCGCCGACTTTCACATCGATTTCCGACAGATGCAAAAACGCCGAAACCATGCCAAGCCCGTGATCAATAAACAGGGTCGCCCCGGAAAAATACATATCGGGATGCGCCAGCGTCACAATCCCGTCCGCCGGGGCCACGACCTGTGTGCCGGTGGGAACGGCAATATCCACCCCCCAATGCGGGGCGCGCGGTTCACCATTCAAGATGCGTTGTGATCCATAGACACCGCTGATCGGACCCAGAACCGGCCAGATAAAGCCGTTCTTGTAAAATTCCTGCGTAAACCGTTCGATGCGGGCTTCGCGGGCCTGACGCGAGTCATCCCTGATCCGTTCCATGACCTCAGGGTCCGGCGTCACCATCTTGGGCGGCAGGCCATCAATCCGCTGGATATCAAATTCTCGATCACCGATATCATAAGCATATTCTTCGACTGCCCCATCAGCCTTGCGCAGTGTCAGCTTCGCCGGCCCCTCGTAATCGCGGGGGAAGCCAAGGATAAACGCCCCGTCCGGGCCAATCGTATCAATGGGCTTGCCATCCAGAAGGATGCTGCTTCCGGGTTCGGCCTGACCGAACACGATGCCGCCCTGAACAAACTGGCCCTGATAGGTCGGCTCGGCCGCGATTGCCCCAACGCATGACGCCATCAAACCGGTTGCCGCCAAAAACATCTTCATTGCGAAACGCATTACAGAAGGCTCCCTTGCCTGTCGTCATCTTTGGGGGCCGGGTCTTTTTTCCGGGCCGGTTTCGGTTTGGCAGCCGATTTCGGCGCGACCGTGGCAACCGGTGCCGCCTCGGATGCTCCAGAGGAATACGTCCCTGCTGTTACATCGGCACGTCCATCCTGCATTTCCAGAATGTAACCCTGCCCGGCAATTAAATCCGATGCTTTGCCAATCAAACCTTCATCCGCACCGCGCACCACGGCAAAGCCGCGTTTGAGAACATTGCGATACGAATAGCTTTCCAAAAGACGATCATACCGCGCCAGTCCTTCGGCTTCGCGGTTCAGGATATTTTTAACCGCCGCCTGCATCCGACCGGCCAGATCATCGATCTGTTTGCGGTCGCGTGTGATATCGCGTCTGGCATTTGCCGGGCGAAGTCCGGCGGCGGCCTGATCAAGACGTGCCTTTTGCATCTGGATGGCCGATTTGATCGCTCCATCCAGTCGCAGACCGGCATTTTCCAATCGCCCGCGTTTTTCCGAAAGCTGTTCACGCGGGCTAACCAACCGTGCCCCGGCTTCGTTCAGGCGTGCGCGCGCCTGCTGCAAGACACTGCCTGCTGCACGAGGCAGCCGGTCGGCCCAGTTATCAAGGGTCTGGCTGCGTTCCTCAAGCATCCGGCGCGGATCGCCAAGACCACGCGCAAGACTTTCAAGGGCGGTGCGTTTTTCCACACCAAGCCGACGGACCGCCTGCGTCAGACGAAGGCCGTCTTCCTCGACCTGACCGATCAGATCAAGCCGCACCGGAACGGCCTTTTCCGCGGCCCCCGTCGGAGTAGGCGCACGCAGGTCAGACACAAAATCAATCAGGGTGGTATCGGTTTCATGACCGACTGCAGAAATCACCGGAATGTCGGATTCCGCCACCGCGCGGGCAATGATTTCCTCGTTAAATGCCCAAAGGTCTTCAAGCGATCCGCCACCGCGCGCAACAATCAGGACATCGGGGCGCGGAATATTGCCATAGGGCAAAAGATCATTGAAACCGCGCACGGCCTGCGCGACCTGTTCGGCGGCACCGGTTCCCTGTACCAATACGGGCCATAACAGAACCCGGCGCGGGAAACGTTCGCGCAGCCGATGCATGATATCGCGGATCACCGCCCCGGTCGGGGATGTTACAATCCCGATGACATCGGGCAGGAACGGGATCGGCTTTTTGCGATCCGCATCAAACAGTCCTTCGGCAGCAAGTTTCTTTTTGCGTTCTTCCAGAAGTTTCAGAAGCGCGCCTTCGCCGGCAACCTCCATCGTTTCGATGACAATCTGGTATTTCGACCGGCCCGGGAATGTCGTCAGTCGGCCGGTTACAATGACTTCCATACCGTCTTCGGGTGCGATGCCAAGTTTGGATGCCTGCCCGCGCCAGCAAACACCATCCAGCACCGCCTGATCGTCTTTGAGTGCCAGATACAGATGACCGCTGCTTGCGCGCTTGAAGCCGGAAATCTCGCCGCGCACACGCACGAAAGAAAACGCATCCTCGACCGTGCGTTTAAGCGCGTTGGAAAGATCGGAGACCGAAAATTCGGGCAGATTTCCCGGTTTCGCGGGCTCTTCGGGCATCGGGGCAAACGGGTCGAACAAATCTTGCGTCATCAAGGGCACTTTATGCTAAAAGCCCGCATAAATTTTCAAGCGGGATGGGGTGCAAGCCTAGTTCATCCCGTCTGGACCATCAAGCAGTCGGACACGTAATCGAGGTTAAAATCATGAAGGTTCTGGTCGTTGGCGGTGGCGGACGTGAACATGCATTGTGCTGGGCAATTGCCAAAAGCCCGCGACTGACCAAGCTTTGGTGTGCGCCGGGCAATGCCGGGATTGCCGATTCAGCAGAATGTGTCGCCATTTCAGACAGCGATATTGACGGCCTTGTGAAATTTGCCACCGACAATGCTGTCGATCTGGTGGTTGTCGGCCCCGAAGCCCCGCTGGTCGCGGGCCTTGTCGATGCGCTGGATGCGGCTGGCATCAAATCGTTTGGCTGTTCGAAGGCGGCGGCACAGCTTGAAGGCTCCAAGGGTTTCATGAAGGACATGGTGTCAAAGTTTGGCGTCCCGTCCGCGGCCTATGGCCGTTTCACCACGCCCGACGATGCCCGCGCCTTTGTTGAAAAGCACGGTGCGCCGATTGTTGTCAAAACCGACGGCCTTGCCGCGGGCAAGGGTGTGACGATCTGCCAGACAATCGACGAAGCCCTTGCGGCGATTGACGAATGCATGGTCGGTGGCAAATTCGGCGATGCCGGTGCGGAGCTGGTGATCGAGGAATTCATGACTGGCGAAGAAGCATCTTTCTTTGCGGTTTGTGACGGGGAAAACGTCATTCCGCTAATTGCCGCACAGGATCACAAGGCCGTCGGCGAGGGCGATACCGGCCCGAATACCGGTGGTATGGGTGCCTATTCCCCCGCCCCGGTCTTTACGCAGTCGGTTGAGGACAAGGTCATGGAACAGATCATTGTTCCGACCGTCAAGGGCATGGCCGCCGAAGGCCATCCGTTCAAGGGCGTCCTGTTTGCCGGTCTGATGATTGACGATGCGGGCAATCCGAAACTGATCGAATACAACATCCGTTTTGGCGATCCGGAATGCCAGGTTCTGATGACGCGTCTGAAATCGGATGTGCTTGATATCCTTGATGGGGCGGCAACCGGAAAACTCGATACCGTCAAACCCGAATGGCATGACGAAACCGCCATGGTCGTTGTCATGGCCGCCAAGGGGTATCCGGGCAGCTACGACAAAGGCACCGAGATCAAAAACGTGGCCGATGCCGATGCGATGGACAAGGTCAAGGTCCTGCATGCGGGCACGAAAATGGATGGTGACAAACTGACCGCGACGGGGGGGCGTGTTCTTGGCGTTACCGCACGTGGCACGTCGGTGACCGAGGCACAGAAACGCGCCTATGAAGCGGTTGATGCCATTAACTGGCCGGGTGGTTTTTGCCGTCGTGATATCGGCTGGCGCGCGATTGCCCGCGAACAGAAGTAAGCCTTTGAATTGGAAAAGACCGGGTCATGCAGCCCGGTCTTTTTTCATGCCTGCGTGATAGCGCACCGCGCATTGCCCGTTAGGGCCATGTTCGATGGTGGCATCCACACCGAACACATCGCGCAGATTTTGGGTCGTCAGAATATCGGCAGGACTGCCGATCCCCACCAGTTCCCCGTCACGCATCATGGCAATCCGGTCGCAATACATCGCGGCATGGTTCAGATCGTGCAAGGCTGCGACCACGGTAACCGGCAATTCGCGCACCAGTTCCAGCAATCCAAGCTGATGGCGGATATCCAGATGGTTTGTCGGTTCATCCAGCAGAAGGAATTTCGGCTCCTGCGCCAGCGCACGCGCAATATGAACCCGCTGCTTCTCACCGCCCGAAAGTGTATGCCAGAACCGGTCGGCCAGATGAGTCATGTCGACATCACCAAGGGCGCGTTCCACAATCGCATCATCGCGTTCCGACCAAGGCGACAGCATGCTGAGATAAGGTGTGCGTCCAAGTGCCACCGCCTCGCGCGCGGTCAGGCGGTCCGTGGTATCGGCCTGCTGTTCGACAAAGCCGATCTGCCGGGCCAGTTTGCGACGACCATGCTTTTTCATGTCCTGCCCTGCCAGCATCGCACGCCCCTGATCAGGTGGACGAATACCGGCCAAAACCGACATCAAACTGGTTTTGCCCGACCCATTTGGCCCGATCAGGCCAAGGAACTCGCCCGGTTCAACCCGGAGGGAGACATTTTTGATGATCTTGCGATACCCGGCAGACCAGACGATATCGCGCAGTTCCAGGGTCATCGCAAAATCCTTCCGTGACACAGGATCAGGGCAAAGGCCGGGGCCCCGACAAGGGCGGTAATCACCCCGATTGGCAAAACCTGCCCCGGAACGATCACGCGTGAAATCACATCGGCACAGACCAGAAACAGTGCGCCAATCAATGCCGATAGCGGTAATAGCAGCCCATGGCGCGTTCCGACAAAAAAGCGCGCCGCATGCGGGATCACGAGCCCGACAAAACCAATGGAGCCAACAATACTGACCATTACCGCGGTCATCATCGCGGACGCGGCAATCAGGATCGCATACACACGCCTGACCGGAACACCAAGCGATGCGGCGGATTCCCTACCAAATGTAAAGGCATCAAGTGCGCGAGCATGCCAAAGACACACGACAAGCCCGACAAGAGCCACGGGTAAAGCCAGCCACACATCGGGCCAGCGCACGCCGCTAAGATTGCCCAGAAGCCAGAACATGATGCCGCGCGCCTGCTCGGCACTAGCCGATTTGGTGACAATGAAGGATGTCAGGGCATTGAACATCTGCGATCCGGCAATCCCGGCCAGAATGATCGCCCCCGTGCCGCGCCCGGCCTGTAACGCCAGAAGGGTCACAAAGGCGAATGCCGCCACTGCGCCGATAAATGCACCAAGTGACAGCGAAAGCATCCCGGCCCCAAGACCTAGGATCACGATGCTGACCGCACCGGTCGATGCCCCGGCCGAAATGCCGAGCAGATAGGGATCGGCAAGACTGTTGCGCAAAAGCGCCTGCAGGACCGCACCGGAAACGGCCAAGGCCGCCCCGCAACTTGCGGCAACGATGGCGCGGCTCAGCCGATAGTTCCAGATTATACCGGCATCAATCGCATCCACCGGATGACCGGCATCCCACAAATGATTGGCAATCGTATTGATCACCGTGCCCACCGGGATCGCTGTTTCGCCCACCGATGCGGCAACCGCCAGGACCGCTGCCAGCAACATCAGCGCGGCAAATGCCACGCTGATGCGTTTCATGAAAACGGGGCTGGAAATGATATTCCCGATCATTGGCCCGATCACTGGGTTGCCTCGAACGCCTCGATTGCCTTGGCCAGGGTTTCAATGCCGTCGATTGTCCGCATGGTCGGGTTCATCGACTGGGCATCCATGACGACGATATTTCCGCTTTTGACCGCATTCATCTGACGGGTTACCGGATCGGATTTCAGGAACTGCATTTTCAGTTCCCAGTCATCGGCCGGAAAACGGCGACGATCCATTTTGCCAATCGCAATGATATCGGGATTGGTTCGTGCGATGGTTTCCCACCCGACTGTGGGCCATTCATCATCACTGTCGATGACATTCTCCACACCAAGGATCGACATGACATAGGCCGGTGCGCCTTTCTGCCCGGCAACAAACGGATCAACATCGATTTCGGCGCTGGAAAACCAGAACAGTGCCGAAATTCCCTTGCCATTCACGGCGGCAACTTTTTCGCGCGCAGCCTGTTCGCGGGCTTTGAAATCGGCAATCAGATCTGCGCCGCGTTCCTCGACATCGAAGATTTTCGAAAGGTCGGCTATCCCCTGATAGATCTGATCCATCGAAAAGGCATCAATCCGCGTTCCGTCACCGCCCGTGGTGTTGTCCTTACCGACGCAATCGGCTGGTGCGGTATAGACCGGGATTGAAAGTTCAGCAAACTGGTCAATCGTTCCGACCTTGCCATTCGGGCCGATATGCCATTGGAACTGGGTTGCGACCATATCGGGTTTCTGGCCGACCACACTTTCAAAGCTGGGATCGTTGTCTGCCAGACGCGGAATGGTGGCGTTGACGTCGCGAAACTGTTCCTGCACCGGGCCAAGCCATACGGCCGTTCCGACCACCCTGTCGGTCAGTCCCAGAAGATAAAGCAGTTCAGTGCTGCTTTGGCCAAGCGATACGACACGGTTCGGAGCCTGATCAAAGGTCAGGGTTCGACCACAATTTTCCAGTGTGAGCGGATATTCCGTGGCAGATGCGTATTGCGCGAAAGAAGCCAGTCCTGCAGCAAACACCCCGACTGCAAGAACCTTTTTGTTCAGTTCAATCACTTTGCGTCCTTTCATGGATATGCTGATCGGGAATTTCATTTCCCGACCGGACATACCAAACCAATAAATGTTATGTTATAACATAACATCAAAGCTACTATGGTCAAGGGACTGGCTAAAGTGCTGAAAAATGGCGGGAAATGCCGGGATCCAAGGGCGGTCCAATGGCTTTCAGCCCGCCCGGAACGGTGACATATACCGACATCCTCCGGGGCACCCCGCCCGGTCCGTCGTATTCATGTCAGCAGGTCTCCTGGCTCGCGGGTCGTTGTGTTTTCCTGCCTTCCCGGGAAATATCCCAGTGGCTTTCAGAAGGAAACACTCACCGCCTACAGTTGCGGGGGCAGCTTCGGTTAACCGTCTTCACGGACGGCTTCGAATTCCCTTTATCCTTGTCGGATACTGACATCTATCGGTGTCACATAGTCACGAAGGCCGGTCAAGCCAATTGCGAATAAATCGCAATGATTACAATTTTCAATAGGCGTTCGCCGCCGCCGTGCCATCGCCGCCCAGCCGCCCAAGGATCGCCGAGACATCGCGCATCGGTGGCGCGCCAAACATGCGGGCATATTCACGGCTGAATTGTGATGCGCTTTCATATCCGACTTCATAGGCCGCGGTTGCCGCATCCTTCATTTCGGTCAGCATCATCTGGCGCGCCATCGTCAGGCGAAGGCGTTTCTGATACTGAAGCGGGCTCATGGAGGTTACCTGCTTGAAATGATGATGGAAGGAAGACGGGCTCATATTCGCCTGTGCCGCCAGATCATCGACCCGAAGCGGTGCGGCAAAATCGTCCTTCATAAGGCGGATGATCTTGGAAATGCGTTGCATGTTGCTGCCGCCCATGCCGATTTGCGCAATCCTGGCCCCCTGAAGGCCGCGCAGAAGGCGATAATGCACTTCGCGCAGAAGCATCGGCGCCATCACCGAAATATCGTCTTTCTCATCGCACAGGCGCAACAGGCGCATCACGGCATCCAGCAAGGTATCGCTGGCGTTATCGACATGAAGACCGCAATCGCTTTCGGATGCCGAGCCGACCTGAAGATCAATCTGGGTGACAAGATCGCCCAACATCTGACCATCCAGTTCAATCGACAAACTGCGATACGGAAGTGCTGCACTGGCATTTGTCACACAGCCGACAATCGGCAGGTCGACCGACGCCACCAGATACTTTCCGGGCGCATAACTGAAAACCGCCTCGCCCAGAGTGACCTCTTTGGCACCTGACGCGATAATGCAAAGGCATGGCTTGTAGATTGTCGGAACTTTCATCGACGGCCCGGTCGCACGATACAGATGCACCGCCTTTACCGGCGTCTCGGCAACACCTTCGCCTTCGCAGTATCTGTCAATCAGCTCAGACATCTCTTCAAACACAGGCATCGCCAAACTCCTTTGTTTCTCTAATATGAACTATAGCAACCAAAACCATCCTGAAAAGCGGTTTTCACCCTGTCTGGAGAATCAGGCAATTGATCAAGAGTTCTGTGTATTCATCAGGCCACCATTTGCAATCACAGTAAGCGCCATGATCCAGACAAGGAGGATGTCATGTCGCTTATGTCCAACAATGTTGAAAACAAGGTTGTCGTCATTACCGGTGCCAGCAGCGGAATTGGCGAGGCCACGGCAAAACTTCTGGCCGAAAATGGTGCAAAGGTCGTTCTTGCGGCCCGACGCACGGCAAAGCTTCATTCCATCGTCGCCGAAATCGAAGCCGAAGGCGGCACCGCCACATGTCGCGCGGTTGATGTCACCGATGCCGACGACGTCGAAGCACTGATCTATTTCGCCAAAAACACCTATGGCCGCGTTGATGTGATCTTCAACAATGCCGGTGTCATGCCCTTGTCGCCGCTTGCCGAACTGAAAATTGACGAGTGGAACAAGATGATCGACGTCAATATTCGCGGCGTCCTGAATGGCATTGCCGCCGGTCTGCCATTGTTCAAGGAACAGGGTAGCGGCCACATCATCAATACCGCATCCATTGGCGCACATCTGGTATCCCCGACTGCAGCCGTTTACTGCGCCACGAAATATGCCGTCTGGGCGATTTCCGATGGCCTGCGTCAGGAAAGCCGCGATATCCGCGTCACCACCATTTCGCCGGGCGTTACCGAAACAGAACTTGGCAACGACATTACCGATGACAATGCCAAAGGGTTTCTCGGTGAACTGCGCAAAACCGCACTCAGCCCGATTTCCATTGCATGGTCGGTGCTTTACGCAATCGCCCAGCCCGAAAGCGTCGATGTCAACGAGATCATCGTGCGCCCGACCGCATCGGCATATTGATCCGTAACGCCCAAGGAGGCCCACATGGCACGTCATATGTTTGCGTCTTCTATCGCCAGTCTTCTGATGCTGTTTTCCAGCACCGCCACCGCACAGGAGGAAACCGTCATGTCCGGAACCACATCGAACGACCCGCATCCCTATGTTGGCATGTGGGTCACGGCAGACGGCAATATCCGTCAGGAATTGCTGGCCATCGGACGTTATGACGAGGCGCGCGGCAATCGCCCGTCTGCCTATCAGGGACGTTATGAAATTTCCGGCAATCACATCGATTACTGGGATGATACCGGTTTTACCGCCGACGGATATTTCGAGGACGGTGTTCTGTATCACGCCGGAATGGTGATGTATCGCCAGCCCATACAATAGCATTCAGGCTTTAAAAGCCCCGCTGCACCGGCTAACCCGGCGCAGAACCCGCAAGGAACGGTATCGAATGGATGCCGTTCCTTTTTTTCATTTTCATGCGCGAAAACTTTGCCAATAATCAGGTCGCTGTCACGGGCACATTGCCAGTCGCGACATTCCGTTCATCAGCCGTGGCAAAGGTAAACAGATCAATCGGTTCGGAAAGCCCACGGACATCCATTTGCCCGATCTTGCGAAAATCTTCTGCGGTCAGATACTGTGCCGTCGTTGCAGAAATCAGAACGTCGGTTCCCAGTTCCTTGTTCATCACTTCCAATCGGGCCGCCATATTTACCGTATCGCCATGCACGGTATAGTTCTGACGCCCACCCCCGCCGACACTGCCAGCAATCACCGTGCCGGTGCATATCCCGATACGCGTACGAACATGAATCCCGGCGAAATCCCGACTTTGCACAAGATCGGAAATCTCGCGTGCGGCCCGCACGGCACATCTGGCATGGTCGGCATCCTCGACCGGAACATTGAAAGTCGCCAGTACCGCATCGCCCTGAAACTGGGTAATCACACCATGATGACGGGTAATGATCTGTGACACTGCATCGAAATAGGTATTGAGAACCTCGACAATTCCTTTCGGGCCGATGGTTTCGGTCAGCTTGGTGAAATCGGCCAGATCGGCAAACAGGATGGTTGCCTCACGCTCGACCGGGGCCAGCGATCCGCGTTTGGAAATCAGCACTTCGGCAATGGCGGGCGGCACATATTGTCCGAAAATATCGGAAATGGCGCTACGTTCCTGTTCCGCCTCGATCTGGCGGCGCACCGTATGGCGCGCACGCCACATGACCAGACCAATCAGAATGGCAACAACAACCAGCGAGAGGGCTTCCTGTGCGCGGCTCCAGGCGCCGATAAAATCGGGGCTGAAGAAATAGGTCACAAAAGTCTGGGTATCGGGAGATGTGCCGATATCCTGCCAGTCATAGGTCTCATCCATATCACGGATGGCATAAAGAAACGCACCAAGCCACCCGGCCGCCCCGCACATACCGGCCCACAAAACAAGGCCGGGCGAAAAACTGAACGCCGCAACACCAACAACGATAAAATAGAATGGGAAGATCGGCGTGCGGAAAATCACCGCCTGGGGCAGATCGACATTGTCAAATACCGGTTGGGTCGCAATCAGAAGCGACAGGAACCCGATATCAAGTGCAATGAACAGATACTTGATCCAGTTCCGGTCATAGGATGATCCGATAATCCGGTAATGGATGATGCCAAACCCGGCAAAGACACCAAGCGCAATCAGATATTCAATGGCACGTAACGGGTCACCCGACCGCGACGCCACAAGCCAGACCCCCATCAGGATCAGCGCGACCAGACGCCCCTTGATCGCCAGTCGCAGACCGTTCTGTTCCGCCTGATGGAAAATGGCTCTCTGCCCGGGCTTTCCCATAACGGTTTGCTGCATGAACATGCCTTTCTGCGATGGCGACCTCGCCATTTCAATGATTGCAAGTTTATTTAGGCAGACATCTGGCATACCGCTATGCGAAAAATGCAGATATTACGATCTTGAATTCGCCATGTTTTATCCCGATTACGTCCACACTGTCCGGTATAGTTCCGGACATCTTAAATTAACGGGACCTGATTGATGACGACTTCTGTGGAACGCAGACGATTTCTGAAATCCATGGCCGCTGCCGGGCTGATCCTGCCGGGCATGTCGATGGTCAATGGTGCCTCGGCCGCGAACGAAAAACTTGATCTTGGCGAACCGCAAAGCTTCAGCTTTGACGCCCTGATCAAACGCGCCGAAGCCATGGCAAAATCGCCTTACGAGCCGCCTGTCGCCCCCGATCCCGAAATTGTCGGCAAGATCGATTACGACATTCATGGCAAGCTGCATTACAAGCGCGAATTTTCGCCATACGCCGATGGTTCGGGCACCTATCCGCTGACCTTCTTTCATCTCGGCATGTATTTTGCCAAACCGGTGCATATGCATCTGGTTGACGGTGGCAAATCGCGCGAAGTGGTTTATACGCCCGACTATTTCGACATGCCCGAAGACAGCATCGCGCGCAAGCTTTCGGAAAACAGCGGTTTTGCCGGGTTCCGTCTGCATGAAAATGTCGAACGTGATGACTGGAAAACACAGGACTGGGCAGCGTTTCTTGGCGCATCCTATTTCCGTGCGATTGGCGATGAAGGTCAATATGGCCTGTCTGCGCGCGGTATTGTCGTCAATACGGCAACGTCCCAGCCCGAAGAATTCCCCGATTTCCGCGAATTTTATATCGAGCCCGCGAAATCGGCCAATGCCCCGGTCACGGTCTATGCCCTGCTGGATGGCCCCAGCATCACGGGTGCCTATCGGTTCTATCTGACGCGCGGCGAAGGTGTGACCATGGATGTCGAAAAACACCTGTTCCTGCGCAAGGATATCGAACGCCTTGGCATCGCACCGCTGACCAGCATGTTCTGGTATTCGGAACAGAACAAATCGTTCCGCTTTGACTGGCGTCCCGAAGTCCATGACAGCGACGGGCTGGAGCTTTGGACCGGAAATGGCGAACGCATCTGGCGTCAGTTGAACAATCCGGAAATCATCCGCACATCAGCATTCGGTGACAAAAACCCGCGTGGTTTTGGCCTGATGCAGCGTGACCGCGAAGTCAGCCATTATCTTGACGGTGTGCGTTATCACCGCCGCCCCAGCCTGTGGGTCGAACCGCTTGGCGCATGGGAAGACGGGGCCGTGCAGCTTGTCGAAATCCCGACCGACGATGAAATTCATGACAATATCGGAGCCTTCTGGGTGCCGAATGCTCCGGCCAAGGCAGGCAATAGCTATCAGTTCCGTTATCGCCTGTATTGGCAGGCACAGAATCCGTTCCCGATGGACAAGCTTGCCCATGCGACCGCCACCCGTATGGGCCGCGGTGGCAATCCCGGCACGGTCCGACCGAAGGACGAATTGAAATTTTCGGTCGAATTCGAGGGGGAAATCCTTGGAACCCTGGCCTATGGCGAGTTCCCGGAAGTCATTGTTTCAACCTCGCGCGGGGAAATTGTCCGCACCAAGATCGAACCGATCATGGATACCCGCATCTGGCGTGCGGCGTTTGACCTTAAAGTCGAGGGCAATGAGCCGGTTGATTTGCGGATGTATCTGAAACGTGGTGATGCGCCGCTTAGCGAAACCTGGATGTTCCAGCATTTGCCAGGACTTCGGGGGCAGACCAGAGAATAGATCAAAGGCCCGCCAAATTGGCGGGCCTTTGCTTTTGGTCTTGGAACTTAGCGCAGCGACCCAAAGAAATCCTTCAAAAGCTTGCCCGCCTCGACCTCGCCAATCCCGCCATAGACTTCGGGGCGGTGATGGCAGCTTGTGCTTTCGAACACGCGCGGACCGTGATCGATGCCACCGCTTTTGGGATCATAGGCCCCGAAATAAACCCGCCGCAGGCGGGCAAATGAAATGGCGGCGGCACACATCGGGCAAGGTTCCAGCGTGACATACAGATCACAATTGGGCAGGCGCGGTTCGCCCTTGGCCCCGGCAGCGGCACGGATCACAAGGATTTCGGCATGGGCTGTCGGATCATTGAGTTCCTCGGTCAGGTTGCCGGCACGTGCCAAGACCTCGCCACTGTCGGCATCGACCAGAACAGCACCAACCGGCACCTCACCGCGCCTTGCGGCGGCGCGCGCCTCATCTAGCGCCATATCCATAAAGCTGTCTGCGCTCATGATCTGTTTTCCATCCCGGAAAAGCAATTGCCCCCAACAGGCACATTGCGGGTTTGATTTGTTTTGTTTTTTATCAGGCGTTAAGCATATGAGATTGCAATCTGTGCAAGGATCGGTCAAGCGGTGATAAGATCGCGACCGATTGCACATATGCGTGAATTGCCGTTGCCCTTCTAACGCACCGGGGTTAGTTTCCGGCCAAATTCATGGCATCGCCAGCAAACATAGCGACCAACTGCCACCACCAACGGGATTTGACAGAACATGAGTGCCAGAAAACCGATCATCGGCATTACCCTTGATTCCGAGGAACCCGGTGGCTATTCCAAATTTCCGTGGTATGCGCTGCGTGAAAACTATGCCGGTGCGGTCACGGCGGCGGGTGGCATTCCGATGCCCCTGCCCCACGAGGTGGAACTGGTTCCCGATCTGCTCGATCTGATTGACGGGCTTGTGGTTACTGGCGGTGCGTTTGATGTCGATCCCAGTCTGTTTGGTGCCGAAGAACGCCATGACACGGTGATCACCAAAGACCGCCGCACCAAGTTTGAATGGGCGATGGCCGAAGGTGCGCTGAAACGCAATATGCCGGTTCTGGGCATTTGCGGCGGGCAGCAATTGTTGAACGTGATCCTTGGCGGGTCATTGATCCAGCATATCCCAGACAGTGTTGAAAACTGTCTGGCGCATGAACAGCCCAACCCGCGCAACGAGCCGGGGCATGATGTGACCGTCGAAGCCGATACCCTGCTTTCGCGCATTGTTGGCGATGTCAAAAGCCTGTCGGTCAATTCCGCGCATCATCAGGCCGTTGATAAGGTTGGCCCGAATGTGATCATCAATTCCGTCGCCCCGGATGGCGTGATCGAGGGGATTGAGCATCCGGGATATCGTTATTGTCTTGGGGTGCAATGGCATCCTGAATTTCATATCAGTTCGGGCGATGCGAAAATCTTCGACGCCCTGATTTCCGAGGCCCGCAAATGAGCGACCAGACCCCGAACCCGACCGAAGATACCGAAGAAAGCAAACCCGAACGCATTGCCAAACGCATTGCCCGTTCCGGCGTTTGTTCGCGACGCGACGCCGAACGCATGATCGAGGAAGGTCTGGTGAAGCTAAACGGCAAGGTGCTTGACAGCCCGGCCGTGACCGTCACCGACGAAGACGAAATTTACGTCAATGGCAAACCCTTGCCGCAAAAGGAAAAGCCGCGTCTGTGGCGTCTGTTTAAAAAACGCGGGCTGGTCACCAGCCACCGCGACGAGCAGGGCCGCGATACGGTTTTCGAACATCTGCCAAGCTACATGCCGCGCGTGATTTCGGTCGGGCGCCTTGATCTGAATTCCGAAGGTCTTTTGCTGCTGACCAATGATGGCGAGCTTGCCCGTTATCTTGAACTGCCCGCCACCGGCTGGGCACGCCGGTATCGGGTGCGCGTGCATGGCCGGATTGACGAGGCAAAACTCAAACAGCTTGAAGACGGTGTCACGGTTGATGGGATCAATTACGGGTCGATTCAGGCCGAAGTTGACGTTCAGAAAGACAGCAACGCCTGGATGACCGTAACCCTTCGCGAAGGCAAAAACCGTGAAATCCGCCGCGTGATGGAACATCTTGGCTGGCCGGTGACGCGCCTGATGCGTGTATCCTATGGCCCGTTCCAGTTGGGCAATCTGGCACCTGGCGATTGCGAGGAAATCACCGGCAAGGTGATGAAAGAACAGCTGGCCGCGTTCTTCAAGGGTGATTACAGCAAGGTTTCCGAAAAGAAATCGGTCGCCCGCGGTGGTACCGGCCGCCCCAAGGCACCGCGTACCGTATTTGGCAAACCCGCCGCCCCCCGCCGCCGCCAGCAGGGCAGCAACCCAAACGCCAGCACCGATGACACCCGGACCGAGAACAGCTTTGAAAACCGGACACGTCCGGGTAATCGCGCCAAACCGGCCGTCGCACGCGGAGAAGTATCGCGTAGCGGCCCGGCGCGGGAAAACCGCGAAGATCGTAATGACCGCGGTACTCGGGACGACCGGGATAATCGTTTTGATGATCGCGACAATACAAACCGCCCGGCCAACAAAGGCCGCGGGCGTTATGCGCCCGGTGGCAAAGCCGGTGGTGAGCGTAACAACGATGGCGGCAAATCGTTTGGTGGGGGTCGCGGCAAGCCGTCTGGCAATACCGGTGGCAACAACCGCGGCAGCATTGCCGATGGCAAACCCGGCAACCGCCCGGCGGGACGCAGCGGATCGAAACCGGCGGGCAATCGTCCGCGCGGCAAAAAGGGTTAAGGCAGAATGCGGATTGTTGGCGGAAGTCTTCGCGGGCGGCTTTTGACCGCCCCCACCGGGCGCGATACACGCCCGACACTGGATCGCGTTCGCGAAGCCCTGTTTAACATCCTGACACATGCATCGCGCTGGTACGAGGACGACCAGAACCCGCTTTATGACGGGCTTATTCTGGATGCCTATGCCGGTTCCGGGGCGCTCGGCCTTGAAGCCATTTCACGCGGTGCGCAAAAGGCGGTTTTCTTTGACCTTGATCGCGGTGCACTGGCCGCCATCGAACAGAATATCGCCGATCTGAAACTGGGTGATAAAACCCGCGTTCAACGTGCCGACGCGACCAAACCGCCACGTGCCCCCGAACCGGCCAGCATGGTGTTTCTTGATCCGCCCTATCAGAAGGATTTGCTTGGCCCCAGTATTACGGGACTGGCAAATGCCGGTTGGATCAATGATGAAACGCTGATCATTGCCGAACGCGATCCGCGCGAACCGGCACCGGAAGTCGACGGCCTTGAAACCCTTGATAGCCGAAAATATGGCCGCTGCCAGATCGATATCTATCGCCTTGGCGCTGCGTCCTGAACCTTTATTGATTTCCCGGCTGTGTTATGGTGGGCTGCCTTTCGAAATGTCAGGCGATGTTAAGCAATGAAGTTACTGCCCCCGACAGCACCCGATCCTGAATTTGGTCGCCGCCTGCGCCAATGGCGCCGCGAAAGCGAGATCAAACAGGCACGCCTTGCCGATATTGTCGGCGTGACACAGGCAACCGTATCGCGATGGGAAAAGGGTTTGCAAACGCCCGCCCCGCTTCAGATCGACCTTTTGCATCAGATGATGACGCGCAACCGCAATTTCCGATTGGATCAGGCGATCAAACGGCTGGTGATCCATTCGCGGCAACGTGTTCATCTGATCGAGGATCGCAGCCATCGTTTGCTGTGCGCATCGGGACCGCGCGAAAAGGAATGGCAACGGGATTCTGGTGATCTTCTTGGCACATCCCTTTGGCGCTTTGCCACGCCGGAAATCGCACAGGCGGAAAAACGCCTGCATCATATGGGCTGGCACGAAGATCAGGCCGATCACCTGAGTTTCGCAACATCCGGGCGCAACGGCCCGCCGATGCCGATTGTCGATAAATTCATCCTGTGGGAACGTTTTTTCCTGTCCGATGGTACCGCCGTTCGTCTGACGACCGGCTTTGACCACCCACCTGCATAACCGTTTCTCGCATATTTCATACGTGGATCGTTGCAACGGGTTTCAGCTAAAAGAAATCCGTTCTTCTGGTTTGCCCCGACCAGACAGTTTGCTGACGTAACGGATTGCCCCTCATGCCACCGATTTTTGCAATTTTTGTTCTGTATGGCCTTGGATTGACTGCCTCGATGCAGGTTGGTCTGGTGGGGCCGATTGCCCCCGATCTTCGTGCCGGTTTTGATCTTAGTCAGGCGCAGTTCGGTCTTGTCGCATCGCTGATCACGGCGGCAGGGGCCCTTTTTGCGATTCCCGCAGGCGTCTGGGCCGCACAGGCCGGATTACGCCGTTCGCTGTTTCTGGGCGGCATCATGATGATCATCGGGGCCGCAATCTTTGCAACAGCATCAAACACCGGAATGCTTTATGTCGGGCGCCTTGTCACCAGTATCGGATATCTTCTGATTGTGGTGGGCGCGCCAAGCTGGATGGCCAATCTGGGCAATCCGAAAACCGTCGCCATGGCCATGAGCATCTGGGGCACCTTTATCCCGGTCGGCATTGCCATGGGGAACTGGACCAGTGCCGCGATTGTCGCATGGCTTGACTGGCGCATGGCGGTTGTTGCCTGCACCGTCCCGGTTGCCGTTCTTCTGCCTGCCCTGATGTTGCTGACCAAACCGCGCGACCAGCATTTCAACCGGTCCCTGACATCGGGTATTTCCGGCGTCCTGAAATCCCGTCCGGCGATGCAGGTTGCGCTGACATTCGCGGCCTTTGCCGGGGCAACGTCCGCCGCCCTTGCGTTCATGCCCGCCATGATGGCCGATAATCTTTCAATCAGCATTCCTTTGGCTGCCGCCATCATCGGCACCACCGCGATTGCCGGAAACATTATCGGAAGCGTCGGCGCCGGCATGATTTTGGGCCGCGATGTCCCGGGCCGCCGGATCCTTGCCATCGGCCTTCCGGTGATGGCAGCCGCCATCTTCGCCCTGTTTGTCAGTCAGAACATCGTGATCAGCGTCTTGGCATTAATCCTGTTCAATATCGGGCAGGGATCGGTTGCCGGTACATGTTTTGCCCTTTTGCCGCGCATTGCCGGTCGCGATCTTTCGATGCCCGCCCTTCAGGGGATGCTGGCCCAGTTTGCCGAGATTTTCGTTGTGATTGTTCCACCGGTCGCCGGTGCCATGATCGACTGGGCAAGCTGGCAGGGGGCGGCATTTCTGCTGGCCGGATTTTACCTTGCGGGATTTGTCATTTCGCTTCGATACCGCGCGGTCCGCATCGTAGCCACGGATTAGTCCGACTATACAATGCGCTGTCTTGACCTATCCCGCAAAGCAGGCGACCCTTCTTCCCTGATCAAATACGAGGAGCACATAACGCTCTGCACAAGGGAAACGGAATGACCTGGATTAAAGCCACCTTTATCGGCATGATATTGCTTGGCATTCTTGTGATTTCCGCGTTCTTTATCTGGCTGGCACCGGTCGGCGCGGGCTATACGGCCAAAATCATGTGTTCGGCCATTTTTGTGAATGGCCTGCCATCGAACCGGGCACTTGAAGAAGATGTTCTGGCCGATAACAATCCTGCTTTGTCGCTGATTACCGCCAATGTCGATTTGCGTCATCAGACGGTCAGCGCGCATGCATTCGGTTTTCGCAAACGGATTGCTGTTTATCGGCCCAATCTGGGCTGCACACTTTCCGATGATCCGGCACGCATAGAACAGCTTCGCACGACAAGCCCGTTACTTCGCCCGATCCCGGCCCAGCCGCTTCGAACGGCATCCGTGCCCGGCAATATTGACCGGCGCGCCTTTAGCACCATTCTTGCAGACGCCATGGACGAACCGGGCACCAATGCCTCGCGGCGCAGCCGGGCTATTGTTGTTTTGCACCGGGGCAAGGTCATTGCCGAACGTTATGCACCCGGCATCACCGCCAGCACCCCCCTGCCCGGCTGGTCAATGACCAAAAGCGTCTTCAATGCCCTGCTTGGCCGCATGCAGCAGGAACATATGCTCCCCGGCGTTGACGGCCCGGTCCTGATCAATGAATGGCAATCACAGCTTAACGATCCGCGTTCGGTTATCACCTATGACCAATTGCTGCATATGAGCAGCGGGCTGGCATTTGATGAAAGCTATTGGAACCCGTTATCGGACGTGGTTCAGATGCTGTTTGTCGAACCGGCGGCCGCCGGATTTGCTGTTGCCCGCCCGCTTGAACATCGTCCGGGCACCGTCTTTGCCTATAATTCCGGGGCGACAAACATTCTGTCGGCTGCGATGCGCAATATCAGTGGCTCGTCCCAAAGCTATCAGCGTATTCCGTTTGATTTGCTGTTCCGGCCGCTTGGCATTGGCAATGCCGTCATTGAAACAGATCAGGACGGTTATTTCATCGGGTCGAGCTTCATGCATGCCACCGCGCGGGATTGGGCCAAGATTGGCCAATTGTTCCTGCAGGATGGCGTCTGGAACGATGAACGGCTGCTGCCCGCGGGTTGGGTCGATTATTCCGTCACCCCGGCCCCCGCCGCACCAAACGGCATCTATGGCGCACATTGGTGGCTTGAACTTCCGGGGGCACGCGATAGCGATGGAAATCTGCGTGACGATGGGCCGCCTGTTCCGGATGACGCGTTCTTTGCCCTTGGTCATGACGGACAATCGATCAGCATCATTCCATCAAAGGACCTGGTGATCGTGCGTCTGGGACTGACGCGCGACAGAGATGCCTTTGATCTGCGTCGCTTTGTCGGATCGATTGCGGCCCTGTTTCCCGATATTGTCGCCCGCAACGGGGATACGACCGTAGAAGTCGAAAGTGCCCGTCAGGTCGCGGAATAAGGGATCCATGGATCTAAATTTCGGATCAGGCGATTGCCCCGGCGAAACCCAAAACACCCATCACTGCCCCGCCGGCACCCCCGGCCAGAACAAGCGCCCAGACCGGCATTACGCGCCATTGCAAAACGACGAACGCAAGGGCCACAATAACCACGTCCTTTACGTCATGGATGGTTCCGGTCCAGATCGGGTCATATAAAACCGATGCCAGCAAACCGACAACCGCCGCATTGATCCCGGCCAGTCCGGCGCGCATTTTGGGCATATGCCGCACGCGATCCCAGAACGGCAACAATCCGATCACCAGAAGAAACGCGGGCAGGAAAATCGCGATCAGGGCCACAGAAGCGCCCCAAATTCCCCCGGCACCATTTTGCAACACAGCCCCCAGATAGGCCGCAAACGTAAAGATCGGCCCCGGCACGGCTTGGGTTGCACCGTAACCGGCAAGAAACACATCCAGATCGACCCATCCGGGGGCAACCACGGCTTCCTGCAACAGCGGCAGCACCACATGCCCGCCGCCGAAAACCAGTGCGCCACTGCGATAAAACCCGTCAAACACCGCAAGCCAGGGCGATGGGACAATATTGGCCAATAAAGGCAACCCGATCAGCAACAGAACAAACAGGCCCAAGGCACATATGGCCCCCTTCGGCGATAGGCCTGCACCAAGGCTTCCCTCTACCTTTCCATGATCACCGCGCAGAAACACAAAACCGGCAAAGGCCCCGCCGATAATCACAATTGCCTGCATGCCAACACTGTTGATCGCAATCATCAACGCCGCCGCAATCAACGCCAGTATGGCGCGCGGGACATCCGGGCATAAGCTGCGTGCCATACCGACAAGCGCATGCGCCACCACACCAACCGCAACCAGCTTAAGCCCCCAGATCACCGGCCCGGTCGCCGCCAGATCAGCCGCCGAAAGGCCAAGCCCGAGTGCGGCCAGAACGATTGCCGATGGCATGGTAAAACCGAGCCATGCTACAAAGGCACCGGCAAGCCCGCCCAGCGACATGCCGATCCCCATGCCGACCTGCGAACTGGCCGGACCGGGCGCGAATTGGCAAAGTGCAACCAGATCGCCATAGGTTGCATCCGAAAGCCACCTGCGGCGCAGAACGAATTCTTCGCGGAAATAGCCGATATGGGCGACCGGCCCGCCAAAGCTGGTTAGACCCAGACGCAGAAAAATCAGGAAAATCTGCCAAAGGCGTAAATCGGGCTTGGCCAGGTTTTGGTCGGTCATGCTTTCCCCGTGCTCAGATCACTGCGGTCCCGATGGAACCAAGGGCGAAGGATAATGGATGCAATGGCAGGGCCAAAGCCCAAAGCAGCCGGTTTTGCCGACTTCATCAAACCATCACAAAACGCCCGGCTAAGATATTGAAAAATATACCATTCTTTCCGTGCCGAGCTTTGATTGGGAACTTTTTCCGGCTTTCTGGAAGAAAGTTCTTGATTTGTTCTTTTCGTTGTGGCATAAAGATAAAGTCAACAGGACAAATGGGTCCGGAGACAAAACCCGCAAAGCGTGATTCGCTTTTGCGGGTTTTTTGCGTTTCGGGCGGCAAAAACAGGAATGGGATGATGACGGGACAGCGATCTGATTGTCTGAAAGGACGCTGGCGGTATCGCCAACGGGCCGTCACTGGCGCATGGAAAAGTCATTACGGCGGTGGTGCGTCTGGGCCGTGAGGCCGAGGGAAATTTACGAAAAACGGGTGTTTATCATGACGGGAGAGATGTGCCCTTAGGGTAAGGGTGTTGGTTCGGGGCAGCGAGAACCGGGACGAAGTTGGTTCGGTCCAGTTCAGTCCAGTCCGGTCGTTGAAGCGTGACAATGCCGAGAATCAGCGGGCCCGAATTGCGCCCGGATTGGATCGGCACGGGATCGGCACGGGATCGTCTGGTCGGGATTGGCTGGCAGGATCGGTTGCCAGCGGGCCGATGGTGCGTTCGGAGATGCCGAAAGGCCGGTGATAGATGGCGGGATTTGTGTGTCTGCCATGCCGCAACGCCGTTGCCCTTGGGGTGAGGTGTGTTTTGGGGCAACCGGGAGCGAGCAGCGTTTGTTCGAGGCAGCAGGGTTCGGTTCGCGGCCCCTCTGGTTGGTGGCGTTTAGCAATTGATCAAAACTGTCATTCCGGGCGCAGCGAAGCGCAGACCCGGAATCCATGCCCCGTTGAAAGAGACTGGATTCCTGCCGTCGCGGGAATGACGATCAGGTTGACAATGCTTTGTCAGCGGTCCGGGGTTGGTTGGCTGGCGGGATTAGCCGGGCGATTGATCAAATCGTCATTCGGGGCACAGAGCCGGAATCCACATCCCATCGAAATGGTATGACGATCAGGTTGGGAGTGTGGTGTCAGCGGTCTGAAACGCCCGCCGCCGTGAGGCAACGGGCGTTCTCGTGAATGTCAGGAGGACCTAGCGGAAGGCCGGCTCGTCAAGGGAACGCAGTTTGCGCGAATGCAGCTGGTTGACCTCGTTTCGCAGGGTATCGATGGTATCAAGACCGACCTGAAGGTGTTGCCCGATACGCTGGCGATAGAAGTTGTTGGCCATGCCCGGCAGTTTCAGTTCGCCGTGCACCGGTTTATCGGAAACGCACAGCAACGTGCCGTAAGGCACACGGAAACGGAAACCGTTGGCAGCAATCGTGGCGCTTTCCATATCCACCGCAATCGCCCGCGACTGGTTCAGGCGGACAAACAATTCGCTGTAACGCAGTTCCCAGTTCCGGTTATCCGTGGTCGCCACGGTCCCGGTCCGCATGCGGGCCTTCATTTCGCGCCCTTTAAGACCGGTGATCTTGGCCACCGAATTGGCAAGGGCGACCTGCACCTCTGCAATCGGGGGCACCGGAATCCAGAGCGGCAAATCGGAGTCGAGCACATGATCATCGCGCACATAACCATGGGCCAGAACATAATCGCCAAGAAGCTGGCTGCGCCGAAGACCGGCACAATGGCCCAGCATCAACCAGCAATGCGGGCGCAGAACGGCAATATGGTCGGTTGCGGTTTTGGCATTTGACGGACCAACGCCGATATTCACCAACGTCACCCCAAGCCCGTCTTCACGGATCAGGTGATAGGACGGCATCTGCGGCAGTTGTGCGACCGGTTCGCCGCTTTCGACCCAGCCTTTTGGCGCGTTTTTGCGAACATGGACTTTCGGGCCTGGTTCGACAAAGGCGACATAGGGGCTTTGGGGGTCTTCAAGCTGGAGCTTGGCGAATTCGATGAATTCGTCGACATAGCGCTGATAGTTGGTGAACAGCACGAATTTCTGGAAATGTTCCGGCAATGTCGCGGTGTAATGCCGCAAACGCGCCAGCGAGTAGTCAACACGTTCGCCTGAAAACAGCGATAACGGCTTTGGCCCCTCGGTAATGCCGTAATGCACACCATTGGCGATATCATCATCGGTGCGCGCCAGATCGGGCATATCGAAGATCATCTGAAGCTGGCGGATGTCGGTCGGGCCGATATTGTCGGTTGCGGTTTCAACAAGAAACGGCAATGGGATCGGACGATCCGACACACCGACAACGACCGGCACATCGTGGTTTTTCAGCAGAAGTTCGATCTGTTCACGGTAATATTGTTCAAACAGGTCCGGGCGCGTCAGCGTCGTGCCATAAATGCCGGGGTCACGCGGCGCACCGTAGGACAGGGTGCTTTCGACATGCAATTTCTCGGGCGGCACCTCGATCCCGAGATACGGGTAATAGGCGCGCACAGGCGAGGATTGTTGACCGTTTCCAAAGCGGGTGAAGGCGTCGCGAACAGATTCCGCACCCGTCGTATAAATTTCCTTGATACGGGCAATTGCCTTTTCGGCGTCAGTAAATTCAAACAGATCGCGGACCGATCCGTGGACGTCGGATACCATAATAAGTTGCTCCTTTTTCTTATTGTTGTATTGAGCGAGAGATTTATCACCGCTAGCCTTGCCTCTGGCAACCCCCAATTCATGCATGGCCGAACATCAAAACGGCGGATCCGTTACGCAAAGTTGGGATACCGATTGTGCCGGAGGCGCATAAAGCCGGGCCACACGGAAACATGCCAGACATATATGTCGGGATTATTTTCAAAAAATCCAAATGACAGTTTTGATGCATGGCTCATAACCATGACGCGAAATTCATCTCCGCACGGGGATGGAGATCATCGATTCGCGGCCTCATCGCTGGCAAGGCAGCATCAAGACAAAAAAAGGGCCGAAACCAAGAGGTTCCGGCCGATTTCGGAGAAGGGCCTTAGACGTTGAGGGAAAAGACGATCAACTCCGATGCATACTTTATCTGACCGTTGGTCAACAAAGTCAATAAATTTTCGCTTCAATGCACTATTGCATTTAACGCATCACTCATGCAGGAGACCGGCACCAGAAGCCAGAGACTTCAATTTTTTAAGACGACGGTAACGCAGGAGATCAACTGTCTTTCCGTCACTTAAATGATCTTTTTCGAAATCACGGACAATTCCTGCGGCGCGCGGATCCGATTGGACAAGATCTTCGATATCGCCCTTGTCTTCATCGTCAATGGATCCGTGCACGTAACTTACGATGTCGTCCTTGCCGTAAACAGCAAGCACATGGGTCATTAGGCTGCCTCCCCCACGAACCGCGATGCGTGTTCCCGGGCTTCGATACGGCCGACGGAAGAACGCAGCTTCCGGCGTGCGCGACCTACACGGGATTTGACCGTGCCAATCTCGACATTCATCTGGTCGGCGGCGTCCTGATAGGAAACTTCATCAACAGCCGTCAAAAGGATCGCCTGACGTTCCTGTTCAGGAAGTTCACCAAGGATACGATCGGCATCACGCAATTGCAAACGGGCCATCTGATTACTGCCATGTCCATACACATCGCCAAGGTCATCCCAGTCGACATGATGCCCGCGGGTTTTCTCCCGACGTTTGCCCGAAATGAATGTGTTGAACAGAATCCGGTGCAACCAGGCTTTAAGGCTGGTGCCTTCTTCAAACTGATCTTTCTTGCTGATGGCTTTCAGCAAGGTGTCCTGCACGAGATCCTGTGCACGGTCCATGCTGCTGGTCAGCCGATAAGCATGGCGACGCAGAGCGGGAACGTGATCTTCAATTTCGTTCATAACTTGATCAGACATCACAACCTCCGTTTTTGGATGTCCCCACCGTAACAAAAGAAAATATTATTTAAAGTAAAATCGTATGGTTCACTTAGGCAATACAATGAACCTGCTTCAAATCATTAACAACAACAACAAGCTCAACAAACATAATCACATCAATATGATCATTATACGCAGATAACACTTAATCATTACTTTACATTACTTGATCAGGTTGCGTTGACTGGTTCAGTTCAGGAACCTGGTTGTAATATGTAGAAAACGGAGGTAACGTAAGTTACTCCAAAATTTCTGAACACGTTGCGTATCAATGGTTTCAGACGCACCCTAGAACGTCTGAACTTAATGAGGGCCCACGAGTGTCAACCTCGAAACGAACTGAAAAGCTTCAGATTATGCTCGACGACGATGAGCTGAAGTTCATCGACGACTGGCGATTTGAGCATCGCATGCCAACCCGAGCAGCAGCCATTCGTGAACTGATTCGCCGCGGCTTGGTCTCCGAGGATGTCGAAGATCCGGAAACCGAAGGCAAAACCACCACCGATTTCCGGATTGAAGCGGAATAGTCCGAAGAGATTTTTTTTCAATATCTCTGAAAAAAGCCCGGCAAATAGCCGGGCTTTGTTATTTCTATCTCGATTTTGCGTGTTTTCGGATTAAACCGAATCACCTTTCTCGGGCTTTTCAAGCCTGTCAGGTTTCTTGCCCTCGAAAAGACGGGCGATACCGACACCAAATCCCAGAACCAGCAACCACAACCCGTAATATCGCAAGGCACGCGATATCCCGATTGCGATCAGAAACAGCCAGAAGGGATATGCTGTTGCCCCGGCGGCAATCGCGGCAAGCTGCATCGGAACCGGTGCAATGCTGATTGCAAAAACCACCCAGAAACCGCCGTCCCGGAACTGTTGTTCGACCTTCTGAAATTCCTGCTGCCCGCCGGACAGTTCAACAAGAGGGCGGACAAATTCATCTGATAGCCCATAAGCCACCAGATACAGAAACACCGCTCCTGCGACGCTGCCTGCGAGGGTCACCGTCGCAACGATTGCCCCACGCCGACGGGATGCGGCCATGATCGGGGCAATCAGGATTTCGATTGGTATGGGAATGATGGTGGTTTCAAGAAACGACGCAACAGTGATGCCCCCAAGGCCCTTGCGACCGGAGGCGAGCTTTTCAAGACGAAGTTGCCATAAACGCCACCATCGCCGAAAGCCGCCTTTGTTTGATTTTCTGTTTTTCTTTTCCATGGATGCTCTTGATACACGGTCAAACAAGTAACGGCCCACCCGTTAAGGGTGGGCCGCCAACACCCGGAACACCACTTCACCGAGTTAAGGTTGTGATGTCTTATTCGGTGGTGTGATCGTCCGAGAGCGCCTGTTCGGCATTATCAAGTGCCTCAAGGGTATTGGCTTTTACGTTTTCCCACGTCTCTGCCGATGCATCCTTGGTATCTTCATAGGCCTCGCTCAGATTTACCTTCGCACCATCCCATGCTTCGGCGAGTTCATCGACAGCATCCTCGCTGTCATCGCTGACATTTGCGGATACTTCATCGTATTTCTCGCCAAGCTGATTGGATTTTTCTTCAACCCAGGCGAGGAACTCGTTCTTTTGCTCATAGGTGAATTCCTTGGCCTGATCATATTCGGCCGCGGCTTTGTCACCCATTTTTTCGGCATCCGCTTTCATCGCGTCGTCGGTTGCCATCGTGCCTGTCTGATCCGAGCTTTTCGATGCATCTGCATAAGCCGGTGCAGTCACGGCAACAGACATCATAATAGTACCAGCCATCAGAACAGTTTTATTAAGCATCACAACCTCCTGGTTATTAAACAACAGCGCTTTTTCTTTCGCACTGCTTGCCCATTCAAACGGGTGATCCAAAAGAATGTTCCAATTATTCCGATTTTATTTTCTGGAACCTTTGCTTTCGGGTGACGTTTTTGGGGCATGCGTTCGGGATATGCCCGGCCGCCAATAACGGGGTCGGGGTCAGAACGACAGAACGTTATAAAGAAATACAGGAGTTAAAAATGGCACACAGCAGTATGCAGAGCGTTGCGAAAGAATTTCCGGTCAAAACCGGCGTCGACCGCAAAGACCGTCGCGAACTGGCCAAGATGCTGACCAAGATCATTGGCTCGTCGCACGTACTGTATGCCAAAACGCGCGGGGTTCACTGGAACGTGGTCGGTCCGGCTTTCTATTCGCTGCATAAAATGACCGAAGAGCAATATGAGGACCTGAACGAAGCGATTGACGATATGGCAGAACGCATTCGTGCAATCGGCTTCCAGGCCCCCACCGGCCTTGCGGAAATGATGGAACATTCCGTGGTCAAGGATCAGACCAAACTTCTTCCGGCCAATGACATGGTCAAGGAACTGGTCGAAGACCACGATAGCGTATCGCGCCTGTTGCGCGAAGGTGTTGCAGAGGCCGAAGCGGCAGAGGACGTCAAGACGGCCGACCTTCTGACGGAACGCATTGGCGTTCACGAAGAAGCGGCATGGATGCTTCGCGCAACCATTTCCTAAATCACATGTTACAAAACCGGCGCCAGATTGGCGCCGGTTTTGTGTCTCAATCTTGCCGTTCTGTTTGAGCATGGTAAACAGGCAGCAAGTCCCGCACCCGTTTTGGAGGCATCAAGGTGAAATCGACCGAGTTGACAGGCAAGGTTTGTATCCTTCTGACACGCCACAAGGTGCCCGACGCATGGCGGGACAATGGTGCAGAACCATTGCGGGCCATTTTCGAGGATGCCGGTTATCGGGCCGAACTGGAACTGTGTGACGATCCCGTCGCCATGAATGACTTCATCAGCGTGTCCTGCGAACGGGGCGATATTGTCGTGATCGGCGGCGGTGATGGAACGATCAATGCGGTTATCGATACCGTGATCAAGGCGGGCGTGGTGATGGTTCCCCTGCCGCTTGGCACGGCAAACGATTTTGCCCGCAGCCTGTATATCCCCGACGATATCCTTCAGGCCGCGCGCGCGGCAATCAATGGCCAGATTGCCATGCTTGATATCGGGCGGGTCAATGGCAAGAGCTTTGTGAATGCGGCCAGTATCGGCGTCCCCGCCGATGCCCGAAAACGCATTGACCCGGATCTGAAACGCTGGACCGGGGCCATCAGCTATGCGGTGGCGAACTGGCAAAGCTGGAACGACATGAAGCCACTGGAACTGAGTGTGACCTGTGGCGACAATCCGGCAAGAAATCTGAAACTGCGCCAGTTGACGGTTACCAATGGCCAGTATTTTGGCGGCGGTTTGCGTCCGCGCGAAAACAAACGCCTTGATGACGGCAAACTTCACATGTTTGCCATTCAGGCCAATGTCGACACATTGTCGGGCATGGATATTGCGGCTGAATTGCTGTTTGGCTCGGTTGATGACAGCTCATATGCGATCAGTCAGGAATGCGACGACATCCGCCTTGAAGGTGGCGAAGGTGAACCCATTCTGGCCGACGGCGAAATCATCAGCCAGTTGCCTGCGCACTTCACCCTGGAGGCCAAGGTCCTTCCGGTTTTCGCCCCCAACGCCTTTCACGGCGAAACGGACCGCACGGCATCGTTTCAGGATCAGGAAATCGTCAATGACGTTGCGCTCGACGCGCTTGACCTTTCGCTGCGGCTATCGGCCATCTACCCCATGGCCACAGACAACCAGATGAAGGCGATCTGCCACGATACCGCCAATCGCCTGCGTGACATCAATCGCCGTCTTGAACTGGCCCTTCGGCCCTATGGCCTGCCGACATCGTCCCCCGATCCGGATTTGCACAGTCTGGAACAGTTACGTGACCGGGCAATGTCCTGGATGCTGCCCGATGCCGATATGCGCCTTGCGCGGGGTCTGAAAAACCAGTCCGTCGAACTCGGAAAGACACTTGATCTATGTGCTCTTGACGATATTCCGGGCGACATATCCGCGCCCCTTAAGGATATGAAGGAGCTTATCGGTGATTTGCAGCAAAGTCTGGATGAATTCCAGGCATAGAAAAGGCGGGATTTTCCCCGCCTTTTTCTGATTTGATGTCTGGCGGCTCAGTCTTCGAGCCCGGCCAGACTGCGGGCAAATGATTTGGCCTCGAACGGGCGAAGATCCTCGGCACTTTCGCCAACACCGATCGCATGAACCGGTTTGGCAAATTTTTCGGCCAGTGCGACAACAACGCCGCCCTTTGCCGTGCCATCCAGCTTGGTCACGATCAGGCCGGTGACATTGGTTGCCTCGGAAAAGACTTCGACCTGGGAATGGGCATTCTGTCCGGTGGTGGCATCAAGCACCAGCAACGTATCATGCGGGGCGGTTTCATCGCGTTTGTGAATGACACGGACGATCTTTTTAAGTTCGTCCATCAGATGCGCCTTGTTCTGTAAACGCCCGGCCGTATCAATCAGCAAAAGGTCATAACCTTCGCGCTTGGCCTGATCAATCGCATCAAAGGCAAGCCCGGCGGCATCGGCCCCGGTATCACGCGCAATCACCGGGCATCCGGTCCGTTCGCCCCAGACTTTGAGCTGTTCAACAGCGGCAGCACGGAATGTATCGCCCGCCGCCATCATGACCTTGAGCCCCTGATCGCGATAGGTTTTGGCAAGTTTTCCGATTGTAGTGGTTTTGCCCGATCCATTAACGCCAACCACAAGGATCACATGGGGCTTTTTGGTCGCATCAATCACCAGCGGCTTTGCCACGGGTTCAAGGATTTTGGCGACTTCGGTGGCGATGAATTCCTGAATCTCGGCGGGATCGACTTCTTTGTCGAAACGGGTGCGCGACAATTCTGCGCCCAGTTTTGCCGCCGTGGTGACACCCAGATCGGATGTGATCAGCAGATCTTCGAATTCTTCAAGCGCATCATCATCCAGACGGCGCTTGGTGAAGATATCTGCAATCCCGGTGGTCAGTTTCGAGGAGGAGCGTTTCAACCCGTCTTTCAGTCGGGCAAACCAGCTTTTTTTCCCCTCTTCACTCATCCCGCAAGCTCCGCTTTCAATTTTCCGTCTTCAACGCCAATGACTTTGGCCTTTGCAATCGTGCCCGGTTCTATCACGCGATCGAGCGTAACGGGAGCAAAATGCTCCGTATGTCCGGTATTTTCCTTTTCCACCAACACATTTTCGGTCAGGCCGATGCGTGATTTCAGGAAATTGTTCAACTGAATTTCACCGGCATCACGAAGCGCGCCGGCGCGTTCCTTGCGGATATCCTTGGGCACCTGGGGCATACGGGCCGCCGGTGTTCCCGGACGGGCGGAATAGGGGAACACATGCAGGTAAATCAACCCGCATTCATCAACCAGACGCAGGGTATTTTCCGCCATTTCATCGGTTTCGGTAGGGAAACCTGCAATGATATCGGCGCCGAAGGTTACATCGGCCCGAAGTCCGCGTACCTTGTTGCAGAAATCGATGACATCCTGACGCAGATGGCGACGTTTCATGCGTTTGAGCACCATGTCGTCACCCGCCTGAAGGCTGATATGCATATGGGGCATCAGGCGTGGTTCGGTTTCGATCAGGCGGAAGATATCCTCGTCGACCTCGACCGGGTCAATCGATGAAATCCGCAGGCGCGGCAGTTCGGGCACCTGGGCGAGAAGACGGCGTGCCATCTGCCCCAATGTCGGCTTGCCCGGCAGATCATGACCATAGGAGGTGATATCCACCCCGGTCAGAACCACTTCGCCGTAACCGTTGGCGACCAGTTCACGGACCTGACTGACGATCTCGCCCATGGGGACGCTGCGCGAATTGCCGCGACCAAACGGGATGATGCAGAATGTGCAGCGATGATCACAGCCGTTCTGGACCTGCACAAAGGCGCGTGCGCGGCCTTCGAAGCCGGAAACCAGATGGCTTGCGGTTTCCTCGACCGACATGATGTCGTTGACCACGACACGTTCATGTTCGGGCATCAGGAAGGTTTCGGCCTTCATCTTGGCATCATTGCCAAAGATACGGTCGATCTCGGTCATTTTGGCGAATTTGTCAGGATTGACCTGAACAGCGCAGCCGGTCACGAAAATCTTGGCATTGGGGTTTTCACGACGCAGGCGACGGATGCTTTGACGGGCCTGGCGTTCTGCCTCGGTCGTAACCGCGCATGTATTGATAATGATCGCATCATCAAGACCGGCATTTTTGGCATGGTCGCGCATCACCTCGGATTCATAGGTGTTCAGGCGACAACCAAATGTAACGACGCGCGGCTCTGTCATGCTCGCCCTTTTAAGGATCCATTCCGGTTTGCAAAACACTTCCGTCGGCGCCAGCCAATGATTTGCCTGCTGCCAGTACGGAAAGTCCGGCAAGCTCAATCGCCTTGCCGGGCGCTGGTTACATACGCTTTTAGCAGTTTTAATGCAAGTCTGGCCGGTTCATGGCACACATGCATCAAGCACGGACGGAATTCTATTCGGCGGCAAAATTGCGATTGCGGCCATCCCTCTTGGCCCGATAGAGCGCACTATCCGCGCGATCAACGACCTTTGCGGCCCCTTCGCCCTTAACATATTCGGCCACACCGACCGAAACGGTCATGTGACCGAATGACGTCCCGCTTGATTTGGCGCGCACCTCGCGGGCGGCAATCCGCTTGCTCATATCATCGGCCAGCATCATCGCATCCCTGAGCGGTGTTTGTGGCAGCAGGATTGCAAACTCGTCCCCGCCATAGCGCGCCACCAGATCCCGTCCCTTGGTATTGGCTTTGATCATGGACGCGATCAGAACAAGGATTTCATCGCCGATCCGATGGCCGTATTTGTCGTTCACCGCCTTGAACTGATCAAGATCGACCATCATCACGCAAAATGGTTCGTCAATGTCGCCGCTATCAAATTCAACGCAGCAACTGGCCAGGACTTCCTCGAAATGCATGCGGTTGGAAACACGGGTCAGGCCATCGGTGTAGGATCGTTCGCGGGTTTCATGCAGTTCACGTTGCAGATGGGCGATTGTCTTCAGATAGTCGCCAAGCTGTTCATGCAGGCTTTCGACAGTCGTTTGCATCCGCCCGGTATGCAGGACCACATTGTGAATGACTTCGTCGGCCTTTTTGCCGGTTTTCAGGGATATTTCCGCCTTGCCCAGCACATCGCTATAAACACGCAGCTCGTCGCGGGTGCTGGAAAGGCAGGCATCGCTATTTTCGACAACATCGGAAAAATCTTCCATGCCGCGCTGAAGAAAATCAGCCGCCTGCCGGTCAAAGATATAGCGGTAGTAAAGTTGCAGCAGCGTTTCTTCGCCAATCGTCTCGCCGGTTGCTTTGACAGCATCAATCACGCGGAGGATTTCGGGGTTTTCCTCGGCGTAATAAACGAACCAGACATGGTAAAGTTCGGGTGTCGGACGCAGCCCGTGATCGCGCAAAGCATCCAGCGTTGCCTTGGCATAATCCCAGTGCTTCGAGACTTGATGATCCGTCGCTGTCACAACGGTGCTCCACCTGTTGATTACCCATCATATTTCAGAGACCGTGAGCCCGCGGAGGCATCTCGTTCGCAAGGAACTTAGCCTAATCCGCGGGCTTCAGCCACGCATCCATAATGGTAATCACTCGGTGATCTACAGCCGAAAGGACTTAAATCAGCTGCTCCGGATCATTGTTCCGGCCCCGCGTTCGGTGAAGAGTTCAAGCAGGACCGCATGCGGTGCACGACCATCGACGATTACCGCGGCCTCGACCCCATTGCGGACTGCATCCATGCAGGTTTCCGTTTTCGGGATCATACCGCCCTGGATCGTGCCATCGGCAATCATTGCATTGATACTGTCGATATCCGCGTCACGCACCAGTTGCTTATCGGCATCAAGGATACCTTTGACATCAGTCAGCATATAAAGGCGACGGGCACCGACAGCCTGTGCAATGGCACCGGCAGCCGTATCAGCATTGATATTGTATGTCTGACCGTCTTCACCAACCCCTATCGGTGCAATTACCGGAATAATGTCGGTATTGATGAAGCAATCAAGCACATGCGGATTGACCTCAACCGGTTCGCCGACAAAGCCCAGATCAAGGACCTTCTCGATATTGCTTTCGGGATCGCGTTTGGTGCGTTGAAGTTTGCGCGCCTTGATCAGATGGGCATCCTTGCCACACAGACCAACGCTGACACCCCCTGCACGGTTTATGTTCGAAACGATTTCCTTGTTGATCTTGCCAGCCAGAACCATTTCGACAACGTCAATGGTCTGCTGATCGGTGACGCGAAGGCCATCAACGAATTCGGACTGGATGTTAAGTTCCTTGAGCATCTGGCCGATCTGCGGACCGCCGCCATGAACCACAATCGGGTTCATGCCGACCTGCTTTAACAGCACCATATCCTGGGCAAACAGGCGGGCCAGTTCCGGGTCCCCCATGGCATGCCCGCCATATTTGACCACGATCGTCTGACCGTTATAGCGTCGCATATAGGGAAGAGCCTCGGACAGGACCTTGGCGCGTGCCAATGTCCGGTAAGCGTTGGATTCCGAGCTTTCTTCTTCAGAACGGACTTCTTCGTTCATGTCTTCTCCCCAATGTTATACGAGCGCTATCGGGTGATTATAGCAGCGTTGCGATTTCTGCGCGAAGCGCTTCAAGGCCGGTGCCTTTTTCGCTTGATGTCGCAAAAAGCTGCGACAGGGCGGCGGGGTGTTTTTTCACCGCTTCGACCACTTCGCGAATGCGTTTTTCCATCTGGCCTTTTTTGAGCTTGTCGGCCTTGGTCAGAACGATCTGATAAGACACGGCGGCCTCATCCAGCATCTTCATCATTTCAAGATCGGCTTTCATGAAGCCGTGCCGGGAATCGATCAAAACAAACACGCGCCGCAACGTGACCCGCCCGCGCAGATATTGCTTGATCACATTCTGCCATGTATCGACGATATCCTTGGGGGCCTTGGCAAATCCATAGCCCGGCAGATCGACGATATTAAGCGCCCCATCCAGATCGAAATAGTTCAGCTGCTGGGTACGGCCGGGCGTGTTCGACGTCCGGGCCATATCCTTGCGACCGGTTATGGCATTAAAAAGGCTGGATTTTCCCACATTGGACCGCCCGGCAAGGCAGATTTCGATCTTGTCTTCGGGGGGCAACTGTTCAAGTTGCGCCACCCCCAACATGAAAGTAACCGGGCGGGAAAACAGTTTCCGCCCGGCTTCGATCTGAGCCGATTCAAATGTCGGGATTGCAGTTGCCGATGGCAATTTTTCTTCGGTCATTGTCGTTCCTTGAGCCCCGCGGGGACGGTTGCCCGCCCCGCGGAGAGGATGGGGATCAAATCCCCATTTTGTACATGATGTAACGCTGTTGTGCGATCGACAGCAGGTTGTTCCATGCCCAGTAGATCACAAGACCCGCCGGGAAGCTTGCCAGCATGAAGGTAAAGATCAGCGGCAGGAACATCATGATCTTGGCCTGCGTCGGATCAGCCGGTGCCGGGTTCAGTTTCTGCTGCAGGAACATGGTGACCCCCATGATCAGCGGCCAGACACCGATCATCAGCATCTGCGGCGGATCCCACGGGATCAGGCCAAACAGATTGAACAGCGAGGTCGGGTCCGGTGCCGAAAGGTCCTGAATCCAGCCAAAGAACGGTGCGTGACGCATTTCGATGTTCACGAACAGCACCTTGTAAAGTGCGAAGAACACCGGAATCTGGACCACGATCGGCAGGCAACCCGATGCCGGGTTGATCTTCTCGCGCTTGTAAAGCGCCATCATTTCCTGCTGCTGACGCTGACGGTCATCCTTGAACTGCTCGCGCATCTTGGTGATTTGCGGCTGCAGTTTCTTCATCGCACTCATGGATTTGTACGACTTGTTGGCCAGCGGATACATCACCGCCTTCACAAGGACCGTGAAGATCAGGATGGAAACGCCGAAGTTGCCCACCAGATGGTTCAGCCACTGCAGGAACAGGAAGAACGGTTTGGTCAGGAAGTAGAACCAGCCGAAATCAATCGCGAGGTCGAAATTCGTAATACCATAGTCATTGGCATACTGATCAAGAAGCGACACTTCCTTGGCACCGGCAAACAGACGGGTTTCCGAAGCGGCTTCGGAACCGGCCGCAACCGTGCGGGCCGCACCAAGATAATCCGTCTGGTACTTGTCGGAATTCTCGGCAACATGGTGGCTGAAACGCGTGGTCAGTGCCTCGTCCGAGGACGGTGCCAGCGCAACCAGCCAGTATTTGTCGGTAATGCCAAGCCAGCCGCCAGTGGTTTTCTTTTCCACGGCACCGTCTTCGGCAAGATCGTCATAATCGATTTCCGTCAGGGTGCCGTCAATGACGCCAAGCGGACCTTCATGCAGGATATAGAACCCTGCCGTGGTCGGCTTGCCCTTGCGCGAAATCAGGCCGTACGGATACAGCGTAACGTCCGAACCACTGTCGTTTTTCACCGACTGCTTGATCGAGAACATATAATTGTCGTCGATCGAAATCTCGCGGTTGAAGGTCAGGCCGCTGCCGTTGTTCCAGCTCAGCGTTACCGGTTTTGACGGGGTAAGCTCGTTGGAGCTTGCCGTCCACTGGGTGTCGCTATTGGGAACACTGACCGACCTGTCTGCGGCAACCCAGCCGAATTCGGCAAAGTACGCATTGTCGCTACCGGTCGGGTTCAGAACGTGGATCAGCGGGCTGTCCGGTTCTTCGGTCTCGCGGTAATCCTGCAACTGGATGTCGTCAATCACGCCACCAACCAGACGGATCGAACCCTCGACGCGCGGGGTTTCAATCTTGATACGCGGAGCTTTTGCAAGTGCTGCGTCGCGGTTGACGACCGGAGCCGCCGGTGCTGCACCACCTGGTACGCTGGGCACGTTCGAGGCAGACTGCGGAGCAGTATTGCCATTGACGTCAAGTTGTTCGCGAACTTGCGCTTCTCGATCCTGCGGCGCAGGTTCGGGAGCGAAAAAGAATTGGAACCCGACAAGGATTGCGACCGAAGCTGCAATCGCAATCCACAGGTTACGTTGTTCGTTCATCGCCTCTTTCCGCTTTCGTCCGGCGGCGCAAGACGCCTGACCGGTATTCTATTTACATGACTAAAGCGCCGTTAACCGGAGTTCATCCTCCGACGGCGCTTTGTTTTGTTCACAGCCACATCCGGGCACGGGATCATAACCATGACCACCCCATGGATGGCAACGCATTATCCGTTTAAAACCCATCCAGCCGCCTTTTATTGCCCCATGGCGGGCAAGTGCCTCCATCATATAAGCCGAACAGGTCGGCTGATATCTGCAGGACCACCCGATATAGGGCGATAAAAAGAGCTGGTAGCCGCGAACCGCGATTTGAAGAAGACGCGCCAAGGGGCCCACATTCGATCCGGGAAGGTTACTCATTTAGCAGAGTCTCCTGCCTTCGTCGCACCACCGGGCCTTGATCCACGTCCCTTGCGGGGGCGCTGGCTATCGGGGGCGGAAGGTTTGGCATCCGGAATACGCCGCAGGGCAAACCGCATATCATCAACCAGTTTTTCAAAATCCCGGTCAATGGTCTGCTGACGACCGATCACGACATAATCCCAACCGGGCAATGCCATATCCGCCATCAATTGGTCCGCCACGGCACGCAAACGCCGCCGAACGCGATTGCGAACGACGGCCTTGCCCACCTTTTTGGTGACGGTAAACCCGACTCGTGCAAGTCGATCTTCACCGGCGTATTCTGTGTCCGGTTTGATCCCGGGACGCGGAGCGCCCTGAAGGATCAATCCTTGTGTAACCCATTTCCGGCGGGTGCCTGCGACGCGAAGAAACTCTGCGCGCTTTTTCAAGCGTTCCACCGAAACGGTCACAACATTAGGCCGACAGACGCTTGCGGCCCTTGGCGCGGCGTGCGGTAAGCACACGGCGGCCACCGACGGTCGCGCTGCGGGAACGGAAGCCGTGGCGGCGTTTCCGTACGAGTTTGCTTGGCTGGTAGGTGCGCTTCACTGCACTTACTCCGTTCTAATAAAGGTAATCCGATAAAATTCGAGGTCCGCTGTATAGGACTTCACACCATGGCTGTCAATCGCGACAGGGTGAGTTCCCCCAGAAAACCGACAATGCCGCCGAGATTGCGTCCCGACGGCATCCAAATCGTCTTTTCGTCACCACTCGATACGTTCGACATTGGAAAATGTCAACTCGGTTCCATCAGAAAACACAATGGTTCCCGACGAATCGGTGGAGAGTTCCATATAGTTGTGTTTCGATTTCGTAATGCTGCCTTCATCCAGAACCAGGGTCCAGTCACTCGAATCGATATTGCCACCATTGGCACTATGCAATTCGATGGTATCGGTGGTCCATCCATTGGCCCCACCGTCCACATGGTCCGCCCCGTCACCCATGTTGAAAATAAACAGATCCGACCCGCCACCACCGTAAAGCTGGTCATCGCCGGTGCCGCCAATCAGCGTGTCGTCATCATCCCCACCCAGCAGCATGTCATTCCCGGCACCACCAGACAGGGTATCTTTCCCCGCACCGCCAATCAGGGTGTCATTGCCATCGTCACCATAAAGACGGTCTTTGTCGCCACCGCCATCAATCGTGTCGTCACCCGATCCGCCATACAGCGTATCGCGCCCCCAGCCGGTGGTTAGGGTATCGTTGCCCGATCCGCCGTCAAAATAGTTCGATCCGCCGTCCGCATTCAGGATGTCGTTACCGTCACCGCCAAGGAAGGTGTCATCACCGTATCCGCCATGGATCGAGTCGTTGCCGCCCTCGCCCCATACGGTATTATCCCCGCCGCCAACATCAATGCGATCATTGCCGTCACCAGACGCGACCGTATCCTTACCGCTGCCGGTCGTGATGCTGTCATCGCCACTGCCGCCAAGGATGGTATTGCGGCCTTCGCCGCCCGTGATCGTGTTGTCGCCATCCCCGGCATCGATATAATCGTCATCGCTTCCGACACGGATCGTGTCATTGCCGGTCCCGGTCCAGATGCGGTTATCGCCTTCACCTGCATTGACGACGTTGTTGCCATCCCCCCCAACAATGGTGTCCCGGCCGCTGCCGGTATAGATGGTGTCGTTGCCCTCGCCGGTCTGAACGGTGTTCGTACCTTCGTTGGCATAGACAATATTGTCACCACCGCTGGCGTGGATTTTGTCATCGCCGCTGCCGCCGGTGACATAGTCATTACCTTCTCCGGCATAGATGGTATTCGTGCCCTCGCCACCATGGACGATGTCATTGCCCGCACCGGCATTGATATAATCGCTGCCCCCATCGCCGGTGATGCTGTCATCACCGTCACCGGCATAAATGACGTCATTGCCGTTCCCGGCCCAGATCGTATCGTTGCCCGCATTGGTCCAGATGGTGTCATGACCGCCACCCGCGCCGATGGTATCGTTGCCGGAACCGGTCTGGAACATCTCGCTTGCTTCCGACCCCCAACGGGTTTCATTGGGATCGGCGGCTTCTTCCTCAATCGTGACCAGAAGGATCGCCGTCGTCGTGGCGGTATCGCTGCCATCACGCGACTGGGCCGAGACCGTCAGCTCGAACGTCCCGAAATAATCACTTGCCGGGGTCAGGCTCAGGCCACTCAACTGGGCCGGGCTCAGCGTCCAGGTACCGTTCCCGTTATCGGTCCCGGCAGACAGGGTCGCACCGCCCGGTACACCACTGATGATAATCGTCAGGGTCTCACTGCTGTCCGTCAGGCCTGCGTCGATATCAAGCGCAACAGCATTGCCCTCGTCCCCACTGGCATCAGACAGATCAAGTGTCGGCGCATCGGCAACACCGGCAACATCAACCGTAATGCTGCCTGTTGTGGTCGCAATGTCGCTGCCATCCGCAGATTGCGCGGTGACCGCCAGATCAAACGATCCGCTAAAATCATCCGCTGGTGTAATCGTCAGACCGTTCAGGTCAGCCGCCGACAGTGTCCAACTGCCATCACCGTTATCGGTACCGGCAGATAAGGCCGCACCTTCTGGCACACAACTGATCGTAACGGTTAGAACTTCACCGCTATCCGTCAGGCCTGCATCAATGTCGAGTGCAATCGCAGAATCTTCTGAACCACTGGTGTCAGAGACTTCCAGCGTCGGCGCATCGGCAACACCGGCAACATCAACCGTAATTCTGCCTGTTGTGGTCACAATGTCGCTGCCATCCGCAGATTGCGCGGTGACTGTCAGGTCAAACGATCCGCTAAAATCATCCGCTGGTGTAATCGTCAGACCGTTCAGGTCAGCCGCCGACAGTGTCCAACTGCCGTCACCGTTGTTGGTTCCGGCGGACAAGGTCGCACCTTCTGGCACGCCGCTAATCGTGACGGTCAAAACTTCGCTGGAGTCCGTGAGACCAGCATCAATATCCAGCGCAATGGCGGAATCTTCCGAACCACTCGACTCAGAGACGTTCAAAGTCGGTGCGTCAGCAACGCCTGCAACATCAACAGTGATCGTGCCGCTGCTCGTCGCAATGTCGCTGCCATCCGTAGATTGCGCGGTGACCGTCAGGTCAAGCGATCCGCTGAAGTCATCCGCTGGTGTGATCGTCAGGCCGTTCAGGTCGGTTGCTGACAGCGTCCAACTGCCGTCACCGTTATCGGTACCTGCAGACAAGGTCGCACCTTCTGGCACGCCGCTGATCGTAACGGTTAGAACTTCGGAGCTGTCCGTCAGGCCTGCATCAATGTCGAGTGCAATCGCCGAATCTTCGTTGCCAGATGCATCCGTAACATCCAACGTCGGCGCATCGGCGACACCTGCGACATCAACAGTAATACTGCCCGTTGTGGTCGCGATATCTTCGCCATCGGCAGACGTTGCCGTCACCATCAGATCAAACGATCCGCTAAAATCATCAGCTGGCGTGATCGTCAGGCCTGCAAGCTGATCGGGACTTAGAGTCCAGCTGCCGTCACCGTTATCGGTACCGGCTGACAGGGTCGCGCCCTCTGGCACGCTGCTGATCGTAAAGGTCAGAACTTCGGAGCTGTCCGTCAGGCCTGCGTCAATGTCGAGTGCAATCGCCGAATCTTCTGAACCACTGGTGTCAGAGACTTCCAGCGTCGGCGCATCGGCGACACCGGCAACATCAACCGTAATGCTGTCTGTTGTGGTCGCGATATCTTCGCCATCGGCAGACGTTGCCGTCACACCAAGCTCGAAGCTACCGGAGAAATCATCCGCTGGCGTGATCGTCAGGCCTTCAAGATCGCCCGAACCCAGCGTCCATGTGCCATCACCGTTATCTGTTCCAGCAGACAAGGTCGCACCTTCCGGAACGCCGGAGATGGTTACCGTCAGCACTTCGCCGGAATCCGTCAGGCCTGCATCGATGTCGAGTGCAATCGCAGAATCTTCGTTGCCAGATGCATCCGTAACATCCAACGTCGGGGCATCGGCGACACCTGCGACATCAACAGTAATACTGCCCGTTGTTGTCGCGATATCTTCGCCATCGGCAGACGTTGCCGTCACACCAAGCTCGAAGCTGCCGGAGAAATCATCCGACGGGGTAATCGTCAGGCCTGCAAGCTGATCGGGACTTAGAGTCCAACTGCCATCACCGTTATCGGTACCGGCTGACAGGGTCGCGCCCTCTGGCACGCCGCTGATCGTGACACTCAGAACTTCGGAGCTGTCCGTCAGGCCCGCATCAATATCAAGTGCAATTGCGCTGTCTTCGGAACCACTGGCGTCCGCAACATCAAGTGTCGGGGCATCTGCAACCCCCGTGACCTCTACGGTGATCGTGTTGCTCCCAAAATGTGGGGTGCGCGTTAACCGAATTGGGTCTGATGTCGATGCCGAAGAATCTCCGTCTGTGGACCGGGCAACAACAGAAAGGTCGAAAGAACCGCTAAAGTTTTCAGGCGGGGTGATTGTCAGGCCTTCAAGGTCGTCAGCCCCCAGCGTCCAGCTGCCATCGCCATTATTGGTGCCTGCCGAGAGGATGGCTCCCTCCGGAACGCCGCTTACCGTAACTGTCAGAACTTCGCTATCATCGGTGAGCGATGCATCAATATCCAGAGCGATAGCTGAATCTTCATTGCCCGATGCATCAGACACATCAAGCAATGGCCTGTCGGCAACGCCCGCAACCTCAACTGTGATGATGCCGCTTGCGCTGGCAATATCGCTTCCATCCGCAGATTGTGCCGTGACACCAAGATCAAACGAACCACTATAGTTGTGAACCGGACGGATCCTGAGACCATCCAGGTCTCCAGCATCAAGAGTCCAGCTTCCATCACCATTGTTCGTGCCTGCCGTCAGCCTTGCACCATCCGGAACGCCGGAAATGGTAACGGTCAAGGCTTCGCTCGAATCCGTTACGCCCGCATCGATGTCCAGCGCAATTGTCCTGTCTTCGTATCCGCTTGCATTGGATACTTCCAGTGTCGGCGCATCGGCGACACCCGCCACATCAACCGTAATCGTATCCGTCGCGGTGGCGATATCGCTGCCATCCGCAGACTGCGCGGTCACCGTCAGATCAAATGAACCACTAAAGTCCTCCGCCGGGGTAATCGACAGACCGTTGAGGTCGACCGTCGACAAGGTCCAGCTGCCATCGCCGTTATCCGTACCTGCCGACAAGGTTGCACCTTCTGGCACGCCACTAATCGTAACGGTGAGAACTTCGGAGCTATCCGTCAGACCGGCATCAATATCCAGAGCAATCGCGCTGTCTTCGGAGCCAGAGGCATCTGCGGCATCAAGCGTCGGTAAATCTGCTACACCTGTGACGTCAACCGTGATCGTATCCGTCGCTGTCGCAATGTCGCTGCCATCCGCTGACTGCGCAGTCACCGTCAGATCGAACGATCCGCTAAAATCATCCGCCGGGGTGATCGTCAAACCATTCAGGTCGGCAGCAGATAATGTCCAGCTGCCATCGCCGTTGTTGGTTCCGGCAGACAACGTCGCACCTTCCGGCACGCCGCTGATCGTGACACTCAGAACCTCGGAGCTGTCCGTCAGGCCTGCGTCAATATCGAGCGCAATGGCCGAATCTTCGTTACCAGATGCATCCGAAACTTCCAGCGTCGGCGCATCGGCAACACCGGCAACATCAACCGTAATGCTGCCTGTTGTGGTCGCAACATCATCACCATCAGCCGACTGCGCGGTGACGGTCAGGTCAAACGATCCGCTGAAGTCATCCGCTGGCGTGATCGTCAGACCGTTCAGGTCGGCCGCCGACAGCGTCCAACTGCCGTCACCGTTATCGGTACCGGCAGAAAGGTTCGCACCTTCTGGCACGCCACTGATCGTAACGGTTAGAACTTCGCTGGAGTCCGTGAGACCAGCATCAATATCCAGCGCAATGGCCGAATCTTCTGAACCACTGGCATCAGAGTCATCCAACGTCGGCGTATCGGCCACACCCGTAACATCAACAGTGATCGTTCCGCTGCTCGTCGCAACATCGTCACCATCCGCAGATTGCGCGGTGACCGCCAGATCAAACGATCCGCTGAAATCGTCCGCTGGTGTGATCGTCAGGCCGTTCAGGTCAGCCGCCGACAGTGTCCAACTGCCGTCACCGTTATCGGCACCGGCAGACAAGGTCGCACCTTCAGGCACGCCGCTGATCGTAACGGTTAGAACTTCACCGCTGTCCGTCAGGCCTGCGTCAATGTCGAGCGTAATCGCCGAATCTTCCGAACCACTGGCATCAGAAACTTCCAATGTCGGCGTATCTGCCACACCTGCAACATCAACAGTAATACTGCCCGTTGTGGTCGCGATATCTTCGCCATCGGCAGACGTTGCCGTCACACCAAGCTCGAAGCTGCCGGAGAAATCATCCGACGGGGTAATCGTCAGGCCTGCAAGCTGAGCGGGACTTAGAGTCCAGCTGCCATCACCGTTATCGGTACCGGCTGACAGGGTCGCACCTTCCGGAACGCCGCTGATCGTGACACTCAGAACTTCGGAGCTGTCCGTCAGGCCTGCATCAATGTCGAGTGCAATCGCCGAATCTTCCGAACCACTGGTGTCAGAGACTTCCAGCGTCGGCGCATCGGCAACACCAGCAACATCAACCGTAATACTGCCCGTTGTGGTCGCGATATCTTCGCCATCGGCAGACGTTGCCGTCACACCAAGCTCGAAGCTGCCGGAGAAATCATCCGACGGGGTAATCGTCAGGCCTGCAAGCTGATCGGGACTTAGAGTCCAGCTGCCATCACCGTTATCGGTACCGGCTGACAGGGTCGCGCCCTCTGGCACGCCGCTGATCGTGACACTTAGAACTTCGGAGCTGTCCGTCAGGCCTGCGTCAATGTCGAGTGCAATCGCCGAATCTTCCGAACCACTGGCGTCAGAGACTCCCAAAGTCGGCGCATCGGCGACACCCGTGACATCAACAGTGATCGTGCCGCTGCTCGTCGCAACATCGTCACTATCAGCCGACTGCGCCGTGACCGTCAGGTCAAACGATCCGCTGAAGTCATCCGCTGGTGTGATCGTCAGACCGTTCAGGTCGGCAGCAGATAATGTCCAACTGCCATCGCCGTTGTTGGTTCCGGCGGACAAGGTCGCACCTTCAGGCACGCCGCTGATCGTAACGGTTAGAACTTCGGAGCTGTCCGTCAGGCCTGCGTCAATATCGAGCGCAATCGCAGAATCTTCTGAACCACTGGTGTCAGAGACTTCAAGCGTCGGCGCATCGGCGACACCGGCAACATCAACAGTGATCGTGCCGCTGCTCGTCGCAACATCGTCACCATCAGCCGACTGCGCCGTCACCGTCAAATCAAACGAACCACTGAAGTCATTCGCTGGTGTGATCGTCAGACCGTTCAGGTCGGTTGCTGACAACGTCCAGCTGCCATCACCGTTATTGGTCCCAGCCGACAGGCTGGCCCCATCGGGAACACCGCTGATGGTGATGGTCATCGTTTCGCTGGTATCTGTCAGCCCCGCATCGACATCCAGACCAATCGCGCTGTCTTCGCTGCCCGATGCATCCGACACGGTCAAAGTCGGTGCATCTGCAACTGCACTGACATCAACAGTGATGACCTGGCTGGTCGATGCACTGTCATCGCCAGCACTTGAAGTTGCCGTAACGCTAAGATCGAATGTACCGCTGTAATCATCGGCCGGTGTAATCGTCAAACCTTCAAGGTCTGCGGCCTCCAGCGTCCAGCTACCGTCTCCGTTATCGGTTCCGGCAGACAGGGTGGCACCTTCGGGCACACCAGAAATGGTGATGCTCAGGATTTCGGTTGCGTCGCCAAGCGACGCATCAATATCAAGGGCAATCGCGCCGCCATCCTCGGCACCCGTGGCATCAGCGACATCCAGTGCCGGAGCCTCTGCCGCCGGGTTATAGGACGCACCATCGACATAAATTTCGAGATTCTCGATATTGCTGACCTCGACCCCGAGTGCGTCAAGCATCAGGCTGCCGCCCTCACCGCTTTCGACATGGGCTTTGAGGTCCTGCAATGCTTCAAGAACACCATCGCCTGAAAGCTGATCCGAACTCAGATAAAGCTTCAATGTATCGGTGTTTGAACCGCCATCGACAATGCCGGTTCCCTCTGCGCTCAGATCGACGGTGTAATTGATCTCGTCATTTCCGGCCTCGCCATAAAGCCTGTCATCGCCCGACCCTGTCAGCCTGTCGTTGGAACTACCGCCATAAAGCGTATCCGTGCCGTCACCCCCATCAAGGGTATCCTTGCCGCCGCCGCCAATAACGGTGTCGTTACCTGCACCGCCATCCACGATGTCATCAGAATTTCCGGCATTAATGTAATCACTGCCGTCGCCGCCCGAAATCGTGTCACGACCGTTGCCACCGTAGATCGTGTCGTCTCCGGCACCGCCAGTTACAATGTCATCCGAGCCACCGGCATTGATATAATCCTCACCCTCGCCGCCGCTGATCGTGTCACGTCCGCTGCCGCCATGGACGGTATCATTACCCTGACCGGCATCAATGATGTCATGGCCGCTGCCGCCATAGACGATATCATTACCCTCGCCTGCATCAATAATGTCATCGCCGCTGCCGCCATAGTTGGTATCATTACCTGTACCGGAATTGATAATATCGTTGCCGCTCAGGCCTTCTACATAATCATTACCTTCAGCGGTCGTGATTTCATCAGAACCGGTCGTACCAATCACGCTCTCATTCGGATCGTCAATCACTTCGATCTGCAGCACCTGTGAGATGCTTGCACTGTCCTCACCATCAACCGATGTGGCCGTAACGGTCAGCTCAAAGTTGCCCCAATAGTTCTCCGATGGTGTGATCGTAAGAGCTTCAAGCTGTGCAGGGGTCAACGTCCAGGTGCCATCTCCGTTATCGGTGCCCGCAGACAGGGTTGCCCCATCCGGAACACCGGAGATGGTCACTGTCAGTACTTCGGAGCTGTCCGTCAGGCCTGCGTCAATATCAAGTGCAATCGCACTGTCTTCGTCGCCAGAGGCGTCAGATACTTCCAGTGTCGGCGCATCCGCAACACCAGCGACATCAACCGTAATCGAACCCGTCGTGGTCGCAACGTCTGAACCATCGGCAGAGGACGCCGTCACATCAAGATCAAACGAACCACTGAAGTCATCCGCAGGCGTAATCGTCAGACCGTCAAGCTGATCCGAACCCAGCGTCCAGGTCCCGTCGCCATTATCGGTCCCTGCCGACAGGGTCGCGCCATTCGGAACGCCCCTAATGGTGACAGTGAGAGTCTCCGAGCTGTCAGCAAGAGCGGCGTCGATGTCGAGGGCGATACCATTGTCCTCGTTGCCAGACGCGTCACTGACATCAAGCGTCGGCGCGTCGGCCACACCGGCCACGTCCACCATAACGGTGTCGGTAACCGATGCGATATCGGTGCCATCCTGCGTACTTGCAGTAATTTCAAGGTCAAAACTACCGCTGAAATCAGACGGTGGTGTAACGCTGATACCTTCCAGTTCATCACTTGTCAGTGTCCATGTACCGTCACCGTTGTCAGTACCTACCGACAGCGTCGCACCTTCTGGGACCCCGCTAATCGTAATTGTCAGCGTTTCAGTGGAATCAGCCAAACCAGCGTCAATATTCAAAGCAATGGCACTGTCTTCGTTGCCGCTGGCATCACTGACGCCGAGCGTCGGTGCATCCGCAACACCGGCAACATCAACCGTAATCGAACCCGTCGTGGTCGCAACGTCTGAACCATCGGCAGAGGTCGCCATCACACCCAGATCAAACGAACCGCTGAAGTCATCCGCCGGGGTGATCGTCAGACCTTCAAGCTGATCAGAGCCCAGCGTCCAGGTGCCATCACCATTGTCGGTGCCCGCAGACAGGGTTGCACCATTCGGAACACCAGAGATCGTGACCGTCAGAGTTTCGCTGGAATCCGTCAGACCGGCATCAATGTCGAGGGCAATAACATTGTCCTCGTTGCCAGACGCATCACTTACTTCGAGTGTCGGAGCATCCGCGACACCGGTCACCTCAACGGTAATTGTGCTGTTGCCGCTGCGCGTCAGAAGACGCACCGGATCGGATGTTGATGCAACAGAATCGCCATCTGTGGATCGTGCGACCACCTTAAGATCAAACGCGCCACTGAAGTTTTCCGGTGGTGTGATCGTCAGTCCTGCAAGCTCATCGGCATCCAACGTCCATGTGCCGTCACCATTGTCGGTCCCGGCAGACAGTTCCGCACCATCGGGCACACCGCTTACGGTGACGCTCAACACCTCGCTGGAATCTGTCAGCGCGGCATCAATATCGAGCGCAATCGCTGTATCCTCAAGACCCTGCGCATCCGACACATCAAGCGTCGGTCGGTCTGCGACGCCTTCGACATCAACCGTGATTGAGCCGCTTGTCGTGGCAATATCCGACCCGTCCACAGACTGGGCCGTTACATCAAGCTCAAACGCGCCACTATAGTTGTACGGCGGCCTGACTCTGAGGCCATCAAGTTGATCCGGGCTCAGCGTCCAGCTGCCGTCACCATTGTTCGTACCGGCAGAGAGCCTTGCGCCATCCGGAAAACCGGAGATGGTGACAGAGAGAACTTCACTGGCGTCTGTCAGGACAGCGTCAAGATCAAGCGCAATTGGCCGGTCTTCGTAACCCGAAGCATCCGATACTTCCAGCGTCGGTGCATCGGCCACACCGGCAACATCAACCGTGATTGAACCGGTCGTGGTTGCTACATCAGAACCATCTGCCGACGTTGCGGTCACACCAAGCTCGAAGCTGCCGGAGAAATCATCTGCTGGCGTGATCGTCAGGCCTGCGAGTTGATCGGAACCAAGAGCCCAGGTGCCGTCACCGTTATCGGTGCCCGCGGACAAAGTTGCCCCTTCCGGGACACCAGAGATGGTCACCGTCAGCACTTCGCTGGAGTCCGTCAGGCCTGCGTCAATGTCGAGCGTAATCGCCGAATCTTCTGAACCACTGGTGTCAGAGACATCCAACGTCGGCGTATCGGCAACACCCGCGACATCAACCGTAATCGTATCCGTCGCGGTGGCGATATCGCTGCCATCAGCAGACTGCGCGGTGACTGTCAGATCAAACGATCCACTAAAGTCCTCCGCCGGGGTAATCGACAGGCCGTTGAGGTCGGCTGCTGACAGCGTCCATCTGCCATCACCATTATTGGTTCCAGCCGACAAGGTTGCACCATCCGGAACGCCGCTGATCGTAACGGTTAGAACTTCGGAGCTGTCCGTCAGGCCCGCGTCAATATCGAGTGCAATCGCAGAATCTTCGTAACCCGAAGCATCCGAAACTTCCAGCGTCGGAGCATCGGCAACATCTGCGACATCAACCGTAATGCTGCCCGTTGTGGTCGCAACATCGTTGCCATCCGCAGACTGCGCGGTGACCGTAAGGTCAAACGATCCGCTAAAATCATCCGCTGGTGTAATCGTCAGACCGTTCAGGTCGGCAGCAGATAGCGTCCAGCTGCCATCACCGTTATCGGTGCCCGCAGACAGCTTCGCACCTTCTGGCACACCACTGATCGTAACGGTTAGAACTTCACCGCTGTCCGTCAGGCCTGCGTCAATGTCGAGCGTAATGGCCGAATCTTCCAAACCACTGGCGCCGGAGACATCCAGCGTCGGAGCATCGGCAACACCGGCAACATCAACCGTAATGCTGCCTGTTGTGGTCGCAACATCTTCACCATCCGCAGATTGCGCGGTGACCATCAGGTCAAACGATCCGCTGAAATCGTCCGCTGGTGTGATCGTCAGGCCGTTCAGGTCGGTTGCTGACAGCGTCCAACTGCCATCACCGTTATCGGTACCGGCTGACAGGGTCGCACCTTCCGGAACGCCGCTGATCGTGACACTCAGAACTTCGGAGCTGTCCGTCAGGCCTGCATCAATGTCGAGTGCAATCGCAGAATCTTCGTTGCCAGATGCATCCGTAACATCCAACGTCGGGTCATCGGCGACACCTGCGACATCAACAGTAATACTGCCCGTTTTTGTCGCGATATCTTCGCCATCGGCAGACGTTGCCGTCACACCAAGCTCGAAGCTGCCGGAGAAATCATCCGCTGGCGTGATCGTCAGGCCTGCAAGCTGATCGGGACTTAGAGTCCAGCTGCCATCACCGTTATCGGTACCGGCTGACAGGGTCGCGCCCTCTGGCACGCCGCTGATCGTAACGGTCAGAACTTCGGAGCTATCCGTCAGACCTGCATCAATGTCGAGTGCAATCGCAGAATCTTCCGAACCACTGGCGTCAGAGACATCCAACGTCGGCGCATCGGCAACACCCGAGACATCAACCGTAATGCTGCCTGTTGTGGTCGCGATATCTTCGCCATCGGCAGACGTTGCCGTCACACCAAGCTCGAAGCTGCCGGAGAAATCATCCGACGGGTTAATCGTCAGGCCTGCAAGCTGATCGGGACTTAGAGTCCAACTGCCATCACCGTTATCGGTACCGGCTGACAGGGTCGCGCCCTCTGGCACGCCGCTGATCGTAACGGTTAGAACTTCGGAGCTGTCCGTCAGGCCTGCATCAATATCAAGCGCAATCGCCGTATCTTCCGAACCACGGGCATCAGAAACGTCCAATGTCGGCGTATCCGCCACACCCGTAACATCAACAGTGATCGTGCCGCTGCTCGTCGCAACATCGTCACCATCAGCCGACTGCGCGGTGACGGTCAAATCAAACGACCCGCTAAAATCATCCGCTGGCGTGATCGTCAGGCCTGCGAGCTGATCGGGACTTAGAGTCCAACTGCCATCACCATTGTTGGTTCCGGCGGACAAGGTTGCCCCTTCCGGAACACCCGAGATGGTCACCGTCAGGACTTCGGAGCTATCCGTCAGGCCTGCGTCAATGTCGAGCGTAATCGCCGAATCTTCTGAACCACTGGCGTCAGAGACTTCCAGCGTCGGCGTATCGGCCACACCCGTAACATCAACAGTGATCGTGCCGCTGCTCGTCGCAACATCTTCACCATCCGCTGACTGCGCCGTCACAGCCAGATCAAACGACCCACTGAAATCATCCGCCGGGGTAATCGTCAGTCCTGCAAGCTGATCTGGACTTAGAGTCCAGCTACCGTCACCATTATCAGTACCCGCAGACAGGTTCGCACCTTCCGGAACACCGGAGATGGTCACCGTCAGGACTTCGCCGCTGTCCGTCAGGCCTGCATCAATATCGAGAGCAATGGCTGAATCTTCCGAACTACTGGCGTCAGAGACATCCAACGTCGGTGCATCGGCAACACCTGCGACATCAACAGTAATACTGCCCGTTGTGGTCGCAACATCTTCACCATCCGCTGACTGCGCGGTCACCGTCAGGTCAAACGATCCGCTAAAATCATCCGCTGGTGTGATCGTCAGGCCGTTCAGGTCGGTTGCTGACAGCGTCCAACTGCCGTCACCGTTATCGGTACCTGCAGACAAGGTAGCACCTTCTGGCACGCCACTAATCGTAACAGAGAGAACTTCGGAGCTGTCCGTCAAGCCTGCATCAATATCAAGCGCAATCGCCGTATCTTCTGAACCACTGGCATCAGAAACGTCCAATGTCGGGGCATCGGCAACGCCTGCAACATCAACCGTGATCGTATCCGTCGCTGTCGCAATGTCGCTGCCATCCGCAGACTGGGCCGTCACCGTCAGATCAAACGATCCGCTGAAATCATCCGCTGGCGTGATCGTCAGGCCTGCAAGCTGATCGGGACTCAGAGTCCAAGTGCCATCACCATTATCAGTACCCGCAGACAAGGTCGCACCTTCTGGCACGCCACTAATCGTAACGGTGAGAACTTCGGAGCTGTCCGTCAGGCCTGCATCAATGTCGAGTGCAATCGCAGAATCTTCCGAACCACTGGCGTTAGAGACATCCAGCGTCGGAGCATCGGCAACACCGGCAACATCAACCGTAATCCGGCCCGTTGTGGTCGCAACATCGTTGCCATCCGCAGACTGCGCGGTGACGGTCAGATCAAACGATCCGCTGAAATCATCCGCTGGCGTGATCGTCAGGCCTGCAAGCTGATCGGGACTTAGAGTCCAAGTGCCATCACCGTTATCGGTACCGGCTGACAGGGTCGCGCCCTGTGGCACGCCGCTGATCGTGACATTGAGAACTTCGGAGCTGTCCGTTAGACCCGCGTCAATATCGAGTGCAATCGCATTGTCTTCGGACCCGCTCGCATCCGACACATCCAATGTCGGCGCGTCTGCGATCCCCGCAACATCAACCGTAATCTCTTCGACAACGACTGCGCTATCGGTGCCGTCAGTTGTCGAGACAGATACGGTCAGGTCGAAGCTGCCGCTGAAATTTTCGCCCGGCGTGATTGTCAAGCCGTCGAGATCGGCGACGTCGAGGGTCCAGGTGCCGTCACCATTGTCGGTTCCGGCGGACAGGGTTGCACCATCGGGAACGCCTGAGATGGTGATCGAGATGCCCTCGTTCGCATCGAGCAGTTCGGTATCAATCGAGAGGGCAATCGCACTGTCTTCGGCACCGGCGGCATCGCCGACATCAAGCGTTGCACCATCGGCAACGGCTTCGACATCGACCGTGAAGCTTGTGCTTGTCGATGATGTGCTGCCATTGGCCTCGGTGCTGGTTGCGGTTACTGAAAGATCAAAGCTGCCATTGTAGTTCCCGCCCGGTGTGATCGTCAGGCCCGCGAGCTGATCTGGCGTCAGTGACCATGTGCCATCGCCGTTATCCGTGCCGGCCGATAAAACCGCCCCATCAGGCACGCCGGAAATCGTGATCGAAAGGGTTTCATCGCCGCCATCAAGGTCACGAAGAGCGGCAGAGACATCAAGCGAGATCGCACTGTCTTCGTCACCGGCAACATCCGTGGCAGAAAGGCTTGGTGCGTCGGCGACTTTTGGCACCTCGTTCCGGGTTTCGAGTTCCAGAACCTCGTCCAGTTCGGCGGAAGCCGTCGCACTGACATCAGCCGCCGCAACAGCAGCCTCTGATGCCGGTGCGGACCGGGGCGCAAAATCAGTTTCAATATTTTGACCGGAGCGGCCACCACCGCCTTCGCGGGCGCCAGGCACAATGGTCGTATCGGGTGTTGAAACCGGTTGCGGGTTATCAGCACCACCTGCATCGTTTGACCGCAGGGAAACCGGGTCGTTTCCTGAGCTGCCACCAGCAGTTTCAGCGCCCTCGCCAACCGTATCGATATTGTTTTCAAGCTCGACCCGCTCGGCCTCGGCCTTTATCTGCTTTTCCGTGGCGTCGGCCTGGGTTGTTTCCTCGGCCCGTTGATCGCCCGCGTTGCGCTGGCGGAACTGGCGTTGGTCTTCGCCCTGCGGGTTATTGACCTGATTGCCATAATGAACACTGCCCAACTGTTCGTTGGGAATGCCACCATCGCCATTCTGATCACCATGCAGTTCGACATGCTCGTCCGGGTCATCGCCACTGCGATCATCACGCATAAGATCATCACCGCCGGTACCGGTATCTGCCCGGTTTCCGCCCAGTTCGTTGCGAGTGTCTTCTGCGTCGCGAGGATCGTCCGCCATCTAGCCCATTCTCCGAGAAATGCGGGACGGGAATCCCTGATCCGCATTTCTATACAAAAGTATAGAATCCTCTGTTTTACCAGAGAAACGTGCGGCCAGGCAGTAGAAATGAAATGAACATTTCCAGCGGGACCATTATGAAAACTCAGCGTTCGCTAAATGCCTGATCAAGCGAGACATAAACCGGCTTGAGCAGATATTGCAGCAATGTCCTTTCACCCGTCTGGATGTCGGCCTGAACCGTCATGCCAGGGATAATCGGCTGAGCGCGGGCACCCTCACCGACCCGGTCGGAATCAAGTGCCACCCGTCCTTTATAATACGGTCGTCCATCTTCATCAACAAAAGTAGAGGCCGATATCGATACCAATTCACCACTGATACTACCATATCGTATATAGTCAAATGCACTGACTTTAACAGTCACCGGCTGTCCAAGATGAACATGACCGATATCCTCGGTCGAAATCCGGGTTTCCGCGACCAGTGCATCATCGGTCGGAACCAGCTCCATGACCACCTGTGCCGGGGCAATCACCCCGCCGATCGTGGTAAATTGCAGCCCCTTGATATAACCCTTGGACGGGGCGCGGATTTCAAGTCGCGCGACACGGTCCTTAAGCTTGCGCAGCGCTTCATCGGCCTGGGCAATTTCACCGCCAAGCCGCCCCAGTTCACTTAGCGCTTCCTCGCGCTGGCTGTTTCGAAGTTCGTTCTGGCGCAGATTGGCTTCGGCGATGGTTTCACGCGCACGCGCCATTTCCGCAATGACACTTGAAAGATTGCCCTGCGCTTCGTTCAATTCACGCTGGATATTGAGGAACAGGACCTTGGAGTTCAGCCCCTGTTCATACAGCGAGCGGCGCATCGTCACTTCTTGGTTAAGCAATTCGACAGAACGGCGCAAAGTCCCTTCCTGCTGCTGGAGCTGGGCCAGTTCGGCGTTGCGTTCCTTGATCTGAACGTCAAGGATTTCGCGCTGGCTGCTATCAAGGTCGGTTTTGATCCGATAGATTTCCTGCTGGTTTTTTGCCAGTTCCGGATACTGGTCCATCAGCAGGGTGAAGTCGGGATCGCGCGATTCGGCAAGTGCGCGATAACGTTCGGCTTCAAGACGCAGGCTGGCCAGTCTGGTTTCGGCCTGCGACAGTTCGGCCTGTGATGCTTCGGGTTTCAACCGCATCAGAACCTGGTCTTTTTCGACCAAGTCACCATCCCGCACCATGATTTCGGAAATGATGCCACCTTCAAGATGCTGGATCTTGTTAACCGCCCCGGTCGGCATGACCTGCCCGAAGGTGGTTGCCGTTTCCTTGATCTGGGTGGTTGCCGCCCACGCGATCAGCGCGATAAAGCCAACCGAAAGCATCACCATTGCCGAACGGACAAAGACCGAAATCCCGCCTTCTTCGAGCAAGACGGCATGTGACAGATAGCGTGCCATACGGCGCGACTGGCGGAACCGTTCAATTGCGGTGTTCTGAACTGCTTCGCTCATAGGAAACCTCCGTCAAGCACCTGCTGCTTGATGCGTGCTGGCGGCGCATCGGCGCGCACCTGACCTGCTTCAAGAACAATGATGCGGTCGGCCAGATCAAGATGGCTTGGCCGATGGGTAATCAGGAAAATCGTCGATCCGCCGCGCAGACGGTTGATCGCATGCTGGAATGCCCGATCCGCTTTTTGATCCAGACCATTGGTCGGCTCGTCAAACAGGATGATCGGTGCTTCGCGGACAAAGGCACGCGCAAGTGCCAGGCGTTGCAGGAAGCTTGTCGAAAAGCGCGAGGAATGCTGATCGCCGATCCGTGTTTCAAAACCGTCGGGCAGGGCTTCGATTTCCGAAAGAATACCCGCCGACATACAGGCCATCCGCAATTCATCGGGTGATGCGATCGGATTGGCAAGGCGCAGGTTTTGCGCAATTGATCCACGGAAAAATTCAACATCCTGCGGCACATAGGAAATGGACTGACGCAAGGTTTGCGGATCCATCTGGCGGATGTCCGCGCCGTCGATCAGAACAGCACCGGCCTGTGGCTGATACATCCCGGCGATCAATTTGATCAGCGATGACTTGCCCGCCCCGTTCGATCCGACAACCGCAACCACCTGTCCGGCCTTGATATCGAAATTCACCCCGACCAGAGCCGGATCGGAGTCCGGCGTATATCGGAAGCTGACACGCGAGAAGGTGACATTGCCCTCGAAACGGCGTTGGCCAACCGTGCGCGGCACCAGATCACGTTCCGGTGCCAGCGTCATCAGACGGTTTATCTGCCGGACAGACCCGCGAAGCTGTGCCAGCCGCGGCATACCGACAAACGCCTGATTGATCGGGCCAAGTACACGCCATGCCAGCATCATCGATGCCACAAGTGCGCCGACGGTCATTGAACCCGCCATGACCTGAACCGCGCCAAAGGCAAGGATAAGCGCCCCGGATGAGACCATCAGAATCTGTGCCGATGTGTTGATCAGATTATTGATCATTGCCACCCGGAACCCGGCATAAGCCGTATCGGCCGAAATATCGCGGAAACGCGACAGCCAGCGATGTTCTGTGCCTGTATATTTCAACGCCTGCATCTTGCCGACCGTTTCGACAAGGAATTCCTGACGGTTCGCACCATTGCGGCCAAGTTCCGAAACCCGTCGTGATACCACCGGAAAAGACACCAGGCCGATCAGGACAAAAACAACGATCAGCCCAATCGGGATAAGTGCAAGCCACCCCCCAAGGATCGCCAGAACAATCAGGAAGATCGGCAGGAAGGGCATTTCCAGAATGACAAGCGCCATCGGGCCGCTAAAGAATTCGCGGACGCTTTCAAAATCGCGAATCCGCGAAATCTGAACCCCGACCGGGGCACGTTCGGTAAAGGCGGGTGGCAGGGACAGAAGCCGTTCGAAAATGGCACTGCTGACAAGTGTATCAAGGCGCGCCCCAAAATGGCTGACCATCTGGCTGCGCAGATTGCGCAGGACCCAGTCAAGGATCAGGACAATCCCCATGCCGATCCCGAACTGGATCAACATGGGGATCGACCGCGTTCCAATGACCCGGTCATAGATCCCCATTACGAAAATCGGGCTGGCCAGCGCCATCAGGTTCAGCATCAGGGTAATCAGCAAAAGCTGTCCACCGAGGGCGGAAAACCGGTCGGTTATTCCGCCAAACCAGCCGCGTTTGTCCTCTTCAAAAAACCGTTCGTGACGCCCAGCCTGGGTAAACTGGAACAACCGCCCGGGAAGATTGACCGGCTTGATCACCATTTCGCGGCTGGTGCCGCCATCAAACACCCGGATGCCAGCATTTTCCGGCTTGATCACCACAAGTGCGGTGCCGTTATCGGGCACGAACAGACAGGGCATCAACCGATCATCGATCCGATCAAATGTGGTATCGATTTCGCGCGACCGGTAATTCAGGTTCGCCAGCACATTGCGAAAATCGGTCAGATCAAGGGCCTCGTCCATATGCGGCAATGCTTCTGCGACCTGACGGGGCAGCCCACGCCAGCCAAGCGCCTGCAACAAAGGCCACAGGCAGGCATCAAAATCCGACTGGGCGTCATTGCTGGCAAGGCCCATGCGGTAATTCAGCGCGAAGTCCATGTTTTCGATATTCATGACCGGCCTCCTGCGCGTGCGACTTCTTCTGCCTCGATCACCGGCTGGGTGCCGCTGCGCCGCAGGACCGGCACCAGACGTTTTTCCATCAGGCGATATTGTCTGTCGGCAAGGGCGATCAGTGACGGTCGGTGCGATACCATCACCAGCGTACAATGTTTGCGAAGTTCAATCAGAAGACCGGCAAGAATGTTGTCACCCGCGATATCAAGCGAACTGTTGGCTTCGTCAAACAGCACGATGCGCGGATAGTCGATCAGGGCACGCGCAATCGCGATACGCTGCTTTACGCCGCGCGGCAGGGTTTCGGATGCCTGCCCGCCCACTTCGGTATCGTAACCGTCGGGCATGCGCATGACGATTTCATCAAGCCCCAGACGCCGTGAAATTTCCACAACACGATCCGTGCCGATTTCCTTGCGGAAGGATGTGATGTTTTCAAGGATCGTTCCCTTGAACATCACACCATGTTGCGGCAGATAGGCAATCTGGCGGCGGATCGATTCCGATGCATATTTACCGGGATCACGACCATCAAGCCGCACCGAACCGCGATCAGGGCGTAACGCCCCCATCAGAAGCCACAGCAAGGTGGTTTTACCGGTGCCGTTTTCACCGGTGATTGCAACAGATTCACCGGGCTGTATCGCAAGCGTCAGATTTTCAAAAACTGTGTCCCCGCCCGCGTGCGAAAAACTGACATCTTCAAGCTCGATACGCCCTTCAAGCGGCGGCATTTCAGCAGCATCGTCGGCATCTTCGGGCGGCAGACGGAAAAGTTCGCGGCACCGATCACGCGCAACCCGAATGCTTTGAAACTGGGTCCAAAGACCCATGGCACGTTGCAGCGGCTGGATCGAACGCCCGGCCAGCATCGTGCAGGCGGCAAGCCCACCCACTGTCAGATCGGCATTGATAACCAGAAGACTGCCGACACCGGCAACAAGGATCATCGTGATCATCGAAAAGCTGGCACTTGAATTGATCGCGGCATGGGCGCAACGCGCGGCGACAAGGTCATCCTCCGAACACTGGATTTGCAGTTGATCATGGCGACGGATCATCAGGTTTTCCATCGCCATCGCCTTGATGGTGTGAATGCCGGTCAGGGTTTCGATAATGAAATTATAGCGCCGCTCGTCGGCCTGACTGCGTTCATCAAGCGCGCGACGCAACCGCCGCCCCAGGATCATCGCGGTCAGCATGAAGGCAAACAGAATGCCCAGCGGTACCAGCACGAGCTTGCCACCGATAATGGCAATCAAACCAAGGAACAGGATAATGAACGGCAGATCGATCACCGCCCCGATTGCCTGCCCGGCATAAAAGTCACGCAGGACATTCAGACTGTTCAGCCGCTGAAGATGCAGGCCAGGTGCGGTTTTTTCGTAATCGGAAAGACTTGTCGCCAACAAATGACCGACAGCAGCCTGCGAACTTTTATGTTCGAACTTTGCCGCCGACAGCGACGATATGTAGGCCCGACCAAGGCGCAAAGCCGCTTCAAGCACCAACGCGCCAAAAACCCCGAGTATAAGCAAGGTCAAAGTCGGGATGGCATTATGGGGCAGCACACGGTCATAGACCTGCAACAGGGTCACCGGCAGTGCCAGCGACAGCAGGTTGATCACAAATGCTGCGAGCAATATGGCAAAACGGCCTGCCCCCAGATGTGACAAAGTGCCGATATGCAGGCCAGGCTTGCGTTTCATAACGCAGTCATTCTCCAAGTCGAAGCGAAACCATACTAAAGTAGGTGTATTATACCTTGATATAGTATCAATAGCCCATGCCTATGCTGGAGGCAAGAAAATCCTGAAGGTTCTACAACCCGGTATGTTGTTCGCGCCGTACCTGGTGTCAGATCAGATTACAGCCTGTAAAAGTTATTCATCGCCGCGCAACCGGTCCGTTGCGCGCCTTTCGGCCTTGGTCGGACGTCCGCTGCCAGCTTCGCGTTCAGCAATCGGAGCGGTTCGGATATCGGCCGCGACCTCTTTTTTCGCCACACGTGGTGGCGAGTGATCAACGTAAAGCTGCTGGGCTTCGGGGGCGGGGCCACGTCGTTCGCCAGGTGCCACCACTTCGATCACGCGCAGATGCGGGCCCTGAAAGAATTGCAGCCGATCCCCAACAACGACCGTAACGCTGGCTTTGGAGACGGACTGACCGTTCAGAACGATATGGCCCGACTGGCATGCCTTGCTGGCAAGCGAACGGGTCTTATAGAACCGCGCATACCATAGCCATTTATCGATACGGACTTTGCTGCCTGTCTGATCAAGTGTCATGGATTGATTTTACCATCCCAAACGCAATGCGGCGACCCCGCAAAGGGTCGCCGCATCACAGAAAACAGGTCGGGATCAGCCCTTTGCCGCCAGCATTTCCTTCAGCTTGGCAAATGGCGAATCCTCGTTGATCTGATTGTTTTTGGCCGGTGCATTGTTCGGACGCCCCTGACCTTTGCCACCACGGTCGCCGCCCTTGTTCGGGCCGCCACGGTTCGGGCGTTGACCGCCTTTGCCTTTCGGCGCGCCTTTGCCATGGGCTTCCTGGCGCGGACCGCCACGCTGGCCTTTGCCAGCACCACCGCGCTTGCGGCGGTCGACACGGACAAAATATTTAACCTCGACGAATTCCGGCTCGGCTTCGGCTTCACCGGCTGCCGGGGCCGCTTCTTCGGCGGGCGTTTCGCTGACGGCGTCGGCCGGTGCTTCTTTGGCCGCTTCATCGGCATTGGCGGCTTCAGCAGGAGCTTCCGGTGCATCTGCACTCACAGCAGCAGGTTCAGAAGCAGGTTCAGAAGCCTTTTTAGCAGCTTCCTTGGCATCAAGTTCAGCCTTGCTGACCTTGACCACCTCGGCACGCCAGCCAAGTGCGGTAAACACGCCTTCGGCCTGCTCGACCGTGCAGCCCAGAAGCGACAGCAGATCGGGATCGGGTTTTACCTTGCCATCATTTTCGCGCGCCTTCTGGCGCAGCAATGCGGCAAAACGTTCCAGCATGTCGACACGTGCGGCAAGCGGCCCGACCGGCATGTAACCGGCAGCCAGATAGAAGCCCTTGGAATTGCTGCGATCATTTGGAACCGATGTGCGACCTGCCGGTGGCAGTTCGGGAAGCGCATCAAGTTCGCGCGAAATCGCCCAAAGGATGCCACGCAGTTCGACGGGATCGGGTTTCAGCGCGTCAAGCACATGAACCGTTTCAACCCCCAACCGCACGCCAAGCTTGGCCAGCGCCTTGCGGTCTTCATCCGAAAGATCCTTGATCAGGCTTTCAAGATCGGCACGCGGCACACAGCCCAGACCTTCGTTCAATTGGAACAGAAGGCCGCGAATCGGACCGGGAAGCTGACAATCGCGCAGGCGGGTCAGCATTTTCAGGCGCGCTTCGATATGGGCGTTGACGAAATTCTGAAGCCGGGTCCGTACGCGTTCGCGGGTCGGGCCGTCAAAAAACTCGCTGTCAATGACCTGGACGTCGGGGCTGAGGACGGTGTCGCCCTTTTTCAGCCCACCGACAACCGCCCCGTTCCACAGGACTTCCAGTTGACCATTCACCGCGAATTTGTCGTCTTCATCGGTTTCCAGTTGTTTGACACGCTGCGCAATCTCGCCAGTCAGTGCACGACGTGCAGCACTGGCGATTGCCTTGCCTTCAAACGCAGCATCGGTTTCATCGGCGATGAAACGGAATCCTTCCAGTCGGCCGACGTATTCACCTTCGACCTGGACTTCACCATTCGCAGTGATGGTAGACATGAGTTCAGACTTGTCCTTGAGACTTTTCAATAAAACCGAAGTTCGTCTGTCAACGAACCTTTGGGTCAGGCGTTCATGTAGCACATCAGAGAGCTTATCCTCAATGGCCCGCGTACGTTCCTGCCAATGATTGGCATCTTCGAGCCAGTGATGCTTGTGCGATACATAAGTCCAGACGCGAATACCCGCCAACCGTGATGACAACTGATCGATATCACCATCATAACGGTCCAGGCGCAAGACTTGTTCGCCCAACCAGTCGACCGGCAGTTTACTATTTGGTTTTGCCAGATAGCGATAGATAGATGTTAGCAGCCTTGGATGCGCATCGGTATGGATATTTCTGAAGTCCGGAATCTGGCAGACTTCCCACAATAATTGCACCCGATCCGGGGCCGATGCGATGCGCGCGACGTCTTCGTTCTGCGATAAATGCGCCAGCATGACTTCATCGACCGGTTCGCGCGCCAGAACAAGTGTCGGATTGTCCGAGCGCTTGCGCAGCGATTTCTGCAAGGCATCGACGGTTCTGAAATCCAGTCGCGCATTGCGCCAGAAGACTTTGGCAAGCGGTTCGAATTCGTGGGCTTCGATCTGTTCGATAATATCGGGATCGATCCCCGAAAGATTGCCCGTCACCCCAAAGGTGCCGTCATTCATATGACGTCCGGCGCGCCCGGCGATCTGGGCGGTTTCCGCCGCCGAAAGCCCGCGATTGAACTGACCGTCAAACTTGTGAAGGGCCGCAAAGGCCACATGGTTCAGTTCAAGATTAAGCCCCATGCCAATCGCGTCGGTCGCAATCAGGTGTTCGACCTCGCCATTCTGGAACATCTCGACCTGGGCATTGCGCGTGCGCGGGCTAAGCGCGCCAAGCACCACGGCCGCTCCGCCCTTCTGGCGGCGGACCAATTCGGCAACGGCGTAAACTTCCTGTGCGGAAAATGTCACGACGGCGGATTGTGATGGCAGACGCTGGATCTTTTTCGATCCGTTATAGGTCAGAGTCGAAAACCGTGCGCGCGTATCAAATTCGACATTGTCGATCAGTTGACGGATCACCGGACGGATGGTTTCCGCCCCCATGAACATGGTTTCGCTGATACCGCGCGCATGCAACAGCCGGTCGGTAAATACGTGCCCGCGTTCGGGATCGGCACACATCTGGATTTCATCGATGGCCAGAAAATCAACCTGCTTGTTGACCGGCATGGCTTCGACCGTACACAGGAAATAGCGTGCTGATTTCGGAAGGATGCGTTCTTCGCCGGTGATCAGGGCCACCGCACCCTTGCCAACACGGGCGACCGCGCGATCATAGTTTTCGCGCGCCAGAAGCCGCAGCGGAAAACCGATCATACCCGAGGTATGCGCCAACATCCGTTCCATGGCCAGATGGGTCTTGCCGGTGTTGGTGGGCCCCAATATGGCAAGGATACGGGGACCGGTTCGGGTTGAAATCTGCATCAAACTTTTCCAGCAGGCATCGCGGATGATTTCGCGCGCCTAGATCAATGCGCCTTTCAACACGCCGCATCGCACAATGTCAAGCATTCTGCCGCATCGGCAAGAGTATCCCAATGCATTCCGTTAAGGATCAAGACGTTCCATCTGACGGTTCGTGATCCTGTGCGTCATCAAGTTCAAGCAACCGCGCACCGGGACCATCCGTTGCCAGTTCATCCGACGGGTTGCGAAGCGGGCAGTCGCTGATCGAAAGGCAGCCACACCCGATGCATTTGCCCAATTGATCGCGCAGCAGGGTCAATTGTTCGATCCGGGCATCAAGATCATCACGCCACCGCGACGAGAGCTTTTCCCAGTCCTGTGTCGTCGGGGCCCGGTTAATTGGCAGCCCCGATAACGCATTCCCGATTTCGGCCAACGGAATGCCGGTGCGTTGTGCGACCTTGATGATCGCGACCCGGCGCAGGATACCGCGCGGAAAGCGTCGCTGATTGCCATCCGTTCTGATCGAGGCGATCAGCCCCTTACGCTCGTAAAAATGGATCGCTGATACGGCAAGTCCGCTTCTTTTGGCGACTTCACCCACACTGAGATAGCGGTGCAATGGCCCGGGTTTCACCATTTTCCTGCCCTTTCCGTTATTTTTTCATGGCGTTCTGATGCGCTTGAAATTCATCATTGACCTCAACTATTGTTAAGGTTCTATAGATTTACTCCTTGCTGCGAAATAATCAAGGAGTGACGTCATGAAAGAGACTTTCAATCTTGCACTGATCTATGGCAGTGCCCGTGAAGACCGGTTCTGCGACACAGTTGCCGACTGGGCGATCAAAATCCTGAAAACAGATCCGGATCTGTCGGTTGATATTATCGATCCGGCGAAGCTCGATCTGCCATCCCGTCACGTCGGCAATGCGCATCCCGGTGTTGCCGAACTCCAATCCGTTCTTGCCGAAGCCGATGCCTTCCTCGTTGTCACCCCGGAATACAATCACAGCTTTACCGGCGAACTGAAATTGCTGATCGACGCCGCCAAGCCCGAATGGCGCCGAAAGCCATTGGCATTTGTGTCCTATGGCGGAATGTCGGGTGGTTTGCGGGCGGTCGAACAATTGCGACTGGTTTTTGCCGAATTGCATGTCGTGACCATGCGCGACGTTGTCAGCTTTGCCAATGTCTGGGACCAGTTTGATCCGAATGGTTATCCGATCGACAAAGCCGGGTCCGAGGCGGCCCTTAAACACATGGTCAATGATCTGAAATGGTGGGCGCGCACATTGCGCGAGGGCCGCTATCCACAAGTCCGGGCCGAAATGCCGGAGGTCACGATATCATGAACGGGGCGGTCAACTGACCGCCCCGTCATTTCAATTACTCGCTGTTGTTAACAGGAACCCTAGTGGGCGCGCATCCGGTCGACATATTCCTTGAGTTGACGGCGCGCGGCCTGATAGCTGTTTTTGAGCGCGATATAGACATCCTCGTGCGCATGATCGGCACTGTCGCGCTTAACCATAATCTCCTTACCCGGCACATGAATTCCGAAATGAACCGCATAGCGGTTTCCCTGTGCGTGGGATGCATGGGGTCTTTCCACGATGACATGACAACTTGTCATGCGGTCGAAGGTTTCTTCCAGTTTTTGCACCTTGAAGCGGATCCGCTCGTCCAGCGCATCTGATTGATCAACATCACGGTAGGTGATTTGAACGGGAACCTTCATATTGCGGCCTCCTGTTATAGAGCCTGAGACATTCACAAGGCATTGCACCTTGCAATTATCCGAAACGTTTGCCGTTTCGGGGCAGGACAGGACCCAAGACAACTTCCGCAAGCCTCGTGCCCTGTAATGAAACCGTCTTTTTATATACTTAGGATACAGGGCTTGCGCTGCAAGATGCGTTGACGCATATCAAGCACTGCCTGAAGGTTGCCAAATCGGGACCCAGCAGCGCAAATTGCACATAGTGGATTGAAATTACAGGAGAACACAGAGGTCATGACGGAAGAAAAAATGCGGTTCGAGGCTGAAGTCAGCCGCCTGCTCGATATCGTTGTCCATTCGCTTTATTCGAACAAGGACATCTTCCTGCGCGAGCTCATTTCCAATGCGTCGGACGCCTGCGACAAGCTGCGCTACGAGGCGATTGCAAAACCGGAACTGCTCGCAGGGGATTCAGAATTCAAGGTTCGTCTTCTGACCGATAACGTCCGTAATGTTCTGACGATTGCCGATAACGGGATCGGGATGAACAAAACCGACCTGATTGAAAACCTTGGCACGATTGCCAATTCAGGCACCGCGAAATTCGTCGAGGCCCTGTCGAAATCTGACAAAGCCAAGGATGTTGACCTGATCGGTCAGTTCGGCGTCGGTTTCTATTCCGCCTTCATGGTTGCGGGTCAGGTCGACGTCGTCACGAAAAAGGCCGGTGAAGATCAGGCGTGGAAATGGTCATCGGATGGCAAGGGCGAATACACCATCGCTGAGGCCGAAATGGAAGGCCACGGCACCCAGATCACCCTGCATCTGACCGATGATTTCAAGGAATTCACCGAAGAATATCGCCTGCGTCATATCGTCAAAACCTACTCCGATCATATCGGCATCCCGGTTGTCCTGATGAAGGCAGACGGCAATGACGAAACGCTGAACGAGGCATCGGCACTCTGGACCCGTCCGAAATCCGACATTACCGACGAACAGTACAAAGAGTTCTACAAACACAATTCGCACGCCTTCGACGATCCGTGGAAAACGATCCACTATCAGGCCGAAGGTGCGATTGAATATACCGGTCTTCTGTTCCTGCCGACCATGCGCCCGTTCGATCTTTATGATCCGGCGCGCAAAGGCCATCTGAAACTTTATGTCCGCAAGGTCTTCATCACCGAGGGTGCGGATGACCTTCTGCCGCCTTGGTTGCGGTTTGTGTCCGGTGTTGTCGACAGCCAGGATCTGCCGCTGAACATTTCACGCGAAATGCTGCAACACAACCCGGTCCTGACCAAAATCAAAAACGGCCTGACCAAAAAACTCCTGTCCGAACTTGAAACCGCATCGAATAAAGACTCGAAAGGTTTCGAAACCTTCTGGGAAAACTTCGGTTCTGTCGTCAAGGAAGGCCTGTATGAAGACTACACCAACCGCGACCGCATCCTGAAACTGGCACGTTTCCGTTCCACGCATTCGGATGGCTGGACAACGCTTGCCGACTATGTCAGCCGCATGAAGGATGGTCAGAAGGCGATCTATTACATCAGCGGCGAAGACGTCGATGCGCTCAAACGCAGCCCGCAGCTTGAAGGTTTTGCCGCCAAGGGCATCGAAGTTCTGCTGTTGACCGATCCGGTGGATGAATTCTGGTTGCCATCTGTTGGCCAGTTTGAAGAAAAAGACTTCAAATCGGTCACCCGTGGCGGTGCAGACCTTGCCGACGTCAAATCCGATGACAAGGATGATGACAAGGACGACAAGAAAGACGATGCCGCATCCGATGCGTCCCTTGATGCCCTGATCGCATCGATCAAGATCGCACTTGGCACCAGCATCAAGGATGTCCGTGAATCAGATCGCCTGACCAGTTCGGCCTGCTGCCTGATTGCCGATGAAACCGGTATGGATTTGCGGATGGAACGCCTGATGAAGCAGCATAACCGTGTTGATGAAATCAGCCCGCGTATCCTTGAAATCAACCCGAAACACAGCCTGATCAAAAAGCTGTCGGACATTGCCATCAAGGATGCCAAGACCCCGATCCTTCATGACGCCGCCCTGCTGTTGCTTGATCAGGCCCGCATCCTTGAAGGCGAAGCCCTGCCCGACCCGGTCAGCTTTGCCCGTCGCCTTGATCTGGTGATGGAAAAAGGTTTGGGTAGCTAAGCTTTCCCTGCCCACACCGTACAAAAGATGGCGGCGCGTCGATGGACGCGCCGCTTTCTTTTTGGCTATAACACCGAAACCGGCAAAGGCCATCAAAGGCCGAACAGGGAACGAAGCGACCATGAAACGACTTGAAAACCGGATTTGCATCATAACCGGCGCGGCGCGCGGCATTGGTGCTGCGATTTCAACAGCCTTTATCAAAGAAGGTGCTGACGTCATAGCAACTGACCGAGACGAAGGTGCGCTTCTGGCATTTGCCAAGGAGGCAGGTTGCAAAACCATGCGCCTTGATGTCGGCAACGAGGATGACTGGCAAAAACTTGCCGATGCCTATCCGGCCATTGATGTCATGGTCAACAATGCCGGCATTACTGGTTTTGAAGACGGCATCGTCGCACATGATCCGGAAAATGCATCTCTTGCCGACTGGCGCGCAGTCCATCAGGTTAATCTTGACGGTACATTTATGGGATGTCGCTACGCCATCAGGGCCATGCGCCAGCGTAAATCGGGCTCGATCATCAATATTTCATCGCGCTCGGGAATGGTTGGCATTCCGGCTGCGGCGGCCTATGCCTCGTCCAAGGCGGCCATTCGCAATCACAGCAAAACTGTCGCGCTATATTGCGCACAACAGGGTTACAATATTCGCTGCAATTCAATCCATCCCGCCGCCATTCTGACACCGATGTGGGAACCGATGCTTGGCAACGGTCCGGATCGCGACGCCCGCATGGCAGCCCTTGTCGCTGATACACCGGCTAAGCGTTTCGGCACCCCGGACGAAGTCGCGGCACTTGCCGTTTTGCTGGCATCGGATGAAGCCGCTTACATGACGGGAACGGAACTAACAATTGATGGTGGATTGCTGGCCGGTTCGGCGGCAACGCCGGGGTAATGTAAACGTGCATGAAATGAAGCATCGTCCGACATTTTAAGCCCGTCACTTTACGATTATGTCATGAAGTTTGCGCCATAGTGCGACACGAACATGTACGCGACCGATAGACTCAGGATGCAAAACCGATGATGAACTGGCAAAAATTGCTGTCGCCTGAACGTCTGGGCACACGACATTCAAGTGTCGGCGCGTTCGGTCGATCCGATTTTCACAAGGATTACGACCGGATCATTTTTTCGTCGGCTTTCCGGCGTCTGCAACGCAAGACGCAGGTTCATCCGCTGCCTGAAAACGACAATGTCCATACCCGCCTGACCCATAGCCTTGAAGTATCCTGTGTTGCACGGTCCATGGGACTTATGGTCGGCCATCAGCTGGCCGAAAAAGGCCACCTGCCCGACGGAATTGAACCCGATCATATGGCCGCCATTGTTCAGGCCGCCGCCCTTGCCCATGACATCGGCAACCCGCCATTCGGTCATGCCGGGGAATATGCCGTTCGTCAGTGGTTTCTGGATGCCGATCCCAAATATCTTGCGCCGTTGTCCGAGGCAGAACGCGCCGATCTGACGACCTTTGAAGGCAATGCGCAGGGGTTCAGGTTACTGACCCATAAGCGAAGTGGTCTTTATGACGGCGGCATGCGCCTGACCTATGCGACGCTGGCAAGTTTTGTGAAATATCCATGGTCGGCGATTGGCAGCCCTTATCCCGAAAAAATGAAATTCGGTGCGTTTCAGCGCGAAATGGATTTGCTGACCGAGGTTGCCGATGCCACCGGCCTGATCCGCACCGGGGCGCAATCGTTTTGCCGTCATCCGCTGGTTTATCTGGTCGAGGCGGCCGATGATGTCTGTTATGCCCTGATTGATATCGAAGATGGTGTCGAACTGGAACTGGTTGATTTCAGCGTCTTTGAAAACCTGTTATTGCCCTGCATCCCGGGCGACATTCCTAGCGAATATCACCGCGAAACCAACATCCGGCGCAAGATGACCTTCCTGCGCGGCAAGATCATCACCGGGCTGCTTGATGCGCTGACCGATGCCTTTGTCTTGCGCGAGGAGCAGTTGCTGAACGGGGCAGTCGATGGTGATCTTCTGTCCTGTGCCGATGGCCCGTTCAACGAAATGATCGCGACCGCCAAACAGTTTTCAGAAAAGCAGATCATTCTGAACCGGCGCAAAGTCCAGATCGAGGTCGGCGCATTTGCCTGCCTTGAAACGCTGCTTGATACCTTCTGCAAGACGGCCCTTGAAATCCATCAGGCGAAGGATGACGCAGAGCTTTCCTATCGTACCGGACGGGTTCGCGAACTGATCGGCAATGATTCGATGCCGGTCGGCGCACCGCTTTACAACCTGTATCTGACGATCCTTGATTACATATCGGGCATGACGGACGACTTTGCCGCCCGCCTTGCGCGCGATATCGGCGGCGGGCAGCATTGATGCGCGGCAATCGTAACGGCCGGACGCAAGCATAGGAAACGGGACGATGTGGTTATTTGCCCCGTTCATCGGTCGCTATCGCAGGCGTCTGGCTTTTATGGCGGGCGCAGGATTGGCGGTCGTCGTTTACGGGTTGGTTGAACAAAGCACACGGCCCGAAATACAGGCATGGTACTGGCCCGGGATTGCCGGTTTCGTTACGTTTGCCATCACACGCTTTACCGTTTCACGACTGATATCGCGGTTTATCGGCGGGGTTCGTCGCCACATGCATTAACAAAAAAGGCAGGCCCGGAAGCCTGCCTTTCACATGCAATGCGGTTCAACCGCCAATCATCAACACCATCGAATGGGGTATGGGGAATTAACCCTGCCCACCGCCCATGGCCTGACTGATTTTTTTGTCGGTGTTGTACTGGCTCAACGCATAGACAGCCCAGATTGCCGCCGGAATCCACCCCAGAAGGGTAATCTGCAAGATCAGGCAGATGATACCTGCAATGGGCCGCCCGATGGTAAAGAACAACAACCATGGCAGCAGAAGCGCGATGAGTAACCGCATATATTCATCCTCTTTGTTATGTCGGCTTACATGCCGTCTTCAAATTTCACCGTAACAACCCTGTTGCCTTTTTCCGCGACACCATCAGCAGTCGGAACCGGTACGTTGGCCTCGCCGCTGATGCTGATGGCAAGCCTGCTGGGGCTGACGCCATGATCACGCAATGCCTTGACCACCGCATCAACGCGCGATTTGGCAAGGATGTCATTATACATCGGATCACCGGCCCGGTCAGCATAGGCTGTCAGACTGATCATTTTCGGGTCGTATTTTTCATATGCTTCGACAATCCCGTCAATAACCGGCATCGCCTTGTCACCAAGAACGGCACTGTCGAACGCAAAATAGATTTTCATCGGTTCAGGCATCATCATCGGCGCAGCCGCGGCCATCGGCTTTTGATCAAGTTCCGCCTGAACAAGGGCAAGTGCCTGATAGAACGAGGCACGGCAATTATCGATGTCTTCCTGCTGAATGTTTTCTTCAAGTTCCTGCATCCAGCAATCGAAAGCAGCCTGGGCCCGCGCGGCGGCCTCTGGTGCCTTGTCCCGTCCGCCCGCATCAAAGGCCGCCATCAAATCAGCCCGTGCAACACTGATTTCTGCCAGACCTTCCTGGGGCAGGTTTCGATCTGCCAATGGCTGCGGACCGGTATCCTGTCCCATCGCCGCCGTTTTCGCGCGGTTGGTGAAGTAACGCGCATCCGCCCAGTCCGCTTCGTCATATTCGGCTTGCGCAAGGTCGGAATACGCCTGATGAAGGGCTGCATCAAATGCCGACCCCGTATCGGTCATCCCGCGAACGCCCGGAATATCCATGTTCGCACAGGCCGCAAGAAAGGCAGCTGCGGAAACAGCAAAAAGCAGTTTAGCTCTCATCGGTCTTCACTCCTTGTCTGGATGACGACAATAATGATCCCAATCCCAATATTTTATTTTCAGGGCGCATAACCAACCGGTTGATCCGGCTTGATGGCAAACGCCCGGCAACCAATGCAATGCATCGATCTTTGTTGGGCGGTGTAAACCGTTGTCGATGACCAGATCGGAAGAGTGACCAGACCCCGAAAATAATCTTTCCGGTTCATATTGCCGAACAAGATTCCCCAAGACGACACCGTCCATCGGTGAAATGTTTCCATACCCCAAAATATATGGAAACCAAATTCATGAAAAAAAGCAGGGAGATAGAGAAAATCTCACATCAGTAATATGCGGATTGTCCTTGTGCGGTGCGGCAGTACCGTCAATTCGCCGTTAAAAAGAAAAACGGAAGGAGCGATAACCGCCCCTTCCGCCAAGACATTGATTATAAGGATATTATTGAAATATCCCGTAATTCCGGTTCCGAGTCCCGTTATTCGGACGAACCGCCAAACAGTCCCTTGACCGCATCACCGACGGCACCCGCGCCGTCCTTGACCACGCCGCCGGTTCCGGTTGCAGCACCGCCAATCAATCCGGTCACACCCTTGCCAAGGTCACCGACCCCCTGCAAAAGTCCATCGACATTCAGACTGGAAACCGATTTGAACACCGCGGTGTTAAGGGCGGTGATGATTTCTTCGGCGACTTGCGCCGGTGTCGCCCCGCCTTCTTGCTTGCCAATGTCCTTAAGGTGGATTTCAGGAAGTCCCGAAGACAGTTTTTTACCCTGCAGCATCGCGGCCGACACACTGACATTGCCGTTGCGGATATAGACATTATCAATCACGACCTTGGTACCCGAACCGTCATCGGCGGCGGTATCTGCCTTGTCGCCACCTGCACCGGTCGGGCCGGAGACACGCTGGACAAAGCTTTCAACATTGCGCTGAATGGTCGCGATGTTTGACGAACCCTGCCCCAATTCATAGGTCACACTGGGCGCATCCACGATCACCTCGATCACGCGGATGGTATTGCTGGTAAGGGTCGAACCATCCAGTCGCACCGAAATATTGCCCAGCGAAAAGGCATGGTCGGTTTCAAAACCATCCGGGTTCCCGACAACCAGCCCGCCAATGGATGCCGTGTTCTGGGTGGTTTCAATCTTGACATTATCCACCGTCACATCGGCCAGCGTCACACGGGTTCCAGCCTCTTCGATGGTTGCTTTGACGATATTGTCAAGATTGACATAGACATACACCAGTCCGGCAACGACCAGCAAAATGATGGCTGCCAACGCGATGAGGATCTTTTTCATTGCCCGTATCCTGTTTTTTGTTTCATCGGGATAAAATTGCTTAAAGAATTGGGGACGTTCGTTTCCGGGTTCAATCAGAAGCTTCACCCCGGCACGTCCCGCGATCAAGACCTTTTAGACGAAAAAACAGCGGGCTGGATAAATCCGGCCCGCTGTTTGATGCTGAAAAAACGGTATTCAGATATTGAACTCGACAACCACCGGTGCATGATCGGATGGTTTTTCCCAGTCACGGGCAAGATCATAGACCGATGCTGTGCGGACCGATCCGGCCATATTCGGTGTCATCCAGACATGATCCAGACGACGTCCCTTGTTGCTTGCCCGCCAGTCGCGTGAACGATAGCTCCACCAGCTAAACAGTTTTTCCGGCTCTTCTACGATTTCACGCACCGAGTCCACGAAATCACCGGATTTACGGAATGCTTCGAGCTTTTCAACTTCGATCGGTGTGTGGCTGACAACTTTCAAAAGCTGCTTGTGCGACCAGACGTCATTTTCCGACGGGGCAATATTGAAATCGCCGACCAGAATGGCCTTGCGATCCGGGTCGGCAACCCGGCGTTCCGCCCACCATGCGGTCATTTCATCAAGGAAGGAAAGCTTGTGGGCAAACTTTTCATTGATTGTCACGTCCGGTTCGTCGCCCCCGGCCGGGATGTAGAAATTGTGCAGCTCGACCCCGTTTTCAAACGTCACCATACAGTGACGGCGGTCTTCCTTGCCGCAGAAATGCCTGATATCGGTTTTGGCAAACGGCAATCGCGACAGGATCGCAACACCGTTATAGCTTTTCATGCCATGGTTATGACGATGAATGTAACCGGCGGCTTCAAATGCCTCGTGGGGGAAATGCTCGTCCGGGCATTTCAGTTCCTGAAGACACAGCGCATCGGGTTGTTGTTCTTCTAAAAACTTTATGACCTGTTCGATGCGCAATCGAACGGAATTGATATTCCAGCTGACGATTTTCAAAACGGACTCCGTTTCCTGATGAGGTGAGTGGGCCCTGACCCTTTAATCCCTGTATCTTGATATCCTGATGCTATTTCAGCGTAACCGACAGTTCCGCAACATCGGCAATCACCACATCCATGCGGTCACCGCGCACCACCTGACCGACACCTTCGGGGGTTCCGGTAAACAGCAGATCGCCAGCTTTAAGTTCGATCAGGGTCGACAGATGCACCAATGCGTCAACCATCGGCCAGATCATTTTGGCGGTGGTATCATCCTGTTTGACCGTGCCATTGACCGACAGTTTCAGGTTGGTTGCCTGCGGATTGCCTGCATCGGCCTTGGGCCGGATTGCCGAAATCGCGGCACAATCGTCAAAGGACTTTGCCATATCCCACGGCAGGCGACGGTCCTTAAGGCCGGCCTGCACATCACGGCGGGTCATATCAAGGCCCGCAGCATATCCGAAAATGGCGGCTTCAACTGCCACACGATCAAGGTTCTTGCCCCCCGCACCAAGGGCCACAACAAGCTCCCCCTCGTAATGGAGGTCTTCGGTTCCCGACGGATAGGCTAGATCACCGTTGCCAACCTTCAGGCAATCCGTCGGCTTCATGAAGATGCAGGGCGGGGTGTCGGCCGGGTCGGAGCCCATTTCGCGCACATGGTCGGCATAGTTCTTGCCAATGCAGAAGATGCGATTGACCGGGAAAAGCTGATCCGAATTCTGCACCGGAACGGTAACCGGCGTGGCTGCGGGAAAGACGAAACGCATGGTGGCCCCCTTGAAGGAAATCCTGATGGAAATATTGTCCTTACTGATACCCAAGCTGCTGATAAATTGAAATGCTTTGAGTACGGATTTAATCCGCCTCCCTGTCAGAAGCTGTCAGGAGGATGCTGCACCATCAAATCAGGTGCCCTCAAATGGCCGGTTGCTTGACCGGTCACTGATTTAGTGACCTAGTTGGCTGGTGCCTGCCCGTCTGCTCGTTGCTGGTTGCAAAGGTTTCTGCATGTCCGATCATCATATTCAGCCGTTACCGGAAATCCTTGCACATCTGAATGTTTCCCCCGAGATCGGCCTTTCGGAAACGGACGCCACAGAACGCCGGAAGAAATACGGCAGGAACAGCCTTAAGGACCAGAAGCACGTCTCTTTCTGGAACATCCTGATCCGGCAATTTGCGGGGCTGATTGTCTATATGCTGGCCGGTGCCGCGGCCCTTTCATTTTATTTCGGCGACCTGACCGAGGGCATTGCCATCGTCGTGGTGCTGATCATCAATGCAGCCATCGGCTTTACATCCGAATTCAGGGCCATCCGTTCGATGGAGGCATTGCGAAAGCTTTCAAGTGTTCACGCCAAGGTAAGGCGGGATGGGCAAATCCACGTGCTGGAGGCCCGCGACATCGTACCGGGCGATATTGTTGTCTTTGAAGCGGGCGACGTTATTCCGGCTGATATCCGTTTGATAGAATGCAGCAACCTGCAGGCAGATGAATCTGCTTTGACAGGGGAGTCCGTTCCGACGGACAAAACCATCAACCTGCCCGATGATGCCACAACCGATGAAAACCTGCCGCTTGGGGATCGCACGAATATGGTGTTCAAGGGCACAGCCATCAGCCGCGGAGATGGATCGGGTGTCTGTGTTGCCACCGGAATGACAACCGAACTTGGTCATATCGCGGCGATGACCGAAATGGCAGAAGCCGAAACATCACCGCTTGAAAAACGTCTTGATACGCTGGCTGGTCATCTTATCTGGGCCACTTTGGGACTGACCATATGCATCGCCATTGTCGGCATTTATGTCGGCAAAGACATGGTGATGATGCTCAAGACCGGTATCGCACTTGCGATTGCCGCCGTCCCAGAAGGATTGCCGATTGTTGCAACGGTTGCCCTTGCCCGCGGGATGTGGCGGATGGCGAAACGCAATGCCCTGATCAAGAACCTGTCAGCCGTTGAAACGCTGGGTGCGACCACGGTTATCATGACCGATAAAACCGGAACGCTGACCGAAAACCGGATGACGGTCGTGGCCCTCAGGACCTCGGAAAACGAGGTTGATTTTACGTCATCTCCTGACGCATTGCTGGCAGCAAACAGCCCCGAAGAACTGGCCATACGGATTGCCGTTTTGTGCAACGATGCAATTCTGCTGCCATCCGGCAGCACGGAAAAGCATATTGGCGACCCGATGGAACTGGCCCTGCTTGAAGTCGCCCGGAACGCAGGCATTGATCAGACAGAACAACAAGCCAGATACCCCGAAATCGCCAAGGAAGCTTTCAGCGCGCAGACCCGCATGATGGCAACCTTTCATCGCGATCAAAACACACCCGATAACCTGTTTGTTGCGATCAAGGGCGCACCCGAAGCCGTCATAAAAAACAGCACCGGCTTCCTTGAAAATCATGGCCCGCGTGAAATGGACGAAAAAGCCCGGCGGCGCTGGTCGGATTTAAGCAATGACATGACGCAAAAGGGCTTGCGCGTTCTTGCCCTTGCGATGAAAAATGCCCCTGCGGTCGATACGCCCCCCTATCAGGATCTGATCCTGATAGGCCTGATCGCCCTTCTTGATCCCCCGCGAGAAGATGTGCCTGCCGCAATACAGGCCTGTCATGCGGCGGGGGTTCGGGTCATCATGGTAACGGGCGATCATATCGGCACCGCCAGAAATATTGCGGCGCAAGTCGGACTTTGCGATGCAACGGCATCGGGACTTGAAGGCAGGATGCTTCAGGCAACCGACCTGACACAGAAAACAGAACGTGACCGCATTCTTGCCACCCCCGTTTTTGCAAGGGTCAGCCCCGAAGCAAAATTAAATCTGGTTTCCCTTCACCAGCAGGCAGGTGCCATTGTTGCCATGACCGGCGATGGCGTTAACGATGCCCCCGCGCTTAAAAAGGCCGATATCGGCATCGCCATGGGCAAAAGAGGCACAGACGTCGCCCGCGAAGCCGCAGACATGGTTCTGCGTGACGATGCCTTCCCGTCAATCGTAACCGCGATGCATCAGGGACGGGTTATTTTTGCCAATATACGCACCTTTGTGCTGTATCTGATGTCATGCAATCTCAGCGAGATACTCGTGATCGGCCTTGCCGTGCCAAGCGGGCTTCCCTTACCGCTTCTGCCGTTGCAGATTTTGTATCTTAACCTTGTAACGGACGTGTTTCCGGCTTTCGCACTTGGTATTGGCGAAGGAGACCGGCATGTGATGAACCAGCCCCCGCGCGATCCCAAAACACCGGTTCTGACCAAACAGGATTGGGGCGGCATTCTTTTTTACGGCGCATTGATTACGGTCGGAGTACTTGGTGCTTTTGCCATGGCACTGCATGTTTTCAACCTTGGGGATCAGGAAGCTTTGTCGGTATCGTTCCTGACGCTTGCAACCGCACAGTTGCTGCATGTTTTCAACATGCGTGCCCGATCTTCCGGCTGGATTTTCAACGATGTTACCCGCAACCCTTTCATCTGGATTGCCTTGGGAATTTGCGTGCTCCTGATCGGATTGACGCTTTATGTTCCCGAATTGTCCCGGCTGCTCATGATTGCACCGCCCAGCGGCACGGGATGGCTTCTGGTTATCGGGGGAAGTCTGGTACCGCTGGTTATCGGGCAGGCCGCGAAAATATTCACCAAACCGGCAAAGCAGCCTGTGTCGTCTTAAGGCCAATCACCCTACGAAACGCAATGTGCCGGATAACAGTACCCGGCACATCAATTCCCCTACAGGTATCGCCAAAGGATATATATATATCAGGTCCTTACAGAAGCCCTTCAATCACCCGATCCGGCGGTGTGTGACCATCGACAAAGGTCTTGATATTGATCAGCACCTTTTCGCCCATATCGACACGCCCTTCGATGGTCGCCGACCCCATATGCGGCAACAGAACGGCGTTCTGCAATTCAAGCAGTTTCGGGTTCACGGCCGGTTCATGTTCGAACACATCAAGCCCGGCCCCGGCAATTTCACGATCGGCCAGCATCCGGGTCAATGCCGGTTCATCGACAATCTCGCCACGGGCCGTATTGACCAGAATGGCGTGCGGCTGCATCAGTTTAAGGCGACGGGCCGACAGCAAATGATAGGTTGCCGGTGTATGCGGGCAGTTGACTGACACAACATCAACATGGGCCAACATCTGATCCAGGCTTTCCCACCAGGTCGCATCCAGTTCCGCCTCGGTATCGGGATGAACACGGCGGCGGTTATGATAATGCACCGAAAGACCAAAACCCTTTGCCCGGCGGGCCAAGGCCCGGCCAATGCGCCCCATGCCGACAATGCCAAGCCGCTTGCCCCAGATGCGATGCCCCAGCATCGATGTCGGTGCCCAGCCCGTCCATTCGCCGCTGCGGATCATGCGTTCGCCTTCGGCAACACGGCGCGATACTGCAAGGATCAGCGCCATTGTCATATCGGCGGTATCCTCGGTCAGGACATCGGGGGTGTTGGTGACGGTGATACCGCGTGACCGTGCGGTTTGCAGATCGACATGGTCGACACCCGTCCCGAAATTGGCAATCAGGCGCAAATTCGGCCCCGCATGGGCAAGAACGGCGGAATCGATTCTGTCCGTCACCGTCGGGACAAGAACATCGGCCTGTTTGACCGCCTCGATCAACTCGGCCTTGGACATCGGGACATCGTCGATGTTCAGACGTGCATCAAACAGCTCCATCATGCGGGTTTCAATCGCTTCCGGCAGTTTGCGGGTCACGATGACGAGGGGTTTTTTCTTGGTCATCTGCCGTTCCTATGCGGTCTTTTAACTCTTTTGCTGACAAGATGGGTTTCTTGCGCCAAATGCGCTCTTGCCGCAATGCAGTGATGCCACGTCACAGGGTATTAAAGCAAGAATTTTGACGTCATTTTTGTAATTTTATTTCTTAAAGAGCAAGGTTCGCCGGTTCCGAAATTCTATTCCGGCAGCAGAAGAAAGAGCAGGGAAAACCGTCACAATGCCGCGGATCATCCGTAAATTCCTTCATACTTTTGTCGCCATGGCGATCCTTGGCAGCATTGGCGCACCGATTGTCGCCAGCGCGCAGGAATCAGGCCTGCCGATCCCGCGCTTTGTTGCATTGCGGTCAGACAAGGTTCACCTGCGATCCGGGCCCGGCCTGCGTTACCCAAAGGTCTGGATCTATCAGCGCCGCAACATGCCGATGGAAGTCATTTCGGAATTTGATACCTGGCGCAAGGTTCGCGACTGGGAAGGCAGCGAAGGATGGGTGCATCAAAGTCTTTTGCTGGGATCACGTCATGTGATTGTTACCGCCGATACCATCACGCTTTATTCCGCCGCCGATGAAAATGCCCGCAAGATCGCCCTTGTTTCCAATTCGGTGATTGGCAAAATCGAAACCTGCCCGCGTTCGGTTGACTGGTGTCAGTTGCAGTTTGGCGATTTCGAAGGATGGGCCCCGCGTCAGGGCTATTGGGGCATTTATGATGGGGAATATATCGAATAGGCTTTCCGACCAGTGCCTAAATCATTCAGGCTTCTATCGATACGCGGGGCGCGCTGGATTGACCAGCCCCGCCACCACCTGACAAGGTGCCGCCAATACCCGTCCCACCACCGTTGCTGTCATAGCCGCCAAACGTGTTGGACGGGACCGGATCGGTGGTATTTCTTCCTGTTGTCGGCGCGAAGTATTGCCCATCATCACGCCCCAATGGATCCGCGTTCGGATCATAGGCAAACGGATCATCACGCTCGGTAACCGGCTCAGGTCCTGGTTGCGGTTCTGGCAGACTGATGCCACCAATCGTCACGGTCTGATCCTGCAAACGTGCCGATATTTCGCCAAGATAGCCCTGAAAAGCTTCTATGATTCCGCGCCGCACCTGATCGGCGTCGCCAGGTTCGGCCGCGGCAAGTTGCGCCTGAAGGATGTTGTTACCTGCAACCTCGGAAACCCGGCTGCGATCAGCCGCCCCGGCAATGCTTTCGCGGTCTGCCTGTAGGGATATTTCCCGGTTTGAAAGCGCTTCCTGCGCAGCATCAACACGGTCACGCGCGTTGGAAACCCCGGCATCATCGGAAATGTCGATGGCGGATAGCCCGGTTGCCAATCCTTCGGTCCCGGATGCATACAGTTCAACATTCAGACGGTTGCCTGATGACGTCCCCGATCCGATCTGCAATTCAATTGTCTGATCACTGTCCAGCAGGTTTTTGCCATCATAATTGCTGCTGGTGGCGATTTCGTCGATCTGATCAAGATAGTCCTGAATTTGCGCTGTGATGAACCCACGTTCGACGCGTGACAGTGATGGGTTGTTTTCAACGCTGCTGACCAGTGTATCGACTTCGTCCAAAGCAGAGCCGATCCGCGAAAGATCATCGGCGGCAACTTTAAGAAAATCATCCGCACGACCAAGCGAGCCCCGCAGGCTCCGGGATGCAGCACTGCTATTGCGAAGGGCATCGTTACTAAGGCTGGTGTTCGGGGAATTGCTGCTTTGGATGCTCTCGACGGACGCAAGCAGGCGGTTCTGCGGCGCGATGGCGCGCGCAGTGTCAGTATAGACCGGATAAGGACTACCAACTGCCTGCAATGTCGTTTCCGCACAAACAAGCCGGTTATGCAGCTACATGCTACGCCCCGGTCCGAATCACATTGATCCGAAGCCGGGCAGCCCATCCTGAAAGCCCGGCGGAAAAACCAGACATAAGTATAGTATATTTGGAACGAAATATTAAGCCAAAACAAACAACTGGCGCGTTCAATCAGGCCGATGTTTTGTTTCGATGCAGGATTGCGAACATCTCAAGATGCGATGACCACAGGAACTGATCGACCGGAACAACCCGCGTCAGTTCATACCCACCATTGCGCAACACCCTGATATCGCGGGAAAATGTCGCCGGATTGCACGACACCGCGATCACCCATTCAGGCCCGTCAATCGCAAGGTTTTCACACTGCGCCAATGCACCGGCACGTGGGGGATCAAACAGGACAAGATCAAGTCCGGACAAGTCGGCCTTATCAAGGGGGCGGCGAAATAGATCGCGTTCGACAACCTTGATCGGACTCGACGATTGTCCGACGGCATATTGCAGGCTGCGCACGGCACGCGGATCGCTTTCCACCGCGACGACATTGCGGCGATCCCCCCCCCAATGCAAGCGCAAAGGTAAAGCTGCCAATCCCGCAAAACAGATCCGCCACATGGCGGGCCGGGATACGTTGCAACGCCACCTTGATCGCATTGGTCAGGGATGCCTCGCCATTCCGGGTCGCCTGCAGGAAGCCCCCCGGCGGCACGGGCACATCGATGCCTTCGAAGGCAACGGTTGGGGTACGGCGCGCTCACCGGTTCATCATTGGCGTCACCGACCTTCCAGCTTAGCCTTGCCAGATCAAGATTTTCGGCAAATTCGGCCAGATCCTGCCGCATATCGAGCCCCGGTTCGACACCTGCATGTATCACCACATCAAGGCCGTTATCCGCACGGGTCACAAACACTTCCTTGACGGTCTTTGCGGCATCCGGATCACATTTGCCAAGAAAGGCCGCAAAGGCATCACGGAACGCCATCAGGTCCGGATGCAGAACGGCACAGTCGGTAATGTCGATGACCGTATGGCTGAACCGGCCATGGAAACCGACATGCACACCGGTTGCCCCCACATGAACCGCAAAACCGGCCCGGCGACGGCTTGCCGGTGGTGAAATTTCGACATCTCCCACCAGTTCCTCGGCCTCGTCGGGATCAAGTCCGGCACGCTGGACCGCGGTTAATGCCTTCTGGCGTTTCCAGTTGCGATAGCTGTCATCATCAAGATGCTGAAGCGCACATCCGCCGCAGCTTTCATAATGGCTGCACCGCGGGGCACTGGCAGGCGCACTGCGCGCAATCAGTTCGACCAGTTCCGCACCATATCCATCGCCGCGTTTTTGCCGCAGGGCCACACGCACGTCATCACCGGGCAGGACACAATCGACATAGGCAATGATGCTGGAACCATCCGGCCCCGTGATGCTTGCAATGCCGTCGCCCCGCGCGCCGATTTCGCGGATTGTCGTTGTCGCCTCGAACCCGATCAACGGATCGCGGCGCGGCGCGGATTTACGACGCCCACCGCGGGCACGGGGATTGCGGTGATGATGTTTCATGAACTCTCTCTTTGATCCGGCTTCTGCTGCACCTTGCGGGATGGCGCATCGGCATCGACATACACCAGATATGCAATCACGAACAGACCCGCACAATGCATGGCTGCCTGACAGCCCCAAATCCGCCTTTCCCAGCATCACAAGTGATCATCGGGTCAGTTGAATTTAGCCTTTATTCACTTTTGCACACGCTCAAACCCTTAAAATCGTGTAAGAATGCCCACATAAACAGCGTAGTGGATTAAATTTCGGGGCCACAAAGCGCTGGCACGCTATTTTCGACAATTGCACGAACACCATCCCGGCAATGCAATCTGTCTCATCAGGCTGAGGCGCAGAATAAAATCACGATTAATCAATGATCGTGAGACTTGGGGAAGACATGCAAGACGATAACCGGCCAACCGAAGAATCCGCAACCGAGCGCAAAACCGGCATCCGCAAGCAGGCCCTTCTTGCCAGCTTCATGACCGGCGTGCTGCTTGCCCTCGCGACTTTTCTGCTCTGGAGCAACGCGCTTCAGAATCGCGATACCATGTTGCTGTCTGCGGCCCGGATCATGTCTTCTGGCATTGCACAGCAGGTCAAACAGATCGTCGATAACAATCTGCACGTGCTCGAAACCTTTGCCGATAACTGGCAGGACGGCCCACCTGCGGAAGAACGCGATTATCTGAGCCTCGCCACCCCGTTGCAGGCCCGTTTCCCCGCCCTTCAGGCCGTCAACTGGGTCACACCGAACTACATCATCATGTATGTCGCCCCGATCAAGGGGAATGTCCCGGCGATGGGTGCGGACCTGAAACGCCATCCGCTTGCCGGGCCGGTGCTTGATATTGCGCTCGATCAGCGCCGCACACAGATCACACCCACCCTTGAACTGCTGCAGGGCGGGCGCGGATTTGCCGTCTATACCCCGGTACTTAGCCGCGATGGGCAGATCATCGGCGTGATCAACGGTGTTATTCGTATCCGCACAATGCTGACATCGGTTATCGATGACGACGGGATCATGGGGTATTCGGTCCGTGTCCGCGAAGGCGACACCGTCCTGTTTGACCTTCAGGGCGAAGGCGACGATCCGGAGCTGGAACAGACCGCGACAGTCGATATTGCCGGTCGCCAATGGCACATTGATGTTACCGCCGACCCGACCCTTGCCAACCAGGCGATGTTCAGCCCGGAATCGGTGCTGTTTATCGGGGCGGCGATCACGATCATCATGACGATGATTGTCTTCGTGCTTGCCAACCGCCAACCGCGTTCATCTGGACGCATCATCCAGCACATGCGTGCGCCTGACGATATCAGCGATCTGTCGCTTGCCATCACGCGGCTGGATGGTCACCTGAAATCCATGACGCCGGAAACGGCTGATTTCTTTGACCTGCGCGAAGAAGATTACGGCTTTATCCGGTTTTACAATCTGGCACCGGAATTCCAGTCCGACGGCACGGCATCACGCCGGGCGCAGGAAAAGATGCTGCTTGCGCTGAGCCGCGGGGACGAAGAACTTCGTCGCGAATGGGTTGTCCGCAGTGCCGAGGGTGTTCATGTGGTCTGCGACCTGTCGATGCGGCCATCTGTCAATCACGATGACTGCGTTGATATCACCCTGCATCACAATCCGGCTGCCAATGCATCGGTCAATCGCCTGCGCTATCTGGCAACGCATGATCCGATGACCGGCCTGCCAAACCGCGCACTGTTTGATGACCGGCTTAATCAGGCCGTTGCCCATGCCAAACGTTATGAAAAGCTTCTGGCGGTTCTGGTGGTGGATATCGATAATTTCCGTGCCATCAATGACAGGTTCGGATCGGATATCGGCGATGAAACGTTGCGCACGGTTTCCGGTCGCTTGCGCGCGACGGTTCGGGAAAAAGACAGTTGTGCGCGTTTTTCGGGCGATATGTTTGCCGTCATTGCAACCGACCTGTCCGAGGCCGAGGGGGCGGCCCTTGTCGCAGAACGAATTGTCGAGTCCATGTCCCAGCCGATCCAGGCCGGTGGCAATGATGAAATCCGCCTGCATGTAAGTGTGGGCGTTGCCCTTTACCCCAACGATGCCAGGGCACCTTCGCAATTGCTGGCCAATGCCGATGCCGCGATGTATCGCGCACAAAAATCAGCAGAGTCGTCCTATTGCTTCTTTGTCGAGACAATGAACAGCGTGATGCATGCCCGCCTGTCGATGGAAACGCAATTGCGTCGGGCGGTCGATGAAAAGCGCTTTGTTCTGGAATTCCAGCCGCGCTATCGCACATCTGACCGGACCCTTACCGGTTTTGAGGCCCTGCTGCGCTGGATCGATGAAAGCGGAAAAAGACGCCTGCCGCCTGACTTCATTGCCGTTGCCGATCGCACCGGCCTGCTGACCCCGCTGGGGCGCTGGATCATCGAAACCGCCTGCAAACAAATTGCGCAATGGCGGGACGAGGGTTACATCCCGGTTCCGGTGGCCCTGAACGTCTCAAGCCGCCAGTTTATTCAGGCCGATCTGCTTAAAAGCATTGTCGAGCTTACCAAGGCATATGAAATCGACCCGGCGATGATCGAGATCGAGGTCTCCGAAGAAATTGCCATGCGTGATCCCGAACGCGCACTTGGCCAGTTCTATCGCTTTGCCGAGGCCGGGATTGGTCTGACACTGGATCATTTTGCTGCGGCCAACACATCGCTTCGCTATCTGAAACGCTTCCCGGTGCAGCGGATCAAATTGTCCAAGGCATTGTTTAACATCGCGCTTGATGAACAGCCCGAAAACAGCATCCTGCAACCGGCCATCCGGTTGTGCAAAAGCCTTAACCGCAAAGTGGTTGCTGTCGGCGTCGAAACCGAGGATCAGCTTGCCGTCCTGCAATCCGCCGATTGCGACGAATTGCAGGGCTTCCTGCTGTCGCCGCCGGTCGATGCGATTGAAACGACCGCACTGCTCAGCCATCAGAACCCGGCAGAAAAGTCACCGGCGCGAAGCTGAATTTCGCGGGCTTTCAGGATGAACCACAAACAGCAAGGCCGGGTAAAATGCCCGGCCTTGCTGTTTTTTGCATTTGGCGTTGTTACAGCAGGAAGGTCGCGGCCAACCCAAGGAAGGCAAAGAAGCCAACCACATCGGTAATCGTCGTCAGAAATACCGATGAAGACACCGCCGGGTCGATCCCGGCCCGTTCCAGACCAAGCGGGATCAGCGCGCCAAACAATCCGGCAAACAGCAGATTGATGATCATTGCTGCCCCGATCACACCACCAAGCATGACATCATCAAACCAGAACCACGTCACAGCCCCGGTCAGAACGGCAAAGGCAAGCCCGTTCAAACCGCACACGGCGACTTCCTTGCGGATAACACGCCAGGCGTTGGTGCTGGTCAGTTCACGTGTGGCAATCGCACGCACGGCAACGGTCAGGGTCTGGGTCCCGGCATTGCCCCCCATCGAGGCCACAATCGGCATCAGAACCGCCAGCGCAACAAGCTGCTGGATGGTTGCTTCAAACACGCCAATGACCATCGATGCCGCAATGGCGGTAAAAAGATTGACCAGCAACCAGGTAAATCGCGATCGGGTGGTATCAAAAATCGCACTTGAAAGGTCGTCTTCCTCGCCAACACCGGCAAGGCGCATCATGTCTTCTTCATATTCTTCATCGATGACGTCAACCACGTCATCGACCGTGATCACACCGACCAGTCGGCCGCTATCGTCGACAACCGGTGCCGAAATAAGGTCGCGCTGACGGAACAGGTGGGCGACGTTTTCCTGTTCCTCGGTCACGACAACCGTGCGCATGTTCTCAGAATCCATTACATCGCGGATAAGCACCGGACGATTGGTACGGATGGCACGTGAAAGCGGAACGATCCCCACAGGGCTGTATCGCGGATCAACCACGATGATGTCATAAAAATCATCGGGAAGGTTTTTCGCCGAGCGCAGGAAATCGATGGTCTGCCCGACCGACCAGTAATCCGGAATCGCCACCAGCTCGCGCTGCATGATACGACCGGCGGTATATTCCGGATAGGACAGCGCTTCTTCAACTCGCGCACGTTCGATATCGGAAAGGGCACCCAGAAGTTCTTTCTGGTCTTCTTCTTCCAGATATTCGACAACCTCGACCACGTCATCCGAATCGAGTTCGGAAATTGCTTCGGCCACCGCCTCGGTACCAAGCAGCGAAATGACCTCTTCGCGCAGCTCGTCATCAAGTTCGGTCAGAAGTTCCGGATCGAAATCCGGACGGATCAGATCGACCAGCTTGACGCGCTGGCTACTGCTGGCCCACCCCAGAAGGTCGGCAATATCGGCAAAGTGAAGTTCGGAAATCAGTTCTTCGGCGCGCGATACATCATCGTCGCCCAGTGCATCAAGAATCTCGCGCGCATATTCAGGAGTAAGATCGACATACTCGTCACCAGACGACGTATTTTCCGCCGGACGTTCCAGTTCTTCGACCTGATCCGTCATCTGCCCCTCCCCTGATTGTGTTGCGCGCTAAGTTCGTTCCTGCACTTCAATTAAAAATGCCGTGCCGGACCAGTTGTCCGGCACGGCTGTTTCTGCGCTATCGGTCAGGCCCGGTCAAGGGCCGCGCGATAGCAATTTGCGGTTTAACTGTGTTCCTGACTGCGATTGATGGCATCAACCACCGCAATCGCACTCATATTGACAATCCCACGCACGGTGATCGACGGGCTGACCACGTGGGCCGGTTTGGCCGCACCGACCAGAATCGGGCCAACCGGCAAACCATCGCCCAGCATCTTGACCATGTTGTAGGAAATGTTCGCCGCATCAAGGGTCGGCATCACCAGAAGGTTTGCCGAGCCTTTCAGCATCGAATTCGGGAAAATGCGTGACCGGATTTCTTCGGAAATCGCGGCATCGGCATGCATTTCACCCTCAACCTCAAGGTCGGGTGCCAGGGTACGGATCAGCTGCAACGCATCGCGCATCTTGCAGGCCGACTTGTTTTCATGGCTGCCAAAGTTCGAATGCGAAATCAGCGCGGCCTTCGGCGTAATCCCGAAACGCTTGACCACGTCGGCCGCCATGATCGCGGTTTCCGCAACATGTTCCGGCGTCGGATCAACCGACACATAGGTATCGGTCAGGAAGAATGTCCCCTGCTTCATGATCATCATATTGACGGTAGAGAAGTCGGTAACCCCCTTCTGCACGCCGACAAGGTTCCGCACATAGCGCAGATGACGCAGGAAACCGCCCTGGCACCCGCACAGCATCGCATCGACTTCGCCACGGCGCAGCATCAGGGCGGCAATCACGGTCGGACGGGTCCGCACGATGGAACGCGCATATTCCGGGTTGATACCACGGCGGCCCATGATGTTGTGGAAATCCTGCCAATCCTGTTCGAAATGCGGATTGTCTTCTGGATCATGGATTTCAACCTGCTCGTCCGGGATCAGGCGCAAACCAAGTTCGGCAATGCGTTCAAGAATCACATCACGACGACCGATCAGAACCGGATGACACACACCATCATCAACCAGAACCTGACAGGCCTGCAGAACACGACGCGATTCGCCTTCGGGATAGACAACGCGTTTTTTCTGCGAACGCGCCATATCAAACACCGGCTTCATCACCAGACCGGACCGGAAGACAAAGCCTTCAAGCTGCTGACGATACGCATCGAAATCCGTGATCGGACGTTTGGCAACGCCACTATCCATTGCGGCCTTTGCAACGCGCGGCGGGATTTCAAGCATCAGGCGCGGATCAAACGGCTTGGGAATAAGATATTCCGGCCCAAAACGCAGCTCCTGCCCGCCATAGGCAGCCGCCACAATGTCGGAAACCTCGGCAGTTGCCAGATCGGCAATGGCCTCGACCGCGGCGATTTTCATTTCCTCGTTGATCTCGGTCGCGGCAACGTCAAGCGCACCACGGAACAGGAACGGGAAACAAAGAACGTTGTTAACCTGGTTCGGATAATCCGTCCGTCCGGTCGCCATAACCGCATCCGGGCGGATTTCCTTGACCAGTTCGGGTGAAACTTCCGGGGTCGGGTTGGCCAGCGCCATGATGATCGGGCGTTCACCCATCTTGCGCAGTTCTTCCTCGCCCATGATGTTCGGTGCCGAAAGACCAAGGAACACATCGGCCCCCTCGATCACATCGCTCAGGGTCCGTGCATTGGTGTCGATGGCATATTCCGCTTTCCACGGATCCATCTCTTCCTTGCGCCCCTTGTAAACCACGCCGAACCGGTCGGTTACGGTGATGTTTTCGCGCGGCAGCCCCATGGAAACCAGAAGGTTAAGGCACGCAAGTGCCGCCGCCCCGGCCCCCGATGCGACAAGGCGTACCTTGCTGATATCCTTGCCAACAACCCGAAGGCCGTTGCGCACGGCTGCGGCAACGCAAATCGCCGTGCCATGCTGGTCATCGTGGAAAATCGGAATGTTGCAACGTTCGCGCAATGCCTTCTCGATAATGAAGCATTCCGGTGCCTTAATGTCTTCCAGGTTAACACCGCCAAATGTTGGCTCAAGGGCTGCAACAATATCGATGAATTTCTGTGGGTCGGTTTCATTCACCTCAAGGTCGAAGACATCGATATTGGCGAATTTCTTGAACAGAACCGCCTTGCCTTCCATCACCGGCTTGGATGCCAGCGGGCCAATCGGGCCAAGGCCCAGAACCGCCGTGCCGTTGGAAATCACACCGACCAGATTGCCGCGCGCGGTATATTCGGCTGCGGTTTCAGGGTCTTTGACGATTTCCTCGCAGGCGAACGCGACACCGGGCGAATAGGCCAGCGCAAGGTCACGCTGGTTTGCAAGCGTCGTGGTTGCCGTAACGGACAGCTTCCCCGGGGTGGGATACCGGTGATAGTCCAAAGCTGCTTCGCGCAGCTTGTCATTTCTGTTTGCCATAAGAATACCTTTTAATTTCAGGTATTTGAGCCAAATTAACCGTAAATTGGTTAAATCCTGATTATTTTGTCTTTAAGTGGGGCGCACAGCGTAAAGTACTTTCAAGCCGGTTTGAAGCATTCAGTTCAAAGAACCGCCCAAACACGTCAAGGGTCAGCATTGCATAATTTTCAACGCCACACCGCAACTTTCCTCGTTACCGACCAAATAGCGGTCCCGTTTCATATGGGGATCATCCGAAACGAAAAAACCCGCCATCGCTGGCGGGTTCTTTTCATGACCCTTCCCGAAGGAGGGATCCAGATAATGGTGCGGTCGAGAAGACTCGAACTTCCACGGGGGTTAGCCCACAGCGACCTCAACGCTGCGCGTCTACCAATTCCGCCACGACCGCATATGTCTTGTCTGCAAGCCCGTTGAGGTAATTTTGTGGGCTTGCCTTGGTGCGGAAAGGGAGATAGCAAAAAGGTTACCCCTGATCAAGGGCTCATTTAACTTATTTGACAGGAAAAATGCAAACCATCGCCCCTACCGCGCAAATTCCCGACTGGCGCACCGCCTCCGGGTTGGTTTCCTACCCCGAAGCGCTGGCCGAAATGGAAGCGCGCGCCGAAGCCATCCATGACGGCAAAGCCACGGAACTGGTATGGTTTCTGGAACATCCGCCGCTATATACGGCCGGAACCAGCGCGCATGTCGAAGATCTTGTCGATCCGGACCGCTTCCCCGTCTATGACGCGGGACGCGGCGGGCAATATACCTATCACGGCCCCGGACAGCGCACCGTTTACCTGATGCTGGACTTAAAAAAGCGCGGTCGGGACGTTCGGGCCTATGTCCATAACCTTGAAGAATGGGTGATTCGCACCCTGGCATTGCTGGGTGTTACCGGCGAACGCCGGGATGGTCGGGTCGGTATCTGGGTTGTGCGCGATGGCGGACGCGAAGACAAGATCGCCGCCATCGGTGTGCGGGTGCGACGCTGGGTCACGTTCCATGGCATCGCGATCAATGTTCATCCCGATTTATCGCATTTCGGCGGCATTGTCCCATGCGGCATTTCCGATCACGGGGTCACAAGCCTTGCCGATCTGGGCGTCGATATTTCTATGGCGGAACTCGATAGACTGTTAAAACAGACCTTTGTCGATGTATTCCCCGGATTCGCAGATGAGTGACAGCCAGAACAGGGGTGCCAGAAACAGCAAAGCCAAACCGGGCAGTTCCCGGAAGATGGGCGAAAGCATCGCCGAAGTCGGCATGGCTGATGCGGAACGTGATATTCTGGCAGAACTCGACAAGGCGCTTAGCGAACATATCTCGCTTCTGCTGGGATGGTGCCGCCGCCTGACCCTGCCCGCGGGCAAACAGCCCCCCGCAACAGCCCACGACCATAGCGAAGACCACGATTGCGACTTTGGGGCATGGTATGCGCTTAATCGCCATAACAGGCTCATAGACCAGCCTGCGATGCATGCGCTTGCCACCACCCATGAACAGCTTCATGCGTCCGCCAGACGGCTTCTGGACGGCCACGAGATTGATGGCAGCGTCGACGAAGCCGAATTCGAAATGCTGTCACTGCGCGCCGAATCGTTTTTTGCCCAGCTTCGTCGGCTTGAACGGGCCTTCCGGACCGCACGTTCCGATGTCGACCCGCTGACGGGCACCTATAACCGGCAAACCATGCTGGGCGACCTTGGCAATGAACGCGAACGTTCTGTGCGCACCGATACACCAACCGCGATTGCCCTGGTCGATCTGGATCACTTCAAAGCGGTCAATGACACACATGGCCATCAGGCCGGCGATCTGGTGCTGCAATCGGTTGCCGGTATCCTGCAATCGCATGTCCGCCCGTTCGACAAGGTCTATCGTTATGGCGGTGAAGAATTCCTGATTTGCCTGCCAAATGCCGACATGAAGCAATCCGCACGCGTTCTTGAACGCCTGCGCCGCGTTATCGAAGCATCCCCGGTGACGCTGAATGATGGTACGATTTTGCCGGTCACGGCCTCTATCGGGGCGGCCCCGATGACCAAAACCCGCACGATCGAACAGATCATCGAAAAGGCCGATCAGGCGCTCTATGCCGCCAAGGAAGGCGGCCGGAACAAGGTTCGGGTCTGGCGCAATCCCGATGGTCCCAAGAACACCGGCAAAACCGACGGATCGAAATCCGGCGCCTGAGTACCGCAGCCGATATCGAAAATGTGATCGTTTTTAGCGACGCGACCCGGACATGGGATATCGCGTTGAATTCGCCGCATTTCTTGTGGGGTAACGCGCGATTTGCGTCAAAATCTATTTAAAAATCAAAAAATTCTACCAAAGCGCAATCTTGTCTTCACAAGATGGAAACATATCTGCAAACTATAATAATAAAAGGCAGCAGGGTCCGGCGACGGCCCCGAAAACGAGAGAGAAAACGCTGCCTATGGGAGGGAATTCGGTTCGGACAGAACGGAGGCCCCTGATGTCCACTGCGACGGATTTCGTGCCTGGCGATCCCGCCTTGATGCTGACGGTGCTCCGCGGTGCCGATGGCAACCTTGACCAAAGCATCCTGCTTGAACGCATTTTATCCCTGTTTTGCACGGATGATGACGGCAATCAGATCATTGTCGAAGACTCACCTGCCTTGCGACGACGCATCAATAACGCAATTTCGCATCTGAAAATTGCCGGTCTGGTGGAGACGGCAACCGATAACAGCCTGTCCATCACATCCCTTGGCAGGGCCATGATGATGGCCTATCCGATGGGAATCGATGATGGGGTATTGTGTTCGCTACCGGCCTTTCGCAATCAGATTTACGATACCAATGCCCCGGTTGTGCATGAACGGCACCTTCCCAATCCCGCTTATGGATCGGGTTTCTCGGCGGGACTGGGTTCCCATCGGTTAACCGAGAACCCCTATCCGTCCGACAGCCGCGATCATGAAGACTGGCTGATGGGCTGGGACGAAGCGCTTGATCAAAGCAAACGCGAAGCCGAAACGCTTGTAAGATAGGCAATCATTCCGGCCATGAATGCGGCCCGGCATGAAAAGCTGCGACCGGCACCATTTGGGGGAACTAAAGCGTTTTGTGTTTAATCTGCACCATTTTGCCGGAGATAACCTTCTGTCCAACGAGGAAAGAGCCGCAGGACGTAGCGGGGCTACGTTCCAGGGGCTTGACGCTGTGGGGCGGAAGGTTATCCCGGCCCGCAGGGTTTGTTTTTGGCGGCGTTTCGCGGCGTTACACCGTTTGACCGATGCGCCGCATCGCTCTGCACGCTGTGCCTTGCCAAACGGCACGCCAAAAACAAACATAATGGAGCAGATTAAACACAAAACGCTTTAGGGCGGTGCCGGAATTGACCACACCGGAATTGATCCGGTCGGCCCGGATGCCCGTCCTATGGCCACATATTGCCCGCCGGCTGCTTCCGGGTACGAATGCGTACCGGTCCAGCCAACAGCAGGGCAACCAGTATGCGTCACCCAATTTCCCAAAGATGTATCGCGACGCCAGATAGCAAAGCCATCAGGCGGCGGCTCTGGCGCAAGAACCGGTTTAGTCGTTATCGGGTCTGGAATTCGGATTGGCGGCGCGAAAGAACGAAATCACGTTGTCGCTACCAGCGCCGGTTTCGATGTCGGTGTCGGTGTCCGAAGATGCCATATCGACGTCATCGGAATTTTTCCCGCCCCCGGCAACAGCGGATTCGGCTTCATCGCCGGTTTTATCAGATCCGGTATTTTCAGACGGTTCGGAACCACCGCGATAATGGCCATCATGCTGCCTGTCGGCCTTGCGGTCCTCGGCGTCTTTTTTCGTGCGCTCGCCGCGTGTGCGGCCATGCAGGGCACGATTGGCATCGGCCTGTTTTTCCTTGGCTGTGCGCTTCTTCTGCTTGCGCGCCTGACGCAGATTGACAAGATCGCCCATGCGGACGTCCCCTTTCATCGCGGCCTGAAATGACAAACGGGCACCCTGAATGATCAGGGCACCCGCCTGGAAGCTTGGCAAACCGTTGATAAAACCTGCTGCCTCAAACCGCCTTAGCGGACGAAGACATGTACCTCGTTGGCCGAAACCGAGGCACTGGTCGCATCAGAAACACGTACACGCGTGCTGGGCATTCCCATATCTGTCAGGGAACGCAGAACCGATTGCGCATTGCGTTTTGATTTGTTGCTGTTCAGCGCAACCTGCGCCGGGGTACCACGATTCGGCGTTACCGCAACAACATCAAAGCTGGCCTGCGGGCGGCGCTCCAGAACGCGGTTGACCGCGTTATAAAGCGCCTGCTCGTATTTCACGCTCGCGCTGTCGAAACGGATAACCACCAGCGGACGTTCGCTGGTCGATGCCATGCTGGCACCGGCAGATGCCGGTGCAGCCTGTGACTGGAAGACACGCTTGGAAAGCGCATCACCGAAAATCTCGCCATTCTTGACGGCCAGTGCCAGCGCATTGAGGTTTGCACGCTCGTTGCTGACATAAGACGTCTGACGGGCAAGGCCTTCGCTGATTTCATTCAGAAGACGATCAATCAGAACCGTGGTGCGATTGGTTTCGTCTTCAAGCAGTGCGAGCTGACGGTGATCTTCGTCAACAGCACCGGAAACCTGATAGGCAGACCGGACTGATTCCAGCAGGAAGGTCGACAGGGTCGAATCAGCGGCCACTTTGTTGGCCAGCGAATTCATCGCCGCAATGTCGTCATTCACACGATCAAGTTCCTGCTGCGCGGTATTCCACTGCTGCACCAGAACCGGGTTGCCCGGCGTGGTACCAACCTGCAGCCGTGCGCTGATCGCTGCCACAGTCCCGTGATAGGCCTGCGAATTGCGAACTGTCTGCGCACGAAGCTGCTGCAATTCGTTGTTGTGATCATTCAGCGCAGCCTTCAGGCGGTTAAGCTCGGACTGCATGTTTTCGACCCTGGAACCGACAAAGGTTCCGGTCTGCGAAATGCCTGTAAGCGGTTGGGAACTGCGCGCAACATCGCTTGATGTCGTAGCATCTGCCCCGCTTGTATCAGCCATTGCTGCTGAATTTTCAGAGCCGGCATTCTCTTCGCCAGCCAAAGTCGGCCAAAGGGCCTCTGAAGAAAAAGAACATCCCCCCAGCAAAAGGGCGGCGCCGATTACGGCGAGGTAGGTTTTACGAACGGCCATTTCGATCTATTACCTAAGTAGGAATAAGCGAATCTCCCTGGGCCTGCTTTTTTATGAATTGAAACAAGCCCCTGCTCCCCCGGGATTGAATGCATCTTAGTCCACGACCACGTGTGGAACAAGACGCATTTGCCCCTTTTTTAGCCATAGTTTGTCATATCGTTGTCAAAAGCAACAAACCGGGGCAGAACAAGGCCCTAGCAGCGGTAAAAAACCTGCATTCGGAAAAAATACGGTTTTTTGAAATTTACCGCTTGCAATGCCCCGCTCGTTTGCATAAGTTCCGCTCCGCCGACGGGGAGCACTCAACGCAAACTGGCGGAAACCAAGGCAAAGCGCCCGTAGCTCAGCTGGATAGAGCATCTGACTACGAATCAGAAGGCCGGAGGTTCGAATCCTTCCGGGCGCGCCATTCAAAGGCCCGACGTTATCGCGTCGGGCCTTTGCCATTTCCGGATCAAAATTTATCGCGCTTTCGCTGTCCGGTCTTTCGGAACGCAGAAATGTGAAGCGGATTACACTTTAAAGCCGGTTATCTGCCCTTATTACGCAACTTTTATCCACCATCCTTGCCCCAGCCAGTCCCTCAAACATATCTGGGAAGAACAGCAATCCCGCCCGCAAGGAGACAGGAATGGATATCGGAAAAATTCTCGGTGGCGTACTCGGTTCCGGCAGTACCGGCCAGATCGGCGACCGGATCAAGCAAGCCACTTCCGGCGGATCGACCAGCGGAATCGGCAAGGTACTGGGCAATAGCGGCCTGGGCGGCGGTCTCGTTGGTGGCGCGCTAAGCGGTGGGCTGATATCTGCGGTTCTTGGTTCAAAAAAGGGCCGCAAGATGGGCGGCAAGGTGCTGGCGTACGGCGGCACAGCCCTTGTTGCGGGCCTTGCCTACAAAGCATGGCGCGATTACAGCAACCGCCAGAAACCACAAAATCATGCGCGCGATACCGATCTTGCCAGTATTCCAGCCGATAGCGGCTTTGCCCCGGAGCAGGAACGCGGCGAGGATGATGTTGATTTCCGCCTTGCATTGGTGCGCGCCATGATTGCCGCCGCCAAATCCGACGGACATATCGATCAGGCAGAACACAAACGCATTGCCGCCCAGATCGAACAGTTTGAACTGGGCGCATCGGAAAAGGCGTTTCTGTTTGATGCATTTTCCGCCGATGCCGATCCGCTGGCGATTGCCCGTCTTGCACGCACCAGCGAACAGGGTGCCGAAATCTATCTGGCATCCAGCCTGTCGATTGATCCCGATGAACAGGTCGAACGACAATATCTTGACCGGCTGGCCGGTTGCCTTGGCCTGCCTGGCGAATTGCGGGCCCATCTTGACACACAGGCCGAAGGCGCACGGCGCGAATTCGCCACCAGATAACAAACCAGCCGACATAACACACAAAGGCCCGGACGATCCCGCCCGGGCCTGACTTTTTGCGCAAATATATGCTGGCCGATTACATACCCGGCATGATGACGGTATCGATAACGTGGATAACGCCGTTATCGGCCTCGATATCGGCCTGGGTTACCGTTGCACCGTCAACCATGACACCACTGGTCGCATTTACATCAATGGTGTCGCCCTGAACGCTGGCAACTTCCATTTCCTTGCCCGCGATGTCCGTCGACATAACCTTTCCCGGCACCACATGATAGGTCAGGATGGCCACCAGCTTTTCCTTGTTTTCCGGTTTCAGAAGGTCGTCGACAGTTCCTGCCGGCAGCTTGGCAAACGCATCATCGGTCGGCGCGAAAACGGTAAAGGGCCCTTCACCTTTAAGGGTTTCGACAAGCCCGGCGGCCTGAACCGCGGCAACAAGCGTCTTAAAGGACCCGGCAGATACAGCTGTATCCACGATGTCGGCAGCCTTTGCCGGAAGGGTTGCCAATGCGAGTGCCGCGGCGGTAACGGTTGCGATCACGGTTTTCTTCAAAGCAGTCATGTTTCGAACTCCTGTCCATATGTCGTCGGATGTTCCCGACATTTGTGCTGTCGAAATCCGTACGTACCCTTCGCACCCGACGGATCCATTCTGATCCATCATTTAATTGTGATGACTGCCCGACATCCACACAGGGCCGTCCTGCGTACAGCATCGATTGTGCGTCTTGAAAACGGGAAAAAGCCGGTGCCCGGAAACGGCAAGGAATGCTATGCTTGATGCCATCTTATGATCGCCTCAAGGAGCCCCACGCATGAATGCCAACACGCGCATCACCATTTCCTGCACTGATCGTGTCGGTCTGGTATCGGATATATCCGGTCGTCTGTTTGATATCGGTGCCAATCTGGGGCCAACCAGCTTTGTGCTCGATCAGGGGCGCGCGAATTTTGTCACCACCTGCGAATTGCCCGACACCTGCCCGATCACCGAATGCGAGGCAGCCCTTTGTGAACTGCCGATGGAACAGGCCGAAATCACCGTCGAAGAAATTCAGCCCGCCCCGCTTCTGACCCGCGCACCGGGGGCCACGCATATGATTGAATGTTCCGGCATTGATCAACCCGGCCTGATCGCCCGACTGTCGGAAATTTTCATCGAATTCAACGCCAATATCGTGCAACTGGCGGCATCGGCAACCGATGAAAAAGACGCGCGCATCTATACAACACGCTTTGCGGTTGCAATCCCGGCCGACCGTGCGGCTGCCTGTCTGGCAACGCTTGCCAACACCGCCGGATCAATGCGCATGCTGTTCGGGTTTGAAGAACTGAAATAGCGTCGCGGCTTACAAGCTTCCGTAATCGTCGACATCAAAGGTCACGTTGCCTTCAACCAGATCGCCGATCTCGATCCCGTCGATCTGAACGCCATAGCTGTAATGTCGACCACCACTGAAATCGACATAAACACCTGAGTCGTTCTGTTCGGCGTGATGGATGAAATCATCAAAATCATCGATGCCGCTTTTTTCCTGGAATGTCTTGCCCAGCAAAAGCCTGTCACCATTTTCGCCTGCTTCGAAATCAGTAATGCGATCGCGTTCCGCCCCGCCTTCGAACCGGACCCAGACGAAATTGTCCGACGATGCACCGCCGGTCAGAAGATCATTGCCATCCCCGCCAAACAGCGCGTCTTCGCCATAATCCCCGCGCAGGACATCATGCCCGTCTTGCCCGAACATCCGGTCCGCGCCGCGGCCACCTTCCAGAAGGTCGCGACCAGCACCCGCCACCAACTGATCATCGCCGTGATCCCCGCGCATGATGTCCTGACCACCGTTGCCATACATTGCGTCGTCACCCATACCACCCTCGATAAGGTCATTCCCGGCCCCGCCATAAAGAAAGTCGTCCGCATTGTGGCCCTTGACAATGTCATCTCCGTCTCCGCCATCGGCATGGGTGCCGTCCGGTGGAAAGAGATCATCGTCATAATACACTTCACCAGCCAGAACCGTGTCATTGCCCTCGCCGCCATATAGATAATCGCCGCCTTCATTACCCAGAATGGTGTCATCACCGGCATCACCGTAAAGGTAGTCGCGATCAGGCTGGCCATACTCCGTGCCAGAAAGGGTATCGTTGCCCTCACCACCATAGGCCGTCGCCCCGGTTAGCGTGTCATCACCGCCCTTGCCATAGATGGTGTCATTCCCGAAATAGCCATCAATATTGTTATCCTGATCGTCACCGATCAAAAGATCGCTGTGGCTGGTTCCGAAAATATCCTCTACATCAATCAGGACATCCCCGTTGGCATCCCCACCTTCGGCAATGCCCGCGCCAAGATCAATATGCACAGCCTCGGCAGACGTCTGATAGCTGATCGTGTCCTGCCCGCTGCCGCCATCAAGGAAATCCGCCCCACGGCCGCCTGTCAGGTGGTCATCACCATCATTTCCCATCAGGGTGTCATTGCCGGTATCGCCGACCATTGTATTGTCACCACCGCGACCGATCATCAGATCATCGCCCCCCGCGCCAAACAGGGTGCCACCGCGCTCCTCCCCACCAATCAGCAGGTCATCATGATTTGATCCGCGTATGTTCAGATCGCGAAGCTCGCTATCATCCGCAAAGGAAATTCTGTCCCCCTCTGCATCCCCGCCATAACCCTTCATGCTGTCCTGATCGAAGTAAATGGCTTCGGGCGAACTGCCATAAGCAACAGTCGGCGCATAGCGGGAATAGGAAGAAGGAAAGATATCGCGGAAATCAAAGTTGATGGTATCGGCACCGCCGCCACCTTCGACCACACTTATTTCTCCTTCAAAATAATCGTCTCCGTCAGTACCAATCACGCCCAGCTTCTGTGAGATATGGTCGCCATACTCTCCAACAATCAGCTGATCGCCATCCGCATCACCACCACTGACGTCAAGTTCGGCCACCTGTTCGCCAGACGGGGCATCTTCGTTATTGTAGAATTTGAAGGTTAGCGGTTCGCGCGACGTCGCATAGGACAATACGTAATCGTCAGATCGCCCACTGACGAAAAAGCTGTCGGCCCCGGCCCCACCGATCACCGTGTCTGACTCGCTGAAATGGATTTCATCATCACCATCCAGCCCATAAATAATGTCACGACCACGAGAGGTATGGTTCAACACGTCGTCTTCGTTTGTACCGATGATCCGTGCCATGGAAGGCCTCCTGTCGTTGAATGAAACGACTCAACGGTACGCCCTATGGGTGATTCTAAAAAGGAAAATAAAACCTAAAATATAGTTCGATTTTCAACCGGAAATGCGGGTTTTCTGCCAGTAATGGCACGACACCGCGCCAATGACGCCCTTAAACCGCAACCCGGTTACGCCCGGCCTGCTTGGCGGCATAAAGTTTTTCGTCTGCCTGTTTCAGCACCGCCCAGGGATCGTCAACATCGTCGTCACGTTCCGAAAGACCAACCGAAATTGTCACGGAAACCGTCTTGTTTTTGTCGGGCGGGGTAATTCTGGTTGCGGCAATCCGCTTGCGAAGGGCTTCAAGCGGCTCGTGGGCTTTTTCAGCACTCCGTCCGGCAAAGACAACGGTGAATTCCTCGCCACCATAGCGGAAGGCTTTCCCACCGCCGCCAACGCGCGCCAGTTCGCGTGAAACCTTGCGCAGCACGATGTCACCGACATCATGGCCATAGGTATCGTTGAATTTCTTGAAATGATCGACATCAAGCATCGCAATCGCATACTGGCTGCCAAGTTCAGCCAAGGCATGGCCCAAGGCACGCCGCCCGGGCAGCCCGGTCAGATCATCGACAAATGCCATCCGCCAGGCTTCCTGTGCCAACCCGGCCAGAACCACACCGGTTGCCGCCAGATAACCGAACTTGATAAAACCGGGGCCCATGACAGTTGCCACCGCAATAGCAATGATCGCGGCGGCAAAGCTGGTTTCAAGCGGCCGATGCAGTGCAAGCAGAATACCGACCGAAACAACCGCCAGAATCAGGGCCGGTTGCGGCATGTCGGCCATAAAACTTCCGGTATCGATCAGCCGGTAATTCAGCACCTGATAAAGCGCCGCCCCGACATCGGCCTTGCCGGCCAGCATCAGCATGACAAAAAGCTGCAATCCCAGCACCAGCATCCGCGCAATACCGCGTGGATTAAGAACCCCGCGTTCTGCGGTAAATCCCAGAACCAGCAGATTAACCGGGATCAGATAAAGCGTCGCAATGCGCAGGAATGCCAAACCATCGGCTGAAAATCCGCCGCCATTTCCCACCAGCAACCAGTAGCAGACCAGAAGCAGGATCATGACGAAAACCGCCCGCCCGCGGTTAAACCACCAGCCGATCGCACCGCCCAGAAGGGCCAGAATAAAGGGGCCATATCGCACAAGCCCTGCCAGTTCACCCGGCACCAACCCCGGCGAAAGCGCAAGCACAAGGCAAGCCCCCAAAATCAGAAAGGGTGCCAGCCCGGCAGAGACAAGAATGGAATAAGCGCGACGCATGGGCGGTGTGGTTCTGCCTGAAATTCCCCCAAGGATACGGAAACGGGCACAGCCGATCCGCAATATTCCGGGTAATCTAACCACTGCGCCCTTAACGGGCCATTGCTTTATGCCTTGTTTCTGCGTTTTTTCTAATCCAGTCGGACAGACCCGCATCAGGATTGCCTTCCGGTTGGCATCAGACAATGGTCGTGTGCGCAAAATGGCTTGCATCTGTTAGCATGCGCACCATAAATTGGATCAAATTCGCTCTATCTCACTGCGGCGCACAATGATCGCAGGCGCAGAATTCTGTCACGGCGGCCACGGTACGATCCCGAAAACGGGACAAAAGCATTTAACGCCGGAAGCTTGGCCCAGACACAAACAGGCCGATCCTTCCAGAATGACAGGCTTTGGAGAGACGTTACCATGAGCTTCACCACACCGACCCCGGCACCAGCACGTCTGAACCGGTCCGAACTGGCCGTTCCGGGCAGCCGCATCGAACTGTTTGAAAAGGCCGCCAGATCAAAGGCCGATGCGATCTTCCTTGATCTTGAGGACGCGGTTGCGCCAAGCGACAAGGAACAGGCCCGCAAAAACATCATTGCCGCGATCAACGATATCGACTGGGGCGACAAGGTGCTTTCGGTCCGCATCAATGGTCTTGATACACATTATATGTATCGCGATGTCGTGGATGTGCTCGAACAGGCCGGTGACCGGCTTGACCTGATCATGATCCCAAAGGTCGGCACGGCTGCCGATGTCTATGCGCTTGATATGATGGCAACCCAGATCGAGGCCGCCAAAGGCCGCAAAAAACGCATCGGGTTCGAACTGATCATTGAAACCGCCCTTGGCATGCAGAATATCCATGAAATTGCCGGTGCCTCCAAACGCAATGAAAGCCTGCATTTCGGAGTTGCCGATTACGCCGCCTCGACCAAGGCCATGACAACCGGGATCGGCGGCCCGAACCCGCATTATGGCGTTCTGACTGACAAGGACGGCGACAATCCCCGCGATTATCACTGGGGCGATATGTGGCACTATGCCATTGCCCGCATGGTGGTGGCCGCACGCGCCAATGGCCTGCGCCCGATTGACGGACCGTTTGGCGATTTTTCCGATCCGGATGGCTACCGTGCGCAGGCCGCGCGCGCCATGGTGCTGGGCTGTGAAGGCAAATGGGCCATTCATCCCAGCCAGATCACCCTTGCCAACGATGTCTATTCCCCGTCCGAGGCCGAGGTCACCAAAGCCAAACGCATCCTTGAAGCCATGACCAAGGCACAGGCCGAAGGTGCCGGTGCCGTCGCCCTTGATGGCCGACTGATCGATATCGCATCCATCAAACAGGCCGAAGTCATGGTCCGACAGGCCGAAGCCATTGCCGCACGCGACGCGGGATAAATCATCACACTCTGCCAAACAAGAAGGGGTGCCGCCCGGCACCCCTTTCCCTTTGTTTTTATGGCAACCGCAAAAGATTAATCCGCGATGCCCTCAAAGGTGATCTTGCCAATGGCCTTGCCGGATTCCAGCAACGCATGCGCCTTGCGCAGGCTTTCGGGTGTCAAGGCCCCGAAACTTTCATTTGCGGTATTTTTCAGGGTTCCGGCATCGATCAGATCGGCCACGGTCGCCAGCAATTTGTGCTGTTCGATCATGTCCGGGGTCAGGAACATCGAACGGGTAAACATGAATTCATAGGAAAAGCTGGCTGATTTCGCCTTCAGCAGATCGACATTATGGTTTTCGCTGGCCTCGGTAATCGTCGCGATCCGACCTTGCGGGGCGATGATTTCGGCCATGACATCGAAATACTGATCGGTTTCCGACGTGCACAGAATGTAATCGACATGGGCAATGCCGATTGCCGTTAGCTCGTCATTCAACGGATTGCGATGGTTGATCACCTGATCGGCACCAAGTTTCTTGACCCAATCAATGGTTTCCGGGCGCGATGCGGTTGCAATCACGGTCAATCCCGCCAGTTTGCCAAACTGGATCGCAATCGATCCAACCCCGCCAGCCCCGCCAATCACCAAAAGCACCTTGCCCGCATTGGCGTCCCTGGCGTTGCGATCAATCATCATCCGGTCAAACAGGGCCTCCCACGCCGTGATCGTGGTCAATGGCAGTGCCGCCGCATCGGCAAAGCCAAGCGACTTTGGCTTTGGTCCAACGATCCGTTCATCGACAAGCTGGAACTGAGCATTGCTGCCAGACCGGGTCACATCCCCGGCATACCAGACCTCGTCACCCGGACGAAACAGGGTGACATCCTCGCCAACCGCTTCAACAACACCGGCCGCATCCCAGCCGAGGATTTTGAAATTGCCATCATCCGCCTTGCCGCGGCGCACCTTGAAATCGACCGGGTTGACGGCAACACCCTTGACGCGAACCAGAATATCCCGGCCTTCGGCCTTTGGAGTTTCCATATCGATTTCACGGAACAGCCCGTCCGTCTCGACGGGGGCTGCTTTATAAAGTCCGATTGCTTTCATCATGTCATCCTTTTGATCAAAGGTTTGAATTGCGAATGCACCAGACCTAGCGCATTATAGCGATAATCGTAAGTAAGCACAATTTGGACCAATAGTGTCATTTTGTATACTATTGACCTTTTCTGCGGATTTAAGGAGCCATTTGATGGCATCGAGATTGGCCTGCCCCCCGGATCGCAGCCCCGGTTGCCCGGTCGAAGGGACACTGGACGTGATTGGTGGCAAATGGAAGGGTGTCGTCCTGTTCCATCTGCTGGACGGGACAAAACGGTTCAATCAATTGCGTCGTCTGATGCCCGGCGTGACACAGCGCATGCTGACCCGCCAACTGCGCGAGATGGAGGCCGACGGCCTGATCCACCGCGAAGTCTATGCCGAAGTCCCGCCGCGCGTGGAATACAGCCTGACCACAAAGGGCGAGACGCTGCGCCATATTATCGTGGCGCTCAAGGACTGGGGCGAAACCCACGTGCCCTATTATGCCACCAAACCCGAAACCGACGTCGCCTGATTTCCAGTCTGATCAGGCCGATTTCGCCATCTGTAAAGGCCGCGCCATTTTCCAGAATGTCGTGCGATCATAACCATCGTGAACGCCTTCACCGGCGATTTCAAAGCCGCGCGACTTGAAAAAGGCAATATTACCGGTCAGTTCAACCCGAACGTGGAGCCGCATGTTTGCCTTGCCCGCCTTTTCGGCATGGGCGCAGGCCGCCTCGACCAGTGCCTTGCCAATGCCGCCGCCCTGAATGGACGGTTCAACCGACAATTTATAAAGATAGGCGTCTTTTCCAACATCCTCGATCCAGACCTGGCCAATGACACGATCCGCTGAATCATGGGCCAGAAACAGCGTATCACGGGCAAACCGCCATTGAAGTTCGGCAATATTGACCGATTTTGCCGAACTTGGCGGATCGACGATATCGTCCTGAAAGGCAAAGGCGGCCAGCAGAATTTCAACAAGCCGATCGAACGGAACAAGGGCGGGATCGCTGGGCGATGTGATCTCGATACTGGACGTCATGGATTTCCGTGTGCAAAACTGTCACTGTGCAGCGCGAAATATACGATATAATTCGTGCAAGGATGGAATTTATATGCCTATCGGACCTCAACCCTTGACGTGACGGGTTGATCAACTATGTTCCGCCTCATTGTTTCCCAGCCGGATATGATGCCCTGATGCATAACTTTCTGGATTTTGAAAAGCCGATCGCCGAACTCGAAGGCAAGATCGAAGAATTGCGCCACCTGACCGGCAATGATGAAGTCAACATCGCCGACGAGGTCGCACGCCTGCAGGACAAGCTGACCAAGCTGCTGCAAAGCACCTATGGCAAGCTGACCGCATGGCAGAAAACGCAGGTTGCCCGTCATCCTGATCGCCCGCATTTCACCGATTACGTCGCCCACCTGTTCGAGGGTTTCACCCCGCTTGCCGGTGACCGCCTGTTTGGCGAAGACGAAGCCATCATTGGTGGTCTGGCCCGCCTGCAGGGGCGCAGCGTCATGGTGATCGGTCATGAAAAGGGCCGCGATACCGAATCCCGCGTAAAGCACAATTTCGGCATGGCCAAACCAGAAGGCTATCGCAAGGCGATCCGCCTGATGCGCATGGCCGAACGTTTTGGCATTCCGGTTATCACACTGGTTGATACGGCCGGTGCATTCCCCGGTGCCGATGCCGAGGCGCGCGGACAGTCCGAAGCCATCGCACGGTCAATCGAAGCCTGCCTTGATATCAAGGTTCCGCTGATTTCGGTCATTATCGGCGAAGGCGGATCGGGCGGTGCCATCGCGCTTGCGGTCGCAAACTCGGTCATGATGCTTGAAAACTCGATCTATTCCGTGATCTCGCCGGAAGGCTGCGCCTCGATCCTGTGGCGTTCGGGTGACGAGGCCAAAACGGCGGCCGAAGCCCTTCGCCTGACCGCACAGGACCTTCACCAGCTAGGTGTGATTGATGAAATCATTACCGAACCGCTGGGTGGTGCACAACGTTCGCCGGTCGATGCCTGCAAACGTGTTGGCACCGCAATCGTCAAAGCACTTGAAGCCATGGACAATGTCGAAGGCGGTGTGCTCAAGGCGCGTCGTCGTGACAAGTTCCTTGATATGGGCCGTCATGGTCTGAACTGATTTCGCAGGGCGCAGTCGTCAGCAAGTCTGATCTGCGCCCTGTTCGTGTTTTCTTTCCGGCGCAGTCCCGCCCGTCGGTGAAAACCCCGGCTGCCGCGCCTTTTGAACCGGTACCCACCGGGAGGGTTTAATGGAAACGCTGCGCCGGATCGTCGAATCTTCAAAATTCCAGAATTTCATCACCGCGGTTATTGCGATCAACGCGATCATTCTCGGACTTGAAACTTCCCAAACCGTCATGAATGCCGCCGGATCGATCCTGTATCTGCTTGATCAGATCGCGGTCGCGATTTTCGTCATCGAACTTCTGATGAAACTGGCCGTGTATCGGCTGGGCTTTTTCCGGCGATCATGGAACATCTTTGATTTTACGATTGTCGCCATCACCCTGCTGCCGATGGGGCAGGGCGTATCGGTCTTGCGTGCCCTTCGAATCCTGCGTGCCTTCCGCCTGATTTCGACGGTACCCTCGATGCGCAAGGTCGTCGAAGCCCTGATGAAGGCCATTCCCGGTATGGTGTCGGTCCTGACCCTGCTGTTGCTGGTGTTTTACGTGTCTGCCGTCATGGCGACCAAGCTGTTCGGATCGGGCTTCCCCGAATGGTTTGGCACCATCGGCGCGTCACTTTATTCCCTGTTCCAGATCATGACGCTCGAAAGCTGGTCGATGGGAATCGTCCGCCCGGTTATGGAAATCTATCCGCTGGCGTGGCTGTTTTTCGTGCCTTTCATCCTGGTCACCACCTTTGCCGTTCTGAACCTGTTCATTGCCATCGTCGTCGATGCCATGGCCACCCATGTTGACGTCGAAGAAACGCAGACTCGCACTGAACTTGGCCTGGATCATCACGAAATCCTGCGGGAATTGCGGGAATTGCGTGCCGAAGTCACCCGTCTGGCCGATGGCAAAAAGGATATTGAAACGGTTCGCGAACCCGGCGAATAGCGCGCTATGCCTTGCTGAACCGCAGGTCAGCCCGCTGCTTTTATCCGGAAAATTAGCATTTCCCCATCAAAGGGGGTGGTTCTTTGCCCCAAACCTCGTCTAATCTTTCGACAAAATGTCGGGAGATCGGGGAATGAAGCTTACGTTTGCGGGGACAGGTTCGGCATTCTGCATGGCGGCTGACAATTTCCAGAGCAATATGGTTCTGGAAGCAGTTCAGCCCGGCAGTGACCAACCGGCACGCATGTTGATTGACTGTGGTTCAGATGCACGGCACTCGCTGCGCAATCTGGGCTATATGCCCAATGACTTTGATGCTGTTTATATCAGCCATCTGCATTCGGATCATATTGGCGGTCTGGAATGGATGGCACTGGCCAATTATTTCATTTTCGAAGGTCATCAGGCCAAACTGTTTGCCGTTCACGACCTGCTTGAACCGCTTTGGGAACACAGCCTGCGCGGCGGACTTCAGATCAGCGATCAGGGCAACAACAGCCTGTCATCCTATTTCAAGGTCAATGAACTCAGCCCGGCCAAGGGGTTTGACTGGCAGGGCGTGCATTTTGATGTCATTCCGGTTGAACATATCGTGACGTCCCAGGGGACGATGCTTTCCTACGCGCTGTTCGGGCATGGAAAAAAACAAAGCTTCTTCCTGACGACAGATGCGATTTTCAACCCTGATGCCCATATGCCGCTGTACCAGAAAGCAGATATCATTTTTCAGGACTGCGAACTTGGTCCTCGCCACTCAGGCGTTCATGCCCATTACGAACAGCTTGTGACCCTTCCTGCCGATATCAAAGCCAAAATGTGGCTCTATCACTATCAGGCCTATCCAAAGCCCGATGCGGTTGCTGACGGCTTTTGCGGCTTTGTTGAACCGGGTCAAAGTTTCGAACTTGGCTAAAACCTTAAAGGCCGGGTACATTCTGCATCAAAACGAGCAATAGGAACGGGTAAAAAATCCGTTCCGACAAGAATACGGGACCCGTGAATGCCAAAGTCGGTTTTTGCCTATATCTGGCAACACAGCAGCTTGCAGCAGATTATCCTGACTTTGGTCACGGTGATCTCCTTTCCATTTCTGTATTACTCGCTGGATTTGCCAAAGCTGATCGTCAACCAGGCAATCGGTGGCGCTGGCGAACCTTATGATGTTCTTGGCATCGAACTGAACCAGATCGAATATCTGTTCACCCTGTCTGGGATCTTTCTCGCGCTGGTCTTCATCAATGGCGGGTTCAAATATTTCATCAACGTCTATGTCGGCGTGATGTCCGAACGGCTTTTGCGCCGGTTGCGCTATACCCTGTTTGAACGGGTTCTGCGTTTTCCGCTTCCGCATTTCCGTAAAACCAGCCAGGGCGAAATCGTTTCCATGATCACCGCCGAAGCAGAACCGCTTGGCGGTTTCTTTGGCGAAGCGTTTTCGCTGCCGCTTTATCAGGGCGGTATTCTGGTCACGATCACCGCCTTTATCTTTATTCAGGACCCGTTGATGGGGCTGGCGGCAATTTCGTTTTATCCGTTGCAGGGCTACCTGATCCCGAAACTGCAACGCCGCGTGAACCAGCTTGGCAAACAGCGCGTGCAGAATGTGCGCCGCATGTCTGAACATATCGGCGAAGTCGTTGCCGGTGCGACCGATATCCGCGCCCATGAAACGCAGGGTTTCGAGCTGACCCATTTCACCCAGCGGATGGGCCGGATTTTTGAAATCCGCAAGGAAATCTATTTCCGCAAATTCTTTATCAAGTTCCTGAACAACTTCATCGCCCAGATCACGCCGTTCTTCTTCTATTCCATCGGCGGTTATCTGGTGATCATGGGCGATCTCAGCTTCGGCGCGCTGGTCGCGGCCCTTGCCGCCTACAAGGATATGTCGGCCCCCTGGAAAGAGCTTCTGGCCTATTACCAGCGCCTTGCCGATGCGCGGATCAAATATGAACAGCTTCACGAACAGTTCGAACTGCCTGATCTTGGCCGTGAACACGAACTGATCGCGCCGAAATCCGAACGCCTGCCCGGACCGCTTGATGTCGCGGCCCTGTCATGGGTCGATGATGACGGCACCCGGGTTGTTGAAAATGTGTCGTTCAACATGCCCTTGCCGGGCTCGGCTCTTCTGACCGGCTCGGCTGACAGCGGAAAATCGCAACTGGCCCGCCTGATCGCGCGGTTACTGACCCCGACCGGTGGCCGCATCCAGTTCAGCGACCGCAATGCCGAAGACCTTCCGGCATCCACATTCGGGCAACGTCTGGCCTATATCGGCAATGACGCCTATCTGTTTAACGGCACCATCGCCGACAACCTGTTTTATGGCCTGAAACACCGACCGATCCTTGCTATCAAAACCGGCGATGAAAAAGACGGTGACGGCGATGACGAAAACCTGAAACTGCCGCTGCCGAAATTTGTCGACCATATCGAACTGACCGATCCGACCGATCTGCCATGGCGTCTGACCGACGAGATGTACGACGAAATCAAGCGGTCCGGTAATATCCCCTATGACCCGGCGGCAGAATGGATCGACTATATCGGTCCGGGCTTCAATTCGATTGATGAATTGAAGGTCGAACTGATGCGCCTGCTTGAAGTCGTGCAGCTTGACCGCGATATTTACCGCATCGGCCTGCAACGCCGCATTGATCCGAAAGAACGCCCGGATCTGGTCGAAGCCGTTCTGACGGCCCGCCCGAAACTCAAGGAAATCCTTGCCGAACGTGGCCTGTCCGATCTGGTCGAACCCTATGACATTGATCTTTACAACGACAACGCACCGGTCGGCGTCAACATTCTGTTTGGTGCCCCGGCCCGGTCCGATTTCGAACGCACGGCATTTCTGTCGCATCCCTATATGCAGGAAGCCCTGCGCGAAACCGGGCTTTACGACGTCATGATCAGCATGGGCCGCGACACGCTTGATCTGATGGTCGAACTGTTTACCGGTCTGCCGCCCGGACACGAATTCTTTGACCGTTACAGCTTTATCTCGGCCGACGAACTGCCCGAGGTCAAAAACATGCTGAAACGCACCGACGGGGTCGCGATCACGGATATGCGCGCCGAGGACAAGCTACGCCTCCTTGACGTCGCCATGAACCTGACCCCGGCACGCCATCGTTTGCGCGTCATTGATGACGAATTCCGCAAGCTGGTCCTGAAAGCGCGTCCGAAATTCTATGGCAAACTGCCCGACGATCTGGCGGATATGATCGACTTCTTCAAGGTCGATGAATATGCCGCTGCGGCCCCCGTCATCGACAACCTTCTGTTCGGTCGTTTTGCCTATGGCCGTGCAAATTCCGAAGAACGTGTTGGCGAAGTACTGTTTGAAATCGCCCATGAGGGCGGCCTTTACGAGGCGCTTGTCACACTTGGCCTTGATAGTCAGGTTGGTGTCGGCGGCAGCCGCGTTTCACAAAGCCTGCGTCAGAAAATCGCGCTGGTCCGTGCCCTGATCAAGAATCCCGATCTGATGGTTGTGGACGAAGCCCTTTCGGCATTGGACCGTGAAACACGCGAACAGGTCATTGACTGGCTGACCGGGCAATCCGAACATCGCAGTGTGATCTGGGTTGATGGTGATGAAACCGACAGCCAGCGTTTCGGAACCTATCTGCATATGGCGAACGGCAAAATCGTTAAACGCCAAAGCCATGCAATCGACGGTGCCACCGCCGAACAGGCCGAAGACGAAGTCGCCGAAACCGCATCTGATACAAATGATGGCAGCATCGAACAGGAAGTCCGGCTGCTTCGGACCATTCCGCTGTTTGCCGGCCTTGACCCCAGCGTGATCAAGCTGCTTGCCTTTACCAGCCCGCGTCTGACCTTCAAACGCGGCGAGGTTCTGGTCAAACAGGGCGACCCGGGGGATGCGGCCTTTATCGTGATTTCCGGGCGCGGTGAAATCTGGCTGACGACCGACGAAGCCCAAACAATCAAGCTTCGCGATGTCGAACCCAAGGAAGTCATTGGTGAAATCGCCCTTCTGGTCGATGCACCGCGTTCCGCAACCATTCGCGCGGTCGAGGAAATGACGGTCCTGAAACTCGATAAAAACGAGTTCCTTGGCCTTGTCCGACAGGACCAGGCGGTTGCCGTTCAGCTGATCCGCGTTCTGGCCCACCGCGTTGATGTCACCACCAAACAGCTTACCAGCCGCAGTGGCTGAGTGAATCACGCTCCACCGGACCTGTTATGAACAAGCTTGCCTCCATCATCATCGCCGCCGTTTTCGCCATCGCCTTGCTTGGCGGAATGGCGGCGATGATCGGCGGCGGGCTTTTGGGTGCCATTGTCTTTATCATCGGCATCCCGGTCGCCTTTCCGATGTCCACCAGCATCGTTGTGCTGTTCTTTGCCGTGATCATCATCCGCACCGTCATGGAGAAACGGCGCGAACGCCGCGAAATGCGCGCTTTTCTCAAAGATAACGCCGACGATTGAATATCCGCACAGCCCCCGACAGAAAAAACATCTGCTTTCGACCGGGGCTTGCCAAAAAAACCGCATCAAATCGCATCGAGTTCGGAGACCTCCTCTGCCAGCTTGTTGATAGCCTGCTGGCAGTTCAACAAAACAGGGGCTGACGCCAAAAGGCGCGGCCTTGTTTCAAGGAGGTTTTCATGACGGCACAACTCAAAGAACAGCGCTGCGTGTCGTTAAGCCAGCTGTCCGATCTTCGGCTTCTGCGCGAACACGCTTATATTGACGGGCGCTGGTGCTCGGCCGACAACCGACAGGTTATCGAAGTCACCAATCCGTTCGACGGTGCGTTTCTTGGAACCGTGCCCAATATGGGCATTGCCGAAACCCGTAACGCCATTGCCGCAGCCCATGCGGCCTTTCCGGCATGGGCCGCCCTTCTGCCGCAGGATCGCGCCGCGCGTCTGCGCCGCTGGTTTGATCTTCTGATCGAAAACAAGGAAGACCTCGCCCTTCTGATGACACTTGAACAGGGCAAACCGATTTCGGAATCCCGTGGCGAGATTGATTATGCCGCAAGCTTCATCGAATTCTTCGCCGAAGAAGCCAAACGGGTGAATGTCGAAAACATCTCATCCCACCTGCCCGGCCGGAATATGAGTGTCAAACGCGAACCGGTTGGCGTCACCGCGGCAGTAACACCGTGGAACTTCCCGTGTGCGATGATCACGCGCAAGGCCGCCGCCGCACTGGCCGCCGGTTGCACCATGATTGTCCGCCCGGCGACCGAAACGCCGTTTTCGGCCACCGCCCTTGCCGAACTGGCCGAACGGGCCGGTATCCCGGCCGGTGTCTTTAACGTCGTGACCGGCGATCCCAATCCGGTTGTCGGCGAACTTTGCGGCAACCCGGTTGTGCGCGCACTGTCCTTTACCGGCTCGACCGAAGTCGGCCGACTGCTGCTGTCGCAAGGGGCTCAGACCGTCAAAAAGATGTCGATGGAACTGGGCGGACATGCCCCGTTTATCCTGTTCCCCGATGTCGATCTGGATGAGGCTGTCAATCACGCGGTCGGGGCCAAATTCGCCACCAGCGGGCAGGATTGCCTTGCCGCGAACCGCATCTTTGTCCATCGTGATATCTATGATGCGTTCCTTGACAAATATGCCAAGGCAATCGGCGAACTGCGCGTTGGCAACGGGCTTGATGACACTACCGAAATCGGTCCGCTCATGCATGATCGTGCGGTTGCCAAATGCGATGAACATGTTGCAGATGCCCGCGCCAAGGGTGCCCGCGTTCTGACCGGTGGCAAGAAAATGGGCGGGCTGTTCTATGCCCCGACCCTTTTGGCCGATGTGACCGAAGATATGAAAATCTATCACGAGGAAACCTTTGGCCCGGTTGCCCCGGTCATCCCGTTCGATACCGAGGAAGAAGTCATCAGCCGCGCCAATGATAGCGAATATGGTCTGGCAGCCTATGTCTATACCAGGGATCATGATCGCGCCGCGCGTGTTTCAAACGCACTTGAATACGGCATGGTCGCACTGAACTGCGTGAAAATCACCGGCGCACCGGTCCCGTTTGGTGGCGTCAAGCAATCCGGCCTTGGCCGCGAAGGGTCGCGCCACGGCCTCGAAGAATTCACAGAACTCAAATATGTCTGCGCCGCGTTCAAACAGTAACATGCGCAGCAGCCACCGCATTCACATGGGAGAAGCAAAATGAATGTCATCAAAAACACCACCGCCGATTTGCAGGAAATGGATCGCGCCCATTTCATGCATCCCTCGACCCACATGCGCCAGCACGCGGCGGGCGAAACCCCCAACCGCATCATCAATGGCGGCAAGGGCATCTATATCCATGATACCGAAGGCAAGGAATCGCTTGATGCCTTTGCCGGTCTTTACTGTGTGAATGTCGGTTATGGTCGTACTGAAATCGCCGATGCGATTTACGCCCAGGCCAAGGAACTGGCCTATTACCACACCTATGTCGGGCACGGGAACGAGCCGGTCATCCGCCTGTCGGATCGCATCGTCAAATCCGCCCCCGAAGGCATGCAGCGCGTCTATTACGGCATGTCGGGGTCGGATGCGAACGAAACCAACATCAAACTGATCTGGTATTACAACAATATCCGCGGCCTGCCGCAGAAGAAGAAAATCATCTCGCGCTGGCGCGGCTATCACGGTTCAGGCATCATGACCGGTAGCCTTACGGGTCTGGCAGCCTTCCACAACGCGTTCGATCTGCCGCGTGCGCCGATCCTGCACACCACCTGCCCGCATCACTACTGGAATGCCGACGCGGGCGAGACAGAGGCCGAATTTGCCAAACGCTGTGCCGATGACCTTGAAAAAATGATCCTGCGCGAAGGCCCGGAAACCGTTGCCGCCTTCATCGGCGAACCGGTCATGGGCACGGGCGGCATCATCACCCCGCCCGAAGGATACTGGGACGCCATCCAGAAGGTGCTGAACAAATATGATGTTCTTCTGGTCGCCGACGAGGTTGTGACCGCCTTTGGCCGTACCGGGTCCTATTTCGGCTCGCACCATTACGGCATGAAGCCCGACCTGATCACGATTGCCAAGGGTGTTACATCTGGCTACCTGCCGCTGTCGGGTGTCATCATCGGCGAACGCGTCTGGAAGGTTCTGGAACAGGGGTCGGATCAGATGGGGCCGATCGGCCATGGCTGGACCTATTCCGCCCATCCGGTCTGTGCAGCTGCCGCCAATGCCAACCTTGATATTGTCGATGGTGAAAACCTGACCGGCAATGCGGCTGATACCGGGGGCTATTTCCAGAAACGCCTGCGCGAAACCTTTAACGAGCATCCGCTGGTTGGCGAGGCGCGCGGTGTCGGCCTGATGGCCGCACTGGAATTTGTCGCCGATAAAACCAAAAAGGAACGGTTCGATCCGAATGCGAAAATCGGTCCGCGCGTTTCGGCCGCCTGCCTTGAACGCGGCATGATCGCACGTGCGATGCCCCATGGCGATATTCTGGGCTTCGCCCCGCCGCTTTGCATCACCAAGGCCGAAATCGACAAGGTCATCGACATCGCCAAACAGGCCGTCGATGCGGTTGCTAACGAGGTCGCAAGCGGCAAGTAACCCGTCTCACACCATCCCCACCCGGTCTTCTTTATGACGACCGGGTGCACCACAGAGGCCGGACCCATGCCGGCCTCTGTTTTTTTTGTCAGTACAAAATCTTTTTTTCGACACCTGCTTCTACCAAGCAGACAAAAAGAAACCCCTGCGGCCAACATGGCAGGGGTTTCCGATGTCATCCCGCTAAGGGGAAATTGCGATCAGAGATGATTACATCTCGGTCCCGAATTCCTTGCGGAGCGCTTTCAGCACTTCTTCGGTGTCACCACCGACTTCCTTGACAAGGCTGTCACCAATACCGGCCGACGCCTTTTTGAATGCCGCGCGCTGTTCATCATTCAGACGAATGACTTCGATTTCCGGCTTGGCTTTCTTGATGCGATCAAGTGCCTCGGCATTTGCCTTTTCCTGGGCTTCGTAGATGAAGTCATCAAGTTCCGATTTGACTTCCTTGAGCATATCCTTGCGCTCGTCAGACAGACCTTCATAGAAGGCGGCATTTGATACCACGGTGGTGGTATATTGCTGCTGACCGGCATAGATCAGATAGTCGGTAACTTCATAGAATTTCGCACTTTCGATGAAGAAGATCGGGTTGACCTGCGCATCGATAACGCTGGTCTGAAGACCGGAATAAACTTCACCCCAGGGCAACGCCACCGGATCGGCACCGAAGGACTCATAGCTTTCGATCAGGATCGGCGACGTCATGACACGGAATTTCACCCCGTCAAATTCGGACGGCTGGGTCACCTTTTTCTTGGTGGTCCAGACCATCTCGCCTTCGGGATACATGGTATAAAGCTTAAGACCCTTGGACTCAAAATCCTTCGACAGACCGTCATAGATCGTCGGGCTGCTCGACAGGACTTCCTTGTTCACCTCGTTATCCTGCGACAGCAGGTAGGGAACGCCAAAAACCTGAATTTCCGGAACAAAGGTGCCCAGATGGCCCGGCGACGCGTTCGAGAACTGGACAGCCCCCGCCGTCGTCAGTTCGGTAATATCGTTTTCGGTACCCAACTGGCCATAGGTGTAGACGGTAACCGTCACATCACCGTTGGTTTTTTCCTCGACCAGGCGCTTGAATTCCTGTGCATACAGGTCCTGCACATCTCCCGGGCTTTCTTCATGCGCAAATTTCCATTCTTCGGCTTGGGCGGCTGTCCCGGCAACCGCAAAGATTGCGGCGGCAGACAGGGTCGCCTTGAAGAGCTTGTTCAAACTCATATCGAAGTCTCCCTTATTGTGCCGCGACGACCGGGATCTAACCCTTAATCGGCGGCGATTAGTTGGCACATCAATGTTATGAACGCGCAAAGTGTTGGAATGTTCCTGCATCAGGTCAATGTTAGTTTTGTATCATGACAAAATAACATTGACGTCTACACATTAACCCTCAGGTCATGTTAGGGTTGGAAAACCCCCAAGGGGAGACAAGGGTAGAAAAGGCTGGAAATCAACAGGATGTGGCTGCCAAATATTGACCTGAGCGGCGATACGGGACCGAAATACAAGGCCCTTGTCGAAGCGATCATCACCGATATCGAGGCAGGACGCCTTCGCCATGATGTCCGCATGCCGACCCATCGTGAACTGGCCTATCGGCTGCATGTCAGCGTGCAAACCGTCAGTGCGGCCTATAAGGAAGTCGAACGACAGGGTTATCTGAGGTCGGAACGACGGCGCGGCACATTCGTTCAGGCACGCCTTACAGATCGCGCATCGACCTTTATTCTGGACAATCGCCAGCCCGACCTGATCGACCTGTCGATTGTGCGCACGGCCTATACCGATTTCCACAATGATCTGTCGCGCCAGATTCACAGCAAACTGGCCGAGGAAACCCACCATAACTGGATGGAAAGCTGCCGCCCGGTCGCAGGGTTCGAATACCACCGCGAAATCGGCAGCAAATGGCTGGCATCGATGGGAATTTCGGCCGAGCTTCCCAACATCCTGATCACCAATGGCGCGGCACAGGGGGTCTTTACCGCCCTTGCCACAGTGGTTCAGCCCGACGATGTCGTGCTGACCGAAAGCCTGACCGATCATGGTGTCATTGGCACCGCCAGCATCCTTCGCTTCAAGCTGGGCGCATTGCCAACCGATGACGAAGGCATTCTGCCCGACGCGTTTGAACGTGAATGCCGTGCGCGCCACATCCGCGCCCTTGTCGTCACGCCGATCTACACCAACCCGACCAACTGCCTGATGGGGCTGGAACGGCGCAAACGAATCGCCGAGATCGCCGAACATTACGGCGTTTACGTCATCGAAGACGATGTGTATCGCCCGCTTCTGGAACAGAACCTGCCCCCGATCACAAGTTTCCTGCCGCGGCTGGGCTTCCATGTTTCCAGCCTGACCAAGATCGTCATGCCGGGGCTTCGCACCGGTTTTCTGGTCGTGCCACAGCATCTGTCGATCCGTGCCAGCAGCGTTTTGCGAGTCACCGGCTGGATGGGCACCCCCCTGATGGCCGAGATCGGCGCACGCTGGATCACCGATGGCACCGTTGATCAGGCGGTGACGGTCCAACGCGCCCTGATGCGTGAAAGACAGGCCCTTGTTGCCGAAATACTGGGGGATGCCGTGGTCCGCCATCACCCCACATCGCTAAGCGCCTGGGTGCGCATTCCGCATCACTGGCAGGAAGAATGGTTCGCATCAGAACTGAGGAAAAACGGCGTTGCCGTGACGATTTCCGACCCGTTCATGACGGTCAAGGTCCCCCGCCCGAATGCCATCCGGATTTGTGTCGGCGGGGCGGTGGATACCCCGTCCCTGCATCACGGGCTGATGCAGATCCGCCATACGATGGAACAGATGCCGGGTGTCCATGCCTTCGACGTTATGTATTGATTTTTGTGTCATGACAAAAATCTGATTGAACCGTCACAAACCGTTTTTATTCTGACGGTCTGGCGCGAAGCGAACAGGAAACGTGTGGGAGGGAACCAATAACCACACACAACGTTCAGCAAGAATGTCTCGCACGCGCATCATGGAGGTCGTATGTCAGATTCTAACGGGGAGGCTCCCTCGCCACAAGGCGGGGTGCTATCGGTGCTGAAACGGCTTGATGACGGTTTATCCGTTGTCGAGCGTCAGTTGCTGGGGTGGAGCATCGTGATCATGGCCGTCAATACGGTCGCCAATGTGATCATGCGGCTGGGTTTCAGTTCGAGCATCTTCTTTTCCGAAGAGCTCAATCAATTTCTGATCATTCTTGTCACGTTTGTCGGCATCAGCGAGGCCGCCCGCATGGGTCGCCACATTCGCATGTCGGCCTTTACCGATATGCTGGGCCCGCAGGCCAGCAAGATCATGATGATAATCATCACGCTGGGTACAGCTGCCCTTCTGTTTCTTCTGGCATGGTACTCCGTCGGCTATGTTTCATCCCTGATCCAGTCGAACCGCCTGACACCGGCCCTTCGCATCCCCTATTATTTCACCGTCCTCATCGTACCCTTTGGCCTGACGGTCACGGGAATCCAGTTCGTACTTGCCGCGGCAACGAATATCTTCAGACCAGGGACGCATCTGTCCTACCGGGTGGAAGATACGTTTTCCGACGCTGACGATCATCATCTGTAAGGGGACGGAAAATGGATCTTGGAACCACAATTCTGATTGTGATGCTCGTCCTTCTGGTGCTGGGCTTCCCGATGATGGTGCCGCTGACCATGGCCAGCGTCGTCGCCTTTACCTTTTACATGCCGATTGATCCCAAAATTCTGATCCAGCAAATGGTGACAGGGATTTCACCGGTCGCGCTGATTGCCGTGCCGATGTTCATCTTTGCCGCCGATATCGTGACAAAGGGGCATACGGCCAACCGGCTTATCGACCTTGCCATGACCTTTGTCGGCCATGTGCGCGGCGGCCTTGCGGTCACCACCGCCCTTGGCTGCACGATGTTTGGGGCCGTGTCGGGTTCGACACAGGCAACCGTGGTCGCGATGGGTGGCCCGCTGCGCCCGAAAATGCTGAAAGCCGGTTACAAAGACAGCTTTGCCATGGCCCTGATCATCAATGCCAGCGACATCGCGTTTCTGATCCCGCCTTCCATCGGCATGATCGTGTTTGGCGTGGTCGGCAAGGTATCCATCGGTGAATTGTTCCTGGCTGGTATCGGCCCAGGCATCCTGATCCTGCTGATGTTTTCGGCTTATTGCATTTACTACGCGAAAAAGAACAACATCCCGACCATCCCGCGCATGGGCTGGGCCGAACGTGGCAAGGCCGTCATCAATGCCGGTCCGGCCATCATGTTCCCGGTTCTGATTGTTGGTGGCATTTATCTCGGCTGGGTCAGCCCGACCGAAGTCGCAGCCGTTTCCGTGGTCTATGCCATCATTCTTGAAGTCATGATCTTCAAGTCGGTGAAATGGTCCGAACTTCTGGAAATTGCCCGTTCGACCGGCCTGATTACCGCTGTGGTCTTCATCCTTGTCGGCGCGGGGACAACATTCTCGTTCGTGATTTCCTTTGCCCAGATCCCGCAGCACGTGATCGGTGCATTGGGCCTTGAAGGTGCAAACAGCTATCTGATCCTGGCGGCAATCTGCATCGCGTTCTTTATCGGTTGCATGTTTGTTGATCCGATTGTTGTCATTCTGGTTCTGACACCGATCTTCATGCCGCTGGTGCGTGATGCCGGACTTGACCCGGTTCTGGTTGGCACGCTGGTGACGCTTCAGGTCGCCATCGGGTCGGCAACGCCCCCGTTCGGGTGCGATATTTTCACCGCCATCGCGATCTTCAGGCGACCTTATTACGAGGTCATCCGGGGCACGCCGCCCTTTATCTTCATGCTTCTGCTGGCAGCCGTGATTCTGGTCCTTGTTCCGCAGATCGCATTGTTCCTGCCGACCATGGCATTCCGTTAATCGGCAGGGCTCCGGGATCGTCCCGGAAAAGACGAACCACAATATCAAACCGGGGTGCGGGCATTCATTGCCCCGCCCCATCAAGGAGTTCAGGACGATGTCCGTTGCCCCCGCGGTCACGCCAGAGCCGGTAGACCTGTCCTATTTGCCCGATCCGGTTGCCCCGGCCGGGCGGATCGGATTGATCACGCTCGCCACCGATTTCAACGGCGAGGATGACCTGCGCCGGATCATTCCCCATGATGTTGGCCTGTTCACCACCCGCATTGAAAATGCCAATCCCATCACGGTCGACACCCTGCGCAGCATGGCCGACGATCTGCCACGTGCCGCCCGCACCCTGTTGCCGGGATATGGTGTCGATGTCGCCATTTTCGGCTGCACATCGGGGACGGCGGTGAATGGATCGGACCGGATCGAAGCCCTGATCAATATGGGCATGCCCGGTACGGCGGTGACCAATCCGTTGCTGGCGGCCGATGTCGCATTGCGAACAATCGGTGCGCAAAAAATCGCCGTGGTCGCCCCCTATGTTCTTGATGTCACCCGTTCCGTTGCCGAACAGCTGATCGTGCGCGGTTTCGATGTGACCCGGCTGCTGGGTTTCGGGCTTGAAAACGATATTGATATGACGGCAATCCCGCCCGATGCCCTGCTGGCTGCAGCATTACAGGCCAACAGCCCGGACGCAGATGCCGTGTTCATTTCCTGCACGGCCATCCGCTCGGCCGAGATTGCCGAACGTGCGGAAAAGCTTCTGGGTAAGCCGGTGATTACCAGCAATCAGGCCATGATCTGGCACGCCCTGAATCTGATGAAATACGACAAACCGGTCACAGGGTTCGGAACCCTGTTTGACCACGCCCCACACAAATCGTAACGAGGTCGCCATGAAAGAACCCATCACACTTGGTGATGTGCTTTCTGCCCGCAAGACCATCGCGGGCCACGTGATCCATACACCACTGCGTCCGTCTGCCAGCCTGTCTGAGCAGATCGGATCGCCCGTGTGGCTGAAATGCGAACACCAGCAATATACCGGCAGCTTCAAGCTGCGCGGGGCGGCGAATGCCGTTCTGAAACTGTCGCCCGAACAGAAGGAAAAGGGCGTTGTCGGCGTATCGACCGGCAATTATGGCCGCGCTCTTGCCAATGCGGCGCGCAATGCCGGGGTTCGCGCCGTGATCTGCATGTCCGAACTGGTCCCGAAAAACAAGGTCGAAGGCATCCGCGCCCAAGGTGCCGAAATATGCATTTCCGGCACCTCGCAGGACGAGGCCCAAAAGGAAGTGGATCGTCTGGTTGCGGAAAATGGCATGACCATGCTGCCCCCCTTTGATCATGCCGATATCATCGCCGGGCAGGGAACCCTTGGCCTTGAAGTTCTGGAACAGCTTCCCGAAACCGATACGCTTCTGGTGCCCTTGTCCGGTGGCGGGCTTCTGGCCGGTGTGGCACTGGCCGCAAAATCAATCAATCCGGCGATCCGGGTTGTCGGCATTTCGATGGAACGCGGCTGTGCGATGATCACAAGCCTGCAGGAAGGCAAACCGACCGCGGTCAAAGAACTGCCGACACTGGCCGACAGCCTTGGCGGCGGCATCGGGCAAAACAACCAGTATACATTCGATATGTGTGCAGATCTGACCGATGACTTTGTTCTGGTGAATGAAACCCAGATCGCGGACGGCATCCGCGCCGCCTATCACGATGACCAGCAGGTCATCGAAGGGGCCGCTGCCGTTGGCATCGCGGCCCTTCGCGCCGGATTGATCGACAATCCCGGCACCACGGTGGTTCTGTCCACCGGCTGCAACATCGACATGGATTTGCATAAACGTATTGTCGGCGGCGAAGACGTCGACCTGATGGCGGAGTAACCGATATGCCCAACATCAGAATTCTGACCGAAACCGACCTTCGCAACGTGATCACCCTTGATAGCGATGCGATTGCCTGTATCGAAAATGCCTTTCTGGCACTGGCGACCAAGGATGTACGGATGCCGCCGATCCTTCGGCTTGATATCGACGACCACAATGGCGAGGTCGATGTCAAAACCGCCTATGTGCCGGGGCTCGACAGTTTCGCCATCAAAATCAGCCCCGGCTTCTTTGACAATCCCAAACTTGGCCTGCCGTCGGTCAACGGGTTGATGAACCTGTTTTCAGCCAAAACCGGCCTGCTCGAAGCCGTGATGCTCGATAACGGTTATCTGACCGATATCCGCACCGCTGCCGCCGGGGGCGTTGCCGCCAAACATCTGGCGCGCAAGGATGCAAAACATGCCGCGATCTTCGGGGCCGGTGTGCAGGCGAAATTGCAGCTCAAGGCGCTTAAACTGGTGCGTGGCATCACATCGGCCACCATCTGGGCACGCGATATGGCCAAGGCCGAAATCTGTGCCGCCGCCTGCGCCAGCGAGCTTGGCCTGTCCGTAACCGCAACGCCCGATGGCCGGGCGGCGGCACAGGATGCCGACATTATTGTCACCACCACTCCCGCACGTGAACCCGTCCTTTTATCGGACTGGGTCAAACCCGGCACCCATATCACCGCCATGGGGTCGGATGCAGAACATAAAAATGAAATCGACCCGGCATTGATCGGCCGGGCAGACCTTTATGTGTGCGACAGCCTTTCGCAATGCCGGATTCTGGGTGAATTGCATCACGCCATTGAGACCGGGATCATCAAGGCCGACCACACATTTTCAGAACTGGGTCAGGTTATTGCCGGATCGGCGTCGGGACGAAGCTCCGACGATGCGATCACGGTTGCCGATCTGACCGGTACGGGTGTTCAGGACACCGCAATCGCCACCCTCGCCCGGGCGCGCTGCGATGCAGTCAAGGCCGGGACCGAGATCACGTCGTAATAACAAAAGGAAACAGGGTCAGGAAAAACTGAAACCCCGCCTTTTTTTGGAGGCCTGCAATGAGCCAGGTTGAATTGAATTTCACGCGCGAGGAATATGCCGAGCGTCTGGAAAAAACAAAAAAAGCCATGGTGGAAAAGGGGCTCGATCTTCTGATCGTGACCGACCCATCAAACATGGCCTGGCTGACCGGCTATGACGGCTGGTCGTTTTATGTTCACCAATGCGTGCTTGTCCCGATAGAGGACGACCCGATCTGGTTCGGGCGATCACAGGATGCAAACGGGGCAAAGCGCACGGTCTATATGACCCATGACCGCATCATCCCCTATGCCGATTACTATGTGCAATCGACCACCCATCACCCGATGGATTACCTGTCCGAGGTGATCGAACATCGCGGCTGGGGCACGCGCAATATCGGTGTTGAAATGGATAACTACTATTTCTCCGCCAGATGTTACGCCCAATTGCAGGCCCATCTGCCCAATGCAAAGTTCCATGATGCCACGGCACTGGTGAACTGGCAGCGTGCCGTAAAGTCCGAGACCGAGATTTTCTATATGCGCCAGGCGGCCCGCATCGTCGAAAACATGCATGAACGCATTTTCGAAGTCGTCGAACCGGGCATGAAGAAAAACGAACTGGTCGCCGAAATCTATCGTTCCGGGATTGTCGGCATTGACGGGATCGGCGGGGATTACCCGGCGATTGTGCCGCTGCTGCCGTCGGGTGCCGATGCCGGTGCGCCGCATCTGACCTGGGATGACAAACCGATACCGGGCGATGCCGGAACATTTTTCGAGATTGCCGGTTGCTATAAACGCTATCATGCGCCGCTGTCGCGCACGGTCTATCTGGGCCAACCTGAACAGCGTTTCCTTGATGCCGAAAGTGCCCTGATCGAAGGCCTTCAGGCCGGGCTCGAAGCCGCCAAACCCGGCAATGTCTGCGAAGACATCGCCAATGCCTTCTTTGGCGTCTTGCAAAAATACGGCATCCACAAAGACAGCCGGTGTGGCTATCCCATCGGGCTTTCCTACCCGCCAGACTGGGGCGAACGCACCATGAGCCTGCGCCCCGGTGACCGCACAGTCCTTGAACCCGGCATGACATTCCATTTCATGCCCGGTCTCTGGTTTGATGACTGGGGGATCGAGATCACCGAAAGCATGATGATCACGGAAACCGGCAGCAAAACGCTGACCAGTTATCCAAGGCAGTTATTCGTCAAAAACTGACGCAAACAACGCCGATCAAAATCGCATCGCAGATAAAATGCCGGTGCAAGACTGCCACGCAGGATACCGACGGTCGCGGTATCCTGCATTATGCAAGGAAACGGCCATGACAAAGAAATCCCCGATTACGCCAACCATCCCGTTTGATCAGGATGGCGTTCATCACGGCTTTTTAAAACTGCCCTATTCGCGTGACGATTCCGCGTGGGGGGCTGTGATGATCCCGATTACGGTCATTCGCAACGGCGATGGACCGACCGCCCTTCTGACCGGCGGCAATCACGGTGACGAATACGAAGGACTGGTATCGCTGTTCAAACTGGCCGGCAAACTCTCGCCCGCCGAAATCCATGGGCGCGTCATCATCCTGCCCGCCATGAACTTCCCGGCATTCCTCAATGCATCGCGGACATCGCCGATTGACAAGGGCAACCTTAACCGCAGCTTCCCCGGCAAGGCCGACGGCACGGTGACACAGAAAATCGCCGATTACGTTCTGCGCCATCTGGTGCCCGAAGCCGACATCGTCCTTGATCTGCATTCCGGCGGCAAGACGCTGGACTTCATTCCCTTTGCTGCCGTCCACGTCCTTGAAGACAAGGAACAGGAAGCCCGCTGCATTGCCGCCATGAAGGCCTTTGCTGCCCCCTATTCGATGATGATGCTCGAACTTGATTCGGTCGGCATGTTTGACACCGTGGTCGAGGAAGCCGGCAAAACATTCGTCACCACCGAACTGGGCGGCGGCGGCTCGACCACCGCCGAACGGGTGGCGATTGCGGATCGCGGGGTGCGCAACCTTCTGATCCATGCCGGTATTCTGACCGGTGAACCGGACGTCCCCGACGAGGGCAGCGTCATGCTTGATATGCCGGACGGCAATTGCTTTGTCGCGTCGGTTTCAGGCGGCCTGTTTGAACCCTGCGTCGATCTGGGTGAAACGGTGCTGCGCGGTGATCTGATTGCGCGCGTTTACGATGCCAACCGGACCGGCGGGGTGCCAACCGAATACAAGGCACCGCGCGACGGCATCGTCGCCTGTCGCCATTTCCCCGGCCTGATCAAGACCGGGGATTGTCTTGCTGTCATTGCCGAGGTGGTCGGGAAATGATCAGGCTGGATGATCAGGATCTGAAAATCCTGCTCACGCTGCAACGCGAGGGGCGCATCACCAAGGTCAAACTGGCCGAGGCGGTGAACCTCTCGCCAAGCCCGTGCTGGGAACGGCTCAAACGCCTCGAAGACCTTGGCGTGATTTCGGGCTATCACGCCCATATCAATCTGGAAATGCTGGTCAAGCCGACCCTTGTGATGACCGAGGTGACATTGCGCCATCACCAGCACGAGGATTTCGCGATTTTCGAAAAGGCGGTTCAGGATATCCCGGAAATCGTCGAATGCTACGCGCTTGGCGGCGGGGTGGATTACATGCTCAAGGTGCTCTGCCGCGATGTCGATGCCTATCAGCGTCTGATCGACGGGCTTCTGATCGCGGGGATCGGCATTGACCGTTATTTCACCTATATCGTCACCAAAAAGGTCAAGGTAACACCGGTCCCGCCGATTGACGCCCTTCTCGATTCCGGGGGACGAAAATAACACCTAACACCCAATACCCAACATTGACGGGCGAAACACCCTGTCCCCTGAATTTAAACGCTTCCCAACCTGCCAAACTTGTGGCGAAATCGGTTTTATCAGATGGCCTATGGGGGATGGGTGATGAAACCGGGCGTTACGATGATCAGGACCATGACCGTCGGCATTTTGGCTATCGGCCTTGCCGCCTGCCAGACGGTCACCCCATCCCCATCCGCCCCGGCCCCCTCGCCCGTCCCGTCGCAAACACCCCTTGCCCCGGCCAATGTTTCCGATCCCGGCAGCATCGCCTTTCGGATCAACCCGTCGGGCAACGGGGCCTATTACGGCTGGCAGATGCAGATCGTAAAGGCGGCGCGCAACAAGGGGTTCAAGCCCTTCACCACCGAACAGCTTTCCGCCGGACAGATGAAGGAATACACCCTGTGGCCCGACAGCTATCAGGTCAGGGTCTATCGACTGGGTGAACTGAAATCGGAAAGCTGGGTCGATGTGCTCCCCGGCGAAGTGACGGTGGTTTATGCCGATTACGGTCTGTTTTCCGAAGACGTCAAAATCAGCCGCGAACCCGACCCTGCCCGGATTGATCCGAATATCGACACCACGATATGGCGCATACCGATCAGCATCACCTATGGCCCGGAAACCCTTTTTACCGATAACGGATACCAGGCGGAATATACCGGCCCGCAAAATAACGGCAATCCGGTCGGCACCGGCACGGTCGAAATCACCCGCAACGGGCAGCCCTTTGCCGAAATCGACAATGCCGACATTACCGGCGAAAAAATCACTGGCGACATCGAATATGCCGATGGCCGCGTGGTGGACGGCGACTATCTAAGCGACAGCCGCCAGATCGAACCGGGCAGCACGACAAAATGGCCCGATGGCACAAGCTTTACCGGCACCTATCGCGTGTTTGACCCGCTTGAAGGTGAATTGCGCATGGCGGACGGCAATGTCTGGCAGGGGCCGGTGCGCGAACGCAAGCCTTCTGGTCAGGGGCGCCTGACCTGGTGGGAAGGCGGCTGGATGGAACTGCCCGAAGGATTGGCATTCCCAAACCAGACCGGCGAATTCGTCTGTGGCGGTGAAACGGTCGCGGTCGGCGAATGCTATTATTATGGCGGCAAAAAGCTTTCGGGGCCGGATGAACTGGCCGCCCTGATCGAACGTGATCGCCAACTTGCCGCAAAAGCCGCCGAAGCCGCCGCACAAAAAGCCGCAACCGAAGCCACCCAACAGCAGGTCGCAGCCCAAGGCGGCTGCCGCAATGCCAGCGGCACATTCCGTGACAATACCGGCAATTCCACCCTTCAACTCGACTCCCCCGGACAGGGGAGTGGTAATTTCATCACGTACACCTATGGCAGTGCCCAGAAATACCGGTTCGAGATCGGTTTCACCTATGTCACCACGCCCGACAGCATTTCGGTCACCTATGGCAACGGCACCTATAGCGATGCGGCAACCGGGCAGGTCCTGCAACGCATGAGTGTGCCATCAGGCACCGTACCATGCCGTTTTGACGGTAATCTTCTGGTCATGGACGGGGTCGAATACCGGCAGTAATCAAACGAACAAACCGCCCGAAAACATCCCTACCTGCAATTAAACTCTTGGGCGAAACAAAGGCGAAAAGCGGCCAAACCGCCCCAATCCCCTTGATATTGGCCGCAAATTTGCCCACAGGCACACGTAACATTTTTGTCAGATGACAAGGAGATTGTTGCGTGCCTGCACCTGAAAAAACCAGTGAATCTGCGGAAAACAACCGCGGCGATAAAATCTTTTTTGCTGCTTTCATGACCGGCATCGCCGCCATCAGCTTTGGCATCGGTGCGTTTGTCATCCTGGCCGAAGTCCCGCCCTATCAGTCGATGAAAAATGCCTGGCGCGCGGGCACGGCATTATGGGAACAGCGCACCAAATACAGCAGCGTCGAACGGCTTGATTTCTGGGCACCAGCACGGACCGAAGAAACCGGTGTGACGATCAATAAAACGGACAAGACCCAGAAAGGCCTGACCCTGTATTCGTCGGGTGACGGGCCGCATGCGGTGCTGATCGATATGGATGGCAACATCGTCCATGAATGGCGCATGCCGTTTAGCGAAATCCACGATGAAACATCGCCGATCCCCAACCCGCAAAAAGACGATTTCATGCATTGGCACACGGCCAAAATGGCACCGGATGGTGACCTGATCGTGCAATATACCGCGGCGGGCGATACGCCCTATGGCTATGGCATGGCCAAGATCGACCGCAATTCCAAACCGGTCTGGAAATATCTGGGGACCGCGCATCACGATTTTTCGATTGCGCCCGATGGCCGGATTTATGCCCTGACACAGGAATTCCGCTTTAACACATATGCCAACCGCAAACAGCTGACCCCGCCGCGACTTGATGATTTCGCGGTGATCCTGTCACCCGAAGGCAAGGAAATCAAACGTGTCTCGATCCTTGATGCGCTGATCAATTCAAGCTTTGCCAACATGGTCGATTTCACGCCCTATTTCTCGAACGAGGACGTGCTGCACACCAACACCATCCAGTTGATTACCGAAGAAACCGCGCAAAACTTTGCTCAGGGCAAGGCGGGCGATGTTGTTCTGTCCTTCCGCGACCTTGGCATCATTGCCGTGCTTGATATGGATGCGGAAAAAATCGTCTGGGCCACACGCGGCCCGTGGCTGGGCCAACATGACCCGGATGTCCTGCCCAATGGCGATATCCTGCTGTTTGACAATCAGGGCCAGCTTGCCGATCCGGAAGCCGGACAATCGCGCATCCTGCAAATCGATCCCGAAACCAACGGCATCACCTGGGAATACAAGGGCACAGCCGAACAGAAATTCGACAGCAACATCCGCGCTGATCAGCAACGCCTTGCCAATGGCAATACCCTGATTACCGAATCAAGCGGCGGACGACTGCTCGAAGTCACCCCGGAGGGCGAGATCGTCTGGGAATACCACAATCCGATCCGCCGCGATGATCCCGATAACCCCGGCCAAAAACTGATCCCCGTTGTGTCGCAGGCCGAGCGCATCAGCGACGAACGCGCGGCCCTTTATCGCGACACCGACTTCACCCCGACCTCCACGAATGGAGACATCCAATGAAACAGAACATGAAACTGCTTTCCATCGGCACCGCGACCCTTGCGGCTACCACCCTTCTGACCGCCCTGCCCGCACAGGCCTATGTCGGGCCGGGTGCCGGGCTTAGCTTGCTGTCGGCCTTGTGGGCCGTTCTGGCCGCCGTGTTTGTCGCGGTCGGCTTTGTCCTGCTGTGGCCGATCCGCAAGATGATGCGCAACCGCAAACGTGCGCAGCAAAACACCGCCAGCACCACGCATTCGGCACCATCCGAACAGCCAAAAGTCTAAGCCGCAGACGATCAGCAGGAACGATAAAGCATGGGAATACTCGATTGGCCCGCCCCCGCCTTTGGTGCATTTGATACCCTGATGGCAGATGCCCTTGGGCCGTTTGGTCGCGTCCTGATCTGGGCGTTGATCTGTGCCGTGATATCGATGCTGCTCTATAAATGGCTGTCACCGCAAACCCGCATCAAGGCGATCAAGGAACGGCTGAAAGAAGCCCGTCAGGCCATGGCCGAAGACGACGGCGAAGACTTTGCCGAAGGCATGAAACTGGCCAAGGCGCAGTTGGCCCAATCCCTGAAGCTGGTCGGTTTTGTCATCGGCCCGGCGGTTGTCGCATCCCTGCCGGCCCTTGCCCTGATTGTCTGGCTGGACGGGCAATATGGGTATAGCTGCCCGCCCCCCGGACAGCAGGTTTCGATCACCACCCAGCCGGAAAATGCCACCATCGAACAGGTCGGCATCAATCCGACCGGATTGGAAGACGGTGCCTGCCCCGTCGTTCAGGTGCCCGGTGCCAATGACGGCGAAACCTATCTGGTGGCACCGGCCGCCGCCATTCCCGTGATCCATCAAAAACAGTGGTGGAATTTCATCATCGGCAACCCGGCGGGCTATCTGCCCGACGACAGCCCGGTAACACAGCTTCGTTTCGAATTGCCAACCCAACAAATCATCAGCGCCGGCCCCGACTGGGCGCGTGGCTGGGAACTGACTTTCTTCCTTGCCCTCATATTGGGGTCGCTGGCGATCAAAAAAGGATTTCGCATCGAATGACTGGCCAAACGACATCCGAAAAATCCACCGCGTCTGCGTCTAATGGCGCAGCCTTCCATGTATCGGGCTGGGATAACTGGCTAAGCGGCCTGATTGCCCGCCATCCGATGCAATGGATCAGACTTGGCAATTTCGAAACGAAACTTGCCGGTGATGCGATTGAAGATGTCCAAATAGAAAAGCCGGTCTTTGTCGCAGGGCTCGCCCGATCCGGCAGCACGATCCTTCTCGAAACGCTTGCCCGCCATTCCGATGCGGCAACCCATCGTTACCGCGATTATCCGCCGGTTTTCACGCCCTATCTTTGGAACAAGTTTGTCGATCTTGCCCCCAAGGGCAAGGAAGTCGCGGTTGAACGCACCCATGCGGACGGCATCAACATCACCCCCGAAAGCCCCGAAGCGTTCGAGGAAATGATCTGGATGGCGTTTTTCCGCCATCTGCATGACGTCAATGAAAGCAACGTCCTTGACGGTCAGATCAGCAACCCGGCGTTCGAGAAGTTCTATCGCGATCACATCCGCAAACTGATCCATATTCGCGGCGGCAAGCGTTACATATCGAAGGCAAACTATCTGGTCACCCGGATGGAATATCTGCTCTCGCTCTTCCCCGATGCCCGGTTCGTTCTGCCGGTGCGTGACCCGTTATGGCATATCGCATCCCTTGCCAAACAGCACGACCTGTTCTGCAAGGGCGAACAGGATAACCCGCGTGCGGTCGCCCATATGCAGCGTGTCGGTCATTACGAGTTCGGCCTTGATCGTCGTCCGATCAATACCGGCGATCTGCATGCCACCCGCCAGATCATGAAACACTGGAAAGACGGCGAAGAAGTCGCCGGCTGGGCTCATTACTGGACCGACCTGCACCATTACATCGCTGACCGCATGACCGTGAACAAGGCGCTTAAAGATGCAACACTGGTGGTCCGGTACGAGGATTTCGTCGCCGACCCGGCAAATCAGTTGCGCCGCCTGTTTGACCATGTTGATCTGCCCGACGCCGAACCGATCATCAGTGAAGTCGCCCCGACCATTCACGCCCCAACCTATTACCGCCCGAAATTCAGCGATGATGAAATTGATCTGATCCGCGATGTCACCGCGATTGCCGCCGCCCGTTTCGGCTATGACGGCACACAGCAGGACGGTGCAGGTGTCGCAAAAACAAAGCGCGCCTAGGGATTTTCAAATCCCCGGCGCGTCCTGAATTAATCGATATCCGATATCCGATATCTGGCAAAAGCGATCAGTGATGGTCGCTTTTGCGCCCTGTTGCCATATGCCAGAAATCCCAGCCACAAAGCGCCAGCGTAATCCCGACCATAATGCCAAGATCCCAGCGCGTGACATAGCCAAACAGAATGCCAAGAAAACCGGCAAACACGATAAAGGCCAGGATCGCCATTGCCTGATCAAGACGTGACGTGGTCATGACAATGCTCCTTCATTTTCCGAATTCGACAAAAATTCAACAAGCCAGCGCGCCGTTCGAAGCAACCGCGCATCATCGCCGCGCCGCCCGACAAGCTGCACGCCCATCGGCAATCCGTTTTCCGCCCAAAGCAACGGCACCGTAATCGCAGGCGTGCCGCACAACGTCCAAAGACCGTTAAAAATGGCATTCCCGGTCGTATCAAGGTTTCCGGGTGCCGGTCCCGGCGCTGCCGGGGTAATGATCGCATCGCAACGCTGGAACACTTCATCAAGCGCAACATTGTAAAGATCGCGCCAATCAAGTGCCGCAAGATAATCCCGCGCCGTTACCCTGTTCCCGGCATCAAGCGCCTCTGTCATCTGCGGGGACAATTGATCGCGCCCGCGCTTTTCATAGCTGTAATAACATTTCGCCATTTCGGCAAAATTGATCTTGGCGCGCAAATCCGCCGCATCATCAAATGCCTTGGGCAACGGGGCTTCGAAACACTGTTCGCCAAGCATACTGGTCAATTCGCGAAACGCCATCACGGTGTCGTCGTCGGCCACGGTGTCAAATTGCGGCGGACGAACAAAAGCCAGTGTCGGCGTCACCAGCGGCTCGGTCCGGGCCGTTTGAAGCAACCTTGGCACCGGCTGCGGCATGGTCGCGGGGTCACGGGCATCATGACCAAACAGGATTTCGGCAATCAATGCCGCCCCTTCAACCGACCGGGCAAAAACACCAATGGTATCAAGTGTCGGCGACTGGGTCAGAACCCCCGTGCGGGCAATCGCGCCAAAGGTCGGCTTTAACCCGACCACCCCGCAAAAGGATGCTGGTCGGATCACCGACCCGCCGGTTTGCGTCCCCACGGCAAGCGGCACCATCGCCGCGGCCACCGCCGCCGCCGATCCGGCCGATGATCCCCCCGGTGTATGGGATGTGTTGTGCGGATTTCGGGTTTTCGACGGGCACATGAAGGCCATTTCGGTCGAAACGGTTTTCCCCATGATAATCGCACCCGCCGCACGCAGCCGTTCGACAAGCACCGCATCCTCGGTCGGCACCCGCCCGGCATCAAGCGGGGTACCGTTTTCGGTCGGCATCCGGGCGGTATCAATCACATCCTTCAACCCGACCGGCAGCCCATGCAACGGCCCGATGGGCATGCCAGACTGGCGGCGCGCATCAAGTGCACGGGCCTGCGCCATCACGTAATCACCATCCAGATAGGCCCATGCCTGAATTTCAGGTTCAAGGGCCGCAATCCGCTCAAGGCAGGCTTCGGCATATTCCACGGCGCGCACCGCCCCACTTGCCAGACGGTCGCGCAATTCAACAACATCAAGATTAAGCAACGGATTAAGGGTCATGACCACATCCTCCTATCGTGCACCATAGAACAGATCAGGCAGATGGAACACGATCTGGGGGAAGGTATACATCAGCACCATGCTGACAATCACCATGAACAGGAATGGCATGATTCCCTTGAAAATATCCGTCAGCAAAACACCCGGAGGCGAAACCCCCTTGAGGTAATAGGCCGACATTGCCATTGGCGGCGTCAGGAAGGATGTCTGAAGGTTCAGCGCAACCAGAATGCCAAAGAACAGCGGATCAATATCAAACAGCGGCAGCAGCGGCAGGAAGATCGGCACGAAGATGATGATGATCTCCGACCATTCCAGCGGCCAGCCCAGCAGGAAGATGATCAACTGCGCCAGCAGCAGAAACTGAAGCGGCGTCAGATCAAGTCCGCCAACGAATTCGGCAATGACATGCTCGCCCCCCAGATACGAGAACACCGACGAGAACGTATAGGAACCGACAAACAGCCAGCACACCATCGCCGATGTCCGCACCGTCAGATAAACAGATTCCCGCAACCGGTCAAAGGTCAGCGCACGATACGCCAGCGCCAGAACCATCCCGCCCAGCGCCCCGATGGATGCCGCCTCGGTCGGGGTTGCCAGACCAAACAGGATCGATCCCAGAACCGCCAGAATAAGGAATGCCAGCGGGAAGAACGATGTCGCCAGCAACCAGAGAACCTTGAGCAGGGGAACATCGGGAATTTCATCCGATGTCGGACGCGGCGCGGCTTTGGGCTGCAACAGGGCACGCCCCATGACATAAACCAGATACAACCCGACAAGTGTCAGTCCCGGCAACAATGCACCGGCATAAAGCCGCACGATCGATACCCCCGACGCCGCGGCATAAACAATCAGCATGATCGATGGCGGGATCAGAATACCCAGCGTCCCGCCAGCACAGATGATGCCGGTGGCAAAGCTTTTGTCGTAACGTGCTTTCAGCATCGCGGGCAGTGCCAGCATCCCCATCAGGGTCACCACCGCACCGACAATCCCGGTCGCGGTGGCAAACAGCGCGCAGGTCACAAGGGCCGCAACCCCCAACGAACCGGGCACATTTTTGGCCGCAATATTAAGTGTCGAAAACAACCGGTTGACGATATTGGCGCGTTCAACGATGTAGCCCATGAACAGGAACAGCGGAACCGCGGTCAGGACCTCGTTGGACATCACCGTATATGTCTGGTTGATGAACAGATCGAATATCCGGTTATTCACCGCCCCTTCGACCCAGGTGATCGCCGATGTCAGACTATCGCTGTCCTCGGCCAGACGGTTAAAGGCACGCCACATGCGTCCTGCGTCAAAATAGGCGTAGTAACCAAAACCGATCCCCAGCGCCATCAGCGTAAACGCAACGGGAAAGCCAAGGAAAACAAGCATAATGAAGATGCCAAGCATCATCAGGGCGACATGTGCGTCAATCACGTTTGCAGCTCCGTTCGGACCGGTTATCGCGGAATTCGATTTGGTTAATTGTCTTTTGCGACATGCTGCTTCATCAGCAATTCTTCGGTTTCTTGGACATCGTCATCAGCACCCCGCCAGTATCCTTCACGGATACACATGATGCAGCGCATGACCTGTGCGATCCCCTGAATGAACAGAAGAATGCCTGCGGCCACCATGATCGACTTGAACTGGAAAATCGGAACACCCGCCGGGCTGTTCACGCTGACTTCCCCGTATCCCCACGACCGTGACGAATATTTCCAGCCCGACAGGATCAGGGCGGTGATACCGGGAAAGAAAAAGAAGATGTAAAGCACAAGATCGACACTCGCCTGTGTCCTTGGCTTCCAGAGACGATAAAGGAAATCACCCCGCACATGGCCGCCGCGTGAAAGCGTATAGGCCCCGCCCATCATGAATAACGAACCATACATGATGAAGGACACATCAAGTGACCATGTCGTCGGTGCGTTGAAAACATAACGCGCCATCACTTCGTAACTCATTCCCAATGTCATCAGGATGATGAGCCACCCGAAAGCCTTGCCAAACCAGGCCGAAAGCTTGTCCGCGAATTCAATAAAACTGATCATGAAGTCTTTTCCGTTACCGTCGCAACCGCCCCGGAAACCACTGGTCCCCGGGGCAGCCTTTGGGTCAGACAAACCGTATGAAACCGGCCGGTTTCATTACAGTTTCAGTTTGCCCGGGAAGTAGTGATCATAGGCCAGCTGATAATCTGGCGAGTTCATCAGTTCATAATAGGTCACGCGCTCAACCCAGGCACGCTGGCTATCAAGAACCTTTTTCATGAACGGATCTTCTTCAAGCTGCGGGATCAGTTTGTCCCAAGCTTCAAGCTGTGCGGCCAGAATTTCCTTCGATGTACGATGGATGGTAACGCCTTCGTCCGCAAGTTTCTGAAGATCGGACGAATAATTATCCATCGCCAGTGCCGTGTTCGACGTCGAAGCAGCCTCTACGCCATAGCGCAGGATCGCCTGTAGATCAGGTTCGAGATCTTCATAGAAATCACGGTTGAAGATGAACTCGAAGCTTTCGGACGCCTGATGATAGGACGACAGATAGTAGTTCTTCGCCACATCCTGCGCACCGAAACGCATGTCCGATGACGGGTTGTTGAATTCGAACGCGTCAATCACACCGCGTTCCATCGCCGGGACGATCTCGCCACCCGGCAACTGTGCAACCGACATGCCCATCGATTGCAGAAGATCAGCCGCCAGACCAACGGTACGATATTTGAAGCCCTGGATATCGGCGACAGAATTGACCTGCCCCTTGAACCAGCCGAACGGCTGGGCTGGCATCGGGAAGCCAAGAAGACCAATCACGTTAAGCCCCATAACGTCCTGGGTCAGCTCGCGATAGAATTCTTCACCGCCACCGGCATAGAACCAGCTCAGCATGGTGGTGGCAGAACCACCAAACACCGGGCCGGTGCCAAACAGCGACGCCGCCTTGTTCTTGCCGTACCAGTAAACCGGCACGGAATGGGCGATATCGATCACGCCGTCATTGACGCCATCGAGAACCTGGAACGCGCCGATAACGGCACCAGCCGGCAGAAGGTCAACCTTGAGGCGACCACCCGACATGGCTTCGACACGATCGGCATATTGCTTGGCAAACGTCATCCAGATATCGGATGACGGCCAGGACGTCTGCATTTTGACGACCAAAGGTGCCGGTTGTGCATGAACTGCCGGGGCGGCAAACAGCCCCGAAGCAGCAGCACCACCGGCAACAACACCGGTCGCACCCTTGGTAAGGAACGAACGGCGGGACACTTGCTTGGACTTCACGTCTTCAGGCGTAGGTATCTTTTTCATTACTTCCTCCCAGAATTATCGCCGCAACCGACAACTAATTGGCGGAAAACTGGCGATGATTTTAAGCCTTACATAGGGACAGACCCGATACAAGGAACATCGAATATTTGGCCTTCCACCATGTGGAAAACTTTCTTCGATTGTTATTTCCCGGACCCTGATGAATTCCGGGATGCAGCATGTTTTTGTTTTTGGCGTCGCGATCAGGCAACGCGATCCCGTGGTTGCCCACCGGAAAAGAAGGCATCAAGATTATCAAGTGCCCGAAACCCCATGGCATCACGCGTCTCTTCGGTTGCGGAGCCGATATGCGGTAACAGGAACACGTTTCTAAGAGCGGCCAGATCCGGGTTTCCGCCCGGTTCATTGCGGAAAACATCCAGCCCCGCGGCAAACAGTTTGCCACTTTGAAGCGCCTTGACCAGTGCCGCCTCGTCAACAAGATTGCCGCGCGCCGTATTGATCAGGATCGCCCGATCGGGCAGCATTGCGATGGTTTTCTCATTGATGATGCCGGTCGTGTCCGGCGTTGCCGGACAATGCAGCGACAAAACATCCGATACCGCCAGAAGCCCTTCGACCGTGTCGTGGAAAACGGCCCCTTTTTCAAGGGGGTCGGGCAAACGGGTCCGATTGTGGTAATGCACTTCCATGCCAAAACCGCGTGCGCGTTCGGCGGCCACCTGCCCGACACGGCCCATGCCAAGAACACCAAACCGCTTGCCGGTTACCTGCCGCCCGACCATAAAGGCCGGCGACCAGAAATCCCATTTGCCGGCCCGCACCATCGCATCGCCCTCGGCCCCACGCCGGGCCGCACCCAGCATGCACAACATGGCGATTTCGGCCGTGGCATCGGAAAGCACATCGGGGGTGTTGGTGACCACGATACCGGCCTTTTTCGCCGCCTCCAGATCAACATGGTCAACACCGACCGAATGATTGGCAATGATCCGTAACCGGTCACCAAGATCGGCAATGACATCGGCACTGAAATGTTCGGAATGACAGGGAAGAACCGCGTCAACATCCTGACAGCGCGCAAGCAGCTCCTCACGTGAAAACACATGATCCGCGTCGTTCAGAATGACCTGATAATCACGCGCCGCGCGCGCCTGCACCGCATCGGTCAAACGCCGGGTGATCAGTAGCACCGGCTTTCCCGCCATCGTCTACTCCCTGTTTCCTGCATGGATTGCAGTTTTATTTATAATGCAATGAAACACCTTTGCGACAAACAGGGCAATAGACGATCAACTCATCGGGGTGTTTTTTCCACCAGATGGAATACCAGATAGTGATACGCTTCACGCCAAAGCCGCCCGAATCGCCCTTTCCGTAACGGCATAGCAATGCAGATAAAAAACAGGCGGCCGATCACAAGGACCGCCGCCTGTCTCCCCCCGGATGTTCCGATTTGCGTGGTGGTTCCGTCGCCGGAACTAGGGTCAGGACCTATTAATTTGATTGTAATGGCAGGTGTTATATTTGCGAACTCCGGCGTCAAATCCCTTGTCCGGGATGCCGACCCGCACGGCGGGCTTTTCCTTGGATTTCGCAAATATAACACCTGCCATTACAATCAAATTAATAGGTCCTGACCCTAGAAGCTGACCCACACAGCGCCACGCTGGCTGGAACGGACCACTGCCTCGACAAATTTCATGCCTTTGACGCCTTCATCGATCCCCGGGATCAGCATCGATGCCGGATCGGCCTTGCCATTGGTAATCCGCGCGATCAGTTGATCGGCGAAATCGGTATAAAGATTGGCAAAGCCTTCAAGATAACCTTCCGGGTGGCCCGGCGGCACGCGCACGCCGCGCAAACCGGCCGATCCGATCCCCGCCCCGCCGCGGGTCATCAATTCCGGGCGACCGTCAAGCGGGCGGTAATGCAGATGGTTGGGATGTTCCTGCGCCCATTCAATGCCGCCCTTGTCACCATAAACCCGAAGCCGAAGGCCATTTTCATGGCCAATCGCCACCTGACTTGCCCACAGCATCCCGCGCGCGCCATTATCGTAGCGCATCAGGATCTGGACATTATCGTCAAGCTTGCGGCCCGGCACGATGGCATCGATATCCGCGCACAGCTCCGAAATCTCAAGCCCGGTGACAAAATCGGCAAGGTTATGGGCATGTGTTCCGATATCGCCTAACGCCCCGCCCATCCCGGCCTTGGCCGGATCGGCACGCCAATGGGCCTGCTTGTTGTCGGTATCCTCGACGCGCGTTGCCATCCAGCCCTGCGGATATTCAACCTGTACTAACCGGATATCGCCAAGCTTCCCGTCACGAACCATCTGACGGGCTTCGCGCACCATCGGATAGGCGGTGTAATTGTGTGTCAATGCGAACAGAAGGCCGGTTTCGCGCACCTTGGCTGCCAGTAATTCGGCTTCCTCGACATTCAGGCAAAGCGGCTTGTCACAAATCACGTGAATACCGGCATCCAGCATCGCCATGGCGGCTGGAAAATGCAGGTGGTTTGGCGTGACAATCGCACAGGCATCAATGCCGTCCGCGCGCGCCGCTTCCTGTTTGGCCATCTCGGCAAAACTGTCATAGGACCGATCCGGCGCAATAAACAATTTCGCCGCCGACGCACGCGCCACATCGGGCTTGGACGACAACGCACCGGCAACCAGTTCGTAGCGATCATCCAGACGGGCGGCAATGCGATGCACCGCCCCGATAAACGCCCCCTGCCCGCCGCCAACCATGCCAAGGCGGATGCGCCGCGCCGGATTTTTCGTCTCAGTCATGTCAATCTCCGTCCTGAATGGTTTTGTGCCGCCGACTTAATCAAGCCCCAGCAGACGCCGATTGGTGGCCTCGTCCGCACCGCCATCGGCAAAATCGTCAAACGCCTTTTCGGTCACCCGGATAATGTGATTGCGAATGAAATCGGCCCCTTCGCGCGCGCCGTCTTCGGGATGTTTAAGCGCGCATTCCCATTCCAGCACGGCCCAGCCATCAAAATCAATCGCCGCAAGCTTCGAAAAGATCGCGCCAAAATCAACCTGCCCATCGCCAAGCGACCGGAACCGCCCGGCACGCCCGACCCAGCCCTGATACCCGGAATAAACGCCCTGCCGCCCGGTCGGATTGAACTCCGCATCCTTGACGTGGAACATCTTGATCCGGTCGGCATAGATATCGATGAAATCAAGGTAATCGAGCTGCTGCAACACAAAGTGGCTCGGATCATAAAGGATGTTGCACCGCGCGTGGTTTTTAACCCGCTCAAGGAACATCTCGAACGTCACACCATCAAACAGGTCCTCGCCCGGATGAATTTCATAACAGACATTGACGCCATTTTCCTCGGCCACATCAAGGATCGGCAACCAGCGTTTCGCCAGTTCGTCAAACGCGGTTTCAATCAATCCCGCCGGGCGTTGCGGCCACGGATAGACATAGGGCCAGGCAAGCGCACCGGAAAATGTCGCATGATCGCCAATGCCCAAATGGCGTGATGCCCTGATCGCGTCCTTCACCTGATTGACCGCCCATTCCTGACGCGCCTTCGGATTGCCGCGCACTTCGGGGACGGCAAACCCGTCAAACATCTCGTCATAGGCCGGATGCACCGCCACAAGCTGCCCCTGCAGATGGGTCGAAAGCTCGGTGATCTCGACACCATGTTCGGCCAGAATGCCCTTGGCCTCGTCACAGTAATCCTTGCTTTGGGCAGCCTTCTCAACATCGAACAGGCGCTTGTCCCAGCTCGGGATCTGCACCCCCTTATAGCCAAGCGACGCCGCCCAGCGTCCGATATTGGAAAGGCTGTCAAACGGGGCCTCGTCCCCGGCAAACTGGGCAAGGAAAATCGCCGGTCCCTTAAGCGTTTTCATACTGACCTCGTGTGGTTTTTTTCCGGGTGGCCCGGATGTCATCTGGTGACGAAAGTGATGTAAAATCAAACCCCGCCCGGCCTGTCGTGACAGGGCGGGGTTCCTTCTGCCTGCTCGCGTTTATTCAACAACGCCAATTCGCATCAGAACAGCCCGATCAGAACGGGCTATCCGGGAAATAGAAGTTCTCGGCATTTTCCTGGGTCACAACCGTCGCACCCAGAATGTAACGGCCTTCGACCGCCGCATTGGAAACGAACTTCATCGCCGTAATATCCATCGCGGTTGCGATCATTGATGGCGGATACAGAACGTCAATCGGGGTCAGTTCATCACCATCCATCACGCGTTTGATGATGTCCTTCATGCCAGCCCCGCCAACGATGAACAGTTCATCGGTCCGGTCGGCCTGCTTGACGGCTTCGATCACGCCAAGCGCGATGTCATCATCCTGTGCCCAGACAGCATCGATTTCCGGGAAGCGCGACAGGAAATCCTGCATGACTTCATACCCGTCATCACGGTTCCAGTTGGCGTGCTTCATATCAAGGACCTCGATATCCGATCCTTCGATTGCCGTCATGAAACCTTCGACGCGTTCTTCGTCAATCACGGTCGGGATGCCACGCAGGATGACGATCTTGCCTTTGCCGTCCAAACGATCCTTGATGTATTCGCCCGATACACGGCCCAGTTCCGGGTTGTTACCCGCAACATAAACATCCTCGATCCCCGGCAGCGAAAGGCCACGGTCAACCACGGTAACAAACTTGCCCGCTTCCTTGACCTGCTGGACCGGCACGGTCAGCGGATCGGATTCAAACGGCAGAACCACCAGCGCATCGATATTCTGAACCGATACCAGATCTTCAAGATCGTTGGCCTGTTCGCCCGCGCCATTGGCGGTCACAACAATGACATCAAGGTTCGGATAGGTCGCCTCAAGGCGCTTTTCGGCCTGTTCGGCGTGATAGTTCAGACCACCAGCCCAGCCATGGGTCGCCGCCGGGATCGAAACCCCGATCTTGATTTTTTCCTGTGCCAGTGCCGTGGTCGATGCCAAGGTCGATGCAAGACCAAGGCCCACAACACAGGCCGCCCCAAGAAACTTTGTAATCGTTTTCATTCAAGCTTCCTCCTGATCAAAAAATGATTCTGTACGTCATCTTGAACCGGACGTTGATCGCCGGTTATTTGCTTTTCTTGCGTCGCCAGTCCCCGCGTTGCAGAAACACGGCAACGATAATGATCAAGCCCTGAACAGCCCCGTTCAGGTAATTGCTGATCGCGTCGGTAAGGTTAAGGATATTGCCAATCGTGGTCAGCATGATCGCCCCGACCACCGTGCCCCAGATACGGCCATAACCGCCCTTAAGCATCGTGCCGCCGATGATCACCGCTGCAATGGCTTCAAGTTCCCAAAGAACACCGGTCGAACTCGATGCCGACCCAAGGCGGGGCACATAAATGATGGTCGCAATCGACACACAAAGCCCCTGAATGACATAGGTCATCGTCTTGACCCGGTCGACATGGATCGCCGAATAGCGCGCAACCTGCTCGTTCGATCCGATGGCAAAACATTTCCGACCGAACGGCGTCATGTTGAGCAACACATAACCCGCCACCGCCACGGCAAGGAACACCAGAACCGGCACCGGAATACCCAGCAACTCGCCGTAATAAACCGGGCGATAGGTCCCGCGAATTTCGAAGTCCAGCGATAGCGTCCCGCCATCGGCCATATAGGTCACAAGCGACCGATAAATCCCCATCGTGCCAAGGGTGACGATAAAGGCCTCGATCTTGCCCTTGGTACTGACCAGGCCATTCACCGCCCCGGCCCCGATACCAAGAATGATGCTTACCACGATCCCGATCAGAACGGTCTCAAGCCCCGGTCCGAGTGTTTCGACCAGCGTATTCATGACCACGATCATCGCACCGGATATGAACGCCGCCATCGAACCAACCGAAAGGTCAATCCCGCCTGCCGTAATCACAAAGGTCGCACCCACCGCAATAATGCCGATAAAGGCCGCACGGGTGAAAATATTCGAAAGGTTGCCGCCACTCAGAAAGGCATCATTGATCGCCGTTCCCAGAACAAACAACACAACAAGGGCCATAAACGGGCCAAGCGCCTTGAAATCGATGGAAAAACGGGGCGAGGCACTTGCCTCGCGGCGCTCAAGGCTACTCATGAACAGACACTCCCTCCTGGCCTGAAATTCCTGTCGCGTGCCGCATGATTTCATGTTCGTTGCGGTCGTTTCCTTCGAGAATGCCGGTAATGCGGCCTGCCGCCATGACCGCGATGCGATCTGACAGGCCCAGCATTTCCGGCATTTCCGACGACAGGAGAATGACGGATTTTCCGCGATCGGTCAGATCGCCGATAAAATGGTAAATCTGGCTTTTGGTGCCGATATCGATGCCGCGTGTCGGCTCGTCGATGATCACGATATCCGGGTCGGTTTCCATGACCTTCGCCAGCAACAGCTTTTGCTGATTGCCCCCGGAAAAATCACCGACCTTGGCCTTGCGGTCCGCCGCCCGGATATCAAACGCCTCGATTGCTTTTTCAAGGGCGGCTTCTTCCGCCTTGCGATCAACAATCACGCGCCCGAATTTTTCCAGCGCCAGCAATGTCAGATTGGGCCGCATATCCATATTCAGCAACAACCCGCTGCCCTTGCGATCCTTGGTCAGATAGGCAATGCCGCTGTTTTTGGCATCCTGCAAACTGGTGATGCGAACCGGCGCACCATTGCGCTCTATCGTGCCCGATGACCGCTCCCGAAGGCCGATGATCGCCTCCATCAACGCCGTCCGCCCCGCCCCGACAATCCCGGCAAAACCAAGGACCTCGCCCTTATGCAGATCGAAACTGGCATCGCGCACCTGCCCCGAAACCGAAAGATCACGCACCGATAAAACAATCGGCGCGCTGGTATCGGAAACCCGGTGCGGGAACATCTGTTTGATATCGCGCCCGACCATAAGCCGCGCCATGTCATCCTTGCTAAGCCCCACCACCGGTTCGGTCACGATATGGCGGCCATCGCGCAACACGGTCACACGGTCGGCAATCGCCTTGATTTCATCAAGCTTATGGGAAATATAAAGGATCGCGACACCCTGCGCGCGCAGACGCCGGATCTGATCAAACAGGATTTCAACCTCCCGCCCGGTCAGAACCGCCGTCGGTTCATCCAGAATCAGGATATCGGCCTTTTTGCTCAGCGCCTTGGCAATTTCCACCATCTGGCGATCCGAAACCGAAAGATCGCGAATACGGGTACGCGGATCGACATCGCATTGAAGCTGATCCAGAAGCCGCTTGGCCTCTGCGCGCATCGCGGTTTTATCAAGGAACCATCCCCGCTTGATCTCACGACCCAGAAAGATGTTTTCTTCAACGCTAAGCTGTTCGGCAAGGTTAAGCTCCTGATGGATCAGGATAACCCCATGCCCCTCGCCCGCCTCGCTATCGGCAAAGCTGACCTCCGCCCCGTCAAGGACAAGCCCGCCCTCGGTCGGTTCGTGATAGCCCGACAGGATTTTAACCAGCGTTGATTTGCCGGCACCGTTTTCGCCCAAAAGCGCATGCACTTCCCCCGCATACAGATCGATGGAAACATCGAAAAGCACCTGGGCCGGGCCAAAGGACTTGCAAATCTTCCGACCGGACAGGCGAATTTTGCCCTCCGTGCCGGGATTAACGGCATGAACAGCCGCATCCGTCATCTATGTAACCTCCCTAGCGTCGCATTGATGCGATCAACTTTTGATTGCCTCTTGTGTAAACGTTTTCATTATTTATGTAAACCTTTACATTTACCGCATTGTGATGAAAATCACGTCGGAAATCCGGCCTTCGCACGGGCATCAATGCCGCTGGACAGCGTATCAGCGGCAGAGTAGGAAGAAGCATGATCGAAAAAATCGCGACGATTGAAGATGTTGCCGAACATGCCGGGGTATCCATTGCCACCGTCAGCCGCGCCTTGCACAAACCCCATGTGGTTTCCGAAACCACCCGCGAAAAGGTGCAAGCAGCCATCGCCGCGACCGGCTATACCGCCAATGTCATGGCCCGAAACCTCCGCCTGAACCGGTCGGGCATGATCCTTTTGCTCGTACCCGATATCGGCAACCCCTTCTTTTCGGAAATTCTATCGGGAATCGAACAGGGTGCCAGCAAGGCCGGATATAACGTCCTGATCGGCGACACCCAGAACGAACCCGAACGCGAGGCCACCTATGCCGCCTATCTGCGCAGCAATCAGGCCGATGCGATGATCCTGCTCAATGGTCGCCTGCCCGCACCGCTGGCCAACACCCCGCGCGGGATCATCCCGCCCGTGGTCATTGCCTGCGAACGCATTCCGGGCTGCAACCTGCCGACCGTGATCATCGACAATGAAAAGGCCGCCTTTAGCGCGACCAAACATCTGCTCGACCTCGGCCACAGCCGCATCGCCCATATCGCCGGCCCCGCCAGCAACATCCTGACGACGGATCGCGTCGCCGGATATCGCCGCGCACTATCAAGCAGCGGCATCGAAGCCAACCCGTCCCTGATCTATAGCGGCGATTTTTCGATTGAATCGGGTATCTCGGCGGCCCGCGCCTTGCTCAAAGACATCAAAAACCGCCCGACGGCGTTTTTCTGCGCGTCGGACGGCATGGCAATCGGCGTCATTGTCGCGGCCAAGGAACTTGGGCTTCGCGTGCCGCACGATGTTTCCGTGGTTGGCTTCGATGATATCCATCTCGCCGCCAATTACGACCCGCCCCTGACAACCGTGCGTCAACCGCGCCGACGTCTGGGCGAACAGGCGATTTCGCTGCTTCTCGCACGGCTCGATAAAACCGGAACCATTCCCGAACCGGCGGAAAATCCGGTCATTGTGCCGACCGAACTGATCATCCGCCAAAGCACCGGCCCCTGCCCAACTTAGTCAGCGATCAGCGATTGGCAATCTTCTGCCATTCCTCGTAAACGGCCCGTGCCCGATCTTCGTGGTCGCCACTGTATTTCGGCTGATCGGCGGCAAAGATTTCAAACCGGATGCCGTTCGGATCACGAATGAACAACCGCCGCGATTTCCCGTCATCCTCGTTGTGATAAACCACCTTGTGCTGGAACAAATGGTTCTGCCAGGCAATCACATCGCGCGGCGCATCGCAGCGCAACCCGATATGAAACACGTCATCTGGCATATCGGGATCATCGGGATACGGCCCGGTATCGGCTGGCCAATCAAAGAATGACAGCCGCGTCCCATCAGAAAGCGCAAAGGTAATCAGCAGATAATCGCTTTTCCACGACGGACTGTAACCGCTTTCGGCATGAACCAGTCGGGCCTTCAGAACACGGGAATAAAAATCATCCGTCGCCGCAAGATCGCGGGTCGGAAAGGCCAAGTGATCGACACTGACGGGTGCAGGCATGGACGCCTCCTCATTTGTCGCTTGGGTGATTGGGGTCAGGCCCCTAAATCATTATAAAACTTAGTCATCCGATCCCGATGATCAAGGGTCAAACGTCTGGCAACCTGTCATTTTCGACACCCTCAATGGTATCGGCCGCCATTTGACGCTGTGCCTCAGCCCCTCTGATCCGGCCCCGCCAGCAACCCGCTTTCAACCCGCGCCATGGCGCGCTCAAACACCGCCGTATCGTCCAGCGCGCGCGATAAAACCAGCGCCCCCTGGATCGATAAAATCGCATCTTCGGCAATGTCCGATGCCCGGTCCGCATCATGCCCGACCCGCACAAGCGCCTGCTGCAACGAACGCTGCCAGACCGCAAAATAATCACGGATTGCGTCTGAAAAACGGTCACGCACATTATCAAGCGCAAACGCCCCGATCAGGCACACCCGCTTGCCCGACCAGAAATAGGTCGCGACCGAACGGCACATTTCCAAAATCGCCGCCCGTGGGTCATCCCCGTCACGCAGCGGCTTGTAAACCGCGTCCTCGAACCAGCCATCGATTTCGCGAAGCACTTCGGATGCCATCTGCTCTTTGCCACCGGGAAAGAAATGATAAAGGCTGCCCTTTCCCAGACCCGTCCGGCTCCCGATCAGTGAAAGGCTCGCCCCTTCATAGCCATACTCGCGGAAAATCTCCGCAAGGACGGGAATAACATCGGAACGCTCCGCGATAATCTTTGGCATGGCTTACTTATAATCCCAGATCGGACAGGCCCGGATGATCCGCCGGGCGCGGCCCCGAACGGTCCCAGGAGAATTTGCGATCTTCTTCGCGGATCGGCATGTCATTGATGCAGGCAAACCGGCGATGCATCTGGCCATTGTCGGCAAATTCCCAATTCTCGTTGCCATAGGCCCGATACCAGTTCCCCGAATCATCGCGATACTCATAGGCAAAACGCACCGCGATCCGGTTGCCGTCATGCGCCCACAACTCTTTGATCAATCGATATTCAAGCTCCTTGTTCCATTTGCGGGTCAGAAAGGCAATGACCTCGTCACGGCCATTGGCAAATTCCGCACGGTTCCGCCAGATCGTATCGACCGTATAGGCCAGCGACACCCGCGCCGGATCACAACTGTTCCAGCCATCTTCGGCCATGCGGACTTTCTGGATTGCGGTTTCCCGCGTAAAGGGCGGCAAGGGTTGACGTAGCTCTGACATGATTTTCTCCTTCGTTTTGTACCAATCGGTAAACTATGTTCCAAACGGTACAAAAAAGCAATCGCCAAAATCCCGTTCGGGCTTTTTGCCCCCCGGCCATGCAAAATCCGCGATTTGGTGATATTGTCGGAAATCGGACATGCGCAAAGCCCCGCCGGACCGCGCCAAGTTTCACGAAACGGAAACCTGCATGTGATCGCTGCCGGTTTCCCTATGGAATCAGACGGTTAATGCCGCAAACCCTGCTTTAAACGCCCTACCAACCGCGCCGATCAACAGGCCATGCGATCATACAATGCGGTCATACTGTTGACCCATGTGCGCGCCGCTGCTATTGGGTCGCGGCGCATGCGATACAGGCACAGAACGCCTTCGCATCGATGGTATGAAATTCGTTGGCGCAAACCGGGCTTGAATGCCGAACCTTGCGGGGAATGTTTGCCGGTCGACGGACGTTTTCCGTGTTGTCTTTTGGGTCCCTGAAAACAGGGCCTTCGGTCGAGGAACCAGAATACGATGCCGCATACGCCTTATTATCTGATCGATAAATCGAAACTGCTGCGCAACATGGAAAAGATCGCCTATGTGCGCGAACATTCCGGCGCAAAGGCGTTGCTGGCATTGAAATGCTTTGCAACCTGGTCGGTCTTCGATTTCATGTCGGACTATATGGATGGCACGACATCCTCGTCGCTGCACGAAGTCAAACTGGGCCGCAAGAAATTCGGCAAGGAAACCCATGCCTACAGCGTGGCCTATGCCGATTCCGAAATCGACGAAGTCATCGAAAACGCCGACAAGATCATCTTCAATTCGATCAGCCAGCTTAACCGCTTTGCCGATGCTGCATCGGGCATCGTGCGCGGCCTTCGCCTGAACCCGCAGGTTTCAAGTTCCAGCTTCGATCTCGCCGATCCGGCCCGCCCGTTTTCGCGCCTTGGCGAATGGGACGTCACCAAGGTCGAGGCCGTCATGGACCGCATTTCCGGCTTCATGATCCACAATAACTGTGAAAACGCCGATTTCGATCTGTTCGACAAAATGCTGGGCGATATCGAAACCAAATTTGGCTCGCTTCTGTCGCGCGTCGAATGGGTCAGCCTCGGCGGCGGCATTCACTTCACCGGTGACAATTACCCGCTCGATAAATTCTGCGCCCGGCTGAAAGCCTTTTCGCAAAAATACGGCGTTCAGGTTTATCTCGAACCCGGCGAAGCCTCGATCACCAAAAGCACCACCCTTGAAGTCACCGTGCTCGATACGCTGTTTAACGGCAAAAACCTTGCGATTGTCGATAGCTCGATCGAAGCCCACATGCTCGATCTTCTGATCTATCGCGAAACCGCCAAGATCGAGCCGAACACAGGCGATCATACCTATATGATCTGCGGCAAATCCTGCCTTGCCGGTGACGTTTTTGGCGAATTCAATTTCGAAAACGAGATCAGGGTCGGCGACCGTATCTCGGTACAGGATGCCGCCGGTTACACCATGGTCAAAAAGAACTGGTTCAACGGTGTCGGCATGCCGTCCATCGTGATCAAGGAACTCGACGGCAGCGAACGCGTTATACGCGAATTCACCTTCGATGATTATGTTTCGAGCCTTTCGTAAAAAGGCGCTTTGGGTTTCATCTATTCGAAAAAGGGAGTTTTTGGCCCGAAATGAAGAAGAATGTTCTGATTATCGGCGCAGGTGGCGTCGCACAGGTCGTCGCGCACAAATGTGCACAGCATAATGATGTGCTTGGCGATATCCATATTGCGTCGCGCACGGCGGAAAAATGCCAGAAAATCATCGACAGCATTCATGAAAAGAAAAACCTGAAGAATGCCGGCGTCCTCGAAGGGCATGCGCTTGACGCAACCGATATCGATGCCACCGTCGCCCTGATCAAAAAAACCGGCTGCGAAATCGTCATCAATGTCGGCTCTGCCTTCATCAACATGCCGGTCATGTCGGCCTGCATCAAGGCGGGCGTTGCCTATCTTGATACCGCCATCCACGAAGAACAGGACAAAATCTGCGAAACCCCGCCCTGGTACGCAAATTACGAGTGGAAACGCCGTGAAGAATGCGAAAAGGCCGGTGTCACCGCGATCCTTGGCGTCGGTTTCGATCCGGGCGTGGTCAATGCCTATGCCAAACTCGCGGTTGAGGATTACTTCGACAAGATTGACTCGATTGACATCATCGACATCAATGCCGGCAGCCACGGCAAATATTTTGCCACCAATTTCGACCCGGAAATCAATTTCCGCGAATTCACCGGCACGGTCTATTCCTGGCAGAACAACGCCTGGCAGGAAAACAGGATGTTCGAGGTCAAGAAAATCTGGGACATGCCGGTCGTCGGCGAAAGCCAGACCTTCATGACCGGCCATGACGAAGTCCATTCCCTGTCACAAAATCTGGACGTCCCCAATGTCCGTTTCTGGATGGGCTTTGGCGATCATTACGTCAATGTCTTCACGGTCCTGAACAATATCGGCCTGCTCTCGGAAAAACCGGTGACGACGGCCGAGGGCCTCGAAGTCGTGCCGCTCAAGGTCGTCAAGGCCTGCCTGCCCGATCCAAGCTCGCTGGCCCCCGACTATACCGGCAAAACCTGTATCGGTGATCTGGTGAAGGGCAGCAAGGACGGCAAGGAAACCGAAGTCCTGATCTATAACGTCGCCGACCACAAGGACGCGTACGAGGAAGTCGGAAGCCAGGGCATTTCCTATACCGCTGGCGTGCCGCCCGTCGCAGCCGCCATGCTGATCGCCACCGGCGAATGGGATGTGAAAAAGATGGCCAATGTCGAAGAACTGCCGTCCAAACCGTTCCTGAACCTTCTGAACAACATGGGTCTTCCGACCCGCATCAAGGATGCCAATGGTGATCGGGCGCTTGATTTCGCCTGAGCCATAATCCTGATGATCCAAAATGCGAACGGCGGGCTTTGATGCCCGCCGTTTTTATTTAAGCGACCCCAGAACCGCGAGGCTTTCATAGCGCTTGATATAGGGCTGATGAAAAACCCGATCCACGAACGCGCTATATTCATCCATATCGGCCACCTGAATGCGCAACACGAAATCATGCGCCCCGGTCACGTGATGGCATTGCACGACTTCGGGCATTTTGCCGAATTCCTCGCGCATCAGCATATAGCGATCCGGCCGATCACGATCCATGGTCAGCAGAACGATGATCATCATCCGTTTGCCAAATACCTTGGGGGACACAATCGCAACGTCGCGCTCGATCACGCCGCTTTCGCGCAAACGCTGCACCCGGCGAAGACACGCCGCCGATGACAATCCCACCTGTGCCGACAATTCATTTCCCGTCAGGCGACTGTTCTGCTGCAACAGTTCCAGCAGGCGATAGTCGAATTTATCAAGTTCGGTCAAAATTCCCCTGCCCCAAACCCATGGTCGTCAATACGCCCGAAACAATGACCGAACCGGGCCGATAAGAAAAATCGTTTTTACGTAAAATTTGCGGAAATTTCGCACGCTTTTGCGATCTTTGCGCACCGAACTCGCACAAGGCAGGCTAATTTTTACCTGTGTTCGAAACCGATCTCGAACTCATTAGCAAAGCAAACTAGCGAGCCAGCATCATGCCAGCACAGATCACGACAAACTCCCTCGTCGCCACCGCCCCCCATGCCGGGCCGACCGCGCACGCGTCGTTCGGCACATTTGTCTGGCGCTGGCTCGTCCTTTCGATCCGCCACATTGCGAAACGTCGCAAAATTGCGCGCGATGCCGCATTGTTGCGCGACTATCCCGATTTCATGCTGCGCGATATCGGACTTGACCGCAGCACTATTGAACAGGCCTGCCAGACCGGCAAACCGGCCAGCAGCAATTAACGCGGACAAAGATCAGGATGGGCGCGTGCAAACGCGTCCATCGCAAGGCACCGCTCGGCAATCTGGTTGACCATCGGAAGGTGGCGTAAATCAACTTCCCACCGACGCGCATTATAAATCTGCGGGATCAAACAGATATCGGCCATCGAAGGCCGATCACCGTGGCAAAAGCTGCCCGTCCCCGGATGGTCCAGAAGCCGTTCAAACGCTTCAAGCCCCGCGCCGATATATTTCCCCATCCATGCCAGCCGCACCTTGGCCGGGTCTTCGCCGTGGGCTTCGGCCTGCTTCATGACAGTGCCGACAACGCCCAGATTACAAACCGGGTGAATATCCATGGCAATCGCATGCGAAAGCGCGCGAACGCGTTGCCGCCCCACCGCGTCCTTCGGCAGGAACCCCGCATTCTTTCGGGTTTCATCAAGATATTCGATGATTGCGAGGGACTGGGTCAGCACCAACCCGTCGACCTCAAGGGCCGGCACCAACCCCTGCGGATTACGCTTGCGGAAATCAGGCGATCTATGCGCCCCCGCCAGAAGGTCAACCGCAACGGTCTGATACGCCATATCCATCAGCGAAAGCGCAATCCGGACCCGATAGCTGGCCGAAGACCGCCAATAATCATACAGGATGACGTCGCTCATGCTTCGTACTTCACAACGCTCTGGTCAATCGCGCCAAAGATCGACTGGCCGCTGGCATCAAGCATCTCGATCCGCACCCGGTCGCCAAACTGCATGAACGGCGTTTCCGGTTTGCCGTTTTCGATGGTTTCGATCATGCGGATTTCGGCAATGCAGGAATATCCCGCCCCGCCCTGTGCCACCGGCTTGCCCGGCCCGCCGTCAAGCTTGTTCGAAACCGTACCCGACCCGATGATGGTGCCCGCACAAAGCGGGCGGGTTTTCGCGGCATGCGCAATCAGTTGGGCAAAATCAAAGGTCATATCGACCCCGGCATTGGCCCGGCCAAACGGCTTGCCATTCAGATCAACGCAAAGCGGCAGGTGAACCTTGCCACCATCCCACGCATCGCCAAGCTCGTCCGGTGTCACCGCCACCGGCGAAAAGGCCGAGGACGGCTTGGACTGGAAGAAACCAAACCCCTTGGCAAGCTCACCGGGGATCAGACCCCGCAACGACACATCGTTAACCAGCATGATCAAACGGATCGCATCGCGCGCCTGATCAATCGATGCGCCCATCGGCACGTCACCCGTGATGACCGCAATCTCGCCTTCCATATCAATGCCCCATGCCGTATCGGCCATGGCGATATCATCACGCGGTCCCAGGAAACTGTCCGAACCGCCCTGATACATAAGCGGATCGGTCCAGAAAGTTTCGGGCATTTCCGCCCCGCGCGCCTTGCGCACCAGTTCGACATGATTGACATAGGCCGACCCATCCGCCCACTGAAACGCACGCGGCAACGGTGAATGCAGCTTGGTTTCATCAAGCGCGAAACGTTTGGCAATCGTCGATCCGGCGGCGATTTCATCGGCAAGTTCTTTCAGGCGCGGCGCAACATCGTCCCAGTTATCAAGCGCTGCCTGCAATGTCGGCGCAATCGCACTGGCATCGACATATTCGCCAAGGTCTTTGGTCACCAGAACAAGCTGGCCGTCACGGGTGCCGTTTTTAAGGGTTGCGAGTTTCATCGGTTTTATGCCTCCGGCATTCCTGTCGTTAAGTCCTGTGATGTTCTTTTTATCGATTAGGGGCGGCCTTCCGGCGTGCCATCAAATTTGCGCTCCAGCCCGTCCCAGCATTCAAGATAATCATCCTGAAGCGTTTCAAGCTCGGCGGCAAATTTGGTCAATTGCTGCGGAAAACGGGTTTCAAACATGAAGGCCATCGTGCCCTCAAGCTTCTGCGGGCCAAGCTCCCCGTTTGATGCCTTTTCAAACCCGAACGTATCGGGCCCATGGGCCAGCATCATGTTATGCAGGCTCATGCCACCGGGAACGAACCCCTTTTCCTTGGCATCATATTGCCCGCAAATCAGCCCCATGAATTCCGACATGATATTGCGATGATACCATGGCGGGCGGAAGGTATGTTCCGCCACCATCCAGCGCGGCGGGAAGATGACAAAATCGATATTCGCCGTTCCTGCCTCGCCCGATGGCGCGGTCAAAACGGTAAAGATCGACGGATCAGGATGATCAAACAGGATCGCGCCGACCGGCGAAAACGTCCGAAGATCATATTTGAACGGCGTGTAATTGCCATGCCACGCCACCACATCCAGCGGCGAATGCCCGATCCCGGTTTCATGAAACTGCCCGCACCATTTGATCAGGATACGACACGGCGTTTCCTTATCCTCATAGGCCGCCACGGGTGTTTTGAAATCACGCGGATTGGCAAGGCAGTTCGCCCCAATCGGCCCGCGTTCCGGCAGGGTGAATTTCGCACCATAGTTTTCACAGACATAACCGCGCGCCCCGCCATCAATCCCCGGCGTCAGGATCGCCACCTTGAACATCATACCGCGCGGGATCAGCGCGATTTCAAGCGGCGCAACATCCATGATGCCAAGTTCGGTAAAGATGCGAAGCGTGCCGCTTTCGGGCACCACCAGCAATTCGCCATCCGCATTGAAAAAATAATCATCCACCATATCGGTGTTGCACACATAAACGTGGCTTGCCATGCCGGTCTGGGTCATGGCGTCCCCGGCCGTGGTCACCGTGCGCATGCCGGAAATGAAATCGGTGGGTTTGCTTGGCATCGGCACCGGGTCCCAGCGCAACTGACCAAGCGCAAGGCTATGGTCATTCACACACGGGGCGGTTTTCCATTCCGGCAGGGCAAAGGATTTGAACCGCCCGTTATGGCGCACGCTGGGCCGCATCCGATACAGCCACGACCGTTCATTGGTGCCGCGCGGCGCGGTAAAGGGCGACCCCGAAAGCTGTTCGGCATAAAGGCCATAGGCGCATTTTTGCGGGCTGTTCTGCCCCTGCGGCAAGGCACCGGGCAGACTTTCGGTTTCGAAATCATTGCCAAAACCGGGCATGTAACGCAGATCGTTCGCAACGCCGTTTTCAGCACTTCCGGCGGTTCCATTGGTAACGTTGTGATCCGTCATTGCCTTTTTCCTACCAATCTTCGATATAGTTACATCCGTAACTGTAATTTTTGTAACTATCAAACAGCCTTTTGAAGCCATGAAATCCGAGAAATCCGAATTCGATCTGCACCGCTTTCTGCCGTTCCTGATGCACCACGCCAGCGAAAAGGTCAGTCTTGGCTTCCGCGATATCTATCGCGACCGATACCGGATGACGCGATCCGAATGGCGGGTTCTGGCAACCCTTGGGCAATATGGCGCGCTTACCGCGACCGAAATCGTCACCCATACGGGCCTTCACAAAACCAAGGTATCCCGTGCCGTTTTTTCCATCGAACAACGCCGCTGGCTCCGACGCGTCCAGAACGAAAATGATCGTCGCGTTCATCGCCTTGAACTGACCTCGCAGGGCCAATCGGCCTTTCAGTCGCTGTGCGAGGCGGGCGTGGCCTATGACAAAAAGGTCCGCGATTTTCTGGGCGATGCGGATTTCAAACGCCTTTCCGACCTCCTGACAAAGCTGAATGATCTTTGATAATTGCTGTTTGAATGTCCTCGGCCTCATCGCGCGGCTTCCCGCCCCAGCTTTGGGTGAAATCGGCAATCGCGCGCAAAAACACGTCAAAGGCCGGTTGTCCCGGCTGGAAATAATTGGCCTTCGGGTTCATCAGGGTCACGCAACAGGCCACCGCCCCGTCCAGATTATAGACCGGCGCACTGATCGCCGATAAACCCGGCACGATATCGCCCTCGATCACCGCCGCACCGCGTTCGCGTGTTTCGACAATCAGCCGATCCACCGTCGCATCATCCCAATGCAGGATATCCTGCTCGGCGCGAATGACATGCTCAATCGCCCCACGTGGCATGGTCGATAAAAACGCCTGCCCGGTGGCGGATCGCAATAACGGCATCACCGTGCCAAGCCCCATGGTCGATATGATCGGCGGCCCGCCATGCTCGGTCCGGATCAGGACCGGCCCCCGTTCGCCCCAGATCGCCAGATGCCCGGACGACCGCAAATCAATCGCCAGATTGCGCAAAAGCCGCCCAGCCCGCATGACCACGTCATTGCGTTCAATCGCCGAAATCCCCATCCGCAACGCCATCGGCCCAAGTCCGTAAAGCCCGGTCAGATCATCCTGCCAGGCAAGACCGATCCGAACCAGGCTGGCCAGATAGCGATGAACCTTGGCCGGTGGCATATCCACCGCCGCGGCCAGATCCTTTAACGGCACCGGGAATTTGAAATCGCACAATGCGGCAATGATCACGCCGCTGACCTCGACCGACTGAATGCCCTTGCGCGTATCCGCAGCATCAACAGCATCAACCGCGTCCGAAATATCGATGTCGCTATCGGCAACCGGGATGTTTTTCGATGGGGCTTTGGTCAAAATTTACCTGCATAAATTTCATATTGCGTAATTGATTATATATATCATAATTCCAATTCAAAGAAAAAACAGCATTCCATACAGACCACAACAGATCAGATACCGATGATCAGGACGCGGAAAACCCATCAGCAACCGATGCGCCCTTGGCACCCGCCCGATCAAAAGCCCGACCAAACACACGATCAAAAAAACAGGGAGAGGAACATGAAACCGATGAAACTTCGCAACACATTGCTGGGGCTTCTGGCCGGGGCAACGATCCTTGCCAGCGCGGGCATGGCCCATGCCGCCGACATCACGCTAAAGGTCAGCCACTATCTGCCGCCAAGCCACGGCTTCCAGAAAGACTTCCTCGAAAGCTGGGGCAAGGAACTGTCGGAAAAAACCAACGGCAAGGTCGACGTCAAAATCTATGACGCGACATCCGCCTTTGGCAAAGTCGACCGTCAGGCCGATCAGGTCCGCGCAGGTGTGATGGATATGGCCGTCGGCCTGAACGGCATTCCGCGTGACCGCTATCCGGCGGCCTCGATCATTGAACTGCCATTTCTGGTGAAATATGCCGATTCCGGGTCTGAAACCCTTTGGACGCTTTACAAGGAAGGCCTGCTTGGCACCGATTATAATGATTTCAAGGTGCTCGGCCTGTTCACCCACCCGGGCGGCCTGATCCACACCCTTGATAACCCGGTTCGCACCCTTGACGATCTCAAGGGCCTGCGCCTCAGAACGCCAAGCCCGGCGATTTCGGCCATGCTGGAATCCTTTGGCGCATCCCCGGTCGGCCTGCCGCCAGCAGCGATCTACGAAAACCTGCAAAAGGGCAATATCGAAGGTCTGGTTGCCACCTGGGATCTGGTCAACGCGGTCAAGGCCAACGAACTTCTGAAATATCACACCGATGCCGCGGCCTATACCGCCGGGTTCTATTTCGTGATGAACCAGAAAAAATATGACAGCCTGCCCGATGATGTCCGTGCCGCGATTGACGAAATTTCGGGCGATGTCCTTGTCGGCAAATTTGGTGACTGGTGGAACAAATGGGAAGCCGTCGGCAAGGCCGATGCGGAAAAACACGGCAATGAAATCATCACGATTGATGACGCCACCCGCGCCAAATGGCAGGAAGCATCCCAGCCGATGATCAAGGAATATCTGGCCGGGCTGAAGGAAAAGGGCGTCTCCGACCCCGACGCCATCTATCAGCGCGCGCAAGCTCTGATCGCGGAATTTGACGCCAAATATCACGCTGGCGACAAATGACCGAACGGGCTGAAAAATCCGGTGGATCGCGGCTTTATGCCGCGGTTCACCAAATGGATCACTTGATGAACCGGCTGACCGATATGCTGGCCTTTGTCGGCATGGCGGCCTTGATCGGGGCGATTGCCATTGTGGTTGTCGATATCATCTGGCGGCGCATTGGCGGGCAATCGCTGGTCGGGGCAGTCGACCTGACCCAGTTCTGCGTCATGGCCGCCGCCTCATGGGCCATCCCCTATGCCTTTAGCGCCCATGCCCATGTCACCGTCGATCTGATCGGCAAGAACCGCCTTCGCATCCTGTTTAAAACCATTGATCGATTGATCCCGCTTTTATGCGCCGGGCTGATGGCCTTCCTGCTTTATCTGTCATGGGGCCGCGCGATGGAACAATGGACCTATGGCGATGTATCGCAAAATCTTGCGATCCCGATGATCCTGTTCTGGGCCTTCCTTCTGACCGGCATGGCGATCTCGACACTGGTATGTCTTGTGCAATTTCTAAAACTGCTTTTAACGGACGAGAAGAACTGATGGCGACGGAATGGGCGGGATTGATCGGGTTTGTGGCCGCACTCGCACTGGCCCTTTTGCGGGTGCCGGTCGCGGTCGCAATGGCGGTTGTCGGCATCATCGGCACCCTGCTTCTGACCGACTGGATGTCGGCAAGCTACGTCATGGCAAGCCTCCCGTTCGAGGCGATATTCCCCTATGGCCTTTCGGTGGTGCCGCTCTTCATTTTCATGGGCGTGTTTGCCTCCCATTCCGGGCTATCAAACAATCTGTTTCGCGGCATCACCGCATTTTCCGGCCATCGTCCGGGCGGCCTGGCCGCGTCCAGCATCGGGGCCAGCGCGGTATTTGGCGCAATTTGCGGATCGTCCCTTGCGACCTGTGCGACCATGGGCCGCGTCGCCCTTCCTGAAATGCGCGAACGCGGCTATGCCAAAAGCCTCGCCGGGGCATCGATTGCCGCAGGCGGCACGCTTGGCGTTCTGATCCCGCCATCGATCCTGCTGGTGATTTACGCGCTGATGACCGAACAATCCATCGGTGCGCTGTTTGCCGGTGCGATGATCCCGGGCCTTCTGGCGACAGTACTTTACATCGTCTCCATCCGCATTCAGGTCATGCGAAATCCTTCCCTCGCCCCGGTCAGTGACTATGTCCCCTGGCCCCAGCGCTGGGGCGCCTTGCTGCGCATGTGGGATGCCATCGTCTTGATCGTTCTGGTGATCGGTGGCATTTATGCCGGCCTGTTTTCCCCCACAGAAGCCGCGGCGGTTGGTGCCGGTGGCGCCCTGCTGTTCGCGTTCCTGCGCAAACGCCTGAACTGGTCAGTTTTGCGCACCGGCATTCGCGAAACCGCTGGCATGACCGGGATGATTTTCCTGATCCTGATCGGCGCGGCGCTGTTCAACTTCTTCATCGAAACCAGCGGCCTGACCCAAACCCTCGTCGACTGGATCACCACCCAAGGCTATTCACCGCTTGTCGTGCTGATCGCGCTTCTGGTGTTCTATGTCGTGCTCGGCTGCTTCATGGACAGCCTTTCCATGATCCTCCTCACCGTGGTCCCGGCATATGGCGTGATTACCGGGGTTGGTTATGATCCGATCTGGTTCGGGGTTGTTCTGGTATCGGTCGTTGAAATCGGCCTGATCACGCCGCCGATTGGCATGAACCTGTTCATCATTCAGGGCGTGTCATCGGACATGACAATCACCACCCTGTCACGCGGCATCCTGCCCTTCCTCGCCGCCGATTTCATCCGCGTGATCCTGATGGTCGCCATCCCCGGTCTGGTCCTCTGGCTGCCGCATCTTCTGGGTTTTGGCGCCTACTAGCGATCAGGCCCCGGTGTAACCGTTTTCGACCCATGCCGGAAACCCGCCCCAACCCCGGACAAGGGCAACAGCATCATCGATGGCAGGACACACACCCCGCCATCGATGATCAGCCTTTCGGCATGTCCGAACGCTCCATCGGCCCAATCACCAACAACGCCAGGCAACGACGATCCCGCCCCCATCCAACCTCAGACCGCTGACAAAGCATTCCCAACCTGATCGTCATTCCCGCGAAGGCGGGAATCCAGTCTCTTTCAATCGGGCACGGATTCCGGGTCTGCGCTCCACTGCGCCCGGAATGACGATTTGATCAGCCACCAAACCAATCCAGCCACCCCGCAGCCCCCGGAATCGCCAAACGCCACCGACCGGGTGGGCCAGACGAAAGCGAACAGGACGAGACGGGGATGAACTCAACCAGGCAGCACCAAACCGGCCTCCCCCAGTCCCCGCTGCCCCAAACAAACACCTCTGGCTTTCGATGAACACCGAAAACGCACCTCCCCCCAAAGGGCAACCGCGTTGTCGCATGGCTGGCACAAATCCCACCATCGATGACCAACCTTTCGGCACCTCCGAACGCACCATCGGCCCGCTGGCAACCGATCCTGCCTGCCACCCCGGCACCCCAGCACCCCGGCCAGTCGATCCCGTGCCGATCCAATCCGGGCGCAATTCGGGCCCGCTGATTCTCGGCATTGTCACGCTTCACTGACCGGACTGGCCCCGAACTGGGCCCGGACTGCACTGAGCTGGACCTAACCAGCTTCACCTCGCCCCGGCTATCCCAGCCCCGAACAAACGCCCTTGCCCCAAGGACACATTTCTCCCGTCATGATAAACACCCGTTTTTCGCAAATTTCGCGTGGCCTTACGGCACGAACACACCACCGCCGTAATGGCTTTTCCATGCGCCAGTGATGCTCCTTTGGCGACGCCGTCCCCGCCATGTCATCCCGTCAGATCGCTGTCCCATCATCCCATTCCTGTTTTTGCCGCCCGAAACGCAAAAAACCCGCAAAAGCGAATCACGCTTTGCGGGTTTTGTCTCCGGACCCATTTGTCCTGTTGACTTTATCTTTATGCCACAACATAAAGAACAAATCAAGAACTTTTTCTAAAAACCCCGGAAAAAGTTCCCGGGAAAAGCTCAATGCGACGATAAATTTATATTTTTCAATAGTTTGGGCAGGCGTACTGTAATCCGCCTGCCCCGCTCCGCCACCCTATTCCGCCGCATCGACTTTCAGAACGCCGCGACGGATCTGGTCTTCTTCGATGCTTTCAAACAGGGCACGGAAATTCCCCTCGCCAAAGCCTTCATCGCCTTTGCGCTGGATGAATTCAAAGAAGATCGGGCCGATCACGGTTTTCGAGAAAATCTGCAACAGGATTTTGGTCATGCCACCATCCACAACACCCTCGCCATCGATCAGGATGCCGTGTTTTTTCATGCGCTCAATCGGCTCGTCATGGCCCTGCACGCGATCATGGGATTGTTCGTAATAGGTATCGGGCGGACCGGGCATGAATTTAAGGTCATTGGCCGCAAGCCTGTCGGTGGCGTCATAAATGCCATCCGTCCCGACCGCGATATGCTGAATACCTTCGCCGTTGTATTTTTTGAGGTATTCTTCGATCTGGCTTTTGTCATCGGTTGATTCGTTTAGCGGAATACGGATTTTGCCGCACGGCGATGTAATCGCGCGGCTGACCAGACCGGTGATTTTACCCGCAATATCAAAGAAGTGGATCTGTTTGAAATTGAAAAGCTCCCGATAGAAATCCCACCATTTATCCATATTGCCGCGATAGACATTATGCGTCAGATGGTCGAGATAATAGAAACCGACCCCTTCGGGTTTCGGGTCACGTTCGCCAAGCCAGTCAAATTCCGCGTCATAGGCCGAACCGGTTTCACCATACGCATCGATGAAATACAAAATCGATCCGCCAATGCCGACAATCGCCGGGACATCAAGGGTTTTGTCGTCGCCCGTATACGGCTCCGCCCCCTTGGAAACCGCGTGATCAAAGGCATGCTTGGCATCCACCACCCGCCAAGCCATCGACGGCGCACAGGGGCCATGCTTTTCAACAAACTTCATACCATGCGAACCGGGCTCGGCATTCAGGATGTAGTTGATGTCACCCTGACGCCAGACGGTGATGTTTTTTGATTTGTGCTTGGCAACCGGCGTATAGCCCATGCGCGCAAACAGGGTTTCAAGCTTTTCAGCCTCTTCATGGGCAAATTCGACAAACTCAAAGCCATCGGTTCCGGCCGGGTTATCGGCCGTGATTGTTGCGCGGGGGGCATCATGTGGAAACGGTCCCATCGAAGGCTCCTTGATCTGGAATTGGAATGGTTCTTGTTATGGACCCATCTTGCGCCAGATCGCCCGCAATGTGCGTGCATTCCCGGTTGATTTTCGCCATTTCATACACATATCATGCATCAATCATCGAAATGGTGCATGAATGACGCAACTTGATAAACTTGATCTGAAACTGCTTGCCGAATTGCAGCGCGACGGACGCCTGACCAACAATGATCTGTCAGAACGGATCGCCCTATCGCCATCGCAATGTTCGCGCCGCCGCGCCCGGCTTGAGGCCGAAGGTTTCATTCGCGGATACCGCGCCGATATTGACCGGCAAAAAATGGGTCTTGGCCTGATGGTGGTGATTTCCGTAACCCTGGCCACCCATAATCGCGACAATGCCAAACGGTTTGCCGAATTGCTCGCAGACCTTCCCGAAGTACTGGAAGCCTATTCCCTGACCGGGGAAATGGATTATCACCTGAAGGTCGTAACCAAAGACCTTGCCGCCCTTTCGCATTTCGTAAACGAGGTTTTGCTGCCGCACGATTCCGTGCAGCATGTCAAAACCTCGATTGTGCTAAACGTGCTCAAGGACTTTGAGGGACTGGCCGTCAATCCGCAATAAGCCCGATGGCAGGCCGCTCCTCAGGGGCGTTTACCCATCGGTTACCCCAACTCATCCGAAGATAAATCACAGTTTATCGAGAGAGATGAGGCGGCCATGCAGTATCAGCTGAAAATAAACGGAGAATCCCGCACCGTCGAAGCAGAACCCGGCACCCCGCTATTATGGGTTCTGCGTGACGGACTGGAACTTACCGGCACCAAATTCGGATGTGGCGTTGCCTATTGCGGCGCGTGCACCGTTCATATCGATGGGTACCCGACCCGTTCCTGCCAGACTTTCATTGAAGACGCTGTCGACAGCGAAATCACCACCATCGAAGGCGCAACCGATAAAATCGCCCAAGCCGTTCAGGCCGCATGGCAGGAAAAGGACGTTGTGCAATGTGGCTGGTGCCAATCCGGCCAGATCATGTCGGCCATCGGCCTTCTGACTGAAAACCCGAAACCGACCGACGACGAAATCAAGGAATACATGTACGGCAATGCGTGTCGTTGTGTGACCTATGTTCGGATCAACGAAGCCATCAAACTGGCGTCTGAAAAGCTGGAGGCATAAGTCATGACAATCAATGTATCACGTCGCGGCTTCATGATCGGATCAGCCGCCGGTACCGCTGCCCTACTGGTCGGCGTCAATGCCAAAGGTGCTCTTGCCTCGGGCGGCAGTGTGGCTGCGGCAACCGACCTTAACCCGTTTGTCAAAATCGATGCGGACGGCACCGTCACCGTCATTATCAAACATTTCGAAATGGGCCAGGGCACGACAACCGGCCTGACCACTCTGGTGGCCGACGAACTCGACGCTGACTGGGACACGGTTCAGACGGCATTCGCCCCTGCCGATAATGAACGTTATGCCAATTTGTTCTTCCATGCGCAGGGAACCGGTGGCTCAACATCCATCGCCAATTCCTTCATGCAATACCGCGAAGCTGGTGCTGCTGCGCGCGATCTTATGGTCCGTGCGGCTGCTCAAAGCTGGGGTGTCGATGCCAGCAGCATCACCGTTGACAACGGCGTGCTGAAATCCGGTGGCAATTCCGGCCATTTCGGGGAATTTGTTGCGATTGCATCAACCCTTGAAGCACTTGAAAAGCCAACCATCAAAACCCCGGATCAGTTCAAACTGATCGGCAGCGAAAAACTCCACCGCAAGGACAATTCCGGCAAAATCAACGGTACGGCAATGTTTGCCATGGATGTCAATCTGCCGGGCATGATCTATGCCGCGATCATGCGCAGTCCAAAATTCGGCGGCACCGTCGTTTCGTTTGATGACAGCGGTGCCAAAGACGTTGCAGGTTTTATTGCCGCACAGGTTCTGCCAAACAAGGCGGGGGTTGTGGCCTTTGGCAAAAACACCTGGTCGGCCTTTCAGGCACGCGATGCCCTGTCTGTCGAATGGGATTTCAGCCAGGCCGAAACACGCAGCACGGATGCCATGATTGCCGATCACAAGGCACTGCTTGATGCGCCGCAGTTTGACGCCAATCATGAAGTACCGCTGGCATCCGTTGAACCGCTTCTGGCCAATGCCGCCAAAACCATTGACGCAGAATTCACCTTCCCGTTCCTGGCTCACGCCCCGCTGGAACCGGAAAACTGCATCATCGAGCCGACCGAAAATGGCGTTCGCGTCCATGATGGCTGCCAGTTCCCGACCCTGACCCGGCCGATGGTCGCAGCCGCCCTTGGGCTGGAACCGTCACAGGTCGAGATCAGAACGCTTTATGCCGGTGGTTCGTTCGGTCGTCGTGCCAACGGCGCCTCCGACTATAATGTCGAAGCCGCCATGGCCTTTGCCGTTTCAGGCCGCAAAGTTCCGGTCAAACTGGTCTGGAGCCGCGAAGACGATATTCGCGGTGGCTATTACCGCCCGATGGCGGCACACCGGGCAAAAATCGGTCTGGATAGCGATGGCAAGATTGTTGGCTGGGATCACCGGCTGGCCGTCAAATCCATCATGAAGGGCGGCCCGATGGAAGGCATGGTACAAGATGGCATTGATCCGACCTCGGTCGAAGGTGTCACCGAAAGTCTTTATACCATCCCTAATCATGGCATCGGATTAAGCGATTTCCAGACCCCGACCCCCATATTGTGGTGGCGTTCGGTGGGACATACCCACACCGGATATGTCATGGAAACACTGATGGATATGCTTGCCACCGAAACCGGGCAGGATCCGATCGAAATGCGCCTTGCGATGCTTGACCCGGCCGGGGCCAATCAGGCCCGCATGATCGAGGCCATCAAGCTTGTCCGCGAAATATCCGGATGGGAAAAGGGCGACAAACGCGGTTTTGCCGCACATATTTCGTTCAATACCTGCGTTGCGGTTGTTGCTGACGTCACGGTCGAAGACACCAGTGTGCATGTGAACAAACTGTTCATGGCGGTTGAATGCGGGGTAGCTGTTAACCCCGATGTCATCCGGGCACAGATGGAAGGTGGTGCGGGCTATGCATTATGTGCTGCCTTCCGCAACGAAATCACCCTGACCGATGGTGAAGTCGACCAGTCCAACTTCCCGGACTATGAACTGCTTCGAAATGCCGAAATGCCTGCTATCGAAGTGGCGATTGTTCAATCGAACAATGCCCCTACGGGCGTTGGTGAACCGGGCGTCCCCCCGACCGCCCCGGCCGTTGCCAACGCCATTTTTGCCAAAACCGGAAAACGGATCACGGATCTTCCGATGACCAAAGCCGGTTTCGACTTCGTGTAAGGCATGCTGCCCGGGGGATCACTTTCGGGTCCCCCACCCATTCCCCGGGCAGTCCCTTTTGCGGGAGCAGATCATGAGTAACCAGTTATCGGCCATGCTACGCGCCTGGCAGGAAGGCAAAACAGATACCGAATGGGTTCTGGGTACGGTTTATCGCACCGAGGGTTCGGCCTATCGCAAGGCCGGGGCAATGATGCTGATCAACGGGCACGGGCAACAATTCGGGCTGCTTAGCGGCGGCTGCCTTGAAGCCGACATCATCCGCAATGCCCGACGTGCCATGATAACCGGCAAAACAGTCATGCTGGTTTATGACGGCAATGACGAAGACGATCTGTCCTTCCGGCTTGGTGTCGGCTGCGGCGGTAAGGTATTTATCATGCTGCAACCGCTTGACCCCGCAAACGACCTTGGGCTTTCCGACCTTTGCGATGCTTTGGCAGTGCGCCAAAGCGGTCTGTATTTCCAGAAAATCGGCGACACGCGCGGATATTTCAAACGCACCGACCACACCGGTCAGCGCTCCGCCTATGTCGAGGACCGCATTGATGGTGACTGGCTTGTCACCCCGATTGTACCCGAACCGCATATCCTGATCGTCGGTGGCGGACTGGATGCCCGGCCTGTGGTTTCCATCGCGCATGAAATGGGTTGGGAAACCACATTGGTTGATCCGCGCCCCGCAAATGCCCGCCCGGAACATTTCGCCAAGGCAGACGCGATCCTGCGTCAGATAGACGCGACCCTTGCTGATTATGTTGCGCAACATCGTGTTGATGCCGCAATCCTGATGTCACACAGCATTGATATCGATGCCAAGGCGCTTCAAATTCTGAAATCCAGCCAGCTGCGTCATGTTTCCATGCTGGGTCCACGCCATCGTTTCGCCGACGTTCTTGAACGTGCGGACCTTGCCGAACCTGCCCTTCCCTTCCCGGTGGCAAGCCCGGCCGGGATTGATATCGGCGGACAACTGCCCGAAAGCATAGCACTTTCGATGTTATCGGGCATTCACGCGGCACTTTACAAACATTGCGCCGCCCCAGCACTGGCACAGGCGGCAGAATGATGAAAATTGCCGCTCTTATCCTTGCTGCGGGTGAAAGCACGCGATTTGGCGGACGCAAACAGCTTGCCGATATTGATGGCAAGCCGATGCTTGAACACGCAATTGATCAGCTTCGCCCGATCTTCGAAGATAACCTTTATGTCGTGCTCGGTGCCTTTCGTGACGAAATCCTCTCGGTGATCGGTAATCGCGCAAAAACCATCGCCAACGATAACTGGCAATCCGGCATGGGATCGTCGATTGCAGCCGGGATTGCCGGAATTTGTGCGGCTGGTAAGTATGACGGTGTTCTGATCGCCCTTGGTGATCAGGTCGGCTTGACCGGCAGCGACTATCAGAAACTTCTCAATGCCTTTGACGGAAGCCACATCATTGCGTCGCGCTACAAGGATATGAACGGCGTTCCTGCACTGTTTCCGGCCGCCTATTTTCCGGAACTTTCCATGATGGGTGGCGCGCGCGGTGCACAACAGGTGCTTAACAACAGCAGTTACAATATCAGTGCGATTGCAATCCCGAATGCAGAATTCGATATCGATACCCCGGAAGATCTGAAACTGTTTTCCAGCCAGCTTTTCGAAGCAAGCTGACCTGCAACCGATTTTAAGGCAATCTGGATATCTTCAGCATCTGGCGAAAAACGCCGCAACCGGAACCGCGCATTTATGAAATCAACCGCCAACATCATGGTCCTTCTGGTCGAGGACAACATGGATATTGCCGGAACAATCAGCGACTACCTGACGATTGAAGGCATCGAATGCGATCATGCCTTTGACGGTGAAACGGGTTTTCAGCGCGCACTTACCGGCGAATATGATGTGATATTACTTGATATCATGCTGCCGTTTCGCGATGGCATCAGCATCTGCAACGCATTGCGCAACGAAGGGATCGACACCCCGGTTCTGATGCTGACGGCGCGCGATACACTTGCCGACAAGCTTGAAGGTTTCGGTGCCGGGGCCGATGACTATCTGGTCAAACCCTTTGCGCTTGAAGAACTGCTGATGCGCACAAGGGTTCTGTCGCGCCGCCGCAGTGGTGAAATCCGGCGGTTTTCACTTGGCGATCTGATTGTTGATTTTGAAAACAGGCATGTCGCACGGTCCGGGCAGGCAATCAGTCTTTCGCCAACAAGCTGGACCATTCTGGAAGTTCTCGCGCAAAACAGCCCGCATGTTGTGACACGATCACGACTGTCGATGGCGCTGTGGCAGGGAGACCCGCCAGATACCAATGCGCTCAAGACACATCTTTACAAATTGCGGATGCGCATCGACAAACCATTCAATCAAAACCTGATCCATACAATTGCCGGCCAGGGCGTGGCCCTTCGCGAGTAAAAAAGACATGCATTCCTGCGCACCGATCCAGAAAACATTTTCCCGCTTTGTGCGGAATTACGTTTTGCTGGCACTTGTCATTACGCTGGTGATCTATACCGGTGTGGTTAATTTCTACATGCTGTATGGCAAGTGGATGGTTGCGAGTTTCCAGTTGCAAACCATCGCGGAACAATATGATGAAATGCGCGCCAAAGACCCAACGACACCGCTTCCCAACGGCTTTAACATCCAGACCTTCACGGATTATGACGCTTTGCCGAAACTGCTGCGCGACAGCTACAAGCCCAACGATATCGACCCGGGCGAGCTTTACTATCTGAACACCGATAAATATGCCGCGCAAAAAGACCCCGACAACCCGGTCTTTCTGGTGTTTCCCCATATTCTTGCCAACGGCACGCAAATCCTGCTGCTGCAGACCTATCACGCGGGTGATGAGGACAGCGTCTATTTTTCGCGATTGCACAAACTGGCTCTTCTTTCCATCCCGTTTGCGCTTGGTGTTGTTGCGATATTTGCCTATGTGCTTTGGCTGATCGGCAAACGTATGACGCAGCCATCGGAAAACCTGCAAAGCTGGGCTAAAACCCTGTCGACGGAAAATCTCGATCAACCGGTCCCCGATTTCGGCTTTACCGAACTCAATGACGTCGCCAAGGAACTGCATCAGTCATTGGTAAGGGTCGATAAGTTCGTGACACGTGAACGCGAATTCCTGCGTCAGGCCAGCCATGAATTGCGAACCCCGGTAACGATTGTCAGCGGCAATGTCGAATTGCTCGATAAAACACCGTTAAACGAAATTCAGGTCCGGCTGGCCGCGCGCATCAAACGCGCCAACCGCAACATGCAGCAATTGATTGAAACCCTGCTTTGGCTGGGACGCGAAGCAACGCCAAACGGTATTCGGGAAAAGATCGACTATCCGGCTTTCGTGCGCGAAGCCATCGTCGATCTTGCCTATCTGACAGACGGCAAGAACCTGACATGTGAATTCAGTGCCGACGATCAAAGCGGCGAGATCATTGCATCGCCTGCCGCCCTGATGATTGTCGTATCCAACCTGATCCGCAATGCGTTCGAACACACCCCCAAGGGGCAGGTGACTGTCCGGCTTGAAGCCAACAGACTGATTGTCGAAAACAACCTGATGACCTGTGCCGGCGATTATGTCCGCGATCAGGGCGAAGGCATCGGCCTGCATCTGGTGCGCCGGATTTGCGAACGCTGCAACTGGCATTGCGATACAACCTTCCTTGCCGCGGGCGGTATGCGCGCAATCTTCACAGTCAGCAACCACACCTGAGGCCCCACGGCACGCCAGGACCCGGTATGGAAAAAGAAATGCCGTTATAGAGCAGCTATTTCCTGAACAACTTCAAAATCGACGAACAACAAGTCCGCGCAGAACGCGGCGGACAGGATATTGTATAAATTTACCCTCGACTCTTCAAAAAGAGTCCGGTAGCGTATGATTAATCGATTAACCAGCTAATCAATGATGCCAGATCACATCTTTTGGATGTTTGACGGGGGTATTAAGTGGCTTCACCGCGTTCCGGACCGAATATGAGCATGATTGCCGACGCCCTTGGGGTGTCTTCGGCAACCGTATCGAACGCGCTGTCGGGAAAGGGCCGGGTATCGGCCGATCTGGTCGATAAAATCCGCAAAAAAGCCGACGAACTTGGTTATGTCCCCAGCAATGCGGGCCGGGCACTGCGCACGGGTCGATCAAATGTTCTGGGCCTTGTCCTTCCCGATATTTCCAACCCGCTGTTCCCGCAAATCGCGCAGGCGATGGAAACGGCTGCGTCAAATGCCGGTTACGGGGTTCTGATTGCGGACTCGCGTGGCAATGTCACCACCCAGACACAGGCCATCAGTCGCCTGATCGAACGTGGCGTTGATGGCTTGGTCGTCATTCCGCGTCGTGGCACACGGATCGGCGATGTTGGATGCCCTGTTGCAATGGTCGATACCCCGTCGACACCGGGCAACACCGTTTCGGCGGACCATTGGGAAGGCGGGGCCAAGGTCGCGCGTCATCTGGTCGATCTGGGTCATAAGAACTTTCTTCTGATCGGGCATGATCCGGCATCGAATGTACAAAATGACCGCATCGGCGGCATGAAATCGGCATTTGGCCGCAATATCCGTCATACGACGATCTGGCTTGAAACATTGATGCGCGAACGTGGCGAAGGGGCATCGCTTGGCCTGATTGACCACGTTCAAAACGGGGTCACAGCAATTGCAGCCGTTTCGGATTTGCACGCCCTTCGCGTTCTGACCGAATTGCAGACCGCCGGGATCAAGGTCCCGCAACAGGTCAGCGTGACCGGCTTTGACGATCTTATTTTCTCGCCCGTGGTGACCCCTTCGTTGACCACGGTGCATATGGATATGGCCCGAATTGCCGAATTGGCGATTGCCGCCCTTGTGTGCGAAATCGAGCAGGCCAAATCCACTGCCCCAACCGGCAAGACGTTAAAACGTACCGTCAATGCCGACATATCCAAGGTTTCGATGGAACTGATGGTCCGCGCGTCAAGCGGACCGGCGGTTTCCCCTGACGCACCCTTCCCAACCGGAGAAACGCTGTGATGCCGATGAAAAAACTGCTTATGGCTTCTGCTGCCCTTTTGCTGTCCTTAAGTGCGGCAAAGGCTCAGGAAAAGACCCTGACCATTTCGGTCTATGGTTTTGCACAGGATGAATTCAAGAAAATCCTGTATGACCCGTTCGAAGAAAAATGCGGTTGCGAACTGGTTGTTGAAACCGGCAATTCGGTCGAACGTCTTGCCAAAATCGAAGCCAACAAAGCCGATCCGGTCATCGACCTTGCGGTTATTTCCATGCGCGATGCACTGGCTGCTGCCAAGGATGGCCTGACCGACAAGGTCGATACATCAAAACTGTCGAACTTTGACAAGCTTTATGACATTGCCAAAGACCCGAATGGTGATGGCATGAGCATCGGTTACACCTTCTATGCCAGCTCGATTGCCTATCGTTCTGACAAGATGACAGTCGAAAGCTGGTCAGACCTTCTGGCCGATGATGTCGTCGATCATGTTGCCCTTCCGAACGTCACCACCACACAGGGTCCGCTGACGCTTTATATGCTCGGCAAGGCCCTTGGCGATGAAGACCCGTCGCTCAAAACCCCGATTGCCGCCGTTGGCGAAAAGAAGGACGAGATCGTCACCTTCTATGTCCGTTCTTCCCAACTGGTGCAGTTGATGCAGCAGGAAGAAATCTGGGCCGCACCCATCGGGCGTTTTGCATGGTCCGGCTTCTCGAAAATGGATTTGCCGATCAAATGGGCAACCCCGAAAGAAGGCCAGTCCGGCGGCATGAATGTCATGGTCCTGACCAAAGGCAGCAAGAACCGCGATCTTGCACTTGAATTCATGGATTTCTGGCTTTCGACCGAAATCCAGACGGCATTGGCGGAAAACCTTGTCGACAGTCCGGCCAACAAGGATGCCAAGGTTTCCGACGAGATTGCCGAAAACCTGACCTATGGGGCAGATACCGTTGCCAATCTGCATCTGATCCCGTCACAGGTTGCCATCGACAATCAGGAAACCTGGCTGTCGGAATGGAACAACAAGGTCGGCCAGTAATCGCCACCATGATCATTATCGGATCGGGGCCTCCTCCCATTTGCCCCGATCCGGCGGGCCTTGCTCGCGCCATCACTTATTGACTTTAACCTAAGACAAGGTTGCCGAGATGTTTCAGAACCGGGCCGAAGCCTTTGCGCTGGTCCTCCCTGCCGCGATCTTTGCCGCTGTGGTCTTTCTGGCCCCGGTTCTGATTCTTCTGTCCGAAGGTTTTCGATCGGGCGATAGCTGGACGATACAGGCCTATATCGATTTCTTTTCCCAGTCGCTTAATCAGACCGTCTTTTTGCGCACGCTTAAACTGGCAGCGCTGGTCACGGCCGCCTCGGCCGTCATCGGCTATGCTGCGGCCTTTGCAATCGTGAACCTGCCGCCAAAGGGCAAGGGCCGGATCACCGGGCTTGTTGTGTTGCCGCTGATGATTTCACCGGTGGCCCGGACCTATGCGTGGCTGGTGATCCTTGGCCGGACCGGATTTGTGAACAAGGCACTGGTTGCCGTCGGGCTATCGGATGAACCGATCCGCTTCCTGTTCACCGAAACCGCCGTTTTCATCGGCTTGCTGCAACTGTTCCTGCCACTCATGATCATTTCACTGATCAGTGCGCTTGAAAACATGCCGCGCGATGCGGTGCCGGCTGCTCGTGTTCTTGGTGCCAACTGGTTACAGGTTTTCACCAAAGTCATCCTGCCACTAACCAAAGAAGGCCTTGTGATCGGTGGCACACTGGTCTTTACCGGATCCATGACCGCCTATATCACCCCGGCCATTCTCGGCGGGTCCAAGGTCCTGATGCTTGAAACCCTGCTGTATCAGCGCGTGACCGTGGCCAATGATTTCGTATCGGCCAGTGTGATCGCCCTGATCCTGATCGTTATGGCGTTTGCAGCCAACCTTCTGCTCAAACGCCTTGCCACCGCGAGGAACAAGCGATGACCAACAAGCTGTTTTCCCCGATCATTCTTTTGCTGGTACTGGCCTTTCTGATCGGCCCGTTCCTGATCATTATCGCGGCATCGCTGTCGGCGGGCGAAACGCTTGCCTTCCCGCCTCAGGGGCTGTCCCTGCGCTGGGTGCTGAAAGTCTTCGAAGTCGAAAGCTTCCGTGCGAGTTTCGGCATCTCGATGTTTCTTGCCATCGGCGGCACGCTTGCCGCCCTGATCCTTGGCATTCCGGCAAGTTATGCGCTGTCGCGCTACAAGGTTCCCGGTGCGGAAACCATCCGGACCATCGTATCGTCGCCGATCATTGTGCCGGGTATCATCGTCGGTTTGGCACTGCTGCGTTATTTCGTTGTACCTTTCAATTTCGGCATTCTGTTTGCGCTGTTTCTGGCGCATACCGCACTGATCCTGCCCTATGCGGTGCGCGTGGTGTCGGCCAGCCTGAACAATTTGCGATCTGACATCGAAGAAGCCGCCGTGCTTTTGGGGTCATCGCGGATTGGCGCTTTTTTCCGCGTGGTGATGCCCAATATCCGTGGCGGTATTCTTGCTGCCTTCATTCTGGGCTTTGTCACCAGCTTCAATCAGGTTCCGGTTTCCCTGTTTTTGTCGGGACCCGGCGTCCGAACCCTTCCCATCGACATGCTCGCCTATATGGAAATCACCTATGACCCGTCGGTCGCAGCCCTGTCCGCGCTGCTGGCCTTCATGTCGCTGGGCATTGTCTTTCTGGCCGAACGTTTCCTAGGATTTTCCCGCTATGTCTGATGCCCGCTTTCTCTGCCTTGAAAAACTGACCCTGTCCTACGGCAAAAATGTTGCCGTGCCGGAAATGGATCTAGATATCGGCAAGGGTGAACTGGTTGCCCTGCTTGGCCCGTCGGGTTGTGGCAAAACCACAACCATGCGCGCAATTGCCGGGCTGATGGAGCCGTCATCGGGCAAGATCATCCTTGATAATGTCGACATCACCCGAACCCCCGCCAATAAACGGCCGGTCGGGCTGGTGTTCCAGTCCTATGCTCTGTTCCCGCACCTTAACGTCTATGAAAACGTTGCCTTTGGCCTGAAGCTGATGGGAGTTCGCGGCAAGGAACTGGACGACAAGGTGCAGGAAGGCCTTCGGACTGTCGGCCTGTCCAAATTCGCCACCCGCAAACCCGCCGAGCTTTCCGGCGGCCAGCAGCAGCGCGTCTCGCTGGCGCGTTCGATGGTGATGGAACCCAAGGTGCTGTTGCTTGACGAACCGCTCTCAAACCTTGATGCACGGCTCCGCCTTGAAATGCGCACCGAATTACAGCGCGTACAAAAGGAAAGCGGTGTCACGATGATCTTTGTTACTCACGATCAGGTCGAAGCCCTTGCCATGGCCGACCGGATTATCGTGATGCTTGATGGTCATATCGAACAGATCGGCACACCCGAAGATATCTATAACCGCCCGGTTTCCGATTTTGTTGCGGACTTCGTCGGGTTTGAAAATGTCTTCGCGCTTGAAGACGGCAAACTCAAAACCGCAACCGGAACTGTCGAACTTTCGGGCACGCCCCCGCTTGATACCAAAGGCCTTGCCTGGCGACCGTCGATGGTCTCCCTTGGCAGCGGACCGTTCGAGGGCACGATACGCGGTACGTCATTTGCCGGGGGCACACGGGAATACCTGCTTGATACCCCACTTGGCCCGATCAAGGCGGAATGCGATGCCAGCCTTCCGGCCCATGAATTCGGTTCTGTCCTGAAATTCGATCTGCCTGTATCGCAGGCCGCACCCCTATCGCGCGTCGGGAGCCTTTGATGGGACTGTGGATTGACACCGATATGGGCTTTGACGATCTGGCCGCGGTGCTGATTGTCATCCATGCCGGAAAGCGGATCGACGGAATGTCCCTGATTGCCGGGAATTCCCCGCTTGAACGCGTGCGGATCAATGCAGCCAGTGCCGCACGCCAGTTTGGCTGGGGTTTCAAAATCTATACCGGCCGGGAAACGGCGGTTATGGGTGGACTTGAAACCGCCGAACGGATTCTTGGCCCCCTTGGCATGCAATCAAGCGGCGCACACCTGCCCGATTGCCGTCCGGTTGCCGAAAGCAGCGCGTTCGACGGTATTTGCAACTGGCTTGAAGGCAAATCCGGACCGGATGATGAACGCCATATTCTGGCCCTTGGCCCGCTTGGCAATATTGCATCCCTGGTTCTGGCCCGGCCTGATCTGGCGCGCAAAATCGACCGCGTGACATGGATGGGGGGTGCCGTAACGCGCGGCAATCATACCGCACTCGCCGAATATAATGCCTTTGCCGACCCCGAAGCTGTTGCCATTACCCTGTCCCATCAGGTGCCCCTGCGCATGGTGGATCTTGATCTCTGTCGGCAGGTACTGGCCACCCCGAATGATGTGACACCTATCCTCAATGCTGGCGGAAAAAATGCCGGTCTTCTGGCGGACTTGACCGAAGGATATATCAATATTGCCCTATCACGCGGGCGCGATGCGATGGCGATTTTCGATCCTTGCGCGGCGGTCGCGGTAATTGATCAGGATGCGATCAGCTTTGCCGATGCACATATCGAAATTGATACCAGCCAGGGTCCTTCGCGTGGGCAAACCATTGTTGACCCACACCCGACCGCGATCAAAAACGCGCAATATGCCGTTTCTGTTGATACAAAACGCGCGCGCGACCTGATCTTTTCAGCCCTCAAGGCGGAAGCAGCGAAATGAATAACCGCACGACAGAACCCGGTGATCTGACCTGCCATAAATTGCGCACACGTGCCGTCGCCGCCGCACGCGGCGATGAACCGTTCGATATCCTGATTACTGGTGGCAAGCTCGTCGATATGGTGACCGGTGAAATTCGCAAGGCCGATATTGGCCTGATCGGGCCAATGATCGCAAGCGTCCATGAACCGGCAACCAGAAGCGACGCCCGCAAAATCATCAGCGCCCGGGGCGGTTATGTCAGCCCCGGCCTGATCGATACACACATGCATATCGAAAGCTCGATGGTCACACCGGCGATCTATGCCGAAACGGTCGTTGCCCGCGGCGTCACCACAATCGTCTGGGATCCGCATGAATTTGGCAATGTGCGGGGGCTTGGCGGTGTCCGCTGGGCGATTGAAGCAACACGTGACCTGCCATTGCGCGTACTTGTTCTGGCACCGTCCTGCGTTCCTGCTGCGCCCGGCCTTGAAATGTCCGGTGCTGATTTTGACGGTGATGCCATGGCCGAAATGCTGTCCTGGCCCGAAATCGCCGGGGTTGCCGAAGTCATGAATATGCGCGGTGTGATTGATCGCGATCCGCGCATGACCAATATCATGCAGGCAGGGCTTGCATCGGGGAAACTTGTCTGCGGTCATGCACGCGGCCTTGAAGGACCTGATCTTGCCGCCTTTATGACGGCCGGGGTCAGTTCTGATCATGAACTGGTTTCAAACGATGATCTGATGGCAAAACTGCGTGCCGGTCTTGCGATTGAAATGCGCGGATCGCACGACCATCTGCTGCCGGGTTTTGTCGAAACGCTTAATGAATTGGGTTTCCTGCCACAAACCGTCACGCTTTGTACCGATGACGTCTTCCCCGACGACCTGTTCAATGCTGGCGGGCTTGATGATGTGGTGCGTCGTCTGGTCCGTTATGGCATGAAACCGGAATGGGCGTTGCGGGCGGCAACCCTGAATGCTGCGATGCGCCTTGGCCGTTCCGATCTTGGTCTGATTGCGGCCGGGCGGCGTGCCGATATTGTCGTCTTTGACGACCTGACCGATTTTCAGGCGCGCCATGTCATCGCAAATGGCGAGATTGTTTCCGAGGCAGGTGAAATGACGGCGAAAGCCGTTTCGATTGATCCCGCCTCCCTTTCCGACACAATGAAGATGGATGTCCTGAGCATTGATGATTTTCGCGTGCCTGCGTCCGGGGATCGCGTCCGGATTGCCATCATCGACCGACCGCGCTTTACCCGCTGGGCGACGGCTGACACCGATGTAAAAGACGGCTATGTTGTGCCACCTTCGGGCACGACCATGATCGCGGTTGCCCATCGCCACGGAAAGGCAGACAGCAAACCACGCGTCGGCTTCCTGACCGGATGGGGTGACTGGAAAGGTGCTGTTTGCACCACCGTCTCGCATGACAGCCACAATGTCACCGTGTTTGGCGGTAACCCGCGCGACATGATGTTGGCGGCCAATGCCGTCATCCGTGCCGGTGGCGGTATGGCGGTGGCATCAAACGGCAAGCTTGATGCGCTTCTTCCCCTGCCGCTTTGCGGGCTGGTTTCGGACGCCCCCATGGATCATGTTGCGCAGCAATTTGCCGATATCCGAACCGCCACGGATGCGATTGTCGACTGGCAACCGCCCTATCTGGTTTTCAAGGCCCTGTTTGGCGCAACGTTGGCCTGCAATCCCGGCCCACATCAAACCGACCGCGGGATCGGCGATGTTACTACCGGTCAACTTCTAACCACGCCGGTTCTCGAAGGCTTATAGATCGCCAAATACCCCGCGATATCCATCATGTTATCGCGGGGAATCGCCTATTACTTCGCCGCGTCCAGTGACGCAAAATAACCCGGCTGATAATTGATCGGCAGGAACCGGTCATGCAGTTGGCGGAACGTTTCATCGGGATCAAGATCGGCAAACAGGTCAGGATGGAACCATTTTGCCATCTGCTGGATCGCAACGAACTGATAGGGGCTATTATAAAATTGGTGCCAGACAGCATGGAATGCTTGCGTTTTTTGCGCCGCAATTCCAAGATAGGCCGAACGTGCCGGATAATATTCCAGCTTCTTCTCAACCAGTTGCGCATCCGCCCCCGGCCCGACCGGCACCCATTTCCCGCCCGGCACATAGGCATCCCACGCGGCACTGGTGACAATCACATGATCGGGACTTGAAACCAGAACCTGTTCGGCATTGATTTGCCCGAACGTTCCGGGGATCAGGTCCTTGGCAATGTTATCCCCCCCCGCCATTTCAACCATCGCACCGAAATTGCCGTCGCCAAACGAATGGCAGCAATCCTCGTAAAAACCGGCGGCCCGATCGATAAAGACTTTGGGGCGCGCCGGATTGGCTTCCGCCAGTTTATCGGTCACGCGGGCAATTTCGGCGGCGCGGAATGTGATGAACTCTTCTGCACGGGCTTCCTGATCGAACAGTTTGCCAAACAGCCTGATTGATGGCTCCGTATTGCGTTCCGGGTCATGCCGGAAATCGACATAGATTACCGGAATGCCAAGCGCACCAAGCTTCTCAACATAGTTCGCCTCGTCAACGGCCTGTTGTGTTTCAAAGTTCAGGAACACGACGTCAGGCTTTTGCGCAATCGTGGTTTCGATATCAATCAGGCTTAGTTCCAGCCCGGCAAAAGCCGGAATATCGCCAAATGCCGGGAACTTCGCCAGATAGGCCTGATAAGTAGCCGGGTCTGCCTCAATCAGGTCCTTGCGCCAGCCAACAATCCGTTTCGTCGGATTTTCACGATCCAATGCGGCGATGATATAAAGCTGCCGCCCTTCACCCAAGACAGCCCTTTGGATCGGCATATTAACCCCGACCTCGCGTCCGGCAATGTCGGTGACGGTGATCATTTCGGCCTGTGCTACCTGGATACAAAGCAGGCTTAAACCTGCGGCGGTAATCAGGCGTGATATCGCTTTTACGATCATTATTATTCTCCGGGAATTTCTGATGGTCGGGCAATCGTGTCTGCACGCGCGCGCGCAAAAACGGTCAGGACAAACCCGATGGCGTAAACAAATCCGACAAGGAAATAGATATTTGAAAGTCCGGCGGCCTGACTGAACCAGCCGCCAAGGGCGATACCCGCGATGGAGGCAAATTGTGCCGTACTTTGCGCAAGACCAAGGACATGACCCTGGCTGTGGTCGCCCACCGCACGTGACACAAGGGCGGTCAGTACCGGCGTCGTCGCACCAAGCAACACACCCCAGATAAAATACATCGTGGTAAAAACAAAGATCGACCGGGTGGCACCGGTAAGCCCGGTCACCACCACACATCCGGCAATCACCAGACACATGCCGCCCAGAATATCGCGCGCCGCACGCCCTTCGAAATAGCGCGCCCAAAGGGATGCCGAAACAACAAAACCAAGTGCCAGCAAGCCATAGCAAAAACCGACGACCCAGTTGCCAACATCAAAGATGTTCAGCACATAAATCGAAAACGGCGATTGGGTTACCATTCTGCCGAGTAGCAAAATGCCGAGAATGGTCAGAATGGGGATGATCTGTGGTGATCGCAAAATACTGATCTTTGCGACGGGCGTTGCATCCGGGGCAGCATCACGGTTTGTACCTTTTGGCGTTACAACCGGCAGCAATACCCAAACCGAGATCAAACAGATCGTGCAAAGAATGGCCGCGGAAAAGTTGATCCAGAAGAAAGCCGCATGATCAAGGATCACGCCCCCCACCAACGCACCGCCAAGCGAGCCGACATTGGTTGAGACCTGAAGATAGGCAAACAGCTTTGCCCGTCTTGCCGGACTTTCGATACTGACGCCATAAGCCTGTGCCGGTGCAATATACCCAGCACAAGCCCCTTGCAGAAACCGCAGCATCAGGATCAACCAAACGTCATTGGCATAGGCGAGCGCAAGCTGGGTAATCGCAAGCCCGAAAAGGGCGCGCATCATCATCGCCTTATGACCGAACCGATCCCCAAGCCGCCCCCATAACGTGCTGGTCAGCATGATGCCCAGCATCGGCCCGACATAGACCGCAATACTGGCAAATGTGAACAGGTCGTCCGAATGGCTTAATGAATGCAAATGAACGGGCCAGAACGGCCCGCTCATCTCCATCGCCCCCATCGAGACCAGCTGGATGATAAACAGAAGATGTATCTGCCAGCGAACGGACATCCGACTAGAAATCAGCCGTTACAGACAGCAGAGCCGTACGAGGTGCTCCGACAGAGACCATGCTGAATTCGTTGACCCCCGCCCAATAGTCCTCGTCCATTACATTCTGGATCGTTGCCCGGAAGGTAACTGGTGTTTCTGCGAAGATTGTTTTGTAACGAAGCCCCAGATCAAGCGTCGTAGAATCCGGGATATCCAACGTATTCGTTGTGTTGACATATTGCTCGGAAACGTGGTTGACCGTGCCACTCAGTGTCAGCCCCGGCGCAAATGGTGTATCCCACTCGGCCGTCAGGTTGATTGACATTTCCGGTGCACCAACAGCCTGATTTCCCTTTGTTGTCGCACTATTGGTTTTGGTCAGTTCCGCATCCAGGAACATGACGCCGCCAAGCAACCGCACATTGGGCATAACTTCACCGAAAACACCAAGCTCAATACCGCGATTTCGCTGCTCTGCGTCGGAGTTATAAACGTTATTTACCAACTGTCCCGATGGTTTCGTGATCTGGAATATCGCCGCCGTAGCACCGAAGTTACCGTAATCAAGCTTCACACCTGTCTCGATCTGCTTGGCAACGTATGGTGCCATTGCTTCGCCGGCATTGGTCGCTGTATTTGGTGCAATGCTGCCGCGGCTGAGCCCTTCAAGATAGTTGGCATAGACCGACAGCGAATTGTTTGGTTTCACGACAACACCAACCATCGGGGTCACGACGCTATCGTCATAACTTGAAGTTATCGCCCCGGTCGAGGCATTGAAGTTGTCTGTCTCAATGCGCTGGTGACGAGCGCCCACTGTCACTTGCATGAAATCATCCCACATCGACAGGGTATCTGCGATGGCAATCCCGCTCAGATCGGTTTCTGAGAGTTTTGGGCGGCCTGCCGGAACCGCGACAGCATCCATCGGATTGGCAACAGGTGAATATATGTTGGAATTCAGAGTATCATCGCCGTTCCGCAATCCCCGGCTAAATTCATCGGAATAACGGCTGACTTGCAAAGTTGCCTGATGTCCGACAAAACCTGTTTCAAACTCCCCACGAACTCCCGCATCCGCAGTCCAGCGCTTGGTTTGGAACTTTGCGTACGAAACGGTGTCGGTTGTATCACCGGCAGAATTCTGGATTTCAGGATAGCCGAACAGACGCTCTACCTGGGTTTTCCCGCCACCGAAACTGCCAAACACGGTCATTGTTTCGGTAAGGTCATATTCGGCCCCAAGAAGAGCTGACTGATCGGCCACCTCGGACCATTCCCACTTGTTGGCAACGTTTCTATTTCCATCTGGCGCATTTGGCATCGAGGTAACAGCTCCATCCACCAGAAATTCCCGGAATGGCGCATTCAGGTTTTCACGTTGATCAATCAGGTCAAGTGTTGCTCTGAAATCATCACCACGATAATCAAGGGCAAGCGCCCCTAACGATGCTTCTCGTTCCTGATGATCAAGGTACGTATCGCCGTTGTGGTAGCCACCATTGAAGCGGACGCCCACCTGATTCTCGTCGCCAAAGCGACGACCGAAATCAACGTTACCCCCTACCTGCTCGCCAAGTCCGTAATCGGTACTGACCCGGTTCAGGTCTTCGTCTCCGGCACGTTTGGGAACGATATTGATCACACCACCAACACCACTATTAGGTGCCATCCCTCCCAGAAGCGCAGCGGGGCCTTTAAGAACTTCGATACGCTCGGCATAACCAGTCTGCGCACGATATGTTGGTGCAACACCGTAAACCCCATTGAAGGAAACTTCGCCAGAGTTACCGGTATTCATGTTGAAACCACGGATTTGATAGGTATCAAGCATCCCGCCACTACTGTTTGGCGACCGAACGGATGGATCATGCTTTAAGACATCGGCAATCGTCTGAGCCTGCTGATCGGCAATCTTTTCGCTGGTGTAACTGGTGATGCTGACGGGTGCATCCATGATGTCCGTATTGCCCAGCATGCCAAGACGGCCACCGGTCGCGATCTGGCCACCGGCATAGGCAGGTGGCAGATCGGATTGCGTGCTGTTGGCTTCAACCCGGATCGGATCAACAACCGCAGCACCGCTTTGCCCTGCTTCCGCCGCAGGGTCGATCAGGATCAGGGAATTTTCGCCAGTTTCACGATAGGAAAGCCCGGTACCGCGTAGCAATGTATCAATTGCGGCGGGAACCGTCATATCCCCGCGGATTGCGCGCGCACCATCGATAGACGGCAGATCAATCGTATAGGCAATCCGCCATCCCGAAGAGGCGCCGATTTCAGCAATCCCTTCGGCAAGGGAGGAAACCGAGATATCAAATGAATAGGTCGCCTGTGCAATTTCGGTCTGCACATTTGCCGCCAGCGCCCCCGATGTCGCTGGAACGACCATTGCCGTGGAAACCAGCAATGCCGAAATCAGAGAGTATGTTCTTGTTCTTGCTTGTTTGAATTCCAACTTCCCGCTCCATAAACGTCTTTTCTTTCAGGCAGGTCCCCCCTGCATCTAAAAGGACAAACGAACGGGAAATAAGAGTCCTCACATCGGAGAATGATTTTTTGCGAATTTTTCGCAATCTCAGTAAACAACAGTCAACCAGGGCGAGGTTCTGACGACCTTTGCTCCAATCGCATCGGCAACAGTTTCAAGCGATCCGGGAATATCGGTCGTCGGGAAACTGCCGGAAATGCTGCGCGTTCCTACATCGCCAATCACAACGATGCGGCCTTCATCAAAGTTTTCCAACCGGGCGGTCAGCTCTGAAACGGACATGTTGTGCACACTAAGCCGCCCCTTCATCCAGGATAGTGAGAGTCCGACATCGCCGATTTCAGATGGCGAGAGGGTTCCGTCATTGACAACAACTTGCTGCCCCGGTCCCAGCAGAACACCGTTTTCATTCAGCCCGCTTGATACGCGAACAGCCCCATCCTCGACAACCACAACAGTCTGTTGTGAAAGGCGATCCACATTGAATCGGGTGCCAACGACCTGTACCGTGGCATCGCCGGTCCGCACCCGGAACGGATCGCCATTACGGTGGACAACTTCAAAAAATGCCTGTCCCCGCAATAATTGTATTTCCCGGTGGCCTTCATTGAAGTCGGTCGATAACGCACTGTTGGCCGCAAGCCGCACAACCGAACCATCGGGCAATTCAATTGCAGTGACATTTGACTGACCGGTAACGATATCGGCCTGGATGTTATCAATGAAATCGGGATGAAGGAAAAAGACCGCGCCGGCGACAAATGCCATTCCCGCAAGGGCGGCAAAAGAGCGCCGCGGGCGGAACCATGAGAGGAAACCGGAAAGTGCTGGCTTCCTTTGGGTTTCAGAAAGACGTCTTGCCGGCTCCTCGATCCGGCCCCAAAGCACGCGCATCTGATCGAAGGCCAGCCGGTTATTGCGGTCTGCATTCAGCCATTGTTCGAACTCGTATTCCTGCTCAGCCGACAGCGAACCACCTGCCCGTCTTGCGTGCCAGAGTGCAGCTTCGTCCTTTTGCTGTTCAGTCGGTTCAAAAGCGCCTTGCATAGGTTCCCGTTTCGCCCGTCATGATCTGGCGTTCATATCAGTAAATGATGTGATCCGCCAAATTCCCTTTCTATAAACAATAACGGATGACGATAAAATATCCTCATAGCACGTATGGGATTTATCAGACGTCGTCGCGATAGGCTGCCAGCCGTTCCTGGCAATGGCGCATGGTCCGGGCCAGTTGTTTTTCCACCGCACTGACGGAAATGCCATACTTTTTCGCCAATTTTGCGTTGGATATGCCATCGACACGATGAAGGATGAACATCTCGCGCGCCTTTGGCGAAAGTTCCAGCAAGGCACGGTCAAGCGCGGAAAGCGCTTGACGGGCTTCGGCATGATCGTAAGGAGACGTCGTTTCACACTGCCATATCTGATCCGGAAGGACCCCGTTCATGGCCTTCGCGCGGCCAAAGGTGATGCGGTGATGATCAATGACGGCATTGCGTACTGACGCATAAAGCATCTTGGTATTGGCTTCCGGCTCGCCGCAATCACCGGACTGCATCAGACGCGCATAGACATCCTGCACAAGTTCGGCCGCAACTTCACGATCACGTATCCGCCGAACAACCATCGCGACAAGCTGACGCCGATGGTCTTCGAACAGCTTTGCAAGTGTGTTCCGCCAGAAACTCATGCGTATGTTCTATCATTACCTATGAAACTCTGCCCTATGGCCCGTTTCGCGCGCCCGGACAGACAGCCCCCACAACGGTGACGAGCGGAAAGTATCAGTAATGATAATCATTTTCAATATTGTTGATGCTTTTTGTAACCACACCAATCAAAACATGCGAAGCATCGATAAGTGGCGACGCCTTAGCTGATCAGATGCCCTTTCGATCGCCCATTCACCGACCACAATTAATCAGGGCAAAGTCACGCATTGATCTCGTGGGTAATGGCAGCATCGGCGCCGTCCGACAATAACATGGCCAAACGTTCAATTACGGCTTCACGCCAGAACGTACTATCCTGCAACTGTCTGGGCATCCAGCCGGGAAGCTTCGCAAGATTTTCATATATATCTGCTGCATCCTGATAACCGGCCAATGCTTCTATTATTTCGTCCGCACGCGGGTCATTTAGAAGTTCGGCAGCTGCGCCTGGCGCAGTGTTGACTCGCTGGCGCATCACAGCCATCCAGGCTGCAAAACAAAGGGCAAATGTGCCGATCTTCTTGCTGTCCTGTGGCAGGTCGCAGGCCGGGGCAAAAATCCGCTGCGGGAGTTTTTCGGTGCCATCCATGGAGATCTGGCGGGTTTCATGTGCGATTTCCGGGTTACGGAAACGCGCGACCAGTTCGGCCCCGTAATTCGAAAAATCAATCCCGGCAAGCGGTGCCATTGTTGCAGCAGCATTTTCCATATGCTGCGCAACAAGCTGCGAGAAAGCCTCGTTCGCCATGGCGTCGCGGACATAGCGATAATCACCGACTTGCCCCAAATAGGCGATCAGGGAATGGCTGCCGTTAAGCATACGAAGCTTCATAAGCTCGTATGGCTCTACATCGTGAACCAGAATTGCACCTGCTTCTTCCCAGGCGGGCCTGCCATCGGGGAAATCATCCTCGATAACCCATTGTGAAAAGGGTTCGGTTTCAATTGCCGCCGGGTCGTCCATCCCGGTTAAACGCCTGGCATCCGAAAGCGTTGTCGCTGTCGCAGCCGGGGTAATCCGGTCAACCATCGTCGAAGGGAAGGACACATTATCCTTGATCCAGCCTGCAAGGTCCGGGTCGCTCCGCTTGGCAAAATCAATCACACCGTTGCGCAACAACACCCCGTTCGATGGCAGGTTGTCACAAGAAACGATTGTAAATGGACGAATGCCGGCCTGTTTGCGGCGCTTCAGCCCGGCAACCAATATCCCGAGAAGCCCGGTTGGCGTGGCGGGATTTACCAGATCATGTTTTACAGCCGGATGTTCCGCCTGAACCGTCCCCGACACCCGATCAATGCCATATGCCTTTTCGGTGACCGTGATGGTAACAATCCGGATTTCCGGATCGGCAAGCGCATCCAAAACCGGTGCAACATCACGCGAAGCCGCTATTGCCTTTGACAGGCTGGTGATCCTGCGGGCCTTGGGGCCATCCGGATGACGTTCAATCACCGTAAAGGCGCAGTCCTGGGCATTCAGGGCGTCGACAATATCAGTGCTGCGCAGACTGACACCGATGATGCGCCAGTTCCCGCCTTTGGCCTGCATCGCCAAGTCGGTATAAACCGCCTGATGGGCGCGGTGAAAAGCACCAATACCGATATGCACGATACCGGCCGTTGCCATATCTGCATGAGGGGCAGCAGCGGAATTATCCGAAGGTGTCATTTTTGGGCCCCAAGCAAATCAAACCTTGCAGAAAGTGCCGTCATTACCCCCCGCAACTCGGCAAGGCCCTTGAGACGCCCGATCGCCGGATAACCCGGCTGTCCCTTCCGGTTCAGGTCATCAAGAATATCCTGCCCGTGATCCGGACGCATGGGGATGTTCCAGTCCGCACGTCCCGCAGCCTTCCGGCGTGCTTCCTCTCGCAGGATTTCCTCGATCAGATCGACCATATTGGTGTCACCGTCCAAGTGCTCTGCCTCGTGGAAACTGCACGGCAAGCCTTCGCTTTCGCGTTTGGTATTGCGCAAATGGATGAAATGCACGCGATCCCCCCAGCGCCTCATCATCCCCGGCAGGTCATTTTCAGGACGGACACCAAGCGAGCCGGAACACAACGTAATACCGTTCTCCGCGATATCGATAGCACGCATGATAAAGGCGTAATCGTCTTCGGTCGACATGATCCGCGGCAACCCCAGAAGCGCGAAGGGGGGATCATCGGGATGGCAACACATACGAATACCAACCTCGCGCGCGACCGGAACAACTTCTTCGAGAAACGCGACCAGATTGGCCCGCAGCGTATCGGCGTCGATCGCGGCGTAGGTTTCAAGCAGGGCACGCAGATCATCCAGAGAGAGGTTTTCAACCGACCCCGGCAAACCAAAGGCAACCGTTCGTTCCAGCTCGGCACGGCGTTTGTCCGTCATTTCGGCAAAACGGTTTTTGGCTTCGGCAACGATTCCGGCGGGATAGTCATTTTCCGCACCGGCACGGTTCAGGATGAACAGGTCAAACGCGACGAAATCGGTCAGGTCAAAACGCATGCAGGTCGCACCGTTGGCTAGTCGCCAATTCAGATGCGTGCGTGTCCAGTCAAGAACCGGCATGAAGTTGTAACAGACAATACGGATGCCGGAATCGGCAAGGTTGCGAAGGCTTTGCTTGTAAGCTTCGATGTGATTACGCCACGGACCAACCTGACGTTTGATCGATTCGGAAACCGGGAGACTTTCAACAACATCCCAGGTCAGCCCCGACGGCGCACCATCTTTCATGGTCGCGATTTCGGCATGACGCCTGGCAATTTCATCGGAAGTCCAGACAGCGCCACTCGGCACATGATGAAGGGCGGAAACCACACCATGTGCACCGGCCTGACAAATATCGTCAATGCTGACCAGGTCACTCGGGCCGAACCATCTCCAGGTTTGTTTCATGTGTTTCTCTCTGTATTGGCGTGGTGTCTTCAACACCGACTATAACGGTTGTGAACAGTATCACGACATAATTTTGTTGACTAGTATGGTAGTATGCATCATGACTCAGAAAAGCAAGGAGAGATTGATGGGCGATCCCGAACAAAACGACTGGGAAATCACGCACGATCAGGCTGTCGGCCCACAGATCCATCGCATCATACGCGAACGGATCGTGTGTACGGACCTGCTTCCCGGTGTGCGCCTGTCCGAAGCAGAACTTGCAAAACATTTTAATGTCAGCCGCCAACCGGTCCGCGAAGCTTTCATCAAGCTTGCCGACGAAGGTCTTTTGGAAGTTCGTCCGCAGCGCGGAACCTATGTGCGGAAAATTTCTGTTGCCGCTGTTCTTGACGCACGATTTGTCCGCGAAGCCATTGAAGCCGACATTGCACGCTTTGTTGCAAAAGAACCTGACGATGCGTTTCTTGCCCGCCTCGAACAACTGATTTCCGATCAGCGCAAAGCAATGAAAGGCGATGCACGGTCGTTTCTGAAACTGGATCATGATTTTCATCACTGCCTGGCGGAGGCCGCAGGAAGAACATATGCGTGGAAGGTCGTTGAAGATGTCCGCGCCCAACTCGACCGGGTACGGTATCTGAGCTACTTCCAGTTTCCGATGGACGAAATCATCGAACAGCATGTCCGAATTGTTGCGGCGATCACAGCCCGTGATCCCGAAACAGCCAGCGCAGCCATGCGTGAACACCTCCGTGAAATCCTGCATACGCTGCCTGATATTGCCCGCTCCAAAACGGAGCTTTTTGATGACGCCAATTCTGCGTTGTCATCCTGAGACGTCAACCGAACTGGGAGGAAAATATGCTTAAAAAAACGACCAAAAAACTTATGATCGCTGGTGTCGCAGCCATGATGATGAGCAGTTCTGCGATTGCGGCTGAAATGACCCTCAAACTTGGCCATCTCGCCAATGAACAGAATTCCTGGCACAAGGCTGCGGTCAAATTCGGCGAAGAACTCTCAAGCCTTACCGACGGCCGCATTGATGTTCAGGTCTTCCCGAACGAAACGCTCGGCAAGGAAATCGACCTGATCAACGGCATGCAGCTTGGTTCGGTCGATATGACCATTACCGGTGAAAGCCTTCAGAACTGGGCTCCGATGGCGGCCCTTCTGGCTGTGCCTTACGCCTATCCCACGCTAGAAGACATGGATGCGGTTGCCAGCGGCGAAATCGGTTCAAAAATTGAAGATCAGATCGTCGAAAAGGCACAGATTCGTCCGATCGCCTATTTTGCACGTGGTCCGCGTAACCTGACCTCGAACCGTGAAATCAAAAGCCCGGATGATCTCAATGGTCTGAAAATGCGCGTTCCGAACGTGCCGCTGTTCCTCGATGTCTGGAAGGCGCTTGGCGCACAGCCGACACCGATGGCGTTCTCCGAAGTCTTTACCTCGCTTCAGGCTGGCACAATTGACGCGCAGGAAAACCCGCTTGCGCTCATCGATTCCGCCAGCTTCAATGAAGTTCAGAAATTCGTGAACAAAACCGAGCATGTTCGTTCATGGATCTACCTGACCATTTCGGAAATCACCTGGAACAACCTGTCTGACGAAGACAAGGCTGCAGTGACCGAGGCCGCAAAACGCGCACAAGCTTACGAACGCGACCTGTTCGCCGCGGACGAAGAACGCCTGACCAAAGAACTTCAGGAAAAAGGCATGACCTTTGTTGAAGTCGACAAAAAGGCCTTTGCTGCAAAAGCTAAAGATGCAGTTCTCGCCAATGTTTCCGACGAAATTCGTCCGTTCGTCGAAGAACTCTTCACAAAATAAAATGTGCGGGATCGGTCACTTCGCGTGACCGATCTCTTTCCGACGGGGAAGCAACGTGTTTTTTGCCAGATTATACGCGTTCATTATCGCACTGTGTCGCATCGCAACGGGGGCTGCCTTCAGCATCCTGATGTGCACGGTTCTGATACAGGTCTTTTCGCGCACCTTCATGCCCAGCTCTCCGGTCTGGACAGAAGAACTAACGCGCTATGCCCTGCTATTTCTCGCCGCTTTCGGCGTTGGTCTCTCGTTCCGCAATGGTGAATTGGTCAATGTTGATATCGTATGCGAAATGCTACCCCTGCGCATACAGCGAGCGCTCATGTTCGTTTCAGCCGCACTAACCACTGGCTTCTGCCTGATTCTGGTATCCCCCGCATGGAGGTTCGTTTCCATCGGTGTCATGCAAACCTCGCCTGCACTCGGGGTCCGAATGGACTTTATCCACGCGACGGTATTCATCCTTCTCGTGCTGCTTAGCCTTTTCGCAACCTTGCGTATGATCCGTGTTATCGCCGGTGTATCTGACGGAAAACCCGAAGACACGACAAAGGACTTTCCATGAGCCTTGCAATCTTACTTGGCGTTTTCGCCCTCGGCCTTGTTATCGGGCTTCCCGTTGCCGTTACTTTGGGCCTGTCTTCGCTTTGTTATCTGCTCATTGAAGGCATTCCGCTCGTCGTCATCCCGCAAAAAATGTTCGCTGGGATGGACGTCTTTGTTCTGCTTTGCATCCCTGGCTTCATCCTTGCCGGGAACCTGATGAATGGGGGTGGCATCACGCCGCGCATCGTCCGGTTCGCCAATGCAATGGTGGGCTGGATGCGCGGTGGGCTGGGCCTTACCAACGTTACCGGCTCCATGCTGTTTGGTGGCATTTCTGGTACTGCGGTTGCCGATGCTGCTTCCATCGGTGGCATGATGATTCCCGGCATGGTGCGCGCCGGTTATACCCCTGCCTTTTCTGCTGCGGTGACCGCGGCCTCATCTACGGTTGGCCCGATCATCCCGCCAAGTATGCCAATGATCATCGTCGGCGCACTTTCGGGTATCTCTGTTGGCAAAATGTTCATCGCCGGAGCCATCCCGGGCATCCTGATGGGCATTGCCATGATGATTACCTGCTACATCATCGCTGTTCGTCGCAAATTCCCCCATCAGCCATGGCAGGGCTTTGGCGAACTGCTTCGCTCCTTCATAGGGGCCTTCTGGGCTCTTGCCATGACGGCACTAATCGTTGGCGGTCTGCTAAGCGGCATAGTCACGCCTACAGAAACCGCCGTCATCGCAAGCCTCTATGCCCTGATTGTTGGCTGCTTCATTTATCGTGAACTGCCACTGCGCAAGGTTCCAAAAATCATTGTCGATAGTGCCGTCACTGCGGCGGCCATTCTGGCCCTTGTAGGTTTGGCCAACGTGTTTGGCTGGATTTTGGTTTCTGAACGCATTCCCCAGATGATCTCGAATGCGGTCTTGTCCGTGACCGACAATAAATATGTCGTCATTCTACTGATCAATTTGGTGCTGCTTGTTGTCGGCATGTTCATGGAAACCATCGCAGCCCTGATCATCCTGTTTGTGCCGCTTCTGACACTGGCGACCAATGTCGGCGTTGATCCGATCCATTTTGCGGTTTTTGCCGTTCTCAACCTGATGATCGGTCTGACAACTCCGCCGGTCGGGATTTGCATGTTTATCTGCGCAAACATTGCCAAGGCACCGGTCACCACGGTGATCCGAGCCCTGATGCCGTTCCTTCTGACGAACATCCTGATCCTGTTTCTTGTTTCCTATATCCCGGCGCTGTCAACCTGGCTGCCGTCCCTGATGGAGTAATCTATGCAAACACGTGTTTGCCGTCTGTATGGCCAAGACGATCTGCGGATCGAAACTGAAAACGCCCCTGCTTCCGCCCATGACGAAGTTCTTATCCGCGTCGGGGCCGGCGGTGTGTGTGGTTCGGATATGCATTATTATTTCGAAGGCGGTATCGGCCAGATCCGCGTGCGCGAACCGATCATTCTGGGCCACGAAGCTGCTGGGACGATTGTTGCACTTGGCTCCGATGTTACCGGGTTTGCCATCGGACAAAAGGTCGCGATCAATCCAAGTCACCCATGCGGCACTTGCTGCTATTGCAAGAAAAACCTGCAGCAGCATTGCCTGAACATGAAGTTCTTCGGCTCTGCAATGCCAATGCCCCATATTCAGGGAGCATTCCGTGATCTGGTCAATGTCCGGCAAGACCAGTGCTTTGCGATCAGCAATCAAACAGATATCGGCCATGCCGCCTGTGCAGAACCACTGGCAGTCTGTCTGCATGCCGTGGCGCGTGCTGGCGACCTTTCGGGGAAAAAGGTTCTGATTACCGGGGCTGGCCCGATTGGAAGCCTTTGTGCCGCCGCGGCCAAACGTGCCGGGGCCAGTGAAATTGTTGTTACCGATTTGCAGGATTTCGCGCTGAATGTTGCGCAGCAAATGGGTGCAACCCGCACCATCAATATCGCCAATGCCGCGGACGACCTGAAAGCCTATGAACAGGACAAAGGTCAGTTTGACGTTTGTCTGGAATGTTCGGCAGCCCCGGCGGCATTGCGGTCTGCAATCAGTGTTTTGCGGCCGCAGGGTATTCTGGTTCAGGTCGGGGTTGCAGGTGAAATCCCTGTCCCCTTCAACCCGCTGGTCGCCAAGGAAATCACGATCACCGGAACCTTCAGATTCCACGCGGAATTTGCCGATGCTGTGCGCCTGATTGACAGTGGCGACATAAATGTCACCCCAATCATCACCCAAACCTATCCGATTGAAACCGCACAAGAAGCGTTTGAAGTCGCACGAGATCGAAGCAAATCGGTTAAAGTTCAATTGTCTTTCGCCAATTGAATTTGCTTCCTGTTTATCCGAATACCAAGAAGGCTGTGGCATTATTCATGTCACAGCCTTCTTCATGAGGCCCCCTAGTTAGGCCGTGATGAAACGTCTGGCAGGTTAGCCATCTTGTCAAACACCGGCACGCGGCTGAAGATTGATGTGCGTCACATTCTAGGACGACTTGTTAAATTGTCGTCCTTGGGCAAAAGAGACGTTTGACTTGCCGGATGAAGACAATTCCGACAGAACTAAGCAAATGAACAATGCGCGTTGGTAAAACCAGCGCATGGGAGGCGCTAAGTGTCCGGTTTCCATTGGTCGCGCAATCAGCGTATGAGTTTGGTTGGCCGATACACGCTTTTATCGGTCGGCGTTGTCATATGTGCGCTTGTCGCACTGAGCTTCTTTTATCAGCGTTTTTCCAATGAACTGATTGACCGCCTGACGGGTGAGCGCCTGAGCGCGCAGGTTGCAGCAACATCAAACAAACTTTCCGCATTTCTGGACGCCCGCATTTATCAATTGGTGACCCTGTCAAACCACCCGGCGTTACCGGCCTTCATTGATGCGCCAAATTCACCGCAGGCAGAAGAGGCGCTTGCATTGCTGCGGGTCGAGGCGGATTCACCTGATTTGTATGGCGTGCTATTTTTTGACTGGAATGATAATCTGGACAGACTGGTTGCCGGGCAAGCCGCGTCCGGCCCGCCATATTGGTCCAAAACCGGTTGGGATATCCGGGGTCTTCCCCGCGTCGAACATGAAGGTATCGAATTCATCGGGCCGCAACTGCCCGAAAATGGGAATTCCGGCTGGATTTTGATGCGTCAGCATATTCGCGATAACGGGCTCGGCCAGAATACGTCTGTTGCGCTTCATATGCGTCTTGCATCCCTGACCGAACTCCTTGTCAGTGCTGGTGTTGCCGGGGTGATTGAACCGCTTTTGCGAACGCCAGGTGGTGTTGTTCTGGACCCAACGGGCCGTCCGGCCGAAGTCACCGGTGAACTGATTGAAGGCCCCAGCATTCTTCCGGGCTGGAATATCGTCATGAGTGTTCATCCAGGCACCATTTTGCAACCGATTGATCAGACCCGGTTTTGGCTTTATGTCACAGCGACCCTTATAATCCTGGTCATTCTGGCAATCTTTTTTGCCCTATCGCGCAGCCTGCGGCGAAGGGTTGATACACTGGTTCAGGGCGCGCACAGCATTGCATCGGGCGATCTATATTACCGTCTGCCCGAAGGCCGCCGCCGTGATGAAATCAGCACGGTTGCCAAAGCATTCAACACCATGGCATGGCAGCTTAAAGACCTGATTGACCGAACCGTTCGCGCCGAAAAACTTGCAGTACTTGGACAGTTTGCAACGGGCGTTGCCCACGAAGTTCGCAATCCATTGGCCACGATGAAAACCACCGTTCAGGCCCTCACCCGCAAGGAACAGGATGGTGAACGCAAGGTCTTGCTTGACGACATGGGCCATCAGATTGATCGCCTTTCACGCGTGGTGAACGATCTTCTGGCTTATGGACGCCCGGGAGAGGCCAATCTGCAAAATGCCGAAGTTCGCGAGCTGTTTCGTCAGTCTTCCCGAGTTCTTGAACCGATTGCCAAAGAAGCGAATGTCCGGTTTTACACCAGCGGCGATTCCGGGCTGAAGCTTCATATCGACCCGGATCAGGTTTTGCAGGTTCTGCTTAATCTTGGCATCAATGCCATTCAGGCCTGTAAGGTCGGCGGCACCGTCGGTTTGCGGGCAGAACAGAACGAAGAGTGGGTAGAAATCCGCGTCACAGACGATGGCGCGGGCATCCCCAAACAGCATTTGCTTGATGTGGTACAACCATTTTTTACCATGAAAAGCAAAGGGACCGGTCTTGGCCTGACGATCAGCCAGCAGCTCGTCGAGGCCAATCAAGGTACCATTCATATTGAAAGCGCCCCGCAAGAGGGCACGACAATTACATTGAAGTTCCTCGCCGCAAAAGTAGGAACTTCCGAGGAGGAATATCCCGAAAATGTCCCAGAAGATCAGAATACTGATCGTCGACGATGAGGAATCGTTCGTTCGTTCTTTGAGTTTTGCACTAAGAACAGAAGGTATGGACGTCACGGGCGTTCATTCCGGCGAAGATGCCTTTCTCGAAGTTCGGAAGAACCAGTTCGACATTATCCTGCTTGATCTGCGCCTGCCCGGCGCCGATGGCATGGAGGTCCTGAACAGTATCCGTAATCTTGACATTGATATACCTGCGATCATGATCTCGGCGCATGGCGATACCCGTGCGGCAGTCAAGGCCGTCAAGCTTGGGGCCGCAGACTATCTTAGCAAGCCGTTCGAACTTGATGAGCTGATCCACACGATCAATACCGTTCTGGATCAAAATCAGACGGCACTGGAACTGGAATATCATCGTAAACGCGATGTTCCGGCCAACGGCCTGATCGGCGATTGCACAGTCATGAACAACCTGCGCACCACTATTGAACGCGTCGCCAAAAGTAGTGCCAGCCGTATTCTTTTGCTGGGAGAGTCCGGCACTGGCAAGGCATTGGTCGCACGGGCAATCCATGGCGAAAGCCCACGATCATCGCGCGCCTTCATCGAGGTGAACTGCGCAGCATTGCCCGAGCAACTGATTGAGTCCGAACTCTTTGGCGCGGAAAAAGGCTCCTATACAGGTGCCCATCAGAAACGTACCGGTCTGGTAAAGCTCGCAGATGGTGGCAGCCTGTTTCTCGACGAGATCGGCGAACTTCCACTGGCTCTGCAGGCTAAATTCCTGCACTTCCTGGAAAATGGTGCTTATCGCCCGGTTGGCAGCGAGCATTCGGCATCGGCCGATGTACGTGTGATTGCGGCAACCAACCGCGACCTTGCCGAAGAAGTCCGTCTAGGCAATTTCCGCGAAGACCTGTTCTATCGGTTGAATGTCATTACCATTGATATCCCGGCCCTTCGGGAACGGGGGGACGACATCATCAAACTGGTCGAACATTTTGCCGATAAACAGGCAAAGGCCGAGGGATGCCAACCGATCAAGTTTGCACTGGAAACGGTTGATATTTTGCTTGCACATCACTGGCGCGGGAATGTACGCGAACTCAAGAACCTGATCGAACGGCTGACCATTTTGTATCCGGCAAAGATGATTTACCCGGAACTCCTGCCTGCCGAATTTCATGAAGACGAGTTGCATGACGAACGGGAACCCCATCAGCCCGCAAGCTCTAACGCGCCGCAATTGCAGGATCGCCTTGATACCACGGAACGCACTCTGGTGCGGGACGCGCTTGATCAGGCAAACGGGCACAAGGGCCGGGCGGCAGAAATCCTTGGCATTTCACGACACGCCTTAAAGCGAAGGTTGCAAAGACTGGGACTGCAATAACAAAAAGGGCGGTTCCGGCCATTCACGAAATCAAAAGCCATTGAGCGAAAACCGCTCAATGGCTTTTTCCGTTCGGAGCGCCAACCGCTCATACCCGCGCGCATTGTTTGTGAGCGCCCGCACATCCATCGCACAAAACCGCAATCTCCCTGCCTTTTTCCTTTTAGTGATCAGTTGGCACAGCCTTTGCCAATCAGTGGGACAAAGGTACAAACACGAATGGAACAACCATTCGTAGGGAGGATACATCATGGAGATGCTCAAACGCCCGGTTTCCGGGTGCATCACCATAATTATTGCCACGTTCACAATGCTTGTCGCCAATAGCGCACAAGCCGAACGTTTTGAGCTGGGCGCATCAGCCAAAGAAGCGGATGCGGTGATCGGCTGTTTGTACCCCATGACCGGTCGATCAGCGACCTATGGTCGAGACAGCATCGTCGGCATTCAAATCGCACTTGATGACCTTGCCGCTGAAACCAAGGCAGGACTAACCCCACCAAAACTTCGCATCATTGCCGATGATCCGCGATCAAAGGCGTCTTATGCCGTGCGTTTGGCACAGGACTTCATCGCCAAGGATAAAGCCCGGTTTTTCTGCGGGATCGTATCATCAGGCGTTGCCCACGCAGTAAGCGACCTTGCCCGTCAGGAAAAAGTCATCATGATCGGAACCGATCATGCATCTTCTCGGCTCAGCATCGAAGCCGGTCATGATTATTATTTCCGGGTCACAAATGACAGCTGGACCAGCATGGCCGCAGGGGCGCGCTATCTACGCGACATTCAAAAGGAAACTGGCTGGAAACGGCTGGCCTTTGTGGGGCCCGACTATGATTATGGGCATGTTTCCTGGACAGACTTGCAACTGGCACTCGATGGCCTTGGTGTTGAATATGAAACCGTCAGCGCATTATGGCCCAAGCTCTATGAGCCGGACTATTCGATCTATATCAATGCCCTGCAATCGGCGAAGCCGGACGTCGTTGTCACCGCACTTTGGGGTGGAGATTTCATTGCCTTCATCAAACAGGCATCAACGACCCGTTTCTTTGAAACCACCCGTCTGGCCAATTTTGATACCGGTGCCAATTACGATGTGATGATGGCGCTGGGTAATCAGCCCTATCCCGGTCTGATCCTTTCGGCTCGTCATCACAATAATTGGCCAGAAACCGGACGTAACAAACGATTTGTCGCGCAATTCCATGACCTGACCGGTCGTTATCCGACTTATGCCGCCGAGGGTGCCTATACCGGCATTATTGCAATTGCGCGTGCCATCGAAAAGGCGGGCGGCTCAGACGATGACAGGGCACTGATCACCGCACTCGAAGGGTTGCAACTGGCCCTGCCCGAAGACCCGCCGGGCTTTGCATCCTATATCGATCCCGACACCCACCAGATTGTCCAGGCGCAAGCCGTGGGCACGGTCGTCCACAACGAAGATTTTCCGCCATCGAAACTGATGGTGGGAAATTGGGCGATCTATGACGCCGAAGACCTCAAACCGTCAAAAGAGATGGTCAAACGCCGCCGCGATGCCGTGGCCGGTGGGTCTGAGGCTGTTCCACCGCCATCTCCATAGACCTTTCCCAAGGGAGGAAAAAAGTGAAGAATAATAAAACAACTTTCAGCAATTATCTGGTTTCGGGCGTCGCTGCCCTTGCCTTGACGGTCGGCCTTGCATCAGCTGCATCGGCTGCCGAAAACGGCAAATTCCGCGTCGGCATCGTCACCTTCCTGTCTGGCCCGGCTGCTGGTCCGTTTGGCGTTCCTTCTGCGAATGCCGCCAAAATTCTTGTCGAAGCGCTTAACAAGGGAGAAGTACCGGCACCTTATAACAAGCTTGGCATCAATGGGGCGGAAATCGAAGCAGTTATTATTGATGAGGCTGGTGGTGCAACCAAGCAGGTTGAAGAATACCGCAACCTTGTCCAGCGCCAAAAAGTTGATGCCGTGATCGGCTATGTGTCTTCGGGTGATTGCCTCGCAGTTGCTCCTGTAGCAGAAGAACTGAAAACCTTCACTATTGCGTATGATTGCGGCACTCCCCGCCTGTTTGCGGATAACCCCGATGCACAATATATGTTCCGTACCGGCCTTGATGCATCGGTCGACAATATCGGTGCCGTTCGCTATCTCAAAGCAACCCGTCCGGACGTAACCCGTCTGTCAGGTATTCAGCAGAACTATTCCTGGGGTCAGGACAGCTGGGCTGACTTTACCGCTGCAGCGGCAAAACTGCTGCCGGAATCAGAAATCGTCGAAGAACAGTTCCCAAAAATCTATCAGGGCCAGTATGGCGCAGAAATCTCTGCCCTGTCGGTCAAACGTCCGGAAATCGTCCACAGTTCCTTCTGGGGTGGCGACATGGAAGCCCTGGTTCTTCAGGCAAATGCCCGTGGCCTTCTTGAAGACGCCACCGGTTTGCTAACCTGCGGTGAAGCGAGCCTTGCCACCTATAAAGATCAGGCACCAAATGGCATGATCATTGGTGCGCGCGGTCCGTTCGGTGCATTTGCGCCGGACAACGCCCTGAACACCTGGTTCAAGGGTGCTTATAACGCCGCCTATGATCTTGATCCGGTTTACCCGGCAACCAAGATGGCACAAGCGATCCTCGGCCTGAAATTTGCCGCTGAAAATGCCGGCCTTGCCGACAAGGAAATCCCGACCGCAGATCAGCTTGCGACGGGCCTCAAGGGGGCAACCTTTGAATCCGTTTCGGGTACTGTCGAAATGGCGCGCGGCAATGGTCATCAGGCGATGCAGGGCATCACCTATGGCGAATATCACTATGAAGACGGCAAGGCGTCCATCGTCAATACCGTTTCATTCTCAGGCGAATGCGTAACTCCGCCAGAAGGTGTTTCTGCCGCAGACTGGATTGCCCAGGGCTTCCCGGGCGCTCAGTGTAACTAAACGCAATCTTCCTGCGATGCGGGCATCTCTTTTGGGGGATGCCCGCCCTTTTCCCTGCACACTGGATATTTGTGATGACAAGTCTTCTTGCCGTCCTGATTGATGGCTCGATCTATGCATCGTGGCTGTTTCTCGTGGCCGCTGGCCTGACCGTGATTTACGGGGTGATGCGCATCCTGAACATGGCGCACGGCAGCTTCTATGCCATTGGCGCCTATTCGGCAGCATCCCTTGTTGGCTGGTATTTCAACAACGGTATCGGCCCGGCCTGGATCAGTTATCTTTTGCTGGTTGGTGCGGCACTGGTTGCCGGACTGATTGTCGGCGTGATCATTGAACGCGGATTGCTGCGCCTGATGTACGGCCGCGACGAAATCCTGATGGTGATCATTACCTATGCGCTTTTGCTTATCCTTGAAGACACGATGAAAATCGTCTGGGGGGTCAATCCGTATTTCGCCTATCAGCCCTATTCCGAACTCGGCCGAACGTCTTTTGGACTGCTTAAGGTTTCGAATTACGACCTGTCGCTGGTCGGGGTTTCGGCCGTCATTGGCCTTGTTTTGTGGGGACTGCTCGAACGCACCAATACCGGCAAGGTATTGCGCGCGGTGATCCATGACCGCGAGATCGCGGTGGCGATGGGCGTTAATGTCCGCCTCATGTTCACCATCACCTTTGTCATCGGTACCATCCTTGGTGCACTTGCCGGTGCGCTGACCGCACCTGCCATCTCGGTTGTGCCGGGTATCGGGATTGAAGTCATCGTTCTGGCCTTTGCCGTGGTCGTGATTGGTGGACTTGGCAGCATCGGCGGTGCCGCGGTTGGTGCCCTTCTGGTTGGATTGAGCCGCGCCGCTGCCGTTCATTATGCCCCTGAATTCGAACTTTTCGTCATTTACGGCGTGATGTCGCTGGTTCTGGCGTTCCGCCCTGAAGGCCTTTTTGGCCGTACTTTGGCGAGGAAAATCTGACATGCGCTTCGATAAAACTGAAATCTCGCTTGCTGCAATTGCGATTGCCTGCGTGCTGTTCGGGTTTGTATCGCCCGGCTGGCTGATCTTCCTTTTGACCATCGCCTTTGCCAAAGCCCTCGTTGTGCAAGGCGTTGTCATGCAGATGCGCTCCGGCCTGGTATCGTTTGGCCAGGGCCTATTTTACTGCATTGGTGGATATACCGTCGGCATGGGTGGCCAGTTCTTTGGCATCCATGATGCAATTGCTGCCCTGACCCTTGGCATGCTGGTGGCAATTGCGGTTGCCATGTTGCTGGGGCTGTTGCTGACCCGATATCGGGACATCTTCTTTGCGATGCTGTCGCTGGCCTTTTCGATGATCCTGTTCGGCATCCTTGTCAAAAGCCCTGAACTGGGCAGTACGGACGGATTTAACGTGCATAACTGGACCGTCTTTGGCTGGGCACCAGAAGGCGGCGAAGGCAGTCAGCTTACTGTATTCACCCTGACCGTTCTGGCAGGTCTGGTCATTGCCGTTCTGATCCACCGTTATACCAAGGCCGGGATCGGCGTGATCTGCGAAGCCGTTCGCGAAAACGAAGTCCGCGTAGAATATCTTGGTCTCTCGCCGCGCTGGCTACTGTACGGCAACTATGTCTGTGCCGCAGCAGTTTCCGCACTTGGCGGTGGATTGACTGCCCTGGCCACCGGGCATGTCGACCCTGAAATGGCCTATTGGACCACATCGGGCGAATTCATCTTTATCGCTCTTCTCGGCGGGCTGGGTCATGTCGCCGCTCCGTTCATTGCTGCCGTGGTTTTCTCGGTCGTGCGGACCTATGCAATCGAACTGGTTCCCCATACCTGGCAGATGATCCTCGGATTTACCCTTTTGGGTGTCATCGTCTTCCTGCCTAAAGGGCTCTGGAGCCTGGTATCACGGAAAAAGTCAGGAGAACGTGCATGACTGTCATTCTTGAAACCAGATCGCTAAACAAGGAATTTGGGGCGGTCATCGCCGCAAAGGACCTTGATGTCCGGATTTCCAAAGGTGAAATCGTTGGCGTCATCGGGTCCAACGGCGCGGGCAAGACAACCTTCATCAATATGGTGACCGGTTATCTTAAGCCGACCCGTGGTGAAATACAGTTTAACGGCAAGTCTATTCTTGGCCGTTCGCCACGTGCCATCACCCGTGCTGGCATGGCACGTTCATTTCAGGTTGCACAACTATTTCCTGAAATGACGGTAATCGACAATCTGATCGTTGCCCTTGCCGCTGCCGAAAGTCCACGCCCAAGCTTCCTGAGCCCGCTTCGCAGCGACAAACGCATCGCACGGGCCGAAGACATCCTGCGTGAATTCGGTGTCGAAAATTATCGTGATTCATTGGTGACGGCAGTTCCGCAAGGTGCACGCAAACTGGTGGATATCGCCATGGCCCTGATTGGTAATCCGCAGATGCTTTTGCTGGATGAACCGACCAGTGGCGTCAGCATGGACGAGAAAACCGCCCTGATGGACACCGTGATGAATGCCGTCCGCCAGCATGGTGTGACAGTGCTGTTTGTTGAACATGACATGGATGTGGTCGAACGTTACGTTTCGCGTGTTCTGGCCTTCTATAGCGGTGAAATCATCGCCGACGGCAACCCGTCGGCGGTTCTTGCCGAAGAACGCGTGCGTGATCTCGTGACCGGCCATCGTCCCACCCACAAAAAGGGGAATGGCGCATCATGACGCTTGAAATCAAGAACCTGAATGTTTCAATCGGCAACATTCCGATCCTGCGTGATGTTTCTCTGACCGTTCCGTCCGGGCAGATGTTTGGTCTGATCGGTCATAATGGTGCAGGCAAAACCACATTGATGCGTGCCATCATGGGATTGCTTGAGGCCGACGATGGTTCCATTACCTTTGATGGCAAGGATCTGCGCAAAACGGCTGATTTTGGTCGGGCAAAAGGCGGTATCAGTTACATGCCCGAAGACCGCCGCCTGATCCCGTCACTTACGGTTGAGGAAAATATTCTTCTGCCTGCATGGGCCAACGGCATTGCCGATGCCAGGGAACGTCTGGAATGGGTTTATGACCTGCTTCCGGAAATTGCGCAGTTCCGGGCGCGCCGCGCCTTACAGCTTTCGGGGGGACAGCAAAAGCTGGTCGCACTTGGCCGCGCCCTTATGCCGGGCCGGAAGTTGTTGCTGCTTGATGAACCGTTCGAAGGTGTTGCCCCGGTTCTGTCACGCCGCCTGTCCGAAGTCATTTCCAACCTTGGCAGCAGCGGTTTGTGCGTCCTGATTTCCGAGTCAGATGACACCCATTCCGCCGATCTGGTGACAGGGAGCTACCGCATCGAACGCGGCACAGTTTCCCCATCAGCAACCCAGTTCGCCTGAACCGGCCAACGCGAGGACCCCCATGTCAGATTTTACATTTGAAACCACGCCCCGCGTCATCTGCGAGTTTGATGGCGCACTTCAGTTGGGCAGCCTGTGTAACGAGTTCGGCGCAAAACGCGCCATCCTCATCACCGATCCGGGCCTGCAGAAAGCCGGATTGATTGATGCCCCCTATCAGGCCCTTATTGATGACGGGATCGATACTCTTCTGTGGACACGTGTTGAAGCCGACCCGCCTGAAAGCACCATCCTTGATGCCGTAAAGGGCGCGATGGATTTCGCGGCCGACATCATTATCGGCCTGGGTGGTGGATCATCAATGGATACAGCCAAGCTGGTGGCCTTGCTGTGTGGCAACCCGCAGCAACTTGATGCGATCTATGGGATCGGTCTGGCAAAAGGACCGAGACTACCGCTTATTCAGGTTCCAACCACCGCAGGCACCGGTTCCGAAGTCACGCCCATTTCCATCGTTACCACTCCGACCCAGGAGAAAAAGGGCGTTGTATCGCCGCTTCTTTATCCGGATGTCGCATTGCTTGATGCCAAACTGACGATGGGTCTTCCTGCATCGATTACGGCAATGACCGGTATTGATGCGATGGTTCATGCAATAGAGGCCTATACAACCAAGCACAAGAAAAACGCGCTGTCTGATGGTTTGGCCATTCGCGCGATGCAGCTGATGACCGCCCATATTGATGATGCGGTATCGGCAACACCATCACGCGAAGCCCGCGAAGCCATGTTGCAAGGATCAATGATGGCCGGCATGGCATTCGCCAATGCCCCGGTCGCCGCAGTTCATGCGCTGGCCTATCCGCTGGGTGGGCATTTTCATGTGCCGCATGGTCACAGTAATGCGCTTGTCCTGATCGAGGTTCTTAAATTCAACCGCGATGCCGCCCACGTACAATATGCGGAACTGGCCCGTGCTGTTCTGCCGGGTGAACGGTTTGCCGATGATAATGCCGCCTGTGATCGCTTTATCAGCTACATGACCGACATGGTCGAACGCATGCCGTTTACCCGACAGCTGCGCGATGTCGGCGTGACCGAGTCCGATCTCGACATGTTGGCGACGGACGCGATGAAGGTCGAACGTCTTTTGATCAATAATCCGCGCGAGATGACCTTTGAAGCCGCCCGCAACATTTATGCCTCCGTGCTTTAACCGCAGGATAGCCCCATGACGATTGAACTCAATGATACCGGTCTTTGGCAAACCCTTGGTCATATCAATGGCAAATGGGTGTCGGCTGAAAATGGTATAACCTTTTCAGTGACAGATCCGGCAACCGGCGCACATCTTGCCGATGTTCCCGATATGGGGGCATCCGAAACCCGGCTGGCGATTGATGCCGCCAATGCCGCCCTTCCGGCATGGCGGACAAAGACTGCCAAGGAACGGGCAAACATCCTTCGCAAATGGTTTGACATGTGCATGGCCGCACAGGAAGATCTTGCCTTGCTGATGACTCGCGAACAGGGAAAACCCCTTGCCGAGGCCCGTGGCGAAGTGGCCTATGGCGCGTCATTCCTTGAATGGTTTGCCGAAGAAGGTAAACGCATTTATGGCGATGTCATTCCCTCGCACGGTGCGGATAAACGCATCATCACGGTCAAACAACCGATTGGCGTTGTTGCTGCGATCACGCCCTGGAATTTCCCGATGGCCATGATCACCCGCAAATGTGCCCCGGCACTTGCCGCGGGCTGTACCGTTGTCATCAAACCTGCCGAAGACACGCCCTTGACCGCCCTTGCCCTTGCCGAACTCGCAAAGCGTGCGGGTTTCCCCGATGGCGTGATCAATGTGGTGACCGCATCGCACGGGGCGGATATCGGCAATGAACTGACCGGCAATCCGATTGTGCGCAAACTGTCCTTTACCGGTTCAACCCAGGTCGGCAAACTTTTGATGCGGCAATGCGCCGACACCGTCAAAAAGGTCAGTCTGGAACTTGGTGGGAATGCGCCATTTATTGTCTTTGATGATGCCGATCTTGACGAGGCCGTTGCCGGTGCCATCGCATCGAAATACCGCAATGCCGGACAGACTTGCGTTTGTGCCAACCGCATTCTGGTGCAGGAAGGTGTCTATGACGCCTTTGCCGAAAAACTTGCCGCCGCCGTTGCCAGGCTGCGTGTCGGTCCCGGCACCGAGGAGGGTGTAACCCAGGGGCCGCTGATCAATACCAAGGCCATTGAGAAGGTCGAAACCCTTGTCAATGACGCGATCAGTTGTGGCGCAAAAGCAGTATTGGGTGGCGCACGCGCCAAACCGGGTAGCAATTTCTTCAGCCCGACCATCCTGACCGGTGTTACCGCCGACATGCGGATTTTCTCCGAGGAAATTTTTGGCCCGGTTGCCCCCCTGTTCAGGTTCCGCGACGAGGCAGACGCCATTCGTATGGCCAATGATACGCCCTTTGGACTGGCGGCCTATTTCTATGCCCGTGATATCGGTCGTATCTGGCGGGTTGGCGAAGCACTGGAATACGGCATTGTCGGCATCAATGAAGGGATCATTTCCACAGAATCAGCCCCGTTTGGCGGTGTGAAAGAATCCGGTATCGGCCGCGAAGGATCGAAATACGGCATCGATGATTTTGTCGAAATCAAATATATGTGTCTCGGCGGTCTTGCCGGGAAAGCCAACTGACCGGCAACAAGGAGCCCACCATGAGTTTCATGTTTCGTAGTGTCCCGCGCATCGTATGCGAGGCGGGCGGCATTGCCAGAACCGGCACCCTGATGAAAGAACTTGGCGCAACCCGCGTCACTGTTGTTTGCGATCCGGGCATTGTCACACTTGGCTTTGCCGATCAGGTGCAAAAATCGTTGGAAGCGGCTGGTATTGCCGTTCAGATATTCTCCGATGTTAAAGCTGATCCCCCCCAGAATATCGTTCAGCAGGCCATTGATGGTGCCAAGGAGTGGCAGGCTGATGGTGTGGTTGGTATTGGGGGTGGCAGTTCTCTTGATAGTGCCAAACTTGTCGCGCTGCTTGCCAATAGCGATCAGACAATCGAAGGCATTTACGGGATCGACAAGGCAACCGGCGACCGTTTGCCCCTGATCCAGATCCCGACAACCGCTGGCACCGGATCGGAAGTCACCTGGGTGTCGGTCATCACCGATAACAATAATCTGAAACAGGTTGTTTATACCCCGCAACTGATGCCCGATATCGCGCTTCTGGATGCTGAACTGACCTATGGGTTGCCACAGAAAGTCACCGCGGCAACCGGTCTTGATGCGATGGTTCATGCCATCGAAGGATACACCAGCCGCACACGTAAAAACCCGATTGCCGATGGCATGGCGGTCACAGCATTGTCGCTGCTTGGCAAGAACCTGATGAAGGTGATAGAGAACCCCGGCGACAAGGAAGCCCGATCGGCAATGCTTCAGGGCTCACTGATTGCCGGGATGGCCCTTGCCAATGCGTCAGTCGCAGCCGTCCATGGGCTGGCTTATCCGTTGGGCGCACGGTTCCATATTCCGCACGGACACGCCAATGCACTGGTAATGGCGCAAGTTTTGCGCTTCAACCTGCCCGCCGCAAGTAAACTCTATGCCGAACTTGCGCCCTGTCTGATCGAAGATGCCGATTTCTCATCCGATGAAGATGCCGCAGAGGCCTTTGTTCGCCGGATTGAGGCAATGGTCCTTGCCAGCGGCCTTGAAACACGATTGCATGAACTGGGGATCACCGAAGACTCTCTGCCTGAAATGGCCGAGGAGGTCTTTACCAAAATCCATCGCCTGATCGAGAGCAATCCGCGCGATATGACGATAAACGATATTGAAGCCATTTACCGCAGCGTTTTCTGATTTAGCCGCTTGTGAACTCCGATTTATACAGTGGCAAAGAACCGGCGGCCTGTTTGGTCGCTTGGCCGCCGGTTCTTAAAATCAATCGAGGCGATCCCGGATTACCGAATGGCAACCGGGTTGATGATCATCTGGACTGCGCCTTTTAACTTTGCCTGCCCCAGAACAAAAAGAAACTCGTGGGCGCGGTCTGCTGCCAGATCCTTGGTGACGATGTTTTCAAGGATATAAACGCCGTTTTCTGCCAGAAGCTTCACATGAACCGGGAAGAAGGCATTCGGGTCCTCGTGAGGAACCGCTTCGAGGCCCCATGTATCTCCGCCAACCGCGACCACACCCCGCCCAGCCAGCCATTCCGCTGCTTCCAGCCCGATACCGGGTTCCGTCTTGCCATAAAGCGCATTATCCTTACCCACCAGATCAAGCCAGCCGGTATGGATCAGAACAACGTCACCTTTGCGGATTTCAGTCCCAGCCGCCTTTTGGGCGGCCATGATATCATCCAGGGTAATGACATATCCACCATCCAACCGGGCGGCTCCCTTTATCGCGGCAACGTTCAGCAGCACACCACGGGTTGCCATTGGCGGAACATTTTCAATACCCAGCTTGGTCAATCCGGTGGCAGCGACCATGTCTTCGGCGTGATTATTGTTATAGTAAGTGTGGTGATCGCCAAGATGACCAAGGCCATCAATCTGGGTTCCCACGCCGAGCCAGCCGGTAAACATGTCGTCATTATACGTTCCGGCATTACTGCCGATGGTCTTGTTGCCACTTTGCCCGGGCGAGAAAACCGTTACAGCCACACCACGCGGTGCGAATGCAGGCGTATCGCGCGAAATTTCCATACCCAGTGAGTAGACTTTTCCCTCGGAAATCAGCTTGCTTGCCGCAAGGGTTACATCTGATGAAAGATAGTTTGCGGCTCCGATCTGATCATCCGGACCAAACCGCGAGATGAACCTGTCATCTGCCGATGCACTGCCGACAGCTCCGATGAAACCCAATATTATTGATGCAGAAATCAGGATTTTTGCTTTTTGCATTTATTCCTCCCTAAGTTGATAAGCACTCAGAGAGTGGCAATTGTCGTGCCAACAAAAAGGTGACGCAAATCAGCATTTCCACCGAAAAAGGGAGCGGATACCGATCAACTCAAAACTTAGAATGATCGGTTAGCGCGCAACAGCCCGCAAACACGACACGGGATACCACGAGCATTTCTTGGAGATTGATTTTGAGAAATCGATGGTGCCCCCGGGGAGAATCGAACTCCCACTCTCAAAGAGAAACAGATTTTGAGTCTGCCGCGTCTACCAATTCCGCCACAGGGGCAGGCACATATGGGTGCATTAGCGCACCCGCCATCGTGGGGGCGGATAATAGCTGTAATTTTCGTCCGGTCAATGGGGCTTTGCGCAAAAATTACATCTTTGGCCGCAGCGGACTTTTCTCGGGAAAACGGCATTGCGAGACGGCCCCAAATGCGGTTACATCAGCCGTTCCTGGGCCATAGTGCCGTATTGTTTTTATCGTCTTAAATGCAAAGGGCGTTTCCGTGCTGCGCAGCCTTTATGACTGGACCCTTGGCCTGGCCGCCCATCGCCACGCTGCCATTGCACTTTTCATTATCGCCTTTGTCGAAAGTTCGGTTTTTCCAATCCCGCCGGACGTTCTTCTGATCCCGATGATCATTGCCGCGCCAACACGCGCATGGCGCTATGCGTTAATCTGCCTTGTCGGGTCTGTTCTTGGCGGCATTGCCGGTTATGGCATCGGCTACTTCCTTTTTGAAAGCATCGGCCAACCGGTATTGCAACTTTACGGCTATAGCGCCAAGTTCGATGTATTCCGCGATTATTATAACGAATGGGGTGCCTGGGCTGTGTTCATCGCCGGGATAAGCCCGTTCCCCTACAAGGTCATTACCATCCTGTCGGGTGTGACAGCACTTGATCCGGCAATATTCATGGTCGCATCGGTTCTGGCGCGTGGTTTGCGCTTCTTCATTATTGCAGCCCTGATCTGGAAGTTTGGCCCGGTCATTCGCGACTTTATCGAAAGGCGGCTTGGCCTCGTTTTTACCATATTTGTCGTGGTTCTTGTCGGTGGATTTGCCGCCATCAAACTGATCCCGCACGGTTAACACCGAAAAACGATAACGGAACAATCCGATGATCAAATTGCTTCGCGCACATTATGCCCCAGCCCTGCCACCTGTTGCCATTTTCCTGATTTCTGCCGGAAGCCTCGGCTTTGCCTTCTATGCGCAGTATGTGCAGAAGCTTTTGCCCTGTGTGTTATGCCTTTATCAACGCGTACCGTTTTATGTTGCCGGTGGCCTTGCCATTCTTGCCCTTTTGCTGCTGCGCATACCGGGTGCTTCGCGGGTTCTTGTTTATCTATGCGGTGTTGCCTTTGCCATTGGTACCGGAATTGCGCTCTATCATGTCGGCGTTCAGGAACTCTGGTGGGAAGGTCCGGCCATGTGTGGCGGCCTTACCAGCGGCGCGGCATCGGTCGCCGACCTGAAAGCGCAACTGATGGCCCAGCCGATTGTCCGCTGTGACAAGATCGACTGGGCCCTGTTTGGCATCACTATGCCGACAGTCAATGTCTTCTTCTCGGCCGCGCTGACGATCCTTTGCCTGATCGCTCCATCACGGTGGATGAAACGCTAGAACGATCAAAGTCAAACCCGAAATCCGGCCTGCCAGACGTTTTGCTGGCAGGCTTTTTTTTGCGAAAAACACACCAGATTGCGGACACGAGATATTCTTTTTCCCTCCGTTAAATAATAATGCGAATTATTCTTGTTTGCATAAAATTCTTCTTATAATATCCGCGGCCTTAAGGAATACCGAACCAGATAGGTCTGCGCTGATCGAGCACGACCGAAGAGCAAATATACCCAGCGAGGATATAGGCAGGAATGCCAGACCAGACATTCCATCCCCATATGACAACCAAGATCGAAGGAATCACATTCCTGGAAGAACTTCGTTTCAGACGCTGGAACACAGGGATTACCGATCTATGGCATGTGCAATGTGCAGAAACCTCGGGTGGCAGTTATGTCTCGGAAGCGCCGCGACTGGTTGCCATTCTGGAATGTGCCGGGGATGCGCAATTTTGCATTCGCGCGAACAAAAACCATACTGGTGAAGGCCGCGGTGATCAGGGGTGCCTGTTCTATATTCCAGCCGGCATGCATGTCACCTCTGAGGTACAGGGCTCATGCCGGCTGCGCCATCTTGACATCCATCTTGATACACAACGGCTTGAACAATGTCTTGGCTACAAGGCAGATTCCAGCGTCCTCGAAATGCCGCGGATCGGCTTTTATGATCAGCGCATCAATGCGCTTGTGCGCATGATTGCCGACGACATCGCAACCGATAGCCCATCACCGGCGCTATATGGTGAAGGACTTTTGACCGCACTGACCAGCGCCCTTCTGGCACCGATGCCAGAAACCGATACGACACGCAAACGCGGCAGGCTCGCCCCGTTCCAGCTACGCAGGACTGTCGATTATATTGAACAAAATTGCGGTCGCGTCATTCGGCTGGATGAATTAGCCGAACTTGCAGGACTGTCTCAATCTTATTTCTGCTCGGCTTTTCGCGAGAGCACAGGCATGCCGCCCCACCAGTGGCAGATGAAAGCCAGAATAGAACGCGCCAAAACCATGCTGCGTAAATGCGATACTCCTTTGGCATCCATCGCAACCCAAATCGGCTTTGCAGATCAGGCCCATCTCACACGGGTATTCCGCCGCATCACAGGCACCACACCCGGCGCATGGCGCCGCGAACAGGCTATCGTAAATTAAACCAAAAACCGTTCAATATAGCCAAATAGGGTTCAATATTTCCCCTTTCGCTGCGTGCTATCGGGACGTCACACGTGACAACTGGCGCAGGGAACAGACCCAATGAAGTCCTTCAGAGACAAGAACTTAAGAACCGCCCTTCTTGGCAGTGTTGCAATGATTTTCGCAACATCACCAATGCAGGCTTTCGCACAACAGGCCAAAGACGAAATCCTTGTTGATCCCATCGTGATAGAAGCCGACCAACAAAGTGAAACAGCAACGTCACCTGTTAAGGGATATGTTGCAAAGCAAAGCGCAACAGCAACCAAAACCGGTACCGCGATCTCGGAAACGCCCCGCGCCATATCGGTCGTCTCAAAAAAAGAGATCGAAACACGCCAAGCCCAGACCGTTATGGATGCCCTTAAATATTCGCCGGGCATTCAACCGGATTTGTATGGTTACGACACCCGCTATGACTGGTTCAAGGTCCGGGGCTTCGCCCAACAGGACATAGGCCTTTACCGCGATGGTATGCAGCTTCGCTCATCGGGTTATGCGTCATTCAAGCAAGAGGCATATGGGGCAGAACGCATTGAACTCCTGCGTGGCCCGACATCGGTTCTTTATGGTCAGAATGCGCCGGGCGGTATCGTCAACGTCGTTTCCAAGCGCCCTCATGCAGACATGCTGAACGAAGTAGAACTGCAAACCGGCAGTTTCGATCACAAACAAGGGGCCTTTGACATCGGCGACAAGCTGGTTGAAGACGGAAGCGTTCTTTACCGCGTTGCAGGCCTCGTCAAAGATTCCGGCACCCAGACCGATATGGTCGATGACAAAAGGATTTATCTTGCGCCATCGCTGAAATGGGAAAATGACGACACTTCCTTGACCCTTCTCACCCATTATCAGGAAGACGATACCGGCTCGGCAAACAACTGGCTGCCCGCCGTCGGAACAATCTTTGGCACCCCCAATGGTGCAATTCCGGTTGATGTCTTTACCGGGGAACCGGCGTTTGAGGGCTACAAGCGCATTCAGTATTCACTCGGTTACGAGCTAAGCCATGACTTCACGAATGATCTTACATTCCGCCAGAACGCGCGATATGCCTTTGTTGATGTCGATTACAAAACAATCTACGGAAACGGCTGGGCAGATGTAAATGCTGGCACGCTAAATCGTAGTCTCCTGCGCACCGACCAGAATGCACATGCCATTACAATTGATAACCAGCTGGAAACCCGGTTTGAAACCGGAACCGTCAATCACACCCTTCTGACCGGGCTGGATTATCAGCATTACATCTATGATCGTTATGCGGCGTTCGGCAGTGCGTCGTCGCTAAACGTCTATAACCCGTCCTACGGCGGAACTCTGTCTGCCCTGACGACTTGGTACGATGACGATGTAACGCTTCGCCAGCTTGGTGTTTATGCACAAGATCAGATCGAGTTTGATGAACATTGGGTATTGACCCTTGGCGGTCGCCAGGACTGGTCAGACGAGAAAAAATACGACAACGCCAATAACGGTGCAGAGAGCAGCAAAAACGATCATGCCTTTTCCGGTCAGGCCGGGCTCGTTTACAAAACCGAACTCGGCCTTACGCCATATATCAGCTACTCGGAATCCTTTACCCCCGTCGCCAGTCAGGGAACACAAAACTTTGATCCTGAAACAGGTCAGCAATACGAAATTGGTGCCAAATACGAACCTGAAAGCTTCGATGGCCTGTTAACCGCTGCCTTATATGATCTGCGCCGTCAAAATGTCACGACAACCGACCCTGACGATACAGCACGTAAAATCCAGTCAGGCGAGGTCCGCTCGCGCGGTATCGAACTGGAAGCAACCATTGAGCCTTTTGAAGGGTTGGTTGGCAAAGCTGCATACAGTTTCAACGATGCCGAAGTCACCAAAGACAACGATGGCTATCAGGGCAAAGCCCCGGTCGGCGTTCCGGAACATACAGCATCTCTTTGGGCTGATTATACCTTACAGTCCGGCGCAATGAGCGGCTTTGGGTTCAATGGTGGCGTTCGCTATCTCGGTAAACAGTACGCTGATCAGTCAAACACCGTTGAAGTCCCGTCAACCACTCTGTTCGATGCCGGCATCCACTATGAGATTGAAGGCTACCTTCTGGCATTGAATGCGACCAACCTGACGGATGAACGTTGGGTCGCAAGTTGCTCGGGAACAAATGCCTGCTACTACGGTCAGGGACGCACGATTCTCGCCACGGTCAAATATCGCTGGTAGTCAGATTGCGAAAGACTTCGTAAAACATAAAAGCACCGCCGGAAACGACGGTGCTTTTACTTTGTCCACATATACCGGACCCGGATCAGAAGTCGTATTCCAGTTCGGTATCCCAATACAAAAAATCCCGCCAACTTTCGTGAAGATAGTTTGGCGGGAAGCGGCGTCCGATGGTCTGGAGTTCGTGCATGCTCGGCTGTTCGGGGATCCTGCGCAGCCGGAGTCCGGCTTCCCTGATCGATCGGCTACCCTTGAAAAGGTTACAGTCCGAACAGGCAGTCACAATATTGGACCAGTTCGTTCGCCCGCCCCGCGACCTCGGAATGACGTGATCGAATGTCAGGTCACTGGTCGGCAGACGATCCCCGCAATACTGGCAGGAAAACTGGTCGCGCAGGAAAACGTTGAACCGGGTAAAGGCCGGGCTGCTTTTGAGCGATACATATTCCTTGAGCGATATGACACTCGGCAGTTTCATTTTGAAAGACGGGGAATGGACTTCGCGATCATATTCCGAGAGAACATCAACGCGTTCCAGAAACACTGCCTTAAGCGTATCCTGCCAGGACCACAAGGACAGCGGGAAATAGCTTAACGGCCGGAAATCGGCGTTAAGGACAAGTGCCGGACACGCATTGGGCGATAAATGCATATCATCCGCTCCACCGTGTTTACCGAGTCGCACCCACTATTTAGCAGGTTCGCGAATCGCGGGTGATGAACATATCATGACGTTTCATCAATCCATGCGACGCGGTCACGTAAATCACTGATAGAGAAAAGTATAGACCAATTTTCGCAAAGCGCAAATCCCGCTTGAGGCCGAGTCGCAAACATTTACGCAAAACCGGCGGCACCAGGTACGACTCGCAATCAGGCACATCAACATCCGGACAAACAAAAAGGCCGCGCATCGATGATGCACGACCCTTTTATGGCCCCGGAACAGGGCGATCTGAAATCTTTGAAAAACGAAAGGCCCGCAATCGCGAGCCTTCGTAATTCTTAAAGCAAAAGTCTGCCTTAGGCAGCTTTCGCTTCAACAGCTTTGGCGATCTGGCGTTTGACTTTCACCAGCTCTGCCGACAGCTTGGAAGCTGCTGTGCCGAGCACATATGCATCCAGACCACCACGTTTTTCAATGGTGCGGATCGCATTGGTGGTCAGACGCAGACGCACCGAACGACCCAGCGCTTCGCTCAGCAGCGAAGCCGGCTGAAGGTTCGGAAGGAAACGACGTTTGGTGCGGTTGTGGGCGTGGCTCACATTCATGCCGACCAAAACGCCTTTGCCGGATACCGGGCAGCGACGTGCCATGACCTGATCTCCTGGTCTATAATTCGCAAAAGGACGCTTGGCCTGACAGGCAGGCCCGCGCTTGGAGCCGGGTTATTACCGTCTCTGACAGATGCCGTCAAGCCTTCATCCACGCTTTTACGCGACAAAAACACCTGTTTTGCGCAATCCGTTCATATTGCATCACGCAAGGACGGCTTTTCCCATCTCAACCACACGCAATCAAGCGATTTTCCCCGGCACACAGCCATACCCCCGGTTCGGTTTAGCAATTACATAACGATGATGCGACCCGATTCAGGACGGCATCCGGCAAAGACAAACATATATAAAGTCGGGTTCAGGCCTTCTCGCTGCCCATATTGGCTCTTTGACGTTACGTTCTTTATAAGGATTCAGAAGGTAGAGGTCAGAACACCCAAGGTCACCCAGATTGATCCTTGTCAAAACATCATCGCGCATTCGGTGTTAGCGTGCCGTCATAGTTATTCCGCACACGCTTGGGGAGCACTGCGCATGATGAAAACCGATTCCAAGGTATCCTTGCCCCTTTTGGGCATTCTGCTGGTCGCTGTGATCGGCCTTGTTTTGTATCTGGCCGGCTATGTGCTTGCGCATTTCGGTGTGCCGATTGCATCGGTCTGGATTTACGTCGCACTCGCACTGGTCCCGGTCGTCTTCCTCGTGCTTCTGGATTTCAGTCGCTAATCCTGCGCGCTGTCTGCAAACAATAAAACGGCCTGCCAGTTTCGGCGGGCCGTTTTATTGTTTGGGGGGCTTTCACCTGAAAAATCACCATCAGACGGCTGAACTTCTTTGTTGCCAATGGGGATTTTCACAAGGCCCCGCCGACGGGCGGGCAAAGAAATATCCCTGATAGGCATCAACCCCCATCGCCGCAAGTTCGCTGCGTTGCTGCTCGGTCTCAATACCCTCGGCAATAACATCAAGACCGAACCGATGCGCAATCAGAATGGCGCCTTCGATCACCGCGCGTGAATTGACATCCATTTTCAGGATGAAAGATTTATCGATTTTGACCGCATCAACGCGGATCTGGTGCAGGCGGGAAAGCGATGAATAGCCGGTACCGAAATCATCAATATGAACTTCCACTCCCTGATCATGCAGATCAGACAGGACTTCTGAAATCAGTTGTGTGCGCCGGATATCAAAGATCGATTCTGTCACTTCAATAGTCAGACGGTTGGCTGGCAGACCCGTTTCAAGCAGCAGATTTTCCACCATACGGGCAAAACGCGGCACAACAATCTGACGCACCGATACGTTAACCGCAATCTTGGGACCACCGGCAAAGCCGGACCAGTCCAGGATCGTTTTGCAGGCTTCGCGCATCACCCATTCGCCGATATCGACAATCAGCGCCGATTCCTCAGCAATCGGAATAAACTCGTCTGGTGCTACACGGCCTAGCTCTGCACTTTCCCAGCGCAACAACACCTCATAGGCGGTAATGTCGCCCGTCTTCGCACTGACGACCGGCTGATATTCAAGAAAAAGCTCATTGGCGGACAAAGCCTGACGCAGGGCCTGATTGATCGCCAATCGACGTTCCTGCTCAACAAGCAACTTGCTGTCATAACTTTGCACGCTGCCACGCCCGGACCGCTTAACCTCGGCTGCGGCCAGATCGGCCCAATGGATCAATTCCGCAATCTGCGGGTTCTCGTCCATACCAAATGCGACACCAGTGCTGAAACCGACATGCAATGTCTGCCGTGCGATATGGATTGGCCGGTTAACCGCCGCCCGGACCTCGGCGATGGTTTGGTCCACCAGCTGATGCAGATTTTCCGGCTGATCAGTCAGAATCATGATGAATTCATCACCACCCCACCGCCCGACAGCATGACGATCATCGACATATTCCCGTAAACGGTGCGAAACTTCCTTAAGCACCAGATCACCGATCGCATGACTGAGCCCGTCATTGATCTGTTTGAAATGATCAAGATCAATGAACAGAACGGCATAGGCACGATTGCCCCAGCTTGCACGCGCCTCTTCAAACCAGGAAACGATGCCATCACGGTTCAGCAATCCTGTCAGGGTGTCGCGCACCAGAAGATTGCGAAGTTCACGGGTTCGTTTCGCCACCCGAGCTTCAAGTGTCGCATTCCAGTTCTCGGTTATCCGGTTTTTCTCGCGCAGGTCGTCAACCAGAGAGTCATTTTCGTGCTTCAGCACAAGCGACCGATACAGAATACCGTGATTATTGCGATGGGTGATCATCATGACGGTTACAAAGATGAAGCCCAGCCCCGACAGAACGTAATTCGGTTCCGGCATGACAATCAGAACAATACAGGCAGGCAGTAGCAACATCAGAAGATAGAACCGGCCGACCCTGAAAACAGGTGCAAGAATTCCGGTCGCGCCACCGGCAAGCCCCGCCAATATGATCAGAGTTACGAACCGGCTTTCATTACTTTGCGTTGGCAAGTCAAAGATTGACGCCAACGCCCAAAGGATAGCGCCGGAACAAACACCACAGGCATATCGCATAAACCATCTATGGAATTCCGCATCATCAAATGCCGAAACCAGCCGTCGTTCGACATGATAGCGATACCCGATAAAAAGCCGGATCACCGTCGTTGCAAAAATCACGCAAATCCAGACGGTCATGCCAAATGATAGTTCGGATTGAAACCAAAGCGTCCCGACAAGACCACTTCCGGCCGACAGATTGACAAGGACGTTCGCCCAGTTGTTGCGATAGGCAAGATCAAGAAGGTCCGCGCGAACCTTCTTTTGCAGTTTCGGCCCTGCTTCGGTCCCGTGTCCGGGTTCCAAAAGCAGCCGTTTCAAGGTGTCAGCCATCCTGGCTGTGAACTGCCCCATCCGGAAATTCCGTTATAGCCGTTTACACGCTTAACAATCGGATGCGCAACATTAGCTATTTGAATGGTAAGCAGTCACCCTAAATAATTCCAGATAGAAAGTGCGGTTTTTTTGAAGCAATGCCCCTTGTAGGCCCCAAAGCCGAACGGGACCCGGTTTTGCCCCGGTCGGCTTTCGATGCCAGATCGTCAGAATATACCCTCAGAATATCTCGAAGACTTGCCCGGTCTGAAGACCCTCGACCGATTTGGCATAGCCAAGGGCCGCACGTGCCGCCGGAACGGGATCATGCCCGCGGAAATACGGTGCGTAGCCTTCCATGGCCTCAAGGATCACACCGGGGCTGACCGCGTTGATGCGAAGCCCCGGTTTGATTTCGATTGCAGCAGCCCGCACAAAAGACTCGATTGCGCCATTCACCATCGAGGCCGAGCTACCGTAACGGATCGGATCTTTGGACAGGATACCAGTGGTCAGCGTGAATGATGCATTGTCTGCCACGTGATCACGCCCAACCAACACCAGATTGACCTGCCCCATCAGTTTGTCATTGATCCCGATGCGGTATTTGTCATCGTCCATTTCGGCGAAATCACCGAAATGAACCTTTCCGGTCGCAGAAACAACCGCATCGACTTTGCCGACCTTTTCAAACATCGCACGGATTGATGCGATATCCGTCAGGTCAACATTAACGTCTCCACTTGCGCGGGACGCACGGATGATGTCGTGGCGTTGGGACAACTCGGAATCAATCCCGCGCCCGACAATCCCCGATGCGCCTACCAAAAGAACTTTCATCTGATCCTCCATCCTTGGAAGTGCTTCGATGGAAGGATTGTCTCATGAGACAATTGCAAGGATAATCTGGTTATTTCCAAACATTTTGTTTAATATTCTAAACAATGAAAGATTATCTGAATGAAATGCGCAGCTTTGCGGCCGTCATGGAAAACGGTGGCTTTACCCACGCCGCCAAGGCACTTGGCGTGTCCAAGGGCCTGATCAGCCAACATGTCAAAAGACTGGAATCAGAGCTGGGGGCGCAATTGCTGTTCCGGTCAACCCGCAAGGTAGAACCAACCGAAATCGGGATCACATTTCTGGGTTATTGCCAAAACATCACCCAAAGTGCCGCCGCCGCATTCGAAGCCGTCGAGGCTCTGCGCGGCGAGCCGGTCGGCACCGTTCGCATTACGGTTCCCGTTTCCTTTGGCGAGATGTTTCTTGATGACATCATCGTCGCATTTCAAAAAGCACATCCGCGCATACAGATCGAAATGGAACTGGAAAACACCTTCCGCGCGCTGCAATCTGCCCATATCGATATCGCCATTCGCGTCGGATTGACCGACGACCCAGAACAGGTTGCCATTCCGCTGGGTCAATTGTCCGAACTGATCTGCGCAAGCCCTACCTACTGGGCAAAGCACCCAAAGCCCGAAACACCCGCCGATCTGGGAAATCACAATTGCCTGCTGAATTTTCAGTACTACAAGGACGGCAACTGGGTTTTCTTTTCCGATGATGGCGCACAATCAGTTCCGGCACAGGGCAATCTGCGCCTTAATCATTATCCGCTGTTGCGCAATGCCGCGATCCGCGGATTGGGCGTTGCCCGGCTGCCCCGGTATGTTGCCCTTCCGGCAATCTTCGACGGATTGCTTGAAACGGCACTGGATGGCTATTCATCGCCGTTACGACCGATCTATCTGGTTTACCCCTATCAGGAAAACCTGCCGGCCAAAAACCGGTTGATGATTGATTTTATTCGCAGCTGGTTCGTCGAACGCCCTGACCTTCTGGAAACCAGAACGACGTCGCCTAGACATATCCGCTTAGCGCAATGACCTCTTGGGCGCTCATACCCTCGTCACGCATGGATCGCAGTGTTTTTGATTTGTCGCGCTTGGCAAACCGTTTGCCATCCGGGCCCGTAAGCAGGCCATGATGATGATATTCAGGAACATCATACCCCAGCAATTCCTGTAACAGGCGATGCAGGTGGCTTGCAAAAAACAGGTCTTCGCCGCGGGTGACAAGGTTGATGCCCTGCAAATGATCATCATGGGTTACCGATAGATGGTAGCTTGTCGGCGTGTCCTTGCGCGCCAGAACAACATCGCCAAATATTTCTGGCGTTGCATCCTGTTTGCCAACCTTGCGGTCATACCACGATAACGGGCTGGCGACCTGTCTAAGGGCACGCACCATATCCAGACGCAGCGCATAGCTTTCCCCCGTCGCAACACGATCTGCGCGCTCGGAAGCACTAAGATTACGACAGGTCCCCGGGTAAAGCACACCATCCGGCCCATGCGGCGCATTTCCAATCCGCGCGATTTCTTCCTGAATGTCTTTTCGCGTACAAAAGCACGGATAAAGCAGCCCGGCATCGGTCAAACGATCCAGGACCTTCTCATAATCACGGAAATGCTGCGACTGAATGCGAACAGGTTCTTCCCATCGAAGCCCCAGCCAAGCAAGGTCCTCAAAGATCGCATCAACATATTCCGGGCGACAGCGGGTTTGATCTATATCTTCGATCCGCAAAAGGAAACGACCATTCGGACCGGCCTGTTTTGCGGAAAACAGGGCCGAGGCCGCATGACCAATATGAAGAAACCCGGTCGGACTGGGGGCAAAGCGGGTAATGGCTGTCATAACGGCCCTATCCCCATGACCTACCAGCGGTCACGATCACCGGTCGCCTTGTCCTTGGCGGTATCCGCAGGCACATGACGCATCGGACGTTTGGGCTGACGGCCCCCCTGTTCATCGAACAGATCGGACAATTCACGCAACATCGTCCCGCCAAGCTCTTCGGGGTCGTTGATCGTTACCGCACGCTGGTAATAGCGGGTCACATCATGTCCGATCCCGATCGCAAGCAGTTCAACTGGCGAACGGGTCTGAATCCAGTCGATGACCTCGCGCAGGTGCCGTTCAAGGTAATTTCCGGAATTTACCGACAGGGTCGAATCATCGACCGGCGCGCCGTCGGAAATCACCATCAAAATCCGGCGTTGTTCCGAACGGCCCAGAAGGCGTTCGTGCGCCCAAAGCAGAGCTTCGCCGTCGATATTTTCCTTAAGCAGTCCTTCGCGCAGCATCAGGCCAAGATTCTTGCGCGCGCGCCGCCACGGGGTATCGGCCGCTTTATAGATGATGTGGCGCAGGTCGTTGAGACGGCCCGGTTTTGGCGGCTTGCCACTTTCAACCCATTTTTCGCGCGATTGGCCACCTTTCCACTGCCGGGTGGTAAAACCAAGGATTTCGACCTTCACCCCGCACCGTTCAAGGGTACGTGCCAGAATGTCGGCAGATAGTGCGGCAATCGTGATCGGGCGCCCGCGCATGGAACCGGAATTATCGATCAGCAGCGTCACGACCGTATCCCGGAAATCTGTATCTTGTTCCTGTTTGAAGGACAGCGAGGTCGAAGGTGTTGAAACAATACGCGCCAGCTTCGCCGCATCAAGGATGCCTTCTTCAAGGTCAAAGTCCCAGCCACGATTTTGCTGCGCCATCAGGCGGCGTTGCAACCGGTTGGCAAGGCGCGAAACGACATTCTGCAAATTCGCAAGCTGCTTATCGAGCATGGCGCGCAGACGCGAAAGCTCCAGGCCTTCGCAAAGCTCGTCGGCAGTTACGATTTCATCAAATTCACGCGTAAAGGGTTCATAGCCGCGTTCAATCGGTTCGTTCCGACCGTCAAATTCCGGCTGTTCGCCCGGTCCGGCAGGCTGTTCTTCCTGCGACATGGCTTCAAGCTGCTGGTCATCGATATCGCCTTCACCGGCTTCGGCTTCTTCGGTACCGGCATCCTGCTGCTGATCATCACCATCAGGTTCGGACTCGTCAGCCTGCCCCTGCTGGCCACCCTGACTGTCAAGTTCCTCGTCCGGGTCGGTTTCGCCTTCTTTTTCGTCCTCATCCTCGCCGTCATTTTCAGGCGGGGCTTCGTCGATATCATCTTCAAGAGACAAATGATCAAGCAGGCGGCGCAATCCCCGCGCAAACGCATCCTGATCGTCAATCAGATCGCGCAGATCGTTCAGGTCTGTACCGGCATTTTCTTCGATATGGGCACGCCACAGATCGATCAGCGGGCGGGCCGATGACGGGGCGGGTTCGCCAGTAAAAATCTCGCGCGCCAGCATCCCGATTGCATCAGCAAACGGGGCATCTTCGCGCGCCGTCAACCGATGGAAGTTTTTGGCACGGCAATCCTGTTCGGCATGTTCACGCAGGTTCTTGCGGACCCCCGGGAAATAACGCGAACCGACCGCCTCGCAACGCGCCGTTTCCAGCGCGTCGTAAACGGCCTGTGCCTCGGCGGTTTCGGGCATACGGCGGGCATGAAGGGCCACATCATGGTGACGCAGTTTCAACGCCCAGCCATCGGCAACCCCGCGCAGGTCGGCAACCTCGTCCTTCGGCAGCGCCTGTTTGGGCATCGGCAGGCGCACATGTTCGCCATAGCCACCTGCCCGACCGCCTTTGACAAAGCCGACTTCAAGATCATTGCGTCCGGCAAGCGCGCGAAATGTCGCCGCTGTGCCGCGCAAAAATCCGGAAAGCGCTTCATCATTTTTCATTGCTCTACTCGCTTCTGGAATCAGGTCGCCGATTTGCTTTAACAATGAATGATCCTAACGGACCATCACATTGATGGCTTCTTCGGGAAGTTCCTCGCCAAAGCACCGCTGATAATATTCAGCCAGGATCGGGCGTTCGACCTCGTCGCAACGGTTCAGGAACGTCACGCGAAACGCATAGGAAATTTCCCCGAAAATCTCGGCGTTTTCAGCAAGCGTAATAACGGTACGCGGGCTCATGACAGTCGAAATATCGCCTGCGACAAATCCCTGGCGGGTCAGGTTGGCAAGGGCAACCATGGCCTCGATCTTCTTGCGGCCTTCGGCATTGTCGAACGACGGCACCTTGGCGGTCACAATGTTGGTTTCATCGGCAACCGACAGATAGTTAAGGGTCGCAACAATCGACCAACGGTCCATCTGGGCCTGGTTGATCTGCTGGGTCCCGTGATATAGGCCCGTGGTATCGCCAAGGCCGACCGTGTTTGACGTCGCAAACAGGCGGAAATTCGGATGCGGATGGATGACCTTGTTCTGATCAAGCAGGGTCAGCTTGCCATCGACTTCCAGAACACGCTGGATAACGAACATCACATCGGGGCGACCGGCATCATATTCATCAAAGACCATCGCGACCGGACGTTTAAGCGCCCAGGGCAAAATGCCTTCGCGGAATTCCGTGATCTGTTTGCCATCGCGCAACACGATGGCATCTTTGCCGATCAGGTCGATACGCGAAATGTGGCTATCAAGGTTTACACGAACACAAGGCCAGTTCAGACGTGCAGCAACCTGTTCGATATGGGTCGACTTACCCGTACCGTGATACCCTTGGATCATCACGCGGCGGTTATGGGCGAAGCCCGCCAGAATGGCCAACGTCGTATCGCGATCAAACCGATAGGTCGGATCAATCATGGGAACATGTTCGCTGCCCTGGCTGAATGCCGGAACCTTCATGTCGGAATCAATCCCGAACGCTTCACGAACGGAGATTTTGATGTCTGGTGCATCCAGCGGATGTTCGGCGGCTGCACCTGTCGCTTCGTAACCTTGGCTCATAAGTACTCGCGCATTTGTCGGACCGGTGACGCGGTCTCGTTTGAAAACTAGCTCATTAATAGCGGCTAAGATGCGCGTGACAAAGGGAAGATGCGCAAAAAAAATCTATCGCCGCCAATGGATCGAACAATGAAAAGGTCCGCGGCACGAATTGCAAGGCAGATTTTATCAAATTTCGCCCGATACCAGTCTCTGATTACGTGGAAACACGTGCTTCCAGATCACGGATGTATCTCATCAGCGACGAATAGGCTGCACTGATTTTCTTAAAGCGTTCTTCGGCAACCTTGTCGCCGCCATTGGCGTCGGGATGGTATTTTTTCGACAGCGCCTTGTATTTTGACTTAAGCTCGTCCTTGGAAAACGGCCAAGGAAGATCAAGCGTTGCCATGGCCTGTTGCTGTTCGGATGGCATGCCCATAGCCCCCGCGCGACGCTGGGCATCTTCGCTTTTGCGTCGGCGATCCCCCGCGGGGTCACCCCCTGGGCCATGATGGGTCGGATCACCATCTTCATTAAAGAAGCCGAAACCGTCGCTGAATTTGAAGTTGAACGGTTTCTTGGCACCGCGAATATGCCCGAACCGCCATGTCGGGCGTTGCCAATGGGTATCACGCCGGACATCGTTTTCGATGTCTTCGGCTTTCATGCCCTCGTAATAGTTCCAGGACTTGTTGTATTCCCGGACATGGTCGAGACAGAACTTATAGTACTCGCGAAGTTTGCGGTCCTTGGGCGCACGAAATTCCCCATGACCTTCACATCCCGGCCATTCACATACGGGCAGGTCTGGTTCTTCATGGTAAAGGGTTTTGCGTTTGTTGCGTTGGCCGCGGTTCATCTGCGTTTATATGTTCTGATCATCAAGCTTCGCAATATCATACGAGCCGTTTTAATGCGATAAAAGGCTTGAAAAACTGCCATCGCGTGCCACAACGGTGCCAACAGTCAGATTTTCGCATTAATTCATGCGAAACACACCGAAACATGAGGCCATTGTCATGCAGGTAGCCCAACAGATTAGCGATATCCTGACCGCGGAATTCGCCCCCGAGAAACTCGAAATCATCGATGATTCGTCAAAACATGCCGGTCATTCAGGCGCCGACCCACGCGGAGAGTCGCATTTTTCCATACTGGTCGTTTCCCAAAAATTTGATGGCGAGAACCGCGTCAATCGCCAGCGGCTGGTTTACGCAGCCCTTGATCAGCTTCTGAAAGATCGCGTTCACGCGCTGGCTTTGAAAACCATGACACCTTCCGAATATGCAGCGGCTGCGACCTAAAAATAACCAAAGCGTTTATTCCGCATCGTGAAATCAACTTAGACGACCGTTGTTTTTCGGCGCAATAATAGCCCAGAAGCCCGATGCGCAGTCTCCTGCATATGGGGCACGGGCGCCGGTCAAATCTGCGCCCGATACAAACGGGAGGACTAGGTTATGAGAACGCGCCTTATCGGGGCAAGCGTCGCCCTGTTTATGTCTGGAACGGCCTACGCACAGGCCCCCGCCCCGGACAATCTTGAAAAACTCTCCAATTTCCAGTCAACAGGCACCAGCGAGTTCACAAGAATCGAGCAAAGCGGTGACTATGCTGATGGCATCAAGAAAACGCTTGAACGCATTACTCTGCCGGACGGTTTCAAGATTGCCCTTTATGCCGTTGTTCCCGATGCCCGCCATATCGCCGTTGGCCCGCAAGGGGTTGTGACATTTGTCGGCACGCGCAAGGACAAGGTCTGGTCGGTAACCGACCGCAACAAGGACCGTGTTGCAGACGAGGTCAAGGACTTCGCCCCGTCCTTGCGGTTCTCCATTCCCAACGGTCCGTGCTTCTCTCCCGATGGCATGCTCTATATCGCAGAGCAAAACAGGGTTCTGACCTTCCCCGCCGCCGAATTTTTCTATGAAAGCCCCGATGTCGCGGCATTCAATGTCGTTAAACAGGGTGAGTTGATTCCAACGTCCGAAGAAAGCTACAATCACACCGCACGTGTTTGCAAAATCGGCCCGGATGGCAAACTTTATATCTCGCTTGGACAACCCTTTAACGTTTCACCCAAGGACAAGCTTGATCTTTATCGCCAACACGGGATAGGCGGTATTATACGCATCAACATCGATGGAACCGGCCGTGAAGTATACACATACGGGGTCCGGAACTCCGTCGGTCATGACTTCCATCCGGAAACCGGCGAACTATGGTGGACGGACAATCAGGTTGACGGCATGGGCGATGACATTCCGCCCGGCGAAATCAATCACCAGACAGCAGCCGGTCAGCATTTCGGCCATCCCTGGTATGGCGGCGGCAACGTTCGCACAAATGAATATGCCGGTGAAGAAGTTCCCTATGATGTCGTGATGCCCGCGGTCGAAACCATTGCACATGCTGCCGACCTTGGCATGTCCTTCTACACGGGCAAGATGTTCCCGGCCAAATACAAGAATGCGATTTTCTCGGCCCAGCACGGATCGTGGAACCGCACCACGCCGGTCGGCGCGCGCGTGATGGTAACCTTTATCGACAGTGACGGCACGGCCCGCATAGAGCCCTTCGCCGAAGGCTGGATCGATGAAAACGGGGAATATCTTGGCCGCCCGGTTGATGTCGCCCAGCTGCGCGACGGGTCCCTGATTGTATCGGATGACCTTGCCGGTGCCCTGTACCGCATCTGGTACGAGGGGAAATAATGCGGATATTGCTTATCGTGATTCTCGGCGGGCTTTTGCCCGCCGGGGCTTCCTTGGCACAGGACATTGATGCCGGTCGGAAAGTTGCGGGCATATGTCGAACCTGTCATGGTCTGGACGGATTTGCCCGCATCCCGATTGCCCCGCATATCGGCGGCGAACCCGCGGCATATATTGAAACCCAATTGCGCGCGTTTCGCGATGGCAGCCGGGAACATGAAATGATGACCGTGGTTGCCAGCAGTTTATCCGACCAGCAGATCGCCGACGCCGCGGCCTGGTATAACCATTTTGATGTGACTGCCACACTGCCAGCCGGGGAAAACCCTGATGATGCCCCGGAACTATGCAGCACCTGCCATGGTTCAAACGGGATTTCGGAAATGCCGGACGTTCCCAACCTTGCCGGTGAAACCAATATCTATCTCGAAACACAGTTAAAAGCGTTCCGAAACGGCAAGCGCAATCATGACATCATGTCGCCAATTGCAACCGAGCTTGACGATAAAGGAATGCAGACCGCAGCAGACTGGTACAGTGCGATTACGATCAACATCACCGATCCGACCAAACCGAACTGAAACCGAAATCAGCTGTCGGGTCGCAGTGCCCCTGAAACATCAAGGCCAACCGTCATTGCCGCGATAACATCTCCGGTTTCCGGATTAATGATCGGAACCGTGATCTGCGACAGAAAGGCACGGGTTGATCCATCAAAATAGATGTCGGCGATCTGACTTATATCCGGGTCATGGCTAATGGTGACCTCGAATTTCTGCTCATCTGATTGATCGAAATCGGTCGTCAACCGGTTCATGCCGATAACCGCGCCGTTGGTATCGAATACGAATATTTCGGCAATATTGTCGGCGTCGCTTTCCTGAAAGGCCCGCAAGATATCGGAAAGCGGATTTTCAAGGATTTCGGTTGCCTTCGGGCTGGCAATCCCGCCTTCGCTGCCCTGACGCCATTCGCGATCGATTTCGACAATCGCATCAGGCTGAATTTGTGCTCCACCCATTGCGGACCGTACCGCACCAACAAGTTCCGCATTCGCCGCCATGGCGCGGATCGCCGGTAATTGCTGACGAGTAATCAGATCACGTTCCCAATCCTCAAGCTGCATGGGTAAGGTTTCGCATGCACCCAGCGCCGTATTCAGCGACGCAATCAGCCCGGGATTAAGGCGGGTATATTCCCGCCCAATATAAACAACAAGCGGGGCATATCGTTCGAACTGGACGTTGAACTGAGCTTCATGGTGGCCCATGCTGTCGCGCGCGGCCTCGAAAGTCTGTTTGTCGACCAAGGCGTATTCAACGCGCCCGGCCAGGACCTGCGAAATCAGGGAGTTGATGGACGGTGCCTTGACAATTTCCTGATACCCTTGCTCTGCCAGCCATTCTGCTTCGTTGGAGCCAAGGATGGCACCAACAGAAAGCAGACTGTCGGGTGTCGGGCTTGACGCGAAACTGCCCTGTTGTCCGGCAGCTGAAATCCAGACCCATTTTTCAAGTGCTAGCGGCAAGGTCGGCTCGGCGTATTGGTCCATGAAGGAGCTGATCCGCGCCAGAAAGAACCCGTCCGCCTGCCCGTTTCGCACCATTTCCCGATTGCGCTGGCGGGGTGCAATCGCGATCCCGTACCCAACCCCGATCCGTTCAAACGCGCAATTCAATACTGCGATGGAATAGCCTCGCAAAATGCCGTTCTGCAATTGCTGATAGGGAGGCTGAAGATTGGTTTGAAGGATGAGGAATGCGTTCTCGTCCGATGAGCCGGTAGAATCCTGTGCTTGTTCCTGCCCCTGTGCGGGAAGGCCTCTGAGCGTAATCACAAACACGCATGCCATCAGGCCAAGCAGCAAAATACAGCTATAGGCCGACGCAAATCGCCCCGAAAGATTTTGTCCTGATGGCTGTGTATGGCGTCTCATGCAACACCTGACATTCACCAAACCCCGTCACCGGTGATATTGTGTGTAATAACAGCGTTACAAGACTGACCGCTTAGTCACCGGTATACATATCGGGCGCAATGCGTTTGACCGCCGCACCGTCACTTCGCCACCCGTGGCAGCTATTCACCAATGGAGATCGGCGCTTTTTCGGCGGGTTTGGCACCGTGCCATCCTTTTCCGCCTGCTTTCGGCGTTCTTCGGCCTCGCGGGCGCGGATCGGAAAGATTGTCTGAAACGCAGTCGTTGCCACCGGTCCCATCAGTTCGGTCAGATGCGTGCATCCGTGAATGCCTCCAACCCGTTCGCGAATCTGCTGTTTCAACCCCGGCCCGATCCGAAGTCCGACCAGTGCTGCGTAGTTCGGGGCAATTTCATCACAGGCATTGAACGGGGCATGATCAGTGACGGCTTCAACCGCACTTATCACCATGTCATCCCCCACAGTAATGCGCAGCCACATTTCATGGATCGGTACACCGGCGGGAATTTCGCCGCGGTCGTTATTTTCAAACCCGTATGTCTTGGTATCGGTGATATGGCCTTCGATATCCCAAAGACCGTCCTTGCGACGATATCCGGTGCAGGTAACGTTGCGGGTATGGATATGGTCACGTTCCGAAGGGTTGGATAAAGGCATGGCGTATATCTCCTTTACGTAAACGTAAAGACAGTAACTGGCACGTTGTCAACCTTCAAAAACGCAGAACGGCTGATGCGAAACCTCCGCATCAGCCGTCCAAAGCATATTTCATGGACTAAACCTGATTTACGCGACGCCGTAATCGGACCCGAAAATAAACTTTTCGCGTTCGCGCAAATCTTCTTCAAGCTGTGCCTTCACGACATTGAACAGATCGCGGATCGACACCATGCCGACGACATTTTCCCCATCAAGCACCGGAAGATGTCGGTAGCGGCGCGCACTCATCAATTCAAGGGCATTCATCGCCGTATCGCCGGGTGCAAGTGTATCGGGATTGGTCGTCATAACCTGTTTAAGGGGGGTAGAAGCCGCATCAAGACCCTTTGCGACAACCCGGTTTACAAGGTCACGCTCTGTAAAGATGCCGGCAAGCCTGGCATTGTTATCGACAATGATCACAGCACCGATCTTGCGTTCGGTCATCATATTAACGGCGTCCATGACCGAGTCTGCTGGGTTCAAGGTTGCGATCGACTGCTCTTTGACCACACCAGGTACGATTTTCGTATCCATGTTTTTCCCTCTGCGGGTTGCTGTTGCCACGTGCCCTGCCCCGATCAGATTGCTGAAAACAACGCATCAAATGCGTCCGGGGCCCTTATTTGCAATTGGCCCTGCAATCACATCGATCAAGACCTTTGCCGATCATTTTAACCGATAAGTAGATTTAAAAGAACATATTTACACCCAGCAAACAAAACGGGCCGCCCGGTTTCCCGTGCAGCCCGTTTGTTTTGGTGCAATCAATGCTAGTTCGTATCGTCGGTTGCGACTTCGCGCACTTCACGTAATTTGATGCGGGTTATCTGATTTCGAATGCGACGCAGGACTTCGAATTCCAGTCCATGGAATCGGAACTGCTGTCCGACATCGGGAATACGGCGGGTTTCATAAAGCAACAACCCGGCAACGGTTGCGGCCTCTTCGTCGGGCAAACGCCAGCCAAAACGACGATTAAGGTCACGAATGGTCACATCACCGCGCACAATGACCGATCCATCGGTTTGCGGCTGAACACCAACAACCTCGACGTCGGTTTCATCGGCGATATCGCCAACAATTTCTTCAAGGATATCTTCAAGCGACACGACGCCTTCGAACGCCCCATATTCATCGACGACAATCGCGAAATGCTCGTGACGTTCCTTGAACGCCTTAAGCTGATCGGCAAGCGTGGTGCTATCGGGGATGAACCAGGGTTCGGAACTCAGCATGCGAACATCTTCTGCCGTTTCAGGCTTTGCCCCGCGGACGATCGCTTTCAGCGCCTCACGCGCATGCAAAACGCCAACGATGTTATCCGGATCCTTGTCATAGATCGGAATACGCGTATGCGGGCTTGCCAATACCGTATCAAGGATTTCTTCCATCGGGCGCGTGATATCAATCATCTGCACCTTGCGACGGTGCACCATGATTTCCCAGACCCCGACATCCTCAAGGTCAAGAACCCCATGCAACATCGTGCGTTCGGCATGATGATCACCAACAACGACGTCATCCGCATGCAATTCAATGGCACCGCGCAATTCACGCTCGCGGTCGGTTCCCGGGCCGTCGCCGCTGCCAAAAAGATGCAGGGTGGCACGTACCAGCACCTGAATGGTCTGGGTAACCGGCGCAAAAACAACAACCAGAATACTCATCGGCCGGGCAACGCGCAGCGCCATGCTGTCTGCATGCTGAAGCGCATAGGTCTTTGGCAGAATTTCAGAAAATATAAGCACAAGTGCCGTCATGGCCGCGGTCGCATAAACGACACCGCGTTCACCAAAAAGCTCGATCATGACAGACGTTGCCAAGGCAGATGCCAGAATGTTGACAAGGTTGTTACCCAGCAGAATGGCACCGATCAACCGCTCCTGATACTGGCGCAACCGGTTGACGATCCCTGCCCGCTGATCTCCATCCTGTTCCTTGTGATGCATGACTGGCTTTGATGCTGCTGTCAGCGCAGTCTCCGAGCCAGAAAAGAACGCCGAAAGCATCAGCAGGATAAAAATCACGACAATCGTGATTGTCATTCAGGTTCGTCTCCAATGAGTGTACGCAACAGATATTTACTTTGTGCTGTTGCGGCGTATCAGGTCAATCTCTGATCGGGCAAGTCATCAAGTTCACAGTCGCTATTACCCCGAACTTCTGTCTTAGCCGTGGCAGGAACGGGTAATGGCAGCACGCATTTTCTGAATGTCCATCGCCTTGGATGTAAAAGCCTTGCCGATACCACGCGTCATGACAAACGTGATTTCACCGTCACGAACTTTTTTATCGCGCGACATATGGCCGATCAAACGATCAATATCCCAATGCATGCCCGGAACTTCGGACGCACATACCGGCAAACCAACCGATTTCAGATGACTTGCAATCCGTTCTTTTTCGCCAGCCGGGGCCATGCCCATTGCCGCGCAAACGTCATGGGCGATGACCATCCCCATCGCGACGGCTTCGCCATGCAGAAGCTTTGCGCCGTATCCGGTTTCCGCTTCCAGCGCATGCCCAAATGTGTGACCCAAATTCAATAGAGCACGTTTCCCGGACTCGCGTTCATCCTGAGACACGATCCGCGCCTTGGCCGCACAACTGCGCATCACGGCTTCTCGGCGCTCCGCACCATCGTTGCTCAAAACGGCTTCGGCGTTCTGTTCAAGCCAGTCAAAGAATTCCGGATCATCAATCAGGCCGTATTTAACAACCTCGGCGTACCCGGCAAGCATTTCGCGGCGCGGCAATGTATCAAGGACCGCCGTGTCTGCCAAAACAAGGCGCGGCTGATGGAATGCACCGACAAGGTTTTTGCCCGATTTCGAATTGATGCCTGTTTTGCCACCAACCGAACTGTCGACTTGTGAAAGCAGGGTTGTCGGAATTTGAACGAAATCAAGACCACGCAAAAGCGACGCTGCAACATAACCCGCAAGATCGCCAACCACCCCACCGCCAAGTGCCATGATCAGGGTCGAACGTTCGATCCCCATCGCCAGAATCTGTTCGATAACATCTTCAAATACGGCAAAGCTTTTGGATTTTTCACCGGCAGGGACGATCACTTCGCGATGCGCGATACCCGCCCCGTCAAGTGATGCCAGAACCACCGGAAGATGGCGTTCCGCCACCGTCGCGTCACTGATAACGACGACACCGGCCTTTCTGACGAACGGCGCGATATGGCTTGCGGTATCCGCTAAAAGATTGCTTCCGACCAGAATATCATAGCTGCGCGCACCAAGTTCGACGCGCAAAACGTCATGATTTGCCGCAAGAGGAGACGTCTGATTGCTCACCGGATTATATTCCCGTCTTTATCAAATGAACGGCCAAGCAGGGCAATAACCCCGTCGCGCGTTTCTTCCTTGGAGGATTCGTCACAGTCAAAAATGATATCTGCGCCGGCATAGACCGGATAGCGCGCCTCGATCAGATCGCCAAGAATCTGACGCGGATCGCCATTATTGAGCAGCGGACGATGCGTTCGCCCGCTGGTACGTTGCAGCAACAGATCAAGGTCGGCACGCAGCCAGACCGAGACCGATTTTTCCAGAATAAGTTCCCGGGTTTTTTCGCGAATAAACGCACCACCACCGGTCGCAAGCACAAGCGGCTCGCCATCCAGCAGACGCGCGATTACGCGTTCTTCACCTTCGCGAAATGCCTCTTCGCCGTATAGCTTGAAGATGTCGGCAATCGAACAGCCTGCGGCTTCCTCGATTTCACGATCAGCATCAACAAAATCCAGATCAAGTGCCTTGGCGACCATACGTCCGATGCAGCTTTTCCCGGCCCCCATCAGACCAATAAACACCAGCGGTCGGCCTTTCAGCCCTGTCCGGATATTTGCAATCACGTCATCGCGCAAACCCGACTCGGCAATATTGCTCTCCATGATCGGTTTGCAGTCCTGTCTTTAATCCGGTTATCACACAATTTACCCATTTCTTTAGGCCAGCTGCGGCCTGAACGCAAGCAAACCGCGCTGTTCACCGACAAATTCCTTCGCTAAACAAGGGATCTGAGCAATTCCGGTACGCAGCGAGATTTGTGCACCCGCCAAAAACTTTTGGCCATCGCGTTAACCCTCTGTGAGGACCCGGACCCTAAACTGCCTTTATATCGCCGAATTGGAATGTCAGGGAAAAGGTTCGGGGAACGGGGTTGGAGAAATCACAGGCTGAATTCATGGCTTTGTGCCAAAGCGGTTCGGCTCTGTCTTGCATCTTTTACCGGGCCCCGCATACTGATCTTTGCGCATATAGAACCAACGCACCGAAGTCTGGATAACCATGAAGATAATTTCGCGTCTCATTTTATTGCTGATCATTGCTGTCATCGCTGGTGGCGCAACATTTTTGGTCACTTGGGATATTCCATCGCCAACGACCCAGATGGAAGAAACCATCCCGAATTCGAGGTTCAACTGACATGCGCTTGCGTTCTCGCCTGCTGATGCAATCCTGTTTCGTCACAATGATGGCAGGGACAGGAATCACCTTGCCCGTGGCTTTTGCCAACGCGCAGGCACCGGTTCCGCTGTTTTTGAAACAGGAAGCAGAACAGAACGCAAATTCGCAACCGGATGCGACCGCCCCTGCAACAGGCGGCAATTCGGGCCCAAACAGCAATTTTGGTCAGGGTACCGGTACACTACCAGATACATTCCCAAGCGACCCCGACGCGGTCCAGACGGTTACGTTGCAAGCTGTTGATGCTGAGGCCGTTGGCACACTGGGACGTGAACGTGGCGGATTTGGTGCCGATATGTGGAACGGCACAAGCCGGGAAACGGCGGCACGTCTTCTGACAGATCTTCCGGCAATGCCCGCAACGCATACGGGCCGCGACCTTGCACGTCGCCTGTTGTTAAGCATCGCGGCCGTTCCCGATGATCACAAGGAAATCAGCATGCTTGAAACGCGTGCTGCCAAGCTGATCAATATGGGTGAACTGGACGGTGCGATTGATCTGGTCCGCGCCACACCACAAGGGGCACGGGGCTCGCTGCTGGCACAGGCCGAAGTGAATGCTTTGATGATTGCTGGAAAACTTGATGATGCCTGTGCGGCAATCGATGGTTACAGCAACAACTTCGACGATATTTTCTGGCTCAAAGCCGCTGTCATGTGCGCGCTTCATGCCAATGACCGGACATCGGCATCGTTTTCGACAGATCTGGTCCGCGAAATGGAAGGCGAAACCGACAAAACCTTCTTTAGTCTGGTATCAGCCATCCGGAATGGATCGGCCCCGTCGCAAGACATTCTGAACTCGCTGAACACGTTGCGCCCGATCGATATTGCGCTTCTTGAAATCGCCAAGCAAAGCATTCCGACCAATCAGCTTGAAACCGGTAATGCCGCCGCCATTCTGGGCATGATCAATGCGCGTGCAACGTCGACCGATGTGCGCCTTGAAGCCGCCCGCAAAGCTGAAAAACTTGGCCTGATCGAAGCCGCGCAGTTGCGCAAGATTTATAGCGACGTCTCTTTTGACGCAGATGCGATAACCAATGCGCTTGACGATGCCCCCGAAGGGGTGCAGGCCCGCCAATATGCCAAACTGTATCAGGCGGCCGCCAAAAGTGACGTTGCAGCAGTCCGTGCGGAAATCCTCGCTGCCCTTTATGAATCTGCAACCATCAATGGCGATTTCGTTCAGGTATCACGCCTGACGTCCGATCTGCTGACCGATATCCCGGTGAATAGTGATTTTTCGTGGTTTGCGATTGATGCGCTAAAATCCTCGATTGCGGCAAACAATATGGAACGTGCGTCCGGTTGGCTGCAAACCGCCAAAAACAGTTCCAATCCGGGCAACGATATCGAATCCCGTCTGATCCTTCTTTATCCGGTTCTGGCACTTGCCGGACTTGAAGATACCGGAACACCAACCGCCACCGAAATGGCCGACGGGTCGAATGGCAGTGTCACGGTTAATCTGCCCGACGATGGGGCAACAACGCCTGTCCGTTATGGACTGGGCGGTGCTGTAACTCTTACGCCACCTGCCAAAACTTCTGCACCGATGAACGACGCACAGGCCAAACACCGCGCCCGTATGACCGAATGGCAGGAAATGGACGCCGCCCGCGGCGATCAGATTCAGGCAAAACGTGATTCAGAACTGATCTTTAGCCTGTTTGACGGCTTTGGCATTGAAGTCCCGATTGCACTTTGGGATGCGCTTTTGACCGCGCCCTATCTTGATGAACGCCAAACCGTAAGCACGGCAGTCAACCATCATCTGGAAACCGCAGCAATGAATATGCAGCGCGGCAAAACCGTCGCCCTTGCCATTCATGCGCAGCAGGTTGCAGGGGTTCCTAACGGTGATCCGAAGGATCTTTCGGACGCGGTTGCCGCACTCAACCATATCGGGCTTAACCGCGAGGCGCGCCGTCTTGCCGTCGAAATCCTGATGGCTCGAAGCCAATAACGGACAGATATCGTGGCACAGCCGCTTAATAGCAATCTTGTCGCGGCCTTTCTGGAAATGATGGCAGCAGAACGTGGGGCAAGCATTCATACGCTCGACGCGTATCGCCGTGATCTGGAAGATTATGTTGCAAGCCTGAAAACGCAAAAATCGGATCTGATCGGTGCGCAGGACATCCATGTCCGGAAATATATGGCATCGCTTGGCGATGCCGGTTTGGCGCCGCGAACCCAGGCCCGTCGGCTGTCCGCCGTCCGGCAGTTCCACAAATTCCTTTATGCCGATGGATATCGCAATGACGATCCATCTGCCCATATCGACAGCCCCAGGCAGGGCAATACATTGCCAAAATTCCTGACCATTGATGAAATTGATCGACTGATTGTCACCGCCACCAATCATGACGGCATCAAGGGCAAACGCCTTCTGGCGATGGTAGAACTGATGTATGCCACCGGCATGCGCGTCTCCGAACTGGTTGAACTGCCTTTTGCCGCTGCGGCGCGTGACCCGCAAATGCTGATCGTTCGGGGCAAGGGAAACAAGGAGCGGCTCGTTCCGCTGTCCGATCCTGCCTGTGATGCCTTAAGGGATTATCTTGAAGTCCGGGCATCGTTTATTCCGGTCACCAAGGCAAACCAGCCCGGCCAATCACCCTATCTGTTTCCGTCGCGCGGCAAATCGGGTCATCTGACGCGCCAGATGTTCCTCAATATGGTCAAGGACCTTGCCGCCGAAGCCGGAATTGCCCCGTCACGGGTTTCCCCGCACGTCTTGCGTCATTCCTTTGCCAGCCACCTTCTGGCAAACGGGGCCGATTTGCGCAGCCTGCAACAGATGCTAGGCCATTCGGATATTTCAACGACACAAATCTATACCCACGTCCTCGAATCGCGTTTACGCGGCCTTGTGCAGGAACACCATCCACTTGTTCAACTGCAACGTGGCTGACTTCTCCCGCCGGAATCACAAAATTTGTCTAGCTCTCTGTATAAGAAACCTCGACCAAATGCTGTGAAAAGTGTCGGTTTTCTGCGGATGTCATATATTCGTAACTGTACTGTCATCAGGTTGTTGCCGATCCTGCGTTAGGAGCTTTGCATGTACCGTGATGCTCCTGCCGCTCAGAGGATTCAGTAAATTTTTCAAGATCGGGGAATAGCCTTGGCATTTGATGCGGAGGATGAACTGACCGCGGACAGAGCTGCCGGCTCGGCACTCCGCCTTCGGAACTGGAAGCAGATCGTCGAAAAAGTCGACTTTGCCTTTCAACCGATCGTCAACCCGCATACCGGCCACATATTTGGCTACGAAGCGCTTTTGCGTCGCTGGGAAGACAGCGGCTTTGACTCGATCCAGTCCCTTTTCGATACGGCTTGGGAAACCGGCAATCTGCACGGCGTTGACATGATGCTGCGCGAAAAGGCGATTGCAAAGTTTGCCCGCCTGCCCGAAGCACGCCGATTGAAACTGTTTTACAATTTTGACAGTCGTGTTGTCCGTACCCCGGATTATCAGCCGGGCCGCACCGCCGAATTGCTGCGTAAGGCCGGTCTTGAACGCGACACCATCTTTCTTGAAATTTCAGAACGTCACGACATCAGCAACGCCCAATACCTTCAGGATATTCTGACGCGATATCGCAGTCAGGGTTTCAAGGTTGCGATCGACGACTATGGCAGCGGCTTTGCCCAGCTTCGCGCGCTTTACGAATGCGAACCAGACATCATCAAGATTGACCGGTTCTTTATCGACGGGATTGATCGCGACCGGCGCAAGGAACTGTTTGTATCCCAAATCACGGCTTTCGCGCATATGATTGCCGCACAGGTCGTGGCCGAAGGCGTTGAAACCCGCGAAGAGTTTTTGTGCTGTCGACGGATCGGATGCGATCTGGTGCAGGGATTTTTCATTGCACGGCCATCGGTCGACCTGCCGGAACGTACAGATATCGTCCCTGCCATTTCCGGGGTTGCGATAGAAAACCGGCGCGGGGTAGAACGCGACGGCGATGTTTTGCGGTCCTATTTGCTCGAGACGCCACCGATCGAAAACAACATCAATCCGGTGGAAATCCTGTCCTATTTCCAGAAAAATACCGACATCGCCATTGCACCGGTTATCAACAGGCAGGGCGAACCGCTTGGCGTGATCCGGGATTCGGATTTCAAGGCTTTCATATACACGCCATTTGGTCGCGAGCTTTTGCAAAACCCGGCCAACCGCACAAATATCAGCCGTTTTCTGCGCCGCTGCCCGATTGCCGATATCAATACCAGTCTGTCAGAACTGCTTGAAACCTTTGTCGCGGCAAACTCGCTTGATGGTGTGATCCTGACTGAAAAGGGGGTTTACCTTGGCGTGCTTGATCAAAGTGCCCTGCTGCGCGCGGTTAATGAACGCAATACGCTAAATGCACGCGATGAAAATCCGCTGACCCGTCTTCCGGGAAACAGTGCGATTTATCGCTATGCGGCCAACGCACTTGCCAAACCGCGCCGCCGTCGCTTTGCCGTTTACTTTGATTTCGACAATTTCAAACCCTTCAACGACCTTTACGGTTTCCGGCAAGGGGATCGCGCCATACTGCTTTTCAAGGATATATTGGGCAAAGCGCTAAGCCAGAATGACTGGTTTGTTGGTCACATCGGCGGCGATGATTTCTTTGCCTATGTCCAGTCAATTGACTTCGAGGATGCCGTAAGTGCGGTTCAACGTGCCCAATCCATGTTCGATGAACAGATCAAAAGCTTCTATGACGCCCAAACCCGCGATCAGGGTTACCTGATCGGCAAGGGGCGCAACGGTGAAAGCAGCGAATTTCCTTTGATGACGGTTAGTGCGGCATTGGTACGTATCCCGCCGGAACGCACAGACATTACGCTTGACCATATCTCGATCGAGGCCGCGAAACTCAAAACGATTGCCAAAAATAGCGTGACCCGCTTTGCCGCGGGCCATTATGACGCGCCGGACAATATCGCGCCGATGATACAGGAACCCGGATAACAGGCGATACGCGTTATCGTTGCAAATAACGCTTTTCTTTAAAATCACTGGCGCTAAAATCCGGAAAATGCAGCATACCTGTTTTGCTGCCCGTCATAACAAATGTAGCGAGCCGTCCTGCCATCATGGTCAGCGTTACCAGCACTTCTGAAATTCTGCCGCCGATTCCGGTCCGCCCGGCAAGTCCGGTATCGCCACGTGCATCCCAGACGCAGCAGGAACAGAAGCAATCCGTCGAGCAGGTCGCAAACTCGATCCAGCTTTCTGACGAAGAAATCGAACGCGTTCAGCGTGCTGCGGAAACGGCACGCAATGAACGCCGGTTTCAGGATGGTCAAACTGCCCTGACACTTGAAAATAATCAGACCGATGATGCCGCCAACAGCTACGGGGCCAACGGGAAGTCCAGTCACACCTTCGCCAGCGGTGCCAACAACCGTGGCAGCCTTGTTGATTTCTACGTCTAACCTGACAGCAGCGATAACCCGGCCTTAAAGCCCAAGGGTACGTTTCCACCCATCCCAGTTCCAGATCAGTTCGGCAATCCGGTCATAACCGGCCCGGTCCGGGTGATAGCCATCTCCACGACGAAGCGCGCGCTGCCAATCCTGATCGGCAAGCGTGGTTGCATGCAGATCAAGATAAGGCACGTCAAACCCCCGCGCCGTTTCGGCATATATCTGGTTAAGCCCTTCAAGGCGTTCGTTGATTTCCTTACTGGACTTGCCGCCGTCAATGACTGCCTGAGGTCCGATCCACAAGGTCGGTGCCAATTTGGATGCCTCGCCTATGATCTCTGCTGCATTTGCCGCCGATTTGGCGGGGGAAACCCGCATGGTGGTTTCCTCGCCACGGTCTTCGGCATGATTGGCATCATTCACACCAAAACTGAACATCAAAACCGTCGGGAATTCCGGCACCATGCGAAGTTCGGCCTCAAACTTCCAACGGGCTTTCAAGCCCTCGCTGGTTTCGGCACGAATGCCCAGATTATAGATCGTCGTTTCGCGCTTGGCCTCGTCCAGCAACCGGCGGCCTAGCCGTATTGGCCAACCGCCTTTATCCCCGTCGCGCACGCCATTGACCAGACTGTCCCCAAAACAGCAAATGCGATGACCTATAACGCCTTCGGCCATGATTACTCCTGCAACTTTGCGGCATTCTGCACCGCCAAATAATTCATCAGTTCCTCGCGACCGGGCGCAAAGGCATTTGCAATCCAGTATTCTTCCGCCATCTTCAATAACCAGCCCATTGTCGGCCCGGCGGTCACAAGACCCGCTGCGAGAAGATCCCGCCCCTGAATTGGCATTTTAACATCGACCCAGTCTGTTGCCGCCTGCAACAAAGCCTGCCAATCGCGGTTTTCGGCACTGCTGGCCCGTGGCGGGATCGCCGCACGCGCCGCCCAGGCAATCAAAACCGCATCGCGAAAGGCATCCGGCCCGATGCGATAAAGATCACGCCGGATCGTATCCTCGGACAAATCGGCACTGATAAGATTGGCATTGGAAATCATTGCCGCGAAACGGTCGGCTTCGTCGTTGGACAATCGCAATGCCCTGCCAAATTCGGTTGCCGCCTGCAAATCGTCATCAGCATTTTCCGGCGCACGGTACAAGGCCGCCAGACGGCGCAACGGATCGGGCTTGATTGCAGAATCGGCAAGAGCCGTACTATCAAGCCATTCCATCATGCGAAGTCTCGGTGTATCTGCCAAATCCGGCAAGATAACCGGCAACACATTAAAGCCGATCATCTCCTTAATCGTGGCTGCCGGGCTGCGTGAACGCAGCAACTTAAACATCTCATCGCGAATACGTTCGGGTGAAATATCCCGAAGCCCTTGCGCCCCCTTGCGGCATGCTTCCGCACCAATCGGGTCAAGTGGTGGTCGACCAAACCATGCCTGAAACCGGAAAAATCGCAGAATACGAAGGTAGTCTTCTTCAATCCGGTCTTCGGCAATACCGATGAAACGTACCCGGCCTTCGCGCAAATCCGTTTCACCGTCAAACGGATCATAGATCGTCCCGTCCAGATCGCAATAAAGCGCATTGAATGTAAAATCACGACGTCTGGCATCGCCAAGCCAGCTATCAGTAAAGGCGACTTCTGCATGACGGCCATCGGTCGTGACATCAATGCGCAGCGTCGTGATTTCATAGGCCGATGCATCGGTTATCGCCGTCACCGTGCCGTGTTTAAGCCCGGTGGGGATAACTTTGAGCCCCGCCTTTTCAAGGGCAATAACCGTTTCTTCCGGTTTCAGGTCGCACGCGATATCCACATCGATCAGATCACGTTTCAAAAGCGCATCGCGTACGATCCCGCCAACAAAGCGGGCCGTGCCACCATGTGCTGCAATCGCATCAAATACACGTGCTGTATCGGGATGCGTCATCACCCCGTAGGGCTGCAGATGCCCGGTTGCTGTCAGTTCGGTCATCGGTAAATCTTTGCTGGCCTGAAACCTTGCAGGCGGATGTCTTTTTTCCGGGTTATTCCTTGGGTTCGAAAAATCCTGGCTGAACGACACCATCCTTTAATACCGGCGGATGATAAATGGAATCAGGTGATGCACCAGTCCCGAGTGCCGTTACAATCAGGATTGCCGCCGCCAGCGCCACACCAATACCAAGCAGCAAAAGCCACGGCCCTTTGTCCCAGGGCGGAATAACATCATGCCCTTCCCGAATCGCCTTTGCACGTGCCCATTTAAGCCAAAGACCGTAAACAAGAAACGGCAGGATTACGGGAATGGCAATCTGAATAATCTGTCGCAGCATTACCGATAGTCTCCAATCATTACCGTTCAGTACTCGCCTTAAGAACCTCGCTGAAATTCACCAGCATTCCAGCCGTTGCCCCCCAGATGTAATATTCCTGATACGGGATGGCAAAATAGCGGCGCTTTGCCCCCTTCGAAGGTCACGGTCTGAAGTTTCTGGTTCTGCGGTTCAACAATGAATTCCAACGGTACTTCAAATACTTCTGCCACTTCATGTGCATCGGGTGCAAGGTCGAAAGGCGGTGTGATCAGCCCAACAACCGGCGTCACCCGATATCCGGTTACAGTGTAATAATCGTCCAGACGACCAACCAGTTCGATATGCGTGCGCGACAGCCCAATTTCTTCCTCGGTCTCTCGCAGGGCGGTTTCCTCAAGCGTATTGTCATGGTCTTCCTGACGACCGCCGGGAAAACTGATCTGACCGGCATGATCGCTCAGATGATCGGTGCGGCGCGTCAAAAAATCACATGCAGGCCTTCGTCGCGACGCACAAGCGGCACAAGAACGGCTGCCGGACGCGCAATCAGTTCCCCCTCGGCAAAGTCGCGCGCGCGTGATTCTGATCCCGGATAGTCAACCGCATGGTCCCCACGCCGTTGAAGAATATCATCACGCGGCGCATTCAATGCGGCAATGATCTGGGCCGGTGTCATTCGCCAGCCTCCAGCGTTCCGATCTCGAAGAACTGATTGTGACTGTAAACACCAATACGCATTTTGCCGGTCTCCGGTTCTTTAAGCTCGTCAGCCATATCGACCAGCTGATAAAATACAGCCCGGTTCAGTCGGGCCTCAAGACCGCGATCAAGCTTCACATAGGGCGACGGTTCACCAGTTTCGGGATCGTGTTCAACCCTTAAACCATGATTTTCATCAAGCTCGACCCACTGATCAATATTGGTGCGAAAACGGATGACCGATGCCGCGCCCTCGCCGGTTTTTTCCAGTTCGACCGCAATGAAAGCAACATCTTCGACCTCAATGCGCGCCATCTCGGCCGGGGGTCACCAGCCAGTGCCCGCCTTCCTCGTCGCGTTGCAGGACAGATGCGAAAAGTTTGACAAGTTCGATACGGCCAATCGGCCCACCTTGATAGAACCAGGTTCCATCACGACCTATAGACATGGGAATGTCGCCACAGATCTGTGGATGGCGTCCGCCTGCCGGTTTTCCGGCGCGAAGGCGGGTCCAGAGCTTTTCGGCAAGATCGACGGTTTTCGTTACTGCTCATGCTATACACTTAGGTCCGAAACCAAAAGATTGCGCGCTTTTATAACGCTGATACCATCCTTATTGGGTAACCGGCTTCGATTACCGGCACAACAGAGGAAGCAAAGTTTCCTGTCATGACAAACGCGCCACGTTTTCCCGAAGAAATGGGTCTTTCACAAGACAGCAGCCTTGAACGCGACGCAGGGCGGCTTGACGCCTGTGTTGGCCGGTTGGACGAAGCCCGCAAGATGGTTTCATCTGTTATATTTGGGCAGAATGAAGCCATAGAGCAAACACTTATCGGCATTTTATCCGGCGGACATGTCCTGATGGTCGGTGCGCCCGGACTTGGCAAGTCATTACTGGCCCATACATTGGGAAAAGTCCTTGGCCTGCTTGATAAGCGTATCCAGTTCACACCCGACCTGATGCCGGCCGATATCCTTGGCTCCGAAGTTCTGGAAGAAGGGGCAGACGGCAAACGCGCATTTCGTTTCATCAAGGGCCCGGTTTTCTGTCAGTTGCTTCTGGCCGATGAAATCAACCGCGCCAGCCCGCGCACCCAGTCCGCCCTGTTGCAGGCCATGCAGGAACGCGAAGTATCCGTCGCCGGTTACAGCCACAAGCTTCCGGAGCCGTTCCACGTTCTGGCAACCCAGAACCCGCTGGAACAGGAAGGCACCTATCCCCTGCCCGAGGCACAGCTTGATCGTTTCCTTCTGGAAGTCCGGCTGGGCTATCCCGATCAGGATGAAGAAAGACGCATCGTAACCGAAACCACTGGCCGCTATCCTGTGCGCCCACGGCAGGTGCTTCAGGCCGACGATCTGGCCGAAGCACAGGATTTCGTCCGGCGTCTGCCGATGCCCGACCGGGTGCTGGATACCATCATTGCACTTTGCCGCGAATGCCGACCGGAAAGCACGCATATGGCCGATATCCGCGATAATGTTGCCTGGGGTCCCGGCACACGTGCGGCACAGGCCCTGTCGCTTGCCTGTCGTGCCCGTGCCATGCTGTTTGGCCGCTTCGCCCCGTCAATCGAAGATATCGAAGCCCTTGCCGTTCCGGTGCTTCGCCATCGTTTCGGCTTGACCTATGGGGCACGTGCCGAGGGTTTCACCGCCAGAGGCCTGATCACCAACGCGTTGGAATATCTGCAGGAGAAATAAGAATTGGCATTGGCCGCGGTCCACGATCATGTTGCAGCCGCACGTGCACTGGCGGCCCGATTGCCGCAACTGATCGATGAAAGCCGACGCATGGCGATCAGCTTGCGAAGCGGCCTTCACGGCAACCGCAAAGTCGGCCCTGGCAGCGATTTCTGGCAGTTCCGCCCCTACATCACTGGCGACCCGACCAACCAGATCGACTGGCGTCGTTCCGCGCGTAGCGATCATACCTTTATCCGTCAGACCGAATGGCAGGCCAGCCACAATTACTGGCTCTGGCCGGTTCTATCGCCATCCATGTATTGGTCATCGGCACGAGACATCCCTTTCAAGGCCGAACGCACCCTTGTCATTTCCATCGCACTTGCCGATCTGCTGCTGCGCAACGGGGAAACGGTCGGAACATTCGATGCCGAACGGACCCGCATCACATCTGCCGAACATCTTGAAAAACTGGCCCACGCCATGCTGGCAAGCCCGGGCAACATCACCGACCATGCCGGTTCGATGCATGCCGGTCGCAAACATTCCGTTCTGGTGCTGGGTGATTTCCTGGAATTCGTCGATAGCAAGCAGTCGCCGGTCCGCGCGATCAAGACCCTTGGCCAGTATCAGAATGACGGTGCGCTGGTGCATGTTCTTGATCCCGCTGAAATCGAGCCCCCCTTTACCGGTCGGGTCAATTTCATGGATACCGACGATCAGATGATTTACCGCAGCGAACGGTTTGAAGACCTTCGGGAAGGTTTCCGGCAGCGGGCCAAAACCTGGCGTGCCGACATCCGCGACGCCGCGCGTGAAAACGACTGGCTGTGTGACCAGCATGTGACTTCGGAAAGTGCAAGCCCGACCCTGCTTGCGCTTTATCAGCATCTAAGCGAACGCCAAAGCCAAAGTGGCTCTAACGGACGTGGTCGTCCGGCAATGAACCGCAACAGCCCGACGAGGCCGCGATGAACCTTGCGGCCATCACCTTTTTATATCCTGCGATGCTGGCCGGTCTTCTGGTTCTGCCGATTGTCTGGCTGATCATCAGATCCGCACCAAGGTCGCCCAAACAAGTCGTGTTTCCGGCGGCCCGGTTGTTGCGGGGGCTTCGTGCCAACCGGCGTGACATGCAACGTGCACCAATCTGGCAAACGCTTTTACGCTGCCTGATCCTGACCTTGCTGATCCTCGCCGCCGCGCGACCAGTCCTTAACAGAACAGAATTCTCGCGCGACGAGGGCGCTATTCTGATCATTGCCGAAAACAGCTGGTCATCAGCAGCAAACTGGCAGGAATATCGCACCGGCCTTAGCCAGATCATCAATCAGGCACGGCTGGATTTGCGCAGCATCTATATCGCACAAACCGCACCCGAGGCATCCGGCGCAACAACAACAAGATTACCCGATATTATCGGCCCGATATCGCCGCACGAAGCTGACCGTTTTATTGATCGACTGCATCCGCGCCCATGGGCCCCCGATTATACGGCTCTGTCAAACCGGATTGCCGATCACCAGCATATGGCAAATTCCATCGGCAGCATTATGTGGCTGACGGATAATATGGAACACCCCGCAAAGGCGGATCTTGCCAACGAACTTGGTACCATTGCACCGATTACCGTACTTGGTCCCAAACGTGAAAACCGCATCGCGGTTCAATCGCTGACACGCAACCGTACCGGACTTGATATCACCCTGGCCCATCAGAATATGAATGCGCCAGGCGAATTTGCCCTTCTTGCGCGCAATGAACGTGGTCAGGTCCTGTTGCGTCACACTGTAAAAATTGAACCAGCAACCCATCAGACCAGAACCCAAATCCCACTACCCAGCGACATCACCAATTCGATACAGTCCTTAGGAATAGAAGGTATAGAATCCGCTGCCACGGTCTTTCAAACCGGTGCCCGCTGGCAACAGCGAAAAGTCGGCGTGATTGTCAGTTCCGGAGATAGTCCGGTGCTGCTGTCGGATCGGTATTTCTTTCTGGACCGGGCAATTTCCCCCTATGCCGACGTGACCTATGCACCACTTGGAAAGCTGCTTGAAAGCGGGATGGATATCCTTGTCGCCACAGGGCCGATTTCCGGCCTTGGCAGCCAATATTCAGCCCTTGAACGCTGGGTCCGCGATGGCGGTATGCTGGTGCGTTTCGCAGGGGACAGCACGACCGAGGTCGAACCGGAATTCCTGCCTGTGACGCTGCGTCTTGGCAATCGGGATTTCGGCGGATCGATGTCATGGGAAAAACCGAAACGACTTTTGGCATTTCCGGAAACCAGTCCATTTTTCGGCGTCCTGATTCCCGAGGAAATCACCATCAATCGGCAACTTCTTGCCGAACCCGATCCGGATATTGTTGCCAAAACATGGGCCCGTCTGACTGATGGCACCCCGCTGATTACAAGTGCCCCGCGCAATGCCGGGCGAATTGTTCTTTTCCATGTGACCCCGTGGGCTGATTGGTCGAACCTTCCGATGTCGGGCCTGTTTGTCGAAATCTGGCAACGCCTTTTACCCCTTGCAAGCCCAAGTGACCGGTCTGAGGCCGAACTGCAAACAAGCCTGCCGCCCCAATCCGTGCTTGATGGCTTTGGCCGTGCTCATCAACCTGATGCAACGACCCTGCCCTTGCGCACACCGTTGCCGATGCCCGATCCACGGCATCCGCCGGGGATATACGGCAAAAATGGTCAGGCCGTTGCGCTTAACCTTGGCTCATTCCTTGAAAATCTTGACAGTCAGGTCCGCTGGCCGTCCGGCACGGTCATACGCGAAATCACCGATCAGGACCAAATCGATCTTGCCGCGATGTGCCTGATGGCTGCGATGCTGCTTCTGATCCTTGACGGGGTTGCCCTGATACTCGTCCATCACGTCAGTCTGAGACGCGCCCGGCATAAAGATGCGCTGACATCTTTCCTTCTGCTGGCATTTATCGGTGCTTCGGCAACGATGCTGCTGGGTGGCCGCGACGCCAGGGCGGTCGAAACACAGGCAGCTGCCTTGCAACCGCGTCTCGCCTATCTCAAGACGGATGTTGCCCCGATTGACCGTCTCAGCCAGTCGGGACTTGCCGGCTTGACCGAAATCCTGCGTCGGCGAACGGCCGCTGACCTGGCCGCCCCGGATGCCATTGACCCCGAAGCCGACGATCTCAGCTTTTATCCGCTGATCTATTGGCCGCTGGTTGACGGACAACAACCTTTTTCGGACTTTGCCCGGACGCGTATCAACCGATATCTTGATAGCGGCGGCATGATCCTGATTGACAGCCGTGATCAGGAAGTCGAACCCGCCCGCCTGCGCCGATTACTGGCCGGGCTGGAAATCCCGATCCTTGATAAGGCGCCGGGGGATCATATCCTGTTTCGCAGTTTCTATCTGCTGGACCATGCCTATGGCCGCTTTGCCGCGCCGCTTTGGCTTGATGCACGGCCCGATCAACGGTTGGACGGTGTTGCGTCTGTTCTGTTTGGCGGGAATGACTGGGCATCGGCCTGGATGCTGAACGAAGGCATCCAGACAGAGAGCCGCACCGATGACATTTCCCCGCGCCAGCGCGAAATGGCCTGGCGGTTCGGGGTCAACCTGGTGATGTATGCGCTTACCGGCAGTTATAAGGGGGATCAGGTTCATTTGCCGGCAATCCTTGAAAGGCTTGGCCGATGAACAGAAGCTGGCAGGATTTTCAGATCGCACCATTACTTGATATCGGGCTGCTGCAAATACTTGCCATCGCCTGTGTAGCCGCCATCCTGCTTTTTGCGGTATTTCGCCTGCGGGGCACGATCTGGCGGACAATCGCGATGGCGGTCATGCTGCTTGCACTGATTGCGCCGCAATTTACCGATCAGAACCGTGAAAAACTAAGCGACATCGTCCTTGTGCTGGTGGATCGTTCCAATAGCCAGAATATCGGCAGCCGCACCGACCAGACGGATGCCGCGATCTCGCAGATACGCAACCGCTTTGCCGATGATCAAAGTATCGAACTGCGTATCGAAGAAGTGCCGGGCGAAACCGACACCCTGATGTTTGCCGCCCTTGACCGGCTTCTTGGCGGAATCCCGCGCGAACGACTGGGTGGTGTCGTCATGATTACCGATGGGCAAATTCACGATATTCCCACCAGTCTGGATCTGGGTGCGCCCCTGCATGCGCTCATTACCGGGCGCGAAGATGAACATGACCGGCGTTTGCAAATTCGCCAGACCGCCGATTACGGTATCGTTGGCAAGAACGCGGATTTCATGGTCGAAGCCATTGATCGCAACCTTGAGACAGGAAGTCCGGTATCGGTCCGCATGCTGCATGAAGATGGCACCGAACAGAACCTGACACTTCCGGCCAACGAACCGCACCGGGTTACCATTCCTGTGCCCCATGCCGGGCCGGTGATCGCCGAATTGCGCATGGATGAAAATCCTGACGAAACAGATCAGACCAACAACCGGCTGATCCTTGAAACGACCGGCGTTCGTGATCGGCTCCGTGTCCTGCTGCTTTCGGGCGAACCGCATCCCGGCGAACGGGCATGGCGGAACCTTCTGCGTGCCGATCCCGGTGTTGATCTGGTGCATTTCACGATCCTGCGCCCACCGGAAAAAGGCGACGATACCCCGATCAACGAATTGGCTCTGATCCCATTTCCGATCCGTGATCTGTTTGAAGTGCGCCTGCGGCAGTTCGATCTGATCATTTTTGATCGCTATCAGATGCGCGGGGTTTTGCCTGCCCACTATCTGGAAAAGGTGGTGGATTATGTCCGATGGGGTGGTGCCGCCCTTGTCGTCGCCGGGCCGGAATATCTTGGACCTGATGGGCTTTCAAACACGGTTCTGGGTGATTTGATGCCGGTTCGGGCAACGGGCCGTGTCATTGAACAACCTTTTGCGCCGCGCGTGAACACAGCCGGACGCATTCATCCGGTGACAGCCCCGATTGCCGGTTCAATCAATACCCCGCCAAAATGGGGCCGCTGGTATCGGCAAATCGAAACCCGGGAAACTGACAATGACGTCATGACGCTTTTGACCGGTGTGGATCAATTACCCCTATTGTCCTTGCGGCGTGTTGAAGAAGGCCGGGCAGCTATGCTGAGTTCGGATCAGATGTGGTTGTGGCAGCGCGGCCATGATGGTGGCGGACCGATTGCCGAATTACTACGCCGATTGTCGCACTGGCTGATGAAGGAACCGGCCCTTGACGAAAACACCATTGCCACCGAACGCAGTGCCGATGGTAAAAGTCTGACCCTGAGCTGGCGCAAGATCGGGGCTGAACCGACAACCGCAACCGGTGCCGATCCGGAAACCGGCGAAGTCGTGCGCACAACATTTGAACGAACATCGGATCAGACATGGCAGGCCACCCTGCCCATCGCAGAGCGCGGCCTGATCCGTGTTCAGGCCCTTGATCGCGACGGCGTTACCCAGTCAGCATTGCATGTCGACCGCGATGTTCTGACCAGTGAACGTCGCAACACCAACTCGACATCGGACCTTTTACGCGAACTGGTTCTGGCCAATGGCGGATATGTTGATCGCATCGAAAAAGGGCTTCCCGATTTCCGCCGGGTGAAAGAGGAACGTGTCTGGTTTGGCACAAACTGGGCAGGCTTGATGGAAACGGAAAGCTATCGCACAGTGATTGGCGGCATTACCAATCTGTTGCCTCTTCCGGTCGTTGCTATTCTTCTGGGGTTGATGTGTCTGATCGGCTGGCGGATCGAAAGCAAATAGCCTTAGTCGACCGGATACATCGTTTTGTGGAAATTACATAATCCACCGCGAAACTTTTCCACTAGAAAATCAATGAAAATACGTACCTTGGTCGGAAGATGGCGTCGTTCCGGATATACGGCATAAATCCCGCCACTGGCCAGCGAATTATATTCCTTAAGGATTTCGACCAGCGACCCTTTTTGAAGCGCCTCGGCAACGATGAATTCCGGTTCACGCGCGATACCAAGGCCCCGGATCGCTGCGAACGAGGTAAAATCACCATTGTTACACGACATGACCGGATTGACGCGGACATTAATCTGGCCTTCGGCTCCTTCAAATTCCCAGACATTCGGGCTGGGAAGGTTGGTATAGGCAAGTGTCCGGTGATTGGCCAGTTCGGTCGGGTGTTTGGGTTCACCATGTTCGGCGATGTAGCCCGGCGATGCCACGACGTAACCGTTAAAGTCGGCAAGCTTGCGGGCAATCAGGCTGGAATCCTTTAACCGAGTGATGCGGATGGCCATATCGAACCCTTCGGCAACCAGATCAACCATGTGATCGGCCAGATGAATATCGACATGCAACCCCGGATGCAGGCCCATGAATTCAGACACCAGATCGGGCATATACCGCTGGCCAAATGTCAGCGGAGCCGAAATCCGGAGCGTACCCCGCGGCGTGCCCCGTAAATCGGTCAGGGCATGTTCGGCTGTTTCGATTTCCTCAACCACGCGCGCGCAGTGCTGATAAAAAGTTGCACCCGCGTCGGTCAGGCTCAAACGGCGTGTCGTGCGATTAAGCAAACGAATGCCAAGACTGTCTTCAAGCTTGGTGACATGCTTGCTCACCGCGGATTTTGACATGGCAAGTTTGCGCGCGGCACCGGAAAAGCTTTGCTCCTCGACGACACGAGCAAAAACCGTCATTCCATCCAGATTGCCGATCAGCATTGCTTTGCCCCTGTCCGAGTATCGAATAATTGTTGCTCATTTGGAAACAAATTAATGTCATATCGCCCGATTGCATTCAACGGGGAAATGACGATGATGGGAACAACGACCCCGGCCGCGCGTAATCGGCATATCACGGGACCACAAAAAACCGGAGGATACGATTATGGGCCTTTTGGTCGATGGAGAATGGAAAGACCAATGGTACGACACGAAATCGACCGGTGGTAAGTTCAAACGTCAGGACGCCGCTTTTCGGAACTGGCTGTCGAAAGACAAGGACGCCGAATTTCCTGCCGAAGCTGGTCGTTATCACCTGTATGTTTCCTATGCCTGCCCGTGGGCACATCGCACGCTGATCTTCCGCGCCCTCAAGGGACTGGAAGACATGATTTCAGTTTCGGTCGTGCATTGGCGCATGCTTGAAAATGGCTGGGAATTTTCCCCTGATGAGCGGCTGCCCGACCATCTTGGCAATCACCGTTTCATGCATCAGATTTATACTGCGGCAAAACCTGATTATACTGGACGGGTTACGGTGCCGGTTCTTTGGGACAAGAAAACCAACCGGATTGTCAGCAACGAATCTGCCGAAATCATCCGGATGCTCAACTCTGCCTTTGATGATCTGGGAGCCAAACCCGGCGATTACTATCCCGAAGATCTGCGCAGCGAAATCGATGCGATCAATGGCCGGGTCTATGACGATGTGAATAATGGTGTCTACAAATCCGGCTTTGCGACCGCTCAGGATGCCTATGAAGACGCTGTGACAACGCTTTTTGGCACGCTGGACTGGCTGGAAGACCATCTGTCGACCCATCGCTATCTGGCGGGTGATCGTCTGACAGAGGCCGACTGGCGGCTATTCACCACCCTGATCCGGTTTGATCCGGTCTATCACGGGCATTTCAAATGCAACCTGAAAATGCTGAAGGACTATCCCAATCTTTGGGCCTATACGCGCGAACTTTATCAGGTGCCCGGCATCAAACAGACCGTGTTCTTTGAACATATCAAGGGCCACTATTATGAAAGCCACCTGATGATCAACCCGACGGGCATCGTGCCCAAGGGACCTGTTCTCGATCTTGATATGCCACATGGCCGGGACAAACAGTTCGCCGGATAGATACGATTTGTTGGCTGACAACACCACGCCCAAACAAAAACCCCCGCAGAAGTTCTGCGGGGGTTTTGCATTCCGAAAACCGGAAACTATTAATTCAGGCGACCTTTGATTTCCGCAATTGCGCTATCGACAAGCTCGTCTGCCTTTGCAGCAGTAACCTTTTCGGAAACCAGTGCAAATGTGGCCTGTGCCGCGATTTCGGCCACACGGGCACGAACTTCGGCAATGGCCTGGGTTTCGAGATTGGCAATACGGTCCATGGCCTGCTGTTCACGACGCTTGAGCGACGCTTTCAGTTCAGCCTGGGCGTTCTCCAGCATGCGGTCGGCTTCCACCTTGGCATGGGCGCGGATTTCATCCGCTTCCTTCAATGCTTCGCGCTGTTTGGCCTGATATTTGGCCAGAAGCTCCTGAGCTTCTTCACGCAGGCGCTGTGCTTCATCCAGCTCTTCCGAGATTTTCTGCGCACGCTTGTCGAGTGCACCGGAAATACCCTTAACAGCCTTGAAGCCGCCGAAACCGGCAACCAGCAAGAAAGAAAGCGTGGTCCAGGTGTAAGGATCGGTAAGGAACGTAACCTCGTGCGGGGTTGCCATCTTCTTACTCTCCTACAATCGCCGAAACGGCCTTGTCGGCAGTTTTGGCCTGAACCTTGACACCGATAAGCTTGTCGGTTGCTTCACGGGCGATTTCGGATGCAGCTTCGGCCACACCTTTCATTGCGTCGTCTTTCGCACCGGCAATTGCCTTTTCGGCATCAGCGGTCTTTTTCGACAGTTTCTTGACCAGCGCTTCGGTTTTCGCAGCTTGCTCTGCAGCTGCTTTCTCCGTTGCTTCGCGAATATCTGCCTGTGCGGCATCACGAGCTTCTGCCAAGGCAGCCTCGTACTTCGCGATGGCGGCATCGGTTTCGTCTTTCAACGCCCGAGCCTTGCCAAGATTGTCTTCAATGGTCTTGTGACGGCGTTCCAGAACTTCGCCAACCTTCGGCAGCGCGATTTTCGACATCAGGAAATACAGGATGCCAAAAATAACGAACAGCCAGAAAATCTGTTCCGAGAACGTCGCAATATCAAACTGCGGCATAGCCTACTCCCGAATTCAACGACACCGGCGAGGGGTATCCTCGCCGGGCCGAGTATTCGCGCAAAAGGCGCCGATTAGCCGAACAGAACGATCAGCGCAACGACGAGTGCGAACAGTGCAATAGCTTCGGTAACGGCAAAGCCGATCCAGCCATACAGTTCAACGTCGCCTTTTGCAGCCGGGTTACGGCCAACAGTCGCAATCAGGCTCGACCAGATGTTACCAACCCCGATACCGGCACCAATCATGCCAATAGCAGCCAGGCCAGCACCGATCATCTTAGCAGCATCGAGTTCCATAACTTCACCCTTTCGAATTTCTTAAAGGCAATCAGAAGAGATCACACCGGTCCACTAGCATTAGTGCATGTGGATTGCATCATGGAGATAGATGCAGGTGAGAATGGTGTAGACATAAGCCTGAAGCGCAGCAATGCCGAACTCCAGAACCGTAATCCCCGTCAGAAGAGCAAACGGAAGGACGCCGAAGATGCCGATCAGGCCGACGAACCCGCCAATCACTTTCAGCATGATGTGTCCGACGGTCATGTTCGCAAACAGTCGGATCGCCAGGCTGAACGGACGAGAGAAATAGGAGATGATTTCAATCGGGATCAGAATGAAGGCCGTTGCAATCGGCGCACCTGCCGGGAAGAACATCCGGAAGTAATGCGTGCCGTGGCGAACGAAGCCGATAATGGTCACACCGATAAAGATCACCAGAGCCATCGCAAAAGTCACAGCGATATGGCTCGTAAAAGTAAAGCTGTGCGGGATCATGCCAAGCAGGTTCCCGAACAGAACAAACATAAACAGGGTGAAAACGAACGGGAAATACTTGCGCCCCGCGGTCCCCACGTTATCTTTCAACATATTGGCGACGAATTCATACATCACCTCGGCGGCACCCTGCCAACGGCCAGGTACCAATGCCCCACGACGCATGCTGAGCGTCATGAAGCCCGTTACGAGAACGGCTGCGATCACCATCCAAAGTGCGGAGTTGGTGAAGGAAACATCAATGCCGGCAACCGAAAGCTCGGCCAAGGGCTTGATTTCAAACTGCTCTAGCGGTCCAGCCACCGTAATCCTCGCTCAATCTTTTGAGGGCCAAGGCTAATCCTTGTCCCCCTGCTTGCGCTCCCCCATCGCGCGTCCAAGTCCGACTGCACTGTCGAATCCTTTGGCCACCCGATAAGCGTTAAGACCACCAGCACCTGCTCCGAGAAATACAAACAGAACAAGCAGCCAGGGCGTCGTACCAAGCACCCGATCCAGCGCCCAGCCAATCAATAGTCCAACAAGAACAGCAGCGATCATTTCCGCCGAAATTCTCATTCCTAATGCCATCCCTTGGGATGGTTTGCCGGTCGCCCGGTTCGGGCTGTGCGTTTCTTCACGCTTGCTTGCTACGGCCACCAACTTGCTTTCAAGCTCTGCTAATGAAGCGCGATCTTTATCATCGCTCATTGTCGTGAACCCCGCTGTGGCAGCCTTGCAAACGTCGCAAGGAAATGCGCGGGCAACATACTTAGCGCCCCATAGGCTGTCAAGCCGTAAAACCCCACCTTGCCGGGGGCACAAAATTGACATTAAACATCTGTTTTATAACAATTTTACCGTCGAAATGTGTGATCATTCACATTTGACGTTAGGCGATAGTCGCAGCCGCATTTATCACACTTTTCCATAAACAACCGCTTGCAACCGGCGGTTTCCCTTGGTTCCTGGCCCGTTGAACCGCTGAATTGGGCTTCTGAGTAACCATTGTGAATTCAATCGCTTTTTATTGATTTCCGCCTTTTGTACCGTGTTTTGGCACCGGTATCCCGCCCAAGGTCCGATACGGGCTGGAACACGCAGTCATCAGCCATGCCGATTCATCACAAATCCGCCCGCGCCGTTAGCCGCAAAAACACCGATCAAGGATCACTTCGGCAAATTAACCGACAAACGGCGTTGTCCATCCTGCTGCTGCCAGCCGCTTTCGGATGACGATGCCAGCATCCAGTCGAACTTGTGAAACAGCGCCCAGACAGCGGCCAATGTATTGTCTGCAATCTGGTTCATATCGATGGGCTGTTTGTGCAGGATTTCGTCACGCAACCGGGCTGATATATCGCCAAAGGACGTCTTGCCATCAAACAGCGCTAAAAGTCTGGCCAGGTCGGGTCCACCGGTCAGATCGACCGCGTTACCGGTTCCATCCGCAAGGATAATCGGTTTGCCTGCATTGGTCAGCATATCGTCAAAGAAACCGTCAGAAGGGGCGACAAAGAACCACGGGCACAAATCACGATCCGGCATTGTCGTTGTTCCCGCCGCACGTTTGGCATCAGAACGTGTAAGATAAAAGGCATGCAACGGCATCGCACAGCTGTAACGTTCACAAAATGCCTGCTGATCGCGAAGCGGCAAAGCCGTCAGATCCCGCAGGATTTTCGGGTCCGCAACATGGTTTTCAATGCTGTAATGCGCCTTTCCAGTGCCGCCAAAACCGAAAAAGCCGGTAAAGGCAGCAACATCAAGCCCTGCCGAGGCAGCAAAGTCATAGACCCCGTGCACGTCATAGGCACATTCAACCGGATGCAGCAGCAGATCGACAATCTCGGGATCGTTTTCCAGCAACCCTTTAATAAAGCCCGGACCACCCCCCATTTTAAGCAGCATGTTGCCTTCGGGAAGCATCGAAAGAAGGCTTCGGGTCATGGCAAGCTGCTCATCAAGCGTCTTTCCGGGCAGAAGCGGTGCAACCATCTTGCGCCACTCGGTCACGGCAAGGCGGCCATGTTCCCCATACAGCATGGTACCGATGCAACCATCATTGGCCAGAACCGACACCAGATCATGAAGACCTTGTTCGGGAACCTCAAGGTGATGCAGCACACCGGCACAATTGATGTAATCGAACTTTTCCGGTACGGTCGCGGCAAACTCGCCAATCGTTGCATTCACATAGGTAATATTGGTCAACCCACGTGCTTCGGCGCGGGCACGCGCCACCTTGCTGCTCGCACTTGATGGTTCCAGATATGTAACCTGCCCGCCGCAATCGCGCAGTTGTTCGGCCAGCCAGACAAGACTGTCACCTGTACCGCCCCCGGCAACAAGCGCACGAAATCTCGCATCAATCTTCTTGCGTCCGCCGAAACCGTAATGATTGACCCGCGAAAGGGTGTCCATCGGCGGCATCAGCAACCGTTCCTTTTCCTCCTGCGGGTCACGCATGGGATAAGGAAATTGCTCGTATAACGCACGGACTTCTTTGGACATTTTCGCAATTTTCCCGGTTGGAGTATCTCGCCAAGCCTCCCTCTTAACCCAAAGGCAGAGACGAACGAAACCCAAATACCGGAAAAATCATCAATTGGTAAAATCGAGCTCTTTTTGCTCTTTCTGGGAATAGACCTCGGCCTGGCGCAAATCGACCGACACCAGCGAGGAAACACCACGTTCCGCCATCGTCACCCCGAACAGGCGGTTCATGCGGGCCATGGTCATGCGATGGTGGGTAATCACAAGGAAACGCGTATTGGCGTGACGACCAATCGCTTCAAGCAATTTACAGAACCGGTCGACGTTGGCGTCATCAAGTGGTGCGTCAACTTCGTCGAGCACGCAAATCGGTGCCGGGTTGGTCAGGAACACCGCAAACAGAAGCGCAACAGCGGTCAATGCCTGCTCGCCACCAGACAGCAATGAAAGGTGCTGCAATTTCTTGCCCGGCGGGGATGCCATGATCTCAAGCCCGGCTTCCAGCGGATCGTCCGCATCGGTCAGCATCAGATGCGCCCCGCCACCGCCAAACAGGCGGACAAACAACTGCTGGAAATGTTTGTCGACTTCGTCAAATGCCGCTTTCAGGCGGTTGCGTGCTTCGCGGTTCAGCTGGTTGATACCATTGCGTAATTTATCAATGGCGGCGATCAGGTCATCGCGTTCGGAAACCAGTGTGTCTTTCTGTTCTTCCATCTCGGCCAGTTCGACCTCGGCCCTCAGGTTAACCGCACCAAGGTTTTCGCGTTCGCGCGACTGACGCTGCAAACGGGCCTCGATATCGTCTTCGGATGGCAATTCCTTGGTCTGATCGATTTCGGCCAGCTCTACAAGCTGATCAGGCGTGGCATTAACCCGTTCGCGAATGCGTTCAATCAAATCTCGGCGGTGCTGTTCTGCCTGCTCCAGAAGGGCTTCACACCTAACCCGGCCTTCGCGGGCCTCGGCCAGTTTCTGTTCCGCTTCTTTCAGGTTGTGATCTGCTTCGCGCTGCGCATTTTCGGCACGCACCAGTTCATCCGCCGCGTCCTTGCGTGCCTGATCGGCAATCTCGATACGGTCGGAAAGGATCGCGCGGCGCTCTTCGATCTCGTCGGGCTTAAGTTCAAGCTCCTCGATCTCCATGCGCGCTTCTTCCTGACGTTCACGAAGCTGGGCCACACGTTCGCCTGCCCCCGATGCGCGATCATTCCAGGATGCGATTTCGCTTTCAACAAATTCAAGTCGCTTGCGACGCCCCGATGCATCACGCTGCATGCGTTCAAGCTGGCTGCGCGCTTCCATCTGATCGGCGCGCGCATCCGAAAGCTCGGCACGTTTTTCAATCAGCTCAGCCTTGATTTCCATCAGGCCTTCGCTCGATTCCTCGGGCGTTGCCGCCAGTTCTTCCTGCTCGGCGATCAGTTCATCAAGGTCCTGCTTGGCACGCTTTTCTGCTTCTTCTGCGTTTTGCAGGCGTCCTTCAATGGCACTGGCGTCACGTTTGATATTGGCAATTTCTTCTCGCGCGCGGGCCAATGATCCCTCTGCCTCGCGAAGGGCACGGTGGGCTTCCTGTTCGCCGTTGCGTGCGGCTTCAACATCTTCTTCAAGACGTTCAACATTTTCCCGCGTTGTATCGGCCTTTTCCGCTGCAAGCTCGACCGCGTCGTCGATCTCCTCGAGCTCAAGGCGTAATTCTTCAAGTCGATTACGCTGTCGCAAACGTGCGGCTGCCGGAAGCTCCGCGCCAACCTTGATCCGATACCCGTCCCAACGCCAAAGCGCACCTTCACGCGACACCAACCGCTGCCCGGTTTTCAACGTCTTGGCCAGCCAGTTACCGGTTGCCTCGTCATCAACAACCCCGATCTGCCAAAGGCGTCGGTTCAGCAATGCCGGACCGTCAACAAATTTCGCCAGTGCCTGGACCCCTTCGGGCAGGTCAGGGTCATCTGCGTCGGGGTCAACCGCCGACCAGTGCATCGGGGCATCTTCGGCATCGGGCGCGTCAAGGTCCTCGCCAAGTGCCGCCGCCATCGCCATTTCAAGGCCGCTGGTCACCGAAAGCTTTTCGATCACCGCCGGGAACTGCTGATCTGCATTGCCCTTGACCAGACTTTCAAGCGCCTCGATCTCGGCGACAAGCCGTGCCTTGCGGCTTTCGACATCACGCAGGGCATCGCGCGATTCGGTTTCCGCCGTTTTCAGGCTGTCTTCACGGTCGCGCAATTCGGCAAGACGCATTTCGGCATCTTCGATGGCAAGCTTGCGCTGCTCGCAAAGTTCTTCGCATTCCTCAAGCGCCAGACCGGCCTCTTCGAGGGCGTCGGTAAAATCGGCTTCAACCCGGATATCATCAAGGCGGGCAACGGCCTCGTCATAGCGTTCGGTCAAACGTGACCGGCGGGCGGAAAGCTCGCCTAACCGCTGCTGAACGCTTTTAAGCCGGGCTTCTTCGGCGGCTGCCCGGTTGGTCAGTTCGTCAACCTGCCCTTCCAGCGTTTCAACCCTTGCGGCCTGCGCGACGGCGCGTTCCTTTGCCTCGTCAAGCTCGTCATCCTCGCCGTCCTGGGCTTGACCCAGCTCTTCGCGTTCTGCCTTAAGCTTGTTCAACGCCCCTTCGGCGTCGCTTGCCAGTTCGGCTTCACGCGCAAGGTCGGCATCAATCTGCTGGATGCGCGCACGAAGCTGCGACATTTGGGTTTCGATCTGTGACTTGTCCTTGTCCAGTCCCTCACGCTCGATCAGCATGCGCTGCAAGGCCGCTGCCGCATCGCTTTCCTTTTTGCGAAGATCCGGAAGGCTTGCCGCAATATGGGCCTGAATGGTCGTTGCCTCGGTCACCTGACCGGTCAGGTCACGCACGGCACTTTCGCCCAGCACCAGCAATTCACGGGCATCTGCTTGCCGTTTTTCGGCATCGGTCCAGCGGATGTGGAATAGCAGAGCCTCCGTCTGGCGGATGCTTTCGGAAAGTTTGCGATACCGTTCGGCCTGTCGCGCCTGCTTTTGCAGAGACGCGATCTGGCTATCGAGTGTGACCAGAACGTCTTCAAGGCGTTCCATATTCTGTTCGGCATTTTTAAGTCGAAGCTCGGCCTCGTGACGGCGTGAATGCAGGCCGGTAATACCGGCGGCTTCCTCCAGAACCAGTCTGCGCTGACTTGGCTTCGCTCCGATCAGCGCACCGATCTTGCCCTGTGACACCATCGCGTTTGACCGTGCCCCGGTCGCGGCATCGGCAAACAGCAATTGGACGTCACGCGCACGGACATCCTTGCCATTGACCCGATAATTCGACCCGCCGCTGCGTTCGATACGTCGCACGACCTCAAGCGTTTCGTGATCGTTGAACATCGCCGGTGCTTTGCGTTCGGCATTATCCAGAACGACGGTAACTTCGGCCACGTTCCGCGCAGGACGCGACGATGTCCCGCCAAAAATAACGTCGGACATGTCCGAGCCGCGCATCTGCTTGGCAGAGGTTTCACCCATGACCCAGCGCAGGGCTTCGACAAGATTGGATTTGCCACAGCCATTCGGGCCGACAACACCTGTCAACCCGTCTTCAACCAGCAATTCGGTTGAATCGACGAAGGATTTGAACCCCGTCAGCCGTAGCGATTTAAACTGGACCAATCATGCCCCCGATCCGTCCCTTCCCCTGATTGCCGGATGTCGCATCTGCAGCATCCGGCAGGATCATATTTATCAGTTGGTCAGATCTTCGACTTTGTCTTCAAAGAACTTCAGATCGCGCGAACCGGCAAAGGTTTCACCATCAATCACAAAGCTCGGCGTTGAATTGACCTTGAATTCCTGTTCGCCGCGCATGCGCGATGCAACGATCCCGTCGATCAGGGCCTCGTCCGCCATGCAGGCATCAACCGCATCGCCATCCATACCGGCAAAACGAACCACCTGTTTGATGCCTTCAATCGGGTCCGCGGCCCGTGCCCAGGTCATCTGCGATTTGAACAGCATGCCCAGAACACCGAAATAACGGTCATCACCGGCACATTGCGCAACAGCCGCCGCGCGAACCGCAACACCATCAAGCGGATAATCGCGGAAGATCAGCTTGGCCTTGCCGGTATCGATCAACGATTTCTTGATCTCCGGCAGGGTTTCATTATGGAACGTGGCGCAATGCGGGCAGGTCAGCGACGCATATTCGATGATCGTCACCGGCGCATCCGGATTGCCAAGCACATGTTCCTTATATTCTACAGCCTCGGCCTGCTGCGCCCCGACAACACCAATCGCAAATGCACATGCGACCGCAAAAAACTTAACTGCCTTCAGCAAGGAAACCTCCGTTAAAACAATATTTTGTGATTACAAGCCTGTTGCAGCGCGGGAGTCAACACGCCCCCCAAAAGCGCTAATGAGCCAACGAGTCGCCAACATCGTTTGGAAATGCGGCAACTCCGTGATCAAACATCATGGGAAAATGATTCGATCCGGCCCGCATCGGAATAAGGCTTTGGGCCACCGATTGGCAAATGACTTACACGTGATTTTAAACGCAATTTCACCGGCTATTTCTTCTGTCCCGGTTGCCCCCGCGCGTGAACGTCCCCCGAAATGCGGCGTCCAAGCCGGGTCAGCACTTCGCGCAGATGCGGGTCTTCGATTTTGGCGATATCGATCTCGCTGGTTTCGCGGATCGGACCTTCGGGCACATTTTCCGGCCGTTTGACGGTGCGCTCCGGGCGGGAAATATCGCCCTGCATCATCTTGATGCGTTCAACCGCGCGATATCCGAAATAGGTATTCACCCGGTCGATGATCTGCGGCATGCGGTGCTGTAATTCAATCGCCACCGGTCCCATCACCCGGATCACAAGGGTTCCGCCCCCGGCATTTTCGCCGCGAGGCGGATTGTATTTGACCGGCATGGTGAATTGTTCAAGATCGCGACCGACAATTTCGGACCAGTGCAAAATGATTTCGGCCTGAAAGAAACCGCGTTTGCGGACCAGCGGACGTGTCAGATTGCCAACCATGGCGGCAATATTGCGCAGGCCCATGCGGCGCTCCGAACTGCCCATCGGGGTAATCTTTTGTTTCTTTTTGACCGCATTTTTTGCAGCAACCATATCGGCACGCTGATCTGGCGTGCTATGTGTCGGCGTATCGGTCATATCTTTTTGCTTGCTCACGCCCGCTTCTTTCGTAGGGTCTGAATCTGACCTAAACGTAATTACCCGTTTTCATCCCCGCAACATAACACGGGAACGCCGTGCATTTCACCAACGACGAAATCCATCACCTCGGTCGGACCATGTTGGACTGGTATGACCGTCATCATCGCACCCTTCCATGGCGTGCCGAACCGGGCGACGCACAGGACCCTTACCGCGTCTGGCTTAGCGAAATCATGCTGCAACAGACCACCGTGATTACGGTCGGTCCCTATTTCGCGGCATTCCTGCAACGCTGGCCGACTGTCAACGATCTTGCCAATGCCGATCTCGATGAAGTTCTGCATGCCTGGCAAGGTCTGGGATATTATGCACGCGCACGCAACCTGCACAAATGCGCCAAGGTTGTTGCCGATGAATATGGCGGCCGGTTCCCCGATACCGAAGAAGGCCTTCTGAAGCTGCCCGGCATCGGTCCCTATACCGCCGCCGCCGTTGCAGCCATCGCCTTTAACCGTCATTCAAGCCCGGTCGATGGCAATATCGAACGGGTCATATCCCGTCTTTTTGCGCTTGAAACCCCACTGCCCGACGTCAAACCCGAAATCAAGGAAAAGTCGGCGGCCCTGACCCCGTCCGACCGGCCGGGCGACTATGCGCAGGCGCTGATGGATTTGGGCGCAACGATCTGCACGCCACGCAATCCGGCATGTGGCATTTGCCCGTGGCAGGCTTCCTGCGAAGGCCGCAAATCGGGCATTGCCCCGGAACTACCCAAAAAACGTAAGAAACCCGCCAAACCAACCCGGGTTGGCTATGCCTTCTGGATACGGCGCGAAGACGGTAAAATTCTGGTCCGGCGCCGCCCGGAAAAGGGTCTGCTGGGTGGACTTTACGAAGTGCCGGGCAGTGACTGGCGCGCGATTGAGGCCCCGGATGATGTGATGTTGTCCGAAGCCCCGATCAAGGCAAGTTGGACGGAACTAGATGGTACTGTCGGGCACACTTTCACCCATTTCCATCTCGATGTGACGGTCCTTGCCGCCAATATAGCTGAAAGCGACGCGGCAAAACTTGATGGCAGCTGGACAACGATTGACGGGTTATCTGAATTCGCTCTGCCGACGGTGATGAAAAAAATCGTGCGTCACGCGCTGAAATACCGCTAGGTCGGCGTCAACCGACCGTTCAAAACACAAAAAGAAGGCCCGTTGCCATTCCGGCGCGGGCCTTTTAAATCGTTAATAAGGTGGTCAGGCGTATATATCAATAACCTGCCCACGGCCCGTGCTGCTCGGCGGGGCCGATTGTTGTGACGTGTCGGCTTCTGCCACCTGATCGACCCGCTGGGCCGACGGTGACTGAAGATCGTTACCACCGGTTTCGGCGATCGGTGCAGCTGCCTGCTGGATCTGGACCGGGTTCGGTGCGTAAGCGGCACTACCTGTTGCGCCAACCTGCATGGGGCTCTCCATCTATCCTTACGGATAATTCCAAGATTCAAGATATAGCAAGAATTGCGCCCGAATGCAAAAGGCCGGAAGGTTTCACAACCATCCCGGCCTTCCAGATCAGATCATTTTAAGCGTGCTGCACCGCACGAAATCAGGCGGAAACCTGCCCCATTTCCTTGCGAAGCTGACTGCGCAGATTGTCGATCACAACCAATCGCCCGTCACACTTGTAATGCCAATAAGTCCAGCCATTACAAGCCTGTGCACCCTGAACATGGGCACCGATCTGGTGAATCGAACCGGCATTGTCCTTGTGACTGATTGAGCCATCGGCACGAACAAGCGCTGCAACATTGCCGCGGTTGTCATAAATCTTGTCGCCCGGCGCCAGAAGACCGCGTTCAATGACCGCACCGAACGGAATACGCGGAAGTGATCGCTTCGACTCCGTCATCTCAAGGCTTTCACCATCAAGCATCTGGACCTTGGCAATGCGTTCCTTGGCGGCCTTTGCATATTCTTCCTCGCGCTCAAGCCCGATGAAGTGACGGCCAAGGCGGCGCGCTGCCGCACCGGTGGTGCCGGTACCAAAGAACGGATCAAGTACAACGTCGCCCTGACGGGTCGTCGCCAGCAGAACACGCTGCAACAATGCTTCGGGTTTCTGGGTCGGATGGACCTTTTTACCCTTTTCATTCTTCAGGCGCTCGGACCCGGAACAGATCGGCAGCAACCAGTCGGACCGCATCTGCAATCCTTCGTTGAGCTGCTTCATCGCTTCGTAATTGAACGTGATCGCTTTCTGCTCGGCATTTTTCGAACACCACAGCAGGGTTTCATGCGCATTGCAGAAACGTTTGCCACGGAAATTCGGCATCGGGTTGGTTTTGCGCCACACGATGTCGTTCAGGATCCAGTAACCGATATCCTGCATCACCGTGCCGACGCGATAAATGTTGTGATACGAACCGATCACCCAGATCGCACCGGTATCCTTAAGGACACGGCGCGCGGCGGTCAGCCAGTCACGGGTGAAATCGTCATAGTGACGGAAACTGTCAAACTGGTCCCAATGATCGTCAACCGCGTCGACCTTGGAATTATTAGGGCGCAGCAGATCACCACCCAGCTGCAGGTTATAGGGCGGATCGGCGAAAATCAGATCGACCGACTTTTCCGGCAGGCTGTTCATCAGTTCGATGCAGTCCCCGACCATAACCTGATCAAGCGGTAAGGATGTTTTCTTTGTCATGATGCGTTCCAGGTTCCCCCATATTTCTTGAGGAAAGCATCACCGCAAAAAGTTAATAGACTCCGAAAATTTCCAAGGAGTCGCCACAGTTTCAAAGTAATTTCAGCCGTTTAGACAATCTTAACCGGTTCGGCCCAAAAACAGGAAGATTTTCATCCCGGACAATAGCGGTCAAAAACCCCGCATATCTTCATCGGACTCCTTGACTTCGTTCTGGTCTGACCGGGTATGTGCGGCAAGAATTCAAATGTGAATTCGCAGATAGCTAACGCGCGCATCCGTATATTCACGTAGTTCAATACATCCTGATGTGAATTGCGTTACAGCAATTTAGCCGAAAACGGTAATTTGACCGTTTGGACAACTCTGCATTTGCCCTTCTTATGATCATGTATACAATCTGCATATCAAATACGCAGAAAAATAGAATTTTCAAGATTGGCAATAACCTGCAGGGGGACATCATGAAGTCTGGCACTTTCCGTCTTTCCCGTCGCGCAATGCTATCGGCCATGGCCGCAGCAGCCGCGGTGGTATCTTTTGGCCTTGGCGTGCCGGCACCGGCAATGGCAGCCGACCCGATCAAGGTTTCGGCGATTTACACCGTTCCGGTCGAACAGCAGTGGGTTTCGCGTATCCACAAGGCGCTGAATGCCGCTCAGGAACGCGGCGACATCACCTATGAATTTTCCGAAAACGTCGCCAATACCGACTATGAACGCGTGATGCGTGAATATGCCGAAAATGGCTCGGCCCTTATTCTGGGCGAAGTTTTCGGTGTAGAACGCGCGGCCCGCAAGGTTGCCGCCGATTATCCCGAAACCGCGTTTCTGATGGGCTCAAGCTTCGGCCCCGAAGGCGACAATTTCTCGGTCTTTGACAACTATATCCATGAACCAAGCTATCTTGTTGGCATGGCAGCTGGCAAGGCGACCAAATCGAACAAAATCGGCATGGTTGGCGGTTTTGCCATTCCGGAAGTCAACCGCCTGATGAATGCCTTCATGGAAGGTGCCAAATCGGTCAATCCTGATGTCGAATTTACCGTGACCTTCATCAACAGCTGGTACGATCCGCCCAAAGCCAAAGAAGCCGCCTTTGCGATGATCGATAAGGGTGCGGATGTCATGTATGCCGAACGCTTTGGCGTTTCGGATGCCGCGAAGGAACGCGGCGTTCTGGCTGTTGGCAACGTGATCGATACCGCGGCAGACTATCCGGGCACCATTCTGGGTTCGGCCCTTTGGCACATGGAGCCGACGGTGGATCATGCGATTGCAGCGGTCAAAGCTGGTGAATTCAAGGCCGAAGATTACGGCAAACTCAGCTATATGGCACCGGGCGGCGGCACCGTCGTTCTTGATAGCTCCCTTCTGCCCGAAGGTACTGTTGCCGAAGTTGACACCAAACAGGCAGAAATTCTGGATGGCAGCTTTACCGTCAAGGTGAATGACGAAGAACCGAAATCTTCCATGTAAGATTTCTTCCACTTTGCAGGCAGTCCGGTTTAAACATCGGACTGCCTTTCGTTTTTCGGGGCGATCCCGACATGCACTCGATACGCCAATATGGCCCAAGGCGTGACACATAAAAATTAACGGATCAGCCGGATGTCATCTGCTGCCACCCCATCTTTGGAAACGTCCCCGCAATTGCTGCTGCAACTGGCTGCAATCACCAAGAAATTCGGCCCGCTGATCGCCAATGACGCCATCGACCTTGATGTGCACAAGGGCGAAATCGTTGCACTGCTTGGCGAAAACGGTGCGGGCAAAACCACCCTGATGAACATTCTGTTTGGCCATTATGTTGCGGATACGGGGACCGTGATGGTCGCGGGTGCGGATGGTATCCTTGCCCCGCTTGAACACGGCGCACCGCAGGCGGCCCTTGATGCCGGGATCGGCATGGTTCATCAGCATTTCACACTGGCCGAAAATCTAAGCGGCCTTGATAATATCGTCCTTGGCACAGAACCGATTTTTCGCCTACGCCGCGACCGGACCAAGGCACGCGCCAAACTGTCAAAACTGATGGCGGGATCGGGTCTTAATGTCGATCTGGATCAGCCGGTTCATAAACTGACCGTCGGCGAAAAGCAGCGCGTTGAAATCCTCAAGGCCCTTTATCGCGATGCCCGTTTGCTGGTGCTGGATGAACCAACTGCGGTTCTGACACCGCGGGAAGCAGACAGCCTTTTTGCGATCCTTCGCAAGCTTGCCACGGCCGGGCTTTCGGTCATTATCATTGCCCATAAACTGGCCGAGGTTCTAGCAGTTTCCCATCGCATCGCGGTGCTGCGCGGCGGCAAAAAAGTCGGCGAAATGGCAACCGATCAGGCCGACAGACGTTCGATTGCCGAACTGATCGTTGGCCGCGATGTGCCGGTCAGCCGCCGAAGCGAACGCGTACCGGGCAAGCCGGTCATCGAGCTTCGGGATGTCACGATTGATCGTGGCGATGCCAGACGCTCCCTGCATGGGGTGAACCTTCTGGCGCGAGAAGGCGAAATTCTTGGCATTGCCGGGGTATCGGGTAACGGGCAGGCGGCGTTGGCGCAACTGATTGCCGGGCTGGATAGGCCCGATGGTGGCTCGGTCGAGATTTTTGGTGAAAAAGTTACCAAATTCGATGCTCACAAGTTCGCCCAGAACGGCATCGCGCGTATCCCCGAAGACCGCCATCATGATGGTATGGTGGGGTCGATGACGGTGGCGGAAAACATCGCCATCGAAGATGTCCGATCCCGCGATTATCAGAAGTTCGGCTTCCTTGACTTCGAGGCAATCCGCAAGCGTGCCGAACATGCCATTGCCGATTACGATGTGCGCTGCCCCGGCCCGGACGCCCCCGCATGTCTGCTATCTGGCGGGAATATTCAAAAACTCATCCTTGCACGTGTTCTTGAAAAATCACCAAAACTAATCCTTGCCAACCAGCCATCCCGCGGGCTTGACGTTGGCGCGCAGTCAGAAGTCCACAGGCGGCTTCTTGAGGCGCGCGAAGGCGGGGCAGCGGTGGTTCTGATATCCGAGGATCTCGATGAATTGCTGACCCTGTCCGATCAGATTGCGGTGATCCATGCCGGTCATGTATCGGCCGCGATTGCTGCAAACGATATTGACCGATCAGAGCTTGGCCTGATGATGGCCGGACAGAAAAAAAGCGATGCCGATTTCGGGTCCGGTAAATTTGAGCCCAGCACAAAGGTCAGCGCAAAAACCGATGAAAATGCCCCAAAATCAGGAGACCCGGCGTGATCCGGTTTGAACCCCGCATCAATCCATCCGCAATCATGGTTTATGGCGTCCCCGTCATGGCGGCAACTATCGCCATTCTTCTGGCAGCGATCCCGCTTGCCCTTGCCGGAGCACCGATCATAAACGCCTATGGCCTGATGATAAGCGGCGCGTTTGGATCGATGTTTTCGATTTCGGAAATGCTGACGCGTGCCACCCCGCTGATCCTGACCGGATTGGCGGCCGCCATCGCGTTTCGGGCCAAACTTTGGAATATCGGGGCCGAGGGACAGCTTTATATGGGGGCCATGGCCGCCGTTGCCATCGGATCGGGCGTGATTGACGGGCCAAGCTATATCATGATCCCGGTGGTGCTGATTGCCGGGGCGCTCGCCGGGGCGGTAATGCTGATCGGCCCTACGCTTTTGAAAACGCGGTTAGGGGTGGACGAGGTTGTCACCACTCTGCTTTTGAACTTCATTGTCATTCTGTTTGTGCAGATGATGCTGGAAGGTGCGCTAAAAGACCCGATGTCGATGGGTTGGCCACAGTCCGAACCGGTAATCGATAGCGCCGTCCTGCCGCCGCTGATCGAACGGATGCGGGTGCATCTTGGATTGGTGATCGCGCTGATCTGTGCCGTGGCGCTGGCGATTTTCGTTAAACGCACCGTCTGGGGATTTGAAATTCGTGCGATCGGTGAAAATGCCGCCGCAGCCAGATTTTCCGGAATTTCGGCAACCAAAACCATGGTACTGGTCGCGATGCTGTCGGGTGGTTTGGCCGGACTTGCCGGTGTTTCCGAAGTCGCGGGAACCCTTGGATATCTGGCGACCGATCTGTCGCCGGGTTATGGCTATGCGGGGATCGTGGTTGCAATGCTGGCCCGCCTTTCACCGGTTGGCGTGATCATATCCGCCGTGTTTGTGGCATCGGTTTTTGTTGGTGCCGATTCCATGAGCCGCGCGATCGGCGTTTCAAGTTATCTGGCCGATCTGATTGTCGCGATGTCGTTGTTATGCGTTCTGATTGGCGGGTTTCTGACCCGGTTCAAGGTCCATTTCGAACGCCAGAAATCAGCAGGTTAAGGGGAAAGAAAATGGAAATCATCGACATCCTTTTGACCGCAAATTTCTGGGCCGCAGCGCTTCGTATTGCCACCCCGCTGATTTTCGGGGTGCTCGGCGCGCTGATTTGTGAGCGCGCCGGAGTTCTTAACCTTGGCATCGAGGGGATTTTTACAGCCGGGGCGATGGCCGGATGGATGGCGGTCTGGCTGGGTGCCGGATTGTGGGGCGGCGTTCTGGTTGCCGCCCTGGCCGGTGGGTTTTTCGGCCTGATCCACGCAATCCTGACCGTACCGCTTGGCCTGTCGCAGCATGTGTCGGGGATCGGGGTGACGCTGCTGGCGACCAGCCTGTCGTATTTTACCTATCGCACGGCATTGCCCGATGTGTCGTCACCGCCGCGGATCATTCCGTTCCAGCCGCTTGATATTCCGATCCTGTCGGATTTGCCGTTTATCGGCCCGGCGCTGTTTTCCCAAACGGCTCTTACAATGCTGGCGCTTGTCATGGTGTTTGTCACCGGCTGGGTCTTGTATCGCACCCCGCTTGGCCTTGCGATCCGGGCGGTTGGCGATAATCCGTCCTCGGTCGAGGCGCAAGGGTTATCGGTTTATGCGCTGCGCATCGGGGCCGTGGTTGCCGGATCGAGTCTGATGGCGCTGGGCGGAGCGTTTCTGACCATGTCGGCGTTTGATGCGTTTTTCTTTGGCATGATCAATGGCCGTGGCTGGGTTTGCATTGCGCTTACGGTGTTTGCAAGCTGGCGACCGGGCAAGGCATTGCTGGGCGCGTTGCTTTTTGGTGCGTTTGATGCGTTTCAGGTCCGCCTGCAAACCGAAGTTGGCGCGTTTCTGCCATCGCAGGTTTTCCTGATGATGCCCTATCTGCTATCGATTGCCGCCCTGATCATTGTGGCGCGCAAGGCCGATTATCCCAAGGCATTGCTGGTGCCGTGGTTCAAGGGACAGCGTTGATTTTCGACCCGAAACAAATAGCCTGATGATTAAAATATCCCATTACCGAAGGACGCCGCCATGCAAGCCGATCTGATCCTTAAAAATGCCAATCTGCCTGATGGCCGCACCGGTGTTGATATCGCCTGCAAGAATGGCAAGATCATCGAAATCGGCCCGCAATTGCCGATCCTGGCGGCCGAGGAAATCGATTGCGACGGGATGCTGGTCAGCCCGCCCTTCGTCGATAGCCATTTCCACATGGATGCCACCCTGTCACTGGGCCTGCCAAGGATGAATGAGTCGGGTACGTTGCTGGAAGGCATCGCGCTTTGGGGCGAACTTAAGCCGATTTTGACCATCGAGGCGGTGATTGAACGCGCACTTCGTTACTGCGATCTGGCCGTATCGAAGGGCCTGCTTGCCATCCGAACGCATGTTGATGTCTGCGATGACCGTCTGCTTGCGGTCGATGCGTTGCTTGAGGTCAAAAAACAGATCGCACCCTATATCGACCTGCAACTGGTGGCGTTTCCCCAGGATGGCTATCTGCGCAGCCCGACGGCAAAGCAGAATGTCATTCGCGCACTTGATAAAGGCGTCGATGTTGTCGGCGGCATCCCGCATTTCGAACGCACCATGGCAGACGGCGCGCAAAGCATTACCGAACTTTGCGAAATGGCGGCCAAACGCGGCCTTCGGGTTGATATGCATTGCGATGAAACCGATGACCCGCTATCGCGTCATATCGAAATGCTGGCTTATGAAACGCAGCGCCTTGACCTTCAGGGACAGGTGGCCGGATCGCATCTGACATCGATGCATTCGATGGATAATTATTACGTATCGAAGCTGATCGCCCTGATGACCGAGGCCGAGGTCAGCGTGATTGCCAACCCATTGATCAATATCACCCTTCAGGGTCGTCACGATACCTATCCCAAGCGTCGCGGCATGACGCGCGTGCCGGAATTGCGCAAGGCGGGGCTGACCGTGGCGTTTGGTCATGATTGCGTGATGGACCCGTGGTATTCGATGGGATCGGGCGATATGCTTGAAGTCGCATCGATGGGGCTTCATGTCGCACAGATGACGTCACGCGATGATATCCGAGCCTGTTTTGACGCGGTGACAACCGAACCGGCAAAAATCATGGGGCTTGAAGGATACGGGATTGCGGTTGGCAACAATGCCGATTTCGTCGTGTTACAGGCCCGCGATACGATCGAAGCCATCCGGCTTCGCGCCAACCGGCTTTATGTCATCAGGCGCGGCAACATCATCGCCGAAACCCCGTTACAGCAAACCCGCCTGCATCTTTCGGAACGACCGGAAACGGTGCGCGGCGATGATTATGCTCCGGGGAAATAGCAAATCGCACACGTGAAACGATTTCGTCACGTGATCCATTCGCCGTTACACCCCATATGATGGGGGTCAACGCACATTATCGAGAACCACCATGTTTTACGAACCGGGCAAAACGCCACATAACCTGCCACATGATCCGTTCAAGGCCTGTGTGGCCCCACGCCCGATTGGCTGGATTTCGACGGTCGATAAACAGGGGTGCGCCAATCTGGCCCCCTATTCGTTTTTCAATGCAGTCTGCGGCAATCCGCCGATGGTCATGTTTGCATCTGGCGGCTCAATTGACAGTCTGAACAACGCGCGTGAAACCGGTGAATTTATTGCCGCCGTCGCCCCACGCGCTATGCTGCGCGAAATCAATTTCTGTTCGGCACCGCTTCCGCCCGAACAGGACGAATTTGATTATGCCGGTCTAGAAAAGGAACCGGGTCAAACGGTCGCCGCCCATCGGATCAAGGGAGTGCCAATCCATATGGAATGCAAGGTATTCCAGATTGTCGATCTGCCCGGCCCCACCCCGCAAAGCAAAAACGCGATGGTGATCGGTACAGTGGTCGGTCTCCATATTGATGATGCAATCATCCGTGACGGCATGGTCGATGTCACCCTGTTCGAGCCGCTGGCACGTCTGGGCTATCACGAATATGCCAGTGTCGCGGAAACATTTACCGTCCGGCGCGAGGATTTCTGGTAAACAGCCTGCCGGTTTGCGGCGATAGGTTATGACTTTCTGTTGTTTCACGTAAACGACCCGCAACCGCAAACAAACTGTCACAGTAAAATTCTAATGTGATCCTCATCACCTGCGCCTGAACCGATGCATAACCGGGTTCGGGCGTTTCTTCTTATGCATTACACGATGTGGGGGATCACACCATGAAACGGACGATTGCAGCCGGTTTCGCCGGTATTGCGGCCATGCTTCTTGCGACAACGGCAATGGCGGGTGACGTCAAGGTTTTCGAAACCAAAAGTGCGATTAACAATCTGTCGACCGTCATGGTGGATGGCGGCAAGGCACGCGACCTGACGGTTGGTTTCGGTTCGGGGGCCTATCGCCGTCCGGGTGATCCATCCAATATGTTCTATGCCGTTTCCGACCGTGGTCCGAACTTTGTTTGCGGTGATGTGCAGGACGTTCTTGGCGTCTCCGAAGACGTCGTTTGTCAGGGCCGCAAGGTGCGCGTCTATCCGACGCCTGATTATTCGCCGTCTATCTATACCATTTTCCTGAACGATAACGGCAGCTTTGACGTCAAGGACGTTATCGCGCTTAAGGACCAGAATGGCGTGCCCCTCACCGGGTTGACCAACAAGCTGTCGGTTGCCAAAACCGAAAAGCCGGTCGATGCCAATGGCAAGGAACTGGCACAGTCGGTGTCGGCAATTGACGCCGAAGGCATCATTCGCCTGTCGGATGGTTCGTACTGGATCGGTGAAGAAAACGGTCCGTCGATCCTGCATGTTGCCGCCGACGGTACGGTCAATGAACGTATCGTTCCAGCCGGTTCGGAAAAGGATTTCGAAGGTGCGGCCTATAAGATCACCGGTGGTCTTCCGGCAATCCTTGTGACCCGCCAGACCAACCGCGGCATTGAATCGATGGCCGTATCGCCCGATGAAAGCAAACTGTATTTCATGGTTCAGAACCCGCTGGCCAACCCGAATGCAGATGCCTACAAAAAGGCAAAGAACACCCGCCTGTTCGTGTATGACCGCGTGAAGGGCGAACTTGCCGGCGAATATATCTATCAGCTGGATGATCCGCAGACCTTCCGCAACGATCCATCCGACAAACAGAACGCACCTCGCATTTCCGAAGTCATGGCACTTGGCGATGACCGCCTGCTGGTTCTGGAACGGACCGATGGCACCACCAAGCTGCATGAAGTCAAACTGGATGGTGCATCAAATATTCTGGCATCGCGCTGGGACGATATGTCGACCAGCCCGTCGCTTGAACAGGAAAACGACCTGTCGAAGCTTGACCTGAAGGCAGTTGCCAAAACGCTTCGTTTTGACAGTGCCGATTACCCGATGGCTCCGACCAAGATCGAAGGTCTTGCGGTGATGGGTGACGGTGCGCTGGCCCTGATCAATGATAACGATTTCGGCATCAATGGGGATGCCACCAAGGTGCTTCTGATCGACGGTCTGGTTCAGGCAGACAAATTCTGATCTCTCGCTGGATCATCTGACATTGCGGGAAAGCTGTTATGCGGCTTTCCCGCTTTTTTATTGGGCGAAATCAGCGTAAAAGCGGCCCATGAAAAACGATCAGACATACACCACCCGGACTTTTGACATCCCCGATGGCATTGATGCGGTCATCGAGCCGATGGATGCGACCGGCTATCTGGCCCCTGTCGGCTTTGAAGATCAGCTGCGTGCCGAACTTGGTGACGTGATCGAAAGCCATGACCGGCTGATGTTCGCACCCGGCCCCGAACGCCGTGTCTTCTGGGCGCAGAATGTCTGGCGCAATCCGGTCCGAATGGCGATCCCGTCGATCAAGGGTGCGGCCAAAATCCTGAAATTCAATCAGCGCAACTGGGCCATGTTCAAGTTTGATCATTTTTCGCGCGCGAAACTGATCGAAGCCAACTTGCCGCATGTATCAGCCAAACGACAGGTCTTTGGCGAACCGGCCCCGACCGCCCCGCTAGGATCGTGGACATTGATCGATCCCGATACGATCATCGCATCGATGGATTGTTCAAGCCCGTGGAAAAATGGCGAGGTCGAGTTTGAAGAAGACAAGACCACCCCGCCCAACCGCGCCTATCTGAAACTTTGGGAAGCCTTCACCCGTCTTGGTGTTGGACCCGAAGTTGGCGACCGCACCATGGATCTGGGCGGCAGCCCCGGCGGATGGACATGGGTTTTGCATGAATTTGGCACCGATGTGATCAGCATCGACAAGGCCCGTCTTGATCCGAAAATCGCCACCCTGCCGCGTGTTGATTTCCGGCAGGAAAGCGCGTTCGGGCTGAACCCCGATGAAATCGGTTATATCGACTGGCTGTGCTCGGACGTGATCTGCTATCCGGACCGGCTGTTCCAACTGGTCAATCAGTGGATGGATGCAGGTATGGCAACCAATTTCATCTGCACCATCAAGCTGCAGGGCGACACAGATTACGCCGCCATTACCCAGTTTGCCGATATTCCCGGGTCAAAGGTCGTGCATCTATACAACAACAAGCACGAACTGACCTGGATGAAGGTCCCCGGTGTTACAGATCAGGACTGATTGCAAGTCAATCAGTCCTGATCATCCCCGTCATAGGCGGGGATAGCCGCATCAATCGGGTAATAATCGCCCTTGTCCTTGCAAAACATCTGGGCGGATGTCGATATGCCTGATGCGCCGTCAAGCGTGCCAGGGGTGATTGCGACTTCCTGCGACCGGACGGGACGCCAGAACAGCGATGATCCGCATTCCTTGCAAAAGCCCCGGTCGCTTTGATCAGAAAGGCGATACCAGCGCAATCCTTCGTCACGGGTTAGATGCAGAGCATCCTTTTCAACCCGGGCATAGGAACTGACATGACCGTGCAGTTTGCGGCACAGGCCACAATGGCACATTTTGGCGTCATGCAGTTTGCCGCGCACTTCATAACGAACTTCGCCGCAATGGCAACCGCCAGTCATCGTGTTTAGCGCTGGTGTCGATGTGCTCATCAAACCTTCCTCTTCTGATCGGGCAGGTGGAACGCAGCCTGGTTACAGATGCTGTCTTGTTAAACAGTATCTGGACCAATTCGGGCATCATGCAAGCATGGCTTGTGGCAATATCGATGTTATTGCGGGCAATATTGCGACGATAATGTTTGAGCTTCGCCCAAAGCAGTCCTATTCTGCCGCTTCTGTTCGGGCCCCGGATGATGACGCCACCGCGCCAGATGCCATCCGTCGCCTTGCTTCACAAGCGATGGGATATCATGACCGATCTGTCCTTCCATTATGATGTGCTTGTCATCGGCAGTGGCGCTGCCGGTTTGTCCACCGCACTCAAGCTTGCTCCGCATGTCAAGGTTGCCGTCCTGTCGAAGGGCAAGATCGATGACGGTTCGACCAACTGGGCACAGGGCGGAATTGCCGCCGTGCTTGATGCCGCCGACAGCATCGAAAACCATGTCGAAGACACACTTGTTGCCGGTGCCGGATTGTGCAAACGCGACACTGTTGAATTTGTCGCACGCAACGCGCCCAATGCCATCAAATGGCTTGATGAACTTGGCATTCAGCTGACGCGTGATCCGGAAGGCGGCAATGATCAGCCGTTTCACCTGACACGGGAAGGCGGGCATAGCCATCGCCGCATTGTTCATGCCGCCGATGCCACCGGGCGGGCGGTACAAACCACCTTGCAGGGCGAGGCCGTCAAACATCCGAACATCAAGATTTTTGAAAATTACCTTGCGATTGATCTGGTGACCGACCGTAAGCTTGGCGGTGAAGGCCGCCGATGCATCGGGGCCTATGCGCTTGATCTGACAACGGGCAAGGTCCGGTCGTTCAATGCGCGTACCGTGGTGCTTGCCACCGGGGGGGCCAGCAAGGTGTACCGGTTTACGTCCAACCCGGACGGATCGACGGGCGATGGCATTGCCATGGCATGGCGTGCGGGTTGCCGGGTGATGAATATGGAATTCAGCCAGTTTCACCCGACCTGCCTGTATCATCCGCAGGCCAAATCATTCCTGATTACCGAGGCCGTGCGCGGCGAAGGCGGCAAATTGCTGCTGGCCGATGGCACGCGTTTCATGGACCGGTTTGACGAACGCGGCGAACTGGCACCGCGCGATATTGTCGCGCGCGCGATTGACCATGAAATGAAACGGCTGGGTGCGGATTGCGTATACCTTGATATCACGCACAAGGGCGAGGATTTCATCCGGGAGCATTTCCCGACCATCCATGAAACCTGCCTGTCGTACGGCATCGACATGACCAAACAGCCGATCCCGGTTGTTCCGGCAGCACATTATACATGCGGCGGGGTTTTGACCGATCTTCGCGGGCGCACCGATCTGACCGGGCTTTATGCGATTGGTGAATGCGCGGGCACGGGCCTTCACGGGGCGAACCGGCTGGCGTCGAACTCGCTTCTGGAATGCCTGGTATTTGGCGAGGCCGCAGCACGCGACATTGTCGAAGCACTCCCGGTTGATGACCGGTTCAAGGACCTGCCGGACTGGGACGAAACCGGGATCACCGATTCCGACGAGGAAGTCATTGTTGCCCATAACTGGGAACAGTTGCGCAACGTGATGTGGGACTTTGTCGGCATCGTGCGCACGACCAAACGTCTGCAACGCGCACAGCATCGCATTGATCTGTTGCTGTCGGAGATTGACGAATATTACGGCAATTTCCGTGTGACCAATGACTTGCTTGAATTGCGTAACCTTTCGGTGGTTGCCAAACTGATCATCCAGTCGGCCCTTTGGCGCCATGAAAGCCGCGGCCTGCATTACACCACCGATTATCCGGAACGTGATGACAGCGCGACGCCCCGCCAGACCATTCTTGTGCCGGAAAACTTTGCCGGTCGCTGGGTTGTATCGGGCCAATGGAAGACCTGATCGGCGAAGACATCATTACCCCACGTTAATCGGATCAAAGACGGAGATTGTCATGACCGCCACCCTGATTGGTATCGCGCGAAAGGCCCGTTCACGTGCGCCAATGGAAACGCTTGATGGTGTTTCTGTCAGTCTTGATTTTGGGGTTGATGGCGATTATCGCGGCAAGCTACGCAAACGCCAGATCACGGTCTTGACTGAGGAAGACTGGCAAGCGGCCTGCGGTGAAATTGACCGTATGGATTTGCCCTGGACCACGCGGCGCGCCAATCTGCTGGTACGAGGTGTGAAATTGCCGCAAACGCCCGGTGCCCGCATCCGGATAGGGGAACTGGTCCTTGAAATCACCGGCGAAACCGATCCGTGCAACCGGATGGAAGCCGCAGCACCGGGCCTTGAAAAGGCCCTGACACCGGACTGGCGGGGCGGGGTTACATGCCGTGCGATTGAACCCGGTGCGATCCGGGTGGGCGATACGGTTATTGTTGACTGATTATCCTGGTTAATCGGGACTGGCCCATCTGGAAATCCCCTGTCGGCTTCCCACTTAAAAGGCAGCAGCATGGTCGGGGATCAGGATGGAACATGCACCAATACCGCATAACGAAGCCGAACGTCAGGGCATCATCACGCGCATGCGTATCGCGACTTTTGATGCCGAACCCGAACTTGACCGAATCACGTCACTTGCCAAACGGATCTTTGACGTCAAATCGGCCACGATGACGGTAATCGATCATGACCGACAGATTTTCAAATCCCGTGCCAATTTCGAAAAGCTGGAAAGCCGCCGCGATATTTCGTTCTGCGGGCATGCGATCACCCAGACCGAGCCGATGGTGATCAAGGATGCCCGGATCGATCCCCGTTTTTCCGACAATCCGTTGGTGATCTGCGATACGCCAGTGATTTTTTACGCCGGGATGCCAGTGCATCATCACGAAGGACAACCGGTCGGGACACTTTGCATTTTTGACGACAAACCGCGCGAAATGAGCCAGCGCGATACCGATAACCTCAAGGACCTTGCCTATCTGGTCGATATGGTTCTGTTGCTGCGGTTTGCACAATTCAGCCAGAGACGGTTGATGCAAAGCCTTGATGAAGCGGTTCGTCAAAGCATGATCGATCCGATGACCGGACTTTGGAACCGGCGCGGGCTTGATGAAATACTTGATCGTGAACTCGCCCCCGAAGGCGTGCCATTGACCGAACCCTGCGGGATTTTGTTATGTGATATCGATCATTTCAAATGCGTCAATGACACGCACGGACATCTGATTGGCGATGAGGTCATCATCAGCATTGCCGGAATGCTCAAAAATCATTTGCGCGAAAATGACATCATTGCACGTGTCGGCGGCGAGGAATTTGTCTGTGTCATTCCCGGTATCACGCGCGAAACGACCCCGAAAATTGCTGAAAAACTTTGCAATATCCTGCGCAATACGCCGATCAACACCAGCGAGGGCAAAACCCTTGGCGTGACTATTTCCATCGGGGCCACATGGATTGCGGCAGGTTGCAGCAACGACAACCGCAAGGCCATCTTCGAAATTGCCGATGCCGCACTATATCGCGCGAAACAAAGCGGGCGCGACCGGGTGCTGTTCACACCCAACGCCAATGAACAGCACAACGAAGGACTATTTGAACAGCATTAAAATCAACCTGGAACAACAACATGCTGTAACGGGAGAACCGTCTTGAAAATCGCGCCCACGCCGGATAGCGAGAACGAGCGGCAGAAATCGCTTGAAAGCATGGGTATTCTGTCAACACCGCGCGACCCTGAACTTGACCGGATCACGCGCCTTGCCGAACGCATTTTCAACACCGAAATCGTCGCCATTTCCCTGATTGATGGCGACCGGCAGTTTTTCAAATCCCGGATCAATCTGGGCGTTCCCGAAACGCCGCGTGACATTTCGTTTTGCGGGCATGCGATCATGCATGACGCGCCGCTTGTTGTTGGCAATGCCATCGATGACGAACGTTTCAGCGACAATCCGCTGGTGGTGGGGGCACCCCATATCCGGTCCTATGCCGGTGTGCCGCTTTCCAATCGCGAAGGCTACAAGCTTGGCACGCTGTGCATTATTGATTCAAAAACCCGCAATTTTTCCGAAAGCGAGATCGAAACGCTCAAGGACCTTGCCCATTGGGTCGAAACGGTTCTTGCCCTTCGCTATAGCGAACGCAGCCAGAGACAGCTTCTGGCCGATCTGGATGCAGCACATCGCGACATGATGATCGACAGCCTGACCGGGGTCTGGAACCGGCGCGGACTTGAAGAATTGCTGGCGCGCGAAATGACGAGTTCCCGGATCAAAGGTGGCTCGGCCGGGGTATTCATGCTTGATATCGACCATTTCAAGCAGGTCAATGATACACATGGCCATCTGATCGGCGACAAGGTATTACAGAACATTGCCGCCATCATGTCATCTTGCCTTCGCGATCATGACATCGTCGGACGTTTCGGGGGAGAGGAATTCGTTTGTGTCCTGCCAGGCATTCGCCTCGAACAGACGATGTATCTTGGTTACAAGTTGTGCAATGCGGTGCGTGATCAATGCCGGGTCAGCGATATGGACGGCAATGCGGTTTCGATCACGGTCAGCGTCGGGGCGACCTGGATTTCCAGTGAAACGACTGATCTTTATGAACCGCTCGATGTACTGCGGATTGCCGACGAGGCCCTTTATGAAGCCAAGGAAAGCGGGCGCGATACGGTCCGCTATCGCGCGCTGGACAGCCATGGCAGCCTTGACGACCTTAAAGGATGAACCGCCCCACCCTGCTTTTTAATGCAAGCGGCCCCAGATCATACATTTCGTCCAGCACGAGATAGGGATCGGCGCCCAGCTCAAGAAGGATGGCGAAGGCAGGTTCGGTTTTGAAACCGGCCCGTTTCATTTTCCGGATTTCTTCGGAAAGCTGCGACCCCAGAAGATATATCAACCGTGCCTCGACCAGCATATGGCGGAAGCCGAACTGGCATTGCGATGGCGTGCCGGTGGCAAAAATTTCGACCGGCAAATCATCCAGAACAAACCGCACGACAATGGCCTGCCCGACATGTTGCGTTGCCGGGCGGCGATGCAATCCAAAATCATCATGATGACCAAAGACAGCCTGTACGTGGGCTTCGAAACCATCAAAATCCGGGCAATGGCAAAGGATGTCGATATCCGATCCATCAATATCAAGATTGATCGGAAAAGTTCCGGCGACAATCGGATCAAACCCGGCAAGCCCATCCCATACACCATGTCCTGAAATCAGACCGGCCGCCTTTTGACCACGCACGGAAACGGATCGCAACAAATCAAGACCGCGAAAGGCATTGGGCATCAGGCTTTCGGGCCAATCCATTCCGGTCTGGTTCATTGATAAATCCATTCCATTTCTTGACCCGCCCGGCATTGCACGGGATATGTAATAAAATCAAATATTTTTGGCACAACCGCGGTCTGTCGATCAGATCATCCGCGCCGGTTTCGGAATATGCCCCAATATGCTTGATATTCTGGCGATCACCAGCCCCATCTTCCTGATTATCGCACTGGGTTATGTCGCGGTCAGGCAAAATATCATCGCGCAGGATGTGGCGCGCGGCATGGGGGCGTTCGTGATGAATTTTGCCCTACCGGCCCTTCTGGTCAAAACGCTTTCAGGGCGGCCGATTGCCGACATCATTCACGGCGAATTTCTGATTGCCTATGGCGGCGGCTCGTTAATCATTCTGACAATCGGGATTGCCTATACGCGCTTTATCGCCCGGAAATCCTTTGCCAATGCGACCCTGCAGGGCTTGGGCATGTCATTCTCCAATAGCGGATTTATCGGCTATCCGATCGCACTTCAGGTGCTGGGGCCACCGGCAGCGATAGCATTAACACTGTGCGTGATGATCGAAACGCTGGTGATGATGCCGCTGGTTCTTGTGCTGGGCGACAGTGCGAACAATAACGGACAGGGACGGCTTCAGGTTTTTGGCAAGGCACTAAAAAACCTGTGCAAAACACCTATCATCATCGCGATTTTTGCAGGCCTTTGTCTTTCGCTGACCGGGATTGAATTACCCGCCCCGGCACTGAAAGCCATCGACATGCTGGCAATGTCATCGGGACCGGTGGCGCTGTTTGTGATTGGAGCGGGTCTTGTCGGGCTTAAAATCCGGGGTATGCGCGTTGATATGGCGCGGATCGTTACTGGCAAACTGATCCTGCATCCGCTGATCGTATTTTCCCTTGTCTGGCTGATGCCGCCGATGGAGCCGGTCCTGCAAATTGCCGCGGTCAGTTTTGCCTGTTCGCCGATGCTGAGCATCTATGCGGTCTTTGGACAACGTTATGGCCATGAAGGACTCTGTGCCGCATCGCTTATGATCGCGACGTCTCTATCCTTCATCACCATATCAACCGCCCTTTGGCTGCTTGACACCACGCAGGTTTTTGGACCTATGCCTTGACATCCCCGGCATGGGCAAGGATTTCTTCAGCCTCGCGGATTTCCTGCTGCTGGGCCCACATTTCGGCATAAAGCCCGTCCTGTGCCAGAAGGTCCTGATGGCGGCCGCGTTCGGCGACCTGCCCGTCGCGCAGCACGATGATTTCATCGGCATCAATCACGGTCGAAAGCCGGTGCGCGATCACAAGCGTCGTATGCCCGCGTGACACATCGCGAAGCGCCTGCTGGATATCCTTTTCGGTACGGGTATCAAGGGCCGATGTTGCCTCGTCAAAGATCATGACTTTCGGGCGTTTGAGCAACATGCGCGCAATCGACACACGCTGTTTTTCGCCGCCGGAAAGTTTAAGCCCGCGTTCGCCGACCATGGTTTTAAAGCCCTGTGGCAGGGCGGCGATGAAGCCATCGATGCTGGCGAGTTTGGCGGCATTGGTGATTTCCGCCTCTTCCGCGCCGGGGCGACCATAAGCGATGTTATAGGCAATCGTATCGTTAAACAGGACCGTATCCTGCGGCACGATACCGATAGAACGGCGCAGGGATGTCTGCGACACATCGCGGATATCCTGCCCGTCAATCGTGATCCGACCGCTCGAGACGTCATAGAAACGGAACATCAGGCGGGTCAGGGTCGATTTGCCCGCCCCGCTTGGCCCGACAACAGCAACGGTTTTGCCCGCCGGAACTTCGAAACTGACACCCTTCAGAATCTGACGATCCGGGTTATAGGCGAATTTGACATCCTCGAACCGGATTGCCGCATCCGCACAAACCAACGCAGGTGCCCCGTCCTTGTCTTCGACTTCCTTTTCGACGTCGAGTAACGAAAACATGCGTTCCATGTCGGTCAGCGACTGTTTGATCTGCCGATAGACAAAACCAAGGAAGTTCAGCGGCATGTAAAGCTGCAACAAATAGGTATTCACCAGCACAAAGTCGCCAATGGTCATGTTGCCATCCTGAACGCCCTTGGCCGCCAGAAGCATGTTCAGAACCAGACCAACCGCAATGATGGCACCCTGCCCGATATTGAGCTTGGACAGGGATTCCTGTGACTTCACCGCCGCCGTTTCGTAACCGCGCAAGGCATTGTCGTAACGCCGGGATTCGTGATCCTCGTTATTGAAATACTTGACCGTTTCATAATTGATCAGACTGTCGATGGCCTTGGTGTTGGCTTCGTCATCGCGCTGGTTCATTTCGCGGCGGAACTTCATGCGCCATTCGGTCACGATCAGGGTGAACGCGATATAGATCACGATGGTGACAAACGTGATCAGCGCGAACCAGAAATCATAAAGCACCCACAGAATGCCCGACACCATGAAGATTTCAAGCAGGGTCGGCAGAATGTTGAACAGCATGAAGGACAAAAGGAATTCAATCCCCTTGACCCCGCGTTCAATCGCGCGCGAAAGCCCGCCCATCTGACGATCCAGATGAAAGCGCAGCGACAGGGCATGCAAATGTTCAAAAACGCCAAGGGCGGATGTCCGGATGGCACGTTGCGCGACCTTGGCAAAGACGGCATCGCGCAATTCCCCGAAGGCCGAGGATAAAACCCGCACCAGCCCATAGGCGACAATCATCCCCACCGGCACAACAATCAGGGATGTCGCATCGGCACCACCGGACGAAGCACCGGCCTTGCCACCGCCGTCAAGCGCATCGACGGCGTATTTATACAAAACCGGGACATAAACGTTGGCGACCTTCGCCCCGACCAGAAACAGCAGGGCGATAACCACACGGACCTTGAGCTCGAACTCGCCACGCGGCCAAAGATACGGCAGAAAAGTTTTAACAACACCAAATTCAGCGCGGGCTGTTGGCTGGCTATCACCCATATTTTTCAAGTTTTTATCCCCTGGTGGGTACCATGTGGACGTGTCCGACACAGCCCCGACTTTCCGATTGACGTCCAGCTTTCCCAAAACAACAGATGGCCCGTAATCAATGATTTGGCAAGCAAGTCGGACAAGAAAGCATGTCTTGCCGTCTACGGAATAGTTCGCAAAACATTGATTTATCGTTCCTAGATGATTGCAGTTACGCGGTCAGAGGGATATTTTGTCAAATTGTCGATAAAATTGCGATAAGCCCGCCCCGGGAATTCCGGCCTGCGGGACATCTTCAAGGAACGGAACCAGGACCATGACGGCACTTGCCAGCATCGAAACCCAGGACATCGCAGCACTGATGCACGACATGGGCATCAATGCCCGTGAAGCTTCGCTGAAACTGGCGCAGGTCCCGTCCGAACCAAAAACCAACGCCCTTAAAGCAGCCGCACGCAAATTGCGCGAAAATGCCGATATCATACTGGCCGCCAATGCACGCGACATGGAAGCAGGCCGTGCAAAGGGCCTGACGCCGGCATTGCTTGATCGTCTTGCGCTTGACCCTGCACGCATCGAAAGCATGGCGTCCGGGGTCGAAGCAGTTGCCGACCTTCCCGATCCGGTTGGTCGCGAACTTGCCCGCTGGAGCCCCGAACGCAACGGGCTCGATATCGCGCGCGTGTCTGTGCCGCTTGGCGTGATCGGCATCATTTATGAAAGCCGCCCGAATGTGACGGCCGATGCCGGTGCCATGTGCATCAAATCGGGCAATGCCGCCATCCTGCGCGGTGGTTCGGAAAGCTTCCATTCATCCCACGCGATTTTTGACTGCATGCTTGCCGGTATTCTCGATGCCGGTTTGCCCGAACATGCGCTTCAGATGATCCCGGTGACGGATCGCGCCGCCGTTGGCGAGATGCTGAAACTGTCCGATTACATCGACGTCATCGTCCCGCGCGGCGGCAAGTCGCTGATATCGCGCATTACCGATGAAAGCCGGATTCCCCTGTTCAAGCATCTGGAAGGGCTTTGCCATACCTATGTCCATACCAGTGCGGATGTGACCAAAGTCGTCGATATCGTGGTGAATGCCAAGATGCGCCGGACCGGCATTTGCGGTGCGACCGAAACCATCCTGATTGATCAGGTGGTTGCCGATGATCTGTTGCCGAAAATTGCCGCGGCCCTTGCCGACAAGGGATGTGAAATGCGTGGCGATGCCAGCGCGCAAAAGGCAGACACCCGCATCCTGCCTGCCACGGACGATGATTGGATCACCGAATATCTTGATGCCATTGTGTCGATCAAGGTCATCAATGGCGTCGAAGAAGCGGTCAACCATATCAACACATATGGATCGCATCACACCGACGCCATTTTGGCCGAGGATACCGATGCGACCGCGACGTTCCTCAATGGTGTTGATTCCGGCATCGTGATCGTCAATGCATCGACACAGTTTGCTGATGGTGGCGAATTTGGCATGGGGGCCGAGATTGGCATTTCGACGGGCAAGCTGCATGCACGCGGCCCGGTCGGAGTCGAACAGCTGACCAGCTATAAATACATTGTGCGCGGCACCGGCCAGACCCGCCCATGAGTTTTTCGACGCCCAGAAGTCATAGCGCCCCGCCCCGCGTCGGATTGCTGGGCGGGTCGTTTAACCCGGCCCATGAAGGACATCTGCATATATCGCTGGAAGCCTTGAAAACCCTGCAACTTGATGCAGTCTGGTGGCTGGTGTCGCCGCAAAACCCGCTCAAGCCCGCCCAGGGTATGGCCGACCTTGCCGACCGGTTCGATTCGGCGCTGATGATGGCAAAGCATCCCCGCATTGTTGTTTCTGCAATTGAATCAGAACTGGGAACCCGTTATACGGCCGACACTCTCGCAGCTTTGCAGCGTCGTTTTACCCGAACGCGGTTCGTATGGCTGATGGGGGCGGACAATCTGGCCCAGTTTCATAAATGGAAATGGTGGGACAGGTTGATTTTGCGCGCTCCCATTGCGGTTCTTGACCGCGAGGGGTATTCTAACAAGGCATTGTCCGGGACGGCAGCCAAGCGTATGGAACGCTGGCGCATCCCATCGGACAGGGCGGGTTTGCTGGCCGATCTCGATGTTCCGGCCTGGGTTTACCTGCCAATAAAGCGCCATCCGGCTTCTTCGACCGCAATCCGCGCCGAAGGCAGATGGCAGGTTTGACCGGCGGGAGTTCCCCGGATCCAAAACGGATCGGGCTCTCTTGCGTAAATTGAGGTGGCGACCATAGGTACCGCAAAAAAGACTCTGACCCCGGGCGAGCTTCTTGCCCTTATCCAGAGCACGCTCGAAGACGACAAGGCCGAAGACCTTGTCACCATTAATCTGATCGATAAAACCTCCCTTGCCGATCATATGATCATTGCAACCGGGTCATCCTCCAGACGGGTGGCGTCGATGGCAGAGCATATTGTCGAAAAGCTGAAAGAAGCAGGTCAGGGCCGTGCCCAGGCCGAAGGCAAGGAACAGGGCGACTGGGTTCTGGTTGATGCCGGCGATGTCATCGTCCATCTGTTCCGCCCGGAAGTTCGCGCTTTCTACAACATAGAACAGATGTGGGGCGTTGAAAATCCGGCGCTTAAACAGCAGGCGGCGCGACTGTATTAATACAGTCCGCCCCGGTTTGCCCTGACCACCGCGGGGATTGGCCATCGGTGGTCCCCATGCGGGCGGAGCCAGATCGGAAAGATGCAAATTACCCTTGCGACAGTGGGCCGGATGAAGAACGGCCCCGAGAAAGATCTTTTTGACCATTACGCAGCCCGCCTGCGCTGGCCCTTTGCCGTGCGGGAAGTCGAAGAGAAGAAAAAGCTGCCCCCCAATCAGCTCAAAGACCGCGAGGCGGAGCTTTTACTGGGCGTCATCCCCGAAAATGCCTTTTTGATCGCACTTGACGAGCATGGCCGCGAATATGGCTCCATCGATTTTGCCGCAAAGCTTGAAGGCTGGATCGATCAATATGCCGGAAATATCGCCTTTGCCATTGGCGGGGCCGACGGGCATGGGGACGCCATCAAAACACGCGCCAATACGCTTTGGTCACTTGGCAAGGCGACATGGCCCCATATGCTGGTGCGCGCCCTGATTGCCGAACAGCTTTTCCGCGCCCACGCCATCCAGACCAATCACCCCTATCACCGGGAATAATCCCCAAAGTCACCAAAAGCATTGGTTCCCCCACTCTTGGATAAGTTGTTTCAAAATTTGTCCATGGGTATTTCTCTATCTGTTTGAGTAGGGGAATTAACAATGCAAAACAGATACTTAAAGATTGCCGCCGTTATAGGTTTGGCAATGCTGACCGGCGCGTGCGCAGCTTCGCGTAGCGTTGTCGAAATTCAGGAACCGGCCAAAATTGAGAACCCGGCGACTGGGCCGGCCGTTAAAATCGTTTCGGTCGAAGACAAACGCCAATTCGAGATTGATCCATCAACACCGGATATCCCGTCGCTGTCGAATGACGAGATTGATGATGTCACCTTTACATCGCGTGCCTATGCCCGCAAACGCAACACCTATGGAATGGCACTGGGGGATGTTTTGCTGCCCGAAGGCAAAACTGTTGCCGATGCCGTCAACAAGGCAATCTCCAACGGCTTCAAACTGGCCGGATACCGTGTTCTTGAACCGGGGGACGCCGAATATGACAGCGCCGACGCCGTCGATGCCGACCTGATTAAGTTCTGGTCATGGTTCGAACCCGGTTTCTGGCAGGTCACGGTGCATAACAAGTCCGAAGTGACGTTGAAGGGCAACGAACTGAACAAGGGCGAACCGGTTACAGTCACCGACAGCTATCAGGAAAAGATGCAGATGGTCCTCGACAGCGACTGGCAAAGCAGTGCTGTTAATGCCCTACGCGAACTTTCATCAAAGATTGCCGAAAAACTGGAAACGCTTAAGTAACCGGCTTTAACGCAAATCATACTGCATGCGCACGACACCGGACTTGTAGTGCTCCGATGCCACCAGTTTCGGTGTCGTGCCCACAGCATCCCGGCCAAACAGCCGGATGCCATCTCCCAGAATTTCGGGGATGATGAACATTTCAAGCTGATCGACAAGGCCGCCAAACAGGAATTGGGTCACAACACTGGCCCCACCGACGATCCAGATATCACCGGTATCGGACCTGTCATCGCGAAGCTGGCTTGCCAGTTCCACAAGACTACCGCCATAGGCCTCTGTATTGGCCGGGCGGTTATCGGGCAAATCGCGCGATGTCAGCACAATCGTGCGGCGATCTTCATAGGGCCAGTCGCCAAATTCCATCACCTGATCAAAGGTTTTTCGCCCGATGATCAGTGTTCCCACGGTGCCCAGAAAGCCCTCGAAATTGAACTCGGCCGGATCGAATTGATCAAGCCAGTCAACCGCGCCATTGGCGCGCGCGATATAGCCATCCAGACTGACCGCGATATAGATGCGGAACAGTTTCTTTTTCATGCTTTGCCCAACCTGTTCGAGGTCTTTGCCCCGTTTTTGATTTCTCAATGATATCAGATTGCAGGCGCAAGGTGGCAAGAATCGGGCCGGATGAAAAACACCCCCGAAACGGCGGCTTCGAGGGTGTTTGGTCGGTATTTCAAACTGTCAGCTCAACATTCGACCACGTTGACATTGACCGCCAGCCCGCCCTGGCTGGTTTCCTTGTATTTGCTTTGCATATCAATGCCGGTCTGGCGCATGGTTTCGATCACCTTGTCGAGTGACACGGTATGCTGACCATCACCGCGCATTGCCAGACGGGCAGCATTGATCGCCTTGACCGCCCCCATGGTGTTGCGTTCGATGCAGGGTACCTGCACCAGACCGCCAATCGGATCACAGGTCAGGCCAAGGTTGTGTTCCATGCCAATTTCGGCGGCGTTTTCAACCTGTTCGGGCGTACCGCCCATGACGGCACAAAGCGCGCCTGCCGCCATTGAGCAGGCCACACCGACCTCACCCTGACAACCGACTTCGGCGGCCGAGATCGACGCACGCTTTTTATAGATCGAACCAATGGCCGCCGCCGTTAACAGGAATTCGCGTATTTTGCCCTGTGTCACATTGGCCCCGAACCGTTCATAATAGCGCAGCACGGCGGGAATAACACCCGCCGCCCCGTTGGTCGGGGCGGTCACGACGCGCGAACCAGCAGCATTTTCTTCGTTAACCGCAAGGGCATAAAGATTGACCCAGTCGATCACGGTCAACGGGTCCTTAAGCCCCGCTTCTGGCCGTTCCGTCAGCTCAAGGTAAAGTTTGCGCGCACGCCGTTTGACATTCAACCCGCCGGGCAGGATGCCATCGGTTTTGCAGCCACGCTCAATACAATCCATCATCGCGCGATGCACGCGGTCGACAAATTCCTCTGTCTCGGCAGGTTCACGCCAGCTTTTTTCGTTTTCGGCCATGACTTCGGCAATCGACAGCTTTTCCTTTTTACAGATCGCCATCAGTTCATCGGCCGAGGAAAAGGGATAAGGCAGCGTGATATTATCGCCGGAATATTCCGCCCCGCGATCATCGCCCGAGACGATAAACCCACCCCCAACCGAAAAATATTCCTGTTTGTGCAGAACAACACCGTCACGGTCAAAGGCGGTGATCCGCATGCCGTTGGGATGTTCGGGCAGGCTTTCGGTCATGTGAAACACAAGATTGGTTTCGCGGTTAAAGGCAACCGGATACGCGCCGTAAAGCTGTAATGCGTGATCTTTATCAATCGCATCCATCGTCGGTGCGATCCGGTCGGGATCAACCGAACGCGGTCGTTCCCCCGAAAGCCCCATGATCACCGCGGTATCGGTGGCATGGCCCTTGCCAGTCAGGGCAAGCGATCCGTAAAGATCGACAATTACCGAGCCGATTTTTTCCAAAAGATTCCGGGCTTCGAGTTCCAGACAGAACCGATAGCCCGCGCGCATCGGGCCGACCGTATGCGAACTCGATGGGCCGATGCCGATGGTATAAAGATCGACAACGGAAAGATTAACGTCTTGCGGACGCTGCTTATTTTCTTCGGTCAAATGGGCCTCCCACGGCTCTTTGTCATGCGGATCAATGCCACATGACGTTATAGAACCGGTGTCTTGCCCCCTCTGTCCCTTGACCTGAGATTGTGCGCCCTGTTGCCAAAAACAAAGAAGTCTTTGACGCCATGGCTTCATCCTTCGGTGGAAATATGGTGCCGGGCATTGGCCCCGTACCGCTTTCTCTCTCCAGAGCCTCAATCCGCAACGGTCCATCTGCCTGAGAGTTTTCGGGGCTATTGCTCCTTCGGCGCCGATCTGATCGCGGGATCAAAGCGGGCTCTCCCATCGCGGTTATTCGAGGTATCACCGTAACGCCCGAGATTACAGGCAGGTGATGATCCTTGTCAAAAAGCGACTTTGCAAGCGCACAAAAAATACCCGGTCGGAAGGCTGTTCAATACCGGCATTCATGATAGATTGCGCGTTGAAAATGCTATGATTGGCAGCGTCTGATGGCGGACCCACCGCGCCCGGCGTCTTTGTACGGATGGCAAAATTACCGGAAAATAACCATCTTTACCGGTAATTCAGCCTTTTACCTTATTTCGTGTACTTTACTTCGTGGGATTATGATTGTGACTGTATCAAATACCGTAAAGCGCCCGCGTCCGGTGGTGCTGTGCATTCTGGATGGCTGGGGTTATCGCGAGGAAAGCAAGGACAATGCGGTTGCATTGGCCAACACCCCTGTTTGGGACGCGCTTTATGCCAACAATCCGACCGGCTTTCTGAAAGCCTGCGGTCTTGATGTCGGCCTGCCCGAAGGGCAGATGGGCAATTCCGAAGTCGGCCATATGAATCTTGGTGCCGGCCGGGTTGTGATGCAGGAACTGCCAAAAATTGACGAGGCTGTCAAAACCGGTTCGATCGCCGATACCGATACCGTCAAAAAGGTTATCGCCAAGCTGAAAGAAAGCGGGGGTGTCTGTCATATCGCGGGGCTTCTGTCCGAAGGCGGGGTGCATTCCCATCAGGCCCATATGGCGGCCCTTGCCAAAATCATCGCATCGGCCGGTGTGCCGGTAAAAATCCATGCCTATCTGGATGGCCGCGATACCGCCCCCAAAAGTGCCGCCAAATTCCTTGAAAAATTCCGCGCACAGATTGGTGATGCCAATGTTGAAATCGTGACCGTCACCGGGCGCTATTACGCGATGGACCGCGACAATCGCTGGGAACGCGTCAGCCAGGCCTATTTCACGATGGTAAAGGGCAAGAATTACGCCGATGGCCGCACCGCTGAAAGTGCCGAAGGCGCAATCAGGGCAGCCTATGATGCCGACACCACGGATGAATTCGTTCTGCCGACCGTGATTGGCGATTATGCCGGCATGAAAGACGGCGACGGACTTTTGATGACCAATTTCCGGGCCGACCGCGCGCGTGAAATTCTGGCCGCGATCTGCGCACCGGACTTTGACGGGTTTGACCGTGGCACCCCGATCAGATTTGCCGTGCAGGCCGGTATGGTTGAATATTCATCCGACCATGCAAAATATATGGATGCGATCTATCCGCCGCAGGTGTTGCCAAATATCTTTGGTGAAGTCGTTTCCAGGGCTGGCATGAAGCAGTTGCGCATCGCGGAAACCGAAAAATATCCGCATGTGTCCTTCTTCTTTAACGGCGGCGAAGAACAGGTTTTCGAGGGCGAAGACCGTATTCTGGTGCCATCGCCCAAGGTCGCGACCTATGATTTGCAGCCGGAAATGTCGGCCCCGGAAGTGACTGAAAAGCTGGTGGCAGCGATCAGGGCTGAAACCTATGACGCGATCATTCTGAACTTTGCCAACCCCGACATGGTCGGCCATAGCGGCATTTTGTCCGCCGCGATGAAGGCCGCCGAAGCGGTCGATACCTGCCTTGGGCAGGTTGTTGATGCGGTTAAATCGGTGGGCGGCGTGATGTTCGTTACCGCCGATCACGGGAACTGTGAGATGATGGTGGATCCGGAAACCGGCGAGCCGCACACCGCGCATACGCTTAATCTGGTGCCGACCATTCTGGTGAATGGACCCGAAGGCGCGACACTGGAAAATGGTCGCCTGGCCGACGTGGCACCGACTTTGTTGCAGCTTCTCGGGCTACCGCAACCGGCGGAAATGACCGGCAAACCGTTGATCAAGGGTTTGAAAGGGAATGATGCGCTTCTTGCGAACTGATCTGCGTTCCAAGACCGCCCTGCCTGCGCTGGCTGTGATTGCAGCCATGATCGCGGGCGGGGCAACGCCGTCTTTTGCCCAGTCGCTACGCAAGGTCGACAGTCAGCTTGATAAACTTGAAAGCCAGTTGTCAGAGCAGCAAAAGCAGGAAGAATTCCTGGCGCGCAAATCGCGCGAACTCTGGACCGAGGAACAGGCGCTTCAATCCGAAGCCATTTCGGTCGCCAGACGCGCCCAGCGCCTTGAAACAACCCTGACCGATCTTGAAGATCAGCTTGCCGAACTTGAAGTGCGCGAAAAGCGGGCCGCCACCAGCCTTGAAGACAAAGCCGGGCAATATGCCCGCATCCTTATGGCCTTGCAGCGTTTGTCGACCACCCCGCCCGAAGCTGTGATCGCCCTTCCGACCAGCCCGCAGGATACATTGCGGTCAGCCATCCTGTTAAAGGCCGCCCTACCCGGTGTTGAACAGCATGCGCGCGATTTGCGCGCCGAGCTTGAAGAAATTGGCACCCTTCGCGAAGACATCCGAACGCGCCGCAGCGAAATGGCAGCCGCCACCAAAGAATTACAGGCAGAGCGCCAGTCACTGGCCGCCCTGCTTAACGAAAAGCGCAAACTGCGTTCGGAAACCGAGGCCGAGGCCAAAATGGCATCGCGCGCCGTCAATGAACTGGCGACCGAGGCAAAATCATTGGGCGATCTTCTGGAAAGCCTGAAAAAGCGGGCGGAAGGCGTTCCCGAACCCCGCATGAAACCGGAACGCCAGATCGCCAAGCGCACAGAACCCAAACCGGCCCCGGCCCCATCGACAATTGCCAGAAACGAGCCGCCCGCCACCCCTGCGGAAAAAACAGCCCCTGCCAGCAAGGCACCATCGGCAAATGATGAAGAGCTTTCTGTCGGCAGTTCGATCACGCTGGCACACGGACAATTGCGTATGCCCGCAAGCGGAAAGGTCGTTACATTGTTTGGTGAACGGTCCCGCGGACCGGACGGACTGGCGGTTACACATTCCAAAGGGATCGAGATCGACACACGCCCAAACGCGCAGGTCGTATCGCCCTTTGACGGCAAAGTTGTATTCGCCGGGCCCTTCCGTGGCTATGGCCGCCTCTTGATTATCGAACACGGCGAAGGATACCATAGCCTTATCGCTGGTTTTGATCGGCTCGACAGTGTGGTAGGACAATATCTGTTGGCGGGTGAACCTGTTGGAATAATGGGTGAATTATCGCCTAAACTCTATCTGGAGATGCGCCATGACGGTGAAGCGATCAATCCGCTTCCCTGGCTGGCCTCGAAAAACGGCAAGGTAAGTGGATGAAAACCTCTCGATTGGCAGTATTCGCACTCGCTACCGGCATGACTTTGGGCCTTGCTTCGCCCGCGCTGGCGCAATCTTCACCAACAACATCAGCCGAAACCTATCGGCTGCTGAACCTGTTTGGCGATGTGTTTGAACAGGTGAAATCGAAATATGTCGAAGAAGTAGATGACAAGCAGCTGATCGAAGCAGCCATCAACGGCATGCTGACATCGCTTGATCCGCATTCCTCCTATCTGAATATGGATAATTTCGAGGAAATGCAGGTCGATACCCGCGGCGAGTTCGGCGGGCTTGGTATCGAAGTCACGATGGAAGAAGGCTTTGTCAAAGTCATTTCCCCGATTTATGACACGCCCGCCGAAAAGGCCGGTTTGCAACCTGGTGACTTCATCACCCATATCGATGGCAAACCGATCCGTGGTCTTGGCCTGAACGAAGCGGTTGAAATGATGCGCGGCAAGGTCAATACGGACATTATCCTGACCATCATGCGCAAGGGTGAAACCGCACCGTTTGATGTCACCCTGACCCGGGCCGTGATCAAGATCCAGTCGGTTAGATCCGAAGCAAAGGATGATGTCGGATATATCCGTATCACCAAATTCAACGAGCAGACCTTTAGCGGCCTGCAACGTGCGCTCACCGAGTTGCGCGATCAGATCGGCCCGGAAATCAAGGGCCTTGTGATTGACATGCGCAACAATCCTGGTGGTTTGCTCGATCAGGCGATTTCGGTTTCGGACGCATTCCTTGATAAGGGTGAAATCGTATCAACCCGCCCGCGCGATACCGAAAATACCGAACGTTACAATGCCCGTCCGGGCGATCTTGCCGACGGACTTCCCATGATCGTTCTGATCAATGACGGTTCGGCATCCGCATCCGAAATCGTTGCCGGTGCCCTTCAGGATCACCGCCGCGCGGTCATCATGGGAACACGCAGTTTCGGCAAGGGATCGGTTCAGACAATCCTTCCGATGCCCGGCAATGTGGCACTGCGTCTGACCACGGCACGCTATTACACGCCGTCGGGCAAATCGATCCAGGAAGTCGGCATCGTGCCTGACATCATCGTCCCGCAGGCCCGTGTCGAAAGCATCGAAGCCGCCCAGCGCCGATCCGAAGCCGATCTGAATGGTGCATTGCGCAACGAGGATGAAACCATCAGCAACGCCGAAAGCGATGCCAATGATCGCCGCAATGCTGCCGAGGAAATAGCGCTGGAAGATTATCAGCTGTCCCGTGCACTTGATATGATCCGGGGCATCGCCCTGTTCGCACCCCGCCCGCAAGGGTGAGGTGCGATCCGCAGACCGAAAGAGACTGACCTTTCGTGATCAGGAAACTCATAAAATCCTTACGGTTTGGCCGAAAGAAGGAACGGGATCCTCTTGATGACATGGGCAATCCTGAAACAGATGATGTTTCAGACGCTCTGTCGGACGAGGATCTTCCCTTTAACGAGCTGCCAATCGAGGTTCAATGGGAACGTCTGCCCAAGCATCCGCCATCACGGCGCTGGTGGCTGTCAAAACTCCTGATCATTGCGCTGTTTTTAAGCCCGATTGCCGCGGCGGGTGTCGGACTTATCCCGATCCTTGATCCTGAAACCGGCTGGCGGCTGTTTCATCTAGGATCACCCAAAACCATCGTCGCCGTTCCCGGGACCGAACGCGAGCTTCAGGAAGAAATCGCCAAAGGTGTGCGCGACGTCGAAGAACGCACGCGCGCCGAGCAGGAAGCACTGGCCAAAGCCGCTAGTGATCCCAACAATCCGCAAAGTGCCGAAGACATCGCCAGACAGCTTGAAGGCGTTTCAGATCTGGTTGGCACCCCCGGTCAGGAGGGCGCAGTGGATGGCACGACAACACCAACCCCGGAAGAACTCGCCGCCCTTGCCGAAGAAGGCGCACTTGATCAGCCGATAGAACCCGATCCCCTGCGCCCGGCTCCGCTTCCTGGTCTGGATGAAGAAGGCAGTTTCGGTCGTATTCCGCGGATTGCCGATGATGGCACGACGCCGTTTGATGCCTATAAACGGCCCTTCGAACGGGTTGAAGGCCAGCCCTATGTCGCGATCATCGTGACCGGTATAGGCCTGAACAGCACCAGAACGAAGGCGGCAATCGAAGATTTGCCACTGAACATTTCGCTGGCGCTTTCGCCCTATGCCAACAATCTGCAACAGGTCGCCTCCGATGCGCGCGCCATGGGCCACGAGATATTCTTGCAGTTGCCGATGGAGCCGATCGACTTCCCGCTATCTGATCCCGGTCCGCGCGCGCTTTTGACCAGCCTGCCGGAAGGGGAAAACCTTGTGCGACTTGAATGGTTGCTCGCACGGTTCCCGGGCTACGCGGGTGTCGTCAGTTATCTTGGGTCGAAGTTCGGAAGCCTCGATAGCGCCATCCGTCCGGTGATCGAATTCGTCGACCGGACCGGTCTTATGTATGTTGAAGGTACCAATTCCGGGTCCGTGAGCCTTGGCGCGCAATTGGCATCGAATGCCGATAGTCCGAATGCCGTTGGCAACATCATGATCGACGAAATTCCAAGTCGCCGACAAATCGACGCCCGGCTTAACGATCTGGTCGAGCTGGCAAAAAGCAACGGCGTTGCCGTCGGAATTGCGCAATCCTATCCGGTGACCATACAGCGCCTTCGGAACTGGTCGTCACGACTTGCCCGCCAGGGCGTTCAGCTTGCACCGGTTTCGGCGCTTGCAAAATTGCAGGTCACACCGCAGTCTGCGGACGAGGCGGAAGCCGCCCGGCGTGACGCCGCACTGGCCGAGGAACGCGCCCAAAAGGATGCCGCCCCGTCCGATACTGGTGACGGCGAAAGTGAAACAATCGAAAATTGATGACACCGCCACCGTATGCGGTTTGTCAGGGGGGTATTGATGGCGAAGAAATCGGGCGGCAAATCAAAGAAGGCAGCCAAAGCCGACGATGATCAGAAGGCCGGGGATCAGAAGGCCGGGGATCAGAAGGCCGGGGATCAGAAGATAAAAACCGGCAGCACGGACAAATCAACGCTGACCGCAGAAGACCTGCCTTATCGCCCCTGTGTCGGGATCGCGCTTTTCAACGATGAGGGACAGGTCTGGATCGGCAACCGGATCGGGTTTGAAGGCGCATGGCAATTGCCACAGGGCGGGATAGATGATGGCGAAACCGCCGAACAGGCAGCGCTTCGCGAATTGTCCGAAGAAATCGGCACCGACAAGGCGGAAATCGTTGCCGAAACACCCGACTGGCTGACCTATGATTTACCCGATCACCTGATTGGCAAGGCATTTGGTGGCAAGTATCGCGGCCAGAAACAGAAATGGTTTGCCATGCACTTTACGGGCAAGGAAAAACATATCAAAATTGATGTTCCCCATCCTGAATTTGATGCATGGCGCTGGACCGATTTCGGAACTTTGCCCGATCTGATTGTCCCGTTCAAAAGACCGGTTTATTTGCAACTTGTCGAAATCTTTCGTGATGTACCTCAAAGAATTCGAAATTTGGGGACGGCATAAGACGCCACGTTATTTCTTGATCAATACGCTCAAATCGATAGATTGCAGAAAATCAAGATACATCAGAAGTTTAGAGGAGTTCTAAGATGGGTGCGGATCGCTTGATCTTCGGTGTCCTGACGATTGTGGTGGGGATTTTCGGCCTGTTCTATGCTTCGGGATCACATGATGGATATTCCTATTTTGTGGGCCTGGCATTGTTCTTTGGTGCGGTGCTGTTCATGTTCGCACTGATCAAGGGACATTATGACCAGCTGGAAAAAGACGGGCATAAATAAGGTCTGCCGCCGAGATATCGGTAGATATCGCCTTTGAGGTTTTCTTTCGGGACCGGGCACGTTATGGATCAGAGTATGAGCAATACACACTGGGATCCTGTTCGTTACGGTCTTTTTGGCGATGAACGTCGTCGCCCGGCAAAAGACCTGATTGCCCGTCTGCCCAAACCGGCGGATGGCTTTTTGCCACGTCACATTGTCGATCTTGGCTGCGGGCCCGGATCCATCACCGCGTTGCTTGATCAGGCGTATCGCACACCGGAAAATCCCGATGTCCAGATTGTCGGGATCGATTCTTCGGCAGAAATGTTGGAAACAGCCGCCAAGCGCGACGAGAATATCGAATGGCAACAGGCCGATATCGCGCAATGGGAACCGGATAGCCCGGTTGATATCCTGTTTTCCAATGCCGCCCTGCAATGGATTCCCGAACATGCCAAACTGTTCCCCCGCCTGACACGGTTTTTGCGTCCCGGCGGACTGTTGGCCATTCAGGTGCCGAACAATTTCCTGGCACCCAGTCATCAGTTGATTGGCGAAGCCGGAATTGAATGGCGCGATGCGGTTGCCGGGGCGACCCAGCAAATACGGATCATGCGACCGGGCGACTATTTTGATGTCCTGTCCGCCGATTGCGATGCCATTGACCTTTGGCAGACCCAGTATTGCCATGTCCTGCATGGGGAAGACCCCGTTTTCGACTGGACATCATCGACCGCCTTGCGCCCGGTTCTTGCCGCCCTGCCCGATGATGATGCGCGCGCCGCATTTTGTGAAAAATACAAAACCCGCTTGAAACAGGTCTATCCGCCGCGTGATGATGGCGTCACACTGTTTCCATTCAACCGGTTATTCATGATCGCCCGCAAACGCGACGCATAAATTCGACGCTAAAGTCTCTATTGGCGGGCATTACAAACGGAGCACCCCATGCCCGCCTTTCGTGACCATTTTATTCCCTGTTGCGGCTATGAAGTTCATGTCAGGACGTGGGGCGATCCCCAAAAACCGGCCCTTGTCATGAGCCACGGTCTGGCGCGACTGGCCGATGATTTTGATCATGTCGCGCCGCATTTCACTGATACGTATTTTGTCCTGTGCCCGTCCATGATCGGCCGCGGGCTTTCGGGATGGGCCAAGAATCCCGACCGGGAATATACCCTGCCCTTCTATGTCGCACAGACCTTCGAAATGCTTGAACATTTCAGGATTTCAAGCTGCAAGTGGATCGGAACGTCAATGGGCGGGTTGATCGGGCTTGCCATGACCGCCGAAGCCGCCGGATGGATCGAAAAGCTGGTTTTAAATGACATCGGACCGGAACTTGACACTGCGGCAGTCGCACGGATCAAATCCTATGTCGGGGCCACCCCCGAATTTGAAACGATCCATGATGTCGAAGAAATCGTCAAACTGATCTATGCGCCGTTTGGCATCACCGACGAAGCCACCTGGTCATTTATTTCCGCGCGCTCGGTGCGACGTCTGCCGAACGGAAATTTCATGATGCATTATGATCCCGAAGTCATGCGCGTCTTTGCCGAACATATTGATTCTTTTGATGCATGGGATCAATTCAACGCTATTTCTTGTCCGGTGATGCTGATCAGCGGTGCGAAATCTGATCTGATTCCCCCCGCCATTGTCGAAAAAATGCGGGAACAAAAACCGGAAATGCCGATTTTAACTGTAGCAAATTGCGGACATGCACCCCATTTGAATGACGAGGAACAGATAAAAGCCATCAAGGCGTTCCTTGCCGACTGACAAACCGGGGCCGGAAACATCCAGAATTTGTTTGCACAAGGGGATGTGCACCAGTTGCGATCAGGTTGTCGGAACACGAGATATGCATGTATCAAGTCCAATTGCGTGGTCTGTTGCGATTCTTGCCGTTGCCGCGACAACGGGCGGTTTTTCGTACGCGGCCCGTGCCCAGTCGATCCAGCCCGCCACGCCAGATGAAACCGGTGTGACAATTGGCATGCCCCAGACTGACAGTTCGCCAAATTCACTGGTCCCCGGAATACTGCCCCCCGCGCTGCCTGGCGGGATGAGCAATTATTTCGCCCCTCGTCGAAATCACGGCATTGTCCTGAACAATCCATCCACCGATGGGGAAAGTGACCCATCGCTTCTGTGGTTTGAAATCGACAGCCAGCCAACGACAAACAACGGCATTGCGGCCCAGTTCGGAATTGGCTACGCCCCACGCCCGGATCTGGGCTTTGCCTTTGGCCCGGTTTTCGAACTGAATGGCCCGATCGGGCAAAGCATTGGCACCGACCAACGCAATGATTTTGATGTCACCCCCACGCACCACCCCGGTGGCTTTTACCGCCATAACTTTTCGGGCAATCCCGGCAACCCTTCGGGCACGGATGATGCGGGCATTGCCGCCAGCCTGTCCTATATGCCGTTTCAGGATATCTGGATCGGGTTACATGGTCGATTGACCAGTGATCTTGCCCCTGATCCGAATACCGGTGCGCTTGATCGCTTTGACGCGATGCTGGGTCTGACAGCCGGATATCGCCTGGAATTCTAGGATCAGGCCCCCTTAATTTGGCCGTGATCTTTTACGAAATGCTCAATTCCCCTTTTGCCTGCCCGAACGAGGCTGTATGACTCCTAGAAGGATCATCAGGAAAAGACGAAACGCCGCATGACAAGAATGCCAGCACCGATAGACGGGCCGAATGCCGATGCCTTTTCCGCCTGCAACGACCTTGCCGCGGCAAAAAATGCCAATCTTTACCGTGCGGCCATGCGCCTTGGCCCGGAGCGGCAGCGTTTCTTTCTGGCGGCCTATGCATCGATGCGGGTGATCGACGATATTGTCGATGACGGGTTCCTTGAACTGACCGATCATGAACGCGACTATGCCCGCGAAGACACCCTGATTGCAATTGATCACTGGCAGCAGCAAATCCAGGCTGCCAAGATCGATGCCGATAACCCCCATCCCGAAAGCGGCCCGCTCAGCCAGCAGGTATTTGATGCCCTGCGTCTGACTTTGGGCCGAAGCGACCTGGAAGTTGATCCGTGGGTTGATCTGGCCGATGCATTGCGCCGCGATGTTGCCGAAGACCCGATGGATGAATGGGACGATTTCATCGCCTATTGCGAGGGGGCAACCGCCGCCCCGGCATCAATTTTTGTTTATCTGCTATCGGCACGATTCGATAACGAAATCGGATATACATCCCCCCTGACCAACCCACCGCTTTATCATGCGCGCGACATGGCGATTTTCTGTTACGTGGTGCATATCCTGCGCGACCTTCCAGACGATATCAAAGGCCCGGACAGGCTGGTGACGATACCAGCCGAAATCCTGATTGCCGCCGATATCACGCTTGGCGAAATCCGCAACGCCATCGGGCAGAAGAAATATGACGAACTGGACCGCCTGGGCACCATTCTGCTGGAACGCGCGTGGGAACATTTTGAAACCGGGCAGGCCCGGTCGGCTGAACTTCTGGCGATCCTTGATGCGGAAGAAACCGACACCCTGTCACGCCTGTTTGCCGTCTATATCGAACTGGCCAGTGCGATGATGGATAACGGATATGCGGCATTCCTGAAGGACCGCGACACAATCATCGCGCAAACCGCCAACAACAGCCTTCCCGGATAGCAAAGACCCCGCCGATTGGCGGGGCCCTGGCGATCACATCGCGTGCGGCAAAATCCATATTCCGCTGAACGAATCAACCGATGACCAAAGCCAGATCGAAGAAGACCAGATCCGTCGCGGCGTTCTGAAAGTCGATGCGGCGGAGTAAGATGGTCTTACCCAAGGTATTAAAAAATATACCTTTCTTGCCGTGCTGAGCTTTTTCCGGGAACTTTTTCCGGGTTTTTGGAAAAAGTTCTTGATTTGTTCTTTATGTTGTGGCATAAAGATAAAGTCAACAGGACAAATGGGTCCGGAGACAAAACCCGCAAAGCGTGATTCGCTTTTGCGGGTTTTTTGCGTTTCGGGCGGCAAAAACAGGAATGAGACGATGACAGGGCAGCCATCTGACGGGATGAAATGGCGGGTGCGGTATCGCCAAAAGGACGTTCATGGCGCATGGAAAAGCCATTACGGCGGTGGTGCGATCAGGCCGTAAGGCCGTCGGATATTTGCGAAAAACTGTGGTTTATCATGACGGGAGAGTTGTGCCCTTGGGGCAAGGGCGTTTGAACGGGGCAGCGAGAGCCGGGGCCAATTTGGTTCGGTCCAGTTCAGTCCGGGGCTAGTCCGGTCGGTGAAGCGTGACAATGCCGAGAATCAGCGGGCCCGAATTGCGCCCGGATTGGATCGGCACGGGGTCGGCTGGCCGGGTTGCCGGGATTGGCTGGCGGGGATTGGCTGGTGGGGATCGGCTGGCAGGATCGGTTGCCAGCGGGCCGATGGATCCGTTTGGAGATGCCGAAAGGTCGGTCATCATGGGCGGGACGTGTGCCTGCCATGCAGCAACGCTGTTGCCCTTGGGGTGAGGTGCGTTTTGGGGCAACCGAGGGCGGCGGGTGTTTGTTCGGGACAGCAGGGTCCGGGGTGTGGTCCGTCCGGTCGGTGGCGTTTGGCGATGCCGGGGGCAGCGGGGGTGGTTGGCTTGGTTTGAGCTGGAGTGGCTTGGCGGTTGATCAAAATCGTCATGCCGGGCTAAGCGGAGTGCAGACCCGGAATCCATGGCCCATTGAAAGAGACGGGATTCCCGCCGTCGTGGTTTATTTCGGATGATTGGGAATGCTTTGTCAGCAGCAAGACCCCGCCGATTGGCGGGGTCTTGCATTTAACAATCAGCAGTTTGCGGATCAGCCACGCAGGGCTGCAACGCCCGGCAATTCCTTGCCTTCAAGCCATTCAAGGAAGGCACCGCCCGCAGTTGAGACATAGGAGAAATCCTGATCGGCATCGGCGTGACGCAGGGCCGCAACCGTATCGCCACCACCCGCGACCGACAGAAGTTTACCGGCCTTGGTCAGTTTTGCCGCCTGCCGGGCGACGGAAACGGTTGCCGTATCGAACGGTGCGATTTCAAACGCACCCAGCGGACCGTTCCAGACCAGCGTTTCACAGGACTCGAGACGTTTGTTCAGATCGACAATGGTTTTCGGCCCGGCATCAAGGATCATGCCATCGGCATCGACATCGTTGATGTCAGATACGGTGTGATCGGCATGCGCTTTGAATTCCTTGGCGACCAGACCATCGACCGGCAGAACGATTTCGCAATTGGCGGCTTCGGCCTTGGCAAAAATTTCGCGCGCCGTTGCCAGAAGGTCATGTTCGCACAGCGATTTACCAACATTGACACCCTTGGCCGCAAGGAAGGTATTGGCCATGCCGCCGCCGATCACCAGCTGATCGACCTTGGCAACCAGATTGCCAAGCAAATCGAGCTTGGTTGAAATCTTGGCACCGCCGACGATAGCCATCACCGGATGTTTCGGCGCTTCAAGCGCATTGCCAAGGGCTTCAAGTTCGGCCTGCATCAGACGACCGGCATAGGCCGGAAGTTTGTGGGCCAGCCCCTCGGTCGAGGCATGGGCACGGTGCGCGCACGAAAACGCATCATTGACGTAAATGTCGCCAAGCTTTGCCAGTTCGGCGACAAAGGCCGGATCGTTCTTTTCCTCTGCGGCGTGGTAACGAAGGTTTTCCAGAACCGCGATTTCACCGTCCTTAAGGCTGTTCACGACGTCTGCTGCGGCCGCACCAATGCAATCATCGGCGAATTTCACCGGACGACCAAGCTGCTTGGCAAGCGCATCGGCAACCGGTTTAAGCGACATTTCGGCAATGCGTTCGCCCTTGGGACGGCCAAAATGGGTGATCACGACAAGTTTCGCACCGGCATCCGCCAGTTCGATCAACCCCGGAACCGTCCGTTCGATGCGGGTGGTATCACCCACAACGCCGTCTTTCATTGGAACGTTAAGATCAGCGCGCAGCAAAACGCGCTTGCCAGCGACATTGACACCGTCAAGCGTATTGAAGTCAGCCATTATCTGAACCTGCTTTTGAGTTTCACAGAAGACGGGAGGGGGCGTCCCGACATGGGTTGAACGAAGAACCCGTTTGCGCCCTTTTGCCCGACGAACAGGCATTGTGCAACCGGGGAAACCATTCAGAACGATACCGACCCATCAGGGTGACCGCGGGTCGGCACCAGAAATTCAATCAATGCTGTCCCAGAAGGGATCCGTGCAAAAAGCCCGAGAAACTGGTCGCGACCGGCCCGGTCATCAGAACATGATCGTCGGGCAGCCATTCGATGGTCAGCGGACCACCATCCAGAATGATTTCGGTTTTCCGCCCCGTCAAACCGCGGCGCGCAGCGGCAACACCGACCGCACAGGCACCCGTGCCACAGGCCCGCGTCACCCCCACACCACGTTCCCAGACCCGCATGCGAATCCGGTCTTCGCCAATGATGCTGCAAACCTCAATATTGGCGCGTTCGGGAAACATTTCATGATGTTCAAGGACAGGGCCAAGCTTTTCGATATCAATCGACTCGGCATCGTCAACAAAGAACACCGCATGCGGATTGCCGACATTGACACCGACCGCATCCGACAAACCGCCCAAGGACAGCGGAATATGGTTGGTATCAACCGCCTGACCCAGCGGGATATCGCGCCAGTCCAGCTTGACCTGCCCCATATCGACGGTGACACGACCATCGGCCAGACCATTGGCATCAAGCAATCCGACGACGGTCTGGATAATGACATCCTTGCGGCCAAGTTCGCCCATGACGATGCTCGCCACACAGCGCGTGGCATTGCCACAGGCCTGGACCTCGCCCCCGTCATTGTTGCGAATGCGCATGAAGGCATCGGCAAGATCATCGCGGGCGGGTTCGATCACGATCAGCTGATCACAACCGACTCCGGTTTTGCGGTCGGCGATGCGGGCCGCAGTTGCGTTATCAAGATCAAGCACGGCGGGATCGCGTCGTCCGTCAAAGACAACGAAATCATTTCCCAGACCATGCATTTTGACAAAAGGAATACCGTTCATAACCGCCTTATAACGGTGTCAGCGGATATCGTCCACCAAAGTCAGCGCCGTCAGTGCTGGGCAGCCGGGGCACAATAACGGATTTTGCGCGGCACAAAGCCGGCCCCGCTGAAATAGTCGCGCAGGCGTTCTTCCATTTCACCGACCGAAACATGAACCGCCGCGCAATGATGATCCAGAACCAGCCGGTTCATCGCGTCGCGCATCGCATCAAGCACATAAGGTCGTGAAACAATCTCTACGGCCATGATGTTGTCGACATGCAGGACAAGTCCCTCGGACATGTCGTCACGCACCTGATAGGAAAACAGACCGTGGATATACCCCCGTTCATTGGCGATCACGATGATGCCACGCGGGCGTTGCCACAGGATATCGTCGCATCCGGCCCCGATCATGCTATTGGCGCGATCAGTGCAGAATTCGGCAACAAATTCACGCCAGCGCTCAAACGTAAGACCGGTCTGCATCATCTGCACGAGCGGAAAAGTCATATCCGCCGTGTGATGTGTTAGGGGTCTTGCCTGATAGGTTGTTGACATGATTGCTACTCTTCCCACGATTTTCAGCAATCATGGCGCAAAGATTTCGTGTTGACCTTGACCTGTATCAACACCTTTACAGACCCAAACGCGCATAAACACGCTTAGCAATCAATTGTCCCGCAATGCGGGCGAGCTTTGTCTTGAGATTGAGGGGTTCTGCGGTTTTACGAGCCAATATTGACGTGGATCAATGGCGCGTAAGGCTTCAACCCGCATAATCACCTGACAATCGAAAGCCTCGTCCGTTTTGCATGTGATGCTGCCAAAAGCGCATCACGGCAGCGGTGGGGCTTTTGGTGCAGGTGGCAAGGGAATGACATGTGTCGCACCCGGTCACCGCCGGGACTGATGGAGTTGACCGATCGGATTGGGGACAACTCACCCGAACACCTTGAACGGGAGTCAAGCATGAGCCAGGGGAGCATGGCACAGACAGCATCAACGCCAGTTGCTGTTAATTATAATATGGACGTTGTGCGCTGGGGCGCACTGGCGACCGTATTTTGGGGCGTCGTCGGATTTCTGGCGGGCGATTTCATCGCCTGGCAGCTCGCATTTCCGGCGCTTAATTTCGATAATGAATTTCTGAATTTCGGTCGCCTGCGGCCGTTGCATACTTCGGCGGTGATTTTTGCCTTTGGCGGTAACGCCCTTCTGGCAACGTCGTTCTATGTCGTGCAACGGACCTGCCGCACGCCGCTTTATGGCGGCAAGGCGCTTCCGGCGTTCGTTTTCTGGGGCTATCAGCTGTTCATCGTCATGGCCGCACTCGGCTATGTGATGGGGGTTACCCAGGGTCGCGAATATGCCGAACCGGAATGGTTTGTTGATATCTGGATCACCGTGGTGTGGGTTGCGTATCTGGCGATGTTCGTCGGAACCCTGCTGAAACGTCATGAGCCGCATATCTATGTTGCGAACTGGTTCTATCTGGCCTTCATCGTGACGATCGCAATGCTGCATCTGGGCAACAACCTGGCGATTCCGGTTTCCTTCATGGGGACCAAATCCTACTCGCTGTTCTCGGGTGTGCAGGATGCGCTGACGCAGTGGTGGTATGGCCATAACGCGGTGGGCTTCTTCCTGACGGCTGGCTTCCTTGGGATGATGTACTATTTCATTCCGAAACGGGCCGAACGTCCGGTTTATTCCTATCGCCTGTCGATCATTCACTTCTGGGCGCTGATCTTCCTTTATATCTGGGCTGGTCCGCACCACCTTCACTACACGGCGCTTCCTGACTGGGCGCAGACCCTTGGCATGACCTTCTCGATCATGTTGTGGATGCCGTCCTGGGGCGGGATGATCAACGGCCTGATGACGCTTTCGGGTGCCTGGGACAAACTGCGTACCGACCCGGTCCTGCGCTTCATGGTTGCTGCCGTCGGTTTCTATGGCATGTCGACCTTCGAAGGCCCGGTCATGTCGATCAAGGCCGTCAACGGCCTGTCGCACTATACCGACTGGACCATCGGACATGTTCATTCCGGCGCGCTTGGCTGGGTGGCTTTCGTTTCCTTCGGTGCGATCTATCACCTGATCCCGGTCCTGTGGCATCGTGAACGCCTCTATTCGATGCGTCTGGTTGCCTATCACTTCTGGCTGGGTACCATCGGTATCGTTCTTTACATCACGTCGATGTGGGTTTCGGGGATCATGCAGGGCCTGATGTGGCGTGCCTACGACGATCTTGGCTTCCTGCAGTATTCCTTCATCGAAACCGTTGAGGCAATGCACCCCTACTACATCATTCGTGCAACCGGTGGCCTGCTCTTCCTGCTCGGATCGCTGATCATGGTCTGGAACGTCTACAAGACGATCAAGGGTGATCTGCGTCGCGAAGCACCGATCGGCACACCTGCTACCGTAGCAGCCGAATAAGGGGGATGTGAAAAATGCTTCTGAAAAAACACCACATTGTTGAGAAGAACGTCTTTGTTCTCATCCTCGGGATTTTCCTGACCATCATCATCGGTGGTATCGTCGAAATCGTGCCGTTGTTCACGATGGAACAGACCATCGAGAAGGTCGAAGGGGTCCGTCCCTATTCACCGCTCGAACAGGCGGGTCGCAACATCTATCTCCGCGAAGGGTGCTATAACTGTCATTCCCAGCAGATCCGTCCGTTCCGTGACGAGGTCGAACGTTATGGCCATTACAGCCTTGCCGCGGAATCGATGTATGACCATCCGTTCCAGTGGGGATCGAAACGTACCGGACCGGACCTTGCCCGCGTTGGTGCCAAATATTCCAACGACTGGCATGTTGCCCACCTGAAAGATCCGCGCTCTGTCGTGCCGGAATCGATCATGCCGGGCTATCCGTTCCTGGCGGAACGCGAATTGAAGTTCGATGACGCCCAGGCCCATCTTGAAACGCTTAAAATGGTTGGTGTTCCTTATACCGACGAGCAGATCGAGAATGCCAAGGCCGACCTGTATCTGCAGGCGATGGCGGACGAGGATTACGATGAACTCCTTGCACGTTATCCGAATGCGGCAACCGGTGACTTTGACGGAAACCCCGCGAAACTGACCGAAATGGATGCGCTGGTCGCGTATCTGCAGGTCTTGGGTCGCATGGTCGATTTCACCACCTACAACCCGCAACTGAACCTGCGCTAAGGCGAAGGGGAACGTCATGGAATTCTTTACGCAACTCGCTGACTTTTTCCGACCCTTGTGGGGTCTGTGGCTGATGCTGCTTTTCGGGGCGATCATTGCCTGGGTCATGTGGCCCAGCAAAAAGCGCCGGAAAGACATGGAAGAGCATGCCCGGATTCCGTTTCGGGATGAGGAATAGGGGGAGAACCGAGCTATGTCGACACATGTCGAAAAAGACCAGGTTTCGGGTCACGAAACCACCGGTCATGAATGGGATGGCATCAAAGAGCTGAATACACCGCTGCCGTCCTGGTGGGTCTATGTTTTCTGGGCCACAATCGTCTGGTCGGTCGGCTATTGGGTGGTTTATCCGTCCTGGCCGACGGCAACGAGCTACCTTACCGGTATGTTCGAAACCACCAACCGGACCCAACTGCATGAAACCATGGCCAATGTTGCCGCCGAACGCGCACCGTATATGGAGCGTCTGGCAGCACTGGATCTGGATGAAATCGTTAATGACAGCGAATTGCTGAACTTCTCGATGGCAGGTGGCAAGGCCGTGTTTGCAGAAAACTGCGCACCGTGTCATGGCACGGGCGGTTCGGGCAACCCGGGCTTCCCATCCCTTCAGGACGATGACTGGCTGTGGGGTGGTTCGCTTGAAACCATCAATGAAACGCTGCATGTCGGTATCCGCTGGGATGCCAATGATGATACGCGTTTCAACGATATGCCTGCCTTTGGTCGTGACGAGATACTGGAACGCGATGGCATCAATGATGTTGTTCAGTATGTCCTGTCCTTTAACGGACGCGAAACCGACAAGGCCGCAGCAGCCCGCGGCATGGAAGTCTTCGCTGATAACTGCGCATCCTGTCATGGCGAAGACGCCAAGGGTGTTCAGGAATTGGGGGCACCGAACCTGACGGATGCGATCTGGCTGTATGGTGGTGATGCCGCGGCCATTACCGAAACCGTGACCAATTCGCGTGGCGGCGTCATGCCGGCATGGGGTGGTCGTCTTGACGAAGAAACCATCAAGATGCTGACGGTTTATGTCCACTCGCTTGGTGGCGGTCAGTAACCTTTAAAATCTTCGGCCCGCCGCACCTTTATACACTGTGATCTGATCAAAAATTGATTTGTGTCATGGTGGGGTGCGGCGGGTTTTTCGTATGTTGGCACTGCAATTTGAATAATCCTAATCCGACATGGCATGCCGCATGCCATGTTGTGCACCATGCAGATAACTGGTGGCCCCAAAGCCACAAGAGAGCAGTTATCGGCGATGCGGCCCAACAGTCAGGTAGCGACAATGGCCATGCCCCATTTGCAACAGCCCGATCCCGCACATCCGATCCCGCAAAACGATACACTGCCGGAAGATGACCGCGACCAGCCACTTTATAAAACCCGCGACAAGGTCTATCCGAAACGGGTCTCGGGCCGTTTCCGTAACCTGAAATGGTTTGCACTGGTCGCTCTGCTTGCCATTTACTGGATTGTGCCTTGGCTGCGCTGGGACCGCGGACCTTCGGCACCGGATCAGGCCGTGCTGATCGACATGGATCTTGGCCGCGCCTATTTCTTCTTTATCGAGATCTGGCCGCAGGAAGTCTATTACATCACCGGCCTTCTGATCCTTGCCGCGATCGGTCTGTTTCTGGCAACGTCGCTGTTTGGCCGTATCTGGTGCGGTTATGGCTGTCCGCAAACGGTGTGGACCGATCTTTTCATGCTGGTCGAACGTCATATCCAGGGGGATCGCAATGCGCGCATGCGTCTGGACAAATCGCCCTGGACATTCGAAAAAATCTGGAAAATCGGCGCAACCCATCTTTCATGGCTGGTGATTGCCGCGGCAACCGGCGGTGCATTTGTGCTTTATTTCCACGATGCGCCGACGGTCATGGCCGATATCTTTACCGGCGATGCGTCACTGGGTGTTTATGTCACCATCGCGTTCCTGACTTTTTCCACCTATCTGCTGGCCGGGTGGGCGCGCGAACAGGTTTGCACCTATATGTGCCCGTGGCCGCGTTTCCAATCGGCGATGCTTGATGACGAGTCGATGATCGTCACCTATGAAGGCTGGCGCGGCGAACCGCGTGGTCCGATCAAGCGCAAGAACCTTGTCCGCGGCGAAGTCCCGGAAGTCGGCCACTGCATTGATTGCTATGCCTGCTTTAACGTCTGCCCGACGGGGATCGATATCCGTAACGGATTACAGATGGAATGCATCGGCTGTGGCCTGTGTATCGATGCGTGTAACGAAATGATGGACAAGGTCGGCTTCCCGCGCGATCTGGTCCGGTTTGATTCGGTGCAAAACAGCCAGTTGCGTGCGCATGGCAAGGCGACCAAAATCCGCATTGTCCGGCCGCGTACCATTTTCTATTCGATCATCGTGATGCTGGTCGCAGGCGTGATGGCCTTTGGCCTGTTCAATCGCACGACACTTGAAGTCAACGTTTTGCGGGATCGCAACCCGATATTCGTCCGACTGTCCGATGGTGATGTCCGAAATGGCTACACCTTAAAGGTCCTGAACAAGGAACAGGCTGCCAAAACCTATATCCTTACAATCGAAGGGCTTGTTGCCACCGATTTTCAGGTTATCGGTCTGACACCTAACCAGGATGGCACATTCAGCCTGGATGTTGCCCCGGACCGCGTTGGCAGTTTCCGTGTCTTTGTTGCGGCCGATCCAGAAGCACTGGACGGCGAAGCCACACCGTTCGAGTTCAGCGTGACCGATCCAAAGGACAATATTCGCGAAACTTATGATACCGTGTTTGCCGGTCCTAAATAACCGCCACCCGCCTGACGATCCGGCCACCGACCCTATTGCGCCGGACAGGAGATAGAAAGATGACGACCCAGACCACAACCTCACCATCCTCTGTTGAGGGTCCGCGCAAATCGGATCGCCTGATCCCGTGGTACTTTGTTGGCGGTTTCGCGATCATGCTGATCGCCAACATCTCGCTGATCACGTTTTCAATGACAAGCTGGAACGGGCTTGTCACCAAACACGCCTTCGAAGAAGGCAACAATTATAACGCCGCAATGTCGGGCGCGCAGCGTCAGGCCGAATTGGGATGGCGCAGCAAACTGTCGGTCGAGGGGCTGATCAATCAGTCTGCGACGGTTACTGTCCTGTTCCGGGATCGCGATTCCCAACCGATCAGCGGTGCCAAAATGGAAATCGTTTTGCGGCGTTCGGACCGTGACGATCTTGACCAGACCGTGCGAATGGCGGAAATCGCGCCCGGGGAATATCGGGCAAGTGCCGCGTTCCCGGTTTATGGCCGTTGGGAAATCCGGACCATTGCGCACGCCCTTGGTGATGATTATCAGACTGTCGAGACCGTTGTCGTAAAACCATGACCCCCCAAACCACCTGCCGCCATTGTGGAGATCCGGTGACCTCGATGTCATCGGTCGGGCCTGATTTTTGCTGTCGGGGATGTGCAGGTGCGTTTGAACTTCTGGGCGATCTGGGTCTTAAATCCTATTACAGCCGCCGAAGCATCGATCCCAAAGCCCGGCCATTGCGCCCTGATAGCGATGAAATCGCTGCGGTTAATTTCACCGATCTTGTCAGCACTGACGACGAAGGCGTTCATCATCTTAACCTGATGGTGGATGGCATACATTGTGCGGCCTGTGTCTGGCTGATCGAATCCCTGCTGCAAAAAAATCCGTCTGTCCTGCATGCGCGCGTCAATATGACTACCCGCCGGTTACGGCTGACATGGAACGGTGACATTGCCGATGTGGATGAACTGGTTAAACCGGTTCTGCAGATGGGATACCGGCTGATCCCGTTCGATCCCGCAGCGCTAGAACAGGCAACACAGGCCCGCAACAGCGAATTGCTGCGCTGTCTGGCGGTTGCCGGATTTGCCGCGGGCAACGTCATGCTGCTGTCGGTTTCTGTCTGGGCCGGATATTTTCAGGGAATGGGCGGGGCAACCCGCGATCTTTTCCATTGGATATCGGCCCTGATTGCCCTTCCGGCAGCCATCTATGCCGGAATGCCGTTTTACCGCTCCGCATGGGGTGCGATCCGCAATCGCCGGGTCAATATGGATGTGCCGATCAGCCTGGGGGTCATTCTTGCCCTTGGCATGAGCCTGGCTGAAACCATGCGCGGCGGCCCCCATGCCTATTTCGATTCTGCCATAACGCTTTTGTTTTTCCTGCTGGTTGGCCGATATCTTGACAGCCGCGCCCGTGGTCAGGCCCGATCAGCCGCCGAACATCTGCTATCGCTGAATGCGCGCTCGGTCACGGTTCTGGCTGACGATGGCACCCGCCGACTGATCGCACCGGACAAGGCCAAACCGGGCATGATCGTTCTGGTGGCAGCGGGGGAGCGGATCGGCATTGATGGTGAAATCCTTGATGGTCAATCGGATATCGATACCAGCCTGATAACGGGGGAAAGCATCCCGAACACCGCCAAACCAGGCACAACCGTTTTCGCCGGAACAACCAATATATCGGCCCCGTTGCGCATCCGCGTTACTGCGACCGGTCAAACAACGCTTCTGGCTGAAATTGTCCGGTTGATGGAAAACGCCGAACAGGGACGCGCCCGATATGTCGCCCTTGCCGACCGTGTCGCCAAATCCTATGCCCCTGTGGTCCATCTTCTTTCGGGCACGACATTTCTCGGCTGGTGGCTGATTGGCGGGATTGGCTGGCAGGATGCCCTGATGAATGCGATTGCCGTTCTGATCATCACCTGCCCCTGTGCCCTTGCCCTTGCCGTGCCGGTTGTTCAGGTGATTGCGACCGGACGGCTGTTGCGCGCTGGTATCTTGGTCAAATCAGCCACGGCCCTTGAAAGACTGACCCGTATTCGCGGTGTCATTTTTGATAAGACCGGCACATTGACCACCGGCAAGCCCGAATTGATCTCCAATCCGGACGATGACACTGCGCTTGAACTGGCCGCATCCATCGCGGCCAATAGCACCCACCCACTGTCGCGCGCCCTTGTGCGGGCCGCCGGAAATGTAACGCCAATCGCCAATGTTTCGGAACATCCCGGCCAGGGACTCTCAGCAGAATTGCCCGGCGGCACGGTCCGATTGGGCAGCCGTGCATTTTGCGGTATTGCAGAAAATGCCGACCTGTCCAGCCACATTGCAGGCCCCGAAATGTGGTTGCAGGAACCGGGCCGGGCCGCAACCCGTTTTGTTTTCCGCGATGCCCCGCGTCATGATGCCGAACAGGTCATCGAAACCCTGTCTTCGCGTGGTTTTGACATATCGCTGCTATCGGGGGACCGGGCCGTGACGGTTGCTCGACTTGCGGAAACACTGGGCATTCGCGATTGGAAGGCGCAGCTTTCACCGGCGGACAAGGCAAACGAAATCGCCCGTCGCGCCGAAAATGGCAAATGTGACCTGATGGTCGGTGACGGTATTAATGATGCGCCGGCCCTTGCCGCAGCTTATGCATCCATGTCACCTGCAAGTGCAGCCGAAATCAGCCAGAATGTCGCCGATATCGTGTTTCAGGGCGACCGCCTTTCGGCCGTGATCGAGGCCATCGACGTTGCCAGGAAATCCGACCGGCTTGTCCGACAGAATTTCACCCTGTCATTTGCCTATAACCTGATCACGATTCCATTGGCGGTATCGGGTATGGTCACACCACTGATTGCCGCCATTGCGATGTCTTCATCCTCTTTGATTGTGATTGCCAACGCATTGCGCCTGCGATCTGGAACAGACAAACAGCGGGCCGAAGATCCTTCCGCCCTCCCCGTACATGCCCAAGAGGCAGGAGCGCCGTCAGTATGAGCAACCTATTACTTCTGATACCAATCGCCCTGTTTCTGGGGCTTCTCGGATTGGCAGCATTTCTGTGGTCGCTTAAATCGGGGCAGTTCGATGACATGGAAGGAGCCGCCAATCGCATCCTCTTTGATGACGATGAACAGCAACCGCAGGACAGCCATACGAAAAACAACGGAGACAAACGTTAGTATCGCTTGAACTGATGCAGTCAGATCGCATAGATTAATTCCAATCTGACATCTTAAGTACATGTAGCTCCGGAGTTTGCCATGTCTGTCCGTTCCCAGCTTTGTGAGGCCTGCGGAATCAAGGACCTGACCTTCTGCTCTTCTTTGCAGGGCACGGAGCATGATCGTTTGCGCCAGATGCTGACCCATGTTCAGTTCGATCCGCACAGCACGATTTTCCACGAAGCCGAAGATGCCGATTACGTGTTTAACGTCACGTCGGGTTCGGTAAAACTATACAAACTTCTGGGCGACGGCCGCCGCCAGATCACCGGTTTCCTGTTCCCTGGTGATTTCCTTGGTCTGGCGCTGAACACCACATACAGCTACACCGCCGAGGCAATCGAGCCGGTAACTGCCTGCCGTTTCCCGCGCGAAAAGCTTGAAAAGCTGTTTGACGAATTCCCGCGTCTTGAAAAACGCATGCTGGGCATGGCGGTTGACGAACTTGCCGCCGCACAGGATCAGATGCTGCTGCTGGGTCGCAAGACGGCCAAGGAAAAGGTTGCGTCCTTCCTTTTGATGCTGGCCCGCCGTCAGGAACATCGCGGCGAGGAAAGCGACACGATCCAGGTCCCGATGAGCCGCTCGGACATCGCCGATTACCTTGGCCTGACCATCGAAACGGTTTCACGCACCCTGACGCAGCTGCGCAAGGAAGCAACGATCACGCTTAAGGATAATCGCCATATCGAAGCCGTCGGCATTGATATGCTTGAAGATCTTGCCGAAGGTTTGTGATTGCGTTGTGCAATTGCACAACAAATCCCGAAATGGACGGAATATCCTGCGGCAACAATAGGGAACCCTTCCTGTTAAAGGCTATTCGACCAAAAGCCTGTTTCGCGATTGCGAAAAAACAGTTCCCGCAAATGGTCATCATATTGTAAACATGACGGCACGCCTGACACAGATCGGGCAGCCAAATCCGGTAACACCGGGGGAGAAACGTCATGAGTGCCACCACCAGAAAACAGGGCCGCATCACGGTTCCTGCCATTCGCGCCCGCAAGGGTGCAGAACCGATTGTCTGCCTGACGGCCTATACCACGCCGATGGCGCAACGCCTTGACCCGCATTGCGATCTTCTGCTGGTCGGGGATTCACTGGGCATGGTTGTTTACGGCATGGAAAGCACGCTTGCCGTCACCGTCGACATGATGATCAACCACGGCAAGGCCGTCATGCGCGGCAGTTCCAACGCCTGCGTGATCGTCGATCTGCCGTTTGGCAGCTATCAGGAATCCAAAGAACAGGCTTTTCGCACGGCATCGCGCATTCTTGCCGAAACCGGATGCGCGGGGGTGAAACTCGAAGGTGGTGCCGAACTGGCTGACACCGTCGAATTCCTCAGCCAGCGGGGCATTCCCGTCATGGCCCATATCGGCCTGATGCCCCAGCAGGTCAACACCATGGGCGGCTTCAAAAGCCAGGGCCGCGGCGAAGAAGCTGCTGCCAAGGTGATTGCCGATGCCAAGGCCGTGGCCAAAGCCGGTGCATTTTCAGTGGTTGTCGAAGGCACGGTCGAGGCCGTTGCACGGCTTATCACCACGGAAATCGACATTCCGACGATTGGCATCGGTGCATCTGTTGCCTGCGACGGGCAGGTGCTGGTGACCGAGGATATCCTTGGCCTGTTTTCCGATTTCACCCCGAAATTCGTCAAACGCTATGCCGATCTGGGCGATCAGGTCTCCAAAGCGGTTGAAAGCTATGCCACCGAAGTCCGGAACCGTCAGTTCCCGACCGACGATCATTGCTTTGGCGTGACCAAACCCGGCAAATTGCGCGCCGTAAAATAACGGTGCCACCTTTTTGCCCAACAGACGATCGACAAGACGAACATGACGCTTAAAACCGTTCACAGCGTTGCAGAACTGCGCGCGGTTGTTGCCGGGTGGCGCGCGCGAGGATTGCGTGTGGCACTGGTCCCGACGATGGGTGCTCTTCATGCCGGTCATATCAGCCTGACCGATCATGTCCGCAATCACGCCGACCGCGTCATTGTCAGCATCTTCGTCAATCCGACGCAGTTCGGCCCGAACGAGGATTTCGGTGCCTATCCCCGTACATTGCCAGACGATCAGAAAATGCTCGATGCCGCCGGGGTGGAGCTGTGCTTTGCCCCCTCGGTCGAAGAAATGTATCCCGATGGCTTTGCCACCCGTGTCAGCGTCGATGGATCATTTACCAACGTCCTGTGCGGTGCTTCCCGCCCCGGCCATTTCGACGGCGTTGCCCAGATCGTCACCAAACTTCTGCTGCAAGCCCTGCCCGATTGCGCGATATTCGGCCAGAAAGACTATCAGCAGCTGATGGTCATCCGCCGTTTCACCACCGACCTGAACATCCCGGTCGAAATTATCGGCGCACCGATCCTGCGCGAAGATGACGGTCTGGCGATGTCATCGCGCAACCGCTATCTGACACCGGAAGAACGCGCGATTGCCCCGACACTTGACCGGGTTTTGGGCGAAATCACCAAAGCCGCGGCAAGGGGTGCTGAAATCGCCCCGCTTCTGGCCAAGGGACGCGAAGATATTCTGAACGCCGGTTTCAAATCGATTGATTACCTTGAAATCCGCGACGCAGACACGCTTGAACGGGTCGAAGACCGGGTGCGCAAAAGTAGCCGCGTCTTTGTCGCCGCCCATCTTGGCAAAGCCCGCCTGATCGACAATCACGCCATCGACCCGATCAACATCACGGGTTAAACAGCGGCTTGGCCGCGATGAATCGCGGATTGCGATGCGATTGGCATCAAAAGCGCAGAACATCGCGCTTTTGCGCCTGATTGCGCTTGACTCTATCCCCCCTATCGCATAAACCCTGCGCAACAAAGGTCGCCCAAGGGGTGACTCCCCCAGTCCTCGAGTTGTCGAGCACTGGGTTTTAGTTTTTTGTGCGCACACGGTGGAAACACCGGAAACACAGACGGGATTTGGAATGTTTGAAGGACTAAGCGATCGCCTTGGCGGGGTTCTTGATAAGCTGCGCAGACGTGGCGCGCTGAAAGAATCCGACGTCAAGGAAGCCATGCGCGAAGTACGCGTCGCCCTGCTTGAGGCTGACGTGGCGCTGCCGGTCGTCAAATCATTCATCACCAATGCAACCGAGCGTGCGGTTGGTCAGGACGTTCTGCGTTCGGTCACACCGGGCCAGATGGTCGTCAAGATCGTTCATGACGAACTGAAAAACATGCTGGGTGAAGGCGAGGATATCAACCTTGCGGCCACCCCGCCGGTTCCGATCCTGATGGTCGGTTTGCAGGGTTCGGGTAAAACCACGAGCTCGGCCAAGATCGCGCTGCATCTGACCAAAAAGCGCAACAAGAAAGTCCTGCTGGCGTCGCTTGATATCTATCGCCCGGCCGCCCAGCAGCAGTTGAAAATTCTGGCCGACAATAACGGCCTGAACGTTCTGCCGATCATTATGGGCGAAAAGCCGGTATCGATCGCAAAACGCGCAATGGATATGGGCCGCAAGGAAGGCTATGACGCCGTCATCCTCGATACCGCAGGGCGCCTGCATATCGATATGGAACTGATGAGCGAAGTCGCCCAGGTCCGTGACGCGGTCAACCCGGCCGAGACCCTTCTGGTCACCGATGCGATGACCGGTCAGGACTCGGTCAATGTGGCCAAGGAATTCGCCGACAAGGTCGGCATCACCGGTATCGTTCTGACCCGTATCGACGGTGATGCACGTGGTGGTGCGGCCCTGTCGATGCGCCAGATCACCGGCTGCCCGATCAAGATGCTCGGTACCGGTGAAAAAATCGACGAGATGGAAGCCTTCCATCCGGATCGTATCGCCAACCGCATCCTCGGGATGGGCGATGTCGTCAGCCTTGTCGAAAAGGCTGCCGAAACGATCAAGCAGGAAGACGCCGAGAAAATGGCGAAGAAGCTCGCAAAGGGTCAGTTTGACCTGAACGATCTTCTTTCCCAGCTCAAGCAGCTTCAGAAAATGGGTGATCTTTCCGGCATCATGGGGATGCTGCCGGGCATGGGCGCGCTGAAAAAACAGATGTCGCAGACCAAGCTTGATCCCAAACTTCTGACCCATCAGGAGGCGATCATCCTGTCGATGACGCCCAAGGAACGAGAAAACCCGGCCCTGATCAAGGCATCGCGCAAAAAGCGTATTGCCGCAGGTTGCGGTCTTTCGGTTCAGGATGTGAACAAGCTGCTCAAACAGTATCAGACCATGTCCACCATGATCAAAAAGATGGGCAAGATGGGCAAAAAGGGACTGTTTGGCGGTATGCCGAAAATGGATCCCTCGATGCTCGAAGGCGGCGACATGCCCGATATGAGCAAGTTGCCAAAAGGATTTCCCGGTGCCGGGGGCGGATTACCGCCCGGGTTCCCGGGATTGGGCGGCGGCGGTTTGCCGCCGGGATTTCCGGGGTTCGGTAAAAAGAAATAGCCAAGCCCCCGGTTCTCAAGATTTTTCGAAAGAACCAAACACCCCGGTTCCCTGAACCGGAATAAATTGATCCTCCGGGATCGTAACTTGAAGACTACAAACCCAAGCTGAAAGGAACTTATCCGAATGGCTGTCAAGATTCGTCTTTCCCGTGGCGGTGCCAAAAAGCGTCCGTACTACCGTATCGTAGTTGCAGATGCCCGTGCCCCGCGTGACGGCAGCTTCATCGAGAAAGTCGGTACCTATGATCCGATGCTCCCGAAGGATGCTGACAACCGCGTGACCTTCAAAGAAGAGCGCATCAAATATTGGCTGGGCGTTGGCGCACAGCCGACCGATCGTGTTGCACGTTTCCTGGGCAAAGCTGGCCTGGCTGACGCGTTCAAACCGACCGAACAGCCGAAGAAGTCGGCTCCGAAAGCGAAAGCCCAGGAACGTCTTCGTGAGAAAGCTGAAAAAGCCGAAGCCGCTGCTGCTGCAGCTGCCGAAGCTGCTGCGGCTCCTGCTGAAGAAGCTGCCAGCGAAGAATAAGCTTTTCGCACGCTTTGATCAGATACCGGAAATTTGTGAACCGAAATGGCTGATACCCGCAAATCCAAAACCGACGATGCATTTGTCTGCGTCGGCATGATCACCGCCCCGCACGGGGTGCGTGGTGCCGTGCGCGTCAAAAGCTATACCGTCGATCCGGATAACCTTGTCGGTTACGGCCCGTTGTTCGACGCCAAGGGACAGGCGAAATTCAAACTGTCTCCTGTCGGACATGTTCGCGACCAGCTGATCGCCAAGATCGATGGTGTGAACGACCGGGACGCCGCCGAACGGCTGCGGGGAACCAAGCTTTACGTACCGCGGACGGCCCTGCCGGAAACGGAAGACGAAGACGAATTCTATCTTGCCGATCTTGTCGGCCTGAAAGCCCATCATGTTGATGGTTCGCTGTTCGGGACCGTACGGGGTGTGGCTGATTTTGGCGCGGGCGATGTGATCGAAATCGCGCTGGAAGAAGTCCGTGGCAAAGTCGTCGTCCTGCCGTTTACCAAGGAAGTCGTGCCCGATGTGGTGCTTTCGGAACGCAAGCTGGTGGTAAATCCGCCCGAGGGGCTTTTGCAGGAAGAAGAAGGACCGGGAAATCGTACCCGCCGTCCGGGCAGCTCCCGCAAGGACTCTCAGGCCGACCGCGATTCTGATGCCGTCACTGCCGATGCAGTAGGCGCAGAAAATGCGACCGGCAGCGGAAAGGAGGCCTGATCGATGTCTGTGTGGCAGGCCAAGGTTGCAACCCTGTTCCCGGAAATGTTCCCGGGCGCGCTCGGTCAGTCTCTGGCCGGACGGGCACTGGAAAACGGGATCTGGTCGCTGGATGTCAAAGACATCCGTGATCATGCAACCGACCGTCACCGCACTGTTGACGACAATCCTTTCGGGGGTGGGGCCGGTATGGTCATGCGCCCGGATATTGTCGACGCCACCCTGCGTGAATTGCGTGCGGAAGCTCCGCAATTGCCGCTGATTTATCTCAGCCCGCGCGGGAAAATGCTGAACCAGAAACGTTGCCGCGAACTGGCAGCGGGACCGGGTGCCATCCTGTTGTGTGGTCGCTACGAAGGTATCGACCAGCGCGTACTTGATGAACATCAGGTCGAAGAAATCAGCATTGGCGACTACATCCTCATGGGCGGCGAACTGCCGGCCATGGTCCTGATTGAATCGTGCATTCGCCTTATCGAAGGTGTGGTCAACAAGACCGAATCCGTCGACGAGGAAAGCTTTGAAACCGGGTTGCTTGAATATCCGCATTACACGCGCCCGGCCAATTGGAACGGGCGTGACGTGCCGGAGATCTTGCTTTCCGGACATCATGCCAAGGTACAAGCCTGGCGGCATGCTCAGGCAGAAGAAATTACCCGTGCTCGGCGTCCTGACCTTTGGGATCAGTATGTCGCACGCGGGCACATCAAAGAGGGTTAAACCATGACCAACGCAATCATCCAGCAGATCGAAAAAGATCAGCTCGATAAAATCGCTGCAAAACGCGAAGTTCCGGAATTCGACGCAGGCGACACCGTCCGTGTTCACCTGAAAGTCGTTGAAGGTACCCGCGAACGTATCCAGCAGTTCGAAGGCGTCTGCATCGCCAAGAAAAACCGCGGCCTGAACTCGTCCTTCACCCTGCGTAAAATCGCATCGGGCGAAGGTGTCGAACGTATCTTCCAGAACTACTCCCCGGCGATCGACAAAATCGAAGTCGTCCGTCGCGGTGACGTTCGTCGCGCAAAACTTTACTACCTGCGTGGCCGTACCGGTAAATCGGCGCGTATCGCCGAACAGACCACCGGTCACAAAGGCAAACTGACGGCTGCAGAACGCAAGAAATAATCTGCGTTCCGCATTGTCGGAATGATTGGCGGGCTCACCTTCGGGTGGGCCCGTTTCTTTTGGGCTGTTTTCATTGCCTGTGGTTTTGAGCGACAAACAACCGATAAATACACTTTATGCGTGCATCATATCGAATCGCCGGTTTTCATGCCTGATCAATGTAACGCGCAGAAACCTTGCGAATAACATATAACTTTATTTTATATCAGCTATCCCTGCTTTGGCTGCCTCACCCCGGAATCTGGTAGTTTTAGCTACCTCAAGATGCTCAATTTTCCCTGAATCTACTTTGAGATGCAGTAGCGTAAAAAAACACGCGCCGGGTTGCTTGCGATTTGGAAGCTTGAGTGTATAAAGGCACTCCCGCGGCAAAAACGATCAAGTCCGTGCGGTTCTGGATAATAAAATTTCGCATATCGGGACAAACCCGGATGCCCGGAGGAACAGGCGACGCCGTGCGCCACATGACATCGCAATCCCAGGATTGCCGTCGTAAAAAACATCCCCGGTTTAATGTCCTTTGCCGGCACTACTGTCTGGTCGTCGCTGCATAAAAGATCGATTTTAAGAGGAGGTCGAGATGGGTGCGCCTAAAACCCTTTTTGACAAGATTTGGGAAAGTCACGTGGTCGATACGCAGGATGATGGTACCTGCCTGATTTATATTGACCGCCATCTCGTTCATGAAGTGACCAGCCCGCAGGCTTTCGAAGGCCTTCGCAATGCCGGCCGCAAAGTGCGCCACCCGGAACTGACCCTTGCCGTTCCGGATCACAACGTTCCGACCACGGACCGTTCCGAAGGCATCAAGGAAGAAGACAGCCGTATTCAGGTCAACACTCTTGACCAGAACGCCAAGGATACCGGTATCCATTACTTCCCGATGAATGACCTGCGTCAGGGCATCGTCCATATTGTCGGCCCGGAAGAAGGTTTCACCCTGCCAGGTGTCACCATGGTCTGCGGCGACTCGCACACCTCGACCCACGGTGCATTCGGCACCCTGGCATTCGGCATCGGCACGTCCGAAGTCGAACATGTTCTGGCCACCCAGACGCTGGTTCAGAAACCGGCAAAAAACATGCTGGTCAAGGTCGAAGGCGATCTGCATCCGGGCGTTACCGCCAAGGACATCACCCTTGCCATCATCGGACGCATCGGCACGGCTGGCGGCACCGGTTATGTGATCGAATATGCTGGTTCGGCCATTCGGTCGCTATCCATGGAAGGCCGCATGACCGTCTGCAACATGTCGATCGAAGGCGGCGCACGCGCAGGCCTGATCGCACCGGACGAAAAAACCTTTGAATATATCAAGGGCCGCCCGATGGCACCCAAAGGGGCCGCATTCGAACAGGCTGTCGAATACTGGAAGACCCTTCCGTCTGACGAAGGCGCGCATTACGACAAGATCGTCGAAATCGATGCTGCCGACATCATCCCGCAGGTCACCTGGGGCACCAGCCCGGAAGACGTCGTACCGGTTAACGGCAAAGTCCCGGCACCGTCCGACGCCAAGGATCCCGGCAAACAGAAAGCCATCGCCCGTTCGCTCGAATATATGGGCCTGACGGCTGGCACCAATATCGAAGACATCAGGATTGATCGCGTCTTTATCGGTTCCTGCACCAATGGTCGTATCGAAGACCTGCGCGCCGCGGCGGTTATCGCCAAGGGTCGCAAGGTTGCCGATCACGTCAGTGCCATGGTCGTTCCGGGTTCCGGTCTGGTCAAGGAACAGGCCGAGGCCGAAGGCCTGCACGAGATTTTCCTCGAAGCCGGTTTTGAATGGCGTGAACCGGGCTGCTCGATGTGTCTGGCGATGAACCCGGACCGACTGGAGCCGGGCGAGCGTTGCGCATCGACCTCCAACCGTAACTTCGAAGGCCGTCAGGGCCGTGGTGGCCGTACCCACCTGCTCAGCCCGGCGATGGCCGTGGCCGCAGCAGTCACCGGTCATCTGACTGACGTCCGCAAACTCGGTTAAGGCAGAAACCCATGGCAGAACGAGCATTCATCAGTTTCCGTGACGGCGCAGCGCGCTGCGGCCGGGCACCGATCCTTGAACAGCTGCTCCCGCAGCTGACCGGGATCAACCTGCCCGAATTCGTAGCGAAGGATATCGACGCAACCGAGGAACTGATCGAGGCCCTCGGTCTTGCCTGGGAAACTGGAAGCAAGGGATAAGATTAATGGATAAGTTCACGACCCTCACCGGTGTGGCAGCACCGCTGCCGATGATCAATGTCGATACCGACATGATCATCCCGAAACAGTTCCTGAAAACCATCAAACGTTCGGGCCTTGGCAAGAACCTGTTTGATGAAATGCGCTATGACGACAAGGGCAACGAAATCCCGGATTTCGTTCTGAACAAACCGGCCTATCGCAATGCCAAGATCATCGTATCAGGTGACAACTTCGGCTGTGGTTCATCGCGCGAACATGCGCCGTGGTCGCTGCTTGATTTCGGCATTCGCTGCATCATCGCGCCAAGCTTTGCCGACATTTTCTATAACAACTGCTTCAAGAACGGCATTCTGCCGATCCGTCTGCCGCAGGAAGATGTCGACAAGCTGATGGATGATGCCGAACGCGGCGAAAACGCCACCATCACCATTGATCTTGAAAAACAGGAAATCCATGGTCCGGATGGCGGTTGCATCACGTTTGATGTCGAACCGTTCCGCAAACATTGCCTGTTGAACGGCCTCGATGACATTGGCCTGACCCTGCAGAAGGGCGACGCGATCAACGATTTCGAAGCCAAGCGCGCTGCGTCGCAGCCCTGGCTGTCGCTGTAATTCAAAGTGGCGGCAGTCCAGACCGGTCTGCCGCCCTTTTTGTCGATACGGGGTGAACGACCCCGATAATATCTGGGAAGGATTGTTTGATGAGCACCACCAAAAAAGTTCTGATGCTGCCCGGCGACGGCATTGGCCCCGAAGTCATGCGCCAGGTTCAGCGCGTCATGGACTGGATGGCCAAAAAGCGTAACGTCAATTTCGAAATCACCGAAGGTCTGATCGGCGGCGCATCAATTGATGCGCATAACAACCCGCTGACCGACGAAACGCTTGCCGATGCCATGGCGGCCGATGCGGTTCTGCTTGGTGCTGTCGGTGGCCCGAAATGGGACAACCTTCCCTTCGATATCAAACCGGAACGCGGGTTGCTTAAAATCCGCAAGGAAATGGGCCTGTTTGCCAACCTCCGTCCGGCCCTTGTGTTTGATGCGCTTGTAGGTGCCTCGACGCTGAAGGAAGACATCGTCAAGGGTCTGGATATCATGATCCTGCGCGAATTGACCGGCGGCATCTATTTCGGTCAGCCGCGCGGCATCGAAGAACGCGACGGTGTGCGTTTTGGCTTCAACACGCTGGTTTATTCCGAGCCGGAAGTTGAACGTATTGCCCGTGTCGCCTTTGACATGGCCATGAAACGCAACAAACGCCTGTGTTCGGTCGATAAGGCCAACGTTCTGGAATCGACCGTTCTGTGGCGCGAAGTTGTTGAACGCGTTGCCAAGGACTTCCCGGAAGTCGAGGTCAGCCACATGTATGTCGATAACGCATCCATGCAGTTGGTCCGTAACCCGAAACAGTTCGACGTGATGGTCACCACCAACATGTTTGGCGACATCCTTTCCGATTGTGCCGCCATGCTGACCGGATCGCTTGGCATGCTGCCGTCCGCATCGCTGGGTGCTGCCGATGCAAGCGGTGCCCGCAAGGCGCTTTACGAGCCGGTGCACGGCTCCGCCCCGGACATCGCCGGTCAGGACATCGCAAACCCGCTGGCAACCATCCTGTCGTTTGCCATGATGCTGCGTTATTCGTTCGACATGGGCGATGATGCGACCATGATCGAAACCGCCGTTCAGAACGTTCTGAAAGGCGGGCTTCGCACCGCTGATATCATGCAGCCGGGCATGGCAAAGGTTTCGACCACCGTCATGGGCGAATCCCTGATCAACGAACTCGACAAGATCGCCTGATCTTTCCGATCACGCTTCAAAAAAACAAAGGCCGGGTCAATGATCCGGCCTTTGCCATAAGCACGTTTCCTTGACTTGTTGCGCGACAACAAAGATGTTGCCCAGGCAACTACTGTCTGCATCCCATACGTGCAGAAACATAATAAAAGCTGGATAACATGAGCAAAAAAACAGTTCTTCTTGTCGGTGGCCTTGCCGTTCTGGCCGCCGCGGGTGCCGGTCTTCACTACAAGGCACCGGCCTATCTCGAAAACCGGTTCCGCACGATCCTCAGCAGCCCGGACTCAGACCTTCGCGGTGAATTTTCCGATTTCGAAATGTCGCTTCTGGGCCGCACATTGGCCGCCAGGAACGTCAAACTGATCGATCCTAACGGTGTGACCTACACCATCGGATCAATGCATCTCAATCAGGTCAACTGGCTGACCCTGATCGGGGCAAACCCGTTTGGCAACGGCATTGCCGGTCAGGCCGATCTCGAAGAACTGGCAATTGCCCATGATGCCTATGGCATCACCACCCCGAAGGCGGAACTTGGCGATCTTGCGATGGACCTGGCTTCGCGCAATTTCGACATCACCACCGGTCGTGCTGATCTGCAAAACCTGACCATTTCGGATGGCGACATCCGCCGCATCAATATTGATCACCTGCTGGCGGAAAATGCCGGTTCGGCCAATATCGATGCCCTGAACATTACCGGTTGGAAAATGGATGATCAGGAAACAAAAATCACCAGCAGCATCGACAATATGTCCTTTGCCGGCTGTGCCGGACCGGCCGATCTGATCGCCAGTTTCGATCCCGACATTGCCCGCGATTTCGCCATCTGTGACGATATTGCGGCCACCACCTTGTCGTTTGCCGATGACGCAGGCCTGGAAATGTCGGTTGATGCAATTGCCCTGTCGGGTCTGGAATCCCGGGTGATCAAATCCGGCACGCTGACCGGTCTGTCGATGCAGCAGCCAGACAATCCTGCCAGGCTTGCCATTGGAGAAATCTCGCTTGCTGATTTCCGCGTCGATCTGACGGGTGACATGATTGATCTTGATACAAGGCTCAGCATGGCGGACGCCAGGAAGATGGTCGAAAACACCTCCTTCCAGACAATCATCGTCAAAAATCCGGTAATTTCCGACGAGGAAGTCGAAATCGCGCTCGATAATGTCACATTGCGCGACATGCGTGATGGCAGGCTTGCCGGGATCGACATCACCGGAAGCCACATCACACAGAAAACCCCGGACGGCCCCGCCAATTTCGGTCTGGACGGACTTTCCGTCACCGATCTGGATTTAATGGCAATCACCGGCTTTGGCGAAATTTACGACGTTGCCGATGAAATGGTTGGTCAACATATCGACCAGTTCGAAGATTTCACACTGGGTCAGATGAACCTGCCGCTCAGTCAGGCGCTTTACGGTGCGTTTTCCATAAATGGCCTCTCATTCTCGGGCGCGCCGGACGGTGAAAAGGTCGAAATCCGGCTCGACAGCTTCAAAAGCACCCTTGAAAAGCCTTTCACCCCTGAAAACAGCGCACTGACATTTGTCAAAATCAACAACAGCACCCTCGAAGGGCTGCATGCCACCCTTGATGACAGCATTACCGGTGGCAACGATACCGCAATCTACCTTGGTATCAACAGCTTCGATGATCTTGTGCTGGATGTCTCCAACAGCATTATCTGGGATGAGACGGCTGGCGATTTTGTTTACAGCATCGACAAGGTTGCCCTGCGCGATATCGGCCAGATCGGCCTTTCGGTCACGGTCACCGGGATCAACGATGACGTCATGACCCGTCTTCTGAAAACCCGGATCGGCGATGACGCGGCACTCGAACAGGCCCTGACGGTCGACGCGGCCTTCCGCGGTGCACGCCTTGAAATTTCAGGTGAGAAAATGTTGCCTTTTGCCCTGGGCGTTGCCTCTCTGCTTAATGGCAACACCGCCGAAGACATGAAAATGCTGGTCACCATGAACCTGATGCAGGCGCAGGAACAATTTGCCGATGACGCAACGCTTTATGATGCGTTCGGCGAATTGCTGGCATGGGTTGATGATCCGCGCCACCTGCTGATCGAACTGGCACCGCAGGAACCGGTTGCGATGGGCATGGCGGCCGGTGGCCTGATGTTCCCGCAGATGGGGGCGCAAATGCTGGGCCTTCGTATCACCGCCAACGGCCAATGACAGCCGCAGAATAAAAATAACGGGCCGGATCGTGATGATCCGGCCCGTTTTCATGTTCGCGATCCAAGCTCATCGAAACGCGCCAGTTTGTCCGGGTTTCGGTGGATGAAAACATCCGTTATTGCGTTTTGGTGCATGGCCATACTGATGGCGGTCGCCACCCGGTCGCCTTCACGCACAAGCACCCAGTATTCCCGCCCGTCAACGGCCGTGAATTCAATGTCGTACACCGGATTCTTGCGCCAGATACCGACAAAGAACCGCGCAACCTTATCTGCACCGAATATCGGATTAACCGCCGCACTTGCCTTGCCTCCGCCATCGGAATGCATGATCACGTTCGGGGCCAGTTGCCCGATCAACGCGTTCAGATCACCGTGGATCAGGGCATCGACAAAGGCTGTGACCTGTTCCCTGTTTGCGGTCTCGCTGTCTGGAACGGGGGTTGGATCACGGTCGTCTTCGCGGTTCACCTTGCGGCGTGCGCGAAACAGGATCTGGCGGGTATTGTTTTCGGTCCGCTCGATCACCGGGGCGATATCTTCGTGTGACCAGTCAAAAACGTCATGCAGAACAAGTGCCACCCGTTCAACCGGCCCCAACCGTTCCAGCATCATGACATAGGCCTGCCCCAGGCCATCCCGTTCGATCAGGTTGTTTTCCGCTTCAGGAAAAACTGGCGGCACCCAGGGTTCGGGCAACCATTGCCCAACATAATGTTCACGCCTGCGACGTGCCGATTTCAGAACATCAAGGCAGATATTGCTGCAGACCCGCACCAGCCAGCCGGTCGCATCGCGGATGTCATCCTTTGCCGCCGCCCGCCAGCGTAACCAGACATCCTGCACGGCATCTTCGGCATCGGCATGGCTGCCCAGCATGCGATAGGCAAGGGCATGCAGCCGCCCGCGATGGGTTTCGAAAACCTGATCCGCCATGCGATCCCCGTCAAACACATGAAGCGATACGGGACAGGCCCGTATCGCCGATTGGGTGGTCATCCTGCCCGATAGGTCCGTTGAAGCAAAGAGCCTATTGGATGGGGGTTTGCGATCAGGCAAGCTCATGCTGCGCAATACCAAGACGGTTCCATGCATTCATCGTTGAAATGATGCAGGTCAGTTCGGAAATGGCGTCTGCTTCGAAATGATCGACAAGATTGCGATAGCTTTGCGAAATGCGGTCCTGATCAACCGCTTCGGTCAGGCATTCGGCCCAATCAAGTGCGGCACGTTCGGCCTCGTCATATCCCTTGGCCGCGCGCCAGACCGCCAGCATGGTTACCTTGATGGCGTCCCCACCGTGATCGGCATGGCTTTTGGCATGCATCCGCAGGCAATGCGAACATCCATTGATCTGCGACACCCGGCATTCCACCAGATCGCGCAAAGCACGCGGGATTCTCGGGTTGTCGTCAAGCTTGCCAGCCAGTCCAAGCATAGCTTCGAAAAGTTTAGGGCTGGATTTCGGAAAGTCAAAACGGCTCATCATGTTTCGTCCTTGTTGCAAACCGGGGAAAATCCCCCTTTGCAATCAGGACGAGACAGCTTAGCCCCGTGTTACACACATGGACAAAACTTTGGTCGCCCGCAAAAAACTATACGATCCGCGCCTTTTTAAGCGCCTCGACCACCTCGTCATGCATGACCCAATGCCAGTCTTCGCTATTTTGCTGTTCACCATCTGCCAGCGTAAAGACCGCCGCCAGATAATCGCTGACATCGGATTTGCACATCGGCAATTCGGCCGCGAGGGCGATTTTTTGCGCCAGTTTGCCGTATTTCCTGTTCCCGATCCGGGACCCGAAATGACCAATCGTATTTGCCAGTTGATTACCGGTAATTTCGCGCCCCGGTGCCTTGGCATGGGCGCGCAGCATGTCGCGTTCGCAACTTGACATATCAATGGATCGAAGCGCCCGGACATAGTCCTCAACGCGGCCGATATGGGGGCCGGTACGATGGGTGATCTGGGTGGAATATGCACGTGCGCCCGGGGTTTCCCGGTGTGTCATGTTCTGCATGTTGTTTCCTCCCGAAGGAACAACCGGTTGGTCGCGTTCTACACCGTGCCGGTTGTTTCACGGTTCACGCTGTCCGGGCTCTTTGGCCCGTTAATAATGCTATATGGGTCGGACTGCCGCAAAACGACAGCCCGACCGATGCGTTTTTACGTAAAACGATAACCGGGTTTGGTGAAAACAAACTGCCCGACCCGCATCCCGCCACCGCCTTCACGCTCGTCAAAGGCATTGATGCAGCCCGCCAGATAAAACTCCCACATCCGTTTGAATTCGGTGTCGTATTTTTCCGGGTCAAGCTGATCGGCAATCTCGCGGAACCGGTCGCGCCACGCAACCAAAGTTCGGGCATAGTTCAGTCCGGCATGGAAATGCGATGCTTCGACTTTAAGGTCGGCGTTTTCCGCGGCCTCGATCACTTCATGCACCGCCGGAATATAACCACCGGGGAAAATATAGCGATCAATCCACGGCGATGTGAATTCCGGGCGCGGCTTGATGATCGTATGGATCACCGCCCGCCCCCCGGCTTTCAGCAATTTGCCGACCTTCTCGAAATAGGTTTTGAACTGTGGCCGCCCGACATGTTCAAACATGCCAACCGAAACAACCCGGTCGTATTTCCCTTCATTCGCATCGGCAAACAGCCGGTAATCCAGAAGATGATATCCAAGACCTTCGTGGAAGTTATCGGGCAGTTCCTCTTTGCGTTCCAGCGCCCAGTTATATTGCTCGGTCGAAAGCGTAATCCCGTGCACCTCGGCCCCGGTGGTCCGCCGGATAAAGCGGCTCAACCCGCCCCAGCCGCACCCGACATCAACCACCCGAAGGCCCGGCTGGTCAATCTTCAGCCGCTGGGTGGTCAAAGTCATTTTGCGGTTCTGCGCCTCTTCCAGCGTCTGGGCACCATCGTCCCAGAAGGCGCAGGAATACTGCATTTCCGGATCAAGGAAACGGGTATAAAGGTCATTGCCGATATCATAATGATGGCGCACGCGCCGGGACGCGGCCTTGACCGAGGTAAATTGCGCGATCTGGAATTTAAGCGATTGCAGCTTTTCGATAAACAGGCCAAATCCGTTTGCTGAATGGCCGCCTTCGAAATTAAGCCGCAAGACCCTGATCAGGTCTTCCATCTCGCCCGATATCACTTCAAAACCGCCACGCATATAAGACTCGCCAAATCCCGGGTCGGGACTTAGCGCCATTTTCAATGTGTCGGTCCAGTTCGGTACAGTCATTGTTGCCCTGGGATCGCTGCCATCCCCCAGAACAATCTCGTGTCTATCGTCCGCCCGGAATACCAGTGTTCCGCGCGTGACATGTTCCCGGAAAAAATCGAGAACCTTTTTCTGTGTCCAGTCCAATGTCATCGGGTACGTCATCTGCCGTCCTTTTTAAGCCGGAAATGCCATCGCCCCACATAAAACCCGTTTCCGGATTTCACATAAGCACCGGACCCTAAATCAGGATCGTCTGGTCAATCGTTCGAAAAAGGAAATGCGGAAACAGCACAGTCGCAGGCAACTTACCCACAGACATTGAAAACAGAAAACTCAAAGCCGGGGCCGAACGATTCTGATTTAGGGTTCGGTACTCGAACCCCGTGGGTAATTCTGCCAGAATTTTTTGCAATCTCAAGAGGTAAAAGCCAACGAACTCCTTGCGTGGTACTCGATAAAACCTTACATCTCGCCCCATACTGTACAGACGATTATCCACAGGCATATGCAAATCACGACGCCCCATACCAAAGAGGGGCAACGCGTATAAGCAATGCCAGAAAGACTGAAAGAGGCTCCTGATGGGCTATAAAATCGCCGTTGTCGGCGCGACCGGAAATGTCGGGCGCGAGATGCTCAATACGCTTGAAGAACGCCAATTTCCGGCCGATGAAATTTTCGCACTCGCCTCCTCGCGTTCGGTTGGCCGCGAACTGGATTACGGTGACAAGGAAATCAAGGTCGTAGATGCCGCAACCTTCGATTTTTCCAAGGTCGATATCGCGCTGTTCTCTGCCGGTGGCACAACGGCCAAAACGCTTGCGCCCAAGGCTGCTGCTGCGGGTTGCGTTGTCATCGACAATTCCAGCTACTGGCGGATGGAGCCCGGTGTACCGCTGGTCGTGCCAGAGGTAAATGGTGCCGCGCTGGCCGGTTACGCCAAGAAAAACATCATCGCCAATCCGAACTGCTCGACCATTCAGATGGTCATGGCGCTTAAACCCCTGCATGACCTGCAACCGATCAAACGCGTTGTCGTTGCAACCTATCAGTCGGTTTCCGGTGCCGGTCGGTTGGCGATGGATGAACTGTTCAATCAGACCAAAGGCATTTACGTCAACGATCTGCCGGTCAAAGAACAGTTCACCAAACAGATCGCCTTTAACGTCATCCCGCATATCGACGAATTCATGGATGATGGTGCTACCCGCGAAGAGTGGAAAATGACCGCCGAAACCCGCAAGATCCTTGATCCGGATATCGCGGTCCATGCGACCTGCGTGCGGGTGCCGGTCTTTGTCGGTCATGCCGAAGCCATCAATATCGAATTCGAACAGCCGGTCACCGTCGAAGAAGCCCGCAAGGCAATGAAAGCTTTCCCCGGCGTTTCCGTGGTGGATTATCGCCAGGACGAGGGATATGTCACGCCGCAGGAAGTCCAGGGCGAAGACAATGTTTTCGTTTCGCGCGTGCGTAAGGACCCGACGGTTGAAAACGGGCTTTCGCTTTGGTGTGTTGGCGACAACCTGCGCAAAGGGGCCGCCCTTAACGCGGTTCAGATCGCCGAAATGCTGGTTGCGGAATATCTGCCAAAGAAATAATCGCGCCCCTAATAAACGTCTTTGAAACCCGCCGGGATCGGCGGGTTTCTTTTTGCCCGGATCATTCCCGCTGGTCAGAACCGCAAAAAAACGATAGGGAATTTATATCGATTAACCGGCGCTCCCGCCATCAGCGCTGCGATCCATAAAGAAAAATAAATCGAGGACAGGGATGGTAAAACGAACACGCAAAGAAGCTGCAAGGCTTGACGAAGCCGCCCGCGCGGGTTGGCTTTATTATTGCGCCGGCAACACCCAGGACGAAATCGCCACCAAACTTGGCGTTTCGCGTCCGACCGCACAGCGTCTGGTATCGGCCGCCATTAGCGAAGGTCTGGTCAAAGTCCGCCTTGATCATCCGATTGCGCGCTGCATGGAACTGGCTGCATCGCTGTGCGAGCAATTTGGCCTAGCCAACTGCGAAGTGGTGCCGACCGATCCCGCCGCCCCCGATGCCATGTTTGGCATGGCGCAGACGGCCGCGACCTATCTTGAACGCGTTCTGCAATCCCCCGATCCCAAGATCATTGCGATTGGCACCGGGCGTGCGATGCGCGGCATGGTCGATGAAGTTCAACGCGTCGATGCCCGCCATCACAAGATCGTATCCCTTGTCGGGACCATTGCCCATGACGGGGCTGCAAGTTTCTATGATGCGGTCACCGATCTGGCGGATCGCACGCGCGCGCCTCACTATCCATTGCCGATCCCGGTAATTGTCGAAAGTGCCGAGGTGCGCGCCCAGATGCAGCAACAGCCGCCGATGGACAATATCATGCATCTTGCCGCCAAGGCCGATGTGCGTTTTGTCGGGGTGGGTGATCTTGGCGCCGATGCACCGCTTTATATCGATGGCTTCATCAGCAGGGATGAATTGCAATCCCTGCAAAAAAACGGCGGTATCGGCGAAGTCGTCAGCTGGTCATTTGATGAAAACGGCGCGATCCTTGATCACGATGTCAATCACCGCGTCACCAGTGCGCCAATCCATATTCCCGCGCAAAACACGATTGCTGTCGCCAAGGGGGCCAAAAAGGTCGCCGCGATTCGCGGGGCAATGCGCGGCAAACTGATCACCACACTGATCACCGACGAAGCCACCGCCGAAGCTTTGCTGCAAAGCTAGGCACCGCAAAACACGTTTTGAATCAATACAGAAATCAACCCCGCCAAAGCTTTTGGCGGGGTTTTCTTGTTGCAGCGCAAAAACGATTTCGTTTGACAAGGCATCCTTAAATTGAGTGAATGCTCATTACCTGAACAAATGATCAAACGGGCAAGATAATTTGCCCATCGGGTACACAGTCCTTTGGGAGGAACTATGAAACGCGTAACGGGAGCAGCGCTTTGCGCGCTGTTGGCAGGCGGTGTCGCATTCTCCGCCAATGCCGAAACAAAACTTACCATTGCTACCGTGAACAACGGTGACATGATCCGCATGCAGAAGCTGACGGATGACTTCACCTCCAAAAACCCCGACATTTCCCTTGAATGGGTTACGCTCGAAGAAAACACCCTGCGTCAGCGTGTCACCACCGACATCGCCACCAAGGGCGGTCAGTATGACATCATGACGATTGGCACCTACGAGGTTCCGATCTGGGCGGAAAAGGGCTGGCTGGCACCGCTCGATAACCTTGGTGCCGATTACGATACCGATGACATCATGCCCGCCATCCGTTCCGCCGTAAGCAACGATGGCAAGCTTTATGCGGCACCTTTCTATGCCGAAAGCTCGATGATGATGTACCGCACCGATCTGTTTGAAAAAGCAGGCATCACCATCAATGGTCGCCTGACCTGGGACCAGACGCTCGACATTGCCAAAAAGCTCCATGATCCGGATAACGGTGTTTATGGCATCTGCCTGCGCGGCAAGGCTGGCTGGGGCGAAAACATGGCGCTGATCACCACCATGGGCAATGCCTATGGCGCGCGCCTGTTTGACGAGAACTGGAACCCGACCTTCGACAGTGCCGAATGGAAAAACGCCCTCGACATGTATGTCGAAATCCTCGGCAAATATGGTCCTCCGGGGGCAACGTCGAACGGCTTCAACGAAAACCTTTCGCTGTTCAACTCGGGCAAATGCGGCATGTGGATCGATGCAACCGTTGCAGCGTCCTTTGTCAGCAACCCCAAAGAATCGACCGTTGCCGACAAGGTCGGCTTCACCGAAGCCCCCTGTGCCGAAACCTGCACTGGTGCAAACTGGCTCTGGGCATGGAACCTTGGCATTCCGACCGGCTCCCAGAAAGTCGAAGCCGCCCAGAAATTCATCGCCTGGGCAACCTCCAAAGACTATCTGGAACTCGTAGCCTCCAAAGAAGGCTGGGCCAACGTTCCGCCGGGTACCCGTATGTCCCTGTACGAAAACCCGAAATATCTGGAAGCCGCACCGTTCGCTGACGAAACCCTTCTCGCCATCGACAGTGCCGATCCGATCAATTCGACCATGAAGCCGAAGCCCTATGTCGGTGTTCAGTTTGCCGCGATCCCTGAATTCCAGGGTATCGGCACCACGGTAGGCCAGCAGTTCTCTGCCGCATTGGCCGGTTCCTCGACTGTTGAAGATGCACTTGCATCCGCACAGTCAAGCACCGACCGCACCATGCGCAAGGCTGGTTACTACTGATGCATGACGGGCCAGGATGCCGCACCTAGTGCAATGAATTCTGGCCTGTGCCTCCTTGACCTGATGAACTTGGGGTGGCGGCACTTCTGACCGCCACCCTCTTTCCATCCGGATCGAGGCAACAGGGACTTCAAACAGGGAGCACATCATGTCGACACGGTCCTCTACCCTGACCGGGCGCATTATGTCTGCACCGTCGATCATCGCCTTGTTTTTGTGGATGATCGTGCCGTTGGGCATGACAATTTATTTTTCGTTCCTGCGTTACAACCTTCTTTCGCCCGGTATGGAAGAATGGGTTGGTACGCTGAACTATGAATTCTTCCTGACCGACCCGGCCTTCTTTGCGTCGCTGGCGAATACGCTTCTGCTCGTCGGATCGGTACTTGTGATCACGGTGGTCGGCGGTGTTCTGCTGGGCCTGATGCTGGATCAGCCGATTTTCGGCCGTGGCATCCTGCGCCTGCTGGTGATTGCCCCCTTCTTCATCATGCCGACCGTGAATGCGCTGGTTTGGAAAAACCTTCTGATGCATCCGGTGTCGGGCATGTTTGCCTGGATTGCCAATTCGCTTGGCTTCCAGTCAATCGACTGGTTTTCCGAAGCCCCGCTAACGGCCATCATCATCATGGTATCGTGGCAATGGCTGCCTTTTGCCGTGCTGATCCTGCTGACTGCCCTTCAATCGCTTGACCGCGATCAGAAGGAAGCCGCCCAGATGGATGGTGCCGGCCCGGTTTCGATTTTCTTCTATATCACGCTGCCCCATCTCAGCCGCGCGATCACGGTGGTCGTGCTGATCGAAACGATCTTCCTGCTGACCGTGTTTGCCGAGATTTTCGTGACAACCGGCGGCGGTCCCGGCCTTGCAACCACCAATATCGCCTTCCTCGTCTATACGCAGGCCCTGCTGCAATACGACATTGGCGGGGCATCGGCGGGCGGTATCGTTGCGGTCGTTCTGGCAAATATCGTGGCGATCTTCCTGATCCGCCTCATTGGCAAGAACCTGGACAGGTAGGGGACACGAGATGGAAAACAAACAAACAGCCCTTGGCCATATCGGTTTTTCGATCTTTGCCTGGATTGTCGGACTTCTGATTTTCTTCCCGATTTTCTGGATGGTCCTGACCAGCTTCAAGACCGAGCTTGAAGCCGTATCGATCCCGCCAAGCTTCATGTCGTTTGACTGGACGCTGGAAAACTACGCCGAAGTACAGGCACGGTCCGATTATTTCCGGTTCGCCATGAATTCGGTCATCCTGTCGGTTGGCTCTACCCTGGTGGGTCTGCTTTTTGCCGTGCCCTGTGCATGGGCGATGGCCTTCAATCCGACCAAACGGACCAAGGATGCGCTTCTTTGGATGCTGTCGACCAAGATGATGCCGCCAGTCGGGGTATTGGTCCCGATCTATCTGGTGTTTCGCGACTGGGGCCTGCTCGATACCCGGTTCGGTCTGATCATGGTTCTGTTCCTGATGAACCTGCCGATCATGGTCTGGATGCTTTACACCTATTTCAAGGAAATCCCGGCCGACATCCTTGAAGCCGCCCGCATGGATGGGGCCACTTTGCCCAAGGAAATCATCTTTGTGCTGTTGCCAATGGCGGTTCCGGGCATCGCATCGACCATGCTGCTCAACATCATCCTGGCCTGGAACGAAGCTTTCTGGACCCTGAACCTGACCACCGCCGATGCTGCCCCGCTGACCGCTTTCATCGCCTCCTATTCCAGCCCCGAAGGGCTGTTCTGGGCAAAGCTTTCAGCCGCATCGACGATGGCGGTTGCACCGATCCTTATCATCGGCTGGTTCTCGCAGAAACAGCTTGTTCGTGGCCTGACATTTGGCGCGGTCAAGTAACCGCCGCCTGATCGAAATTCAACAAGAAGGAACACCGAAATGGGTGCTATCCGACTGGAAAAAGTCAAGAAAACCTTCGGAACGCTGGATGTTATTCCGGGTGTGGACCTTGATATCAATGATGGTGAATTTGTTGTCTTTGTCGGCCCGTCAGGCTGTGGCAAATCCACTTTGCTGCGCCTGATCGCCGGTCTTGAAGACGTCACTGATGGCAAAATCCTGATCAACGGTACCGACGTCGCCAACGAGGCACCGGCAAAACGCGGTCTTTCGATGGTGTTTCAGTCATATGCGCTTTATCCGCATATGACGGTCTATAACAACATCGCCTTTGGCCTGAAAATGGCCGGGGAAAGCAAGGCCGTGATTGAAGAAAAAGTTCAGAACGCGGCCAAAATCCTTAACCTGACCGATTATCTGGAACGCCGCCCCGGCGCGCTTTCCGGGGGGCAGCGCCAGCGTGTCGCAATCGGTCGTGCGATTGTGCGTAACCCGGCGGCCTTCCTGTTTGACGAACCGTTGTCAAACCTTGATGCCGCCCTTCGCGTCAATATGCGCCTTGAAATCACCGGCCTTCATCAGGAACTGAAAACCACGATGATCTATGTGACCCATGATCAGGTCGAAGCCATGACCATGGCCGACAAGATCGTCGTGTTGCAGGCCGGCCGGGTCGAACAGGTCGGCAAACCGATGGAACTGTATAACAATCCCACCAACAAGTTTGTCGCGGGCTTTATCGGGTCGCCGAAAATGAACTTCCTCGGTGGCGACTACGCCCGAAAATATGACTGCCACGAAGTCGGCATTCGCCCCGAACATGTCGCCGTCAGTACCGAAAGCGGCGATCTTCCCGCAACCGTCAAGATTGCCGAACATCTTGGTGCCGAAACCTATCTGCACGTCAATGCCGACGGCTTTGGCCCGATGACGGTGCGCGCAACCGGCGAAGTCCCGCTGGGCGAACATGACAAGATCTGGCTGACCCCGGAACAGGACCGCATCCATCGTTTTGATGCGAACGGTATCGCTCTTGGAAACCCCTGAGACTTTCAAAAAACCGGATCGCATTGCCCCACACGCCATGCGACCCAGCCTGACCACCACAAGAATGTGAGACCAAAATGTACCTCAAAAAGTTCGATCTTACCGGACGCCGCGCCTATGTCACCGGGGGCGGTCGCGCAATTGGCCTGTCATGCTGCGAGGCACTGGCAGAAGCAGGCGCGCATGTCATTATCGGTGACATCAGCGAAGGCGTCGCCGAAGAAGGCCGTGATTACCTGAAATCAAAGGGTTACACCGCCGATATCGACATCATGGACGTCACCAACACCGATCAGGTTCGCACCAGTGCCGAAAAAATGGGCCGTGAAGGCGGCGTTGACATTCTGGTCAACAATGCCGGTATCGCACGTTCCGAAACCCCGGCCGAAACCGTCACCGATGAACATTGGCTTAACGTCATTGACGTCAACCTGAACGGCACATTCTGGTGCTGCCGCGAATTTGGCAAACAGATGCTGGCCAAGAAAAACGGCGTGATCGTCAATGTCGGCTCCATGTCGGGCTTCATCGTCAACAAACCGCAGGAACAGGCCTATTACAACGCATCCAAGGCCGCCGTGCATCATCTGACCAAATCGCTGGCTGCCGAATGGGGCGGGCGTGGCGTGCGCGTCAATGCGGTTGCACCGACCTATATCGCAACACCGCTAAATGAATTCGTGAAATCCAAGCCGGACATGTATGACGCCTGGATCAATGGCACCCCGATGGCCCGCCTTGGCCTGACCGAGGAAATCGGATCGGTTGTGCTGTTCCTGGCATCCGACGCGTCCAGCCTGATGACCGGCTCCATTGTCCTGGCTGATGGGGGTTATACCTGCTGGTAAGGCACAGGTAAAACTGTTGATCGCATTGTCCTGAAGCTTCTGCGATCAGGTCAGGACTGTGGTAGAACGGGGCGTGGTTGTGGGACCTTCGCCCCGTTCACCTTTTCAGCCTTGAATTTGTCGGCCAAGATACACCGAAAACGGATTGCACGGCATCACGACAACGCCTTGAAGCCCCAGAAACCGCGCCAGTCGTGACAGATTCACCATCAGATCGCCCGCAACGGCTGCCCCATCACACCCGTCTTCCAGATGTGCGCTCTGCACCCGAAGAACCCCTTCCTGTCGGTCGGCTTTCAGATCGACACGCGCAACAAATTCCCCATCCTTCATGAACGGCAGAACGTAATAACCATATTGCCGCTTTTCCGCCGGGACATAGATTTCGATGCGGTAATTGAAGCCGAATATCCGTTCCACCCGGTCGCGTTCCCACATGATCGGATCGAATGGTACCATCAAGGCGGTCGGTTTGGCACGGCACCGCGGGTTGACATGCGGGCACAAATATCCCGGCTGTTTCCAACCCTCGACATTCGCCTGCAACAACGTACCGTCCTCGACCATTTCGGCAACGCGCGCCTTGGCATCGTCGGTCGGCAGGCGGAAATACTTCCGAAGGTCGGCCTCCGTCGCGATCCCCATCGCGGCTATCCCGTTGCGGATCAGGGCACGCTGGGCCTCGGCACGCGGCATGGCTGGTTCAAGCGCCTCCGGGCCGATGATCCGTTCGGGCAGGTCATAAACCCGCTCGAAACTGGTGCGCCGTTTGCGCGCCATCACCTGCCCGCTCCAGAACAGGAATTCCATCGCGGTTTTGGTCTTTGACCATCCCCACCATTTCGAACTTGATGCGCCTTCCTGTTCCAGATCACTGGCGGCAAGTGCCCCTTCCTTTTCGATCCGGTCCAGAATACTGCGCACAAATTCAGGATGATCACGGATCATTTTGGCGATCTGCCCCCAGGTGCCCTTGCCCTCGGCGGCATCCGCCATGCGCCATCGATAAAGCCCGTAATCCTCGACCGGAATCATCGATGCCTCGTGGCCCCAATATTCAAACAATCGCCGCTGCCGGGCGTTGCCCCAGCTCAGTTGATCAAGGTCCGCCGGGTCATAAACGCCAAGCCGCGAAAAGACCGGCATGTAATGCGCACGCGTCAGAACATTGACACTGTCGACCTGTAACATGCCGGTCTGGCGGATGGCTTTCATGATCCGGCGCTTCGTCACCGGGCGGCTTTCGTCCTGATCAAACCCCTGTGCGGCAAGGGCCAGATTGCGCGCCTGCCGGGCGGATACGGAAATCGCGGCTTTGTCGTTAATCATGGTGGCCTTTGAAAAATCGCAAAGAAAAACAGTGTGATGGTATCATACCCTCCTGACAATTATGTCAGTAGGTTGCAGGAACATTTCGATAGGTCGGATCGTTCTTCGCTCCCGGTCAGTCCGTGCTGACCATGTTCTCAACCCGATGAAGCAACCAGACAGGCATCCATGGAACTCAAACAAATCCTGATCCTTGCCATTCTTGTCGGAACGGTCGTCATGTTCCTGTGGGGCCGCTGGCGTCATGACATGGTTGCGATGGCATCCCTGCTATGTTGCGTGGTCGCGGGGCTGGTGCCTGTTGATGGGGCCTTTCAGGGTTTCGGTCATCCGGCGGTGATCACGGTTGCCTGTATCCTGATCCTGTCATCGGCACTTCAGCAATCGGGCGCGGTCGATAACCTGACCCGCATGGTTCTACCGCAATCCGCCGGGCCAGTCGTCACTATGGCTGCCCTCAGCCTGCTGGCGGCCATCCTGTCGGCCTTCATGAACAATGTCGGCGCACTGGCCCTTCTGATGCCCGTCGCCCTTCAGATCGCAACCAAACAGAACCTGCCACCGGGCAAAATCCTTATGCCGCTCGCCTTCGGATCGATCCTAGGCGGCATGACCACCCTGATCGGCACCCCGCCCAACCTGATTGTCGCCGGTTTCCGGGCCGAGGCCGGGGATGGCGGCTTTACGATGTTTGATTATACCCCGGTCGGGATTGTTGTTGCCGCCGCCGGTCTGATTTTCGTCATGGTGTTTGGCCGCTGGCTTGTCCCCACCCGCGAACGCGCCGGGGCGGAGGGCTTTGAAACCGGCTCCTACCTGACCGAGGCACGCATTGCCGCGGGCAGCAAGGCGATTGGCATGATGCTGCGCGATGTGAACCGCGAACTGGAAAAGGGCGACGCGCAGGTCATCGGCCTGATCCGCAACGAAAAACGCATCCCTGCCCCAAACCCGTTTCGCGAACTATACGAAAACGACATCCTGATCATCGAAGCCGATCCCGAAGCACTGGCCATTGCCCTGTCCGCCCTTGATTTGAAGCTTGAGGAAGAATTACGCGATCTGGAGGCACAGGCAAAGGCGGCCGAACAACCGGAAGATAAAGGCGATACGGATGCACCGGAAGCCCCGGAAGCCAAAAATACAAAGACAATTGCCACCAAATCAGCAAAGGCCGAAAAGAAAGCTGACACGCCCGAAACCGATACGCAAAAGCCCGATGATGGCCGTCGCGGCGCGATCCAGTCCGATGACATTGCGCTTATGGAACTGGCGATTTTGCCGAACTCCGGCTTTATCGGCCGGTCCGCCACCGATATCCATCTGCGCACCCGGTATGGCGTAAACCTTTTGGCGGTGTCGCGGCAGGGGCAACGCTCGATGGCGCGGTTGCGTACCATGTCAATGAAGGCCGGCGACGTGCTTTTGATGCAAGGTCCGCCCGAAGCCATTCATGATTTTGCATCGCGCCTTGGCTGTGTGCCGCTGGCGCAACGCGCGCTTCGCATCCCCGACAATGCTCAGGCGCTAAAGGCCACGGGCATCATGGCCGCGGCCATTGGTGCCGCCGCCTTTGGCGTCATGCCCGCTGCCGTTGCCTTTGCCATCGGGGTTCTGATCGCGATGGTGACGCGCGTGGTCGCCCCGCGCAATGTCTATGACGCAGTGGACTGGCCGGTAATTGTCCTGCTTGCCGCCCTGATCCCGGTGGCAACTGCCATGGAAACCACCGGCACGGCCGATCTGATTGCCCGCTTCCTGCTAAACTGGGTCGCACAGGGGAATGCCATCATTGCCCTTGGCCTGATCCTGATCATCACCATGACGCTCTCGGATTTCATGAACAATGCCGCCACGGCGGCCGTCATGTGCCCGATTGCAATTGGCAGTGCCGCGCAACTCGACGCCAATCCCGACGCCTTCCTGATGGCGGTCGCTATCGGCGCATCCTGCGCCTTCCTGACCCCGATCGGCCATCAGAACAACACGCTCATCCTCGGCCCCGGCGGCTTCCGCTTCGGCGATTACTGGCGGCTAGGCCTGCCGATTGAAATCATCGTGGTGGCGGTTGGGGTACCAATGTTGTTGTGGGTTTGGCCGCTGTAACGAGAAAGGGCAGCCCGAAGCTGCCCTTTTAAAATTCGATTTGATGACGACTTAGCTGTCAAAGCCAAGGTTCGGCACCGCAAGGCCGTTGGCACGACACGCCGAAATCAGGGTGTTGTTGAGCAAACACGCAATCGTCATCGGGCCGACACCGCCCGGAACCGGGGTGATGGCACCGGCGACTTTGGATGCGGTTTCAAATTCGACATCGCCAACCAGCTTCATCTTGCCCTCGGCCCCTTCGACGCGGTTGATGCCAACATCAATCACGGTGGCACCGGGCGCAATCCAGTCGCCCTTGATCATGTTGGGGCGGCCGACGGCAGCAACGACGATGTCGGCACGGCGGACTTCTTCGGGCAGGTCACGGGTGCGCGAATGCGCGATGGTCACCGTGCAGCTTTCTTTCAGAAGCAACTGCGCCATCGGCTTGCCGACGATGTTGGACCGGCCAACAACCACCGCGCGCATCCCCGAAAGATCGCCAAGCGTGTCCTTAAGCAGCATCAGGCAGCCATAAGGCGTGCAGGGCGCAAATCCCTCGCCCCCGGTTGCCAGTGCACCGGCATTGACGACATGGAAGCCGTCAACATCCTTGGCCGGATCAATCGCGGCAAGGATCGCCTGATCGTCGATATGTTTGGGCACCGGCAACTGGCACAGAATGCCATGCACATTCGGATCGGCATTCAGCTTCGCAATCAGCGCCAGAAGATCTTCCTGCGACGTATCGGCGGAAAGCTTGTGCTCATACGAATTCATGCCGCATTCAAGGGTCTGCTTGCCCTTGTTACGGACATAAACCTGGCTTGCCGGGTCTTCACCGACCAGAATAACCGCAAGGCCCGGCGTGATGCCGTGCGCATCTTTGATCTTGGCCACTTCTGCTGCGATGTCGCCGCGCAATTTGGCTGCGAATGCTTTGCCGTCGATGATTTTTGCGTCGCTCATATGTCTTGTCCGCCCGTCAATTCATGAAGTTGCGCAATCAGTGCGTCCGGATCGCCTGAAATTTCCAGCACCTTGTTGCGGTCCGTATGCCCGGCAACAATTTCGACTGACGATTTAGGCCATTTGGCCGTTTTTGCCAAAAGCTTTATCAGGGCTGTATTCGCCTTGCCATTTTCAGGCACCGCCGTAACCGTCGCCCTGACCTGCTGCTGCCCGTTGCCATCAACGCCCACCCCGGCAATCGCATTGCGCGAAGCCTTTGGCGTCAGTCGCAAAAACACCTTGATGCCGGTGCCATCTGAAAGCTTCTCGCAGAACGGTTTACCCATCTACGGGCTTAGTAACCCAGCAACGCCGCACGCACGTCTGTCTGGATCAGCATATTGGCAAACTGCAGGATCAGGATCAGGATGATCGGCGAAATATCAATGCCGCCCAGATTCGGAATGATCCGGCGGATCGGTCGCAATGCCGGTTCGGTAATCCGATAGAGGAAATCGCCAACCATATAAACGAACCGGTTGCTGGAATTGATCACGTCAAATGCCACAAGCCATGACAGGATTGCCGACGCAATCAGCATGAAAATGTAGATACCAATAACGGTGTCAATAAGCCAAAAAATCGCCAGCATCGCCGCTCCTTGTAGCAGTCGGTCCAGATCGGGCCGATCTGATCGGAATTGTGTTAACACGCTGCAAAACCTAGTCGGCCTTGGCTCCGGGCGCAAGCACAGAGCACCTATTTTCCGATGCTTTCATCAAGTTTTCCACCTGATGTGACATGCTTCACCAGACATTGCGCGATTTTGGCACGACCTTTTCGCCAAAATGGTTCAAGAACATCCCCGCCCCGACAGTTTCTGTCAGGAGAAATGTCAGGACAAAGTCATCAGGCTTGCCAGTCCCCGTGATCCCATCCAACAATGCCCCGCCATCAAATGACAAAGAAGGATCGACCATGTCGGCAAACACATTCCCCCGTTGCAAATGGGCCGAAACCCATCTCGACAAGCCGTTTTACGTCGATTACCACGATCAGGAATGGGGCGTTCCGGTTCATGATGACCGGCATTTTTTCGAAATGCTGATCCTCGAAGGCGCGCAGGCCGGTTTAAGCTGGCTGACGATCCTTGCGCGGCGCGATACCTATCGCGCGGCCTATGACAATTTTGATGTCCATAAGATCGCGAAATATGACGAGGCCAAACAACAAACACTTCTGGCCGATCCCGGCATCATCCGCAACCGGGCCAAGGTCGCGGCAAGCATCCTGAACGCCAGGGCCTTCATCGAAATCCAGAAGGAATTTGGCAGCTTCGATGCCTATATCTGGGGCTTCATCGGCGGCAAACCCATCATCAACCACTGGAAAGCCATGTCCGAAGTGCCCGTATCGACGGAACTCAGCGACGCCCTGTCCAAGGACCTCAAAAAACGCGGCATGAAGTTTGTCGGCACGACAATCATCTATTCCTTCATGCAGGCCACTGGCCTTGTGATGGACCACACCACCGATTGCCACTGCTACCCGGCACTTTCGGCTTAACGCGTTGATCCCCTGACAAGCAGACTGGTTTCAAGCACGCGGTTGTTGTCGCCTTGCGTTTCGCCAAGCGCCATTTCGGCGGCCAGACGCCCCTTTTCAACGGAATCCTGACGGATGCTCGATAATGGCGGGTCGGTGCGTTCGCCCTCCGCGATCCCGTCAAAGCCGATCACCTTAAGATCATCGGGGATTTTGCGGCCACTTGCGCGTGCACCATCAAGTGCCCCGATGGCAATCACATCGGACATCGCCAGAATGCCGTCGATTTCCGGGTGGTCGCGTAACATGGTTTCGACCATTTCGGCACTGTGCGATGACATGTTTTCGCATTCGATATGGACGATATCCTCAATCGCGATTCCCGCCTTTTTAAGGCTGGCGTGATATCCGCCAAGCCGTTCGCGCACCACACGATGGCTGACCGCCCCGCGGCGCTTGGCATTCATCGGGCCGAAATTTTCCGCCTTGTTGGCCTGTAATGACAGGATGGCAAACCTGCGCGCGCCGCAATCAATCAAATGCTGGGCCGCCATTTCCGCCCCGGCAAAATCATCCAGCACCACGGTGCCCGCCGCCCCGGCAATATCGGTATCAATGCAGACCAGCGGCTGGTTGCGGCGCTGAATGGCGGAAATGATGTCATTGTCATCGGAATAGCAATGCACCAGAAAGGCATCAACAGCGGCATTGTTGATCGCGGTAATTGCCTGTTCGGGGTTTTCGGCGGAAATGATCATCATATTGACCGCCTGACGGGCACATTCCCGCCCGACACCGCGCAGAAGCTCAATCGCCACCGGATCACTGAACGCATATTCAAGGTTATCGGGAAACACCACGCCAAGCGCCCCGGCCTTGCCGGTACGCAGCATCCGCGCCATCACATGCGGCCCGCGATAGCCAAGCTCTCTGGCAACTTCCAGAATGCGTTCCCGGACTTCCTTGCGGACCAGATCGGGCTTGCCAAAGGCATTCGATGCCGTGCCTTGCGATACCCCGGCCGCCTTGGCCACATCCAGAAGACGTACCCGTTCTGCCATGCTTGCGATGTCTCCCCTTCATTCACCCGGCTTACGGATTAACCGGCAATCACGTGACATTTTTTTGAATCGTTTCATCCCGATATTGACAGAACCCCTTTCGGACCGCCACACTGCATTCATTGAATCGATTCATTATTGTGTGCGCCGATTGCGCAACCACCGATATGTTTGTCCGTTTGCACCCCGGTGTTGACGGTTTTCCCGGCAATCTCGAATTGCTGACTTCAAGCCGCCCTGACCGGGGCGGCTTTTTTCGGAGCCCCCCGAACTCATCGGCCGCGCACCTTGTTTTCCGGTGCGGTATGACGGAATGTCAGGTTGATCCGGGGCCCGATCTGGCGCGCGGTTTTGGGAATCTGATGTAACCAGTGATGCTGTGTCGCGCCCCGCATGATCAGCAGCGAATTATGCGGCAGATCGACACTGACCCGATCACCGGTTTTCTTGTGCCGGAAATGGAACCGGCGTTCCTCACCAAACGACAGACTGGCAATAATCGGATTTTCGCCCAGCACATCCTCGTCATCGGCATGCCATGCAACGCTGTCGCGCCCGTCGCGATACTGGTTCAGCAGAACCGTGTTGAACGACGCATCGGATTTTTCTTCGACCAGTTCACGAAGTGGCACGACAATTTTCGGAAATGGTGATGCCGGGTGATAGACACCGCTATAACGATAGGCCACATCGCCATACCACGCCGTCAATCGCGGCACGGCAATTTCGCGCCCCATCAATCTGGCAACTTCCTGCTGCCAGACAATGCCGCTTAAAAGCCGCTCAAACGTTCGATCCGCGTCGCCTGCGGCCATAACCTCACGCAGCAGCAATGCCTCCCCATCAAAGGGCAGCAGATTGTGTGGTGGCTCATTGGCAAACAGATCGCCCGTCATTTTCTTCCCCGGTTCACGATACCCAAGACCTAGGCCGAACTGGCGGCGAAAACAAGCAACAGCTTATGGAAATCAGCGTTATTACAGATGTTTGGCGGCGCTAGCCATTATTCATGTCAATCCCGGCCTTGTCGGCATAACGTTCGACATCATCAACGCTAAGTCCGACCGCGGCATAAAGATTGATGGTTTCCAGTTCCAGATCGGTTTCCGCATCCGCCAGGTCCTGCTGCGACTGCGTCAGGGTGCGCTGAGAATCAAGAACATCAAGGAAGTTTGAAAGCCCCTGAACATATCGCACGCGGGACTGCTCGAACGCCTGACGGTGATACTGCACCGATGAAATCAGGGAATCGCGCTGCTGGACCGCCCCGACATAGCCGTAAATCGCACTTTCAACATCCTGAATGGCGACCAGAAGCGTCTGCTGATAGCCATAAAATGCCTGCTGCGCCTGTTGTTCGGCAACATCGATATCGGCCTGTCTGGCACCGCCATCATAAAGCGTCGCATCAATCAGCGCCCCGATGGCGGCCATTGCGGTACGGACAATCGGCCCGGTGCCATACCCCGTCGCCCCAAGGGCAAGTGACCCGTCCAGCGTCAATTCAGGATAAAGATCGGCGGTCTGAACCCCGATTTCGGCGGTCGCGGAAATCAATGAAAGCTCGGCCGCGCGGACATCGGGGCGACGGCGCAAAAGGTCGGCTGGAATGCCAATCGGCGGCGCACTGTCAAATTCCGGCAGGGGCTGCACATCGACCAGACGGTCGCGATAGCTTCCCGGCTGCGCCCCCAGAAGGATTCCAATCGCATTGATAGACCGATCAATATCGGTCTGCAATGTCGGCAATGTCGCCTCGATATCGGAAACCTCGGCGCGCGCGCGCGAAAGATCAAGTTCGGACGCCAGCCCCGTCTGCATCCGGACCTCAACGATGTTGCTGGTCTGACGTTGCAGATCAAGCGAACTGCGCAGCAATTCCTGCCGTTTCTGCGTGCCGCGCAGCTCGATATAGTTGCGTACGATATCGGCAATCACCGTCAGGTAAACGTCTTCGCGCAGATAAACCTGTTCCAGATAATCCGCCAACGCGACTTCGTCCTCGCGCTGCTGCCCGCCCCAGACATCCGCCGTCCATGAAAAATCAATCCCGGCCCGGTATCCGATATCGGTGGTCTGGCTGCCACGTTCGCGCGACGATGTGCCGCGTTCGGCATCGCCGTTAACACTGGCACCGACCTCGATGCCATTTGCCCCCGAAATACCGCGCGCCACCGCCCGGGCTTCTTCGATCCGGCTGGCCGCGATCCGCAAATCAAGGTTATTGGCAAGTCCAAGTGCAATCAGCTCAGAAAGAACCGGATCACGCGTACTTTCCCACCAACGGCCATGATCGGCCTGATTGGCGGCGATCACCGGTACCGGCGGGGTATAGGCCCCGACAAGATCAAATTTCGGCGCAACATAATCCGGGCCGACCGTCTGACAGGCGGAAAGTCCGATCATAAGCGGCAGGGCACAACAGATTGAAAGGCGTTTTACAGACATTCTAGCTGGCACTTCCTTCGATCTCGCCCTTGTCCGGGATGCTTTCCGCAGCCCGCAACTGGCTTTGCAGTTTCTTGCCGCCATCGGCACGGGCTGACACCAGCGGCGCCAGCAAAAGGTATAAAACCGGTGTTAAAAACAGGGTAAAGACCGTCGCAAAACCAAGCCCGCCAAACACTACCCAGCCAATCGCGGCACGCGCCTCCGCCCCGGCCCCGGTGCCGAGCACAAGCGGCAACCCGCCCAGAACGGTTGAAATCATTGTCATCATGATCGGGCGCAGGCGGATCATCGCCGCATCATGCACCGCTTCGCGCACGGATTTCCCGGCATCGCGCAACTGGTCGGCAAATTCGACAACAAGAATACCGTTCTTGGCCATAAGCCCGACCAGCATCACCAACCCGATCTGGCTATAGATATTGATCGACGTGCCACTGATGCCCAGCGCATAAATCGCCGCCGCCAGACCGAACGGAACGGTCAGAACCACCACAAGGGCAGACATGAAGCTTTCAAACTGTGCCGCCAGAACCAGCAACACCACAAGAACCGCAATCAGGAAGGTGATCTGCACATCATGCGATGTTTCGCCCAGTGTCGCCGCATCGCCCAGGAACAGAACATTCACCCCGGGCGGCAGGACCTTGTCACCGACCTGATCAATATCGACCACTGCCTGCTGCAACGTATATCCCGGCGCAAGGTTGCCCGAAATCTTGACTGCGCGCTGCTGTCCCTCGCGATCCAGTTCCGATGCCACCGCCTCTTCGCTCAGATTGATCACCGAAGATAGCGGTAAAATACGACCATCCCGGTTGCTGACAAACAGATTCTCCAGATCCGACGGATCATTGATGCTGCCCGCACTGCTGCGCAGTTTGACCGGGATGTTTTCATCATCGACCGTAATCTCGGTAACTTCATATCCCTCGATCATCGCACGTAGCGTCGTATCAAGGCTTTCGATCGGAATGCCAAGGTCGGATGCCCGCTGCCGGTCAATATTGACCAGCAATTGCGGCTGTGTCGTCTGATAGGAAACCCGAAGCCCGACAAACTGCGGATAATTCGCCTCAAGCTCCTGCTGCATGGCGCGCGCATTCGCCGCCAATGTGCGGTAATTCGTCCCGGTCAGGGCAAATTCAAATCCTTCGCCGGTCCCGCCGCGAAGCCCAAGGCTGTTGGGCTGATAGACAAAGGCCTGCACACCGGGCAGTGCATCAAGCGCCCCACGGATCGAACCGGTGATTTCCTGCTGGCTGCGGCTGCGTTCATCCCACGGCACCAGGGGCGCAATCACCAGCGCACGGTTCGGGTCCCAAAGACCGACAATCGTATAGATGTTATAGGCATCGCCGGCCTCGACAATCGGACGCAGGATGTTTTCAACCGTTTCGACCTGCCGGTCCATGTAATCAATACCAACCCCGTCCGGCCCGCGCAGCGACACCAGAATACGTCCGCGATCCTCGTCGGGCAGAAGTTCCTGCGTGACGCTGTTATAAACCCCAAAGGCCAGCACACCGGCAAAGATCGACACGATCAGGGTAATCAGCGGGAACCGCAAAACCCATTCAAGAATGTTTTTGTAAATCCCCGAACAGTAAAACCCGACCCGTTCCAGAAAATTCGGCTTGGCATCCTTGTCCCCGTCATGCGGGTCAATATGCTTTAAGCGCGACGCCAGCATCGGACACAGCGAAAGTGCCACAAACGACGACACCGCCACCGAAAACGCCAGTACGAACCCGAATTCCCTGAAAAGCCGCCCCGCCGTGCTCGGCAAAAACGAAATCGGCACGAACACCGATACCAGCGTCAGGGTGGTGGCAATCACCGCAAAAAACACCTGCCGCGTGCCCAGAACCGCGGCCGCCATCGATCCCAATCCCTGATGACGGCGGCGCTGGATATTTTCCAGAACCACAATCGCATCATCGACAATCATCCCCGTTGCCAGAACAAGGGCCAGCAATGTCAGGATATTGATCGAAAAGCCCATCATCCAGATCGCGGCCACCGTCCCGACCAGCGCAATCGGAATGGTCACCGTCGGAATCAGCGTCGCGGTAAAGGACCGCAGGAACAGATAAAGCACGCCGATCACGATGATAATCGCCAGCGCCAGACTGTTCAGAACTTCCCAAAGCGCGCCTTCGATAAACACCGCATCGTCGGAATTCACGAAAACATTGATATCGTCGTACTGATTGTTCAGGCGTTCGGCTACGTCCCGAATGCCGTCCGATATCGCAATCGTGTTCGATTGCGCCTGGCGCACGACGCCAAGCCCGATCACGGTCCGGCCATCCAGACGCACATAGGACGTTGCATCATCGGGCCCGTAATAGACATCCGCCACATCGCCCAGCCGGACCTGATTGCGGATAAACATCTGTTTGACGTCTTCGACCTCCCAGACCGACGCATCGGCACGGACAAAAAGCTTCTGATCACTGGAATCAAAACTGCCGGCGGGAATGTCGAACTTGGCGGTTTTCAGGACATCCGCAACGTCCTGAACCGAAAAACCGTAACTGGCCAGACGCAGCGGATCGACCCGGACATGCAAAACCTTCTCGCGTTCGCCATTGACGGTGATTTCGGCCACACCGGGCACCGAAAGCAGCGCCGGGCTGATCTGGTCATCCACGATATTGGCAAGCTCTTCCTCGGTCAGGCGGTTGCTGACCACGGCAAGGCGCATGATCGCGCTGGCATCGGCATCGGCCTTGACCACGCGGACATCCTCGACCTCGTCCGGAAGGCTTCTTGACGCGCGGCTGACCGCCTCGCGGATGTCATTGGCGGCGTCATTGATTTCAACATCGGGGTAAAATTCAACCCGAACCCGCGACGTGGCTTCTTCGCTGTTGGAACTGATGCGTTTGACACCGCTGACCCGCGATGCCGCCCCTTCTAGGATACTGGTCACCTCGGCATCAACCGTTTCCGGCGAAGCCCCGTCATAGGTCGCATAAACCGTCACGGTCGGCTGATCGACGTTGGGCAGTTCACGAATTTCAACGCCGAGCATCGCCGCAAGGCCCGCCAGAATGATCAGAAGCGACACCACGGAAATAAGAACAGGGCGACGGATGCTGAGTGACGCCAGATCATTCTGGTTTTCGTTCTGATTTCCGTCCTGCATGTTACGACCCTTCGCCGGTGCCGTTGCGCTGCGCAACGCCGGTTTCATCGCCACCACGGATGGTTGCCGCCACATCCCGGCCGGGCCGCAGGCGAAGCACGCCTTCGACCACAATCAGATCACCCTTGGCAATCGGCCCCTCAAGCAGGATACGCCCCTGTGTCCGCTTTACGACGCGGACCGGAACACGTTCGACCTTGTCATCCTTGATCCGCCAGATATAGGTGCCGCCATCACCCCACAGGACGGAAATTTCCGGCACCGACGGATAGGTTTTACCTTCGATATCTACATAAACCGCAAAGGACATGCCCGACAAAAGCCGCCCGGTCGGGTTCGGAATGCGTGCACGCACCTTGAAGGTGCGGCTTTCCGCATCAATACGGCTGGCGATGGAATCGACCGTGCCTTCAAACCACTCCCCCGGAAGGCTCCAAGTCTCAACCCGAAGCGACTGGCCGATCTTCACATTGTCAAACCGGGTTTCGGGAACCTCGAAATCCACCAGAACACTTTCAACGTTATCCAGTGTCGCAATCAATGTGGAACTGTCCACCCGGTCGCCCGGCTCCACCTGCGGAATACCAACCGTGCCGTTGAACGGTGCCAGAATGGTCCGGTCGGCCAGGTCCACTTCCGCCTGTTCCAGACGGATGCGCGCCTCGGCAAGGGCGGTGCGTGCCGCATCAACCTCGCTTGCCGATACCGCGCCAAGCGGCCTTGCCTGCTCGTAACGATCCAGAAGCTGCTTGGCATCCTTGACCTGCACGGACGCCAGATCCCGCGCCAGCCGTTCGCGATCCGAATCAAGGATCAGCAAAACCTGCCCGCGCGATACATTTTCACCGGCATGAAACAGAACATCATCGACTTCGCCCGAAACCGCCGGATAAATCGAAACGCCCAGTGTCGACCGGCCGGTTCCAACGGCTTCAACAACCGTCTTTTCTTCCATGATGCTGGCATATTCGGCAATCACCGGCAGCGCCGGGTTGCCGGTGCGCTTTGCAGCATCGCCTTCGGTTTGGCTTTTTGACGCAACAAAGGGCAGCATCCCTTTGTCATAGGCAAACCAGCCGCCCCCGACTGCGGCAATAATCAACAGAAATACGGCTAGCCTACCTGTGCGTGACATCAAATGCCCGTTCTTGTCTGTTCTGGAAAGATACAAAGACATCGCTGAATATGTCTTAAATTCAAGACTATAGAACTTACTTTAGTTACCCTAGGGGCAGCGACCGTAAAATTGTATCAGAAATGTCGCAACTTGTACTCATCAGGTAATAGGCTCCTTCAACCGATCCGGATCACTCCCGCCGTCCCAAAAGCACAAAAGCCCGTGCATGATCTGCACAGGCTTTTGGCTCATCAACCATGAAATCCGTTGTCAAAAACGGCGAAAACCGTCTGGTTCAGGCCGCCCCGCGCATATACTGCGCCGGAAAATCAACAAGATTGGATTGCGCGTCCTTTTCGACGATGTCGGCATCATTGGCATCGCTGCCATCATCGCGGCTTTCGTCGCTGGCAGCCGATTCCACCGCCCGGTCAAGGGACCCCGAAAGTTCCGTCACATTACGGTCAACCTCATCGGCGCGACGGGTCAGATCAACGCTCAGTTTCCGCGTGACCTCGATATCGCGCGATACCTCCTGGATGGCGTTGCTGACATGAAGGGCCGCATCGCTCGCTGATGCAATCGCAAGGCTGATTTCCTCTGTCTCGCGGCGCTGATGTTCGACGTCACCTGCCACTTCTTCGGAAATCGACATCATGTCGCGCACGGTCACACCGACATCTTCCATCGACCGCACACAACGATCCGTCACATTGCCCATCGCACTGACATGGGCGGTGATCTGTTCGGTTGCCTGTGCCGTCTGGCCTGCAAGGTTCTTGACCTCGGCGGCCACCACGGCAAATCCTTTGCCCGCTTCGCCCGCGCGTGCGGCCTCGATGGTCGCGTTCAGCGCCAGAAGGTTGGTCTGCCCGGCAATCCCGCGGATCAGATCGACAATCTGCTCGATACTGGTTGCCACTTCGCGAAGGTCATCGACCGCCTCGGCGGATTGCTTGGTCGAACTAACCGCATTCTGCGCAATGGCGCGCTGCCGATCCACCCGGTTGGCAATCGATCCGATGGCATCGGACAACCGTGTCGCCGCCTCGCTGATCGAATGGGCGTGCGACTGGCTTTGCGTGGCCGCACTGGTTGCCATTTCGGTCTGGCCTGTCACACGTTCTGCGGCGGCGGCCACTTCGCCAACCGCGTCCCGCATCCTTGTGACCTGATGGGTGACGGATTGGACAAGCCCCGCGGTTTCGCCTTCGATGGTTTCGGCCATCGCACCCAGCGACGCCCGGCGTTTTTCCTCTTCCTCGCGCTGAAGGGCGATGCGTTCCTCGGCCATCTGTTCGATCTTAAGGGCATTTTCGCGGAAAATCGCCACCGTGCGTGACATCGCGCCAAATTCATCACCACGATTGAAATCAATCAGGTCGATATCGGTGTTGTTTTCGCTCAACCGCGTCATATCGCCATTCACACGTCCCAATGGACGCAGAATGCTAAGTGCGATGCCAATCGCCAGACCAAAGGCAATCAGCGCCCCGATCCCGGCCACCACCATATTGGTGATCGCCTTGCTTTCGGACTCGCTATGCGCCGCCTCGACCAGCATGTTCTGACCGGCAACCGCTTCCTCGCGGATATTCTGGGTAATTGCCTGAACTTCGCGAACGGCGGATTTGAAGTCATCCATCGACTGACGGAACCCCGCGATCGACCCTTCAAGCTGGTTCGCACCCTGCTTTAAAAGGTCATTATCGCGGATCGCATAGGAAAACAGCTTTTTATCCGCGCGTTTCAACCCATCGACCGAGCCTTTGATTTCTTCCTGAAGATCGGTCAACGCCGAGGTTTGCGTACGCGCCGTATCAAGCGATTCAGGTGTCCGCAGGATCGCATATTGCAGATTGTTCACAATTGCGCTCAGGTTGGCGGCACCAAGTTTATCAGCATATTTTTCCGCCAGTGCCGGATCACGTTTGCTGATGAAATCCACCAGCTCGCCTGCCGACTTGCCAAGCTGATGCGCACCAAGCAGCATGGTATCGGACGCCGCCGTCAAATTCTCGGCACGCAGGACAAGCGGCTCCAGGGTTGCGATATATTCCGCATTCAGACTTTCAAGCGCGTCGGCTTTTTCGGTATCGCCCTCGGCGCGAAGCTGACCAATCAGCGCGGCACCGCTGGCTTCTGCACTTTCACGAATTGTCGCAATACCTTCGCGGTCCAGCGGATCAACCGTCTGGGCAAACAGCAGAACCTGGTTCGACAACCGTTCAAGCTTCAACGCATATTCGTTTGCAAGCCCGACAAGCTGGGTGCTTTTGGCAATACGGTCCGCATGACCACCAAAACCCAGCAGATACCATGATGAAAGGGCGCTTAACCCGATCAGCATGATGACAAGCGCAAGAAACCCCGCAAAAATGCGGTAACCGATACGAATACGGTCAAGAAACATGGGATCTCCAATGATCCGGAATGGGGGACATATTTCCCGTGTCTCTAACCCGAGTTTCCCGTCGTTTTTGTAACAGTTAGATGAAATCCGCATTTGTCTATGCCAACACGGACAGATGGGGACTTTTGAATGTTCATTCGAACATTTGCCGCGCCGCAAAATCCCCGACACGAAAGCACTCTATACCATCGTTCAGGCGCACCATATCCGTATGTCCGCGGCCCTTTCGGGCAAAATTTACACTCTGTTTACCGATTCGTTTCTGATCGATCAAACTGGCAAAACCGGCAAATGTATCGGTGACAATATTGTCCAAGCCGAAAGGCCATCGGATGTTTATACTTGCGCCATGGCGCATTCACTTCGACATGATCCGTCGCGCGGCGCACGGAAATCAAATCCCTCCCGCGAAGTCGCCCGTCACTGGCGGGCGGCAGACGGCATTGATTTGTTCGAAGCCGATTACAAACGGTTTTCCTTTCCCAAACACAGTCATGATTATTATGCGTTCGGCACCATCCTGAACGGAGCCGAACAATTCATGACCGGCGGTACCAACTATGTCGCCAGACGCGGGCAGTTGCTGATGATGAACCCGATGCAGGTTCATGACGGCGGCCCGGCATCCGATGACGGTTACCAGTATCAGATCATGTTTATCGCGCCTGAAATCTTTGGCGATCTGGTGGCCGAACTCTCCCCCAACAGTACCGGGCTGCCGTTTTTTGGCAATCATGTGGTCGATGACCCGGAACTGCATCTGCAACTGCAATCCCTGCACCGCATGTTCCGCCCCGACCTTGATCAGACAACAACCCTGCTCGAACGTGACAGCCAGCTTCTATACAGTGCCGCCCGCCTCGCCCTTCGCCATGCCGATGCGCCGCCCTTTTCCTATCAACCGGGCTCCGAAGACAAACGTGTGCGTGCGGTCATCGACTATATGGCCGACCACCTTGATGCCAACATATCGCTTGATGAACTGGCAAGCCTGACCGGGCTCAGCCGCTTTCACCTGCTGCGTGTCTTCCGCCACGCCACCGGCCTGCCACCGCACACCTATTTCAATCACATGCGTCTGCGCCGGGCAAAACGGATGCTGTTTGACGGCTTTGGCATCGCCGATGTCGCGGCGGCCACCGGCTATGCCGATCAAAGCCACCTCAACCGTCATTTCAAAACCATGTGGGGTGTCAGCCCCGGCGCCTTCATAGCTAATCTGGGCCACAAACCGGGTTAAACCGCACCGGGAATGTTCCGCGTCAGGCTTCCGACCTTGCCGCGCGGGTCTTCAGGCTGTCTGCAATCAGGCAAAGTTCCTCGAACAAAATCTGTGCCCCGACATGGGCCGTGTTGCTTGTCGCGTCATATTGCGGGGCAACTTCGACAACATCCGCACCAACAAAATCAAGACCGCGCAACCCCCGCAAAATCGCCAATGCCTCGCGCGAAGTCAGGCCGCCGATTTCGGGTGTCCCCGTACCCGGCGCAAAGGACGGATCAAGGCAGTCCACATCAAACGACAGGTAAACCGGACCATCGCCAATAACTTCGCAAGCCCTGGAAATGACGGCTTCCACGCCCATCTGGGGCACGTCTTCGGCATGGATCACGGTCATGCCGCTGTCATAGGAAAACTCCCAGACATATTCCGACGGCCCACGAATACCGATCTGAATGGTGCGTTCGGGGTCCAGAACGCCATCCATCACCGCCTCACGGAACGGCCCGCCGTGATGGAATTTCGAACCATCATATGCCCCACAGGTATCACAATGGGCATCAAGATGGATCATGCCAACCGGACGATCCCGGCCAATCGCCTTCAGGATCGAATAGCTGATCGAATGATCGCCGCCGACTGCAATCGGGATCACCCCCGCATCAACAATCCTGTTGAAATAGGCCTCGATATCCTCGTGACATTTTTCCAGCGAATAACGGCTGCGAAATGGCACATCGCCGATATCGGCAATACGGGCAATCGCCCCCGGCACCATGCGCATCACATGTTCATATGGGCCAATCCGTTCAATATTGCGCACGGCGCGCGGGCCAAGGCGTGCGCCTGCGCGGTTACTAACCCCCAAATCCATCGGGACACCAACAAGCACGACATCCAGACCGGCAAAGTTGTTTTGTGCCGCATCGACGGCATATTGCGCATCCAGAAAGGTCGGCACCCCGGCAAACGGCCATTTCCGCCCGCCACTTTCAGAAAACTGCGACCGGGCAACCTCGCTGAAATGCGGATCGAACACATCCGCCCCTTTGGCATTGCCATATTTTTCGCGCAGCCTGGCAAGCTTGTCATCTGTGAACATGGAACCTCCTGATCACTGCACGCCCTTTACCCCGCACAAACAGGCAGGACCGCAGAATTTGTCTGATCGGGCCATCAGATCAAATTGCACGCTCTAAAAAAATCACATATTCCTGAACTTTACTTTGGTAACCATCAAAGTAATTTCATTTGCGTGGGGAAACCGCCCGGTGATCACAGAACAGGCCGATCTGAAACTGTTGCGCATCTTCGCAACCATTGTAGAGGCCGGGGGATTTGCCGCCGCGCAAAGCGATCTGAACCTTTCACTTTCAACAATCTCAAGCTATGTCACTGCCCTTGAAACCCGCTTGGGATTTACGCTGTGCAAACGCGGGCGCAGCGGCTTTGCCCTGACTGCCGAGGGTCAGGTCGTATTTGACGAAGCCCACCGGATTTTCAAATCTATTGCACAATATGAAACCAAGATGCGTGCCCTGCGTGACAAGCTAAGTGGCACGCTGACCATCGGGTTGACCGATAACACCATCACCGATCCTGGCACGCGCCGATTTGAAAAAACCATCGCCCGGTTCATCGAACGCGCCCCCGATGTCACACTGAATGTGGAAACCCTCCCGCCCAATGATCTGCTGCGCGAGGTGGTGACCGACAATATCCAGATCGGGATTTGCAGTTTTCCCAAAACGGTTCTCGGCCTGCGCTATATCCCGCTTTATACCGAAATCCATCGCTTTTACTGCGGGTCGGCGCATCCGCTGTTTGCGCGGCCCGACCCCGAAATCGATATTGATGAAATACGGCGTTATCGCCTGATCGGGCGCAAACCTTGGCTGGGGCGTGATTTAAAGGAATTCGCAATCGCCCGGCCACATGCAACCGTATCCGATATGGAGGCCGAAGCCCGCCTGATCCTGTCAGGGGCGTATCTGGGGTATCTGCCCGAACACTATGCCCGGCAATTCGTCGACGACGGACGCATGCGCATGATCCAACGCGACCAGTTCACGGTCAAAGTCACCTTTCAGGCATGCTTTGATGACAGCAAACAGACCGATCCGATCACCAAGCTGTTTCTCGACATGCTGATCGATGATTTTGGCCACGCTGGCGATGAAATCCGTTAAATCGCAATAGCAATATTATCCAATATTCCTGTTTGGAACTTCCCTAGATTAAGGGCAGGCTCCTCGCCCACCACCAATAGTCATAAGTCGCCACCAGCGATAAAAAACGGAAACGCACAAGATGTCTCGCCCCGGATCTGCCCCGACCCGGCATTTCGATGCCGACACCATTAGACGCGGTGCCATCGCCTGTCTGCCCCTGCTGCCCAGCACCATGATCTTTGGCGCGGTGCTTGGCGTGCTTGCCACCCAGCGCGGTCTGTCGCTGGGTGAACTTCTGTTCATGAGCCTCACGGTCTTTGCCGGATCGGCGCAATTCGTTTCGGTCGATCTGTGGCGCGAAACCATCCCCAGTGTGACGATCATTGTCGCCACTGCGGTGATCAATCTGCGCTATGTCCTGATTGGCGCGTCGCTGCGCCCGGTGTTTCGTGGCCGTCCGCTCTGGGTCAAAATCTGCGGCATGCATATGGTCGCCGATGAAAACTGGGCGGTGACCATGACCCAGGAAAACCTTGCCAATCCGGGCTTCCTGCTGGGCGGCGGGATCTTTCTTGGCGTTGTCTGGGCGGCGGGCAACACCATCGGATATCTGCTGGGCGGGGGCATACCCGACCCGAATGTCTATGCGCTTGATTTCGCCTTTACCGCGGTCTTTGCCGCACTCACGGTCGGCATGTGGAAGGGCCGGGTTGATCTTCTGCCGTGGCTGGCCGCCGCTATCGGATCTTTGATCGGGCATTACACCTTGCCCGGCACATGGTCGATCCTTGCCGGGGCCGGGGCCGGGGTGATTGTCGCCGCCCTGACATGGCGCGAGGACATGGACGATACAGCACCCGAAACTGAAATAGCAGCAGATGCTTATGGCGCCCCCGAAGGCACCTATTCGACGGAGGCCGGCAAATGATGAGTTTCCCTGATCTGACCACCTTCAGCACCGCCTCGGTCCTGACCATCCTTGGCATGGCCGCCGTGACTTACGGCATGCGCCTTGGCGGCCTTCTGATGGCCGACCGCCTGCCGCAACACGGTCGCTGGGCACATGTGCTTGAACGCCTTCCGGGTGCGGTCCTGATTTCCGTCTGGGTGCCAAGCGCCCTGTCCGCCGGGCCCATCGGCATCGCCGGTGCCGCCGCCACCGTGATTACGATGATTGTCGTGCGCAACCTGTTTGCCGCGATGGTCGCGGGCATGGTGCTTGTCGCGGCGGGGCGGTATTTCCTCGGCTGACCACACACAACAATAGACAAACAAAAAGGCCGCCCGAAATTTTCAGGGCGGCCTTTTTGCTATCCCGATTGCGTCCCGCGTCAAGCCGCAACCATATTCTGCTCACGCGTGGCTTCGAATTTCAGGTTCGGCCAATCGCGTTGCGTGGTTTCAAGATGCCAGGCATTGCGCGCGATAAACACCAGCGTTTCGTCGTGATCCTCGAACAGGGCCGACTGGTTGGCATCGCGGAATTTCTTGATTTCCAGCGGATCGCTGCCCATCACCCAGCGCGCGGCATAGGCCGGTGTCGGTTCGAAATGCACCTTGATGCCGTATTCGGCCGCGATGCGTTCTTTGAGAACCTCGAACTGAAGCTGCCCGACCACACCAACGATCCAGTCAGCCCCCATCATCGGCTTGAACACCTGTGATGCGCCTTCTTCGGCAAGCTGTTCAAGCGCGCGCTGAAGATGTTTGCCCTTCAGCGGATCATCAAGGCGCACCTTCTGCAACAATTCCGGGGCAAAGGCCGGAACACCCCGGAAACGAAGGTCTTCGCCTTCGGTCAGGGTATCGCCGATGCGCAATGTGCCGTGGTTCGGAATGCCGATGATATCGCCCGGCCAGGCTTCTTCGGCAATGTCGCGTTCATTGGCAAAGAACAGCATCGGGTTATGCACCGCCATCTGTTTGCCCGCGCGCACGTGCTTCAATTTCATGCCGCGTTTGAAATGGCCGGAACACAGGCGAATGAACGCAATGCGGTCACGATGGTTCGGGTCGATATTGGCCTGCACCTTGAACACAAAGCCCGAAACCTTTGTCTCGTTGGCCTCAACAAGCCGCGTTGCCGCTTCCTGCGGGCGCGGGGTCGGTGCGATATCGCCAAGTCCGCGCAGCAATTCACGCACACCAAAGTTATTGACCGCCGAGCCAAAGAAAACCGGCGTCAGATGCCCCTCGCGGTAGCTTTGCAAATCAAATGGCGGGCAGATTTCGCGCACCATTTCGACTTCTTCGCGCAATTTCTCCAGAAGATAATCCGGGATCAGTTCATCAAGCTTCGGATCATCAAGCCCCTTGATCGGAATGGCTTCCTTGACGACATTGCCGCCTTTTTCCATGAACAGAAGCTGATCATTGACCAGATCGTAACAGCCATGGAAATCCCGGCCCGATCCAATCGGCCATGTCACCGGCGACACATCAAGCGCAAGGTCACGTTCGATCTGATCGATCAGTTCAAAGAAATCACGTGATTCACGGTCAAGCTTGTTAACAAATGTCGTGATCGGCACATCGCGCAGGCGGCAGACCTCAAACAGCTTGCGCGTCTGGGCCTCGATCCCCTTGGCACCATCAATCACCATGACGGCGGAATCAACTGCGGTCAGAACGCGGTATGTATCTTCGGAAAAGTCTTCGTGGCCCGGCGTATCAAGCAGGTTGAAGATGTTCTTTTCAAACTCGAACGTCATGACGGCGGATGACACCGAAATACCGCGATCCTGTTCGATCTTCATGAAGTCCGAACGTGCGCCACGCTGTTCCTTTTTCGCCTTCACCGCACCGGCCATCTGAATGGCACCCCCGAAAAGCAGCAGCTTTTCAGTCAGTGTCGTTTTACCCGCATCCGGGTGGGCAATGATGGCAAAGGTACGGCGGCGCGATACCTGCTCGTCGATCGTCGGCATGGTTCATCCATTGATCATGATTTCGGGTTGGCGCGCACTGTACTGATTTTTGGCGCGCGTGCCATCCCGAAATCGTCATATCGGGCATGTGATCGGGCAATCAGCCCAACCCGATCTGGGCAAATATCCCCACCACAAACGACCCGATCAGCGCATAGGCCAGATAAAGCACGAAAATCTGGCGCTTTACCAAGGCAAAAACCGCAATCGCCGCCGGAATGGATGAAACACCCCCCGCCACCAGAAACGCCATTCCCGCCCCGGTCTGCATGCCCTGTTCCATCAGGCCCGACACCAGCGGCAGGGCCGCATAGCCATTCAGATAAGCCGGAACCCCGACAAGCGTTGCGGTCAAAATCGGCAGCATCCCGGCCCCGCCCAACAGGGCACTGATCCGGTCCGCAGGGACATAGGCCATCATCAGGCTTTCAAGCAAAAAGGCAAAAGCCAGCCATTTACCCAGAAACAGGGTGGTCGAAATCGCGGTTTTGCGAAACTTCGCAATGCGGTCCCGTTCCCGCCAGAACGCCCAGACCGGGGATTTGGGGCTGCGTATTTTTGCCCCGCCGCATCCGCCATTGCCAACACCATCGCGCAGCGGCTCTGACAGCAATCCGGCGGATGCAAGCCACATGGTCACGAAACCGCCAGACAGCCCCAGGAATATGGCCGCCCCCAGCTTGAAGATCGCAAATTCGTAGCTGATCGTCCCCGCCGTCAGAACAAACATCGCCGGATCAATCACCGGCGATGCCAGCCAGAACGCCATGACCGGTGCCAGCGGCACCCCCATGCTGAGCAACGCCGCAATCAGGGGAATGACCCCGCAGGAACAGAACGGCGACAGCGCCCCGAACGCCGCGGCGGTGAAAACCATTTTGACCGGATGCCCGGAAAAGGCCCGCGATATGATGCTGTCCGCCCCACTGGCACCGGCATAGGCAGCAATGCCGATCGACAGAAACAGAAACGGCGCGGTATCACGCAAAGAAAGTGCCGTAAATTCAAGGCTCGCCCGCAATTGCGCCGGATCAAGCAGGGCAACAAGAACAACAACAATCGCGAAGGCCACGACCACACGGTCAATCCGGAAGGCAGTCTGCCCAAGGCGTCTGAGTTGAAGGGAAATTTCGGTCATATCTATATCCCTAGAATAATAGTTATATTGAACCAAACAAAAAGAACCGCCTGTCAGGTCGTTTCCAGATTTCCGTCAGCACGGGCCGGATTTTCACCATCCAGATCAACCCCCGCACAACATTCATCCATCATGAAACCGACAACCCGTTGCATCACGTCGTAATCCGCACGGTTGATCACTTCACGCCCCTGCTTTTCCTGATGCACCAGTCCTGCCTGCACCAGCGCCCCCAGATGATGGGCAAGGGTCGATGCCGGCAATCCGATCAGCCGCCCGATATCACCAATATTAAGCCCCCCGTCGCCTGCCTTGATCAGCTGGCGATAGATTTTCAAACGGGCTTCGTGGCCCAATGCGGCGAATGCGGGTGCGATGTCTTTTTCTTTCATGGCGCCATCATAACTAAAAAACCGGTTATTTGGTATATTTTTATTATGTCCTGATAAACCATTGAAAAACATTTCGAATCTCTTTCAAGCCTAACGACGCGGCAGGTGGAAACAAAAATGTCACTTGCCATCATTTCATTATGTCAATATTTCCCGACATATGGAAATAATCACAGCAATCAGCGCCCTTGGCGCACTGGCACAGGAACACCGTCTGGCAGCATTCAGGATTCTGGTGCGCGTGGGCGAAGACGGCATGGCCGCAGGCGACCTCGCACGCAGCCTTGTGGTCCCGCACAACACCATGTCCACCCATCTGTCGGTTCTAAGCCAGGCCGGACTGATCACATCGCAACGCAACGGCCGGTCGATCATCTATCGGATCGTCCCCGATGTTATGCGTGATCTTTTGGGATTTCTTGCCGATGATTGCTGTCAGGGCCGCCCGGAACTTTGCGGTATCGCGGTTTCCGGCGAAACATCGACCTCGACCTGCTGTTGAAACGCCAAACCGGCATAACCGGACGGAGACATCATCATGACTGGCGGTACCTATAACATCCTGTTCCTGTGTCAGGGGAATTCCGCACGTTCCATCATGGCCGAGGCCATCATGAACCGTGAAGGCGCAGGGCATTTTCATGCCTATAGCGCCGGGGCACATCCGCGCGGCAATCTGCATCCCTATACAATCGACCTTCTCAAAAGTCTGGGCGATGATCCGTCTGTCTTTTCCTCCAAGCCGATGGAAGTCTATTCCGCGCAGGACGAAATCAAATTCGACTTCATCTTTACGGTCTGCGACCAGACGGCAAAGGAAAGCTGCCCGATTTTCCCCGGCTCCCCGATGACCGCCCATTGGGGCGTACCCGATCCGGCAAGTGCCACCGGAACCGAGGCCGAAATCCGCCTTGCCTTCGCCGATGCCTATCGCATGCTGCGCAACCGGATTTCAATTTTCATGAGCCTGCCTTTCGCATCCCTTGACCGGATGTCGCTGCAACAGAAGCTCGACGACATTGGCAAAACCGGAATGCCCGCGAACGAAAGCGCATAAAACGCGAAACGGTCACTAACGGCCCCCGTTAGTGACCTGATATTCAGGAGTCCTCGAAATGAGCCGCAAAATCCGTATCGGCATCAACGGCTTTGGCCGCATGGGGCGTCTTGCCTTGCGTGCAGGCTGGGGCCATCCCGGCCTTGAATTCGTCCATATCAACGAAATCAGCGGCGGGGCGAAAACCGCCGCCCACCTGCTGGAATTCGATTCCGTGCATGGGCGTTGGGATCATCCGGTAACCTGCATCGATGATACGGTTGTCATTGATGGCCAAGCCGTCCTGACCTTTTCGGAAAATGCCACACCGGGCGATACCGACTGGGTCGGGCAGGGCTGCGATATCGTTTTCGAATGTACCGGCAAATTCAAAACCCCCGAAACGCTTCAGCCCTATTTTGATCAGGGGGTGAAAAAAGTCATCGTCGCCGCCCCGGTCAAGGAAGGCGCGCTTAACATCGTTTATGGCGTCAATGACGATCTCTATGATCCGGCAATCCATCACCTTCTGACCGCGGCAAGCTGCACGACAAACTGTCTGGCCCCGGTGGTCAAGGTCATCCACGAAAACCTGGGTATCGTGCATGGTGCCATCACCACCATCCATGATGTGACCAACACCCAAACCGTGGTTGACCTGCCGCACAAGGACCTGCGCCGCGCACGGTCCAGCCTGCAATCGCTGATCCCCACCAGCACCGGCTCGGCCACCGCCATCACCATGATCTACCCGGAACTGGCCGGAAAGCTGAACGGCATTGCCGTGCGCGTGCCGCTGCTGAACGCATCCCTGACCGATTGCGTGTTCGAAGTCGCCTGCGACACCGATGTCGAAACGGTCAATAACCTGCTGCACACCGCCTCGGAAACCTATCTTGCCGGGATTCTCGGATACGAGGAACGCCCGCTGGTCAGTTGCGATTATCTGAACGATCCCAGATCTTCGATCATCGATGCCGGATCAACCATGGTGATCGACAAACGGCAGGTCAAAATATTCGCCTGGTATGACAATGAATGGGGCTATGTCTGCCGGATGGTTGATCTGGCCGCCAAAGTCGCCCAAAGCCTTTAGGATCATTTTCATGTCATCGGCCATTCGCAATTATGCCCTTGTCACATCCGCCTATTGGGGATTTACCCTGACGGACGGGGCTTTGCGCATGCTGGTTCTGCTGCATTTCAATGACCTTGGATATTCGGCCTTTGAAATCGCCCTTCTGTTTGTCCTTTATGAATGTGCCGGGGTCATCACCAATCTGGTCGGTGGCTGGCTGGCACAGGCGCGCGGGCTCCGCTTTACCCTGTTTGCCGGGCTGATCACCCAGATCGCCGCCCTTTCCGCCCTGTCCCTGACCAATGAAAACTGGCTGCCGTGGATATCGGTTGCCTATGTCATGGGCCTGCAGGCCGCATCGGGTGTCGCCAAGGACCTGACCAAAATGTCCAGCAAGTCGGCCATCAAGGTTCTGGTGCCCGAAAATGCCGACGGGGCATTGTTTCGCTGGGTGGCCCTACTGACCGGATCGAAAAACGCGCTCAAAGGGGCCGGTTTTTTCATGGGCGGTGCGCTTCTGGCCTGGCTTGGTTTTGGCGGGGCGTTGCTCGCGATGGCAACCGGGCTGACCGTCATCCTGATTGCGGTGGCCCTGTCCATCGGTCCCGAAATGGCCGCCCCGGCCAACAAACCGAAACCCAAATTCCGCGAAGTCTTCTCCAAGGATCGCAAGATCAATATCCTGTCAGCCGCCCGCATGTTCCTGTTCGGATCGCGCGATATCTGGTTTGTCGTCGGATTGCCGGTCTTTCTGGCAACCCATCTTGGCTGGGGCCATATCGAGGTCGGCACCTATATGGCGCTGTGGGTGATCGGCTATGGCTTCATCCAGACGATTGCGCCCAAAATCCTGCGCGCAGGCACCCATGCCCCGGACGGACAAAGTGCGCGCCTGTGGATTTTCGCCCTGATCATCGTGACCGCGGGCATTGCGGCCGCCGTGCAATTTGATATCTCGCCCGAAATTGCCGTTCTGGGCGGTTTGATGGTCTTCGGGCTGGTCTTTGCGGTCAATTCATCGCTGCATTCCTATCTGATCCTTGCCTATGCCGATGGTGACAGGGTCGCGATGAATGTCGGGTTCTATTACATGTCCAATGCCGTCGGGCGACTGACTGGCACCATCCTGTCGGGACTGGCCTATATGTATGGCGGTCTGGTTGGCTGTCTGGCCGTCTCGGCCGCCTTCCTTCTGATCGGCTGGATAATCAGTTTTGGCCTGCCAAAACACCAATCCGGGACGCCCGAAGCACTGCATTAGAAAAAAGTTATCTCGCAGATGCGGCATAAATCTCTGAAAAGACTCACTTTCCGATTTCATTTAAATTTAATCAGATAAAAAACAGTGACAAAACACAGGATGTAGGCGTACGATTCTGTTGTACGGTCAATAACTGGACCGCAGGAGGGGTTCCCGAGTGACGCGAGAGCACGTTGTAAAACGGAATTTTTCGCCCCCCGGATCGCAGATGCAACATGTTGCTGCGAACGGCGGTGAACCCACCCGCCACTTCCATCGCAAGATGAAAATTGAATGCGCGCCTTTCCATGATGGAATGGCGCGTTTTGCTTTATTGGCACAATTGATGAGGTGACTTATGGGTAAGCGCGCAGCACGCCGTCGTAGCCGTCCGCAACAGGCAGACACCAACGTTCACGAGCTGTTTGACGGTGACAAGTCAAACTGGCATCCCCTGAACGGTCAGGGTGACGTCCCTCAGAACGGCCAACGCGATCAAAGCTTCCGCCGCCACATTCGCCCGAAAAGCGAAAATCAGGCGGCCCTGATGGAAGCAATCGATGCCTTCAACCTCATCCTTGCACTTGGCCCGGCGGGAACCGGGAAAACCTTCATCGCTGTTTCCAAGGCCGTCGAAGCGCTGGACAAGGGCGAAATCGGCCGCATCGTTCTGGCCCGCCCCGCGGTCGAGGCTGGCGAAAATATCGGCTTCCTGCCCGGCGACGTCGAAGCCAAAATGGCCCCCTATCTTCGCCCGCTTTACGATGCACTGAATGACCGTCTCGGTGCCAAACGCCTGCGGCAGTACCTTTCGGACGGCACGATCGAAATCGCACCGATTGGCTATATGCGTGGCCGCACACTCAACAATGCCTTCGTCGTGATTGACGAGGCCCAGAACTGCACCTACGGACAGCTCAAGATGCTGGTCACCCGCCTTGGCTGGAATTCAACCATGATCCTGACCGGCGACCCGGACCAGACCGACCTTCTGCCGGAAATGTCGGGCCTGTCGGAAATGTCGGACCGTCTTGAAAATGTCGAAGACATCGCCTGCGTCAAACTGGCTGATCGGGACATCGTCCGTCATCCGCTGGTCGCCAGCATGCTGACCGTCCTTTAACCTTTCGGCACGGCAAACCAAAAGAAGAAGGCGGGTCCGTCACCGGGCCCGCCATTTTCACAGGCTTATTTCCCGTTGTTTCGGGGCATGTATAAATCCCCGCCATCACGGTATTTTTCCGCCATCGCCGCCATGCCTTCCTTCTGCACATCGGCCCGGATTTCGTGTGAAATCCGCATCGAACAGAATTTCGGCCCGCACATCGAACAGAAATGCGCGACCTTGTGCGCCTCTTTCGGCAGGGTCTGATCATGAAATGCCCGTGCGGTTTCCGGGTCCAGCGACAGGTTGAACTGATCTTCCCAGCGGAATTCAAACCGCGCACGCGAAAGCGCATCATCGCGTGCCTTCGCTGCCGGGTGACCCTTGGCAAGATCGGCGGCATGGGCAGCAATCTTATAGGTGATCACCCCGGTCTTCACATCATCCCGGTCCGGCAGGCCCAGATGTTCCTTGGGCGTCACGTAACACAGCATCGCAGTGCCGAACCAGCCGATCATCGCCGCCCCGATCCCCGATGTAATGTGATCATAGCCGGGCGCAATATCGGTGGTTAGCGGCCCCAGCGTGTAAAACGGTGCTTCGCCGCAAATCGACAATTGCTTGTCCATGTTTTCACGAATTTTATGCATCGGCACATGACCCGGCCCCTCTATCATCACCTGGCAATCGTGATCCCACGCGATGCGGGTCAGCTCGCCCAGTGTTTCCAGTTCGGCAAACTGGGCGGCATCATTGGCATCGGCAATCGATCCGGGCCGCAATCCATCGCCCAGTGAAAAGGAAACGTCATACGCCCGGCAGATGTCGCAAATCTCGGAGAAATGATCATACAGGAAACTTTCGCGATGATGATACAGGCACCATTTCGCCATGATCGACCCACCCCGCGATACGATGCCCGTCACCCGGTCCACGGTTAACGGGATGTGATGTAACCGCAATCCGGCATGGATGGTAAAATAATCCACGCCCTGTTCGGCCTGCTCGATCAATGTGTCGCGGAATATTTCCCATGTCAGGTCCTCGGCAATACCACCAACCTTTTCCAAGGCCTGATAGATCGGCACCGTCCCGATGGGCACCGGCGAATTGCGGATGATCCAGTCGCGGATATTGTGGATATTGCGCCCGGTCGACAGGTCCATCACCGTATCCGCCCCCCATCGCGTTGCCCAGACCATCTTTTCAACTTCTTCGGCCATCGATGATGTCACCGCCGAATTGCCGATATTGGCATTGATCTTGACCAAAAAATTCCGCCCGATGATCATCGGTTCGGCTTCGGGATGGTTGATATTGGCCGGGATGATCGCGCGCCCCCGTGCAATTTCTTCACGCACGAATTCGGGCGTCACATGATCGGGGATCACCGCCCCGAATGCCTCGCCATCACGCTTGGCATTGGCGCGCATTTCCGCCCGGCCCAGATTTTCACGGATCGCGACATATTCCATTTCGGCGGTAATGATCCCGGCCCGGGCATAGGCAAGCTGCGTCACTGCCCGCCCGCCAGTTGCGCGCAACGGCGCATGGCTTTGCGGAAATGCCGGAACCGCATAGCTTTCACTTTCGACAAAGCCGTTATCTTCGGGTTTGATGTCGCGCCCGGCATATCGTTCGGTATCAGCACGCGCCGCGATCCAGCTTCGGCGCAGTCGTGGCAGTCCCTTGGCAATGTCAATCGTAACATCCGGGTCGGTATAAGGCCCCGACGGATCATAAACCCTGATCGGTGGTTCGCCTGCGGTGGGATGAACCGCAATTTCACGCATCGGTACGCGAATATCGGGAAAGTGCGATCCCGTAATGTGGATTTTGCGCGATGCGGGCAACGGCCCGGTTGTAACATCGCTGGTGACATCAATACTGATATCGGTTTTGGTAGATGGAACAGACATAAAAGGCCCCTTTGCAATCAAGGCAATGGAGACCCAGTTCTGCGAGAGGCTGCTGATGAAAAATGCCGACCGGTAATGGCAAACCCGCCATGACAAACGGGGCGTACCCACAGTATCAAAACAGGTAAATATGCCGGCATCCGCACCATCCCTACGCCAGTATGAACTGGATCAGGTTCAAAGGGTCACTGCGCTGCAAAGCCAGCAGTTTCTCAGCCCCTTGTCGGGGCTCCCCAGGTGATCGATTGCAGGGTTACAAGTTATGCGGGTAATGTCAATTGGTGGAAAACACCCGAAACCTAGCGACCCGTCGCCAGCTCGCCATTTGACGCCGGAATACTGTCCTGACCGGCCTTGCGCGCCCGGCCCGTATGCCAGAATTCCGGGTCTTCGGTATAACCGCTAAACTCGTCGAGATGGATGTCTTCGGGCGGTTCGGGATGGATCGTGATATCCAGATCGGGATATTCCGCCCGGATGCTGTCCATCACCTGATGGCAGATGGTGTGCGATTCCCGCATCAGCATCCCGCCATCCATGATCAGTTCGATCTCGGCAAAGCGATGCACGCCCGATGACCGGGTGCGCAGACGGTGAATGCCGATCACGGACGCGTTTTTCATCGTCAGTTCGATGATCCTCTGGCTGTCTGATTCCGGCAATTCCTGATCCATCAGGACCGAAACCGAATTGCGCCCGACCTTGACCGCGGAATAAAGCAGGAAAAGCGCCACCATGCCGCCAATCGCCGGATCGGCCCAGTTCAGGCCGGAAAAACCGGCAACAAGGGCAACAATCACCGCCAGATTGGACAGGATGTCGCTGGTGTAATGCATCGAATCGGCGTCAACCGCCAACGACCCGGACATCCGCACCGCCTTTCGTTGCAGCAACACAAGCCCGACGGTCATGACAAGCGAGATCGACATGATCCACACGCCTTCAACCGCAAACCGGATCGGCTGTGGTTCGGCAAGCCGCGATCCGGCCTCCGCCAGAACCAGAATGGCCGCCCCGATCATGAAGGCAGACTGGAAAAGCCCCGCCAGCGGTTCGGCCTTGCCATGGCCAAAACGGTGATCGTGATCGGCCGGGCGCCATGCGCTTCGGACCGCCATGAAGTTGATCACAGACGTCCCGACATCAAGCATGCTATCAATCATCGAAGACAGAAGGCTGACGGAATCGGTCATGAACCAACCGGCGGCCTTGATGGCAATCAGCGTCGCAGCAATGACAATAGAGGCCGTGGTTGCCCGACGTGCCCATATTTCCCTTTGCGCGATGTCAATGACAGGACATTGACTCATGTTCTACAGACCCTTGGTCTTCAATTTCCGCTCGCTGATTGCGGTTTTATATCGTGAATTGGCGTAATATGTAATGACTATTGCCATACTTTGACCTTCGCCTGTGCAGCAAATAGCGCATATTTGATATTCCGCAAGGTTTTCAAACCAGACCGGAGCGACTATATCAGCCCCGCAGGCGGATAAGAGCAAACAACAGGCCCACTTATGATTGTTGAAATCGGACATTATGCCCTGGTGCTGTCACTCGTGGTGGCATTGGCACAGTCGACCATCCCGTTTCTGGCCGCATCGCGGCGTGATGTCGCACTTCTGAAAATTGCGCCACGTCTGGCGATTGCCTGCTTTGCCCTTGTCGGTACAAGCTTTGCCGCCCTGACATATGCCTATGTCACATCCGATTTCTCGGTCGTCAATGTGGTCGCCAACAGCCACACCTCCAAACCGCTGATCTATAAAATCACCGGCGTCTGGGCCAACCACGAAGGCTCTATGTTGCTCTGGGTGATGATCCTGACCCTGTTTTCGGCTGCCGTCGCGGGCTTTGGCCAGAACCTGCCACCAAGCCTTCTGGCGCGCGTCGTTGGCGTCATGGGCTTGATTGCGCTTGGCTTCCTGCTGTTCATCCTTCTGACGTCTAACCCGTTCGAGCGCGTGATTAATCCGCCGCTCAACGGCGAAGGCATGAACCCGCTGCTTCAGGACCCCGGCATCGCCATTCACCCGCCGTTCCTTTATCTCGGCTATGTCGGTTTCTCGGTGGCCTTTGCCTTTGCCGTTGCCGCACTCATCGAAGGCCGGGTTGATCCGGCATGGGCGCGCTGGGTCCGTCCCTGGACGCTGGCCGCATGGATGTTCCTGACCGCCGGGATCGGGCTTGGCTCCTGGTGGGCCTATTACGAACTTGGCTGGGGTGGCTGGTGGTTCTGGGACCCGGTTGAAAACGCATCCTTCATGCCGTGGCTGGCCGGAACCGCGCTTTTGCATTCGGCGATTGTCGTTGAAAAACGTGACGCGCTCAAAAGCTGGACGATCTTCCTGTCGATCCTTGCCTTTTCCTTCTCGCTGCTCGGCACCTTCCTTGTGCGGTCGGGCGCGCTGACATCGGTTCATGCCTTTGCCACCGATCCGACGCGCGGGGTGTTTATCCTGTTCCTGCTGTGTCTGACGGTGGGCGGGTCGCTGGCCCTTTATGCCTGGCGCGCGCCAACCCTGAAGGGCGGCGGTCTGTTTCAGCCGATCTCGCGCGAAGGCGCACTTGTTTTCAACAACGTGCTGCTCTCGATTGCCGCGGCCATGGTGCTGCTCGGCACCCTTTATCCGCTGCTGCTTGAAACCCTGACCGGTGAAAAGATTTCGGTCGGCGCGCCGTTCTTCAATTCCACCTTCGTTCCGATCATGACGCCCCTGATCATTGCCATGGCATTCGGGCCGATGATGCCTTGGAAACGTGCCGATCTGTTTGCGGTTCTGGGCAAGCTCAAAATCGCCATTGCCGCCGTGATCCTCGTTCTGATCGTCACCTACTGGCTTGCCGGTGGTCCGGCCTTTGCCCTGTTTGGCATGGGGCTGGCGATCTGGCTGTTTGTTGGAACGATGCTGGAATGGGCCGGACGGATCAAGCTTTTCCGCGAACCGCTCTCGACCAGCTTCCGCCGGATGCGCAATCTGCCACGCTCGGCACACGGCACCATGCTGGCCCATGCCGGGATGGCGATTGTCATTGCCGGGATCACCGGATCACAGGCATGGACCGAAGAATCGGTTCAATCGCTTGCCATCGGTGAAAGCACGGTTGTTTCGGGCCATACCTTCACGCTCAGCAGCCTTCGCGAATATCAGGGGCCGAACTTCTTCGCCCGCGAGGCCACCATCACCATCGCAACCCCGGGCGAACGCACCATAACGCTTACCCCGGAAAAGCGCGTCTACACCGTCGAAGGCATGCCCACGACCGAGGCCGGAATCCGGTCCGGTTTCACCGGCGATATCTATGCTGTCATCGGCGATGAAGACGCCAGCGGCAAATGGGTGACGCGCTTCTATGTCAAACCGATGATCCCGTGGATGTGGGCCGGTGGCATCATCATGGTGCTGGGTGGTCTGATGTCGCTCTCCGATCGTCGTTATCGCGTCGGTGCCCCTGCCCGCTCCACCAAAACGGTTCACACCGTACCCGCCGAATAGGATTCTCAATGACCATCTGGATTGTTCTTGGCGCCTTGACGGCTCTGGTGGCGGGTTACGTCCTCTGGCCGATCTTGCGAAATGCGCGTTCCGCCAGTGCCGATGCGGGTGATGATCACCTTGCCGACATGGACGAAGACGAACTGCAACGCGATCTTGCGGTTTACCGCGACCAGCTTGCCGAAATCGGCCGCGACATCGAACGCGGCGTTCTGACCGGCGAACAGGCCGATGCCGCCCGCACCGAAGTCCAGCGCCGCATCCTTGCCACCGATCAGCGCATCAGCACCCGCCAGCAATCCGGCGAGGCCGCAACGCGCATCTCCCGCCTGCGCCCGGCTGTTGCGATCTTTACCCTGCTTCTGTTTGTCGGCGGTATCGGCCTTTATCTGGACCTTGGCCGCCCCGACCTGCGTGATCGCCCCATTGCCAGCCGTACTGACGAAATCATGGCCGCCCGGCAGGCCAGCGAAAATGACGCCAGCCGCAATGACGCGCTGAACCGCGCCGTACAGGACCTGTCAAACCGCCTGCTTGAAAATCCCGATGACCTCAAGGGCTGGGAACTGCTTGGCGCCAGTCTGATGGCGCTTGGGCGCGCCGAAGAAGCCCAGACCGCCTTCCTCGAAGCGGTCAAGCAATCCGGTCGCGATGGTGATTATCTGGCGATGTATGCCGAAAGCGTCATCCGGGCGAATAACGGCCAGGTCAACACAATCGCCCGCGGCGCACTCGAAGAAGCCGCCCAATCCGGCAGCAAGGACCCCCGCATCCAGTATTTCCTCGGTCTTGCCGATGCGCAGAACGGCAATGTCGCTGCCGCGATTGATCGCTGGATCGTGCTGGTGAATGGTGCGCCGTCCGATGCCGGATGGCTTCCGATGGTGCTGGCCCGGATCGACGAAGCCGCCCTCGCCCAGGGGATCGACATTACCGGCCGGATCAAGATCACCCCGCCAATGGCCTCAAACGCCCCTGCCGGGCCCGGGGGACCCTCGCGCGAAGACATGGAAGCAGCCGCCGAAATGTCGCCCGAAGAACGTCAGGAAATGATCCTTGGCATGGTGTCGCAGCTCGCCGATAAACTGGCGGAAAACCCGGAAAACCCCGAAGGCTGGGCCCGTCTGATCCGCGCCTATATGGTGATCGGCCAACCCGAGCAGGCAAAGCAGGCCTATGACAACGCCCGACAGGTATTTTCCGATGATACCGATCTCCTGACCCGCTTTGCCGGGTTGGCCGATGAACTGGGCATCCCTGCGAATTGACCGGCCCCAAACGGCCACCATCATTCATCACCCAGAATCGAACGCACCGTGAAAAATCGCGGTGCGTTTTTTCTGTTTACACCCATACGAATGCAGCCAGCCAAATAATACGCAAGGATAGTATTTTGATCAAACTTTCGCCTGTATCCTATTGATTTGGCGTTCTGTTTCCTCAAATTTGACCCGTTGAAAAAGTGAACCGGATTCAGAAATTTCAAACTTTTCGCCTACAAGATTGAATTTATTCTGTCTTTTTCTTCAATTCCCCTAAAAGATTGACTATAATTCTCATCTATCAAAAGGGGGAGTTTCCGACATTCCCCATCCAAAAGAATAAGGACGTCGCATGATCGCCGGTGCAAGCGGGGCCGTAAGCAATTTGCTGCTGATAGAAGACAATCCGGGCGACGCCCGATTGGTTCAGGAAGCGCTCCGTGAATTCACCCACCCGGTTACGCTGCATCATGTCAAGGATGCGATGACCGCGCGCCAGTTCCTGCAACAGGATGGCCCCTATCGCAATGCGCCAAGACCCCGCCTGATCCTGCTGGACCTGAACATGCCCCGCAAGGATGGCCGCGAAATGCTGCGCGAAATCCGGAATGATCCATCATCCGCCTCGATCCCTGTGATCGTACTGACCACGTCGGGGGCCGAACATGATGTGGATCTGTGCTATGCGGCGGGGGCGAACTGCTATCTGCGCAAACCGGTCGATGTCACGGAATTCATCGAACTGATGAAGATGATCGAATCTTTCTGGCTCGGTCTTGCCCTGACCCCGTCCCCCTGATCCCGCCGCCGGTTGCGGCTACCCCCATCACGCTTTCCCAATCAGCCCTTCTGACATGCCAAAAGCAGAAAGGCCGCTGTCTGCACAACAGCGGCCTTTTTAACAAAGTCGAAGATCGATGATCAGTTGGACAGTGCGGCAATCTGCGCACGGGCAACCTCAAGCGCACGCTCGGCATTCGCCTTGTCATGCGCCGTGGTTGCCGCCTTCAGATCCGCCTGCGCGGTCTCAAGACGTGCCTGGGCTTCATCGGCCTTGATATCGGAAACCGGAACCGCTTCTTCGGCCAGAATGGTGCAACGCTCGGGGTTAACCTCGGCGACGCCACCGGCGACGAAGATACGTTCGGAAACCTTGCCACCTGCATAGATGTCGATGACACCGGGGCGAATGGTCGAGATCATCGGCGAATGCTTCGGCAGCACGCCAAAATTCCCGTCCGTGCCCGGAACAACGACCATCTCGACCGGCTCGGATTTGAGCAGGGCAGACGGCGAAACAAGTTCCAATACAGTCGTATCAGTCATGACAGTCCTCTCTCCCGTATGGGAAGGGGGACCGAAGCTGCCTTAGGCAGCTTCGGCCATCTTCTTGGCTTTCTCGATGGCTTCTTCGATGGTGCCGACCATGTAGAATGCCTGTTCAGGCATGTGGTCATATTCACCAGCACAGATGGCCTTGAATGCCTTGATGGTGTCTTCGAGCTGAACGAACACGCCCGGAGTACCGGTAAAGACTTCTGCAACGTGGAACGGCTGCGAAAGGAAACGCTGGATCTTACGGGCACGGGCCACGACCAGTTTGTCTTCTTCCGAAAGCTCGTCCATGCCGAGAATTGCGATGATGTCCTGAAGACCCTTATAGGTCTGAAGGATACGCTGCACTTCACGGGCGGTCTCGTAGTGTTCCTTGCCGATAACGCCCGGATCAAGCGCACGCGAGGTACTGTCGAGCGGATCAACAGCCGGATAGATGCCAAGCTCGGCAATCTGACGGTTGAGCGTCGTGGTCGCATCAAGGTGGGCAAACGAGGTTGCCGGTGCCGGGTCGGTCAAGTCATCGGCAGGGACGTAAATGGCCTGGACCGAGGTAATGGAACCTTTTTTGGTCGAGGTAATACGTTCCTGAAGCGCACCCATGTCGGTTGCCAGTGTGGGCTGATAACCCACGGCAGACGGGATACGACCCAGAAGTGCCGACACTTCCGAACCCGCCTGGGTAAAGCGGAAGATGTTATCGACGAAGAACAGAACGTCCTGGCCTTCTTCATCACGGAAATATTCCGCAATCGTCAGACCGGTCAGAGCGACACGTGCACGTGCTCCCGGGGGTTCGTTCATCTGGCCATAAACCAGTGCGGCTTTGGATGCACCTTCCGGGTTGATAACGCCCGAATCCATCATCTCGTGATAGAGGTCGTTACCTTCACGGGTACGTTCACCAACACCTGCGAAAACCGAATAACCACCGTGGCCTTTTGCCACGTTGTTGATCAGTTCCATGATGAGAACGGTTTTACCCACGCCCGCACCGCCGAACAGCCCGATTTTACCACCCTTGGTGTACGGCGCGATCAGGTCGATGACCTTGATGCCGGTAACCAGGATTTCGGTGTCGGTTGACTGATCGGTGAAAGACGGTGCTTCACGGTGGATCGGAGAGGTCATTTTCGCGTTGACCGGACCACGTTCGTCGACCGGCTCGCCGATGACGTTCAGGATACGACCAAGGGTTTCCGGACCAACCGGAACCAGGATCGCGTCACCGGTATCAATGACTTCCTGACCGCGACGCAGACCTTCGGTGGTGTCCATCGCGATGGTACGGACGGCATTCTCACCAAGGTGCTGTGCAACTTCAAGAACCAGACGCTGGCCGTTGTTGTCAACATGCAGCGCGTTCAGAATGGGAGGCAGATCGCCGTCGAATTTAACGTCGACGACGGCGCCCATAACCTGGGAAATTTTCCCCGCCTTCTTGTTCGCCATAGGTATTGTCTCCTGCTCGGACAAAACTATCCGTTAGTTCCTGCGACCCGCTTACAAAGCCTCGGCGCCGGAAATGATTTCAATCAGTTCGTTGGTGATCTGGGCCTGACGTGAGCGGTTGTACTGGATGCTCAGTCGGTCGATCATATCGCCGGCATTGCGGGTTGCGTTATCCATCGCGGACATACGCGCACCGTGCTCGGATGCACTGCTTTCCAGCATCGCACCGAAAATCTGGACCCCGACATTACGCGGCAGCAGATCAGCCAGAATGGCTTCTTCGGACGGTTCATATTCATAAACCGCAGAAGAACCGGTAGCTTCTTCCTGCCCGTCGGCTTCCGGCACCGCGAACGGCACCAGTTGCTGTTCGGTCACGACTTGCGAAATTGCTGACACGAACTTGTTATAGAAGATCGAGCAGACGTCAAATTCGCCTTCTTCGTACAGCGCCAGAACTTTGTCAGCAACGTCGGTAGCAGCAGAGAAATCAATCCCCTTCTTGCCTTCGACGCCAGTATACCGGGCGACAATCGCGTCACCAAATTCACGCTTGAGCGCATCGGCACCCTTGCGGCCAACACAGATCAGCTTCACCGTTTTGCCAGCCGCGCGAAGGGCGCGGACCTTGATACGGGTCGCTTTGATGATCGATGCGTTGAAACCACCGCAAAGGCCACGGTCCGCGGTAAAGACGACGAGCAGATGCACATCATCCTTGCCGGTACCTGCCAGAAGCTTCGGTGCCCCCTGTGCGCCACCAACCGCGGCTGCAAGCCGTCCCAGCATCGTCCCCATGCGATCCGCATAGGGACGGGCTGCTTCTGCTGCATCCTGCGAACGGCGGAGCTTGGAGGCCGCCACCATCTTCATCGCCGAAGTAATTTTCTTCGTCGATTTGACGCTGGCAATGCGCGAGCGCAGATCCTTCAAACTAGCCATTGCGTTTCCTCCTTCGCCTAAATTTCAGACTTACGCGAAGGTTTTCGCGAACTTGTCGAGGAACGCTTTGAGCTTCGTTTCGGTGGCTTCCGAAAGAACCTTCTCGGTGCGGATCGCATCAAGAATGTCAGAACCGGTCGAACGGATATCGTTCAGGAACTGTTCTTCGAAAGCACGAATTTTGCCAACTTCCACACCGTCAAGGTAACCCTTAACACCGGCATAGATCACAACAACCTGTTCTTCCACTTTAAGCGGCGAATACTGCGGCTGCTTGAGCAGTTCCGTCAGACGTGCGCCACGTGCCAGCAGTTTCTGGGTCGCCGGATCAAGATCCGATGCGAACTGTGCGAAAGCTTCCATTTCACGATACTGGGCAAGTTCCAGCTTGATCGAACCGGCAACCTGTTTCATTGCCTTGATCTGAGCGGACGACCCCACACGCGAAACCGACAGACCAACGTTCACAGCCGGGCGAACACCCTTATAGAACAGGTCGGTTTCAAGGAAGATCTGACCGTCGGTGATCGAAATCACGTTGGTCGGAATAAACGCCGAAACGTCGTTACCCTGGGTTTCGATAACCGGCAGAGCGGTCAGCGAGCCAGCGCCGTTTTCGTCATTCATTTTCGCAGCACGTTCCAGCAGACGGGAGTGCAGATAGAAAACGTCGCCCGGGAAAGCTTCACGTCCCGGCGGGCGGCGAAGAAGCAGCGACATCTGGCGATAGGCAACAGCCTGTTTCGACAGATCATCATAGAAGATGGTGGCATGCATGCCATTGTCGCGGAAATATTCACCCATTGCGCAGGCAACGAACGGTGCCAGGAACTGCATCGGCGCCGGATCAGAAGCGGTCGCGGCAACAACGATGGTGTTTTCCATCGCGCCACGTTCTTCAAGGACTTTAACAACCTGTGCAACGGTCGAACGTTTCTGACCAACCGCAACATAGATGCAGAACATCTTGTCGCTGTCGGATTTCGCTGCATCGTTCACCGGCTTCTGGTTCAGGATGGTGTCGATGATGATCGCGGTTTTACCGGTCTGACGGTCACCAATGATCAGCTCGCGCTGGCCACGGCCAATCGGGATCAGCGAGTCAATCGACTTGATACCGGTCTGGACCGGCTCATGAACCGATTTGCGCGGGATGATGCCCGGTGCCTTGACGTCGGCAAGGCGACGTTCTTTCGCACCCAGTTCACCTTTACCGTCGATCGGGTTGCCAAGCGCGTCAACAACGCGGCCCAGCAGCTCCTTGCCAACCGGCACGTCAACGATGGCACCGGTACGCTTGACCTGGTCGCCTTCCTTGATGGTACGGTCAGAACCGAAAATAACGATACCGACATTGTCTTCCTCAAGGTTCAGGGCCATGCCCTTGATGCCACCCGGGAAGTCGACCAGTTCACCGGCCTGAACATTGTCAAGACCATGAACACGGGCGATACCGTCACCGACAGACAGAACCTGACCGACTTCGGCAACTTCGGCTTCAGCGCCAAAATTGGCGATCTGATCCTTAAGAATAGCGGAGATTTCCGCGGCGCGGATTTCCATCACGCAACCCCTTTCATAGCGAGCTCGAGCTTCTGCAATTTGGTACGAAGCGAGGCATCAAAAACCCGGGAACCGACCTTGACGACAAGGCCGCCAAGAACCGCCGGATCGACATTCAGGTCCACTTTGACAGTGGCACCGACAACTTCTTTAAGAGCGCCGGTAACGGCTTCGATTTGCTCTTTCTTCAGCTCGGAAGCCGACGTCACCTGTGCGGTCACTTCGCCTTTGAAAGCTGAGAGCATGGAAAGGTAGGAACTGATAACATCCGGCAGAACGAAAAGGCGGCGTTTCTGACACAGAACGCCAACGGTCTTCTTGGTCAACTCGGAAACGCCAAGCTTGTCCAGAAGGGCCGCCATTGCCTTGGCCTGCACATCCCGGGAAATCACGGGACTACGGAGCACATTCCGCAGGTCATCGCTTTCGACGATGGCCTGGTCGAGCAATTCAAGATCGCTTTTGACAGCATCAAGCGCATCGGCCGACTGGGCCAATTCGAATAATGCTGTGGCGTAGCGCCCTTGAAGCCCGGTCGCGGCAGTATTTTGGGACACCGGTGAAAGCCCTCAATTCTGGTTATGAGAACGACTCGGATACGTATAAAAAAATGGTCTCTCGGAAGGTGTTCCCGCCGAGAAGCGAGCGTTTGGTATCACATGTCCATGACAGGGGCAACCCCCGCGCAACGCCATTTGGGCGGTCTTTTTCATTCTTTACTGAAGTTGGGGCAAAACAGCCCCGGATCGCTCGCGTTTCGAGGCTTTTTACAACTATTTTATAATGCCGCCTCTCCCGCCATCGGCGGATTCTGTCTTTGGGAAATCACCTTTAAGGAACGAATCCCCGATTTTTTCGACGATGCCGTCCGTACAACCCCTGATCGATAACCGTTTTTTCCGATCAAAAAGTGTAATCGACATCACATTCGAACCTTCCCGGCGTCAATTCCGGACACCCATGTCATCCCCAAGGAGGTTCAAATGAAACTGCCCTCGATGTCCCCTCTGGCCGGCCTGCTGATTGCAGGCCTTGCCCTGCTGCTTCCGATCAACGCCTTCGCGTGTAGCACCGGCTATTTCCGTTTTGTCGAAACCGGCACCGCCAGCCCCTTCGTGCCATCCGCCTCGCGCGCCTATTACGATGATCAGGATCAGGCCGGAACCGCAATTTCCGTTTTTGTCGATCTGACATCGGCGGATTACAGGGCCATGGCTGATAGCCGCTTCAATGCATTCGGCGGTAAAACCACGGTTTACAAAATCGCCTGCGATGCCGTGACCGCCCCGCTGTCCGAAACCCCGGCCGAAGACGTGCCCTCCGATAGCTGGATGAGTGCCGAGGGCATCACCCCCACCCACGTCTATCTCGAAGCCGACAATTTCAACAGCGCCACCGTCGGCACCAAAAAGCAATCCATCCCGGCCTGGCTCACCAGCAAGTCCAGCAAGGTCTACAGCGCCAACTGATATCATCGCGTCGGGTCACCCTACCGGTGGCCCGATCCGCCAATCAGGGTCAGGACCCTAGATATGCGACCCGGTGCCATCGCCCTTGGCCGACCATTGCCGCGCCCGGTTGATCGCCATTTTCGCCTGCACTTCGTGATCAAGGTCCAGACCGAACTGATCGACCAGCCGATACAGCAAAATCATCACATCCGCCGCTTCGCGCCCGATTTCCGAAAGATCGCGGTCAACAACCGCCTCATCAAGTTCCTTCATCTCCGTCATCGCACGCGTGACAAGCGCACGGGGATCGGCAACCGGGCCAAAAATCTTTTCGGCCCAGTCACATATGCTTTGCTGGCTTTCGCTCACGCTTGTTGAATTTTTAACATTCGTCATCAAATCTTATCCATGGGATTTAAAAATCTGGGCTATCCATAACCCGCAAGCATGACGGGAGACAATATATGGCACGATGCCGGAAGTTCGTGCATATGGCGAGGTTGCTCCGATATCGCCTAGAGAATTTGTGCGCCCTTACCGCAGCATTGTGCGTTATTGCTTTTCCTTTGGCCGCAAATGCCCGCACCCTGATCATCGAAGGCCTGTCCGAAGCCCCGCTGAAATGGATGGTCGACCGTGATCCGCGTGGCATTGATATCGACATCATGACCGAAGTGCTCAACGATATGGGCATCACCGATTACCGCTTTCAGCTTGTCGATAATGGCCGCCGCCTTTTGCACAATGCCCAGAACGGCAGCAGCGACATCATCCTGACCCTGTCGCAAAACGCCGAACGCAGCCAGTATCTGCAATATCCCGACGAAGCCCACCTTCTGCTCGATTGGCGCTTTGCCGTGCGGATTGAAGACCGCGACCGGATCACGTTTAGTGATTTTTCCGATCTGGCGCGCCACCGCGTCGGGGCGGCGGCGGAATATTCCTATACCGATACCTTCTGGCAATCCGGGCTTGATATCGAAATCGTCGCCAAAAACGATCTGCTGATCCCGATGCTGCTGGAAAACCGTTTTGATGTCGTGCCGGTCAATTACCTCAGCACGCTTTACGAAACCCTGCGCAACGGGCAACGCGAACAGATCGCCTTCATCTATCCGCCGCTTCGCCGCGCGCCCTATTATAATGTGTTTTCAAAGGCGTCGGATTACCCGGACAAGGACGCGTTTCTCAAACGCTATGACCAGATCATCCGCGAAATGCGCAATGATGGCCGCCTCGCCACCATCTTTCAGGATTACCTCGGCCCGGACGGGCTCGACTGGTGGCAGTCCCAATATCAGAACTGAATCCGAACCGACCCTACATAAAGCTGTAAGGATCAATATCGATCTGTACCCGGACACTGCCCGGTGTTTTCACCTTTGATAACCAGTCATGGATCATCGCCTGCAACCGCACCTGTTTATCCGCCCGGATCAGGAAACGGCGGCGATACCGCCCGCGCAGCAACGATAACGGGGCCGGGGCCGGTCCCAGAACGACAATGCCATCACCGCGCGGTGCCGCCCGGCCAATCCGCCATGCGGCTTCGTCGACCTCGTTTTCCTTTTTCCCCGAAATGATCAGGGCCGCCAACCTTCCATGCGGCGGCATGCCATGCGTCATGCGCTGGGATAATTCAACCTCGTTAAACGCATCGCGATCGCCCGCCGCAATCGCCTTGATCACCCGGTTGGACGGGTCGGCGGTTTGCAGCAACACGGTGCCCGGTCGCTCACCACGTCCGGCCCGCCCGGCCACCTGGGTCATCAACTGATAACTGCGTTCGGCCGCGCGCAGATCCCCGCCCGCAAGGCCAAGATCGGCATCGACCACCCCCACAAAGGTCAGCATCGGAAAATGATAGCCCTTGGCCAATATCTGCGTACCGATCAGCAAATCAACCTCGTGATTATGCACCCGATTGACAAGCTCCGCCGCCGCCTTTGGCCCGGCGATATTGTCCGATGTCGCGACCTCGATGCGGATTTGCGGGAATGTCTCGACCGCTTCCTCATAAAGCCGCTCCACCCCCGGCCCGCACGCCGCAAGCTTTTCCTCCGCCCCGCAGGCCGGGCAGCTATCGGGGGCCTTGGCCTGATAGCCGCAATGATGGCATTGCAATTTGCCCCATGCCCGGTGTTCCACCAGCCACGCGGTACAGTTCGGGCACTGGAACCGGTGCCCGCAGGCCCGGCAAAGGGTCAGCGGCGCATAACCCCGCCGGTTTAAGAACAGCATCGCCTGCTCCCCGGCGGCAAATGTCTCCGCCAGCCGCCTTTTCAAGGTCGGCGTGATCCAGCGTTGCCGTTCCGGCCTGTCCTGCCGGATATCGACAATCTCGACACTTGGCAAAACCGCCATGCCGTGGCGTTCCGAAAGCTCGACCCGCTCATACCGACCGGCTTCGACATTCGCCAGGGTCTCAAGCGACGGGGTGGCGGACGCCAGAATCGCGGGAATACCGCCCAGATGCGCGCGCGCAACCGCCATGTCACGCGCATGATAAATCACGCCGTCTTCCTGCTTGAACGCATGTTCGTGTTCTTCATCCACCACGATCAGGCCCAGATTGGCATAGGGCAGAAACAGTGCGGACCTTGCCCCGACCACAAGCTTTGCCGATCCATCGGCCACCGCCCGCCATGTATCGCGCCGCCGCGCCTGCCCGACTTCGGAATGCCAAAGGGCCGGCTCAACGCCGAATCGGTCACGGAACCGCTGCAACCACTGCGCCGAAAGGGCGATTTCCGGCAACAGGACCACCACCTGTCGGCCCGCCTCCAACGCGGTGCGGATTGCCTCGAAATAAACTTCGGTCTTGCCCGACCCGGTCACGCCATCCAGTAACGTGACCGAAAACCCATCCCCCGCCACCTTGGCACACAGCATGTCCGCCGCGCGTTCCTGCGCATCCGACAGATGCGGGCGCGCAATATCAAGGTCGGGGTCGTCAAACGGCGATGGCGGGGTGACCATCAAACGCCGGACGACGCCTGCTTCGACCAGCCCCTTGATCACGCTGGCCCCGGCACCGGTTTCGCGCATGATATCAGCCTGTTCCATCGGCGGATTGTCACGCAGAAACGCCATCACCCGCTTGCGCGGCGGTGTCATGCGAAGGCTGCTTTCGCCATCGCCTTCCCCTTCTGCCGGATCGGCAAGGGTAAATCTGAAAATCGGCTTGGGCGGCTCCAGCGCGTCGGCAACACTCATCGCCATGCGCAACACCGCCCCCTGCGGCGCCATGGTATAGGCCGACACCCAATCGACGAACTTTCGCGTCACATCGGCCATCGGCGGTGCCTGCAAAACGCCATAAATTTCGCGCAGCTTGGCCGGATCGACGTCGCCCCTGGCCTTACCCCAGACGACGCCGCGCTGGGTCTGACGGCCCAGTGGAATTTCGACAAAGTCGCCGGGCTGAACGCTCAGACCCTCGGGGACAAGATAATCATACGGGCCCGCCAAGGGCAGCGGCGGAAGAACACTGATCGTTTCGCCCGTTACCTGCCGGGTCGTAACCTGAAAGGCCGGATCATCACCAAACAGATTTCCCGATATGGCCTTTGCGGCGCTCATATATTATAAACCCCGTCAGGATGCCTCTGGGTTGGTCGCATGATTATGCATAACCGGCTTGTGGCACAAAAGAAAACGGTCCCACAGCACTGGGCGTCTGGTACCGTCATTTGAATGGAACCGGACCCTATCAGCTAACCGCATCATCGAACAACGATCTTCAAAAGCTCCTGAGCAGGAAATCCAATGAAGTTTTTCATCGACACCGCCGACATCGACGCAATCCGCGAAATCGCCAAATCCGGCCTCGTTGATGGCGTGACCACCAACCCGTCGCTGGTTGCCAAAACCGGCCGCTCGTTCCTTGATCTGATCAAGGAAATCTGTGACGTGGTTGACGGCCCGGTCAGCGCCGAAGTTGCCGCGACCGACTATGAAACCATGGTTGCCGAAGGCCGCAAACTTGCGAAAATCGCTGACAATGTCGTCGTCAAGCTGCCGCTGACCCCGGACGGGCTCAAAGCCTGCCGCACTTTCACCGACGAAGGCATCCAGACCAACGTCACCCTTTGCTTCTCGGTCGGTCAGGCCATTCTGGCCGCCAAGGCCGGTGCGACCTATGTCTCGCCGTTCGTTGGCCGCCTTGACGATATTTCGTCCGATGGCATGCAGCTGATTGCCGACATCGCCGAAGTTTACAACAACTACCCGAACTGGCAGACCGAAATCCTCGTCGCGTCCGCACGCGGCCCGCAGCATGTTGTCGATTCGGCCCGTCTGGGTGCCGACGTCGTCACCATCCCGCCGCAGGTTCTTGGCCAGCTGTTCAAACACCCGCTGACCGACAAGGGCCTTGAAACCTTTGTCGCCGATTGGGCAAAAACCGGCCAGTCGATCCTCTAAGACCGACAAATCAGGCCAAGGATCAGGTTTATCACCGGTCCTTAACACGCATTTAACCCGGCAGCCCGCATTGTGGCTGCCGGGTTTTTCGTTTCACTGCAAATTACCGGATCAGATGGAAAAGACAGCATTGCGCGCCGACGACGTCGCGGCCTACCTCGCCGAACATCCCGACTTTTTTGCCAACCGGCCGGACCTGCTTGACAGCCTCGACATGCCGGTGCGCGAACTGGGCTCAGGCATTGCCGACATGCAGCAATATGTCGTCACCCGCCTTCGTGATGAACGCGAAAAGCTGCGCGGTGCCACCAGCGAACTGATCAACATTTCCAAATCCAACCTCGAAACCCAAAGCCGCATCCACCGTGCGGTTCTGGCGCTACTCAATGCACGCGGCTTTGATGTCTTCGTCGAAGCCCTGCAGGACCTTGTGCCCGAACTGCTTGATCTCGACGCCATCGCATTGTGCTTTGAAGAAAGCGAAGATGCCCCGGTGCCCCGTTGCGGCGGCCGTGTCCGTCGCCTGACCGCCGGTGCGGTTGATCAGGTTCTGGGCGAGGAAAACGATGTCTGGCTTCTGCCCGACAATGCCGGGGACGAGGCGATTTTTGGCCCGCAGGCCGATAATATCCGCTCCGCCGCCATTGTCCGCGTCGCACCCTTTTATGGCGATCCGGTCGGGCTGGTGGCGTTTGGCGTCGCCGAACCCGATTATTTCAGCCCGGCACAGGCTCATGACCTGATCATGTTCCTCGCCTCCGTGATCGAATTTGGTGTGCGCCGATGGCTGACACCGGCGCAATGAATAAGGGGCTTATGGCCCTGACCCTGCCCAAAGACGTGCGCGATGCCATTGCCGACTGGCGGCAATGGCTTTCCGCCGAACGGCGCGCCTCCGATCACACCACCGAAAATTATCTCGCCGATCTGTATGCCTTCCTTGGTTTTGTCCGGGGGCATAAGGGTGACACACCCGATATCGCCGTTCTTCTGCAATTAAACCCGCGCGATTTCCGAAGCTGGCTTGCCCGTCGCAGCATGGATGGCATGGCTAAAAGCTCGACCGCGCGTGCGCTGTCATCACTGCGCAATTTCTATCGCTTCCTGGATCGTACCGGGCGCGGCCAGAACGCGGCGGTCAATTCGATCCGCAATCCGAAACTGCCGCAATCGGTCCCCAAACCGCTAAGCCCCGCCGATGCAATGGCCGTCCTTGATAATGCCGGCGCGTGGCAGGATGAACCGTGGCTTGCCAAACGCAACCTCGCCCTGTTCACCCTGCTTTATGGCTGTGGGTTGCGCATATCCGAGGCACTCGACCTTAACGCCAATCAACGCCCGACGGGCGATTCGATGGTCATCACCGGCAAGGGCAACAAACAGCGCCTTGTCCCGGTTTTGCAAATCGTGCGCGACGCGATTGATGATTATGTCCACACCTGCCCCTATGCGCCGAACGGCAATGAACCGCTTTTTGTTGGCGCACGCGGCGGGCGGCTGGTCGCACAGGTCGCCCAACGCGAAATGCGCAAAATACGCGGCCTTCTGAACCTGCCCGATACCGCCACCCCGCACGCCATGCGCCATTCCTTTGCCACCCACCTTCTTGCTGGCGGCGGTGATCTGCGCACCATTCAGGATCTGCTCGGCCACGCCTCGCTCTCGACCACCCAACGCTATACCTCGGTCGATACCGAACGCCTGATGGCCGTCTATCACGGCACCCACCCCCGCGCGCGGCGATAGGCCACATATTCAAGAACGTTTGCCGCCATCATGCGTTATGGAAAAACAACCCACCCCAAAACGGGAGCCACGCATGAAGCTTTTCCAAAGCCGCCGTTTTGACGCATCCTCACGCCACCGGCAGGTCTATAGCGCCTATGAAATCGCCTATACCACCGTCGATTGGCTGGCCGCGGTTCTGTTCGTCATCGGCAGCATCATGTTCCTTTATGACGATCTGATGCACACCGGAACGTGGCTTTTCATCATCGGGTCGGTGTGTTTTGCCCTGCGGCCCTCCATCCGCCTGGCCCGTGAACTGCACCTTGCCCGGCTGGGCGAAACCGGCACAGAAACCGCTACAGACCCCGGCAATTCCCCCGATGACCGCCGGGGCTGACATAACCTTTCCCGGCCAGATTTCCACAATCGCGAAATTTGGGGTTCTTCGAAACAGCATTTCCCCCTTACACTGCGTTCAAACTGTTGAATTATATCGAGGCACCCCAATGATCCTGCGCTCCAGCGACCCGTCCCCCTTTGGCCGCAAGGTCAAGATTGTCGCCAAAATTCTTGGCATTTACGATCAATTGACCATCGAGCTGGCCAACACCAACGATCCGGCTGACAGCCTGCGCGCACAAAACCCGCTGGGTAAAATCCCGATCCTGATCCTTGATGATGGCCGCAAGATTTTCGATAGCCGCGTGATCTGCGAATATCTTGATGCGCAGGTCGATGGCGTCACCCTGCATCCGACCGAAGGCGACGCCCGGTGGGAAGCATTGACCCTTCAGGCGCTGGGCGATGGCATCGTCGATGCCGCAATCCTGCAGGTCTACGAAAACCGCATGCGCCCCGAAGAAAAACGCCATGCCGACTGGCTGTCCTATCAGTCCGACAAGGTCAAACGCGCCCTTGATCAGCTCGAAGCCAGCCCGCCGTCACTGGCAGGCGACCTGACCATCGGCCATGTCGCGGTTGCCTGTGCGCTCGGTTATCTTGATCTGCGCTTTGATGGCAAATGGCGCGAAACTTACGCCGCCCTCGTCACATGGCTCGATGCCTTCCGTGCCCGCGTCCCGGCCTTTGACGCCACGATTTTCAAGGGCTGATACCCCGTTCAAAAGCCCCCCGGTGCGGGTTAACCACCTTGCACCGGGCCGCTTTCGGATGATATCGCGATTTCACCTTCACCGCCCGGAGAACAAGAATAAATGTCCCGCCTTAACAGCGTCATCCGCCGCCTGCAGGCCCAGCGCGACTGCCTGAATGCCGCCGCCGAAATGATCAAGGACCATGACGGTATTGTTCTTGAAATCGGGCTTGGCAATGGCCGCACCTTCGATCATTTGCGTGAAATCATGCCGGATCGCGAAATCTTTGTCTTTGACCGCCAGATTGCCGCCCACCCCAAATGCATCCCCGATGACGATCACCTGTTTCTGGGCGACATTTTCGAAACCCTGCCAATGGCGGTTGAACGCTTCGCTGGCAAGGTCGCACTGGTCCATTCCGATGTCGGGACGGGGGACGAGGCGCTCAACGCCAAAATCGCATCCTTCATCGGCAAAACCCTGCCGCCGTCCCTGATCAAGGGCGCGATTGTCGCATCCGATCAGAAAATCGACGTACCCGGCACCATCGCCGAACCGCTTCCCGAAGGCGTCCCGCAGGATCGCTATTTCTTCCGCCGTTATCAGGGCTAAAACCAAAACCGCCCCCCATCAGGAATTCGACCCGTGTCCAGCACCAACGCCCCTGCCCCCTCATCCCCCAGCGGCTCCAATATGTCCGAGGCCGAGGCATTCCTTGCCAAATACCCCGATGTCGAGGCCATCGACATCATCCTGACCGATTTTCACGGCATCGGGCGCGGCAAGATGATCCGCCGTCACGAGCTTGAAGGCATCTATAAATCCGGGCGCGGATTGCCGACCTCGATCTTCGGGCAGGACGTCACGGGCGAGGATGTTGATGATTGCGGGCTGGTGCAGACCGGCGGCGGCGGCGATGGCCGGTGCTGGCCCGTGCCGGGCACGTTGGGCTATCTGCCCCACACGGGCCGGGGCCAGCTTCTGATCAGCATGTATAACGAGGACGCAACCCCGCACGATGTTGATCCGCGCAATGTGTTCTTAAATCAGGTCAAGCGCGCCAATGATCTCGGGCTTACTCCGATGGGCGCGTTCGAACTGGAATTTTATCTGGTAGATCGCGATGCGGACGCGGGCGGCCTTTATCACCCAGCATCCTACGCAATGACCAAACGCCGATCATCGCTTCGCAACACCATGTCGGTCGATGAAATCGATGAAATGTCGCCGCTTTTTGATGCGGTTTACGAAGGGGCGAAGCATCTTGATCTGACGCTTGAAACCCTGATTTCCGAATATGGGCCGGGCCAGTATGAAATGACGATCCGCTATCGCGATCTGATGCGCGCGGCCGATGACGTCATCATCGCCAAACGCCTGATCCGTACCGCGGCACGCCGTTTCGGGATGGAGGCCGTCTTTATGCCCAAACCGTTCGGCAACGAAGCCGGTTCTGGCATGCACCTGCATCTCTCATTGGCGGACGAAAACGGCAATAACCTGTTTGCCGATCAGCCGGACGGAAGCTTGAGCCCCCTTATGCTCAACGCCATTGGCGGCATTCGCGGCACGATTGGCGACACCATGCTGATCCTGGCCCCCTTCATGAATTCATGGCGCAGATTTGCATCCGCCATGTATTCCCCGGCATCCGATGACTGGGGTGTTGAAAACCGCACCGTGGCGCTTCGTGTGCCAGGCACACCGGGCAAAACCCGGCATTTCGAACACCGCATCGCGGGCGTTGACGCCAACCCCTATCTGGTCGCCGCCGTCACCCTTGGGGCCGCCCTTGACGGCATCGAAAACAAAATCGATCCCGGCCAGCCAAGTACCGATGAAATCGGCCATGACAAAGGCCCTAACGACCTGCCGCGCCATTGGCTAGACGCCATTGACCGCTTCGGTGCGTCCGATTTCAACAAACGCACGCTGGGCACCCGCTTCCACACCGCCTTCACCCGCATAAAGCAGGCCGAATACGAACATATGGCGCTCAAGGTCAGTGCGGCGGAATGGGAATATTACGGGTTTTCGGTCTGAATGATGGGGCGGGGGGCGGTGTACCGGTCAGGAAAGCCTGACCGGGGACCAGAATCAGAAAACGCGTTTGGCGCGGTTGTTGGATTTGTGCGCTGAAAACGCGACCCGCGGGCGGGAATCCATCATTTTCTGATCGCGCAGATGGGCGACTTCAAGATCGCGGGGATCAACATTCATCATGCGGATGTCGCCCGCACGGTCCGCATTGGCATGCAGGTGCATCTTGGTCGAAACCCACTGATAGGTCGGATAGGTCACATTTTCCGGAAGCGATTCTTCGGTAATCACCTTATAGGCCCCGGCTGGCAGTACTTCTGCCAGACCGCGCAGACTGAACGGCCGCGCGAAATTCAGGATTTTCGATGTGGTACGGTTTGTCAAAATAGCTCCTAGCGCGCAGATGCGCATTGGTTAAGAAAAACGACAGGAATCAATCCCGTCGCCAAATAACCGCAGTTTATTTCAGGTGTATGCAGACACGCGGAAGCGGATTTTATTCTTCAAAAAATCAACGCCCCAAAAATATCCGATGCGTTTTTGAACAAATAAAATTTGCGATTCTGGTAAATCGCGAAAATATCCCGCCGATTTTTACTTATATGAATCGATTTCCATATTTTACAACGAACTTATTTTTATTTTTACGTCATCATGGAATCGGCACAGAAAACCATCGCCCGAAAATGATCCGGCGCGCAGCCCCCCGATAGTCTTTTGCGATTTATTTATCCGGTTCTTTATCTGGCATGCCCCATCACCGTCAGACGGGGCCATTGTTCGGACCGGACAGGTGATGCTGTCAGTAACTCAGATCCAGACCAAGCATATTGCCAAGCCCGAAGGTAACGAGCCCAAGGACCAGAACCGCCAGCACAAAGATTGCCACCATCTTGGCAGTCGCAATCAGCACCTTCCGCCTGCCGATCTTCTTTCCCTGATCGTAATGCCACTTGATGGCAAAGAACATGCCCGTGCCCAACGCGACACCCTTGAACGTACCAAAGGCTATAGGGACCCAATCCATATCAAAGACTCTCATCTGCAACAGCTGCGCGTGTTATGCCCCCATCCCGGGCAAATGCACACTTCCCGTTCTGCAACGCAGATATGTAGCAGCAGGTCGCAACTGCCCCCGCGGTTATATGCCGGGCGGTTATATTGCGGTGAAGTGCCCTTCAACAAAGATCATCGTCATCCCCCAATTCCTTGCCATCCCGGCCCAATGGCGATATTGAGGTTTCAAACTGTCATTAACTTGCAATGCCGGACCCCGCTGCTTATCTCCGGCTTGCAACAGGCGAGATGAGACGACGCCATGAACCAGATTGCCACCATCGCCGAGGCCGCGCCCGGCGCAATGTCTGAAATGCAGATTGATCCGACCCTTGATCTTGAAGCGGAAATCGCCCGCCTCAAGAAAGAGAAAAACGCGATCATTCTGGCCCATTATTATCAGGACGGAGAAATTCAGGACCTGGCCGACTTTGTCGGCGACAGCCTTGATCTGTCGCGCAAGGCCGCCGAAACCGATGCCGATGTCATCGTGTTCTGCGGTGTCCGCTTTATGGCCGAGGTCGCCAAAATCCTCAGCCCGAACAAAACCGTGCTGCTGCCCGATTCAAAAGCCGGCTGCTCGCTCGAAGATTCGTGCCAGCCCGAACCGTTCCGCAAATTCCGCGAACAGCATCCCGATCACGTGTCGGTCACCTATATCAACTGCTCGGCCGAGGTAAAGGCCGCATCCGATATCATCGTGACCTCGTCGAACGCGGCTGAAATCATCGATCAGATCCCGCTTGATAAACCGATCCTGTGGGCACCGGACCGTCACCTTGGCACGTATCTGGCCAAAAAAACCGGCCGTGACATGACGCTGTGGAACGGCTCGTGCATCGTGCATGAACAGTTTTCCGAACGCGAACTGATCCGCCTTAAAACCCAGAACCCGGATGCCAAAATCGCGGCCCACCCGGAATGCCATGACGGCATTCTCAAACATGCCGATCACATCGGATCGACCCGCGCCATTCTGGAATATGTGATCAACGGCCCGGATCAGAAATACCTGATCGCGACCGAACCCCACATCATCCACCAGATGGAAAAAGCCGCCCCGCACAAGGAATTCATTCCCGTGCCCGGTGCCGATGGGTCGTGTGCGTGCAACAACTGCCCGTTCATGGAACTGAACACGCTGGAAAAACTCTATCTGTGTCTGGTCAATAACGGCCCGCAGATCATCATGCCCGAAGATTTGCGTGTTGCGGCGGTCAAGCCGCTTGAACGGATGCTGGAAATGTCAAAGGGCATTCCGCTGAAAAAAGAAAACGCGGCCTAATTCGACCTTATCAACAGCCCCGCAGAAATCTCGTTTCGCGGGGCTGTTTTCCATCCCCCTCCCCCAAAAAGATGCGCCCCACCATGACCGTCCTGACCCAGGCTGAAATTTCCGAATTCATCGACCGCGCCTTTGCCGAGGATATCGGCACCGGTGACATCACATCGGACAATGTCATCCCCGCCGATGCGCGCCTGCGCGTCGCCCTTGAAACACGCGAGGATATCGTGGTCGCCGGTCTGGATATCGCCCTTGAATGTTTCCGCAAACTGGTCCCCGATGCCAAAATCACCAAGCATTGCGAGGACGGCGATGCGATTGCCGCCAAGGACGTGCTGGCCGTGGTCGAAGGCAATGCACGCGGCATCCTGACCGCGGAACGCACAGCCCTCAATACCCTGCAACATCTGTCTGGCATTGCCACCACCACACGCAGCTATGTCGCGGCGATGGGCAATACGACCGCCAGATTGCTTGATACCCGCAAAACCCTTCCGGGCTGGCGCAAGATGGAAAAATATGCCACCCGCATGGGTGGTGCGCAAAACCATCGCATGGGTCTGTATGACGGGGTTATGATCAAGGATAACCATATCGGCGTTGTCGGCTCGATCACCGAATGCGTGAAATCCGCCCGTGCGGCAAACCTGCCGAAAATCGAAGTCGAATGCGACACGCTTGATCAGGTCCGTGAAGCCACAGATGCCGGTGCCGACATCATCCTGCTTGATAACATGGGCCCCGATATGCTCCGTCAGGCGGTTGCGATTGTCGCGGGCCGCTGCAAGACAGAGGCATCCGGCGGTGTGAACCTGCAAACCATTGGCGCGATTGCCGCCACCGGGGTTGATTATGTCTCGGTCGGGCGCATCACCCAATCGGCCCCGGCGGTCGATATCGGGCTGGATGTCGCCATTCTCTGATCGGGGCGGATCACGATGAACGCTATCAGACCATCCCCAAGGATTGTCGAAACCGCCAACTGGATTTTCCGCGACGGCGGCAAAATCCTGTCGGTAAGAAGCCACGGGCGGGATCGTTTTTACCTGCCCGGTGGCAAGATCGATGCGGACGAAACCGCCATCGAAGCCCTGATCCGTGAAATCCGCGAAGAACTCGGCGTAATGCTGATCGAAAAATCCATCCGCCCGCTGGGCATCCATGCCGGTCGCGGCCATAACCAGCCATCTGGGGTTATTGTCCGCATGCAATGCTTCGCCGCACGCTTCACCGGCAAATTGACCCCGTCGCGCGAAATCGCCGAAATGCGCTGGCTATCCCAGCGCGACCGCCACCTGATGGCCCCGATGGGCCAAAAGATCACGGCTGCCCTTTTCGATATTTAATACCGCCCGATTACCTGCTTAACGTGGCCCATCCCCGTCCGCATCACCCCCGGCATCGGGGATACTGCGTGCAGCCGCATCCCTGTCGCGGTTTTCATCCTTGGCCGTCGATGGCGGTGTGGCCGGGTCGGTGCCCTCGCCATCACCTGTTTCGGCATTCGCCTCAGGCACTTCATCCTTCGCCTCGATCACCGGCTTGGCATTGCCCCGCCCGGCATCGCGGATGGCGTCGGCCAGTCTGTCGATATCGCGGAAATGCACATCCTGCTGCGGGAACGGAATTTCAACACCCTCGGCCCGGAACCGTTCAAGGATCTCGAACCGCACCGCACTGCCGACCGACAGAACATCACCGATATCGCGCAGGAAATAGCGCAATTCGAAATCAAGCGAGCTGGCCCCGAAATCCATAAACACCACCTGGGGTGCCGGGTAACTCAGGATTTCGCGGCGCTTATCGGCGATCTCAAGCAGGATTTCTCGCACCTTGTTGGCATCCGATCCATACGAAACCCCGATACGGATAATTCCCCGCCCGCTGCGATCCTTAAGCGTCCAGTTCATCACCCGGTTCGAAATCAGTTCGGAGTTCGGGATCACCACCGATGACCGGTCAAATGTTTCGATCTCGGTCGCACGCACCCGGATATCCTTGACCAGCCCCTGATCGGCCCCGACCACGATCCAGTCACCCACCTTGATCGGCCGTTCGATCAGAAGGATCAGGCCCGACACAAAGTTACTGACAATACTTTGCATGCCAAAACCGATACCGACCGAAATCGCACCGGCAATGATCGCAAGGTTGGACAAATCCATCCCCGCCGCCGAAATCGCCAGCAACACCGCAAGGCAAATCCCGGCATAGCCGAAAATCGCCGAAACCGAATGCTGCAAACCTTCGTCAAGCTTGGTGTTGGGCAGAACGCGCGTATTGAGCATCCGCTGGAAAAACCGCATGACGCCCAGAACCGCAAGGAACAGCAAAATCGCGATCAGAATGGCGCGGAGCGAGAAATTGATCCCGCCCACCTGTATCCCGATAAACGCCTTTTCGGCGGCATCAAGCAAATCAGCCCACGCAATGTCGGTAAAGATCAGCACCGCCAGCGGCACGGCAACCGAAAACATCACGACATCAATCGTCACACGCAGCCAGAAATAAAGCGTGCCATGCACCGCATCACTGGCCCCGTCATCATCGGGCGATGACGGTTTCACCAGATAGGTATGCACAAGGGCGCGCGCATAGCCGCGCAACAGCCAGTAACTGGTGATAAACGCAAGCCCGGTCATCAGGTTTTCAAGGATGAACCGTGCGAGCGCCACATAGCCCAGAAGCGTCAGTACCGGCAGCAGGACCGCCACGATCCGCAATCCGCGGCGCGACCGTCTTTCGACCTTGGCCCATAATTCGTGCCGGTCCGGTTCGCCATGTTCCCAGAACACGCCAAGCGAACAGACAAACAGAATGACCGAAATCAGGAAAACGTTGGAAACACTTTGCACCAGCGCGATTTCAAGCGACGTGCCAAGCGTGGTCGCACCCTGCAACAGCACCAGATCGGATGCGTAAATCACCGCCGCCAGCAACGATAAAAGCCCGACAACCCGCGCCCCCGTCGCGGTCGTGCCCGCACGCCGCATCCCCGGCAGGAACGGGGAATAAATACTGCGGATCGCCGCCCCGACAAACAGCAGGAACAAAAGGGCTGCAAAGCACTGATAGATGAAATCACCCATACTTCCGGCCAGAAGATCGGGCTGTCGATTAACGATCTGATAGGCAATGACAAGTGCGATACCCGGCACCATCGCCGTAAACAGGAACCGCGTCCCCGATATCAATGAAACCCGGTCTTCCTTTGGCACATGCTGCCATCTTTCCGGCAACCAGCGCAGCACCGCGACCTCGCCGCCGATCAGGGCGGCCATCACGATAAACGCCAGCAACACCAGCCCCGGCGCGACCTCTGCCAGCTCGTCGCCAATCTGGCCTTCAAGATCAAGATCGGCATAGCGGCTGCGCACCATGTCGGGCAATTCAATCGCGCCCGACCATACCTGGCCCCAGGTTTCGCCGTCCCACGGCACGTCAACCCGGCCCAGAATACGCCGCGTAAACCGTTCGCGCGAAATCCGCGCCAGATGGTCGGAAACCTCGGTCGCACGAAAATCAACCAGCTCAACCTGCTTGATCACGCCGCTGATCTCGGCAATGGCATCGTTAAGACGGGATCGTTCGGCGGCAACCGCGGGGACTTCGCTTTGGCCTTCGGCGGGCGGTTCGCCCAGTTTGCCAAGGGCGGCATTCAGGCGGTTCAGACGCTCCGCCGCACTTGACTGCAATGTCGCACTGCCCTCGGTGATCTTTTCGACCTGGGCCCGGCTTTCATTTAACAACCGCCCGCTGACTTCGCCGTCCGACAGGGCCGCATCAATGTCATCAAGACCGTCATTCCAGCCAGATATCAGTTTCTGGCTTTGATCCAGTTCGATCTTCTGGGGATTTTCCTGTGTCTTGTCCTGCGCATATGCGCCGCCACTGATCAGGATGGCGGACATTATTGTCGCCATAATCCACACTACAATCGGTCGAACTGTCGTCATGATAGATATTCCATACTGACCTCTGGCGGGCGAATGCCCAAAACCCGTTTTTCCTGATTTGCAAACAGGTTACACTGTCGGCGATAACGAATCACGTCCCGTTTCGTTCCCGGATCGGCCCCAACCTGTCTTCAAGCACCAGACGGAGCCCCACATGCCTTCATCCGCCCTGATCAATGCTTTCAAACTCGATAGCGACGGCAACGGAACGCCCCTTGAATGGCAGGACATCAGCAAAAACCTTCCCCAAACCGGTGAACATGAATTTCTCTGGGTGCATCTCGACTGGATGGCCGATGGTGTCCGGCGCTGGCTGATCGACATTGTCGGACTTGACCCCACCATCGCCGATAACCTGTCCACGCGCGGCACCCGGCCATCGGTCTTCTTTTATGATCATGGCTATTCGATGAATTTGCGGGGCGTCAATCTGAACGCCGAAAATGATCCCGCCGATATGATTTCGGCCCGCTTCTGGGTATCGGGCAATCTGGTGATTACGCTGCGCAACCGGTCGCTGAAGGCATTTGATGATATCCGGGCCGCGATTGCGCAGAATAACGCGCCGCGCAATCCCGATGATTTCGTCCTCACCGTCGCCGAACGGCTGGTATTTCGCGTCGATAATGTCGTGCTTGGCCTCGAAGACGAAGTCGACACCATCGAAGACGATCAGGAAGGCACGCCTGAAAACAAAACCCTGCCGCTGCGTCGGCGCTGTTCGGATGTCCGCAATCAGCTTTTGCGTCTGCGCCGCCACCTGTCCCCGCAACGCGATGCGCTGGCGCAATATGTCGAACATAAAACCGGCTGGCTTGATAAACGCTATAAACGTCGCGCGCGCACGCTGACCGATAAAACCATCCGCCTGGTCGAAGAATTTGACTCCCTTCGCGAACGCATCCAGATCGTCAATGAAAACATGATGGCGCTGGAAACCGAACGCATGAACCGCACCATGTACTGGCTGACCGTGATCGCCGGTCTGTTCCTGCCGATCAGTTTCGTGACCGGGCTTCTGGGCATCAATGTCGGCGGAATTCCCGCCGCCGAAAGCCCGTTTGGCTTTCTGGGCGTGTCGATCATTCTGGCCGGGATTGTCCTGTTTGAAATCTGGCTGTTTAAAAAGATGCGCCTGATCTGACCTTTCTTTAAATACCGCCCCCGATAAACAAGGGAATCACTGACAAGCGCTCAAAGAAAGCTCCCCCCACACAGCAAATTGACCCCAAAAGGAAAAAGCCATGCGAGGGGAGAGTTAATGCTCTAAGGGAGGCGGAGCATCAGATAGGCTGAAGAGAAAAATCACTTACTTTCTCTGGTGCGGCTGATTTCAATACATTCACCGAACGCTGAACCCCTTCCGCACATGACAGCACGGGATCTTCATGTTCGATTGACAGCCAACCGTCGTACCCGACAAGCCGCAACCTGTAGCAAAACTCTCGCCACCAGCTTTCACCGTGGCCATAACCGATGGTGATATAGGACCATGCGCGCTCGGCGACATCGATCATCGGTCCGGTATCTAGCCGTGAAATTGTTGCGGCCTTGTCGGGATTGATCCAGGTATCCTTGGCATGGACATGATGAATGGCATCCCCGAGTGCGGATACAGCCTGCAGCGCATCAGCCCCCATCCACATCAGATGACTCGGATCAAGGTTCGCGCCAACCGATTTGCCAACTGCATCACGTAACCGCAAAAGGGTTGGCACATTATACACCAGCTGATTTCCGTGAAGTTCGATTGCGAAATTGTCGATACCAAGCTCCATGCCATTGTCGACAAGTTTACGCCAGTACGGCAGCAAAACCTCATTCCACTGCCATGCAAGTATTTCACTCGTTTCCGGTGGCCATGCGGAAATAATCCAGTTCGGGGTCTTGTCCGTCGGAGCCCCGGCCGGAAGACCAGACATCAGGCAAACTTTATTGCACTCCAGTTCAGAGGCGAGCCTGATTGTCTTCTCGACCACGGATGATTGGCGTTGTCCGTCCGTTGGGTGCAATTGATTGCCGTTGCAGTTCAACGCAATGAGACTCAAACCACGACTGGTAATCGCGTTCATGAATCGTTTGCGTGCGTCAGAACTCGCCAGCATCGCGTCCAAATCTATATGTGGCGCGGACGACCAGTTGCCCGTGTTGATTTCAACACCTTCTATTCCCATTCCCGCGATTGTATCCAGCGCCGTTTCAAACGGTTGATTGGACAAAGAGTCTGACACGATCCCGATTTTCATTTTTGTATCCTCATTCAAAGCGCAATGGTGCGACCGGTTTCAAGAGACTGATAGGCCGCCTCGGCAAGCAGCAAAGCTTTGCGGCCATCTTCACCGGATGGTGCCGGCGCAACTTCACCCTTCAGAACACGGACAAATTCTTTCCATTCTTCGGCATAGGATTCCGCATACCGCTCAAGGAAAAAGAACAGTGGCTTTTCACGTGTAACGCCGTCCTCACGTTCCTGCACAAGCATGGTTTTGGGGACATTCTCCGTGCGCAAGGTACCAAGCGAACCGTGGGCCTCGACACGTTGGTCGTATCCAAAGGACGCACGCCGCGAATTGGTGATGACGGCAATTTTACCGCTGGCTGTCTGCAGGGTTACAGATGCCGTATCAATGTCACCCTCCGCCTTGATAGCCGGATCCGTTAGCGTCGATGCCAGAGCAGTCACACGTACCGGCTCTTCGCCCAGAATGAAGCGTGCCATATCGAAATCGTGAATTGTCATATCGCGGAACATACCACCCGATACTTTGATATAATCGATGGGCAACGCACCCGGATCCTTTGAAACAACGGTGACCAGTTCCAGGTCACCAATCACCCCCGCATCAAGCCGGCGTTTCAATTCAGCGACTGCCGGATCAAACCTGCGATTAAATGCGACAAAGAGCCTGTTTTCCTGTCCTTTGATCGCCTCAAGCGTGGCATTCACGCGACTGATGGACAGATCAACCGGTTTTTCGCAAAACACTGCTTTGCCCGCGCGTATCCCGCGTTCAATTAAATCCGCATGCGTGCTGGTAGCCGAGGCGATTACGATTGCATCAATATCGCTGCTCGACAGGGCATCTTCCAAAGAACGTACCGAGGCCCCGTAAGCTTCTGCAAGTTGCCGGGCAATCCCTTCCTGCGGGTCCACGACGGTGGACAACCTTGATAGGGGATGGGCGGCGATATTTGCCGCATGCACCTGTCCAATTCGGCCTGCGCCCAAAAGCGCAATATTATAAATTTTGTCCGTCATGTTTTTAGATTTCCGAGTTGAGATTAGTTTTTCAAAGACCAACGGCGCAGTGTTCGGTCGCCCAGTGCTGCAAAAACAACAATCAGGCCAAGAAGCAAAATGAACCATTGCGGGCGAACACCGGTCACCACGAGATAGGATTGAACCGAAGACAACACGAACGCGCCCAAAACAGCTCCGGGCAGGGATATGCGACCACCAGCAAGAACACATCCGCCAAGCACGCAGGCCGCAATTGCCTGAAGCTCCATCAATCGGCCCATAGAGCCATCGGCGAAGCCAAGCTTGCTGGCCTCGAGGGTCCCGGCAAAGGCGGCAAGCACACCACAAACAATAAAAGCCGAGAGTTTTATGCGTTCGACACGAACACCGCGCGAATGTGCGCTGGCGGCGGAGCCCCCGACAGCCAGAAGCCGATTACCCCAAGGCGTCATTTTCAGAGCAATCAGCAAAACTGCCAGTCCGGCCACCAACCAGTAGAACCCGGTATTGATGCCTAGGAACTCGGTTCCCCCAAGAACGGAGTACGAAAATCCATCCCGCTCCTTGTAAGGGACCGAGAATGAAAATCCGTCTGTCAGCGCAATTGCCAGCCCCCTGAAGATCATCAGAGAACCAAGCGTGATGATCAGCGACGGGGTTTTGGTACGGGTTACCAAAATGCCATTGAAGGCCCCGATCAAAGCACCTGCGCCGATGGCAAGAAGCGCGGCAAAGACAGGATCAATGCGCACGGCAAACCACAGATAAATCAGGGCACCTATGCCAAAGGTTGATCCCACCGAAATATCGATCTCACCCGTTCCGATCACCAGCGCAACGCCAAGCGTCATCAACCCCAACGTGGCAGTTACCTGAAGAATGGTGCCAATATTATAGGCATTGGCCCATCGTCCCTCGGACGTAAGGGTAAACAGCAACACCAGACACAGGGAAATGACCAGAATACCGATCTCGGTATGACGCCTTACGAGACGTTTGATTTCGCTCTTCAGCATCAGACCGCATCCCGTTTTTCGACAATGCGCCCGCCCTGGCGAATGACTTCCTCCAGTGCCTCGGCAGACATTGTCTCAGTGGATGCGTCTTCTATTTTTTCGCCGTTCTCCATAATCACGATGCGATCAGCCAGCCTGTGGACCTGAAAGATGTCGTGGGTGATATAGATCACCAACAACCCTTGATCGCGCAATTGAAGCGCCAGTTCGTTGACATGCTCGCGTTCGCGGACCGAAAGATGGTTTGTCGGCTCATCCATGATCACAACACGGTTCTTGAATTCCACCGCCCGGCCAATTTTGACCGACTGACGTTCCCCACCTGACAGGCGTTCGACCTCATCATCAACCGAGACATTTTCACGAAGACCGAATTGCCTTATCACTCTGCCGCTCATCTCGCGCATCTTCGCAAAATCAAGCAGCGGCAAACCGCAGAACCGTTTCACAGGCTCTCGCCCAAGATAAAAGTTGCGCGCAATGGACAGGTTGTCGCAAAGCCCGACGGACTGCTGGATTGTTTCAATTCCCTGATCTATGGCCAGTTTTGGATGAAACGTCTTCACACGGGTTCCATCGAAATAAACTTCACCGGCAGAAGGGGTGTGGATACCGCAAAGGACACGGATCAATGTGGTTTTACCCGCACCATTGTCCCCGACAAGCCCCACCAATTCCCCTGCATGAAAGTCTACGGACACATTTTTAAGTGCGTGAAAAGCACCGAAATGAAGGTCCAGATTCTTGATCTGGATAAGGGGTGTTTGTTTGTTTCATTGTTTCCTCCTTCCCGGTCACAGACTATGTCCGGCCGCGCGCGCCAGTTTCTGGTTGAAAATGACGGCGATAATCAAAACGATCCCGACAAAGGTCATGAACCACGAGGACGGCGCGCCCAGCGCAATCAGCTCATATCGGAAACTCACAACGATCAGCGCGCCAAGAACGGCACCAAGCAAGGACCCGCGTCCCCCCGATAGAAGACAGCCGCCAATAACGGCTGCGGCGATTGCCTCCAGTTCCAGCAATTCTCCGAGTGTGACATGGGTTTGAGGACGGTCTGCAAGGGTCACAATCCCGGCAAAACCGGCAAGCAGCGAACAGATCACAAAGGCGATCGTTTTGGTCCTGTCTGTTTGAACACCTTGGGATTTGGCGCTGTCGAGATCACCGCCAGCCGCCAGCAAATGGTTCCCGAACTTCGTTCTCCATAGCAGAACGCTTAGAATTGCAAGAAGCACAAGCAGCCAGAAAAGCGAGGCTTCAAGCCCCAGAAACTCCCCACCCAGCATTCGGGTGATCCAATGTGATCTGGCTTCTTCCGGAAATGCGCGGACAGAACCGCCCGTCCAGACATAAATGATCCCGCGGACAGTAAACAAACCACCCAGCGTGACAATCATCGACGGCAGGGCGCCTTTCAGTACGGCCATTGCCTGAAGAAAACCGATCAATGCCGAAATCAGAAGTGCCGCAACAATTGCGCCTGGAACACCGAGGCCGGGTTGCAATGTGATGAAGGCGATACCCGCAAGGCCATAAACCGATCCAACAGACAGATCGATTTCCTTGGACATGATGACCAATGCCTGGCCCATCGCGATCAATCCCAATATCGAGGCAAAGTGCAGCACGTTGGTGACGGTCTGAACTGTCCACCAGCCGTCAAAATCAATGACCGTAAAGACGGACAGCATTAACGCGACACCGACGACAGCACCAAAACCGGCACCGCGAGAAAGAGAGGTCGGAAAAAACATGGAAACTTACTTTCGGCACATTACCTGTGGCTGGACATTCGAACACACGTATCGGGCATCATCCGGACCGAAACGGCACGAGCTGGCAGTTTCGGTCCGGTGCTATCATGCTCGGTTACCAGGTGTTCTGTTCGTCGTACGCATCGCCGAAAATATTGCGTACCAAGCCTTCCCAGTGATCAATGTTCTCGATGTCGACAACGATCGGGCCGGTCAGGATATCAGACTGCGGCTCATACCCCAGTTCATGCTTCCAATAGAGCCATTCCATTGGCGCATAGCCCTGCAACCAGAAGCCCTGACTGTTGGTCGCCAGAACATGCCCCGCCTTAATACCAGCCAATGCAACCGGGCTCGCATCCACCGTAATGATGGTCACGCCCTTGTCATCGACATCAGGAGAAAGCCCCATATCGTTTGCAACACCCCAGGCCCAGGGAGCAGACCAGCTTGCAACAGTGAAAATGTAGTTGGTGTCAGGGTTGGCCTGAAGATATGACTGCAAGGTATTGCGTGCAGTCGCTGGCTCTGCGGAAATAAACAGCTCCTCAAACTCTGCCCCGGCGGCCTCCATGGCATCCTTCATGCCGGCACAACGGGCCTTCAGCCCCTGATGGGCGGAGTCATGAGTTGCGCAAACTACGCGTTTGGGGGCCGGCAGGTCGGCTCGGGAAAGCGCATATTCGCCCAGCTTCTTGCCGGTAAGATATTCATCGCCACCGACATAGGTAAGATAGGGAATACGTTCGCCTTCCGGGCGGGGGTCCGGAATGTTGAAAGCAACAACCGGGATGCCCTGTTCAATTGCTTTGCGCAGTGGCACTTCAAACGCATCGGTACTGACAATGGGCACCGCGATGCCGTCCGGCTTCGTGGCAATTGCCTGCTCAAGCAGTCGCACATGCTCCTGAACCGAGTAGTTATTGGTCGAGATATATTCCGTTTTGACGTTCGGATACTTTTTCTCGAACTCCTCAAGCGAGAGCGTCAGCCATTTCATATTCGGATCATTTGATCCGATATGCGACACCATAACAAAGCGATAGTTGTTTTCGGACTCTTGGGCCGTTGCTGTTTGCGGTGCTGCCATTGCCAGCATGGCACACGCTGCCAGCGCATTTATAACCTTTTTCATGTTGGTATCCTCCCGATATTTGATTTTTATTGATGGATAACGAAGACATCAAAACACATCTTTAAAAATCAAATAATCGGAAAATCACTCAATTTTGATTGAAATCACATCAAAATAGAGCCGATAATTGGTCCCACGCTGTATCGAATCGATATTCACATTGACGTGATGTTAGTTTCAGGAATAATCCATCAAATGGCTGATAAAATTGATGCGACCGACATTTTTGATGAACGAGGCAATTGGCGATCCCCCACGATCACCGAAATCGCACGCGCTTCGGGCTGCAGTACGGCAACTGTTGACCGGGTTCTAAATGAAAGACCCGGCGTGCGCGAAGTTACGCGCAAACGGGTGCTTGATGCCTTCTCATCCCTGACGATTGAAAGCTCAACCGACGCCGCATCCTGCTTGAAAATTGCGTTTCTCTCGGACTCTGGCGCAGCATTCAATCAATCCCTAAAAGAGGGCGTTAATGCCTATCAGGCGGCTTACCCCAACCTCGAACTTTCATTCCATTCCGTACTGACGACAGAAGTTAAACCCGTACAGTTTGCCCAACAGATCGAGCGAATCTCACAGGATATCGATGGCCTGGTTCTGGTCGCTCGTGAGGATTTAACAATCAATAGAGCTGTTCGCGCCGTAACAGCACGTGGTGTGCCGGTCGTATGTGTCACAACCGATCTGCCGAATTCCCGGCGAGTAGCCTATATCGGCAACGATCAAACCGGGGCCGGCTCGACGGCAGCTTGTCTGATGGGAACATCAATCAGCTCATCGAATAACAGAGTTTTGCTTGTCATTAGCGCCCCGTATCGTTGCCAGGAAGAACGTGAACTGGGCTTCAGACGGGTTCTTCGCTCAGAGTACCCCTCCCTGACGGTAGAAGAGCGCGTCAGCAGCAATGATGATTTCGAATATTCCTACAGGAACGTCCGAAATTATATTCGTGATCACGGCCCCCCTGGCGGCATTTATAATGTCGCAGGCGGCAATACGGGGATCGCGGAAGCTATACGTGATGAGGGGCTTAGTGGCGAAGTAACGTTTATTGGCCACGAACTTAACAGTAACTCCAGAATCCTCCTCGAAACAGGTGGAATGGATTTTGTAATCGGCCACGATCTGGATCGGGAAATCAGCTTCAGTATCGAATGCTTGCGTGCAAGCCTCAAAAAACAGGATCTTCCCAACATTCCGTCAATGCCGGTTCGCATTTTCACGAAATATAACTGCTTCTGAATGTCATCTTTTGCGGCACGGGACACTTCTGCACATCGCGCAAACTGGGGCCAGGTCCCAGCCATGCGACACAGCCTTGTTGCATTGCAAAGCAGCTTGGCGCTATGACATTGCCCTTCTGTTCCTTTTTCCTTTTCACTGCATGACGAGATCCTTGATGACCGACGGCCCGCTTTCACGTTACCGCGCGAAAATCACCGCGGGCGAACTGTCCCATGATCCCATGCAGGAACTCTGTGCCGAAAAACTGCAAAGCCTGTTCAAGGCGCTGAACCATTACGAACCGCATACCGGGTCGGGCGGCTGGCGCGAACGGTTTGGCCTGACGCGCCGCCGCGAAGAACCCGAACCGCCGCAGGGCCTTTATATTTACGGCGAAGTCGGGCGCGGCAAATCGATGCTGATGGACCTGTTTTACGAAACCGTTGCCGTGGATCGCAAACGCCGGGTGCATTTCCACGATTTCATGCAGGACGTGCATGATCGCATGCACCGTTTCCGCAAAACCAAATCAAAGGACGATGCCGACCCGATCCCGCCAATTGCCAAGGATCTGGCCAATGATGCGTGGCTTCTGTGTTTTGATGAAATGCAGGTCACCGACATCACCGATGCGATGATTCTGGGCCGCCTGTTCGAACAGCTTTTTGATCATGGCGTGGTGATTGTCACAACGTCCAACCGCATGCCCGATGATCTTTACAAGGACGGCCTGCAACGTCAGAACTTCCTGCCCTTCATCGACATGATCAAACAGAAACTTGATGTGCTCGAACTCGCAAGCCCCACCGATTACCGCATGCGCAATCTGACGGCGGCCGATGTCTTCCTGTTCCCGGCAGGTCCCGATGCGAAAGCGAAAATTGACGAGATGTTCGCAACCGTCACCGAAGGTGCGCGCGTCGCCCCCGACAGCCTGACCAACAAGGGCCGCAAGATCGAAATTTCCGCCGCCGGGGCCGGTGTGGCGCGCTTTACCTTTGACGAGCTCTGCACCAAGCCGCTCGGACCGGGCGATTACATCGCGATTGCCACCCATTTCCATACCATCGTCATTGACCTGATCCCGAAACTGCCGGACTCGCGCCGCGACTGGGCCAAACGGTTCGGAACCCTGATCGATGCGATGTATGAACATAAAACCAAGCTGATCTGTGCGATTGAATGCGATCCGTCGGAAATCTATACCGACGGCGATTATTCGTTTGAATTTCAGCGCACCGTGTCACGCATGACCGAAATGCGCAGCCAGGAATATCTCGACATGCCGCATCTGACCTGATCGGTCTGATGCCCCATTTGATGCCCCATTTGATGCCCCATCTGACACCCCTGCGGTCCGGGCGAATTTGAACCCCTCAAAAACGACTCCACCCGCACGGGTTCAATGATGGCACAAAAAATCACCAGCAGGTACGGGTTGGCATGCCGATTCTTGCGTCTGGCGTGCATTTGTCTTTGCAAAAATGCAGAATCTGCCTGAAGCACGATTTCCTCATGCACCGCCTGCCGCATGGCAGATGGCCGTTTCCTGCAAGGCTGGACGTCAGAAGATAAGATCATGCGCATCAATTCGCGGCAAAAGCGCGACCTGCCTTTCCTTTAGGCAGCGCCAAGGCGCAAACAGGCTTTGGTTTTGCTGCCGATTTGCAATTATTCGCATCTGCAACATGATTGGTTTTTAAGCGTTTAGACAATAGTTGCAACAAACCGGGAACCGGCGGTTTTCCTCGTGAAAACAGCGGCGTTTCCCCTTGTAAAAGCGGCCGAATCAGTTTACGACACTCGGTGTTTACGAACGATTCTTTCGCGTTCGCAGGTTTAAATTTTCAATCGCGCTCCCAAGTTGAGTTTCGACGCCTCGGAAGCGCAATAGGGAAGAAGGTAACGGAATGGCCCGCAACAAGATCGCGCTCGTCGGTGCCGGCAATATTGGTGGTACTCTGGCCCACCTCGTCGGCCTGAAAGAGCTTGGCGACGTCGTCCTTTTCGACATCGTTGATGGCATGCCACAGGGCAAGTCTCTCGACATTGCTGAATCCTCCCCCGTCGACATGTTTGATGCCGACCTCAAGGGCACCAGTGACTATAAGGACATCGCAGGCGCTGATGTCGTTATCGTGACTGCCGGTGTGGCCCGCAAACCCGGTATGAGCCGTGATGACCTCATCGGCATCAATACCAAGGTCATGACCCAGGTTGGTCAGGGCATCAAGGAACATGCCCCGGACGCATTCGTCATCGTCATCACCAACCCGCTTGATGCGATGGTCTGGGTGATGCAGCAGGCAACCGGCTTCGATCCGAAAAAAGTTGTCGGCATGGCTGGCGTTCTGGACTCTGCCCGCTTCCGTTACTTCCTCGCCGAAGAATTCAATGTATCGGTCAAGGATGTCACCGCCTTCGTTCTGGGCGGTCACGGCGATACCATGGTCCCGTCGATCCGTTATTCGACCGTTGCCGGTATCCCGGTTCCCGACCTGATCAAAATGGGCTGGACCACCCAGGAAAAGATCGACCAGATCGTTCAGCGCACCCGTGACGGTGGCGCTGAGATCGTCGCTCTTCTGAAAACCGGTTCCGCTTTCTACGCCCCGGCTGCTTCGGCAATCGCGATGGCCGAAAGCTACCTCAAAGACCAGAAACGCGTCATGCCGGTTGCTGCTTACCTTAGCGGCGAATACGGCGTTGACGGCCTGTATGTCGGCGTCCCGGTCGTTCTGGGCGCTGGCGGTGTTGAACGCATCGTCGAAATCAACCTCGACGAGTCCGAAAAGGCAAACTTCGACAACTCCGTGAACGCAGTTCGCGGCCTCGTCGAAGCTGCCAAGGGCATGCTCTAAGATCGCGAAGCGGGCTGGTCAGTGACCGGCCCGTTTTTCATTCATTGTCGTTATTATAACGTCAATGAACGCGGGCCTCGCAACAACGTCCCGTTATGAAGCAGGGACATTGAAACCACGATTTCTGACCCACAGGAAATCGTACGGAAGGCAAGAAAGCGACCGAACATGAATATTCATGAGTACCAGGCGAAAGAAATTCTTCGCAAATACGGTGTGACCGTGCCGAACGGCAAGGTTGCATACACCGCTGCGGAAGCCACCGAAGCGGCCCAGTCCCTGGCTGGCCCGGTTTACGTGGTGAAATCACAGATCCATGCAGGCGGCCGCGGTAAAGGCACCTTCAAGGAAGCAACCGCTGGCGATAAGGGCGGCGTTCGCGTCGTCAAAAGCGTCGAGGAAGTCGGCACCAATGCCGGCCAGATGCTCGGCGCGACCCTGGTCACCCACCAGACCGGCCCGGATGGCAAGGAAGTCAAACGCGTCTATATCGAAGAAGGCTGCGACATCGCACGCGAACTTTATCTTTCGCTGCTTGTTGACCGTGCCACTTCGCGCGTGATCTTCATGGCCTCCACCGAAGGCGGCATGGACATCGAAGAAGTTGCCGAAGCAACCCCGGAAAAGATCGTCACCGTTGACATCGATCCGGCTGCCGGTTTCTCGGGCTTCCATGGCCGTAAACTCGCATTCGCACTGGGCCTCGAAGGCAAACAGGTTTCCAAGGCCGTCAAATTCATGACCGCCATGTATAACTGCTTCCTCGAAACCGATGCCGCCATGGTTGAAATCAACCCGCTGGTCGTTACCGGTGATGGCGACATCATCGCGCTTGATTGCAAAATGAACTTCGACGACAACGCGCTGTTCCGTCATCCCGACATCGAAGAACTGCGCGACGAAGACGAAGAAAACCCGGCCGAGCTCGAAGCTGCAAAACACAGCCTCAACTACATCAAGCTCGACGGCACCATCGGCTGCATGGTCAACGGCGCAGGCCTTGCCATGGCAACCATGGACATCATCAAGCTTTATGGCGGCGCACCGGCAAACTTCCTTGACGTTGGCGGCGGTGCCACCAAGGAACGCGTGACCACGGCCTTCAAGCTGATCCTGTCTGATCCGAATGTCGAAGGCATCCTGGTCAACATCTTTGGCGGTATCATGCGCTGTGACGTGATCGCAGACGGCGTTGTGGCAGCAGCCCGCGAAGTCAGCCTGAACGTTCCGCTGGTCGTTCGCCTCGAAGGTACGAATGTCGAACTTGGCAAGAAAATCCTCGAAGAATCGGGTCTGCCGATTGTTTCGGCCGATAACCTTGCCGATGCCGCCGAAAAGGTGGTCAAAGCTGTGAAGGAGGCCGCGTAACTATGGCTGTTCTCGTCGATAAAAACACCAAAGTTATCTGCCAGGGTTTCACCGGTTCGCAGGGTACCTTCCACAGCGAACAGGCAATTGCCTATGGCACCAAAATGGTTGGCGGCGTGACCCCGGGTAAAGGCGGCACCAAGCACCTTGACCTGCCGGTCTTCAACACCGTTGACGAAGCGGTCCATGTGACCGGTGCCAATGCATCGGTGATCTATGTTCCGCCGCCCTTCGCGGCTGATGCGATCCTTGAAGCCATCGACGCCAAGGTCGAACTGGCTGTCTGCATCACCGAAGGCATTCCGGTTGCCGACATGGTTCGCGTCAAGCGCGCCCTTTCGGGTTCGAAAACCCGTCTGGTCGGTCCGAACTGCCCGGGTGTCATCACGCCCGACGAATGCAAGATCGGCATCATGCCGGGCCACATTCACCGTCGCGGCAAAATCGGTATCGTTTCACGTTCCGGTACGCTGACCTACGAAGCAGTCGCACAGACCACCGCCGCAGGGCTGGGTCAGTCGACCTGTATCGGTATCGGTGGTGACCCGGTCAACGGCACCAACTTCATCGATTGCCTTGAACTGTTCCTGAATGACCCTGAAACCCAGGGCATCATCATGATCGGTGAAATCGGTGGTTCCGCCGAAGAAGAAGCATGTGAATTCCTGCAGGCTTCCAAAGTCAAAAAGCCGGTTGCCGGCTTCATTGCCGGTGTCACCGCACCTCCGGGTAAACGCATGGGCCATGCCGGTGCGATCATCTCCGGCGGTAAGGGCACTGCGGATGCGAAAATGGAAGCAATGCGCAGCGCTGGTATTCTTGTTGCCGATTCCCCGGCAAGCCTTGGCTCGACCATGCTCAAGGCTTTGAACGGGTAATCAGGGTAGTCAGAGGAAAGGCAGGGGGAGGCGTGGTCTCTTTCGGGACCATGCCTTCCAAGACCACAAATGAAACCTCAAGATATCGACACGATTCTGAACGAGTCGAACGCAACCTACATCGCTGAACTTTATGCCCGGTATCAGAGCAACCCAACTGCGGTTGATCAGAGCTGGGCCGAGTTTTTTGACGGGTTGCAGGACGACGCCTCCGATCTCCTTGCCGAAATGCAGGGACCCAGCTGGCAGCCGCGGGAAACCAAGGTTGTTGGCGGTATGGAAGGTTACGACGTCTCACAGGGCCACGCCGAACGTCCCGCCAATGGCGGTTACGCACCGGCGGCCCACGCCGCACAACAGACCGCGCCGGTCAGCTCCGACGCCATCCGTGCCGCGGCACATGATTCGATTCGCGCCCTGATGCTGATCCGCTCCTATCGCGTGCGCGGCCATCTCGAAGCGAATCTTGATCCGCTGGGCCTTGCCCCGCGCGATCCACACCCGGAACTCGATCCGAAAACCTATGGCTTCACCGAAGCCGACATGGATCGTCCGATCTACATCGCCAATGTTCTTGGCCTTGAAACCGCGACCGTTCGTCAGATCGTATCGTTGGCCCGCAAAACCTATTGCGGCTCGATCGGCATCGAATTCATGCATATCCAGGAACCCGAACAGAAATCCTGGATTCAGCAGCGCGTCGAAAGCATCGGCAACCAGACACAGTTTACCGCACGCGGCAAGGAAGCCATCCTTGAACGTCTGGTCGAAGCCGAAGGTTTCGAAAACTATCTGCACACCAAATATGTCGGCACCAAGCGTTTCGGCATCGACGGTGGCGAAGCCCTGATGCCGGCCCTTGAACAGATCCTCAAACGCGGCAGCCAGCTTGGCATCCGCGAGGTCGTGTTCGGCATGCCGCACCGTGGTCGTCTGAACGTTCTGGCCAATGTGCTCAACAAACCGTTCCAGGCGATCTTCTCGGAATTCATGGGCAACCCGTCCAAGCCGGACGACGTGATGGGCTCTGGTGACGTCAAATATCACCTTGGGACGTCCGCTGACCGCGAATTTGACGGTAACGTTGTTCACCTGTCGCTGACCGCGAACCCGTCCCACCTCGAAGCGGTAAACACCGTCGTTCTGGGCAAGGTCCGCGCCAAACAGGCACAGCGCAAGGACACCGCACGCGAACAGGTCATGGGTATCCTCCTTCACGGGGATGCGGCCTTTGCCGGTCAGGGTCTTGTCGCTGAAACCTTCGATCTGTCGCACCTCAAAGGCTATCGTACCGGCGGTACGATCCACTTTGTCGTCAACAACCAGATCGGTTTCACCACCAAGCCGTCCGATAGCCGTTCTTCGCCTTACTGCTCGGATATTGCCAAGGTCGTTCAGGCGCCGATCATCCATGTCAATGGTGACGACCCAGAAGCCGTGGTTCACGCCGCACGCATCGCGACCGAATTCCGTCAGGAATTCAAACAGGACGTTGTCATCGACATGTTCTGCTATCGCCGCTTTGGCCACAATGAAAGCGACGAACCGGCCTTCACCCAGCCCAAGATGTATGACGTGATCGGCAAACACCCGACCACCAAGGACATCTACGCCCAGAAGCTGGTCAAGGAAGGTCTTCTGACCGAAGAACGCGTCAAGGAACTGGATCAGAAATTCCAGAACCACCTTGACGACGAATTCAAGGCCTCCGAAGCCTATCGCCCGAACAAGGCAGACTGGCTCGAAGGCAAATGGTCGGGCCTCGCCTCCTCGCACGGCGAAGATGCGGACTGGACCGGTCAGACCGGTGTGGAAAACGACTTGTTGCAGGAAGTTGGCCGGGCACTTTCGACCCCGCCCAGCGACTATGACATCAACAAGAAAATCCTGCGCCAGCTCAAGGCCAAGGCCAAGATGTTCGAAACCGGCGAAGGCATCGACTGGGCAACCGGTGAAGCCCTCGCATTCGGCACCCTGATGTGCGAAGGCACACCGGTGCGTCTGTCCGGTCAGGATTGCCAGCGCGGCACCTTCTCGCAGCGTCACGCAAAACTGGTCGATCAGACCAACGAGGCAAAATACACCCCGCTCAACAACATCCGTACCGGCCAGGCCGAGCTTGAAGTCCTCAACTCGCCCCTGTCCGAAGCCGGTGTTCTGGGCTTCGAATATGGCATCACCCTTGCCGAACCGCATTCGCTGGTTCTGTGGGAAGCCCAGTTCGGTGATTTTGCCAACGGTGCACAGGTCATCATTGACCAGTTCATCAGCTCGGGCGAAGCCAAATGGCTGCGCATGTCGGGTCTGGTGATGCTGTTGCCGCACGGTTACGAAGGTCAGGGCCCGGAACACAGTTCCGCTCGTCTGGAACGGTATCTGCAGCTTTGTGGTGAAAACAACATGCAGGTGGCCAACGTCACGACCCCTGCAAACTATTACCACATCCTGCGCCGCCAGATCCGCCGTTCGTTCCGCAAGCCTCTGATCCTGATGACGCCGAAATCGCTTCTGCGTCACAAACAGGCGGTCTCGCCGCTGTCCGAATTCGGACCGGGGACCGTCTTCAAATCAGTGATCAGCGAAACCGGCAAACTGACCGATGCCAAAAAGGTCAAACGCGTCGTCCTGTCGGCGGGCAAGGTCTATTACGATCTGCTGGCTGAACGCGAAAACCGCGGGATTGACGATGTTGCCCTGGTGCGCGTCGAACAGCTCTATCCGTGGCCGGCCAAGGAACTGGCAGAAGAACTTGCCAAATATCCCAATGCCGACGTGGTCTGGTGTCAGGAAGAACCCGAAAACATGGGGTCTTGGTACTTCGTCGATCGTCGTATCGAAGGCGTGCTGTCTGAAATCAAACACAAGGCCGGTCGCCCGATCTATGTCGGTCGCAAGGCTGCCGCGTCCCCGGCAACGGGCTTGCTCAAGGCTCACCTGCGCGAACAGGCCGAACTGGTCGATGCCGCGCTGAGCGTAAAATAACTTTATCGGACGGGCGGGAAACCGCCCGTCCGACCCGCACATTCAGAATTCATTCGTATTCGGGCAGGCCCAAACTGTCTGATTGAAAAAACGGTCGAGGAAAAAATGGCGACTGAAGTTAAAGTTCCCACGCTGGGCGAGTCTGTTACCGAAGCAACAATTGCGAAATGGTACAAAAAAGTCGGTGATGCAGTTGCAGCCGATGAACCGATTGTCGAACTTGAAACCGACAAGGTCACCGTCGAAGTCAACGCACCGGTCGCCGGCGCGATTGCCGAACTGGTCGCCCAGGAAGGTGACGAAGTCGAAGTCGGCGCCCTGATCGCCATGATCAAGGAAGGTGCCGAAGGCGCTGCTCCGGCCAAGGAAGAAAAAGCCGAAGCCAAGGAAGAATCTAAAAAAGAAGAGCCGAAAAAAGAAGAAGCCAAACCGGCGGCTGCCCCGGCAGCAAGCGCACCGGCGGCTTCGACCTCGGCCAATGCCGATCATCCGCTGCCGCCTGCCGTTCGCAAACTGGTCGAAGACAAAAATCTCGACCCATCGAAAATTCCGGCATCGGGCAAAGACGGCCGTCTGACCAAGGGCGACGTTCTGAACTTCCTCGAAAATGGTGGATCGGCGCCGCGCGCTGCTGCTGCTGCTCCGGCGGCACCTGCTGCACCGAAGCCCGAACGCGAACTGCGCGAAGGCGAAGAACGCGTCAAGATGTCCAAGCTGCGCCAGACCATCGCGCGCCGCCTCAAAGAAGCCCAGAACACCGCGGCCATGCTGACCACTTATAACGAAGTGGACATGACCAACCTTCTGGCCTGCCGTAATCAGTACAAGGACGGCTTTGAAAAGAAACACGGTGTGAAGCTCGGCTTCATGTCCTTCTTCATCAAGGCCTGCACCACGGCGCTTAATGAATGGCCGGCGGTCAATGCCGAGATTGATGGCAACAGCTTCATCTATAAAAACTACTGCGATATCGGCGTTGCCGTTGGTACCCCGCAGGGTCTGGTTGTTCCGGTGATCCGTTCGGCTGAAAAGAAAAGTTTTGCCGACCTCGAAAGCACGATTGTCGATTTCGGCAAACGCGCACGTGACGGCAAACTGGGCATGGATGAAATGACCGGCGGCTCGTTCACCATTTCGAATGGTGGCGTGTTTGGCTCCCTTCTGTCATCCCCGATCCTGAATGCGCCGCAGTCCGGTATCCTCGGCATGCACAAAACCCAGATGCGCCCGGTCGCGATCGACGGCAAGGTCGAAATCCGTCCGATGATGTATCTCGCACTGTCCTATGACCACCGTATCATTGACGGCCGCGAAGCCGTTTCCTTCCTGGTACGCGTCAAGGAATGCATCGAGAACCCGGAACGCATCCTGCTCGACATCTGATCAGACAAAAGGATCAAAGAACTCATGGCTGAGAACTACGACGTTGTCGTGATCGGTGGCGGTCCTGGCGGTTATGTTTGCGCCATCCGCGCCGCACAGCTTGGTCTCAAGGTTGCCTGCGTTGAAAAACGCGGCACCCTTGGCGGGACCTGCCTCAATGTGGGCTGCATCCCGTCCAAGGCCCTGCTTCATTCCTCCCACCTGTTCGAGGAAGCGACGGAACATTTCGATACCCATGGCATCGAAGTCTCCAAGCCGAAGGTCAATCTCGAAAAGATGATGGCCCGCAAGGACAAGGTCGTTGACAGCAATGTCAAGGGCATTGAATTCCTGTTCAAGAAGAACAAGGTCACCTATGTCAAGGGTGCTGGCGAAATCACCTCGCCCACCTCGGTCAAGGTTGCCCTTCTGGACGGCGGCGAAGAAACCCTGAATGCCAAGAACATCGTGATCGCCACGGGTTCGGAAGTCACCCCGCTGCCGGGTGTCGAGATCGACGAGAAAAACATCGTCTCCTCGACCGGTGGTCTGGTGCTCCCGAAAGTGCCGAAAAAGATGGTTGTCATCGGGGCGGGCGTGATCGGTCTCGAACTCGGTTCGGTCTGGCGTCGGCTTGGTTCCGAAGTCACCGTGATCGAATATCTTGATCGTATCCTGCCGGGCATGGACGGCGAACTGGTCAAACAGACCCAGCGCATCTTTGCCAAACAGGGCCTTGAATTCAAACTGGGCCACAAGGTAACCGGTGCGAAAACCGGCAAGTCTGGCGTGACGCTCACGGTTGAACCGTCCAAGGGCGGCGATGCCGAGGAAGTCAAGGCCGACGTCGTTCTGGTCGCCATTGGCCGCCGTCCGTTCGTCAAGGGCCTTGGCCTTGATAAGGTCGGCGTCGAACTTGATGATCGCGGTCGCGTCAAGACCGACGAACATTTCCAGACCAACGTGCAGGGCATCTTTGCCATTGGGGACGCCATCATCGGTCCGATGCTGGCCCACAAGGCCGAGGAAGACGGTGTTGCGCTGGCCGAAATGCTCGCTGGCGAAGAAGGCCATGTCGATTACGGCAAGGTCCCGGGTGTTGTCTACACCTGGCCCGAAGTTGCCGCCGTTGGCAAAACCGAAGAGCAGCTCAAGGAAGAAGGCGTCGACTACAAGGTCGGCAAATTCCCCTTCACTGCCAACGGTCGCGCCAAGGCAATGGAAAGCACCGAGGGGTTTGTCAAAATCCTCGAAGACAAGAAAACCCACCGCGTCGTCGGCGCACATATTGTCGGCCCGGCGGCTGGCGATCTGATTGCCGAGGTTGTGCTGGCGATGGAATACGGCGCCTCTGCCGAAGACATCGCGCGCACCTGCCACGCCCACCCGGCCCTTGGCGAATCCGTCAAGGAAGCCGCCCTGGACGCCGACAAACGCGCGATCCATATGTAATCCTGATCAGGGCAACCCGATCCGTGAAACGGCCGCTCCAATGGGGCGGCCGTTTTGTTTTACGCGGATTTCAGGCTCCCCACCCGCCTAAACCCGCACCACCCTTTGCCAGCCCGCCCTCTTAACCGTCCCCCGCAACTTCCCCAACGTCATTCCCGCGCAGGCGGGAATCCAGACAACCGTGCGGCAAGCCCGGTCCGTCGATAGACGCCCCCTACGCGAACCCGGCACCCCCAACCCCACCGAAAGACGAAAAAGGAAACTTCTTCGGCCCGGTCCATCATCCGCGCGACACGAGCGCAAACACCCATTGGCAATCTTTGCCAATGACGATAGAATTCGCCGATCAGAAGGAGCTCCGACATGCCAACCCGAAATGTCAATCTGACCGATGATCAGGACGCTTTCGTTGAAAAGATGGTCCGGGCCGGAAAATACCAGAATGCCAGCGAAGCGATGCGCGACGCCGTGCGCGGCTTGCAGCAACGCTGGAAAGAGGACGAGCTGAAGCTCGAACTGCTGCGCAAAAGCATCGATACCGGCATTGCCGATCTTGAAAACGGCAATTACGAGGATATGGACGACGCAAGCCTCGAAGGCTGGCTCGCTCCCCCCGAGAAAACCACTGACAAAACCAATGGCAAAACCGCCGGAGCCTGATCCGTGGCAGCACAATACCGGCTTACGGCATCGGCCAAAGCCGATATCAACGCCCTTCTTGATGAAAGTACGCACCGGCACGGGCAGGACGCACGCAACCGTTACGCCGCCCTGCTTCTTGCCGCTCTGCGCCGCATCGCCCAAAACCCCGAAGGCGGCGCCACCGCCGCCCGCCCGGAATTACACCCCGATATGCGCAGCTTCCATATCCGCCACAGCCGCACCGAAAGCAACACTACCCCGGTCGGCAATCCGGTGCATGTGATCTTCTACCGCACCACCGAACCCGGCAGGGTCGACATCATCCGCGTCCTGCATGACCGGATGGAACCAAGCCGCTACTTGGACGCCGCTCAGGACCAAAAGGCATGAACGAGAAAAAGAGACGACAATGGCCCAACTGAACGAGCAAAAAGCAGCCCAGCGATTGATCCGATCAAGAGAGCGCGTCGCGGACCACGGCGAAGTATTTACGCCCGCTTGGATGGTTGAGGCAATGCTCGACCTTGTTAAGGATGAGTCCGAACGTATCGACTCCCGCTTTCTGGAACCTGCCTGTGGTAGCGGTAATTTTCTGGTCCACGTCCTGCAGCGGAAGCTTGCCGCCGTCGAAATCAAGTTCGGAAAATCCGATTTTGAAAAGCGCCACTATGCGCTTCTCGGGCTAATGTGCATCTATGGCATCGAACTTCTGGCCGACAACATGATCGAATGCCGCGCCAACCTCATTGAAATTTTTGCAGATTATCTCAAACTGAATCCGTCGGATAACCTCTACCGTGCTGCATTGGTGGTACTGTCAGTCAACCTTGTTCAGGGCGATGCACTGACCATGAAAACGCATGATGGAGAACCAATTTCATTCGCCGAATGGGGCTATCTCGGCAAAGGCAAGTTCCAGCGGCGGGATTTCCGCCTCGATGTTCTCACCGGATCATCGGCTTTCAGCGCCGAAGGCTCGCTGTTCGCTCATCTTGGCAAACATGAAATCTTCAAACCGATCAGGACCTACCCAACAATGACAGTGAACACACTGGCAGCTGCCTACGAAAATGTACCGGAGGAAGCGAAATGAGTCTGCAAGCCAGTTTTTCCTTGCGTGGTAGAAACCCGGATGTACTGACCTGCATCGCGAACCTGTCTAACGACGAGGTATTCACACCTCCCGAATTTGCCAACCGGATGCTCGACACCTTGGCCGAAGCATGGGCAGCTGACCACAACGGCGCGAACCTCTGGGCTGACAAATCGGTAAAATTTTTGGACCCTTGCACAAAATCTGGGGTTTTCTTGCGTGAAATTACCAATCGTCTTACTCAAGGCCTCGCTACCGAAATTTCTGACCTGCAAGAGCGTGTAGATCATATTCTGACAAAACAGGTTTTCGGAATCGGCATCACCCATCTTACCAGCTTGCTCGCACGTCGTAGCCTCTATTGTTCAAAACATGCGAATGGCGAGCATTCTGTCGCAAAAAGCTTCGACACCCATGCAGGCAATATCTGGTTCGAGCGCACTAATCATGACTGGTTCAATGGCAGGTGTGTTTTTTGCAAGGCTAGCCAATCTAGTTACGACCGCGAAGATGGTATGGAAACCCATGCTTATGCATTCATTCATACCACCGACATCGAAGCTCGGGTTGTAGAGCTGTTTGGAGACAAAATGCAATTTGACGTTATTATCGGAAACCCCCCGTACCAACTCGGGTCCGATGGCGGAACACGCGACGTTCCCATCTACCAACGCTTTGTTGAACAAGCCAAGGCCCTTCAGCCAAGATATTTGACAATGGTTATCCCATCTCGGTGGATGGCTTCGGGGCTAGGCCTTACAGAGTTTCGCCAAGCAATGCTTAAGGATCGTAGTATACGTGAGCTTATCGACTTCCCTGCGGCAAATGATGTTTTCCCCGGTGTCGAAGTGAAAGCTGGCGTTTGCTATTTCCTCTGGGATGCATCCCATGACGGAGATTGCAAGGTAACAACCATGAGGGGCGGAGAAGCGATAGGTCCCGTTCTAAGAAATCTTGGTGAATATGATATATTCGTTCGAGACGCTCGAGCAGTTTCGATTCTACACAAAGTTCGGGCAATGTCGGAACCATCCATCAACAACATCCTTGCCCGTGACAAAGAATTCGGCTGGACATCGAATTTTGACGGTTTTCATAAAACTAAACGGCCCGGTGATGTGCCACTCTACTTCATTCGAAAAATGAAGCGAGGCATTGGTTATATAGACAGAGGGGATGTAACCAAAAGCAAACATCTGACAGACTATTGGAAAGTACTCGTCCCACAAGCGTTCAATGGAGGAGATGCTATTCCACACCAGATATTGGGCAAACCATTGATTGCTCCGTCTCCATCCGTATGCACACAATCATTTTTGTTTTTTTACGTTGAATCACTGGAAGCCGCAAAAAGCATTCAATCTTACTACACAACGCGGTTCTTCCGTTTTCTTGTTTCTGTTCGGAAAATTACCCAGCATGCAACCCACGGCACTTATACATGGGTACCAATGCAGACTTGGGATCGGAATTGGACCGATGAAGAGTTGTATCAGAAATACGACATTAACGAGGAAGAACAGGCCTATATTGAATCTCAAGTCAGAGTGATGAACATTGACGACAGTGAAAATGAATAAGCCCACCATTGCGGAAATCCTCGCCCCCAAACCTAAAGCCCGACCACGCATCTACGCTTATTCGATTGCGGATGAAGCACACACTGGTCTTCTCAAGGTCGGACAAACAGCACGCGATGTCAAACTGCGCATAGCTGAGCAGGTCAAGACCGCCGCCATAAAGAACTATCAGATCGAACTGGACGAACCGGCGGAGCGTGACGACGGAACCGTGTTTAGCGACCACGAAGTACGCACCGCTCTGGTCAGGAAGGGTTTCAAAAACACTGAACTGGAATGGATGCAGTGCACAGCCGCGGACGTGCGTACTGTGCTTGCCGAACTGCGCTCAGGACAGAAATTCAGCGGAACGCATCATCAAACATTCCACATGCGTCGGGAACAGGCAGAAGCGGTTAACGTCACGCATGCCTATTTTCATTCCCGTTGGGCCGAAGACATGCACGCGGTTCCGCGATTCCTCTGGAACGCGAAAATGCGCTTTGGCAAGACGTTTACCTCCTACCAACTGGCCAAAAAGCTTGGCGCAAAGCGGGTTCTGGTCGTCACCTTCAAACCTGCAGTCGAGGATGCATGGCAGACCGACCTTGAAAGCCATGTGGATTTTGACGGTTGGCAATACCTATCAAAATCATCGGGCGGCGACCCGACACAGATTGATCGCAACAAGCCTGTTGTTTATTTCGGTTCTTTTCAGGACCTGCTGGGTCGTGACACGGCTGGAAACATCAAGGCGAAAAACGCATGGCTCCATAAGGAAAACTGGGACCTCGTGGTGTTTGATGAATATCATTTCGGCGCGTGGCGCGAGACCGCCAAGGAACTGTTCGAGGGCGAAGAAGAAACGGTCTTTAAAAAAGAAACCAAGCTTGAATACGCTGCCGATCTGGATGGGGTGAACGAGGACCTGAACGTTCTGTCGCAGAAGGAAACCGAGTTCCTTCCCATCACCACCAAGGCCTATCTTTATCTCTCCGGCACGCCGTTCAAGGCGCTGGCGACGGGTGAGTTTATTGAAGAACAAATCTTCAACTGGACCTATACAGACGAACAGCGCGCCAAGGCCGATTTTGCCGCCAAGAACCCTGACGAATGGAACCCTTATGGCGCACTGCCGCAAATGCGTCTGTTGACCTACCAGATGCCCGACGAACTTGTAGCAGTCGCGAGCGCAGGTGAATTCGACGAGTTCGATCTCAACGAGTTTTTTGCTGCCAACGGCACAGGCGACGCGGCGCAGTTCAAGCACAAAAACGACGTGCAAAAGTGGCTGGACATCATCCGGGGACAGTACGCAGCAAAAGCTGTTGATAGCCTTAAGACAGGCACCCGGCCTCCCTTCCCATATTCAGACGTTCGCCTGCTGCCCTATCTGCAGCATTCCTTCTGGTTTCTGCCCAATGTGGCGGCGTGCCATGCAATGGCAAAACTCCTTACTGAGAAGCACAACACCTTTTGGCGCGAATACGATATCGTCGTTGCCGCCGGTGCGTCGGCAGGCATCGGTCTTGACGCGCTGCCGCCCGTGCGCGCGGCAATTGGAAGCGGGTTCGACACCAAGACAGTTACCCTCTCGTGCGGCAAGCTCACCACGGGAGTTACGGTGAAACAATGGACATCCATTCTGATGCTTCGCAATCTGAAGTCACCAGAAACCTATTTTCAGGCGGCGTTCAGGGTCCAGTCGCCTTGGTCCATCAAGAACCCGAACGGCGACAACCCGAACGAAGAGGAAATCCTGAAACCCGTCTGTTTCGTCTTCGACTTTGCGCCAACGCGCGCCTTGCGGCAGCTTTCGGAATACGGGATAGGCCTTTCACCCAATGAACCGAACCCGGAAAATGCCGTAAAGGATCTTGTATCCTTCCTGCCGGTGCTGGCCTACGACGGCGCGAACATGACCCAAATCGACGCAGGAGGTATTCTCGACATCGCGATGGCAGGCACGTCGGCAACATTGCTGGCGCGCAAGTGGGAAAGCTCGCTGCTGGTCAACGTGGACAACGATACCTTGCGCCGGATCATGGATACTCCCGAAGCGATGTCCGCAGTTGAACGCATTGAGGGTTGGCGTGCGCTGGGTGATAACATCATCGAAACCATCATCAACAAGAGCGACAAAGTCAAAGGTCTCAAGGACAAGGCCAAAGCACAGGATGGCAAATTATCCCCCAAAGAAAAGAAAGAACTGACGGACGAGGAAAAGGAATACAAATCAAAACGGAAGCTCGTTCAGGAAAAGCTGATAAAATTCGCGACAAGAATTCCTGCCTTCATGTATCTGACGGACTTCCGGGAAAATACACTCCGGGACGTGATCACCAAACTGGAACCGGACCTGTTTCACGCCGTTACAGGTCTGACGGTTGCCGACTTTCATCTGCTCGTCCGCCTTAAGGTTTTTAACACCGAGCGTATGAACGAAGCCGTCTTTGCATTCCGCCGCTATGAGGATGCGTCGCTGCGTTACACCGGTATTGAAAGTCATGAGGGCCTGTCGCACTACGGACTTTACGACACGGTGGTCGCTCGGGAGTAACAGCAATGTATCAGGCTTTGCTGCGGGTGTGACAAAGGCTTGGGTTATCGGACTCGGTCCAAACGCCTCCCTCTCTGCTCTGGCCGCACCCCGAAGCGCAATAGGCAGGACATTCCAGGTCGGCCGATGCCCGCTCCCGCCGCACCGGAACCTCGGATGCCGAACAGTCCCATCGGGCTGGTCTGGTTGCCGATGCGATTGCACATGCTGGCCCTGCCCACCGATGGCGACGGGGCTCCGCTGAACGCTCCTGCACCACTCTCGCCAAATGCTGCGGCCTGAACGGAACTCACCCGTGTTGACCAACGCTGCCAATCCCGGCACGGGCGTGATGACATCGCACCCGAACCACCCCTGCTCCGCTGCTGATCTGCCCAATCGTCGGCTCGATCCGCATCCGGCCCCGCATCGGCCCAAATCTGGCCCGCGCCCTTCCCGGCAGGCGCACCTCTCCCGTTCTGTCTTTCCGGTTTGTAAAACTTTACGCCGCCGTTTCCCGGGCCGTTTCAATGCCCGGACGCACTCCTGCCGTAATAACTTTACCCCACACGGATCTGCCGCGCTTGGCGGTGATCGCCTGCTACTTAACCACTTAACATCGTCGCTTTTTCATCACTTCATCCCCTGCTTTTGACAAACAATCCGACCCCGAAACGCAAAAACCCGCCAAAGCGAATCACGCTTGGCGGGTTATGTCTCCGGACCCATTTGTCCTGTTGACTTTATCTTTATGCCACAAATAAAAGAACAAATCAAGAACATTTTGCAAAAATCTTCGACTTCCGGTTCTGGCAAAAATTCTCGTTTATTTTCAATAAACTATGCCATCATATTGCCCTATGATGGACCGGTCCGCTAAGATCGCCCGCCGGGATCGCCCGGATCAAGACGCAGGAGAAACCACCCATGACGCTTTCGATCGGACTTGTCGCCCACGACCGTCGCAAACGCGAAATGGCCGATTGGCTGGAAACCCACAAATCACAGTTTTCCGGCACCCGGATTTTCGCCACCGGCACCACCGGGCGCGTGCTTCAGGAACGCTTTCCCGACCTTGATATCGTGGCGCTTAAAAGCGGCCCGTTCGGCGGCGATCAGCAGCTCGGCTCGATGATTGCGCATGGCGAATTGCAGGCGATGTTTTTCTTCACCGACCCGATGACACCCCAGCCCCACGATGTCGATGTCCGCGCCCTGATCCGGCTGGCCAACATGTATGAAGTGCCGATTGCCTGCAACCGCAGCACCGCCGACCTTCTGATCAGCAACCCGAAATTCGAGGAAATCTGCGAACAATATCGCGGCCATTCCCCCGAACAGGTTTTTGCCGAATACCAGAACCGCAAGGTTTGAGACATCCCCGGCCCGCTCTGCCACCACGCCGGCCCACTCCACGTCAAACTGATGCGACCGCCCCATGCAACTCGCCTATGACCTGATCGCTGCCATTTTCCCGATCTTTGCCGCCATTCTGGTCGGGGCGGCACTGAAACGTTATCTGATCACCGGGTCTGACATCTGGGCCGGGATTGATCGGCTGACCTATTATCTGCTGTTGCCATCGCTTCTGATTGTCGAAATCTATCGTGCCGATTTTGGCTCCGGCCACGGCGGCACTGCGGTCATGGTCACATTGGGCGCGACCCTTGCTCTTGCGGCGGTATTGCTGCTTCTGCGCCCGCTCATCACCCGCAACACACCGCTGTTTACCTCGATCTTTCAGGGATCGGTCCGCTATAACAGCTATGTCCTGCTCGCCGTCGCCGATGCGCTTTATGGCAGCGAAGGCTTGGCACTGGCGATTGTCTTTATTGCCGTGATGGTGATTGCCACCAACATGCTGGCGGTTGTGGTGCTGAATGCCTTTGCCGGTGGCAAGGGCAGCTTCAAACGCATCATGCTCGGCCTTGCGCAAAACCCGATCATCATCGCCGCCGGGGCCGGGGCGGTGCTGAATATCAGCAACATTCACGTGCCGCTGCCGATTGAAAATACCGCCGCCCTTTTCAAAACCGCCGCCCTGCCGCTCAGCCTGCTGTCGGTCGGGGCCGGGTTGCGATTTATCCTCAGCAAACAGGCATTGGGCGCGATTGCCCTTTCAACCACGATCAAGCTCGCCCTCCTGCCGCTGATCACCGGCATTGCGCTGCATCTGGCCGGGGTGGAGGGCATGGTGCTTGCCATGGGGGTGCTTTATGCCGGGATGCCGTGCGCGGGCAATGCCTATATCCTCGCCCGGCAGCTTAATGGCGATCCCGAAGCCATGGCCTCAATCATCACCCTCGAAACCCTCCTGTCCGCCTTCAGCATCGCTGCCATCGCCGCCATACTGAGCATCAACTGACGCCGCATGCGGGGCATAGTCGCCCACGTAACCACAGGCCGAAAGCCCCGGCCGCATCAATTCGGGCGGCGGTGCATCGACCACCACCGGATCGCGGTCGGCATGGAACGGCACCACGATCTGGCGCGACAAAAGCATCAGGGTCGGCGGCTGTCCAAAAATCGGCGGTTCATCCCCCCGACCATAAAACGGATCGCCCAGCACCGGATGCCCGATATGATCCAGATGCACACGCAGCTGGTGCGTGCGGCCCGTATGGGGCGTCAACGCAAGCCAGGTGATATCATCGCCCGCTTCGTCCTTGCCACGCCCCAGCACCCGATATTCGGTCTTTGATGGCTGCCCGTCCTCATGAACCAGCATCCGCCAGCCGCTTTCATCATTGGTCTTGCCAATCGGCGCGTCGATAAAGCCGTGATCATCGGCAACCGCACCACGCACCACCGCCCAATAGGTTTTCCCGATCAGTTTTTCGGTAAACAGGCGGGTGATCTTTTTCGATGATTTCGGATGCCGACACAGCAACAGGCACCCGGCCGTATCGCGGTCAAGCCGGTGCGCCAGGGTCGGTTCGGGCTGAATGCCGAATTTAAGGTCGGGCAGATACGCATCGACATGGAAATAGGTTTTCGGCCCGCCATGCGATGCCAATCCCGGCGGCTTGTTCAGAACGATGACGTTGGAATCGCGATGCAGAACGCTTGCGATCAGGTCTTCGGCTATCGGATGGGGCATGGTCGGCCTTTCATTGTTGTCCCTGCTTTACCTCAAAGCCGGGCGCACCGCAATCACCCGGCACATGGGCAGGGCACGGCAAACCTGATCTGAACCGCATTTCCATGCGTAACAGTAACAGCATTTCATTTTCGAAATCCGGCTTGATCGCGTCCTGATCGCCGGGGCCAACAGCAGGGTAAGCCACCACATGCCACGCCCGAAACCCCTTAAATATCTGCTTGCGACGCTTGCCGTTCTGGCAGTCCAGAATGCCGGTTCTGCGCTGGCACAAAACGGCGAGATTTCGGCCCTTACCCCCGCACAATCCAACGGCCTTGATCGTAACGCGGCCTGTCGCAACTTCGATCCGATTGCGCGATACGGCAATGAACTGGTGTTTCAGATCCGACGCAATGATGCCCCGGTCGGGCAGCATATCGTGCGCTTCAATCGCGGTCAGGACGGTCTTCAGGTCGTCGCCCAAAGCAATATCGATATCTCGTTTCTCGGCTTTAACGCCTATAGCTTCCGCTACCGCTCCGAAAGCATCTGGCAGGAGGGTCAATTATCCACCCTGTCGGTCAAGGTCGATGATGATGGCGATCAAACCAGCATCGCGGCCCGGCGCGAAAACGATCAGCTTGTCGTTGATGGTCCCGACGGCCAGAAATCCCTGCCGCCCGGTATTTTTCCGACCGATCACTGGCATTGCGGTGTTCTGCAAACCGATCAGGTTCTTAATACGCTCACCGGCAATCCCAACGCGGTCACCATATCCCAGACAGGCCGCGAACGCCTGGCTGTTGGCAACGGCATGATCAACGCCACCCACTTCACCTATGATGGCCAATTGCAAACCAATGCATGGTACGATGCCGATGGCCGGTGGGTTGGATTGCGCTTCAAGGCGCGCGATGGCTCTGAAATCACCTATCGCTGCACAAGCTGCCAGACCGATACGGCACAAAAGGATATCCGCGGATGATCAAACATTTCAAAACCATCTGGATCGTCGGTGCCTCCGCCGGGATCGGGGCGGCACTTGTCGAAAAATTCGCAAAATCCGATGCCGATGCAAGCACGACGATTATCGCATCGGCACGCTCCGCCGATGCGCTGTCCGATCTGGCGGCATCGTCGGAAAACATCCATGCCGTGCCACTTGATGTGACCAAACCCGATGCGGTTCGCGATGCGATTGCCCTGATCGAAGATCGGTTTGGCCTGCCCGATCTGGTGGTTCTGGCCGCCGGGATCTATTCGCCGATGCCGGTCGATGAATTTTCCGCCAAAACCATCCGCGACCATTTCGATGTCAATTATTTCGGCACGGTCAATTGCCTTGAAACCCTGATCCCGAAAATGCGTAAACGCGGTTCGGGCGAGATCGCGGTTGTCGCCTCGGTCGCCGGTTATCGCGGGTTGCCAAAGGCCGGGGCCTATGGCCCGACCAAGGCCGCCCTGATCAATCTGTGCGAAACCCTGCGCGCCGAATTGGGGGAAACGGGTGTCTGTCTTCGGGTGATCAATCCGGGCTTTGTCAAAACCCGTCTGACCGACAAAAACGATTTCGATATGCCCTATCTGCAAACGCCCGCGCAGGCAGCCGACTATGTTTATCGCGGCCTGACGGGCGGCAACGGTTTTGAAATCGCCTTCCCGCCACCCTTTGTCCGGCAGCTAAAACTTGCCCGCATTCTGCCCTATCGGCTTTACTTCAAACTGATCCGCAAAGTGATGGGAAAATCCAATGGATGAACAGAACGCAACCAGGCTCGAAACGCTGAAATCCTATGGCGATTATTTTGCGCAACTAAGCCCGGAAACCATTGAAAACCTGCATCATCTCGTCACACCGGATTACAGTTTTACCGATCCGTTCAACACCATCAATGGCCCGGATCGGGTCTGTGCCTATCTCGACAAGATGTTTCGCGACACCGAAAATCCGCAATTCATCGTCACCCATCACGCGATTGATGATGATCTCGGTTTTCTGCGCTGGCGCTTTACGGCCAGGATTTCGGTTCTGGGGAATTGGGATGTCACCGGCATGTCGGCGGTGACGTTTTCCGATGACGGCACGCGCATTTCATCCCATGTCGATCACTGGGATTCCGGCATGGCCTTTTATGCCCGCATTCCGCTGCTGGGCTGGTTTATTCGGCGGCTCGCAGCGCGGATGGCTGTTTCGTAAAGAACAGGGTGACCTCGCCGATCTCGAACCCCCATTTGCGCACACGCGCCCGGTTCACAAGAACCCCGTCGCCCTGCAAGAACATCCAGTCGTCAAACGTCACCCGCCAGCTACCGTCACCGACCTTCAGGTCCATGTCATAGCTCCAGTTCAACGCGTTGCCATACTGCACGCCCGCGGCCGTGCCGATGATGTCATCGGCCTCTCCGCTCAGGCTGTGCTCACCGGTCTTGCGGATCGTCCATACACGGCGGTCCTGTTCACCATCGTCATACAGAAAATCTTCTTCCAGCGTCAGAACACCATCATTGACGGTTCCAGTGATATCAACCGTGAACTGGCGCCGCAGCTTGCCGAACCGGTCCTCAAAAATACCCCACGCCCGACTATTGCCTTCGAAGTATTCAAACACATCGAAGCGGGGTTCTTTTTGCGCAAAATCCTGCGGTTTCATTGACCCACACCCGGTAAGTATCAAAACCATCACAAGCGCCGTAAAAGATCGCAGCATCAGCTTTCTCCCGCAAAGGATACAAGGATCAGAAGGTGCGGCGAGCCAGACGCCGACGAATTGCAACCTGATGCACGCGATCCAATGGAAAACGCCACATCATCCCGATTGCTCCTGCTTTCAGTACGATGGGCAGCACCGCATAGATCATGACAAGTGCGATCAAAGCCGCGGAATTTTCATCCCCCCCGTCCGTCAGGCCAAAAGCCCCCAGAATTGGCAGGGCAATTCCCGCCGCCAACGCCATCGCAAGCTTGTTGGTCATGTTCCAAAGCGCAAACAGAACACCGGTCCGGCTCGCATGAAACCGGTACCGGTCCCAGTCATCGACATCGGCCTGAATGGCGGGTGGCAGCGCCAGATCCGCCCCCAAGGCCGCCCCGGTAAAGACACAGATCACCGCAAACCCCGCCCAGTCCCCGGCTGACAGAAACGGCACGAACGCGAATGCCGACACCGCCATGATCATCGCCACGCACCAGACCCGGTGTTTGCTGATTTTACCGGCCAGAAACACCCAAAACGGAATGGCCGCAATGGCCGCAACAAAATACAAAAGGATCAGGGCGTTTTCAGTATCCGTATCAAGCTTCAGGTAATAGCGCACAAAAAGCGGGAAACAGACCGCGGGCAATCCACCGGCAAGGCCATTGATCATCCATGCGGCCAAAAGCCGGACAAAAAGCCGGTTCTGGCGCAGACTGCGAAGCGACTGAGCAAACCGGGCACGAAGGGAAACACCCGCCTGTTGGGTATCGGCAGTACGGCCGCGCCCCGGGCGGGCTGCGCTGTCTGGGACCTTGACGATCAGAAGCGTAACGAAAACCGCCCCCGCAACAATGGTCATCATCGCAAGGGTTCGGATTTCATCGGCCCGGGATGCATTCATCATCACAACCGGGATCGCCCCGGCAATGACAATACCAATCAGCCCCGCCCCTTCACGAAGGGACGTGATCAATGTCCGTTCCCGGTAATCCCCCGAAAGGTCTGCCCCCCACGCCAGATAGGGCACCTGAAACAGCGTCCAGCCAAGGAAAAGAATGCTTGCCGAAACAAAAAGATGCCCGCCACCGGGCTGATCGGGCGGCACAAAAAGCATCCAGATCCCGATCCCGGCAATCACCGCACCAAACCCGACCCAGATTTTGCGCCGTCCCGTATAATCCGAAAGCCACCCGGCAAGCGGATCGGTCAGCATATCAATGATCCGCACCGCAAGAAGGATCGCCCCCGTAAGGGCAAGCCCAAGGCCAAGATCATCGCCATAATAACTGGGTAACAGGACATAGGCGGGAATCGTCGGCACCGCCGCCGCCATTGCTGGCAGCGCATAATAAAACGCCGTTTTGCGGCCCCGATCAGGTTGCGGCATTTTCGGGATGTTCGATCACAAAGAACCCGACATCGATCGACCCTTCATCAAATCCGGTTTCGCAATAGGACAGATAATATTCCCACATCCGTTTGAAACGGATATCAAATCCCTGCTCGGCGATGCTGTCCCAGCCATGCTGGAAACGGCGCTGCCATTCGGCCAGTGTGCGGGCATAGGATTTGCCGAAAAATTCGGAATGACAAAGCGAAAGACCGGCATTGGAAATCGCCGTACCAAGCGCCTCCGGCGAGGGCAGCATCCCGCCCGGGAAGATATAGCGTTGGATGAAATCCGCCCCCTTGCGGTAATCCTCGAACCGGTCATGATCAATGGTGATGATTTGCAAAACCGCCTTGCCGCCCGGTTTCAACCGCTTGCGGATCATATCGAAATAGATCGGCCAATGTTCCTCACCGACGGCCTCGAACATCTCGATTGAAACGATCTTGTCGAACTGCCCGTCCTGATGGCGATAATCGCGAAGCTCGATACTGGTGCGATCCGACAGGCCAAGTGTCAGAAGGCGATGATGCGCAAACGCATGCTGTTCGCGCGAAAGCGTCAGCCCCGTAACATGGCATCGATGCTGGCCGGCCGCCATTTCGGCAAACCCTCCCCAGCCACAGCCGACTTCCAGAACCCGTTCGCCGGGTTGCAGCGATGCAAGTTCGCAAATCCGGCGGTATTTCGCATCCTGTGCGGCCTCAAGCGTCATGTCCTGGCGGCGATAAAGACCGGATGAATAGGTCATCCCCGGATCAAGCCATTCCTGATAGAACCGGTTTCCAAGGTCGTAGTGATAGGCAATGTTGCGTTTTGATCCTTCGACCGTATTGGCATTTCGCAAATGCCCGATCCGGGCCACCAGCCGGGAAATCATGCCGCCTGCAAGTCGGGCGCGAACGATATTTTCGTTTAACATCGCCACCCGCATCACATTGGTCAGATCGGGGCTTGTCCATGCCCCATCCATATAGGCCTCGGCAAAGGCAACATCGCCACCGGTCGCAAGCCTGCGGATCGCCTTCCAGTCATGAATATGAAGAACCGCGCGGATTTCGGTCTGCTCCTGCCCGGTAAACTGCAACGTGTCCCCATCGGGCAAAACAATCGTCAATCGACCGTAATGCAAATGTGCCAGAATGCGTTTCAGCATGATTTTCAGCAGATTGCGACTTCCGGTCATGCCCCCGATGACGGGCAGGAACCTGTCACGAAACGGGCGGACTATTGTCGAAGAGGATCGATTGCGTTCCGGCATTTCCTGATTACCTTTTTGCGGCTTCGGCCGTCTGGCTATTGGCAGCAAACACATAAGTCACATCATGTGCTGGCGGCGTTGGACGTTTATGGAACTTCATGCCTTTGCGCCACAGATGCAGCGCCTCGTAATGAATGCCCGCCACCACCTTAAGCGTCATCAGCGGATAGCGAATAAAGGCCATAAACAGGTTACGGTCAGAAAGTGCGGTTCGATCACCGACAAATGCCGCATTCAGAAATGCGCCGTCCTTGTCGGTTTCACGAATGGCAACCGCGACTTTTTCACCCGGCATGCAAATGCGGAAATGATAATCGGCCTGCATATCGATAAAGGGCGAAACGTAAAATCCCTTGGCACAGCTTTGCCGCAGCACGCCTTTTTCATCAATCGCATCGCTGCCCACCGGGATCAGATAGCTGTGCCGGTCACCGAAAGTATTGGAAACCTCATACAGGACCGCGCCGACCGAACCGTCCGACCGATGGCAGAAATAAACCGACAGCGGATTGAAAACGAAGCCCAGAATGCGCGGATAACACAGCAATTCGATCCGATGCGCACAATCGCCAAGATCGTGCTTGTTCAGGATATCTTCGATACGTTTGCGGATATCTCCGTGTTCACGATCGGCATGATCACGGTCATGGAATGAAAACAGGTTGAACCGGTTGCGGCTGAACAGTTTCAGCGATCCGGCGAGACTATCGATTTCATCAAGATCAAACAAAAAGGAAAACACCCGATAGCGCAATTTGTGATCACGCGGGCGAAGGCGATGATGCATCACCGATCCTTCAAACAGGGCGGATGTCCATGTGCCTGTCATGCGGCAACTTCTTTTTGCACTGTATCAACAGGGCCCAGATGAATACGACCGCTTTCATTTTCAACATTCCACGGGCGACGAACACCACCCAATGCCTCGGCCACGGCAAGGCCCGACTGAATGCCGTCTTCGTGGAAGCCATAGCCAAAATAGCTGCCGCAATACCAGATGTTATCCATCCCCTGAATCGACCAGAGCCGTTTCTGTGCGTCCATTGCCGCCGCATCAAAAACCGGATGATCATACAGGAAGGATCGAATGACACTGCCCTCACGCGGCGCACGCGCGGGGTTAAGGGTAACAAAAAGCGGCTGCGCTTCGTCAAGATGCTGCAACCGGTTCATCCAATAGGTCACACAGACTTTCTGTTCGCCGTCATGCTCTTCGGCAAGGTAATTCCAGCTTGACCAGACCTTGCGCGTTTGCGGCATCAGGCTTTCATCATTATGCAGGATCGCCAGATTGCGCTCATACTGGAACGCCGACAGCAATTCGCGCACCGCGCGTGCCGGATTGGCCTGAAGCGCAAGGGCCTGATCACCATGGCAGGCCAGAACAACGTGATCGTAGTCTGTCCGTTCGCCATAACGATTTTCGATGAACACCCCACCCTTGCCATTCGGCCCGACCTGGGCAATGGCGCTATCAAGGATAACACCACCGGAAATCTCCTTGATCATCCTGCCGACATACTGACGCGAGCCACCAGCAACGGTGCGCCATTGCGGCCGATCCTTGATCTGCAAAAGCCCGTGATTCTGACAGAACCGGACAAACGCCGCCAACGGGTATTCCATCATTGTATCGACCGGCGTTGACCAGATCGCAGCCCCCATCGGCAACAGATGATCATTGATAAAGGATTTCGAATAACGATGGGCCGACAGATAATCGCCAAGGCTTTGCGTTTCGGCCTGCCCGGTTTCAAGCGCAAGTGGTGCCTCGCGATAGAAACGCAGGATATCGCGCACCATCCGCCAGAAACGCGGGCGGAAAATATTGCGTTTCTGCGCGATCAAAGATGCCAGATCAGATCCGCCATATTCCAGACCGCCCCGGTCCATCGAGGCGGCGAAGGACATATCGGTCCCAGCCGTTTCGACATTCAGATGATCAAACAGGGCACAAAGATTTGGGTAACAACGGGTGTTATAAACAATGAAACCGGTATCAACCGGTGTTTGACCCGCATCGACGGTATTGGAATGCCCGCCGGGACGGTCATCCTTTTCATAAAGCGTGACGTTGTGAGACTGGCTGAGCAACCAGGCTGCCGACAGGCCGGAAATACCCGAACCAACAACAGCTATATTGAGTTTCCCCGATGATCGAAGCGTCATATGTGGCGCGCCTGCTTGCAGTGACAATGTCTAAGTTACATATATTTACGAATGCCAGCAATTTGCAGATCACTGCGTTACAACGAATGCTGATAATTTTAAGTAATTGGTGGAAAACGTACAAATTCGTTTGATCCAAAAATTTCCGGCTGGCGTATGATTGTTCATGAACACGATCATGGCGCGGCCCCGAAGGGGACCAGAAACGAAAATGAGCGGCACGACAAGATCAAGGCCCGGTCCGGCTGACCCCGACGAGGCCAGGAAATGTGCCAGCTGGATTGTGGCGGTTGCGGCGACGCAGGACCGTGAGGCATTTGCGCAACTGTTTGCCCACTTTGCCCCCCGCGTCAAAGCCTACATGTTCCGGTTTGGCGGCAATTCCGAAAACGCCGAGGAACTTGCGCAGGAAGCCATGATGCAGGTCTGGCGCAAGGCGCATCTGTTTGATCCGCACAAGGCTGCCGCCAGTACATGGATTTTTACAATCGCCAGAAACCTTCGTATTGATCGTTTCCGGCAACGCAAACATATCGAAGTGGACGATTCCGATCCGACGCTGATTATTGACGATAGCCCGCTTGCCGACGAAATCGTCGACCGGGATGAACATGCCGTTCTCGTCAAATCCGCCATGGAAGAATTGCCCGCCGATCAGAAAGTGGTTGTTGAATTGTCGTTTTTTGAAGATCTCTCGCACAGCGAAATTGCCGAAAAGCTTGATATCCCGCTGGGCACTGTCAAATCGCGGTTGCGGTTGGCCTTAACCAAACTTCGTGGTGGATTGGAGGGTGTAGCATGAATATCAAACACCACCCGACAGATCAGACATTGATGGAATACGCCAGCGGCAGGATGTCTCAGGCGATGGAATTGCTTGTGGCAACGCACATGACCCTTTGCCCGAAATGCCGTGAAAAGGTCGCGGAATTCGAGGCCCTTGGCGGTGCGGCGCTGGAAACGGCAAACGTCATGTCCATGAATACTCATGCGCTTGACCATGTCATGGCCATGATCGAACGCGAAACCGCCAACGAGAATGTCGTTTTCAGCGAAATACCGTCCATACGTCGGGTTGCCGTCGGGGAAAGCATTACCGGAAGCGCCATTCCATCCGTCCCGCGGCCCCTGGCAAATCTTTTGCCTGATGATGTTCTTTCGCTCGAAGACATTCCGTGGAAGTCGCTGGCACCGGGTGTGAAGCATTACCAGCTGAAATCGATCGAAAGCAAAGGCACCGTGCGACTGATGAAAATCGCACCGGGTGTGTCGATCCCCGATCACGGGCATCACGGCCATGAAATGACCCTGCTGCTTAAAGGGTCGTATATCGATGAAATCGGTCGGTTCCGGGCCGGTGACGTCGCCGATCTTGGCAACGATGTCGATCATCAGCCGATTGCCGACACCGCCGAGGAATGCATCTGCCTGATCGCGACCGATGCCCCGATGAAATTCAACCGTCTGCTGCCAAAACTGCTGCAGCCCTTCATCGGCATATAAGTAAAACTGCGTCCCGACGCAGAAAGGCCGCGGACATAGCGATGTCCGCGGCCTTTCTTTATTTGATCCGTGCGTCTGCGTGCGCAAAGGCACCTATTGCGACGGCACCAGCCAATGGGTCCGGTGCGTTGCCGGGCCGGGCAGTTTGACGGCATCGCAAAGCCATTGGCCGATTTCATCAAACTCCTGATCAAATCCATAAGGTGGATTGATGATCAGAAGACCCGTGCCGCGCATCCGCCCCTTTGCCCCGCCCTGATTGGTCGAAAGCTCCGCACACAGCACGCCACCCTTGGCTTTGATCTGGGCAAAGTTTTCGCGCAGTTCGGCATCAAATCCGGCCTCAAGGATCGGATACCACAGCATGAAGATGCCGTTTTCCCACCGTTCCCAGGCCCGTTTGATCGAACTTGCCGCCTTCTGATAATCCTGTTTGACGTCGTAACTAGGATCCATCAGCACCAGACCGCGCCGGATGGCGGGCGGCATCATGCCAACCAGTCCCTCGTAACCGTCGCGCTTGTGCAGGTGAATACGCGGATCGCGTTCAACACTGTATTCCAGCAGGTCATATTCGCGCGGATGCAATTCCATCAGGATCATTTCATCATGCTCGCGCAGCAATTCGCGCATGATAAACGGCGACCCGGGATAAAACGGCCCCTTCAGGTCGTCATCCTCAAACACCCCGTAATCGCGGCCCTTGGCAATCGGATCGAAGGCCGCGATCTGATCAAGGAAGGGCTGCATCTGTTTGGGCGCATTTCCCTTTTTCTGTGCCGCAGCAATACCGTTTTTCCATTCACCGGTTTTCGCCGACTGCGCACTGCCAAGATCGTACCAGCCTGACCCGGCATGGGTATCGATCACACAGAACGGTTTTTCTTTGTTGCATAGATAATCAAGGATGATCCGCATCGCGGCATGCTTGTGAATATCGGCAAAATTGCCCGCGTGAAAGCCGTGTAGATAGCTCAGCATTGCCTTTATCCTCTAGATGCGCGTGGCTTGCCACCGCGTGACTGTTTGGGGTTGCGCGACTTTTGGGGCCGCCCGGACCGGAATGCGTTTTTACCCTCACCCTCAGTACGGGGTCGCCGGTTGGCCTGCATATTCCCGGGCAGGGGTTTGACCTGAACCGGGCCGGGTTCGGGTGCATTGACCTCGATCACCTGCCAGTCACCGGGCGCAAGATCATCCAGCGTCCAGTCACCAATCGCATAACGGATCAGACGCAAGGTCGGAAAGCCGACTGCGGCTGTCATACGCCTGACCTGCCGATTGCGACCTTCGGAGATGCTCAGTTCAATCCAGCTTGTCGGAACCGATTTGCGAAACCGCACCGGCGGATCACGCGGCCAAAGATTTTCGGGCTCCCCCATCAGGCGCGCGCGCGCCGGTCGGGTCATGCCGTCTTTCAACTCCACCCCGTTACGAAGGGCCGAAAGGGCTTCTTCGGTCGGCTCGCCCTCCACCTGAACCCAATAGGTTTTCGGCTTTTTGAATTTCGGGTGGGCGATCTGGGCATTCAGCGGCCCGTTATCTGTCAGCAGCAGCAATCCTTCGCTATCGCGATCCAGCCGCCCAGCGGCATAGACACCGGGCAGATCGATATAATCGGCCAGCGTCGCCCGACCGTTTTCACGGTCGGTAAACTGGGTCAGAACGCCATACGGCTTGTTAAAAAGGATCAGCTGCGCCATGCGCCGCATAGAACCATTTTTGCCAAACAAGTCAACTGGGCAAGTCAACCGGACAAGTCAACCAGTTCGGCCGAACGTGATCAATCCTCGATCAGATATTCCATGGTGGTGACAACACGCACGGTTTTATTGATCTGCTGGCTTTCCATCGTATTGGGGGCACCATCCGCCGGAAGGATCTGGAACAACCCTTGCGTTGCGCGGCGAATACCGCCCAGATGACCACCGGAATCGGTGGCGAATTGCTGCGCACTTTCACGCGCATTGGCCGTGGCCGCCGCAATCATTTCCGGTTTGATGTCATTAAGCTTGGTGAACATGAAACTCGGACCGGGGTTATAACCCTGCCCGCCCAGAACGATCCCGCCCTGAAGCAATTTTCCAATATCCTGTGTTGCCGCAACGACTGCGTCGATCTTGTCGGTGCGGACCTGGATCGTCTGACTGACGATATACCGGCTTTCAATCGGCCCGGAACGATAGGACTGCGCCAGTTGATCGGTAACCTGAAGGCTTTGCAGTTCGGTCATGTCCTTGGTGATGCCATGCGTTTCAAGAAACGCCAGAAGCGCCGCTGTATCGCTTTCGATCTTGGCCTGTGCGTTTTGCAGAACATCATCGGTCGCAACATAGGTAATCGGCCACACCGCGCGATCCGCCACCACATCGCGTTCGGCCAATCCCTTGACGGTCACGAACCGGTCAAGCGACCGCATGTCGGACAATCCCTTGCCGACCAGCCATCCGGCACCGGCAATACCGGCACTGACCACAACCGCCGCAACAAATTTCGCAAATCCCGAAGAAGAAGACATGCCCGTGTTTCCTTGATTATTGTTGTTCCGCTAAACGCATAGCTTTTGTTTTGAACACCTTATCAGACGGAACAAAATCGACAAAATCAGGGCAGTCATTTTGCAGGTTTGCGAAATCGGATAACGGGCGTTTGAATGCATTCAAATTGGGTCGCAATCCTTTTTCGAACATGCTAAAAGCCAGCAACGCCTGCGCATCGCGCGGCCAACCATTCAAACACGCAAAAGCTTTACGAGGTCGTCCATGCGCCGTTCCGATATCAATGCACATATCACGCATGCCAAGGAACTGTTCGAGTCCATTTCCTTCAAACTGCCCGTCTGGGGCCACTATTCCCCGGCGCAGTGGGATGCCGAGCCTGATCTTGCGAAATGGTGCCGTGCCCATCAGATGGGCTGGGACGTAACCGATTACGGCGAAGGCGATTTCGCCCGTCGCGGCCTGATCCTGTTTTGCCTGCGCAATGGCATCCTGCGCCAGCCGGGCGAAGTCCCCTATGCCGAAAAAATCATGATTGTCGGCGAAAATCAGGAATGCCCGTGGCATTACCACAAGGTCAAAATGGAAGACATCATTGTGCGTGGCGGCGGCAATCTGGTGATCGAACTGACCAATCTGACCGAAGACGGCAAAATGGACATGGTCAATGACGTGCATGTCCGCACCGATGGCAAGCTCAATATCCTTCCGGCCGGTGGCAAGGTCGTGCTCGAACCCGGTCAAAGTGTCACCCTGCCGCGCACGCTTGTGCATCGCTTCTATGGCGAAGAAGGCAAAGGCCCGGTGATCGTTGGCGAAGTATCGCAGGTCAATGATGACCTTGCCGACAACTACTTCTTTGACTGCGACGCCCGGTTCAGCGAAATCGAAAATGATGTCGCGCCGATCCATCCGCTGTGGAATGAACTGGCCGGTTAAGATCACCGATCAACTGATATGCAAACCCCCGGCAGTCCGCACTGCCGGGGGTTTGTTTTTGGCTTGGGGCGTGAAATGCCCTCGACGTTATTCCGCGGGCGCAGCACTCTCGGGATTACCAAGAATTTCGGCAAATTCCCGCAAATTGCGAAGCGGCTCAAACTCAACCTCGGTCCAGGCAGGCTGACGCATCGCATCCGAAAGTGCCACCGCACGCTGCAAATCGGCAAGGGCGGCTTCCGGATAACCCAGCCCTGCATTGGCGCACGCCCGCTGATAATAACCATTGGCATTATCCGGCGCCTCGGCCAGGAGCCGGTTACACAGGCTAAGCGCCCAGTCACGATCACCCAGCTGAAGGGCGGCATCCGCCTTATAGGCCATGACTTCCGGATCGCCCGGCGACAGTTCAAGGATCTTGTCGTAAATCTCGATCTTGGACCGCGGATTGGTCACCTTGTTCGCCTGCAGCCAGAAGGCATGAATGGTCTGGGTATTTTCGATTTCCTGCTGATGATCGTTGATCACCATGCTTTTCTGGCGCAGCTCGTCTTCAAGCGCGCTCAGACGTGTTTCAAATTCTTCGGACAGGCGGCGCAATTCCGTATCGGCAAGGTTACGCACACTTGATTTAAGTTCCCGCAACGACTGCCAGCCCAGCATGGTCAGAAGCGCACCGACAGCGGCCACAAAATAGAAGAAATAGGTCACCGTGTTCGACGAATAGGAAATCGCCTTGTCGATGGCCTCAAGCTGCCGGTTAACAACCTCGCGCAGCAATTCGGCGCGCATGCCCTGCATTTCGGTCCGCAATGCCTTTAACTCGTCAAGTACATAGCGTTCCATAAGCGGCGGCATATTGGTGCGTTCACCAGCTTCAATCGGACGAAAATCGACTGGTGGCAACGTATCGCCCGATGACGTGCCAGATGTGGCAGGGGCAGCCCCCATGCCATCCTGCGCCAGAACCGGTGATGAGACCAGAACCACCATCATCACGATAATACCGGCGACCATGCGTTCAAACCGTAACGTCATTTCCTGCTGCTTCCCTGTTTCTTTTTTATGGCTTGGTTTTATTGGCGGGGCTTTTGTAACCCGGCTTCGGCCATGATCCAAATCAACGTTATGATTGGACTGTAACGATATATTGCCCCTGCCAAAACATACATTTTTTGGAAAGTCGCGCAGGTATCGATGATCGAATACGGCACCAGCCCGGATCGGGCACAGCAATTGTCAAACGCAGCCCTCGCCATGATGTCCGAACTGGGCGTTATCGCGCATCCGAACAATTTTACGATCTTTTTCAATTACCTGTCTGGCGAAGAACCCGATCTTACGCAAACGATTGATATCCTGCGCAGCAACAATCGCGAATTCGACGAATTGCAGTGCCGCGACCTTTTCACGCGGTTTTTTGACACCGTGAATGAACGCGAAATCGTCACCCGCATCACCGAAGATCTGCGCAATCAGTTGTCATCGGTTCTGGAAACCGTGCGCAATGCCGGAATTGACACCTGTGCCTATGGCGAGGCCCTTGATCATTTCTGCGAATATATCGGAGACAAGGATTTCACCAATCTGGAACAGGCGCTTAAAACGCTGCTCGGTGCAACCCGCGACATCGAAGGCGTAAACCGCCTTCTTGAAACCCGGCTTGATAATACCTCGACCGAAATATCGAAACTGCGCCGGGACCTCGAAGACATGAAGCGCGAGGCCATGACCGACTGTCTGACCGGCATTGCCAACCGCAAGGCATTTGATCTGCGATTACGCGATTGCGCGATGCAGTCGATGGAAACCGGCAAACCGCTTAGCCTGCTTCTGATCGATATCGACCATTTCAAAACTTTCAACGATAACCACGGGCATCAGGCCGGCGATCAGGTCATTCGGCTGATGGCCCAGACCCTTCAGCAGAACGTCAAGGGCCGCGACACCGCCGCCCGTTACGGTGGGGAGGAATTTGCCGTCATTCTGCCGATGACCGGGCTTGGTTGCGCCCGCCAGTTGGCCGAACATATCCGCCACAATGTCGAAACCCGCAAGGTGGTCAGCCGCATCCGCCATGAAGAACTTGGCAAGGTCACCGTTTCAATCGGGGTCAGCACCTTTGCCTATGGCGAGCCGCTTGGCCGCTTTATCGAACGCGCCGATCAGGCGCTTTATCTGGCCAAGGCCAAAGGCCGCAATCGGGTTGCAACCGAACGCCAGATTGCAGATGCCCATCCGACGGCCCAGACACCCGATATCACAACGCCCCAGCCCAAAAAGCAGCGTTACGCCTGACAGGCACTGACAGAACACCAATTTATCCGTATAAGGCAGGTCGTTTTCCCCGAAAGATTGGCCTGCTGCGTGAAGAAGATTGATGTCCTTGTGATTGGTGCCGGTGCCGCCGGCCTTATGTGTGCAATCGAAGCCGGAAAACGCGGCCGTTCGGTTGTGATTGTCGATCATTCGGCGAAACCGGCTGAAAAAATCCGGATTTCCGGGGGCGGTCGCTGCAACTTCACCAATCTGCATGCCAGCCCGGAAAATTTCATTTCGCAAAACAAGCGTTTCTGCGTCTCGGCACTCAAACGTTACACCCAGTTTGACTTCATCGATCTGGTCAATCGCCATGACATTGCCTGGCATGAAAAAACACTGGGCCAGCTTTTCTGCGATGAATCCTCGTTCCAGATCATCGACATGCTGCTCGATGAATGTGATGCCGCCCATGTCGAGCTGCGCCTGAACACCGAAATCAGCAACATCATCCGCCGCGATGATGCCGGGTTCGATGTCACCACACGCACCGGCGCGCAATGGACCTGCCAATCCCTTGTCGTGGCCTGTGGCGGCCTTTCCATTCCCAAAATCGGCGCAACCGGCTTTGGCTATCAGATTGCCCGACAGTTTGGCATCGACATCGTTCCGACCAGGGCCGCCCTTGTCCCGCTGACCTTTGACCCGGATATGCGGGCCGATCTGGGCCAGCTTTCCGGCATTTCGGTTGATGCGATTGTCCAGTGCCACAAAAAGCAGTTCCGCGAAGGATTGCTGTTCACCCATCGCGGGCTCAGCGGCCCGTCCATCCTACAGATTTCATCCTATTGGGATGAAGGCGATGCCATCACGGTCAATCTGAACCCCGAAGAAGACGCGTTTGATCTTCTGAAATCGGCCAAGGCCGAAAGCCCGAAACAGGCCGTGCATAATGTGCTCTCGCGCATTCTGCCAAACCGTCTGGCTCAGATGATCACCGCCCGCCACGGGCTTGATCGCCCGATTGGTGAAACCGGGGACAAGGCGCTGCGTCTGCTTGCAACCGATGTCAATCAGTGGTCGGTCATGCCGCAGGGATCCGAAGGCTATCGCACCGCCGAGGTCACGCTGGGCGGGGTCGACACCAACGCCCTGTCATCGAAAACCATGGAATGCCGCGATGTCCCCGGCCTTTATTTCATCGGTGAAGTCGTTGACGTTACCGGCCATCTTGGCGGGTTCAATTTCCAGTGGGCCTGGTCATCGGGCTGGTCGGCCGGACAAGTCGTCTAGGTAATTTCGCCATTTGGTCGCAAAATACCCCGCGGGAACAACTTCCCATCCAAGCCGTTTGACTTTCAAGAACAGCCGACAGCTTTCCTGTCTGCTGACACAGAAAAATGAGGTTGGGTTATGGAATATGGTGGAATTATCGGACTGATCATTCTGATTGCCGATATCTGGGCGATCATCAATGTCATGGGCAGCGGTGCCAGCACCGGTTCAAAAATCATCTGGACGATTCTGATCCTCGTGTTGCCGGTTCTCGGCCTGATCATCTGGCTGTTTGCCGGTCCGCGTAGCGGACGCGCTTAACGCAGAAATCACTAACAGCACCCAATAGCCGCCAGGGACAAAGCACCCTGGCGAAGAACCTGTTGGCATTCCGGTCAGGCACGCATTAATTTGCATGCCTGACCTTTTTTGTGCGCAATTACAACCGGGTGCCAGTCGATGGACAAGATTTCCTATCCCGTCAAAGGATCCTGCCGTTGCGGGAAACTTGAAATCGCGCTGGCAGCACCCCCGGTCCTGACCGCAGCCTGCCATTGTCGCGGTTGCCAGAAAATGAGCTCAAGCGCCTTTTCGCTCACAGCGATGTGCAAATCAGACAGCTTTCGCGTTGTGCGCGGGACACCGGTCAAAGGCGGCGTTCAAGGCCCCGAACTGGACCATTTTTTCTGCCCCGACTGCAAGACATGGATGTTTACCCGGATCACCGGCATGGATGATTTTGTCAATGTCCGCCCGACCCTGTTTGATCAGAAGTCCCTTGCCACACCCTTCATCGAAACCATGACATCTGAAAAACTGCCATGGGTCAGCATCCCGGCACAGCACAGCTTCACGGGCTTCCCGGATGTCGATGATTTCATGAAGCTGCTTGATGATTTCAGTCAGACGCAGGACCAACAGGGAAGCCGCCGGGGTTAAACCCCGGCAACAAAAATGACAAGCCCGCCCATAACGCCCGATGCGATGCGGACCAGAACCGGGCGCGGCGATATCAGGCCATATGAAATCGCCGTCAGACCAACCGCAACCTTAAGCCCGGCAACCAACGCCCAAACCGGATTGGCCGCAAGATCAATCAATGACCCGTTTGCGATCATCGCCAGCGGCACGATGTAAAGCCCGACGCCAAGCGCCATTGCCGTTCCGGCCACCTTCAGCCAGTTTTCCTCGACCATGCCCGCGGCAATGAACACCGCACCGCAAACCGGCGGGGTAATCGTCGACAGCAGGGCAAACCAGAACACGAAAAGATGCGCCTGCAATGGATCAAGCCCAAGCTCGGTCAGGGCGGGTCCGGCCACCGAAACACAGATCACATAAGCCGCCGTTGTCGGCACTTCCATGCCAAGGATCAGGCACGCCACCGCCGTCAGCAGCAAGGCCGGCCACAACATCCCGCCCGATCCCGACAGCAAAAGCGACGTGATCTTCACGCCAAGCCCGGTCAGACCCAAAACACCGATAACGATGGACGCGCACAAAATGATGGCGGCAATCATCGATACCTGCCGCCCGGCACTCAGGCAGACCTCGGTAAATCTTTCGCCCGTCCGTCTCAGGCTGAATTGCAGATTGCCATCTAAAAACAGCAAAGCCGCACCGGCAATCATCGCAAGGCAGGCGGCATATTGCGGCGTATAGCCACCGCCAAACATGCCCCAAAGCAGGATCGCAAATGGCACAAGAAAGAAGGCGGAGGTTACAATGACCGCACGGGTATCAGGCCGATCTTTTTCCGGCACACCGGGCAAGTCATAGCGAAGCGCAAAGGCATTGATCCCGACCCACACCGCCAGAAAATAAAGGATTGCCGGCAAAATGGCCGCAACCATGATCTCGACATAGGGCCGCCCGGTCAGCTCGACCATGACAAAGGCCCCGGCCCCCATCAAGGGCGGCATGATCTGCCCGCCCGACGATGCCACCGCCTCGACCGCGGCGGCCAGTTTTTTCGGATAACCAAGCTTGGTCATGGCCGGAAGGGTAATCGCCCCGGTGGACGCCACATTGGCCGACGCAGACCCGGAAATGGAGCCAAACAACGCCGACGAAATCACCGAAACCTTGGCCGCGCCACCACGCAGCCGCCCCGCAGCCGCACCGGCAACATTCATGAAGCCCTGCCCGGCTTCGCCGCCATTCAGGATCGCGCCAAAGATGACAAAGATCGCAACGATGCTGACCGAAACCCCGGTCAGGCTTCCCCAAAGGCCGCCTTCGGCAATGGTTAGCGTACCCAGCATGCTTTCAATCGGAAGCCCGCCATGGCCGAATTCACCGGGAATATATTCGCCAAAGAACCCATAAAGCAGCGCAATCGCCGCCACACTCGGCAAAGGCCAGCCAATCGCGCGCCGTGCCATTTCAAGAACAATGCCCAGCAGGGCAAATGATATGGCAATTTGCAGATTCCCGACCAGGAACCCGTATTGATCACCCAGCATGCCATGATTGAACGCCACCCACAAACATGCCGCAAACCCGATCACGGTCAGGATCAGACCGCTGATTTTCTGCCACGGTGTTTTGGCAACAAACACCAATGCCCAAGGCAGCGCCAAAGCCATATGCAACGGCCGACTGACCAGATTGGGAACCAGCCCCGAAAAAATCAGCCAGAGATGAAAAAAGATGGATACCGCGCCAAGCGCAATCCAGAAAGGGCGGGAAACAGCAGACATCGTAATCCTGATACGTCCGATAAAGAACGGCCCGGCTGTGGCGGCCGGGCCTGTCATCACATTATTGCCAATCGGCGATCAATTCTGATCGTCGCGAACCGGGAAACCGGCTTCGGCGTAAAAACGAAGCGCGCCGGGGTGAATTTTACCCTTGATATTGGCCAGCATTTCCTGGGTCACACCTTTCCACCAAGACGCGTTCGAGCTCATGGCGGATTTCTGGCCCCAGTAAGTTTTGGTCAGCTGATAGGCGGTTTCATCATCCATCTCGGTCGTGGCATAGGCAACCACCGACAGGGAAGAGGTGCGGATATCATCCTTCTGACCGTTATAGGTCCCGGCCGGGATCACCGTCAGATCGCGCTTGGTCATCGCAAGCTGGTCATCGGAAAGCGACAGGATATTGACATCCGTGCCTGCCGCGGCCTCGATCACGTTCGGCGCGGGCCAGGAACCGGCAGTGACAAAACCGTCAATCTGACCGTTTTTAAGGGCGGCAACCGCGTTGGACAGCTCCGCTTCTGACAGTGTGACCTTATCTTTAAGCCCGAACAGATCGAGGTATTTTTCACCCTCATTCGCGCCAAACGACCCCTTGCCAAGCAGAATGGTCTTGCCCTCAAGCCCGGCAAAGTCGGTTACGCCCGAATCAGCACGCATCACGAAATGCATGGTCAGCGACGGGATCGGGAACAGGGCCCGGACTTCATTGAATTTTTCGGTCGGACGCCCTTCAAACGCGCCCTTGCCTGCCTGTGCAAGGCCAACAAGTGCGGGCGGGCTTGTGAAAAGATAATTGCCCGGGCGAACCGATGCTTCCATCACGTTCTGGACCGATCCCTGGCTTTCCTCGACCGTGACGATGATTTCGCCGTCCGTACCGGTCTTGATCGCTTCTGCGAACTGGGCTGCCATCTGATAATAGGATGACGCCGCCTTGGCCGATTTGAAAGTGACGCGGGTTTCTGCCTGGGCGGCACTTACCGCCGACAAGGCAACAATACCGGTCGCGATTGCGCCGATTGTACGAAGAATGTTCAAGGTTTCCTCCCCTTGCAGAACCCGGGCACCGGTCGGTTTGCAAATACCGAACTTGGGTGCGGATCGGGCCAATAGTGGCGATCAACGCAAAAATCCGTCTTTACGGCAACGGATTTTGGCAAATTGCTTCCAATTCCAAGTCATAGAGCGCATCAAAGGGCCGAAGGTCAAGCTGGTTATTCGCTCAGCCCACCCTTTACCGGTTTCAACCTTATCGCACTTTTAACATGGCAGTTGCGCAAAACCGGTACTGTTCGCGGCAGGGCTTCGACTTTAATTCAATGCTTGAAATTCTGCGGAACATCTTATGCGCCGTAACGTTCGATCCGTCACATGTCCCGCAAGGCTGACAAGACCTTTCAGAACAGCACCTTGTAAAGATTGACAGGGTTCCCGACCTTCGCGCAGGGTAGACCCTGCCGCGACTTTACCACCAGAGGATAGCAATGCCCCGTTCGCCGGTCGCACTGATCATCGCATTATCTGCGACATTGTTTGCAGCCTTCACCCTCAATACCGGGGCGTCGCTGCAATCCTCGCTGCTGGCGTTGCGCGCCTCGTCGGAGGGATTTGCCCCGATCTATACCGGTATCATCATGGCATCCTATTATGCCGGGTTTATCGGCGGGATCATCTGGGGGGCGGGGCTTGTCAACCGTGTGGGGCATATCCGGACCTTTGCCGCACTGGCATCGACCGGATCGGCAATTACGCTTTTGCATGCCGTGTTTGTGGATCCGATTACCTGGTCGCTGTTTCGTGCCATGACGGGCCTGTGCATTTCGGCCCTGTATCTGGTGATTGAAAGCTGGCTCAACGAACAGGTCGACAATACATCGCGCGGCGGCATGATTGCCGCCTACATGACCGTGTCGCTGGCGGGTCTTGCCATCGGGCAGCTGTTGCTGAACGTGTCACCGATTGGCAGTTTCGAACTGTTCACCGTGGCATCGGTCCTTTTGTCGCTGTCTCTGGTGCCGATTGCGCTCACCCGGCAGCCCCCGCCCGCCGCGGTCAGTGGCGCGCGCATGAAATTCCGTCAGCTATACGCCATTTCGCCGCTCGGCTTTGTCGCCGCCGCCGGCAGTGGCGTTCTGTCCGGTGCGATTTATGGCGTCGGTCCGATCTTTGCCTCCGACCTTGGATTGGCAACCAATGAGGTCGCCAACTTCATGGCCTTCGTCATTCTGGGCGGCATGATCATGCAGTGGCCGATTGGCCGCCTGTCCGACATTGTCCCGCGCCAGTATGTCATGATCGCCGTGCTGATCGGGCTTGCCATCTGCGGGCTGTTCCCGCTTGTCGCGCCAGAAGTCGTGCGCGCCAATCTGACTGTCTGGGGCGCGATCATCGGCATTTTCATCATGCCGGTTTATGGCCTGTCGGTCGCCTATGTGAATGACTATCTCGAACCCGATCAGATCGTTTCCGCATCGGGTGGCCTCTTGATCATTTATGGCGGGTCTGCTGCCACCGGGCCGATCATCGGGTCGCTTGCCATTGGTCATTTTGGTCCATGGGGCATGCCGGTTCTGTTTGCGATTGTCGGCGTGCTGGTGGCAAGCTTTGCCATCTATCGTGCCGGTTTCGGTCGCCGCATCACGATCGAGGAGCAGGGCCAGTTTGTCGCCGTGCCGCGCACCACGCCCATGGCACTTGAAATGTCGCCCATCACCGATGACATCGTCGAGGAAGAAGACGGAAGTGCCTCACATGCCGCCGACCGACCGGACGATATCGGCCATCCCGCGACAGATGACACCCCTGATCAGGCGGGCTCAGCCCCGGATCAAGACCCAAATCAGGGCCCGGATCAAAACAGACACAACCCTTAACACCCCGTCTTTGGGCAAAATATAGCGGCATATAACTGCAATAATCACCCGGCGGGCGTCGGTATCGTTTCCACAATACGGAAAACATCCCACGAAAGTGAAACCGGCTGTGGACCCTGCCCGCTTCCAGCCCATATGTTGTGACAAAGATATGCATCGGTCACATCGGGCCGTGCAGAAGACTTCAAGCCTGTCGAGAGGAAACATGACCCAACGTATCACCAAAGGCGGCCTTCAGATCGCAACCGTTCTGCATGATCTGGTTGCCAACGAAATCACCCCGGGCACCGGTGTCTCCTCCGACCAGTTCTGGGCATCGTTCGAAAAGCTCGTGAACCAACTTGGCCCGCGCAACCGTTCGCTGCTGGCAAAGCGCGACGAGTTGCAGGCCAAAATCGACGAATGGCACCTGTCTCGGCAGGATCAGGCCCGCGACCCGCTGGCCTACAAGGAATTCCTCAAGGAAATCGGCTATCTTCTGCCCGAAGGCGACGATTTCTATATTTCGACCACCAATGTTGACCCGGAAATCGCCCGCGTCGCCGGCCCGCAGCTGGTCGTGCCGGTGATGAATGCGCGTTACGCGCTTAATGCGGCCAATGCCCGCTGGGGCAGCCTTTATGACGCGCTTTATGGCACCGATGTCATTGACGATGCCGATGGCAAGGAAAAGACCGCTGGCTTTAATCCCAAGCGAGGGGCAGCCGTCGTTGCCTATGCCGCAAAATTCCTTGATCAGGCGGTGCCGCTGGCCAATGGCAAACATGCCGATGTCGCCAAATACGAAGTCCGCGAAGACGGGTCTGGCTGGTGGACATTGGTGGTGACCCTGTCAGACGGCAGCGAAACATCGCTGGCACAGCCATCGCAATTTATTGGCTACAACGAAAAAGACGGTGCCCTTTCCGAAGTCCTGCTGCGCAATCATGGCCTGCATCTGGAAATCCGCATTGATCCCACGCATCCGATTGGCAAAACCCATGCGGCCGGTGTCTGCGATGTGATCATGGAATCCGCCCTGACCACCATTCAGGATTGCGAGGATTCGGTTGCCGCCGTTGATGCCGAAGACAAGGTTGCGGTGTATCGCAACTGGCTTGGCCTGATGAAAGGCACGCTGGAAGAAAGCTTTGAAAAGGGCGGCAAAACCGTTACCCGCCGCCTCAACCCGGACCGTTCCTATCAGGGGTTTGATGGCCACAATGTTGTCCTGCCGGGGCGCAGTCTGATGCTGGTGCGCAATGTTGGCCACCTGATGACAAGCGACGCGGTGCTTGACGCCAATGGCAACGAAGTCCCCGAAGGCTTCCTTGATGCGATGTTCACCAGCCTGATTGCCAAACACGACATTGACGGCAATAGCAGCGTCTCGAACTCGCGCCATGGCAGCGTCTATATCGTGAAACCGAAAATGCACGGGCCCGAAGAAGTCGCCCTGACCAATGATCTGTTTGCCTTTGTCGAACGTGAAATCGGCCTGCCGGAAAATACCCTTAAGGTCGGCATCATGGACGAGGAACGCCGCACGACGGTGAACCTCAAGGAATGCATCCGTGCTGCCCAGGACCGTGTTGTTTTCATCAATACCGGGTTCCTCGACCGCACCGGCGATGAAATCCACACCAGCATGGAAGCAGGCCCGGTCGTTCGCAAGGAAGCGATGAAAGACCAGTACTGGATTTCGGCCTATGAAAACTGGAATGTCGATGTCGGCCTTGAATGCGGCATGAAGGGCATCGCCCAGATTGGCAAGGGCATGTGGGCCAAACCGGATCGCATGGCCGAAATGATGACCGCCAAAATCGGCCATCCCAAAGCCGGCGCCAACTGCGCATGGGTTCCATCCCCCACTGCGGCCACCCTGCATGCCATGCATTACCATCAGGTCGATGTCCGTGCCGTACAGGACGAAGTTGGCAAACGCGAACGCGCAAGCCTCGATGATATCCTCTCGATCCCGCGTCTTGGCGACATCAACCCGATGCCAAGCGAAATCCAGGAAGAACTTGATAACAACGCCCAAGGCATTCTTGGCTATGTTGTCCGCTGGATCGATGCCGGGGTTGGCTGCTCCAAAGTGCCCGATATCAACAATGTCGGCCTGATGGAAGACCGCGCCACATTGCGCATTTCCAGCCAGCATATCGCCAACTGGCTCCATCACGGGCTTTGCACCAAGGATCAGGTGATGGAAACCATGAAACGCATGGCCGCCGTCGTCGACAAACAGAACGAAGGCGACCCGGAATATCGCAACATGGCACCGAACTTTGATGACAGTGTTGCCTTTGCTGCCGCCTGTGATCTGGTGTTCAAGGGCCGCGAACAGCCAAATGGCTATACCGAGCCGGTCCTGCACGCGCGTCGCCGCGAAGCCAAGGCAAAATACGGCGCATAACTGCCATCAATACCGCACTAAAAAGGCCGCCCGGCTTGTTCCTGGCGGCCTTTTTCATATCCATCATGCTGCGCAATATGAACCGGTGGGTTTATCCGGCCAATGTCATGATTTCATAGCCATTCTGTGTCACCACCAGCGTATGTTCGTATTGTACGGTGGGTGCGCCGGTATCGGCATACAGCGTCCAGCCATCATCCCCGTCAAGCGCCCAGTTCGACCCCCGCGACAGGAACGGTTCGATGGTGATGACCTGACCTTTTTTCAGCGACCGGCGTTCGCGCGGATCATCCCATGTCGGGATGGTTTCCGGCGCTTCGTGCAATGATTTGCCGATCCCGTGACTGGCCAGATTTTTAATCAGGCTGTAACCGCCCTTTCGGGCAAAGTTTTCGATCCGAAGACCGATTTCACGGATCGGTGCCTTGTCGCGCACGACCTTGATCCCCGCCCACATTGCCTTTTTGCCATCATCGCACAGCTTCACGATTTCAGGGCGCGGCGTTCCGACGATAAAGCTGGCACCGGTATCGGAAAAATAGCCGTCAAGCGACGCCGACACATCGATATTCACAAGATCGCCATCCGCCAGAACCCGATCACCCGGAATACCGTGTGCGACTTCCTCATTCACACTGATGCAGGTCGCACCGGGAAAATCATATTCGCTTTCGGGTGCTGAAACCGCCCCGGCATCCTCAAGGACCTTGCGGCCAATGGCATCAAGTTCGGCCGTGGTCATTCCGGCAACGGCCGCAGCCCCCATCACGTCGCGCGCACGCGCACAGATGCGTCCAATACGGCGCAGATGTTCAAGTTCGGTTTCTGATGAAATGGTCATGAATTGCTTAATGCTTAGCAATCACCACCAAGTCAAGCCATTGGATGGTCATATCTGACCCGATTTCAGGCGCGTGAGCCTGAATTCTGCGCGCGGTTTTCCTCACCATGAATGACATAGCGATGCTTGCCCTTGCTTTTGGCCACATAAAGCGCCTGATCGGCCTGCTCCAGCAGCGTCTCCGGGCGGGTGGCATGATCGGGATAAACGGCAATACCGATGCTGATATTGATCGATATCCGGTTTCCGCCGGTAATGAACGGCATCAGAATGTCATTAAGGATTCTTTCGGCCAGTGCGCGCGCTTCGGTCACACCGTTTTCGCCAAGATGCGAAACAATGACCATCTCGTCCCCACCGGTGCGGGCAACCAGATCCCCACCGCGCACACAGCGACGCAGCCGACGGGCAACTTCACACAGCACCTCGTCCCCTGCCGCATGCCCCAGCCGGTCATTGACCGGTTTGAAATCGTCCAGATCAAGAACAAGAATGCCAAGCTGACTGCGCTGGCGGTTGGCCTGCGCCAGGGCATGTTCGAAATAAACATCCAGTGCCAGACGGTTGCCAAGCCCGGTCAGGGGATCATGATGCGCAATATGCTTCATCTCGCCAAGGGCGTTGTCCTTCTCGGTCAGTTTAACGACCAGACTGTTCAGACTGCTTGAAAGCGTGCGGATTTCGCGCGCCCCTGCAACCTGTGGCAGGTTTTCGATCTCACCACGTTTAAGCTCCCCGGCGGCATTCGCGATCCTGACCAGCGGGCCGACGATGAAACCAGCCCCCCACCAGGCAATGATGCTAAACAGCACCGCAAGACCAAGGCCCAGCGCCAGAATATCGGAACGCAAATCGTTGACCGGCATCAATGCCGAGGTTACCGGCTGGCGCACAAGCACAGTCCAGCCAAGCCCGGCATAATCAAGGTGGCCATCGGCCGGTGCAGCCCCCGTAAGATAGTCATTGCCATCGGGCCAGCGGGCGATCTGCCAGCCAGCATTCGGCGTGTCGTTTGCACTTTTCAGATCAAGATCAAGCTTCTGGCCCGCCCTTTCAAAATCCGGCGCAAGCAGGACCGTGCCATCGGCACTGATGACAAAGATATCAACGCTCCGATGCAAACCCTGGCCTGCGAACAGGTTGCGCCTTACCGTATTCGCCCACTCCCAGCTCAGATGCGTTGCCAGAACCCCATTGAAGTTACCGGCATCGTTTAGCAACGGAACGGCAATATCAACAAACTGGATCGGCTCGCCGGTCGGGCCCGGAAATTTTTCGGCCAGCAATTTGGCGTCATGGACATCGCCAATGAACATCTCCTTGCGGCCAAACTCAAAAACCGGCCGTGCCGAAATGTCCTTGCCGACCAGAATATCCCCCGTAGCGGCAACAACGGTGCCATTCGCATCCACCACACCGATCCATGTGAAAATTGGCAATTCATGCTGCAACCGGTTGATCAGTTCGCTGGCCTGATCAATGTCATTCAGGTTTCGGATCGCGCGCAAGGTACTAAGAACCGCGACTTCACCGCGATGGGTCCACATCGTGCGATCAAGCTCGTCTGCCATTTGCAGTGCAACATCGGCCACACCAGTGCCGATCTGCCTTGTCAGAACGTCAGCCGACCTTTGACCAACGACATAGCTCATGATGCCGGCAAGTGCCGCAACAAGCACAGCTGTGACCAGCGCGATCTGGACACGGACACCCACCTGCGAAAAGCTTTTCACAGTCAATCCTCTCACTTCCCTACGGACAGCCTTATTTGCGATTGCCCGATTTATATGCCGTCATTTTTAAGACATGCGGCTTATCGTGTGCTGCATATAAGACCGCGCTCTCGGCTTTTTAAGACGAACGGGGAAAACATTTTCCAAAGCGATCTTACGTTTGGCATGATGGCACCAAACATGCTGAAAAATCGGTGATACTGAAATTCTATGCCATCCGGCAAGTCAGATCGATCCGATAAGACTGCATATCTGAAACGGTATTGAAGCGACATTATGACAATTACCCAGATTATTTATTGGCTCGAACTGACCGGCGTTGCCGTTTTTGCCGTGACCGGCGCGCTGGAAGCATCGCGGCGCCAGATGGATATTGTCGGCTTCGTTTTGATCGCGACCTTTACCGGCATCGGCGGCGGGACGGTTCGCGACGTGATCACTGGCGCCACACCGGTTTTCTGGATCAGGGACCCGGCCTGGGTCATTACCTGTATCGGCAGTGCCGTCTTCACCTATTTCACCGCCCATCTGGTTGAACGGCGTTATGTCGCGCTGATCTGGCTTGATGCTCTCGGGCTTGCGATGTTTGGCGTGACGGGGGCGGCCATCGGCCTTAACCTTGGCGTATCGCCATTGGTTGCCATCATCCTTGGCACCATCACGGCCACATTTGGCGGCATGGTCCGTGATGTGGTGTGTAACGAAATCCCGCTGATCCTGCGCCCGGAAATTTACATCACCTGCGCGCTTCTCGGCGCATCAATCTATGTGATCGGAACCGATATCCTGTCGCTTCCCCGTGCCCCGGTCGCCCTGATCGCGTTCCTGTGTTCCTTCGCCCTGCGCGCAAGTGCCATATGGTTTAAACTGAGCTTCCCGGTCTATAGGGCCCGTCCGGGGCGGGAATACTGAACCTGTCTACTACTCGACAATCAACTGCACCCGGTCACTGGAAAAGGCGGTAATCCCGTATTCAATCGGTACACCGGCAGAATCGACATCAACACTTTCCGTCGATATCACCGGCCGGTTTTTCGCCTGTTTCAAAAGGCTTGCCACACGTGATGATGGCAACTGGGCACTGATGCGGGTGGTTTTGCGGCTGTAATCATCAATCCCGAAATGCTTGAAAGCTTCGGTCAGGGATTTTGTCTGGGTAAATATCTCGACAATCCCCTCGAACCGCGCAACCGGAAGATAGCTTGTCGCCACCGCCAGCGGAATGCCATCGGCCTCCGACACGGAAAACAGTTCGACAACCCGCGTCCCCGGTTTGACATCCAGAAACTGGGCGATGGTTGCACTGGCTTTCAGGACTTCAGACGAAATCAATCTCTTGTCCGGCAATCGATGACGGCCCGATACGATCTGGGAAAACCGCGTTTTGGCACCAAGCGGATAATCCAGAATCTGTTCCTGAACAAATGCCCCCCGTCCCTGTTCGACACGCACGACATTGGCATCGACAAGGGCTGACATCGCGCGTCGCACCGTATGGCGATTCACGCCGAATCGGCGGACCAGTTCCATCTCGGTCGGCATTTTATCGCCGGGTGCGAACACCCCGCTGGCAATATCGGCAAGAAGCTGTTTTTCGATTTGCTTCCAGATAGATAGCCCTGCTTCCCAATCCATCGAAATCCCCATTCACAAAACTTTCACCGCAAGGCCTTTGCCAAGCGCGCGTAATCGTCTTATAACGTGAATATGTATAGACGTCTAGACAAATTTTGAATTTGTCGATACCCGCATAGAAGGATCAAACAGATGACGGCGCAACCCGCACCGCAATCCGGATCAGACCACGGATCGAACATCGATCCCGCCACACAGGCACGCCACCGCTGGATGGCGGTGCTGGCCCGCACGAACCGCGCAATTCTTGAACAGGAATGGCACGATCATTTTGCCAATGTGCAATGGAGCCACCTGCGCGAACCGCAAATCGGCATGGTCATGGTGCGCGGTCGCGCCGGTGGGGCCGGGCAGCGCTTCAACCTTGGCGAAATGACCGTCACACGCTGCGCGGTCACTTTGTCCGACGGCACCGTCGGTCATGCCTATGTCAAGGGGCGCGACCGGATACAGGCACAATATGCCGCCCTGTTTGATGCGATCATGCAACGCGACGATGGTGCGTCCGATTTCATCGACATGCTGGCCCGCCAGCAGGCCGAGGCAAAACGCGAAGCCGCCCGCAAGGCTGCGGCCACCAAGGTCGATTTCTTTACCCTTGTCCGCGGAGAAGACGAATGACCCTGCAACCACGGACCCCCGAATTGCTGCGCGGTTTTGAAAATGCCGCCTTTGAGTCCAATGCCGTTTTCCGCACCCTTCTTGATGCGATGGCGCATCCCGGTCGGATTTACGATCTGCCGCTTGATCTCCCGGCACCGGTCGGGCTGAACAAATCCGCAACCGCCTTTCTGCTGGCGATGGCCGATATGGATACGACAATCTGGCTGTCACCTGATTGCGCATCGGACGGGGCCAATGCCCATCTGAAATTCCATTGCGGCAGCCCGATCACCGGAACACCATCCGCTGCCGATTTTGCCGTGGTCAACCTTGGCGAAGATCTTGGTTTCATCACCGATCTGGCGCTTGGCAATGCCGAATATCCCGATCAGTCGGCAACCCTGATCCTGATGGTCGAAGACATATCGGACAAGGCCGACATGATCCTGCGTGGGCCCGGCATCAAGGACAGCCAGAACCTTTCCGTGCCCGGCCTGCCCGCTGCCTTCCACGCATGGCGTTCTGAAAACCATCATCTGTTCCCCTGCGGTGTCGATGTCGTCTTTGCCGCAGATCGCAAAATCGCCGCCCTTCCGCGCACCACCCGGATCGAGGTCAGATAAAATGTATGTAGCCGTCAAAGGTGGCGAACGCGCCATCAACAATGCCCACCGGCTTCTGGCCGAAAAACGCCGTGGCGACAGGGACGTTGCCGAGATTGAACCAGCCAGATCGAACAGCAATTGTCGCTTTCGGTCACCCGCGTCATGGCCGAAGGATCGCTTTATGACCGCGATCTCGCCGCCCTTGCCATCAAGCAGGCGCGCGGTGATCTGATCGAGGCGATCTTTCTGATGCGCGCCTATCGCACCACGCTGCCGCGCTTTGCCTTTTCCAAACCGGTCAAAACCGCCGAAATGGATATCGCACGCCGCATTTCGGCAACCTTCAAGGATCTGCCGGGTGGGCAGATTCTGGGCCCGACATTTGATTACACGCACCGCCTGCTTGATTTCACCCTGATGGCCAATGGCGAGGAACCGGCAACCGCCCACACCGCCGATCACCCGGTTGATGAAACCATGCCCCGCGTTCTTGACGACCTTCTGAATTACGAGGGCCTGATACAGGATGAACCCAACCCGACCAATGATGACGCCCCGGTCGCCGACCTGACGCGCGAGCCGGTCAAATTCCCGGCGGATCGTGATCTTCGCCTGCAAAATCTCGCCCGCGGGGACGAGGGCTTTGTTCTGGCACTCGGTTATTCCACCCAGCGCGGCTACGCCAACAGCCACGCCTTTGTCGGTGAAATCCGCTATGGCAGCGTTGCGGTCGAAATCGAACCCGAAGAACTCGGCTTTGCCATTGATATCGGTGATATCGAACTGACCGAATGCGAAACCGTCAACAAGTTCAAGGGTTCCAAAACCAAACTGCCGCAATTCACCCGTGGCTACGGGCTTGTCTTCGGTCAGAACGAACGCAAGGCGATTTCGATGGCACTGGTGGATCGCGCCATGCGCGCGCGTGAAATGGGCGAACAGGTCATGGGCCCGGCCCAGGACGAGGAATTCGTCATGGAACATAGCGACAATGTGCAGGCAACCGGCTTTGTCGAACATATCAAGCTGCCCCACTATGTCGATTTCCAGGGCGAACTTGAACTTGTCCGGCGCATGCGTGCCGAAGTGCTGGAACGTCTGGCAAAGGCGGACGCAGCCGATGCCAAAAACGCCAGATCACAACCCGAAGCCGCGGAGTAACCAATATGGAACAGACCGTAAATAATCCGGTGGAAGCATCTTCGGCCTATAATTTTGCCTATCTTGACGAACAAACCAAACGCATGATCCGGCGCGCGTTGCTAAAGGCCGTTGCCATCCCAGGATATCAGGTGCCGTTTGCCGGTCGCGAAATGCCGATGCCTTATGGCTGGGGTACGGGCGGGGTGCAGGTCACGGCCGCCGTCATCGGCCCGGACGATACGCTTAAGGTCATCGATCAGGGCGCAGATGACACCACCAATGCCGTGTCGATCCGGCAATTCTTTGCCAAGACCGCCAATGTCGCCACCACGGAAAAAACCGCCGAGGCATCGATCATCCAGACCCGCCACCGCATTCCCGAAAAGGAACTGCGCGAAGACCAGATCCTTGTCTATCAGGTGCCAATCCCCGAACCGCTTCGCTTCCTTGAACCGCGCGAAACCGAAACCCGCAAGATGCACGCGCTTGAGGAATACGGGCTGATGCATGTGAAGCTTTATGAGGACATTTCGCGTCACGGCCATATCGCCACCACCTATGCCTATCCGGTGATGGTCGATGATCGTTATGTCATGGACCCGTCGCCGACACCGAAATTCGACAATCCGAAAATGGACATGATGGCCGCCCTGCAACTTTTCGGGGCCGGACGCGAAAAACGCATCTATGCCCTGCCGCCTTACACCAAGGTCAAAAGCCTCGATTTCGATGATCACCCGTTCGAGGTGCAAAGCTGGAAAGACGAATGCGGCATGTGCGGCGCAACCGACAGCTACCTTGACGAAGTCATCCTCGATGACAGGGGCAACCGGATGTTCGTCTGCTCGGACACCGATTATTGCAGCGAACGGCAGGAAGCCGGCCATCGCGGCCCGCAACATCATGATCAGCCCCTTGGCACCAGCCACAGCAACGGAAAGGCCGCAGAATAATGACCCATTCACATGAACCGCTTCTGCGCGTTTCCGACCTGACCATGATGTATGGCGACCGGGTCGGTTGCCGCAATGTCAGCTTCGAACTCCGCCCCGGCGAAGTGCTTGGCATCGTGGGTGAATCCGGCTCCGGAAAATCAACTTTGCTGCGCAGCATTGCAGCCCGGCAGGAACCGACCAAGGGCACGGTCGAATATCACACCCGCATTGATGGCATCCGTGACGTCTATCAGATGTCCGAAGCGCAACGTCGATTGCTGATGCGCACCGACTGGGCGTTTGTCCACCAGAATGCCCGCGATGGTTTGCGCATGAATGTCAGTGCCGGGGCCAATATCGGCGAACGCCTGATGGCGGTCGGTGATCGTCATTACGGCAACATCCGGAATGCCGCGGAAAACTGGCTTGGCAAGGTCGAAATTGCCACCGAACGCCTTGATGATCTGCCCTCAACCTTTTCGGGTGGCATGCAGCAACGCCTGCAAATCGCCCGCAACCTCGTAACCAGCCCGCGTCTCGTTTTCATGGACGAACCCACGGGTGGTCTGGACGTCTCGGTTCAGGCCCGCCTGCTCGATCTGCTGCGCGGGCTGGTTCACGACCTTAATCTGGCGGTGATCATCGTCACCCACGATCTGGCGGTCGCCCGCCTGTTATCGCATCGCCTGATGGTCATGCAGAACGGCCAAGTGATCGAAAGCGGCCTGACCGATCAGGTGCTCGACGATCCGCAGCACGCCTATACCCAGCTGCTTGTTTCTTCCATCCTGCAAAATTAGGGCGATTGAAATGTCTGAAATGCTTCACGCCAAAAACGTCGCCAAGGGCTTTACCCTGCATACTCAGGGCAGCGTCACGATCCCGGTTTTCGAAGGGGTGGAATTCCACCTCAATGCCGGTGAATGCATCGCGCTGACCGGTGAATCCGGATCGGGGAAAAGCACCTTCATGCGCATGCTTTATGCCAATTACACCTGTTCAAGCGGCTCGATCAGCGTGCTGCACGATGGCGACTGGCTTGATATCACCACCGCAAGCCCGCATGCGATCCTTGATATGCGCAAACGCACCATGGGCTATGTCAGCCAGTTCCTGCGCGTCATCCCGCGCGTACCAACACTTGAAATCGTCGCCGAGCCCCTGATCGCGCTGGGCACGGCCCGCGAAACGGCACTGGCAAAGGCCCGCGATCTTCTGACCCGCTTGCGCATTCCCGAACGTCTGTGGCAACTTTCCCCCCTGACCTTTTCCGGGGGCGAACAGCAACGCGTGAATATCGCGCGCGGTTTCATCGCCGATTATCCGATCATGCTGCTTGATGAACCGACCGCATCGCTTGACACCCAAAATCGTGCCACGGTTCTGGCATTGATTGAAGAAGCCAAGGCACGCGGCGCTGCCATTGCCGGTATTTTCCATGATCACGATACCCGCGATGCGGTCTGCACGGGATCGTTTGATGTGACTTCGTTTAAAGTTGGGGCCAATGACTGAACAGATTTTTACCAATGCCAAAATTGTCCTGGCCAATGATGTCATCGAAGGTGCCGTTCAGATCAAAGACGGACTGATCACCGATATCTCGGACCGCCCGTCCAATCTGCCCGGTGCCGAAGACATGGGCGGCGATTATCTGATGCCCGGTCTGGTCGAACTTCATACCGACAATCTCGAAAAACACCTGACCCCGCGTCCCAAAACCCGCTGGCCCGCTACCGCTGCGGTGATTGCGCACGACAATCAGGTCGCCAGTGCCGGCATCACAACGGTCTTTGATGCCATCTCAGTCGGCGACGTCTCAGACGGATCAGAACGGATCGAACGACTGGTTGAATCGGTGACTGCCCTTCAGCATGCGCTCGAGAACAACCTTTTGCGCGCAGATCACAAACTGCATCTGCGCTGTGAAACGTCCTATGGCGGGCTGGTCGAGGCACTCGATAATCTGGTTGATCTGCCTCTAGTCAAGATGCTCTCGGTGATGGATCACACGCCGGGCCAACGCCAATTCGTCAGTCTGGATGCCTATTACACCTATTATCAGGGCAAATACGGCCTCTCGGACGAGGAAATGCGCAAATTCGTCGCCAGCCGCAAACGTGATTCCGAACTGTATTCCGCCAAACACCGCCGCCACGTTGTCGACGTCGCCCATAGCCGGGGCCTTGCACTGGCAAGCCACGATGACGCGACCGAGGAACACGTTGCCGAAGCCGTCGCCGATAAAATGACGGTGGCCGAATTCCCGACGACACTGGCGGCTGCCAAGGCATCACACGAAGGCGGGCTTGGCGTGATGATGGGCGGGCCGAACCTTGTGCGCGGCGGCTCACATAGCGGCAATGTCGCCGCGGGCGATCTGGCAAAGCACGGCTATCTCGACATTATCTCAAGCGACTATGTCCCGCACAGTCTGCTGCATGGCGTCATGAAACTGTTTGATGATTTCGATGCCTATGACCTGCCGCGTGCGGTGCGCACCGCAACATTGACCCCGGCAAAACAGGTCGGCCTTGATGACCGGGGCGAAATTGCGGTTGGCAAACGCGGCGACCTGATCCGGGTCCATCATTCACCGCATCATCCGATTGTGCGTGGTGTGTGGCGTCTGGGAAGCCGCGTGTCATGATCGCGCGCCATGACACCCCTCATGGCGTTTCGGAAAATGGATTGCTGATTCTTGTCGTCGGCCCCAGCGGGGTTGGAAAGGATACCCTATTGGATGCGGCGCGGGCACGTTTGCACGACGATGAAACCATCCTGTTTCCCCGTCGCTGCATTACCCGCCCGGCCGGATCGGTTGGCGAAATCCATATTCCTGTCCGCGCCGAGGATTTTGCTTCGATGGCAAAGCAGGGGGCCTTCCTGCTGAGCTGGCGGGCGCACAATCTTTGTTACGGCATTCCCAATCATGTCCAGAACGACGTCGCCAACGGCAAAATCGTTGTCGTCAACGCCTCGCGCAGCGTGATTGACGATGCCCGCGATCTTCTGGGTTCCGATCACGTCCGGGTCATCAGCATCCGCGCGGGCGAGGATGCCCTTCGCCAACGCCTTGTGGCCCGTGGCCGCGAAAGTTCCGACGATATCGAACAACGCCTGCGGCGTGCATCGGCCTATCAGGTCGATGGTCCCAACGTGATCGCCGTTGAAAATGACAATGACCTTGAAACCGGTATTGGCCGTTTCATTGATGCCATTTTCCATCGCCCGGCCCCAAAGAACCAATCGCCCGGAAACAGGGCAGTCTAAACAAAAAATGCTGCAGCAAAACACTGCAGCATTTTTTTAACTTCCGGAGCGCAATCACCCGTCATCCAAGCGCAAAGCGTCGCAACAAATCAAACGGCTTTCCATCCCCCGGATCACCAAAAAGACAGACATCGCTGATCGTAAATGGTGCCTCGCACAACGGTGCAACAATCGGGGCAAGCGCATCGCGCACCCGCATCAGCCGATCCGGATCAAGCTTGCCGGTCAGGGTCAGGTGAAAACGGAATTCTTCCATCACATAGGGATACCCCCACCGGACCAGATATTCTTCCTGCCGGTCACTCAGTCCCGATGCACGGCGTTTGTTCATCGCGGCTTCGTCTTCGGGCTGGCGAAAACCGTCAAGCACCTTCACAAGGCCGGATGCCAGATCGCCAAGCCCGCCGACCGGTTCGGTCGGGACAAGTGCGATGAAACTTCCGATGGCTTTCAGGATCAGGGGACCGCACGCAACCGGGCTTGCCCCGGCGCAATAGTCGGCAATCGCGCTTTCAAGCAGCGCGCGTGTCTGCCCATCCTTTAAGGCAAATGGCGGTTTCAGGGTGCCATGAAACCCGTATCGCGATGGGGAAACGGTGATCGATGCGATCTCGTCCCGGTCAAGTCCCGCAACATCCGGGCGCGCGATTTCCCGCCCGGTTGCCGGATCACGCCCCAGCCAGGCATTGCCAAAATCCGCCAGATCACTGTTGGCTTTTGGTGCATAATAAACAGCATAACGCTGATAATCGGTCATGGGGCCTCAGATTGGATGTCGATTTATCGCAAATCGTATTTCAGACAGAAATCCCGTACCGGCAGACGCCGAAAATCGTCAAGCCGTTCTGCCAATGTTGCATGATCCCAGTCCCACCAGCAAATACGAAGCAGCGCATCAACAATTTCCGGATCAAATCGCGGCCGAAGCGGTTTGGCCGGAATGCCGGTGACAATGGTGTAGGGCGGCACATCCTTGGTCACCACCGCACCCGAACCGACGACGGAGCCGATCCCGATGGTAACCCCACCCTGAACAATCGCGCCATGCCCGATCCAGACATCATGATCAAGCTTGACCCGCTTTTCCCGGCGCCAGTCAAAAAATGCCGGATCATCATCGCCAAGCTCATAGGCACTCGACCGGTACTGGAAATGATGCATCGATGCCCGGTCCATCGGGTGCTGCCCCGGATTGATCCGCGTGTGGGCGGCGATATTTACGAATTTCCCGATGTCGGAATAGATGATCTCGCTGTCATTGACGACATAGGAATAATCACCCATCACGCTTTCGCGGATGCTGGTGCGCGGGCCAATTTCGGTCCAGACACCAAATTCGCAATCAACCACCACCGCACTCGGATCAATCGTCGGGGCCTCCGACAATTGTTTCATTGCCGGTTTGGCCTGCGTAATCTTGAACGTCATGGATCAGGTCACCAGTTTGCGCAGACGCTGCGAAATCACATCAAGCAGACTAACCGATATGATGATGATGATCATGACCGCTGCGGTTTCCGCGTAATAAAATGCGCGGATATATTCCCACAAAACCATGCCAATGCCACCCGCACCAACGATGCCAAGAACGGTTGCCGACCGCACGTTGCTTTCAAACCGGTACAGCGAATAGGAAATCCAAAGCGGAAGAACCTGCGGGATCACCCCAAAGATGACCTCCTGCAACCCGTTGGCACCGGTGGCCCGGATACCTTCGACCGGTTCGGGATCAATTGCCTCGACGGCTTCTGAAAACAGCTTTGCCAGAACGCCGGTGGTATGGATCCAAAGCGCAAGGACACCTGCAAACGGACCAAGACCAACCGCAACAACGAACAGCATGGCAAAAACCATTTCATTGATCGCGCGGAAGGAATCCATCAGGCGGCGTACCGGCTGGTAAACCCAGAACGGAACGATGTTTTCAGAACACAGAATGCCAAACGGGATCGAACAGACAATCGCAAGCGCCGTACCCCAGATCGCAATCTGGATGGTGATCCACATTTCGCTGACATAGGTTTTCCACATCAGGAAATCCGGCGGGAAAAACCCGTCCGCGAAATCGACCATGTTGCCACTGTTTTCCACCAGCGCCATCGGACGCATATCCGCGCCTTCCCAGGACCAGGCCAGAAGACCCATGATGATGGTCCATAAAAGAATATTGGCAGCGGATCGTTTCAGATCGCGTGGCGGAAGTTCCGCCGGTGCCGCCGCGGCAGAAGAAATACTGCTGTTCATGGTGTTAATCCCGGATGGTAAAAAAGCAAACAGGGAGCCCGCATGCGGGCCCCCTGCCATAGAACCGGTTACTCGTAAGAAACCAGAATGTCGAGTTCGGCCAGTTTCATGTCGATCTCGGCAATGCGGGCAGCTTTTTCATCCGCCGACAATTCTGCCGTGTTCTCGATTTTCAGCTTGTTTTTATACAGTTCAAGCTGACGGATCGGGTAAAGCTGCGCATTGCTGCTTTCCATGAACTTGCCCATGCCATCCTGAATGCCGCCAAGAACCTTGTTGGCTTCTTCAACATTGCCCAGACGACCATAACCAAGGAAGAACGCCTTGATTTCGGATTTCAGTTCACGCGACATATCCTTGCGATAAACCATCGGATCAGACGGGATCAGCGGCGAGGTCCAGATCACCTTGACCTTGTCGGTGATTTCCGGCTTGACCATCTGGGTGCGGGCAAGCTGTTCGGAATTGTTGGCTGCAACATCAACCTGATTATTGGCAGTCGCCATCAGGTTGGTTTCATGGTTCGCATTGCGAACGGTCTTGAAGCAGTTTTTCGGATCAACGCCGTTCTGCGCAAAGACGTAATAGGTCGGAACCAGGAAGCCAGAGGTCGAGTTCGGATCACCGATACCGAAGTTAAGCGTGCCGTCGCATTTCAGCATATCAGCAAGCGTGTTGAGCTTGTCGTTATCAGCCTGGGTGATGATGTGGGAATAATAGCCGTTCGTGCCATCGCTTTTGGACGTCTGGACGAAAACCTCGCCGCCCGCACGATCAACGGCTTCCATCGCCGACTTGTTACCGAACCAGCCAACGTGAACCTTGCCAAAACGCATGCCTTCGATGATCCCGGCATAGTCCGGCGCGAAGAATGCTTCGACATCCTTGCCAAGGGCTTCTTCCAAATCCTCGATCAACGGCTGCCACTGGGCTTTCAGGTTGGAGCTGGATTCAGTTGAGATAAAGCCGAAAACGATGGTTTCCGGGTCTTTTTCAAGCGGCTTGAATTCGACATCGGCATAGGCCACGCCGGTTACGAGCATGCTGGCAGCAAGGGCTGCGGATGCAATTGTCTTGCGGATCATGGGAAGTCCCCCGTCAGGTTGGTTGGTAGAGGTGAAATAAAAAGAGGTAAGGCAGAGAGAAATCGTCCTGATCTAGCTTGAAGCGAACGCCAGATCCTTCTCCGCAACCCTGCTCTTGGCCGGAACTTGATCCGGGGCAGGTGCGAAAAGCTCGGAAGAATATTCGCCGTAAAGTTCGCGCAGGAATTCCGGCGTCAGTTCGGTGGATGGGCCGTCAAAAACGACTTCGCCATCGCGCATCGCAATCGTGCGCGCACAATAATCACGGGCATAATCGACCTGATGCAGCGATACGATCACGGTGACATTGTCTTCGCGGTTCACCCGATCAAGCGTATTCATCACCTTGCGTGATGACGCCGGATCAAGCGATGCAATCGGCTCATCGGCCAGAATAAGACGTGCGCCCTGCGTAATCGTGCGCGCAATCGCCGCACGCTGCTGCTGCCCGCCCGAAAGGTTGCGCGCCTTTTTCATCGCATGCCCGTCAATGCCGACACGCTTTAACGCGGTCATTGCCCGCATGCGCTCGGCCTTGGTGAACAGGCAAAGCGACCCGCGCCATGCCGGCACCCGGCCCAGCATCCCGGTCAGAACATTGGTCAGAACCGTCAGGCGGCTGACCAGATTGAATTGCTGAAACACAACGCCGATATCGGCCCGCACCTTGCGCGCACCCCGCGCAATGCGACCGTTCTGCTGGATGACTTCACCGAATACTTCGATCTTGCCACCATCGCGATCCCCGCGCAGCAAACCGGCAATATGACGGATAAGGGTGGATTTGCCCGAACCGGACGCCCCGATCAGCGCGACCATCTCGCCCTCGCGGACCTGTAAACTGACATTGTTCAATGCCCGTTTATCGCGCGAGAAGCTCTTGTTCAGTCCGGAAATATCTACGACCAGCATTAAAGTCCGCCTGCTTGTGTTTCGCTGGTCAAGAAGCTACGCACAAACCGCGACTCTATGGTGACGATGATGTTACAGTTCGATGATTACGACGCCTTCATTTCACCGACAACAATCAAACTTGTCTATACATCAATATATTATTCAAATAAAAAAACGCTCATCCAAGAAATGGCAGTGTAATAATTCAATTATTACTTGTGACCGCGTTCACAAATATGGATACAGGCGGGCCAAATCACAAAAAACCCCGACAGAAAGAAACTGCCGGGGTCTCGTATTTCGCATCATCGCGTATGGATTTACTTGATGGCTTCAATCGCGGCGATGACATCATCTTCGATATCCAGCCCCTGAATTTCCGCATCCCGCCGCGCATTCTGCCCGCGTCGCCCCGGCAACCGCACGGTTTCCTCAAGCGCGATCTCATCTGCGATATAGCGCAAATGATCAATGATCCCCGCCCCGCCAACCGCAACCGGATCAATCGCAATAACCATCTGACCCAATGCCGGCGGCGCACCCTTGTCATCAAACAGCGACGATGACTGATGCCCGAATTGCGCACCGGTCAATCCGGCGGCCAGCATTTCGACCATCATGGCAAGGGCTGCCCCCTTGACCCCGCCTGCCGGAACCATCGTGCCTTCAAGCGCCTTGACCGCATCGGTGGTCGGATTGCCGTCTGCATCCAATGCCCAGTCATCGGGGATCGGAACCCCTTTCTGCTTGGCCGCCATGATCTTGCCGCGCGCCACCTTGGACAATGCCAGATCAATCACGATCGGATCGCCATCGCCGATCGGGGTGGCAAAGGCAATCGGGTTGGTGCCAAACATCGGACGACGCCCACCCCAGGGCGCCATCGCGGCCGGGGCATTGGCAAACATCATCGCCGCCAGCCCCGCCTCGGCCAGTCTTTCCACGGTAAATCCCATCACCCCGGCATGATGGGATTTATGGATTGCCGCCACCGCAATCCCCTGCGCACGCGCGATATCGGGCAATCGTTCGATCATCAGGTCAAGTGCCGGATAGGCAAAGCCGAGCTGCGCATCGATCCGCAACACGGCGGGAAACGGCTGATCGGCAACCGGTTTGGCAAACCCGTCCACCTTGCCCGCACGGGCCTGCGCGGCATAGGCCGGAACGCGGCGCAAACCGTGCCCTCCCTGCCCTGCGGCCTCGGCCGTGATCAGGGCGGTTGCCACCGATCTGGCATTGTCGGGATCAACCTTGCAACGCAGCAGGGTATCACACACAAGCGCATGTGCGTCTGACAGGGTAAGCTTCATGATGATGACCTTAAAGATGGTGGCGGGCCCGGATACCATAGCCCCCGGCACCGCCAAGCGCAAAGGTCTTGTGCACCGCAACCCTGCCAAACCCTTACGACAGAACGATAAAAATGCGCTGTAACCCTGCTAAAATTTCGCCGCAAAGTCGTATGAGTATCCCGGCATGGTTCATGCTGCTCGAAACACGGCATTCAGACCCGGACAGCCTCCAAACACAGGATATTTCCAATGCGCAAAGCAACCTCTTTAACCTTCGCCGCATTTGGCATCGCCAGCAGCCTGTGGCTTGCCGGTTGTGCAGCCACGACCAAACCGGCCGAGGAAAAATCCCCCGCCGACTGGTCGGCCATCGCGGATCGCGACTGGCAATTGATGCGGATTGAGGCCAAAGACAAAACCCTGATGCCAATGACCCCGATCCTCGCCAGCATCAATTTCACCAAGGATGGCAAGGTTGCCGGATCGACCGGTTGCAACCGCTATTTCGGGAATTACACCCGAAACGACACCGCCCTTGATGTCTCCCCGCTTGGCAGCACCAAAATGATGTGCATGGAAAACGCGATGGAGATCGAAGACGCCTTCATCGCCGCCATGGCCGATGTCAAAGGCTGGAAATTGCAGGAAGACGATCTGATGCTGGTCGACGCCAGCAACAAGTCAATCATGACATTCGAGCAGATCAAACCGTAAACCGACCGGCCAACACCCGCACAAAAGGGGCGCATTGTTTTGCGCCCCTTTTTACGTCTATCCGTCTTCCGCTTATCGTGGCTCGCTGCGCAATCCCTGAATGATCGAATAACACGCCAGCAGAAGAATGATCGCAAACGGGAAACCGGTTGAAACCGCCATCGCCTGCAAGGCTCCCAATCCGCCGCCAAGCAGCAGCGCAATCGCAACCAGCCCTTCAAACGTGCACCAGAATATGCGCTGGGGCACGGGTGCGTCGACCTTGCCGCCTGCGGTAATCGTATCAATCACCAGCGACCCGGAATCCGATGACGTGACAAAGAACACGATCACCAGAACAATACCGATAAAGGACGTGATCGAGTGCAACGGCAATTGTTCAAGCATGGTGAAAAGCTTGATCGGAAGGGCGGCATCGGCAATCGCCTGAACACCTTCATTGACCATATGCACCGCCGTCCCGCCAAATGCGGTCATCCACAAAACGCAGACCAGCGACGGAATGATCAGAACACAGGTAATGAATTCCCGCACCGTCCGGCCCCGCGATACGCGCGCAATGAACATGCCGACAAACGGCGACCACGAAATCCACCACGCCCAGTAAAACGACGTCCAGCCCTGGCTGAAATTGGCATCCTCGCGCCCGACCGGGTTCGAAAGCGCCGGCAGATATTCGACATAGGCGACAAGACTTGTGAAAAAGCCCTTGATGATATCCATGGTCGGCCCGACCAGAACCACAAACAGCAAAAGCAGGGCGGCCAGAACCATATTGATTTCCGAAAGCCGCTTGACCCCGGCATCAAGCCCGGCAAGAACCGAAATCAACGCAATCCCGGTAATCCCGATGATCAGGAACACCTTCGATCCGTCGGATTCCGGTAACCCGAACAGGAATTGAAGCCCGGCATTAGCCTGTTCCGCCCCAAAACCAAGCGACGTCGCAAGCCCGAACAGGGTGGCAAACACCGCCATGATATCAATCACATGCCCGGTCCAGCCCCAGACACGCTCGCCAAAGACCGGATAAAACACCGACCGCATGGTCAATGGCAGGCCCTTGTTAAACGAAAACAGCGCAAGTGCGAGCGCCACGGTGGCATAAATCGCCCACGGATGAAGGCCCCAATGGAAAATCGTTGCCGCCATGCCAAGGTCAAAGGCCGCATCCGCATCGCCCATCGCCCCGCCAAGCGGTGCCCAGTCCGTCCGGGCCCCGCCATCACCAACAACCGCACCCCCCATCGAGGTGGTGAAATGCGATATCGGTTCTGACACGCCATAGAACATAAGGCCGATGCCCATGCCTGCGGCAAACAGCATGGCAAACCAGCCGCTATAGGAATAATCGGGCGTCGCATCCTGCCCGCCAAGCCGCACCTTGCCCAGCGGGGAGACGATCAGAAACAGGCACAACAGAACAAACACATTCGCCGCCGACAGGAAAAACCAGTCAAGCGTCGATGTCAGCCAGCCCCGCATGTCATTGAACATCGGCCCCACACTGTCCTGAAACGCCAGTGTCAGAAAGACGAACGCCACAATCGACAAACCCGATATCAGAAAGACGGGATTGTGCACATCAAGCCCGAACGGCCCGATCTGTGTGGTGAAGTTATCCTGTCCGACCTCATAATCGGTCTCGATCGGATTGGCGGCACCATCCGGGCTTTCGATGCCCGTCTCGGCATTCGATCCCATGAAAATCTCCCTTGAAAAGCATATTTGCGGCCACCCCCGGCCGCAATTTTTCCGATTTGCCTGCTATTAACGCACCAGGAACACGGAATGATCCCAATGCGACGCAACATATCCGCCGTGGGATGCAAAAATATGATCGGCAATACCGGGCACATGGGATGCCATGACGATCATATCCGCCCTGGCCTCTGTTGCCGCATCAACAATGATTTCGCTCAGATCAATCGCCGGATCATGTGAAATGCGGGTCATGCCCGAACAGCTGATACCGGTCTTCTTGCCCTGCTCTTGGGCAAAGGCCGCCATCTTGCGATCATATTCTGCCGGATTGTGCGCAATGGGGGATGGGGTATTTGTCCCGACCCCGAAAAAGCATATTTCCGCACCATAATGCTTTGCCAGATCCGCCGCCGTCGAAAGCGCCTTTTCCAGCCTGTCGATATGCGTCAGATCCACGGGTACCATGATCTTGCGATACATTCCCTGCCTCCGTTCTACGGGTGCCCTAACGGGCAAAACACACCTTCGAAACAGATGAGGCGACCAAGACTATCACCAGAACAGGAAATGATCAAAATCCCCATCGCGCAGGGATTTTACGTCACCGGTGAAGACAGGAACAAATTCGCAGCACTATCGGTCACATTATTCCGCGGCCATGCGCTTTATCGCGTCACACAAAAACCGGAATCCGGTCGCCGCCCCGTCACTCATATACCGCGCACGCAGCCAGCCATGGATCATCTGCGGTTCTTCGCGGTACGTCACATCAATCCCGGCGCGGGCCAGCCGCGCGGCATATTCCCGCCCGTCATCACGCAGCGGATCAAAATAGGCCGCGGTGATATAGGTCGGCGGCAATCCGCGCAAATCCTCCGCCGAAAGCGGATAGGCCACCGGATCATCCATCGGTGCCTTCAGGACATCGCGATAATAAATCACATCATCGGTGCTCAATCCGGGGGCGGATGCCATCTGCCCATAGGATGGCCAGCCAAGATCCCCGCCAAGGGCCGGATAAATCAGGACCTGCCCGATCACGCCTGCGCCAAGCCCCTCGTCGCGCGCCCGGATCGCAAGCCCACCTGCCAATGTCGCCCCGGCACTGTCCCCGATCAGGACGATCTCCGCCCCGCGCGACAGCACATCGCGCGCAACGCCAAACGCATCCTGATGCGCAGCTGGCCAAAGATGTTCGGGGGCCAGCCGGTAGTCGACCGAAATCATTTCCGCCCCCGCCGCCTCGGCCATCTCGGCACAGATCGCATCATGGCTATCAAGCGATCCGACGATAAACCCGCCGCCATGCAGGTATAAAAGCTTGCGCGTGGTGCTAATCTTGGCCGGGTAATACATCCGCACCGCCACCCCGGCAATATGATCATCACGGCTCAGAAGCCCCGGCGGATGGGGATAGGCAAACGCATCACAAAGTGCGCCATACCATTTGCGTTGCTGCGCAATATCGGCGGCAACCGCATCGGGCGGATAAAGCCGGTCGCATCTGGCGATGAAGTCACGGATGCCTGCTTCGTCGGGCATCGGGCTATAGGCGATATCCGGCACCGCCTGATCGGACCCGTCCATGTCGCACAACTTCCCCAATGATGTTTGATTGATCTATCCGCAAGCCTAACGCGTTCGCCCCTGCTGTGAAAAGCGGGCAATTATGTCTTTTGAAATTCAGCCCCGCACAAGATCAAAGCGGAATCAAAGCGAAACCGCCTCGACCGTTGCTTTCAGCAACGCCGCACTGCGATGAAGGGCCGCCCTTTCCTCGGCGTCCAGATCGGGGAAAAGATCGGTCATGATGCCCGTGGCCCCGATCACACGCGGAATCGACAGCGCGACATCGGCCACCCCTTCGATCTCGCGATTGACCATTGATACCGTCAGGACTTCCTGCTGATCCTGCGCAATCGCCTTGACGATCCGCGCAAGCCCCGCACCAATCCCGTAATAGGTCGCCCCCTTGCCCTTGATGATCTTATAGGCCGCATTGCGCACCCCATCATCGATCCGGGCCCGGACATCGGCGGTAATCGCCGATCCGACCTGGGCGGCAAACCCGGCAAGTGAAAGCGACCCGGCCCGCGCATTCGACCATGCCAGAACCTCGCTATCGCCATGTTCGCCAAGGACATAGGCATGCACTGATTGCGGCGAAATCCCCAGATGCCGGCCCAGCAAACTCCTGAACCGTGCGGTATCAAGGATCGTGCCCGATCCGATCACTCTGGCGGCCGGAAGCCCCGATAACCGCACCGTGATCTGGGTCATGATATCAACCGGGTTCGACGCAATCAGCAAAATCGCATCGGGTGCAACCCGCAACACATTGCCCACCACATCGCGAAACACCGCCGCATTGCGTTCAAGCAACGCCAGGCGCGTTTCGCCAGGCTTCTGGCTGACCCCGGCGGCAAGGATCACGACCGACGCACCTGAAAGCCGGTCATAATCCCCGGCCTCCACCACGCAGGAAGACATGAACGGCACCGCATGGGCAATATCCTCGGCCTGCGCAATCGCAAGTTCGGCATTGTGATCGACCAGCACGACCGAACTGACGATCCCCATCAGGGCAAGCGCATAACCCGCCGAACTGCCAACCATTCCCGCCCCGACAATCCCGACCTTCATCACAAACCCCTGTCAAAACAGCATTATTTCGCGGGCCGATTATCCGGCCCCGCCCTGCCGATTAAAAGCAAAAACCGGCGGCACCCAAAATCAGCCCGCAATACCATCGATAAAATCTATCGAAAATTTCATAAATAACTATTTAACCTATACACCCAAACCGCGTTAGCCTGCTTGACAGCATCGCCTGACATGACGCCCAATGATTTAACAATCTCGTCTTGTTGCGATCACAAGTTTAGACATTACCTTGAACAGGAAAGCCTCACGCCGAAATGTTCACCAGAATATTCAAATGTTCCTGCGCTCGATATGACGGCCCCACGACCCGCCCGGAGAGAGACACCTGATCAGGTCAGGAAAGCAAGAACAGCCAGCCATTACGGGAGAGAGAAAAATGGACGGAAAACACACAGCAGGGAAATGCCCGGTCATGCATGGCGGTATGACCGCACTGGGCACCACGGTCATGGATTGGTGGCCGAATGCATTGAATTTCGACATCCTCCATCAGCACGACATCAAAACCAACCCGCTGGGCAAGGATTTCAACTACCGCGAAGAACTCAAAAAGCTCGACGTCGAGGGCCTGAAAAACGACCTTCGCGCGCTGATGAATGAAAGCCAGGAATGGTGGCCGGCCGACTGGGGCAGCTACGTTGGCATGTTCGCCCGTGTCGCTTGGCATTCCGCCGGTTCGTATCGTCTGGCCGATGGCCGTGGCGGTGGCGGGACCGGGAACCAGCGTTTCGCGCCGCTCAACTCCTGGCCCGATAACGTCAACACCGACAAGGGCCGCCGTCTGCTCTGGCCGATCAAGCGCAAATATGGCAACAAAATCTCCTGGGCCGATCTGATGATCCTGGCCGGTACGATTGCATATGAAGTCGCCGGTCTTAAAACCTATGGCTTTGCCTTTGGCCGCGAAGATGTCTGGCACCCGGAAAAGGACACCTATTGGGGTGCGGAAAAGGAATGGCTCGCCCCAAGCGACAGCCGTTATGAAGACATCACCCGCCCCGACACCATGCAAAACCCGCTGGCGGCTGTCCAGATGGGCCTGATCTATGTGAACCCCGAAGGTGTGAACGGGCAGCCCGACCCGATGAAAACCGCCGCACAGGTCCGCGAAACCTTCGCCCGCATGGCGATGGATGACGAAGAAACCGCGGCCCTTACCGCTGGCGGCCACACCATCGGCAAATCGCACGGCAATGGCTCGCCGTCGGACCTCAGCCCCGAACCGGAAGCCGCCGACGTCGAATATCAGGGCATCGGCTGGATGAAAACCAATGGCCGTGGCATTGGCCGCGATACCATGGTTTCGGGCATCGAAGGCGCATGGACGTCCAACCCGACCAAATGGGATATGGGCTGGTTCGATATGCTGTTTGGCCACGAGTGGGAGCTGAAAAAAAGCCCGGCTGGCGCATGGCAGTGGGAACCGGTTGACATCGCCGAAGAAGACATGCCGGTCGATGTCGAGGATCCCTCGATCCGTTGCAAGCCGATCATGACCGATGCCGATATGGCGATGAAGGTCGACCCGACCTATAACGCCATCTGCCAGAAATTCATGAAGGACCCGGAATATTTCTCCGAAACCTTTGCCCGGGCATGGTTCAAACTGACCCATCGCGACATGGGCCCGAAGGTCCGCTATGTCGGCCCGGACGTGCCCGCCGAAGACCTGATCTGGCAGGACCCGATCCCGAGCGTTGATTACACCCTCTCGGACGCCGAAATCGCCGATCTGAAATCCAAACTGCTGGCATCCGGCCTGACCAGTGCTGAACTGATCAACACCGCCTGGGATAGTGCCCGGACCTATCGCGGATCGGACATGCGGGGTGGCGCCAATGGTGCGCGTATCCGTCTGGCCCCGCAAAAGGACTGGGCCGGGAACGAGCCCGAACGCCTTGCCAAGGTTCTCAAAACCCTTGAAGGCATTCAGGCAGGCCTTGCCAAGAAAGTCAGCCTTGCCGATCTGATCGTGCTGGGTGGTACGGCGGCAGTTGAAAAGGCCGCGAAGGATGCCGGTGTCAACATCACCGTCCCGTTCGCACCGGGCCGCGGCGATGCGACGGCCGAAATGACCGATGCCGCAAGCTTCGATGCGCTCGAACCGCTGGCCGATGGCTATCGCAACTGGCAAAAAGACGATTATGTGGTCTCGCCCGAAGAAATGATGCTGGACCGCACCCAGCTCATGGGCCTGACCGCACCGGAAATGACCGCACTGGTCGGTGGCATGCGCGTTCTTGGCACCAACCATGGCGACACCAGACACGGCGTCTTTACCGACCGTGTTGGCCAACTGACGACCGACTTCTTCGTCAATCTGACCGACATGGCCTATAGCTGGAAACCGGCGGGCGACAACCTTTACAACATCGTTGATCGCAAAACCGGCGAAACCAAATGGACCGCCACCCGCGTTGACCTCGTCTTCGGCTCAAACGCCATCCTGCGTGCCTATGCCGAGGTCTACGCCCAGGACGACAACCACGAGAAGTTCGTCAAGGACTTCGTCGCGGCCTGGACCAAGGTCATGAACGCGGACCGGTTTGATCTCGCCGCGTAAGGGCTTGGCTCTTTGAAATGATCTGGATTGGAGCTTTCGGGTTCTGACAAACGAACACCCCCGGTCGTGAGGCTGGGGGTGTTTTTTTTACCATCTTACACTGGCATAGCCTCACCAGCATCAAACATAAGAACCCACTTTTATGATCCTAAACGACTAAACCTTGCCTATTTAAAGGGGAAAATAATAACATTACCCCCACCAAAGGTATCATGCATAAATTTGAGTACGAATATGATCCGAATTGAGCGGCATTATCCTAACCCAATTCTTGTGGAAATTCGCCATAGGGTTCAGGAGTCTTTGGACGAGTATTATCGGAAAAGCTATGCAGAACAAAGTCAAAGCAGACTTCATAGTGAAAAACTCTGGTTTCAGATTCGTCAGAGAGTTCAGCCTGCCCTACTTTCCATGTTCCATGGAAAGTGTGCTTACTGTGAGAGCGTAATCAGCTCAACTAAGGCAATTCATATAGATCGATTTCGCCCGATGGTCGCAGCAAATTCTGACGGGAAAGGATCGCTTCATCACTATCATTGGTTAGCTTTCGAATGGGAAAACCTTTACCCCGCCTGTCCGGCTTGCAACCGAGCGAAAAGGAACCTTTTTCCTGTTCATGGGAAACGGGCAAAAGTCGGAACACCAATCACAAGCATTAATTCGGCAGAACATTCATTACTCGTTGACCCATGCTTTGATGATCCGAACGAACACTTGAGCTTTCATTCCGGCGGGATCGTTCACGGACTAACGCAAAAAGGACAAACAACTGTTGAGATTTTAAACCTAAACCGATTTGAACTCCTCAAAGAGCGTCAGCGGGTCTGGGATACCATAACTTCTATGGCTAAGGCTGGATTTTATGACTCCTCTCTTTCACAACCAACTTCTCCATACTCAGCGGCAGCTTCGGCTGCCTTTGGAAGCATCCGCAGCTCGAGTAAAGTGGAAGTAGCAAACATTCAAGAGACATCCCGCCCCAGCCAGATAAACAAAACAAAGTTGGAAGCCATTCGACTGGCTCAAAGACCCATCAGAAAAATTAAAATCGATAACTTCCGCATATTAAAAAATATCGAGTTTACATTCCCAGAAGCTCAGAGTGATAGCGCACCTTGGTTAATGCTTTTGGGCGAAAATGCATCGGGTAAAAGCACGTTTTTGCTCGCGGTTGCATTGGCCTTAGTAGGCGCAGACGAAGCTTCCCGATTAACCACCCCGTCTAAAGTACTCTCAAATGGTGCAAGCAGTGGACTCGTTGAACTTGAGTTCTGGGATACAGGAGAAATTGCGAAACTTTTGTTTAACCGTGGCGCAAAGAGTTTTGAAGGAACACAAAGTTCGTCCGCGACAGTGAGAGCATTCGGAGCACTTAGACATGTAGAACGTCGACGACGCTCCAGTCTATCCCCGCAACATGCATATTTTCATGTTGATGACCTTATACAGCCGATCACTCGCATCGAATATCCAAACAGATGGTTGCTAAGTCTATCTGATGAAAAGTTCGATGCAGCTGCTCGAGCACTGAAAGACTTACTTCCCCAAACAAAGGATATGACCCTTATTAAATCCGGGAATCAGATTTTATTCCAACACGATGGGACCTCGTTACCATTGAACAAAGCCTCCGCTGGCTATCAGACCATGATCGGAGTTTCCACAGACATCATGCGGGTTCTCTTTACTTTCTGGGACACATTGGAAAGCGCATCTGGAGTAGTTCTGATTGATGAGATTGACGCACATTTACACCCTAGATGGAAGATGAGGGTTGTATCAGCTCTTAAGACGTCCTTTCCTCGTGTACAGTTTATAGCCAGCACTCACGACCCCCTCCTACTACGAGGGCTATCGAACGGGGAAGTCGTGCTCTTGAAAAGATCTTCAAATGGTGCTGTTGCGATGGACTCTGATCTTCCCCCAATCGAAGGCATGCAAATCGACGAAATCCTCACATCTAAGGCATTTGGCTTAGATACGACGCTCGATCCGGAAGCTGAAGATCTTTTAGATGAATATTACCATCTGCTATCACTGCCACAAACATCAGAAATACAAGAACGTATTTCACAGATACACCAAGACTTCGGGGACTATGAGGCCTTGGGTCGTAATGCGAGAGAGAACGCAATGCTGCAAGCATCCTCTGATTTTATTCGCGAAAGACAGGCTCGAGAGCCAAACGAAATAGAAGGTGATAGCGCCAACATACTTAGAACATTCTTCGCCGACACCAATGGCTTTCTGAAAGGCGAAGATGAATAATGATCCGAGCAAACCGCGGTGAAGCCCCAGAAGTTTTAGAGGAAAAATCAACCAGCAACGGTAAAAAAGAATTAGCACGGGCACGCGACTATTTTTCACAGCCCAAACACAATAATGACTTTAAATTTACTGCGTACTCCCACCCTACAGTAAGAGAAGCATTGAGAAGTATGTTTCTTGGAAAGTGTGCTTATTGCGAACATCCATATGAGGGCGCATTCACTGAAGATGTTGAGCATTTCCGTCCAAAGGCTAGGATAGATACAGAAAATGGGATTTTGCGCCCCGGATATTGGTGGCTTGCATCGGACTGGAACAACCTTCTTCCGTCTTGTGCCCGTTGCAACAAGACCAAGACCCTTTCTCTTTTCGATGGCACATCACTTAAAGTCGGCAAGGGCAATCGTTTTCCTCTGACCAACGAAAACCTTAGAGCGACGACAGAAGGTGGCGAAATTAATGAAATCCCACTTCTTATTGACCCCACAAAAGAATACCCTGAGAAATTATTTAAGTATGAAATACTTTATGAGAAATGCATAATAAAACCGGAATCGACAGATTTACAATCTATCGATTATCGCAAAGCTCGAACATCGATAGATACTTATGGCCTAAACCGGCGAGGCTTAGTGAAAGAACGTTCTAGAACATATGTGTCTCTGGCATCCTCAATTGAGCAAGTCAAGTTGTTGGCAATGCTTCTTCCAACAACCCCGCTTGAACTCAAAGATACTGTTACAAATAAAATCAATAGTGAACGCAATCATATACTTCAATTGACTTCAGACTCCTCACCCTTTGCAGGAATGTGCCGCTGGTTTGCAAAACCTTTCCTGAATCAGGTAACGTAAACGTCGCGTAACCATTTTTTTGCAAAGGCGTTTATTCTCTCAGTTAAATCAATATTTCGAAACACCAAAGCCGGGATAACGGGTATCCACAACATTTCTCCAAAAACTAGTCTTTCAATATTTGAGGGATGATTCCTTGACGGAAATCACTGGCAAGGAAAGTATACGATGTTATTTGCGCTGTGCGTCAACCTGCCTGATCCGTGCCATGATCCTGTTTGCCGATGGCTATATGCCCCCGCCTTACATCACTGATCGCTTCCCAGCGCTGATCGAAACGGTTGCGGTTATTCTTCTTTTTCATGGTGTTTTTTTGTCTGGCAGGTGATCGGTGTACTGCGGCGCCATCCGCCATCAGGTAAGCATCCTTGCCAGTATCTGGACTGTTGAGACCTATGTGGTGATCGGGCTTTGTTTGGCTTTTACAGTGCTGAGCATCGCGGCATCCGTCCGTGCCCTCGCCCCGGAAAGATTTATTCCGGTCAACCTGACCGTGCTTGAAGATGCCCGGGCTAGCCAGTATGCGCTAGCGCTCAGCTCTGATAACACCTGCATTCACATCACTGGCACCTTTGCGCTCGGCATGGCGCAGCGGTTGACCAGCCTGTTGGATCAAAGCCCTGGCGTGACCGCCATCCTCGCCAACAGACCACTTCCGACCCTCGGCCCGCTCCGATCACTCCCGGCCATAGCGACACCTCCGGCAACCGATGAAGCCTGGACACACCTCGGGCGTACGGCCCCCAATGGTCCACCATCGACAGGCCACGCTCAATGCTGCCCTCTGCTGCCATCGCTGCCGCTCCCGGCAGATTTAACGCTTCCTCCTCAACAAGACGCACCTCTCCCGTCATGACAAATGACCGGGTTAGTCCTATTTAGTCCCTTTACAGAATACCGCCATCGGCCAACCCGTATCCTGCGGAGTACCCCGCCACCCTGTCCATGTCGGCGGCGATACGTCCGGGAGGGCCATCCGAACGACCGGGTTATGCAGTACCGGACGCCAGCACCAGCCCCTGACGATATGACTTCTGCGGCTTGATCTTGCAGGAGTAAATTTCATGTCGTGTTCGGCCGAACTCGGTTCCGCCCGTAAAGACCCATCAAACCAGACGCCGGGGATACTTCCCGAAGGCGCGGCTCTGCGCACCATACAGCGCCGACGAAAACGCATCCTTCGAATTGGCGTTGTCGTGCTTCTGGTTCTTGTTGCCGGAAGTCAGGCGATGGCGGAGCGCCAGAGCGAGCTTCACGACATGATCGAAGCCACCGGGCTGTTTGCGATTGGCCTATGCATCTTCGGGCGTGGCTGGTGCTCCCTTTATATCGGCGGGCGCAAGAAAAACAGAGCTTGTCACCACCGGGCCTTATTCGAGCTGCCGAAATCCACTTTATGTTTTCAACATGATCGGCGCGTTCGGTGTCGGGGCACAGACCGGCAGTATCGTGCTTGGCTGTTTGTTTGCCGGCCTGTGCTGGATGGTGTTTCGCAATGTTGTCGCACACGAAGAGGCATTGCTCTCGGAACGTTTTGGCAAGGCGTTCCGGTACTATCAAAATACCGTCCCGCGCTTTCGCCCGACCTGGTTTCGCTGGCGCGATGAGGAAGACCTGCTGTGCAAACCGGCACTGTTTTTAACCACAACACGCGATGCGATGTGGTTTCTGGCGGCGGGGCCGATATTTGAAGCCATCAAGCTGATGCAGGAAAAGGGATGGCTGACACCGCTGATCCATCTGCCCTAGGTGGGTTTAGCCCGAAGCAACTGGGCGGCTGATAGCGGCTGAGCTGCGGATAGATGTCCTGTCTTTTATCCCGCCATGTATCTCCCGCCATGCGGTCTTGCGGTCTGCGCCAATCCCCCGAAGGAGCATCTCTTTTGCCCGCTGATGCGATGTCTGCCCCCCCCTTCACGCCAACATGATGACGAAAACAGCCCCCCAACTGCACAACACAACAATAGCGGATTAGAATTGACATGAAACCGACCGAAAAACCCCAACATAGCCTCACAATCGGACGCCGCAGCTTTCTGGGGGGCGCGGCGGCACTTGGTGTTGGTACCGGATTGGCAGCCCCCGCCCTTATCTCCCGCTCTGCCGCGACAGATGCGACAGAGGCTTCTTCGATCATCGCGTTACGAGACCACGACCTGCCCTTTATCGCCACCGAAGAAACCTATACCACCGACGAGCTGATTGCGCTGAACGCGATCAACGATGATCACGTGGAATACCTCAGGGAAACCGGTCTTGCCGAACTCGGCCCTGGCCGCATCGGGGCGATGGATCAGGCGGGGATCAATGTTCAGATCCTCTCGGCACATACGCCGGGCGTGCAGGATCTCGCGGGGCAGGAAGGCATCGATTTTGCCTATCGCCTTAACAGGATGATTGCCACGGGCCCGATGGTCACCTATCCGGGCCGGTTCCGGGCCTATGCAACCCTGCCGCTGCAGGACCCGGCGGCATCAGCAGACGAGCTGGAACGCGCCGTTAGCAGGGATGGCTTTGTCGGGGCCATGACCAATGGCTTCATTGGCAAAAAGTTTCTCGACCATCCCGATTTCGAGCCCCTTCTGGCCCGTGCAGAGGCACTTGGCGTGCCGATATACCTGCATCCGGGTTTCCCGCCCAAGGAAGTCTTCGACATTTACTACCGCATTGCGCGGCCCGGATATAATGACGCATATCAGGACTACATTCTCAGTGGCTCAGGATATGGCTGGCATCAGGAAGTGCTTACGCAATGTCTTCGACTGATCATGACCGGAACGTTCGACAGATTCCCCAAACTGCAGATGATCATCGGCCACATGGGAGAGGGCCTTCCATTCTACTACGAGCGTATCGTCGGGGATTTGGGCGATGTGACCGAAGGCTCGCTCAACAGGCCTATCGGGCAGTATTTCAATGACAATTTCTGGTACACGACCAGCGCATTTTTCCAGGATGAACTGCTTCATCTTTTGCTGAAATACATCAGTGTGGACCGCGTGATGTTTGGAACCGATTATCCGTTTGCCGACATGAAGCAGGGCACCGACTGGTTTCGCGCAGTCGATCTGCCCCGGGAGGCCAAGGAAAAAATTGCGTTCCGAAATGCGGAAAAACTGTTTCGCATAAAGGTCTGATGCCTCCGCACCGGATCAACGCATAACGCCGGATAACGCCGGCTGGTTTCTTATTCCCGACCGCGCATAAAGATCACTTTGGCTGTATCTTGGGGGTACAGCCAAAGGACGCCAGATCAGACCCGTTGATACAGTCGATCCGTTTCTCGCGAAAGGCGCTATACGTGGCCCGGTCCAGTTTGACGGCAAAGGCATCGTAAAACCGAACTTCCTCCGGCAACCACAGACGCCGGACACAAACCGCAGGCCTCCACCAGCTTCACCAACAGGCAACCTCGGCCCACGACCCGCTCCGATCTCTTCCGGCCATTACGACATTTCCCGCAACCGATGAAGCCCGGACAGAGCTCGGACCTCCGACAGCCTCGCCAACAGACAACCTTCGGGCTTACCCCTCGCTCCGGTCACTCCCGGCCAAGGCGACTCTTCCGGCAACCGATGGATCCCTGACACACTTCGGGCGTCTTCCATCCTCACCGACGGACGACCTTCGGGCTCACCGCCCGCTCCCATCACCTCCGGCCATCGCGACATTTCCCGCAACCGATGAAGCCCGGACGCATCTCGGGCGTCTGCTATCCTCGCCAACTGACGATCTCCGGGCCCACCACCCGCTCCGCTCACTTTCGGCAATGGCGGCACTTTCCGCTAACCGGCGAGGTCCAGACACACTTCGGGCGCACGGCCCCCACTGGTCCACCATCGACGGGTCACAGATCACCGCTGCCCGCTGCTGCCATCGCTGCCGCTCCCGGCAAATTCAACGCTCCTTTTCCAACAAGACGCACCTCTCCCGTCATGACAAATGACCGGGTTAGTCCCCTTAGTCCTTGGGCAGAATCCCGCCGTAACGGCTCCGCCATCCGCCGCCCCATATCCTGCCGGTCACCTCGCCGCCCGGCCCCCGTCTCTGTCTCATTCCGTCTCTTTGCCGCATCATCCTGATCACCTCTTTCATCCAGCCCCAAACGCAAAAACCCGCAAGGCTCAAGGCCTCGCGGGTTTCGGTCCGGGTGCATTTCCCCCGTTGACTTTTATCTTATGCCATAAACAAAAGAACAAATCAAGAACTTTTTTGGAAAAAGATATGGGGGCGCGGATTGCAGACGGGATGGAGGATGCGTCGAACCTCCGCAGTCTGCGCGCGGGCTCCCGCCCGTGCTCAACCTTCGGCTTAAAATCGCTCCACTGGAGCGATTTCTTCACAGCCTCAGCCTTCAAGTTATGAGCACAGGCCCATAACGCAGGAAGATCAGAGGTTTAAAGGCTCTTCACGTGATCAAATAAAAAAAGCGGCCCCGGAAGGGACCGCCTTTTTTATTTGGTTGCGGGGGCAGGATTTGAACCTGCGGCCTTCAGGTTATGAGCCTGACGAGCTACCGGGCTGCTCCACCCCGCGTCAGGGTGATGATTAACCGGTGGGTTAAACAGATAACGCCGCATCATGGAGTGAGGCGGCGCTGGATGTTTTGTGTGATTAGGGAATATGGAGCTGTGTTTTGAAGGCCCGGCGGTGACCTACTCTCCCGTGCCTTAAGACAAAGTACCATCGGCGCAGGCAGGTTTCACTTCTGAGTTCGGGATGGGATCAGGTGGTTCCCGGCCGCTATGGCCACCGGGCCGTCGAAACACAGCGAAGAGATCGGAGTTTTTGTGATGCGATATTGGATGTTTTGTATTTTGCTTTGGCGGGTTTTACCGCTGCGCAAGAAGTCAGAATGTTCAATTAGCAAGAGGGATCAATCAAGCCGATCGATCAATTAGTACTGGTTAGCTTCACGTGTTGCCACGCTTCCACACCCAGCCTATCAACCTGGTGGTCTTCCAGGGATCTGATAGGGATACCTAGTCTTGAAGGGGGCTTCCCGCTTAGATGCTTTCAGCGGTTATCCCTTCCGCACTTAGCTACCCGGCGATGCTCCTGGCGGAACAACCGGTACACCAGAGGTGCGTCCATCCCGGTCCTCTCGTACTAGGGACAGCTCTTCTCAAGTATCCTACGCCCACGGCAGATAGGGACCGAACTGTCTCACGACGTTCTAAACCCAGCTCACGTACCACTTTAATTGGCGAACAGCCAAACCCTTGGGACCTGCTCCAGCCCCAGGATGTGATGAGCCGACATCGAGGTGCCAAACACTCCCGTCGATGTGGACTCTTGGGGAGTATCAGCCTGTTATCCCCGGCGTACCTTTTATCCGTTGAGCGATGGCCCTTCCACGCGGGACCACCGGATCACTATGACCGACTTTCGTCTCTGCTCGACTTGTCAGTCTCGCAGTCAGGCAGGCTTTTGCCATTGCACTCTTAAGCTGATGTCCGACCAGCCTGAGCCTACCATCGCGCGCCTCCGTTACTCTTTGGGAGGCGACCGCCCCAGTCAAACTACCCGCCATGCAGGGTCCCGGATCCGGATAACGGACCTCGGTTAGATATCAGGAAGCAAAAGGGCGGTATCTCAAAGGTGGCTCCACCGAAGCTGGCGCTTCGGGTTCATAGCCTCCCGCCTATTCTGCAC
>NZ_CP065232.1:0-147500 GCF_015767575.1 Thalassospira sp. B30-1 | reverse complement strand
TGAGCGACACGCTTGAGACCCTGTTCTTTATGGATATGGGGGCCAATCTTGAAATCAAGCCATCGGGCTGTGATCCTGTGCGGCTGTGCCAGGAAGTTGCAAAAGAACTTGACCGGGCAAAGAAGCTTCCGATCCTGCTTTCAAGTTTTGATGACAGTGCCGTTGCCGAAATCAGGCGGCTTTTGCCCGACCTGCCGTGTGGCTGGCTTCTGGAGACACTACCCGACAATTGGCATGACGGATATACCCAGCTTGGTGCAAGTGCGCTTCATATCGATCACAAGGCACTTGATCCCGAAAAGGCCGCTGAAATCGTTGCGGCCAATGTGCCGCTGGTCTGTTATACCGTCAATGATCCGGCCCATGCCAAAGAGTTGTTTGGCTGGGGGGTAACATCGGTCATTACCGATGATCCCGCAAAGATGATTGCCGCAATCCCGCGTCATCCCAACCCGCAGGGCCGGAACAAATAAGCCGACAGGCAAGATAATAATCACGCGCTACGTGCCACCCACCCGGCATTGCACCGCCACCGCAATGACTGCCGCGCGTCAATGATAACGAGGAAACGAAGACTATGACGATCACACCACCCGGCGCCCCACCGGGTATGCCCCCAAATCATCCGGAAGGGTTGCCACCGAATGTTCCGCCGGTTCCCCTATACCCGCATAATCGCGTTCGGCGTCATTTAAGCGAACTGTTCCGTTTGGCGCTGCCGGTTGTGATTGCGCGGCTTGGCATGCTGATCATGTCGGTTGTCGATACGATCGTTGTTGGCAATTATGACAGTGCCAGTCTGGCCTATCTCAATATTGCGCATGCACCCTTTACATCATTGATGGTTACCGGCATCGGGCTTCTGACCGGGGTGATGATCCTGACGTCACATTCGGTGGGACGAAACAATCTTCTTGAAGCGGGACAGACATGGCGGGCCTGTCTGCCCTATGGCATGCTGATTGGCATTGCCTTCATGCTTGTGACCTGGAAATCCGAATGGCTGTTTATCGCCACCGGCCAACCAGAAGATATCACCGAGCATGCCAGCAACCTTTCGGTCATCCTGTCGATCGGAATGCCCGCCGCAATGGTCTATATTGTGTGCAGCTTTTTCCTTGAAGGCCTTCAACGTCCATTACCCGGCATGATGCTGATGATCGGGGCTAATTTTATTAATCTGGTACTGGATTATGGACTGGTTTATGGCGCGTTTGGCTTTCCGGAAATGGGAGCAGAGGGCGCAGCATGGACATCAACCGTAATTCGCTGGCTTATGGCGATCAGTCTGCTTGGTTATATCCTGCTGATGCGCAGTCATGTCGATTACGGCATTCGCGACGGTTTTGCCGGTTGGTGGCGCTATTCACGTAATGCCCGTCACATGGGATATGCCGCAGGCGCCAGCCAAGGCATGGAAACCAGCGCCTTTGCCGCCATGCAGCTTTTCGCAGGACGCCTTGGGGTCGTGGCCGCGGCAAGTTACGGTATCACCATGACGATGCTGGCATTGATGTTCATGGTCGCCCTTGGACTGGCATCGGCGACATCCGTTCGGGTCGGCATTGCCTATGGCAGACGTGACCGCCCCGATATGGCATTGGCCGGGTGGATCGGGCTTTTGACAACCATGGCTGTGATGCTGTTGCTCAGCACGCCGCTTTATCTGCTTCCGGGGATGGTGGCACACCTGTTTACGCAGGACGCCACCGTGATTGCCACGACAGCCGGTGTCCTGGTTCTGATGCCGATCATTTTCCCGACCGACGGCGGACAGAATGCCGCCATCAGCGCATTGCGCGGTGCCGGGGATAAATGGGTTCCGACGATCCTGCATCTGGTGTCATATATATGTGTGATGATACCCTCCGGGTACTATCTGACCTTTGTGGTCGGGCTTGGTGTTGCCGGGCTGTTCTGGGGGATTGTGATTGCAAGCCTTGTCGCGGTTAGCGGCCTTGCCATCCGGTTTGCGATTGTATCGAGCCGTCCGATCAAAGCTTATCAGCAATAGACCAAGCGCCTTATCGCCAAAAGAAAGGTCCGCCGAATACCCTCAGCGGACCTTTTATTTTGCGCGTTTGCCTACATGCAAAGCTATGCGCGCACCGCATCGAGTTTAAGGCGCGGCATCAGCAGATCACAAAATGGCAGAACCAGCGTATCCAGAGCCGAAGCCGCCCGTGCGGCATCAATGCGGATGATGTGCTGCTCGATATCACGCTGGGTTGCAAATTCGCCCAAGGGTGAAAGTTCCGGCAGGGCTTCGACAAGGGTTGCATAAAATGCGACCTGATCCTCGCGTGCTGTTCCCGCCGCAAGATTTCCAAGATGGTTATAAAGCGCCATCGCAAGGAACCAGCGGCAATAGGGCATCAAGCCTTGCAGAATTTCGGCACGTTGTTGGGGCTGAACATATTGCTGCAAATCGGGATCAAGCCAGACGGCATTTTGCACCCCGGCAATGAACGCATTGCGAAGAGCCGGATTGGCATCATTGAAAAACACCGCCGTCAGCCAACCAGAAAGATCATCAAGCGCAGCGCGCCGCGTTTCCGGATCTGCTTTGCGATCAAAATCAAGGGCGGGCATCGGGGGCTGCGCCGACATTGCAAGAGTGGCCACCGCCGGATCGATCAGAGCATTGGCAAGCCATGCCTGATGCCAGATTTGCATTGGTCTGAAATAGGGTTCCTTTTCCGCGCCGCCAGCTTCGATCCAGCTTTCAAGCAGGTGCGCCCGTCCAAGCGACATGCCGATACGAAGCGCGTCTTCAAATCCCATACCATCGCGCAAAAACGGATCGCCCAGCATATCTTCAAGCAATGGCAATGCGGCAAACACATGATCGGACCGCAGGCCCGCCCCTACCGGCTGATAATAACCGGCAGCATCCCGATGGTCGATCAAGCTGCGCGCGTGTTTGCCAAATGCCCCCCAGAAGGTCAGACGCACCGGTTCGGCGCGCTTGCGCCAAAGCGGACGGGTCACATGCCAGCTTTCGGTTTCGATCAGAGCCATCGCCATGGAACCACCCAGCCGGGCAAGGGGTTTGGCAATAGCAGCATCAAGTTCATCGGCAGAACCGACATGGCCAACAGAAAGCCGCCAACCCGGTTGTTCATGCGGATGGCGATCCAGCCATAAATGGGCAAACCCGTTTGACCCGGCCCGCTCAGCGGCAGCTGCAACCAGATCAAAGAACATGGCAATCGGTGCTGGTAATTCAGGCACATCATGATCGCCAAGCGGATCCCCGACCTGCCAGGTCCGGATCATCACATCCTCTGCATCCGGGCGATCCCGGAAGAATGGTGGCAGGAAACCTGCATACTGATCGGTTGCGGATGTATCGGTCATGGATAGCCTCGCAATCTGGGCGGCGATAGTGGCGCAATGGTTGCTGTCGTGCTGATACCCAAGGAAACCAGACCGGTCAATCGCCGCCGCAATTTAATCAGGCGCGCGTCAGACCGGCATGACCAAGACTGGCTTCGCGATACACCGAAGGAGGCATCCCCACCAGACGACGGAAATCACGGCTGAAATGCGCATTGTCGGTAAAACCGCACCAAAATCCGATTTCACCAACCATCAGGCTGGTGCCAGCCAGAAGGCGGCACGCCTCGCGTACCCGCATCAGACGCAGAAGATCGGAAAAGCGGCTGTTGGCCTGTTGCAAACGACGCTGCAAAGTCCGGCCGGATGTATCAAGCGCATTGGCAACATCTTCAATCGTCCAGCTGCGCCCGATATCATGTTCAAGCACAGCGCAAAGCTTTTGCACGACCGGCCGACTGTTCCCGACGGTCGGCGCCGTTCCGGGCATATTCGCCATAAACGGATAGCCCGATGAAATCGCGACATAGCTTTGCCAACTGATGCGAAAACGTAAAGCACGCCCGGCAAAATCGAGTTTCTTGATCAGTTTTCCATTTCGGATTACCGGAATGGAAGGACCATGGCTGGGCAGGATTGCGCTGCTGACATTTTCGACACCGACCGCTTCGAGCAGACCAACCATGAAACCATGCATTAAAAGGTTTTCGACCCGTGCGGGCGGCTGGCCACGGACAGCAGCACGATGCAGGGTCAATGATTTGCCGGCTGCCTGATAATCGGTGCGACTGCGGGCATGGGAATAACCTTCAAGCCGATGCCAGCGATCCGCGATCAATTCGGGCGTTGCCCCCTGGCGCAACATGGTCAAAACAGGTTGCTGTTCCTTAAGCGCCAGATGACGCCCCAGCCGCACCAATACCGAAGGCCCGTTAGCTTCTTCAAGAGCAAGCAGAATGCTGCGCAGGCGAGCACTGGTGATGACCGTGCCTTCCGGCACAAGATCATATCCCTTTGGCAACCACGCCAGCTGCCGGATCAGGGCGATATGCAAACCAAACGAAACGAATTCCTGCATTACCAATCACATTCTTGAACCACCACTTGGCGCGATCATACAAACATATGAGATGGCTGTCAGCTTATCGTAGAAAATGTCACGAAGCTGTTACATTGATCATTTGGTGTTTCGCGCAGTTACCGTAGATATCATTGCGCCGAAGGCACCGAATGTGCCAGTCTGGCAAGGTCCCGACTCAACGGAAAGCCATATCGTGATTAAAGTTCTGTTTGTCTGTACCGGCAATATATGCCGTTCTCCCACCGCCGATGGCATTTTCAAGACCATGGTCAGCAAAGCAGGGATGGATGATGCCATCAAAGTCGATAGCTGCGGCCTTTCGGGATATCACGCCGGTGAACAGGCTGATCCGCGATCACGCGAAATGGCCGCCAGTCGCGGTTATGACCTGTCCCTGATCCGATCTCGTAAAATCACTTCAAGTGATTACAGCGAGTTTGATTACATCCTTGCAATGGATGACGGACATCTGGCCGATATGCAAAACCAATGTCCCTCCCAGTATCGCGATAAGCTGGAACTGTTTTTGGATTACCACCCGAACCGTAAAGGACAAAGCGTTCCTGATCCCTATTATGGTGGGGCAAACGGCTTCAAATCGGTTTTTGATATGATTGAGGAAACGTCAGGTGCCTTGCTAATCCACATCAGGGAAAAGCATGGAATTTGAGCGATGGCATCGCCGGTGATTACACAACGGATTAAAGACATTACCGGAAGCGAGGTTGCGGCCTATCACCAGCTTTCGGGAGGGTGCGTTTCCGATGTGAAGCGGGCCGATCTTCGCGATGGTCGCAAACTCGTCATCAAACAGGGCGGTGAGGCAAATCTGGAAATTGAAGGCCGGATGCTTGACTATCTGGGCACTCATTCCCCCATTCCATTTCCGGCCGTGTTACATGCCGAGCCCGGATTGCTGATCATGCATTTCATAGAAAATGATGGTCACATGAACGGTCAGGTTCAAAGTGACCTTGCCGTTCTATTGACCAGGCAACATCAGGTTACACAAGGCCGGTTTGGGTTGTCCTTTGACACACTTATTGGCGGCCTTGAGCAGCCCAATCCCCTTACGGTCGACTGGATCACCTTCTTTCGCGATCACCGTCTGCTTTACATGGCCCAGCAGGCAGCAAATTGCGGACGACTGCCAGGGCATTTTTTATCACGGATCGAAATCCTGTCGGCCAAACTTGGTGGTCTTTTGCCATCAGGCTGCAAACCATCCTTGCTGCATGGCGATCTGTGGGGTGGCAACATTCTGTGCCAACAGGGAAAGATCGCCGGATTGGTTGATCCGGCAGTTTATTTTGGTGATCGGGAGATCGAGCTTTCCTTTGGCACGTTGTTTGGTGACCTTACACCTGCATTCTTTGATCGGTATTCGGAAATTTTCCCGATCCTGCCAGGCTTCTTTGAAGAACGCCGTGAACTTTACAAACTTTACCCCCTTCTGGTGCATGTTCGTCTTTTCGGTGGGTCTTATGTCGGTTCCGTGGATCGTATTCTCGCCCGTTTTGGGGTATGACGGATAAAATCAGCCGCCATGCAGGATCGGCTTTTACGGAACTGTTTCCAAGTGGCAGCGACGATGCTGGTCAGTTTAACGATGCATTCCGCAACGTGCTGCAAACCTGCAAATCCTGCCATCAGCAGTTTCGTGCCGACTGAACATAACCGTGCATATGACAAAGGCCACCCCGAAAGGCGGCCTCTATTCATTATATTCGAAACAAACCCTATCGACCGATCATCGCGAAAAACTCGCGCCGGGTGATCGGATCATCGCGAAACGCCCCAAGCATCCGGCTGGTCACCATCGACACCCCGGTCTTGTGAATGCCGCGTGTGCTCATGCATTGATGGTTGGCGTCAATCACGACGGCAACACCCAGCGGATCAAGTTCTTCCTGAATGGTATTGGCGACCTGTGCGGTCATTTTTTCCTGAATCTGCAGGCGCTTTGCGTAAACTTCGACGACACGGGCCAGCTTGGAAATACCAACGACCCGGCGACGCGGCAGATAGGCGACATGCGCAACACCGATAATCGGCACCATGTGATGTTCACAATAAGACTCAACACGGATATCACGCAGCACGACCATCTCGTCATAGCCGTCGGTTTCCTCGAAGGTGCGACGTAAAATTTCTGCCGGATCCTGCTGGTAACCTGCGAAAAATTCACCGTAAGACCTCACAACACGGTCTGGCGTTCCGCGCAGCCCTTCACGATCAGGATCATCTCCTGCCCAACGAAGCAGGGTACGAACGGCTTCTTCTGCTTCTTCTTGCGATGGGCGTTTAACGGCGCTGGTTTCGCTGCACATTTGGCTTCCTCTTTATAATTCTGTCCTGTGGGTCATGTGCTCCCGACCCTGATCTTGGTTCGTTTAATTAAGTGTGCGCTTGCTATGCGGACTGTCGAGCGAAAATGCCGGGATTTCAATATCAAACCGGTTTCCATCCATGTCAGTCATTTCATATGTCCCAACCATGAAACCGCTTGGCGTCGCCAATGGCGCGCCGCTTGTGTAATTGAAACTTTCGCCACTTGCCAGAACCGGCTGCTCGCCGACCACACCTGATCCCCGGACTTCCTGGGTTGATCCCCGGGAATCGGTAATACGCCAGTAACGGTTCAAAAGTTGTACTGTTTTCGGGCCATGATTTTCGATGACAACCCGATAGGCCCAGACATAACGGTGGGTGTCCGGGTCTGACTGTTCGTCAAGGAACACAGGTTGCACGGATACTTTTATGTCTCGGGTCACGGATGAATACATGCAAAACTCCAGGCCAATTCTTATTGCGTTCCTTCTGCCAAGGGCGTTGCGCTTTTTTGCTTTACCTAGGTCATATTTAGACAGTCAATGCCCCAAGTACCAGATGTCTGCCACCAATTTGCCATCCCGATCACGTATTTTCTCGGCTAAGCAAAAGGCGGCCCGTGCAGATACGGACCGCCTGACATAGGCATATCGCCGAACCTGCTTACTGTTATACGCGCAACGCGGCAGACAGATCTTCTTTCAGATCATCAATATCTTCGAGACCGACAGACAATCGCAGCATGCCCTCGGTAATGCCCATAGTGATCTTGTCTTCAGCCGGAACACGTTGGTGGGTCGTGGTCCACGGATGGGTCGCAAGGCTTTTGGCATCACCAAGATTGTTCGAAATATCAATAAGCTGAAGATTATCGAGCAACGAAAAAGCAGCCGACTTTCCCCCGGCAAGCTCGATCGCGATCAATCCCCCACCACGCCCCGACATCTGTTTCATCGCCAGTTCATGTTGCGGATGACTTTCGAGCCCTGGATAGATAACGCGCGATACCTGCGGCTGTTCCGAAAGGAACCCGGCAAGTGCTGTTGCATTGCGAATATGCTGATCAACACGCAGACCAAGCGTTTCGAGACCTTTAAGCAGAACCCATGCGTTGAAGGGGCTCATACTGGGACCGGTGTGGCGCAGGAACGTTGTCAGGTGGTTATCGTGCCATTCCTTGTCATTGAAAAGGATCGCGCCACCAAGACAGCGTCCCTGACCATCGATATGCTTGGTCGCGGAATAGACAACAATGTCAGCGCCCAATTCCATCGGCTTTTGTAGGATCGGTGTCGCAAAAACGTTATCAACAACAACCTTGGCACCGGCCTTATGCGCCAGATCGGCAACAAATGCGATATCGATGACTTCCAATGTCGGGTTGGACGGCGTTTCAAGGAAAACGGCATCAGCCGGTTTCGACAATGCCTTTTCCCACGCAGCATGGTTTGTGCCGTCCACCAGTTCGGTTTCAACCCCGAACCGGGGCAAAAGGGTCGTCAGGATAAACTCGCACGAACCGAAAAGTGCCCGCGAACCGACAACACGGCCGCCTGCCTTTGTGCACGCGATCAGGGCATTCCAAACAGCAGACATGCCAGATGCGGTTGCACGGCAATATGCAGCACCTTCGAGCAGCGCCAGACGTTCTTCGAACATCCCCACCGTCGGGTTGGCAAAACGCGAATACACAAAGCGTTCCGGGCCGGTACCATCAAAAGATGCTTCAGCCTCGGCAGCACTGTCATAGACATAGCCGGAATTCATAAAAATGGCTTCGGAGGTTTCGTTAAACCCGCTGCGCGCCGTGCCGCCCCGAACTGCACGGGTGGCCGCACGCCATTTAGCAGAAGCCTTTTTTTCGGTTGTCATCGTCTTGCTCCTATATGCCCGGTCATATTGGGATGACCCGGACACAAAAAAACCCTGACCGGCACGATGGGTCAGGGCCGAAGCCACGATTACCCTCTTTAGCGATTTTTTACGTGGTCGCAAGCCGGTCGACAAATCCCACGAAGAAATCCGACGATACGACTTGGTTTCCCCGACGTCAAGCATCACGCACCCGACAATCATACCTATCCGTCTTTGAATCCATATGGGAGTTTCCCAGTGGCCTCACGCAATGGTGAAAGCAGTTCATAAGCATCTCGTACTTTTTCGCTCTATTGTTCAGCCAAGACATGCAATCCTTTGAAAGCCGCTTCCCTCAGAGAGGCGGTTAAGACAGTAAAATCAATGACCAAGACACATTCAATGACGTCAGAGCACACGACCAAAGATCATTCCAAGTCCGGGCAAGCCACCAGCGTCAGAACGCCACTTTGGCGCAAATTTCTGCCGGTCTCGATCCTGTTTGCCGGATTGGTGCTCGCGTGGCTATTTGGTGCGGTGGATTATTTATCGTTCGAAACCCTGCGCGAGAATCGCGATATTTTGCAGAATTTCGTCGCAGATAATCCGGTTCTGAGCGTTGCTACCTTTATGGCGGGCTACGCCATTGCCGTTGCCCTGTCGCTTCCGGTGGGGTCGATACTGACCATTGTTGGCGGGTTTCTGTTCGGGGCGTGGCTGGGCACGGGTTATGTCGTGATTGCCGCGACTATTGGCGCAACAGTCGTTTATCTTGCCGCGCGCTATGCCTTTTATGACCTCATGCGTGCCAAGGCCGGAAGTGCGATCCGTAAAATGGAAGCTGGCTTTGCCGAAAACGCATTCAGCTACCTTATGGTCCTGCGGCTTGTACCGTTGTTTCCGTTCTGGCTGGTTAATCTGGTCCCGGCTCTGCTGGGGGTAAAATTTCGGTCATTTGTTGTGGGTACGGCGGTTGGAATTATCCCGGGCACCTTTGTGTATGTTTCAATCGGGGATGGTTTGGGTGCATTGTTTGATCAGGGCAAGACGCCCGATCTTGGCATTATTTTTGAACCCCGCATTCTAACCCCGATCATCGGCCTGGCTGTGCTGGCAATGATCCCGGTGGCCTATAAAAAATTCCGTAACCGCAATAGCGGGGCAAACACCCGATGAGTGATATAATCAAAACAGACATCTGTATCATTGGCGCCGGATCAGGCGGGCTTTCGGTTGCTGCCGGTGCGGTCCAGATGGGTGCCGATGTTGTCCTGATAGAAAAGGGCAAGATGGGCGGCGACTGCCTGAATACCGGTTGCGTTCCGTCCAAGGCATTGCTGGCTGCGGCACACGCGGCCGAGAATGCCCGGACAGCATTTCAATTTGGTGTCGACACCGGCCCGGTGGCAATCGACTTTCCGCGCGCCATGGATCATGTCCATTCGGTCATCGCCGGTATTGCACCGCATGACTCGGTTGAAAGATTTGAAAAACTCGGCTGTCGGGTTATCGAGGCCAAAGCACATTTTACCGGCCCGAACGAGGTCATCGCCGACGGCAAACGCATTCACGCCAAACGGTTTGTGATTGCGACCGGGTCACGTGCAGCCGTTCCACCAATCGACGGGATTGACGCCGTCCCGTATTTTACCAACGAAACCATCTTTAAGAACCGGATTTGCCCTGATCACCTGCTCATCATTGGCGGTGGCCCCATCGGCCTTGAAATGGCACAGGCACACCAGCAGCTTGGCGCAAAAGTCACCGTAATCGAAATGGCAACGATCCTGCCAAAGGACGATCCCGATCTTGTGGCTGTGGTTCGCGATATGATCGAGTCTTCTGGCATAAGCCTGTATGAAAAGATCAAAACCAAGCGGGTGGAGACACATGACGATCAGATACGCGTTATCATCGAGCATAACGGTGCAGATATCACCATCGAAGGCAGCCACCTTCTGATTGCAACAGGACGAAAACCGACTGTCGATGATCTTGGCCTCGACGCGGCCGGGGTGACATACAGCGCGCGCGGGATCAACGTCGACAAACGATTACGCACCAGCAATTCCAAAATCTTTGCCATTGGCGATGTCACCGGTGGCCTGCAATTTACCCATATGGCGGGTTACGATGCTGGCATTGTCATTCGCAACGCCCTGTTCCGGTTGCCTGCAAAGATCGATTACAAAGCCGTTCCATGGGTGACTTATACCAATCCAGAACTGGCACAGGTTGGCTTGAGCGAAACCGCAGCACGCGAAAAATTTGGCGATGCAATCAGGGTCGTTACCTGGCAATACGCGGAAAATGATCGCGCGCGGGCCGAAGCCCGAACCAAAGGCTTTATCAAAATCGTGACCACAACACGCGGTAAAATCCTTGGTGCCGGTATTGTTGGTCACCAAGCCGGGGAACTTATCGGCCTCTGGTCGCTGGCCATATCACAGAAAATGAAAATCGGAGCGACTGCCGGAATGATCGCGCCTTATCCGACTCTTGGCGAATTGTCCAAACGCGTTGCCGGGGCATGGTACACACCCAGCCTGTTTAGCGAAAAGACTCGCAAGATCGTCCGCTTCCTGCTGAAATTCGGCTAGGACGGTCAAAGTGGGGGCAAGCTTCTGAAACACTGTACATTTTTCCCCGTCTCTGGCTAACATTTGTCATGGAACGCCCGCATCTCAAACTGCCCCCATGGGCCAAATCGCTGTCGGCACGGTTGCTCGTGCTGACTGTGGGGTTTGTGATGCTTGCCGAAATTTTCGTCTTTGCACCGTCTGTTGCCCGATATCGGGTCGACTGGCTTAAGGCGCACCTTGATTCCGGTTACCTGGCGGCACTAGCACTGGAAGCCACACCCGATCAGATGATCCCCGATGATCTGGAAAAGGAACTGTTGTCCAATGCCGGGATAGAAGCGGTTATTTTACGCCGAGATGATCGCAAATTGCTGCTTCAGCGCGATGATATGCCCGCAAAGGTCGATCATGACGTCGATCTGACGACCTTTTCCATCCTGATGGCATTGTATGAAGGTCTTTCGACCCTGACCCAGCCGCATGATCGCATGTTGCGTGTGGTTGGCATGCCATCCATGGCACCGGACTTCGAAATTGAAATACTGGTTCATGAACACGGTCTGGCAGAAGACATGCGCAATTTCGGCTGGCGGGTGATGGGGTTATCGCTGGTGATCTCTTTCTTTACCGCTGGGCTGGTTTATTTTGCGTTGAACCGGCTTTTGGTCCGGCCGATGCGAACATTAACCAGCGACATGATCCGTTTTCGCGAAAATCCGCAGGATCAGGGATCAGTCATCGTGCCAGATGATCGTGACGATGAAATTGGCATCGCCCGGCACGAACTGGCCAATATGCAGCACGATTTACAGGCAATGTTAAACCAACGTCGTCGTCTTGCGGCTCTTGGAACCGCGGCAACAAAAATCAGCCACGACCTGCGCAATGCATTGGCAACCTCAATGCTGATGACCGAGAAGCTCGCCCAAAGCGAGGATCAGGAAGTCCGTGCCGTCGTCCCCCGCCTGTTATCATCGATGGAGCGTGCGGTTTATATCAGCGAACAAACGCTGTCTTTTGCCCGTGAAGCACCACCAACACTTGATATCGCACGATTTACCCTGATCGAATTGATCGAGGAAGTGCGCGATCAGGTGCTGTTGCAGAATGGTGGTGAAAGTCTTCTGGCGCCGGAAAGCCTCGATACGGCCAAGGAACCCTGCAAGGCCAAAATCCATATCGAGCTGCCGCCGGAACTGATGATTGAAGCCGATTATGATCAGCTTTTTCGTGCCTTCAGCAACCTGATCCGCAATCCGTTAGATGCCGGGGCAACTGAGGTGACCATCAAACTGGCACCTGCAAATGATCAGAATAAAGAGGACGCGTTTGCTGAAATCCTGATCATGGATAACGGGCCCGGCTTACCTGAAAAGGCAATCAAAAATCTATTTGTCCCGTTCGCCGCAACCGGCAGGAAAGGCGGAACCGGTCTTGGCCTTGCCATCGCAAGGGAACTGATTCTGGCCCATGAAGGGGACCTTCGCCTGAGCGCAACAGGACCGGATGGCGCCACGTTTTGCGTGCAGCTCCGGGTCATAATGTGAAGTTGTCGGCTTCCGCTAAAGAATCAACAATAATAGATTTTTTCTATCAAATTTAAATTTACATTCGATTTTACCAAATGAATTTCATTTGGCATTGTTGGGTCAAGGCGATGCTGGACCAATATCCCGATCCCCGATCCGCTCCTGACCCTAGGTCTGGCATCGCCACCTTCTCTAGAATCACGGCCGTTCAAATTCCCGGCGCGCAGCATCGATTACCGGTCGCATAAAGCATCCTTCTGCATGATCGTTAATCAAGCCCATTGCCTGCATAAAGGCATAGACGGTCGTTGGGCCAACAAACTTCCAACCCCGTTTTTTCAGATCCTTTGAAAGTGCGACCGAAATTTCAGACATGGATGCAGTCTGCGGCTTTGCAACAGAATCCTCCCTTGGCTCGAACTGCCAGAAGTAAGCGGCAAGCGATCCTTCTAGTGCCACCATTTCACGCGCACGTTTGGCGTTGTTGATGATGGCTTCGATCTTGCCACGGTGGCGAATAATGCCCGCATCCCGAAGCAGCCGCTCAGCATCACGATCTGTAAACTCAGCAACAAGATCAAAATCGAAGTTATGGAATACGGTGCGGAAATTCTCGCGTTTGGTCAGAATCGTACGCCAACTAAGGCCGGACTGAAAACCTTCCAGACAGATCTTTTCAAATAACCGGCGATCATCACCAACAGGAAAGCCCCATTCCGTATCGTGATAGACATCAAATTCTGGTGCTGCATCACACCATTTACAGCGTGTTTTGCCGTCTGCGCTGATCGTTGTGGTTCCCATACAGCCCCCTCTTTTCTTAGTCCCGGAGATATCACGCCTTCAGGAATTCCAAACGTTCATCCATTCTGGCCGGGGTGATTTCAATGATTTCGGCCTCGACGATTTTTTCGATAACAAACGGATCGGCATTCAGACGTTCCGTTAACTCTTCCATGGTCGTATTGTACGCAAGAATTCCCCCTCCCCGACTGGGTTGGAGATTGCCGACCACCAGAAACACGCCCTCATCAAACCCCTGGCTTATCCATCGTTTATGGCCCTCCATAAACTGCGATGCCTTCGCTCGATTCTCCGAAAACGTCAGTAAAATGGTGAACATTGCTCTTATCCCTGATCATTTGGTTGCTGCATGGTTGTTCCGGGTACGAAGCGACCGCATTTGTCCATCCAACCAGTCACACATCTGATCGACTTCGTACTGGACGAATTTTTCATCACCAAACGCATTGGCAAGCGCCGCCACACCCTGACTGCGCGCAAGCAAATGCATTGCCATACCGTCCGATCGTTCTGCAAAGCCAAGTCGTGTGAACTGCCGACCTAGCCAGACGCGAAAAAGGGTAAAAAGTCCCGCCGCGTCACTTTGCGCAGCATGATTGAGCTTTGCCAGTTCGGCAGAAAGTGTTCCGACCGGGCATCCGTAGCGTCGGATTTTTTCCCCGTTCACGATCAGAATATGAATGAAACTTCGAATGCGGGCGACCGGGTCTTCTCCGGTGGCTTCCCAGTGATCAAGCATCTGTTCGGTATTGGTCAGGCGCCGATTGATCACGGCATCAAGAATCTCGTCCTTGGTTTTGAAGTGATAATAGAAATTGCCACGCGATATGCCGACCTTGGCCGCAATATCCGCAAAGGAGGTCGGCTCGAACCCCTGTTGATAAAACAGCTGATCCGCAGCTTCGACAATCCGTTCGCGCGTGCCCTGTTCCACGATCATGTCTGTTCAACCTGAATGATGGGTGCTTGAAACCCGACTAGGACAATTGCCCTATTTGAGATTTAGGACAAATGACCTAATCTGTCAATCAATCAAATCGCAACGGGTTTCGCTGACAATCAACTTAGAAAGAAAAAGAAAACCCCGCACAAAGGCGGGGTATCATGGCAGGCTGGAAGAGTAAAATCAGTCGCGCCAGAAAGCCGGGAACAGCAGCACCAGAACGGTGAAGACCTCCAACCGGCCAATCAGCATACCGATCGACATCAACCACTTTGCCCCGTCTGGCAGGGTTGCGAAGTTACCGGACGGACCGACAATCGGACCAAGTCCGGGACCGACATTGGCAATCGCTGTACCGGCACTTGAAACCGCCGTAATGAAATCAAGCCCCATTGCGCCAAGAGCCGCCGCCAGAACCACAAAGCAGAAGACGAACAGGAAGAAAAAGCTGAGCACCGATTCCGTAACGTCTTCGGAAAGCGGTTTCCGGTTATAATAAGCAATGAAAACACCGTGAGGCCGCAGCATATGAGAAAGCTGAACCTTGGCTATTTCGTAAAGTACCTGCAGGCGGAATATCTTGACCCCGCAGGTCGTTGAGCCGGCACAGCCGCCGATAAACATCACAAAAAAGAATACCGTAACGGCAAATGGCCCCCAAAGGCCATAATCGGTTGTGGCGTAGCCAGTCCCTGTCATCACGGAAATGATATTAAACGACGTGTATCGAAGCGCATTCAGGAAGGCGACTTCGTTTGTTTGCGAATGCCAGATGGTCAGACCCAGAATGATCGAACTGGCAATCGCAACGAACCAGCGAACCTGACCATCCATAAAAAGCGCCAAGGTCCTGCCACGCAGCATTTGAAGGTAAAGGATAAAGGGCAATGCGCCCGTTGCCATACCCAATGTGATGATCACATCAACTGCGGCATTATCAAAATGCCCGACCGATGCGTCCTTGGTCGAAAAGCCACCGGTCGCAATCGTCGTCATCGCATGGGCAATCGCATCAAATCCGGGCATACCCGCCCACCACAAAAGAAACGCCCAAATTATGGTAAAGCCCAGATACAAACTGGCGATACCAATGGCGATCTGGGTTGCACGCGGAAAAGCCTTATCGGACTTGTCAGAGTTTTCCATCCGGAAAAGCTGCATACCGCCAACACGCAGCATCGGCATGACGGCAATTGCCATCACAATGATTCCAATCCCACCAAGCCACTGCAAAAGTGCGCGCCATAGCAAAATGCCTGGTGGGGCAGTATCAAGTCCGACGATCACGGTCGAACCGGTCGTCGAAATCCCCGACATCGCTTCAAAGAACGCGTCCGTGTAGCTCATATCAAGGTCGGAAAACGCAAAGGGCAATGCCGATACGGCAGTCAGAACAAGCCAGCTTGTTGTGGTCAGGATAAAAGCCTGTCGCGATGTGATTTTGAGATTCTCGGTCCGGTTCATCATCACTAGCGCACCGCCGATGAACAGCGATACGGCCGACGCGGCTGAAAACACCAACCAATCCCGTTGCCCGTAATACATATCAACCAAGGCAGGGATGAACATCCCGATCGACAGGGTGCACAGCAAAATGCCGATAATGAAAAGGATTGGACGAAAATCGATCAATGAAAAGCCCCGTACCATGTTTTACGCCCGTTCCCATTGAACCGGGCATGACATGTCTTCGCGATTATCCCGACAAGCTGCACTGCATAACCGAAAAACCGGTTCGTTTGCATCATCTTCCGGCAAACGAAGCGGAATTCTTCGCACATGCCCTGCCAATGTCCAGCTTTTAAACGTGTGGCTCCTTGCTTGATCGTAATTTCATGCCTTCAATCATAGAGCTATGCGTATTAGGTCTATCAGCGTTGGCAGAGCTTGTTTAACGCCAATTCCGGGTTGGCACGGCCTGCCAACGCCGGTATATCGCATGCAGGTCAAAATTCATAAACCGAAAGACAAAGCGGAAATGTCCGAACTCGCCAAAACCTTCATCCTGACGATCACCTGCCCGGATACGTTCGGGATCGTCGCCGGTGTCACCAGCTTCCTTGCCGAAGAAGGCGCGTTCGTCAACAAGCTGGAGCAATTCGGCGACCCGCAGAGCAATCGCTTTTTCATGCGCGTGAAATTCGATGCCGGTCGTGCCCTACGCACAAAGGCCGAATTTGCCGATAAATTCGCCACCATCGCAGAAAAATTCACGATGCAGTGGGAACTTCACGATTTCCATCGGAAGCCAAAAGTGTTGCTGATGGTGTCAAAGTTTGGCCACTGCCTGAACGATCTGCTGCACCGGGTTGCCTCAAACAATGTGCATATCGAAATCCCGGCCATTGTTTCAAACCACGAAGACATGCGTGGAATCGTCGAATGGTACGGAATTCCTTACTATCACCTCCCGGTGACCAAAGAAACCAAAGCAACCCAGGAAGCCAAACTGCTTGATATCGTCGACGAACACGATGCCGATCTGGTTGGTTTGGCGCGCTATATGCAGGTTCTTTCAACCGATCTGTGCCGCGAACTTGAAGGTCGCTGCATCAATATTCATCACTCCTTCCTGCCAAGCTTCAAGGGTGCCAAACCTTATCATCAGGCGCATTCGCGGGGCGTGAAACTGATCGGGGCAACTGCGCACTATGTCACAGCCGACCTTGATGAAGGACCGATCATCCATCAGGCCATCGAACATGTCGATCATACGATGACGGCCGAAGACATGGTTGAAATCGGGCGCGATATTGAATCCGTCGTCTTCTCGCGCGCAATTCAGATGCATTGCGAACATCGTGTTTTCCGCAATGGCAGCAAGACCGTCGTCTTCCGTCGATAAAACACAGACGCGAAACCACAATCTCTCATCAAACCGCCAGCTTTAATGACTGGCGGTTTATTTTTTGATATAATTTACTACCTATGAAAGTAATTCGTTAATTCGGCGAAATGGCCGATAGAAAACATGAAAATTATCGAATAAATTATACTTGGGAAAATAAAATTCCCAAAATAACAATAACTTGCAACGAATATCGTTGCCCTGAAACTATTTTGGGGGCTTTCCGTGCCGGGAAAGAAAATCTATTTCGCCGTCGTCTTATGCATTTTGCTCGTTGTCGGATTTCTGACCACGAGTTTTGTCAGCTTCTATGTCGCACGACAATCGCTGGAACAGCAGATTTCCGAGAGCACCCTGCCACTCACCAGTGACAACATCTATTCGGAAATCCAGCGCGACCTGTTGCAACCGATCTTTATTTCGTCACTGATGGCGCAGGACACCTTTGTCCGCGACTGGACGCTTGGCGGGGAAAATGATCCCGAACAAATCATTCGCTATCTCAGCGAAATCCAGATGCGCTATGACACGGTCACAGCTTATTTCATCTCGGATAAAACCCGGAACTATTATCACCCGACCGGCATGATCAAGCAGGTATCCAGAGATGATCCGGCTGATTTCTGGTATTTTCAGGCCCGCGACAATCAAAAACCTTATGAAATCAATGTTGATCACGATACCGCAGACCGGTCGCGCCTGGCCGTTTTCGTCAATTATCAGGTGCGCGATTATGATGGCAATGTCATCGGCATTACCGGTGTTGGCCTATCCGTCAACTCTGTGACCCGCCTGATAGAAACCTATCAGAAACGGTATGGCCGGACGATTTACTTTGTTGATCAGGAAGGCCGCATCACCCTGCACGGCAGTGGCTTTGGCACGTCCGAAACATTGCATGATCGCGATGGCATTCGTATTCATGCGACGCAGATTCTGACGTCTCCGGGCTCTTCGATCACCTACGAGGACCATGGTGAAACCTATTTCGTCAACAGTCGCCTTGTTCCCGAATTCGGCTGGCTGTTGCTGGTTGAACAAAAGGAACACATCGGTGATCAGCAGATTGAAACCACCTTCCTGATCAATATCGCCATATCCCTTCTGATCACGGCAATTGTCGGCATTGCCGCATATCTGACGATCCGCAATTATCAGAACCGCCTGGAAGAACTGGCATCGCGCGATAAGCTGACCGGTGCGTGCAATCGACAGGTTTTTGATCTGGTATTTGAAGGTGTGGCCAAATCCTGCAAACGCCGGGCAGAACCGCTTGGCATCGTCTGTATTGATCTTGATGAATTCAAAGAGGTCAACGATACCTTCGGCCATCCGGGAGGCGACGCAACGCTTAAGGAAGTTGCCACCACCATTCGCCATCATTCGCGGGAATCAGATACGCTATGCCGTTGGGGTGGTGATGAATTCGTTCTTCTTCTGCCCGGACTCAACCGGCAGGAAGCCATGACCAAGGCACGCGAAATTGCTGATGCCATTCGCGAACATCCGATACGTTTCGGGCGGGATAACATTCTGGTCACAGTCAGCGCCGGCATCACGGAATATCGTGATGGCGAGGAGTTTGAAACGCTAATCACACGTGTTGATAATGCGCTTTATACCGCCAAAAATACCGGACGGGATCACATCTCTGTTGCCTGAATACGGTGATTTCACAAACAAAAACGGCCCCCGAAATCGGGGCCGTTTTCATTTAGCATCCGTTATATCGCTTAATCCGCGATATAGGCTTCAGCGATCTGGACTGCGTTCAACGCGGCACCTTTAAGCAACTGGTCACCGGCAACGAACAGTTCCAGACCATGATCACCAAAGATCAGGTTTGACCGGATACGACCGACTTCGACGTCATACTGCTTGGTCGCGTTGATCGGCATCGGATAGACATTGTTTGCCGGGTCATCGACCAGTTTAACGCCCTTGGCATTCGCCAGCGCCTCACGCGCGGCCGCCGGGGTCACAGCCTTTTCGGTTTCGATCACGATGGATTCCGAATGGGTACGCTCGGTCGGAATACGCACAGCCGTGCACGATACTGGCAGGTTCGGCGTACCAAAGATTTTGCGGGTTTCCCAAGTAACCTTCATCTCTTCGCGGGTATAGCCATTTTCCTGGAAGCTATCGATATGCGGGATAACGTTGAAAGCCAGCGGATGAGCAAAAACCTCGGCCGGGACCGGCTTGCCTTCAAGACCTGCGGCCAAACCTTCACGCAGTTCGTTCATGCCCGGCTGCCCCGCACCAGACGCCGCCTGATAGGTGGATACAAACACCTTTTTCAGACCAAATGCCTTGTGCAGCGGCCAAAGAGCCACGGCAGCAATCGCAGTGGTGCAGTTCGGATTGGCAATAAGCTTGGCAGTCTTGGCAAGATCACCATTGATTTCCGGCACGATCAACGGCACATCGTCATTCAGACGGAAGGCTGAAGAATTGTCGATCACCAGCGCGCCCTCGGCAATCTGCGGGGCAAATTCCTTCGCGAAATCACCGGAAACTGCAAGGAAGACAATGTCACACTGCTTGGCTTCTTCAACCGAAAACAGTGCGATGGTCTTAGTACCGTACTTAGTCTCCACGGTCTTGCCTGCAGAACGCTCGGATGCGAACAGGGTGAGTTCACCCACAGGGAAGTTGCGATCAAACATAACATTGATCAGCTCGACGCCAACCGCACCGGTTGCGCCGATCACACCGACATGGAGATTTTCGGCACTCATAATAATTGTCTAACCTCGTATAAAAATTGTTGTCATTCTCGACTTACGCGATTGCTCGCGGGCCGCGCATTATAGGGATTTCTCGTGCGTTGGCAAATGCAGCTTGCTGCATCACACGCATACGCGGCAATCTTGGAACTCAAACGCCACTCTAAACGAGTTGTTCCATTCATTTTTATTCGGGTTTTACGCAAAATTCTGCCCTTTGGCCTTTTTCCCGACATGCGGCAGCCAAAGGGCATCATTAGAGGATGTCGGGCCGAAGCCCCCCATTGCAACAGGGAATCGAAGATCAGAAAACGCAATGCTTGGCGAAATCTGTTGCCTCGTTGGCCGTCCAGTCGCCTTTTGGCTTTGCTTTCATTTCCTCGCACCACTCCTTGCTGCCAACGTCTGGCGAACAGGCACCGAGCGCCCCGGCCACCATCAAAACCGACAAGCCAAGAACGAGTTTACGACCGGGAATGTTCCATTTTGCCATTTGCGTGTCCTTCATTGATTTGTTCCGATGAAAACGACTGCCCGTATCGGGCAAAACCGCGGCAATGCTGCGGGCATTCGTCATAAATGACCGAAATCAGTCCCGCCAGAAGGCTGGCATCAGAAGCACAAGAAATGTTTCAAATTCCAGCCGCCCAAGCACCATCGCGATATCAAGAATCCATTTTGCCGCATCAGGCAATGACTGGAAGTTCCCTGCCGGACCGACAATCGGGCCAAGGCCCGGACCAACGTTGGCAAGTGACGTCGCCGCAGCACTCATCGAGGTCACCAGATCAAGCCCGGTAAAAGCCAATGCGACACTGATCGCGATATAGCTGATCGTTAGCAGAAAGACGTAGACCGTTACCGCATTATAGATATCAGAAGTGATTTCATGTTTATCGATCCGGCTTACTATTACTGCCGAAGGACTGCGAAGCCGCATAAAATGGGCTTTAAGTCCGGTGAACACGACATAAAGCCGGAACATCTTGAATCCGCCGGCCGTAGAGCCGGAACACCCGCCGATAAATGTCGCAAAGAAGAACAGCATGATCGCCGCTGGTCCCCATTGCAGATAGTCGCCCGACGCGTAACCGGTTGTCGTGATCACCGAAACAAGGTTAAACGCAGCCATGGTCAGCGACCTGAAAAAGCCGTCATCAGAAATATGCATCAGCCTCAGTGTCAGAAGCCCGGTGAAAACGGCAATGACAAGCAGGAAAAGCCTTATTTGCTGATTACTTATTATCGCGCTGATATCGCGTTTGCGAATCAGAACCGCATAGGCCGTAAAAGGCAGGGCACCAGCAAACATGAAAATGATGCCGACCCAGTGCAGCGCCAAACTGGAATCGAATTTGGCAAATGAGAGATCGGATGTTGAATAACCGCCAGTCGCCAGAGTCGACATGCCATGATTGATCGCATCAAACCAGGTCATGCCAAAAATCCGGTACAACACCATGCAGATGACGCTAAGGCCGACATAAATCATCACGATTTGCAGGCACATGTCACGAATGCGCGGACTCAGCTTTTCCGAACGGTCCGAACTTTCCATCTGAAAGAGCTGCATTCCGCCAACCCGCATCATAGGCAACAATGCAAGCGCTGTAACAATAATCCCGATGCCGCCCAGCCACTGCAGAATCGACCGCCAAAGCAACAACCCGGGCGGCATATCATCCAGCCCGGACAAAATTGTCGATCCGGTTGTCGTCAGCCCCGAAACAGTCTCGAAGACCGCATCGCAGAAACTGATATCAAGAGATGAAAACCAAAGGGGCAATGCCCCGGTCAGACTGATCGCGACCCATGAAAAAACTGTCAGGACATATCCCTGCCGGGCTGTCACACGCGGGCCCATTTCAGACCGGCAGGCAAGACAAGCCATACCACCAAGCCCGATACTGGTCATCGACGCCTGCGCGAAGATTTTCCAATCCGGGTTGCCGTAATACAAATCGACCGCAGCCGGGATCATCATCGACACACCGATGATGATGACCATGATACCTACGACGAAAAAGATGGGTTGCAGTCGAAACAAGAACAGTGTCCGTGCCTAACTCGGAAAATCCGCTTTTACAGCCAAACGACAACGATTGCATCCTGTTATCGCAGATGCACCTTCACAGAAGGAATCAGAGCCGCAAATTTCCCGATATTGGGGGTCAGTATTTTGCCGTTGTTTTCGGCTGTCCTTATCAAAGTCATTTATGCCATTCTGTATCTCGATTGCATCGCCTCTGTCCAATCACCAAACCATCGAGGTCACTTTGAACCGCTTTTTCCGCCTGATTATCCTGCTTGCCATTCCTGTTGCTTTTTCACTTGCCGTCTATTTGCAGGACAAACCGGTTCAAGCGGCCGGGGGTGACAAGCAAAAAAGCGATCAAATGGTGCTGGAGGCAGAAGGACGCGATGTTCTGGTCATTGACGGTGATACAATCATGATTGATGGCGTCGTTGCCGATATTGCCGGGATCGATGCACCGGAACTTGGACAGCAATGCCTGCATAACGGTAGTTTTTGGGATTGCGGCATGTCATCGGCCATGCAGCTTCGCAAATATTTCGCCATGGCCCCCTTCACGGTGCGCTGCTGGCCCGGTGATCAGCAACATTCTGGCAAAGGTGACGATTTCCCGATTGTCGAATGCGGCATTGGCGAACGCGATGTGGCCGCAGCGATGGTCAGTGACGGCGAAGCCTTTCCGATCGAAGTATATTCCCACCGATATGACGGTCTTTCGAAAGAAGCCGATAATGCAGGAATAGGCATTCAGGGCGGTGATATGATACCGCCATCCGAATGGAGATCAGGCAAACGGCTTGATGGTGAAAGCGGACGCTGTCTTTTCGCCACAGTGGCTAATGGACACTATGTCAGCACCTTGGACCCCCGCTATGAGGAGCTCGTCACGGATAAGGCAAAACTTCTGTGTAGCGATGAACAAGCCCGCAAACAGAACCTTTCTTACGCGCCGATGGAAAAGTAAGCCGATCTGACCGAACGGTTTCTTTAAGTAACCGGCCTTGCACGGCAATCTGGCATCGAAATATTTGGAAAGCTTGGAGCGGGTGAAGGGAATCGAACCCTCGTATGCAGCTTGGGAAGCTGCCGTTCTACCATTGAACTACACCCGCTAAGCGGCGGTTTTATAGCCCGGTTTCAGGATGGGTGCAAGCCCATCCCCGATGCCGGGATGATTTATTTAAACCTCTCATTCCTCTGTCACTCCTTTGTCGGAACCAGTCGCCAAACCGCACTGGCGTGGTCGTCCGACACCAGAATCGATCCATCAATATAATGCTTTACGTCGACCGGGCGGCCAACAACTTCGCCGTTGCTGCGCAGAAAACCGTCAAGGAACGGATTGGCCGCCACAGGTTCACCATTGCGAAATTCCACCCGCACAACCTTGTAACCATCCGGAATTGTCCGGTTCCATGATCCGTGCAACGCCACAAGTGCATCACCATCGTCAAAGGTAAGACCAAGCGCTGCATTGTGCGCATTAAAGGTAAAGGCAGGAAAGGTAACCTCAGCCGGTGGAGTTTCATCGGCAAACTGCGGGGAACGCGTATCGTTTCCGGCATACCAGGGATATCCGTAAAACAGCCCTTCGGCGGTGGCGTGGTTCAGCTCCTCGCACGGAACATCGTCACCAAGGTTATCCCCGCCATTATCGGTAAACCACAAATCTCCGGTGTCGGGATGGAACGTCAGCCCTACGGAATTACGGATACCGCTGGCATAGATTTTGGGTGCCCCACCGCTGATCGGCATGGAAATAATCGTACCTTCCAGCCCACCAACCTTGCAGATATTGCACGGCGCGCCAACGGCAATGAACAGACGGCTTTGATCCGGCGAAAGTGCAACATAACGCCAACCATGATGACGCTTGTCCGGCAGGTTGGTAAACAGGATACGCGGGCGCCCCAACGCTCTCCCATCAAAATCTGAAAGATCATAGGACACAACCCGGTGCTGATCGGCGACAAACAGGGTTCCGGGCTTATAGGCCATGCCATTCGCCATCTTGAAGTCATCAGCAATCAGATTGACTTCCTCGCCCTTGCCATCCCCATCCGCATCACGCACGAAATAAAGCTTGGGACCACGCGTTCCGACGAAAATACCCTTCAGTTCCGGGGCAACAGCAATAGAGCGCGCATTATTTACCGCGGCGAATAATTCAAGCCTGTAGCCGCTTTCCGGCCTTAGCAGTGACATCGCCTTCGCGGTCTGCAGCGGCAAATTATCTGCCAATGCCGGAACAACTGCACCGAGAATACTCAGGACGCAGAATCCCAGCATAAAAAACAAATGCCCGGCCCATCGGACCGTTGATGACGGTTGACGATAGCAGGCCGGGCAATTTTGATTTTGCATCGTGTCCTCCTTTTCGGTCCAACGGGCCTTGAGAAAGATACGATCAGATCTTCAAGACCGATTAGCGGACGCGTTCGGATATCGGTGCGTTAACCGAAAGCTCCATATCCCAAGGAAAATAAATCCACGTATCCTGGGAAACTTCCGTCACAAAGCTGTCGACGATCTCGCGTCCAAGCGGCTTGGCATAAACAGTCGCAAAATGCGCATTTGGCAGTTTTTCACGCACAGCCTTTGCGGTTTTGCCGGTATCGACCAGATCATCGATGATCAGCATGTCCGTGCCGTCACCTTCGATCCCCTTAAGCCATTCAAGATCACCGCGCGACTTGTCAGAGTAGCTGCGAACGCAAACCGTATCAATCAAACGGATATCAAGTTCGCGTGCGATGATGGCCGCCGGGACCAAACCGCCACGGGTAATCGCAATAATGCCCTTGTACGGACCTTTTTCAAGCAGACGCCACGCCAATGCACGTGCGTCGCGATGCATCTGTTCCCAGGAAACCGGGAAACCTTTGTTATAAGCAGCTTCGCTCACAAGCTTTCTCCTGCGCAAAAAACGGATCGCCTGCTGTCTGTCATACCAAATCAGGAGAAAGACCGGACAGCGGTCGATATTCTTCGTAAATTTAAGGCGCTTTCCTACGCTGAGTCACAGTCAAACACAAGGGGCGGGACCGTTCCTGTCCAAAGAATTGATCAGACAATCGCCCGCTATCGGGCAAAAATATCGCGACCCATCGTTTTGACTATGCCGTGGCACCCAGCCGCGCCTTAAGCAGATTGGCAAAATCAGCCCCCAGCTTTCCAATCGGAGTAGCCCAATCCCCCGGTGCTTCTTGCCGATAAATCCGCATCGTCGGGTACCACGGGCTGTCGGCCCGCCCGACCATCCACCGCCAATCCGTTGTATAAAGCTGCAACATCCAGACCGGTACACCAAGCGCGCCGGCAAGATGGGCAGGGGCACTATCAATTGTGATGATCAGATCCATCGCCTTCATCAACGCGGCACTGTCACCGAAATCATGAATATGTTCACCCATGTCGGTAATCAGGGCATTGGCACCAAGTTTGGCTATGTCACCACGCCGTTCATCGACCTGAAAACTGTAAAAACAGGCCCCTTTCTGAGCCATAAGCGGCATCAACTTTTCAAGCGGGCAGGATCGGTCACGCGGATTAAGTTTGCCTGCCCATATCAGTCCGACCTTAAGCACCGTTCCCGGTGGCGGGCTCAGCCGTGCCTGCTTGCCTTTCGGTGCGCTCAAATAGGGTTCCGCAGATACGCGGTGTAATTCCGCTTCGTTGATTTTCATAACATGCGGCAAACTGAGCAACGGCACATGCAGATCAAAGGGCGGCAGTTTTGCGCCCTTTTCAACAATTGTTCCGACACCGGCAATCGTACGCATCACCGGGATCAATTCTGATCGGCATTCAAGGATAATATGCGCGGCCTTCTTCCCGACCATTGGCACAAAACGGGCAAACTGTATCATGTCGCCAAAGCCTTGCTCGGCGCGCAGCAGCAGTCTTTTGCCACGCAAATCAGCCTTGCCGTCCCATTCCGGAGCACCTTCAAGAGGACGGATCGGGTTATCGGCCAGTTTGCGGCGCGTTTCATATCCCGCCCAGCCAGCCTCATATTGCCCCATCGCCAGAAGGGCCAATGCCTTGTCCCAGTTGGCGTCGACATAGTCGGGATCAATCGCCAATGCTGCATCAAAATGCCGGATTGCCTGCTCGAAACGGTTGGTATCTCGAAAAACAAGACCGGCATTAAACGGATGCGATTTGATCGAAGCATCAAGTTCGAGGGCCTTGTCATGCGCTGCCGTGGCTTCTTCAAAGCGCATCATTTCACGCAGGCAGTTGCCCATATTTGACCAAAGCCCGGCATTTCCCGGCCTTAACTCCGCCGCGCGACGATAAGCAACAAGTGACGCATCATGGCGTTTGCTGCGGCGAAGTGCCACGCCCAGATTGTTCCAGACATCGGGTTGATCCGGGTTCTGTCGAAGGACAGCACCATAAAGCGCAATCGCTTCGTCAATCCTGCCCGCCTGATGTGCTTCAAGCGCGCGCGCAAAAAGTTCCGATTTGTCAGAACGGTTAACCGCAATATCCGGTGCCGGTCGGGACGATAAACTTGCTGATCCGGGTTCATCGCCTCGCATTTGATCAAGGGCACCGATTTCGCCTTTGGGCAGTTTTGGACTGTCATCACCCGCGGGCTTGGTCACAGGGCTTTTCACCCCGGAAACAGCCATGGTTTTCCTGCCTTTTTTGGTGGCACGCGATTTTGTTATGGTTCTGGACTTAGCCATTCGGGTTCCCCGTCCCGCAAAAACTGCAGCATCGTGATCGGACAGCATCAAAAACACAAGCCACCATCACCATATGAATAGGCATGTTAGGACCGACGAAGTCAGCCTGCGATTCGCATCACGAGAAACACCGGTTCCCCGAACAGCATTATTTACTAAAAACTTGAATGATGCCGGACGATTTTATCGCATTTCGCAAGTTTCCGGTAATTTCAAACAAGCCTATTTTAATTATTTCGGTTATCCACCGCTTTGCAGTAGCTTTTTTGTGGGGTCCGAAGGAAAGCATCAAAAAGCTTCCCGTTCCCTAGGGAGTTTTACATCAGGGGAAGTCAGAAAGAATAAATATCGTCGCTTTGGCAGGTCCCCGAAATCACCATTCGGATGACAGCCGGAACGATACCAATCCTGATCGTTCATGCCACGACAGCCTCAAATGATCGCTGGCAGACGAGAGGATTTCGAGGAAACAAAAATTCATCAGGCTTCAAAGGACGGGAGACCTTAAATGGCCGAAACCAAACGATCCGGCGGCTCTGTCGGACGCAAAGTTATTCTGGTTGTGGTTGCATTGTTGATTGTCGGCTTCGGCGCAATGATGACGATCCAGACGGTTTCGCAACGCGATGCGATGATCGAAATCATGTATAATGAGTCGGTCGAAAAAACCGAAATGCTGTCAACAGCCGTGCAACCGGGCTTTATTGCCATGGACGGCAACTCGGTCGAAAAAGAATTTCGCAAGATCACCGACAAGGAAGGATCACAGCTGGCATCGCTGGTGGCAGCCAATCCGGACGGCGAACCCATTGCGACCTATCAATCCGAAAACCTTCCCGAACACGATCTGGCTGCACTTGCCGAACCTTATCTGGAGCGGCTTGAAAACAAGGAAGTTGTCAGCTTCATCTCTGACGATGCGGTCATTGTTGCTGCGCCGATTACCAAATATTCCAAACGCCGGGACGAAGATCAATATCGCGGCATGCTGCTGACCGCATGGAGCCTGGAGCGCGTAAATGCCGAGGTAAAACAGGCCGTCATCATCCAGTTGGCCCTTGCGGCGGCAATCCTTGCCGTCCTTCTGGGCAGCACCTGGTTTGTCCTGCGCAATCAGATCATTACCCCGCTTGTTAAAATCAATGGTGCCATGGCGGCCCTTGCTGATGGCAATCGCGAGATTCACATCCCTGGCGTTCATCGCACCGATGAAATTGGCCAGATGGCGGCCTCAATCGAAGTATTCAAGGAAAATGCCAACCGAGTTGCCCAACTTGATCGGGAACGCGAACAGGAACGCGAGCGCGCAGAAATAAAACGGCGAGAGGCAATGAACGGCCTTGCCGGTCGTTTCGAACAGACCGTCATGGGTGTTGTCGACGGTGTATCGGGCGCATCAAGCGAAATGCAGCAAGTCGCCCAGACAATGGTTGCGGCCGTTCATCAGAACGAATCCGGTTCGCAGGCAGTGGTTGCCGCGGTTGAGCAGGCCAATCATAGCGTCGAAACGGTTGCCAGTGCTGCCGAACAGCTGTCTGTTTCAATCCGCGATATCAGTGCGCGTGTAAATGACACGTCAAACATTACCGCCAACGCCAGCACCGAAGCCAATCGGGTCAATGAAATGGTTCAGGGGCTTGATGTTTCAGCACAGAAAGTCGGCGAAGTGGTCCAGATCATTCAGGCCATTGCCGAACAGACCAACCTTCTGGCGCTGAACGCCACGATCGAAGCCGCACGTGCCGGTGACGCGGGCAAAGGCTTTGCCGTGGTGGCCAACGAGGTCAAAAACCTTGCCAATCAGACAGCACGCGCGACCGAGGATATTTCAGCCCAGATTTCCGGCATTCAGGGATCGACCCAGGAAGCTGTTGGTGCAATTGATGGCATCACCAGCATCATCGCCAATCTGAACGAAATCGCATCCGAGGTTGCCGCCGCAGTTCAGGAACAGGGACAGGCGACGTCCGAAATCTCACACTCCGTGCAGCAGGCGGTCCAGAGTACGCAGGAAGTCACAAGCCATATCCATGAAATGCAGTCTGCGGCCCGCCAGACCGGCGATGCCGCCCGACAGGTACTTGATGCCTCCGAAAAACTTGGCGCGCAATCAGGAACGCTGCGCAGCGAAGTCGGCAACTTCCTTGATGAAGTCCGCACCAGCTGATTGCGAGATTGCCGGAAACAAAAACGCCGCCCGGTCTGACCGTGGCGGCGTTTCTTTTAAAAGATGTCGGGTTTAATCATACCTAGAGCAAAGGTTCCCGATCATCGGATTCTGCATCAAGCCGCATCATGATCGTTTCATTAAGGTCTTCATATCCATGAAGGCGATAAACCGGTTGCATATCATGTGTCGCCAGCATCCATCGTTTGACCCGCGCAATATCGGGATGAGCATGCAGGGCATCAAGCATCATGGATGCAATGCCCCGACGACGGTAATCGGGGTCAACAAACACATCGGCGATATAGGCAATGGCGATGAAGTCGGTCACGACGCGGGCAAAACCAACCTGCCGCCCGTCACAATAGGCACCAACCGGTACCGACATTTCAACCGAACGGTCAAACTCGCCGCGCGACCTGCCCCGCGACCAATAAGAATTGGCAATGAAATCATAGCAATATCCAAGGTCCAGCCGACCGCGATCACAACTGATCTCAATTTCGCTCATTGCCGTCCTCTATTTGACGAACAGGGCGACAGCAAGTGCTGCAATCGCGACCCAAAGCAGGATGGATTGCTTGGAAACTCCACCGGAACTGCGCTGCCCGTTTGACCGGCCACGCATCGCGGCAACCGTATCAGGATGCAGGCGTAACCCCTGATCGGTAAAGACAGCCGATGCCTGTTCGGCAGCCTCAAGAACGCGCGGCAACCGGCGCAACATGGTCCCTGCCTGTCGGGTGGCCTCGGCAATCTTTGCTTCCGGGCCAAGGTTTTCACGCATCCATTCCTCAATCAGCGGACGCGACAATTCCCACATATTCTCGTTCGGGCTTAAAATACGCGAAAGCCCCTCGGCGACAATCATGGTTTTCTGCAACATCAGAAGCTGCGGCTGGGTTTCCATCCCGAAGGTTTCGGTAATCTGGAAAAGCTGCCCCAACAGCCGCCCGACCGAAATATCGGCCAGTTCCTTGCCCAGAATCGGCTCGCCGATGGAACGGCACGCCTGCTGGAAATTTTCAAGCGACTGGTTACGTGGGACATATCCCGCTTCGAAATGCACCTCGGCGACACGGCGATAATCACGCGTCAGAAAGCCAAGAAGCATTTCTGCGAGGTACAGGCGCGTCTGACGGTCAACACGCCCCATGATCCCGAAATCAACGATGCTGACCTTACCGGTTTCGTCGACAAACAGGTTGCCCGGATGCATATCGGCGTGGAAGAAGCCGTCACGGAAAACCTGTTGGAAAAATGCCCCCGCCGCCTTCGCCAGAAGGGCGGAGCGATCAACACCCATGCGATCCAGGGCTTCGACATTGTCGATGCGAACACCTTTGACCCGTTCCATGGTGATCACATGTTCCGCCGTCCGTTCCCAATCGATCTGCGGCACATAATAAGTCGGATCAGCCTCGAAATTATCGCGGAACTCGGATGCTGCCGATGCTTCAAACCGCAAATCCATTTCAAGATGCACGCTGTCTTCCAGCGTCTTGATGGTTTCAACCGGTTTGAGACGACGCAAGCGCGGTTGCGTCAGTTCGGCAATCTCCGCCACCCAGTAAAACAGATCAAGGTCACGGGCAAAGCGCGTCTTGATATCCGGGCGCAGCACCTTGACGGCAACTTCTCGCCCATCGGACGTGGTGGCAAAATGCACCTGTGCGATGGATGCCGCCGCAACAGGCGTATCATCAAACTCGGAAAAAAGGGTTTCAAAAGGCCCGTCAAGCTGTTCGGTAATGATCCGCTTGGCAATCTTGGCCGAAAATGGCGGCAATCTATCCTGCAGGCTTGATAAATCAGCCGCAACATCATCCCCGATCAGATCGGCACGCGTGGCCAGTGTCTGGCCAAGCTTGATGAATGCGGGGCCCAATTCTTCAAGCGCACGGGCCAACCGGCGCCCCGGCCGCAAATCGGATCGACGTGAAAATGGTGCTGTCAGTCGGGCAAAAAACGCCAGAACCTTTCCACCCGGCACAAGGGCAAGTGGAAACAGCGCATCATGACGCGCCAAAGTCCTAGCCATTCCAAGCAGTCGAAAGCTGTTGCGAACGAACCGTATCATTCAGTCGCCACCTATACCCGCCAGCCGGAATGAATGGCGGCAATACCACCGGAAAGATTGCGATATTTCACCCGTTCGAACCCGGCATCGCGGATCATGGATGCAAAAGCTTCCTGATCGGGGAACTGACGGATGCTTTCGGCCAGATACTGATATGCTTCGCGATTCCCGGCAATGAAGCGACCGATTTCAGGCAAAAGCTTGAAGGAGTATGTGTCGTAAAGTTTATCAAACCCCGGCACCACCACCTTGGAAAACTCTAGACACTGGAATTTTCCACCCGGTCGGAGCACACGATAGGCTTCGGAAAGGGCTTCGTTAATCCGCGTCACGTTCCGAATACCAAAGGCAATGGTATAGGCATCAACCGAATGATCGGGCAGTGGCAGTTTCTGCGCATCGCCAACAGTCCAGTTGATGTTTTTCAGCAACCCGTGATCCACCGCGCGATCACGACCGACATGCAGCATTTCATAGTTAATGTCGCACACCGTGACAGAGCCGCCACCATTCTTCAGGAACCGGAATGCAATGTCCCCGGTGCCACCGGCAACGTCCAGCAGCTTCATGCCCGGACGCGGCTTCAGCTCGTTGATGAACGTATCTTTCCACAAACGGTGTACACCGCCGCTCATCAGATCGTTCATCAAGTCATATTTGGACGCGACAGTATCGAAAACCTCACGCACCATGGATGCCTTCTGGCTTTCCGGAACATCCCGAAAACCGAAATGGGTTGTCTTTTCGCCGTTTTCGCCCCCGGCTGGGCCTGTGTGCTTGCTCATGGCCGGGAAAATAGCGCAGCAACCGCCATCTCGCCAGTGGAAAGCCACCTAAATTCGCAAATATCCTGTTGGTCGGGATCACTTTCTGCTAGGACCAAATGACTTGGACGGAAGTTTGAATTGGCTACAAGACAGGACACTCCGATGAGCTGCATGGTCAAAATCTGTGGAATCAATAGCGAAGACGCCGCAATGGCCGCGATGAGTGCCGGTGCAGATGCCTTGGGCTATGTTTTTTTTCCACCAAGCCCGCGTCACATATCGCTTAACGGCGCCACTACTTTGACCGAGCGCGTACCGGACAGCATCCTTAAGGTTGGCCTGTTCGTTGAAGCTGGTGACGAAGCCCTTGAAAACGCGATCAAGGCCGGTCGCCTTGACGTGATCCAGATGCATGGCAAGGAAAGCCCGGAACGGGTCGCAGAAGTAAAAGAAAAATTCGGTCTGCGCGTCATGAAGGCCGTTTCGGTCAGTACGTCCGATGACATTGATGCCGCTGCGGCAAACTTCGATGGCGTCGCCGATTTTCTGCTTTTCGATGCCAAACCGCCCAAAGAAAGCATTCTTCCCGGCGGCAACGCCGTCAGCTTTGACTGGACACTTCTGACCGGGCGCAGTTTCAAAAGCAGCTGGATGCTCGCCGGTGGGCTTGACCCTGATAATGTCACCGATGCGGTACGCATTTCCGGTGCACCATGGGTTGATGTATCGTCTGGCGTTGAAAAGACCAAAGGCGTGAAAGACGCACGCAAGATTGCCGATTTCATTCGCGCGGCAAAGGGTTACTAGCACCCGACCGCGCTGTATCAGCATCTTCTTTAACCATTTCTGAAGCGATCCCCGCAATTATCGGACGATTGCGGGCGGTGTTTGGTGCCCCGTTAGCGTATGGGGTCAAATGGAAAGAACGCTTCGATCAAAAGTTCAGAATTTGCTGCATGGGGTCGACCGTCAATCACGGGTGTCATTGACGGTACATCTGATCCTTGCTTCGTTGATCGTGATCAATGTTATCTGCGTCATTCTCGACACCGTTCATGAATTGGCCGAACAGTTTTTTATACTGTTTCTGGTCATTGAGCTGATCTGCACGGCGATTTTCACAGTTGAATATGTCTTGCGCGTATGGTCCGCCCCCGATAACCCGGAATTTTCCGGAAAATGGGGGCGTTTGCGTTATATGCTGCGACCAATGGCAATGGTTGATCTGATTGCGATCCTTCCGGTCTTCTTGCTGTTTTTCACGTCGATTGATCTGCGGTTCATCCGCATTGTCCGTCTGCTTCGGCTTTTGAAATTCACCCGCTATTCTACCGGCCTTGAACTGATGCTGATGGTGTTTCGTCAGCAGATGGGCATCTTTGGTGCCGCAAGCGCAGCGCTGGCCTGCATGCTGGTTTTCAGCGCCGGCGCCATTTATCTTGCTGAACACGAAGCCCAACCTGACGCATTTGGCAACCTGCCCAGTGCCCTTTACTGGAGCGTTATCACCCTTGCCACCGTCGGTTACGGGGATGTCGTACCAATCACAGCACTCGGTAAAATCATCGCAAGTCTGATTTCACTAACGGGTATCGGCATCGTCGCGGTGCCTGCCGGTATTCTGGCATCCGCCTTTTCCAGTGAACTGCGCCGCCGCGAAGAGGCCTATCGCCAACAAGCTGCCCATCAGCTTTCGGGAAAACGCCTGACCGAGGCCGTGCGAAAAAGGCTGCGATCACATCAGGACGAACTTGGCATCAGCGATGAACAGGCCCAGTCAATCATATCCGACATCCGCGACATTCATCACAATCACGAAGACGATCTTTTGTCCTGTCCACATTGCCATAAACCGCTTCGTTTCGAAGTTTCCGAACCGGGCGAATAATCGTCTGATCAAAATGCTTGACGCCCGCCTGATCGCTGATCATAGTTTGATGCATGAAAACACACGGCATGAACCCGATCCTTATTTCCAATCGTTGGTGGTGGTCCGCATAAGCGGGCGGCCAATTATCATGCCCTGAAACAACCGGCCGCCTGATCCTCGCAGGCGGCTTTGTGTTTTCAGACCTTTTTCCTATCTGCTGAAAAGTCACATTGCTCCTGCGGCAGCGCCCCGCAAACGGAGTATTTGACGTGACCAACCCGACTTCTGAAACCAGTAGCGAATATCGATATACCACCGATGGCGGCATCGCCATTATTCGCCGCCAGACAGAAATCACCTATGAAAATGCCACCGAAAGCCTGATCGACGCGCTTGATCGGACCAAGGGTGTTTTGCTGTCTTCAAGCTACGAGTTTCCGGGTCGCTATTCGCGCTGGGACATGGGATTTGCCAAACCACCGCTGGAAATCACCGGACGGGAACGCGGCTTTGCAATCCGGGCGCTTAATGATCGCGGCCAGGTGCTTTTGCCGGTGATTGAAAACGCCCTTGCCGATCATGCCCATATAGAAGGCCTGACCAAAGGCGATGACGGGCTTTACGGCTATGTCGGCAAAGCCGCGGCTTGGTTCCCGGAAGAAGAACGCAGTCAACAACCCAGCCTGTTTTCCGTTGTCCGGGCCATTCGCGATCTGTTTGCCCACAAGGGCGAGGAACGTTTGGGTCTATACGGTGCCTTTGGCTACGACATCGCCCTTCATTTCGAACAAATTGCACTGACCCAGGACCGCAGCAGTGATCATAAGGATGTCCATCTTTACCTGCCCGATCAGATGATTACAGTCGACCATGCGTCCAAGGTCGCGACCCTTTTTGAATATGAATTCATTGCACCAGATGGCCATAGTACCGCCGGGCTCGACCACATTGCCCAGGATCACCCGCCATCCCATGGTGCAAACGGCATCGTAGAAAATGATATGAAAGACGGCGAATACGCCGCCGTCGTCGATGAAACCAAACCACGATTTGCGCGCGGAGAACTGTTTGAAGTCGTGCCAAGCCGCGTCTTTCGGACCGAATGCAAAACGGCCCCATCGGAAATCTTCCGCCGCCTTAAACGCCGAAATCCGGCACCTTATGGTTTCTTGATCAATCTTGGGGACGGTGAACACCTGATCGGAGCATCGCCGGAAATGTATGTCCGCGTCACCGGTCAACGTATTGAAACCTGCCCGATTTCGGGCACCATCGCGCGCGGTCGCGACGCGATCGAGGATGCGGAAAATATCCGAACCCTTCTGAATTCGGCCAAGGAAGAATCCGAACTGACCATGTGCACCGACGTTGATCGCAACGACAAGGCACGCGTCTGCAAACCGGGCAGCATCCGAATTCTTGGCCGTCGGCAGATCGAAATGTATTCCCGCCTGATCCACACGGTCGATCACGTCGAAGGCCGCCTGCGCGAAGGCTTTGATGCGCTTGACGCCTTCCTGACGCATTGCTGGGCTGTGACTGTCACCGGTGCCCCCAAACGGGCCGCCATGAAGCATATTGAAACCGTCGAACGCAGCCCGCGCGCATGGTATGGCGGCGCAATCGGTGCGGTTCTGTGTAATGGCGATCTTAATACCGGCCTGACATTACGTACTGTACGTCTCAAGCAGGGTGTCGCCGAAGTTCGCGCGGGTGCGACATTGCTGTTTGATAGTGAACCTGCCGCCGAAGAAGCAGAAACCGTGTTGAAGGCATCGGCCATGATTGATGCCGTCACCCGTGACGCCAAGGACGAAACCGCCATTGATCCAAGCGTCTCGGGCGTCGGCAAACGGGTTCTTTTGATCGATCACGAAGACAGCTTTGTTCAAAATCTTGCCAGCTATATCCGTGCAACCGGTGCCGAAACGTTAACGCTCCGGCCCGGTTTCCCGGACGAAGCCTTTGACGATTTCAAACCGGATCTGGTGTTCCTGTCCCCGGGACCGGGGCGGCCTAATGATTATGGTCTGGGCCAAAGCATCGAACGTGCCCTTGCCGCGGGGCTTCCGGTCTTTGGTGTTTGTCTTGGTTTACAGGGGATTGTCGAATTTTTTGGTGGATCACTTGGTCAACTCGACACACCGATGCATGGCAAACCGTCTAAGGTGAAACTGGACCCGTCTGATCCGTTGTTTGAAGGTCTTCCCGATGAAATCGTTGTTGGGCGCTATCACTCGCTATTTGCCGACCTGGCAAGCCTGCCTGCTGACCTTAAAGTCACCGCGCGCAGCAATGACGGTGTGGTTATGGGGATACGTCATCAAAGCCTGCCGATCAGCGCGGTTCAGTTCCATCCCGAGAGCCTGCTGACCCTGCAAGGCGATGTCGGAATGCGGATGATTGCCAACCTGCTTCGCAACCCGCACGGCATTCTGCCCGAAAAGGCTGAGATTTTCGATGGTGATGAAGCAACAGTCCAAGCCGCCTGAAGCGATACGATAGACCGGATTACCTGACCCATCCCCCTGCCATCGACCTCCCCCTGTCGATGAAACCGGGTCAGGAAAATGCGACGGCCGCGCCCCTCCCTCGCGGCCGTTGCTTCATTTCATGCCTTAATCGTCGTCGTCATCCAGCGTCCCGTCGATCACACTGTAATCGGGTGGCGGAGCCTGACGAAACTTTTCCGGATCGGCTTTGCGTTTGTCACGCGTGCGCGAAATCCAGCCGCCATAAAAGGCTTCCGGCTTTGGTTCGGTCGGCGCACCAGCACGTACCGGGCGCGGGGCGAACCGGCCCAGACTGATCAGGCGGTCATACATCACGATATTGGCAGCAATCGCGACATTCACGCAGAAGCTCATCGGGATTTTGATGATGAAATCGCACTGATCCTGCATTTCCTGCGACAGATTTCCGCGTTCCGGGCCAAGAATATAGGCCGCGCGCGACGGGTGTTTGAAACTTGGCAGTTCAATCGCATCAGGTGTCAGTTCGACACCAACCATCCGGCATCCATCGGGCAGGAACAGATGATCGTGATCCGGGAAGTGATAGTAGGGCATCTGCTCGGACGCACGTGATGTGTCGGCCACATTGGCCCGTTCATCACGAAAATCCGCATCCACCGTAAAGGCAAAGCTGGCACCAAACGCATGAGCGGAACGAAACAGCGTGCCCACGTTAAAGGGCTTGCTGGCCCCTTCGATCCCGATCCCGAAATATCCGCGCATATTGTCCTCCGTGCTGCACGCCGATGGTGCGCTCACACACACTCCAATGAAAAAACTGGCTCGGCTATACCCCTCACAGGCGAATATGGCAAGTCAGCGGGCCGCACCCCTGCCCCGGCAGAGGAAGCAATCCGGGCATCGTGGAACAAAAAACACTCCGAGCCGTTTTATGATCAGGCAACCGGAAAAGCAGCATGCCATTGGCATGCAGATAAAATTTCCGGACCGAACGAGCAAACAATCCGAAAGAAACAGGAGAACACCTGATGAATTGGGACCAGATTGAAGGCCGTTGGAAACAGATGCGTGGTCACGTCAAGCGCGAATGGGGCCGCCTCACCGACGATGATCTTGATGAGATCGAAGGCCAGCAGGAAAAACTGGTTGGCTTGGTTCAGGAAGCCTATGGCGTTAAACGCGAAGAGGCCGACCGCCAGGTCCGCAACTGGTTTGACCGCCTCTAGGGCTTTCATCCCCACCAGATTACCACACATAAATAAGCCCGCCGGATTATTACCCTCTTGATCCTGGCGGGCTTTGTGTTTTCTATGCAGGCAATCAATCCTGTTACCAGATTTGGAAAATCATGCCTGTCAAATCCCCCTGCATTGGCGTTTGCGTTCTTGACCCCGCCGCTGGCTACTGCACCGGATGCTTTCGTACGGGCGACGAAATTGGTGCATGGATGGGCATGAGTGACGGCAGCAAGAAACGGTTGCTGGAAACCATCCGCAAACGGCGTCTTTCGACCACTTCCGCGCCGCTGATTACGACCGGGGACAAAGACCTGTAACCCAGCCAGACCAGACATTGCGGACGGCAACAACCAATCCTAAATAAAAACCCTGATCATCAAAGGGGCGTATGCATGTCGAGCCTTGCACAGCAAAACGGAAATGCAGCGGCAGAACTCCGGCGCATGACGAGACGTTCCTTACATGCCGTGATGGCTACAACCGCCTGTGATCACAAACAGGTCGGCGATGGCTGGCCGGTGACGTCAATCGTTGTCCCTGCTGCGCATATTGATGGCAGCCCCATTCTGCTGATTTCCGATCTGGCGGATCATACCCGTCATTTACGACGTGATCCGCGTCTGTCGCTTCTTTTCACCGACGGCAATATCGATGCCGGACAAAGCGAGCGGATCGATACGGATAATGCCAGACTGACGATCTTTGGCCGGGCCGTTGCCGATCACGCACCGGAAACACGCCAACGCTACCTTCAAACCCATCCCGATGCCGCCCAATATGCCGATTTCGCCGATTTTGACTTTTACCACGTTGCGGTAGAGGCGGTTTACTGGGTTGGCGGGTTTGGCAAACAGCGCCGACTAACGGGGAACCAGTTTGTGATTGATGGCTGCCAACCACTGATTGATGGCCATGATGAAGTCATTTTCCACATGAATTCCGATCATGCCGATGCGATAGCCGACATTGTCGAATATTTCACCGATCAGGATAAGAATGACGGTTGGAAAATGGTCGCCATTGATTGCGATGGAATGGATTTGGAATGCAATTCTGCCGATTCCCGACCTTTGCGGGTCAACTTCACCGAAACAATCCGCAACCCCGGCGAAGCGCGCGACATTCTGGTCGAAATGTGTAAAAAATCGCGCGGTCAGGTGTCCTGAATTTGGCAACGAAGATTTAATTATCACTTTCGAAAGGTGACTTTTCGCAAACGCAAAAACGTCTACGTTTTCCTTGGTATTGAGCCAAAGGACAGGTTGCTTTTGAGACACCTTTGTAACAATATGTCGCGACGCAAACGGTTAACCCACATACCGATTGTGTAGAATTGACTATTAACCCCCAGACTCAATTCCCACCAGGAGAGATCCGTGCTGCAATCAGGACCCGTTGTCAGCCGTGTAGGCCTTGAAACCCATGGCCTCAAGAATCTTGGCGCCGTTCACTGGAATTTGGACGCTGCCGGCCTCTACGAACATGCAATCCGTCGTCAGGAAGGTAAAATTGCCAAGGGTGGCGCATTTGTTGCGCTGACAGGCGAGCATACCGGACGTTCCCCTCTGGATCGCTTTATCGTCGAAGAGGCAAGCACCAAGAATGACATCGACTGGGGCGACGTTAACCGCCCGGTCAGCCAGGAAGTGTTCGAGCGCCTGTATCAAAAAGTGCGCGCTTACTTCCAGGGCACCGAACTGTTCGTTCAGGACTGCTATGCCGGTTCGGATCCGCGTTTCCGCCTACCGGTTCGCGTGATCAACGAAAATGCATGGCACAATCTTTTTGCGCGCAACATGTTCATTCAGCCGCAGAAAGAAGAACTTCGCGACTTCGCACCGGAATTCACCGTTCTGCACGCTCCTGGCCTGCAGGCTGATCCGGAAGTCGACGGCACCCGTTCCGAAGTATTCGTCGTCGTTTCGTTCGAACGCAAAATGGTGATCATCGGCGGCACCTGGTATGCCGGCGAAATGAAGAAATCGATCTTCTCTGTTCTTAACCATATTCTTCCGGCCAAAGGCGTCATGCCGATGCATTGCTCGGCCAATATGGGCAAGGACGGCGACACCGCGATCTTCTTTGGTCTGTCGGGTACCGGCAAAACCACCCTGTCGGCCGACGCATCACGCACGCTTATCGGCGACGATGAACATGGCTGGGGTGAAGATGGCGTCTTCAACTTCGAAGGCGGCTGCTACGCCAAGGTGATCAAGCTTTCCAAAGAGGCAGAACCGGAAATCTATGCCACAACCCAAACCTTCGGGACGGTTCTGGAAAACGTTGTGATGAATAAGCAATCGCGCGAGCTTGACCTCGACGATGCCCGTCACACCGAAAATACCCGCTCAAGCTATCCGATCGAATTCATCCCGAATGCATCGGAAAACGGTCGTGGTGGTCACCCGAAAAACATCATCATGCTCACCTGCGATGCGTTTGGCGTTCTGCCGCCGATCGCCAAGCTGACCTCGGCACAGGCGATGTACCACTTCCTGTCGGGTTACACCGCAAAAGTTGCCGGCACCGAAAAAGGCGTCAAGGAACCGACCGCGGCGTTTTCCGCCTGCTTTGGCGCACCGTTCATGCCGCGTCATCCGTCGGTTTATGCCAAGCTGCTTGGCGAACTGATGGAAAAACATCAGGCAAATTGCTGGCTGGTCAATACCGGCTGGTCCGGTGGTGCGTATGGTGTCGGTTCGCGCATGAAAATCGCCTATACCCGCGGCCTTTTGAACGCGGCGCTCAATGGCGAACTCGAAAATGCCGACTTCGCGACCGACCCGTATTTTGGTCTGGCATACCCGACCGCGTGTGGTGACATCCCCGCCGAAGTCCTTAACCCGCGTGAAAGCTGGTCGGACAAGGCTGCCTATGACAAAGCCGCCGCGAACCTGACCAGCCTGTTCGAAAAGAACTTCGCGAAGTTCGAAGAACATGTCGCGGCCGACGTTCGCGATGCTGCAATCCGCAGCAACGCCGAAGTAAAAGCCGCCGAGTAAGGCAACTGACACCCGTTATTTCAGAAAGGCCGGTGCATGCATCGGCCTTTCTGCTGAAAACAGAAAATTGATTCTCGTTTCAACTGACGGAACTGTCCGAGCTGTGCCGTCCTAAAATACGTTGACGTTTTTTCCTGAAGCCAGCGGTCGATCATCCGCTGGCTTTTTGATGCACGCTTTCTGATGTTTGCATTGCCAGAGCGATCTGCGTGCAACACTGGCAAAGCTGCGTGCGCAGAAAGCCGATTTGACCCAATCGGTGCTTTTGATGGAAGAGATGGGGCAGACGCAAGTGGTTGTCGGCTACAATTTTCAGTCGGCGGTAGATGACCCCCACGGACTAATTGCCCATCACGCGGTGACACAGGCGACATCGTACCAGAACGAATTAAATAAACATTCTGGGGGTCAAAAACATCATCGAAAGGCTCTCGCTCTTCCCGGCAAAATGAAAACACTCTCGCTTATGCAAAACCCCGCTAACAATCTAACGGGGTTTTGACACAGGCTCAGAATGGCGACCTTTACGGTGACTAACTGATACTGAACTTACTACCGTTTGGGATCATTAATATTGCGCCAGTAAAGCGTAATGTCCTTTTCGGGCTTACCGAAAAGATATCCTTGGGCATAGTCAAAACCGACCTTGGTGACCATTTCGCGCATGGTTTCGGTTTCGATCATTTCGGCCACGACCTCGACCTTCAGTTCATGACAAAGATCGACCAGCGATTTAAGGAATGCACGGCCTTTGGTTGCCTTCAATGACTGCCGGATCGATTCCCCGTCTATTTTGACATAATCAACATCCAGCGCACTGAGATATCGGAAATTCGATGCTCCTGTACCGAAATCATCCAGACAGATTTCAACACCAAAATCGCGGAACCGTGAAATCCAGGTTGATGCGGTATCGATATCCGTAATCTCGGCCGTTTCGGTAATCTCGATCATCAACTGCCCCATCGTGTCGCGATTGCGTTCAAACAGTGCAATCACAGACCGGCAGAAATCCGGGTTTTCGATGCTATGACCCGAAACGTTGACCGCCACACGGGCATCGATGCCCTCGTCCAGCTGGTTACGGATCCATTTGAGGGTCCGGCGCATCATCGCCAGATCCAGCCTGTGGATCATATTGACCTGTTCGGCAAAGCTGATCAGTCGTTCCGTCGGAATAAGATTACCATCGTCATCATAAAAGCGCGCCAAGACCTCGAAATGATGGATTTCCGCAGATGGTAACCGCACGATCGGCTGATAAACCGCATCGAATTTCAGACGGTCAACCCGCATGCCGAAATCGCGCATTGCCGAAAAGGTATCATTCACCAGATTGGGGGTCTGCCCTATCAGGCGCGAAAATGTAAATCCGTGCTCCTGCCGGTCACAGAACCGGCGGATAGAATAAAGCACCCCGCGAGCAAGATCGCCAGGCGGGATCATTTCGGCCGTAAAGTCGGTAACGGACGTGGAAATCTCCACCCCCTTGCCTTCCGGATCGGCGTCCCGCGCACAATCGGCAATCCGATCTTCAAGTTCGCCAACCGGCACATCGGGCCGGTGCAACATACCGAACTGATTGCCATTCAGGCGGCCCGCAGTATCCCCGGCAACGGAATGCGCCCTTAGAAATGCACCGATACTGGACAGCATTTCATCACGTTCGATCTGCTCCATGCGTTTGCAAAGCGGATCAAAGGCATTCAATGTCATCAGGGTAAATTTGTGTTCTGCACCGGTTTCGCGTTGCGCCATCAGGCGTTCGGTCACCACCCGGGACAGGCTTTCCTCGTCCATCAGTCCGGTTGCCTCATCGCGCCTGATTGATCGCGCCACATCATGGGGTAGCGTATTGATCGCAACGCGCAGGGCAACAAAGAAATGATCGCCAAGATCGGGCAGGAAATAACCACTCATGGAAACCGGGGCGCTTAACTGCTCATCCGGGCGAATAAACCGCACCTGGATATTGTCCATACGGCCGCGACGGCGCGCCACATACAGCATTTCCTGAACCAGCGGCCGGAATTGCGGGGCCAGAACCGATTGCAGACTATGTCCTTCAAGGTCGGCTGCGGACCGGCCCATCATGCCATCTGCCGCCCCGGATGCGAACACGATCCTCAGATCGTCATCCAGTTCAAGCAGAAGATCCCCCCACACAAACGCAAGTGCAGCGAAACGATTCCGTTCGTTCCGAAGTGCCGTCGTTCGACTTTTGAGAAGCTTTTCCAAAGGGTCCTCTTGCGCTGCCTCGAAATCCTTGCGCCTTCCTGCCCCCAATTCAGGAAGTCACATCATCCGCAAAGACGAATTCGCCTATCATCTGCATGGCACCCTTAATAACGCCTTTACAGCACCGACAGATTTCGAACTTCGCGAATACATTTCCGGGTGCGTAACGCGCCGAAATTCGGAACATTCCCCTGGCACCGCCCGGCTCCAAACACAGATTGACTATATCTTTGTTCAGGCTGCGCTTTTTAAACCCCTACCCCGAATTATTCGAGCCTGAAATTGTTGCAAAAACCGCATGCCTACAATGCTGCATTGCGAAATCACCGTCGGCACCTTTGCAAACCGGATGTAATCCCATAATAAAGAATGTCGTGAACGCCGCGTAGCTTTGTGCCGCCATCGCCCATAACCGGAATGCTTCAACATGCCCTCGATCGTTTCTGCCACTGCTGTCATTCCGCGTATTGCGCCGGACAATGTCCTGATCTTTGATCTCGACAACACGCTCTATCCCTCGGCATGCGACCTGTTTTCGCAGGTCTCGAATCTAATCGGGCAATATGTGCGTGATACATTACGGATTCCGGCGGACGAGGCCTATGTGATCCAGAAAAGCTATTTTCACCGCTATGGCACGACGCTGCGCGGTCTGATGACCGAACATGACATTGATCCGGCGGATTACCTTAACAAGGTTCACAATATTGATCTGTCCGTGATGGATCCTGCGCCGGAACTGGCGGCTGCTTTGGATGCGCTGCCATGCCGCAAGGTAATCTTCACCAACGCATCGCGCGGGCATGCCGAACGGGTGATGGATCGCCTTGGCATTGCCAGCCATTTCGAAACCATCTTTGACATCGTCGACGCCGACTATATCCCCAAACCCGAACGCCAGCCCTATGACCGATTGCTTGCGCGCGATGCAATTGATCCAACGCGCGCGATCTATTTCGAAGACATGGCCAAAAATCTGCTTCCGGCAAAGGACATGGGCATGACGACCGTATGGGTCCATACTGACGAGGAATGGGCGCAGGTTGGCCGCGACGATCCCAGGATCGACCACGAAACCAACAATCTGGTGCATTTCTTACGCGAACTGGGCAAGGGTCCGGCCTAAAACCGGGTTCGGGCAAATTTGTCATGGTTCCAAGATTGAGCTTGGTGCCGTGATCGGGTAATTCTTGCGCGGGTCAGAATCAGGGAACCCAAAAGCCGGAACTAAGTAAACTGGCGGAGTTGACTTCACAGCAGGCTTTGACCATTCTCCGCCCGACATGAAATTAAGGCTGACCGCAAGGACTTCTGAAAATGGACAGAACAGAACTTGAAGGCGTGATCAACGTCGCATGGGAAAACCGCGACGAAATCGGCTCCGCCACCCAGGGTGAAATCCGCAAGGCCGTCGACCAGACGCTTGCCGCACTTGATAGCGGCAAACTGCGTGTTGCCGAAAAGACAGACGGCAAGTGGATTGTCAATCAGTGGGCCAAGAAGGCGGTTCTTCTGTCCTTCCGTCTCAATGACATGACCACCATTTCCGGCGGCCCCGGCGAAAACACCAACTGGTGGGACAAGGTCCCGTCAAAATTTGAAGGTTGGGGTGAAGCCGAGTTCAAAAATGCCGGCTTCCGCGCCGTACCGGGCAGCATCGTGCGCCGTTCGGCCTATGTCGCACCGGGCACCGTTCTGATGCCGAGCTTTGTGAATCTTGGTGCCTATGTCGATACCGGCGTGATGGTCGATACTTGGGCAACGGTCGGTTCCTGCGCACAGATCGGTAAAAACGTTCACCTGTCGGGTGGTGCCGGTATCGGTGGCGTGCTTGAGCCCCTTCAGGCCGGTCCGGTCATCATCGAAGACAACGCTTTTATCGGGGCGCGCTCGGAAATCGTCGAAGGTGTTATCGTCGAAGAAGGTGCCGTAATTTCGATGGGTGTGTTTATCGGCGCATCAACCAAGATCATCGACCGCACCACCGGCGAGACCTTTGTAGGTCGCGTTCCGGCATACTCGGTTGTGGTTCCGGGCAGCATTCCGGGCAAGCCATTGCCCGATGGCAAGCCGGGACCGAGCCTGTATTGCGCGGTCATCATCAAACGTGTGGATGAAAAAACCCGTTCGAAAACCTCGATCAACGAATTGCTGCGTGACTGATTTCTGTCACCGGATTTGCCAATGATCTATAAGGGGCGAAGCGGAATGCCGTTTCGCCCCTTTGCACATCAAATGTTTCACTTGAAACATCCATGATGGATTTTTAATCCTACTCGTTCATCAAGAAGCCAAGAGAATATCAAATGTCCGCCGCCCTTGATCTTGCCCAATCCCTGATCCGCTGCCCGTCCGTTACCCCTGCGGATGCCGGTGCGCTTGATGTCTTGCAGACAGCCCTTGAAGCACGCGGTTTTGACTGCAAACGAAAAGTGTTTCACGAAGACGGCTGGGACAGCATAGACAACCTTTATGCGCGGCTGGGAACCAAAGGGCGCAATTTTTGTTTTGCCGGGCATACTGATGTGGTTCCGGCGGGCGATGTCGCGGCTTGGACTGTTGATCCATTTGGTGGCGAAATCAAGGATGGCCGTCTGTTCGGGCGCGGCGCGGTTGATATGAAAACCAACATTGCCTGTTTCGTTGAATCCGTTGACGCCTTTCTGGCGACCCATCCCGATTTTGACGAAAGCATCAGCTTCCTGATTACCGGTGATGAAGAAGCCGATGCGGTGAACGGCACGATCAAGCTGCTGGACTGGTGTGACAAGCATGGCGAGAAACTTGATGTCTGCCTTCTTGGCGAGCCGACCAATCCGACATATCTCGGCGAGATGATGAAAGTCGGTCGCCGCGGTTCCATTACCGGCTGGCTGACGATCTATGGCGCGCAGGGTCATGTTGCCTATCCACATCTGGCAGATAACCCGGTACCGCGCATGTTAAAGGTCCTCAATGCTCTGACCACGCATGAACTCGATCAAGGCACCCCGCATTTCCAGCCAAGCAATCTGGAAGTCACCACCATCGATGCCGGGAATCCGGCGACCAACGTGGTTCCGTCAAAGGTCAGTGCTGCATTTAATATCCGTTTCAATGACCTGCATCAGGGCGTCGATCTGGAAAAATGGATCCGTGAAACCTGTGCTGCACATGCCGGTCCCCATGACCTTAAAGTCAAGATTTCCGGCGAAGCCTTTGTATCCAAGCCGGGCAGACTGGCAGCCCTTATTTCCGATGCCTCGGAAAAAGTCACCGGCCACCGACCGGATATGAGCACAACGGGTGGCACTTCGGATGCGCGCTTCATCCACAAATATTGCGAAGTCGCGGAATTTGGCCTTGTCGGGCAAAGCATGCACAAGGTCGATGAGCATGCGATGATTGATGATATCGAAAAACTGGTCGTGATTTACGCCGATATTCTTTCGGGGTACTTTGCGAAAGTCTGAGAAAGGCCGGATAGATTTAAATGGATCGGGGATCAGGGAAATGGCAGAGACACCGAAGGCCGCAACCAGTTCAATTCGGATTGCCAAAGGTGACATTGTCCCGAAAATCGTCCTGCCCGATACCGCCGGACAAACGGTCGACCTGACAGATCAACTGATCGCGGGAAACACACTTGCGCTTTGGTTGCTGGATGAAAAACCGACCAAGGAAACATGGCAGGAAATTGATCGGTTTCTCGATCAGGTCGCGGGTTGCGAGACCCTGACTTTTCTGATCATCGGCGGCACTAAAAGCCCCAGGAAGGCAGCAAAGTCAAACGCCAAGGCAACCGAGCTTTATGACGCGGAAAACGCGGTCAAAAAGCTGTTTGGCGTTACTGGCCCCTCAATGCTTCTGATCGATCCAAATCATCGGCTGGTGTTCAACGCATCGTTTGCGGATGTTGATAACGGCATTGACGTCTGCAAGGCAATCCACGCCGGAAGCAAATCAGACATGATCAATCGCCAGGCACCGGTCATGTTGCTGCATGACATTCTGGAACCGGAATTGTGTCAGGAACTGATTTCCTATTGGGAAGCCGGTGAAAAGCGTGCGGATGGTGTATCCAAGGGGACGGAAAACAGCAGCACGGCGAAATCCGACATCAAAAAGCGCAATGACGTTGTCCTTCTGGATGAAGTGCTGTTTGAGAAAGTCAAAAGCCGACTTGTGGGGCGGGTTATCCCGGAACTGTTCAAGGCATTCCAGTTCAGAACGGCAAGCATGGAAGCCCTAAGGATCGGGTGTTATGACGCCGCCGACAAGGGACATTTCGGTCGCCACCGGGACAATCGCACCGCATTTACCGCACATCGTCGATTTGCGGTGTCGCTAAACCTGAACCCGGTAACTTACGAAGGCGGGCAGGTTCGTTTTCCCGAGTATGGTCGCGGCCTTTACGCGCCGCCTGCCGGGGGTGCCGTCGTATTTTCCTGTTCACTGTTGCATGAAGCAATGCCGGTGACCAAGGGACGCCGGTTCGGGATATTTACTTTCCTAACCGATGAAGCCGGTGCGATTGCGGAACAGAAAATGATTGCACAACGCAAAGGCCAGGTTGCACCACTTGCGATGAAACGCTGATCAAGGCCTAGACCGTGTTTTCAGCCGGTCAAAGCACCGCATCAGTTCTGCTTTTCTGAGGTGATTTAAGCCGCGGCACCGTTTTTCGCACCGAGCTGAGGATCAGTTCAGCAGTTTCATCATCAACCGCTCGTCCAAGAACCATTGCGCCGACCATCATCGACAGCATCGCGGTCGCATTGATGCGGTATTCCTTGCTGATTTCATCAAGTGGCGGGTTTTCAAACCATTCATCGGCTTCTTCGCGGGTCATCGGGGCTATACCGCGTTCTTCGAGTGCGAGTTTTCCGGCAAGCCTGCCACACGCCCCGCGGATCACCTTGGAAAAGGCTTTTTGCGCCCGTTCGCCCGACCGGGCAACTTCGGTTGAAAGCGTCGGCAACGCACATCCCTTGCCGGGATGATTGAGGTGCTGGTTCGACAGATAGAGATCAGCAAAAGCCGTGGTCCAATCAAGGCCGAATTTTTCTGCTTTGCGCAAACGCGACAGGATCGGTTCTGACAAAAGGTTAATACCGCTATCTACAGTGGCGACAAACAGGTCTTCCTTGTTTTTGAAATGCGCGTAAAACCCGCCGCGCGTCAGTCCCGCATTGGCCATCACCTGATCGATCGTCACATTTTCATAGCCGACCGTTTTGAAAAGCTTGGCTGCTGATCGGATTATTTTTTGCCGCGTCTTTGGTTTGTGATCCGGACTGTAAGGCATGATCTGGCTCCGATTGAGGTGACGGGAAACAAGGCTCGCACATTTTTATAATATGTTCTTGAACATATTATGTCGTGCGTAATCCTGTTGACAACTCTCGCGCAGCGGGGCGCTGATTCAGAGCCGCGCAACCGCAACGACACGCCACTACAGATGCAAAGGATTTTGCGATGTCCAAGGTGATCATCTACGGCATGCCGCGCAGCAGTCTCTCGCGCACGGTACGGATTGCCTGTATCGAGAAACAGATTTCGTTCGAGTTCCGCACCAAAGGCATTCAATCCCCAGGCGCAGAGCCGACACCGGAATTGCTGCAATTCAATCCGTTCGGCAAGGTACCTGTTCTGGTTCATGACAATCTGGTTCTGTACGAAACCAGTGCGATCTGCCGTTACATTGATGATGCGTTTGACGGGCCACTATTGCGCCCGGTGCGAAAGGACAAAGTGGCGCGCATGGAACAATGGATCAGTGTCGCCACGACGCGGCTGGATACACAAATCCTGCGGCAATTTGTCATCCCGATGGTTTTTGCCGATACAGAACAGCGCAATGACCTGGGTTTTGCGGTCCGAATGAAGCGCATGGGCGATCTTATTGCTCATGACCTTAAAATTCTTGATCCGCATTATGATGATGGCTGGTTATTCGGCCAGCGTTTCACCATTCCAGATATGCTGATCATGCCCATGATCCACTATCTCAAAGCAATGCCCGGGGGACCGGAAATTCTGGCAGAAGTACCAAATCTGGATACGGCGTTCAAAAATTTTCAGGCACGCCATTCTGCGGCTGTGACCGACCCGCTGTTACCGGACCGCATTTTGCGGACGGCATAGAGGCCCCCCGCACCTTCCTTTTCCTTACCCCTTTGCGCTAACTGGATCGCGCATTTGGTGTTGCAGCCGCCCCATTCCGGATTCCCCCAATATGTTTTCCGGTGTCGGGGCGGTTGCTTTCTTTATCCCCGGAAAATCAGGGCTTCCACGTGATCGGAATATAGCCCGGCAAGGCCGCAACACGATCAAGCCAGGCACGGATGCCCGGATATACCGAAAGGTCGATATCGCCTTCTTCAGCGACGTGGGTATAGGCATACAGGGATATATCTGCGATCGACAGTGCGTCCCCGACCAGCCAGTTGTGCCCCGCCAACCGCTTTTCCATCAGATCCAGCGCCTTTTTCGCACCAGCCCGCTTCATCGGCACCAGAATATCGGCATGTTCAGGCATGCCCTTGATCCCGACCCATGACCGCAAAACAGCAATCGTTGGTTCATGATCATATTGTTCAAAGAACAGCCATTGCATGACTTCCGTGCGTTCCCACGCATCGGCCGGCAAATAAGGCGTTCCATCGGCAAGATGGATCAGGATCGCGTTGCTTTCGACAAGAACCCGACCATCATCGAATTCCAGCGCAGGAATTTTGCCATTGGGGTTGATCCGCGACATGAAGTCATGTGTGCGGGTTTCACCCTTGGTGATGTCATGTTCGACCAGATCAAATGATTTGCCAAGCAGGGTCAGCAGCAAACGAATCTTGTAGCCGTTTCCCGACGGTAAAAAATCGTGAAGTATCATTCCGGTATTCCTTTGGCACATACGGTTTCGTACTGGCCGGCCGAGGGAGATAATTGGTTCTGGCCCAGGATCAAACAATCGAATAGTTTTGACCTGACCGTTCAATTTTATTGATCTTTTTTACTGATCAAAGGAAGTCACATGGATTCCGATCTGCTCCGAAGCTTTGTCGCCTTTGCCGAATGTGGCAGTTTCAACCGTGCTGCGGATCGGATCGGCCGCACTCCATCGGCATTTTCCATGCAGATGAAACGGCTGGAAGATCTTGTCGGAAACAAGCTGTTTGAACGGGAGGGCCGCAATGTTTTGCTGACAGCGGACGGCATCACCTTTGTCGGTTATGCAAGGCGAATGCTGTCGTTGCAGCACGAAGCTATGGGAAAGATGCGCGGTCATGATAGCAGCCGTCCGATCCGGATCGGATGCCCGGATGATTACACTCAGAAAATCCTGCCGGTGGTGCTGCGTGCAATACGCAAGGTCCATCCCGATGCCAAATTCTTCATTTCCGTCAACCCGACGATATTGCTGCGCCGGATGCTCGACCAAGGAGAACTTGATATATCCGTCATCAGCCGGTCGGAACAGGGCGAAGAAGGATATTTCTTGCGTCATGAGCCCGGTGTCTGGGTTTCATCCCCCATTCACCGACAACATCTGGCAAACCCATTATCACTTGTTCTGCCTGCAGAGGATTGCAAATTCCATGCATGGGCAATTGATGCGATTTCCAAGGCAGACCGGCCATATACCTTGCTTGCGACCACACGACAGGCCGCATCGCTTTTGCATCTGGTGCGTGACGGTTTGGGTGTCGCCGCCCTTGCAGCGGCAAGCGTCACCGATGAGTTTCAGATTCTTGAAAGTCGCGACGGTTTCCCACCATTACCCGCAGTCGGCGTAGCCCTGATGCTGTCAGATACGTCTCATCCACTTGTTGATCGCCAACTTGCCGCAGCGATACAGAATTTTGTCAGCGAGTATGTAGTTGATGACGACTTGACCAAACGCGCGGCAAGCTGATTTTATTCCGCCCGGGAGACACGTCCGCCGGAGATTCAACAAAATGAATAGTCTGACATTAAAGATTGAGGCCCTTCTGGCACAGGAGAAATGGCACGAAGAACGCAAGGCCCTGCGAACGATCATTCTTGAATCGGGCCTGACCGAAGACGTGAAGTGGGGTAATCTTTGCTACACGTCGGAGGGCAAAAATATCCTTATGATTTACGGGATGAAAGATGATTGCGCGCTTGGATTTTTCAAGGGCGCGTTGATGGAGGACCCTGAGGGTGTTCTTGCGAAACCGGGTGAAAATTCGCAAGCAATGCGCCGCATTCATTTTACGTCGGCTGAAGAAATCAGAGCAAAAGAAAATGCTCTGAAGGCCTATATCAAAGCGGCCATCGAAGTCGAAAAATCCGGCCTGAAGATTGATTTCAGCGAAAAGGAAAATCTTGAGCTTCCGGCTGAACTTTTGGATGAATTTGCAAAAAATCCTGATCTTGAAAAAGCGTTCAAGGCCCTGACGCCGGGTCGGCAGCGGGGATACAATCTTTATTTTTCTGGCGCCAAACAATCGGCCACACGCAGATCCCGAATTGAAAAATCTGTTGCCGGAATTCTTGCGGGCAAAGGTCTTCAGGGTCGATAGAACCACCAGATGATTGCTTGACCCGATAACCGGCAAGCTGGTTTTATGCGCCCCCGCAAACACCATAATCATGACGGATACCATGTCCCCAAAGGCCCGCCTGAATATCTGCACGACCTGCACCGCATCCTCGACCGAAGGGGCAACGGAGCCACGTCACGGTCGGATACTGTTTGATAAAATGGTCGAAAACGGGGCGACGCTGGACATACCGTTTGAAATCAGGGCAGTTGAATGCCTGACCAATTGCAAGTCGGGCTGTTCGGTTGCGCTGAATGGCAAGGGAAAATGGGGTTATGTTTACGGAAATATTGATCCGGAAAACATGATCGCTGATCTGCAGGAACTTGCCACAAAATACGCGGAAACCGATGACGGCATTGTGCCGTGGCGTGAACGCCCTGAAAGTCTGCGTCGCAATGTGATTGCCCGAATCCCGCCACTAGACTGACGGCAATTGAGGCCAAAAGCTTAACCTGTTGGCAAATTTCCGTGCATATCGCGCCATTCCTGCGCGATATTTCCTTCCCTTTTCACTATCCGGATTAAATCATTGAACTCAGCCAGCGATATCGCCGACTGTTTTGAAATAACCGCAACCAGCTCGTAGCTGAAATCAGGGCTTGGTCCAATAAATACTCTCTGACTCAGTTCCGGATTTTTTGCATAGGCTCTTGCCAGAAATCCTGCTGAAACAATGCCAACGTCACCTTCTCCGTCCAACAAATGGTCGAACAATTGTTGTTCGTCATAGTGGAACAAAACACCGAAATGATCTTGCAAATACTCAGGATTGGCGTTGAAAGAGGCAAATTTATAGTGGAACCCCAGTACGCAAAGAAGCTCATGTCGGGTTATATCGTCGAACCAACCTGGCCCCGGAACGTCCTCCTTGCGGGCAATGAATAAATCATATTCGACAACAATGGGATCAGAAAACAGAACATCCTGATCTCTCCAATCCCAGTCGGGACTTTCCATCAAAATGAGATCGAAGCCCCCCATCGCAAGATCGTTGTAGCGACGACGTGACGATGTTTCGACCAACTCGAAAAAGTATTTCGATTGGATGGCATTGAGGTCTGCAATCAATTCCGGGGTGAAACCTGAAGGTTTATCATTTTCAAAAAAATAGACGACGCCATATTCATAGGCACCAACCTTAACAGGTATCGCGTTCTTGGTGTCAGCATTGGCCACTGTGGCAACCACCCAACAAACCAGTACGCTCGACATATGACAAAACCAACGAGATATCCCCTGCATCAGAAGACTCTCCCTTTTCGCACACTTTAGATCGCCAATGCGCGTCGGCCCCGGATTTTGCATCAGGATATGACGCTGATCCCTTCTATATGCGGCCTTCGCGCCAATTTTCCAGAAGGTAGCGTGCAATTGAAATCGGACGGGGAAGGTTGATGCCCTTTTCGGGGAGCCCGGCAACATCGTCGCGATGCACCCACATCGCAAATTCAATTTCCTTTTCATCAATGACGATGTCGGTCGTTTCTGCCTCGGCGACGAAACCCAGCATCAATGAACCGGGGAAAGGCCATGGCTGGGAGGCAATATAGCGTGCGCGTTTTACCCGAATGCCGACCTCTTCGAATACTTCGCGCGCAACCGCCTGTTCGAGGGTTTCGCCCGGCTCGACAAACCCGGCAAGCACGGAAACGGTCCCTGGAAGAAACTGTGGTGAGCGCGCCAGCAACACATGATCATTGTGATGGATCAGCATGATGACCGCAGGATCAGTCCGCGGGAAATGCGGTGTGCCACATACCGGATTACTGCATTGCAGACGGTAACCGGCTTCCATCACATGGTTGGGGTGACCACAAACACCACAAAAACGGTGCTTGTGGTGCCAGTTGAAAATGGCACGGGCCTGGGCCGCCAGGGCGGCCTCGTCTTCGGAAAGGGCTGCCATGCGGCTTCGCATATCGCCAAAACCGCCCCCCAGCCGACGGATGGCATCATCACGGTCGGAAATAACCGGTTCGATATCAATCGCAATGACCGCCTCGCCGCCCTGTCGACCGATATAGATCCAGTTTGCCCGTTCGATTTCGAGATCAAGATGCGGCAATGCCGGGCCGCCCACAACGACCAGTTCATGTTCGTTCATGTCTTCGGGCCAGGCAAAAAGCGGATCACCACCATGACAGATCAGGATTTTGACGTTTTTCTCGGCCAGCAACAACTCGCGCCAGTTTTCCCGGGTGCGCAACTGGGCATCGCGATCCAGATCTGTTGCTTCGTAAAACAGCCTGTCCATTTCGGGGCAATTCCTTGGTTGGATCCACCAGAGACGGGATCGAGTCCCGTAATTCAATATGGTGGGTCAGCATATTCAGGTGACGGGCACCGACATTAGCGCGACCAAACCCGCCGTCAAAGCCACGATCATGCGATTTATCAAAAAATCAAAGCCGGGCCTTGCGTTTTATGGTTCCTTGCGCGATATAGGGGGCGAGAGGCTGGCCGTGGACGGACCGCTCGCCAACCCGGTCAGGACCGGAAGGTAGCAGCCGTAACGAGTTTTTCCGGGTCGCGGTTCAGTCTCTCACCCTTTATATCCCCCCAAAAATCACCTGTTTCCGCCATGCTTTGCAGCATCATGCCTGCTATGGAATTTTGTGTGGGAAATTTCCCACTTGGTCTTTCCCATGCGGGGGCGAAGCTGCTAAAACCAAAGCACATTGAAACATGCCGGACCGGATGAATGACGGATCAGATCGACAACGCCGAAACGTCAGCACCAGAAACGCCCGAGGCTGAGGCGCCAGAGCTTGATATGGAACAGGAACCCGCCGCGGCGGCACCTGCATCTGTGACTGCGCCAAAGGCCGAAGAAGCGCCCAAAAGCGAATATCAGGTTCTTGCCCGTAAATATCGCCCGAAAACCTTTGACGAGCTGATCGGCCACGGGCCGATGGTCAAGACGCTGTCGAATGCGCTTGAAAGTGGCCGACTGGCGCATGCCTTTGTTCTGACCGGGGTGCGCGGGATCGGTAAAACCACGACCGCCCGCATCATTGCGCGCGCGCTGAACTGCATCGGACCGGATGGCAAAGGCAATGCCACCATCGAGCCATGCGGTGTTTGCGAGCATTGCCGCGCGATTGCCGAAGACCGTCATGTCGACGTTCTGGAAATGGATGCCGCGTCACGCACGGGTGTTGACGATATTCGCGAACTGATCGAAGGCGTTCGGTATCGACCGACATCGGCACGCTACAAGATTTACATCATCGACGAAGTGCACATGCTGTCGAAAAGTGCATTCAACGCGCTTTTGAAAACGCTGGAAGAACCGCCAGAGCATGTGAAATTCATCTTTGCGACCACAGAAATCCGCAAAATTCCAATTACGGTTCTTTCGCGTTGCCAGCGTTTTGATTTGCGCCGGGTTCAGACCGATGAACTGGCCGCCCATTACAAACGCATCGCAACCCTTGAACATGCCGATATCGAGGACGAGGCGCTTGCCCTGATCGCGCGTGCGGCTGACGGATCGGTTCGTGACGGCATGAGCCTTCTGGATCAGGCGATTTCGCATGGTGCGGGCAAAGTCACCACCCAGCAGGTCCGCGATATGCTGGGCCTGTCAGACCGGTCGCGGATTTTCGATCTGTTTGACCGGACCATGAAGGGCGAAATCAACGAAGCGCTGGAATTGCTGGGGGCGCAATATGCACTGGGCGGTGATCCGGCGGTGATGCTGCAGGATATGCTTGACCTGACCCACTGGCTGACGCGTGTGAAACTGTCGCCCGAGGCGGCAAATGATCCGGGCGTGTCGCAGATCGAGCGCGACCGCGGCAAGGAAATTGCCGCCAAGCTTGCCATGCCGCAGCTCACCCGTGCATGGCAGATGCTGCTTAAAGGGCTTGAAGAAACCCGCATTGCACCAAGCCCGATCCAGGCCGCCGAAATGATCCTGATCCGGCTGGCTTATGCCGCCGAAATGCCACCGCCCGGCGACCTGATCAAGAAACTGCGCAATGATCTGAACAAATCCGGCAATGCCCCGCAAGGCGGTGGCGGAAATGGTGGCGGCGGACCGGGTCCGCGCATGCAGGTGGTTAATGGGGGCGGGGCGGCGGTTGCCCATGCGCGCCCTGATCCGCTGGGTGAGCCCGAACAGGCCCCGCAGCAGGTTTATGCCAAGCTGCCCGAAACCTTTGCCGAAGTCGCCGAATTGCTGTCGAAAGAGCGGGAAACAACCGCACTTGCGATCCAGCTTAAAAACTATATGCATCTGGTGAAATACGAACCGGGTCGCATTGAATTCCGTCCGGCGCGCGGGGCACGTGCGGATTTGTCGAGCCAACTTATCAAAACCCTGAACAATCTGACCGGTCATCGCTGGCTGGTCAGTGTTTCGGAACGCGAAGAAGGTGCGCCGACCCTTAAGGAACAGGAACTCGAGGAACTTGAACAGCGCAAGGCGGATGCATCACTTGATCCGCTGGTCAAGGCGATCCTTGACGGATTACCCAAGGCAAAAATCGTTGCCGTCCATCTGCCACCGGGACAGGAAGAAACCGAGGGCGAGCAGGATGACAGCGGTTCCGTTTACGATGATGCATTTTATCTCGAAGGAGACGACGAGCTATGAAGAACCTTGCAGGGATGCTGAAACAGGCCCAGCAGATGCAGTCCAAAATGCAGGAAATGCAGGAAGGACTTGTTGCACTTGAAATCGAAGGCCAGTCCGGGGCTGGCATGGTCAAGGTCATGCTGAACGGCAAGGGCGAGATGCGCGGCCTGAAACTCGACAAAAGCATTGTCGATCCCGAGGATACCGAAGTCCTCGAAGACCTGATCGTTGCGGCCTATAACGACGCCAAGGTCAAGGTCGAAGCCGCTGTTCAGGACAAGATGAAGGACGTCACCGGTGGGCTCAACCTGCCGGAAGGTTTCAAACTTCCGTTCTGATCGGCAAAACCGGTATCAAATTGCGGTCATGCCGCATAAATCAAAGGGTGGCATTGCGCCGCCCTTTGTTTTTGATACAAGCTATCAGAAACAGTCATCACAAGATCAACCGCAAGACGGGACCATCATGAACGGACGGGAAATCGAAAATCTGATCAAGCTTCTGTCACGCCTGCCGGGGCTTGGCCCGCGGTCAGCACGACGCGCGGTTCTGCAGATGCTGAAAAAGCCCGAAACCCTGATGATCCCGTTGTCCCACGCGCTGGAAGAAACCGCCAATGCCATGACCAATTGCGGCATTTGCGGCAATATTGATGTTGTCGATCCGTGCCACATCTGTGCCGACCGCAATCGCACCCGCGATGCAATTTGCGTGGTCGAGGAAGTTCAGGATCTTTGGGCGCTGGAACGCGCCGGGGCGTTCAAGGGGCAATATCATGTTCTGGGCGGGACATTGTCGCCGCTTGACGGGGTCGGGCCGGATGATTTGCGTATCGACCAGCTGATCGAACGGGCACGTGACGAGGCTGTGACGGAAGTTATCCTTGCGACCAATGCCACGGTCGATGGCCAGACCACCGCACATTACATTACCGAACGCCTGATCGAAACCGGGGTCAAGGTCACACGCCTGGCGCACGGGGTCCCGGTTGGCGGCGAACTTGATTATCTTGATGAGGGCACGCTGGCCGCAGCCCTTCGATCACGCAGCGCAGTTTGATCGCAGACCGTTCATGAAAACAGAAGGCAGCATTCAATTCTGCCTAGTATATTGATAAATATATCTTTTTGGTCACGCAGAGCATCGGCCGGGAACTTTTTCCGTTTTTTTTGAAAAAAGTTCTTGATTTGTTCTTTCGGTTGTGGCATAAAGATAAAGTCAACAGGACAAATGGGTCCGGAGACAAAACCCGCAAAGCGTGATTCGCTTTTGCGGGTTTTTTGCGTTTCGGGCGGCAAAAACAGGAATGAGACGATGACAGGGCAGCGATCTGACGGGATGACATGGCGGGGGCGACGTCGTCAAAGGGACGTCAATGGCGCATGGAAAAGCCATTACGGCGGTGGTGTGTTCTTGCCGTAAGGCCACGCGAAATTTGCGAAAAACGGGTGTTTATCATGACGGGAGAAATGTGTCCTTGGGGCAAGGGCGTTTGTTCGGGGCTGGGATAGCCGGGGCGAGGTGAAGTTCGTCCGGTCCGTTCAGTCCAGTCCGGTCGGTGAAGCGTGACAATGCCGAGAATCAGCGGGCCCGAATTGCGCCCGGATTGGATCAGCACGGGATCGGCGGCCGGGTTGCCGGGATTGGCTGGCGGGGAGCGGCTGGCAGGATCGGTTGCCAGCGGGCTGGTGGTGCGTTCGGAGATGCCGAAACGTGGGTCATCGATGGCGGGATTTGTGTGCCTGCCATTCGGCAACGTTGTTGCCCTTGGGGTGAGGTGCGTTTTGGGGCAACCGAGAGCGAGCGTCGTTCGGGGCAGCGGGGGCCGTCCGGGGCGTGGGCCGTCCGGTCGGTGGCGTTTGGCGATGCCGGGGGCAGAGGGGTTGGTTGGCTGGCGGGATTGGTTTGGCGATTGACCAAAACCGTCATTCCGGGCGAAGCGCAGCGCAGACCCGGAATCCATGCCCCGTTGAAAGAGACTGGATTCCCGCCGTCGCGGGAATGACGATCTGGTTGGGAGGGCTTTGTCAGCGGTCCGGGGTTGGTTGGCTGGCGCGATTGGTTTGGCGATGGATCAAAACCGTCATTCCGGGCGGAGCAGAGCGCAAACCCGGAATCCATACCCTGTTGCAGGAGACGGGATTGCCGCCCCCGCTTTCACGGGGGCAGGCTTTGCGGGAATTGTGTCTTGAAGGAATGTTATCTGTGAGCTGTTCAGCAGTCCGAGGCAGCATTCAATGCTGCCTTTGTTGTTTCGGACCGGGGCACCATCACCCTATTTGGTCTGCGCAATCTTTTCCGCGGCAAGACGCGTTGCCAGTTCATAGCCATAAGCACCGGCACCTGCCATCACGGCATTGGCAACCGGGCTGATCCAGCTGTGGTGGCGGAATTCTTCGCGGGCATGCGGGTTGGAGATATGCAGTTCGATGATATAGCCATCGAATGTTTTCAGCGCGTCATGAATGGCGGCTGATGTATGGGTATAGGCCCCGGCATTGATGATGATCGCCGCCGATTTTTGCCGTGCATCATGGATGAAATCGACAATGCTGCCTTCGTGGTTTGACTGTTCAAACCGGACGGAAACCCCCAGCGTTTCGGCAAGGGACGCGCATTTATCCGCGATACTTGCCAAAGTGTCATAGCCGTAGATTTCCGGCTGCCGCTGCCCCAGAAGGTTAAGGTTCGGGCCGTTAATGACAAGAATTTCCGAAACGCTCATGGTTTCCTGATCCCCTGAAATGGTTTGCTTATTTCGACGTCTGACTGCGCCGGTTCATACGGGTTTGCGATGCCAGCCGGATGGGTGCATTGGCCGCACCAAACCCGCGATAATCGCGACGTTCGACCAGTTCAAAAAAGAACCGGTTGGCGAAGGTCTTGGTATAGACCTGAAAATACTCGCCGTCATCATCACGATCATAAAGGATGTTGGCGGCCTTCAGTCGATCCAGAAGATCGGGATCAAGTCCAAAGCGCGCCTCGATGTCATCATAGTAATTTTCCGGGATTGGCAGAAATTCAACACCATTTTTCCGGCAAAAATCGGCACTGGCAAAAATATCGCCACTTGAAAGTGCGATATGTTGCACGCCGCTTCCGAAGAATTCGCTTAGGAATTGTGAATGCTGGGTATGGGGGCTTTGCGATCCGTTCAGGATCAGCCGCACCCCACCATCCTCACCCTGAACCACCTGACTTTGCACAAGCCCGCCGGGATCGGGCACATCGACCGTTGGCATTTTACCAAGATCGAAGATCGAGGTGAAATACAGCACCCAGGTCAGCATTTCCTCGTACTGCATCGAATAGGACACATGATCGACTGCCTTCAGGCTGGCGTCATTTGCCGGTTTGTCGGCAGTTTTCGATGCTTCGAACTCGACATCCCAGATGCGCGCCAGTTCGCTTTGATCATCAAGGAAATAGACCAGACTGCCACCCACACCGCGGATGGCGGGCATTTCGATCTCGCCCGGGCCAACGGACTGGACAAAGGGTGATGCCAAAAGGGATTGCGCGCGTTTAAGCGATGCGTTTGCATCATCGACCTTAAGCCCCACCGCACAAACCGACGGGCCATGCACGATGTTATAGGAATGCGCGAAACCATCCTTGTCGCAATTGATCACAAGGTTGATATTGCCCTGCTTCCACCATGTGACGGCCTTGGATTTATGGCTGCCGCGTTTTTCAAATCCAAGCCCGGCAAACAGGGCGGCAAGCTTTTCGGCGTTTTCTTCTTCGACCGCGAATTCAACAAACTCGACATTGCGGGCATGCGCCTTTGGCGGCAGGGCAACCGCCTTTTCCCCAACTTTTACACCCTCAATGCCATCCCCCAGATAAATCAGCGAACGCAACCCATCCTTGGCAACGTTTTTGGTCGAGCTTGAGCGGAACTGGTCATTGAAGATTTCAAGTGATAGCGGCCCGTCATACCCGGTCCGGGCCAGATTGCGCATGAATTCATCAAGGGGAAAATCGCCCTGCCCCGGAAAGCACCTGAAATGGCGGCTCCATGAAAGCGGGTCCATTTCAAGGATCGGCGCATCGGCGACCTGCACAAGAAAGATCCTGTCGCCGGGGATCGATGCAATCGCATCAAGTGGCACCTTGCGCGCCATAATGTGGAAGGTATCAAGCACCAGACCAACATTAGGGTGATTGGCGCGCCGCACCACTTCCCAGCTATCGCGATAGTCGCTGATATGCTTGCCCCATGACAGGGCTTCGAACGCAATCCGAATACCACGTTTTGCCGCACGATCACCAAGCTCGGCCAGATCTTTTGCCGCACGATCAAGCCCGCCCAGCGAATGCGGCGAGACGTTCGAGCAAACCATCAAAAGATCGGTACCCAGTTCTTCCATCAGATCGAACTTGCGTTCGGCACGTTCAAACGCGCGGGTGCGCTGGGGTTCGGGCATGCCTTCAAAATCGCGGAACGGCTGGAAGGTGACCAGTTTCAAACCAAGGTCACGGATGGTCTTGCCGACATCTTCGGGGGAGCCATCAAAGGTCAGAAGGTCATTTTCAAAAATCTCGACACCGTCAAAACCAGCAGCGGCAATGGCATCAAGTTTTTCCTGAAGATCGCCCGATAGCGATACGGTCGCGATGGAAGTCAGCATTTTATCCCTCCGGGATGGTCGTGTGGCGCATCGGCACCGTCGCGCGGAAGGACTTCCGGGCACGTTGCCCGGCAGGATCGGTTCGATCAGTCCTGCGAACGACGCCGATAGGTTTCAATGTGGTCGGTCAGTTTTGCCAGTGCGGCATTCTTGTCGCGCGCCAGCGCCAAATCGCAAATGCTACGATGTTCATCAATGATGTCTTCGGCACGGAAACCATGCGTTTTCAGCTCGATCACCACATAGCGGCGGAACTGGTCAAAGATTTCACGATGCATGCGCATATGCAGATCTGATCCGCAGGCCGAGATCAGCGCCTGATGAAATTCGCGGTCATACTGGCTCCAGCGGACGGTCAGTTCACGGCTGTCCTCGGTCAGCATCCGTTTTTCAATGGCCGAAAGCTTGTGATGGGCGGCGGCAACACGGCCTTCCCACTCAACATCCCCGGCATCAATCGATTTCGCAAGCCCGTTGGTTTCAAGCAGCAACCGCATCGCGGTCAGTTCCTTGAAATTCGAGGGCGACGTTTCGACAACCCGAAAACCTTTCTGCCCTTCGACAAAAACAAAACCCGACGCAACAAGACGGTTCAGCACCTCGCGGAGCGTGTTGACACCGGCATTATAACGATCCCGCAACGCATCAAGCTTCAGCTTCACACCGGGCTGGAGTTCGCCATAAAGGATGTCATCGCGGATTTCGTTATAAACGGTCTCGGCAACTGTGCTGCTGCTCATGGACTATCCCCTTACCCCGTCAATGCCTCGGGATAGGCATTGAAATATTCGATCCGGGCGGCATCCCCGTCGATCTGCGCCCCGCTGAAAACCTCGAACGCTTCAATACCCTGAAAAAAGAACAGTTCAAAGCCGGTCATGACCGAAAGCCCGGCCTTTCGCGCGGAATGAAGAAACGCGGTTTCAACCGGAGTATAAACCGCGTCAAACGCCCATTTCTGTCCGCCCAGCAAAGCAGCATCAATCGGACTGCCCGGATACTGGTTCATGCCAACCGGGGTACAATTGATCAAACCATCAGCATCGCGGATCGCATCGGAAAGTTCAGGTTCGGTAACAAAGGCAACGTTGGCCCCGCCCGCCTTCAGGGTCGCAACCAGCGTATGGCCACGATCGGCATCCTTATCATGGATAAGGATGCGTTCCGCACCAAGCCCGTGCAACCCGAATGCCGTGGCAAGGCCAACACCGCCCGCCCCCATCTGAAGAACCGTTCCCGGTGCCTGATCGCCAAACTGCCCGCGATAACCGCGCATGAACCCGACATAGTCGGTATTGTCCCCGCGCCAGCCATCTTCGCGGAACACCACCGTATTCACCGCACCAAGGGCTTCGGGAAGACGTTTGCGACGCTGGATCAGCTTGCGGGCCTCGGTTTTGTAGGGATGGGTAACATTCACCCCGGCATAACCAGCCTTGGCACAGGCTGCAAGTTGCCCGATCAGATCGAAATCGGCGATCTTTTCACTGTCGAGATAGTCATAGGTCACATCAATTCCGCACATCCGGCCAAGCAAGACATGCAGTCTGGCCGATTGGCTGCGTGATATGCCTTTACCGATAAGACCAAGTTTCAACATGGGGCGAAATCCTAAAATCCGAACAGGTTGGGCATGAAAGTGACAAGTTGCGGCACAAAAGTGATCAGGATCAAAACCGCCAGTTCTACCAGGAACAACGGCATGATCGATTTGATCATCCGGGCCATACCAACATTGGCGATGGCATCCGCAACAAACAGGCAAAGCCCCATTGGTGGTGTGATCAGCCCGATCATCAGGTTGAAGATCACGACAATGCCGAAATGGGTCGGATCAATACCAAGGCTGATCGCAATCGGATGCAGGATCGGCACCAGAACCAGCATTGCGGCAATGCCTTCAAGCACCAGACCGACACCAAGCAACATGATGTTGATCAGGATCAGGAACATTGTCGGGCTATCTACATAGCCTAGCACAAACGAACTGACCGCCTGCGGAATCCCGGCAAAGGTCATGAACCAGTTCGCCGCGGCGACCGTGCCCATAATGATCAGGATGCTTGAAGAATCACGCATTGAGTTGGCAAAGATACCCGGCAGGTCTGATGGTTTGAGTTCGCGAAACACAAACAGTCCGACAACCAGTGCATAAAAAACGGCAAAGCTTGCGGCCTCGGTCGGGGTCACGATCCCCGCCAGGATTGATCCGATCACGAAGACCGGCATGAAAAGCGGGATCAATCCATCCCAAAGGGCGCGCATCTTTTGGCGCATATTCATCCGGCCACGCGGTGTGGCATAATTGGCCGCAAAGATGCGGACATAAACCGACAACGCAATCGCAAGCAGGATGCCCGGAACAATCCCGGCCAGAAACAGCGCCGGAACGGACACATTGCTGGTAATCAGCGCATAGATAATCACAGGAATACTGGGCGGAATAATCGGACCGATTACGGATGATGCCGCCGTCAGAGCCGCGGCAAAATCGCGCGGATAACCTTCTTTTTCCATCGACGGGATGAAGATACGCCCGATTGCCGATGTATCGGCCACCGCCGACCCCGAAAGACCCGCAAAAATCACCGAGGACCAGATATTGACCTGGGCCAGACCGGCTTTGGCATGGCCAACAAGCGCATTGGCAAGATTGATGACCCGCGACGTGATTCCACTGGCATTCATCAATTCCCCGGCCAGAACAAAAAGCGGAATGGCAAGGATGGTGAAGCTGTCAAGCCCCGCAAAAATGCGTTGGGGCAGAAGATCGATGCTGAATGTCGCACCACCAATGTAGATCGCAATCGCCAGCGCAATCGCAAAGGCCACCGGCGCGCCAATGGCAAGCAGAACAAAAAGGCCAAGCCCCGTGATCATGATTCCTCACCCCCTGAAGATTTGCGGGTGAAGAAAGCAATGAGACGAAACAGTGCCGCAATGACAAGGCAGACCCCGCCAACCGTCATGGCGATTTGCGCCCAATACATCGGAATTCCGATGCCCGATGCCATAATCCCACCGCGCTTGGCGGCAAAGATCAAACCGGCATGGACCAGAATGCCGCCCAGTATCAGCGTTGCGACATCGACACCCAACGCAAGCTTGCGGCGGATCGGGGCAGGAACGGCATCAATGAATATGCTAAACGTAATCTGTGTACCTTGCAGATAGGCAAAGGCCATTCCGAACATGGTGCCATAGATCATCGCATATTTCGCGACTTCCTCGCTCCATTGCAGAGGCGCGGAAAACAGATAGCGGCTGACACTGCCAGCAAAGACGACGCCAAAGACGACAAGGATGCTAAATCCCGAAAGCCCGGCAAGCAGATGCCTGAAAGCATTTTCTGCGCGTTGCATAAGTTCCTCTGGATGAACACGGGAAGCCGACAACATGACCGCGACAATTGTTGGTGCCTGTCGCGGATGCGATGATCACTGAACAAAAAGGGCAGGCCGGGCTCAAAGGAGGTCTGAGCACCCGGCCTGCCGATGCCGGTTACATAGAGGCTTCAGCCTCACCGACAGCAGATTGCAGTTTTTCGATCCATTCAGAACCGATCTCGCCCGACAGCCAGTTGATAACTGCTGGCTGGGCCACATCACGGAACGCTTTCAGCTGTTCCGCTGTCGGGGTTGTGACTTCCATCCCTTCGGCAGCAAGTTTCGCGACACCTTCGGCCGAGTTGAACTGCTGGACCGCACGACCGACATTCGATGCAATCCCCGCCGCGCGCCGCAGAAGCGCCTGATCGCCTTCGGTCAGGCCCTGATAAACGCTTTCATTGATCAGGATGAAGTCGGTTCCATATACGTGACGGTCAAGCGTCAGGTATTTCTGCATTTCGTAGAACTTGTTGGCATAGATCACGCTGATCGGGTTTTCCTGACCATCGACCGTACCAGTTGTCAGTGCCGTCGGCACTTCGGGCCACGGGATCGGGGTGGGATCACCCCCAAGTGCCTTGACCATTTCGACGAACAGCGGAACCGTCATGACACGGATTTTAAGGCCTTCCATGTCTTTCGGCTCGGCAATTGCGCGCTTGGAATTGGTGAAGTTGCGGAAACCGGTTTCGCCATAGGCCAAGGTGCGCAAGCCCGTTTTTTCAAGGCAATGCTCGGCAAGCTGTTTTCCGAAATCGCCATCCAGAACCTTCCATGCGACATTCGCATTCGGGAACATATAAGGGATGTCGAGAACAGAAGCTTCGGGGCAGACTTTCGAGAACGGACCGGAAATCATCGACATGGCAAGCGTGCCATCCTGGGTATTCTGCAGCAGGTCGGTTTCCCCGCCAAGCGAACCGGCCGGGAAAAGCTGAACTTCGATGCGGCCACCCGATTCAGCTTCGACAATGTTTTTAAAGACCTGTGTTGCGGCACCCTTCTTCGAGGTCGTCCATTCAGCCGGATCAACATGGGCAAAATTCAAAGTGATGTCCGCAGCCTGGGCAGGTACGGCGAAAGAAGCAGCAGCAAGCGAAACAGCGCCCAGCAGCGTGCTTTTGGAAACGAATTTCATTTTTTTCCTCCCGAATGAAAACAATCCCGCCGGCCCGATATTATTCATGGTGTTCTGCATCGGCCCTTATCGGAATAGGGAGACTTTAAAAAATATAGGAGATTTTGTCAAATATTCTAGAATCAATATAATTTAGAACATGTTCGGCAAACCCACATTCCCAAATCCTAACCGCGCCGATGCCTGTTTGATGTTATGCACCTGTCGGTACCAATATCGGCATCACGCCATCCATCTTTCCACGACAAAGACGGATCAATTCGAACTTTTTGGATGCTCTTCCTTCGCCATCCCCCTGCCGTCACAATGGAATTTGCTGTAAAACACTTGCGATGCAGCCGGTATTTCATGCTACTTTGGCCCAGCAATGCATCGATTCGATGATCGAAACGACGCCCATTTCAAAAGTGAACTCAGTGAACAGCGTTACCGGTACTGCAACACCCCAACTGGCCAAAATTGCCTCGCGCATTCTTGCGGGCAGTTTCCTGTTCGAGGATCTCGATCCCGAACTGCTTGCCCAACTTTCGAATCAGGCAAGTGTCCGCCGGATGGACGATGGTGAATTGCTGTTTGAAAAAGGCGCGCCTGCCGATGGATTATACGCGGTCGAGGCTGGGAAAATCCGCATTTCGACCGTTTCAGACACCGGCAAGGAAATCGTTTTGAACGTGTTGGCCCCCGGTGCGGTATTTGGCGAGATCGCGCTTCTGGATGGTGAGCCGCGCACGGCAACCGCGCGTGCTGTCGGCCCGACACGGCTTTTGTTTATTTCACGTGATGATTTCTTTGAAATCTTTGACCGTGAAGCCCCGCTCCGCCGTCATATCACGGCTCTTTTGTGCCGTCGCCTTCGCTGGGTCAGCGACCTTTTGGAAGACGCCAATTTCCTTGATCTTACCGGACGACTGGTCAAGCGCCTTTTGTGGCTGGCTGAACGTCACGGTGGTCCCGACCCGGAAGGCATCCGCATCGCCCTTCCGCTGTCGCAACAGGAACTGGGCCTTATGCTGGGTGTGACACGCGAAGCGGTAAACAAAAAGCTGCGCGACCTTGAAAAACGCGACCTGATTACTCGCCGTGACGGGCGTTTGGTGATCCGCGATACAGACGGCCTGAAAAACCTTCTCGCCGATGCAATCAAAAGCTGATCCTTCTCCCAGTTCCCTGTTTGATCGACTGGTCGCCCGCGAGGAAAAGCGTGGCCTGATCCTTGTGGCGTTTCTACGCATATGCATGCTTGCCTTCATCCTGCTGCTGTTTTCCAAACCGGATTCGCCAACAGGTGAGCTGTATTCGCTACTGGAAGTTCTGGGCTGGTTCATCCCGGGTGTTCTGGTTCAGCTTTTTGTCGCCTTTCGCGGCGGCAACTGGCGCTGGTTGCTTTATATTCTGGCAATCGCCGATGCGGCCCTGATCGTTTATGTGTCGGTCGTTCCAGACCCGCTGAACCCATTTGCCGATCATCCCGCATGGCTATACAGCTTCGTCGTTCGGGATCGGGGCGTTGTGTTCTCCATGATCATGATGGCACTGGTCATCATGACCTTTTCACCGCGTCTTATCATCTGGTTCGGGTTCTGGCTGTTCGCCGCATGGAGCACCAGTATTGTCTGGCTGATGACCCGGCCCGGTGTCATCGTTTCGCAGCATTTCGGCGATGACTGGACACCAACCCAGGACGAAATCATCACGACCTATACCCTGCCGGAATTTATCGACATTTCGGCATTGGCCGAGCAGGTCGTGATTGTCGTGGTGTTTACGCTGGCCTGTGCGGTGATGGTTTCGCGGTTACGCGTCCTGATCAATCAGTTTGCCGCCGCCGAACGCGCGCATGGCAATCTGGCACGATATTTCCCGGCGGCCCTCGCTGACCAACTGGCAGATCGCGATGAGCCGGTTCGCGTTGGCGCACGACGGGAATGCGTGATCCTGTTTGCCGATATCATCGGGTTTTCCGGCTATGCCGAAAAACGCGATCCGCAGGATGTGATGCGGCTGTTAAACCAATTCCATCAGATCATGACGACACAAATCGGGGCCTATGGCGGGATTGTCGAAAAATATATCGGCGACGCCGTCATGGCCAGTTTTGGCGCATTTGACGATATGAATTGTCCGGCGGCAAACGCGTTATCGGCCGCGCAATCCATGGTCAGCCATGTCCGGGACTGGCAAAACGGTGATCTAGCAGATAGCACAACGCCACTTCAGATCGGTATCGGCCTTAATTTTGGCCCGGCGGTTGTTGGTGATATTGGCGAAGGCGAAGCCGTCACACCAGCTGTTATCGGTGCCAGCGTCAATCTGGCGGCCCGTCTGGAACGTGCGACCAGAACCCTTGATACCGACATCATTATCAGTGACAGCTTTGCCGACAAACTTCGGTCCGAGGCACCCTCAGCCACATCCATCCTGATGCGCAGCTTTACCAAACAGGATGCAATTCACGTCAAAGGTTTCAGCCAGGCGGTTACGGTTCATTTCCAACCCCGGCCGATATAACCGAATAATTCGACCGTCAAGATGTGCCAAGGCCTTGAATTCTGGTGAAATAGGTCCAAGATGCCACTTGATCGCCAAACAATCATAACACGGGAGGAAGGTATGGCGGATTCCACGACACCGCAGTCACCTGGAACTGAAAGCGTGCCGACTTCTGTTACGATCCGGACATTGTTCGGGGACAAGGAATTCCTGTGGGACAAAGCCATCTATTTTCCCGCTGGGCTAAAGGGCTTTCCTGATCACAACGTCTTTGCCCTTGCTTCTTTCCCCGGCGAAAGCAACGGTTCCTTTATCCTCATGCAAAGTCTGACGGAACAGGAACTGGCTTTTATCGTTGCGCCCTACAACATGGAAAGCAACAGCATCAAAGCCGAACATCTCGCCCAGGCCTTTACCGTTCATGGCATAAAGAAGGACGAAGGGGCGGTTTTGCTGATTGTGACGCTGCATAAACCGGAAGATGGCGGTGATACCATCATGTCGGTCAATCTGCGCGCACCGATCATCATCGATACATCCAGGCAGGCGGCATACCAATATCTGTTACCCGACGCGTCCTATTCCTATCATCAAACGCTGGGTCAATAACCCGTCGATGCCGAACCGTTCCGGAAGGGCCGAAATTGCGATTACGGTCCTTCCATAATCTTGATACGTCCTTGATCCTGCCACTTTTTCGCGTAAAGCTTGTTGAAGAACAATACGCACCAAGCGACACAAGGGATTCGAGATGTCATCAGAATTGCGCAACCGTTTTGCCATGGCCACGCTTCTTAGCGCGGCCCTTTTTGCAGGTCCCGTCATCGAACCGGCATCCGCCCAGTCCGGTGACGAAAAGACCGAAGAAACCATTACGCTTTCCGGTGAAAGCCGCAGTAAAATTCAGCTGACCGTTTACCCCGGAAATCTTGGCATGATTGCCGAACAACGTAACGGCACGATCCCCAAAGGGGTCAAAACACTCCGGATCGAAAATTTGCCGCAAACCATCATGGACGAGACCTTCCTGATGGGCGCGCAAAAAGATGCCAATCTTGTCTGGCATTCGTTACGCAATACGGCAAATGGCCCAGCGACCATGTATCGCCTGTTGCAAGATCAGGTTGGCAAAACCATTTCCATCCGGCGCAAGGATGACGAACTGGTTGAGGGCACTTTGCTATCGATTGACGGCGGCGCACTTGTTCGGACCCTTGATGGTATTGAACAGGTTCCTGTTGAACAGATCATCATCTCCGACCTGCCCGGCAACTTCGCTACCAGCCCGGCAATCGAAGCCACCATTGGCTCGGATGCGGCACTTGATCACATCTCGCTTGCCTACCTTTTAGGCGGTGTTTCCTGGCAGACGGCCTATGTCGGGCAGTATGACAGTGTGGAAAATGTCCTGAACCTTTCGGCAATGGCACGCATTACCAATCAGACGGGCTCGGCAATCAACAATGCCCAGCTGCGTCTGGTCGCCGGTGATCCCAACCGGGTCAGCTACACCCCGATGGCAAAGGCCGGCCGCGGGGAAATGATGATGTCGGCCATGGCAGATAGCGCACCGGGTGGCGGCGCGCCGGATCGCGAAACCATGGAAAACCTGCATTTATATGGGCCGTTCGACGGGCTTTCGATGCGCAATGGTGATGTCGTGATGATGCCGTTGATCGCATCGCAAAGTTTGCCTGCAACCCGCAAGGTCACCTTTAACGGCAGTGCCAATCTTTACTATGCCGGACAAAGTGACGTGTCTGAATTTGTCCGGCCTGACCTTGAAATCGAAATTGAAAACGATGGTGGTCCGGACGAAAAAAGCCCATGGCCCGCAGGAACCGTGCGCGTCTTTGGCCAGTCCAAAAGCGGTGTGACCGGCTTCCTTGGTGAAGACAATCTGTCTTTGACCCCGGTCGGACGCAAGGCAACCATACGCCTTGGCCAGGCCAGCAATATTTCCGGTACGCGCAAGGTCACGGCATTTGATCGCAAGGCACGCCCAAATCTGCCTGATGAAATCACCGCCAACATGGAATGGTCGATCACCAATGGCGGTGAACGCACCGAAACCGTTACGATCCGTGAAAATGTTCCGGCCGACTGGGTTGTTACCGGCGAAGACCACAAACACACCAAGCCGCAACCAGACCTGATTGTCTGGACCATCGAGGTCCCGGCAGGCAAGGAAATCAATCTGAGCTGGTCGGTAAAAAGTACCCGATAACCTTTAAAACGGGCCACTTATCCGGTCTGGTTGCTGTCATAAAAGGCCTTGGCCAGCGGCAGCAGCAGGACCGGGTCGGGTTTCTCGCCAGTGATGCCGCACAGTTCGGTATAAAGACAAATCAGTTTGGCCAGCAGGATAAACGCCTGCTGGTTTTTCTTTCCGGCAAACACCGCAAGATTAACCAAGGCCTCACCACATATTTCACGCGCGGTCCCGAACTGCCCGGCCCCCCGCAGTGCCAAAACAAGCGCGCCTTGCGAATATCCAAGATCAAGTCGGGCGGCTTCGCTCTGCCCCGATGGTAACCTGGCCAGCCGATCACGACGAAGTTCAACAGCCTGGCATGCGGCATCAACTGCATCCGCCCATTGCTCGGCACCGATTTCAAGGGCTGCCCTGTTATTAAGGCTATGGGCCAATCCGGCACGGGCGGCATCCGGTGCCGTTTGCAGGTGGGAGGCAAAGATTTGATCTGCCTCGTCAAACAGGGAAAGGGCTACCATCCGTTCGGATTTATCGAGTGCGGTTGCCATTTCAAGACAAAGACGTGCGAGCGTTAACGAACCGGGTTCCGTCGCCCGCAGGAATGACAGGCGCGGCAAATATCCGGCAAGTTTGTCCGACATGTCTTTTTCCTGCTTCTGCCTGAATTCCGGGACCAATGTGCGCCGGTTAACAGACGGGCAAGCACCCGTCTTGTGAAGACGGGTCAAACAGGGATAAGCTGTGATTAAGATCCCTGTTCAAGATTTTCGTCCTGCTTATCAGCCCCATTTTATGTGAAACGACGACCCTCCATGACCATGTCGACTGAAACCCTGCGCGCACTTTACGGAACCTGGCGCATTGCGCGTGGTGACGCCAAAGGCCTTGCTTTCTTTGATTATTCCATCGAAGCGTTCTGGCGTTCTTTCTTTGCCGCCGTGATTGTCTTTCCAGCCTTTGCGCTATTGCGCTGGCATGATCTCGACACGGTTCCCGATGAATTCCCGGTTGGTCGTTACATGCTGGTGGAAACCGTCGCCTATGTGATGAAATGGTTCGCCTTTCCGATGCTGATGCTGCATGTCGCGCCAATGATTGGCCGCGCCAATCGCTATATCGCGTTTATCACCGTCTATAACTGGTCAAGCGTCTTGCAGATGGGCGTTTATCTGCTGGCACTGCTTCTTGGCGCAGCGTTTCCGATGCTTGGCGTTGGTGGATTTGTGTTGATTGCCGTGATCGCGATGCTGATTTACGGGGTTTATATTGCGAAACTGACACTGGCGGTCCCGATTGCCACGGCAAGTGCCATTGTTGCAGCCGATTTCCTGCTATCATTGACCATCACGACAATCGGCATTCGTCTCGCACTTGGCCAGCTATTCTGACACAATCAACAAACAAGTCTTAAAATTCAGGGAGATGCATCAGAATGAAACCGGTTCTCGCCATCACCAGACGCCTGCCGGAAGCTGTCGAAAAACGCGCACGCGAAAGTTATGATCTGCGCATGCAGGACGGAGATGATCCGCTGTCACGCGATCAGATTCTTGACCTGTGCAAAGACGCAAATGCCGCCCTGGTTTCGGTTGGCGATCCGATTGATGCGGCCTTTTTTGCAGCCCTGCCCCAAAAGGTCGGCATCATTGCCACCTTTTCGGTGGGCACCGACCATATTGATCTGGCCGCGGCCAAGGCCAACGGTTTCGTCATCGGCAATACCCCCGGGGTTCTGACCGATGCAACGGCGGATATTGCATGGCTTCTGATTCTGGGCGCTGCCCGCCGCGCCAGCGAGGGCGAGGCCGAAGTCCGCAACGCAACCTGGTCAAGCTGGCGGCCGACCCATCTGATGGGCACACAAGTGACCGGCAAGAAACTCGGCATTGTCGGCATGGGACGGATCGGACAGGCCGTCGCGAAACGTGCGCGTGGTTTTGATATGGAAGTCCATTATTTCAACCGTCGCCGCCTGCCCGAAGATCAGGAATTCGGCGCGACCTATCACTCAACCATTGATGACCTTCTGCCCCATTGCGATTTCCTGTCACTGCATTGCCCGTCAACACCGGAAACACGCGGTATGGTCAATCGCAATTTTATCGCCAAGCTGCCAGATGGGGCGATCATTGTGAATACGGCACGCGGTGATATCGTCAATGACAAGGACCTGATCGCGGCACTCAAATCGGGCAAACTGACCGCCGCCGGACTTGATGTTTTTGCCGGGGAACCGAATATCGAGCCGACCTATCGCGATCTGCCCAATACGTTCCTGTTACCCCATCTGGGATCGGCAACGGTCGAAACCCGCAACGCCATGGGATTCCGTGCCCTTGATAACATTGATGCATTTATCGAAGAAAGGGTCATTCCATTCAAAGTCTGATACTAATTAACTAGAGCTACAACACTTAAAATTTACGGTATTTTCTCTACACCAACGTGTTTGTAGGGATTATTTAATATGTGCAATATTTGTTTATATTCTTTCTCATCTAATTTTTCTTCAAACATCTTGATATCGAGGAAAGTGGAGAAATTTTCACTTACACGATAATCCACGTACTTTCCGGAAGAAAATAAACTTGCACTATTCAAAGAAACTAAATTTTTTTCGACATAAGATAAAAGACTTTCATCCATAGTCAAAAATTTCCATTTACTTGAATCCTTAAAGAGAAATCTTGAAATCCTAAAAGGAATCATAATGTCGTTATAAGCATTATATTTATTAAAATTGCTTTCAGAAGGCTTGATAACACCCGATGCATACTTACTTCCGTAAAGAGCGCCTATAGATAGAAGCACTGCAGGGTGTTTTAAATCAACATTTAGGTTAAAAGCCTTTATTAAAATTTTATCGCGGACATCTCCCAGTTTCTTTTTTGAAACTGGCTGGTAAATTTCACTCGAAACAAATTCGAGAAAGCTACAAACGCAATCCGCACTTTCCTCCAAAAGACCTTTTGGAAAAAAACCGGAGTTACATTGAATAAATGGCAAAGCTCCTACGTCAGTTTTTGATTTTTTAAAAAAAGACCCCATAGACTGGATCTCTTTCTCTGCAACTTTTTTCATATCCACATCGTTTTGAGGCCTACCAAGCTCTCCTTCCACTATTGATAAGACGCATGTATGGATATTTTTTATTTTATCTTGCCGTCTCAGTTTTTTGATCATATTCAGATTTCTCTTGCTGGCTTTTTTATTATCTTTTTTTATCAACCCAGAACAATTGCCGAATTCCGATACTGATTTAACCAAGCTCACGACGTTTCGATCCAAAAAGTAAATAGTCATTTCCATCCATCCAAAAACTAAATACCATTGAAAGATCATCTTGAGAGCTCAATCCCAGCCCTCATTATCCTCACCCAAGATCGCTTTCTTCGCCTGCGGGCAGGATACAGGAAATTTCATGACCATCCCGGCTGACCTTGACCCGGCCACCGTGGATTTCGACCACTGCGCGCACCATTGCCATGCCAAGTGCGCGGCGCGCAGATGGTGATTCTCCCTCGCGCAATCCTTCAAACAGCATCGGTTGCGGTGCTTCGTCCGACAGTGAAATGCTGATATCGATATCCTCGCCCCGACGACGGGCAACCACGGAAACCTCACTGCCTTCGGGGGCGGTACGCAGGACATTGGTCACCAGAATGAACAACGCCTGTTTCAAACGGCGTTCATCGGCAATCATCCAGCCGATATTGCGCGAACAGTAAAGGCGTAGCGAAACGTTAAGTTCCGCCAGGCGCGCCCGCGTCAGTGCTTCGAGCGAACGTAACAAACGCCTTGGATCGACCGTATCAAGTTCAAGCGCGACCTGCCCTGATCCCAGCGTTGCCAAGTCCCGCATGTCATCCACCAGTGCCAGCATGCTTTGGGCTTCGGCCCGGATGGTTTCAACCGACTGCGCGACATTGCCCTGTAAATGCGGAATAAGGCGGTCTGCCTCGCCATTGATATGGTCAAGCGGCCGGGTCAGTTCACGCGACACGGTCGAAATGAAGTCCGACTTCATCTGATCGGCGGTCCGCAGCGCTTCGTTGCGTTCGCGAAGCGCCCGTTCGACCCGGATCGTGTCGGTCACATCGATATAGGACATCATCACCGCCCCGTCAGGCAGCGGTACAATGGCAAAATCGATGATGCTGTTATCGGCACGTTCGATACGGCCGCTCATGGGTTCGTGGTTGGTGATACGCGCGACCATCCGGCTTTTGAATTTGTCCCAGTCTTCGCGCTCGTGCCAGTAATCACGGGCTTCTTCGACCACTTCGCTGATATGCGGCGCACCTGAGAGGAAACTGTCTTCAAGGCCCCAGACATCGGCAAAACCGTGATTGTAAAGCCGCAACCGACCATCGCCGCTGATCACGCCTACCGCTTCATGCAGGTTTTCAAGCGTCTCGCGCTGAACCGCGATCAGGGTGTTGTAACTGCTTTCGAGAACCAGCTTGTCGGTGACATCCTCGAACGCGAACATCAGTCCGCCAAACGGATGCGGCGAAATGAACCGGCGCAAGGTCATGCCGTTCGGCAGATGCATCAAATCTTCTTCTGGCTTGAGAAGATCGGTAAAGCGCTGGTTTTCAATATTGCGGAACTGCGTGAAGTCGGTGACTTCAGGCAATTTGCGCTCATCGCGCATCCGGCGCAGCACATCATCAAGCGACGGTTCCGCCCAGAGCCAGTCCTCATCCATATCCCAAAGTTTGGTGAACGCGGTGTTAAAGAAGATAAGCCGCTTGTCCCCGCCATAAATCGCAATCGCGGTTCCAAGGTTTTCCAGAACCTCGGCATGGGCACGAATATGACGCGACAGGTCGGATTGCAGTTCTTCGATCGCGGTGCAATCAATCGCAAAGCCAATCAGACCATCAAGGTCTTCGGGCGTTTGCGACGGACATTCGGTAATGCGCAGAAGCTTCCGGTCACCCTTGATCACGATATGATAATCGCGTGTCATGGTTTCGCCGTTGCGCAATGCCGACGCCGCCAATGACCTGCCCTTATCGGGGATCACCCCGCCGCCCAGTTCCGCCTGTCTGGCAAGTGCATCCTTGACCGTGTCGAGTTCCACCGCGGTCGCATAGGCCGCATTACAATCAATCAAACGCAAATCGCCATCGCGCCGCCACACCGGAAACGGAAGACTGTCGATCAAAAGCCGCAACCCGCTGACTTCGCGTTTGAGCGCGGTAAAATCGCCGAACTGGCTTTCGCGTTCACGGGTATGGCGGGTTTCATCACGGAACCAAAGCGCATGGGCCAGAACCGGCGAAGTCCGGTCCTTGCGTGCCATTGCCCCGGTGACGTGGAACTTGCGTTCATCAACAGCTGTAACCCAAAGCTCAAACCGCTCGTGGGTGGATTTCAGGTTTCGCACACGTTCCTTAAGGGTCCTGGCGTCATCATCGCGCAACTGGTCAAGCACATCGGGGAAACGCCCATCCTTGCCAAGCTGGAACGCACGTTTCAGCGACGGGCTTGCCCCCTCGGCAAAGCCGGCCTGGCTCCAATAATAAACCGGGTCCGGCCCGGCAAAGAACAGATGGGTAAATTGTTCGGTCGAATCCGCCAATTCGGATTCGTGATCTTCCGCCTCTTCAAGATGGCGGCGCATGCGCAGCGATAATCGCCACCCGATTCCCCCGGCAATCGCAGCACCACCAATTGCCGCCAAACCAACAACCAGCCAATCGCGATCACTCAGATCGGCGAAACTGCCTAAAATCGAGGCCCCGTCTGGTACAGCGCCCGCGTTCGGCGCGGCTTCCGGTGCGCTGCCAACACGGAATTTTTCCTGTGCATGCAGGTCGGCTGCGATGAAAAGCGACGTCAGACCATAGCATCCCCATTGCCACAGTCTGGACAAACCAAACCTGTTTGATCCCCCTTTGCGGGAACCAATTGGTTCTTTCCCCCTTTGATGGTTGGATGTAGCCCGTGTCACGTGTTGTTAACCGTTTGTGTTTATGAGCTATTATTATGGTGAAAACGTCTTGCTTTTACCACTGTTTCACGACGTTTTCCCGATACCCGGCCGAACGCCCGTGATCGCAGGAAAATCCGCGATGACATATACCCCAAATCGGGCTATGTCTGCGCTATTGTCGAAACAACAGCTATAACGATCTCGTCATTTCAAAAATGAGTCCCAAACCGCAGCTAGACCTTTTTACGCCGCGCGTGGCCGCCAGACCGGTCGCGCCCCAAAAGGAGTCTGCCACGGCCAAACCGGCGGGACCGGAAATGCGCGATCTGTTCGACACCAATTTCAGCGCCGATGACATCGCAGAATGGGAACTGCTGTTTCGAGATGCGCCACAATACAACTATCATTTCAAACGTTCGCAAATCGCGTCGGCCTTTGACCGCCCATTGCATAAAAAGCTGATCGCGTCACACGCGTTTGAACGGCTGCGCGAAATTTCGTTCCTTGGTGCCATTGATTACCTGTTCCATCCCAATGGACGCCCGGCCAATATCCGCCATTCCCGATATGACCACACCATCGGTGTTGCCCTGCTGTCGCAGCAATATTGCCGCCTGATGGGCCTGTCGGAGGCTGATCGCGATCTTCTGGGGGCAGCGGCCCTTTTGCATGATATCGGCCATGGCCCGTTTTCCCATACGCTGGAACCGGAATTTGCCCGGCGGTTCAACCTGAACCATCACCAATTGACCGAAAAGATCATCACTGGCGAAGTTCAGCTTGATCTGTCAGTCAATCATCTTCTGGTCAAACACGGTGTTGATCCGGACGAGGTCATTGCCTTGTTATCGAAAAAATCAACCCACCCGCATGCCAGCCTGCTGTCGGGTCCGGTCAATATCGACACACTCGAAGGCATCAGCCGGACCAAGACCTATGTGCATCCGAACTATGTCCATTGCCATCCGCGCCTGTTGCTTGAGGCGGCGGTAAAGCTTGATGAAGATGCCCTGAAACGCCTTGATAAGTTCTGGCAGCTTAAAGAAGACATCTATCGCAATTTCATTTTCGGCCCGATGTGTTTTGCCACCGATCATCTTTGCCGCGAATTCGTTGTCAAAAATGCACCCGACTTTGCCGCCAATGATTTCCTTCTGACCGAAAAAGCATTTTTGCAGCGCCATCCGGCTTTCAAAAAGTTTCTGTTCAGTCTGAAAAACCGGATCGAGCTTGACGGTGTTGCCGATGTTATCGATCCGGAAATCAGCGCGGTCCTGATGGATGAAACCGCAACCAAAGTGCCCAAACGCGAATTTCACATCAATACCGATGCCGAGGTCAAAAGCTTTGCCGATCTTGGCAAACGCTATTACGAGGAAAAGAACTCGTTCCTGCGACGTGTCGGCAATCTGACCGATCCCGCACAACAGGCTGCTGCAGCAAGTCTGTTTGACTGATATGCTTGTCCTTCGGACATAACAGTGCCGTGCGAATTTCGCTGCATCGGGCAATCCATTGCAAAGGGAGTAACCGATATGGCCCCCAAAGCCGAAAAGAAGCGCAACCGAACCTTTGTCATCATCGGGCTTGGAACCGTTGGTAGCACGGTTGCGACCGATCTGGCACGAAGTGGCAATCACGTCCTGGGCATCGACATCAACGAAAAATCCGTCGCCGCCCTGTCGGATATCCTGTCCGAAGCGATCATCGCCGATGGCCGCGATGAAGAAGCCCTGCGCGAGGCCGGGGTCGACAAATATGACGTCGCCCTGATTGCCATTGGCGAAGACCTTGAAGCCAATATCCTGTGCACGATGAATGTCAAAATGCTGGGGGTCAAAACCGTCTGGGTAAAGGCGATCAACAAAACCCATCATCGCATCCTGACCAAACTTGAACCCGACCGGGTCATTTTACCCGAACAGGAAATCGGCCAACACATCGCCCAGAAACTGCATAACCCCGCCGTACGCGATTACCTTAGCCTTGGTAACGGCATGCATGTCATCAATCTGGAAGTCCCGGAAAGCATGGCGGGGAAAACCATTGAGTCGCTTGATCTTGAAAAGTCCCACGAACTGCGGTGCCTGGGTATTTTGCGCGGATCGGAATTTATCGGCTGTGATACCGGGACCGTCACGATGGAAGCCAGTGACAAGATCCTGATCCTTGGTCGCCGCCAGAATTTGCGCGACTTCAGCGACGGCATCTGAGCCATGCCCTTTTATTTTCCGAACCGCACCGGAAAACCGATCCGAATACCACCGCCGCTTTTGCTCGCCATCCTGTATCTGGCCTTGATCCTGATCGGCGCGGTTGTTTTGGTCCTCCCTGTTGCGGTCACCCATCCGATCAGCTTTTCCGACGCCTTGTTTACGGCCACGTCCGCCGTCACCGTCACCGGCCTTGCCGTGGTTGATACCGGGTCAAGCTTCACGCTGTTCGGGCAAGCCATGATCCTGATCCTGATCCAGCTTGGCGGTCTTGGTCTGATGACATTTGCAGCCCTTGTTTTATCCGCACTTGGCTTGCCAATTGGGCTGCGTCATCACAATTTCCTGCGCGAAGATTTGAACCAGACATCGCTGCATCAGCTCGTGGGTCTGGTCAAAACGATCCTTGCCGTTGTGCTTTTCTGCGAATTGATCGGCGGCATCCTGTTGCTGACCGTTTTTGTCCCCGATTTTGGCTGGGCACGCGGAACGTGGTTTGCGGTATTCCATTCGGTATCGGCCTTCAACAATGCGGGCTTTGCCCTTATGCCCGACAGCCTGAGCCGATGGGCCACAAACCCGGTGATCAATCTGACAATCCCGGCATTGCTTCTGATTGGCGGAATCGGGTTCAGCGTGATTTCCGATCTTTGGATTCATCGCGGCTGGCGTCATTTATCCCTGCACAGCAAATTGATGCTGACCGGCTCTGCCATTCTGATCGTCTGGTCTGTCACGATGTTTGCCATCCTTGAATGGCACAATCCCGATACGCTCGGGGCTTTTGCCAGCCCGATCGACAAACTTCAAATCAGCTGGTTTCAAGGCCTGACAACCCGCACTGCCGGGTTCAACACGGTCGATATCGGATCCATGCACGATACCACCGCATTGATGTTCATCCTTCTGATGGTAATCGGGGCGGGCAGTACATCAACAGCCGGCGGGATCAAGGTCACCACCTTTATCGTACTGGTTCTGGCAACCATCGCCTTTTTCAAACGCCATAATCAGTTACATGCCTTTGGGCGCAGCATCGGCCTTGAAGAAGTGATGAAGGTGCTGGCCCTGACGATGATTTCAATGTTCGTCGTCATGAGCGGTATCTTTCTGATCACCATGTCCCACGACGGCGATTTTCTTGATCTTGTCTTTGAAGTGACGTCGGCCTTTGGCACGGTCGGTCTTTCGCGCGGGACGACAGGCGAACTCGATACACTGGGCCGGATCGTGATTGAACTGATCATGTTCATTGGCCGTGTCGGCCCGCTGACACTGGGATTCTTCCTTGCCCGTCGTGTTCCGCCGCGCATTTCCTATCCGTCAAGTCAGGTGTATCTGGGGTAATTCCCAAAACCGTCAGTTCAGTCAACGACAAACAATGTGGCACCCGGCTCTGTTGATGAACGATGGGCTTCGGCGTTATCAGCCACCTGATAACTCATGCCCGGTTTAAGGGTGAAAACCCGCCCGTCTTCCAGTTCGGTGACCAATTCACCTTCAAGACACAGCAGGATATGGCCCTTCTTGCACCAATGATCGGCAAGATAGCCCGGCGTATATGTCACCATCCGCACCCGGATCGGACCAAATTGCTGTGTGCGCCAATATGCCATGCCGGTATCGCCGGAATGCTCGGTTGGCGTGATTGACGACCAGTCGGTCGTGCCGAACGGGAGATTGGAAATTTCCATGGTAATCTTTCAAGAGATATGTGGGGCAACTGCCACCAGCAACCGGATAACAATTTCATGACGCTATCGCGTTTCCAAACTTTCCGTCAACACATCCAGCCAAAGACAAAGCCCGGCACGCGGACCGGGCTTTTATCAATCTTCGTAAAATGATCTACCGGTTTTCCAGCCCGTTTTCTTCGCGCTGCTTGCGGATTTCATCTGCCTTCGCGACGATCATTTCACGCAACTCGTCCAGTCCGGCGCGCTCGGCAGTAATGACCTGTTCGCATTCGGCTTTGGCGACATAGCCATTGGCATGCGCGGCATCCCATTCGAGGACATCCTCGATCGTGCTGCTCAGTTCATCCACATCCCCAAAGGCATATCCATTAAGGGGGCGACCGACGGTTTCGTTCAGGGACGCGAACAATGCCGGGTCCTGATCCGGTGCAAGGTCGGGTTTGCAGCCCAAAAGCGTGCGATAGCGCAACTGACCGGTATAGAACCAGAAAACCGCGTCATCACGTTCGCCTGCATTAAACTGCTTGGCTGCCAGAATGTAATAGGCCGATGGATGGCGGTTTTCGATCCCGTCGCGCAACGCATCGGGTTCCATATCCTTCATCTCCTCGGGCGATTTCATATCGGCGGACTGGGCAAAGGCAGGCATTGCCATCAGGCCAAGAAGCGGAACGGCAAGCAGGGTGCGATGAAGATTTTTGATCGGACTTCTCCATAATCCAGGGTGATTTCCAATCGGGGAAATATGCAAAAGGTCTTTTGGCCAACGGCCCCGACAAACGACATATGGCACAGGGTTATTCGACTTTAAGGCCGTTTTATCGGCAAGTAATGGCAATTATGTGCCAAGCCTCCGCCGGATTGTGAAATCCGGTCCGGTTTTACAAGGGACTCCGCAGTTATCCCATAAACGCGGTTTTAATCTTTCACCTTTAGGTCGATACTGAATTAATTGCCGCATTCAACGGAATCATTTCAACCTTGTTGCCAGATACCATCGCCAGCAATCAGGCCTATACCGCAAAGCGGCTCGACGAGATGCGAAGCGCACTCGCCAATCAGCTGCATGGCAGCGCTTTCTGCGTTGTTGTTACCGGGTCGTTCGGTCGGCACGAGGCATCAGAACAATCGGATCTGGATTACTTCATCATCGGCCGTGAAGTTGACCGTGATCTGGCCCCCCACCGTGACGTTTCCGAAATTCTTGGTGCCATGGTGACCAAAAAGGCGGCCGTTAACGGCCCGTTTTCATCCTATGTTCCGGCCGAGGAACTGGTCAACCGCATCGGCCTTGATGGCGACACCAATTCGATCACCACACGCCGCCTGCTGTTTCTGCTGGAATGTGAATGGCTTTATAACGAAGTCGGCAAACGTGCCTTCTTTGACGAACTGATTGCCAACTATGTCACCGAAACGGTTACACGGGAATCCATCGCACGCTTTCTGGTCAATGACGTCATCCGCTATTACCGCACCATCAGCGTCGATTTCGAAATCAAAACCCGCGAAGGCGATGCCAGCAAGGCATGGGCGCCCAGACGTCTTAAACTCGTCTTTTCGCGTAAGATGCTTTATTTCGGCGGCATTATCGCAGCCGCGGAAACCGCAGGTCGTGATTATATCGGCAAACGGGCAAAACTATCGGAACTTTTACAGTTACCGCCGATCACACGTGTTCAAACGGTTTTTGGTGACAAAAGCCTTCCCGCACTCGAACTCTATGACCGGTTTCTGCGCGAACTCAGCGATCCGGATGTCCGCAAACGGCTTGAAAAAGTCGGCCCGAATGATCGCAGTGACACCGAACTCCGTTCCCTGCTGGATGCAGGCAAGCAGTTTTCGCGCGAGCTGATCAAACTGATGAATGATCGTTACGGCCCCGATCACCCGATCCATGAAGCACTTTTGATGTAACTGCCAACCCGATCGGGCCGTCAGGCGTTTGTCACATGCTTGTGATAATTGGCCCGGTCAAGATCATGTACTTCAACAGTAAACTGTACATCGAAATTCCCGACCAGATTTTCCAGATGCGCCCGCACGGTTTCAAGTGCGATGGCACCAACGGCATATTTGACATCGTCAGAGCGCCCCGACAACAGCCGCACATCAAGATGCACCATGCCATGCTTTGGCCCACCATCAGCAATCACGACATTTTCAAGCGGTGACAACCGGGTCTTGAAACTGGCCAGATCGGCATCGGCTGCCTTGGCAATTTCACGATGCAGGCTGATCGCCAACCCGCGAAGCTGCTCGGCGATTGGCAAATTGGCGGAATATTCGATTTCAAGCTGGGGCATGGCTTGCTTCCCTGTTGTGGTGTTGTCTTTCTTACCCGAACGCGTCTTCGCAAAACACAAAAAAGCCGGTCCGAATGAACGGACCGGCTTTGATGCAAAACGCGATTGCGCTTAGTAGCGGTAATGATCCGGCTTGAACGGGCCAGCCTGCGGCACGCCGATATATTCGGCCTGTTCGTTCGAAAGCTTGGTCAGTTTCACGCCAAGACGGTCGAGATGCAGGGCTGCAACTTTCTCGTCGAGGTGTTTCGGCAGGACATAAACCTTGTTTTCGTAGTTGGCGTGGTTTTTCCAAAGTTCGATCTGGGCCAGCACCTGGTTGGTGAAGGATGCCGACATCACGAAGCTCGGGTGACCGGTTGCGCAACCAAGGTTGACCAGACGGCCTTCGGCCAGAACGATCAGACGTTTGCCATCCGGGAATTCGACTTCGTCGACCTGCGGCTTGACATTGTCCCACTTGTAGTTACGCAGCGAACCGATCTGGATTTCGGAATCGAAGTGACCGATGTTGCAAACGATTGCACGGTCTTTCATCGCACGCATGTGGTCGAGCGTGATGATGTCGATATTGCCCGTCGTGGTGACAAAGATATCACCAACCGGTGCAGCGTCTTCCATGGTGGTGACTTCGTAACCTTCCATCGCGGCCTGCAGCGCGCAGATCGGATCGATTTCGGTCACAAGAACGCGGGCACCCTGGCTGCGCAGCGACGCAGCCGAACCTTTGCCAACATCACCAAAACCGGCAACCACACCGATTTTACCGGCAACCATGACGTCTGTTGCGCGTTTGATGCCATCAACAAGTGACTCACGGCAGCCATACAGGTTGTCGAATTTCGACTTGGTGACCGAGTCATTGACGTTGATCGCCGGGACCTTCAGCGTACCTTTTTTCGCCATTTCATACAGGCGATGCACACCGGTGGTGGTTTCTTCGGAAAGACCTTTGATGTCTTCAAGAAGTTCCGGATACTTGTCGTGGATCAGCTGGGTGACGTCGCCGCCATCATCAAGGATCAGGTTTGGTTTCCAGCCGTTCGGGCCAGTGATGGTCTGCTCGATGCACCACCAGAATTCTTCCTCGGTCTCGCCCTTCCAGGCAAAGACAGGAACGCCGGTTGCCGCGATCGCTGCTGCAGCCTGATCCTGGGTCGAGAAGATGTTGCACGACGACCAGCGAACTTCAGCACCAAGTGCCGTCAGGGTTTCGATCAGAACCGCGGTCTGAATGGTCATGTGCAGGCAACCGACGATGCGTGCGCCAGCAAGCGGCTTGGCCGCACCGTATTCTTCGCGCAACGCCATCAGGCCCGGCATCTCGGTTTCGGCAATCGCGATTTCCTTGCGGCCCCAGGCGGCCAGCGAGATGTCTGCGACCTTGCAATCGGTAAAGTTCGACATGTCGTCTCCAATCAAACAAAAACAGCGCAACCGCCGACCACATGGATCTTGCAGATACGCCCGAAAATTCCTGTGCGACGGTTTGCCCGTTCGCGATGGAAGACATATAAAGATTTCTTTATATCGATTTCAAGTCTTTTCTTCGATGAATTTTCAATGCCGGAAAAATAAACGCAAATACACAGCGCCCATGCTGCATGGACCCATCTCATAACCGATTGATTTATTAAGTATTATGATCGCCGGTCAGGCAAGATCGTTGAAATCATCCAGCATCATGGCGATGCGTGCAGAATCCCATTGTTCCATCACACGCGCGGCTTGATGTTCGGTATTACGCGTATCAAGACGGCGCAGGCGCTGCTTGACCGGCAAAAGGCTGACCGGGGACATCGAAAGATTGCGCAGCCCGAAGCCAAGGAAAAGCGGTGTATATCGCGGGTCACCGGCCATTTCGCCACAAACACTGATCGGGATGTCGCGATCCCGCGATGACTTGATCACATCACGGATCAGACGCAAAACCGATGGATGCAACGGGTCATAAAGCCCCGCCACCTGATCGTCGGTACGATCAATTGCCAGTGTATATTGCGTCAGATCGTTGGTGCCGATGGCAAAGAAATCGCTTTCGCGCGCCAAGGCATCAATCGCCAGTGCGGCGGCTGGTATTTCGATCATCGCGCCCAGTGGCGGTAAAACATCCGGTATGGCATGGCCTTCCTTGCGCAGGCGCCTTGCAACGGCTTCGTAAATCTGACGCGCCCGGCTCATTTCATGAACGCTGACCACCATCGGGATCAGAACCCGGATTGGCCCGTGCAGGGATGCCCGCAGGATGGCGGCCATCTGGGCTTCCAGCAATTCGGGCTTACGCAATGACAAACGGATGCCACGCAATCCCAGTGCCGGGTTTGGCCCGGACCCGATTTCTGCCTGCAATGACACCGCAAGCTTTTCACCCCCGATATCAAGGGTACGGATCGTCACCGGCTTGCCATTCATCCGGGTCACGATATCGGCCAGTTCGGCATATTGTTCGTCTTCGTCCGGCAGATAGTCCTTGTTCATGAACATGAACTCGCTGCGCAGAAGTCCGATGCCGGTCGCCCCGTTTTCCAGTGCCGCCGACAGTTCGATGGGCAATTCGATATTGGCATGCAGGTCAATTTCGACCCCGTCGCGGGTCGCCGACGGGACATCGCGCAGGCTGGCCAGTTTGGCGCGTGCCGCCCGCCAGTCTTCGCGACGCTGGCTATAATGGGCCAGATCATCCTCGGTCGGACGCAGGATAACTTCACCCCGACCGCCATCAACAATGATCAGATCACCGCCCGAAACCCCGCGAATGATATCGGCCGCACCCAAAATCGCTGGAATGCCAAGCGACCGGGCCATGATCGCGGTATGGCCTTCCGCCCCGCCAAGCGCGGTGACAAAGGCTGTAATCTGGCCGGGTTGAAGGCGCGCCATATCGGCCGGGCTGACTTCCTCGGCGATCAGAATGGCACCTTTGGGCGCAGTTTCAAATGCCCGGTCAGTTTCCCCGATCAGGCACCGCATCAGACGCAGGCCAACCTCGCGGATGTCGGACGCGCGTGCTGCGATGTAACGATCATCAATACCGGAAAACTGGGTCGCGATGGCATCAATGACCTCGCTGACCGCGTGTACCGCATTCATATGGCGCGTCTGGATCAGTTCTTCGGCCCCGCGCACAAGGCGCGACTGGGTGAGCATATGAACGTAGGCATCCAGCAGGAATCCAAGCTCCTCGGATGCGGCACCGCCGACATTGGCCGATTGGGATTTGAGGCGTTTAAGCTGTTCGATACTTTCCGAAACGCCTTTGTGCAGGCGTTCGGTTTCGGTCGGGATGGCCGCCGCATCGATACGTGTGCGACTGACATCGACATATTGCCGGTCCATGACAAAGGCCCGACCGATTACAATCCCGCCCGATGCCCCAAGCCCTGTAATTACCCGGCGGTCGGACGGCGACTGGTCATCGATTGTGGTCTGGTCTTTTGGTGGAACTTGCAAGCCTGGTTTGCTGCCAACTCGTTCTTGTTGTTTCCAGAAATTCCCGTTCCCGCCTATGCGGAAATCCTATTCATTCTGCGGCTTATTCTTCGTGGAACTTGGCATCAACAAGTTCGTTAAGCGCATCAATCGCCTTTTTGGCATCCGGGCCTGATGCTTCGATCTCGATTTCCGTGCCAGTCGATGCTGCAAGCATCATAAGCCCCATGATCGATACGCCTGAAACCTCTGTTCCGCGATTGCGAACCATGATCCGGGATTCGAATTCACCGGCAAGTTTAACAAATTTTGCGGCCGCCCGCGCGTGCAATCCGCGTTGATTGCTGATGGTTACGATCCGCTTTTCCGTCTGCGCCATATTTGTCCCGCCTTAGTCCCGACTTCAAGTCCCCGTCGGCAAACTTTCAAAAGATCCGGGCCATCCCCGATCGCCCGAACTTCTGTTTTTGTTGTTTATTCCTCGCCGCTTAGCAGGCGCGACGCCACATTGATATATTTCCGGCCCGCTTCCTGCGCTGCATTGACCGTTTCGGCCAGCGTGCCATCGATGCGCACCGATGCCAGTTTGATCAACAAAGGTAAATTAACCCCTGCAATCACTTCGACATTGGCCTGTTCCATGATGGAAATTGCCAGATTCGACGGCGTGCCGCCGAACATATCGGTCAACAGCACAACACCTTTGCCATCGTCGACAGCCTCGACACTCGCAAGAATGTCGGCACGACGTTGTTCCATGTCGTCGTCGGGTCCGATGCAGACGGCAGCGACATTTTCCTGTTCGCCGACAACATGCTGCAAGGCCGATACGAATTCCTTCGCGAGATCGCCATGGGTGACGAGCACCATCCCGATCATGCCGTTTTCTCCATCAATTCACTCCCCCGGTTTCGGTTCATCTGGCTTGTCACGATGACTGAGATGAACATCATATCCCAGACCGGCAATCCAGTCGTTTAGCATGCGCGCGATGTAAACGGAACGATGCTGACCGCCCGTACAACCGACCGCGATGGTCAGATAGCTTTTCCCTTCCTGCGCATAACGCGGCAGAACAGGGCCGATAAGGCCTTTTAACCGATCCATGAAACCGGCGAAATCCTGATCCTTCTCGATATAGGCACCAACCCGGTCATCAAGCCCGGTCAGCAAACGAAGCTCGGGATCATAATGCGGGTTACGCAGAAAACGAACGTCAAAAACAAGGTCGGCTTCGCCGGGCACGCCCTGACGGAACGAAAAGCTTTTGACAAAGATCGCCATCGCATCCTTTTCGCCAATCGCAAACTGGTCCTGAAGGATCTTGCGAAGCTCGGCCGATTTAAGCCGCGAGGTATCGATAATCATGTCCGCCGTCGCCGCAATCGGCGCCATCAGGCGTTTTTCATGTTCAATCGCATCGACAAGCGGCCGGTCATGGGTCAAAGGATGGGGCCGTCTGCTTTCGGTAAAGCGACGCTGCAAAATGCCTGTCTCGGCATCGACAAAAACCACCATCGGGTTAACGCCGGGCTGTTCGCGCAAAGAGCTGACGATGTTGACGAACTGATCGACACCGAAATCGCGCGTACGGATATCAAGGCCAATCGCCAGCGGCTGATCAAGGTCGGTCCCCCCGCTCAGCAGAGCTGGCAGCAACCGCAACGGCAGGTTGTCGACCGCGTCAAAGCCGAAATCCTCAAAGATTTTCAGCGACGTCGTTCGTCCGGCACCAGAAACCCCGGTCACCAGGACAAGTCGCGTATCCTCGCCATTCTCGCCGGTGCCGCCATCGGCGTTTATCGGGCCTATTGCATTGTCTGCATCGGTCATGTTTCGAGCTGCATCTCACCTGTTGCCAAGGACAAGGCGACCTCAATCTTGGCGTCGACTGCCATATCGAATGGCCAGATTTTCCAGGACGGAATCGAAATACCATAAAACGTTTCAAAACGGGGCTCGGGCATCCGTTCCACCTCGACCGGGTCGGCCACCAGATCGAACAAAACCCTCACATCGCCTGCTGCCTGATGGGCAAGCCCGCGGACGATACCAATCCCGCGCACTTCGCACAATCGTGCAATCTGTATCGGCGCGCTGGCAATCAGTTTGCCATCGCGCGCCAAAATGTCGGTCCTGTCATCGGAAACAAGCCGCCCTCCGGCCCGGACAAGCCGCAGCGAAAGGTTGGATTTGCCGCTGCCTGATGGCCCGCGCAACAAAATCGCATAGGACCCAAGCGCGACACAATTTGCATGGATTTGTGTCATAGCGGACAAAACGATGCGCGGGTGATACTGGCTTGTCAAACGTGAAACATGCAGGTCTATCCTCATGGATAGAAATTATCGGCAATTCGACGGATTACGCACCTTCTTCAAGCGGCAAGCGCAGGGTAAAGATCGCGCCCTTGACCTCGCCATCGAGGATTCGGTTTGTCGCTGTCAGGTCGCCGTTATGCGCCCCGGCGATGCGTTTGGAAATCGAAAGCCCCAGACCGGAATGCTGACCAAATTTTTCGCCTGATGGGCGTTCGGTATAGAACCGATTGAAAATTGCTTCTTCCTTGCCGGGCGGAATGCCGGGTCCATCATCCTCGACCGTCACCACAGCCTGATCCTTGTCACGCCATGCGCGCACCCGCACCGATCCGCCTTCGGGGGTAAAGGTGATCGCGTTTGAAATCAGGTTGCGGAACACCTGCACCAATCGGCTTTCAAGGGCCGGCACAATGAGGTTTTCAGGCACCGATGCCTTGACCGGCGGGCCATCCGCATCGGCGTATAAAGCTCGCAAAGGGTTTGCAGCAAAACACGCAGATCAACTTCTTCGGTTTCAGCGCGCGACAATTCGGCATCCATGCGTGAATAATCGGAAATATCGCTGATCAGGCGATCAAGGCGCTGAACGTCTTCGGCAATGATTTCCATCAGACGGCGCTGGCGTTCCGGGTCTTTCAGACGGGTAGCGGTTTCAACCGCACTGCGAAGCGACGTCAGCGGGTTCTTGATTTCATGGGCGACGTCGGCGGCAAAACGTTCAATCGCGTCCATACGATCCCAAAGCGTTTCGGTCATATCGCGAAGCGTCGTCGACAGATCGCCGATTTCATCGCGACGATCCGAAAGATCGGGGATGGTAAACTGACGGTTCTTGCTGCGCCGGACCCGTTCGGCCGCACGCGCCAAACGGTTTAACGGGCGCGTAATCACCCCGGCCAGATAAATCGACAGCAGAACCGTAATACCAAACGCAAAAACAAAGATTTTCAGAATATCAAGCCGAACCGCATGCAGGGCATTTTCGATCGCATCACCATTCTTGGTCAGCATGATCGACGCCAGAACCTGCTTGAAACGCTGCACTGGCACCGAAACCGACAAAACCCGGCGCCCCTGGCTATCCACCCGGACCACGCCGCGTGAATATCCGGCAAGGGCGGCACGTACTTCCGGATAATCACTGGCACTTGCGACCGGGGGATCGACATAAAGCGGAAGCGGCTGCTCGCCCTCAAAAAGCGAAAGAATTCCCTCGGTCAGTTTGCGCATGATTTCGGCAAGCTGGTCATCTTCACCCGGTGCTGGCAGCTCTTCTGCCTGAACCGCACCGCTGCCAAATGTCCGGACATTGCGGCTATCAGCGATCAATTGGCCATTCGCCCCGAACAGCCGTGCCCGTGCCCCGGTAATCCCGACAAGTCGGCGCACCATTTCGCGCGCGACTTCAAGCTTCACCCGATTGGTTGCATCATCACCCTGTCCGACAGCCGATGTCGACAATGCGGCGGCATACATTTCCGCCTGCACGGCCATGGCTTCAAGTTCGGAATGGATCAGTTCCTGCTTGTAACGGCCAAGATAAAGGATACCCGCGACCAGCACAAAAAGAGCCAGCGCATTCACCGCCAGAATGCGCCAGGTTAACGGGGAAAAAAGCCCGTGGCGTTCCTCTATCCGCGCAACACGGGTTTCGTGTTGCGGCACGGATTGCTGTTCAGCCGAGGCAGGTAAATCGCTCATTCAGACCCGCAATTCTGGCCGGGCCAATATCGGCCCGGCACTGCGACAAGAGTGTTCAGGACTTCAACTCGCAACCGTCGCTGTGTCGCGGTAACGATAACCAACGCCATACAGGGTTTCGATTTCCTTGAATTCCTTGTCTGTCTCGCGGAATTTCTTGCGCAGACGTTTGATGTGACTGTCGATGGTACGATCATCAACATAAATATGTTCGCCGTAAGCCGCATCAATCAGCTGATCACGGTTTTTCACGTGGCCCGGATGTTTTGCCAACGCCTGAATCAACAGGAATTCCGTCACTGTCAGGTTCACATGCTGGCCTTTCCAGCTGCACATGTGGCGTGATGGATCAAGAACCAGTTCCCCGCGCTGAATAACGTCTTCCGAACCGCTCGGGCGAACACCGCCTGCGCGCATGATTTCGGCACGACGCAGCAAGGTCCGGATACGCTCGATCAGCAAACGCTGAGAGAACGGCTTTTTGATATAATCATCTGCCCCAAGTCTCAGACCGGTCAGCTCGTCGACCTCGTCATCCTTGGATGTCAGAAAAATCACCGGCATCTGGGTCTTTTTGCGAAGATGCGTCAGAAGCTCCAAGCCATCCATGCGCGGCATCTTGATATCGAGCACGGCAAGATCGGGCTCTTCCTTGGTCAAGGCATGCAGCGCTTCAGACCCGTCGGAATATGTCTGGACCTCATACCCTTCTTCTTCAAGCGCCATCGAAACCGATGTCAGGATATTACGGTCGTCATCAACAAGTGCGATCTTACTCACCTGAACCTCGTCAGTTAGACAGATTAAAATTTGAAACAAGCCTAACAAAATACATCCCATTGTGGCGAAAAAATAACCACTTGAGGCATATTTGAGGCTTTGTTCATGTACGACACCAAGACCCTACCTGATTTCTGCCGTTCCACCCCATGGGAAAGCGACATTCAATACCGGTACTGCCCTGCGTCTTTATTGACTCCCCGTCCCGATGCCACATAACTATCGTGCACCCGAACAGGAAGCCGGACACCCCCGCCAACAGACCGGGCGCCAAAACGCCCTGTATGAAGCAAAAGACCAAACTCTAACGCGCGAGAGGCAGGATTGTTCTACTGGTTAAGCACCTATAGTCGCGCATCGTTGAGTTTTGCCGGGATTGTCATTGCCGGACTGGTCGTCTGGCTTGCTGTCAATTCGACCGAAACCCTTGCCATCAGCCAGTTACAGCAAACATCCCAGGCCCGCCTTGCACTTTATGAAAGCACATTGCGCGCCGCTGTCGATCGCTATCGATATCTGCCCTATGTCGTTGCCCGAAATCATGAAATCGTCAATGTCGTCACCGGAAACGGCACTGTGGATATTGCCAACCAGTATCTGCAAAAGGTCAACGGACGGTCGGGCGCGGCCGCACTTTATGTCATGGACCGAACCGGCAAAACGGTCGCGGCAAGCAACTGGGGAACGCCCGACAGTTTCGTGGGTCAGGATTACAGTTTCCGCCCCTATTTCACCGAAGCTTTCGCCGGGCAGGAAGGATTTTTCTACGGGATCGGTGTGACCACCGGGCGATCAGGCCTGTTCATTTCCCATCCGATATCGAAATCCGGCGAAATTGTCGGCGTGGTTGCTGTCAAAATTGAACTCGATGAGCTTGAACGGAACTGGCAGGACGGGGGCGAAACAGTCTTTGTTTCAGATGCCGACGGTGTGATCATGTTAACCAGTCGCGGCGACTGGAAATATCGCACCATTCGCCCGCTGACCGAAACCGACCGTGAGCGCATCTTGCGCAATCGCCAATATTCCGGTCAGGAACTCCGGTCACTGAACATTGCTGAAAATCCTTCTGGCGAGGATGGCTTGCTTGAAATCGGTAATGAACGCTTCCTGTTTGACATCAAACCGATCAGCGGCAGTGAATGGAATCTGTTTTATCTGACTCCGATGGACTATGTCGCAGAGCGACGCACAAGCGTCATGCTGATCACCCTGATCGGGTCGGGATTGATCATCCTGATTGTGCTGTTCCTGCGCGAACGTGAATTGAAACTGGCATCCCAGCGCAAATCCATGGAATTTGCCCGCATTCAGGCGCTTAACACACGTCTTGAACAGGAAATCACCGAACGCCGCAAGACCGAGGCCGAATTGCGCGGCACGCAGGATGAACTGGTTCAGGCGGGTAAACTGGCCGCCCTTGGGCAGATGTCCGCCGCAATCGCGCATGAAATCAACCAGCCGATTGCCGCAATCCGAACCTTTTGCGCCAGTGCCAGACTGATGCTGGAACGGGGAAAGCCGGAAAATCTGGGCACCAATATCGAACAGATTTCTGCCCTGACCGAACGCATGGGATCGATCACCGGGCAACTTAAAACCTTCTCGCGCAAATCAACCGGCGTGCTTGAACCCGTCAATATCCGGGCTGCCCTTGATAATGTGATACAATTACTGTCATCACAGCTGCACAATGAAGGCTGTGTGCTTGAACAGTCGGCATTTGACGGTGATCTGATTGTCCATGCCGATCTGGTTCGGATCGAACAGGTTTTCGTCAATATCATCCGCAATGCCCTTGATGCCATGGCCGAAATACCGGGAACGGATAATGCGAACGGCAAGACGGAAAAACGCATCATCGTCGATCTTACGCAAACCCGGGATAAAGCCACCATTCGCATTTCCGATACCGGTCCTGGCATCGGCGAGGAAAGCCTGGCTTTGCTGTTTGACCCGTTCTTCACCACCAAGGACCCGGGACAGGGTGTGGGGCTTGGCCTGTCGGTCAGCTATGGAATTGTTCGTGACTTTGGTGGAACGATCCGCGCCTATAACCGGGCGGGTGGCGGGGCCTGCTTTGAAATACAATTACCATTGATGCGGGGGACGCAGACGTAATGCCGCACTCGAAAATCGATACCACCAGCGCAAAACCACAAACGGCACAGGTGATCATCGTCGATGATGAAGAAGCCCTGCGTGTTTCCCTGTCGCAATGGCTTGACCTGTCAGGCTACACCATCTGTGTTCATGCCGACGCGATTTCAGCCCTTGAAGATATCACACCCGATTTCGCCGGCGTCATCCTGACCGATGTCAAAATGCCAAAGCTTGATGGCATCGCCTTTACCAAATCGGTTCTGGCGATCGACCGTGACATTCCGGTGATCCTGATGACCGGTCATGGCGATGTCCCGATGGCGGTCGAAGCGATGAAAAGCGGGGCCTATGATTTCGTTGAAAAACCGTTTGAGCCGAACGACATCCTCGAAAGCCTTGAGCGCGCAATTGAAAAACGCAAGCTTGTCATCGAAAACCGCGCCCTGCGCACGCAAATCGCCCAACAGGGCACGCTTGACAGCCGCCTGATCGGCAACAGCCCGTCGATGCGTGCCCTCAAGGCCGAAATCGCCAATATCGCCCCGACCGAAGTCCCGGTTCTGGTTTCCGGAGAAACCGGTACCGGCAAGGAACTGGTCGCGCGTGCCATTCATGACCTCAGCACCCGGAATGATCGGCGATTTGTTGCCGTTAACTGCGCGGCAATTCCAGAAAGTACCGCCGAAAGCGAGCTTTTCGGTCATGAAAAAGGGGCCTTTACCGGCGCAACCAACCGCCGGATCGGCTGGATCGAACATGCCGATAATGGCACCCTGTTTCTTGATGAATTATCAAGCATGCCGCTGGCCTTGCAGGCCAAGCTTCTGCGCGTCATTGAACAGCGCGAAATCGTCCGACTTGGGTCAAACACCCCGGTAAAAGTCAATTTCCGGCTGATCTGTGCCACCAACGAAGATTTGCCGACCGCCGTTGCTGATAAGCGTTTCCGCGAAGACCTTCTGTTTCGGATCAACACATTCGAACTGCAAATCGCCCCGCTTCGCCAGCGCAAGGATGACCTGCCGCTGCTGTTTGACATTTTTGCCGAACGGGCGGCCGAAAATTTTGATCGCCCGTATGAAAAACCGCCTGCAAAACTTTGGGGCGGACTTCTGGCTCATGAATGGTCGGGAAATGTGCGCGAACTTAAAAACCTCGCGGAACGCTATGTGCTCCTGACCGGCAACGCCGAAGAACGCTGGGCACGTCTGTTTGGCAACAGCATTGGCAATGGTGCCGCCGACCCTGCCGACAAAACCGGATCACTCGCAGATCAGCTTCGCCATTTCGAACAGCACATCATCCGCGATGCTCTGACGCGCCATAACGGCAACGTCAAAACAGTAATGGACGAACTCGACATTCCGCGTCGCACCCTGAACGAAAAAATGAAAAAGCTGAACATTCGCCGTGATACCATTGAAGAGCGATAATTTGTCCCGCAGCTTTAAAGTGTTAGGATATTTGTGAATCGGGTCTATCGGCAAAAATCCGCCGAAAAAGAAATGGTGCATCGGCAATTTTCCGCCGATATGATCTGGCTGATTTTTGTATCTGTTTGATATATAAATAGAAAAATAGAATCCCCGGTTGGCATGATGTTTGCCAATCACTAGGGCAAAACAATAAACAACATTCGTCAGGGAGAATAACCAATGTCCGGGAAGGCATGCTTTCATCGCATGACGCTTGATCGGCCCGATAACGGGTCAATCGCATCTGAATGCCACCGCATTTTGTCGGATTTCTGACAGCATCCTTGTGAATCAGTTTCACGGGCGATTTGCGCGTGCCGTATTTGGCGACCGGATCGGACACTGCTTTATTATCCCAACGACCTGTTAAGTGCCTACCCGACACCATATTCGTTAGAGAACAGGACGACCAACAACTGAGGAGATACCAAAAGATAACTGCCAATATTTCTTTATTGACCGTTTCTGTTGTTATCAACGCAGTAAACACTAATCCTAGGGAGGACTAAGTATGAAATTGCGGAATCTGCTTTCTGCAGCGGCAGCACTGATGATGTTCGGTGCCCCGGCATTCGCCCAAAGTCAGCTTTCCATCGCGACCGGCGGTACCGGTGGCGTTTATTATCCGTATGGCGGCGGTCTTGCGGAACTGATCAGCAAATATGTTGACGGTGCGACCGCAGTTGCCGAAGTCACCGGTGCATCTGTTGAAAACATGGGCCTTATTTCCCGTGGCGACAGCGACATTGCAATCGGTTTGGCCGATACTGTTTATGCCGGCTTCACGGGTACAGGCAAATTCGAAGGCCGCAAACTTGACAATGTTCGCGCCTTGGCTTCGATCTATCCGAATGCCGTTCAGATCGTGACCATGGCAGATAGCGGCATTACCAGCCTTGCCGATCTTAAAGGCAAACGCGTTTCTGTTGGTGCGCCAGGTTCCGGCACCGAAGTTTCTGCCAAAACCCTGCTTGAAGCCAACGGCATTTCTTATGATGACATCGAAGAACAGCGCCTGAACTTCAACGAAACCGCCGACGCACTTCGTGACGGCGATATCGATGCAGGTTTCTGGAGCGTCGGCCCGCCCACCAGCTCGATCCTGAACCTCGCAACCACGCGTGAGATCAAGCTGATCGCTCTCAGCGATGAGGAAATCGTTGCTGCTCTTGATGCCGAACCGACCTTCGCACCCTATGCGCTGCGCAAAGGGCTCTATGACGGTGTAACCGCACCGGTAAACACCGTTTCAACCCCGAACGTTCTGTTCGTGAATGCAGAAATGGATGACGAACTGGCCTATCAGATCACCAAAACCCTGTTTGAAAAAGTTGATGAACTGATCGCCATTCACCCGGCTGCCAACGACACCACCGTTGATTTCGCTCTGAACTCGACGCCGATTCCGATGCATCCGGGTGCCCTTCGTTACTACGAAGAAACCGGTTCACCGATTCCGCCTAAGCTTTATCCATGATTTCACTAAATTGGGGGCGGCCAGCATTGGCCGCCTTTACCCTTCTGATATCGGCATGTAGCGGGCCAGCTCGTCATGCTGAAACCACGCCGGGTACGGCAACGGACCACCTGGAAGTCATTGCCGCTGACGGATCGGTTTTGGCCAGAACACCAATTCCACGCCAATCTGGCTGGTGCCTTTACTGGAACCATTCGGTCACTGGTGACGGGGTTATCGATTGTTATGTCGATGATCTGGGCAGGATGGTCCTGCATCGTACATACCAACCCGATTTTGCAGCAGGTCTTGGCCATTATCCGGGTCGTGGAGTCCTGACCAGCGCCAAAGGTGGCGGATACTGGATCGAGGACATCGACGAACCTGTGCCGGGCAATGCCTATGCCCTGCGCGTCGGAAGTCTTGCAGTCGACCATCGTATCGTCACGACAGAGGGTGACGAAATATATCTTTCAAAGATGGCTGAACACACCCGTGTCACCATCCGCCTTGATACCGGGGAATAAGTTTCATGTCTGAACCGGCACCGCTTCCGTCCTTGGCGGACAAACTGCCACAACCCAAACTGGTTGTACTGGCAATTTCTGTTGTCGCCGTTGCACTTTCACTGTTCCAGATGTATGGCGCTGGGATCGAGCCGCTTGGCCTGTTTTATCAGCGTTCGATCCATCTGGCCTTTGTGATGTTTCTGGCCTTTCTGATGTTCCCCGTTTTCGGATCGAACCGCAAACGGGGCGTTCTGGGTTGGGTCATCGATCTGGGATTTCTGGCTGGTGCGTTCATTACGGGATTCTATCTGTCCTTCTATCTGGACGAGATTTTCAACCGTGCGGGTTTCTGGACCAGTACCGATCTGATCATCGGCATCATTGCAACCGTCACCGTACTCGAAGCCAGCCGTCGTGCTGTTGGCCTTGGCATGACTGTGATTGGCATCATTGCAATCGTCTATGCACTTTCCGGTCCACGTGGTGCATTGCCATGGCTTGGTGAATGGCTGCCCGGCATCCTTAGCCACCGGGGCGCTGATGTGGATCGCCTAGTCGGTCAGCTTTATCTTGGTCAGGAAGGCATTTATGGCCTGCCGATGGGAGTTGCAGCGACCTACATCTTCATGTTCGTCCTGTTTGGCGCATTCCTTGAAGTGACCGGTGCGGGTAAATTCTTTATCGACATGGCCTATGCGGCGACCGGCAGAAAGGCTGGCGGTCCCGCAAAGGCCGCGGTGCTGGCGTCTGCCGGTATGGGATCAATCAGCGGTTCGGCGATTGCCAACGTTGTCACCACCGGGGCCTTTACCATTCCACTGATGAAAAAATTGGGTTATCGCCCCGCACAGGCCGGTGGTATCGAAGCCGCTGCCTCGACCGGCGGCCAGATCACGCCACCTCTCATGGGGGCAGGTGCATTCCTGATTTCCGAATATACACAGGTTCCGTATCTTGAAATCGTCATGGTCTCGATCTTCCCGGCGATCCTGTATCTCGGCACGGTTTATCTGTTTGTCCATATCGTCGCGCTGAAAAACGGTATGCGTGGCATGCCGGTCGAAGAACTGCCCGATTGGAAGCAGGTGCTTAAGGAAGGCTGGCAATTCATTCTGCCGCTTGGCGTTCTGATTTACCTTCTGGTGCTGAACATTTCACCGATGCGTGTCGGTTTCTGGGCGATCATTTCCGTCCTTGCGGTTGCCGCCCTGCGATACGTGATCTGGTTCTTCTATGTCGCGCCGCAGAACGGCGAAAAGGCAAGCCATGATCGCCTCAAGGTTGCCCTTGCCAATGGCGTCAGGATTACAATTGCCGCCCTTGAACTCGGTGCAAAAAATGCGGTTGCGGTCAGCATGGCCTGCGCTGTTGCCGGTATTATTGTCGGCGTCGTCGGACTGACCGGTTTGGGTCTGAAATTCTCGTCGATGATGATCGCTTTCTCGGGCGGCCATATTGTTCTGGCACTGGTTCTGGTGTTGATCGCCAGCCTGATTCTCGGCATGGGCCTGCCGGTGACGGCATCCTATATCGTTCTGATCGTTCTGGTCGGACCGGCACTGTCCAACGAGTTCGGCATTCCGTTGCTGATCGCTCATCTGGTGGTGTTCTGGTATTCTCAGGACAGTAACGTGACCCCGCCCATTGCGCTTGCCGGTTTTGCCGGGGCCGCGATTGCCGGGGCCAGTCCATTGGAAACCAGTATGCAGGCCTGGAAATTTGCCAAGGGCCTCTATCTGATCCCGGCCTTCATGGTGTTCAATCCGGAAATCATCACTGGTGGCCCGCTGCCGCTTGTGCTCTGGACTGGTTTTACCGCGATCCTGTCGCTGGCGGCTTTTGCCGCCGCACTCGAAGGCTTCATGTTTGCCAAGATTGATCTGGTGTCACGCATTCTGATTGTTCCAGCGACAATTGGCATCTTCTATCCTGACATTCGGGCAGAGATCGCAGGCACGGTCGTCATTCTGGCGATACTGGGCCTGAACTGGTGGAAAAGCCGTCATTCGGATGGTCCGGCAGCCAAAATAGCTGCCTGATTTCACCGCTGAAACGACTTACTTTTGATCCGAAAACCCCCGCAAGAACATGTTCTTGCGGGGGTTTTTTCTTATTATTTGCTTACATAATACCTATGCATTCGGGCAGTAGACGCTTTTCACCGCCCTAGATAATATCGCCGGAAGAATTCCTCATACTATTGATTGAACCTCATGCAATTCCTCAGTCTTTTGCGTCAGGCACCCCGCCCGTTGGCATTCGGGGCGCTTCATAGTTTTGGCTCGTCATTCGGTCAGACCTTTCTGGTCGCCCTTTTCGTTCCGTTCATCGGCGCCAGCCTTTCGATCAATGAAACCGAGTTTGCCAATATTTATGCCGGGATCACCATCGCAAGCGCGCTTTGCCTGCCTTTCATCGGGCGATTGATCGACCGCATCGATATGCTGCGCTACAGCCTGGCGACCATGGTATTGCTGACCATCGGCTGCCTTGTGATTGCCGCCGCACAGTCGGCCTGGATGCTGATTGCGGCCCTGTTTATTCTGCGTCTGGCTGGACAGGGATTGATGAGCCATGTCAGCATGACCGGCATTGCGCGTTATTTTGACCGCAGTCGTGGACGTGCCCTCGCCATTGCAAGCTTTGGCTTTCCATTGGCAGAGGCAATCATGCCGGTAACCCTGCTGGCACTTATTGCCGGATTTGGCTGGCGGGCCACCTATGCCGGGGCCGGTATTTTCATCGTGGTTATCCTGATGCCGATTGCGATCCTGCTGATCCGCGATAACGCGAAATTCCGCGAAGCACCGGGCAAAATGGAAAACAACAGCAAGACCGCTAGTGCGAATCAGGAGGTCGCCCGGGATACGTCACCCACAGGCAGCCATCCGCGCCTGTTCCGGTCACGCTATATCTGGTTCTGCATGCCGATGCTGGCCGCCCCGCCGCTGGTGATGACCGCCCTGTTCTTCCATCAGGGATCGATTTCAGCCAGTAAAGACATCGACCTCACCTGGTTTGCAGCGGGCTTTACGGTTTTCGCCATCACATCGGTGATCGGGGCCTTTGGCAGCGGACCGCTGATTGACAGCCATACCGCTCGCAAGCTGTTCCCCTATCATCTGATCCCGGCCATCGGGGCGGTATCGTTGCTGGCGATCACCGAAACCCCGGTCATGATCCCGGTTTATATGGGGATGCTGGGGATCACCACCGGCTTTGCCACAACATTACGCACCGCGATTATCCCGGAACTGGTGCCACTGGATGAAATTGGTGCGGTTCGAAGCACTTTGACTGCGGTCATGGTTCTGGCATCGGCGATTGGCCCGGCGATCTATGGCTGGATGTTTGCCGCCGATATTGATATCGGCACGACGCTTTGGATCACCATCGTCGCAATGGCGGTTGTTTCGGTGCTGTCATGGATGTCGGAACGGCCGGGCTTCTATATCCCGCCGGGCGTCGCCCGCCAAACCGGTGAATAAGGCCGGGGGATTTCAAAGTCGGAAATCGACGATGAGACAAAAAAATGGCCCGGAGCTCAAAAGAGCCCGGGCCAGTCGGGAAAACAGCGTCGTCTAGGGAGGAAGACGCTAGAAAAAACGCGGTAGTCCATCGCGGGAGCGTCGTTTGGGGAGGAAGATCAAACGTCGCTCGACCGCGAGGTCGTCAATTAGGCAGCACCGCCAACGGTGCCAGCCGGATGCTTGATGTCGGCGGACTTGTCAGAGCCTTTGAACAGGCTGCGGAACAGGCTGCCGATATATTCAGCGCGAAGCTGTTGGCCTTTGCGCACGCCAGCTTCAATCTCGCTGGTTTTGATGTTCAGCTTGGTGATGTCAGCATAAGTGGTCATGGCAGACCTCCTTTAAGAATTTGGTTCATTGCGACAACGTGTCGCGTTTGATGAACCCAATCTAATTTCCTTTACGGCAGAAGAGAATTACCTCAATATGCACATTACTTGTGAATATTGGTCATAAATAGGAAATACACCGATGGATCGCGCCGCAGAAATGGAAATCTTTGTCCATGCCGTTGAAGAAGGCAGTTTTTCAGCTGCTGCACGGACCATGCGTCTGTCACCTTCGGCGGTTTCAAAATACATTTCGCGCCTTGAAGACAGACTTGGCGCGCGTCTTTTGATGCGCACCACCCGCCAGCTTAGCCTGACCGAAGAAGGCCGTGCCTTTTACGAACGCGCCCGCACGATCTTAAACGAGATCGAAGAAGCCGAAGAAGTCGTGACCCAGCTTTACGCAGCCCCGCGCGGAACGTTGCGTATCAACGCATCGGTGGCCTTCACCAAATATCAGGTCGTGCCGTTGATTCCGGAATTTCTGGCGCGTTATCCCGATGTAAGGATTGAATTGACGCTGGATGATAAATTCACCGATCTGGTCAACGATGGTTACGATCTGGCGATTCGCCTGTCCGCCCTTGAAGATTCATCCCTGATCGCGCGCAAATATGCGGTCAACCGCCGCATGATCGTCGCATCGCCGGAATATCTGGAAAAGAACGGTATCCCGCGTAAACCCCAGGAACTTGAAAACCACGACTGTCTGCATCTGTCTTCGCGCGAAAGCTTCAACGACTGGCATTTCGATACCCCCGAAGGTCATGTTTCGTTCCGGGCACAGGGCAGTTTTTCCGCCAATGACGGTGACGCATTGCACGAAGCGGTCGTTGCCGGACTCGGCATGGCGCGACTGGCCGAATATCTGGTTCATGAAGATATCCGTGCGGGCCGCCTGACGCCGGTTCTGACAGAATATGTTCACGATCTGGCGTGGATTTCGGCTGTGTATCCACACAAACGTCACCTGTCGCCAAAGGTCCGTGCCTTTGTAGACTTTCTGGCCGAAAAATTCACCCCGATCCCGCCATGGGAGCTCGGCCTGCGCGATGCTCGCTCCGTCCGCAAACCCGAAGCTGTTACCGAAACCAAGGCCATTGCAGCCCCGGTTACCGGGCAGCAAAGCTGAGTTCGCAAGCGGTCAGGTAATCCGAAGCAGAACATCGTTCGGTCGAGCTTTGAACCGGTATTCCGACGAGGCACTAAGATCATCAAGAATGCGGGTTTCGCCAGTTCGGGTGAACCCGCATTTTTCATAAAAGCGATGTCCGGCTTCAAACCGTGTATCGGTCCAAAGGACAAGTTCGGTGCTATCAGGATGGGTTTGCATCAGCCAATCAAGTGCCTTTGTCAGCATGCGTTGTGCAACGCCCTGCCCGCGGGTGGCCCGATCCAGATAGACCTTGTGCAATTCCGCCTGCTTTTGTGCCGGATCGTATTTGATGCCAAGGCATCCCAAAACACGCCCATCCCCCTCGACAACCCAGATACAACCATTCCCGGCGGTGAAATCATCGGCAATCGCATCAAGTTCAGGAAACTCGCCCGCACGGTCAAAGATGCAACCGGGATAGTCAGAAAAGACCGCATCAATCAGGATTGCGATTTGATCGCCGTCCCGGTTAGTGGCTTTGCGAATGTCGAATACCATTTCCATGGACTTAGCCCTGCAAAACCACGCCCTTGGCAAGCTTGTCATAGCCGCGCAACACCGCATCGGTATCCATAACTGCCTTGCCCGGCCGTTGAATGCGGGTCGGGCGCAGCGCACCGGTGCCGCACGCAATCGTCAGATTATCGTCAAGGATGGTGCCCACCGGACCGGTCTGGTCGGTAACGATGGCGGCCTGCACCTTGATACGTTCCTTGCCAAATTCGAAATAGGCACCCGGCCATGGGGTAAATGCGCGGATCTTGCGTTCAAGTGCCGCAGCATAATCGGTGAAATCAAGCTTTGCCTCGGATTTTTCAAGCTTGGCAGCGTAGGTCACGCCGTCTTCAGGCTGTTTGGTTGCCCGTAATCCACTGACCGGAAGCTTTTCAAGCGCCTCGACAATCAGTTTGCCCCCCAGCTCGGCAAGATCGTCATGCAGGGCATTGGCATAAGTTTCGGACGTGATCGGAATATCACCGACCAACAGCATGTCACCGGTATCAAGCCCGACATCCATCTGCATGATGGTCACACCGGTCTTGTCATCCCCCGCCAGTATGGCGCGCTGGATCGGGGCCGCACCACGCCAGCGCGGCAAAAGGGACGCATGAATGTTCAGACAACCATATTTCGGCGCATCGAGAATAGCCTTTGGCAGGATCAGGCCATAGGCCGCGACCACCGCAACATCAAGATCAAGGTCGGCAAAGGCCTGTTTCTGGTCATCTGATTTCAGGGAAACAGGCGTGCGGACCTCGATCCCCTGTTCTTGCGCCCATGCATGAACCGGGGTCGGCGTTTCCTTTTGCCCGCGACCGGCCGGGCGTGGCGGCTGGGAATAGACGCAGACAATATCATGACCGGCTGCGACCAGTTGCTTTAACGCCACAAGGGCAAAATCCGGAGTTCCCATAAAGGCAATGCGCAGCTTGGTCATCGGTCACGTCCATTCATCACAATGTCGGGGGTATTTTTCGATTACTGGTCGGCAATTTGGCGCTATCTTGTGGAAATGACAAGCCAAGCCTTTCCCGAGCCGCGCAAATACCCGGTCGAACATATATGGCATGCAGACTGGAGCATATCTGCCAAATCCCGATGGGTCGCCAAAGCACGCCGCAATACATCCGGATGGCTGATTTATGCGATCGAGCCGGTCGGACTGTTAAACCAGTTTCGCCAGTCACTTTCACAATACGGTCGGGACCACGCCCTTTGGCTTGGTCTTGATATGCCGGTCGGCTTTGTCGATCACTGGTATGATGGCGCAAATATTCAAGATTTTAAATCTTTGCTGGATATTATTTTCACTGGCAAATGGGATAGCTTTTCCGACGTCTGCACAAACCCGGACGAAATCACCCATCACAGACCGTTCTATCCCAAAACAGCCCGCGTAAAAGGCAGTGTAAAGCGTGGACATCTTGTAGATGCCCTTGGTGTATCAAGCTTTGATAAGCTTTATCGCCTGTGCGAAGGGGCCACCTATCACCGCCCCGCCGCCTGCCCGTCTTTCTGGACCCTTGGTGCCAATCAGGTTGGCAAAGCAATGTTGCACGGGCTCGAACATCTGATCATTCCCGGCTATCGCGATGGATTTAACATATGGCCCTTTACTGGTGATCTTTCGACATGCTGCCAACAGAACGGCGTAACCCTGATTGAAACCTATCCCGGTGAAATCTATGGCTGGCTCGGTATTGATGAGGTGACCAAATCAAATCATAAAAGCCGTACTCTGGCTGTTGCGGCCCTGATCGACTATGCCGTGGGAAATGGAATTGAAATAAACACCGCAGTTGCGGCCGACATCAAATCAGGTTTCGGCCCTGACGAGGGCAAGGACGATGCGTTTGATGCGCTGGTCGGAGCCCTGGGACTGATCCGCATTGCCGATGGCAAACATCCCGAATATCTGCCTGATCGCCCGATCATCCGCAAACGCGAAGGCTGGATCATCGGAATGGATATCGGCTCCCTCAAACCGCGCGCAAAATGAAAGGGCCGATCATACGGCCCTTCTTAAGACTGAAAACTGATCGACTCAGGCAGACTTTTTCGTCTTTTGCAGCTTCTGCACCTTTTTCAGGATCATGTTGCGCTTAAGCGCACTGAGATAATCCGTGAACAGAATGCCATCAAGGTGATCAAGTTCATGCTGGATGCAGGTGGCGAGCAGGCCATCGGCCTCAATTTCATGCTCCTTGCCGTTTTCATCCAGGTAGCGCAGGCCAACTTCGGCAGGGCGTTCGACATCGGCATATTGTTCCGGGATCGACAGGCAGCCTTCCTGATAGACAGATGTATCCTCGGATTCCCAGATGATTTCCGGGTTCACGAGCTTCAGCGGCTGGGGCTTTTCCTTGTCATCGGACACATCCATGACAACCACACGCTTCATCACGCCGATCTGGGGCGCAGCAAGGCCGATACCCGGTGCCGCATACATGGTTTCAAGCATGTCATCGAGCAATTCACGGATTTCGTCATTCACCTCTGCCACCTCTTCGCATTCCTGCTTAAGGCGGGGATCGGGAACAATGAGAATGTCGCGCAGGGCCATGTGTCTTCTGTCCGGTCTGGAAATCTATGCGTTCATCGCATTATAGCGAAATCAGCGCTTCGAGATAAGGTTTCGTCGCAGCTTAGTCAAGCAACAGCCCCATATTAACGCGATTAACGTGCAACTCAGCCATGATCGGTACCGGTATGGGGCGTTTCATCGTCATCATCATCGGTTTGGGCCGTCAAAACATCAGAAGGTGCGCCAAGCAATTCGGTTTTGGTGATTTCACGCACATGGGTTTCAGCATGAAGTGGTTCTTCGATGGCGCGGTCGTCGGCAACGATATGCTTTTCCTTGAGCTTGCGCGCTGAAACCAGAACCGTTCCTTCAAGCGTGCCAAGAGTCTTGTTGTAGTTTTTGACCGTGCTTTCAAGCGACTTGCCCATCAAGGCAAAGTTTTTGGCAAGGGTCCCCAGACGATCAAAAAGCTGCTGACCGATTTCGCTGATATCGCGGGCATTTTCGGCCAAGGCTTCCTGGCGCCAGCCATAGGCCACGGCCTTCAGAAGTCCCAACAAGGTTGTCGGGGTCGCCAGAATGACACCATCGCGGAAGCTGTCTTCGATCAGGCGGGGATCTCGTTCAAGGGCCGCCGAAAAGAAGCTTTCGCCGGGCAGAAACAGAACAACAAATTCGGGCGAATCGACCGATTTCCAATAGGATTTTTTTGACAGGTCGGAAATCACCTTGCGCACATTGGTCACATAGGTGCCCATCAGGGCCTCGCGACGGATGTCGTCGTGCTTTTCATCGATCGCCTCAAGATAGGCCGATGTCGGGGCCTTGGCATCGACGACGATGTTTTTACCACCCGGCAGATGAATGACCATATCGGGCTTCTGCGCGCCTTCGTCGGTATTGAAATGCACCTGTTCTTCGAAATCGCAATGTTTGAGCATGCCGGCCAGCTCAACGATCCGGCGCAGCTGCAATTCACCCCATTTGCCTGATACCGACGAACTAGACCGCAGGGCAGAGCTTAGCGTCTGGGTTTCCTTGGACAGACGGGTTTGCGATTCAACCAGCTGGCCGACCTGATTGCGCAATTCGCCATAAGCTTCCTTGCGCGAATTTTCCAGTTCATTGACCTTGGTATCAAACGCCTGCAAACGTTCCTGAATCGGTTTGACGAGGCTGTCGATGGCCTGCTGGCGTTTTTCCAGATCGCCTTTGGCCCCTTCCTGCATGCGCGAGAAATTCTCACGCGCCAGCTTCATGAACTCGTCATTGTTGACTTTAAGCGCGTCAGACGACAATGCCTTGAAGCTATCAAGCAGTTTGGTGCGCGCATCATCAAGCATCGCGAGCTTTTCGGTGGTGGCTTCGCGCTCTTTTTCCAGTCTGGTTTCGGCAATGGCGCGCTTTTCGGATTCTTCGGAAAGCCGGTTACGCGTGGTTGCCAATTCGTTTGTCAGTTCACGCCGGGTTGCATCGACCTGATCGAGTTGTGCCGCCAGCAAGGCGGTTCGCGACTCTGCCTCTGCCATCACGGCTTCTTTGGTGCGTTTGACCATCAGCACACTGAAAACCAGTGCGACGACAAGTGCCGCAATTGCGCCCGCTGCAAGAGAGATCGGATCCATGTTCCCACCGTTTGGTTATAGCCTGATTTCTTTGTATCTGTTTTGTTCCATTAAATCCAGAACGCAACCGATTTGATATATCGCTGTGAAACGTCGCAAAACGTCAGATCGTGACTGGCGAAATCGCAATAATATGACTATGTTTCAATTACCTACTTCGGGGAATGCTCGTTTGTCAGCATCGAGACAGGATTGCTGGGATGGATTGGTTGTGTTGCAACAATGCATTCAAACGCAAGGCAGGGAAATCAGAACGGTGCCGCGGCAGTTGCGCGCCATTTTGCCCCCCGTCTTAAGTTGTATTCCCTGAAATCCATCAGCGCACTAGCATAGGGCGCAAGCGACAGGAACCGATTTACGCCATATCGACCGGATGATCTTGCATCGCCCGTTCGGTTGTCCCGCACCAATTATTGCGACTGCGAAAACCGGTACCTGAAACGCACAAGAATATCGCACCGGCCCAAAGACCTTTCAGCGGGCAGGTAACCGGTGCGAACGTACAGACAACAGGAAACGAACAAGAGGCCACATATGTCTGCGAACGTTTATCCCGTATCCGACGACATCGCGAAGGGCGCGCTGATCGACAAGGCAAAATACGACGCCATGTACAAGCAGTCGGTCGAAGACCCCGAAGGCTTCTGGGGCGAACATGGCAAACGCATCGACTGGATCAAGCCGTTTACCAAGGTCAAGAATGTCAGCTTTGACACCAAGGACCTTTATATCAAATGGTATGAAGACGGTACGCTGAACGTTGCGGCCAACTGCCTTGATCGTCATCTGGCAAAACGCGGTGATCAGACCGCGATCATTTTCGAAGGCGACGATCCGTCCGTTTCCGAACATATCACCTATAAAGACCTGCATGAACGTGTCTGCCGGTTTGCCAACGCACTTAAATCGATGGGTGTGGGCAAGGGCGACCGCGTTGTCATTTATCTGCCGATGATCCCGGCCGCAGCGGTTTCGATGCTGGCCTGCGCGCGCATCGGTGCGATCCATTCCATCGTATTTGGCGGCTTTTCGCCCGAAGCATTGGCCGGCCGCGTTGAAGATTGCGGTGCGAAGGTTGTCATCACATCGGATGAAGGTCTTCGTGGTGGGCGCGGTGTGCCGCTGAAACGCAATGCGGACGAAGCGCTTTCGCATCCCGGTGTCAAATCCGTCGAAAAGCTTGTTGTCGTCAAGCACACCGGCAAGGACATTGCGTGGAACGATGCCCGCGACGTCTGGTATCACGAGGTCTGCGAGGCAGCATCCCCTGATTGCCCGCCGACCGAAGTCAATGCCGAAGACCCGCTTTTTGTTCTGTATACGTCGGGTTCGACCGGCAAGCCAAAGGGCGTTTTGCATACGTCGGGCGGTTACCTTGTTTACGCATCAATGACCCATCAGTATGTCTTTGATTATCACGAAGGCGATATTTACTGGTGTACGGCCGATGTTGGCTGGGTCACCGGGCACAGTTATATTGTTTACGGGCCGCTGGCCAACGGGGCAACGACCCTGATGTTTGAGGGTGTGCCGAGCTATCCGGATGCATCGCGTTTCTGGCAGGTGTGCGAGAAGCACAAGGTCAATATCTTCTATACCGCGCCAACCGCGATCCGTGCCCTGATGCGCGAAGGCGAAAGCTGGGTCAACAAGGCGGATCTTTCGTCCCTGCGTATCCTTGGTTCGGTGGGCGAGCCGATCAACCCCGAGGCATGGGAATGGTATCACGAGCATGTCGGCAAACGGAAATGCCCGATTGTCGATACCTGGTGGCAGACCGAAACCGGCGGCATCCTGATTACGCCGCTTCCGGGTGCGACCGACCTTAAACCGGGGTCAGCGACGCTTCCGTTCTTTGGTGTTCAGCCTGCCCTTCTGGATAATGAAGGCAAGGAACTTGCCGGCGCAACCGATGGCAACCTTGTGATCAAGGATAGCTGGCCGGGGCAGATGCGCACGGTTTATGGCGATCATGAACGGTTCATCCAGACCTATTTCAGCACATTCGCCAATGTCTATACCACCGGCGACGGTGCACGACGGGACGAAGATGGTTATTACTGGATCACGGGCCGCGTTGATGACGTGATCAACGTTTCAGGCCACCGGATGGGCACCGCCGAGGTTGAAAGTGCACTGGTCGCACATTCCAAGGTGGCCGAGGCCGCCGTGGTCGGTGTTCCCCACGACATCAAAGGACAGGGCATCTATGCTTATGTCACGCTGAATGCCGGTGAAGAACCGACCGAAGAACTGCGCAAGGAACTGGTTCAGTGGGTGCGCAAGGAAATCGGCCCGATTGCCAGCCCCGATTATATCCAGTGGTCACCGGGTCTTCCGAAAACCCGTTCGGGCAAAATCATGCGCCGTATCCTGCGCAAGATTGCCGCCAACGAATATGACCAGCTTGGCGATACATCGACCCTTGCCGACCCGGGCGTGGTTGATGATCTGATCGAAAACCGCCAAAACCGGAAATAGTCTGATCTGCCTAAATCGCAGAGATCAGAACTTCAGGACAAAACCCGCCGCTATTCCGGCGGGTTTTTCCGTTCCAGACTGGGTTTTGCACAAAATGCCCGGCAAAGATCACGCCCCCTGCGGTTGTGCCATATTTTAAATTGGTATAGGTACAGCCTTCTGCATTGCAATACTGACCGTTAGGGACGGCTTTCATGCCGCCAGATGACACTCCAGCCCCGGGGACAGACTGGGCTGTTTGATACGGAGAAATTCTGTGAATACCGATTTCCTTCCGCGTTTGCGGGCCGAATGGCTTGGCAATATCCGTGGTGATGTGCTTTCAGGCCTTGTGGTGGCACTTGCACTTATCCCCGAAGCCATTGCCTTTTCCATCATTGCCGGGGTCGACCCGAAGGTCGGGCTTTATGCATCCTTCTCGATTGCCGTGATTACCGCGATCTTTGGCGGACGCCCGGGCATGATTTCGGCCGCGACCGCGGCAACCGCCGTTCTGATGGGCTCGCTTGTACGCGATCACGGGCTTGATTACCTGCTGGCGGCAACCGTGCTTGCCGGGGTGATCCAGATGCTGGCCGGGGCGCTTCGGCTTGGGAACCTGATGCGGTTTGTCTCGAAATCGGTGATGACGGGCTTTGTCAACGCGCTTGCCATTCTGATTTTCATGGCGCAGCTTCCAGAACTGACCAATGTCAGCATCATGACCTATGTGATGGTTGCCGGTGGCCTTGCAATTATTTACCTGTTCCCGCGGATCACGAAAATTGTCCCCTCGCCACTGATCTGCATTATCGTTCTGACGATCCTGTCGCTGTTTATTGATGGTGATTTGCGCACGGTCGGTGATATGGGCGCATTGCCTGATGCCTTCCCGGCGATTTATCTGCCTGATGTGCCGCTGAACCTTGATACCTTCCTGATCATCCTGCCCTATTCGGCGGCGGTGGCGGCGGTCGGGCTTCTGGAAAGTCTGATGACGGCACAGATCGTCGACGAGCTGACCGATACACCATCGAACCGCATTCGCGAATGCTATGGTCAGGGGATTGCCAACTTCTTTACCGGTTTCATCGGTGGCATGGCCGGTTGTGCGATGATCGGCCAGTCGGTAATCAACGTGAAGTCGGGCGGGCGGTGCCGCCTTTCGACCTTCCTTGCCGGTATTTTCCTTCTGATCCTGATTGTGGTTCTGGGCGATCTGGTGGCAATCATCCCGATGGCAGCACTCGTCGCAATCATGATCATGGTATCAATCGGGACATTCAGCTGGTCTTCGATCAAAAACCTGCGCGAACATCCGCGCAGTTCATCCATCGTGATGCTGGCAACCGTTGTGACCGTGGTCGGCACGCATAATCTTGCGATTGGCGTTCTGATCGGGGTTTTGCTTTCGGGGATATTCTTTGCGTGGAAAATCGCGCAGATCTTCCGGGTTACCAGCACGCTTTCAGACGATGGCACATGGCGGACCTATGAAGTGCGCGGGCAGATTTTCTTTGCCTCGGTCGAGGATTTCACCAAGGCATTCGATTTCCGCGAGGCACTTGATAAAGTCACGATTGATGTCAGCCACGCCCATATCTGGGATATTTCAAGTGTTGCGGCCCTTGATATGGTCGTGCTGAAATTCCGCCGTGAGGGAGCCGAGGTCGAGTTGATCGGTCTCAATGAAGCCAGCGAGACAATTGTTGATAAGCTGGCGATCCATGACAAGCCCGGCGCGCTTGAACGCCTGATGGGCCACTAAGGGGAACGTTCAATGACACATCTGATCGCACTGATCGATGGATCGGGCTATTCGCAAAGCGTTCGCGACCTGACCTGCTGGGTAGCCAAACGCACCGAAGCATCGGTTGAGCTGATGCATGTGCTGGGCCGTCGCGGCGTGGGCTCCGAACCCGCCGACCTTAGTGGTAACCTCAAACTTGGTGCACGTAGCGCCCTTTTGCAGGAACTGGCCGACCTTGATGAACAAAAGGCCAAGCTGGAGCTGAAACGCGGGCGGCTGTTGCTTGAAGAAGCCAAATCGGGCCTTGAAGAAGCTGGACTTTCATCCGTTACCTCCAAGCTTCGTCATGGCGATCTGATTGATGCAATTGGCAAGTTTGAAGGCGATGCCGACCTGATCATCATTGGCAAGCGGGGCGAGGCCGCCGATTTTGCCAAACTGCATCTGGGGTCAAATCTTGAACGGGTTGTCCGGTCTGCGACCAAACCGGTTCTGGTCGCGTCGCGCGCATTCAAGCCGATCAACAAGTTCCTGATTGCGTTTGACGGCGGCGAAAGTGCGATGAAGGCCTTGCGCCACATTGCGGGTGGCAAGCTGTTTACCGGACTTCCGTGCGTCTTGCTGTGCGTTGGCAAACCAACAGATAGCCTTCAGGAAAAGCTTGATGACGCGGCGACCATTTTGCGCAAGGCCGGGTACGATGTTGACGCCGGTTTCGAGGCCGGTGAACCCGAAGACGTGATCAAAAACCGGATCGAGGCGGATGGCATCGACCTTCTGATCATGGGCGCATACGGCCATTCGCGCATCCGCAACCTGATCATCGGCAGCACCACCACCGAAATGGTTCGGTCCTGCCATGTGCCGGTAATGATGTTCCGCTAAATGACTGATCGGGCAGCAGCGAACGCAGTCGTTGCTAAGCGCCCTGTTCTGGCCTCTATCACCGGCCCGGATGCCGGACTGTGTAAAACGGTCCTGCATCCGGTATTCGTCAAACCGTCCCGGCCTATGCCGGGGTTGTTAGCTGTTTGCGCATTTGATCGGCGACCGGGTGCAAGAGGTCATCGGATAGCGGCCCGACCACACTGTAACCCGTGCCCATCGATGCCCAGGAAAACCCGGTGACACCATCGGCATGATGTTCCTGCATCGGGGCATTCTGGTCAGCCTGCATCGGTCGGGCCAGCATCACCAGACGCACCCCCTGATCATCATCATACATCAGCATTGCCGCCGGGCCGTGATCGGTAGCGACAACCCGCCCGCCCATAAACCGGTATCCATCCGCCGTCAGATCGGGTACATGCAAATTCATCCCGACCCGATCACTGATCCAGCGCAGCAAATCATCGGTTTTATCCGCCCGGATTTCGACCGGCCGGTTGCGATCTCGGGCATAGGCGACATAGCTGGCCGATGCCTCGCGTGCTAAAGCACCAATCCCTTCAGGCGCCGACAATGCCGTCAAAACCGGCACATCGGGATTTTGCACAAATCCGTGCAATCCCCATCCGGCCCCGCCACCGGCACACAGCAAAACAATCGCGGCTGCCGCCCCCTGCCAACCGCCAAACCACGCAATCCGGCCGCCCGCATTCCCACCCTGAAATCCATCCTGACGGTGATCGGTTACCGACGTGCCGTCATGACGGCGGTTTTCGATCAGGTGATGCAAATTCAATTGCGATGGCACCGGTTCATCGGCCACCGGGGCAAAAGCCGCGCGCATCAGGTCGCGATGCCGGGCATAGGCATCAACCCGTCTGGCAATATCGGGATGCTGCGCGATATAGGCCGCCACCGCATCGTGGCGCGCCCCATCAAGCGCACCATCAACAAAAGCATGCAGATCGTCTTCTGAAATGGGGCTGTGGCTCATTTGACCCTCCGCAAATTTGGGGTGCTTTGACGATCCCCGTTGTTCCGCCTGTCACCATCCAGAATCTGGCGCAATCTTTCTCGCCCGCGTGACAGACGCGACATAACCGTCCCTAACGGTATATCCAGCACCTTTGCCGTTTCTGCATAGGACAGATCTTCGATCGATACCAGCAGCAGAATGCTGCGCTGATCATCGGGAAGGGTTGCAATCGCGCCCATCACATCCTGATAATGCAGGCTGTTTTCCTGTGTACCGTCATGGGCAAATGCGGTTTCGACCGTATCATCAAGAGCGATATGCGGTCCGCGATACCGGTTTTGGCACCAGTAATTGACCGCTAGATTATGCAGGATGGTAAACATCCATGTGCGTGTATTGCCATCATCGCGGCGCTGGTGCCAGCGACTGATGGCGCGTTCCAGACAATCCTGCACCAGATCATCGGCCTGCGCGCGATCACCACAAAGGGCACGCGCATATCGCCGAAGGGCCGGGATCAGCGGTTCTATCCGCCGGATCATGTCGTCATGCATTCCTATCGTCCTGTGACAGGGGCGTGTTGTGGCACTGGTAATTCTTGTGCTGGGGCCAGACACCTCCATTGCCAATACGGTGCCGGGCATCTGGCAATGAAGGACACCAAACGGATCGCAGGACAAATAATGCAATCCGTTTCGTATATAATCCGTTTCACCCCGGCTCGCATCGGAACCGGGGTGAAATACCATATCGGGTCAGTCGGCCTGAACCTGCACCGGTGCGCCAATACCATCGGCGGTTTTCAGAGCCACTACCAGATAACGTTTGGGCTGCTCATCCTCGCCCTTGACCAACTGGCGGATCGGACCAAGCGCATTGACAATACTTGCCCCGGTCGGGTTGGCCTTGAAATTCGACAGGGCCTGCAATGTTCCGCTGCCATCCGGATTGCCCGCCAGTGCAAGGACGTATTCCTTTCCTGGTTCCAGACCGGTGACCGAGGCCTGCACCACCTGTGTCAGGCCCTGATCAAACAGCGACACGTTGCTGGGTGCCGAACCATCCCTGGCCCCGCCAACCGCACGCAATGACAGCTGCACCGAATTTTCCGTTGCCTTCAGCGGTTCCAGATTGTCGGTTCCCGTCCCTTCGGTTACCGCACCGGGGACATAGGCAATGGCCTGCGGGGCCTGACCGACAGGAATGGATGCAATCACCTTGTTGGTGGCGGTATCAATCGCCATCAGCTGGTCATCGTTTTCAATCCCAACATATACCCGCGATCCATCGCCAGATGGCCACAGACCATGGGGCAGCCGCCCGACCGGAATGGTCGCCACCTGTTCAAAGGTTTCCGTATCAAACACCTTGACCTGATTAAGGCCGCCAATCGTGACATAGGCAAAATTACCCTTGGCCGTGCGGGCAAAGTTTACATGGTTGGTGATCGGGCCGGTATCAATCGTCTTGATCACATCAAAGGGCGGTTTGGCATCAAATATCTGTACTTTGCCAATATCTTTAAGGGTGAACCACACCTGACTGCCGTCGGGGTTGGCGGCAATGTTCGGGCAGAACGGGCTGGCCTGCTTCACATGGCCGACGATCTTGTGATCGGCCACCGAAACCACGAGTGTTTCCGGATTGAAAGACGAACAGATATAGCCATATTTCCCATCGGGCGAGAAAATCTGCATGCCCGGACCGGCAGGGGTCTGGATACGGGTTTTGGGTTCGAATGTCTTGGCATCCAGCACCTGAACATAATCCTCACCGCGGATGGTTACCCAGATTTCACTTCCATCGGGTGTGAAAAAGGTTTCATGCGGGGACCGGCCCAGATAGGTGGTGTGCAGGACAGTGTTGTCATGGGTGTTGATAAAACTGATGGCGTTGCTGCCGACCGCGACAACCGCCAGCGTTTTGCCATCGGGCGAAAATCCCAAGCCATGCACCAGCAACTGCCCGCGATACAGCGGGCTGAGGTTGCGCGGCTGCGGATCGCCAAGGCGCAGCACGCCCAGCAATTTATTATCGGCAGGGTCAATCACCGACACTGTATTTGAAAACTGGTCGGCGGAATAAACCCGATCCTGATGGCCCAGCACCCGGTCGGGGCTGGCCGCCGGATAGGGGGCCTGTCCGGCGAGAACGATGGCGGAACTGCCCGCTAAAAGCGTACAGACCATAAGGGTTCTGGCCATAAGGGTTCTGGCAAAAATATTCTTCATGAGTACTCCTTGGCGTAAGGCGACTTACCCTGCCCTTGGTTTCTTCTGACCAGGGGCGGAGATATGGCGCACGGAAATGCAGCAGGCGTAGAAATATATCGAAGAAAGGCGATAGGCAGGTAACAGGCGGCCAATGTTAGGCGGTGAACGGTTGCCACTGCGTAGGCATGGGCATTCGTGGTTAACGAGTCGATGCCGGGGCCGAAGGCGGCAATTCCGCCCCGATGGCGAGATACATCGCAACAATTTCCTGTTGCTGGGTCACAATGATTTCCTGACACAGGCGTTTGAGCTGCGTATTGCCGGCATAAGGCAGATAGGCCGCGCACATATCAATTGCCCCCTGATGATGCGGGACCATCATGACCACAAAATCCCGATCAATATCGCCGGTCGGCGCGACATTCATATCAGCCATCATCTTGTCCATGGCGGCCGCATTTTTTGCCAGAAACGGCTTTTCATGTTCGGGAATATCAGCCGATGCGCTTTCGGGCATGGTATGCCCGCTATGGGCTTCGTGATCATCACGGGGCATTGAACCCTGTTTGCTATGATCAACACCGTTATGGGCATTGGCGACAATAGCCATGCCGACAATTCCGGCAACCGACATACAGGCAAATACGCCAAACGCCATGATGCGGCGCGCAACAAAGGAACGGGGCGAAAACGAAGCGTGGGACATCGGGGGACCTCTATGTTCAATGACGACATAAAGGTTAGACAGCTGGCAGGCCCAATTATTCCAAGATGCTGGAAAAAAAATTTTGAAAAATCAAATCACCCCGTCGATGACGGATGGATATGACCATTATCAGAACGCTTTGGCCGAGCGCGTCAATGGCATTCTCAAACAGGAGTTCATCCTGCACCGGTGCAAAACATTCGAAGATCTAGCCAAGCTGTTCAACGAAGCCATCAATGCTTACAATACCATGCGACCGCACATCGCTCTGGCAATGCAAACACCAGAATGCGTGCATCAAAAAGCCAGCGGATGATTAGGCCGCTGGCTTCTGGAAAAACCGTCAACGTATTTTAGGACGGCACACTGAAAGGTCCTTGATCGCGATCCAGGACGCCAACAGCTCCCCGACCGGTAAAACTCATCGCATCATTTCATTTGGTTTGAAGGATCAAGCATGTTGCGTTTTACCGTCACCACGCTGGCCACTCTGGCGGCTTTTGTCATGGCCACACCATCTCATGGCGCGCCCTATGCCGTTGGTTTCACGGAAACCACCATCGGCGCAAGCGATGGGAACCGCGCATTGGTTGGTGCAATCTGGTATCCGACCAGCGATACATACCCGGCAGTACCTGTTGGCGAAAACCCGGTCTTTTTCGGTCAGATGGTGCAGCCTGATGCCAAAATTCAGGACGGACGCCATCCCTTGGTCGTGATGTCGCACGGGTTTGGCGGCAACTGGCGCAATCAGGGATGGCTTGCCACCGCACTGGCGCAGGCGGGCTATGTGGTGGCCGCGATCAATCACCCCGGAACCACCAGCCGCGATGTTACCGCCGAAGTCGGATCTGCATTATGGCTCCGCCCGCTTGATATCAGTCACCTGATCACATCGCTGACCGAAGATCTCGCATGGTCGCCCCATCTGGACGGAACCAACATCACGGTCATTGGTCATTCACTGGGCGGATGGACTGCACTTGAGCTCGCAGGCGCGCAGATGGACATGGATCACATGGACGGGGACTGCAAACAGCATCCCGAACTCGCCGCCTGTGATGGCCTCAAAGAACTTGAAGTAGGCCGTACACCAAAAGAACGCACAAAGCTTGCCGCCGACCTTAAAGACAAACGCATTCGTGCTGCGATCTCGCTTGATCTTGGCCTTGCCCGTGGTTTTACCCCGGAAAGTCTGGCGGCCATCGACATCCCGGTTCTGGTCATTGCTGCCGGTTCATCCAATCCGAAAATCCCCAAGGAACTTGAATCGGGTTATCTGATCCAACACATGCCGACCAACTTAGTCCAATATCATGACCTGCCCGATGCCGCGCATTTCAGCTTCCTGCCGGAATGCAAACCAAATGCCGCGATCCTCCTTGAACAGGACGTCCCGGGTGATGGCATTATCTGTCTCGATGGCGATGACGCAACGGATCGATCAGATCTGCATCAACAGACCATCACGCTTATTCTCGACTTTCTGCATTCTCTAAAAACAGCTTCCTGATCGGACCGAACGGTTGATCGGGGGCCAGTTGATCAGAACTTGGGTCCGCGTCGCGATATGCCCGTGGACCCATCCCGGTCACGCGACCAAATTCGCGGTTAAAGTTCGATTTGGTCTGAAACCCGCAGTCAAACATGATTTCGGTTACCGGCTTAGCGGTCGTCTGCAACAGAATTTGCGCCTCTGCCACGCGGTATTCATTGACGACCTGTGACACATTGCGCCCGAACCGGCGGTTAATCGCCCCGGAAATTTGCCGCGCCGGGATCACCACACGGCGCGCCAACCGATCCAGTGTCAGATCAGGATCCCGATACAGATGCTGCGTGCGCATGACCTCATCAATCGCAGCAAGGATGGCATCATCCCCGGCGATATCGTTGTTGTCTTTGCGGTCGTCTTTGTGCTGCGCAAGTGCGGGTTCGGTCACGCTGTCAGTCAACTGCGTGGTCTGCGGACTGAGCCGCTCTAACCGGACCATGAGCAACGCCAACACCACCAGAACAACCAACTGCGCATAGCCGACGATTGTTGTAACGTTTGTGCCTTGCGTGATGCTGAAATCAAGGGCGATCAGCCCGTCAACGAGCCCTGAGAAAATCAGCGCCCCGCCAACCACGGCAACAATGCCCCGAACCGATCCGATATCGCCCAGCCGTGCCTGCGCAAAACGGTCTTCGCCGCGGCTGGCCAGAATCATTAGCGCAATACCATATCCGGCAAACTCCACTGAAATCAGGAAATCAACCTGGATATGCCATTTTCGCCAGGTCAGACTTGCGATGAAAATCGCCAAAACCGGGATAATGTGCAGCCAACGCCATCTGGTTTGCGACCGCTCCTCCGAACCGAGTGCGGCAAAGCATATCCAGGCGATGGGCGGCAGCATCGCGGCAAATAAGGGTCGCAAGAAACGGAAAACCAAAAGATCAAATTGCCAGCGCAACCCGACCATAATCACCAGTGCCAGACTGGCGGCAACGAATATCCGCATGCTCCGCCCGACAGGCCCGGCCGGACCGCGCAGGGTCAGGCGCACCAGCAAAATCGCCAGCAACAAGGCAACAACGAAGGGCAACGGGATCTCAAACATAAGGCTTGGCACAATCTGGCAACTGGAAATCGTAACTCGATGTTTGTCCCGCGTGTCGCAGTGGCGCGCAACAAAAAAGACCGCGATGGCCGATCATCGCGGTCTTTGGGCTTTGTTCAAATCCCAAACAGGAAGTCGATCACTGCAGCAGGAAACGCCCCAGATTGTTATTGATCTGGCGTTCCAGTTCACGATCTAGGTCCATCAGGAGCGTTGCAGTTTCGTCATAGACCGCCTTTTCACGTTCGGCGACGGACATCGATTCCGATAGGGTCCGGGTGCGAACTGCGGTTGCAGCAACTTCACCCTTCTGGGTGCCGTTCGGATCAAGGACTTCAAGCTTGGCCGAAACTTTCATTTCGACCTTTTCGGACTGATCATCGGTAAAAACACCCGAAAAACCCTTCTTCGTCTTAAGCACGCTTGAGGTAATGGATGCCTCCGTCACGCTATAACGCAAAACATCACTGGTGCCTGCCGTCTGGATGCGGTCATCAGGCCAGTTCATCGCCATCTTGCCAAGGCTGAACGGCAGATAGCTCTCAAGGTTGTTGTCACCCCCGGCCGGATAGGCTGCCACTTTTTCAATCGGCCCGGCTGCAAATACAATCGGGTCGAGATGGCGCCAGGTCACATCGGGATAGGTTTGCACCGGTGCGCTGGTACAGGCCGCCAGAAGAGCAACAACCGCACCCGCCAGGGCCATGCGCATTCCATTGATGGACAATGCCTTCATCAAGTCTTTCTCCTGCCTCAAATAAAAACGCCACCATACCTTTGTGTGGGCATGGTGACGTTGCTTGATGATTAAGGCAAGGCTGTGACGATCAAAAACCGCCCCGATGCAGAAACTTATGCATCCTCGCCGGATTTGAGCGCACGCAGATCGGCCTCGTTGAAGCCATATCGCGTGTTGCAGAACTGGCAGGAAACCGCGACTTCGCCGCTGTCGGGTTCGCGCATATCTAGAAGTTCTTCAAGCGGATAGGATACAAGCGCGCCTTCGATCTTCTGGCGCGAGCAACGGCATTTGAACTGCAACGCCGTCTGATCAAACACGCGCGGTTCTTCATCATGGAACAGACGCCAGATCAGGTCATGGGCGGATAGCGAAATATCGACCAGTTCGTTTTCGGTCGCACTTGCCATCAGGATCTTGGAGCGGTTCCAGTCCTCGGTGATTTTTTCTGCTTCTTCCGGGGTTGCCGCATCGCCCGAAGCACTGGCCGGGAGACGCTGCAGGAACAGACCGCCAACCCACCAGTCATTGGCCTGTTCACCCTGATGGACTTCAAGCTTGAAGGAAGCTTCGATCTGTTCGGACTGACGGAAATAGGCCTCCGCACATTCCGCAAGCGTATTGCCTTCAAGCGATACAATCCCCTGATAGCGTTCATGATCACCGCCCTGATCCACGGTGAAAGCGATATGGCCATGCCCCATCAGCTTGTGCACCTGTCCGCGCAGGGCGTCTTCACCGCCGTCTTCGGCTGCAATCATGGTGCTGAGGCGGTCTTCGTCAACACGCGCACAGGCGCGAATGTTGCCATCGCTATCGACGTCGACAACCATCATGCCAATCGGACCATCAGACGAGGTCTGAAGGGTGAAAAGGCCTTCGTATTTCAGCGCCGAGGACAGCAGGACAGCCAGCCCGATGATTTCGCCCAGCAGATGATTTGCAAGCGACGGATAGCTGTGCTGACCGATGATGGTCTGCACCGTCGGGCCAAGCCGTGCGAAACGGCCGCGAATATTGGAATGATCCAGCGTGAAGGGCTGACAAAAATCGACAGCGATCTGCATTTTCGGGTTCCGCGTTTTTACGTGTTCCGGGGCGTATAACAACAGCAGAACCGCATTGTCCAGCCATGTCACGCCAAAGCAAAGGGGCGAACATCACTGTCCGCCCCAAAATTCTGATGCCTATTTAGTCTGCACCGTCAGGAAGGCAAGCCATTAAAGCAGTATAGCAGAACCCCTTTCTGCGCATGCAGACGGTTTTCGGCTTCGTCAAACACCACCGATTGCGGCCCGTCGATCACATCGTCGGTGACTTCTTCGTTACGGTGGGCAGGCAGGCAATGCATGAAGATCGCATCCTTGTTTGCCTTGGCCATCGCGGCGGAATTGACCTGATAGGGGGCCAATGCTTCCATGCGGGCATCGGCGTCCTCGTCCCCCATCGAAACCCAGCAGTCGGTAACGATGACGTCGGCCCCGTCCAGCGCACTGTCCATATCGGTCATGCGAACCTTGCCACCCTCCGCATTAGCGGTTTCGATCAGGCCCTGATTGGGGCGATAACCCGCCGGACAGGCCATATCAAGCGAGAACCCGAATTTCGGCGACGCATGAATAAAGGACGCCGAAACATTGTTGCCATCCCCGACCCAGGCGAATTTAAGTCCTTCAAGGCGGCCCTTGTGTTCCTTGACGGTCATAAGGTCGGCCATGATCTGGCAGGGGTGGCTTTGATCGGTCAGGCCATTGATCACCGGAACGGTGGCATATTTCGCCAGTTCCAGCAGTTTCGATTCGTCCGTGGTACGGATCATGATCGCATCAACAAACCGCGACAGGACACGCGCGGTATCGGCAATGGTTTCACCACGGCCAAGTTGCGAACTTGCGGCATCAAGGATTACAACGTCACCGCCAAGCTGTCGCATGCCGACTTCGAAAGACACACGTGTACGTGTTGACGGCTTTTCAAAGATCAGGGCAAGGGTTTTGCCCGCCAGCGGTTTGTCACCAAACGGTGCCTTGCCTGCCTTTTCCACCGCTCCAAGTTCAAGAATATCGTTCAGCGTTCCCGCCGACATTTTGTCGAGATCGAGAAAGTGCCTGATATCAGTCATTTCAATCTTCCTTATTGCGCCAAGGCTGCCGCGGCGGCATCGATTGCTGCCAGCGCCTCGTCGACATGGGTTTTGGTGATGTTAAGCGGCGGCAACAGGCGCACCACATTATCGCCTGCCGGAACGGTCAAAAGACCCAGTTCACGCAACTTGGCGACAACATCAACATTGGTCGGCACAGTTTTCATGCCCAAAAGCAGGCCCATGCCACGAACTTCCGCGATAAAGCCCGGATGTTTGCGGGCAATGACCGCAAGGCCGTCACGGATCAACTGGCTCATGGCAAGAACATTGTCCATGAAACCGGGTTTAAGAACTTCGTCGAGGACCGCATTTGCAGCCGCCATGGCAAGCGGGTTACCGCCAAAGGTTGTGCCATGCATACCCGCCGTCAGGGCCGCCGCCGCCTTTTCATTGGCAAGCAAAGCCCCGACAGGGAAACCACCGCCAAGGCCCTTGGCCGACGAAATGATATCAGGAACCATGTCCGACCATTCATAGGCGTAAAGTTTGCCCGTGCGACCAACGCCGGTCTGGACTTCGTCAAACATGACCAGCAGGCCGAACTCGTCGGCAGCCTTGCGCAGCCCTTCAAGATACCCTTCGGGGGCCTTGCAGATACCACCTTCACCCTGGATCGGTTCGACCAGAATACCGGCGGTCTCGGGCGTGATCGCATCGCGCAATTCGTTCAGATTGCCAAATGCCACACGATCAAAACCATCAGGCATCGGGCCAAAGCCCTCGCGGTATTTATCGCTATAACCGGCGGTCAGGGTACCAAGCGTCCGACCGTGGAAGGCATTGGTTGCCACCAGAATCCGGTTCTTTTCGGCATGACCGCTGACATACTGGTAGCGGCGCAGCATCTTGATGCCAGCTTCGTTGGCCTCCGCCCCGGAGTTGCAGAAGAACACGGTGTCGGCAAAGGTATTTTCAACCAGACGTGCTGCCAACTTTTCCTGCCCCGGAATCCGGTACAGGTTCGACGTGTGCCAAACCTTTTTGGCCTGTTCGGTCAAGGCTTCGACCAGATGCGGATGCGCATGGCCAAGGGTATTCACTGCAATACCCGACCCGAAATCGAGGAATCGTCGGCCGTCCTGCGCATAGAGATAAGGTCCTTCACCTTTCTCAAAGGCCAGATCGGCCCGCGCGTAGGTCGGCATGACGGGAGTAATCACTTCTTCATTCCTCAATCAGGGGTAAAAAATCATTCCTGACCAACAGGTCAGCTCCAGCAGAATACCGGGAAGCCGCGGAGTATCAAGAGATTCCTGACCTCTGTCAACGACGCAAAACCCCTTAGATAGACAGGGCTGATATGAAAAAGGGCAGCATCCGATGCGGAATGCTGCCCTTAAACGGAATTTAATGCTGAAATCCGCCCTGTTTTGGCGATCAGGCCTTGAGCTTGTAGCCGCTTTTGATCATCCGATAGCACAGAATCCAAAGCAGGACATTGACCACGGCCAAGACCACAACTCCGGTCATTACCGTGCCGTCCGAAACCCCGGTAAAACCATAGCGGAACCCGTCAATCATGTAGAAGAACGGGTTGTAATGGACCAGTACCTTGCCAGCTTCGGGCAGGTTTTCGGCGCTATAGAACGTGCCCGACAGGAAGGAAAGCGGGGTGATGACAAAGTTGGTCACAACAGCAATGTGATCGAATTTCTCCGACCAGACGCCACCGGCAATCCCCAGAAGCGACAACATCAGCGATGCAGAGATTCCGAAATACAGGATAGCCCAGATATTATGGATGCCGACATCAACAAAGAACGCCATGACAATGGTGGTGGCGACACCCACCATGATGCCGCGCGTAACCGCGCCGAAGGCAAAACCGGCAACCATTTCACCGGCCGAAAGCGGTGGCATCAGAACATCGACAATATTGCCCTGTACTTTCGATATGATGATCGAGCTTGAGGTATTGGCAAATGCGTTTTGGGCCATGGTCATCATGACCAGACCGGGGGCAAGGAAGGTGGCGAAGGGAACGCCATTGACCGTCTCGACCGCGCGCCCGAGTGCCAGAAGGAAGACCGCCATGAATAACAGGCTGGTAACCACCGGGGCCCCGATGGTTTGCAGATGGACGTTCAGAAAACGTCGAACTTCCTTGGCATAAAGCGTCCACAGACCGAGCCAGTTGATCGCGCCCATTTGACGCGGTGCTAGCTCTTGCATGAAAAATCCTTCGAAAAAATGCAGACAATTGCCGGTAAAATAGGGAGAGTCGGGCATCAAGTGCAAGGGTGCGTATCGATCAGCATTGGGTGAAATGAAAGAATCACACGAAAACCGCAGTGATTTAGCGCCTGACAGCCAAGCGGAAAAATTTGGCGGAAACGCCAGTTTTACCGGCAAAGGCAGGGCTAAAGGTAAAGACCATAACCCACGCGAACCCAAAAAGCCGCGCCGGGTAACGCGCGACTATCTGATGAATTATGCCACCTGGTATCTGGAACGCTTTGCCGCGTCACGCGCCCGGCTTGAAAAACTGATGCGTGGTAAGATCAGGATTTCAGTTGCGGAATACGACACCGATCCGCAGGAAGCCGAAGAATGGATGAAAAGCGTTCTGAACACTTGCGAGAATGCCGGATTTATCAATGACACCGCCTATGCCAAGGGACGTGCCAGATCGCTTCTGCGCAAGGGCAAGGCCATACGGGTTATTGCCGCCGATCTGAATGCACGCGGCATTGCATCGCACATGATCGATGACACCATCACCGACCTCAGGCAGGAAGCCGATCAGGCGGCCTATGAAGATGTCCGGGGTACTGATCCCAACCTTGCCGCCGCCGCGGCCTATGCCCGACGCCGTCGGCTTGGCCCGTTTCGCCGCCCCGACCAGCGGGATGAAAAACGCGACAAGGATCTGGCCGCACTTGCACGACAGGGGTTTGGCTATGACACCGCCACCCGGATCATTGATAGCGATCTGGATCACCTGAACGATCTGCTCTCCATGATTGACGGCATCTGATTGTCGCCCTGGGGTTTTTCGAATCCCCGAAAGAAGGCGTTTCTGCGTTATGTGGAACAAATGCCGACCCGACAAGTTCCATAAAAGCGTAGACCCAAAGGCAAGACGAGAGAGATCAAGTCATGACCGCACAGACACGCAAGGCAACGCTTTACCGGATGGTGATGGACGAGCATATCTGCCCGTTCGGCCTGAAATCGCGCGATCTTTTGAAAAGCGAAGGATACGCCGTCGATGATCACTGGCTGACCACCCGGGAAGAAACCGACGACTTTCAGGCAGAACACAATGTCGATACGACACCGCAGACATTCATTGATGGCGAACGGATCGGTGGCCATGACGAATTGCGGGAATATTTCGGCAAGCCGGTAAATGATGGCAATTCGGTTACCTATCAGCCGGTCATTGCCGTTTTTGGCATGGCAGCCCTTATGGCGCTGGGCCTTAGCTGGGCTGCTTTTGGCGATTTCCTGACCGTTCGGGCAGTTGAATGGTTCATCGCAACGTCGATGTGCATCCTTGCCATCCTGAAGCTTCGGGATATCGAAAGTTTTTCCAACATGTTTCTGGGGTATGACCTGCTGGCGCAACGGTGGGTGCGATATGCCTATCTTTACCCGTTTGGTGAAGCACTGGCAGGTGTGCTTATGATTGTTGGCGCGCTTATGTGGATTGCAGTTCCCGTTGCCCTTTTCATCGGGACAATCGGGGCGATATCGGTTTTCAAGGCGGTTTATATCGACAAACGCAACCTCAAATGCGCCTGTGTCGGTGGGGACAGCAATGTTCCGCTTGGTTTCATTTCACTGACGGAAAACATCATGATGGTCGCGATGGCGATCTGGATGATGGTGAAATAGGCAACAACAGACTGGTGCAATCGGTATCGAGCCCCTAAAAAGAACCGATACAGGCTGCCTTTTACGTGAAGGAGAACCATGAATATGATGGTCCGTATCTATCACAATCCGCGTTGTTCCAAGTCGCGCCAGACTCTTGCACTGATTGAGGAGCAGGGGATTACCCCCGACGTGATCGAGTATCTGGATACACCACCCACCCCACAGGAATTAAAAGAAATTCTTGGCATGCTGGGCATGGCTCCGGAAGATATCCTGCGCAAGAAAGAAGCCAAAGAAGAAGGCATCGCCGATCTTCGTGGTGACGCCCTGATCGGGGCCCTGTGTGCCCATCCGCGCGCGATTGAACGCCCGATTGTGGTCAATGGCCACAAGGCCGCCCTTGGGCGACCGCCGGAAAGTGTTCTGGAAATTCTTTAGCGTCACCTGAAATATCGAATGACTTCAAACGCCTGTGCCATTTCCGCACGGGCGTTTTTCGTTATTAATAAAAGTCGAACGAGCGCAAAGTCATTATGTCTAATCCAAAGACATAAATGTCGGGAGGTTGCTGATGATTGCTGCGTTTGCCCTGATCCTTGTCTGCCAGCTGTTTGGCGAGGTGATATCGGAACTGTTTGACTTGCCTGTACCCGGCCCTGTGATCGGGCTTGGGCTTTTGTTTATCGGGCTGATTGTCAAACGCCACCCGCCCAAGGTTCTGACCGATGCCGCCGATAACCTTCTGATCCATTTTTCGCTGCTGTTCGTTCCGGCCGGTGTCGGTGTGGTGACACAGCTTGACCGGCTGCGTGGGGACTGGTTGCCGATTACGGCCGCCCTGATCTTTTCCACCCTGCTTGCGATGGTTCTGACCGCCCTTCTGATGTCGAAACTTCTTCCCAAACCCAAGGCATCCGTCGGCGACGGGGACGCAAAATAATGGGCGAGACAGATATCACGCAGCTTTGGGTTTATCTTTCGACCAAGCCATTGACCGGCCTTACCATTACGCTTGTCGCCTATTCCATCGGATTCTGGCTGTATCAGAAAACCGACCGCAATCCGGTTTGCAATCCGGTGGTCATCGCCATTGCATTGATTGCGTTGCTGCTGGAAAGCACCGGCACCCCCTATGCGACCTATTTCGAAGGGGCACAGTTCGTGCACTTCCTCTTGGGGCCGGCGACGGTGGCACTTGCCGTACCGCTGTTTCGCCAGATGGAAACACTGAAACGGGCATTGCCGGTGATTATTTTCGGTGTGCTGTTCGGATCGCTGGTTGCGAGTGTCAGCACAGTTGTTCTGGCCTGGATCCTTGGCGCGAGCCCGGAAACACTGGCTTCCCTAGCACCGAAATCGGTCACGACACCGGTTGCTATGGGTATTGCCGATGAAATTGGTGGTGTCCCGGCTCTGACTGCGGTTTGCGTGATCGCAACCGGCATTGTCGGGGCAACACTGGGCCCGATGGTGATGAATTTGGCCCGATTGAAAGACTGGCGGGCGCGCGGATTTGCCATGGGGGTTGCCGCACACGGAATCGGAACGGCACGGGCGTTTCAGGTCAATGAAACAGCCGGGGCGTTTTCAGGATTGGCGATGGGGTTAAATACGCTGGCCACCGCCCTGACCCTGCCATTCCTGTGGCATTGGTTCTTCGGGTGAGCCGAAACTCACCCGAAGCCACAAAACCCTTAACCGGCACGTAGCTGTTTGAGGAAGTCGGAGACCGTTCTGTGAAGGGTTTCGATCTGCCCTGACAGGGCACCGACATTTGTATCAAGCTCGCTTGCGGCAGCACCGCTGCTGCTTGCGGCCTGATGGATTTCCTCGATATTGCTGACAACCTCGCTTGAACCACGCGATGCGGTCGAGGCGCTATTGGCAATTTCACCAACAGCAGCATTCTGTTCGGACACTGACGACGAAATGCCATTGGTGATATCGTTGATGGTTGCGATGGTCTGGGTCACCTTTTCGATGGCCTCGACCGTCAGTTTGGTTTCACTTTGGATCGCGCCAATCTGTTGGGCAATTTCATCGGTTGCCTTTGCCGTCTGATTGGCAAGGTTTTTGACTTCCTGCGCAACAACAGCAAAGCCTTTGCCCGCCTCGCCGGCGCGGGCGGCCTCGATGGTGGCGTTTAGTGCCAGAAGGTTGGTCTGTGCGGCGATATCGTTAATCAGACTGACAACTTCGCCAATCCGCTCGGCAGCTTCGGCGAGGCCGCTAACCATTTCGTTGGCCCGCGATGCTTCGGTAACGGCGGTCTCCGCAATTGATGTCGATTCGTCAACCTGGCTTCCGATGCCGGTAATTGATGCCGAAAGTTCCTCGGTCGCGGCGGCAACAGTCTGCACGCTTCGGGCTGACTCGTTGGCCGCTTCGCTGACATGGCTGCTTTGGCGAACCGAATGATCGGCAGAATCCCGCATCTGACGGGTCGAGCGCATCATGCCCTCGGTCGCCTGACGCACCGACGAAACGATCTGACCGACCGATTCCTCAAGTTGCTTAGCAAGACGGTTGCGTTGCTGAACGCGTTCATCCTCGTTACGTTTTTCGGCTGTGATGCGTGCTTCTTCGGCTTCCTTGATCTGGCCTGCTGTTTCCTTCCAGCGGACAAGACCATCGGCAATCACACCGATCTCATCGGTTCGCCCGGTATAGGCGACTTCACCGGAAAAATCGCGATCCACAAATCGGGCGATGGTATTGCCCAGAACGTGAAGCGGGCCAAGCTGCCAGCGCAACAGAACCACCAGCAACACCCCGGCGATCAGGGCAACGACAATACCTGCAATCGCGATACGAAGCTCGATAGCAGTTGCAACTTCGGCAACTTCGGCCTTGGCAATACCGACATAAAGAATGCCGATCACATCACCGCCCGGATTAAAGATCGGCGTATATTGGGTGATATAGGCGGTGCCAAGAATGACCGCCTCGCCACGGAATGTTTTTCCCGAGGTGGTAGGGCCATAGGCAGCACTGCCATTCCCCAGCATCGTACCAACGGCCCGCTGGCCATCTGGTTTGATGATATTGGTCGAAACGCGGATGAAGTCCTTTTCGGCAGGCACCCAGGAAAACACAGTTGCCGTCTGGCCTGTGGCGGTTCCGATACGGTCGATCAGGCTATGCGATGAAAGATCGGGAATTTCCGGCATAACCAGTTTGGTCGTTTCACCATCGGCGCCGATGGTCACTTTCAAATCCGGATAGGCATCCTGCAACAAAAGAGCGGCAACACGCAGGTTGAGCTTTTGCGATTGCAGACTGGTATCACTGACCTGCTGATCAATACGCTGCATGATCACAACGCCAAGCAGGAAAATACCGCTGATCAAAATGATCAAAGCGGCCAACGCAACCTTGAAAACAATACTTCTGGACATGATCTATCGCCCCCTGACCCCATTGCACTGGCCCCCAAGACACCAACGCAAAAAACTCCCACAACCCATAATCCTGACCGATAGTCAGGATGGATCAGACCTGAACAACATAGCGATTTAAAAATCGCATTTATCCTATTGGAATCTGGTGTTCTTTAACTGTCAGTTCAAGAACAGAATATCAAAACAACTGAACATTTGTGCAAAAAATGATCAAAACGACCAGAAAGCCAAATTTCGGCAGATCCGTAATGCTCAGTAATCGACCTTGACGAAATAAAGCCCGTCAGCCGGAGCAGTCGGGCCGCCTGCCTTACGATCGCAAGCTTCCAGTGCTGTTTTGACGTCAATCGGCTTCCAGTTGCCCTTGCCGACCAGAACAAGAGTACCGACCATATTACGAACCTGATGATGCAGGAATGACCGGCTTTCGGTATGCACACGAATATCAAGCGGGTCATGCTCGCTGCGCGTCACGACAAGCTTTTCCAGTGTTTTGATCGGGCTTTTGGCCTGGCATTCGCTTGCGCGGAAGGTTGTGAAGTCATGCGTACCGATAAGATAGGCCGCAGCTTCGTTCATCGCATCAATATCAAGCGGCTTGAAAATGCCCCATGCAAGACCGGCATCAATCGTCAGCGGCGCACGCCGATTGATGATGCGATACATGTAGTACCGTTTCTTGGATGAAAACCGGGCGTGAAAGTCTTCACCGACTTCAACGCAGTCAATCACGGCAACCGGGTCAGGTTTGAGGTGATGATTGATTGCATTCATTACGGCATCGGCCGGATAGGTACGGGGCAGGTCAAAATGCACGACTTGGCCAAACGCATGTACCCCGGCATCGGTTCGGCCAGATACATATACGCGTACGAATTCGCCGATGAACTTTTCCAGCGCGGTTTCAAAAACCTGCTGGACCGAGATCACCTCGTCCTGGAACTGCCACCCGTGATAGGGACGTCCATTATATTCGACGGTACATTTATAGCGCTGCATCGGGTGCTTATAACCAAGCTTCAAAACAAAAACGAGGGATGATGATCACCCCTCGTTTCGTAATGGATCACAACGGTGAAACTTACTTCATCCCGTCGCGGTCAAAACCAAGACGCAGGCGAAGAGCGTTCAGCTTGATGAAGCCTTCTGCGTCGCGCTGGTTGTAAACGGTATCAGCTTCGAAGGTGACATGCTCTTCGGAGTAGATCGAGTTCGGCGACTTGCGGCCGGTAACCGTGACGTTGCCCTTGTACAGGTCAAGACGAACAACACCGTTGACGGTTTTCTGGGTTTCGTCGATCAGGCGCTGCAGGGCCTGACGTTCCGGCGACCACCAGTAGCCATTATAGATCATCTCGGCGTAACGCGGCATCAGCTCGTCCTTGAGGTGACCGGCATTACGGTCAAGCGTAATGCTTTCCATTGCGCGGTGCGCCACCGACAGGATGGTGCCACCCGGGGTTTCGTAAACGCCGCGCGATTTCATGCCGACATAACGGTTTTCGACCAGATCAAGACGACCGATGCCGTTTTTGCCCGCAACGTCGTTCAGCTTGGTCAGAAGGGTCGCCGGACTCATACGTTCACCGTTCACGGCAACCGGATTACCCTGTTCAAACTCGATTTCAATCGTGGTGATCGCATCGGGTGCATTTTGCGGCGACACGGTACGTTCGAACATCTGTTCGTTCGGCTTGACCCACGGATCTTCCAGCGCCTTGCCTTCATAGGAAATGTGCAGAAGGTTGGCATCGGTTGAATATGGGGGCTCATCCCCGCCCAGCTTGTCAGCCGAGATCGGAATCTGATGTTCGCGGGCAAAGTTAAGAAGGGCGGTACGCGAATTCAGTTTCCATTCACGCCAAGGCGCAATGACCTTTACGTTCGGCTTAAGCGCATAATAGCCAAGCTCGAAACGGACCTGATCGTTGCCCTTGCCGGTCGCGCCGTGGGAAACGGCATCTGCACCGACTTCTTCGGCGATTTCAATCTGGCGTTTGGCAATCAGCGGACGCGCGATTGAGGTACCGAGCAGATACACACCTTCATAAAGGGCGTTCGCACGGAACATCGGGAAGACATAGTCGCGAACGAATTCTTCGCGCAGATCTTCGATGAAAATCTGTTTGACGCCAAACATCTCGGCTTTCTTGCGGGCGGGTTCCAGTTCCTCGCCCTGGCCGAGATCGGCGGTGAAAGTCACGACTTCGCAGTTATATTCTTCGCGCAGCCATTTCAGGATGATGGAGGTATCAAGCCCGCCTGAATAGGCAAGCACCACCTTTTTGACCTGATCGCTCATTGGAGTGACGCCTTTCTTCTTCCGATGTAAACCGGGGCGCGGCACATTCAGGCCAACGTCCCTTGCGGGGTTGCAACACATACATTGCAAAAGTCCCCTAGACCTTGAGCGCGGAGTATAGGAAAACACTACTGCCGGGCAAGGGGCAAGATGCCCTTCCGGCCAAAAAGGCGCAAAAAGTACGAAAATTCCACCCCGCTTTTGGAAAAATTCACCCTGAATGCTGCGAAATATCGAAGAAACCGAAATCGATCTGCCGCAAATCGGCCCCTTGCCGGTCCGGTTGCGGCCAAGCGCGCGTGCGACGCGACTCAAATTGCGGATCGATCCGGCATTTGACGGTGTTGAAATCGTCGTTCCGAACGGTATATCGCGCAAAACAGCGATCTCGATGCTGTATCAGCATGGCGACTGGGTCACCGCCCATATGAGCCGCCTGCCTGAACGTGTGCAGTTCGTTCCGGGGGCCTGGGTGCCGTTCATGGGTAATGAACATGCGATCCGCACGGTGCCCGACGCCAAGCGCGGTGTTTGGGCCGAAGCAGGTGTCATCTGGGTTTCGGGACTTCCGGAGCATACCAATCGCCGGGTTTCCGACTGGCTGAAAAAGCAGGCAAAGCTTGAAATCGCGCCCCGTGCGCACGCCTATGCCGAACGGATCGGCAAGAAGGTCAATCGCATTTCGCTGAAAGATACGCGAACGCGCTGGGGCAGTTGTTCATCGAATGGCAATCTGTCCTTTAGCTGGCGACTCGTCCTCGCCCCTGAAGATGTGCTGGATTACGTCGTCGCCCACGAGGTCGCCCATCTTCAGGAACTGAACCATAGTGCGCGTTTCTGGGCTGTCGTCGAAGATCTTTATGGCCCATCAAAGAAACAGCAGCACTGGTTAAAGAAGAACGGTTCAGCCCTGCATCGTTATGGCGCAGGCAGCTAAACGCCCCACCCGGAGTCCCTGATATGCTGATCCCTATTGAAATCCTGCTGATTTTCATCCCGACCGCGCTGGCGCTGAACATGACGCCGGGTAACGACATGCTGTTTTGTCTGGGGCAGGGGATCAAATCCGGGCCGCGTGCCGGTTTAGCCGCCAGCTTCGGGATTGCGACGGGGGCCATGATCCATACGCTTCTTGCCGGCTTGGGACTGGCTGCCATGGTGGCCGCCCATCCGGTTGCGCTGGAAATTCTGCGATGGGCGGGGATTGGCTATCTGGTATGGCTGGCCATTCAGTCCTTCCGGGATCGCGGGGACGTTCTGAAACCAACGAAAACCGCACCGGCTACCGCGATGAAAGCCTGGGGCGACGGGATCGTCGTCAATCTGCTCAATCCCAAGATCATTGTGTTCGTTCTCGCCTTCATTCCCCAATTCGTCGATCCGGGACGCGGATCGGTGCTGGCGCAGTTTCTGATCCTTGGCGTAATCCTGAATATCGGCGGCACGATCATCAATTGTCTGGTGGGCGGTTTTGCCGGAAAACTTGGTCAGTTCCTATCGCGTTCGGCCCGCCTGGCACGCGCGTTTCAGATTTTCACCGGTTGCGTATTTCTGGCACTGGCTGCACGCCTTGCCTTTGACCGGCGCGCATAGGTTACAGCACACAGCCTGCATTGCGCAGATTAGGCAATTCCGCCCGCAGGAAAGACAAAAACCGGCGTTCAACCGCGCTGAGTTCCCCCGATGATCGGAAAAGTGCGACGTCCCATTCGATTGCCGGGGTCAGCGGGCGTGCGACAACCTTTTCCTCGTCGACCAGCAAAGTGGCAAACGGATCAATAACAGCGATACCGACATTGCGTTCAACCAGTCGGGAAATGGTTCGGATGGTGCGGGCTTCGACCGCGATCTTGCGCGGCCAGCCTGCGATCTGGAAAATGTAATCAATCTTGGTGCGAAGAGGCGATCCGATCGAAAGTTCGACAAAGCTTTCACCGCGCAAAAGATCGATATCAATGGTTTCAAATCCGGCCAGCCGGTGATTGCGCGGCATCAGGCACACCGCGCGACATTGCGCAAGCGGCATGACTTCCATATTGGGATCCTGAAGGTCAAGCGTGATGCCGATTCCCAAATCACATTGCCGGGTCGTCACCATATCAAGCATGCCTTCAAGACCGGTATCGGTAATACTGACGGCAACATTGGGATGGGCACACTTGAACTTTGCAACCACATCAAGAAGATAGGTATCAACATAGATCGGCTGGGCCGCAATCCGGATGCTGCCAAGCTGCTCGTTGGCAATCGCGCGGGCCTGTGTTTCGATTTCACGCAGAGAATTAAGCGACCGCAGAACCGTTGTGTGAAACTGCAATGCCTCGGTCGTTGGCGAAAGCTGGTTTCGTTTGCGGTTGAACAACGCAAACCCGACAGATTTTTCAAAACTGTTTAACAACCGACTGACCATGGGCTGACTGATATTCATGGCCTGTGCTGCCTTGGTGACGGAACCGTAGGTCATAAAGGCGTTGAAGCTTTCAAGTTCTCGCAAATTCATCGGTTGGCCTGCGACTCATTTCAGTATGTAAATTAGTTATACTGAAATTAATTTTTTGCGTCACGAGTTATAGTTTGCGATGGAATGTATACAAAACAAAAAACGACGAGCTCGGGCAATCCTGCCACCACCAAACAGGGAGACATGAAAAATGTTTCGACAGCTCAAAAAGGCCGCGACTTTTGCGGCTGCAGTTCTTGCAACCACAACACTGGTTTCGACCGCACAGGCCGCTGACTATCCAGAAAAAGCCATCACCCTTGTCGTGCCTTATGGCGCAGGTGGCGCATCGGATCTGGCCGGTCGTGCCTTGGCTGAAACCGCGCGCAATTACACCAACGAACAGCCGGTCGTGGTTGTGAACAAAACCGGCAATGGTGGCATGAATGGTGCCCGTTACGTCACCGAACAGAAGCCGGATGGTTACACCCTGCTGCTGTCACGCGTTGGCATGGCGCTTTACCCGGCCGTTTACACCGACAGCCCGGTTGCCTGGGATGATTACACCTTCCTTGGCATTCTTGAATCAACCCCGATGATCCTTGCAGTCAATGCAAACTCGGACATCAAAACCGTTGATGAGCTGCTTGCCAAAATCAAATCAAGCAATGGCGCGACCACCTATGCTGCATCCGGCCCCACCGCGATTGACGGCTTTACGGTTCAGGCCCTTCTGGCCGATGCCGATCTGGATCCGCTGTCTGCTTCCACCCTCGTGCCATACAAAGGCGGCAGCGCCCTTGCCGCAGCTCTTCTTGGCGGTCACGTCGACTTCCTGGCTATTGCGGCCGGTTCGCTGATGCCTCACATCGAAGCTGGCAAAATGCGTGCACTGATGGTTTACGCTCCGAAACGCATGGATGCCCTTCCTGACGTTCCAACTGCCAAGGAACTTGGTTACAATCTTGCCGGACAGGTTGACGGCTGGAGCGCATTGTTCGCCCCGAAAGATCTGCCGGAAGACGTTGTTGCAAAATGGAAAGACATCCTTTCGAACGTTGCAACCAACGACCAGTGGCTTGATCTTGCCAAGAAACGCGGCTCTGTCTCAGTCGTTGGTGATCAGGACCCGGCTGCCTTCGTCAAGAGCCAGTACGAGCTCTATAACGGCATGGCCAAGAAATTCGGTTACATTCAGTAATCCGCACCCCTTAATTTTCTGAATGTGAGACGGAACCATGACTCCCAATCGCGATTTTTATACCGGACTGATCGCAACGGCATTCTTTGCCTTTGTCCTGTTCGTCCTGATCCCGATCTATGTGAAGGTTCCGTCTTTCATTCCAGGATTTGCCCCGCCACCTGATATGTGGCCACGTGTTATTACCGTGGTCGGGCTGGTTATGGGCATCCTTGCCATTCTTTTAGCCATTCCAAAGATGCGGGCGACCGCGAACGACCGTGTCATGTCAATTGGCGCAACAATGCACCGAAATCGTAAACTGATTGTGCGTTTTGCCGGAGTCCTGATCGGCTTTGCCGCATTCGCCTATGCGATGCCGGAAATCGGTTTTGTCCCCGCGACCATTCTGCTTCTGGCCTATCTTTTCCTGATGACCGGCAATTACAGCCGCAAAATCTGGATGATCGGACTGACAATCGTTTTTCCGATCCTGCTTTATCTTGTTTTCACCGAAGTCACCCACACGCCTTTCCCCGAAGGCCATCTGTTTTCGGCATTAGCGGCCGATTTCGTGACCCTGATCTGATTTGAAAGCGCCCCTTCATGTGGAATGAACTGCTTTACGCCTTTGAAGCCGTCGCAACGCTGCCCAACTTCATTGCCATGGCGGCCGGGATCTGGGGTGGTGTGATCATCGGTGCCATACCGGGTATGACCGGTACGATGGCCGTGACCCTTGCCCTGCCATTTACCTTCTATCTGCCGCCGGTCACCAGCATTCTGCTTCTGGTTGCCCTTTACAAAGGGTCGACCTATGGCGGATCGATTTCGGCGATCCTGATCAAAACGCCGGGTACCGCGTCTGCGGCCTGTACCGTTCTTGATGGTTATCCCCTTGCCCAGCAGGGCAAAGGTGGCAAGGCGCTTAATATGGCGCTGGTTTCAAGCTGCATTGGCGACTTTATTTCGAATATCTCGCTGTTCTTCCTGGCGATGCCGCTTGCGATGTTTGCACTTCGGGTCGGACCGCCGGAATATTTCATGCTGATGGCCTTTTCACTGACCATCGTTGCCAGCATTTCAGGTCGGTCACTTGTTCTTGGCATCATTTCCGCCTGTATCGGTTTGCTTCTGGCAACCGTGGGCGAGGATATATATGGCTCGTTCCGTTTTGCGGTAACAGAAGACATGAAATCGGGTCTTGGTGTTGTACCGGTGCTGATCGGACTGTTTGCCTTGCCGGAACTGATCAAGATGATCGTCTTCCGGCCCGAGGACAACAATGCGGCCATGAAGCTTGGCGATAACCGCCTGACCATGGCCGAATTCCGCGGCAGCGTGAAATCGATCCTGCGGGGCAGTGTTATCGGTGTGATACTCGGCGCCATTCCGGGCATCGGGCCGTCAACTGCCGCTTTCTTTTCCTATAGCGAAGCCCGCCGGACATCGAAAAACGGCGATAAATTCGGCGAAGGCGAACTAGAAGGCGTTGCGGCATCCGAGTCTGCCAACAATGGCTGCTGCGGGGCGACCATGATCCCGCTTCTCGCACTCGGTGTTCCGGGTGACGTCATTACGGGTGTGATGCTGGGCGCATTTATGATCCATGGCCTGACGCCGGGTCCGCTGCTTTTCCAGAACAATATCGGTGAAGTCTATTCGCTGTTTATCGGCATCCTGTTCAGTTCGGTGTTCCTGTTTGTTGCCGGCAAACTGACGGCAGGTGCCTTTGCGAAAATTTCGCGCATTCCCCAGACGCTGCTTTTGCCCTGCATTCTGGTTCTGTGCGTGTTTGGCATCTATTCGATCGGTGCCAGCCCGTTTGATGTCAGCGTCCTTCTGGTCATGGGGATTGTCGGCTTCGTCATGATGATCCTGAACATTCCGGCAGCACCGTTCCTGATTGCCTTCATTCTGGGGCCGATGTTCGAAGACAATATGCGCCGGTCGCTGGCAATTTCGCGCGGCGATCTGGGCGTATTCTTCCATTCGTGGATTTCATGGGCGTTCTTTGCCCTGACCGTCCTGTTCATCGCCCTGACCATTCGCCGTGAATGGCAGAAATGGCGCGAGAAGTCCCGCAATACGGCGCAGTCGGCCTAATATTCCGAGAAACGAGAAGCGATAATAAAATGAGCAAACCAAACATGTCCCGCCTGCATAATGCCATTGATCTGCTTGGCAAACTTGTGGCGTTCGACACCACCAGCAAGAACTCGAATCTCGGTCTGATCCATTTTGTCCGTGACTATCTCGCGCAATATGGCATCGAAAGCACACTGTTCCATGACGAAACCGGCGAGAAGGCAAACCTTCTGGCAACCATCGGTCCGAAGGATGTCCCTGGCATCGCGCTTTCGGGGCATACAGACGTGGTTCCCGCCCTTGAAAAAAGCTGGATCAGCCCGGCATTTGAACTGACCGAACGCGACGGCAAACTGTTTGGTCGCGGTTCTGCCGACATGAAAGGTTTTTCGGCCTGTGCGCTGGCAATGGTTCCGGAACTGGTCAAACGCGATCTGGCGATCCCGTTCCATCTTTGCCTGTCCTATGACGAGGAAGTCGGTTGCCTGGGTGTGGGTTCGATGGTCGATCATCTGGCAAACCTTAAAACTCCGCCACGCCTTGCCGTGATTGGCGAACCGACCGAGATGAAAGTCATCAATGGTCAGAAGGGTAAATTTTCGATGCGGGTTGCCGTCACCGGAACAGCCGGGCATTCATCCTTTGCCCCCCGCCATGTCAACGCCATCGAATATGCGGCACGCGCCATTACGATGATTTCCGATCTGGCACGTGAATTTGAAGAAAACGGCCCCTTCGACAATGACTTCACGGTGCCGCATAGCACCATGCTGACCACCACCATTGGCGGCGGAACAGCGACCAATGTCACACCGGATTTCTGTGAATTCACGTTCGAAATTCGCCATCTGCCGGAACACGACGCCAAGGCCGTCCTTGACGGGATCAAAGAGAAAATCCTTGAAACCCTCGATGCGGAAATGAAAGCCAAAGAAGCCGAAACCGGATTTGAATGGGAAGAAATCTTTTCCTATCCCGGAATGGGTGATTGCACGGATGCAGAAGCGTTCGAGCTGGTTCGCAACATCGTCCCGGAAGTTTCGGGCAAGGTTTCTTACGGTTCCGAAGGCGGGATTTTCGAAAAGCAGGGCAATATCCCGTCGATCATCTGCGGTCCTGGCAGTATCAAACAGGCCCATAAGGCCAATGAATTCATCGAAATTTCGCAGATCGAGGAATGTCTGGAATTCCTCGAGAAGCTCAGTGATCAGGCTGTAGCGGCCTGATGCTCTCGCCGATGTACCGCCCTGAACGGTGCATGCGGATGTCCTTGCGATGCAAGGGGAAGATTGCACCCCTGACCCTTGATCACATCGCGATATTCGACAGGTGAGACCTCCCTCGGCTTCGTCGGACTCCCCCGATGAAGCCATGCAAACTGCAAACTTGATGGCCGGTTTTCCGTAACGGATACCGGCCATTTTTTCTTGGCCGAAACGAAAAGGGGCGATGCATCCGCACCGCCCCTGAAGCACCTTTGCGGTACTTGTGTCAAAGCCGGTTACTGCTTTTTGTTGCCGGTTGTGAAGCCAGAAGTAAAGTCACGCCAACTACCGTCTTCGCCCACCTTTTGCGACCGCGCAAGCGCAGCCTTGCCAAGTGAGCGAACCGGCAGGTTCTGATGAGCATGCAGCATGAAATCATGCCAAAGCTTGGCTGGAAGGTCCCCCCCGGACACATCATCCATCGGACTGCCGTTATCATTCCCCATCCAGACCCCTGCAACCAGTTCAGCGGTATAGCCAATGAACCACGCATCACGGGAATCCGATGTTGTGCCCGTCTTGCCCGCAGCAGGGCGATCAATGATCGCATTGCGTCCCGTGCCCTTGGCAACAACAGATGACAGCATATTGTTCATTTCCCCCGCGTGCAGCGGGTTCATCAGACGGACAGGGAATTCGTCATTGCGCTCATATAGAACTTCGCCGCCCTGACCGACAATTTTACGGATCGCATGCGGAAACACCGAAAATCCGCCATTGGCGACGATGGCATAGGCACCGGTCAGCTCAAGCATCGAAACCTCGCTGGTGCCCAATGCCAGACTGGGTTCCCGCCCGAGTTCGGCAGAAACACCCATATCGTGAGCCTTTTTGATCACATTATCCAACCCGACTTCCATGGCGACCTGAACCGCGATTGAATTATTCGATGTTGCCACCGCATCGCGGATCGACATGGTGCCATGGTGTTTGCGATCAAAGTTTCGCGGTTCCCATCCGTTAACGGATATTGCCATGTCACGCATCCAGTCGTTCGACCCGATCCCCTTATCCAAGGCTGCCAGATACACAAACAGTTTGAACACGGAACCGGGCTGGCGCCGTGCCTGTGTCACACGGTTATACTGGCTTTCGAAATAGTTACGCCCACCAACCATTGCGCGAACGGCCCCATCCGGGGTCATCGCCAGAAGGGATGCCTGGCCTACACGCTTTTGCTGCGCAACGGGGCTTGCCAAAGCACGTTCGAGATTGAGTTCGGCAATTTCCTGAAGACGGGAATCAAGTGTGGTGTTGATCGTCAGATCCTGATCAACGTAACCGATGTAATCACGGACACGATCCAGCACCCAATCGGTAAAATGCCGGACACCGGGCCCGCTTTTTCCCTGTCGAGTGGTACGGACAGTCCGCTGTTTGGCGCGCTCGGCACGCGCGCCAGTAATCACCCCATTTGATGCCATGGCATCGAGAACAATATTGGCGCGTTTTGCGGAATCTTCTGGATCAACCAGCGGGTTGTAACGACTTGGTGCCTTTGGCAATCCAGCCAGAACTGCCGCCTCGTAAAGATTAAGGCGCCGAGGGTCGGTTCCGAAATAGTGCCGGGACGCGGCATCAATGCCATACATCCCCGATCCGAAATAAATACGGTTCAGATAAAGCGACAGAATCTGTTGCTTGGAAAATTTGAATTCCAGCCAAAGCGCCAGCAGGACTTCTTCGATTTTACGCCCGAAATTGCGTTCCGGTGACAGGAACAGATTCTTTGCAAGTTGCTGGGTGATCGTGCTACCGCCCTCGGCGATACGCCCTGACATCAGATTGACCCAGCTGGCACGCAGAATCCCTAGAATATCGATACCAAAGTGATCGTAAAACCGGCGATCTTCGATGGAAACAAACGCCTGTCCGACATGGTCCGGCAGATCTCCGACCTCTACCGGGCTACCATAACGATCACCGTAAGAACCGAGTACCACGCCATCAACGCTGACAACGCGGATGGAAGGCTTACGTTCGCTGGCAACCTCGAAGCTTACCTTTTCAGGCAGTCCGTAACCGTAATAAGCAACCACTCCGCCAGCAATAACCAGCCCCCAAATCCCCATAATAACAATAAAACGTGCAATCGCCTCGGGCCCCGGGATCATCCCGCCGATTTTGCTTAAAATGCCCGACCCGTTTTTCTTGCTGCTTGTGCTGCTGGCGCCACTAGCACGCTTCTTGTTGCGTTTACGCGGCGTCGTTGCCCCCTTGCGCACGGTCTGCTGTCGTTTGAATGGTCTTTGGGCCACGAAGCACCTTTGATATCAAATAGGGACGCCGGTTTGTGCCCGTGAACGCCCGATCTGTCAACATATCTGCCAGATTTGCGGACGACAGGTGCCAAACCGCTCCACTCAGCCATTTCGACTGAAATTTACAGGTTGTGCCCCAACATCGGCAGGAGACCCCAATCCCCTGCTCATTCGACGATCTTACTGCTTTTCATTCGATAAATCGTTTTTCCACATATCTGCTACGCCATCACTTTCACGGCGTCGTTGTGATGCGGCTCGAATCATCGAACGAATTGGTAAACCATCATGTGCATCCAGCATAAATAACCGCCAAAGAGACGCAAGCTCTACATCGCCGCGGATTTGCGGAATTCGGCTATTATCGTCATTCCCCGCCCAGACAACCGTAATCAGGTCGGACGTAAAGCCGGTAAACCAAGCATCGGACGCACCGCTATCCTGTGTGCCATACCCGGCAAACGGTCGGTCCAGACGAAGCTGTGGGTCTGTGACGCTGGAAAACAGCGTATAGGCACCCTGAATGGCTTCGTCTGTCAGGCGCTTTTGGACCGTTTGCTCGACGCGCTGGTAAACCAATTCGCCGGTTCCGGCAAAAGCCACCCTGTTGACCAGACTAAGCTGTACCGGTTTACCTGAATTTTGCGGTAGGGCGTGAATGGATGCGATATCGGCCAAGGTCACCGGATCAAGACCAACTACCGTCCGGATATCGTTCGAAAGCGGGCTTTTGACCCCGATGGCCTGGGCGTATTCCTTGACCTTGAGCAAACCAAACTGATCGGCCAGATTGACCGGCACAGTATTGACATCAAGCACAAAGGCTTCGCGCAGTGAAATCTGTCCGCGATATTCGTGATCCGGATTTACCGGTCGCCAGCCCCCCACTGCCATACGGTTGTCACGCACCCATTGGGCAGGATCACTGTTTTCATTCATCGCATAGTAATAGGGAACGATTTTGATCATCCGGCCCGGGAAATGGCGAACATCCAATGCCCGGTTGGGACGAAACGGGCTGTAACTTGCACCGCCAACAATCGCACGAATACGACCATCCGGGCTCATGGACAACAAGGCCGCCTGCTCAACGCCCTTGGGCTTCAGGCGAAGATTGGAAACCTCGCGCACGACGTCCTGCGCCAGACGCTGAATGGTCAAATCAATGCTGGTGGTGACTTCGATATCGCGGCTTGTATAACCGATCCGAGAAGCGACCTCATCCATCACCATATCGACAACATAGCTTGAAACCACGCCATCCCTGTACTGAACATCCAGCTTTGGCTCGACCAGTGTAAGGGCGGATACACGATCAAGTTCGATATATTTATACCGCCCCATATTCAGAAGGATTTCGTTGGCCGCATTCGCTGCGTCACGGGGGTGATATAGCGGATCAAATTTTTTCGGGTCATTCATCGCAGCCGCAAGAACGGCGGCCTGATGCAGCGTTATCCGTTCGGCCGGACTGCCGTACCAGATACGCGATGCCGCAGTGATCCCGAATATCCCGCGCCCCATATAGCTGCGTTCAAGATAGCTGCGCAGAATGGTTTTCTTGTTGAATTTAAACTCAAGCCATAGCGCAACCAAAAGTTCCTGCAAGTGGCGACCTGCACTGACTTCCGGGGTTTTGAAGAAGCTTCGTGCAACCCGCATCGTGATGGTCGAACCAGGAATATCGTTGCTTGAAAAGACACGCACAAAGTCGCTGGTCGATACCCCGAAGTGGCCATAAAATCCGGGATCGGTTCCTGCGACGAACACATTCTGTATTCGTTCCGGAATGGTGGTAAGGGATACGTCCTGGCTGTATCGCCCCTGAACAATTTCAAGCGTTGCACCATCAAAGCCCATGATACGGACTTCGGGGCTTCTGATCATGTTGCGGCTGAAATCAAGATTGGACTGAATTGTCAGTACAATCGCCATCACGGCAGCGAACCCGATTAACGAGAAAAAGCCGATCAGCAGCGTGCGCCGACGACGACGCCGGCGCCTGATGATACGCAGTTCACGTTCTGTAATTTCCTGCATTGCCGCCTGCGCGGCATTTGCACCACCGCGTTGCGGTTCGTCCCGTTCTTCTTCTGCCACGCCCGGTTCCGCTTTTCCCACAGGTTTACTATGCCAACGTACAGTAAACCGACAAGCTATTAATAAAGTACTTCTCCCAAACGCAAACAGGGCAGCCCAATGGACTGCCCTGCATATTTCTGCGACTTCCGAACCGATCAAACGTCGAGATTGGCAACCTTCAGCGCGTTCGACTGGATGAAATCACGACGCGGTTCAACGACGTCACCCATCAGGGTCGAGAAGACTTCCTCAGCCTCATCTGCATGATCAACACGGACCTGAAGAAGCGAGCGGACATTCGGATCAAGGGTGGTTTCCCAAAGCTGATCGGGGTTCATTTCGCCCAGACCTTTATAGCGCTGGATCGAAATTCCGCGACGACCATATTCCATTACCGCGTTGACCAGATCGACCGGACCATTGATTTTCCAGATCTTGTCCTTGGCACCGAATTCAGCACCACTTTCGAACAATTCGCGAAGTTCAACGAGCAACCCGGCAATCGCACGGCTTTCGGCTGAACGCAGGATATTGCCATCAATGACGTGACGTTCTTCGACACCGCGCAGCATACGCCACATGACGATTTCATCCTGGGATGCCTCGCCCTTCCATCCGCGATCAAAATCTTCGGACAGAAGATCAAGACGACCAGCAAGCGTATTCGCTGCTTCCTGACGTTTGGCATCATCGTCAAGCAATGCCGGGTTCAGGGCACCCGCCAGTACGGCCTGTTCGAGAATCGAAATCGGCAATTTCAGCGAAAGCGGCTCCAGCAGTCCCTTGGCCTTGCGCGCCAGTTCCACAATCCGCACCAGATCCGAACCAGCAACCTGCACGCCGCCATTGAGCGTCAGCAACGCATCTTCGGTCCCTTGTGCGGTCAGGTACTGTTCCATCTCGCGGTCATCTTTGAGGTACTGGACCGAGTTACCTCGCTTGGCGCGATAAAGCGGTGGTTGTGCGATATAGAGATATCCCCGTTCAACCAGTTCAGGCATCTGACGATAGAAGAAGGTCAGAAGCAGGGTTCGGATATGCGCACCATCGACGTCGGCGTCAGTCATGATGATGATTTTGTGGTAGCGCGTTTTTTCAATATTGAAATCATCGCGGCCAATCCCGGTGCCAAGGGCGGTAATCAGCGTACCGATTTCCTGACTTGAAAGCATTTTATCGAAACGCGCGCGCTCAACGTTCAGGATTTTACCACGCAATGGCAGGATTGCCTGGAAGCCACGTTCACGGCCCTGTTTGGCCGATCCACCTGCGGAATCACCCTCCACGATGAACAGTTCGGCTTTGGACGCATCGCGTTCCTGACAATCGGCAAGCTTGCCCGGCAGGGATGAGATATCAAGCGCACCTTTACGACGGGTCAGTTCACGTGCCTTGCGCGCCGCTTCGCGGGCCGACGCGGCCTCGACCACCTTGGTGACGATTTTGCGTGCATCCTGCGGATGTTCTTCCAGCCACTGCTGAAGCCTGTCGTTCACGATGTTTTCGACAACCGGACGAACTTCGGACGAAACCAGCTTATCCTTGGTCTGGGATGAGAATTTCGGATCCGGTACCTTGACCGAAATCACACAGGTCAGGCCTTCCCGGGCATCATCCCCCGAAAGACTGACCTTTTCCTTTTTCACAATCCCGCTTTCCTGTGCATAGGAGTTGATCTGACGGGTCAGAGCCGCACGGAAACCGGCCATGTGGGTTCCGCCATCACGCTGCGGAATGTTGTTGGTAAAGCACAGCGTGGTTTCGTGATAGCTGTCGTTCCACTGCAGGGAAACTTCAACGGTAATACCGTCTTTTTCACCCACAATGGCGATTGGCTCCTCGATCTGCGGTGCCTTGTTACGATCGAGATATTCGACAAAAGCACGAATGCCACCTTCGTAATGCAGCTTGGTTTCAACCGGTTCGCCATGGCGTTCATCACGCAGCGTCAGGATCACGCCAGAGTTCAGGAAAGCCAGTTCGCGCAGACGATGTTCAAGCGTCGGCAGGTTGAACTCGGTCATCGTGAAGATTTCGGCATCGGGATAGAAGGTAACTTCGGTCCCGGTCAGCGGCTTGCCCTCTGCCGTCATCGGCGCATCACCAACAATTTCCAGCGGCTTGATCGCATCGCCACCGGAGAATTCCATGTAATGCTCCTTGCCATTACGCCAGATGCGCAGTTTCAGCAAAGTCGACAGGGCGTTCACAACCGACACACCCACGCCATGCAGACCGCCAGAAACCTTATAGGAGTTCTGGTCAAACTTACCACCGGCATGCAGCTGGGTCATGATGACCTCGGCTGCAGAAACGCCTTCTTCCTTGTGCAGATCGGTCGGGATGCCACGGCCGTTATCGCGGATCGTTGCCGACCCATCACCGTTTAGCTGCACCCAGACAGTATCGCAATACCCGCCGAGTGCCTCGTCAATCGCGTTATCGACAACTTCGTAGATCATGTGGTGCAAGCCACTGCCGTCATCGGTATCGCCGATATACATGCCCGGGCGTTTCCGCACCGCTTCAAGGCCCTTAAGAACCTTGATCGATTCTGCACCGTAATCCTGCGCCTGCTGTTCGGCGGTTTTCGGAGCTTCTGTTTCGTTGGTCATAGCGTCACAACCTCGGCATTCACGGAGTGGTTTCAGCGGTCAGTGTGGCATCTTCCACGCGGAAGAATTGCGCACGTCCGTCCAAACCTTCAAACAGCGCCCGGTCCGTGCCTGTCATCCAGGCCTGGACGCCAAGCGCCACGATTTCATCAAACAGGTAGCGGCGACGCTCTGCATCCAGATGCGCCACAACCTCGTCAAGCAACAGCAACGGACCAGCTCCGCGTGCTTTGCTCTGCAAGCGGGTATTGGCCATAATCATCGATAGCAGTAGGGCCTTTTGTTCGCCCGTCGAACACTGATCTGCCGACTGGTTCTTGGCATCATGCCACACCAGCAAATCACTGCGTTGTGGTCCGACGGAAGCCCCGCCATAGGTAGCATCGCGTGACCGTCCATCGCGCAATGCCGCCCGCATCCTGTCTTCAACCTCAATCGCTGGCAACTGCTCCAGCCAGTTTTCAAGATCCCCTGCAAGTGCAAGTCTTGCCGCCGGAAAAGGCCCAACAACCATAGTCCCGGCCCGGCCAAGCTTTGCCAGCAATTCAGCGCGCGCAACCGCAACGGCAATACCATGACGCACCATCGAATCCTCGATCGAGGCCAGCCACCTGTCGTCACCTTTGCCTTCTTTCAAAAGCTTGGCACGACTGCGCAAACTATGTTCATACGCGGCGACCCGGCTGCTATGTTCGGGATCAAGGCCATAAACCAGACGATCCAGAAAACGGCGACGCGCCGATGGGCCGTCCAGAAACAGACGATCCATTTGCGGTGTCAGCCAGACCGCGGCACAAACCCGGCCCAGTGATGCCTGCCCACGCTGGCTTTCACCATCAATACGCACGGCGCGTTTTTCGCGCCCCTGCGCAAGAGCCGCAGGATCAAGGCCTGATCCAACCTGATATTCACCATCCGGTGTGGTCAGGTGCGCTGAAACGGCCCAGGCCCTTACGCTACCCTCGTCTTCGCCCGGCACCCTGCGCGATATCTCGCCCAGCTTGGCTCGCCTTAACCCGCTTCCCGGCGAAAGAAGCGATAACGCTTCAAGCAGATTGGTTTTCCCGGCCCCGTTCGGACCGGTCAAAACCACCGGAGCCCCGTCAAGCGACAGGCGCAGACTTTCGTAACACCGAAAGTCACCAAGCTGTATACGGGAAACTGCAAGACGGTTCGTCATCGACGTACCGTCTTGGTGTGGAAGATTATGGGCAAGAACAGCCACAGCAAAAGTGCGCTAACCGTCAGACGCGCATCGGCATCAGAACATACAATGCCGACAGATCATCGGTATCGCGCAGAATGGTCGGCGATGATCCGTCCGACATCAGAAGGTTCAGGGTGTCACCCTTCACCTGCTTGGCGATATCGAGCAAATAACGCGAGTTGAAACCGATTTCGATGTCATCAGCATCATAATTGATTTCGAGTTCCTCGGATGCGGTTCCGTGTTCCGGGCTCGACGCAGAAAGGGTCAGGGTATTACCCGACATGACGACTTTGACCGCACGCGATTTTTCGATCGAAATGGCGGAAACGCGGTCAACAGCGTCTGCAAATGCCTTGCATTCGATATCAAGGGTCTTGTCATTGCCAGACGGAATGACTCGCTCGTAATCCGGGAACGTACCATCGATCAGTTTGGAGGTCAGAACCGCCTTTCCGAAACCAAAGCGAATTTTGGTATCGGACAATGCGATATCGACCGCTTCGCCGGTTTCCTCGATCAGCTTGCGCAATTCGCCAACGGTTTTGCGCGGCACAATGACGCCCGGCATGTTTTCCGCCCCATCGGGAAGCGGTGCTTCGACCCGCGCCAGACGATGGCCATCGGTTGCAACCGCACGCAGGATCTTGGTTCCTTCGGCGTCTGTCGCATGAAAATAGATACCGTTCAGGTAATAACGGGTTTCTTCGGTCGAAATCGCAAATTCGGCACGATCAATCAGACCGCGAAGTTCCGCCGCGGCAAGGCCGAAGCTGACCGGAAGCTCGCCACCAGACATGACCGGGAAGTCATCAACCGGAAGAACCGCCAGATTGAATTTCGAACGACCCGCCGACAGGGTAAGACGCCCTGCACCTGGCTCAAGCGCGATTTGCACCTGCGAGCCTTCCGGCAACTTGCGGACAATCTCGTAAAGGGTATGGGCGGGGGTTGTGGTTGCACCGGCTTCACTGACTTCTGCAGTGGTGGTTTCAATCACCTCAAGATCCATGTCCGTTGCCGTCAGAGAAAGCTGGTCATTCTCCGCCCGCAGCAAAATATTGGACAGAATCGGAATGGTATTGCGCCGTTCGACCACACTTTGAACATGGGTCAAAGATTTCAACAGAGCCGCGCGTTCAATGGTCAGCTTCATGCCCGTCCTATCCGTCTGTCAGTATTGGTTTAACAAATTGATTTATAATCGGTTTTGTCGCTTTTGCTCCACCCTTTCGGGCAAGGCAGACGCATTATAACATGCATGCTGGGAAATCGAAGGATTTTTAAGGCTTAAACCCAAGCAAACAAAACGAGTCGTTGTATATTTTTCCACCCAATGCACGCAAAAGGCGGACCCCCGCGCGATGCCTGATTTTCAGCCCGTCGATTACCGTAAATATCCGACTGGAATCAGAACGGGCCACCGTCCCTGGACCGTGACCCGTAGCGTATTTTCAAACTGCGATCAGCCTTCAAGCATACGACGCAACAGGTCGATGTCTTCCGACAGCGACGGATCACTCACGTGCAACTCTTCGATCTTGCGAACTGCATGCATGACGGTCGTATGGTCACGACCGCCAAATTTACGACCGATTTCCGGTAGGGAATGCGTCGTCAATTGTTTGGACAGATACATCGCAACCTGACGCGGACGGGCAACTGCCCGGGCGCGACGGGCGGAATGCATGTCCGACACCTTGATGTTGAAATGCTCGGCAACTTTTTTCTGAATTTCTTCAATCGAAACCCGGCGTTCGGATGCGCGCAGGACATCGTGCAGCACGTCCTGAACCATCTCGAGACTGATTTCACGACCGACCAGCTGCGCATGGGCGATCACGCGGTTAAGCGCACCTTCAAGCTCGCGCACGTTCGCGGTGATCTTGTGAGCCAGAAACTCCATCACACGCTGTGGCAGCTCTATGTTCTGACGCTCTGCCTTCGATTCGAGAATACCCAGACGCAGTTCATAGGTCGTAGCATGAATATCGGCAACAAGGCCCGAGCCAAGACGCGAACGCAGGCGTTCTTCGATATCTTCCAGATCGGATGGCGACTTGTCAGCAGACACAATGATCTGACGCCCCTGATCCACCAGCGCATTGAAAGTGTGGAAGAATTCTTCCTGGGTCGAGTCCTTGCCCGAAATGAACTGAACGTCATCAACCATCAGAACATCGACGGACCGGAACTGATCCTTGAAATCGACGGTGTTCTTGTCACGCAGGGCCCGGATGAAGCGGTACATGAATTTTTCAGCAGACAGGTAAATCACCGTGCGGTGCGGCTGCGTGCGGCGAATATGCCATGCAATCGCGTGCATCAGGTGGGTTTTACCAAGACCGACACCGCCATAAAGGAACAGCGGGTTGAATGGCACCGATTCGGCCTCTGCCAAACGGCGTGCTGCCGCATAGGCGAATTCGTTCGGCTTTCCGATCACGAAATTGTCGAAAGTATATCGGGGATCAAGAGCCGCCGATATGCCGTCGTCGGACATGGTGCCAATTGCCTTGCGACCACCCGACACCAGCCCTTTTGCATTGCCCGCATAGGACAGGCCGGAACCTTCGGCACCAGTCACCTCGTTCGCAGCCTTATCCAGTCGCGCGACATCGTCAGAGATGCGTCCGCGTGCACTGCTATTGGCAGACTGGGCCGCTGAATTAGAAGTTGCGGAAGAAGATGCGTTTTTTTGGCCGTTTCCATTTGCCGGTTGGACAACAACGATCTCGACAAAATGGATATTCTCGTCCTCGGAATGCCAGAAGGACTGAATACGATCCAGATAGTGCTGGGTTACCCAGTCACGCATCGCACGCGTTGGCGCACCAAGACGTGCGACCCCCGCTTCGACGGCGATCAATGCGACGGGATCAAGCCAATAGCGATAAGCAGTCGCGCCAAACTCCGAACGAAGCTTTTCGCGGACAACCTGCCATGTCGCTTTCGCGTGATCGTCTAGTGCCGCCTGCTGGTCACCCGGAATCCCCCCGTTGGACTCCCCGAGTGCCGATTGCGTTCCCCTAACGGCGTGCTGCACTGTTAGAACCTTTCCCCGCTTAATCAATCTTCACTACCAAACAAAACGCGAAAGACAAAAAAGTACTCTCCCGCGTTGATCACGATCATGATCAACACGC